>JAHXIO010000005.1 GCA_025655595.1 Candidatus Thiodiazotropha sp. (ex Monitilora ramsayi)
CAGCTGGTTAAGTGACAAGAAGGGCAGCATCTAACCAGGCCTTCCAGTGGATGCAGTCGCTATTGCGCCTGCTCCACTGAAGGCGACGTTAACTGTAAAAACAATGAAGAAGTACATTTTTAGAGTAGGTGTTCAAGTTGAGCCAATGGAGGGAACTCAGTTGCCGGAAGACTGTGCTGGTGCCTATGTGAATGTTTATTTGGGTGCGGATGAAATAAGGGAAGCGATTGAACGCGTCGAGATAGAACTGCTCAATGATTGTTATAAGCCTGTACTTACTTACGAGGCATATCAGCTGGATCTAGAAGAAAGAGATTATGATACGGATGAAGAAGGATATCCTGGAAATGCAGATCTAATTCACCTTCAGGAGAATGGTGGTATTTGGTATGGCCCTTTTAATCTATATCCGCCAGAAGATATTCAGCTCCAGTGAGTATTTCAGTTAACAAGCAGCTGTTGTCGCCGCTATCGCGGCTGGGACGCCCTCGCTACCGCTCGGCCGCCCCAAAGCTTAAACGTTAGACAAAAAAATGGGATTTATTAAAACCAGTACAATAGTGACAGGGTTGGCAGCTTCGATCCTCTTGGCTGCATCAATGGGAAAAGTAATCCTTTTTATGCTATCTAGAAAGTTTTCCTATGAACCAAGCGGCTTCCATCTATTCATAGTAACTTTCATAGCTGCTTATGCAATATGGAGGGCTGTAAAGTATAAATGGAAATTTAATCTAAAAATTTCAACAAAATTAGGCATAACATTACTCTACGTATTGTTGGTCACCATAACGTTAAATTATATGTTCAGTTTATTGAATGGAACTGAACAAGCAGTCATTGGAATATTAAATCCAAATGGAGCAGTTATGTTATTTGGTGAAGGTGTATGTGTGTGGGCAGGGTTAAGTTTAGATGATGATCAAAAAAAGAAAACAGGGAATGTCTAACAAGGGGGTCATGTCGCTCACTGCGTTCGCTGGGACGCTTCGCTTGCAGCTCAGCGCCCCATACCCTTTACGTTAAGCACAAATATGAATGAGCAACCAGTCTTCAACTTAGATGGCTATCTGCATTCCCTTCGAAGGTTAAGCGGTAATAAGTGCGATTATTGGGCTGAAGTGTTTGAGATAACTGGTGATATTAAGTTTAGTTTCAGAGAACGTGCTAATGTTTTAGAAGTAAACATATTGGACTTTATTCCGGTAGGGTACAGGGAGCTTGAAGCATTTTTTGAAACTGAATTTAGGTCATCACTTAAGAGTCAAGAGGGAGATCTAATAAAGCTTTTTGTATGGGATGTGGTTGAATATATTCAAATGACTTTTCGTGATGTTGATCCAGAAGTAGACCCTATACATGAAAAGCAATCATTTATTGCAAGGGCGCAGTCTAAATTTCATGGTAATTACAGCTACGTAGTAGTCCCTGTTAAAACCAAGGCAATAGCGGTAGGGGTGGCTGCCCGTGCTTAACAAGCACATTATGCCGTTCGCTATCGCTCACTCGGACGCACTCCGCTTCGCTGCGTGCTGCGCATATGTAGAATGTTATGTGAGAAAAGGATGACCGACCAAGAAGTAATAAATAAACGCCGAAAAATGGTGAAGTACGGTTTTGTCACATTTATCGCGAACGCCGTCGTATCCATCGTAAACCCATGGTGGCCGCAAATTGCAGGTATTGATCTTCACTTCCTAATCGCAATAGGCATTGTGCTGTTCGTATTTGTTTCAGGTTCAGCTTTTTCGGGCAGCACCTGCAGTAGCTGCGGCAAGAAGATTTATCCATTCTGGGCACGCATCTCGGGGTTGGCGATGTTTCAGCACCGTACTGCTTGCGCACATTGCGGGGCCCAGCTTAGTGAGGAGGCTTGAGTGTACTTTCTATATATGAATCACATAACAAGAAATTCCAGTCTCCCTTCGGGCTGGGACCTAGGCTTCGCCCCGGTCCCTGAATACGAGCGTTAGGCAAAATGAAAGCCGTAACCATACATGATGTAATTAATCGAGGATCGGGGAGTTATTTAACGTTTGATCTGATCGATATTCTTAACCTATTTCCAAGAAGAGTGATCTCATCCAGTTGGTCGGTTGAAGGCGTTTGGTGCATCCAAAAAGAAGGCGAGGAACAAGAACCTAAGTTCAAAGGGCAAATAAGTGGAAAAGACCTAAACCATTTTGCTACAAATGTGAACCAAATCATTGATGGAGTATTTAAAGGCTTTGAGGAAGGCAGCAAAAAACCGTGGTTAGTTATTGTCGCGGATGACAGCACTCTCTACGCAGTAATATCTAATGAGGACGCTGTTATTAATGAGATTAAAGATAAATTTAAAGTTGTGAAAGAATCTTTGGAGTGGGCGCAGGAATATGCTTAACAAACACATTAAATTCGCTCCCTACGGTCGCCGGACCTCGCTATCGCTCGGCCATTTATGTGGGCGTTAGGCGCAAAAATGTCTGAACAAATCACACCAAAGGAACTTATCGACAGATCTCTAGAGCCCTTATCCGCCTATTTGAAATCTGCTGGTTTTTCAAAAAGCGGTCGCAATTACTACCGGAGTAATGGCGAAACCACCGCAGCATTTAGCGTCATATCAAGTTCATGGAACGGCCCGAATCAGGCTAAGTTCGGTATTGCAGTAGGCGTGGCAGTTCCAAGCCTAGCTAAGAAACTTGGCGTGTCTATTCCAAAGAAAGTAACCCGTACTGGTCAGTGCTCTTGTTCCGTCGACATTGGCTTTTTGGGCCCAGAAAAGCAGCAATCCGGTTGGGAGGTGAAATTCGCACTAACTCCGGATGCTGCTGGCAAAGAAATTGTACGTTGTGTTGAGGAATACGGGTTGCCATGGATCGAGGATGTTTCGACAGAGGAAGGTTTCGTTAAATGGCTGGGAACTCAACAGGGCCTACCGGCTGCAGAAACTCTTTGGAAGCTTGGAAAAAAGGTGGAAGCCCGAAGGTGTATCGAAGCAGTGTTCAGCCACCCATGGCATGGCACCAATCGGGCATCAATTGCACGTTTCACCCAGTGGCTTGAAGAGCATCCGGCTTGAATTAGCCATGGGGGGAGCGCGCCTAACAAGCGACTGTGATCCCAAGTCAACCAGTTAAGCATATTTTTGATCCCAAGGAGTGTTGTCTCGTAACATGGCATTCAAGATAACAATCATCTTTCTCATGCAGGCAGTCAGTGCGACTTTTTTGTGCTTTCCGCTTTCGAGTAAACGCTTGTAGGTATTACGGATCAAGACGTTATGTTGAATGGAAGTCAGCATCGCCATGAACAGTACAGTGCGCACACTTGCTCGGCCGCCACGAATGCGTCGTTTGCCACGCAATTTGCCGCTATCGCGATTGAATGGCGCCACACCTACCAGAGCAGCAATCTGCTTATTGGTAAGCGTTCCCAGCTCCGGCAGATCTGCCAAGAGCGTATTGATGACCTGCACACCGACGCCAGGCACAGAGAGCAGGATATCGCGTCTCTCACGCCACTCGTCCAGACTATCAACCAACTCGGTGATCAGTCGATCGAGCTTTTCGATTTGCGACTGCAGATGACGGACATGTCGTTGAGTGTCAGCACGGAGGCTCTTTGGCATGACATCGAGACGATTTTTCTCCATGGCGCTCATGACCACGAGCTGCCGACGTCTTGTCACCATATCTTTGATTTTGCGGATATTGCCAATCGCCAGCGGGCGTACATCAGGCCGCATGACAGCGGCATAGCTGGCCAGCACTTGGGCATCGATCTTGTCAGTCTTAGCCAGGATGCCTTTGGCACCGGCAAAGCGTCTGACTTTGATGGGCTGACAGATAATGACAGGAAAACCGCGTTCAGCCGCCCCCAGGACGAAGTTGTACTCACGCCGACCAGTGGCTTCGACGACGATCCGGGACAGGGTATAGCGGCCCAGTCGCCCGAGTACCTGACGTATCCCTTGTGGTGTGTTGGGAGCGGAGAAATGGACGTTTCGCTCGTAGACAGCGACATCCAACTGGTGTTTACCGACATCGATACCGACGTTGACAGTATTTTCTCGTTTGGAAGGCATTGTTTGATTACCTCACCCTTGCTAAATTCGGGCTTGTGGGCCCATTCGACTGTTCGAGATAAATAGTGAATCCATGCTGCGCCACACGCTTGTTAACGGTCTCAGCACTGCTGGAGCCTTTGGTCAATCGGGCTGCAGCATGGATAACCTGGTGCCGCAGGTTATGGGCCCACACTAATCGCTTTATTGAGGGAAATACAACATACAAGCCGGTAAAGCTTGCTCCGGGCCTACGGCCCTGCGCGGGACGCCTGGCTACGCCAACCGCCCCTTACCGAAAACGTTAAGCTCAATAAGAAATCATGCCTAGATCAAGCTGGAAATTACATTTAGATTCTTCATCTGAAGAATCAGCGAAGAAAATATTGAATCGTTGTGTTAAAGCACTTGATCGGCCACCAGTTGAGTCTTCGATCATGAAATATTCTAAAGGTGGTTATATGGCTACCTTGGAGTTCTTTCATAATGATAAGCACACATGGCCAGAAGTCGTGGTTGAAGTTATCGAGTTTGGTCAAAGGCTGGGTAGTGGGTGGAGCTTGCTAGGAAACATAAGTAATGAATCAAACGCAGTTCTTAGTAAAAATGTTGGCAATCATATAAGTATCTCTGGGTTGCAATGGGCAGAGTGGCGGGTTTCAAATGAACAGCGAGCTTAACAATCGGCTCCAGCGGATGCTCGCTATCGCTCGCCCCACTGAGCCGGGTCGTTTAGCTGTAAATAAATGGAGTTAAATCATGAATAAAGTAGTATTCCTTACATTACTATTACTAGCTTTAATGTCAGTGCAGTCATATGCATCAGACAAGCAAAGCTTGGCTATTGAACTACTTGAGATCACAAACGCAAAGAAAAATCATGAAATAGTTGTTAAAACCTACGTCGATAATTTTCAAAAATCACAGGAGTTCAAAAATACAAATATAGAAAAACTATTAAACGAAGTTGTAGGGTGGGAAGTCATGAAGCAGCCCATGATAGATGTAATCTCGTCAAGCTACACTGAACATGAATTAGAAGAACTAATAAAATTCATGAAATCAGATGTTGGTAGATCATTTACAAAAAAATCGCCAATAGTTAACAAACAGTTAGTCACAATTGTCTCTGATAATCTCAAAAGAGCATTTGTAAAGCTACGTGATGAGCAGAAATTACAATCTAAATAGTGACAGCTAACCATGCCTTTCATCGGAAGCAGTCGCTAACGCGTCCGCTCCGTTGAAGGCATCCGTTAGCATTGTATAGGAGTGACATATGACTAAATACTTATTTGTAGTATTTTCCTTCGCTGGGCTATACGCATGTAGTAATACACCTGAGAATATGGGGCTAGTAGAAACTGATCATAAAGATACTTTTATATTGTTGAAAGATTTCGTCACATACAAAGTGGGAGGAATTCCAAAGCGAAAAACAACAAACACTATAAAAGCCGGTAAATATATATCGACATATAAAGATAAAGAAGGAACTTATTACAATGGGCCGCAATATTGTTGGAAAAGTCATACATTAAAAGATATCACTGCTCATTGCGGCATATTTATTCCGCACTCTAAATTAGACTCTTACAAGCTTTATTATTATCCTAACTCAGTTAAAAGAGTGGAAGATAATATAAGCGGCAATGAAATAACCCAAGATGTCTTTGGTCCTGGCGGAGCTGCATTATTTCTTGCCTTAGATCCCTACATAGCAATTGAGCAGGAGCTCGATAGTTCTATAAGACTATCTATACAAAAATGATGCTAACAAGAAAAAACATACCGCTCACTATCGTTCGCTCGGACGCTGTCGTTTGCACGCCAGCGCCGTATATTTAGCCGTTAAGCGTATAAATAAGGAATCAACGTGATTAAAAATATGCATATTATATTTACACTGTTTATCGCCGCTGTTCTTGTTGGGTGTGAGGGTAAAGATGAAGCGAAGAAACAACCTTCACCTCAGGAGATGCAGCAATTAATGGGAGCAATGATGAATGGCATGAGTCCGGCTATGGCTCAGATGACAGAAATGATGATACAAGCCCAACTTAATGTAGCCGCACGTCCTGAAACTGCTCGTGCAGTAGCAACATTCAAAAGAAACCTTTATAACCAGTTACAAGACCATGGTTTTAGTGAGCAACAAGCAATGCAAATCACTTTGACCACGCAACTACCAGGTGCTCAGGCCGGTACGAGGTAGTAATGCCTAACAAAATGCTCAAGTTCGTTCGCTATCGCTCACTGGGACGCTCGCATTGCTCGCGCCCCTTAGCATCGCGTTATGCACCAATAAACGTTAAAGGGGGCGGTGAAAAATAGTAATCATTTGTAGTTTTTAATTGTCACAGACAGATTTAATCCAATCCTCTGATATCTTCCCCAGACACTCGAACAGCTGATTGCGTGGCACGCAGAATTGATCTGTTAGAAGAAATAACCGAACTCACGAAGTTATTATTTGACTTCTTACAATTATTTCGGGACTTCACGACCTTCAGAATGAAACTCACGAAGTAATTTCGCTCACGTTTGATTGAAATTAAGTCAATCATGAGTCTATATATGCTCATGAACGAACAGAATAATCCAAACAATTCAAATAATAGTGCTGTGAGTTCAACTATTTTTTACAGTGAAGTTCCGAAAAACTGGTCGGAGTTTCACTATTTCTGCCGTCAGTTCCCGAAAAGGGGTCGTGATGTTCTGAATTTCTCTCTACGGGCCAACGATTAGGTCCGACAAGTCCCGAAAAAATAGAGCGAGCTAGATTATTTTGGTGGCCAGTTAATGAAAAAGGCTCGGGCAGTTCCGAATTATTCTCACAGGGCCAGCAATCTGCGCTGAAATGGAGTCAGTGTAAACTACGCTTAGCCCGAAATTGACCTGGCCGAAGCCTTTTCGATCAGTCTCGTCCACCAAGCAGCAACTCCGCAATCAGCCGCTCCACCGGTGCATAGTCGTCAGTTAGCACCGGTAACTCATCCACGGGCATACCCAGTTGCATGAGCTTTTCAGTTACGCGAAACCAACTGCGATCGAAGCCCAGGCGAGCCTGGATCGTCTTAGGCGGGCGCACGCTATTGGTGGCGCTGAGCACGAAGGTGACGCGCTCGGTATCAGGGACGCCCTCCATCCACAGGTCGACGTGGGTGAAGACCTCGCTGAGGGTTTTGGTGATGGCGCGTACCAGGCGGGGGTCGGGGAAGGCGTCGACGACGTTCATGAGGTAGATGCCGTCTGGGCGCAGCCGCTCGCGTACGAGTTCGGCGAACTCGCGTGTGACCAGATGTTCGGGGATCGCAACATCGTGAAAGACATCCCCGACGATGATGTCGAATTGTCCGGTTTCCGCGGCCAGGGCGCGGCGTCCGTCCTCATGCAGAATGCGCATGCTTTCGGGCTCGAGGAAGAGTTTTTCCACCGCGGTCAGGGTCACATGGGGGTCGATCTCGGCGACCGAGATACGTGAGTCCGGACTCAAGGCCTGCACGGCGCGGGGGTGGGTGTAGCTGCCGCCGCCGAGGAAGAACCAGTCGAGCCCTGCGTCGTAGCGTTCGGTGAAATGCTCAAACGCGATCTCGTCGATGGCGTGGACATAGGGTGCGATGATCATGCGTGGCTCGCTGTCATGGTTGATGCCATGGAGCAGGTGGTCGAGCACCATGCCGCGGGCCTGGCCAAATGGGGCGTCGCTGCTGCGATCGACGACGCGGATGCAGAAATACCCGCTTTCGCGGTCACAGGCGCCTTTGAGGCCGTGTTGCGACAGCGTCAGGGCACCGGAGAACAGGGCTGCGATGATCAGTACCGCGAGCAGTGGCAGCCGAATTCGCAGCAAGTAGGGTGCGGCGAGGAGGATCAGCCCAACGCCGGTGCTGAACAGTATTGCACGCGAGCCGAACGACTGTACCAACCAATAACCGGTTGCGAAGGTACCGACGATACTGCCGATAGCAGCCAGCGCATGCATGCGCCCGACGATGTGTCCTGCGCGTGGATCGAGGTCGAGGGCTCGCGTGGTCAACAGTGGTGTGACGATGCCGATGGCCACGGCGGGTGGCACAAACAGGGTGGCAGCAAAAATGAAGCTGGATCCGAGCAGGCCCACCTCGTGCAATTCCAGCGCGGCGGCCAGGCGATCCATGAGCGGCAGGGCGAGCATGGCATAGATACCAGCCAGCGCCATGGCGAGGCCGGCCACGCGTCCGTCGGCACCGCGGTCGGCCCAGACGCCGCCGAGCCAGTTACCGAGTGACAAGCCTGCCAGAATCACGCCAATGATCGATGTCCAGGTGTAGAGTGACACGCCGATATGGGGCGCCAGCAGCCGCCCGGCCAGGATCTCCAGCACCAACAACGCCGCCGAAGAGAGAAACACGGTCAGAGAGAAACCGAACAGGAGCAGACGATTGCGGGCGCTTGCGGTAGGCTGATCGTTCACGGAATGATTCTCGGCTTGGGACAGAGCGTAAAGGCTACCACCAAGCATCTGAAAAACGATAGAAAATTCACCTGCGTGATGTATGGATTGGGCGGGACACTACTTCAGCACAGCGATGTTCAATATTGTGCCTGCTTTGGTTGGGATTATCTCTTTATCAGTTGGCGTTGAGTGTGGTTAGTCTTCCAATTTGGGCATGGCCCGGGAGATGATCTGCAGAAAGTTGGTATGTGACGGCAGCGTCCCGTACATATGGCCGTATGAACCTCCAAGACGGCTTGAAACAAAGGTCTCAGCAGTGTACGGCTCAGAGAATTTAAGCAGTGTAGCTGCCTGCCATAGCAGGGACATCATTTCGACCAATCTGCGAAGAGCATGTTCATCTTCGAGATCCGACATTAACTCGCCTTTGAGCTGGGTCAGTTCACTGTCGTATTGTGCGATCTGTCCCGCCGCTTTCTCAAGTTCGTTGATGAAGGCATCGATCACCGTCGGGTGTTTACGTATCACCCTTGAGACATCGAGGCACTGAATGTTGCCTGAGCCTTCCCAGATGGCGTTGATGGGTGACTCCCGGTGGAGCCGGGCAAGGATATTATCCTCCACCACAGCGACACCGCCGATGCACTCCATGGCCTCATAGGTCTGCTGGGGTGTACGTTTGCAGATCCAGTACTTGCCGAGGGCGGTGCCGATGCGAAACAGTGCCTGTTCATATTCGTTATGCAGATCCAGACTGTGGGCCAGGCGCATACTGATGGCCAGCGCCGCTTCCGACTCCAGTGCGAGGTCCGCCAGGACATTTTGCATCAGGGGTTGATCGTGAAGGTTGCGTCCGAAGGCTTCTCGTCCGCCCGTGTGGTGAATGGCCTGTGCGACGGCCTGCCGCATAATTGCCGAGGAGCCGACCATACAGTCAAAACGGGTCAGCGCCACCATTTTCAGGATAGTACTGATGCCACGCCCCTCCTCCCCCACCATCCAGGCAAGGGCACCCCGGTACTCCACTTCCGATGAAGCGTTGGAGATGTTGCCCATTTTGTCTTTGAGGCGCTGGATGATCATGGCGTTTTTACTGCCGTCGGGACGCCAGCGCGGGAGAAGAAAGCAGGTGAGGCCTTTGTCGGCATTGGCGAGCACCAGAAAGGCGTCACACATCGGGGCGGAGCAGAACCACTTGTGTCCGATCAGTTCGTATGGCTTGCCTGGGCCCGTGGCCTCCAACGGATAGGCGTAGGTGGTATTGGCACGGACGTCGGATCCGCCCTGCTTTTCGGTCATGGCCATGCCGATGGTCAGGCCGGGCTTTTCATAGAACGGGATATTTCTCGGGTCGTAGTCGTTGGCGGTGATCTTGGGCAGCCATTCCTTGGCGATATCGGCCTGCTGGCTGATTACCGGTACGGAGGCGAATGTCATGGTGAGGGGACAGCCGCTGCCGGGATCGGCCTGGGTATGCAGGTACTCGATTCCAGCCCTGACCACGTGATCACCGGCCCGTTCGTCGACCCAGGGCAGACTGTGGTGATGGGCCTCGATCGCTGCTTTCATCAGTTGGTGATAGGCCGGGTGGTATTCGACCAGGTCGATGCGATGGCCGAAGCGGTCGTGGCTGTGGAATGCCGGTGGAAAGCGGTTGGCGTCGAAGCCTGCGGTCTGCAGCTCGTTGCCGACCTGATGGCCGTATCGGGTCAGTGCTTCATCACCCCAGCCGCCCCCGAATGCATTGACGTAGTGCTGCAGGATGCGGTCGGATGTGTAGGCGTTATAGCCTTCCAGCGGAGCGGGTTGGTTGAAAACCTCGTGAGTCTCCGGGCTCGTCTTATATCGGTCCATTCTTCTTCTCCGCAGGCGTTTCCCTGTATTAGACAGCCATCGCGAGCCTGACATTAAACAGGTCGTGTGAGGCGCCGCTATCTTGGTTATATAGCGCAATGGTAGTGATAAGAGAGGATAATTAGTTGCAAATGCAACATTGCTAAGCTATATAGTGTATATATCTCTTATGGAGTGAGTCATGCACGCACACAGTGTTGAAAAACCCGATGAATCGGCCACGTTGACCAAGGCGTTGCTCAATGCCGGCAAGGCGCTGGGATTGACCCAGGACGATCTCGGCAAGGTGGTGGGACGTGACCGCACGGCCTTCCACCGGGCGGGTATCGATCCCCGCAGCAAGTCGGGTGAGCTGGCGTTGTTGCTGGTCCGCCTCTACCGCAGCCTCTATGTGCTGGTGGGCGGCAAGGCGGGAGATCTCAAACACTGGATGCAGACGGAGAATCGGCATACGGGAGGCGTCCCCGCGGATCAGATCAAATCGGTGCCCGGACTGATCCGGATCGTTGAATATCTGGATGCCATGCGCGGCAAGATTTGATGGATATCTGGGAGGACTGCAGGGAGGCGGTTGTCCTAAGACAACTGACAGGCGAGCTGATTCGAATGGTGGAGAGCCAGGCGCAGATCGCGACCCGGGAACTGGTGGACGATCTGGCTGAGCAGGCCCTGCTCGAGGAGATGCTGGAGACCAGCAAGCCGCCCATACGGCCGGGTACTGAGCAACTGGACTATCTGCTCGCCTCCCCTTTCCGCTATCCCCCGCTCGGGTATGGCTCCCGATTCGGTTCCCGATTTGAGCCGAGCATCTTTTACGGCGCCCTGGATCTGTCACCGGTCCTGGCAGAGACCGCTTATTACAGACTGGCTTTCTGGTCGGGTATGGTGACGCCGCCGCCGGATGGCAGATTGAGTACCGCCCATACCCTCTTCTCGGCCGGTTATGCTACCGAGCGCGGGTTGCGACTGGATGAAACTCCCTTTGATGACTACCGTGCAACGTTGACCGACCCCCAACACTACAGCGATACCCAGCGGTTGGGGAGTCGGATGCGGGAGGCTGGGATCGAGATGTTTATCTACCGTTCTGCGAGAGATCCGGATGGGGGATTGAATGTCGCCCTGTTCGAACCAGGTGCGTTTGCGGGCACAGGACCGTTATGGAAAGCCTCCTGGCTCTGTGATACCCGTGAGGAGGAGGTGAGCTTCTACAACAAAACCGAGGGGACAAGAGTCTACTATCGGTCTCAGTTTTTGGTGGATGGCCGGCTGCCGTTTCCGCCGGACTAGGGTGAGAGGGGGCTGATCCCGTTTGGTCTGACGGGGCAGGCATGGATCATGATGGGATAGTTTCTCGACGATGGGCGCCCTTAGCGAGGTGATGGTGCGGCAGGGCCGCACCTTACGGATTTGTGGCCGGGTTGTAGGGTGCGGCTTTGCCGCACCACTCACGAACACCGGGTAAATAGGGTGCTCTAATCTGAGCACCGACATCCACTTAATGAAGATCGCTGACCAGCGACTCTTTTACCGGCGAAGGCAGATTGTCCACCTCGTAGTTATAGGCCGGATGGTCGATGCCTGCCGAGAGAGACGCACCGCTCTTCAGGGCACTGACCATCTCTTCGCTGAGCTCGAATCGAAGAAAGTGGACGGATGATGTCTTCTCTTCCGTGGAGCGCTCCAGGTCCTCATTAGCGATGGGGCGGACTTTGTCATGACCGTCTACCTGGACCCAGATACGGGATTCCACACCGATCAGTTTTGAGAGGGCGACTTTGCGCTCCGCCTCATCGGCGTACTCCATCATGAAGGTGGCCTTCCAGTTCATACCGTCGGGGATGAGGGGATTATAGACATCCAGCTCATCCTGGATGCCGTCAGGCTCGAAGATCTTCTCGATACGCAACATCTCCTGTATCTGATATTGCATGGTCATTTCGTCCTCGAAGTAGAGGGCGGCATGGGGGCCGATGGGCAGACGCCGTTTCTTTTTGTGCTCGATGACCTTAGCGCGGAACTCAGAACGGATCCGGGCGTACTCTTCGAGACTGTAAAGGTCGTCGTGTGACAGATTGGTCATGAATCTCTCCTGCATTTATTCATGCGCGATGGTTTTGTCGGTGAACAGGTAGTCCTTGAGCTCTTTGTCAAAAGTGGGGTCCTGACGGCGGATCCACTCCAGCACCATGGAGGCGTGTTCCTTCTCCTCGTCACGGTTATGGGCGAGGATGGCTCGGAGCTCAGGATCGGTGCAGGCGTCAACCCGCTGGTTGTACCAGTCGACGGCTTCAAGCTCTTCCATCAGTGAGACGATGGCGCGGTGCATATCGCGGGTTTCGTTGCTTAGTTGTTCTACCGGTTCGTGATAGCCTTCATTTGACATGTGGGTTCCCCAGGTTGAAGTTATAGTCCGTAAGCTTTGCGCACCAGAGTGATCGGGTGCTCCGGTTCCCTACCGTCCCGCAGGCCGTTTTCGATATGGTGCCCCGCCATGGGGCAGTCGCTGCCGTAGTGATCGGCTTCGGCCTGCTTGACTCGGTTGACCACTGGCTTGCCGATCTTCATGGCATGCTTATGGAACTCGCTTTTGACCGCATAGGTGCCGTCGTGGCCCGAGCAGCGCTCGATTGCTGTGACGTCGGTCTCCGGTATCAGTGAGAGGAGCTCCTTGGTCTTGGCGCCTACATTCTGTACCCGCTGGTGGCAGGCGGCGTGGTAGGCCACTTTACCCAATCCCTGTTTGAAATCGGTTTTGAGCAGGCCCGCTTTGTGTCTCAGCATCAGGTATTCGAAGATGTCGAAGATGGCGTCGGCCACTTTCTTCACCTCGGGTTCGTCCGGGAAGAGAAGCGGTAGTTCCTGTTTGAACATCAGCGCACAGGAGGGCACCGGCGCCACGATGTCCCAGCCCTCGTCGACCAGTTTGGCCAGTACAGGGATATTGGCATTCTTGGCGGCTTCGACCGCCTCCAGGTTGCCCAGTTCGAGTTTAGGCATGCCACAGCACTGCTCTTTGTCGGCGATGGTGACCGGGATGCCGTTGTGTTCGAACACCGCGACCAGGTCTTCGCCCACGTGGGGCTCGTTGTGGTTGCCGTAGCAGGTGGCGAAGAGGGCTACTTTGCCGTTAGTGGTATCAGTCGGTGTGCCCTCGGCGCTGCTGTTTTTTCTGTCAGCCAGTCGCCTGCGCAGCGGCTTGCTGTGGAATTCGGGGAGTTTGGCTTCCGGATGCACGCCCAGGCCCTGGTCGAGGATCTCGCGGAAGTTCTTGGATTTGTTGAATCGGTTGACCACGCCGGAGACCACGGGGATGCCCGCCAGCTTGCCCAGGTTGTCGGTGCTGGTCAGGACGCGGTCACGCAGTTTGACGTCGCCCTTTTTGTATTTGATCGCCTTGCCGCGCAGCATCAGGTGGGGGAAATCGATATTCCAATCATGGGGCGGCACATAGGGGCATTTGGTCATGTAACAGAGGTCGCACAGATAGCAGTGGTCGACTACCTGCCAGTAGTCTTTCTTGTCCACACCGTCGACCTCCATGGTCTCCGATTCGTCGACCAGATCGAACAGGGTGGGAAAGCTCTGACAGAGACTGACACAGCGACGACAGCCGTGACAGTGGTCGAACACGCGTTCCATCTCGGCAAGGAGTTTCTCCTCGTCATAGTAATCGGGGTTTTTCCAATCGATCGGGTGTCGGGTGGGTGCGTCCAGATTGCCTTCACGCTGTCCAGTGGGGCCTGCCATTGTGTACTACTCCTGATCTTATTCAGCGGGCGGCCCGCAGGCCGCCCATTTTCGACTGAGATGTCTCTGATTTAGTCCATCTCATCCAGTGCTTTCTGGTAGCGGTTGGCGTGAGAACGCTCGGCCTTGGCCAGGGTCTCGAACCAGTCGGCTACTTCGTCGAAACCCTCGTCACGGGCGGTCTTGGCCATGCCGGGGTACATGTCGGTGTATTCGTGGGTCTCACCGGCAACGGCGGTCTTCAGGTTGTCACCGGTGGGGCCGAAGGGCATGCCGGTGGCAGGATCGCCGCACTGCTCCAGGTACTCCAGGTGGCCATGGGCATGGCCGGTCTCACCTTCCGCGGTGGAGCGAAAAAGCGCAGCTACATCATTGTAACCCTCCACGTCGGCCTTACCGGCGAAGTAGAGATAGCGACGATTTGCCTGGGACTCCCCGGCGAAAGCGTCTTTCAGATTCTGTTCGGTCTTACTACCTTTGAGTTCCATATCTGGTTCTCCGAAATGTGGTTGTTCTATGGATTAAAAAACGTCGAAACCCGTAGGCTCTTCGTGGCATTAGAATAGTTCTAAAATTGATCGGAAGCCAATGGTTGTTTCAATGATGTTGATAGCCTTTGCCTAAGATAGATCTGTACCGGGAGTCAGCTGAAAAATGGTGGTTGTTTAGGCCCTGAGCGGATCGTTGCCAGGAATCCGCTTCTGCCCGTTATTGTTATTAGCCGTCAAATCTCACTATACTTGCCGCATGACCGATCTCACGCACAATGAGGCACTGCAAAAAACGACAGTTGATCAGCGGCTGACGGAGCGGGGTATATTCGTAACAGCGCAGAGACGCGCCATCGCGGATGTGTTGTTTGCCCGTAACCAGCATCTGACGGCCGACCAGCTGCTGATGCTTGTGAATGAGACCGGCGCCAAGGTCTCCAAGGCAACCATCTACAATACCCTTGGCCTGTTTGCCGAAAAGGGCCTGGTGCGGGAGATCCATATCAGCAGCGCCAAGACCTTTTACGACTCCAATACGAGCCGCCACCACCACTTCTACAATATGGACACAGGCGATCTCATCGATATGAAAGAGCGCCTTGCCCCCCTCTTCCTGCAAAGCGACCTGCCGGACGGGACGGTCATGGAGACCGCCGATATCGTCGTTCGCGTCAGAAATCAGAAACCCTGACAAACGCTCCATGCCTGCCGCATCTCGGGCGGCACACTCCTTTGATCTGCGTCATTGTTTTAGATTTAGACTAAATCTAAATTCTTCCCCACCCGGCATGGGGTAATACCTAAAAACATTCCAAACCGAAGTAGATCGGAGGATGTTCCCATCGGCCGGCCAGAGGTGAAAAGCCTCGGGACGGATAGATGTCCTTATAAATGATCGGCTGAACCTTGTGGGACAGGCGATGGATCGATACCAGAGGATGGCTTTGACTGGCCTATAACGTAAAGGTAATGGATATGAAGCTGAAAATGACTGTCATTTCAATGGCATTAATGGGGATGGCGACGACTGTTTCGGCGGTTGACGAGCCGATTCAACCGATCAAACCGGTACAGAATATCAACCTGGGTCAGGTTGAGCTGGGGAAGAAACTCTATTTCGACCCCCGTCTCTCCAAGTCGGGATTTATCTCCTGCAACTCCTGCCACAACCTCAGTATGGGGGGGACTGACAATTTAAAGACCTCCATCGGACATAATTGGCAACAGGGTCCGATCAATGCACCTACGGTACTCAACTCCAGTCTCAACGTGGCACAGTTCTGGGATGGCCGGGCGGCGGATCTAAAGGCACAAGCGGGTGGCCCCATCGCCAATCCCGGTGAGATGGCCTTCACTCATACGCTAGCTATCGATGTGCTGACCTCGATTCCCGAGTACGTCATGGAGTTCAAACAGGTCTTCGGTACCGATAAGATCTCCATCGATGAGGTGACCCAGGCCATTGCTGAGTTCGAAAAGACCCTGGTAACGCCGAATTCCGATTTCGACCGATGGCTGTTGGGCGACAAAGAGGCATTGAATACGGACGAGCTTGCCGGATACAAACTCTTCAAGGAGAGCGGTTGTGTGGCTTGTCATAACGGTGAGGCCGTAGGCGGCAACTCCTTTCAGAAAATGGGCATCGTGGAACCCTACGAGGCAAAGAGTCCCGCCGAGGGATTAAGTGCGGTGACCGGCAAGGATGCGGATCGGTTCAAATTCAAGGTGCCGACCCTGCGCAACGTGGAGATGACCTATCCTTACTTTCACGATGGTGAGGCCGAGACGCTGACAGAGGCCGTCGACCTGATGGGCCGCCTGCAGTTGGGTAAAAAGTTTACCGATCAGGAGAATGCGCAGATCGTCGCCTTCCTGAAGACTCTGACCGGCGATCAGCCGGCATTCCAGATGCCGATTCTGCCACCGTCAACCGATAAGACACCGTCTCCCAAGCCTTTTGAGTGAACGGGGGCAGGCTCTGTCTATATGGTTGTGAGGAGGTGTTGATGACCTGCCTCGTCTGTATAGATGACTATTGAAGCCGTGCATACCGGGCCGCCCCCAGCAGGGCGGCCTTGTCATTGAGGATGACCCGAATCGGCATCGATTCCATCAGGGTGCGCATCCTTCCCTTGTCGAGAAAGGCCGTCAGGAAGCTGCCGCTGCTCAGGCGGGACAAAACCTTGGGTGCGATTCCCCCACCCAGATAGACACCGCCGGTCGCCATCAGCTTGAGAGCGTGATTCCCGGCTTCCCTGCCATAGAGTGTGAGAAAGAGGTCGAGCGCTTCGACCGCCAAAGGGTCTGATCCCTCCATGGCGGCTTCTGAAATGGCCGGCGCCAACTCCTCGGATGATTGCAGCCGGTTCAGCCATTCAGGTGTCTGTTGCCGGTGGTATTGCAGGAGAAACTGATAGAGGTTCTCCAGTCCCGGGCCGGAGACCAGCCGCTCCCAGCTGACGTGGCCATATTGGTCTGAGAGCCACTCGTAGAGCTCGAACTCCAGAAGGTTGGTGGGACTGAAATCACTGTGCCCGCCCTCGGAAGGGAAAGGCCGATAACCGTTGCCGTCCCAGTAGAGACCCGCTTCTCCAAGGCCGGTGCCTGCGGATATGATCGAACGGTTGCCCTTAGGATCGTCACCGCCGGGAGAGATTTGATAAATATCCTCATCCGGCAGGGCCTCGATACCCCAGGCGTTCGCCTCCAGGTCGTTCAACAGCCAGACCGCATCGAAATCGAACCGGGTCCGGATCTCCTCTGCAGAGACTCGCCAGGGCAGATTGGTGGCATCGCAAACCTGGTTGATGACCGGGCCGGCAATGCCGAAACAAGCACGCCCTATGCTTTCTGTTGGGGAATGCTCAAGAAACTGCTGCAGAATCTTCTCGAGCCCATCATAGTTGTCGCTGGAAAAAACCGCTTCCCGCACCGTATCGAATCGGGTAGATGAGACGCCGTTGTAGAGCGCGATCCGGGTATTGGTGCCGCCGATGTCGCCCGCCAGTATCTGCATGGGTAAGCCTCGGAAGATGTGTTGTATTAAGTGTTAGCAAGTCCTGGGTCATTCTAACGGATAAGCCTGTTAAAATACCCCGATGGATGTCTCTCCAATACTCGATCCCCTGAATGATGCCCAACGTGAGGCGGTGACCGCTCCGGTGGGCAGTCTGCTGGTGTTAGCCGGTGCCGGTAGCGGCAAGACCCGGGTGCTGGTGCATCGTATCGCCTGGCTGCTGGCGGTGGAGAACGCCTCCCCCTGGTCGGTGCTGGCGGTGACCTTCACCAACAAAGCGGCGAAGGAGATGCGAAACCGTATCGAGGAGCTGCTGGGGCAGCCGCTGGGCGGGATGTGGGTCGGCACTTTCCACGGCCTGGCTCACCGGTTGCTGCGGGCCCATTGGAAAGAGGCGGGTTTACCGCAGTCGTTCCAGATACTCGACTCGGATGATCAGTTTCGTCTCATCAAGCGCCTGTTGAAGAGTCTCGATCTCGATGACGCACGTTGGCCACCGAGACAGATCCAGTGGTTCATCAACGGTAAGAAGGACGAGGGGCTGCGGCCGCAGCATCTGGACGACGGTGGCGATCCCTATCAGCGCCAGATGATCCGTTTGTATGCTGAATACCAGGCCGCATGTGAACGGGGCGGTGCAGTCGATTTCGCCGAGTTGTTGCTGCGGGCGCACGAGTTGTGGCGCGACAGGCCGGATGTGCTGCAACACTATCAGGAGCGTTTCCACCATGTGCTGGTGGACGAGTTTCAGGACACCAATGCGATCCAGTATGCCTGGTTGAGGCTGCTCTCAGGGCAGCGCAACAATCTATTCGTGGTCGGTGACGACGATCAGTCGATCTACGGCTGGCGCGGTGCCCGGGTGGAGAACATTCAGAATCTGCAGAGCCACTATCCGTCGACCCAATTGGTGCGGCTGGAGCAGAATTACCGCTCCACCGGCAATATCCTCAACGCGGCTAACGCCCTGATTGGCAACAACGCTTCGCGTTTGGGCAAACAGCTCTGGACCGAGGACGGCGAAGGCGAGCCGATCAACCTCTACGCCGCCTTCAACGAGATCGATGAGGCCCGTTTCGTGGTGGAGCGTATCCGGCAGTTCACCCAGGAGGGCCATACCCGCAATGAGGCCGCCATCCTCTATCGCACCACAGCCCAATCACGGCTGTTCGAGGAGGCGTTGATCCAGGCGGCGATTCCCTACCGGGTCTATGGTGGTCTGCGCTTTTTTGAACGGGCCGAGATCAAGGATGCACTGGCCTATCTCCGCCTGCTCAACAGCCCGCAGGATGACGGTGCCTTCGAGCGGGCGGTCAACATGCCTCCCAGGGGTATCGGACCCAAGACCATCGATGCGGTGCGGGCCCACGCAAGGGATTTCGACTGTCCGCTGTGGCAGGCGGCGAGCGACCTCCTGAAGGGCGGTGCGATGCCGAAGCGGGCCGCCACGGCGCTGCGTGGTTTCCTCGATCTGGTGGAAGAGCTGCAGGTGGAGACGCGGGAGCTGAGTCTGTCCGAGACCGTGGAGCAGGTCCTCAATGCCAGCCGTCTGCCGGCGCATTTTGAGAAGAGCCGGGACGGCAAGGGGATCGATCGCAAGGAAAACCTGGAGGAACTGGTCAACGCCACCCGTCAGTTCGTTTATGAAGCAGAGGACAATGAGGAGATGGACGAGCTCTCCGCCTTTCTCTCCCATGCGGCGTTGGAGGCGGGCGACACCCAGGGCGATCCTTATGAGGATTGTGTGCAGTTGATGACTCTGCATTCAGCCAAGGGCCTGGAGTTTCCTATGGTCTTTTTGGTGGGTTTGGAAGAGGGGCTCTTTCCCCACAGCATGTCCTCCGACGACCCGACACGTCTGGAGGAGGAGCGTCGGCTCTGCTATGTGGGTATGACCCGCGCCATGCAGGTGCTCTACCTCTCCCATGCGGAGAGCCGTCGGCTCCACGGCAGTGAGAACTATCCCCTGCCCTCGCGCTTTATCCGGGAGATTCCCGCCGAGCTGATGCGTGAGGTGCGTGCCGGACCCTCCATGAGTCAGCCGCTTTATGGGGGTTCCCCCTATCAGGAGACGGCCGAGCTGACCGGGTTCAATCTGGGTCAACGGGTACGACACGCCAAATTCGGCGAAGGTGTGGTACTCAATGCGGAAGGCCAGGGACGCAGTGCGCGGGTACAGGTCAACTTCGAGGAGGCAGGCAGCAAGTGGCTGGTGGTGGCCTACGCTAATCTCTCACCTGCCTGATCCTGATGCGATATGCCAGATACGGCAATAGCGTTGGTCATGAATAATGGGACGCCTTATCGGATTCAGTTATGCCTGGAACCGGAGAGGCAGCATACCCAGTCATTTTTAAAGGACCAGATTGTCAATGCGATGGAAGCCATGTCAGGTCAGTCGCGCTGGCAGCGGTTTGCCTCACCTGTTGATAAATTATCGGACAGTCAGCTCGACTATCTGACAGATTTGGACGGCAAGGAGCGGGTTGCCTGGTGTGCATCCGTCATGACAAATAAGGGTGAAAGAGGGATAGGTCTGTCGCGCTATATGAAACTGCCGGAGGAGGAAGGCGTTGCTGAATTCGCTATCGCTGTGGTGGATGAGTATCAGGCCCAGGGTATTGGCTATCAACTGCTCAAGAGACTAGCTGGAACGGCGGCAGAAAATGATCTGAAAATATTGCGGGGCTATATTCTCTCCGGAAACAGAGGCATGTTGGTGTTGTGCAGGCGTTTTGCGGCACATATTTCGGTTGAGGGTGGCGGTATTCTGCGAGCGGATATTCCGCTTTGAAATTGCATGGATAAGTGCGGTGGCCGGGAGGAGGGTCTACGGCATCACCTTCCGTGTTGGATTGCCACCAGCTCCGAAGAAACGCGGGTAGCACACGTTTTAATAGCACACCGGTGGTGATTGTGATGTGCAGTCAAAAGGGTACGGATTGAAAATAGCGTCTACCATTGAGGATTACCCGGCCAAGCATTGTTGGCCATCATGATCAATAAGTAGAAAAGTAGAAGAGGAGCGATCTATGAAACGTCGTGAATTTATCAGAAACGTCGGTGCCGGTGCCCTGGCTGCCAGCGCCGGTCTCGCGGGTATTGCCGAAGCCAAGGCGGAGATCAAATGGAAGATGGTCACTACCTGGCCGAAGAACTTTCCCGGCCTGGGTACAGGCGCCAACAAACTGGCCGAGGTGATCAATGAGATGAGCGGCGGGCGCATGCACGTCAAGGTCTACGGTGCCAAAGAGCTGGTGCCCGCCTTCGAGGTGTTCGATGCAGTGGCCCGCGGTACTGCGGAGATGGGTCATGGCGCGGCCTACTACTGGAAGGGCAAGAGCGAGACCGCCCAGTTCTTCTCCACCGTCCCATTCGGTCTCACGGCTCAGGAGATGAACGGCTGGCTCTACTTCGGCGGTGGTGCTGAGATGTGGCGCGAGCTCTATGAGCCCTTCGGCCTGATACCCGCACCCGGTGGCAACACCGGCATGCAGATGGGTGGCTGGTTCAATAAGGAGATCAACAGTGTCGGCGATCTCAAAGGTTTGAAGATGCGTATCCCGGGTCTGGGTGGCGAGGTATTGAAACGGGCGGGCGGCACACCGGTCAACCTGCCGGGTGGCGAGCTGTTCACCTCTCTTCAATCGGGTGCCATCGATGCCACCGAATGGGTCAATCCCTACAATGACCTGGCATTCGGTCTGTTCAAGGCGGCCAAATACTACTACTACCCGGGATTCCATGAACCTGGCACCACCCTGGAGGCGCTGGTCAACAAGAAGGCCTATGAATCACTGCCCAAGGATCTGAAGGCCATCGTGATGAATGCCTGCAAGATCGCCAACCAGGAGATGCTTGCGGAGTACACCGCCCGAAACCCGGCGGCCCTCAAGACCCTGGTGGAGAAGCACAAGGTCGATATCCGCACCTATCCAAATGATGTCTTGGAGACGTTACGCAAGTACTCACGTGAGGTGGTTGAGGAGCTGGCGGGTAAGGATGCCTTCGCGAAGAAGGTCTACGATTCCTATATGTCCTTTCTCAAGGGTTCGCGGGAGTGGGGTGGTATCTCCGATTTCGCCTATCTGAAGGCACGGGATAAGGCGTAGAGATCTCGTCGGGTAATCTTTGCAAGGGCGCTTTCCCGTGCCCTTGCGGTAACCTGTCACCCATTCGAACACTTTCACGGCAAGCGCTTGAACCTCCCTCCCCTCTCCCTTTATATCCATATTCCCTGGTGTGTACGTAAATGTCCTTACTGCGACTTTAACTCTCATGTCGCAGGGGATTCTTTGGATGAGGATGCCTATGTGGATGCCTTGCTGGTGGACTTGGCGCTGGATGCGCCGATGGCGTTGGACAGATCCCTGCAGTCGATCTTCATCGGCGGTGGTACGCCCAGCCTCTTTACTCCCGCCGCTATCGACCATCTGTTGTCAGGGGTTCGGGAACAGATGAGTCAGACGGATGAAATTGAGATCACAATGGAGGCCAATCCCGGCACTTTAGAAGCTGACTACTTTGCGGGGTATCGGGACGCCGGCGTCAACCGGCTCTCAATCGGCGTGCAGAGTTTTCACGATGGCAGCCTGCAGGCGCTTGGGCGTATTCATAAGGCATCCGAGGCTGCGAAAGCGGTCATACGTGCCAAATCCGCCGGATTTGAGCGCATCAATCTCGATCTGATGTTTGGTCTTCCACAACAGACGATCGATATGGCAATAGAAGATTTGCAACAGGCCATCGACCTCTCGGTGGAGCATATCTCCTACTATCAATTGACACTGGAGCCGAATACGCTTTTTCATCTGCAGCCACCGAGCCTGCCCGGGGAGGATCAGATCTGGGAGATCCAGCAGGCGGGACACCGTCTTCTTGAGCAGAGCGACTACCGGCATTATGAGATCTCAGCCTTTTCCCGGCCGGATGGAGAGTGTCGCCATAATCTAAACTACTGGTGTTTTGGTGATTATCTCGGCATCGGTGCAGGGGCTCATGCGAAGTTGACGCGGGTATCGGGGATTATCGAGCGTCGCTGGAAACAGCGGCAGCCCGCGCAATACCTGTCCGATATATCCGAGTGTGTGAGCCTGGCGGGAAACCGTGAGTTAAAGAAAAGCGACCGGGTCATCGAGTTCATGATGAATGCCCTGCGGTTGCAGGAGGGTGTAGAACGCACGCTTTTTCAGCGTGCAACGGGTTTGCCTGATAACACGATCGATGAGGCCGTTGCAGAGGCCCTCCGGTTGGAGCTTCTGATTCCCGATCGAGACAGGCTTTGTGCCACTCCGTTGGGATTGAGATTCCTAAATGATCTATTACAACTATTTGAAGTTAATGATTAATTCTAAAGTTGAATAGACATAGTAATTATAAAGCATTAAATTAAAAGTCGATTGTCCCAGTGCCCGCGCTATTTAGGATATTTTATGGCTGTTAAGAGTCACTGGTCCAACAATCTGTTTCGCCAGGGAGCTGTTGCAATCTCTCGTTAATACTGGAAACGCGAGCTGCTTCGCAGGGACTGCGCCGGGTATGGGGTGTCCTTATGATTCCAGTCGATTTCTGTCCCGGTTGGGGCAGTGCACCAGGGTTGCAACTGAGCAATGGGGCTTAGAAACAGAATATTTCTTGCCACAGCAATCTTACTGCTCTGTCATTTTCTGCTGCAGGGTTTTCTCGATTATCGACAGATCCAAGCGGATACTCTCGTTCGCCTGCAACTTCAGGCTGACACCCTGCGCGATGTGCTGCTTCAACAAGGTGAGGATGGTGTGCAGAACGTGAAACCCCTGCATGCGCAGTCACCCAATATTGCAACCGGTATATCTGCGGGTTTTCTGAACTGGGCGGATCGCGGAGCGGTTATTCGCTATGTCTCCGAGCGACCGATCAATCCGGGCAACAGGCCCGATGCCATAGAGACGAAGGCGTTACAGTTTTTTTCGTCGAATCCCAAAGCGCCTGAGAAACAGGCCCGATTCGAGAGCAAGGTGGGCGGTAGCTATATTCATTATGCACAACCCATCTTGTCCGAGTCTCGTTGCCTGGGATGTCATGGTCAAAATCGGCAACAGGGCGCTGGCGTTGCCAAGGATCAAAACGTCATCAACGGTTTTCGGGTCGGCGATCTGCAGGGACTCATCAGCATTACACTGCCAGCCAGTGTGACGGAAGCCTTGATAGCTCAGGCCTGGCAGCAGGGCCTGCTGACACATGGCGCTTTTTTCTTATTGATATCGCTTGTGTTCTCGCGCCTGTTGGAAAAGGGATTGATCGGACCTACGGCACGCTTGAAAGCAGTGGTGGCCACGATGGCGCGCAACAGTGATCATCGCACGGAGGGTGTGGTTCATGAGGATGACTTGGAGCGTGTCAGTCAGAGCCTCTCTCATATGGCGGATAAGATCGTGCAGCAGGAGCAGGCACTAGGACGGCAGAAAACACTCTATTCGATACTCTCCCAGACCAATAAAACAATTATACGAAACGAATCCCCTCAGGTGATTTTCGAGAGCTTTTGCCAGATCGCTGTAACATATGGATGCTTTAGTGTGGCCTGGATCGGCGAAATAAGGCAAAGAGAAAAAGGGATACGGCCCTTGGCTTGCGCCAAAAACGATGGGGTAGCGGAGGAGAGAGCGTTCCTCTCTATGAAACATGATAATCCGCTCGGTATGTCAGTGGCCGGTGCTTGTCCTGTGATTATCGATCAGATCGACTGGCAGCATGATGATGTCTCTTGGCATCTCTATCCCGGGAGGGCTGTCGGCCAGTCGGCGGCAGTGTTGCCAATCATGCTCGGTTCCCAGGTTAAGGCGCTGCTGGTGGTTTATGCCGTGGAGGCCAATTACTTTGATGATGCTGTTCGTGACCTGTTGGAGGAAGTGGTTTCGGATCTTGCGTTCGCAATGGGGAATTATGAGCGTAACCAGGCGCATAAGGTCGCGCATCGGGAACTGGAAGCCTCATCGGCCAGATTGGCGCAGTTAAATCGGCAGATGCGCCTGCTGTTGGAGTCGACCGGCGAGGGTATTTTCGGTGTCGATAAGGAAGGCAACTGCAGTTTTATCAATAAGGCAGCAGCAGGCATGCTGGGTTATCAGCAGCGGCAACTGTTGAATCAACCCATCCATGAGCAGATTCGCATGCCTGAACTGTATCAACAACCATTCAATGACGGTATGGCAAAGTTGAAGGCGCCCAGAAAGGTCAAGGATGAGTCGTTTCGCCGGCAGGATGGTTCTATTTTTCCCGTGGAGTACTCTACTTACCCCATTATGGAAAATGGTGAGGTACAGGGGTCGGTCAGTGTCTTTCGCGATATGACAGAGACTCGTTCAATGTTGCGGGAGATGCGATTCCTGGCCAGTCATGACCCGTTGACGCACTTGCTCAATCGGCACGCGTTCGATCAGCGTCTGCGAGAAGCATTCAGCGATGCGAAAGATTTCGCCATCGAGCATGTACTCTGTTACATGGACCTGGATCAGTTCAAAGTGGTTAATGACACCTGTGGCCATGTGGCAGGGGATACCATGCTGCGTCAGCTCTCCCATCACCTGCGGCAGGCCATCGGCGCGGACGGTGTGCTTGCCCGTTTAGGCGGTGATGAGTTCGGATTGCTGCTGGAGAGATGTTCTTTGAACGACGGATTACAGGTGACCGAACGGATATTCGATACGGTAAAAAGATTCCGTTTCATTTGGGAGGGGAGGAGCTTCTCCTGCGCCGTGAGCATCGGTGTGGCCATGATCGATCCAAATATGGAGAGTCCGCACAACGTGCTCAGCGCGGCCGACACCGCCTGCTATGTGGCGAAGGATATGGGCCGCAACCGGCTGCATGTCTACCGGCCTTATGATGAGGAGATCTCACGACAGCAGGGTGAGATGCGTTGGGTAAACCGTATCGAGTCTGCGATACAAAAGGAGCAGTTCAGTCTGCTGCAGCAACCCATCATGTCGTTGGCGACCCACGCGATCGGTGATGAACATGTTGAGATGTTATTGAGAATGCACGATGGTCAAGGCGGTGTGATCACCCCGGGCGCCTTTATCCCCGCAGCGGAGCGATACAACCTGATGGGGAGTCTTGACCGTTGGGTTATTCGCAATACTTTTGACTGGCTCTCACGTAATCCGGGACGGATGGAGGAGCTGGGGGCTTGCTCGATCAATCTCTCAGGACAATCCCTGGGTGACGGCAGTCTGCATGAATACATTCTGGAGCAGTTACGGGAGTTTGGGCTGCCTGCCGAGAAGATCTCTTTTGAAATCACCGAAACCGCTGTGGTGAATCGTCTTGATCAGGCCACACGATTCATCAGCCTGCTTAAAAGACGGGGATTCCGTTTTGCCCTGGACGATTTCGGTACCGGTGTCTCCTCTTTCGCCTATCTGAAGAGCCTGCCGGTGGACTACCTGAAGATCGACGGAAGCTTCGTGAAAAACATGCTGAATGATCCGGTCGATCGCGCCATGGTGGAGTCGATAAACCGGATCGGTCATCTGATGGGCCTGCAGACAATTGCCGAGTATGTGGAGTCGGATCAGATTCTGGAGCAACTGATTGAAATTGGCGTCGATTACGCACAAGGTTATGGTGTGATGAAACCTAGACCGCTCACATCGATAGGTTATGGTGCAGGCCCTTCGAATTGGAGCTGACCTTATGGCCAGCCTCTCAATGAATCCCGGCGTAGACCCTAGTCCAGCCGGCAGCTTTCCAGAAATGCTTCAAGCCCGATCTCCTGCGCGTAGGCTTTGAGTGCTTTTGGCCGCGGCCCTTTCTCCTTGACTTGAAACTCGGCTTTCGGATCCGCCGGCAGGTTACCGTATCGCCCGGCCGGGATCTTGATTGTCACCGTGGCTTTGCGCGCACGACGCTTTTTAACCGGGCCTGTCTTCTTTCTGGTCCGTTTTGTCGTGGTATCGGCTTGGCCTCGCTCTTTTTCGATCTTGGTGACGATACGTTTAATTTGCGTGTAGTTTTTTCGTACATAGGCTTCGAAGGAGATGTCATTTTCCTTGAGCGTCTTATCGACCAGAGCCTGTACGGTTGCGAGAGCTTTCTTCTGCGCCTCCTCTTTCTGCTGCTCCTGTTCCAAACGTGCTATTTTTGCTCTTAGACTCTCGATCTCTTTCTTGATGTTGGCCATGGTATTCCAGGTAATTCTTAGTGATTAAACGAATAAATTCTAAGTGTTTTACGTTCCTGTGGGCAACCGATATATGTCTATGTTCCTTTAGCCGTAGAGGGGTGGTGTTGTGAAGGATGTGCCCTATCGTCCCATTGCCTGCGGTTTGCATGAGACCTACCAGCTTGCAGTGATCAGGCAGATGGAGATCGACCTTGTCTGGCGTACGGATGGAGGTCAGCGGTTGGAGGCCCGTGTGCGGGCAGATGATGTCTTCACAGAATCTCAGGCGGAGTACCTGAGAGTGGCCACCCGGACCGGAGAGAAACATGTAATTCGGCTCGATAATATCGAATCTGCGCATTGGGCTGAAACAGGGAGGCCGCTTTCCGAGTGAATGCGACAGAAAATTGTCAGTCAATCCTAATGGTATTTATCTCTTTGATTTATTAGAAGATATAAGTCGCAACAGTGAGCTTATCGAAGCATTTTAGGAACCTATATCGGGGACATCCCAGATCGTCTGTGCTAGGTTGCAGATAAAGAAGGAGAGAGGAATGCCCGATGATCAGCGCAAAGACAGAAAAGCTCGACTTTGACTACCTGACCGGCTTGGCACAATCAAATCCCCCCGAATTCGAGCGTCTGCGGCAAAATGCCATTGACGCCTATATCGCCACCCTTCCACAGGAGAGGCAGGCCAGGATGCGCAGGCTGCAGTGGAGAATCGACCAGGTTCGCAGTCGGCACAGTCCGATGGGTGCCTGTGTCAAGCTTTCCGGCATGATGTGGGACCATCTGCTGGGTCCGCAAGGTCTGTTGGGACTGCTGCGTAACAGCGAAATGCAGGTGGATTCCAGCCAAAACGCGGACGTCATCCCGTTCCCGGGCCGTCGGCGCCGATGAGCTTCTTGCCATAAGGCGCAAAGTGTCATAACATTCCGCGCCTTCCCTCTGCCCTGTGGCCTGAGGATTACTGGTTACTGATTAGATAAAGCGAGTCTGTCATGAAAGCAGATATTCATCCTCAATACGAGGATATCAAGGTTGTTTGCAGCTGCGGCAACGAGTTCGTTACCCGTTCCACCATGGGACAGGAAGAGATCCATGTTGAGGTCTGCTCCTCCTGCCATCCCTTCTACACCGGCAAGCAGAAAATCGTAGATACGGCCGGTCGTGTGGATAAGTTCCGTAAGAAATATAACCGCTGATCCTTTTTACCGGAGCGGGAGTCGGCACATTGCCGCTTTTGTCTCCCGTAACGAGAGATTCCGGAAAGGCTCCGCATTGCGGGGCCTTTTTGCTTTGCTTCTTTCTGTCTGCGGTCTTACCCCTCAAGGCACTTTCGAGTGACGGGTGTCTTCCCCCGCCCGATACCGAGAAGGTTGAGGTGGTATCTGTTCTCGATGGGGATACCCTGAGACTACGTGATGGCAGAATCATCCGCCTGATCGGTATCGATACCCCGGAGCTGGGACGGGACGGCAGGCCCGATATGGCCGGTGCAACCGAGGCAAAAGCCGTCATGCAAAGGCTCATCGGAGAGAGCCGTAACCTCCTCTATCTTCGTAAAGGCCGTGAAAAACGTGATCGGCACCGGCGCTGGCTGGCGCATCTCTATACATTCGAGTCAGTGAATATCTCCGCTGAGATGTTGAGGAGGGGTTTGGGTTATCAGATTACCGTCCCTCCCAACCTGGCCCATCTCTCCTGTTATCGAAGCGCAGAAACAGAGGCTCGCAAGTCCTCAAGCGGCTTATGGCGCTATCCGGTTCGTAGTGCCGACAGCCTGGCAGGCGATGAGACCGGGTTTCATATCCTGCGGGGAAAGATCGAGCGTGTCGGTCGCAGTCGAAGTGCCGTGTGGCTGAATCTGGCCGGCGGTCTGGCAATTCGTATTACCTGGGGCGACTGGGCAGGTTTTCCCCTGGCTGATCCGGATGAATTAATCGGGCGCCATGTAGAGTTTCGTGGCTGGCTCTATCAACGAAACGGCGAGCAGCGTGTTCGAATACGTCATCCTGCGTCTATCGACTGGTAGACGATGTGCCTGGCTCCTCCAATGGGTAGTCGCTGTATAGGGGTTATCTGTTGCAATGATTTGGGCTAATCTACAACCCCAATGAAGTATCCCCGCAAAGCGAAATAAGCTTCCCCGGCCTCAGGTCCTTGTTACCAGGCACAGCTCGAAGTAGAAATCAGGAGCCTATATGACCAAACACATCGGTATTCTCACCGCCGGCGGTGACAGCCCAGGCCTCAACGCGGCGATACGCGGGGTCGGTAAAGCGGCCCAGGGGTACTACGATATGCAGGTCATCGGTATACGCGATGGCTTTAGAGGATTGGTGGAGAACCGTACCACGCATCTGGACGGAAGCATGCTGTCAGGCATTCTTACCCGGGGCGGGACTATTCTCGGCACCAGCCGGGACAAGCCCCACCGTATGCTCTTTAACGGCAAAAAGCAGGATATGACCGATGTGATTGTCGAGAACTATCAGGCCAACCACCTCGACGCGTTGGTCTGCTTGGGCGGTGGCGGTACACAGAAGAATGCCCTGCAGTTGATGGAGAAAGGGCTCAATGTCATTACCCTGCCCAAGACCATCGACAATGATGTGGCACATACAGATACCACTTTCGGTTTCGACACCGCCTTAGGTATCGCCACCAATGCCATCGACCGGTTACACAGCACAGCCCACAGTCATCACCGTATCATCGTGGTGGAGATCATGGGGCATAGAGCCGGTTGGCTGGCGCTGGGTTCCGGGATCGCCGGTGGGGCTGATGTCATTCTGCTACCGGAGATTCCCTACGATATTGAAAAGGTAGCCGAAGCGATCCGGGGGCGCGCGGCGGGAGGGAAGCCCTTCAGTATTGTTGCGGTGGCTGAAGGTGCATTACCAATGGGAGAGGCGGAGCAATATCAGGAGCTGCGTGAGCGCAAACACAAGGCGGTCGAGAAAAAGGAGCGTAAGGAGGCAAAAGCGGCGCTGGCGGAGATGGAGAGTAGGCACGCCCATCATACCGTCACCCTGTCACGCCAGTTGGAGGAGCTGACCGGATTGGAATCCCGGGTGACGATCCTCGGCTATCTGCAGCGAGGCGGTACCCCCTCGGCTGCCGACAGGCTGTTGGCCACACGACTGGGTACAGCCTGTGCCGATCTTATTCAAGAGGGGAGATTTGGTGTGATGGTCGCATCACGAGGTGAGTTGGCGGTACCGGTACCGCTGGTGGATGTGGCCGGCTATAAGAAGCTGGTGCCGCCGGACCACCCCTGGGTCGTCAGCGCCAAACGGCTTGGCACCAGTTTTGGAGACGCATGACCGTTTTCTCACGCTAATCGGTCAAGCCACCGGGTACTCTGCATAATCAGAACATGGGCATGAACTTCCGCATATTGCCCATGACCGGACTGACAGTATTCGACATGGCGCCCACGTCATGGGTCATCACACCGACATTGCGATTAAGATGGGACATGTTGCCGTTCATCCCGTTCACGTTGGTGTTGATTTTTTCCATGTTGCTGTTCATCTGGGTCATCTGCTGATTCATATTCACCACACCGCCTGACATGCGATTGGTGTCGTTGCCGATGGCGGCAATATGGCCGCGGATATCATGCATATCTGCGGACATACTGGTCATCGAGCGTTCCATGACATGCACCACATAGAACAGGTAGATCAGGGCAGCAATTGCGATCACCGTGCCGGGAAGAGAAAACAGCTTGATACGTTGGATTCTGTAAGTCTGCTCACGCTCGATGGCTTCGAGTTTTTCCTGTAGCAGCTTTTCACGTTCCTGGGCCTCGTTATGGGTCTGCTGGAAAGCTTTGTTCAGCCGTTGACTGAAATCTTCGATGACCTTCTCGTGGTGATCTCCACGTACCTGATTGTCACTGTGGATCTTGTCAAAAACCGACTGCAGACTTTTCATCAGGCCGGGAAGTACCCGGTTTTCCTGACTGGGACCCGATCCTGTCGTATTGGGTGCACTCTTGGCGGCTGCTGGGGCCGTCTTCTTTTTCGCAGTAGTCGCTGTCTTCTTTTTTGTCGCAGGCGCCGCTTTCTTTTTTACGGTCTTTTTTGCGGTAGTCGATTTCTTTTTGGGAGGTTGATTGGCCATAGCATTCTTCCGATCGATGGGACAGGCTGATTATAAGCCATATTAGTGTATTAAAAAAAACTAATGCAATCTCGGATGTGGTTCACGCTTTGCGACGCTTATCATCGTTCAAATGAGATAATTTATGGTTCAAGCTAATCTTGTGTCTGCCGATAGGGCAGGTTAGGAGTGGTTTGTTATCAAGCCATATATAAAAACAGTCTGCTTCAAAAGGATAGGCCAATGGGATGGTTGAACAGCAAGCATGCCGCAAGGATCTCTCAGCTGGAACAGGAGAACCTGACACTCAGGGAGACGGTGAGTCGACTTGAAACCGAGCTGGAAGAGAAGGATAAGGTGCTGCGTGAATCGATGCAGCGGGATGACAGGGAGTCTGCCGTGAATAGCCTCATGGGCTATGAAAATCAACAGCTTAAAAAAGGCTTGGGTATCATTCAGTCTGACTTGGCGGGCTCCGTGGAGTCGGCAAAGAGCACGCTGACATGTGCTACCAACGTCAGGCAGAACTTCTCGGGACTCTCCAGTGATATCTCTCAGATCACCCAAGACCTTGATGAGCTGGCAGCTCTGTCGAATCATTCCGAGACCTCGGTGCAGAATATGTCATCACGGGCGACGGAGATCAGTTCGATTCTTGCTCTGATTAAAGGGATCGCGGAGCAGACCAACCTGCTGGCGCTGAATGCCGCCATTGAAGCGGCCCGCGCCGGTGAGCAGGGGCGGGGATTTGCCGTGGTCGCCGACGAGGTGAGAGGCCTGGCAGATAAAACGCAATCGGCCATTACCGAGACCAATGAGGTTATCCAGGCCATGCAGCAGAATGTGGCTTCTGTGAGTAGCGACTCTGCTCGCCTGATCGACAGAGTGAGCCACGTGCAGCAGGAGGTGAAGGGATTCGAGCACAATCTGAAGGAGATGAACGATGAGGTGGGGGGGTATTTTCAGGATATCTCGGAGACCACCGACAGCGTCTTCCTGGGATTGGCGAAACTCGACCACATGCTCTGGAAGGTGAATACCTACCTTTCGGTGAGTGAGGGTGCCCCGGCCTTCGACTTTGTGGATCATCACCATTGTCGTCTGGGTCAGTGGTATTACGAAGGTGAGGGCAAGGCTTTCTTCTCATCCTCGGTGCACTATGCCGAGTTGGAGCGTCCTCATGCCGTTGTGCATGATTCAACCCGAGAGATATTCAGTCTCCTGGAGGGAGAGCGGGACTATCCCGCATTGATGAAAACACTCCGGGTCATGGAAGAGCACAGTATGGAAGTGTTCCGCAAGCTCGATGAGATAAAGCATAGCGTTAAAAGAGAGGGATAAGCCGGATACTACATCCGGATCCCAGGTGTTCAATGCTCGACCAGAAGGGAGTCGATCGCCTGCCAGACCTCTTCGCTATTCCAATCGATCGCGCGGTTTGCGGTATAGCGTATCTGTCCCTGGCGATCGATGATGAAAGAGCTGGGGAAGCTGAAGACACGCCAGTCGAGTGATACTCTCCCGTCAGTGTCCATCAATACCGGAAAATCGACCGGGGTCTCTGCCAGAAAGGCGGCCATCTGTGCCGGGCTTTCGCGGAAATCGACGGAGACGATCTCCAGATCGTTGCCTTCATATCGGCGTTGCAGTCGATTGAGTGAAGGCAGCTCTTCCACGCAGGGTGGACACCAGGTCGCCCAGAAATTCAGCAGCACCACTTTGTCGTTGAACTGGGTGGAAGAGTATGGCTTGTTCTCGATATCCAGTAGTGAGAAGGCGGGCCCGGGCTCCGGCTTGGTATGTTTGACTAGGGTGCGGATTGCCTTTCCCTTCGGCATTGTATCCGGTAAAGGTTTGGCAGAGTTCGGTTTGGGATGTTGGTCCAGTAATTCTGCAAAAAGTGCAATCTGTGAGGGTAGTTGCCCCGTTGCGACCTGTTCCGCCGGTCCATGGCTCCCCTCTCCCATGAAAAACCAGTCTCTGACATCGGGCACAATATAGGCGTAAGCCGGCGCCCCGCTCTTCCATAGTGGCTGCATGATCTGGTTGAGACGCCAGCGCTGGCTGCCGAGAGCAGGCTGAAAAATCACCAGAGGGATATTGGTTGCGTGCAGTACAGGATCAACTTCGGGTGGCTGTCCGGCGAGGGGGGGCGGTCCGAATAGGTTTGGATAAAACAGCAGGGCACCGGCAAGCCGTGACTCTGTTGCTTTTTCCTGCCAATGGCGCACGCCGCGAAGTAACGGCAACGGCATGCGGTCATAGGCTGCAAGTACGATCTTCTTGGAACTGTTTCGATGTGCAGCATCAATCAGGCTGGCCACGCCCTTACCTGGAAGTGTGCGAACAGCCTCACTTGAACGCGGCAGGAAATAGTCGTTGAGGAGATCGACGCGCCAGATCTCGACACCCGAGTCATTAACCGCTTGTACCAAGGCCTCGAAAACGGGCCTCTGCTCCTCATGATCAACCAGCCAGATCAGCAACAGTTCCCCATCCGATGGCATCACCTCTACGGTAATCTCGTTGCCGTCAATATCGCTGATTTCGTAGGTATTCGAGAGCAGTGGCGGGGATAAGGTGAGTGTTAGGAATAATATCAGATAGCGCATCGGCCAATAGTACCGGAGTCTGTCCAGTCAGCGAAGCAGTGCGATATATCGTAATATCAGTGGGGTTAATTCCTATGCACGTCAGTCTGAATAGGCATTAAAGTGAGTAGATACAAGAAGAGCTGGAGGAAGGAGTCGAAAAATGAAAAGAGTAATGATTTTCGCTTTGTTGCTGGGTTTGGTGGGATCGGTACAGGCAGGGGTCGTGGCTGAACCTGTGGAGTATCGTGAGGGATCGACTGTCATGCGTGGTTATCTGGCCTATGACGACGCCATCACAGGGAGCCGCCCTGGCATTCTGGTGGTACATGAATGGTGGGGGCATAACGATTATGCCCGAAAGCGGGCGGAGCAGCTTGCCGGCATGGGTTATACCGCATTGGCGGTGGATATGTACGGTGAAGGGAAACAGGCCAGTCACCCGGAAGATGCAGGTAAGTTTGCCGGTGAGGTGAAGAAAAATATGGCTGTGGCGACCGCGCGATTCGAAGCCGCCAGAGCGCTGCTGACCGCCCATCCTACAGTAAAGGGTGAAGACATTTCCGCTGTTGGCTACTGCTTCGGTGGCGGGATTGTGCTTGAGATGGCGCGGCGGGGGGTGGAGCTGGATCTGGTGGCAAGTTTTCACGGCAGCCTGCCGACCCAGCATCCGGCTCGTGCCGGTATGGTCAAGGCTGAGGTGCTGGTTTTCAATGGCGCCGATGATCCCTTTGTTAAGGAGGAACAGATAGCGGCCTTCAAGGCGGAAATGGAAGCGGCTGATATCAACTACACATTTACCAATTACCCGGGTGCCAAGCACTCATTCACCAACAAGGATGCGGATGCATACGGTAAAAAGTTTGAACTGCCTTTGGCCTATGATGAGAAGGCCGACAGGCAGTCCTGGGATGCACTTTCGCGGGCACTGCAAAAAATCTACGGGAAGTAGAGCCGGTTATCAGGGGGCGATACAGGGATTTGTGAGAGACTGTGCCAGTTAGGTGTTAATGGCATCTAACACTCATCGTCCCGTAACACTTTATTAACTCTGCAAGTGCTTTCATCGCAGCTCACGTGCAAGGTGATGGGTCTGCAGCAGACAGGGCAATCCTCTATGTAGATCTGCTCAGGTATGCTGTTGTCGGCCAGGATTTCGATCGACTCACCACAGTAGGGGCAGTTAATCTGAATGGATGCGAGCTGGTACATGATTCAGGTTGCGGGTGGCTGTTCTCCCCCATTCTGAGAGATAGAGGGTCTTCAGGAGGTTGTCATAGGCGGACATTCTGGCAGGTTCGGGTTTACCCAGAATACCTTCCTCCTGCAGGGTCCGGATGAGCACCTCGGGAATGTGTTCCCCAATGCCGACAATCTCGGTATGCCCCGCCTTGAGGGTGATCTGGCGTACCAGCGGACTGGTCAGTGTCGGCGGCAATTTCTGTTCTGCCAAACTAAAAACATAGTCGTCCTCCCGGCACTGGTCGTCTGTCCGGGTTCGGCAGCTGCCTGCTTCATCCGTGGCGATTAGCAGGTGCTCCTCCACGCTTGGATGGAGCCGGCCAGGGCGGCGGATGAAGTCCGAGGCGTGGGTGATCTCAAGCCACTTGTCACCACTGATTGCCATACAGATTGGGATGACAAGGCCCAGGCTGATTATTCGTGCTGTGTGTGAAGCGCAGTGATCGGCCGCCCTAATCCCGGAAAATGGTGCAGATAAGGTAATCAGCTGTTGTCGCGTTTGATTGAGGTCGGATGTCTCGGCAATACCGGTCGTCAGGGCATGGCGGGCAATCAACCCTCCCTGACTATGTCCAATCAGCGTGATCTCTGGGTGGCCGGTGAGGCCGGCGAGACTGTCGAGAGATTGCCTGAGATCCCGCGCAACCACGGCCAGGCTGGCGCGATCGTCGTAGTTGTAGCAGATGGCTTGTTGACCCTGAAAGGCGAAGACTTGGGCAAGAGCGCGAAAGCGGCCGGCTGAGGCATAACAGCCATGGACAAGTATGTTCACCGGCTCGCCGCTTTTGAGCCGGAGGGTCCGGTCGCCCGCATCGGTGCACGGTCCGAGCCCATCGATCACTAACTGGATATCGGGTGAAGGCAGGTACCGGGTATCAATAGCCTGGGTGTTTATCGGGCTTTTCTGCATCGACATACATGCACTGAGAAGCAATGTGCCGAGCAGCAGATGGATGTTTCCGCCCATCCGGGTTTTGGATGCTATCACCGCAAGGCTCCGAAACGGCATCAGTGAGCGCCTTGAAGGCAGGTGCTCAAACGGAGACAAATACTTTCAGACCGATGTTTGGCCTGGTTTTCCATGAACATTGTGAAGTGGATTTTCTCTGGGTCGACGGGTTCCCCACTGGCGAGTTGTTGATGTATTTCATCGGGCAGATAGCGAAACCAACGACTGACGAACCGCTCTCTGCCCCCATGCAGTCTGCAGCTTTCCGCATGAGCGATCTGGTGCAGCAGTTGGACTGAGATAACCGGGTTCTGCGTTCGGGTCCATTGTTCAATGTCAGTCGCATCGGCGCAGTAGATCTGCTCGCAGTCGCTGAAGCAGCCTTCTCCCAGAGCCGTGCTTTGGGTGAATCTGAGGGTTTCCAGGGGGAAGCCGCTGAAATGACGCCTCAGCAGCTTGATGGTTTCGTTCGGCAGGGATTTGGCTTCGCCCATTCCCTTTGTCTTCAATATCTCGCTGAAGCGGTTGTAGCTTTTCATGGCAGCAGTGGCTGTCACGGGTTGTGTTTGCCCGCGGGTATGGCGACGGTCCCTGCAGGCGGTGAAACCGGTTCCTGTCGAGTCGCTAAAAAAGGCTAGGGTCTCGAATCCCTTGGGACATTTTCCGTGTGAAACAAAACAGGACTCGTGTTGTTGGATCCGATGTTTAAGGCAGGCTTCAGCTGCAGCCTGGCGAGAATCGGCCGCGTGTGTCATATGCATCTGGGTCAGTAGCAGCAGAGATAGGCAGAGATGAAATAAGTGCATTGTCCCGTCTCTCGTGAGTTCCTCTCCGAACGGTCTCCAGTGAGTGATTTTTTGTCACCTGGATATGATTGATTTTAGTCTCGATCTTCGTGTTGAGTGTAGGTTCGACGCCGGGTGAATGGGCGAAAGAGCCCTACCCCATCGGGTGGGTTAAGGCGGTTAAGCTTCAAATTAGGCAGATTTACGGTCAAGTGCTGTCAGTCGTCGTCCAGATCCGTAACCAGGGTGACGTAGATTGCTTTTGGGCGACTGCCAAACACTTCTGCCACTGCCTCTTTGGCAATGGCCTGCAGTGTTTCGACCCGCTGATCGGCAACCTCATCGGCACTTAATACCAATGTGACTTGGGTCAGTTCCGCATTGTGGATATTCCAGCCAAGATTCACATGCCAGCCATACCGCTGTTCGATAAGCGCCTGTACGCGAGACTGCTTTTCCCCCATCTGCTTGAAATCCTGAACTGCATCGCATCCGGATAGTATCAGCAGCAATAGAGACAGGGTGAGGGCAACTCTTAGCATGGGGTTCTCCGAATGTGTCAGTTTTATCAGAGGGGATTGGCGGGTGTAGTGCCCGGTCAATCTTCCCGGTCACATTTTGTCAATCGTTGGCGCATTTGCCCGAATTGCTGTTTTGCTTCCTCGTCTACAGCAGGATATTGGGGGTCCATACGCTGCAGCGTCTTGCGTACCAACTTTGCGACTTGCCAACGCATGAAGGGCTTGTTGTCGGCGGGAATCGCATACCAGGGAGCCCAGGGGCGGGAAGTGGCGGCCAGTGTCTCGCGATATGCTTGCATGTATTGCTTCCAATGTCGGCGTTCCTCCACATCCCCGGCTGAGAATTTCCAGTGTTTTTCCGGTTCCTCGAGACGAGAGAGAAACCGACGGCGCTGCTCTTCCGCGCTGACATTCAACCAGAACTTTAGAATGATGGTCCCGTTCTCGGCCAGGTGTCGCTCGTGTTGTCTGATGGCTTCAAAGCGTTGCTGCCACAGCTCCTCCAGATTGTCTGGAATATGGATGCGCTGGGATTGTAGATACTCGGGGTGGACCCTGACCACCAGGGTCTCTTCGTAGTAACTGCGGTTGAAGATGCCGATGCGTCCCCGTTCGGGCAGGCGGCGGGTTGTTCGCCAGAGGAAATCGTGATCCAACTCCTCTTTCGACGGTTGCTTGAAGGCAAAGACTTGGCACCCGCTCGGATCGACGCCACGCATGACGGCACGGATGGTGCTGTCCTTGCCGGCGGCGTCCATAGCCTGAAAGATCAGCAGCAGTGACCGACGGTCCTCCGCATAGAGGCGGCGCTGCAGCTCGTCGAGCTGTTTGATCTCTTTTCTCAGGGATTTTTTGCAGGCCTTGTTCCCGGGTGGGTTTTCAGGGGGCTGGGTATTAAAGTTTTTCGGCAACTCGGCTTTTTTGAATGGCGTCAGGTAAGGGCTGGAAACGGGACTGTGCATCATGGCCTCTGCAGCATTGTCTGAAGTCCGTTCGATTATGCCATGCAGGGCTGGGATCGCTATACCATTCTCTGACCTGCTTGAGTCCGGCGCTGTTCGTGAAAAGGCGAGCCGGGGATAGGGCTTTATGAGGGATCGGGTAGACCCGCAGGGCCTGAGCCCTGCAGGTGAGAGCGTCTTGGGTCAGCCCAGGAGTTCGGCCATCCGGTTTCCCATCTCTGCGGGAGAGCGAACCACTTGAGCGCCGGCTGCTTCTAGGGCTTCGAATTTGGCCTCTGCGGTACCCTTACCACCGCTGATGATGGCCCCCGCATGTCCCATGCGTTTACCCGGAGGTGCGGTGACGCCGGCAATGTAGGCCACCACCGGCTTGTTGACATGAGCCTGGATGTAGGCGGCCGCCTCCTCTTCTGCGGAGCCGCCTATCTCACCGACCATAATGATACCGTCGGTCTGGTCATCTGCTTCGAAAAGCTTGAGGCAGTCGATGAAGCTGGTGCCGTTGATGGGGTCGCCGCCAAGACCGACACAGGTGCTCTGGCCAAGCCCGGCGAGTGTGGTTTGATGTACTGCCTCATAGGTCAGGGTACCCGACCTGGACATGACGCCTACCCTGCCCGGCTGGTGGATGGAACCAGGCATGATACCGATCTTACAGGCGCCTGGGGTGATGATGCCCGGGCAGTTGGGTCCGATCAATCGGGTATCGTAGGACTTCAGAGCCTCCTTCACCTTCAGCATATCGAGAATCGGAATCCCCTCGGTAATACAGGCGATCACGCGGATGCCGGCATCTGCAGCCTCGATAATGGCGTCGGCAGCGAAGGGGGGTGGTACATAGATCATGCTGGCATCGGTGCCGGTCTCAGCGACTGCGTCGTGAACCGTATCGAATACGGGCCGCTCAAGATGAGACTGTCCGCCCTTGCCGGGTGTGACGCCGCCTACCAGGTTTGTGCCGTAGGCGATGGCCTGTTCTGAGTGGAAGGTACCCTGTTTACCGGTGAAGCCCTGGCAGATAACGCGGGTGTTGTTGTCGACGAGAATACTCATTGCTGTGGGAATCCTGTAATGGGTGGTTGCTTCAAGCCGCTGCAGCGACCGCTTTTTGGGCCGCTTCGGTAAATCCCTGCGCGGTGAGAAAATCGAGGCCACTCTCTTCCAGCATCTTGAGCCCCTGTTCGGCGTTGGTGCCCTCCAGCCGGACCACCACGGGGACCTTTACGCCGACATTCTTCGCTGCGGTGATAACGCCTTCTGCGATCAGGTCGCAGCGGACGATGCCTCCGAAGATGTTGACCAGGACGGTCCTGACCTTGTCGTCTGACAGGATCAGCTTGAAGGCTTCTGTCACTCTTTCCGCTGTGGCCCCACCGCCCACATCGAGAAAATTCGCAGGTTCGCCGCCATGGAGTTTGACCATGTCCATGGTGGCCATGGCGAGACCCGCGCCGTTGACCATGCAGCCGATATTGCCGTCGAGGGTTATGTAGTTGAGGTCGTGTTGGGCCGCGGCGGCCTCTTTTTCGTCCTCCTGGGTCGGGTCGCGCATGGCAAGCAGCCCCTGTTGCCGATAGAGTGCATTGCTGTCCAGGTTGATCTTGGCGTCGAGGGCTACCAGGTTCCCGCCGGCCGTGACGATCAGTGGATTGATCTCGATAAGGCTGACATCTTTATCGAGGTAGAGCCGGTAGAGTCCCATCATGATCTTCGAGAACTGCTTGATCTGGTCTCCCTGCAGGCCGAGTCCGAAGGCCAGTTTCCTGCATTGGTAAGGCAACATGCCGGTGGCGGGATTGACCAGTGTGGTAAGGATTTTTTCGGGTGTCTCTGCGGCCACCTCTTCGATATTCATACCGCCGGCAGCGGAGGCCATGAATACAATGCGAGAATTGGCGCGGTCCAGCAGTGCCCCCAGGTAGAGTTCTCGGTCGATCTCACTTCCCTCCTCCACCAGCACACGGTTGACCGGCAATCCCTGAGGGCCTGTCTGGTTGGTGACCAGCGTCATGCCGAGTATCTCATTTGCCCCTTCCTCGACCTCATCCAGTGAGCGGGCCAGTTTGACGCCGCCTGCTTTGCCGCGGCCGCCGGTATGGGCCTGTGCCTTGACCACCCAGACAGACCCGCCCAATGACTGGGCTGCCGCGCGGGCTTCCAGGGGGCTGGCAACCGCCTGTCCCTGTGGGACGGGCAGGCCATATTCTGCAAACAGGGATTTTGCTTGGTATTCGTGTAGGTTCATGGTGTTCCTTGGGGTGAAATAGGCGAGATCGATCGTTGATAAAAGTTATGGGCGTATAAGAAACATTATGGCTTGTGTGAGGGCAGAAGCATAGCCCTTTAGCGATGAAATTCAAGCATGCCTGATGATCGGGTTCGTAAGGGCTCGTGTGAACTGGATTCACTCTCTCTAATTGCAGACACATGAGAGAAATTTCGTTTTTTGGATGAGATTTGTCTGTCTGGAATGAGGGTGGTATAAGCGAAAAGCCAGGAAAAATCGTGCAAAATGATGCTAATTGCCGGCATTTTGCGGCTAAAATGCATGATGGCTGCTATTTCCTCAGGGTCGACTTTGCCTTGTCCGTGATAATTTGTTAGGGTATCAAACCTTTTTCGCCCAAACGATAACATCACAAAGGTCTTCGCCAAGTGCTGGTCTGCAAGACGATAAACAGGGGCGTTTCACAAACGATTCAGCATCGCCGCGGCAGTAGCGGGTTTGAATATTGAGGGTTGAAGATGTTTATGTCCTCGACATTAAGTCGTACACAGATACATGCAGTCGATATCGATCGCGGACCTGAGCGATTCAAGGTCTATACTCAACGCGATTTGGGTGCCATTGACGAGCTGCGCCAATTGCCGGAGTCGCTGCGCTTCGAGATGCAGGTCGTCTCGTCAGTGCTGCCCTTTCGGGTCAATGACTATGTCATCAGAGAGCTGATCGACTGGGGTCGTGTGCCGGATGATCCGATCTTCCAGCTCACCTTCCCTCAGCGGGGTATGCTGTCTGAGGCGCATTTCAACCGCATGGCAATGGCCCTCCGTTCCGGTATGGATAAGCAGGGTCTCAGGGCGGTTGCCGATGAGATCAGAGCGCAGCTCAATCCGCATCCTGCCGGACAGCTAGAGCTGAATGTTCCCCGTGATGAGAACGGCGACCCGATTACAGGGCTGCAACACAAGTACCGCGAGACTGTGCTCTTCTTTCCCAGTCAGGGTCAGACCTGTCACAGTTACTGTAGCTTCTGTTTTCGCTGGGCCCAATTCGTGGGCGATAAATCCCTGCGTATGGCTACGACCGAAGCTGAGAAGCTGCATGACTATCTGAAAAGTCACCATGAGGTGACGGACCTTTTGATCACCGGCGGTGACCCTATGGTGATGAAAAGCAAGCAGCTCAAGGCCTATCTCGAGCCTTTACTGCATCCTGACTTCAGCCACATACGCACCATCAGGATTGGTACAAAGGCGTTGAGTTTCTGGCCTCAGCGCTTTGTTACCGATGCAGACGCTGATGAGCTGATCGAGCTGTTGCACCATATGGTCATCGCGGGCAAGCATGTGGCCATCATGGCGCACTACAATCATGCGAAGGAGTTGGATACCTCGATTGCAAAGGCCGCCATTGCGAGGGTGAGAGCCACAGGGGCCGAGATTCGCAGTCAGGGGCCGTTGCTGGCGCATATCAATGACAATCCGGAAGCCTGGTCGGCGCTTTGGCAGGAGCAGGTCAAGCTGGGGATCATCCCCTACTATATGTTTGTGGAGCGGGATACCGGTTCACGACACCATTTCGAGGTGCCCCTGCATAAGGCGTGGGAGATCTACCGTCAGGCGATGCAGTCCGTGTCCGGGCTGGGAAGGACCGCCAGAGGGCCCAGCATGAGCGCAATGCCAGGTAAGGTTGAGGTTCAGGGTGTGACTGAGATTCATGGAGAGAAGGTATTCGTACTTCGATTCATTCAGGCCAGAAATCCTGAGTGGGTACAGCGTCCGTTTTTTGCGCAGTTTGACGAGCAGGCTACATGGCTGGACCAGCTGAAGCCGGCGTTTGGCGAAAAGCGCTTCTTTTTCGAGTAGATACGGGTTCCTGTGGCTTCGCTTTTGTGTCGGCCCGTCTGGTTTGGGCTCCGCCCTGATTTGAAAAAACCAATACTCATCATTTATATATAGCGCTTGATCTTCAGTAGCAATTCGGGCCTATACTTAATGACCAGTTAAAAAATACTTATAAGGATCGGAGTGAGAGTGGTAATGACGAAGAGCCCTGCCTTGATTGGCATTGATCATGGATTCAACAACCGGGTTTCTCCGGAGTTTCTCTGACGCCCGGGATCTGTAACGGCCCTGGCAGTCTCCACACTATCACCCTTACGTAAGTATCTAACCCTGAACTGCTGGCGTAGCATTTCTGGGTAAACGTATCATCAGGTTGGCCAGTAGCAACTCACGGAGCACACAATGGCGGATAAGCAAAAAACTTTCACGTTGACCAATGACGAAACGGGCGTCTCCATCAAGTTACCTGTGAGGGAGTCCGTGCAGGGTCCGCCTGCGATTGATGTCTCTACCCTCTACTCTGAGGCTGGAGTCTTCACCTACGATCCGGGTTTCATGTCTACGGCCAGTTGTCAGAGCAAGATCACCTTTATTCAGGGTGAGATCGGTATTTTGGAGTACAGGGGTTACCCCATCGAGCAGTTGGCGCAGAGCGGGGATTTCATCGAAACGGCCTATCTGCTGTTGAATAACGAGCTTCCGAGCCAGTCGCAGCTGAGCGATTTCAGCAAGCTGATCAATCGCCATACCATGCTGAATGAGACATTGAAGCACTTCTTTGACGGCTTCCACTATGATGCTCATCCGATGGCCATCATGGTGGGTGTGGTCGGCTCCTTGTCGGCGTTCTATCACGACTCGCTGGATATCAACGATCCGCTGCAGCGCCAGGTTGCAGCGCACAGGCTGATCGCGAAAATGCCGACAATTGCAGCGGCGAGCTACAAGCACAATATCGGTGAGCCGATCATGTATCCCCGTAATGATCTCTCCTACTGTGCCAATCTGCTGCATATGATGTATGCCAACCCCTGTGAGGAGTATGAAGTCGATCCGGTGGCGGAAAAGGCTTTGAACCTGCTCTTCATTCTGCATGCGGACCATGAGCAGAATGCAAGTACCTCCACCGTCAGATTGGCCGGCAGTTCACTGGCGAATCCATTTGCCTGTATCGCAGCCGGTATCGCCTCTCTGTGGGGGCCGGCACACGGTGGCGCCAATGAGGCCGTGCTGGATATGCTCAACGAGATCGGCGACGTCTCCCAGATCGACAAATACATCGCCAAAGCGAAGGATAAGGATGACAGTTTCCGGTTGATGGGCTTCGGTCATCGGGTCTATAAGAAATATGACCCGCGTGCAGGCATCATCAGGGAGGTCTGCCACGAAGTGCTGGAGAAACTGGCGGACACCAACAATCCCATGTTCGAGTTGGCGCAGAGGCTGGAACAGATCGCGCTAAGCGATGAGTATTTTATTGAACGTAAACTCTATCCCAACGTGGATTTCTACTCCGGCATTATCTATCGGGCACTCGGTATACCCAACAATATGTTTACGGTGATGTTCGCCATTGCCCGGACTGTGGGATGGGTGGCGCACTGGCTGGAGATGATGGATGATCCGCGTCAGAAGATCGGGCGACCACGACAGATCTACAAGGGCTATCCTCGTAGAGAGTACATCCCCATGGATAAGCGCTGAGACTGGAGTTCATGCCTCAATAGCTGATGATGGGGATTTACCCGTTTGCAGGGAGTTCGACCATTTCGCGGAGTTGTTTGAGGTTGATGCCCTGTATGGGTTGCCTGTCCAGCGGGTCGAGTGGCCGGTTGTGTAGAGAATCGGTCGACATCACAATCAGCTCGATTGACGCGCCGTCGGCACTGAATTGAAATACAGGGATATCCTCCCTCGCGCCATTGGGAAAAACCAGTGTTCGCTGGCTTTCCAGCCAGGGGATCTGAAGGTCGCTGAGGGTAAACAGTACCTCCTCCGGTGTGTCTGCGAACAGGTGCAGTCTGATTCGGCTGTTATTGTCCGCTGTGCCCTGGAAGACCGAGCCCACGAGTATGGGGTGAAAACGCTTCAGGGCAGTCATTGCCTGTAAGGCATTTAAGCGCAATTGCTGCAATGCCTGTTGCTGTTCGTCTCCTCTTACCAGCCTTTGCTGCTCCCGCAGGGCTTCTTCAATCTCATCTCTGGTGGGCATCTGTTGGCGTCTGGAAACGCCGAGTTTCGCCGCAGCCTTCTGGCAGGCATAGGCCATATCATCAGACTGATACTCGGTCATGAGGCGGGCGGCTTCATAGGCGATGCGCCTTTGCAGTTCGCGTTTCATTGAGATCCGGGTGTTGTCAGAATGGATCCTCTGCTGGAGCCACGGTTTGTCCGCCCATTGTATTGCTGCTTTGTGACGGAGTTCTGATGTCAGGAGGTTTGGGTGCGTTTTTCGCTTCAAACACTTCGAAGATCGCATTGCCGCTGCCCGCGCCAACCGGCTCACCGCTATCGACATCTATCCGCATAGTGACCATTCCGGGTGGTAGTTCGGGCACCTTCTCTTCAATCCCGTTGAGCGCTACCTGCATAAAGTCGATCCATGCCGGCAGTGCTGCCCTACCCCCGACTTCGCCGCGTCCCAGCGGCTCTACGTTATCGAAGCCCAGCCAGGCAATGGCGACCATGTGGTGGTTGAATCCGTTAAACCAGGCATCGCGCTGATCATTGGTAGTGCCGGTCTTGCCAGCGATATCCCGACGCCCAAGTACCCGTGCTTTGCGGGCAGTACCGTGTTGAATCACATCTCTCAGCATTGAGTGCATGAGATACTGGTTTTGTTCGGATATGGCCTGTTTGGCGCAGCGTGGTGCGATTTCCTCCTGTTCTAAGGGTTCTGTGTTCTCGCTCATCTCGTTTTCAGGCTTGGCCTGACTCGACTCTTCCTGTTGTTTCAGCATCTCATCATCACAGACCTGGACGGGGTTGGCCTGATAGATGACCTCCCCTTTGTTATCTCTGATGGAATCGATCATATAAGGCGGTACATAGTATCCCCCGTTGGCCAGGACACTGAAGCCTGTGCCCATTTGCAGGGGAGAAACGGCGCCGCTGCCGAGAGCGAGTGAGAGATCGCGGGGGAGTTCGCGGGTATCGAAGCCGAATCGGCTGGCATACTGTATGGCAAAGCCGATGCCCAGTTTGCGCAGTAGCCGAATCGAGACCAGGTTCCGAGAGTGAGTCAACGCGTAACGAAGTCGGGTCGGCCCGAAGAATTTGCCGCTATAGTTTTCCGGACGCCAGACGGCCTCCATCGTGTCATCCTGAAACACGACCGGCGCATCGTTAAAGATTGATGCCGGTGTGAAGCCGGCTTCCAGTGCGGCTGAGTAAACAAAGGGTTTAAAGCCAGAGCCTGGTTGGCGCTTGGCCTGAATGACGCGGTTGAATTTACTCTGGTAGAAATCGTAGCCGCCCACAAGGGATTTGATTGCGCCGTTGTTTGGCGCGATAGCGACCATGGCGCCGGCGACCTGGGGGATTTGAGCGAGGCGCCAGTAGGGTTCGCCTTTATCCGGGTTCTCATGGTAGAGGTATATTTGATCGCCCAATCCGACAATCTCATCGGCCTTTTTGGGAGGGGGTTGCTTAACGTCGTGACTGACATAGGCGCTGGCCCATTCCAGGGCATTCCACTCCAGGGTGAGTGTCTCACCCTGTTCCGTCAGAACATCAATTGTTTTTTCGTCAATCGACGTGACGACGGCCTTTAAGAGGTCGGCACCATCGGGTTGTTGTTCGAGAAATGTGAATAGAGTCTCATTATCAACATCTTCGTTGATGGCCAGATTTGCAGCCGCACCATGGTATCCATGCCTTTTGTCATAGGCCTGCATCGCCCGGCGCAGCGCTTGATTGGCGGTCTCCTGGAGATGACTTTCTATAGTTGTCGTGATGGTATAACCCTCTGTGTAGGCATCCAGACCGAAACGATTGATCGCTTCGGTGCGAGCCATTTCAGCCACATAGGGGGCCTCTATCTCGCTGGGTGTCCGGTGGAGTTTGGCTGAGATGGCGGCAGTTTTGGCGCCGTCATATTCAGCGTGGTTGATCTGATCCAGATCGAACATACGCCTCAGGACATAGTTTCTTCGCACCAGCGCTTTGTCGGGGTTGGTTATCGGATTGAGCGTTGAAGGAGCCTTGGGTAAACCGGCAATCATGGCAATTTCGGAAAGCTCAAGTTTATCCACCGGTCTGCCGTAATAGACTAAAGAAGCGGCACCCACGCCGTAGGCACGGTGGCCAAGATAGATCTTGTTGAGATAGAGTTCCAGGATCTCCTGTTTTGAGAGCATCCGCTCGATCTTCAGGGCAAGGAATATCTCATTGAGCTTGCGGGTGTAGGTTTTTTTGCTGCTGAGGAAAAAGTTTCTCGCCACCTGCATGGTGATGGTGCTGCCGCCTTGTCTTCGCTCACCTGTGAGCAAGAGTTGGAAGGCGGCACGAAGCAGGCCCTGGTAGTCGACACCCGGGTGTTCGAAGAAACGGTCATCCTCGGCTGCAAGAAAGGCCTGGATCATCCGCTCGGGGATTTGTTCGTATCGCAGAGGTTCGCGCCGTTTTTCGCCGAATTCTGCGATAAGTAAATGGTCGCTGCTGTAGATGCGTAGGGGGACCTGAAGCTGGACATCCTTCAATGTTTCGATGGATGGCAGTTTGGGTTCAAGGTATAGATAGACGCCATATAGACCGCCGGCGCCGATGATAGAGGCCCCAAATAGGAATAAAACGAGGTATTTTAAGAGTCTGTAGAACGACTTCATGCGCTGGTTCACAGAATTGAGTGTGCCTGAGAGACCAGAATGGTCCGTGTGGAAAAGTGATAGTCTAGCAAAATGTCGAGCGCTTTTTTAACTTAATTGATAAAAAATTGCTTCACTTAAAAATCATTTGCTGCTATATAGTTACTTACTCTAGTTAAAGAGATTCCTCGCCAAGTTCTGCGGCATTAAGGATTGTTTAGGTAAAAAAACCGCATGTCACTGTTCGGAAGAAAAAACCCGCCTTTGTTGGGCATCGATATCAGTTCCACAACAGTCAAGTTGTTGGAGCTGTCAAAAAGTGCTGGACGTAATGGGGCGATGTACAGGGTTGAGGCCTACGGGGTTGAGCCCTTGCCGGCCAACGCCGTTGTTGAGAAAAACATCGCTGAGGTCGATGCTGTTGGAGAGGCTATTCGGGCCGCCGTCAGGCGATCCGGTTCCCGCGCCAAACATGCAGCCGTGGCAGTTTCGGGATCAGCGGTCATCACCAAGGTGATCTCCATGCCGGCCGCGTTGTCCGACCAGGAGTTGGAAAGCCAGATACAGCTTGAGGCGGACCAGTACATTCCCTACCCATTGGAAGAGGTGAATCTCGATTTCGAGGTTGCCGGGCCCTCCGAGAAGAATCCCGATTTAGTCGATGTCCTGCTGGCTGCATCACGAAGCGAGAACGTTGATGATCGCGTGGCGGCGCTGGAAATGGCGGGGCTGACAGCGAATATAGTGGATGTAGAAGCTTACGCGATGGAGAATGCCTGCTCGCAGCTGATGGACCAGATGCCTGAGCATGGAGAGGATCAGACTATCGCAATTGCCGACATTGGGGCGACAACAACGACACTCAATGTGCTGCACAACAATAAGATCATCTACACGAGGGAGCAGAACTTCGGTGGACGGCAGCTGACTGAAGAGATTCAGCGACGCTATGGACTTTCACTGGAAGAGGCCGGAATGGCGAAGCGCCAGGGAGGCCTGCCTGACAACTACATCCCCGAGGTGCTGGACCCGTTTAAGGAAGCGATGGCACAACAGGTCAGCCGGTCCTTGCAATTTTTCTTCTCCTCCAGTGCGTATAACAACGTTGACCACATTATCCTGGCTGGCGGCAGCTCATCCATCGTCGGTGTTGATGATCTGATAGAGGAGAAGCTGGGCACACCGGCTTCAGTGGCAAATCCGTTCGCCAACATGTCGGTGGCTTCCAAGGTGAAGCACCAGGCGCTGAGCGCTGATGCGCCGGCCCTGATGATTGCGTGTGGACTGGCCTTGAGGAGCTTTGACTGATGGCGCGTATTAATCTACTCCCTTGGCGCGAAGCGGAGCGAAAAGAACGACAACAAGAATTTGGCTTTATGGTGCTTGCCGGTGTGGTTTTGTCCGGCTTGGCTGTATTCGGCATTCACATGTTGATCGAGGGCCAAATCACTGCACAGAATCAACGTAACAGCTTTTTAGAAAGAGAGATCTCTTCTGTCGAGAGCCAAATCCGAGAGATTGAGGAGCTTGACAGGACAAAGCAGAATCTGCTGGCAAGGATGAATGTGATTCAGGAACTGCAGAGTAGTCGTCCACAGATAGTACACTTGTTTGATGAGATTGTGACGGCACTGCCTGATGGCGTTTACCTCAATAAAGTGACTCAGGATGGCAATAAGGTCGCTTTTGAGGGACGGGCGCAGTCTAACGCGCGCGTCTCTTCCTTGATGCGTAACATAGAATCTTCCGAGTGGATCGGTAAACCGAAGCTTGATTTGATCGAAAGTAAAGAAAAAACCGGTACTGGATACAGTCACTTTAAACTCACGGCAAGCCAGCTCACCCAGGCAGGGGAGGGAGATAAGTGAATCTGCAGGAGCTCAATGAACTCGATTTTAGTAACGTCGGCATTTGGCCAATGCCGGTCAAAATTGTGCTGGTACTGGTTGCCTGTGTGCTGGTCGTGGTAGCGGGGTATTATCTCGATACTGAAAAGCAGCTTAAGCGCCTGGATAGCGTCGAGAAGAAGGAGATGCAGTTGCGGACAGATTTCGAGATAAAGCAAGCCAAGGCCGCCAATCTTGATGCATACCGCAAGCAACTTGAAGAGATGAAGCAGTCGTTCGGTACCATGCTGAGGCAGTTGCCTAACAGGACTGAAGTGGCGGAGCTGTTAGTGGATGTTTCGCAAACCGGTTTGGCATCCGGCTTGGAGTTCGAACTCTTCAAGCCCCAGGCAGAAGTGCCCAGAGAGTTCTATGCCGAGCTGCCGATTCAGATCAAGGTGACTGGTGAGTACCATGAATTTGGTAATTTCATCAGTGGATTGGCTGCGTTGCCTCGTATCGTTACCATTCATAATGTGGAGATGCTTGAGCAGAAAGGTAATAAGGAGAGAGAGAGCGGAAGGCAAGCGCTGCTACTGGAGGCGACCGCAAAGACCTATCGTTACCTGGATGAAGAGGAATCACAATGATCGGTCATTCTGTGAAAAGAATAGGATATGTCTTTGTATCATTGTTTCTGATGTATGTATTGACCGGTTGCGCGAATTCGAACCTTGATGAGTTGCGTCAGTATGTCGATGAAAAGAAGGCGCTACCGCCGGGCCGGATAGATCCGTTACCTGAGATCAAACAGATAACCACATTCGTTTATGAGCCTCAAGGACGACGTGACCCCTTTGTGCCTTCCGAAGAAGGTAGGCCAGATGAGGCCAGGTTGGCCGAGAGCGGTATTTCGCCTGATTTCAATCGTAGGCGAGAAGAACTCGAGGGGTTTACTCTGGACGCGATTCGCATGGTCGGGATATTGGAACAGTCGGGTGTTACCTGGGGCCTGGTCAAGACAAAGGAAGGTACCATCCATCGGGTAAAGACGGGTAACTATATGGGGCAGAACCATGGTCGGATCATTCAAATTACAGAAGATAAGATTGAATTGACCGAAATTGTGCAGGATGGTGCCGGCGGTTACAGTGAGCGTCAGGCTTCGCTAGCATTGGCGGAATAGTCAAGGGGAATTCGAGATGAGAGGTTTGCCAGTGGCACTCAGACAGTATTGGAATAGATCATCTTGCGGGTCCGCTCGCATTCGGGCAGTTTCGACATATGTCCTAGTGATGCTATGTATATTTCCTTATGCCGCGATGGGTGGGAATACACTCAAGTCCATCGATTTTTCGGCTCTGCCGGGAGATAGGGTACAGCTCACGTTGGGGATGAGCGGTGCCGCTGAGGAACCCGTCGGATTTACGACAGAAAACCCAGCCCGTGTTTCTCTTGATTTTATGGGCGTGACCAGTGAGCTGGGCTATAAGACAAAGCTTATCGGCGTTGGTCCGGTACATAGCGTAACCGCACTCGAGGCAGGGAACAGGACTCGGCTGGTAATAAACTTAACGCAAGCTTTGGGTTTCACGACAGAGGTAAAGGAAAATAACGTCATTGTGACATTGGATGTCGCTGGAACTGCAACGCAACTGGCTCAGGCAAAGAGTGCTTCTGAGGTTGCAACACCTGCGGCTTCAGGAATGAAAACTCAAGAACCAGCCATGGTGGCTGCTTCCGACATTCGTAATATTGATTTTCGTCGGGGTGAAGATGGTGAAGGTCGTGTGCTCGTTACGCTAAGTGATCCGGCGATCCCGGTTGATGTGCGAGAAGAGGCGGGCCGAATCATTCTTGAGTTTTTTGAAGCATCCGTGGATTCGTCATTGCTACAGTCTTTGGATGTTTTGGATTTCGCCACACCAGTTACTAAGGTAGAGACAAGGAAGCTTGGCAACAACGTAGTTGTTGAAGTTTTGCCAACGGGGGAATTTGACTACTTAGCCTATCAGGCTAATGAGATTTTTGCCGTGGAAGTGAGATCATTGTCCAGGGAGGAGAAAGAGGCGTTACAAAAAGAACGCATGATCTATACGGGTGAGCGGCTATCCCTGAATTTTCAGGATATTGAGGTCAGATCCGTATTGCAGCTCCTTGCAGATTTCACCGAGTTGAATCTTGTTACCAGTGATACTGTGGATGGCAGGATTACTTTACGGTTGAAAAACGTGCCTTGGGACCAAGCGCTCGACATTATTCTCAAATCCAAGGGCCTGTCGAAACGGCAAGTCGATAATGTCATCATGGTTGCTCCGACAGAGGAGATTGCAGCTAGAGAGCAGTTGGAGTTGGAGTCACAGCAAAAAATAGAGGAGCTGGCGCCTCTCAGATCAGATTTCATCCAGGTTAATTATGCAAAGGCAGAAGATTTGTCGGCTTTATTAAAGTCTGAGGAAAATCGTCTTCTGTCTGAAAGGGGAAATGTCACTGTTGACACGAGAACCAATACACTCTTAGTCCAAGATACGGTTGCAAAGATAGCAGATATAAGGCGATTGCTGCAGAAGCTGGATGTTCCTGTGCGCCAGGTTCTAATTGAGTCCCGGATTGTTGTTGCTAACAATGATTTTGCCAAGGATCTTGGTGTTAGAGTCGGGGCAAGTTTTGGTGATACGGATAACATTACTGTAGATGGTAGTAATCACTATACAGTGGCGGGCTCTGAGCCGGGTCATGTCGGAGGATCAAATGGTCTATCCCCAGGCATAGAAAACCCGGGTGGATCGACTCAGGAGTCTTTAATGGTGAATTTGCCGGTCACCGCTCCATCTGGAGGCGTCAATTTTCTTGTCGGTAAAGTGGGTACCTACCTACTTCAGCTTGAATTGACAGCTATGCAGACTGAAGGGCGGGGTGAGGTGATTTCAAGTCCCCGAGTGATTACGTCAGATCAAAATCAAGCCACGATCAAACAGGGTGTTGAAATTCCGTATCAGGAAGCCAGCTCGAGTGGTGCAACAACAGTGAGTTTTAAAGAGGCTGTATTGAAACTTGACGTTACACCGCAGATCACACCGGATGACAGAGTGCGAATGGACCTTGTCATCAACAAAGACAGTCCTGACTTCTCTCGCTCCGTTTTGGGCGTGCCGCCCCTGGACACAAGAAAAATCGAAACGACGGTTTTGGTCGATAATGGCGAGACAGTAGTGTTGGGTGGTGTTTTTGAGCGTACAAAAACGAAAGATGTAGAAAAAGTTCCATTCTTAGGTGATATTCCATTTGCCGGTGTGCTTTTTCGTCGAAGTGAGGAGCGTGACCAAAATAGTGAGCTTTTGATTTTCGTCACACCAAAAATCCTGAAGGAGACACTCCGAGTAAGATAGCATCAAGGAACCGAAACGAAAGGGCGTGCTGACAGCACGCCCTTTTTGTTTGTGGCGGAAAAAAGCGAGATACTATTTAATAGGCCAATACGCCAAAGAGCCTGCACTCCTCTTTGTATACGCTAATCTATTGATATCAGTAGAATCATGCAGATAAAAAATCTATTTCTAATCGGTCCCATGGGAGCGGGCAAGACAACGGTTGGGAGGCAGCTGTCCGAATTGTTACGTATGGATTTTATCGATACCGATCATGAGATTCAGCAGAGAACTGGTGTCGATATCCCCACCATTTTTGAATTTGAGGGGGAAGAGGGGTTTAGAAATCGAGAGCAAAATGTCATTAATGAGCTCACCCAGAGAGAAGGCGTGATTGTCGCCACAGGTGGTGGTGCCGTGCTGAGAGAGGTAAACCGGCAGCACCTGTCATCCCGTGGGTATGTCATCTATTTGCACTGTACGCCGGAACAGCAGTATGAGCGTACCTATCGGGACAGGAATCGCCCGTTGCTGCAGACAGATGATCCTCTGGCGAAACTAAGCGCATTGTTGGAGCTGCGTGAACCGCTTTATCGCCAGATTGCGGATCTGGTCATTGTGACTGAGGGCCGCAATACGCAATCGGTAGTGCGTGAAATCGTAAAGAAAATCGAGTCATCTGACTGATTGGTAACCGAGTGGATTGATTCTTGAGTAAGTGTAAATATGAACTGACTGTCGACCTGGGAAATCGGAGCTACCCGATTTATATCGGGGAAGATATCCACGCTGATGCGGAGTATTATCGTCGCCATGTGCCGGGTAGCCAGGTTATGGTGGTGACGAATGAGACGGTTGCGCCTCTCTATCTTGAGCAAACGCTGAGTGCTCTTAAGTCATTCAATGTGTCAACAGTCGTCTTGCCGGATGGTGAGGTATACAAGACACTTGATGAGCTGAATAAAATTTTCACTGCGCTGCTGGAAAGTCGGTTTTCCAGGCAATGCACCTTAGTGGCTCTGGGTGGTGGGGTGATCGGGGATATGGCAGGTTTTGCCGCTGCCTGTTACCAGCGAGGCGTCTCATTTATTCAGGTGCCTACTACCCTGTTATCACAGGTAGACTCCTCGGTTGGTGGCAAGACAGGTGTGAACCACCCACTAGGAAAAAACATGATCGGTGCCTTCTATCAGCCTCTAGCTGTATTGGCTGATACCGAAACGCTGACGACCCTGGATAATCGTCAGCTGGCGGCTGGTCTTGCTGAAGTGATTAAATACGGTTTGATCGCCGATACGGAGTTCTTCGACTGGCTGGAGCGAGAAATGGACGATCTAGTGGCGCGCGACCAAGAGAAACTCGCCACTGCCATCGAGAGATCCTGTCGATGTAAGGCGGCAGTAGTCGCCGCTGACGAAAAGGAAGCCGGCCAAAGGGCACTCCTGAATCTGGGTCATACCTTCGGTCATGCCATAGAGACCGGAATGGGCTATGGGGAGTGGTTGCATGGTGAGGCGGTGGCGGCCGGGATGTGCATGGCGGCTGATTTGTCCTTGAGGCTTGGGTGGATTTCTGAGCTGGAACTGGAGAGAACCCGAACACTTGTGGCTCGTGCAGGACTTCCCACGGATCCACCGGCTGAGATGTCTGAGGAGTCTTTTCTGTCTCTGATGTCAGTAGATAAAAAGGTTTTGGATGGAAAACTGCGATTGGTGCTTTTACAAGGAATAGGTAAGGCATCGGTGACGGATGGGTTCTGTATGGAGAAACTGAGCGAAACGCTCACTGAATATGGCCGTTAATCATTCAAGAGTGAGATAACATCTTGGCAGAGACAGAAGAGTTCTTCTCCACACCGGAGGCAGTCGCACGGCTCGATTTAATTCGACACCTGATCGAAAACAGCGAACTAGTGCCGCTTGTCAGAGGACCGTCCGGTAGCGGTAAGACGCTGCTTGCTTCACGACTCCAGTCTCTGGCGCCCGATAACTGGGTGATATGTCATTTCACTGCGGATGCCATGATGCAGCCGGAGCGGCTGCTGGCGTATATTGCTCGCTGCAGCGGCTTGGCCGATGGAGAGGGTAGGCATCTTGATCGAATCAATGAGCGTTTTGAGCAGCTGAGAAAACACGGCGACATTCCTGTCTTGTTGGTGGATGATGCACAAACCCTGCCCCCCACCAGCCTGATCACACTCCTGAGACTCTATGAGCGACAGGTTGACGGTGCCCCACTCGTGAGCCTCGTGCTCTTTGCCAATGAGGATATCGATAAGCTGCTGTCTACACCGCAGCTGCAAATCATGTCGCCGCAGGCCATACAGGTGATCGATTTGCCCCTGCTCACCAGGGATGAGGCGGATGCCTTCATGCGGTATCTATTCAAGAGTGAAGATCTGGAGGATAAATACCTGCTGGATGATGCCAAGTTGACACGCCTGTACAGAGAAACAGGCGGAGTGCCAGGCCAGTTGGCGACGGCCATTCTGACCACGATCGGAGGAGACCAGGAGAGTGTTTCAACTTCTATTTGGCATGAAAAGAAGGCTTTATTCTATCGCGCGATTCCGCTGATTGCCGTTGCGCTTCTGTTATTGATATTTCAGGGGCCGATTAACAGGCTGTTCGAACCAGCGGAAGATGGATCTGATCACGAGCCGCCGCAGATTGTCGACATACACCCTCCCGAGATGAAAGCAGAGGAGAGCGGTGTCGTTGCGTATGATGGTAAGAAGCTTGCGGAGCCTGAATTGCCGCCATTTTCCGGTTTGACGGCAGGTATGGAGGATGAGCGCGAATCTGCGAAGTCGGGGCCAGCGTCCGTCGTCGAATCCACCTTGCCCGAACCTGAAGTGACGGCCGCAGAGCCGGGCACTGATGCAGAGGCGCAGTCTCATGAACCTGAAAAGGAGATGGCTTCAGTCGAGATGCAGGAGAGCGATCCTGTACAGAGCGTCCATAGCGAAACGGTTGTCGAGGAGGTATCTGGGGAAGGTGTAGCGGACGCTGTCGATACTGAAAAAGTGCAGAGCAAGCCCCAAGACGACAATTTGACAGCAAAAACCGAGCCCGAACCGACAGCCCCGATATCTGACGATGCAGAGATTGCTGCGATGGAGGGAATAAAGCCGTCATCACCGGGTAAGGCAGTCAGCGTGATGGCACTTTCAGCAACAAAAGGTCGGGATTGGGTAGAGTCCCAACCGCCGGGAAACTATACGCTGCAACTGCTTGCGGCAGGAAATATCAAGTCGATACAAGGGTTTATCAAAAAGCACGGTCTGTCAGGTGAAGCCTTCACCATACAGACCCAACGAAACGGCAAGCCTTGGTACCCACTGCTTTGGGGTGCTTTCCCAGACAGGGATTCAGCGCTTGGGGCGGTGAAACAGCTGCCGCCGGCCGTCCAGTCTGGTGGTGCCTGGGCGAGATCTTTTGCCTCTCTGCAAAAATAAACCAGTATTTTCGTAAGGTTACGGCTTGCCTGGAGAGTACGACTTGGGGTAGTTTTCCACTTTTGGAAGTACTTGGCGGTTTACGGGGGCCGGCTGGCGCTCAAAAAATAGATGTCCTTTCTGTTTGCAGGTGATTATTTGCCTGGTTACTGTGAAGGGGGCTCAGATATTTGAGGCGATCCGGTTAACCCTGACTTGCACAGTACCTCCTTGGTTGTTATCGAACCGTCAGGGATAACCCCGGTGTACTGGTCTAGGATCCATTTCTCAAGTATCCTACGATGTTCTGCGTCTCTTTAAGATGTATGCGGGCGGCTGTGAATCGTCGCCGATAACTCCTTCTTCAGCGATTGCTCAAGATCTCCGGCATGACTTCAGTCAGGTGGGGACGGGCAAAATGAGGTTTGCGTAATGAGCCAGGGTGCTTTACCACCGAAACAGGGATTATATGATCCCGCGAATGAACATGATGCCTGCGGTGTTGGATTTGTTGCCAACATTAAGGGGGCAAAGAGCCATAAGATTGTCCAGCAAGGCCTGGAGATTCTTGAGCGACTGACCCATCGCGGTGCGGTCGGTGCTGATCCGAAGGCTGGTGACGGGGCAGGTATTCTGTTCCAGATGCCCGATGCGTTCTTTCGTGCAGTAACAGCATTTGAGCTTCCTGCGGAAGGCGATTACGCCATCGGCATGCTCTTCCTGCCCCGTAATGAGGCGAGCCGCAATGTCTGTGAAGAGGCCGTTGAGAGCCTGGTTACTGCAGAAGGACAGCAGGTCATCGGTTGGCGCGACGTACCGGTCAATAACGAGGGCCTGGGTTACAGCGTCAAACCTACAGAACCGGTAGTCAGGCAGATCTTTGTGGCCCGGGGCGACAATTGTTCCAACCAGGGAGACTTCGAACGTAAGCTGTTTGTCATCCGCAAGCAGATTGAGAACCAAATCCGCCAGGCGGAGCTTGAGGGCGGTAACTCCTTTTACTTCACTTCATTCTCCTCTCGCACCATCGTCTACAAAGGCATGTTGCTGGCTGACCAGGTGGGAGATTACTTCCTGGATTTGAACGATGAGCGCATGGTCACAGCCCTGGCGCTGGTGCACCAACGTTTCTCGACCAACACCTTCCCCACTTGGGATCTGGCCCATCCATTCCGCATGATCGCCCACAACGGTGAAATCAATACTCTGCGGGGCAACGTGAACTGGATGCGGGCGCGCAAGAACTCCATGGCCTCCGAGATACTCGGTGAGGATCTGTCCAAGATCTGGCCGCTGATCCCCGAGGGTCAGTCGGATTCCGCCTGTTTCGATAACGCCCTCGAGCTCCTGGTGGCGGGCGGTTATTCTCTGGCCCATGCCATGATGATGCTGATACCCGAAGCATGGGGTGGCAACAAGCTGATGGATCAGGAGCGCCGTGCCTTCTATGAATATCACGCGGCGCTGATGGAGCCGTGGGACGGCCCTGCAGCTGTCGCCTTTACGGACGGCCGGCAGATCGGCGCCACTCTGGATCGTAACGGTCTGCGTCCGGCCCGATATCTGATCACCGACGACGATATGGTGGTGATGGGCTCGGAAATGGGCGTGCTGGATATTCCGGAAGAGAAGATCGTCAAAAAGTGGCGTCTTCAGCCCGGTAAGATGTTCCTGATCGATCTGGAGCAGGGCCGTATCATCGACGATGAAGAGATCAAGTCCCAGCTGGCGACGGCCAAGCCCTATCAGGATTGGCTTGACCGGACTCAGATCCATCTCGATGAGCTGCCGTCCGACGTTGCCCCCATGGCACCGGATGAGAATGATCTTTTGGATGCCCAGCAGGCCTTCGGCTACAGTCAGGAGGATCTCAAATTTCTGCTGACCCCGATGGTGCTGACAGGCCAGGAAGGTACCGGCTCGATGGGAGCGGACAACCCGCCTTCGGTGCTCTCTCTCAGGGCCAAGCATCTCTCCACCTACTTCAAGCAGAATTTTGCCCAGGTGACCAATCCGCCGATCGATCCGATTCGCGAAGAGCTGGTCATGTCCCTAGTGAGCCTGATCGGCCCGCGCCCGAACCTGCTGAATCTGGCGGATGCGGGTGCCCATATGCGCCTGGAGGTGAGTCAGCCTGTACTGACCAACGAGGACCTGGAGCGCATTCGTCATATTGAAGACAATACCTCAGGTGCCTTCCGTACCAAGACGCTCCATATCACCTATCCGGTGGCCGATGGCGCTGAAGGTATGAAAGCGGCCCTGAAGGCCCTTTGTGAACTGGCAGAGAAGAAGGTGCGCGAGGGTTACAACATCCTGATTCTCTCCGACCGTAAGGTGGATGCGGACAATATCGCCATCCCGGCGCTGCTGGCCACCTCTTCAGTACACCACCACCTGATCCGAAAGGGTCTGAGAACGGAGTCCGGTCTGGTACTGGAGACGGGTGCGGCACTCGAAGTGCACCATTTCGCCACCCTGGCAGGATACGGTGCCGAAGCGGTCAATCCCTACCTGGCTTTTGACACCATTCAGAGTGAGCTGCCCACCCTGTCGGATGAGCTCGATTTCGCGGAGGCTCAGAAGCGCTATATCAAAGCCGTCGGCAAGGGTCTGAAAAAAGTGATGTCGAAGATGGGCATTTCGACCTACCAGTCCTATTGCGGGGCGCAGATATTCGATGCGGTGGGACTGTCCAGTGCATTGGTTGATGCCTATTTCACCGGTACCACCACGACAATCGAGGGCGCGGGTCTCAGTGAGATTGCTGCGGAGGCCGTTAAGTGGCATGACAAGGCCTACGGCGATCAGCTGATCTATAAGCGGCATCTCGATGTGGGTGGGGATTACGCCTACCGTCTTCGCGGCGAAGATCACAATTGGACACCGGAGACCATCGCCAAGCTGCAGCATTCCGTTCGTAGCAATGACTGGAACACCTACCAGGAGTTTGCCAAAGCGATCAATGAGCAGAATGAGATACTGCTCACCCTGCGTGGACTGTTTGAGTTCAAATGGGCAGAGGCGCCGATCCCCCTGGACGAGGTTGAGCCGGCGAGTGAAATCGTCAAACGGTTCGCTACCGGTGCCATGTCTTTCGGCTCTATCTCCTATGAAGCTCACTCGACCCTGGCCAAGGCGATGAATGCGATTGGCGGCAAGTCCAACACGGGTGAGGGTGGTGAGGAGCCGGAGCGTTTCAATCCGCTGACCGACGGTTCCACGAATCCGGAACGTTCGGCCATTAAACAGGTCGCTTCAGGCAGATTCGGTGTCACCACCGAGTATCTGGTCAATGCGGATGATATCCAGATCAAAATGGCGCAGGGTGCGAAGCCCGGCGAGGGCGGTCAGCTGCCTGGACACAAGGTCAACCAGCAGATCGCGCGTGTGCGTCACTCCACGCCGGGTGTCGGCCTGATCTCACCGCCGCCGCATCATGATATCTACTCCATCGAGGATCTGGCGCAGCTGATTCACGATCTGAAAAATGCCAATCCCAAGGCCCGCATCTCGGTCAAACTGGTTTCCGAGGTGGGTGTAGGTACCGTGGCTGCGGGCGTATCCAAGGCCCATGCGGATCACGTAACCATATCCGGCTACGATGGCGGCACCGGTGCCAGTCCGCTCACCTCCATCAAGCATGCCGGTTCACCCTGGGAGATAGGCCTTGCAGAGACCCATCAGACCCTGGTGCTGAATCAGCTGCGCGGCCGTATTTCGGTACAGGCTGACGGCGGCATGCGTACCGGGCGTGATGTGGTGATTGCCGCCATGTTGGGTGCGGATGAGATCGGTTTTGCCACTGCGCCTCTGATTGCAGAGGGCTGTCTGATGATGCGTAAGTGTCATCTGAATACCTGTCCAGTCGGTATCGCCACACAGGATCCGGAGCTGCGTAAGCGATTTACCGGTGAGCCGGAGCACGTGATCAACTACTTCTTCTTCGTGGCTGAAGAGGCTCGTCAGTTGATGGCCAAGCTCGGTTTCCGCAGCTGGAACGAGATGGTGGGCCAGATGGACCGCCTCGATATGCGTAAGGCCATCAGTCACTGGAAGGCTAAGGGGCTGGACTATAGCCGCCTGCTACGCAAGCCACAGGCGGATGACGGGGTTGCCATCTACAATTGCGAGTCGCAGGATCACGGACTGGACAAGGCGCTTGATAAAGTGCTGATCGAGCAGGCCGAGCCGGCCCTGGAGCGGGGTGAAGCGGTGAAGATCGATATCGATATTCACAACTACAACCGTACCTTCGGCACCATGCTCTCCGGACGACTGGCAGAAAAGTATGGTCACGCCGGACTGCCTGACGACACCATCTATATCAAGGTCAAGGGTACTGCGGGCCAGTCTTTCGGTGCCTGGGTTGCCAAGGGTATTACTCTGGAGCTATCGGGAGAGGGTAACGACTATGTCGGTAAGGGCCTCTCCGGTGGCCGCTTGGTTATCTACCCGCCCGCTGAGTCGAAGATCAGCAAGGCGGAAGAGAACATCATCGTGGGTAATACGGTCCTCTATGGTGCCATCGGCGGAGAATGCTATTTCCGCGGCGTTGGGGGTGAACGTTTTTGCGTGCGCAACTCTGGTGCCACTGCGGTGATCGAAGGTGTGGGCGACCACGGATGTGAATACATGACCGGCGGCGTCGTGGTCTGTCTCGGACCTACCGGGCGTAACTTTGCGGCAGGTATGTCCGGTGGTATTGCCTATGTGCTGGATGAGCAGGGAGATTTCTCCGATCGCTGTAATATGACCCAGGTAGAGCTGGAGCCGATAGAGGATGAAGACATTGCGCTGGAGGAGCTGGATCACCAGGGTGGTGATCTGGAAAGCCACGGCATGGTGGATCTGAGCCGGGATATGACGCGATATGACTCGCTCCGACTCAAGCAACTGGTCGAAAGGCATCTTCACTACACGAATTCGGACGTGGCCAAGCGTATCCTCGACAACTGGGATAGTTATCTGCCGAAGTTCGTCAAGGTCATGCCGGTCGAGTATCGACGCGCACTGAAAGAGATGCAGCAACAACAGAAGAGTGCCGCTTCAGCAGTCAGTCAGGGGAGCCGCTAATCATGGGTAAGCCAACAGGTTTCAAAGAGATCGCCCGTCAGGACCGCACCTATGCGCCGGCGGCGGATCGGGTTAATCATTACAATGAATTTGTCATCCCGCTGACAGATGAAGGCGTCAGCCAGCAGGGTGCCCGTTGTATGGATTGTGGCATCCCTTTCTGTCATCAGGGTTGTCCGGTCAATAACATCATTCCTGACTGGAATGACCTGGTCTATCGTGGCGACTGGCGTGCTGCGATCGACGTGTTACATACCACCAACAACTTTCCTGAGTTCACGGGCCGCATTTGTCCCGCGCCCTGTGAGGCCGCCTGTACCCTGAATCTGGATGATGCACCGGTCACCATCAAGACCATCGAGTACAGCATCATCGAGAAGGCCTGGCAAGAAGGTTGGGTGAAACCACAGATTGCCGAGCACAAGAGTGGCAAGCGGGTAGCTGTCGTCGGTTCGGGGCCTGCAGGCATGGCGGCATCGCAACAGCTGGCACGGGCCGGTCATGCCGTTGTGCTCTATGAAAAACAGAACCGTATCGGCGGTCTGCTGAGATACGGCATCCCCGACTTCAAACTGGACAAGAAAACCATCGATAGACGGATGGCCCAGATGCGTACCGAAGGGGTTGAGTTCAAGACAAATACCCATATCGGAGAGGATTTTCCCGTCAAACAACTGCTGGAAGAGTTCGATGCAGTGGTCTTGACCGGTGGTGCTGAAAAGCCCCGCGACTTGCCGATTCCCGGGCGGGAATTGAACGGTGTTCACTTCGCCATGGATTTTCTGAGCAAGAACAGCCACCGGGTTCAGGGCGACAAAGTGGAGGACTTTATCTCTGCCGAGGGCAAACATGTGGTGGTTATCGGTGGCGGAGATACCGGTTCGGACTGTATCGGCACCTCCAATCGCCACGGTGCGACCTCTATCACCCAGCTCGAGATTCTGCCGCAACCGCCGGAGCAGGAGGATAAAAGCGTCACCTGGCCCAACTGGCCCAACCGGATGCGTACATCCAGCTCTCAGGAGGAGGGTTGCGAGCGGATGTGGCAGGTGGCAACCAAGTCCTTCGTCGACGATGGCAATGGCAATCTGGCCGGTGTCAAATGCATCGAAGTTGAGTGGAACAAGGATGAAAAAGGCAACTGGCAGATGTCTGAAGTGGATGGTTCAGAGTTTGAACTCAAGGCGGATCTGGTGACCCTGGCAATGGGTTTCGTCCATCCTGTGCATGAGGGCATGATCGAAGAGCTCGGTATCGAGCTGGACGGGCGAGGCAACGTCAAGGCTGCCACCGAGGGTAACACTGCCTATAAGACCTCCATCGATGGGGTGTTCAGTGCCGGTGACATGCGCAGAGGCCAGTCTTTGGTGGTCTGGGCCATCCGGGAAGGCCGGCAGTGTGCGCGAGCCGTGGATGAATATCTGATGGGCAGCAGTGATCTTCCGATCTACTAGGAGCTGCCGTCACTTATTGGATCGACAAGGCCAAGACCTGGCCTTGCCAGTGGTGTGGGAAAATGTCGATCTATCGTGCTGGGTTCAGCGACAGAGTTGGTCTGTGGTCCCAGCAGCCCGATTGAGATGGGGCGTCTCTATTGCACTATAGGGGCAAGCTGATCGGTGTCAGTGAGCAGACGGGCGTTTTCGTCTATTATGTGCCGTTAGAGTTGATGGATCCCTCAAGATAGACCCGGAGATGTTATGAACGATCAAATGATGGTCTTGCCGAGTATTAAGTTCGATCGCATCCGCTTGGTGAAAATCCCCTACGACCTGGATCGCAACGAGGCGTATCGTTTTGCCACCGGTATCATCGCACAGGCGGAGGAGTGTAATGAGAATTGCCGATGGGAAGATATCGCAGAGGCGTTGGAGGCGAGAGGCTTCGAGCCCGTTGATACCATTATCGGTCCCGCATTGGATTGAGCGTTTGGGAGACGCTCCTCTTCCTTACCGCTATTTGAAATCCTCAAACTCGTCCAGATCCATCTGCAGTAGAATCGCTTTCCGCAGCAGTTTTTGCTCGTTCCTCATTATCTGCTTCAGGCCATCGAGTTCCTTTTCCAGCTCCTGGATTCGATAGATCAGTTCATCCGCATGGGGCATGGGCTCCGACGTGGCACGTTTCGCTGCCACCTGGCCTGAAGTAGTGACTCCTTCGCTGTTGGGGCGCAATGGGGATACAGAAGCCAGTGGGGTTTCCTCAATAGCGGCTTCCTGCGGCAGATCGGCTTCGCCGGGTGGTGGATCGAAGCTGACCTCCTGTTCCAGTTCCTGCATCACCGACAGGACGGCATCCTTCTCCAGGTGGTGCAACTCCTCCAGGCAGCCGAATAGCATCAGACGGTCGCACATGGCATTGATGCGGCGAGGCACGCCGCCGGTGAAGTCGTGAATCATACGGAAGACACCTTCATCGAATGTGGGGTCTTCCTTCCAGCCGACCAGTTGCAACCGGTGGAGAATATATTTCTCCGTCTCGTCAGGGCTGAGTGGTTCCAGGTGGTAGGAGGCGATGATACGCTGCCTCACCTGCTCCATTCCCGGGCTTTGCAGGGTGCGTTTGAACTCCTCCTGTCCGAGCAGGAAGGTCTGCACCAATGCTCGGCTCTCAACCTGAAAATTGGAGAGCATGCGCAGTTCTTCCACAGACCTGGCAGGCAGGTTCTGCGCCTCATCCACCACCAGCAGCATCTGCTTGCTTTCGGCATGGCGAGCCCTGGCGATTGCCTCGAGATTGTGCAGCAGAGTGGCCTTGTTGAGACCTTCATGGGCCAGGCCGAAAGAAGCGCAGACCATACGCAGCATATCGTCCGGATCGACCTGGGTGGTGACGAGTTGCGCGGCCATGACATTCATGCCGCTGAGTTCATCGAACAGATTGCGCACCAATGTGGTCTTGCCGGTACCGACGCCGCCGGTAATCACAATGAATCCTTCACCCTGCTCCAATCCGTAGCGGAGATAGGCCATGGCGCGGTTATGGCCTTTACTATTGAAGAAAAACTTATGATCAGGTGTCAGCTGAAAGGGTTTTCCATCGAGCTTGTAAAAGTCATCATACATGTTGATCTGCCTTCACTTACTGGCTCTGCCCAGCCAGTGTCATCCCTTGAGACGACAACCGCCGCTATTGCGGCGGTGTAACCGTGGAAGTCGGTAGCCCATCAGTTCCCGACCTGAATTACTCTATTATGCATCTTCTCAGGAACTATGCCTACCTTGGCCTGTTTCTGACGGCATTGGTCAGCCCCGTGCGTGCTTGATATCAGAATATGTTCCCGAATGGTCTGCACTGGAGGTTGACCCGTTGTCTGAGTCTCTACTATCTTGCAGTTTTAAAACGACCCTAAGACGAAAAAAAGATTGGAGGTGATGAGATGCTCAAACCCGGAGACCGTGCTCCTGTGTTCGTCCTGCCTGATGCGGATATGCATATGGTCAGTTCTGACGGCTACTTGGGTAACAGTCATTTGGTGATCTACTTCTATCCGAAGGATGACACCACAGGCTGTACCATCGAAGCGGTGGAACTCTCAGACCTGATGGATGAGTTCGCCGGCCTGGAGACTCAGGTTGTCGGTATCAGTCGCGATACTTGCATCAGCCACGCCAATTTCCGTGATAAGCACGGATTGACCGTGACCTTGTTGGCGGATACGGATGGCGAGGTCTGCTCGGCCTATGACGTATGGCGGGAAAAAGAGAAAAACGGTGAGAAACGGATGGGGATACTCCGCTCGACATTCATCATCGATAAAGAGGGAAACGTCAGAGAGGTAATCTACGATGTAAAGCCCAAGGGTCACGCAGCCCAGGTGTTGGAGATGGTGAAAAGAATTGCCTGAGCACGTCTCGGAGAGGCATTCAGGGCTTATCAACTTTCGAGGCCGAAACAGCATGTATACTACAGTTAGTGGTCCATGCGGTAAATTAAGGTAACAATCAGCCGGACCCACAAGCCTCAGCAGCAAGGCGCGCGAACGCAGGACTGGCAGGCCAATTCAAGTGAGTGCAACACCGCAGCTGAGGCTTGTGGGCCGGTCTCTGATAGTTACCTTATTTACCGCATGGACCACTAGGGCCTGCTGACAGGCCCTGGTCAACGTCGAAATCTTATGGCGGATGTGCCGGACCGGAACACGACGTCAGTGACCCTTGGCAAAATCTAGAGGCATTTGCTGGTTCCTGTGAAACTCCGCACACAGATCTTGATACTGCTCTTTCTCTTCGGTTTCGCGCCGCTGACCGCTATGGTCCTGAGCAATCTGCCTTTTGTGCTGGATCGTCTGGAGTTTTTCTACCACAAGGCACATTTGCAGAATCTGCGTGCCGATTTTCGTGATCTCGATGAGCATCTGGCCAGCCGTCACGAGATGCTCAGATTGCTGGCCAAGTTGCCTGAGCCGGGGATGATCCTGGGTGAAGGGGGAGAGACCCAGGAGGAGATCGATCAGGCGCGGGTAAGATACGCCGAATGGATCAATCGAATCTTGCGCGACCATCCCGATATTTTTCAGATTCTGTTTCTTGATATGCAGGGCAAGCCCCGTTTCTGGCTAGAGCTGAATCCCCGTAACAGGCAGTGGGAGCCCACGATCAAGAAGCCCGATATGCCCCGAGCCGACTTTTTTCGCAGCAGCGTTCAACAGGAGTTCGGGCGGGTTGCGGTGAGCAAGATCAGTCTTAATCCCGCTGCGGCGCTGGTAGATCCGCGCCGTTTTATGACCCTGCGTATGATCAGCCCCATTATCGGGCCCGATCAGGAGGAACGAGTCAGGCCCTTGGGTGCAGTCGTCATCAACATCGATGTGGGAGGCATGGCACGGGCCTATCGGGATACGCTCTGGGTGACCAGTGACGGCGTCTATCTGGAGGACCGGCTGGCAGGCGTCCAGGAGACCAAGGCCTTCGCTGATTTTAACGGTCTGACAGAGATCTTTGCTTCGGGAAAGCTGGCGCTGTGGGAGAGCCAAGGCCAGCAGATCATCTGGGTGCCGATGTTTACCACGGAGGGGTCGGGGCCCCTATGGGTCGGGCGACGGGTGGATCCCTCACCACTGGATCAGTTCCGCAATATTCTGATCAGTCGGGTCATGACTATCGTGGTGATCTCTCTGATCGTACTGTTGTTGGTTGCCCGATGGATCGCGTTGAGAGCGGAGCAGTTCGGCAAGAAGCTGCGAGACGGAGTGGGTCTGATGCTGCGGGAGAATGCGCCGGTGCGATTCAATTGGCGGGGCCCGGCAGAGTTCAAGGCTTTGGGGGAGCAATTGAGTGCGCTTGCTGAGACGCATGCAGAGCAGGCTGAGGCGAAACGGCAGCATGCGCGTCAACTGGAGGAGTCCAACCGTTATAAGTCGGAATTTCTCGCCAATGTCAGTCACGAGCTACGTACACCCTTAAACTCCATTCTGCTGTTATCGAAGATGCTTAATGAGGGTGGTGAGCAGCTAAATCCGCAACAACAGAGACAGCTGCAGGTGATCCATGATGCCGGAACTGACCTGCGGGCGCTGATAGACAACATCCTCGACCTCTCCAGGATCGAGGCTGGCAAGGCCAGCTTCAGTCTGCAGCAGATTCACCTGCAGCAGTTGGCGCAAGACCTGGTCGAACTGGTCAGACCTCAGTTTGAGGCCAGAGAACTGGATTTGAAACTGGAATACGACAAATCATTGCCGGAGCACTTTGTTTCCGATCAGGAGAAGGTCAGGCAGATCCTGAAAAACTTCCTCTCCAATGCTCTCAAGTTCACCCAGAAGGGGGGGGTGATACTGCGACTCTATCGGCAGACTGAAGCGGGGCAGCAGATCTGTTTCGCGGTCGAAGATACCGGTGTCGGCATCCACAGTGACAAGCATAAGCTTATTTTCGAGGCCTTCAAGCAGGCCGATGGTTCAACTAGCCGTCGTTATGGCGGCACTGGACTGGGTTTGAGTATCAGTCGGGAGCTGGCGCATCTGTTGGGAGGGGAGATCACCCTGGCCAGTGAAGAAGGTCAGGGAGCTGTGTTTACTCTCTGCCTGCCTTTGGAGTTTGACCGTCAGGGTCTGTCGCAGCAACAGGTTGAGTTCAATGAGGCTGAGCGTGATACTGGCCCGGAGGATTCTGACGAACTGTTGAAAAGTGCGATTGTGAGTGGAAAGCGGCTGGAGACCAGTGTCAGGGATAGAGCGCCATTTAGCGGTCATCGGGTGCTGCTGGTGGATGATGACTTGAACAACTTGTTGTCGCTCACGCCGCAACTGGAGGCTTGGGGGTTTCAAGTGGTCGCGGCGGGTGACGGGAAGGAGGCGATTGAGACGCTCAATGAGGACAACGCTTTCTCTCTTGTGTTGATGGACCTCATGATGCCGGAGCAGGATGGCTATGATACGATCAAAGAGATCCGTGAAACGATGGATCTGAAGGCAATCCCCATAATGGCTATGGGGGTTGATGCGGCAACAGAAGACGGCCTTCGTTGTCTAGACCTGGGCGCGAATGGGTGTCTTGAGGACCCTCTGAATGCTGAGATCCTAAAGCAGACCATTCAGCGCTTTATCGGTGAAAATTGAGGGTTAACATCTGTTAACAGCGAATGGAACAGGGCTGAACGTTGTATTGATTGAGGCAGTTCGAAAAGACGTATGAAAAGATATTCCGGCTTCAAACTCCTGATCGTGGATGATCATGAGCATAACCTGTTTACTTTGCGTACATTGATCGAGCGCTACATGGACGTGGAGATCTTCGAGGCCACCTCGGGTCAAATGGCCCTCGATATCGCTATCAAGGAACCCGGTATAGACCTGATCATCCTCGATGTGCAGATGCCGGAGATGGACGGCTTCCAGACCGCCTCCATGCTGAAAATCCGCAAAAAGACCCAGGACATCCCGATCATTTTTCTCACAGCAGCATTCAAGACCGAAGAGTTTCAGCAGAAGGGATACGAAGTGGGTGGTGTCGACTACCTGCTCAAACCGATCGACGATAATCAGCTGCTGAACAAGATCAGCACCTACTTCCGGCTGATCGAGAAGGAACGGGAGCTCAACAGAATTCTTGAGCAGAAGGTGGCGGAGCGAACCGCCGAACTGGCCGCCGCGAAGCAGCACCTGGAGAATATCATCACCCACATGGGAGAGGCGCTTCTGGTACTCGATCCGGAGGGGCGTATCGAATCGGCCAATCCGGCAGCGTGCCGGATGTTGCACTACAGCGAGGCCGATCTCCTGGCGCTCTCCATCGGGGATGTTTTCGAAGAGGAGGAGGAGGATCAGGCCGGCGCCTTTTTCGGCACCTGGCTCGAGGCGTTGATCCGCACCGGTGCTTTGAGCCGCATCGAGGCGCGTTTCATTGCCAAGGACGGTCGTCGCGTTCCCATACTTTTTTCTCGAACTGCGGTCAAAGACAAAGCCGGAAATATCAGCCATATTATCTGTATCGCCAAGGATATGACCGGCTATATTCGAGAAATGGAGACAGAAAACACCGTCTCCAGAGGAGTTTAATAATGAGTCAGCCAAGCGATCCCATGATGTCTCCCGAAGAAGACACTTCACTGACAGCCAATGCACTCAAAGCGATGGCGCACCCATTGCGCTGGAAGATCCTCTGCTCACTGGGAGACAGCGAACTCTCGGTCGGCGAGATCGTGGAACGGACGGGAACCTCCCAGAGCAATATCTCCCAGCATCTGGAGCAGCTGCGAAACAAGAACATCGTAGTTTCCAGAAAAGAGGCCAACAGGATCTACTACCGCATCCGCAACAACCAGCTTTTGGATCTGATCGGGATCATGCGCAATGTACTCTGCCCGGCCAATCTCGACGACCGCTATCCGAAAGGCTGATAACGAAAGATTGACTCAACCGGTAGGTGCTATCTGTGGAAGAGCGTATTGTTGAATTGGAGACTCGCCTGGCATTTCAGGAAGATGCGATCCATACACTCAACCAGACCATCGCGGAGCAGCAGAGCAGAATCGACCGGTTGACGGAATCCCTTGAGACGCTGCAGCAGCGTATGCAGTCGCTCTCCCCGTCACCACTCGAAAGCAACGACCCCGAGCCGCCACCGCCTCACTACTGAACATTTCTGCTTAATCACCCTCATAGAGGTCAACCTGCATTTTTGGCGGCATCTGCAGGTGAAATCCCTGGTTCTGCAGGTTTTCCATGACTTTTATGACATCCTCCCGTGCCAGTTTTCGTGACGGAGAGAGCGTTAACTGCATGACTTTGGCCGGTGTACCGAACCCCTGTAACAGGCTATCGGGGAGTGCGCTGAAGTCATCCTCTACGGGCAGATAGAGGTACATCTCCTCCTTGCGGGGACTGCGATAGACCCAGCAGGGTATCTCATCATTTGTCGTCATTCGCTGTGCTTAAGTGATGGGAGCCACTTTTTCCAGGCGCCAGATATCCCGGTTGTACTCTTCCATGGTCCGGTCGGTGGAGAAACGGCCGCTTTTTGCGCTGTTGATGATACTCATACGGGTCCAGCGTTTTGTATCTTTAAAGGCCTCGGCTGCCTGCCTCTGCGCATCCACGTAGCTGCGGAAGTCGGCGGCTGTGAGCCAGGGATCGTAGGGGCTGCGGATCGATTCGATGATGGGATCGAATATGCCCGGTTCGAACTGATTGAAATGTCCGCTCTCAAGCAGCAGCATGACCTGTTTCAGATCGATGTCCTGCTCAATGATAGCGTTCGGCATGTAGTGGTGCCGTGCCGCTTCAACCTCTTCCGTGGTCAACCCAAAGAGGAAAAAGTTATCCTCTCCCACCTCATCCAGGATCTCGATGTTGGCGCCATCCAATGTACCGATGGTGACGGCGCCGTTCATCATGAACTTCATGTTCCCGGTGCCCGATGCCTCCTTGCCTGCTGTCGAGATCTGTTCAGAGAGGTCGGTACCCGGTGCGATGACCTCCATGGCCGAGACCCGATAATTGGGTAGGAAAGCGACCTTGAGCAGATTGCCCACCTGTTGGTCAGTGTTCACCACCCTGGCCACATTGTTGGTCAGCTTGATGATCAGTTTGGCCATGTGGTAGCCCGGCGCGGCTTTGCCGCCGATCAGTACACAACGCTTAGTCCAGTTGTCGGTTTCACCCCGCTTGATGCGATTGTAGAGATGAATGACATGCAGAATATTCAACAGTTGGCGTTTATATTCATGGATGCGCTTGACCTGGACATCGAACAGGGCATCTGTGTCGAAGTCGACGTTGCACTCAAACTTGACCATCTTCGCCAGTCGCATTTTGTTGGCGAGCCTCATCTTTTGCCATTTTCTTTGGAAACCGGCGTCTGTGGCGATCTTTTCCAACTTGGTCAGTGCGGGGAGATTGGAGATCCAGCCGTTACCGATGGTCTCGTCTAACAGTAGTCGTAGATCCTTGTTGCAGGCAGCCAGCCAGCGTCGAGGTGTGACGCCGTTGGTCTTGTTGTTGAAACGCTCGGGCCAGATTTCATAAAAATCGTGGAACAGGCCTTTCTTCAGCAACTCAGTATGCAGCGCGGCCACACCGTTGATCGAATAACTGCCGACGATGGCGAGGTAGGCCATGCGTACCATGGGTTCATGACCCTCTTCGATCAGCGACATGCGGCGCAGGCGGTCGGTATCTCCGGGCCAGTGCAGGGCCACTTCGCTGAGAAAGCGGGCGTTGATCTCATAGATGATCTCCAGCAGTCTCGGCAGCAGGCACTGGAAGAGTTTCACCGACCAGCGCTCAAGCGCCTCGGGCAGGAGCGTATGGTTGGTGTAGGCCATAGTGCTGCTGGTGATCTGCCAGGCCCGCTCCCAGGACAGGCCGTGCTCATCCATCAGCTGCCGCATCAGTTCAGCCACAGAGATACTGGGGTGGGTATCGTTGAGCTGAAAGCAGTGTTTGTCCGCAAAGTCATCAAAATTGTCGTGGCTTCCGAGCCACTCGCGGATCACGTCGCGCAGACTGGCCGAGGCCAGAAAGTACTGTTGGCGTAGGCGTAACTCTTTACCGTTCTCACTGGCGTCGTTGGGGTAGAGCACCATGGTGATGTGCTCGGCATCGTTCTTGGCTTCCACCGATTCTGTGTAACTGCCGGCATTGAACTCATCGAGGTTGAACTCGTCTGTCGCCGCCGCCTTCCAGAGCCTCAGAGTGTTGACAGTGCCGTTGCGGTAGCCGGGAATCGGCAAGTCATAGGGGACGGCCAGTACGTCCTGGGTATCGACCCAGCGAACCCTGCCGTTGATATGCTCGGTATGTCCGCAGAACTTGATGCGCTGGGTGTATTCAGGCCGTTCCAGCTCCCAGGGATTGCCGTCACGTAACCAGTGGTCAGGATCCTCGACCTGTTGGCCATTGGCGATGTGTTGACGGAACATGCCGTATTCATAACGCAGTCCGTACCCTCTAACCGGTAGCTGCAACGTGGCGCAGCTATCGAGAAAACAGGCGGCCAGTCGGCCAAGGCCGCCATTGCCCAGACCGGCATCGGGTTCACTTTCACGAATATCTTCCAGATCCATGTCCAGCTCCTGGAATGCCCGGCTTACGGACTCGCCGACATCCAGGTTGAGCATGGCGTTACTCAGGGCCCGACCCATCAGAAACTCAAGAGAGAGGTAGAAGGTGCGTTTGCAGTCGCTCTCTTCGTAGGCGGCACGGGTCAGCTTCCAGCGCTCTACCAGGCGGTCGCGGATGGCGAAAGCCAGTGCCTTGTAGGGGTAGTGGCTGGAGGTACAGTGGTTGTCCCGACCCAGTGTATGGGCGAAATAGCGCCGAAAGTCGTATGAGATTGCCGCTTCGTCCAGGCCGAGAGGCGGTAGATCCATCAGCGAATTACAGGAGTCGGTTTGACTTGGTAAAGTTTTCTTTTCTGGTTCCGGCATATTGTCAGCCCGTGTAACTGGGTAAAAAAACCCTATTATGCCGACGGAAAGCCGACGATTGCCAGCACCAGGAGAAATCTAAAGACCTTGACAGGATTGCGGGATATCTGCATCAGGACATCGTCGAGGAGGGCGATGCGAAATGAATACCCGTTTGGGTTTCTGACCTGATTTGGTGGGGCGGGGCCCTTCCCCACCGTACCTGTCAGAACTCGTTTTCCGCCATTCCCAAACCGCCGGGCGCCTCGACCCCACCCGTATCGGAGAGGCGGATCTTGAGCGACAGGTTGTTGCGGGAGTCGGCGTGGGCCAGTGCCTCTTCCAGTGTGATCCTGCCCTCCTGATAGAGGCCGTAGAGGGATTGATCGAAGGTCTGCATACCGCGTTCGGTACCCTGTTCCATCACCTCTTTGATGGCATGGATGTCGCCTTTTTGGATCAGCTCTGAGATATAGGTGGTCAGCAGCATGATCTCAACAGCGGGCAGGCGTTGTCCGTCCTTGCCCTTGACCAGGCGCTGGGAGATAACCGCCCTGAGGTTTAGCGACAGGTCCATGTAGAGTTGTTGGTGCGCACTGTCGGGGAAGAAGTTGATGATGCGGTCCAGGGCCTGGTTGGCGTTATTCGCATGTAGTGTCGACAGACAGAGATGACCGGTCTCCGCATAGGCGATGGCGTGCTGCATGGTATACATTTCACGGATCTCGCCGATCTGAATCACATCAGGCGCTTCACGCATGGCGTTTTTCAGGGCGTTCTCGTAGGAGAGGGTATCGATGCCCACCTCGCGCTGATCCACCACCGATTTCTTATGCGTGTAGAGATATTCGATGGGATCTTCGATGGTCAGGATATGTCCCGCCCGGTTCTGGTTGCGGTGTTCGATCATCGACGCCAGGGTGGTGGACTTACCGGAACCGGTCGAACCGACCACAAGAATCAGACCTCGGGGCTCCATGATCAGGTCTTTCAGGATCACAGGCAGATTCAGCTTCTCGACCGGCGGTATCACCCCTTTGATGTAGCGGATGACCATGGCGGCGTCACCGCGTTGCTTGAATACGTTGACACGGAATCTGCCCAGGTTGTTAATAGAGATGGCCAGGTTGCACTCGAAGGTGGCTTCAAACTCTTTGATCTGGTCATCGCTCATGATGCCGTATGCCAGCTTCCTGACCTGACCGGGTTGCAGTGGTGAACTGCCGATGGGACGTGTCTCGCCCTCCGCCTTCAGATGGGGTGCGGCGCCGGTACTGAAAAAGACATCAGAACCGTTTTTTTGAACCATCAGTTTCAGATAGGGCACAATATCCATGCATTTTCCTCCAGACACGCCACCGGGCAAGGCAACTCATCAGCGATTATTTGTGGTCTGCCATGGGTTATCGGCCAGTTTCCTCAGGAATGAAGTAAAAAATGCCAAATGTAATACCCCGTTTCCTAGGGCCTGTTAACACTAATCCCATCGTCCCTGTTGCACCTAAAAAAGCGCCAATCAAGGCGCACCCCAAGGGCACTTCCTTCGGGCGCGAGGAGAGAGGTTTGGTAATTCCTAATGAACGACGAGCAACGCGGAGTGACGCTTTTTCAGGCGCACCCCAAGGGCACTTCCTTAGGGGCGCAACCCGAAGGGCTGGGGCTATTTTTCCGTCCAGCGGCGTTATCATTCGCTCATCCTGCCTTGCCGGACGAATAAATAGTCCCAGCAGGGGCGATGGGATTAGTGTTAACAGGCCCTAAGGCAATCAGCATGAACAAGCTACGACTCTCAGCCATCTATCGGTATCCGGTAAAGTCGCTTGCCGGTGAGAATCTGCAGGCGGCAAGAGTCGACACGTTTGGCCTGGAAAACGATCGTCGCTGGATGGTGGTGGACCCGGATGGGGAGTTCCTCACACAACGAGAACTGCCGAGGATGACTTTGATCGGAACGGAGATAACGGGTGAGGGCCTGCAGTTACAGGCGCCGGGCATGCCGTCGATTACGCTCGAGAAACCGGATCGGGAAGGGGGCCAGATACATGTCCGGGTATGGAATGATCGCTGTCCGGCACAGCTGTGTGCAGATAAGGTTCATGTCTGGTTGAGTGATTTTCTGAACCGGCCCTGTCGTCTTGTCCATATGGCCGATGAGACGGTGCGACAGGTGGATCCCAAATATGCCACACAAGGGGATCGTACCGCCTTCGCCGACGGCTTTCCCCTGCTGTTGATCTCTCAGGCGTCATTGGACGACCTCAACAGCCGTCTGACGGATTCCCTCCCCATGATCCGATTCAGGCCCAATCTGGTGGTGTCGGGTTGTGGGCCCTATGCGGAGGATCATTGGCGCAAGATACGGATCGGTGATTTGACCCTGCGGGTCGTCAAGCCTTGCTCCCGCTGTAAAATTACAACCGTGGATCCCGGTACCGGTGAGACCGGCAGTGAACCGTTGAAGACACTGTCCGGTTATCGACGAGAAGGCAACCGGGTCTTCTTCGGCCAGAATCTCGTGCATGAGGGCACGGGCGAATTGGCCCTCGATATGCCGGTGGAGGTAGTGGATTGAGATGGATGATTCAGCCGAACTGACCGCCACACGCTGTTGGGTCGAGAAGACCGTCGTCGGCCTCAACCTCTGTCCCTTCGCGGCAGCGCCGATGAAGGGGGAGCGGATTCGTTATCGGCTCTGTGGAGCAGAGACGCCCGAAGAGATCTACCGTGAACTGCTGGCGGAGATGGAAACACTGATCGGTCTGCCGGAGGCAGCGGCAGAGACCGCCCTCTTCGTAGTGCCTCTGGGGCTAACCGATTTTGAGACCTATCTGGATCTCTTTGCCGCTGCAGAGGCGGTGATACCTGAGGCCGGACTGGAGGGAATACTGCAACTGGCCAGCTTTCACCCGGAATACCGTTTCGAGGATGCCGATGAGGACGATCCCGCAAACTACACCAACCGTTCGCCCTACCCGATGTTTCATTTGATACGGGAGGCGCCATTGGCACGGGCACTGGAAAATTATAAGGATCCGGAGGCGATTCCCGAGAGGAATATCGCATTGCTGAGGGAGCTAGGTCTCAAAGCGATGCAACAGCGCCTGTCAGCCTGCCGTAACGGGACAGGAGAGGAGTAGAGATCAGGCGACCATCTCCACCATCTCGAAATCGGCTTTGCTGGCGCCACACTCCGGGCACTCCCAATCTTCAGGTACGTCTTCCCAGCGGGTGCCGGCAGCAATACCCTCTTCTGGCAGGCCTTCTGCCTCGTCATAGACAAAACCGCAAACGATGCACTGAAACCGCTTCATATCGACTCCCATGGAAAAACTATCTCGTTGTAATGGTCTTTTAAGGGCTAAAGATAGCGCTCAGGACGTCGTGGCTCCACCCCATAAAGATTGGGGAAAGAGCGACCATCTGTGGAGAACGTGGTTAGAAGTTACACAAAATGTGTGGAATTGGAGTGATTGGCGGCCATTTGCGCACCGGTGCGGTTAATCCTCTTCAGTGCCGGCGTACTCGGAGGCCCGGCGTGCGTCGCCGTAGACTCGTTCCACGGGATAGCGTGATTCATTGATCGCGATTTTTCTCTCGGCGGCGTCGAGCAGGTCGATGTCGAGCCTCTCGGCAGCGCGAATCAGGAAGATCAGAATATCGGCCATCTCGAGGGCGACCTCGTCCCGCTTCGCATCCGGCAGATTCATGCTCTGCTCCTCGGTCAGCCACTGAAAGTGTTCCACCAGTTCGGCGCACTCGGCGATCAGGGCCATGCTGAGGTTCTTTGGTGAATGAAACTGCTCCCAATTGCGGGACTGGGCGAAGGCCTTGAGGCGGGCGTTGAGGTTATCCAGGCTGTCTTTGGACATGGGGTCTCTCTTACTGGGTGGATGGGACCGCATAGTGTAACCCGTGATTTCCTCCACTACATTCCGTGTTATCGGTTTCCTCAGAAATTGTGTCAGTACCACATGCCGTTCCGGTGCCACCGTGGCCGATAGGGCCGGTTAGCCAGTAAATGGCTGAGATCGAAGCCGCTGAAGTCCGGGCCTGCCTCCGGCGGCTGCGACCGTGCCATCTCCAGCAGTCGGCCGACACGTTCGTTGGTGGGTGGATGTGTACGCAGGACCGATGGGTCTGGAATGCGCGGGCCCGGGTGGAAAAGCCGCTCCAGCAGGCCGTGTTTCGGGGCCTCGAGCTTATTCAGCGCGGAGGCCAGGCCCAGTGGATCGCCGGTCAGTTCCGCCGCACCGAGATCGGCATCATATTCACGGGTGCGGGACAGTGCGAGCTGCACCAGGGCGCTGAGGCTTGGGGCCGAGATCAGCAACAGAATCGGCAGCCAGGGAATGGTGGTTTGTCCCAGGATCATCAGTGGGAGATTGATCAGCAGCAGGAGCTGTCCGGTGATGGAGAGAAAGCCGGTGAGCCTGCCTGCCAGGTCGGCGAATGCCATCAATCGGGTATCCTGATTGACGATATGCATCATCTCATGGGCCACGACCCCACGCAGTTCCCGCCACTCCAGCCGTCTGAGCAGGCCGTCCGAGACGGCGATGGCGGACGCTTTTCGGTTTCCGGTGGTGAAGGCGTTCATCACATCCGAAGGGAGGTAGTAGAGCTTGGGGGGGCTTTCCAGCCCGGCCCTGAGCGCCAGGTCCTGAACCAGGTCTATGAGCATGGGGGCTTCGTGTGCTGAGAGGGGTCTGGCGCGAAACAGGCGCATGGCCAGCTCAGGCGAAGCCACCGGGTTGAGTCGGTAGATAAAGAGGATGAGCGCCATAGTGTAGATGGCCAGCGGCAGCCCGCCGAGCAGCCAGGCGATCGACCCGCAGATACCGGCCATGGCGGCGATCATGATGGCCGATTGCAGGGTGTTTCGGGTTTTGTGGTGCAGATAGTCGGGCATCTCTACATTATGAGTGGGGGCGATATCGAATAGTTGCAATAGAGATCGGTGCAGGCTCTGGCGTACAGGGTCGCGAACTGCAGGGTTGTCGATTTATTGGGTGCGGCTGACCTTTTAGGACGCGATCAGCTCGACAGCGTTTCCATCCGGATCCCGGCAGAAGAGTGCGCGCCGACCGGAGCGACTCAGGGTATAGGAAAGGCCGGCCTGTTCCAGTTTGTCCCGTACAGTTTCGAAATCATCCACCAGGAGTGCAGTATGGCGGTCCCGTCCGCCATGTTCGGGCCTGTCTGAGACGGGGTCGGGATTGGGTAGCTCCAGCAGATGGATCTGCCTGTCACCGACATTCAGCCAGGCACCGGGAAAGCCCAGGTCGGGGCGGGATTCGTCCAGTGTCAGCCCGAGAACGCTGCAATAGAAATCGAGTGAGCGCTCCGTATCGGCGACCAGCAGGCTGACATGGTGGAGCCGGATCATTCCAGGCCGAGTCGAAGCTTTGCCCGCACGATGGCGGCAAGGACCTGCTTAGGCGCGGTACCGCCGATATGGTTGCGGGCGGCCACCGAACCCTCCAGTGTCAGTACCTGGAAGATATCCTCTTCGATCGTGCCGGAGAAGTTCTGCAGTTCCTGCAGAGACATTTCCGAGAGATCCCGTCCCTCATCGACCCCGAAAGCCACCGCTTTGCCCACCACTTCGTGAGCATCGCGGAAGGGCATGCCTTTGCGCACCAGATAGTCGGCCAGATCGGTGGCGGTGGAGAAGCCCCGCATGGCGGCATCCCGCATGGCATCTTTACGGCAGGTAATGGCGGGGATCATCTCGGCAAAGACCTTGAGCGAGCCCTTGAGATTGTCCACGGTGTCGAACAGGGGCTCCTTGTCCTCCTGGTTGTCCTTGTTGTAGGCCAGGGGCTGGCTCTTCATCAGGGTCAGCAGGCCGATAAGATGGCCGAAGATACGTCCGGTTTTACCGCGAATCAGCTCGGGCACATCGGGGTTTTTCTTCTGCGGCATGATCGAAGAGCCGGTACAGAAGCTGTCGGAGAGCTCCACAAAGCCAAACTGGGCCGAGGACCAGACGATCAGTTCTTCGGAGAAACGCGACAGATGCATCATCAGGATGCTGGCAGCGGCGCTAAACTCAATGGCGAAGTCCCGGTCGGAGACGGCGTCCAGGGAGTTCTCGGCCGGCCGTTCGAAGCCCAGCAGCTCCGCGGTCAGCTGGCGGTCGATGGGATAGGTGGTACCCGCAAGGGCGGCGGCTCCCAGGGGCATGACGTTGACCCGCCGGTTGCAGTCGGCCAGGCGCTCCCGGTCACGCTCCAGCATCTCGAACCAGGCCATTAGGTGGTGACCGAAGGTGACCGGTTGGGCCGTCTGCAGATGGGTGAAGCCGGGCAGGATGGTCTCGGCCTCCTGCTCCGCCTTCTCGAGCAGGGCGGTCTGCAGGCGCAGGATGGCCTCACGCAGGGTTTCGATCTCGTCTCGCAGCCACAGGCGGATATCGGTGGCCACCTGGTCGTTGCGGGAGCGTCCGGTGTGAAGTTTTTTGCCGGCGTCGCCGATAGACTCAGTAAGTGCCGACTCGATGTTCATGTGAACATCCTCCAGGGCCACCGACCAGCTGAAGTCGTCCGCTTCGATGCGTGTACGGATCTGCTCAAGACCCTGGACAATGGCATCCCGCTCCTGATCTGTCAGGATGCCCTGACGGGCCAGCATGGTGGCGTGGGCGATGGAGCCCTGGATGTCATACTGGTAGAGTCTCTGATCGAACTCCACCGAGGCGGTGAAGGCCTCGACGAAGGCGTCGGTAGGCTCATTGAAACGGCCGGACCAGAGTTTCGCAGGCGCGGGGCTGTCGCTCATGAAGGTATGTCCTGGGTTGGATAAAGTCGAAAACTGGCCGGATTATAACAGGCGATGGAGCGATGAAGCAGGGCAGTCGACAATCTGAACAGCAAGAGATCGCCTCGGGGCCGGGGCCGGTTCTCTTTTTGCCTGACTTCTGTGCCATTCGTAGTGTCTTCGCCGTCGTGGTCACGGGAGAGTTGCTGGCGATCCTCTTCACTCTCACTTCCGTTGACGAGATGAGCGGGTTTCTCAAACAGCTGAGCCTGATTTCGCTGCTGGTGCAGTGGATCGGGCTGACAACTGCGGGTTTGCTATGTCTGCTGCGTGGTTATCTGTTGCGGATGAGTAACCAGTTGGCAGGTCTTTCGGCCTTCCTTGTGTTGATGACGATGACGATTCTGATATGCCTGATGACCGGTTGGATCGACCAGACTCAGGGATTGGAGCTCTTCAATCCGGACCGGGAACTGTTATTGCGAGCCCTCGGCATCAGCGCCATCGTGGGTCTGCTGGTGTTGCACTACCTCTATCTACAGTTCCTCTGGCGTCGTCAGTCCGATGCGGAAAACAGTGCTCGATTGCAGGCGTTGCACTCCCGTATCCGGCCCCATTTTCTCTTTAACAGCATGAACACCATCGCCAGCCTGACCCGTAGCGATCCCAGATTGGCGGAGCGCATTGTCGAAGATCTGGCCGATCTTTTCCGTGTTTCGCTTGGCGATGCGGGACGACCCTCGAGTCTGGGGCGAGAGCTGGAGCTGGCGCGCCAGTACCTGAGTATTGAGCAGGTCCGCCTCGGACAGCGCTTGCAGATCGAGTGGGATTTGAGTGAGTTGCCGGACCAGGCGATGATGCCCCCCATGATTCTGCAACCTCTATTGGAGAATTCGGTCTATCACGGGATAGAGCCCAGTGCTGATGGGGGGGTGATCACGATCTCGGGATGTTATAAGCGCAGGCGTGTCAATCTGAGCATTCGCAACAGTCTTCCCGACGCAGAAGAGGTCAATCGTCGCCATGGTAATCAGTTGGCAATGGAGAATATCCGCGCGCGACTGTCTGGTGTGTTCGATATAGAAGCGACACTGACTGAGTCCCATGTGGATGGCGAGTACCAGGTGCGTCTGGTATTCCCCCATCCCTGGCGCATGTGACAATGCCGGAGGCTGATTCGAAATGAGGATTCTGGTGGTGGATGATGAGGAGTTGGCACGTCAACGATTGACAGGGCTCATCGATGAGTTGGGTCCGCCCTACGAGTTGGCGGGGCAGGCGGCGAACGGTGAGGAGGCGCTGCGTCAGTTTGACAGAGCGGGGGCCGATCTGGTCTTGATGGATATCCGCATGCCCGGGATGGATGGCCTGGAGGCCGCCAGGTTACTGTCGGAGAGCGAACAGCCACCGGCGGTGGTCTTCACGACCGCGTATGAGGAACATGCCCTGGAGGCCTTTGAGACCGCGGCCCAGGACTACCTGCTGAAACCAGTCCGCCGTGAGCGTCTTATAGCGGCACTGGAGCGCAGCCAGCGGTTGACCCGCAGCCAGCTCAATGCTGTTGCTGAAGCGCCCGTTCCTCAACTGCGTGCCAGCTATAGAGGGGGTGTGATGACGCTGCCACTGGATGAGGTGATCTACCTGCGGGCCGAGGCCAAGTATGTCGTAGCGCGGCATGTGGAAGGTGAGCTGCTGTTGGAGGAGAGCCTCAAATCCCTGCAGGAGAAATATGGTGAATGGCTACTTCGTATCCACCGCAATGCTTTGATTGGGCGCCGTTGTCTCGCCGGGCTGGAAAAAATCCAGGGGGTGCCCAGGGCGGTCCTCAGGGGTTGTGATGAGACCTTGGAAATCAGCCGGCGCCATTTGCCGGAAGTACGGCGGCTGCTCAAGAGATAGCCTATGGCTCGCAATTTTGTGTTTCAATGGCGCATGCCTGAATTTGTGTCCCTCTTTACCCCGCCTAATGTCTAGATATCCAGTCCGATTCTCCCAGTGGCTGTTCGGTCTTGCGGTGATATTCGTTACCGCATCTGCAGCTGACGATAGGCCGCCCGATCCTGCTATTTCAAGTGTGCCGAATCTGGCTGTACAGGCCTGTGTCACCTGTCATGGGCCGGGAGGCAACAGCCAGGCCGGGGCAATTCCGTCCATTGCAGGATTGCCACGCGAGTATCTTCGGCAGGTGCTGCGCAGCTACCGCTACGGTGGCCGATTCAGCACTATCATGGGGCGCCTAGTACAGGCCTATAGCGATGAACAGCTGGATCTGCTGGCCGACCACTTCAGTCAACAGCCTTTCAAACGGCATAAACAGCGTGTGGACTGGGACCGGGCTCACGAGGGAAGGCAGCTTCACCGTCTCTACTGCCGGGAATGTCATGGTGACGTGAATCGAAACCCGAAACCAGGCAGCCCCCGACTCAACGGCCGTTGGATGGACTATATCCGGTGGACCCTGCAGGACTATCTGTTGGGTATCAGCCAGGCGGATGCGGAGATGTCAGATGCGTTGGCCCGGTTGGTGAGACGACATGGTGAACAGGGGTTGGAGTCACTCATCCAGTACTACGGCAGTGCGAGGCCGCCGGCGGCGCCTGCGGCGGAATAATCTCAGTCGAAAAATTGCCTGAATCGGACGCAGCCATTAGCATAGGCGCATTGGATTAGTGTTAACAGGCCCTAGATCCGCACGCAGATTTTCATGCCCGCTCAGATCTCCCCGTAGTTGATATAGCGCCAACAGATTTTTTGACCCCAAACCCGAGGCCCACCATGTCCCAGACCATCCGAATCGCCACCCGTAAATCACCTCTGGCCATGTGGCAGGCAGAGCATGTGGCGGCAGAGCTGAAAAAGGCCCACCCGGGTATCGAGGTTGAGCTGCTGGGTATGACCACGCAGGGGGATAAGATCCTCGATACGCCGTTGGCGAAGATCGGCGGCAAGGGATTGTTCATCAAGGAGCTGGAACAAGGGCTCTTGAGCGGCGATGCCGATATTGCGGTTCACTCTATGAAGGATGTGCCTGTTGAGCTGCCTGAGGGTCTGCATCTGCCGGTGATCATGCAGCGGGAGGACCCGCGGGATGCCTTCGTCTCCAACAACTATAAACACCTGGATGAGTTGCCTGAGGGCGCGTGCGTCGGCACCTCCAGCCTGCGTCGCCAGAGTCAGTTGGCCGAACGGCGACCGGATCTCAAGATCAAGTCCCTGCGAGGTAATGTGAACACCCGCCTGCGCAAGCTCGATGAGGGTGAATATGATGCGATTATTCTCGCAGCCGCAGGTCTCAAACGGCTTGGGTTTGAATCCCGCATTACGGCGTTGATCGGTCCTGAACAGAGTCTCCCAGCGATTGGCCAGGGCGCGGTCGGCATCGAGTGTCGGGCAGACGATACCGAGACCAATGCGCTGATTGCTCCCCTTCATCATGAAGAGACGGCGGTTTGTGTGCGTGCCGAGCGGGCGATGAATCAGCGCCTCAACGGGGGTTGTCAGGTACCGATTGCCGGCTATGCCATGCTCGAATCGGGCAACCTCTGGTTGCGCGGACTGGTGGGAGAACCTGACGGCAGCGATATCATTCGCGGTGAAGTGGAGGGTGCGACCAACGAAGCGGAGGCCATGGGTATAGGCCTGGCCGAACGCCTGCTTGAATGGGGTGCGGATGAGATCCTCAAGGCTCTCTACGAGAAAGCTTGAATTTCCCGCTGAGGCATTAGGCTGCCATGAAGGTCTGTGACTTGGGGGGTAGGGGTGTTTTGGTCACCCGGGCGTACAAACAGTCCGCCGGCATCTGTCACTTGATAGAATCTCAGGGTGGCCGGGCAGTCAGGTTTCCGGCGCTGGAGATCGTTCCAGGCAGTGATAGGGCATCGGCGCTTGCCCAGTTGCATCAAGCCTATGACCTGGTGGTCTTCATCAGTCCCAATGCGGTTCGCCACGCGAGTGATCTCTTGTCCGGCACGCATATCAAAGCCGATCGGTTCTGCGCTGTCGGCAAAGCAACCGAAACGGCAATGAGGGAAGCCGGGTATCCCATCGATCTCATTCCCGAACATCGATACGATAGCGAAGGTGTACTGGCGATACCTGCCCTGCAGCAGATGGCAGGGCAGCAGGTACTGATCGTGCGGGGGCAAGGGGGGCGGGCGCTTCTCGGCGACACCCTGTGCGCGAGAGGGGCAAAAGTAGGTTATGCTGAAGTCTACCGGCGCAGGCGGCCGGATGCGGACAGTACACCACTGCTGCGGAATTGGAGTGACAGCATCGACCTGGTCACTGCCACCAGTGCCGAGGTGTTGGATAATCTGATCGGGATGCTCGGTGACGAAGGTTGGCCGATGCTAAGACAGACGCCTCTTCTGGTGATCAGTGATCGGATGCGAGAGGCGGCAGAAGTGAAGGGTTTTAAGACTATTCTGCAGGCGGAGGGTGCGGACGATACCTCAATCATGGCTGCTATCTGTGATTGGGTGGATAGGGTAGAACAACACTGACTCGCCGGGATCAGCAGCAGCGGAAACAAAGGGTAGACTGATTTATGATTATGCCATCTCTTTAGCTGGCGGCAGTCATTATCAGATAAGGAACAACGGTCCCATATTAGGGTAGCAACAAAGAGCTTATGAGCGAAAAAGAGCAGAACGATAAGGGAATCGACGACACAAGCGATTACGAAGATGCCATCGAAGGAGAGGTCGAGGTGATCACGGATGCCGATAATGGCAAGTCATCCCAGCGCCTTCCCATGATCCTGGCTGCGTCGGCCCTGGTCATAGTGGCTGCCGGGCTGATATTTGGCTACCGCTATTGGGTTGATATGAAGAACACTCTGCTCGATCTCAACCACGCCCTGCAACAGTCAAACAGTGAACAGGTCAAGTTGGCGCAACAACTTCAAGCGGCCCAAAGTGAGGCAGAACAGCAGAAACAGAAAATCGTGGAACAGGGTGATGCCCTGGCGGCGCAACATCAGCGATTGCTGGAAGCCAAGACGGCCGCTAAACAGGCGGGAGATCAGTTCTATCGTTCACTGAGTGAGATTCAGACGCGTTTGGGTGGCAAAGAGGGCCAATGGCGCGTCGCCGAGGCCGAATACCTGCTGCGGGTGGCAAACCATCGGCTGAGCCTGATGGCCGATCCGGCAACTGCGCTGGAGGCGCTGAGATCGGCGGATGAGCGCCTCAGCGCCACCGGTGATCCCGGTTGGGCGCCGGTACGCGATCTTGTTGCACGGGAGATCACCCAATTGACCGCACTGCCGAGAGTCGATGTGGCGGGTATCAGTGCCCAGCTGGCGGCGCTCTCTTCCCAGGTCGAAGCCCTGCCGTTGCGGGATGAAGGTGTCTCTATGGTCTCTGTCAAAACAGAGCAGCCTGATCTGCCGGCACTGGCCGAAGGGGAGTCCTTCGACATGGACCGGGTAGTCGATGACTTCTGGCAGGGTTTCAAATCCATGATGGTGATCCGTCATCACGACCGACCCGTCAGCGCCATGCTGCCGCCTGAGCAGCGCTACTTCCTGCTGCAGAACCTGCGCCTCAAGCTGGAAGCGGCCAAGGCGGCACTGATGGGGCGTAATCAGACGCTCTATGCCGAGAATTTAGGGTCAGCGGCTGACTGGGCCACGACCTACTTTGAATCGGGCGATCCCGCGGTTGTCGGTTTTCGCGAGCAGCTTGAAGGCCTCGCCAAACAGGAGATTGCGCCTGCGCTACCCGATATCACGGCCTCCCTGCGGGCTCTGCAGGCAAGACGCCAGCGTATCAGCCAGGAGGGTGGGCTGTGAGATTGCTGTTCGCTGCCTTCCTGGCGCTACTGGCCGCGGTTACAGTCACTCTCTGGGTCAAAGAGGACAACGGCTACATACTCGTCGGTTATGGCCAATGGACTATCGAGGGTAGCCTGGCACTCTTTACACTGGCCCTGATTGCACTTTTCCTCACGTTCTACATATCGATCAGGTTGCTGTCCCGTCTCTGGCGCATGCCGGAAAATGTTGCGGTGTGGCGTCAGAAGCGACGCAGTCAAAGGGCGAGGCGATCTCTGACCCGGGGTCTCGTGGAGCTGGCGGAAGGGCGCTGGAAAGTGGCGGAGCGCCACCTGACACGCCATGCGGGACAGTCGGAGACGCCGTTGCTCAACTATCTGGCAGCCGCCCGAGCCGCCCAACTGCAGGACGCGCATGAACGCAGGGATGACTATCTCCATCTGGCCCATGAAAGCATGCCCTCAGCCGATGTGGCCGTAGGTCTGACCCAGGCCGAGCTGCAACTGGCGCATCAGCAATATGAGCAGGCACTGGCGACGCTGATGCATGTTCGCTCCCTCTCTCCAAAGCACAACTACGTGCTCAAGTTGTTGAAGAAGCTGTATGAAAACCTAGGCGAGTGGCGCAAGTTGGAAGAGATCCTTCCCGACCTGAAACGGCGTCATGTGATCGGTGACAAAGAGTTTCTGTCCCTTGAACAAAAGGTCTGCAGGGAGAGACTGAAACAGGAGTCCGTCAACGTCGATTCTCTGGTGCAGTATTGGCAGACGATGCCCAAATCGTTGCGGCAGGAACAGGAGATGCTGATCGACTACTGTCGTATGTTGATGACACTCGATGCCGGCGGTCGGGCCGAACCGCTCATCGCCTCAACCTTGCAAAAAAACTGGAACACCGAATTGGTGGTGCTCTACGGCCAGATCGAGTTGAACGACCCTTCCCGTCAGCTGGCCGTGGCTGAGGGTTGGCTGAAGCGCTATCCCGAAGACCCGGTGCTGCTGCTTGCCCTGGCAAGACTCTCTCTGCAGAACAAGCTCTGGGGTAAGGCGCGCAGCTATCTGGAGGCGAGTATCGCTATCGAGCCGACGCCGGAATCCTACCAGCAACTGGGATTGCTGCTCGACCGTATGGGTGAGCCGGAAAAGGCCATGGAGTGTTTTCGTGCCGGTCTGGGTCTGACATCCAGTGAGCCCCAGAAAGCGCTGCCGCCGATAGGACATCGCCCTGCATTGACGCAGCCGGAGACGCCGGTCTCACCGCCTGGTCTGGTGGAAGGGATCTGACACACGTTCGGACTTGTTTGTGCTTCCTTTTTGGTCGACAAGTGATGGCGTGGTGAATCTCCAAACGCACACTTGACCCGTCTACAGCTTCACACCCTAGACTCCCGGGTTTTCAATCTGGGAGAGAATCATGACGCTTGACGATACAACCTATCTCGATCATTTCCAACGCCGCGATCTTGGTCCGGAAGAGTTCGACCATCTGGGCCATCTCCGCATGGCGTGGCTGCATCTGAACCACTACGATTTTGTGGAGGCCAACAAGCGGGTGTGTGAGGGTATCCGTGATCTGGCGCTCAAGTTCGGTGCACCCGGCAAGTTTAACTACACACTGACCGAGGCTTTGATGCGCATCATGGCGCGACGGATGGAAGTGACGGCTTATCGGGATTTTGGCCATTTTCTGCTGGAGAATAGAGACTTGCTGAAGGATACCCAGGCTGTGCTGGCACGGCACTACAGCGAAGATTGCCTCAACAGCCGTATGGCCCGTTCCGGGTGGGTGGAACCCGATCTGATGCCGATCTAAGTCTCTGCTAGTGGCGGTTGAATAGCGGTTGTGGCGAAGTCTAAGGTTTCTTTTATTTCAAATGAGTGATTGAGTATGCAGCCCAAAACGATCAGCCGGTTTGCCAAAGATTTTGCTCTCTCCAGGGCGACACTGCTCTACTACGATCGTATCGGCCTCTTAAAGCCGATGGGTTTTAATGCTGCGGGATACCGACTCTATGGAGAGGAGGAAAGATCCCGTATGGCGCGTATTGAGACATTTCACAAAGCGGGATTGTCTCTCAAGGCCATCAAGGAGATCCTGGAAGGTGGTGAAAACGACAGCCTCGAGATCGCTTTGGAAGAGAGACTAATTGTTTTGAATGAAGAGATGGCGCGCCTGCATGAGCAGCAACGCCTGATCACAGGGCTCCTGCGTCGTGAGGGCAGACAGCCCCGCTACAGAGCTATCGACAAAGATCAATGGGTGGCAATGCTGGACGAGGCGGGTATCGATGATGCGGGAAAGTGGCGTTGGCATCGTGCCTTCGAGCGGGACAATCCAGAAGCGCATCGACGTTTTCTCGACTCACTGGGATTGAGTTCGGATGAGATTGAGAAGGTGAGGCAGAGGTCGCGTGAAGCCGTGTTGCGAAAGGTGTCACGAGGTTGATTGGGCCGTCACCAGCCAGAGCACGTAGTAAAGACCCAAAGTCGCCCAGCCTATGGTAAAGATGAGCAGGAGATAGGGTGACCATGAGAGGCTTGCCTCAATAGAACCTGACAGCTGGCTCAACACGACCACGGGCACTGAGACCCACAAGGCAGTGACGACCATCGACTGACTGTCCAGCATCTGAATCTGCTTTTTCGCAAAGGCCGTGGCGATCAGCACGAAGACGCAGAGTACGGAGGCGTGCAGACTCAGCGCGGCTATCGAAAGCTTGAAGGCAACCTCCTGTCCGAACTCCCGATCCCAATTACCCAGCAGATAGATATCGATATAGGCATAACCGCTGGCCAGGGCCTGGAAGCTGGCGGCGATGAGAAAAGAGAGAGTGACGGCCTTGAATACCGCTTTCATTTCCATGCGTGTCGGATGATCTTGAAGGGATTGTCTGTATAACTTTAGCAGCGATGTGAGATTGTGAGCCGGCTATCCGGTCTGGAGATATTCCAGCACCTCTTCCATCAGTCCATTGATGGCAAGGTACTGCGCAGGAGAGGCGGAGAGTATTTCCGCTTCAGTCTGGATATAGGCCGCGGGTTGCAGCTCATCACGGCAGTTCGTAATTATGGCCTGGGCCGATGCCGGTGTGGTCTCCAGGTGGAACTGCAGCCCGATTACAGAACTGCCGATCTGGAAGCCCTGATGACGGCAGGCAACGCTTTGCGCAATCCGCTGAGCGCCTGCGGGCAGATCGAAAGTCTCTCCATGCCAGTGGAACACCTCGGTGGAGGCGGGGAATCGATAGTGGTTGCTGTCCGGTGAAGAGACAGGCTGAATAGGAAACCAGCCGATCTCCTTCTCAGGGTTGGGATAGACCCTGGCGCCCAGGGCATTCGCAATCAACTGCGCGCCGAGACAGATACCGAGGGTTGGCTTGCCTGAGGCGATGAATTCACGGATAAACCGCTTCTCCTCTTTCAACCAGGGGAAGTCCCGCTCATCATCCACACTCATGGGGCCGCCCATGATGATGAGAAAGTCGATCTGATCGGGTTTTGGCAGTTTGGGGGACGCATAGAGGCGAGAACAAGATGTCTCATAGCCCGCCTCCAGCAGCCAGGGTTCGATACTGCCAAGGGCCTCAAAGGGGACATGCTGTAGATAGTGAGCGCGTTTCATGTCGAGTGATGGATTTTCCGTCTTGTCCGGATCTACTTACGAGGCTGTAGAACGTTGTTGTTTAGGCTAAGTGTGACTATAGCGATAACTGGCATATTCCCAGAAACGCTTGCCCGGTGAGACGGGACCTGACCAGCCAATGGCATTGAGTTCTTTCGCAATGAAATGGTTCATGAAGCCATGCCCTATCAGTATGACATTGCCATGCTCATTCGCGAGGTTTGCCAGTCTCTCCGCTGCATCCCTCCCCCGACGTCTGGCATCGCTGTACGACTCGCCGTTACGGGAAAAGCCGAATAACCAGAGTAGTCTCAAAACAGTAATCCAGACGCCAATGGGCAGCGCCATCTTCCCGCTGCTGAAGTGTGGTATGGGGGTTTCATGAAAGAGTGGTTCCCTGAGGTGGATGTCTGGTAAACCCAGGGCTTGGGCGGATTCGACAGAGCGAGGCAGGTCACTGGAGATGAAAAGGTCGTGCTGTCGGGCAAACACCATGGTTTTGCTTGGGGGGGGGGTGTCGATAATGCCGGATAGCCGATAGGCATTGGCAATATGGGGCAGCGCTTCGGCACGAACGAGACCGGACAATTGAAATGACGGTTTCCCGTGCCTGAGCAAGGTAATGTGCATTTCTTAAACCTGTCTCCTCAAATCAAGCTGTCTGGCTAAAGCGGCGAAGCCGATTCAACAGACGGCTTCAGCAGGGGGGTAGGGTTATCTTTCTTCATGTTGGACCGGTGACGCCAGCTGGGTGATCTTAGCCTGGCATACTTCGCCGGTGATGGTTTTCAGCGCTACGATCTGCGTATTGATGGCGTGTAGTTCCGATTCGGTGATGCGATAGCTCTTGCTATATCGGGCGTCCACATAGGCGCGGCGTAACAGATCGAAAAGGTGTTTATCGATCTCGCTCTTTTGCGGAAAGACCTCCTGAAATCGGGGATCGAAACCGGCCGCCTGGCGTAGCAGCTTTTCCATATCGTGCTCTTTGGGTCGATACCCGGTGTGTACCAGGAGCAGGCAGGTGATATAGCGCTCCGTGGCCTGGTGCAACAGAAAGGCGGCGATTTTCCACTCCGATTCTGCCATGGCGTTGCGTGCCATCTTGAGAAAACCGTCTGCGCTGCTCATCCACTCTTTGAAATAGTCTCTTGCATGTCGCAGCATCACATCAGCTGGCAAAGCCTTCGGGGGGCGTGCCAGCTTGTAGCGCTTGGAGTCGTAGAGCAGATACCCCTCTTTCAATATGTCCATGAAGAAGAAACGCCGCTCGGCCAGCATCTGGTTGACATGGTGGATGGTGTGGACGATGTAGTTGACCCGACTGCCGCGGCCACCGGGTTCGAGTTGGTGCTTCAGGTCGCTGTCGTAGGCCACATTGCGCTCATCCGATTTTTCTGCGGTGATGATGAGAATGTCGAAATCGGAGCGGTATTCGTAAGTGACATGATCCTCTTCATACTCATCCTCCACCCAGTCTCCCCGGGCGTGGGAGCCGAAGAGGATGATCATCTCAACCTCATGGCGTCGTCGGATGGCGGAGACGATCTCATCGAGAGTCTGCAGTTTGTGCGGGGGAAGATGCTTGGGGCGGGTTTTCATCTTGTACCAGGCAGAGGGACCCCTTGTGTCCTTGTAACTATGTTCCATCAATGCCGGCTCTCCTTTTCCGTGCATAATCGGCATGTACCATCACAGCCGGATGTCGCGCATATCCTTTCCAGGCGTTCGGCCAGGTCATAAAGCACCAAACCGATGTTTTGGCGTTCCGAATCCTGAAGGCCGCTCCGTTTCAACAGCAAAGCGGCGAGCAGTCGCAGATGGTCGGCCATCTGGACGAGCTCGGCCGCCATAGGGCGTTGTAAATCCATGTCGTTTCTCCTGACAGTCACTCCATGTACCTGAGCCTGACCTTGGCGTGGTCTGCTGCAGGGACTTCGTCTATCAGGTGCGGCGGGTTTATTTCCCGTTTATGACGGGTCTTCTATTACACCCTTGTCCGTGCTTCTGGGCCGGACACAGCGGCCGCCTGAAGCGGACATCCTAATGGATCGGGGCCGGGGTTGTAAAAGGTTTTACCCGATTGGCGTGAGGCAATCAGGCCTGTGAGACTTTTTTCTGATTGGTGACGGCGGCGCCGTATTCGAACGAGTCGGAGTAGAGATTCTCCCCGTTGAGGCCGTTGGTGAGAAAGGCGCTCTTGCCGGCGTCGATCATGGGCGGCGGTCCGCTCATGTAGACCTCATGGCCGCTCAGATCGGGATAGTGAGCCAATACTGATTCATGGACCCAGCCGCGTTCACCCTCCCAGTCGCTGTCCGGTTCGGAGAGTACGGGCGTATAACTGAAATTGGGATGTTCGGCTGCCCAGGTCTCCGGCAGTGCCGGCAGATAGAGATCTTCGCGGGAACGCACGCCCCAGAACAGATGCATCGGCCTTTCGATACCGACCTCGAAGGCGTGCTCGATGATGCCTTTCAAGGGCGCAAAGCCGGTGCCGCCACCCATGAAGACTATCGGCCTTTGCGAATCTTCGCGGAGAAAGTAGCTGCCGAGAGGTGCCTCAATACGGAGGATGGTCTTCTCCTGCATGCCGTCGAAGAGCATATCGGTAAAGGCACCACCGGCCACATGGCGGATGTGCAGTTCGATGAACTCGTCGTCATGGGGCGCATTGGCGATGGAGAAGGCCCGCTTGCTCCCATCGGGCAGTACGAAGTTGAGATACTGGCCGGCGAGAAACTGCAGACGCTCACCCTCGGGCAGTTTGAGATAGAGGCGGATCACGTCCTCGTTGAGCCGCTCAATGCGGTCCACCTTGGATGGCAGGATGCGGGGTTTCAGATCTTGTGCCTGCGCTATCTCATGGGCATGGATAATCAGGTCGCCGCGGGGAACCGCCTGACAGGTGAGACAGAGTCCCTCGTCCTGTCCTTCCAGTGCCGGTGGCTCACCCTCAGGATAGTGAAGATCACCCTCGACCAGGACAGAACGGCAGTCACCGCAAAAGCCGTTACGACAGCCATAGGGTAGATTGACCCCTTGCCGAATGGCAGCTTCGAGGACTGTCTCCTCCGCCTCGACACTAAACTCATGGCCGCTGGGTTCGACCTGCACTTTAAAACTCATGGGATACCCTGTTCCTTCCGTCTGATTACAATTCGATTTTAGGCGGGGTTGGTCTATACCCCGCTTCAGGTAAACTGGTGCAGAATTCTCTCCTATTTTACTCAGGAATTAAACCGGGTGTCCCTTGGGTTATGGAGGTGTCGGAATTTCCGGCTGCATAGGTTGCTGGAAATGCAGTTCCCGGATAGGGCAAAACAGCCCCTTTGAGGTGGGTGATGAGATCGAAAGTGACGATTGTCGGTTGTGGAGATATCGGTAGCAGGGTAGCCGAGGCCTGTTTGGCAAAGGGCGATCTCTGTACTGGCTGGGTGCGTAGCGATGACAGTGTCATGGCGCTGCGGGAGCAACGTATCCCGACCCTGAAAGTCGATCTCGACCCATCGGTGCTGGGCTTACCGTCGGTGGAGGGCCACGACCTCTTCTATTTTGTCCCGCCGCCCACCAAAGGAAGGGAAGACAGTCGGGTGGCCCACCTGATCGATCAGCTGTCTGAAACCAGCCAGCCCCGTAAAGTGGTCTATCTGAGCACGTCCGGTGTCTATGGCGACTGCGGTGGTGAATGGGTGGATGAGTCCCGCCCGCCCGCACCTTCGGTGGATCGGGCCTTTCGGCGTCTCGATGCAGAGAACCGCTGGCGTGAATGGAGTCGGGAGACCGGTGGAGAGTTGGTGATCCTGCGTGTGGCAGGTATCTACGGCCCGGGCAAGCTGCCGATGGAGCGTCTGCGGCAAGGGAAACCCATGGTGGATGAGGCGGACTCGCCCATCACCAACCATATCCATTCCCTGGACCTGGTGGAGATCTGCCTGGCGGCTATGGAGCGGGGCGTTTCGGGCGAGGTCTACAATGTCTGTGACGGCCATCCCGGCACCATGACCGGTTATTTCAATGCGGTGGCCGATTTTCTCGATCTGCCCAGACCAACGGTGATCAGTCTGGCGGAGGCGAAGCAGGCGTTGACGCCGGGGATGCTCTCCTATCTGGGGGAGTCGCGGAGGTTGAGCAATCGTAAGTTGGTGGAGGAGTTGGGGGTGGTCCTGAAGTACCCCACATTGGAAATCGGTTTGCCAGCCTGTCTTTAGCGGGAAGGTGTTTGGTGCGGCAGGGCCGCACCCTACGAGTAATGGGCGTCTGTAGGGTGCGGCCCTGCCGCACCGATGACTGCAAACGTCAGACTTTCAACCACTCAAGGAGCGGATCCCACAGAATGACATCTTTATAGACCTGGGATGGCGCCAACTCGAAGATAGCCAGCCCCTTCTCGGCGGAGCGGATGTAGTTCTGGCTCTCCCGAAGATGGGTGATGAAGGGTATCTTGAGGTGACCCAGATACTCCTCCAGATCGTGATAGATGCGGGTCTGCTCCTTGACCCGATTCGCTACGATACCGATACGGGTCTGATGTTTCGATACCCGGCCGCTGGCCAGCAGTTCGCCGAGGAAGCGGTTGCAGGCGCGCATGTCGATGGGTGAGGGGAGTACCGGCAGTACCAGGGTGTCCACTCGCAGCAGCATCTTGTTGATCGCCTTGCCGTGCACACCTGCGGGTGCGTCCATGATCAGCAGATCGGTCCCCCTGGCGGGTCTGACCGGTCCTGATACCGCATCGATGGCTTCAATGTCGGGTATACCTTCGTACGCTTTTCTGGCTTCCAGCCAGTCGAGCGTCGACATTTGCGGATCGAAGTCCGCCAGCGCCACCTTCATCCCCTCGTCGGCGTACCAGGTTGCCAGATTGGTGGCCAGGGTCGTCTTGCCGCAGCCGCCTTTGGCGTTCATCAACATGATCGTGCGCATAACTCTATCCCTTTAACTCCGTATTGTTTTTTCAACTAGTTTAGTCGATCCCCAGCTGATCCCAAATCTCATCGACCCTTTGTTTGATCTCAGTACTCATTGCGATGGGTCGACCCCATTCACGCTGTGTCTCTCCAGGCCACTTGTTGGTGGCGTCGAAGCCGATTTTGGAACCGAGACCCGAAACCGGCGAAGCGAAATCAAGATAGTCGATGGGCGTCTGTTCGATGATGGTGGTATCCCTGGCCGGATCCATGCGGGTGGTCATGGCCCAGATCACATCCTCCCACTCCCGGGTGTTGACGTCCTCATCTACCACGATGACGAACTTGGTGTACATGAACTGGCGCAGGAAGGACCAGACTCCCATCATCACCCGCTTGGAGTGACCGGGATACTGCTTCTTCATGCTCACCACGGCGAGGCGGTAGGAGCACCCCTCCGGCGGCAGGTAGAAGTCGACGATCTCCGGGAACTGTTTCTGCAGGATCGGCACGAAGACCTCATTCAGCGCCACACCGAGGATTGCCGGCTCGTCCGGCGGGCGTCCCGTGTAGGTGCTGTGGTAGATAGGATCTTCACGATGTGTAATGCGGTCGATGGTGAAGACGGGGAAGCTCTCCACCTCGTTGTAGTATCCGGTGTGATCGCCGTAGGGGCCTTCGGGTGCCATGTCGTCGGGGTGGATATGGCCCTCGAGCACGAACTCTGCCGAGGAAGGTACCTGCAGGTCTGAACCCAGGCACTTCACCACCTCGGTACGGCTGCCCCGCAGCAGACCGGCAAAGGCGTACTCGGAGAGGGTGTCGGGCACCGGCGTCACCGCGCCCAGGATGGTGGCGGGATCGGCCCCCAGGGCCACGGCGACGGGGAAGGGCTCGCCCGGATGGGCATCCTGCCAGTCGCGGAAATCGAGGGCGCCGCCCCGATGGGCCAGCCAGCGCATGATCACCCGGTTGGGACCGAGGCGCTGCATGCGGTAGATGCCCAGGTTCTGCCGCGACTTGTTGGGTCCTTTGGTGATGACCAGGCCCCAGGTGATCAGGGGTGCGGCGTCTTCCGGCCAGCAGGTCTGGATCGGCAGCTGGGTCAGGTCGACCTGCTCCCCCTCCTGCACCATGGCCTGGCAGGGGGCGTTACGCAGCTCCTTGGGCGCCATGTCGAGCACCTTGCGGAAGACCGGCAGCTTTTCCCAGGCGTCCTTCATCCCCTTGGGCGGATCGGGTTCCTTTAAAAAGGCGAGCAGCCGTCCCACCTCGCGCAGGGCCTCCACATCCTCCTCTCCCATACCCATGGCGACCCGCTCCGGTGTGCCGAAGAGATTGCCCAACAGGGGATAGCGGGAGCCCTTGACCTTCTCGAACAACAACGCAGGGCCTCCCCGGCGCAGTGTGCGGTCGCAGATCTCGGTGATCTCGAGGTTGGGATCGACCTCGGTGCGGACGCGTTTGAGTTCGCCGCGAGCTTCGAGCTGCTGGATAAAGTCACGGAGATCTTTGTACTTCATGCGGGTTCTATTTCTTGGTGGTTTGACCGTGACATTACCAGAGGGGGGGATGGGGTCAAGCGACGGGCATCGTTCACATTTCTCGCAGCGATTGCGATATTTGGTTGAAATATCCGACTAAAAGACTAATATAAGAAAAATCTAATATACTAATCGGAGCCGATTCATGACGCGCTTTCTGGGACAACTGATTTTCAGCCTTGCTCTGATGCCTGGCCTCATCACTACCGCAGCGGCGGAACTTGAGACGGCGGCGGCCACTAAGCGGGAGACCGCCAGGGAGTTCTGGCTCGACGGGGCTGTAGAGGCGATCAATCAGACCACTCTGTCGGCTCAGACCCAGGGTCAGGTGGAGGAGATCCTCTTCGACGTGGACGATTTCGTCGAAGCCGGCCAGGTGGTGATCCACCTGAAAGATACCGAGCAGCAAGCGGGCCTGAGCCAGGCCAATGCCGACCGCAAAGAGGCGGTGGCAAGGCTCAAAGAGGCGCAGGACGACTTCAAGCGAACCAAAGATCTTTTCTCCCGCAAGCTCGCTTCTCAGGCACAACTGGATAAATCGACCGCGTCCCTGAAGTCGGCCCGGGCCCGGGTGGACGCCGCGGAGGCGCGTCTGGTGCAGGCCACCGAGCAGTTCGAATATACCCGGGTCAAAGCGCCTTACAGCGGTATCGTCACCCAGCGCCACGTTGAGGTGGGTGAGGTTGCCTCGCCCGGCCAGCAGCTGATGAGCGGTATCTCCCTGGACCAGCTGCGGGTGACCGTGGATCTGCCACAGAGCCTGATTCCGGTGATCCGGGAGCAGGGCAAGGCCCGGGTGCTCCTGCCCTCGGGCGAGGCCATCGAAGCGACCGGTCTCACCATCTTTCCCTTCGCCGACCAGAGCAGCAGCACCTTCAAGGTGCGGGTCAACCTGCCCGAAGGTGTGAAGCACCTCTTCCCCGGCATGTTCGTCAAGACCGCCTTCGTCACCGGCGTCAAGAAGGAGCTGGTGGTGCCCCGCGAGGCGGTGGTCTATCGCTCGGAAGTCACCGCCGTCTATGTGGTAAAGAAGGACGGCAAGGTCAGCTTCCGCCATATCCGTGCCGGTCAGCACGTCGGCGGGGAGATGCTCTCGGTGATCGCCGGTCTCTCGCCAGGTGAGGCGGTGGCGATCGATCCCGTGGCCGCTGCCGCGCAGCTGAAGGCACAGCTGGCGGAGGGCAACCATGAGTAATCTGGGTATCTCAGGCGGGATCGCCAAGCGATTCCTGATCACGGAGATCACCCCGCTGCTGGCCCTGGTGGGCCTGTTGCTCGGTGTATTCGCCGTGATGGTGACGCCACGTGAGGAGGAGCCTCAGATCAATGTCACCTTCGCCAATGTCTTCATCCCCTTTCCGGGTGCGACGGCGGAGGAGATCGAGAATCTGGTGGCCACCCCGGCGGAGCAGGTGCTCTCCGAGATCGACGGTATCAAGCATGTCTACTCGACATCCCGGCCCGGCATGGCGGTGCTGACGGTACAGTACGTGGTGGGTGAGGACCGTGAAGACGCCATCGTACGCCTCTTCGCCAAGGTCTACGCGAACCAGGACTGGTTGCCCCAGGGCCTCGGCGTCGGCCAGCCGATCATCAAGCCCAAGGGCATCGACGATGTGCCCATCGTCACCGCCACCCTATGGTCCGAAGACCCCGAGGTAGGCGCCTATGAACTGGGGCAGGTGGCCCACGCCATCGAGTCCGAACTGAAGCGGGTGCCCGGCACCCGGGACATCTACACCATCGGCAATCCCGACCGGGTGGTCCACGTGCTGCTCGATCCCCAGGCGCTGGCGGGTCACGGCATCGACCTGAGCGATCTGCGGACCGCCCTGCAGGCGGGCAACCATATCCGTGACAACATCACCGTCACCGCCGACAACCGGGAGCTGCTGGTGCAGGCGGGCACTTTCCTCACCTCCGCCGAGGAGATCGAAGCGCTGGTCATCGGCGTGCACGACGGCAAGGCGGTCTATCTGCGTGACGTGGCCCAGGTGACCCACCGGCCCGACATCCCCCAGCAGTACGTCTGGATGGGGGTCGGCCCCCAGGGCGATGCCAAGGGCCTGCCCCAGGGCGGTAAGTTCCCGGCGGTGACCATTGCGGTGGCGAAAAAAGCAGGTACCAACGCGGTCGATATCTCCAAAGCGGTGATCGATCGGTTCCAACAGCTGGAAGGTGTTTTCATTCCTGAGGGGGTTAACGCCACCATCACCCGCAACTACGGCGCGACGGCGGAGGCCAAGGCCAACAAGCTGATCACCAAGCTCGCCTTCGCCACCCTCTCGGTAGTGGTGCTGGTACTCTTCACCATCGGCTGGCGCGAGGCCTTTATCGTCGGTGCCGCAGTGGTGGTGACCCTGGCCATCACCCTATTTGCCTCCTGGGCCTGGGGCTTCACCCTCAACCGGGTCTCCCTCTTTGCCCTGATCTTCTCCATCGGCATCCTGGTGGATGACGCTATCGTGGTGGTGGAGAACATCCACCGTCATTTGCAGTTGGGTGCCACTAACCTGCGTGAAGCCATTCCAAAGGCGGTGGACGAGGTAGGCGGTCCGACTATCCTTGCCACTTTCACGGTCATCGCGGCCCTCTTGCCCATGGCCTTCGTTACCGGTCTGATGGGACCCTATATGAGCCCGATCCCGATCAATGCCAGTACCGGCATGTTGATCTCATTGATCGTAGCGTTTGTCTTCACCCCCTGGATGACCAACCGGATACTGGCCAGCCAGGCGGAGCATATCGCGAGCCATGCCCATGACGAGAACGAAGAGACGGCGCTGAGCCGCTTTTTCACCCGTGTCATGACCCCATTCCTGGTGGGCAGCAGTGGCAACCGGATGCGCTGGGTGCTGCTGGGCTCGATCCTGTTGCTGATCGCCGCATCGGTCTCCCTGGTGGGCACCAAGTCGGTGGTGCTGAAGATGCTCCCCTTCGACAACAAGTCGGAGTTCCAGGTGGTGCTCGATATGCCGGAAGGGACCAGCCTGGAGCAGACCACCCGTGTGCTCGACGAGCTGGGTGACTACCTGGGCCGGGTCGAGGAGGTGACCGACTATCAAGTCTACGCAGGCACCGCCTCGCCTATCGGTTTCAACGGCCTGGTGCGCCAGTACTATTTACGTGAGGGCGCACATCTGGGCGACATACAGGTTAATCTGGTGGACAAGCACGATCGTGACCGCAAGAGCCACGAGATCGCCCTGGCCGTGCGTGTGCCGCTGCAGGCCATCGCCAAGGAGTACAACGGCAATGTGAAGGTAGTGGAGGTGCCGCCGGGCCCGCCGGTGATGTCGCCCCTGGTGGCCGAAGTCTACGGCCTCGACTACGAGGGCCAGACCGAAGCCGCCTGGGAGATCCGCAGCGTCTTCGAGAACACCCCGGACATCATCGATGTGGATGACAGTGTCGAGTACCCCTCGGCCAAGTTCGTGGTACGGGTCGACCGGGCCAAAGCCGCCCGGCTCGGCGTCGCACAGAGTACGGTGGCTGAGGCCCTCTCCACCGTATTGGCGGGCGAGGACGCCAGCTTTCTCCATGGCGAGAATCTGAAATACGCGGTACCGATCCGTATCGAGTATTCGGAGGCCGACAAGGCCGACCTCGATCAGGTGCTCTCACTCAGAGTGCGTTCCATGGCAGGCGAGCTGGTGCCCCTGTCGGAGATCGTGCAGGTGATTCCCCGGGTACGTGAGTACTCGATTCATCACAAAGACCTGTTGCCGGTGGTCTACGTCACCGGCGACATGGCGGGGGAGACCGACAGTCCGCTCTACGGCCTGTTCGATATCTCCGGGCAGCTCTCCGACGGCAAGATCGGGCAGTGGTTCCTGCAACAGCCGGAGAATCCCTACGCCTACAGCCTGAAGTGGGACGGCGAGTGGCAGATCACTTACGAGACCTTCCGCGATATGGGCATCGCCTACTCGGTGGGTCTGTTGATGATCTACCTGTTGGTGGTGGCCCAGTTCCGCTCCTATCTGGTACCGCTGGTGATCATGGCGCCGATTCCGCTGACCGTGATCGGCATCCTGCCGGGTCATGCCTTGCTGGGCGCCCAGTTCACCGCCACCTCGATGATCGGCATGATCGCCCTGGCGGGCATCATCGTGCGCAACTCCATTCTGCTGGTTGACTTTGTTAACCAACAAGTGAGAGAGGGGATGGCATTGGAGAAGGCGGTGATCAACTCGGCAGCAGTCCGCGCCAAGCCGATTGCTCTGACCGCGGTGGCGGCTATGGCGGGTGGCTTCTTCATTCTCGATGATCCGATCTTCAGCGGCCTGGCGGTCTCGCTGATATTCGGTCTCTTCGTGTCGACGGTGTTGACCCTGGTGGTGATACCGGTGGTCTACTATGCCGCGATGCGAAACCGCATTGAGTTTATTCGTGTAAGTGAATAAAGAATAGATAAGTAAATCCAGTCCATCTGCAGAGATGGGCTGGATTCTATTGTCTGTCTAAAAACTCTTTGATATTGCAGTTTGATATACTGCTGATGGCTTGTGGTTTGATTGCTGAGTGTAAACTCGGTGAGTTACAAATATAACAATGGCGTGTTTAGTCTCTGTCGCCTAACGCCAGTATTTGTAAAAAACTAGAAATTGAATCTTAAAATCAACCTTGTGCTTGTACCAGTTGTCTCCTTGTCAAAATTAGACTGTGTACCTCCGTTCCATTCACTGCCATCTAAATCCCGGTAAAACCACTCAGCTTCCGCGCCGACTGAAAAGTTGTCGGTAAAAAAATATTCAAAACCTATCGTCGGAGCAATGCTAAATCCGTCTGTATCGAAATCCATATTACTGTATGTGGAGCTTAATGAGGTCTCTTCTTGAATATAACCCAGACGGCCTCCGTAGTAGATGCCTGTGTTTTGCGTTAATTTTGATTTACGAAATAAACCGACTGAAATTTCAAACAATGTGGTTTCACGACTAGCTATATCGTCGGTCTGCTCGTCTTTGTAATAACGCAACGCGGGTTCAATTCGAAAATTGTCTGACATATTGATAGGGAGATAAACCCAGGCGTCGTTGCTTTTTGCTGAAACCCCTAACCCTACGTAAGCGTTTGCACTCGATGAAAGGCATACGGCTGAGATGAATAGAATTAATGTAAACTGGCGCATGCGAACTCCATGTTCTAATTTTTAGATCAAAGTGGATTCTGATTATTCACATCAAAAGTGAAGTGCTGATGAGAAGGAGCGGTGACTATACAAAAAAATGGAAGACTGTCACCGGCCCCCTCTCTTATTTAGCCTGATCAGAAGTTGAATTGTGCATTGATGCTGAGCATATCGAGATCGCCTCCATCCACGTCGACGAACTCCCATGCGCCACGCAGAGCAAACTGATTGCTGATCTGGTAGGTTGCACCGAATCCAAGCAGTAGATCGGTACCGTCTTCGCTCCCTGAAATGGAGCCGACTGCAATATCGGCGTCCCAAGCCATCAGGCCGAACTTGCCGAATAGGTTAAAGTTGTCACTGACAGGAATATAACCGACGGCAGAAAAGCCCAGTCCGGTCACTTCTACACTGGTATTAAATCCCAGGAATCTCCCTTCCGGATTGCCAAAGTCAGTATAAGAGATTTCGAGTCCTAAATTTTCACCGGCTTTGAAACCGCCATAGATATTCAGGCCCGTGTCCGATTCATCGAAGTCAGCCTCTGAATAGCTACCCGTACCAACTCCGATGCCGAAATAGCCCTCTTCCGCATTTACAGAAGTGCTCAGGAAGCAGAATCCTACGAGAGCTAACGATAAGTATCTTTTCATCCATATTCTCCAATATTCCAATTAAAACAGCGTGTGGTAACCACAACGCGACCGGGAGTATATATGGAGTGAGAAGTGTGGATCAATGAATTGAGGATAAAAAGAGGGCGGATTCCCTTAATCGCTTGAATCAGCATCCTGCGGACATGTTTCCATTAGCACAACCTCTCCCTTAACGCGAATGCCGGGGTGCTCAACAATGGGAGCATTGCGGGTGACTTTAAATCCAAGTGATTCATAGTATGAAATCAATCTCTTCTTATCATAGACTGCAATTAAGCTTATATTGCTAAACCCCTGTCTCTTGCCCTCTTCTACTGATAGCTTTATTAACTGTTCTCCAATTCCCTGCTTACGGAATTCAGGCAGTACGGTAACGCCACATATGTACCAGCTGTTTAGTGCTTCCAGATATTTATACGGGGCATAGATATCGTCGGCTTCATATGGAGGCGGCTTACCGTCTTCACTAAAATTATCTTTAGTCATTGGAAACGACAGGATCATGCCAATCGGCCGGTCGGTTTCTGCAACTAGACAATTACGATAACTGTAATCACCTTCAGCACGTGCATACCATTCACTGCCTACATCTAATGCTGTTTGGCCTGACTGCTCATCACATGCCTCCTGCCATTCTAAAGTTGCTATTCCATCTGATGAGATATCGATCATGCTCGCAATGAAGCGGCTGTTATCGACAGTCGCGGGGCGATATATGACTTTCATAAATATCACTCAATGATTTGATATAAATTAGATTGTGGCACAGAAAAATGGGCCTGCCCCTTTTTGCGCTCAATCATCCCTTGACAGTGGCAAATCTCTATACAAATGGGTTTTCGTTTGCTTCCCAACCTGCCAGATACTTTTCAACCAGATGAAAATCCTCACCGGGATGTTGGGTAAAAGTAATGTATTGATTCTTGGTTTCAACTCTGAAGTGTGTTTTAACGATATCCATATACTTGAGCGCCAGTTCCCTTCGTTGATCTATTGTACGGCCGTCACGTATATCCAAGTTCATCAAGCAGATGTCCTGTTCCGGTTCGGCCCGTCCTATTGTCAGGTTGTACTTGTCATATTCTCTTATTGAGATTGCAATATGACCGGTGTTGGTACCCATGACTTGTGAATAACAGTCTCGAATTTCATTCACAAATCGATCTTTAATCCTGGATTCAATCTTTTGGTTGATTTCAAATTGCAGGTGAGGCATGGGCTCTCCCTATTGCATCTGACTTGGTGATATAAAGCTACATTGAGTGATTGAGTAAACTACCATTGATTAGTCTGACAACTGAAATCCATTGTTAGTTTGGGAAGGAAGAAGGGATCAGGCCCCTTGTATCCATGGCGCGAATATATCCGGGCTTCCTGACGATTAGGGTGTTATAAAGGGTCGGTGATAAATAAAAACGATAGATTATCATTTGTCACCGACTCCTTTTATGTACTTAAATACCAAATTATAGGGAGAAACTGTCATGAAAAAGATAATAACCCTCAGCCTCTTTGCATTGTTACTGCCCGGTATTGCCAGTTCAGACATTGTTGATAAAGCGGCGGCAGACATGTGTAAATGCGGTGTCCCGCCCAGATCAGCCTGTATGGATCGGTTGGCGAAGAAATATCCGGAAATTGACAGGAACCCGGCGTTGCAGGATCGCGTGATGGACAAATACCAACATGATTGTGTCGCAAGGATGGGCGCACAAGGTGGCTCCCGAATGATGATGCCCGGAATGCCCGCTGCTGTTGGCGGTTCAGCAGACGCTGCAGATTGTTCGACAAGCGCTTTCAGCGTAGAGATTCCGAAAGGTTGGAAATGCCGCAAGATGGGTGCTAACCCCCAGGATGTGACACTCTATGCTTATGGAAACAGACTGAATGTCTCGTTAGGTATGAGTCAGGGACAGACCAGTTGCTCTGTCATTCCTATCTGCCAGAGTGCTAAATATGAACTTAGCAGCAAATTCGAAAGTACGCTTTACACCAACCCGATGATCGACAGCCATGAATATGCGGGCCACTATAAGAAGGACAGCGTGTTTAAATTGACGATCACCTCTAACAACAAACCCACTGACACACAGCTCAACGAGATCAAAGCAATCCTGGAATCATTCAAAAAGAGATAATAAACGGAGAAAAGGGGCCGGTGACAATTAAAAATACGATAGATTATCGTTGTCACCGATTCCATTTTTTCACAGAGATCTAATCTCTGCGATTTCATTGCCGGATATGTTCAACCACTCGAGAAACTTTTGATGACCTTGCGGGTTTCGCTGTTCAAAGACTCGATGCCACTGGGCCATGGTCGCATCATCCAGTCCAATTTCTTGAAACATTTCGACCCATTGCTCTTTGCTCACGTTTGCTGAGTTCATAGTTTTACTCCTTAATAGCGTTAGATTAAAACGGCAAACTACCGTTGAGCTGTATCATCAAGTATGAAGCTGTAGACAGGTCAACTTTATTTTTAAAATAAAGTCGCCATTCAGCGGAATGGGTGTAAAGCAGGTCGAGTGAAATGAGTCAGAGAGGAAGGGATAAGGGATCTGGCCCCAATTATCCAGATAAAACTCTCAGCATCGACTATTAACTTAGGTAACTGCCGTAAAAATAAAAAGGGGTCGGTGACAGTTAAGAATGCGATAGATCATCATTTGTCACCGACCCCTTTTATTCAATTCGTCTCTCCAAGCATTCGCTGCCACACCCACTGCAATGCCTCGGCGTCGGGGCGTTCGGCGGGGACGCGTTCGGCCGGGATCAACGGGTGCATGATGCCTGCCTGTCGGTGACCGACAACGAAGGAGAACACGTAGCGCGGTTCGAAGCCCATACGCAAATCGGTGATCTCCAATCGGCCGTCGATCTCCCTGACGCGATAGAAGCCCCGGGTGAACCAGCGTAGCCGCGTCACTGCAGGCGCATCATCGACCGACGAGAGCAGGCTTTCGTCGCTTGGATACTGTTCGAATCGTATCTCGGGTAGCGGGTCGAGCAGCGAATAGTAGCCTTCCCGGTAGCCATGCGGCACCATCGCGACCACGCGCCAGAGCAACAGATTGAATGGTGTCGGCGTTGCTATCAGCCGATCGTACTCAGCGCCCTGGCGGGTCAGCTCACTCTCAGCGATGTCGCGAACCTGAGCCTGGATGAAGATGGCACCTGCGAGATAGGCCGTACTCAGGCCAAGGCCAACCCTGTTTGCGCGTCGTCCAATGGTCGACTTACGCCTGGCGAATACAGCCCAAAGTACCCCGACGAGCAGCAACAGCGTATACAGGGGGTCGATGATAAAGATGCTGCCGAGCCCGACCGGCGGCCCGTTGCTCGGCCAGAAGAGCTGTGTACCGTAGATGGTGGTCGCATCGAGCAGGGCGTGTGTTGCGAGTGCGAGCCACACGAGCAGGGTCCAGCGAGTGATAGATGCACCATCTCTCGCATGCAGGCGTGCGAGCCCAGCACCCAGAATCGGCGCGACGATGGTGTGCGTGACCAGGGAGTGGCTGAAGCCCCGGTGATTGGTGACGGCCGCCACCTCGTCCGCGTGGGGTAAGTACACGTCGAGATCGGGCATCCCACCGAATACCGCCCCCCAGAAGAGCGCCTTACGGCCGACACGTGCACCCAGCGTCGCGTGGCCGACGGCCGCACCGAGCAATATCTGAGTGAATGGATCCATACTCGATGACTCCATGAAGAGGAATGCGAACGGGTAAGAACCGAATTGTGTCTGAGAACCGGAGACTCCGCAATCGAAGAGATCCCGTCTGTTCAGTCGCCCCCATGCCGTTCCCTCGAATCGCCGTATCTAGAACTGACCTTCGCTGGTGGCTCGGTGTACGCGAATCTGGGGCATGTGAAGCTGTAATTCACCGGAAGCGAAAAAGCATAGCTAGTGGTACAAGGGGGCGGTGACAATTAAGAATACTTTAGGATATCGTTTGTCACCGACCCCTTTTATTGAAAGGCCGCTGTTAACGAAAAACAGCGGCCTGTCTCTTGTCACCCAGTTGTATCGTCATGCACGTTTTGGCTTGAGTCTTCTGCTCAAAAGCAATCCTAATAGTCCGGTGCCGAAGAGCAGTAGACTTGCAGGTGTCGGTACATCTGTATAAATGACATCGGTATCTGCAAAGAAAGTGAATTGGCTTGTCGCATCCGTCAATGATCGCAAGCTGTGGAAGAGTAAGGCATAGTCATGTCCATCCAATAGAGGAACCTGTTGGCTTATAAAGGCTGATGCTGGTGAGATAATTGTGGTCCCTGCTGTCATGTCGTATAGACGATAGGATAGCTCAATACCAGGACCCAATGAGAATTCTGCGAATCCATTAAAATGACCTAATGCATCAGCATCTGTCATTGTGAAAAGTATGAGAGCATCGATTAGTGAGCTCGATGATGTTGCCATGTCCTGTGGTGCTTCATCGTCGGTCACTTGAAGTGTGCCAAAAACCGGATTGAACGATGGACTAGGCGCGAATATATCGGGTGAGGCTGCTTTTCTGAATCCTCTGGCAATAGCGGTTCCAGAGTAACTCAGGCCATTAAAGAATCCCGATTCTTGAAGGGTGAGATCGAAATCGATACCTCCTGTATGAATATCTGTGAACACTACATCATCATATTCGAGTGGTGAAAGGCTGGTTGGAAGCGTTTCAGAACCCAACCAAACATCGGCATGTGCCAAGTGATTGGTAACAATAAGTGCAGCATATGCAGGAGAAATTGAAGTTAAAAACAATAAACTTAATATAAATGACCTCATGTTCATGATGTATATCCCTATTTAAGTTGTATGTTTTACTGCGAAGTCAAGATCGTGGTTTAACTGCAAATAGATACATGACTCTTGGGTTGATTATGGCTGCAATATTTAGTCCATAAGATAAATTTTGTTTGTTAGTCAATGGATTAAAGTCGTGCGACTTCTGAAACTAAGGAGGGAATGTAAGAATAACCGACTATGTTTTTAGCGATATAGTCGGGCGCATTTTAGCCGTGTTGTTTAATAAATGGGAGTCATATTAATTCAGGCAACTGATTTATATATAGTTTTTGAATGCGGGTGGCCAGGCTGGTCAGCAATGGAATGAGTGTAAACAATTTCGACATCATCTGTAGGGCTTTGTGTTATGAGAAAAAAAGGGGTCTGGTCACATTTATCCAGATAAAATTCTTAGCGTCGACCATTAACTGCCTTAATGATTGTTCTTGGTGGATCGGCTTGACAGTTTTCATTTTGTTTTGGTATCAACACTCTGCGGAGCAGCGGCATCACCATAGCGCCAAAGTTAGAGTTGAGCTATTTGTAAGGTGTATTAAATTATGTCTTGCTATGATTTTCCAAAAAAGACCAGAATGATTCGCCCTCGATTTCTCCGCACTCCTCCACGAGATCTGTTTCAATACTGGCCAGGTATTTGTCGTAAACTGTCTCTCGCTCGTGCTTCAAAGGCGACGGACAGTAGCAGGTTTCAAACCATTCGATTGTGTTTTGGCCGGTGATCCTGGCCTGCTTCATCGATGACACGATCTCTGCACCATCCGGTTTTTGGTTCGCGACTGTTCCGTCTACTAAAGCCTCGTAAAAGGCCGGAAGCATATTGAGTACGAATTTTGCTCTGACTCGGTATTCCACGACTGCCTCATGAGTTGTACGTCAGCCGAACAGGTGGGGCGGTAAAGATGATTGTGACGGCTGGATGTGATTGCTAAGTGAAAGCTGTCAATCCTTCTAAGAGTCTAGCGTCAAATTTAGCTTGATTAATGACATATCTTTTATGGGTTCCCTTAGACAAAGAGGTCATCGTGTCTCATGCCTTGAGTTTTCGTCTTTGCAGCATCATCAAAATCGTGTAGCAACTGGCAGCCGCCAGCAGATGTTTAACAGTGTGTCCGCTCACTACCTCTCCTGTCAGCTGGAACAGGGCAACATCGTACGCCTCCGCAGCTTTTGCCAAGGCATACAACACAAGTGCAGAGAGGAGCAGACCCTGGTGTGTATAGCGACTGCTGAATAGCGCCATGAAGAAGGGTAGTGTCAGCAGCGGGATGAACTGTACCCACACGTAGAGACGCAGGTCCTCGAAGAAGTACCCATAGAGAACACTGCCGATACCCACAATGACTAACGGGATCAGCAGACAGGACAGGCGGCGATTGACATACTCGATCAGGAGTGCCGTGAGAAGACCCATAAATCCCACACTCATCGGTATCCGATCCCAGACGAGGCTCTCATTGCTTGGGCGCCAGTGGTAGTAGATCGAGCCAAAACTCACCAGGCTGACACCGGTAAATAGCACAAGCCACGCGCGATGGCTGGGGCCTGCATAATTTTTCAGGCAGAATGCGATGCCAACTGCACCGACGAGCAGGAAGGCCAGGTTGGAGATCACATCGAAAAAATTCGGCACACCCAGAAAGCCGCTAGAATCGATAAAGCGGTGATAAGCCGCATCCTGAGGAATCGGATCGATTGTCAGTAGCAACAAGACGAGCGGAAAGAACAAAAGAAACACCAGTACAGCGTGCCTCCAACTGATATTCTGTGACAGGTTGGTGTGCATTCTGACCTCGATTGAATATGACATTTAACTGGCTGCCCGCGCTTGAATACCAGGCTGTAAGTACTCGGTCTCCTCTCTTTCTTGTGACACCACATCTCGTGTGGAAAGTTATTGGTGATCGCAGGTAGTGGTAAGCCCAAGACTTTCCATCGGCCAAAAGGGTTGTACCCTGTATGACTGGTATGACACTCGTTCAGTGAAAACTACTCTGACCTGAATGGCACAGAGTTAAGTAGACATCGTATTGGTGGAGCAGGGCCCCGCCCTACACTCTAACTATTTGTGTAGGGTGGGGCCCTGCCCCACCAAAATAAGCTGGATGGCCACAAGAATCCTCATATTGCGTATCAACCCCTTATAAGTCAGTGCCAGTTGGGCCTGTCCCTATTGTTTGCACCAGGGTCAACAAACGCTAAAGAAATAAACTATTATTTTTTACACCCTTGCATTTCATATGTGTAACACCGGAGTAGATACAGCTAGCAATCAGCATGAACGACGAGACTACGCAAAACGGCACACTGAAAGCCATAAACGGCGTGGAGCACATTTTCTACGACGGTTATTGGATCAAGCGTTACCATGCGCCGGTCGACAACCTGTCTGATAAAAAACTGCTGATCCAGTCCCTCACCCGCCGCCTGTTCAACCACATGGAGCACGGCATCAATATCCCCGGGCGCCTGCTGGATAAGGTCCGCGCGGATTACGAGGCTGAAACCGATCCCGGCAAAAAAAGGGTCAGAGGGGCGATGTTGGCAGGCGCGTTGTTCAACCGCGCAGCGGATATCTTCAACCAGCTGGTCGAGCTGGAAGACTGCGGTGTGCAGATACAATTCGACAATGAGCTGATGCGCACCTGCGGACAGTGCCTGCAGGAGGCGCTGGAACTCGGTAAGTTAGTCCGTCACCGTAATGGTGACGCTGGAATCGACGAACTATGGGGCGAGCCGTTCAAAGCCTTCATCATGTCGATCGAGGATTTCTACCAGTCACGCTATATCAAGATCGCCCTGACCATGCGTAATATCGATGAGGTTGCCGAACACATGGTCGGATGCGTGCGTAACAACCAGGGTGGTGAGGAGATGGAGGCACGGATCAGGTACTACGCCTGTATGGCGCGGCGCAAGTGCGAAATTCTCAGAACCGACCCCGACATTTTCGACGCCTGGGTCGAATTTGTCGTGGCGGGGGAGGCGATTACCGGGTATACAGCAGAGCAGGCGGAAGGTGAAACCGGCAAGGGAATCCTCGATGAATTCGATACCCGCTACATGCTTGAACAGGGTATCGAGCTGATCGCGAACATCACCCGCGCGAGAACTTCAATGCCGAGCAGCACCGAGGAATACATGGGGTTGTGCGAGCAATTCAAGAGAAGGAAAGAGGTAAAATGGGTCTGACCTTTTTTATCACGTTTTGATATGTACTAGTATGTAAAAAGAGAATAAATGGGGTCTGTCCCCTATTTACCTTATTTCTTTTTCTTCTTTACCCACCTCCAATTCCTGCCAGTATTATGACGACGTTCGTAATCGTTAAGTATGTCAATATTTATACTATCACGTGTTCTATAGGTATTTGATTCATTAATATTTAATTTATCTTGATTTATAGTTCCTTCTGGGCAGCCCATATCTGTAAAATAGGCTCTGCCATTTTCATCTTTACATACTTTGAGCGCATAAACGTCACTTGCGATCATTAATAACAAGAAGAATATCAACTTCGTTTTCAATTTGTTTACATATCCCGTTTGTTTTTTTGCCATATCCCTGCCTCTTGTTTCCACTTAGCTTTTCGTTAGTCATTACATGGGCTACCGGTAGCTACCGCCTGGGTTCAGAGGCGGTAGCGTGATAGCGTAGATGATCTTGGAACTTGTTATGTGCATGCTCCGTCTTGATCTGATTCACACCGTACCTTGAGCACCCCATCTTTCATATAAATATCAAAAAAAATTGTTTTTGATATTTATATGGGTTCAATAAATGTGATTTTAATATTTTGTGACCAAAAGGTAAAAGGATTCGGTGTCAATTAAGAATACGACAGATTATCATTTGTCACCGCCCCCCTTATATTTCGAGCTGACAAGCTCTCCATACATTCAATCGATATGTGGTACACGTGATTAACGGGGTCTGTTCCCTATTGCTTTTTGTTACAAATAACTATGAAACTCACTGATTTGCTTGTGCTGCTAACTTCTTTTCTAGCGCCTCAAGTCGTTGTTTCATAGCATCATCTATTTCTTCAGGTTTAATTCGCTTTATCACGCTTGTTAGTACACGAACCTCCTCTTGCGTGATTTTCCCATCTGCCTCAGCAAGAGAAATCATCGCGTCCAATTCCTCTGCATCTAACTTTCCGTCATTCGAAAAACACTCCGCTGCTTTTAGAGCGATATTTATATGTGCCATTTATTTGTTCCTTGATGTTACTAATTTTTGTTTGTGACTAATAACGCCTATATACAGCGGACCAAAAAAACGCAGCGTGTTTTTGGTCCGCTGGTATTCCTGGTTAGTGATTTTTACGTAAAAGATACCTCATTATTACTTCTTTCTCAGGATGACTGCTTAACCACCCTTTTAGATCTTTTACTTTCAAGTAATCTTGCTCGCCAAGGACTCCTAGCACCTTTTGCTCATTTTTTTTATCTGCTTCCCGTAAGGCTATTTGCTTTTGCCAGGGCTGAGAAAGAATGGAGGATATGCTTTTTGTCAGATTAAGTGATGCCAATAACTCCCATTCGCCACTATCTATCCATAGCTCACCACAAGAGCCACATGAATCAAGACGGTTTATGCCTTTATCAGAGACTCTGTATTTGGTCATGAAGTTGCGGCACTTTGGGCACGCCATTGCATGTTCGGTGTCATCAACTTCAATTGATGTCTTTGCAGGATTAATGTTTTGATATGAGCTTTCCTCTAACCATGCCCTATATGAAAGCATAGAGATTAGAACTCCACTGCATTTTCCACATGACAATGCAGGCAACCCGGGCTCCAGTTTTGTTGGTTTTAATATTCCGTTGCTACATGAAGGGCAATTCAATTTCATCTACTCCATTTTTAACGTTAACAGGTGCTTACGTGGACGTCGCAAATATTGTGTTATGTGGACGGCACGAATAATGTGATATGTAAAAAAAGTTCTCATCTCTCTCCTTGTCTGGGAATCGAGATATAACTGGCAGTTGTCAGATTGATTTGACGGAAAATAGCATCCTGCCAGAGAGAGGATTCCCTAAGTTATCATTAGGTTATCAGAAGTCACCGTGAAAGATAAATGGTCAGGAAGCAAGTTCCTATTCGGCTGCCTTCAGATTGTCTGAGTTGTAACGGATCTGGTTGATGCTCGCGAATCGTCTTTATGAAGTCGCCACCAAGGCAGGCTCGTGGGTTCTAACGCATTCCCATTGACTTTGGTCAATGTAATGTCATAGGCATCGGCAAGTTTCTTCTCATTAAGTACGTCTTACGCTGATCCTTCTGTGAGGGTGGTGCCAAATGACAGGGGGCAGACCACCGATTATTACATTAATGCCGGCTGTTACTGAATGTTTAATGTGGCCCCATATTGTTGTGTAGATGATTAAGGCGTTAAGAGAGATTACTGGTAATGCTTGTTCAATTGACTCAAAAATATTTCTGGTTCAGTAAGACTCAGTAACAGAGAGTAGTTCTCGGATGTTTTTAAATAAAGAACATTTTCTCTTGATGTTATCGCTGACAACGCCTTTTCTCCATTGTGCAATCTAAACCAACCCACCGAAAACCCTGGAAGCCCAATACCATTGCTCCTTGTTCGCGGCTTCAGTTCAGAAGAGTGATTGAGATCAACGATTTTCGCAGAATCGATGTCAAGGGCAGAGAGGGGTATAGATCGTCCGTATATAGGTAAGTGGACTTGAAGGCTCGATTGACTGAGTGATGCAGATAGAGAGGAAGCTGAAAAAGCAAACCAAATAAACAGCGCGCCGATAGTAAGAGTAATTAATGAAATGAATCCGGCGAATATTACTGTATAAAGCGGCGAGGGCGTTATTGGAAACTCCATATGTTTGTGACCTATTAATCTGGTGCATGTTAAAGGGGGCGGTGACAATTAGGAATATGATAGATTATCATTTGTCACCGACCCAATTGTTGATGGAAAAGTTAAGGTGTAGTAATGAATGTAGCATGTAAGGTGTTAATGATAGTAATGAGCCTTGCATTGAGCGCGTGTTCAAGTGTTGGGCTAAAGTCGTCAGATATTGAGACCATACGTTATGGTGATAGGCTGGAAGAAGTAAAAATATTTAATGAGGGAAGAGGTCTCTATCGCATTGACTACATTGTTGACTCGAGAGTGTATCGGTTTGAGACGCGTAGAATCAAAGATACCGGTGAGCACTATTCCTTTCTTTTCGAACAAGGAAAGCTTATTGCCGTAGAGCATATTTCACGTGGAGATGCGCTCTCGCCTGGTATTAGAGATTGTGCTCTATTCCCTCCAGACTTTGATTTGGAGGTGACTGATTGCTTTCGTGCTTTTAATGCAAGTGTTATCAGTAACGCTGTTTTACTACCGAATGAGAACTTTAGCCGTATAAACCAGGAAGCACTTGATGAGTACCGTCAAGATCAATTGTCCGGGCTGGGGACATTGGTAGTTTATTCTCCAATTGTTGGCCCCCTTGCTGTCGCTGTTCTACCAATTATGGTGCTAGGAGCGCTAGATAATACGAAGATAGAAGAGTTCGATATACGTCTTGGAGATAGGTATGAAGATATAGAAGAGTATATTCTGTCACTACCACCGGAAACCAGAATTCTTCTCGAAAAAGAAGGGAGCATCTATATCCAAGCCGGGGTTCTAGAATTTCCTGCCGTAGCATTTGGTATCGAAAATGGTTCGGTTGTTTGGATTAAGTTACATCCGAAGGGCGTATGTGGTGCTGGAGCATTTGAAAATGTGGATTGTGGAATCATCCGAAGCAAAAAATAATAATTTGTTGAAGTTATGATTAGATCAGATACCTGATTTGAAAAAGTGAGGGTTATCGGTTTAGATGAAAGTGTGGCCTTTCCAACTGCGCTGGGCTCAGAGTAAATTTACTCTGACCACATTTATTGATCAATCAATCGAGTCTGACCCCATTGATCCTTCAGGGAATAAATGGGGTCTGTCCCTTATTGTTTTCATGTCCCTTATTGTTTTGTTCGAATAAATTTTAAAAGATTATTATTTGTCACCGACGCCTTTTTGTTGCGAATCTTAGATACATCCAGTAAGTCCACAATCCTCTTCGTAACTAGAATTAACAATATTTTTCCCCGCTAAATGAAGGGCCATGTTCGTTAGAATAAAATCGGAAATTTCACCAAACCCCTTTTTCATTATTTCTATATTATTAAACAGATCTTTGGCATAGTGCTTAGCTGTAATCTCATGATCACTATATATTTTCTCTTCATATTCCCATACTATAGCACCAGTTTTATCTGTTAATTCCGACTTCAATTTGATGGTCGGTCTGTAACTCTTCCTATATGGAACCGGAAATATTCCGTATTCCAAGACGATTAAACTCAACTTAGCATCAGATTCTTGGCTCGAGGTAACATTAAAGTTTGTTGTGTCTTCTATCTTACTAGAAAGACTCTCCGTCAATGTTTTCGAAAAAGGATTTGGCTCGGCCTCTAAATACTCTTTGATTAATTGAGCTTCTGTTTTGTTGGCTCTGGTATCTGAAATCAACACGGCTCCAATTGCTCCACCAATCGCTGCACCAAACGCCATGGATATAGCTTGGCCATGGCTACGGAACTCTGGTTCCTGCTGGTAAATTACTTCACTCGGTGATGGCAAATTAATTCGTGTTATTTTATTACGATTTGTTTTAGATAGATTTGTGGCTGTACAACCTACAATGAGCCATGAAATAACAATTAGAGAAAAATGCTTTTTAAAATGTTTTTCCATATGATGAAATCCAATCGATTGTGTGAGAGTAAAAAATTTGTTTAACGCGATAAATCAGCCTTCGCTTTCAGCAGTCGGCTGGTGGAGTTAAAAGGGGTCTGTCCCCTATTACTCTGTTTGAGGGTAAAAGGGGTTTGACCCCTTTTATGATCGAGAGCAAAGCCTTTGTTGGGCTGATTCAGATGTGGCTCATAGTTTTGCCATAGCAAAAAGTTCCGATGGTTGCAATTTAAGAGCATTTGCAATGCGGATGATATTCAATAGCGAAATATTACGTTCGCCACGCTCTACAGCCCCCATGTAGGTGCGGTGTACGCCACAATATGATGCAAACGCTTCTTGGGAATAACCCATTTCTTTGCGTTTGCCTCGGATTACCATACCAAGCAGCTCTTGAGCCTTTTCTTGATCAATTGCCATAAACAGCAATTATTCTTGATGATGACTTTAAATCTACACTATATAAGTAGCAATTCTGTCCGGCCCTGTTATAATGAACATTATAAGTAGCATTTTAAGATTAAATAGTAGATGTCTAGAGTTCCAGATATTCGTATTACTAAATACAAGAAGTCTCGCTTCTACGCTGTTTGGCTAGACAGTGAATTACTTGCTGTTGTTTGTTACAAAAAAGGAGGGTTAGCGATCAAGAAAGTGTTGCTTGATGCGCTAAGCAATGTCTCTCAGTAAAAAATAACATCGTAATTCACCAGCGGCAAAAAATATAGTGAGGAACGAACGACGCTTTTCGACGTATGTGTAAAATTGTATTGTTATATTTATTTTCTATTAAATAACTTCTTTATATCTAGCGAGATTCCAGCAACACCAGGTTTTAAATTAATTGCCTCAAAGATTGGTTTTGACCAATGTGCGCTCTGTGCTTCGACTGCTTGAATGTGCGGTGTAATACTAACCGGGTGCTCTTCATCTAGCCGAATAATCTGCATGTTCTCTGCATCATAGATTTGTAAAAACTTTAAAATATCAGTATTCAGAGTATTGTAAATTTCTACATACATTGAATCTATCTTTTCATAGCATGGATTTTTTTCGTAATTTTCAACGTCCCATTGTTGAAAAGCCATTTCTAGCGAGTCCTTCATGCAAAAATACTCTCCAAGAATATTTATATTGCGGCGGGTGAGGTTTTTCTTATGTGATATTTCAACGATAAGTAGAAGAAATTTCTCCCTAAACGGATAGCACGGCATATCCTTGATAAAGCCATTGAGAACTCTATCTAAATCATGAAGATTCTTATTGATATCTTTGCATAGCGCCTTTATAGATGCAGATTTCATCTAAGTTCACCAATAAATATAACGCCAACTTAACCAGCGCGACGAAGGAGCGTCCGACGCCGATAGGGGCGTATTTGAAGTTTTTGATAGAAGTCTCACTCTTACAGCAGATAATGAACCTTCGTGTATTTAGACCAAGGCTTGAGCGGTATATCGTGTTGTGACTCGTACTGTAGCACCGCCCGTGATCTGTCTACCGTGGATCTATCTGCCAGCAATAACTCCTTGAAATGAGGATCCTGCTCTATTTCACGAATCATTTTTTCTTTGAGTTCTTCTTTTCTTCCACCTTCAATGCCTTCTAGGTGTTGCTCCCATTCTACGTCTTGGGGAGTGCCTGTTGGGCTATTTCCTTCGTATTCCGACAGGTGACGTCTTTTGTAGCTGTAACTGTTTGGCTCTATTTCTATTTCGTAATATTCGGGCACCTTATCCTTTGTTCTATCGTATATATAGTCACGAATATTATTACTAACATTAACCCCAAATGTAACGCTCTTAACGGCCCTGTAGTCATGCGGTACTAAACCACTAATATTTTCTAGCAACACCCTATGCTCTTCTTCATGGCTCCATGTTGGCGATTTGTTCCCAAGCATAGCGCGGATAGCTTCTGGAATATTCTTTTGTATATTCTCTAATTTAAGAGTGGGTGGTTCTTTTCTGTATCGAACGTCAAAACGATGCAAGTGTTGCGTAGCGGAGAACCTAGTAAGCAAGGATATGTCATACTCAATTGTTAAGCCACAGTGACTATTAGCGTAATGGGCCCACATTAATTCATCGATTGCGTTTCTTGATAGTGAGAATACACCGCTATTATCCGTAGAGCGACCTATCTGTCTGGCTAAATCTTGGATTGACCTAGTGATTTCGATTCGTTCACCTATGCCTATAAGGCCTTGCAGAAACCCTGCAATATCTTTTTGGATTTGATTATCAAAGGTTCCTTCTGTGGGATCATTTAATTGTTTTCTTGTTGGTAGGTAATAGTAACTATTCACAATTGGCTTCAAAACATGGTCAATAGTCCTTTCTTCAAGGTTTTCATTTTGATCGAGATATATTGGCTTGTATTTGAAGTAACTGTCTGACATGGCTGGCGCTTATTTAACTTCTAACAGGTGTTTATGTGGACGAATCGAATAATGTGATATGTATTAGGGGCAACCACGATTTGATGCGAACTAGTACGTAAAAAGAGAATGGGGACATAGGGGACAGACCACATTTATTCTCTTTACCGAGCTAGTTTGCATTAAAAACGTGGTCTGTCCCCTATTACTATGTCTCTCAGTAAACCACGGGAATAACACGGGACAGACCACGGACTATTATATTGCTGGCCGCCGTTACTGAATGTTTAATGTGGTCTGTCCCCTACTATTTAGGTCGGCTAAACGCTTTTGTTAGCACAATGCTGCGTTGTTGATGTAGTTGTCATCTATTTCAAAGTTAACCAAAAATTCGACTAGATGCTCTGAATTAACTACAAATACCGTATTTTCCTTTGCGTATGCTCTATCTTCGTAACCAGCTACCTTATATACCTCCGGGAGGTTATAAGTTGGAGAAAGCTGCTTTCGAAAGCGCACATACGGAACTTCCTGAAACGTGGGATCACTTATGGTTCCATCTAAGATGGAAATATCAGATTTATCGAAGCTGCAAATTTGTAACTTTGCAGTTGTTATAATCAAGTTAAAGTAAATTCCCAAACTCCAACGATCATCTAGGCTTAACGACTTATCTTCCATCGCCAATGCCTCAGTTGAGCTAACTAATTCTGCTGCTGCTCGCTCTATTAATGATTTAGATTTTGAATCATTTCCTGGAATAACACAGAACTGAGATTCTGGTGTTGATGGCTCCAACGTAATATCATGCCACCTAAATTGTTTGACGCTAGTACCATCTTTCATAAAAATGAAAGCCTTAGAATGCCTTCTAAGCTTAACTTCAGACCCTTCATTGAGAAAAATCCAAGAAGTATCTTTTACTCTCTTACATTCCACAGTGAAATATTGGGTAACGGCTGAATTAGCTATTACAAGATCTATAAATCCGGACTCACCCGTTTCTCTATTATTCCAAGAATGTTCAGTGTAAAGCGTTCTCCAACCATGCCGCTGTCTTGTGCTATCTATTAGATTTCCAATACCAATTTGAAGTGGAAACCCTGAAGAATTGACGTGACCTTTCAAATTATCTCCTTGGCACTAACAGGTGAGGGATAAATGGGGTCTGTCCCCTATTATTTGCTCTTTTTCCGTACTAGTTTGCATTAAAAACGTGGTCTCTCCCCTATTGTTTTAATGCCTATCCAAGCTAAAGAACCCTGGGGTTGAATGAAATAATGTAAGTCTAAATTTATGCATTATTATCAATGATGCTTAACAATGAAGTTCAGCCGACGATTAACGACAAGGAATAGATCTCAGTGTAGTGTATTTTAGACGGCTAGTACTGAATGTTTAAAGTAATAAATGGGGTCTGTCCCTATTATTCCCTATTATTCTTGTTTAACTAATGCATTTGAAGGTCTATATATTCCGATTTGATTTCATTGAGAACATAATTCGGCTTGCCAAATAAAACACTACTAAAATTAATTATCCGCTTTGATTGATAGTAAAAATCGATAAGTGCACTACCTCGGTATTCCTCTGGTACTTTTACATTTGATTTTATTCCATCAAAAGAAATTGAAAACTCAGAAATGTTTTCAGGCGTATAAAATTTAAAACTACTTCCGTTAGGGAGATCGGTAAGAATTGTCTCTTTTGTTTCGCCGTTTTCAAGAATAACTGAAAAGGTGTAATGTCCATTTCTATAATATTTATTGAAAATATCGTAGGTATTTCTAATATAGTACGGTACCCCACGATTAGCAGATTCAGGAAAAATAACAACAGTAGGAATCATTCCAAAATGCTTATATTTACTCTCAGGTACTGAAATGATCTTACTCTCTATTTCATCGCTTGATGCGTAAACGGAGTTAATAAACGTATTATTTCTAGGAAAAATTATCCCTGCTTCTTTTTCTACGTGGCTATCCTCCTGTTTAGGGGGATAAGGTGGTACTTCGTCTAACGATATACTAGTTACAGCATAGACGAGTAAAGATGGGAGCATTCCAGCAATAAATGCTGCTCCTTCAGCATCATGTACTATATCTTGCTTATCAATATCAACGTTTGTATTTTTTTTAAGTAGGGAGATTGCAAACTTTATTATAACGATTTTTTCAGAATAAAATCCGAAAACACCACCTACTACACCAAATAGTACAACAGCCAATATGGCTGATAATTCAAAGTCATGATTGTATCTAAGTATGGTATTTGCAATATAAATAATAGGAAAAATACAACCCCCAGCAAAACCAGATATCAGCATTTTTAACTTCATTTTGTCGTTCCATACCAATAATTACTACTTAGTAATTCTGATTCAATTCCGTCTTTTCGGTTAAAGTGGATGGTGATAATTAAGAATACGATAGATTCTCATTTATCACCGGTCCCTTTGATTCTGATTTCGGGTAAACAACAGGGTATAGACCGCGGTTTATTGTGTAATTGACGGCTGTTACTGGAAGTTTAATATGGTCTGTCCCCTATTGTTTCGAGTCACTATGTAGCTAATGCGCAAAGTGTTTCTGCGAAATTGAACCACCATGCGCTTATCGCCATAATAAATAGTATAAATGCTATGGATAGAGTTAAAGGTATCTTGTCTCTAAAAAACTTAAATTGTTTTTGTTCATTAACCCATTCGATTTGAAATTGCCAAAAGAATTTGTAATGTGCATACCAGTCGCTAAACAATATTTGCTTGCTTATACATGATGTATAATATTCGCTTTGCAACTTTGATAATTCAGCTTCAATGTCGTTAATTTTGTCCCCATCTACATGCTTTGCTTTTCGGTATAAATTTCCAAGTTTGTTATATATTCTTGTTAGCTTAGTTCCCAATTCTTCATATTCTAGCTTCTTGTGGTCGTAGAGTGATATGTATAGGCCAATAATTCCAAGGATTATAAAAGACGCAGACAAAAACTCGTTAGATAAATTTTTAAAAACTAGAGCGTAAATACCAAAAGCCATTGAGAAAAAACCAATAAAACCTGGTGTTTTCTCTACGATGTCATATGTTGCATAATGTTTTTTTGCTCCAAAACCTACATTATAGCCAGCTTCCGCAATACTTTTTAACAAGTCTTCTTTATTCATATTTCTCACTGAATCGGCACATTTATCATGCCTTTTGCAACAACAATATCATCTTTGACTGCATAGCATTCGACTATATGATTACCTCTGAAGTTGGTGGTTTCTTTTTTCCTACCAAATCCCTCATCAGAAACAATTTGACCTCTAATACAATCTCTTCTTTGTGCCTCAACTCCTCTATTCAAAACTTTCCACTTGAGCCAATATGGTTCGGGGACATCAATATATGAGACAGTGAAAAGTAGCTTCTTGTTGGAGAGAAGCGGAATTTTTTTAAAAAGCATATAGGTAAGAAAATGTTCTCTAAAACCCTTTTGCGATACTTCACATTCCAATTCTAGGTTATAACGAACATCAACAGGATAAAAGTCCTCTATATGCTGTTCGGTATTTCTCCATTCTTGCGTTTTAGTTGCCTCCTCAGATTTCTCTACTTTACCTGGGAACGGTCTTCCATAAACTTTTTTCCATTTATCATGAGCCTTATCGGAATCACCAGACTCAATTGCCTTTAGACATAATTCATAAGCCTTTTTGGCCTTTCTTTGAAATTTTTTCTTAACTTTAACATTCTGCCTGCTACCAAGAGCCTTATAGTGATCCTGATTTGGTTGATCCATAAGATACTTAAAGAAATCACGACTCAACCAATCATAATAAAGGTAACTTTTACCATCATAATCAGACGTTGAAGAAAGAAAATTGTACGCTAGAGTATCGATCAATAATCCTCCCATTCCGACTCCATGTTTGTTTTTCCAGGCTCTAGCCATTTTGCACAATCTTCTTAGATTTTTATTCTTTTGATCTACAAATTCCTTCATTGCCGCTATTTCTTCACGTGGCTTAGTAACCTTCCAACTGCCTCCATTATATGTATCAGGATATATAAAGCTTCCATCGTCTTGCTCAAATACAGGCTGAACCTCAACATGAAAATTAGTATACGTTACGGTTACAACCAATCTATCTACTCGGACGTTAGTATTTGGATATCGAATTTTTATTGCGTCTTTCGTGTCTGTTAATAACTGTGACTGTTTTCCATCTTTGTAATCGTCCCATTTTCCTTTTGGCATAATGTAAAGCATATCTAGATCGGAGATTCCTTTTATGGCGGTCCATCTGCCATATGATCCTACTTGGAGGCTATTCGTGTCCTTTGATTCGGTATCCCTGAATTTTTTATTCAAACTAGCCGTTATCTCTCCGTATCGTTTGCTTATCTGATCGGCATTGTCGACTCTTAGATTTACTAAAAATCCAGTAAACATTTCTGCAATGGACATACTAATAGACATCCTTGTTGATTAAGGTGTGATTATAAAATTCCAAGACCATCGGCAGCATCATTAAAGTCATTACAGGTGCTTATGTTGACGTCACAAATATTGTGTTATGTGGAAAAAGCTCTCACTCTCTCTTTGTCTGAGAATCGAGAGGTAACTGGCAGTTGTCGGTTTGATTTGGTGGAAAATAGCATCCTGCCAGAGATGATTCCCTTAGTTATCTTTAGGTTATCAGAAGTCACCGTTAAAGCTAAATAGTCAGGAAGCCGGTTCCTGTGCCGCTGGCTGTAGATTGTTCAGGGTGGTAATGGATTTGGTGGAATCTTCATTAATCGTCTTTGTGAAGCCGCCGCCAAGGCAGGCTGGTGGGTTTTAACACTTTCCCATTGGTTTTGGTCAAAGCAATGTCATACGCATCAGCCAGGTTCTTCTCATTGAGTACCGCTTCCGCTGATCCTTCTGCGAGGGTGCTGCCTTGGTGCAGGAGTTGTAGTCGATGACAGTAGTGAGCAGCGAGGCTCAGGTCGTGCAGGACGACAATGACAGAGTGGCCGTTTTCGCAGTGTTGCCTCAGTAGATTCATCACGTCGAGCTGATGGGCGGGATCGAGGGCGGAGACGGGTTCGTCCGCGAGCAGGATGTCGGGCTCTGTGACCAGGGCGCGGGCGAGGAGGACGCGGGCCTGTTCGCCGCCGGAGAGGGTATTGAAGGCGCGATCTCGGAACGCCAGCAGATCGGTCTGCCGGGTGACCCTGTCGATGATCTCCCTGTCCTCGTCTCCCACGGATTGCCAGGGCTCCAGGTGGGGGGTGCGGCCGAGTTCGATAATCCGCTCCACGCTCATGGGCCAGGCGATCTCGCTCAGTTGCGGGAGGTAGGCGATACGCCTGGCCCGCGCTTGGTGGGGGAGGGATTCGACCCCTTGACCGTCGAGGGTGAGCTCGCCGGCGTCTGGCTCGATCACGCCGGCGAGGATGCGAAGCAGGGTGCTCTTGCCCGCGCCGTTGGGACCGATCAGGCCCAGCATCTCCCCCGGTTGCAGTGTCATGTCGACATCCTTCAGGATCGGCCGCTGCCCACGGCTGAGGGATAGCGCCCTGCCGTTCAACAGGCTCATACGTCCCTCCCTCTGTGGTGCAGGATCAGCCAGAGAAAGAAGGGGGCACCGATGAGGGAGGTGACCACGCCCACCTTGATCTCGCCCTGTACCGGCAGCAGGCGTACCCCCATGTCGGCGAGCATCAGCAGCAGTGCGCCGCCCATGGCGCTGGGGATCAGCAGCCGGCTGGGCTGGTAGCCCACCAGGGGTCGCAGCAGGTGGGGCACCACCAGGCCGATGAAGCCGATGGCGCCGGTGACTGAGATGGCCGACCCTACCGCCAGGGCGACGGCGAGAAAGAGGCGTCTTCTCAGGTTGGGCAGGTCGGCGCCCATGGAGCTGGCGGTCTCTTCGCCCAGGGTGAGGAGATCGAGGGGGCGGCCCTGTCGCCAGATCAGCAGCCAGCCCAGAATTGTACCGGGCAGCAGAATCCACAGCTCGTTACGGCTGACATTGGCCAGGGAGCCGAGCATCCAGAGGGCGATCTCCTGCACCGCGTAGGGGCTGGGGGCCAGGTTGAGGAGCAGGGAGACCAGGGCCAGGGCGAAGGCGTTGACCGCCACCCCCGCCAGGATCAGGGTGAGGGTGCCCCCGTCGCGACCGGCCAGGAGGTAGACCGTCAGGGTCGCCAGCAGGGCCCCCGCCATGCCCCCTAATGGCAGTGCGTAGGCGAAGAGACCGGCGAAGCCGAAGTAGAGGGTGATCACGGCACCCAGGGCCGCGCCGCTGGCGCTGCCGACCAGGCCGGGGCTGGCCAGGGGATTGCGCAGCAGGGATTGCATCACCGCGCCGCAGAGGCCGAGGGAGGCCCCGGCCAGCAGGGCGATCAGGGTTCTTGGGATGCGCAACTCGGTGAGGATCAGGCTGTAGACGCCGGCCTTTTCGCCAAAGCTCTCCTGCAATGCCTGCATCAGCGGCAGCGGTTGGCTGCCGATGGTCAGGGAGAGCAGGGCGGTGATGACGATGGCGCCGCCGAGGGAGAGCATCAGGCGGTGTTGTCTGACGGCGGCGATCATCGATCTCTCTCCCTCACTCTCGCCTGCTGCAACAGCGCCACCGCATCGGCCAGCATCGGCCCGGGGCAGATCCAGTACTTGTAGGGTATCTCCACCATGGGATGCTTCGCCAACAGGCGTTGCAGGGCGGGGTGGTGCAGCTGTCTCTCCGCCAGGGAATCCCCCGAGCCGGTATAGGCGGAGGTGAAGATGGTCCCGGGTTGCCAGTGCAGGACCTGTTCCAGCGGCACCGGGGTATAGCCTTCGACGCCCTGCTGTGCGGCCAGGTTGTGCCAGCCCGCGAGTCGCAGGGCTTCGTCCTGCAGGGTGTCGCTGCCGCTGGTGTAACCGCGGGGTTGTAGAAAGATCGCCGTCGGCGGGTGTGTGGGTTCTTCTGCTTCGGACTGCAGCCGTTTCTGCATCTGCTGTATCAGCGATTCGCCCCGCGACCCCTGGCCCAGCCGGGTGGCGAGTTGGCGAATATCCTCAACGATATCGTCGAAGCGATGACCGAGGGAGAGTGGATGTAGCGGGTAGCCCAGTTTCTTGAGGGTCGTGCGCAGACGTGGATTGGTATGGGGGGTGACCAGTATCAGATCGGGTTTGAGGCGGATGATCTCCTCAGCCCGGGCATGGTTGAGGGGAAAGGCTGCGGCCTGATCCGCTACGAAGGAGCTGTCGGGATCCCGGGAGAGGTAGCTAACCGACGCTACCTGTTGGGGGTCGGCCAGCATCAGGAGCAGCTGGTCGCTGCAGAGATTCACCGAGACCACCCGTTGGGGCGGCTCGGCTACTGTTGCCAGCGAGGACAACAGAATCAGCAATGCGGCGATCGCTTTAATCTGCATAACCTATTCGATGCGATAGTTCAGGGTCAGCCAAAAGTTTCGCTCCGGTGCCGGGAAGAAGGAGGCTCTTCTTGTGAAACTGGCATCGAACCCGACAGCGCCGGCATTCGAATACTGTTTATCCAGCAGGTTATCGATCCGCAGCCCAAGACGCCAGGGGCCGGTGATGTATTGAGAGCCGAGATTCAGGACGCCATAACCGGGTAGCATGTCAAAGCTGTTGCTGAAATCGCCTCCCAGTACCCGCTGACTGCTGAAGAGGCCTTCAGCGAAGAGGTTCCACTGAGGGGACGGGCGCCAGTCTCCGGAGATCTGGCCGGTTCGCGCCGCCACCAGGGGTATGCGGTTGCCGTCGAAGGGGCCGTCGGTGATGCGGGGGTCGGTGTAGGTCAGGCTGCCTCCCAGGGTGATATCCGGGTGTATTTGCCACCTGCCTTCCAGGGTGGCGCCTTCGCGTTTCGTTTCGTCCAGGTTGATATTACTGAAGCCGGTGGTGTCGAAGCTGATTTCGTTTTCGAGATCGAGCCGGTAGATCACCAGCTTGGCGCTCAGTCCGGGACGGCTCCACTCGGCGCCTGCCTCATGAGTAATGCCGGTCTGATTCTCCAGACCCACCGGCTGTCCGAAGACAGGGTTGGTGTGTTCGTCCACAGTGGCGAAGCGGAAGTTCTCATCCACCCGCACGAACAGGCGGAGTCTTTCGGTCGGTCTCAGGCTGACACCCAGAGAGGCGGCATTGAAACTGTCGTCCAACTGGTCATCCGTTGTGCCGGTCTCGATGTGGTTATCAACCGAAGTATGGCGAATGCCTGTGGTCACTGAGATACGGTTGAAGGCGGGGATGGTCAGTTGGAGATAGAGAGCATCCACTGATTGATCGAGCAGTTGCGGGCCGAAGCTTGTGCGCAGGGTATAGTCAGTCCGCTCCAGGTCGGCACCTGCGGTCACATGCATTTCGCCGTTGGATAGCGGGTAAACACCCAGAAAACGGGGATTGAAACCCTTGACCACTCTCTCTTGGGTCGAGAGTGTGCCCGGGAAAGCGCGGAAACTGGTTTGAAACTCCCGGTCATTGTCACGGCGGGTCAGCTCACCCTCGAAGGTCCAGTGAGCCCCCAGGGCCTGTTGCAGCCCAAATCGGCTGACGTTCGATGCCGTATCGCTGAAGTCTCCGCTATAGGCTGCCACCGACTGTCTGCGATTCTGTGCCATCTCATCGGCAAAGAGTGAGCCGGGCAGTTGTTGAAAATGATCGGTTTGCTGTTGCTCGAAGAAGAGACCGCCATCCTGATAGTCGTAGTCTAGACGCAGGTTGAAATCCTTTCGGTCGGTCTCGTTGTTGTCGCGGTAGTTATCGCTCTTGCGCTGTTTTGCGGAGAGGCGATAGGCCAGACCATTGTCCAGGCGGTTGCTGATATCGGCATAGCCTTCGCGTCCCTTGTAGCTGCCGGCGGCGGCAGCGATGTTGGCGGAGAAAGCCTCAGGCTCGCGGGTGATGATGTTCACCATGCCGCCCACCGCCTGGTTGCCGTAGAGCGTACCGGCACTGCCCTGGACGATCTCGATCCGCTCCACCCGGCGCAGCTCGATGGCGTTGAGGTCCGGTGCGGCGATGTCGCTGGGGTTATTCAGTCGCCGTCCGTCCACCAGGATCAGGGTGTTGGATCCCGCCGTGGGTCCGAACCCCCGCATGTCGATGGTGGCCTGGCTGCCGTCACCGTAAAGGCTGTTGATCTGGATGCCGCTGCGGGATTGCAGTAGCTGCTGCAGATTTTTCACGCCGCTCTGTTCTATCTCATCCCGATCGATCACGGTGATGTTGGCAGGGGTTTCGATGCTTGTCTGTTCCGTGCGCGAGGCGCTGATGACGATGGTGGGCAGATGCGTTGCCGCCAGTAGCGGCAGGTTTGTGAGTAGTAATAGTCCGGCTGTTATCCACCGGCCATTGTTGGAAAGTTTCACGGTTGACTCCCGATGACGCACACCCGCGTCGATTGTTGGGTTGAGTGTGCGTATTGGGAGGAGGGGCGGTTCAGCGTTGTATCGACTGGACACGTCCCTATGCCGCCCACCGCAACACAGCGAATCGCCCAGGCCGGTATCCGGACTCACAGACTGGTTTCGTCAGATGTCGCGCCTTCCCATGGTCTGTAACCACAGTGGCCTGTTGCGGCATCTCGTCTGTTTACCGTTGCGGGGGCAGTGCAGGCATCTCACCTGCTTCCCGTTTACCCCGGCTCGCGCCGGGCACCTTAGGCAGGCGGGAAAGCTACAGAGATTGTGTGAAAGGGTCAAGCGGTCGTAATCGCGGCGAAGGATCATGAGATGCCGCTTCCGCTTGGGTATACTCCCCCGTTCCACCACCACTTAATTACAAGAGATTTTTAGCGATGATCGTCTATCTGCACGGTCTCAATAGCGCAGGCAGTTCGGCAAAGGCGGCGGTGCTGCGCCAGCGACTGTCCGCCATCGAGGTGGTCAGCCCCACCTATCCCGCCCAGTCGGCGGCGGAGGCGGTGGCAACCCTGATCGACGCCTTTGGATCGATGCCGGAAAACGAGCCTCGTGTGCTGGTCGGTAGCTCCATGGGCGGGTTTTACGGCGCCTGGCTGGCGAGCCGGGTGAAGGCCGGTCATCTGGTGTTGATCAACCCGGCGTTCAGGCCCTGGACACTGCTGCAACAGGTGGAGGGTTGGCAGTACAACGAAGCCAGGGATGAACGCTACTATCTCTCGTCGGAGATGGTGGCGGCGACAAAAACCTACGAGACACTACCTGAAGCGGTGGGCGTGCCGGTCACGCTGTTGATGGACAAGGGAGATGAGCTGATCGATTACCGGGAAGTGGAGCAGTATTACCGGGGGGTGGCCGATATCCGTCTCTTCGAGGGAGGGAGTCACGGCTTTGAGCATATGGATGAGGCGGTGACGATCATCGGTGGGATTCACCAGTCTCTTGTGGACGAATGAATAGACGGCGAAACGGTTTGATCAATGCGTAGGGTGGGGCCCTGCCCCGCCGAAATGTTTCCAATATCGGGCTGAATTGGTGGGGCAAGGCCCCACCCTACGTGTTGTGTCGCGGAGGAGAGAGGGTTTAATCGCCCTCGTGAGGCTCGCTGAAGGAGCAATCCTTCTGCGGGCAGACCTTCTCCGTCCCCTTGCGCTTGGTGGTCTTGATGGTGAGGATCGGCCAGCCACAGTTGGGGCAGGGTTCTGAGACCGGCTCATTCCAGACGGCGTAGTCGCAGTCGGGGTAGGTGGAGCAGGAGTAGAAGATCTTGCCGCGGCGCGACTTGCGCTTGAACAGGGTGCCCGTGTGGCACTTGGGACAGGTGACGCCGGTATCCTCGGGTTTCTCCAGGGGCTCTATATAACGGCACTTGGGGTAGCTGGAGCAACCGATGAACTTGCCGTAGCGGCCGCGTTTGACCACCAGCTCCGAACCGCAGTCTGGACAGCTGCGTCCTTCGACCACCTCCGGCTCTTCCTTCTCGCTGGCGTCCGCATTCAGGTCCCGGGTGTAGTCGCACTCGGGATAGTTGGTGCAGCCGATGAAGCGCCCGTGGCGGCCGAGGCGGATGGAGAGCTGCTTGCCGCACTGGGGGCAGGCCTCATCCAGCGCCTCGTGGGTGACGTCGCTGCGCTTGACGTTCTCCTGGGTGTGGTCGATCCGATCTTTGAACGGACCCCAGAATTTACTCAGCAGGGGCACCCAGGCCTCTTCGCCGCGGGAGACGGCGTCCAGTTCGTCCTCCAGCTTGGCGGTGAAGTCGTAGTCCACGTAGCGGGTGAAATACTCGGTGAGAAACTTGTTGACCACTCGCCCTACGTCTGTGGGTTGAAATCGCTTCTTCTCCAGTACCACGTACTCCCTGTCCTGCAGAGTGGAGATGATCGAGGCGTAGGTGGAGGGGCGGCCGATGCCGTACTCCTCCAGGGCTTTGACCAGACTCGCTTCGCTGTAACGGGGTGGCGGCTCGGTGAAGTGCTGCTCGGGACGGACCGCTTTCAAAGGCAGCGTCTCGCCCTCTACAAGCGGTGGGAGCAGTTTTTCGTCACTGTCGCTCTTGGCGGCGTCGTCCAGGCCTTCCTGGTAGACGGCGATGAAGCCCGGTTTGGCGATCACCGAACCGTTGGCGCGGAACAGGTTGCCCGCGCCGCACTGCAGGTCCGCGGCGACGGTGTGAATCGTGGCGTGGATCATCTGACAGGCCACGGAGCGCTTCCAGATCAGCTCATAGAGTTTGGCCTGGTCTTTGGTCAGGTGCTGTTTGATCTCATCGGGCACGCGAAGCGCCGAGGTGGGGCGGACCGCCTCGTGGGCCTCCTGGGCATTTTTCGCTTTTGTCTTGAACTGCCGGGGCGAGGGCGGCAGCTGGTCGGCGCCGTATTTCTCGCTGATGTAACCGCGGATCTCTTCGATAGCCTCATCGGCCAGGTTGACCGAATCGGTACGCATGTAGGTGATCAGGCCGACGGTGCCCTGACCTACATCGACACCCTCGTAGAGCTGCTGGGCGGTGCGCATGGTCCGCTGGGTGGTGAAACCGAGCTTGCGCGAGGCCTCCTGCTGCAGGGTCGAGGTGGTGAAAGGGGGCGCCGGGTTGCGTTTGCGCTGCTTCTTCTCGACCTTGGTGACCAGCAGGCCATGACTGCCCGCCGCCCGCAGTGTATGCTCGGCGGTGGTGGCGTCGTCCTCGTTGGTAATGCTGAACTTCTCCAGCTTGTCGCCCTGGTAGTGGGTGAGTCTGGCGGAGAAGGCTTGGTTCTCTTTTTCCGAGTCAGCCTCGATGGTCCAGAACTCTTCGGCCTTGAAGGCCTCGATCTCCATCTCCCGCTCCACGATCATGCGCAGGGCGGGGCTCTGCACCCGTCCGGCGGAGAGGCCGCGGCGGACCTTCTTCCACAACAGGGGCGACAGATTGAAACCCACCAGATAGTCGAGGGCCCGTCTCGCCTGCTGGGCGTCGATCAGCGCGTGTGAGAGTTCCCTTGGGTTGGCGATGGCGTCGTTGACCGCCTTTTTGGTGATCTCGTTGAAGACGACCCGGTAGACCGGCTTCTTCTTCAGCTTCCCTTTCTCCCTGAGCAGCTCTGAGAGATGCCAGGAGATGGCCTCGCCCTCGCGGTCCGGATCGGTGGCGAGGTAGAGGGCTTCGGAATTTTTCAATGCCTTGGCGATGGCCTGCACATGGCGGTCATTGCGTTCGATAACCTGGTATTTCATGGCAAAGCCGTTATTCGGATCCACAGCACCCTCTTTCGGTACCAGGTCCCGAACATGGCCATAGGAGGCGAGGACTTCAAAGCCGCCACCCAGGTATTTCTTGATAGTTTTCGCCTTCGCTGGCGATTCGACGATTACCAGATTCATCAAATTTCGATCGGATTCAATGGAAAAACGCGGGACAGTGAAACGCCCCGCGCTGAAGAAATCAAGTTTTATATTAGTGGAGGTATTCGGGCGCTTCGTTGTAGACCATGTCTTCCATGCGGGCAAATGCCGCCTCCTGACCGGGCTGATTCATCAGCACCAGAAGGATAATCCACTTCAGTTCCTCTTCCGTGATGATGGGGGTGTCGAGGGCAAGCGAGCGTTCGATAACCAGCTCGCGGGCGGTCTGGGTCAGGATCTCGTTCTGCTCCAGAAACAGCAACAGACCGCGGGAGTCCACATCGAGCCGGGCGCTCTCCTCATCGGTGAATATGCGCAGTGAATGGGGTTTGTGGGCCTCTCCCTGGGGCGATTGGGCGTTATCCGCCAACTCGTCGAGCCAGTCGAAGGCTTTGTCAATTTCGCCGCTGGTAAAGCCGGCCTGGATCAGTTCATCGCGAAGATCGTTTTGATCGGAGGGTGGGGCCTGCTCACCGTCCATGTAGTTTTCATAGAGGTAGATCAGGATATCGACCACGTTTTCGTTCATGTGCTCTCTCTCCCGCTGGAGCGGGATGCCAGGGTGTCTGTGCGGCAGTAGAGGCCGCCCGGTGCTGATGATACATGACCTTCCAGCTCAAGCAACAGCAGCATGGACGAAACCGCCTCTGCGGTCAAACCCGTTCGGGTGATTAATTCATCAACTGAGACGGGGTCGTAGCCCATGCTATCGAATAATCGTCTGTAATCAGGATCTTCAGGCGGCTGTACGCTTGTCCTTTTATTTGAGGCGGTATTCCCGTGTTCCGCTACCAGCATCCCCCCGAGTAGCGCACCCAACTCCTCGACGATGTCTTGTGCCGACTCGACCAGCTTTGCTCCCTGACGTATCAGTGCATGGCATCCTCTTGCCTGGGGGTTGTGGATGGAGCCCGGTATGGCGAATACTTCCCGGCCTTGCTCAGACGCCAGCCGGGCCGTTATCAGCGACCCGCTCTGCACTGCAGCTTCGATGACCAGTGTGCCGAGGGAAAGACCGCTGATGATTCGGTTACGGCGGGGAAAATTGTCCGCCCTGGCCGGTGTGCCGGGAGGGAATTCGCTGACCAGCAAACCGCGATTGGCGATACTGTGGGCCAGTTCATGATGAGTCGAGGGGTAGACGCGATCGGGGCCTGTGCCCATGACAGCGACGGTTTCTCCTGCCTTGAGTGCTCCCGTGTGAGCAGCCCCGTCAATACCGTCAGCCAGACCGCTGGTGATACAGATGCCGGCGGCCGCCAGGCTGGAGGCGAACTCACGGGCATTGTTGATGCCGGTTGGCGTCGGGTTACGACTGCCGACGATGGCGATTTGGGGTTGATTGAGGAGGTGGCTGTTTCCTATCAGGTAGAGCAGTGGCGGAGGATCTGCGATCTCCTTCAATAGGGAAGGGTAGTTCTGATTCGCCAGGGTAATCAGGTAGTGCCCAGGCTGTTTCAGCCAGGCGAATGTCGGTTCTATATCTGCGACTGATCGCTTTTTCAGGGATTGAACGGTTCGTTGGGGTATGCCGAGATCACCCAGCTCGGCCTGAGGGGCCGAAAGGATATTCTCCGGCGTGCCGAAGTGGTCGATCAGACGTTGAAAATACCGGCTGCCGATACCGGGGGTCTGGCTGACCAGCAGCCAGGCCTCCAGGTTGTCGGGGAGTGAAAGGGTGCGCTCGTCCATGAACGGGCCCTCTTTAGATAGTGGATCAGCGGCTGGGTGGACGGACCCAGTCGAGTACATGCAAAGGTTTGGTGGCGTGCATGATGAGCGCGAAACTGACCCGGTCAAAGGTGCGGAAGACCATCAGCAGTCCGGCCTTTTCCAGCGGTAGCGTGACCTTCTCCCCGCGTCCCTTGACGATATCGCGGATCTCGTTGCCGCCCTGCAGGATCTCAAGCACATGACCGGGTTCCAGGCCGTCGTTGGCTCCTTTGCTGAGCACCACGACATTGTACTGACCGATCTGTGAGACCCCGTTGAGCACAGAGATAATTCGACCTTCTACGTCCTTTTCCGGTGCGCGGGGCTGGAAATTTGCCAATGGCTCCTGATCCTCAGCCTTGATCAGACGATCGCCGATAATGGCTTCAAGGTCTGAGCTGGCGATAAGCAGCTTGGCGGGATCACCGGTACGCTTCAGATCCGCATCGCCGATAAAGGTGGCCTCGTAACCGAGAATCTCATCGGTGTCAGGATCTTTGTAAGGCTTGCCGGGTCTGACGATGGTATGGCGTACCGGCTGCTCCTCCATGACGCTGCGGGCATAGAAAGAGATGCCTGCGCCGCCGATGATATGGTCATCGAGGAAATGAACGATATAGGGCGCCTGTTCCAGTTCGTTCTCCTCCATGACATACGGACGGGTCAAAAACTGGGCGATGGCATCGACAGGGATAGTTGGAATGGCTTCGTCCAGCGGGGTTGCCCTGATTTGCGGCGAGAGTCTGTTTTTCCGGTTCAGCGTCAAAATAGGCCGGCCGTCACGATAGGTGAGGACGATCTCGTCGCCGGGATAGATCAGATGGGGGTTCTCGATCTGGGGATTGACGAACCAGACTTCCGGCCAGAGCCAGGGATCGCGCAGGAACAAGGCTGAGATGTCCCAGAGGGTATCCCCCTTGACCACGGTGTAACGCTCTGGATGAGATGGATTGAGCGTCACGTGTTCGGCTGCCACCACCCAGCAGGTGAGTAGCAGGCCGAGGATGAATCCGATGAGTTTATTGTTAAGATATGGCATAACTTTTCCCTTGGATACGAAGCTGGTTTTTTCTTCGGCTAGGCGAAAGATCAAGGCCGGAAATTGTCCCCAGATTCCAGTATGATCATAATGTTAGCGTAATTTCTTGCATTTGTACTATAGATTTTTGGAAAAACCGATGGCGATTCTTGACATACTTCATTTTCCCGATCCCCGACTGCGCAATAAGGCGAAACCTGTGGCAGAAGTCGATGACTCTATACGTCGGCTGGTGGACGATATGCTTGAGACCATGTATCAGGCGCCGGGTATCGGGCTTGCCGCGACCCAGGTCAATGTGGCCAAGCAGGTGGTCGTCATCGACATCTCTGAGGAGAAGAACGAACCGCTTGTTCTGATCAATCCCGAGATAGTTGTGAAAGAGGGTGTGGAACAGATGGAAGAGGGTTGTCTCTCCGTGCCCGGCATTTATGAGATGGTGACTAGGGCGGACCATATTCGTCTGCGTGCCCTCGACCGGGATGGCAGTCCATTCGAAATGGAAGCCGATGAACTGCTGGCTGTCTGTATTCAGCATGAGTTGGATCACCTGGAGGGCAAGTTGTTTGTCGATTATCTCTCCAGCCTGAAGCGTCAGCGTATTCGGAAAAAACTGGAAAAAGAGAGCCGAATACAGACCGATGCGGCCCGGGGCGCTCACCAAGTCATCTGATTGCACGTACTGACACTGTGCCTTTGAACCCTTTGTCTGCATCTTCTTCTGAGCGGCAGCCGGATTCTGAGACGCGGTTCCCACTCCGAACAACTCTTGCGAGAACAACCGTTTTCAGGAAATTGATTCATGAGCGAACCTCTGAGGATTATCTTCGCCGGCACACCGGAATTTGCCGCTACCGCCCTCTCTGCCCTGTTGACCACTGAACATGAGGTGGTGGCCGTCTATACTCAGCCGGACAGGCCTGCGGGCAGGGGAAGGAAGCTCCAGCCCAGCCCGGTCAAGCAGCTTGCGGTTGCCAATGGTATCGAGGTGCGTCAACCGGCGAAGCTGAGGGATCCCGACGACCAGGCGGCGCTGGCGGCCCTGCAGGCGGATTTGATGGTGGTGGTGGCTTATGGCCTGTTGTTACCCCAGGCGGTGCTCGATGCTCCGCGTCGCGGTTGTATCAATATCCATGCATCACTGCTGCCTCGGTGGCGGGGAGCGGCTCCCATCCAACGGGCGATACTTGCCGGTGATACGGAGAGCGGCGTGACCATCATGCAGATGGAGGCGGGGCTGGATACCGGTCCCATGTTGCTAATGTTGAAAACACCGATTCAATCCGATGAGACGGGCGGCAGCCTCCACGACCGGTTGGCGGAGCTGGGGGCCACCGCACTGCTGCAGGCGCTACCGGGTATCGCCGACGGCAGCCTGCAGCCCGAGCCGCAGGATGACGACCTGGCGAACTATGCGCGCAAGCTGGATAAGAGAGAGAGCCGCATCGACTGGACGCAGTCGGCAGATGAGATCGGCCGACAGGTTCGCGCGTTCAACCCCTGGCCGGTGGCACAGTGTGACTTTGCTGGAAAGGTGATGCGTATCTGGAATGCCGTCCCCATAGAGGGTCAGGGCGGTGAGGGTGATGAGCCTGGACGGGTGGTCGCCACCGGTAAGGCGGGAATCGACGTGAAGACCGGCGAAGGATTACTCCGGATTATCGAACTGCAGATGCCCGGCAAGCGTGCCATGTCTGCGGCGGATTTTCTCAATGCCAATACCCTGGATGGCGTGGTGCTGGGCTGATGCGAGCCGGGCACGCCACCTCAACCGGTAATCCACGCGTTGCAGCCGCACGGGTGGTGGAAGGGGTGCTCTCGGGGCGCTCCCTGTCCGAATTGATACCCCAGCATCTCGCCGATTTTGATGCCGGCCGCGATCGCAGCCTGGCGCAGGAACTGAGCTACGGAACGCTACGCTACCACCCCCGACTGCACCGCCTGATTGGCCGGCTGCTGAAAAAACCGTTGAAGGCGAAAGACAGAGATGTCGAGGCGCTGCTGCTGATTGGGGCCTATCAGCTACTCTATCTCCGAGTCGCCGACCATGCTGCGGTACATGAGACCGCGGGTGCCGCCAATCAATTGGGTAAACGGTGGGCGGTCGGGCTGGTCAATGGGGTGCTGCGAGGTGTGCAGCGGCAACAGGAACGTCTGCTGGCGGAGCTGGCGTGGGATGCAGTAGCACGCTATTCCATGCCGGCCTGGTTGCTGAAAGCGCTGCAGGCTCGCTGGCCGGAGAACTGGGAGTCGTGTGTCGCGGCGATGAATGAGCGCCCACCGATGACCTTGCGGGTCAATCAGCGTCAGATGGACCGGGCGACTTACCTCGAGCGGCTTGCCGATGAGGGTATACAGGCCAAACCTAACCCGGTGACAAAGATGGGAGTGGACCTGGAACGACCCGTGGAAGCCGAGTTGCTGCCAGGGTTCGCGTCAGGCTGGGTTTCCGTACAGGACGGTGCCGCGCAACTTGCGGCCGGGTTGCTGGATCTCTCAGTGGGTCAGCAGGTGCTGGACGCCTGTGCCGCTCCTGGCGGGAAGAGCTGTCACCTGCTCGAGTCCGAACCGGGGATTGTTCTGACCGCGATGGATATCGACGAGTCACGGCTGGCGCGGGTCTCTGAAAATCTTTCCCGTTTAAACCTGCAGGCGGATCTGCTGCAGGGTGATGCCGCCGAACCCGACGGGGACTGGGCAGAGAGGGATTATGACCGGATTCTGCTCGATGTGCCCTGTTCCGCCACAGGGGTGATACGCCGCCATCCCGATATCAAGATTCTGCGCCGCGAATCGGATATCGATGCGTTGACAAACCTGCAAACAAGGATTCTCGAGGCTGTCTGGCCACGGTTGAAACCTGGTGGTCTGATGCTCTATGTCACCTGTTCGGTACTGGAAAGAGAGAATGAGGGACAATTAGTCCCCTTTCTTTCTCGCCACGACGATGCGCAAGAGAGGCCAATCGAGGCGGACTGGGGAGAAGCACGAGTGGTGGGCAGGCAGATCCGTCCCGGCGAAACGGGAATCGATGGTTTCTTTTATGCGCTGCTCGAGAAACGGAAGTGATGAGATATCGCCTTTGTAGCCTGCTCTTGCTCTTGATATGGGTGGAGAGTGCTTCCGCCGCCAGCTTCCTGGTGAAGGATGTGGCGATATCGTTGCACGATGAGTCCTATCGGCTCAATGCCCGTATTGATTACCGGTTGACAGAAGAGGTGCAGGAGGCCCTCAGCAACGGTGTGCCGCTGACCCTGCGGGTTCAGTTGGTGGTGGCGAAAATCTGGCGAAGCTTTTGGGAACCGAACCCGCTTTCCAGTACCCTGAGGTTTCAGATCCGTTATCATGCCTTGACTGAACTCTATAGTGTTGTAGATATGCAGACAGGGGAGGAACAGAATTTCGTGACCCAGGATGCGGCGCTCTATGCCTTGGGCGAGATCGGAGACATGTCACTGATCTCCCGCTCATCACTGATACCGGGGGAGGCCTATCAGCTAAGGCTTAGGGCCGACCTCGAAATCGAATCGCTGCCCCTGCCACTGCAACCTTTGGCCTATCTGGGCCGGGGTTGGAGACTCACGACCGGTTGGACCCAATGGCCCCTTCAACCCTGAGCCGACTACGCATCGGCGGACTCTCCGTCGGCCTGTTGCTGATCCTGCTGCTGGTCACACTGCACCTGATGAGCAGTGCGGTGCAGAACTCGGCAGAGCTGAGCCGTTACTTCGTCCCGCTGTTGGTCATCAACCTGGCGGGTATGGTGATCCTCATCGGGATGATCACCTACAACTCCGTCCGTCTGATACGACAGTATCTGCGGCAGAGCGCCGGTTCCCGTCTGACCCTGCGCATGCTGCTCATCTTTATCGTCATCTCGCTGACTCCCGTGGGGGTGGTCTATTACTACTCGTTCAGTTTTTTACAGGGAGGTATCGATAGTTGGTTTGACGTCAGAATCGATCAGGCGATGGAAGATGCCCGTGAGTTGGGTCAGGCCTCATTGGATCTGAACCAGCGGCTCTGGCTTAAGTACACCGAGCAGCAGCTACTGAGCATCAGCGACGCCTCGGAGTCTGGGCTCTCCCTTTCAATCGCAGAACTGCGTCAGCAATCGGGTGCTCTCGAGTTGTCTTTGAGCAATCTGAACGGTCAGATTATCGCCTACTCCAATGTGGTTGCCTCTGAGCTTGCACCGGCCAAGCCGGATGATTTCATCATGCAGCAGCTGCGTGAGGGCAGCAGCTACGTGGGTTTGGCAAGGGAGAAAGATGAATTGATGATCCGGGTGGCGGTGGTGGATCCGCTGGGCCGACCCTATATCATCCAGGGACTCTATCCCGCCTCTGAGCGGGTCAGTGCCCTCTCCGAGAAACTGGAGCTTGCGTATAACCGCTATAAAGAGCTTTCGTTTCTACGCCAGTCCCTCAAGCGCAACTTCTCCCTGACCCTGTTTATGGTTCTGATGTTCGCTGTACTCTCCGCGGTTTGGGCCGCCTTCTTTTCCGCACGGCGCATGGTGGCGCCGATCACCAATATCGCTGCCGGTACCAGGGCGGTGGCCGAAGGTAATTATGATCGGCAATTACCGGTGCCCAGGGCCAAGGATGAACTCGCCTTTCTCGTCACCTCTTTCAATGCCATGACCCGTCGTATCGGTCAGGCGAGGGATCAGGCATCCCGTAGCCAGCGTGAGGTGGAAGGTCAGCGAGCATACCTGGAGACGGTCTTGGGTCGTCTCTCCTCCGGCGTGTTGACCTTTGATGATGAGCATCGCCTGCGCACCACCAATCCGGCGGCTGAGAAGATTCTTGGTGTTAACTTGCAAAGGGTTATCGGATCTCCCGTCCACTCACTGGCCTCGGTTTCACCGATCCTGCGTCAATTTGTGGAGGGCTTGCATGCATCCCTGTCCGAGACGCAGAAGGAGTGGCGCGGTGAGTTGACCCTGTTTGGCGGAGAGGGACGTAAGGTTTTGATCTGCAGAAGTACGCCCTTCTCCCAACTGGACGGACCCAAGGGACATATCGTGCTGTTCGATGATGTGACTGCACTGATCCGCGCCCAGCGGGATGCGGCCTGGGGTGAAGTGGCGCGTCGACTCGCCCACGAGATTAAAAATCCGCTCACGCCGATACAGCTCTCGGCGGAACGGTTACGGCATAAGTTTCTCAAGCAGATGCCTGAAAAGGATGCGGAGATGCTGGAGCGCGCCACCCACACCATCGTGCAGCAGGTCGAGGCGATGAAAAGCATGGTCAACGACTTTTCCGAGTATGCCAGGCCACCGCAGATGGAGGTTAAACCGCTGCTGCTCGACAAACTGATCGATGAAGTGGTCGATCTCTATCGAGGCAATAAAGAGGTCAGGTTCAAGGTTGAACTGGCGGCTGAAAGCGCCCGGGTTGAGGCGGACACCCTGCGTATTCGTCAGGTCGTGCATAATCTGGTGAAGAATGCGGTCGAGGCCATGGAGGGCAGCAAGGGGGGCGAGGTCTCAGTGATTACAAAGGTGCTGCAGCGGGATGATCATCCCTATTATGAGATGCGGGTCCAGGACAACGGCCCCGGTTTCAAAGATGAGATGTTGAAGCATCTGTTCGAACCCTACGTTACGTCGAAACCCAAAGGCACGGGATTGGGTCTGGCCATCGTGAAGAAGATAGTGGAGGAGCATGGCGGTATCATCTGGGCGGAAAACTGCGCCAAGGGTGCCTGTGTGGTGATGCATTTGCCGATGTTGCTGGATCTCGAAGAGGAGAGTGAAGTATGAGTGGTGCCTATATTCTGGTGGTCGATGACGAGCCGGAGATTCGCAACCTGGTCAAGGAGATCCTTGAGGACGAGAATTATGAGGTGGCCATGGCGGCAGACGGACAGTCGGCACGTAAGGCCCTGCGGGATCGTCGCCCGGAACTGATTCTGCTCGATATCTGGATGCCGGATGTGGACGGCATCACCCTGCTAAAGGAGTGGGGCGAGGAGGAGGGACTGCCCTGCCCGGTGATCATGATGTCGGGGCACGGCACGGTCGAGACGGCCGTGGAAGCAACCCGGTTGGGTGCCTATGACTTTCTGGAAAAACCCCTCTCCCTGGCCAAGCTGCTACTGACGGTCGAACGCTCGCTCGAGGCGGAGCAGCTGAAGCAGGAGAACGTGGGCCTGAAACGGCATAACCACGTCATCCACGAGCCGACGGGAAAGAGTCCGGTGATGCAGCGCCTGCGTGAACAGGTCAAGCGCATCGCTCAGCACGATACCTGGGTGTTGGTGACCGGCGAACCGGGTAGCGGTAGGGAGACGCTTGCGCGTTACCTACATGCCCAGAGTGTGCGGCGCGAGCGTCCGTTCGTTGAGGTCAATGTCAGTGCGATCGTCAAGGCGAATGCCGCTCAGGAGCTCTTCGGGCACGAGACCGGCGGCAGAATTCACTATGGCAGGCTCGAGCAGGCCATGGGCGGCACCCTGTTCCTGGATGAGGTGGCCGACATGGATATGGACGCTCAGGCGCAGTTGGTCGGTGCATTGGATACCGGAAGCTTTCTGCGAGTGGGCGGTGTCGATCCGGTCAGCATCGACGTGCGGATCATCGCCGCCACCAAGCACAATCTCGAAGAGGCGGTGCAGGCAGGCAACTTCAGGGAAGACCTTTTCTACCACCTGAATGTAGTGCCGCTGCATGTGCCGCCACTGCGTGAACATGCCGAAGATGTGCCGGAACTGCTCAACTTCTACGTGGACTGGTTCGTCACCCACGAGAAGCTTCCCTATCGTCACTTCTCCGTGGGGGCGCAGAATCGGCTGCGCAATCATCCCTGGCACGGCAATGTGCGCGAACTGAAGAATCTGGTTCAGCGCCTGATGATTCTGGAGGCAGGGCCGGAGATCACCCAGGAAGAGGTGGAGGCGGCCCTGGGCGCGCCCGATGTCAGGGCTTCCGCGAGCGGGCTTGAATCGCTGATCTCCTTCGATCAACCGCTGCGCCAGGCGAGGGAGGAGTTCGAGAAGGTCTATCTCGATTATCAACTCCGACAGCACGAAGGCAATATCTCGCGGATGGCAAAGGTCGTGGGAATGGAGCGGACCCATCTCTATCGTAAACTCAAATCATTGGATATCGAGTTCAAGGACAAGCGGTGAGGGTGCCAACAGCCCGTAAGGAATAGAGTCCACCAATATTCCGTAGGGTGGGGCAGGGCCCCACCCTACGCTTAAATCCTACACACTCTGATAATAATAGCTGAGGGATTCCACATCCAGACCAGCCATCAATATTGATATCCAGTTGGGTGATTCAACGCGACGATTATGCCCTGAAAGCAGGGGCAGGCGGGTCCCCCTGCTTTCAGGCTGGATGTTTTACCAGTTGAGTCGTATGTCCCACTGATACCGGTGTTCTACAGGCAGGACCGGCGCGGTGAGCGAATCGATGGTCCGATAGACATTGGCGGCAGGTTTCACCGAAGCATCTCTGCCGTGGATAAAGTCCTGGTCCTGCACAAGACTCATGTAGGCTTTGTTCAAGGTGAGTGCCCGAGACAGAGAAGGCGTGATCAGTTCGTAGACATCTGCGGACATCACTTTCAACTCGTTGACACTTTTGTCTGCATTGAACCACTTCTCAACGATCTCGTCGTTTTCCCGAAATTCGTTGCCGCCGCCGGCGATCATCAGGTAGTCGAGGATCTCTCCCTCGACGCCTCCCGCATTGGGAGCATCAACCATGCCCTTGAGATCGATATAGCCCCAACCGTCCGCACCGGTTACCTTGCGGGGGAAGGCGAATGTCTGGTCGATGGTGGTGCCAATGGTGGTGTGACAGCCCATGCAGAACAGGGTCTCCTCCTCGCTCTGCTTGCGCAGGTGTCCTTCGGCCGCCTCGATGAAACCGAGCACTAACCAGCCGAAGCCGTTGTCCAGTCCTTCATCGCCGCGGCTGACATAGTTTGGCAGGTTGCCGTCTATCTTCTCCTGACGTTCATTGTCATACATGGAGATCAGCTGGGCTTCGTTGAAGAACTGGTGCTTGCGCATGTATCGCACCTCTTTCATGCGAGCGGGAATGGTGATCTCTCCCGCCTCGTTCAGCCCGACATAGCGCACGGTATGCAGAAACTCCGTGCCTTGCGGATAGAGCATCGGCACCACCTCGACACCGGCGGCGTTACCCACGTAGTGGGTGGGCCGATGGATCGTCTCGATGACACCCAGCATACTGTCGTCGTTGAGGTCGGTACAGAAGGCGTTTTCGTCGATCGGTGGTACGGAGACGGTAGCCAGATCCTGGATTGCCGCCTCGAGAATAGCCAGGTTGGCCATGTAGGTGTCACGGGAATAGCCGCTACCGCTGCAACGCTGTTCGCGAAATTCCATGGGCAGGCGCAGCATGACATCGTCTGTTGAACCGTTGGTCGGCCAGAAGGTGCTTGGAAGGGGTTTGTAGTTGAAGGCGACCCAGTGGCTGCCGTCGAGTGCGAAACCTTTATCGTCGAAGGCCGCCGCGCCGAGCTCGAGGTCCTCGATCGCTGGGATTGGGCCGTTCCAGTCGGTCGTAGACTGTAGTTGTTCGATCAGGGTGGAGTAGTTATCGGTATAGATGTAATCGATGACCGCCTGGTCGCTGATGGCGGCAACTGCGTCGCTACGGTCCTCGAACAGGTTAAGCCAGTGATTGTTTACGCCCACGTCGGAGAAGGCGTACTCAGCCTGCAGATTGCCGTCGTTCATGCTGTTGGGACGGTCGCCGAACGGGTAGGACTGATGGCAGGTCATACAGGGGTTGTAAGTGGCTTCGTGCTTGGTGTAGCACTGGGGCGGTACCACCGCCTCCTTGTTGTAAGTAAGGCCGGTCTCAACGGGGCGCAGTGTCCCGGTAGTGGTCCGGCTCAGAGTGTCAGGAAAGTTAAGATTGCTAATAGTGGTTTCGGTTCCGCTATTGTTGCCGGAGCCGCCGCATGCGGTCAGGGTCAGGCAGAAAAATACATACATCAACTGTTTCATTACTCATCCCCATAAAAACAAGAAGGGGGACGGCTTGCGCCGACCCCCCCGTCCTTCTCAAGGTGATCTGACTGACATTAGATCGCCGGATCGTCGAACACCCAGATTACGTTGTTCTCATGATTGCCGGTGTCCTCACCGATGAGCACGCGGCCATCGTCCATGATCACGAGGTTGTCAGGGTTGGAGATGTTGTTGACATTACACTCATTGACGATGCGGTCGGCGTAGTAGGGGCCCCCAACGATCGCAGGCACCATGGTGGTGACATCCACGTCGCCGGAGGCGTTCTGCACCAACTTCATCCGATAGACCACACCGCACTTGCCGTTGGTACCGTCCAACTGGATGTCGCCCAGATCGTCGCTCATGGTGGAATCGTAGCTGGACATGGCCATATACATGTAGGCCTGAGGACCGTCGGCAGCGCCGGCGTTCCACCAGGTGCTGGCCAGGCCGTAGTTGATGTTCACACCTTCCATCTTGCGGAATTCGCCGGTGGCACCCAGGGCGACAGCGGCCTTGCGGCTCTCGAGAAAAGCCACGCGGTCGTCAGCATAGGGATTGGCGTCCACAGTGACATCGGTATCGCAATCCAGGTCGGTGCCGGTCTTGGACTCGGCCCAGTCGCAGACCTCTTCATCGGTGATATGGTTGGCGGCTGCGAAGGTGCCGTCGTAGGAGGCGATGGCCGCTTCGATGTTGGCCTCGGTCATATTGCCAATTTCGATCCACTCGATGGCGAAACTTGCCTCGGCGGGATCGGTAACGCTGTTGGTCTGCGTGACCTTGGCACCGTAGAGGGTGCCGGCACTCAGGTCACCAGCCACGTCGGCGACGAACTTGAAGAAGACCACGCCGGTACCGTCATCGCTGAGGAAGACGGTTTTCTGATCTGGCATGACCACCGAATTTTCGTGGGAGAAGCGGCCCTGAGTCTCTAGCTTGTTGGGAGTGACATTGGCCAGCACGCCATCAGCGGGATTCTCGAGCTCGACGATGTAGCCGTAGCGGTAAGGGTTGGGCCAGTCGCCGCTGCCATCCGTGGGATAGCCTAGGTAGGAGGCGAGTGCTTGTGGCCTGCTGTTGGTAGCGTCGAACCAGTCGGCGGTGTCATCGAAGTAGAGCTCCTCGGCAGAGAGCGGGGTGCCCCAGGGGCTGACGGTACCAAAGCAGTTGACCCAGGTGCCTTCAACGCCGGAAAAGTCGACCATGCCATCGAGGGTGACGGTGCCATAACCACTGGCGGTCAGGTTGTCCACATGTATACGGCCCATGCCGCCAGGGCGATCTTCCCAGTTGGTGTAGACATAGAAGCCGGTAGCGCCGTCAGAGATCACACCGTTGAAATCGGGGTCGTTGGAGCTCTTGATCAGGGTGGTGCCGTCTGCTGCCAGAATGTCACCCATCTGGTTGCCGTCAAGGGCTACTTCATTCTGCTGGGTAAGCACCTGATAACTGCCGACTGCGGTCATGACCACTTCCTTGTCAGCCGTGGTGATCGGCAGGTCCAGAGCACCGAAGTCACTGGGCAGAGCGGAGAAGTCCTGACCGACGATAACGCCGACAGTACCCTTGTCGAAAATCTTGCCCGCTGCGTCCGTAGTGGTGTTTGAGCTGCTCGGATGCTGGACATTCAGAAAGAAGGTATTGTCGCTGTTGAGGTACATGCCGGTGAACTCGGCGCCCAGCGGTGCGGTGGCCAGACGCTTAAGGCCGGCCGGGATGAAGTTGGTAATGCCGTCGGTACCATCAACGCCGTTGACGCCACTAACACCATCAGTACCGTCATCCCCTTCGCAACCGGTCAAGCCGATCGACATGGCCAGCATGGCCGTAGAGATCCCGATGGCCACTGGTGACTTGCGGAAAGATTGCTTGCGCAACATAGTGAGACTCCCCTTTAAAAATGCATAAGGATTAAAAGCCCTGAGAGGATAGGGGGTGGTTGTTGCGAGCTCTTTTCCCAAAGGTGATAGTTTCTTAATGGTTGTACTACGCTGTTGTGACAGGTAAGTTTCAAAGGGTTTTTTGCCCGGATCTTGTTAAGATGCGGCGGATTAGCCTTATGACAGCTGGTTGTTAGAATGAAAATAATCATCCTGGGTGCTGGTCAGGTTGGTCGATCGGTAGCGAATGCGCTTGTCAGTGAAGCCAACGACATCACAGTCGTTGACCAGAATGATGCGCTGCTGCAGGAGTTGCAGAACAGACTCGACCTGAGCACGGTGAAGGGACATGCGGGGCAACCTGACGTATTGCGTCGTGCCGGGGCCGAAGACGCGGATATGATTCTCGCGGTGACCAACAGCGACGAGACCAATATGGTCGCCTGCCAGGTCGCCTATACCTTATTCCACACACCGACCAAGATCGCCCGGGTACGAGCGCAGGGTTATCTTGACTATCCCAAGCTGTTCGCACCGGAAGCCTTTCCCGTAGATGTATTGATCAGTCCTGAGCAGCTGGTCACTGACTACATCATGAAGCTGATCGAGTATCCGGGTGCGCTGCAGGTACTCGATTTTGCCGGCGGACGTGTACGGCTGGTGGCGGTTAAGGCCTACCATGGCGGTCCGCTTGTAGGACATGCCCTGAGTACCCTCTATGAACATATGCCCGATGTGGATGCCAGGGTGGCGGCTATCTATCGGGAGGGCGAGGTGATCCAGCCCCATGGCGATACGGTGATCAACGCCGAGGATGAGGTCTTTTTCGTTGCTGCGGCGGAGAATATACGCTCGGTGATGAGTGAGCTGCGCAAGCTGGAGAACCCTTATAAGCGACTCATCATCGCGGGTGCTGGAAATATCGGGCGCAGACTCGCTTCTGCGCTGGAGCAGAAGTACCGGGTCAAACTGATCGAGCAGAATCCGGTGCGGGCACGGGAGATCGCGGAGCGGCTGGATACAGCGATCGTGCTGCATGGCGACTCGGCGGATGAGGATCTGCTATTGGAGGAGAATATCGAGAACACCGATGTCTTCTGCGCAGTCACAAACGACGACGAGGCCAATATCCTCTCCGCTATGTTGGCCAAGCGACTGGGCGCTAAACGGGTAATGTCGCTGATTAACCGGACCGCTTATGTGGACCTGGTGCAGAGCGGTACCATCGACATCGCCATCTCCCCCCAGCAGGCAACCATCGGCACCTTGTTGACTCGGGTGCGGCGAGGGGATGTGGTGCAGGTGCACTCTCTTCGCAGGGGTGCGGCGGAGGCAATCGAGGCCGTGGCCCATGGCGACCGAAGTTCATCCAAAGTTGTCGGTCGCGCCATCGAAGAGATCAAGCTGCCCAAGGGCACCACCATCGGAGCCGTGGTGCGTGGTGATCAGGTGTTGATCGCCCATCACGACACCATGATCGAAAGCGAGGATCACGTCATCCTCTTCCTGGTGGATAAGCGTCGCATCCGAGAGGTGGAGAAGCTGTTCCAGGTTGGGGTGACCTTTCTGTGAACACTGGGATGAGATCTCCTCTCATGCCTGTGCGGCGGTCTCTCGCTGACACAGGTCCGATCTAACCGCCATGCATTTGTTTACCGTTCAGCGCATACTGGGTGTCCTGCTGATGCTGTTCAGCTTGACGATGCTGCCGCCGCTGTTGTTATCCCTATGGATGGATGACGGCGCATTGATCGGTTTCACCGACGCCTTTATTCTCACATTCGGTCTGGGGCTGGGCATCTGGGCCCCGGTACGTTATCGGCGCCAGGATCTGCGGGTGAGGGATGGTTTTCTGGTAGTGGTCATGTTCTGGACCGTGCTGGGGCTGACCGGTTCTCTGCCCTTTCTGCTGGCGGAAAACTCACACATGAGTATCACCGATGCAGTCTTCGAGTCGATCTCCGGACTGACCACCACCGGTGCGACGGTGATCGTCGGTATTGATGAACTCCCCATCTCCATCCTCTACTACCGGCAGCAGCTGCAGTGGCTGGGCGGCATGGGTATCATCGTCTTGGCGGTGGCGGTACTGCCGATGCTCGGTATCGGTGGCATGCAGCTCTACCGGGCGGAGACGCCGGGGCCGGTGAAGGACAATAAACTGACCCCTCGCATCACCGAGACCGCAAAGGCGCTCTGGTATATCTACCTGGGATTGACGATCAGTTGTACCCTGGCCTACTGGCTCGGGGGGATGAAGCTGTTTGATGCCATCGGCCATGCCTTTTCCACGGTGGCGATTGGTGGCTTCTCTACCCATGATGAGAGCATCGGCTATTACGACAGTCAGGTCATCGAAATGATTGCCGTGGTTTTCATGCTGCTCTCCGGGGCGAACTTTGCCCTCCACTTTCTGGCGGTGCGGCGACGATCCGTAAAGATCTATTTCGAGGACTCCGAGTTTCGCGGTTATCTCGTGACCCTGGGGATTGTCTTTCTCCTGGTCTCCACAGCACTCTATCTGATGGGGGTCTACGGAACCTGGGATGAGTCGATTATGCGAGGCCTGTTTCAGGCCGTTTCAATCGGCACCACGACCGGTTTCACAACAGCGGACTACTCCGTTTGGCCCGGCTTTATCTCCATACTGCTCCTGTTTACCAGTTTCGTCGGCGGCTGTGCCGGTTCGACGGGGGGCGGTATCAAGGTGATTCGGTTCCTGCTGTTGATCAAGCAGGGCGTACGTGAAATCAATCGACTGATCCATCCCAATGCGGAGATTCCGATCCGTATCGGTGGCAAGACCATCCCGTGGCGCGTGGTGGAGGCGGTGTGGGGATTCTTTGCCCTCTATGTTGCGAGTTTTGGCGTGATGTATCTGGCGCTGGCTTCTACCGGCCTCGATCTGATGACCTCTTTTTCGGCTGTGGCGGCGAGTATCAATAACCTGGGGCCGGGGTTGGGGGATGTGGGGCTGCACTATGCCGGTCTCAATGATCCGGCGAAGTGGATTCTCTGTTTTGCCATGTTATTGGGACGGTTGGAAATCTTTACCCTGTTGGTGCTGTTGACGCCCGCCTTTTGGCGCAAATAATTCACCATAGCTGAGGCGTCGCTGCAGGTAGGCGTATGTCCTGATCGCTGGAATTGATCGGAAACCCCCGCCGTTCTATGAGTTGTTCCACGGTTCAGTAAACTGGGGCCCGGGCTCGCACTGCGTCGTCGGGTAAGTTGACGGCTGTCCAATGGCCTTGGGATACTCAGGGGGCTTTAAATAATGGGTGTTTCTACTGCTTAATACACTTGCCCGCTTTACTATGGTACCGAATCTGGGCGGCGTGATAGGCGATTGAATGGGGATAGTCGTTCAGAAAATGTTTGGTCTGATCAAAAGTAAACCGTTGCTGAATCAGGCTTCCACGGAATGGTTGCATGAGGCCTTTGGCTGGTCATTAAGAAATTTCAACGCCGATTATTTTTATTCGGATACCCAGCTGGTGTTGCCGACCAACGAACACTTTCCAGGTGTGGTGGATAGCACGGAAGGTATGGCGAAGCTGATCTTCAAGCGGGTTAAACATTATGCCGGGCTCGGGCATTGGCCGACCTTGGTTATCGATCAAAATCAGTGTCCACTGATGGATCAGACATCATTACTGCCGCAAGGCGCTATCAGAGGCAAGGATGTAAAGGGGGCCGTTGTGAAAGATCAATCGCAACGTCTGTCGATTCCCTATAACCCTCAGCAGATCAATAACCCTGAAGGGATGATCGCAAGCTTTGCGCACATCCTTGCCTACTATCTGGGACAGATGAGTCAGGAGCCGCCTCCCGGAGGTGCCGATCATTGGCCGGAAATCACAGAGCTGTTGGCCATCTTTATGGGCTTTGGCCTGATGTTTGCCAACAGCGCCTTTACCTTCAAGGGTGGATGCGGTAGCTGCTACAACCCAAATGCGGTCCGCCAGGCAGCGCTCAGTGAGTATGAGGCGACCTATGCGCTGGCACTCTTTGCGGTGTTGAAAGAGATCCCGAACGCAACAGTGAGCAGGCACTTGAAAAAGCATCTACGGGGTTTCTACAAAAAGGCGGTGAAGGAGATTCATGCCAACCGGGATGGTCTGACGGCGTTGATGGGCATTAAGCAGGAGCGGGTACTCCAGGCCGAGGCTGGACTGTAGGGCCTGTTAACACTAAGCCGATCGGCTTAGTGTTAACAGGCCCTAGCTTCTATATGAATATTTCCGAAGCCCCGATGAGCAGGGCATAGCGGATTGCCTTGCCAATGCCTATAAACAGTGTTGCGGGAACCAGTCTGACGCCACTCCAGCCGGCTGCCAGACAGAGCGGGTCTCCAATCAGCGGCAGCCATGAGAAGAGCAGTGCCGGACTGCCATAGCGACCCACACGCTGGAGTGCCCGACGTTGGCGCTCGTTGCTCAGACCGCGACCGGGAAACCGCCGGGCCAACCACCAGCCAAGCAGCCAGCTGGTGAGACCACCCAAGGTGTTACCGAGTGTGGCCACTGACCAGAGCAGTCCCGACTGTTCCGGCGTTTGTTGCAGCTCCCATAGCAACATTGCCTCGGATCCTCCGGGCAGCAGCGTGGAGGCGAGGAAGCTGCCGATGAAGAGCCCGACCGGCCCTCCTGAAAGGTTTAGGATTGACGAAAGATCCAGCATCGATGCATGGTGTGTCGTTTGAAATCTTCAGGCAGCGTCTGCCGGGTGATCTCTTCGCAGGCGGTACGGTCGGCCAGGTGCTGATCAAGCTTGAACCGGCGTCGGTTGGTGGAGAAGTAGAGCTCGCCATTGGGAGTGAGCAGTTGGAGACAGGCCTCGATCAGGCGCTGATGATCCCTTTGCACATCAAGGGTGTCGAGCATCTTCTTTGAGTTGGAAAAGCTTGGCGGGTCCAGCACGATGATGCCGAACATGCGTCGTTCTCTCACGGCCCTGTCCAGATAGGTGAAGACATCCTCCCGTACCAGTTCATGCTTGCTCCCGGTGAAGTCGTTCAGGGCCAGATTGCGTCCAGTCCAGGCCTGGTAGGTATTGGAGAGGTCAACGCTGGTGGTGGCCAGAGCTCCACCCGCTGCCGCATAGACGGAAAAACTGCCGGTGTAGGCGAAGAGGTTGAGCATGCGCCGGCCCTTTGCCCGCTCCCTTACCATGGTGCGGGTGTTGCGATGATCCAGGAAGAGACCGGTATCGAGATAGCTGTGCAGATCGACCTCGAACTGCAGACCTCCCTCGTGGACCAGACAGGGACGACTTTTCTCCCCGGTCTTTTCATACTGTGCCAGTCCCCGCTGTCGCTGACGGGTTTTGAAGGCGAGTTGATTCTCTGAGATGTCCAGGACATCGCAGATGGATGCGCCTATCTGCCGTTCTGTCTCTTCGCTCAAGGGTTCGACGCCTTTGCGGGCGAATATCTGTGCATGCACCTGATCTTCATACCAGTCGATGGCGAGAGGAAACTCCGGAATGTCCCTGTCGTAGAGTCGATAGCAGGTGATCTCCCGTCGCCCCGCCCATTTTCGCCAGTGGCGGTGATTCTTACGCAGGCGGTTGCTGAAGGCGCTCAATTCCATGGATCGACCTGCTTTAAGTCGTGGAGCGGGGCAGCCGCCAGGCGGCCAGGGCCAGGGTGAACCAGCCGGCGATGAAGGCGGTGCCGCCGAAAGGGGTGATCATGCCGAGTCCCCGTGTGCCGGTGAGCGTGAGCAGATAGAGGCTGCCCGAAAAGAGCAGAATACCGAGCAGGAACAGAACCCCCGCAATCTGTAGCAGTCGGCTGGGATATGAGAGCGCCAACAGGCCCGTGCCCAGTAAGGCCAGTGTGTGGAGTCCCTGATAATCGACCGCTTTCTGCCACCAGATGAGATGTGCCGCGGGGACGCGCGCTTCGAGCGCATGGGCGCCGAAAGCGCCGAGTATCACCACCAGCATGCCGCTGATGGCGGCAATCAAGAGCAGGTATCTGGACATGACTTATTTGCCCGGTTCGAGCTTTTTCAGCTCCTCAAGAATACCCAGCACCATTTTTTCGGTGTTACTGTCCATCTGCTTACAGAGGGTATCCGGGTCACGTTCGCCGTTGATCATGGGGCGGATCACTGCAGCAAGTTTGGCCATTGGGCCGCCGACCTTGCTCATCTGGTCGGCCATCTCGGCGATGATCTGCAGGGCCTGGGCGTTGCCACTGCCGGCGGCGTGGATCATGGATGCCAGTCCCGGCGCCGCCATTGCCGGGTCGGGTTTGGTGTTAGGGTCGGGCAGGGTGGAGGGATCCTGCAGTCCACGCAGGATAGCCTCAGCGATAACCTGATCCTCTGCATCCAGTCCGTTCAAAACTTCAACATCCCTCCTTCCCTTGTGGATGATCAGACGGATAGCGGCGACCAGGTCGCTCCAGCCGTTCTCGCTGGCGAGTTTCAGCAGTTGTTCGAATTCATCCTGCCGGTCGGCTTGTGGACCGATAGTGACGACCTGGTTGATGAAGGCCGCATGCACGGCGAGTATCTGTGCCTCTTTGTCCATTAATTCTCCTCGCTTTGCAGCATCTCCAGGGAATCGGCTGCGATCTCCCGAACGTCAGGATGGGAGTCGCTCAAAAGCGGCTTCAGCGGTTCTGCCGCGGCCGGATGACGGGTCACGCCCAGAAAGTGGGCGGCATCGGCACGCACATTCGGTTCCTCCGAGCGGGTCAGCGCCGTCAGATCCGGCAGTATCTGATGCAGGATGTCATTACCCTCCAGCGCCTCAATCACCACGCCCACACCGATTCGTGCCGCCATGGGGGTGGCGTCAGATTTCAACAGATCGATGAGTTTAGACAGTGTCTTTGGCCGTTTTTTGATCAGAGCGATCACCTGATGGGCGCGCTGGCTCTCTAGCAGATGGCTGTAGTATTCGGAAAAGCCTGCTTCGTCACCGGCAAGCTCGACCCATCGGGCCAACTCCTTGGGGGAAAGTGCGCCTTCCAGCTCGAACTCACCGATACGGGTCCAGGGGACGCTGCGCGTACCTGCTTCTTGGGCGGCTTCCGGGTGCTCTACGATATTGATCGCCTCCAGTCGGCCGATCTTTCCCTGTTTGAGCAGCTGAGTCAGGCCTTCCAGGACCACGGGGCAGTGTGCGCATCCCGTCGCCAGTAGAAGTTGGGCGTCCGGCGCTTGTTTTTCGGTCATTGTTGCATCTCGATAAAGCGGTCACTTTAAACCATGTCGGTCGCTGTGCAAGTGAAAAAGCCCGGGGATTTTGCAGGAGAACCAGTGCTGAAGGGGCTGGGTCGTATATTCGGACTATCTCCCTTGGGATAGAGATTGGTGGATCGGAGGCGATTGTTTTGTCTGCCGATAAATAACCCTATGGGCGTAATTGGTAATTTTCTTATTATAAAGAGGGTGTTAGTAATCCGACTAAAATGCTTGGTAATTCAATGCACTAACTCAATAAGCGTATTTTATGTGCCCACATTAAAAAACTGTTTGGCTAAAGGGTGCCCAACCCATTAATGTTGGTCGCCCTGAATCCAGGTGCGCGTGCGCGTGCCGGTTTTTTTTAAGACTTGGTGCAGAGCTTGTATACCAAAGGACTTGCGCCAGAAAGAAGAATTGAATCAGACCGGGTAATCCCCGGATATGCTTCAAAGTCGCAGCAGTATGCGGCGACTGAATCACTGCAGTGAAACCCTAGGAGAAAACACCATGCCAACATTTGTGCGTACTGAGAAGTGCGATGGCTGTAAAGGCCAGGACAGGACAGCTTGCATGTACATCTGTCCTCATGACCTGATGAAGCTGGATAAAGACGGCTCTGAGACCGGTCATGCCATGAAGTCATTCAACCAGGAGCCTGAGCAGTGCTGGGAGTGCTACTCCTGCATCAAGATCTGCCCTCAGCAGGCCATCGAAGCGCGTCCTTACGCCGATATCGTTCCCCTGGGTGCTTCCGTACAGCCCCTGCGCGGTACCGATTCCATCATGTGGACCATCAAGTTCCGCAACGGCACCATGAAACGTTTCAAATTCCCGATCCGCACCACCCCCGAAGGTTCTATCGATCCTTACGGCGGCAAGCCGGCTGCCGACATCGCCAAGATCGGTGACAGCGGCTACTTCGTACAGTGCAACGGTTATCGCGCAGGCGATCCCAGCGAGCTGATCCGCAAGTAAGCGATCGCTGCTGAGACTGAACACCAAATTAAAGAAAATATTCGAGGTATTTGAACATGGCTGAATTTGGAAATCCCGAAGTCATCGAAGAAGAGGTAGACATCCTCATCATCGGTGGTGGTATGGGCGCCTGTGGTGCTGCATACGAGATTGGCCCCTGGGTGGAAGCTGCAGGTGGCGACATCAACGTGAAACTGGTCGACAAGGCCGCTATGGACCGCTCCGGCGCCGTGGCACAGGGTCTGTCCGCCATCAACACCTACATCGGTTCCGAGCAGGATCCTGCGGACTACGCCCGTATGGTCTCCAACGATCTGATGGGTATCACCCGTGACGACCTGGCCTACGACCTGGGCCGCCACGTCGACGAATCCGTGCATCTGTTCGAAGAGTGGGGTCTGCCCATCTGGAAGACTGACGACAACGGTGAGCGTCACGATGGTTCTAAAGGTATGACGCCTCTGGCGGACGGCGGCAAGCCCGTACGCTCCGGTAAGTGGCAGATCATGATCAACGGTGAGTCCTACAAGTGGATCGTCGCTGAGGCCGCCAAGAAAGCACTGGGTATGGATAACATCCAGGAGCGTATCTTCATCGTCAAGCTGGTTAACGACAAGAACGACAAGAACCGCGTTGCCGGTGCTGTCGGTTTCTCTGTTCGTGAGCACAAGCTGTTCGTCTACAAGTTCAAAGCCTGCCTGCTGGTTGCCGGTGGCTGTGTGAACATCTTCCGTCCCCGCTCTGTGGGTGAGGGTCAGGGTCGTGCCTGGTATCCCGTCTGGAATGCCGGTTCCACCTACGCCATGGCTGCTGAGGCCGGCGCTGAGCTGACTCTGATGGAAAACCGCTTCGTACCGACCCGTTTCAAAGACGGTTACGGTCCTGTTGGCGCATGGTTCCTGCTCTTCAAATCCAAGGCTACCAACGCCTTCGGTGAAGTCTATATGGACCGCAACAAAGAGATGCTGGACGACTATCCTCCTTACGGTCAGGCTGCCGTTCCTGCGTCTTGTCTGCGTAACCATCTGATGCTAAAAGAGATGCGTGAAGGCCGCGGTCCCATCTGGATGGACACCGTGACTGCCCTCGCCAACTTGCGTGAGACCCTGTCTCCTCGTGAGGTTAAGCATCTGGAAGCAGAAGCCTGGGAAGACTTCCTCGACATGTGTATCGGCCAGTGCGGTATCTGGGCGGGTGAGAACATCGAGCCTGAGAAGAAAAACTCCGAGCTGATGCCTACCGAACCCTACCTGCTGGGCTCTCACTCCGGTTGCTGCGGCATCTGGGTTTCCGGTCCTGACGATGTCGGCGCGCCGACTGAAGAGACTGAAGCCGGTGTTCCCGAGCATCTGCCTGCCGGTTGGAACTGGGGCTACCGTGGTATGACCACTGTTCAGGGTCTGTTCACCGCCGCTGACGGCGTGGGCGCCTCTGGCCACAAATTCTCCTCCGGCTCTCACGCTGAAGGCCGTATGTGTGCCAAGTCCATGGTCAAATTCGTCATGGATAACAAGGACTACACCCCTGAGCTGGACACCACCCCTGACGAGCTGATCGAAGAGATCTACCGTCCGGTCCGCAACTACCTGGAGCACAAGGACTACTCCACCGCGATTGATGTGAATCCTAACTACATCACACCGCGTATGCTGCAGTTCCGTCTGCAGAAGATCATGGACGAGTACGTTGCCGGTGTTGCTACCTACTACACCACCAACGAGCACATGCTGGAGCAGGCTGAGCAGAAGCTGGCTGCTCTGAAGGAAGACTCGCTGAAAATGCGTGCCAAGGACCTTCACGAGCTGCTGCGTGCGTGGGAGAACTACCACCGCATCCTGACTGCTGAAGCTCACATGAAGCACATCCAGTTCCGTCAAGAGTCTCGTTATCCTGGTTTCTACTACCGCATGGATAAGAACTTCGTGGACGAGGAGAACTGGCACTGCTTCGTTAACTCCATCTACGACAAAGAGACCAAGACCTGGACCTGCTTCAAGCGTGCCCACGTCGATCTGGTCGATAAGTCCAAGCTGTTCAAGTAATTCTTGACGGTCTATGACTAGGGAAAGTCCGGGTGCCGCGAGGCGCCCGGACTTTTTCCGTCTTAAACCCCCTGAAATCTAGCAGTTTTTAAATGAACGTGATTGGTGTTGCGCACTCTAACCGCATGGTCTTGAATGTATAATTACCGATTACATCCCTTTAAGAATTGATACGCAAACCAGCCGATTTCGATATCGGAGGCAAATGATGAGTGAAAAATTCGACATTCCCAATAAGAGCAGTTTTGTCCCCACGGTGATGGAGCCGGGCAGTAAATTGAAATTCAACTGTCACAAGGGCATCTCCTGCTTCAATGCTTGCTGCAAGCATGCGGATATCCAACTGACGCCTTACGATATTCTTCGGCTGAAGGACAATCTCGGTGTCTCCGGGACGGAGTTTCTGAAGAATCACACGGTGCCATTCGAGATGGATAAGGATGGCATTCCAGGCGTAAAGTTACGCACCGATGACGATGGTGCCTGTCTTTTTGTGACTGATGAGGGCTGCAGTGTTTATAAGGACCGGCCTACCGCCTGCCGGTACTACCCCGTCGGACACATGGCGATGAAAGAGGCGGGCTCGACTGAGGATGAAGCACGCTACTTCCTGATCAAAGAGGATCACTGCAAAGGCCACGAGGAGGACCGTGAGGTCTCTGTTGATGACTACCGCCGTGAGCAGGAGGTCGAGATCTACGACCAGATCAACCGGGATTGGCTGCAGCTGATGCTGAAAAAGAAATCAGCCGGTCCTTCTATCGGTCGTCCCTCAGACACAAGCCTTCAGTTCTTCTTCATGTGTTCCTACGATGTGGATCGCTTGCGTCGTTTCGTTTTAAACGACTCGTTTAAGGCGTCCTACGACATGGACGACAAATTTTATGAGACGGTCGAAAAGGAGGACCTGGCGCTGATGCAGTTCGGCACACGGCTGCTCAAGCAGGTGCTGTTTGGCGATGTGACGATTCCGGTCAAGGAAAACGCCATCGACAAACGCATCGAAGAGCGTAAAGAGGTTCTCGAGTTGCGCCGACAGGCGGAGATCGAGATCCACAAGCAGAAAAAGGAACAGGAGATGAAGGACGCCCTGTCCTGATCTGAGATCAGCGCTAACCTATCCTGAACGCCGCCCCGGGTATGGGTGCGGCGTTTTTTTATGTGCTTGTCTGTGACTCATTCTACATAGGAGGGTGGTGTTTTGTAGGGTGCGGCCCTGCCGCACCCTACGGGTATGATTAAGCTATTTGTGATGTGCGACGCCTGAATAACCTCTCACTACTGGCCATACAACTCATCTGTCTTGGCCGACATGATGAAGTCGTTCCGATGCAGACCTTTTATCTTATGAGACCACCAGGTGACAGTGGTCTTGCCCCACTCGGTCAACAGAGACGGGTGATGCTCCTCGCTCTCGGCCAGTTCGCCCACCCGGTTGGTAAATGCGAGTGCATCAGGAAAATTTTTGAAGGAAAAGGTCTTTTCCAGCTGCATGATCCCGTCACGCACCTCGATATTCCAGTCCGGTATGGCACGGATCAGTTCCGCCAGCTCGTCTTCGCTGACTTTGGGCGCGTCTGCGCGACAGGCTTCACACTTTTCTTCGGTCAGCGCTACCATAGGATTGTTTCCTCTCGTGAATTGAGTCAGATATAGTGTTATGCATGGAATTATCAGACATTCACCCACCACTGCATACATGCAAACCGTAGGGAATAGGCGGGTTCGGGATATGAAGGTATGAGCAAGCGCGCACTCATCGTCGACGATTCGAAGACGGCACGGCAGGTGCTCTCGAACAAATTGATGAAATATGGGATCGATGTGGATACCCGGGAATCCGCCGCCGCAGCCATAGACTATCTCTATGAGAATGAGCCGGATGCGATTTTCATGGACTATGAGATGCCCGGCATGGACGGTTTTCAGGCGCTGAAGGTCATCAAGTCCAACCCCCGCACAGCAGTGATCCCGGTGATGATGTACACCTCCAAGGCCGGCGGGCTCGCCATGAGTCAGGCGAGGGCGCTGGGCGCCGTCGGTGTACTGCCGAAACAGTTGGAACCCCAGGATCTGGAAGCCGTACTCCACTCACTGCACCTGATGCCGGAGCAGGAGTCGCTGGTGAAAGGCTTGCGGGACGATGATCTTTCCGGCCTCCGGCGCAGACCGAAATCGGATAATGTGCATCCGATCGGCGAGGCCGGCCGGCGGAGCGGTAGACCGGTCGAACCGGTCAGTCTGCCGATGGGGGATCTGCAGGGGGCAGTGCCTGTCGATGAAAACCTCAAACGATTCATTCGGAGGGAGCAGGGACAGATCGAAGAGCGTGTGCAGGATCAGCTGGAAAAGCAGTATGCGGACTTTCATGCTGATTTCTTTGAGCTGGAAGCGCAGTTGGAAGAACACAGCCAACAGGTGCGCAGAAGCTACTACCTGTCCATTTCAATGCTGGTCCTGCTGGCAGTGGGGATGCTGTTTCTGTTCTTACAGAGCAACAGAGCGACACAAACTGAATCAATGGCCGGTACAACGGGTGATACCAGCGAACTGGTGCTGGATCGGCTGATTGCACAGGATGAGAAGATCGACCTGATTACCACGGCAGTATTCGAGGGCGTGGCGGGCGGCAGCGGAAAGCCTTCGCAGAGTTTGCCCTTGAGTCTCATCGAGTGGGCGGCAAACCAGGGTACGGACTTTGAATACGGTGAGATGCCGTTCAGCGATACCAGAGCGCTGTGGCTCTCGGAATTGGTCGAACAGCTCAAATCGGCCGGTTTTCAGGGCACCATTGAATTGCGTGCCAGCTACGGTAACTTCTGTCTCGGCAAGGATGCGGGCGGTAACTATCAATTGGCGGCCCCTGGCCTCGAACTCAGTCAGTGCCAATTTGTGACAGATCTGGAGGAGAGGGATGAGTGGCGCAACGCGCAGTCGGTCGCCTTCGCCAACTATCTGAATGTTGAGATCGCCAGGAGTGGGGGAGAGGTGGAGTTACTGCTCTTCAACAGCGGTCTCACTAATCCGCAGTTTCCCTATCCTGACCGATATGAAACCAAAACCGCCGGTGAGTGGAACCGGGTAGCTGGACAAAACCAGCGGATACAGGTCAATCTCTATAGCGGGCAGTGACAGAAAGTGGCTGGGGCTAAAGAAATAGTATAGTGATTGGTTTTTCAGGAGCTGCGTTGGCTTGCGCTATAGCCGGTCCAGGAAACCCCGCTATCGTCTGTTGACGTCATCTCTGTAATCGGACTCTACAATTTTGCACGGTAACGCTATGTGCTTCCTGCCGTTCTTCCAGTCGAGCTACTGTATTTGCATAATCATCGATAGCATAGGCTACGGATTCAATCAGGTATCAGCATGCGAACGATGTGTTCCGCATGATTATTGTGTTCCTAAGCTTTGAATTAATAAGAATGAAAAGTCTGAGTTGAGACACCAGATCTCTGACTGTTTAGATGTAACGGGATTTCGAAGAAGACAGTTGCCTCCCGGCCTTTTGTTTTATTGAGAAAAAAAGGCAAACTTCCGTCCTTGACGCGCCATAAACGTCACTTCGTTCAACCAGTATCACCGGGCTCAACTCTGACATTGGAGCCGGAAGGAATAAGAAATGACCGAATTGCTTGAGCAGGCCTATTACGGCAATACCCTGCAAACCTGGCTGATCTCCCTTGGGATCATCGTCTTGTCCGCGTTGCTCGGCAAGGTGGTGTATTGGGTGTTTTCCAAGATCGTGCGTGGCGTGACCAGCCGCACCAAGAGTAAGCTGGACGATATCGTCGTCGATATGGTCGAAGAGCCGGCGGTCTTTTTGCTCATCACCACCGGTATCTGGTTTGGCCTGCGTCAACTGACGCTGCCGGAGATCGCGGAAGTCTCCATCGGCAATGCCTACCATGTCATCTTTGCCCTGTTGATCGGCTGGATGTTGAGTCGCCTCTTCGATGCCATCTACCAGGAATACCTCGTGCCCTGGGCGTCGAAGACGGAGAATGACCTGGACGACCAACTGCTGCCGGTGTTGCGCAAGGGCGTGAAGATGATCATCTGGGCCATGGCGGTCATCATCGGCCTGAATAACGCCGGTTACGATGTAGGCGCCCTGATCGCAGGTCTGGGTATCGGTGGTTTGGCCTTGGCGATGGCGGCGAAAGATACGGTGTCGAATATCTTCGGTGGCTTTACCATCTTCTCCGACCAGCCGTTCAAGATAAATGATCGTGTCAAAGTGTCCGGTTACGATGGCACCGTGAGTGAGATAGGGGTTCGCAGTACCCGCCTGCGTACCCTGGAAGGGCGCGAGGTTACTATCCCCAATGCCAAGTTCGCCGATGCCCCGGTAGAGAATGTCTCGCGTGAGCCCTGCCGCAAAGTGGTGCTGAACCTGGGCCTCACCTACGACACCACATCGGAGCAGATGAAGCAGGCCCTGGATCTGCTCCGAGAGATCCACGAGGACAACCCAGGCGTGGAAGATAAGATCTCCCTGGCATTTAACGGCTTTGGGGATTTCTCGCTCAACATTCTCTTTATCTACTACATCCGCAAGGGTGCCGATATCCTCAGTGTGCAGACAGAGATGAATATGGCCATCCTGCGTGCTTTCAATGAAAAGGGGTTGGAGTTTGCCTTCCCGACGCAAACCATCTACACACTCCCTGTCGCGCAGGAAGCTTAGTCGTTGTAGAGCTCTGTGGACGTGATGATCACGTCTGGACTGCCATTGAGACGCCCTCTCCCCTGAGGGAGGGGGCGTTTTGGTGAGGTCATGAAATTATTTAAAAACTAACAGAACGTTTGTCATTGAATATCAAGTATCGTCACTGAGTCAGAATGATCCGGTGAAGAATTAAAAAAATAGTCGTCAGTTGGTTGAAGCATCCCAACGATCACTGAAAAAGAGTCGGTAGCGAGTCTATGCAACGCGATGATGATTGAAGCAGACTCGTCAGCAGGTCGAAAGAACCGGACGATTAGAGAAAAAGAGTCATCAACGAGTCGAAATAACCCGGTAGTGACTGAAAGAGAGTCGGTCGTGACTCAAGATAACTCGACGTTGAATTACCAAAGTGTCAATGACGAGTTAAATCAACCCATCACTGATTAATAAAGCGTCAGCAATGAATCTGGCAGAGCCTCGGCTGAGTCAAAATTAGTCGATGTAAACTGAAAAATAGTCAATTACGACTCCTGCTACATCATCATTGCTAATTATCATCACTCACGACTCTTAAAGAGTCAGAATCGGGTAAAGCAATCCCAATTCAGGGCATCAACTGGTCTCACATTTTTTTCAAGTAAAGTAATACCTGCTCTTTTCAGCCAAAGGCAGGAAATAGAAGGACAAATCACTCTGGTGTAGGAATAAGACTACAGACATATCGCGACTTTTCTGGCATCTTCCAATAAGGCCTCTAAAAATCAAAGGCTTGGAGAGGTGTTGGCACTGATTTCCAGGATGACTAGCCAATAATTGGAAAGAATAACGATGAGAGCTTTTTGCAAGATATCGCAATATCAGTGCGAACAATATATTCCAGTATCAGTGCATGCAAGATAATCACCTTACATGGACCCGTCCCGGCTTGCTAACCAAGAATCGACATGGAACAACGGTCACAACTGCATCCTTACATTCGGCCTCTGATTGAAGAGGTTTGTTGCTCTTCGGGCCCTGATGGAAGCCGCGCTCCTGCGCCTTATCTGTTAGTTGTCGTGACAAGCGTCCGACGACTTGATTACCAGGTTACACAGGAGCCGGTCTGACCTATGTTGCCATCATCAGAAACTGGGTTAAGCAATCGTGATTGGTCGGTTACCTCCTGTGCTGTACTTGATGCCGGATCCAATCAAGCAGCAGCACGATACGTTTCATCATGCGCCATCAATGCCCAGATGATGCGCGCATTCTTGTTCGCCAGTGCCACACAAGCCCGGTTAAATCCCCGTCTTTCTTTAATACTTCGCACCCATCTGGATAGTGCATCTTCACGGGTATCACAGCGACGAACGACGGAGCGTGCCCCATGAATCAACAGGGTACGCAAATAGGTGTCGCCCCGTTTACTGATGCCGAGCAGTCGTGGTTTCTCGCCACTGGAATGCTGTCTGGGCACCAGGCCGAGCCAAGCGGCCAGATGTCGTCCATTCTTGAAGTAGCGGATATCACCGATGGCGGCGATGAGTGCCGTGGCGACAATGGGACCTACGCCGCCAATAGTCGCCAGTCGCTGACACACATCGCTTTGGCGAAAGTGCAGATTGATTCGTTGATCATAGGCCGCTATACGTTGATCGAGTTCACGCAGGCGCTGCGCCTGATCGGCGATCATCTCACGTGTCAGTGGTGTCAACTCATTCTCGGCATCTTCAAGCACCTGGGGCAGTCGATCACGAAACGAGTGAATGCCCAGAGCAAGGAAGACGCCGTATTCGCGCAGCAGGCCTCTGGTCTGGTTGACCAAGGCCGTTCGGTCCCGAACGAGTCGCATGCGAATGCGATGCAGCGCCTGAAGATCCTGCTGCTCAATCGACTTAGGCGGTACGAAACGCATATGAGGGCGAGAAACCGCCTCGCAAATGGCTTGAGCATCGTTATAGTCATTCTTGTTGGACTGCACGTAAGGTTTCACAAACTGTGGACTGATTTGTCGTACTTCATGACCGAGCTGATGCAACTGTCTCGCCCAGTAGTTGGCGCCACCGCAGACCTCCAAGCCAATCAGACAAGGAGGCAGGTTGGCGAAGAAAGCGAGAAATTGCTTTCGCGACAGCCGCTTAGTGAAGGCGGTCTTGCCGGTCGCATCAGCGGCATGAATTTGAAAGACATTTTTTGCCAAATCGATACCAATTGTTGTAGCGTCCATTTTGGACCCTCGTTCTTCATTGATGGATTCCTACATACCCATCGTGGCCCACTGCGAGGCCGGTTTGAAGAGGGACGGGTCCATTCCATTTGTTATATATATTCGAGCACATGAAATATATACCTAATCCTCATATTGAAGAGTTTCGAGGTTATTTGGATTGCCTTTCAAGGCTTTGTGCTAATGGCTATTCCTTTGGCGTATCATCCTACGAAGCAGACACAGAAATAGATTCTCTGGTTTCAGAGCTAACGAAATTATGGGGTTCTGGGGATGAGTATATGGAGCCTAGTAGTTATGAATATGTCGGGCGTGAACTTGTTGAATATGAAGTCGTCTTTGATGAAATAAAGGGCTACATTTTTAATGGCCTGTTAAGTCTTGAGCGTATGGATAGTGATAACGCTAGAAATTATGCCAAGAAATCTCTCACCGAAGACATAAATGAATACTATGGGTTAGTTTCTATATCATTAAACGAGAATGGGGTGTTTCATCCGTTGATATCGAGTGAGGTTTATCGCTTGAATATCAAATGTCAAAGACACGAAAGATCATTCTTTTTTATCGTAAAAATAGAAAACCTGTATGTGTTAACAAGTTTCGTAAAAGAGGTTAGTGAACAAGAATAAATATAACCAGGCGCTCGTTCGGACGCAAACTACGCTACGTTTGCGCAGCACAGTTACAACGTTAAGTGTAAAAAATGGAAGAGGTGGCATCGGAAATACGGAAGTTTATAGAAACGGCGTTCGCTGGTGTACGTCTTGATGGTGGAGTTAGCTTGAAGCAGGCAATAGCTATAGATAATTATATGGAAGGAGTAACTGAAGAAGAGTTTGCTGAATATCCAAATACAGAATTAATAGATGACTGGATTCGCATACCGTATGATCACCTTGAGCCAGATCCATGTATTTCACATTTTGACGCAAAAGGTTTTAGGTATTACATCCCTAGACTAATGCTTAGTGTGCTGGACAAGTACGATCCTGGGTCTATGAGAGTGATAGGCACTATACAGGCATTGTATCCGAAAAAAGAATATTGGGAATATCATATGAAACGTTATTCTGAGCTTAATGATGATCAGAAATATGCAATAGCTAAATATGTTGAAGTTCTGCCCAGTTTTATCAACCTAGATTACGATGATCGTACTTGTATGCAACGTGCCCTAGTGAAATACTGGTCGCAATATATCAATTAATGGGTAGTGCAACACATAACCAGGGGCTGCAGTGGACGTTCGCTATCGCTCACTCCACTGAGCACAGGCGTCGCGTGTATTAAATCGATGGATCGAGAATTTGGTAAATACAAAATTACGTTGAGAAACGAGCCAATGTACACTCGAAATTCAACAGATAATCCAAGAAGCTACAAACACGAATATTGTCGCAAAGAAGAATATCAGCATGTCTCAGCGCATGGGGTTATTGCCGCAGAGAATGAAAATGTTTTGTCTTCGGTGGTACTGCTAGGTGTCGGTGGAGCAACGGGCGTCAATGAGCACTCATTAGCATATGATGGGAAAAGTCTATATGTAGCGGCTGGTGATGCACTTTATTCACTGTCACTGCCATCGTTGGAATTGAATTGGATCGCAAAAGTGGATTTTGCTACGTGTTTTGGTGTTTTCTGGCTGCAAGATAGAAATTATCTTCTTACATGGGGAGAGCTTGAGATCGGGAGTTATTCCGCAGCAGGTGAAAAATTGTGGGGTACAACAGGACCTGACATTTTTACGGAGGGATTAGTGATTGGAAATAATTTTGCCAAAGTTACCGATTTTAATGGCGAAGTTCATAAAATTAATTTGAATAACGGCGCAATTATTAGCGCGAACAAGTAACAGATTTGTCAAAAACGCTACTGGCCTCGAGACTATTGCGAGAACGCTAGAAACAATTGAATTAGTTGTCAAGCCATGAAGATCGCCTCATCAGTTATTGTTTTAGTTTTGGTAATCCAATATTCGTGTCTGTCCTATGGAGAACCTGTGCGTTATCAGCTAGAAGGCCAGGTTAGTGGAATATATGGAGAGGGTCCATCTGTAGTTAATTTGGGGCTCAACGTAGGAGACTATGTTAAATATGTGTTTGTAGTCGACAAAACTAAACCTGCCTGCATTCACTATGAGAATGTTATCGATTACCTTGAAGATACTGATAACAATTATTTTGCCAAATTAATTGATATTTCATATCAGTTATCTGATACCTATTACAATTTTAATAATACAAATTATTATGCCACTGATATATCAAGTCCAAGTGGTACAGGTACTACTATAACCGCGGGTCCCCCCTTATTATTTGTTAATTCCTCATCATATTTAGTTGATTGGGAAGAAGGGGATCAAATATTTGGTACTCACTATTGGCATGATTCCACAAATGATAACTTTATAACAATGCATATCCCGTTGATCCTGACATTAAAAAGCATCGATAAATCAGAGTACAGCGAATGTGGTGATAAGCCAGTAATCTCAGATGGTGCTGATAGTGTTGGTGGGGGTGGCTCGGTAAACGTATTCACAATTCTCTTTCTGTCCGTTCTGTTGTGTATCAAGAGCCTCGTGAATTCGAGCCTGAATATTTCTGAAAAAAGCTCCTGTGGAGCCGGTTACTTCGATCGCTATCCATAGAGCTTTGGCGTTAGCGAAAAATAAAAAAGGAGTTTTGAAAAATGCATATCATATTGTCGGTGCTTGGTGTAATTGTAACCATACTGATTTTGCTCAATCGTCTAAATGCTAGTGGAGTCGATATTGGCTGGCTGAATCCATTCGCTTGGAAGCGAAGGAGAGAATGGGCTAAGAAATACCATGCCAACCCAATCTATTCTCTGGACAGCCCCATGGAAATAACTGCCCTAATTATGGTGGCTTTGGCGAAGAGCGAAGGGGAGATAAGCACAGAACAGAAACAGGAAATTCTGAATAAGTATCAACAGGTATTCCACCTCTCCGAAAGTGCGGCTGTCGATCTTTTTTCTTCTATTGTGTTCATTCTGAAAGAAGACATCTCTGCTATACGAAATACCCAGAAGCTTCTGGATCCCAGCGGAGAGAAGTTCTCGCCCGAGCAAGCATCGTCTTCGATTTCACTTTTTAAGCATATTTCTATTCTGGAGGGGCCTGAAAACACCTTTCAGAGGGAAGTAATCAATGAGTTTGAGGGGTATTTCCGCTCCAAATTCAAGGCTGCGAATGAGTGGGTCTAATGCATGCGTTAAAAATGTAAAACGAGACAGGGGGTCTCGTTAATATAACTATTATGCATAAAAAAATGAAGCTGCAGTTTAAGCTATTAGTTTACAATTTTGCATATGCCATTTTGGCAATAATAATAGTGCCAGTGATTTTAGTGCTTTTGCTTATGTTCTTGTGGGATGTTCCGTCGTGTGATGAAGATTCAGAGGCAGTGGCGTATGCAAGATCATTATCACCGCAGCGGTTAGAAAAGCTGTTTCGAGATATGGAAATGCATTCGGTCAGAGAAGACTTGCCGATTGGCGGGTATCAAGTTCAAAGAAATAGAGATCAGATACCAGATGAATTTGCTGATTTAAAGGTTGTAAAGATTAGACCTGCCGAAGGCAACATTATGATTGAAGGGTGCTTCGATCACTATATATCTTAGGTTCATAGGAATAGATGTAAATTCTATTCCTGGTGCAAAAAAGAAATCGTTTTGAATTGGGGTGAACATCCACCGCATTCAGGTACACAGGTGCTGTGGTCTAATGAGAAGTAAAAAGGATCGGTGACAAATGATAATCATATATATATTATTTATTTGTCATCGATCACATTACCTAATGCGGTAAATTTTATGTATGAAGGAGTGTGGTAGTGATTTTTTTGCCATATAAAATGGATTTAGAGAGTAATCGGATACCTGTTATTACGTTACTTATCTGTACTGTTTGCGTTTTGGTTTTCTGGAATCAGTATCTAAAGGATAGTCAGCACAATAGTGCCATAAGTCAATTTTGTAATGAGAGTCTTGAGAGGGGAGAAGTAATTTTACTGCGCAAAATAGCGCATGAAGATTCAGGCAATCACTGCAATGTTATTTTTGAGGAAATTCGAGAAGCACAAAACCCGGAAGAGAAAATTGAAGAACTGGCAATGCAGGCAGAGCCGATTGGTGCCTTTTCAACAGATGAAGATGATTACCGGTATAGATATGGTCGTCTGGAAGAGCTTTATAATCAATATGAATTAAAGGTTCCGAAAAGCTTAACCGGAGAATTGGCTTACAATCCGAAAGAATTAAATTTCGTTAAAATGGTGACATCGACATTTTCTCACGGAGATGTTCTTCATCTATTGGGTAATCTTCTGTTTTTCTATATTTTTTCGGCCTCTGTCGAGTTGCTTTTTGGGGTTTCTGTATATCTGGTATTTATATTTATTGCAACGATAGGTACCAGTCTCGCATACAGCTATGCAATGATTGGGGTCAATGATGCTTTGCCTACAATCGGCCTGTCCGGTGTTGTGATGGCAGCTGTTGCGGCTCTAGCTGTTATGATGCCGTCTGCGAGAATACGCTGTTTATTCTGGTTTCTTATCATTTTTAAGGTTTTTCGAATACCCGCTCTATTTCTTGCTCTGTGGTATATAGGCTGGGATATCTATGAGATGAATTCGCAAGGAAATGATTCCTATATAAATTATGTAGCACATGTCAGCGGAGCTGGTATAGGGGCTTTATTCGGATTGGTTTATTATCTATTTCGAAAAAATGAGATTAGAGCTTCTGTTTCAAGCTATTAATGGTATAGCAAGAATAAACTAAATAAGAACGAAAAAAGGTGTCGATGACAAGTGATAATATTTTGTATTTTCAATTATTAACTGGCCTTAAATCTATACGGCGTTTTGGCTGTCCTTAGTAAAGCGTTAGCCAAGAACGGTTAGGTGGATCGGCGCTATAGAAACAGTACGTCTTTGGTCAAGACATGTCGCTCAGATTTTACAAAACGGGAGTGCCAAAAAAGCCCGATCACTTTGCCCATATACTTCTCCTGTCGGCTCAATCAAAACCGAGATATTGATTGACGAAATTGCTATAACCTGTGCCAGGCTGCTGTTAACCTGTTTCGTATGAATAGACGAGATGACAATGGGGTGCGGCAACGGCTGATCGATGCTGCCATGCAGTGCTTTCTTGATGACGATTATCATCGTGTCTCCACCCGACAGATCGCTGCTGCTGCAGATGCCAACGCGTCGATGATTCGCTACTACTTCGGCAACAAGGAGGGGCTTTACGAGGAGATGATCCGCAGCATCCTGCAACCGCTGCTTGACGTGCTAGAAAGCTCCTTGCTCTCCTCTACCGAGGGCTTCGCTGACTATTTCCGCATCTACTACCGCACAATGCAAGAAAACCCGAGATTCCCTGTGTTGGTGCTTAAGGTGCTTGCGCTCAACCAGGGTCCAGGTAAACGATTTATCCAACAGTTGCTGGAGCGTGGCAGGCAACGCGGGCGGGAGAAAATCGAGCTGCTCAAGCAGCATGGGCTGGTTGAGCCGGAGTTTGATCCTGATGCGGTGCGTATCGCATTTGTTAGCCTCGCCATGCTACCGATGCTAATCAAGCCGGTGTTCGAGGAGCAGATGGAACGGGAGATGGATGAGGCGTTTCTCGAACAACTGGCTGTTCTTAACGGGCGGCTGTTCAGTGCCGGATTGTTACCCACTAAAGAGGAGTGAAGTGGCCACACTGCAACGCAATAGCTTCAAGGTAAAGGCGTTTCAGTACGCCTTGCGTTTTGCCAATGTACTATCTTTACTGCCTAATAAACTGGTGCCACCGCCGGTTCGCATGATTAAGATTGGAAGCGCCTATTGGCAATCACGCGCCCTTTACGTGGCGACTGAGCTGGGTGTTGCCGATGCCATTGGTGACGAAACGATAGTAAGTGATGAAATAGCAGAAGAACTGAACCTGCACGGCGACTACCTATACCGACTGCTGCGCATGCTCGCTTCCATTGGCGTTTTTGAGGAGTGTGACGAGCGGTGTTTCCGCAACAATAAACGCTCTCATTGCCTGCGTACTGACTCTCCGCAGAGCGTGCGCGAGATGGTGCTGTTGCACAACTCCCCTGAGATGAGTCGTCCCTGGTTCGAGGCGCTTGGGCCTGCTCTGCGTAGCGGCGAGGTGCCTTTTATGCAAAGCCACGGTGAAGAGCTGTTCGACTACCTCGATCACTATTCGGAGTTCGATGCGCTGTTTGCCGGTGCGATGGAGTCGGTCGAGTCACTCACCGGTACTGATTATCTGGATGACTTTGACTGGAGTCGATTCGAACGACTGGTCGATATAGGCGGCTCCAATGGCAGCAAAGCGCTCGCAATCCTCAAACGTCACCCGCAGATGCACGCCCTGGTTTTTGATCGCCCGCAAGTGACCGAAAACGCTGTCGCCTATTGGCGTGATAGGGTTGATGCAGAGTTGCTCGCTCGTGTCTCTTTCGCTGGCGGCGATATGTTGGAGACGATACCTGCTGCCCACTCCGATAGCGATATTTTTCTCTTTTTCGCTATCTTCCACGGTATGGGCGATACTCAGGCGGAAAAGATTCTTACCAACCTCCGCATGGCCTGTAGTTCGTACCGTCCTACCATTGCTATCATCGATTGTGTTGCCGAAGCACAGCGCATCAACCCAGCCGTGGCCAGCTTCGATATGCAGATGCTAATTGGCACTCGCGGGCGCGAGCGCACCGAAAACGAATGGCGCACCTTACTTGCGCGGGGTGGCTTTATGTTGCAGGAGATAGTCTCGTTGCGCACATTTGCACGTCTGTTGGTCGTTAACTTTTGATTAGGTGTTTTTAAATACAAGAGGTCGGGAAATAATCAGGGACGGAACCGCATTTGTTCGCGGTTGCCTAAAAAGTACCTGCGGTCTGTCCCCCGGTATTTAGACATACTAATCATTTCTCATCACGGGGTTCTCCCATATAACCGGAAAATTTCAGGCATTGTTTTCCGTTGACTTCAACGATCTGCACAGTCTCACCACCGCCTCGACCGAAACCCTGAATGACGGCTTCTGTGGCGGAAACAGGTTGAAGCGGTACTCTGATTAATTGCTGGCTCAAGTGTGGTGCCCGATAGTGCAGACAGAGTACGCCATCCTGTTCGCTCAATGTCAGGTCCTTGATTGAGAAGTCGCCATCAGGATTGATGGTCCGGTAGCTGCCCAGGCGCTCTTTCCAGACTGATTCCCATGGACCGGATTCAATCCTGTTTCCCAACATGATCTCTTTGCCGTTCCGGTCAGCCACCAGGACATCCATGTCATTGATATCGCGCGAACGTAACCGCAACTCTCCCAGTACCCGGTAACCATCCGGCAGTTGCTTGATGCTTTCCTGGGTGAGTCCCAAACTACCGTCCTCAAACCGCACCAAGTCCAGAATACGTTCAATTATGCAGGCGCAGAGCCTGGGTCGCTCGGCATCGACCATCAACAGTCCAAGATCAGTGGCGTAGCCGCCCGATGGGGTGGAATAACCGGACTGGTCTGCCTGTGCTATCTGAGTCTGTAACTGCTTGGGGACGTCACCGCGCAAAGAGGCCGCAATGCTGAGAATGGTGCCTGCAAGTTGTTTTGCTATCCGATTGCTATCCGCACCATTGGCCAATACAACGACACCCAGCCCCTGTTTCGGTAATATTGCCATTTCTGCACCGAACAACAGGGTGCTGCCGCCATGACGAACGGTTTCCCCAGCCACAGGATGGCGTTCAATAAACCATCCCATCCCGGGCGACACGTTACGCGAGACCTGGCCATCGACGGTTTGAGGTTGCCACATCTGTCTCAACAGCGTTGCGGGTACACCGGGGATTTGCTCTTGAAGCAGTGCCGTCATCAGCAGACCGAGATCGTAAGCAGTGGAATAGAGGCCAAGCGCTGGCGTATCTCTCAGTGGTGGTTGAGGCCTGGTCATGCCATCGAGATGTCCGGCAGATAATTTCCCCGACATTTCCGCAGATAGGATAAAACCACTACTGTTCATTGCCAAAGGGGCGAGTAGCGTCTGTTCGGTATAATCGGTAAAAGTCCTGCCTGAACGCGCTTGAACCAGATGGCCCAGAAGATCATAGCCGATGTTTGAGTAGCTGTAGACCATGTCGGGATGGTAAGCGGCATATTCATTGCGTAACAGGGTCGTCACTTTGGTAAAGGGTGTGTCAGTGTACATTCCCTTGCGTAAATCGCTGGGTAGACCACTACGATGACTGAGCAGTTGGCGCGGTGTTACCGGCGGTGAATTGTCATCGTGTCGACGTATGGAGAAGTCTGTGAGCTGATCCTTTAATGGCTCATCAAGGTCAATTTTACCGTCCGCGACGAGCTGCATCACTGCAATCGCAGTAATCGGTTTGGTTAATGATCCTATGCGAAACAGGGTTTCCGAGTCGACCTTTGTTCCTTTCCTGCTGTTGGCGACACCGAATCCTTCAACCCATATGGGGCCATGCCTGTCCACCAGCGCGATACTCAGTCCGGGTACCAACTCCTCTTCCAGCAGCCGGTCGATCAATTTCACCGACTCGTGACGCACTGCAGACATATCGTCTTCCGGCAGTACCTGATACTGGCTGACCTGATTGTCCAGGGAAGCACATGACGTGAGTACCAATAGCGTGACAAGCCCTGGTAGCGACGATAGGTTTGGCGGCACGACACACCTCAATCAGTGAAAAAGGGACGAAATCCTATTAACTGTGTCTATCCCTCGTCTCAAGAGACTATTCGCATCTATCTGGTTGATACGTCGGGTATCACTAGTTGGATTCAATCAATGGTCATTGATTCAATAGATTTTTTAACTTGGAGCAATTCAAGCGGTGTTGTCACCGGGCTCCCCTTGTTGGATTCAGGCGTTCTATAGCTATTTATTGTTATTCAGTAAATTAGCTTTAACTTGTCAGGCTTTACAATCCCACATTCTTCAAAAACCACGACAAGCGCAAGCTAAATGGCTGGATTGGCTGCAAATGATGGAAACGATGAGCGGGGCTGGTTGCCCCGCTCATGCTGTTACCTGCATTACCAGTTTACCGATGCGCCGACATCAATCAGGCTGCTTCCATAGGCGTCGATGTAACCGCGCTGTGCAGTATGAGGCGCATTTGAGAAACCCTCGGAGTAGAGGAATGAACTGCCGTAGTTGTCACCAATACCCGGCTGCTTAGCGGTGGGTACAATGGCTGAGTTGGATGAACCGATATAAAAATCATGCTTACTACCGATCACACCATACACATCGTCATAGCTGGTGGCATACAGGTTGGCAGAAAGAAACATGGCTGCAGTGGCAAGTAGAATTTTCATTTTGATGATCCTCAGATTGGTTTAAAAGTTTCGAGGCAGTGAATAATCTGCCTTCAAACTTTTATACGAAGCGCTTTGTCAGATAGATTCAGACTTTTTTGCTTGGTTATTCACAAGCCGAAAAAACAGGGGATAGGCCAGAGTTCAGGTGTCAGAAATAGGCAGATTGATACGATGATGCAGGGCTGTGTTTGACAGCCGGGGCGGTAATGGCCCTTCGAGGATTGCTTTGCTATTGGGTTTGGATCGAAGAGGCAGGCTTGCGGAGAGATTCCACGGAAAGCGCAAGGTTTGAATGGTTGGATGGGCAGTGAATCATGTAAATAATGAGCGGGGCGTCTGCCCCGCTCATGTCGATACTGGCATTACCAGTTTACCGATGCGCCAACATCAATCAGGCTGCTTCCATAAGCGTCGGTGTGACCGCGCTGCGCAGTATGGGGCGCATTTGAGAAACCCTCTGAGTAGAGGAAGGTACTGCCGTATTGATCACCGATTCCCGGTTGCATTGCCGTGGGCAGTGCGACTGAGGTGGACGAACCGAGATAAAAATCATGGTTGTTATCGATGGTTCCATTCAGCTCGTCATAGCTGGTGGCATACAGGTTGGCAGAAAGAAACATGGCTGCTGTGGCAAGTAGAATTTTCATTTTGATAATCCTCAGATTGGTTTAAAAGTTTCGAGGCAGTGAATAGGCTGCCTTCAAACTTTTATACGAAGTGTCTCGTCAAATAGATTCAGACTTTTTTGCTTGGTTATTCGCAAGCCGAAAAAACAGGGGGCAGGCCAGAGTTTAGGTGTCAGAAAGGGTAGGCTGATACGCATATTCTGGGCATGTTTGACTGACGTGGCGGGAATAGACCCTTCAATGAGTACTTTACAATTGGATTGGTATGAAGAGGCAGACTTCAGGACATAAAAAAGCCTGCATAAGCGGGCTTTGAAAACCGAAGATGGATCGCCTTATTATTTGTTGGCTATCTCCTCCAGTTTCTTCGCCGGGATGACCTGGCCGTTCAGTGCGCCATCCGTGGCACTTCTACCAAAGGCAACACTCATCAATGTGGAGTAGTAGACCACCGGCGTGTCGAACTTGGTGCCGTAGGTCTCATTGATGTTGTCCTGGTAGATCCCTACGTTAGCCTGACACAGGGAGCAGGGGGTGATGATCGTGTCGGTGCCGGCGCTCTCCACGATCTTGTCCAGGTATTGCAATAAACAGGGACAGCCCCGTATTTGTGTACGTTTGAGTAAAAAAGTAACTGTGGTCTGTCCCTGATTATTTTGTTGTCGTACTTCATGCTTGATGCTAGGTAATCCTGAGTAGAGTGTGTTATCGCTAAACTTGGTGGACCAGGTAGTTGAAGGCGGCCAGTGCAGCCTTGGCGCCATCCGCTGCGGCAATGACAACCTGTTTATCGCGGCCGTCGTTGACGTCGCCGGCGGCGAACACGCCGCGCATTCCGGTCTCCAGCTCGCGGTCCACGTGGATCTCGCCACGTTGGTTGGCCTCCAACAGATCCAGTGCATAGTCGGAACTCGCCGCCAGGCCGATCTCGATAAACACCCCGTCCAGGTCGAGGCGGTGCTCGCTGCCATCGGCCCGGTTAACCAGGGTAAGACCGGTTACCCGCTCCTCACCGTGTATCTTGTGCGGATCGAAGCCCTTGAGCACCTCCGCCGTGGAGGCGTTGACCTTGTCCTGGAGAATGTCGTCGCCCGACCACTCCCCGCGCGATACCAGTGTTACCTGCGAGGCCATGTCGCTCAGCTCGATCGCCGCCTCCAGGGCCGAGTTGCCACCACCGACGATGGCGACGCGCTTGCCCTTGAAGAGGGGGCCGTCACAGGTCGCACAGTAGACGACACCTTTGCCAGTCAGGGCCTTCTCTCCGGGGATATCTAGCTTGCGCTTTTCGGCGCCGCTGGCGAGGATAGCGGTGCGGCCATGGATCTCCTTGCCCGAGGCGGTCGTGACGATACGGCATCGATCCTTCACCGACAAGCCGGTGACCCGCTCGCCGATCAGTTTGGTGATGCCGTAATTGTCCGCATGCTCCTCAAACTGGGTTACCAATGCAGGCCCGGTTATCGAGGCCATGCCCGGGTAGTTCTCCACCTCCGCGGTGGTGCCGAGCTGGCCGCCGATATCCAGACTGACAACGGCCACGGACAGGTTCTTGCGCGCGGCGTACAATGCCGCGGATAGCCCCGCCGGTCCGGCGCCGACGATGACCACATCGAAGACCTGTTGCAACTCGGTCGTTTCGGTAATGCCCAGCATGCGATCCAGTTCGCCAGTGGCGTTGATCTGCGCCAGATCGTCATAGCCACCGATGGATTCGTCGTTGATGAATATCTGAGGTACTGTCTGGCGTTGCGAGCGTTCGATCATCTCCCGTTCCAACGCTTCGTCGTGTGTGGTATCGATCTCCTTGTAGTCCAGGACCTTCGACTTCAGCAGAGCCTTGGCTTTGTTGCAGTAGGGGCACCAGGATTTGGAATAGATCTCTATCTTGTTCATCGGACTCTCTGCTCCTCCTCGGATTGTTGTTTGGTGGCGAGACACCGGCCATCCTGCCAGGGCTTGATTGCATTGCAGCCCATCGCGCCAGATTCATGCCGGATTGCACTCTCCGCTTATCAGTCGGGGATTTTTTTCAGCGCTACCGCGTTCATGCAGTAGCGCAGGCCGCTTGGGGTGGGGCCGTCCGGAAAGACATGCCCCAAGTGCGCGTCGCAGGTGTTGCAGGTAGTCTCCACCCGCTGCATGCCGTGGGAGTCGTCGCCGTGATAGGCGATGGCGTTCTCTTGCACGGGCTGTGTGAAAGAGGGCCAACCGGTCCCTGAATCGAACTTCTGTTGCGCATCGAACAACAGGGTGTCGCAACACACGCAGGCGTATCGGCCCGGCTCGAACAGGTTACACATCTGTGAGCTGAAGGCTCGCTCCGTCCCCTTCTGCCGGGTAATGCGGAACGCCTCCGGCGTCAGCTGCTCACGCCATTCCGCATCGGTTTTCTCCACCTTGCGGTCGGGCGCCGGGTTGCCTTGGTTTGCAAATTGGATGATTTCTTGCCAGGTCAGCATCTGCTTGATCTCCTTCTACGTTGAGTTCAATGGAATTCCAGGGATGCCGGTCAATATTTATCAGCCGGCCGGATAACAGGTAGCGCGTCACACCATCAGCTCAGATTTCAGTGCTGAACATCAGTCGTCCACCAATATCTCCATTGACCTGGGATTCACCGGGCACCGCTCAAGGTAGGATAGGCATGAATATAGACCAGGTCGGTCTCCGTGGCGGGGATGTGGCAGCTCAGGCAGTCGGCCTGATAGCTCTTTGATGCGTTGACCTCGGGGGCGTCTGTCTTGAATAAAGCCCAGCCCCAGCCGTCACCCCAGGTCGGGTTGCCGGTAAAGCGTTCCTTAGCGTCCTTCACCATCACGAACCACTGTTTGATCCGTGTGCTGGCTGAGTGGACACCTTTACCGGTGGTGTAATCAGCGCTATCAGATGCTCGTAGCTCCTTGACCAGTGTGGCGCCGTCCGGGAATTCACCGATCGCACGATAAGCGGTTGCGGACTCCGCCTCCGTGTAGACGTCGTGGAATCCGCTGGCGTCACCCTCAGGTACAAACCAGGAGCCGAGATGAACCATCCGTAGGCGGAAATCCTGAGGCAGGCTTATATTACCTTCAGTGTCGACATAGGGTGAAAAGGTTTCCGCGCTGGATGCACCGAGGGGTACTGTCAGGACGAGTCCAAGAATGATCACAAGAGGGAATTTGTTTGAGTTGTTCATAGTGATGCCTTGTGAATAGGGATAACTGGTTAGATATGATCCTGAGTCGGCCATGAGGGTAGACAACCCGTTCGGGTCTTTACCGGTGCATAAGGGCACCGGCAGGAGACCGCTTCGGGCATGCTTAACGCCCAGCCGTACCATCCGCAGCCCGTAGCACCGGATAGTATTGGGTGAAGACCCAGTCCGTTTTGGCGCTTGCCTGGTGGCAGGCGTTGCAGGCTTCAGTCGGGAAGGCGTTCGCGGTCGACTTCAGCATGCCATGCTGCGGATCGGTAAAGCTGAAATATGCCCAGTTTCCGGGTTCACTCGGGAAATGTTTGGTGCTCTTGATCGTAGCCTCCAGTCCTATGAAATCACCCATGAAGTAACCCTTTCCACTCACTGCCTGTTTGGATCCAACACTCACCAACTCCTTAACCAGGATGGTGCCATCACGGAATTTGCCGGTCTTTTTCCAATGATCAAAGCTCTTCGGATCAATGTAGACTGCGTGGAATTCTGGAAAGGGTGCCTTACCATCGTTCATGTCATTCGGGGTGACGGGTGTGCCGACATAGATCCATTCCCGGTAATTCTGGGGTTGTTTCAGGGTGCCGTCGTCGCTGATCTCGAATGCCGTATCTGCCTGGACCAACGTCGAAGCGGCAAGTAAGAGGGGTAAGAATAATCGTGTCATAGTCATCATTTGGTGTGCTCCGTTGATATATCAAACCCTCGGTCTATCTCTCTGCAACCGAGGTTTGGCACAAGATTAGACACTGCCTGCCGGATAAACTATGCTTTTTAGTCCGTTATTTTTAATAAATCGTCCAAGGTAACACTGTGAAAAGCCAGATCCCCGATGACGCCCTCACACGACTGCTGGACCGCATGCAGATTGAAGCGAAACTCTTCAAGCACCGTGACTATTGTGGTTCCTGGGCCATCGACACTTCCGGTAGCGGGATGGTGCCGTTTCATCTTATCGAAAGGGGTATGGGTTGGTTACACATCGAAGGCCAGCCGCCCCAGCACCTGCAGGCCGGGGATTTTGTACTTTTCCCAAGAGACCTTCCGCACATCGTAACCAGTGAAGCAACACCGCCGAGTCCGGACATCATCAATGTCGAGAAGGTCGGCACGAAGGATGAAAATTTTGCCAGCATCCTCTGCGGTTTCTATGCCTTCCGTAGCAGAGCGGTAACGCCACTACTCAACGACTTGCCGCAACTTGTCCTGATCAAGGAGGCACGCAGCAATCCTTCGACGGCAGCGATTGGCTTTGTCATCGACGCCGCGCTGATGGAGCTGGATCACGACTACCCGGGAAGAAATACGGCGCTTCGTGACCTGGCGCGTCTGCTGTTTCTAAATGTGTTGAGGGATCGTATAGCCCGGGGTCTCTCGGAGCATTTTCTGTCGGCGCTCGGGGATCCCCAGATCGGTAGGGCCTTGACAGCGATCCATACTGACTTCTCCCGGAGTCTCAGCCTGGATGTCTTGGCCCGGCTGGCAGGTATGGGCCGGTCCTCTTTTTCCGATAAGTTCCATGCCCTGGTCGGCATTACCCCGGCGAAGTATTTGACGAACTGGCGCATGCAGGAGGCGGTTATTCTGCTTGAGACCACAGACTTGAGCGTGGAGCAGATCGCCGATGCCTGCGGCTATAATTCCCACATTGCTTTCCGCAAGGCGTTCAAATCCATCATCGGCACAACGCCCAGGCAGGCGCGGATAGGTAATACGCGTAAATACTAATGGTGAAGGGCAATCGGGGACAGGCCACGGTTTACGTGTTAGAAATTGGCAGGCTTGTACGTTCATGGAGGGTTGCACCCGAATAGAAGGGAGAGTATTACCCTTCCAGGAGTACCCCAGCATCCGATTCTGGATCGAACAGATAGATCAAACTTCAGGACATAAAAAAAGCCCGCATAAGCGGGCTTTGAAGACCGAAGATGGATCACCTTATTATTTGTTGGCAATCTCCTCCAGTTTCTTGGCCGGGATGACCTGGCCGTTCAGCGCGGCATCCGTGGCATTTCTACCAAAGGCAACACTCATCAATGTGGAGTAGTAGACCACCGGCATGTTGAATTTGGTGCCATAGGTTTCATTGATATTGTCCTGGTAGATCTCCACGTTGGCCTGACACAGAGGACAGGGGGTGACGATCATGTCTGCGCCGTTGTCGTATGCCGCCTCGATGATGCCCTTGATCATCTCCTGGGACTTCTCAGGCTCGGAGAAGGCGAGGGCGCCGCCGCAGCACTGGACCTTCTTTTCGTAGGTGGGAATCGACTCGGCGCCGACACTCTCCACGATCCTGTCCAGGTATTGCGGGTTCTCGAAGGACTCACCGGCGATGCCGAACGGACGGTTGGTCTGGCAGCCTACATAGCCGGCGATCTTGATGCCCTCCAGGGGCTTCTTGACCTTCGACTTGATGGTGTCGAAACCGATGTCTTCAACCAGTACTTCCACCATGTGGCGGACGTTGGACTCGCCCTTGTACTTCAGGCCCGCCTCGGAGAGGGCGGCGTTGGCGTCCTTGAACATCTGCTCGTCTTCGTGCAGACGCTCTTTCGCCTCACGGGTGGAGAGCCAGCAGGCGGCGCAGGTGGCGACGATCTCCTGTCCGGCGTTGTGCTCCTCAGAGAGGGCGATGTTACGTGCGGAGAGCGCCAGACGGGGCAGCTCGCCACCGCCACCGTAACCGATGGAGGCGCCGCAGCAGTTCCAATCGGGGATCTCGTTGAGCTGGATGTCCAGCTCCTCGCACATGGTCTGCGCAGAGACCAGGTAGTTGGATGAGGTGGCTCCCTTTTGTGAGGAGCAACCCGGGTAGAATGAGAGTTCTATCTTAGCCATGTCGGTCTGTTCCTCACTTCGCGTCTTTCAGATTGCCTTCTTCGATCTCCTGGGCCTTCTTCACCATTTTCTGGAAGCCGGAGAGATCTTTCACACTGTGACCGCCAAAGAACTCCATGGCGTTCATGCGTTTGGCCTTCATCATGTTCTGACCCAGTTTCTGGTTGGCCATGGCGTTCTTGATGCCCTGGCCGAAACCGTCCTTGAAGTACATGGAGAGACCGAGTTTCAACTCGTTGACGCGACCCTTCTTCATCAGGTTGTCCCAGAAGATCTGCGAGAATTCAGCGGTAGGCTGTTTCTTCTGGGTCAGGCCGAGACGCTTCGAGTAGACCGCCAGGCCGTGCATGATGTGGGTGATGGGCAGTCCGCGGGGACAGCGTGCGATGCAGTTGTAGCAGGAGGTACACATCCACATGGAGTCGGTGCTCAGCACCTCATCACGCTTGTTGGCGCGGATCATCATGAAGATCTCCTGTGGCGGATGATCCCAATGCTTACCCAGCGGGCAGGAGCCGGAGCACACGCCACACTGCATGCACATCTTGACCCATTCGCCCTCCTCCACGTTCGCTTCAACTTCCTTGAGGAAGCTGCTGCGGTATTTTTCAATCATTGCGGTGTTTAAATCACTCATTTTTACTCCCCTTTGTAGGGTGTTCAGGGCGGCTGGCCAAGTCCACCCTACAAAAAGTAAAGTTGTTCAGGCCGTTCATTCAGCGAGGGGCCTGCATGGCAGGCCCCCTGTCGCCATCCTTTAGAACTTGAACGGACTCAGGCCGATCTTCTCCACGGTTTCCGCCATGTCGTTGATGAGCTGAGGTGCGCGCTCCACATCGGTGATCGCGACCTCGTGCAGAACGACACGTTCCGGCTCCAGGTTGAGGGAGTCGAGGGTGTCACCCACCTTGCTCATGCGCTCAGCCGCCATGGCCGAGCCGCGTACGAAGTGGCACTGGTAGTCGTCGTCACGGCGGCAACCCATCATGACGATGCCGTCATAGCCGCTGTTGAGCGCGTCGGTCACCCAGGAGAGACTCACGGAACCGAGACAACGAACCGGGATCACACGGGCCCAGGGGTTGATCTCGACGCCGGCCTGCGCTGCCTGATCGAGCGCCGGATAGGCGTCGTTTTCGCAGGCCATTACCAGGATGCGGGGCTTCTCGTCCCACTCTTCCGGGATTTCGCAGTTCTTGATCTGCTGGTTGACGGTCTCCACCGAGTAGTTCTCGAAGGAGATGACGCGTACCGGACAGGCACCCATACAGGTACCGCAACGACGGCAGCGTGACTCGTTGTACATCGGATACCCTTCCTCGTCCTCGTTGATGGCGCCGAAGGGGCACTCAACCGTACAGCGCTTACACTGCGTACAGCCTTCCTTACGGAAGCTTGGGAAGGAGAGGTCGCCGGAGCGGGGGTGGGCCGCTCGACCCAGGCCTGCGTTTTCAGCGGCCTGAATCGCCTTGAGGGCGGCACCGGTGGCGTCGTCTCGGGCCTGTTGGGCATCCATGGGACGACGTACGGGACCGGCAGAGTAGATACCGGTACGACGGGTCTCATAGGGGAAGCAGATGAAGTGCGAGTCGGTGAACCCGTTCTTCAGATGCGGCAGGTCGGTACCCTGGCGATACTGCAGGTTGAGGATCGAGGGAGGCGCATTTTCCAATGCCGCCTGGGCCTTGGCTTTCTCCTCTTCGTCCTCCGCCTCGTCGACCATCAGTTGGGCGTAAGGATCGGGTCCGGAGTTGGGCTCCATGCCGGTGGCCAATACCACCAGATCACAGGCCATCTCGGTCTCCTCGTTGAGGATCTTGTCCTCGAACTTGACCGTCAGGCTGTCGCCGGGAACCACTTCCGAGGCGATACCCTTGGAGAAGGTGACCATCGACTGCTGGCCGGCACGGTAGAAATCCTCACCGCCGGCACCGGGGGTACGCAGGTTGTCGAACAGGATGGTGGTGTCACAATCGCCGTTCAGCTCTTTGAAGTACATCGCCTGCTTGATGGAGACCAGATCGGTGACGCCGGCGAAGTAGGTCAGATGACCCTCTTTGTCGGAGCATTGACCGGCATTCTGGATAAAGCAGACCGATTGGACCTCTTTACCGTCGGAAGGCCGCTTGATCGGTCCGCCGTTGGCAGCGACAGCCAGGGCTTCCAGCTCGTGGTTGGTGACTACGTCCGCGGACTTATCGTAGGCAAACTCGGGTAACTGGTTGGCATCGTAGGGTTTGAAGCCTGAGGCCTGAACGATGGCGCCGATGGTGAGGGTTTCACTGGTACCGGATTCGGTAGCCACCTCAACACTGAAACGTCCGGGAGCGCCATCGGTCTTGGCGACGGTGCTGTTCAGGTGAACAGTGATGTTATCAGCGGCCTCGATCGCCTCGGTCATGCCGGGGACTGGATTCTCAGCCGGGGCATCGTAGGGGGAACGGGTGGGGATCACCTTGTAGTAGCTGCCGATCGCACCACCCAGCTTGCCGCTTTTCTCCACCAAGTGGACGGGGTAGCCAGCCGCCGCTGCCTCAATGGCCGCTGTCATACCGGTGATGCCGCCGCCGACAACAAGAATATTCTTGTTGAGAGACTGCTCACCTGATGCACTGGGCTTAGTCATGGACTTCAGCTCGGCACAGGCCATGCGAATGTAGTCGTCCGCCATCTCCTGGGTGGTCTCGGTGTTCTCGTCCGTATCGGGACGGACCCAGATGACACCTTCGCGCAGATTGGCGCGGGTCAGGGCCACGTCGGTGAAGTTGAAGGCCTCTACCTTGGCGCGGCGGGAGCAGGCGGCGATCATGACATGGGTGACATCGTCGTTGGCGATGTCGTCTTTGATCATCTGCACGCCCTCGGCGGAGCAGAGCATCTCGTGCTGCTTGCAGCTCTGCATCTTGCCGTCGCGGGTCGCGGTGGTTTCCAGCTGACCGGCGTCCAGGCGCTCGCCCAGGCCACAGCCGGTGCAGACATATCCAGCAAATTTCTTTTCGTCAGCCACTCTCTTAACCCTCCGTCGCTGCTACGCGGTTGACCACTTGGATGGCGTGCATGGCGGCACCAGTGGCGTGTTGAACGGCGCGGTTGACATCCAGTGCATCGGACGAACACCCGGCGGCGAAGACGCCACCGTTCTCGGGTGCGGGCTCAATGAAGCCCTCTTCGTTGATGACGATCTCCACCGGGAAGCTCTCTTTGTCGACGCTGGGCTCCATGCCGACCGCCAGGACCACCAGGTCGTGCTCATTGGCATAGCGGTTGTAACCTTCGGTATCGACGCCGTGCAGGGTCGGATTGCCGTTCTCCTTGTTCTCCACAATGGAGGCGACCTTCGACTTGATGAAACTGACGTTCTCTTTCGCCTTGACCTTCTGGTAGAAGTCCTCGAAACGGTCGATGGCGCGGATGTCGATGTAGTAGATGGTGATCGGTATATCGTCGGCAGGGTAGGTGGCCTGCTTCAGAGAAGCCATGCAGCAGATGCGTGAGCAGTGCAGTAGGTGGTTCTTGTCACGGGAACCGGCGCACTGGATGAAGGCCACCGATTTGACCTCTTTGCCGTCCGAGGGGCGCACCAGCTTACCGCCGGTGGGGCCGTTGGGATCGGCCATGCGCTCGAACTCGACGCTGGTGATCACGTTGTCGATGCGGTCGTAGCCGTAGGGCTGGATCTTGTTCGCATCGTAGGGCTTCCATCCGGTGGCCCAGACCACGGCGCCAGCCTTGAACTCGACGATCTCTTCCTGCATGTCCAGGTCGATCGCGTTGTACTTGCAGGCGTCCTTGGCTTTCTGCGCATCATCGGTACCGATGATGGCGGGATCGAGGACGTAACGCTGGGGATGCGCCATGCGGTGGGGCAGGTAGGCCCCTTTGCGCTTGCCCATGTCGTAGTTGAACTCGTCGTCGAATTCGGTCTCCACGGCCTTGGCGCATTCGCCGCAGGCGGTGCAGTTTTCATTCACATAACGGGGACTGATCTTAACCGTGGCGGTGTAGTTGCCGGCCTCACCCTTGATGTCGGTCACCTCGGCCATCGAAATGATGTTGAGGTTGGGGTTCATCTTTGCCCGTCGCTGGTTGATCTCCAACCCGCAGGTGGGGAAGCAGAGCTTGGGAAAGTACTTGTAGAGTTGGGTGACGCGACCGCCTACGTAGGGGCGCTTTTCAACCAGGACGACCTGCTTTCCCGTTTCGGCGGCTTCCAGCGCAGCGGTCATGCCGCTGATGCCACCACCGACCACGAGAATAGTCTCATTGGTTGCGATTACTTCCGTCATGGATTGACCTCCGTTGCGGAATGGCTTTATAGAAAAATGGTTAACCGGCAGCGTCTAATTGTTGACTTATCCGCCTGGTTATTTCATGATCACAGGCCCCTTGCCGGTGCCCAGGATTCTGGACCCGTTACCATACTCGTCTTCTCGCAGACCTTCTATATCCCAGCTGGGAATAATCCATCGAATTTTCGAATGAGTTGATAGAAAGGGGTTATGGATTATTAGCTGTTGCTAATGGACAGGCGTTAGAAACCGTAGTTAGAGAAGTGGTGTTCAAAGGTGCGACTCCCCTCCAGCAGCATTTCCTCGAAGGCGTTTGAGGGAACCGGCGGGCTGTAGAGATATCCCTGTCCCTCGCCGCATCCCATCTTCTGCAGCAGGGTCTGTTGGGCCAGAGTCTCGACACCCTCGGCAACAATATGCAGTCCCAGGTTCTTACCCAGTGAGATGATGGCCTGGGTGATGGCGATGGCGTCGCTGTCGTGGGGGAGGTCTCGAATGAAGGAGCGGTCGATCTTGAGTTTATCGATCGGCAGCTGCTTGAGATAGGAGAGTGACGAGTAGCCGGTGCCGAAATCGTCGATCGCGATGGTGACGCCGAGCTGCTTGAAAACGTCGAGGACGGGGACCGATTGCTGCATCTGTCCCATGAAGATGCCTTCGGTTACCTCAAGCTGGAGCATTTCCGGCGGGCAGCCGGAGTCGCCAATGATCTGTTCGAAGCGCAGTATCAGATCTGTCTGCATGATCTGGCGTACGGAAAGGTTGATCGCCATACGCCCCTGAAAGAGTCCCTGGCGTTGCAGGTAGTGGGTCTGCTCGCAAGCTTCCTTCAGCACCCAGTGACCAATTTCATGGATCAGCCCGGTCTCCTCCGCCAGGGGGATGAAGCGGGCGGGTGGGATAATGCCGAGACGCGGATGATGCCAGCGCAAGACGGCCTCTGCCCCGGTCATCTCCCCATCCCTGAGAGATATTTGTGGCTGATAGTAGAGCAACAGCTGGTCTTTTTTCAGTGCGCTGCGAAGTTCTGTTTCGAGCAGCAGGCGCTCAAATGCCGTGCGTGTGAGTTCCGACGTGTAGTATCGATAGTTGTTACGTCCCTGCTCCTTGGCCTGGTACATGGCGGCATCGGCATTTTTGGTCAGGTCGGCTACCGTGAGTCCGTCATCCGGATAGATGCTGATGCCGATACTGGTGGTGACATGTAATTCCCTGCTGGCAATCTTGTAGGGTGTTTTGAAATTCTCCTGAATCTTAGAGGCAACCACGGCGGCCTGACTGGGATCTTCCAGATTCTCCACCAAAACGGTGAACTCATCGCCACCGAGACGCGCGGCGGTATCGCCGTCCCGCAGGATCGACTGTAGGCGCTTTGCGACTTCTTTAAGAAGCTCATCTCCCATGGCATGACCAAGGGTGTCGTTGATATTCTTGAAGCGGTCGAGATCGAGAAAAAGCACCGCCAGCTGACGACGCTGTCGCTTCGATTGCGAGATGGCATGTTGCAGACGATCCTCGAACAGTAACCGGTTTGGCAGGTTGGTCAGAGAGTCGTGGTGGGCCAGGTGCTCCAGCTGGGATTGTGACTGCTTGATGCTGGTGATGTCAGAGAAGACGCCCACATAGTGTACGACATCACCCGATTCGTCACGGACGCTGCTGATGGTGACCCAGGCAGGATAGATTTCTCCATTTGCACGGCGGTTCCAGATCTCTCCACGCCAGGAGCCGGTCTCGCTGATGGTTTTCCACAACTCATCGAAGAAATCCGCATTGTGACGGTCCGATTTGAGCATATTCGGATGCTGTCCCAGTACCTCGGTCGACGAATATCCTGTGATCTCGGTGAACGCCGGATTGACGGAGGTGATACGGCCTTTTGGGTCGGTAATCACCACACCCTCCATGGTGTGCTCGATGATCTGTACCGCCTGTCGCAATTGTGCTTCAGATTCTTTCCTCAGGGTGATGTCGGTAAAGACCAGTTGGGTTGCGGGTGTGCCCTCGTATTCGACTGTGCTGAGGAAGACTTCAACCTGAATCTCCTTATTGTCGGCGCGTTTGAAAGAGGCCTCGAACGGCTGGTTCCCATTGTGCTCCATGGACTGTAGCTTGGCATTCAACAGATCTTCCGAGGCCTGCACAAAAAGAGAGCTGGCGGGTTGGTCTATCAGGACTTTTTCGTCTTTGACTGCCAGGGTTCTTTTTGCGGCCTCATTGAGAAATACGATGCGATGCTGTTGCAGCTGCAGTATGGGAATCGGCGAATCATCCACGAGTTGGCGGTAGCGATTCTCACTGCGGCGCAGTGCGAGTTTTGTCTTTTCCGCGTCCCGTCTCAGCTCCGCTTCATTCAGTTCGCGTTCAATGGCTGGGACCAGTCGGGATAAATTATTGAAATTGACGAAATCGTTTGCACCCGATTTCAACAGGGAGACGGCCTTCTCCTCTCCGATATGGTCTGAAACCAGAATAAATGGGATATCGAGTGGAATAGAGCGCAGTTGTTCAAGCGCACCTTGAGGGGTGAAGTGGTCAAGATGTGTATTGGAAAGGATCAGATCCCAATGTTCCCTCTGTAAAGCCTCCCGCATTTCCGCCTGCGTGGCTACGCGGAAAGGGCGTACCTCGAGTTCGCCACGGCGTAGCGTTCGCTGTAAAAACTGATACTCACTTTCAGAATCCTCAATGAAGAGGATTCTCAGTTCTCCTGGCATTACTTTTCCCTGGTAATCCCACGTTGTGTGTCGTGATGTCGGTCTGGCCAATGCATATCGAAATCCACCGCCGAACAAAGGTTATTCGATCGCATGGTTACAGAATAAGGCTTAAAGCATTCTATCCTATCGGAAAGTATAACCAGATTAGTTACCGGGTGTAGACAGCATTTATTATGAATAACTTAATGCTGGGGCATGGGTCTCGTTTTTTGGCAGCCTGTGTATGATTATCCAGGTTACTCTAGGAAGAAAACACCTAACCGTCAGGTCGGCCGGATGATCCGTGGAGCCGATCCTATTGAAAATATTTTGCATGAGGAGCAGGCATTGCAAGCCAGAATACTAAAGCCAGAGGCGTACTACGTTGAGGAAGAGCCCTACTATGAACCGGTGGGTGACGAGATTTCCGTATTTGAAGCAGCCTATAAAAATCAGCTGCCGGTATTGCTGAAAGGTCCGACGGGTTGCGGCAAAACACGCTTTATGGAGCATATGGCGTGGCGCTTGAAACGCCCGCTGGTCACAGTCTCCTGTCATGATGACCTGACAGCGTCAGATCTGGTTGGGAGATTCCTGGTGAAGGGGGGGGAGACCATCTGGGTCGATGGTCCACTGGCATTGGCGGTGCGTGTTGGCGGCATCTGTTATCTCGACGAGGTCGTCGAAGCGAGAAAAGATACAACGGTCGTGATACATCCGCTTGCCGACGACAGGCGTGTATTGCCAATGGAAAAGATAGGTGAGTTGCTGGAAGCCACCCCAGAGTTCTGTCTTGCCATCTCATTCAATCCTGGATATCAAAGCGTGCTTAAGGATTTAAAACAGAGTACCAGGCAGCGTTTCGTGGCATTGGAGTTCGACTATCCTGAACCCGCATTGGAACAGAAGATCATCGAGAATGAGACTGCGGTGGAAAGTGATATGGCGGCGAGACTCGTTAAGTTCGGTCACATGACGCGTAATCTTAAGGGTAGCGGTTTGGATGAGGGAGCGTCGACGAGGCTGTTGGTACACGCAGCAAAACTAATCACCTCCGGTGTTGAGCCAGTTGTAGCCTGTAGATCGAGTATTGCCCAGGCATTGACAGACGACACGGATATGTTGACGGCTGTCAATGAGTTGAGCGCATCACTGTTTTAACCGTAAATGCGAGTGCCATGAGTGATTCCGGAAGTATGAGATGAAGTCCAGGTTAGACAAAGATCGCATTCAGGCGCTGCTCGATGAATATTTTGAGGTTGAATTCAGTTTCCGTAATACAGAGAGCCTGAGTACGATGCTGGCACAGCTTGATTATGAAGCGCAGGTTTTTGTGCTTGATTGGTCAAGGCGCATTGCCAGTACACACATCGAGATTGCTTATCAGTTTGCTGCCCAGGCACCTCTGGCTTTACGGAGCATGGACGATCAAATGATAGAAGCCTGGGTGCTTCAGGCGATGGATATCTATGACAGGGCGGGTTTGCATGCCGCGTTGAAGGTGATCGGTGAGATCGATCTTTTTATCAGCCAGGGAAGAGAGCGAGCATCCGGTGCTTTTCTTGAGGAACAGGTGGGTGTGCTCATACCTTTCGTTCAGGGTCTCTCCGGGCGGAAGCTCAAACTCGAGCTGGGTGATCGTCTCTATACCGATACTGAGACGATATATTTGCCGGCTGTGATGGCGCATCTACCCGATAAAAGGGATAACTTCCTGCTCTACAAGGCGGCTGTTGCCTATCACTGGGCGCAGGTGCGTTTCGGTACTTTTAACGAAGCGCTTTGGCATTACCTGGAGCATCACAAAACCCCCGGACTCGCATTACGCACCTTTCATGCGTTGGAGACCGTACGGCTAAATGCCTGTCTTGAAAGGGAACTGCCGGGACTCTACCGGGAGATGTCCATGTTGTCGGACAAGCTGATGAATGACGTGACACCGCCTGACTGGGAGCAGAAGGTTTCCAGTTTGCGCAAAAAGAAAGCAACCGCAATTGATTCTTTGGAAATGTCAGAGTCGATGCTGGGTGAAGCGTTACCTGGCATGGCCGGCTTTCACGGAGAAATGATTCCCGTTTTGGCATTTGAAGTCATGCAGCAGAGAATCGAGCGGGAAAAGGCGCAGATCAGAGTGGATCTGAAAGCGTTGGCAGACGAGTTGAATTCTGAGCGCGCGGATGACGAGGCTCGGCCTGATGCCTTTCAGGTCAGGTTCAAAGAGCCTGAAACCCAACTTGAAGAGATGCATGTCGAGCTGCAGCTGAACGGGAAGTCGATGCCTATTCCGGATAATGTCAAAAATACATTGATGTCGATCATTCAGGATCTGGGCGATGTGCCGCCCGAGTATCTTGTGCCGGCGGGGCCAGGTGAGTACAACCTGGATGCAGGGAAGAAGCGGATACTCGATCCGGAGGATGTCTGGGGCGGTACTTACCATGAAGAGGGGGCGTTTTTCTACAATGAATGGGACTACCGCCGGAAACACTATCGTAAGAACTGGTGCGTGATGCGGGAGATGTCCGTGAAACCGGTCCACGACGGCTTTGCGGATCGTGTACTTGTGAAATACAGACGGCTGCTGGCGCATCTTCGTAAGGTTTTTGAGGCGATGCGGGATGAGGACCGACTGCTCAAGCGTCAGGTCCATGGTGATGGTGTCGATATCGATGCCTTTGTCGAGGCTTGGTCCGATGTGCATACCGGCCTCGAGATGTCTGATCGATTGTTTACCCGTATGCATCGGGAGGAGCGGGATATCGCTGTTATGTTTATGGTCGATATGTCCGGGTCCACCGAGGGTTGGGTAAACGAGGCCGAGAGAGAGGCCCTGGTCTTGCTGGCGGAGGCGCTGGAAACCTTGGGGGACCGTTATGCCATATACGGATTTACCGGTATGACCAGAAAGCGTTGTGAGGTATTTCCTGTGAAGCGGTTTGATGAATCATATGATGATGAGGTCAAGGCTCGCATCAGCGGAATGCGTGCTGGTGATTACACCAGGATGGGTGCGGCGATACGCCATCTGAGTTACCGGCTGAATGAGGTTGAGGCGAGAACCAAGCTGCTGGTGACATTGTCCGACGGGAAACCGGATGACTACCATGATGACTACCGTAGTGAATACGGCATCGAGGATACCCGGCAATCACTCTTCGAGGCTCGCCGCGGCGGGATACATCCATTTTGTATCACGATCGATGAAGCGGGGCATGACTATCTGCCGCACATGTACGGCGCCGCCAACTACACTGTGATCAGCGAGGTAGAGAAGCTCCCGCTCAAGGTCTCCGATATCTACAAGAAAATAACGGCATGAGAGATAAAGGTGCCTGAATAAGCCCTTGCTTATTGAGCTTGATTTTAATATCCGGCATTGGCAACCTGCCCGTGAAGCCGCAAAGACGGCGCCTAACATCAACCGGAGGAGTTATGAAAAAGATAGTGTCAGTCACCATGCTGCTGACTGCCCTCGCAGGCACCGACCTGCTGGCAATGCCCTACTACGGCTATGGCCAACCCATGGCGCGCACGCCGCAAGTGGAGGAGGCTGGTCCAGGTCAGCTTTTGCGTGAAGGCATGACAAAATTACTGAAATTCATGCGGCAAAAACAGCGGCCAAGCCAGCAGATGATTGGCGCATTTGTCGAGCGGGAGATCGCGCCATATTTTGATTTCGACTATATGACCCATTGGGTTGCGGGCCCCATGAACAGGCACATGACCGATCAACAGCGTGCAGAAATGGTCAATAGCGTAAAGACGATGTTGTTGGGTACTCTGACGCAACGGCTGGTGGGATATGAGAATCAGGATGTGAGATTCTACCGTCCGCGTCGTGCCGGTGAGAACGAGGTCAAAGTCAGGGTCGGTATTCTTCAGGCCAGCGGCTATCCGGCGAATATTGACTTTCGTTTCTATCGTAGTACAGATGGTTGGAAAGTTTTTGATGTTTCCGCCAATGGAAACAGTGCACTTACCTATTACCGCCAACACTTTTCACGGCAACTCGGGCAAAGAGGTCAGTCCCGAACCTACCGTCGTTAAACCATGTCTCATGAGGGACGGTCTAATTTGCGATACTGTGTTTTTCTTGAAGTAAAAAGACCGTTCCCGAGGCATGCCGACTAACCAAGAACCAAATCCACATACCGGACAAAGGGGCCATCACGGTATTGGGCGCTGGATGATCTACGGCGCATGGGTATTGTTGCTTCTGTTGCTCACCCTGCTTTTTTCCCAATGGCTGGATCGCCAGAATAATCCGAACCGGCAATTGATTGATATGGCTACTCAGAACGGGGTGGCTGAATTGGTTTTAAAGCGTAATCGTGCCGGCCATTACTTGGTTCCCGGTACCATCAACGGTGTTGAGGTTGATTTCCTGCTCGATACTGGTGCCACCTATGTCGCGGTACCGCAGTCAATCGCGGAGAAGGCGGGTTTGAATCGATTGGCGAGGACACAGAGCATGACGGCAAATGGACTGACGCCAAGTTGGTTGAGTGAAATTGCAGAAGTTAGGATAGGACCGATTACGATGCGCGATGTGCGCGCTGCGATCCTGCCGTCGATGCCTGGTAACGAAGTGTTGTTGGGAATGAGCTTTCTCAAGCATCTGAAGCTTGAACAGCAAGGCGATAGTTTGAAATTGACGTTGCCTTGACTCGGCAGGAATGTAGGGGAAGGGACACCGCCGGCGATTCCGGCAGTGTCATGCGGATCGTATCAGCCGATCTTATCTTTCAGTGCTTTCAATGCAGTCACTTTCACGACGGTTTTGGCAGGCTTGGCTGCGATTTTGATGGCTTCACCCGTTGCAGGGTTGCGACCCATGCGTGCTTTGGTTCTGGGTTTGATGACGCGACGAATTTTAATGCCACAGTCGGGAACGGAAAATTCGCCAGAGCCACGGCGCTGAACATGGCGTGTAATCAAGTCGCTCATGGAAGAGAAGACTGCGGCAACTTCTTTGCGGGAAAGGCCGGTGTCTTCTGCAATGGCGGTGAGAATCTGTGTCTTGGTCTGCTTGGCGGTAATGGCTGGCTGGCGACGGGGTGCTGCTGCCTTTTTGGCGACTACCTTCTTCTTTGCTGCTTTTTTTGCAGTCTTTTTAGCGGTCTTTTTCTTAACGGCCATATGAGTATGCTCCTTAAACATGGGTATTTGATATGCGCGCTAAAAATAACACATAATCTGAATAGTTAAAGGATAAAAAGCGCAATATTCCTTGTTTTTTTGATTTTTTTTGATACTTGGACTTGTTCAAACCCTATCCGGAACGTCAGCCACTAATCGGAAATGGACGGTTCAACCTGAATGAACACCATCAAGATTGTTGTCCGATCAATTGGGCGGGCAATTTGTGTTGTTGTATTTGAGCGCCTTGACTATATATGTGTGGATACACCGAATCCTTTGGCTTTCGTTGACGGAATGTAAATCTGGATCAGGTCAAAAGTGGACGCTTAGAGTTAGATCTGTAGATTACAATATAGAGTATCCATAGCGCATACTGTATGCCTGAATTGATAGAATAATGATTATTGGAGATGGAATTACCATGAAACGCACTGCTCTCTTTTTTGTTTTAACACTTTCTCTCTCTGTGGGACACGCATTTGAAATGGCGGGTGTCGAGCTTCAGGAAGAAGTCAGAATAGACGGAGCCGAGTCGCCGCTTGTCCTGAATGGTGCGGGTATCAGAAAGAAGCTGTTCTTCAAAGTTTATCTGGGCTCGTTATATCTTCCGAAGCGCCAATCGGATCCTCTTTTGATCACCGATGCAGACGAGCCAATGCGGATGCAGATGGATATACTGTATTCAAAAGTAGAGAAAGAGAAGTTTATTGAGGGATGGAATGATGGGTTCGCCGCGAATCATTCGGCCGATGAGCTGATGCCGTTGCGTGACCGTATAAGACAGTTCAACGACATGTTTGTAACCCTGGTTGAGGGTGATCGGATTCAGCTCGACTATCTGCCGGATCAGGGCACGCGGGTCACGATCAAGGGCGAAGTGAGCGGAATCATACCCGGTCACGATTTTAATCGGGCCTTGATGAAGATCTGGCTCGGTGATTCGCCTGTCACAAGTAGCCTGAAAAAGGCATTGCTCGGCAAATAGTGCCTATTGGCACAACAAGGTGAAGGGCTGCGCATTTCAAAATGGCGCTGGTAATCCAATATCAGTTAACAGGAGAGTGGTTTTTTTGCATGGAGGTGTGGCCGTAGATTTAAATCTTCATGGACACACCTCCACGCCTCTCATCACCGATCCCTACAAGCTCCCCTTTTCGTGACCGCATGACGGTATGTGCGCCACCGAAGAAGAGGTTTTTATGTTTCCACAGTTGTTGTTCGGGGAACTCATCCCTTAAGGCGTCCGCGGATTCCTGCGGAATGCCCGGTTCCAGGCTCAGTAAGTCGGCTTCAAAGTGAATGCGTGGTTGGGAGACGGCCTGCTCCAGAGGCATGGAGAAATCGAGCAGGTTCGAGATCACTTGTAAAACGGCACTGCGGATGCGGTTCGATCCGCCTGAGCCGGTAACGATGGTATCACCCGATCGAGTCAGCAACAGGCTTGGCGCCATCATGGATGAGAGTCTCTGGTTTTCCTGCCAGTGGTGGAAGCCGCCGGGATTGAGGTCTTCCTCACCCAGCATGTTGTTCATCATGACGCCGGTGCCTGGTATGACATAGCCACAACCCTCTCCATTGGAAAGCGTCATGCTGGCAAGATTGCCCAGGCTATCTGCGATGCTGATCTGGGTTGTACCTCGCTTTGATATCCCGCGATCACGGAGCATGGTTTGATAGTGTCGGCTGGTTTCCGGTGACAGTATATTGTCCATGAGGGAGTGGTCATGACTGCGAGTCTCCTGGGTCAACCGCATGACACGAGACAAATGTCTCAGGTGCCCCTCACTGCCGGGCGCTAATTCCCCAATTTTCTCTGTCTGTAGTAATCCCAGGGCGAAAGCGATCAGTGTGCCGCCGAGTGAAGGTAAGGGGTTGGTGATGAGTTGCGTATCGCGATAGCGGTATTTCAGAGGTTCACGTTTGATTACACGATAGTCCTGTAAATCCTCCATCTGGAGAAGCCCTCCTGTGGAACGGCTGTCCTCGATCAATTGCTTACCTATCTCTCCTTCGTAGAAGAGAGATTCACCTTCATGCTGCAGCGCGTCAAAAAAATCGGCCAGTAATGGCTGGAAATGGACCTCTCCTCGTCGAATCAGCCGTGTGGGGTCGGCTGGTGATGCGTGAGACGCAAGTGCATCGGGGGTGGCCTGTAGAATAGGTGCGACGATACGGGCGATCAGAGCCTGAAAGTGGTTGATGGAGATTCCCTCCCGCGCGAGGCGGATGGCCGGTTGTGTGATCATGTCCAGGGGAAGTCGGCAACGCTCTCGGTGTATGGTAAAGAGGCCGCGGACAAAACCGGGCGTGGCCATGGCGCCCATACCGATATGGAAAACTTGGCTGGCGGTACCGAAATCGGCCACAATAGGATGAAAGTCGATTTGGTTCCCGGGAAGCTTCCGGCCAGGAGTCTGGGCGAAGAAGTCGTAGACAGCGGGTGCCGAATCAGTAGGCATAGCGGTGAGGAACCCACCGCCACCGGGTGATGCCAGGACCGGCTCGGCGACGCAGGCAGCCAGCATGGCGGCCAGTACAGCATCAAACGCATTACCGCCCTCATGCAGCATCTCACTGGCGGCACTGGCGGTTTCAGCGTGGCCGGCGGCCACGATACCTTTATTTATTGTCATGGATGAGTGGCTTGTTCACAGAATTGGTTGATCTTAATCAGTGTAAAAGGTTTATGGCTTAATATATGGTTTTGCCCCCTACTTGAAAAATGCAACCTTGTTCATGGTTCTATAATTGCTGGAGGTTGAAAATGCCATTCAGCTTTCGGCCAGGGTGCCGATAAATAATAGGTGGTAGCGTCTTTTAAGGATCCAAATTCCTGAGAAATAGTTAAGTATGGCCGTGCCGAATAGTAAAACCGACGATGCCCTGTTGAAAAACCTGGTGCCGCTGAACACCCTGTCAGATGATCAGTTGGGCAATCTGCTCAGTCGCGTCGTGGTCGAAAAGGTCAAAAAAGGGGAGTACCTCTTTCGAGAGGGCGATACCGACCATCAGAATATCTATCTGCTCTCGGGCACTATCGCACTCCTTTCAGGCCAGAAAGAGATGGATCTTGTCAGCAGCGGTACGCAAACTGCCCGCTTCGCCCTGGCCCACCAGCTCCCGCGTAAACACTCGGCCAAGGCCAAAACGGCGGTCACTTACGTACGCATCGACAGCCGCATGCTCAGTGACATGCTGGCGCGAAGTCACAGCGCCAGCTACGAGGTCAGCGATCTCGAGGAGCCGTCCAGCGGTGATTGGATGAGCCTGTTGCTGCAGTCTTCGGTGTTTCAGCAGATCCCACCTGCCAATCTGCAGCGTGTCATGATGCGTATGGAAGAGGTCTCGGTCAGAGCCGGGGATGTGGTGATCAAACAGGGTGACGAAGGTGATTACTTTTACCTGATCAGCAGAGGTGAATGTAGTGTCACGCGCACACCCGAAGCCGGCCATGCGCCGGTGGAGCTGGCCAAGCTGCGAGTCGGCAAGGGGTTTGGCGAGGAGGCATTGATTTCCGATAAACCGCGAGGCAGCACCGTCACCATGCTGACCGATGGCAAACTGGTGCGTCTCAACAAACGGGATTTCATCGACCTGGTCAAACAGCCTCTGTCCCATACTGTGACCTACAATGAGGCGTCTGCCGGCGTCGAAGACGGGGCGCTCTGGCTTGATGTCCGCACACCTGAAGAGTATGAAGCGGGACATCTGCCCGGTGCCATCAATCTGCCCTTTTTCTCACTGCGTTTTCAGGCCTCCAGTCTCACGATGGACCGCCCCTACATGGTTTATGGATCGGAGGTCGGGCAGTCCGCCACGGCCGCCTATCTGTTGACTGAGCGCGGGGCGGAGGTCTTTGTGTTGGATGTGGGTTGGGCCGAACTGGCTGTGCAGATCGGCCTGGAGCAGCAACCGGGTGAGCCACAGACCAACAATGTCATCGATTTCAATCGCGACAACGAGGACCCTGTTGCGCTGGCAGGTGCTCAGCAGGCGGAGATAGATTCACTCAAGAAACAACTTGTGGAGACCGAGCGTCAGTTCGAAGAAGAGCTGAAACAGAGACTGACAGAGATCAAGTTGCTGAAGCAGGCATTGGCGGTGGCGAAGGAGCGGCAAGAAGGTGAGGAAGAAGGATCGCACGCCGCCCAGGATACGCTTCGGCAAGAGATAGAGGCCCTGCGAGATGAGCTGACAACGGCAGAAGCAGCGGCCGCAGTAGCCGCTGACCTCAGGTCAGAAGTGGATCGGCTGAAAGGGGTCGAGGGACAGCTCGTTTCCGCGAAGGAGGAACTTGAGAATACTCGCAGACTGAGCGATGAGTTCCGTCAACAGGATATGGATCTGCAAGCCCAGCTGAAAGACATGCAGTTACGGCATGAGACTCAGGATGGACGGCTAAAAGAGGAGATTACCGAGCTTCAGCTTCAGTTTGAAAATGCAAAGGAAGAGTCTCAGGGGCGTCTGCAGGAGGCGGCTCAGAGACAGAGCGAACTGGAGCGCGTAGTCGCGGAATTGAGCGAATTGCAGGAGACCAGCGAGGCATTTCGCAAACAGTCCGCAGATGACCTCTCCAGACTCTCCGGGGAAAAATTCGACCTGGAGTGCACACTGCAAAAGTTGGAAGAGGAGAGGGACGCAGCGCAGAGTGCGGGTAAAGATGAGATTGGAGCACTGAAGCGCGCCCTGGAAGAGGCTCAGGATAGCCTCAATGGGGCCGAGACGGCACATCAAGAGAAAGTGTCTGAATTACAGGCGGCTCTTGATGAGGCAAACAACCGTTTTGATCAGCTCACGGTCGTTTCTGGTAATGAGGTCTCCGAGCTTCAACAGGCTATTGCGGGACTCAAGGCGTCATTGACTGAATCCCAGCAGCGGGAGGAACAGAGCCAGAGCGATTTTCAGGAGAAGGCGTCGGCACTGCAGGCATCTCTCGAAGAAGCGTCAAGCAGTGCTGCAGAGGCTCAAGAACGATCCCAGGCAGAGATAACCGACCTGCGTCAGCAGATTGAATCGCTGCAGGCGCAGATCGAATCGCAGGAGACCGCCAAGCAAAGTCTACAGCAGGAGAAATCGGAGCTTGAGGAGCGCCTGCGAGAGACGTCCTCCCGCGTATCTGAACTCAACAACGAGGCCGAGTCACAGCAAGAACGCCGACTCAGTCTGGAAAAAGAGCTGGAAGCGATTCAACAGGCGGGCAACGACGCCGAATCGCAGTACAACAATGCAATGGAATCATTGCGGGGCGATCTGGAAGCGTCGCGCCAGACCATCGAAGAGCTCAGACAGACCCGTCAGGAGTTGGAGGAATCCCTGCAGCGGGCTCAGGCGGAGGCGGATAAGCGTCAGAATGAGCTGAGTGAGTCCCTGGCAGAAGAGAAGCAGCGTGCGGATGCTACCCAGTCAACCGTTGATACCGCAGTTCGTGAGCTCAATCAGAAGTTGCAATCGGCACAGGCCGAAATTCTCGCTCAACAGGAGAAGCGGACAGAGACTGAGGCACTGCTTGAACAGGAACACCAGACGGCCGCATTTCTCCAGCGCTCACTGAAAACGGCGGAAGAGGCGGTCGAGATTTCCGATACGAGTCTGGAAGCGTCGAAAAAGGCTCAGGCTGAGCTGGAATCCAGGCTGACTGAACTGCAACAGACGGTTGAGCTTTCAGAGCAGAGCCAGGAAGCGTCGCGACAATCTCATGCTGAGTTGGAATCCAGGTTGGCTGATTTGCAACAGACAGTGGAGGTCTCGGAACAGAATTTAGAAGCATCACACAAGTCACAGTCAGACCTGGAAGCCAGGTTAGCCCAAGTGCAACAGGCATACGACCAGTCACAAAGTGAATCCGGTCAGTTGGCTGAGCAACTGCAGCAGGAGATTACGGCCGCTCAGAATGCCTGGCAGCAAGCATCAGAAGCCGATGCCGAACTACAATCGACCAAGCAGGAGTTGGGTTCCCTGAAGACGGAACATGAGCAGGAGATTGCCAATCTGCGGGCAGAGCTTGAGCACCAGCATGAAAGTCAAGAAACGCTTCTGATTCAACGAACTAAAGAGTTGGAGGCGCTGAAACAATCGATTTCCGCGAGCCAGTCCGCTGCAGAGAATTCAGAGGCCGTAAAGGCAGCGTTGGCAGAGGAGAAAGAATCCCTGCAGGCTGCAAAGTCTGAGCTTGTGAAGAAGATTGAGAAGCTTGAAGCAGTCTCCTGTGCCAATGAGACTGAACTCAAGGATAAAATCAAAGCGGGTGAGCAACGGCTCGAAACCCTGCGTGCAGAGCTGGATGCCGCCAAGGCGGCAAATGAACAGAGTGTGGACGCCGGTGAGCTGGAGAGTACTCAGAAGGCATTGGCGCTGGCGCAAGAGCAGGTTGGCGCCATGCGGAAGGAGATCTCCGGTCTGCGCGAGGTTCAGCTGGAGATGGAGAGCCAGTTGATGGATGACACCGATGCGGAGCTCAGTGAGCTTCGCAGCGCTCTCGAGAGCGAAAAGACGAAACGGCAGAAAGTTGAGAAGCAGGCACAGCAGGCCGACGTGCTGAGGCGGGAACGGGCTGTCCAGGAGACCGCCATCGAGATGCTCGGCGAAGACATGGATGCCTTGGCGAATGATAAAGAGAACCTGCTGCGCGAGAAGAAGACACTTGCTGCCGAGCGTGATCGACTGGCCAGCCAGCTGAGTGAAATTCGCAACCAATACACCGACCTGGTGAACGAAAATGACCATCTCCATTCCGAGATGAGTGGTTTTCGTGAACACGCTTCTGATTCAAGTCTGGCAGATGACCTGTTGGTACAGATGGAAGAGCTGCGGATCAAGGCCGACAATTATGAACTGGAGCGGGATGAAGCCCAGGCCGAGGCGAAACGCATGCGGCGTGAAGTGGGTGAACTGCGCAGTGTGATCGAGACCTACGTAGAACAGATTCAGGATGTTCAGTCCTTTGGCAATGACGAGCAGATTGCGGCCTTGAGAACGGAACTCGATATGGTGCGTCGTCAGGCCCATGAAGATCTGGAGCAGATGCGGCTGCAGCTAGAGGAGGCATCCTCCAAACTGAATGACTCGGATGACCGGGACGTCAACGATGTAGCCAACCAACAGGCCATCCGTCAGGAAATGGTCTCCATGCAGCAGTCGCTTTCTGAGAAGGATCATCTGCTGCGTCTCTCGCAGAATCAGTGCCGCTCGCTGGAGGACGCCATCGAGGATCGTGATAAAGAGGTCGACCAGCTGAAGCGGAAGCTGGAACTGCTGCTCCGTAAAACCGGTGGTGTAGATGAGTCATCGGCGCAGCTTGGCCTAAGGTCGCCATCCAGCAGTTCCCTGGACGGGCTTGGGAGCGACAGCGATTCGAGAAAGACGGGACTTGGGCGTCTGTTCCGGAAAAAATAGTCCCATAGCTTTCCAGAGGTTTATCTGATGCGGGTACTCGGTGTGGGTGTCGCAACGCTTGATATTGTCGACACCGTAGAGCGATTTCCTACCGAAGATCTCGAGATCAGGGCTGAGTCCCGAAGGTTGAGCCGGGGGGGTAATGCCGCCACTACCCTGGTCGTGCTGAGTCAGTTCGGGCACGAATGCAGCTGGGCCGGAGCACTTGCGGATGATGCCTCGGCACAGCAGATCGTGGCGGATTTTTCATTACATGGCATTGATATCTCCTGGGCTGAAACCTATCAAAGCAGTGTAACTCCCACCTCCTATATCCTCCTGAGCCGGGAAAGCGCGTCACGTACCATCATTCACTATCGGGACCTGCCGGAGTTTGATCATGAGGCCTTTTCAGCAATCGACCTGAACGGCTACGACTGGATCCATTTTGAGGGAAGAAATGTCCCCCACTGTGGTCAGATGCTGACACAGGTACGCCAGTTAAAGGATCAAATCAAAGTTTCGTTGGAGGTGGAAAAGCCGCGGGAAGGTATAGAGGCACTTTTTCCCTTGGCAGATGTTTTAATCTTTTCCCGCGCCTATGTGGAGGCCGCAGGTTATGAAGATCCCAGGAAGCTGTTTTCATCGGTAAGGCGCGACAATCCGTCGGCGTCGCTGTTTGCCGCTTGGGGGGAAGAGGGAGGGTGGTGCTTCCCTGTCGATGATAAAGCGCACTTTTCTTCGGCGCATCATCCCCGACAGGTGTGCGATACGCTGGGGGCGGGGGATGTCTTCAATGCCGGTGTGATCCACAGCCTCGCTTCGGGGAACAGTGCCAAAGAAGCACTGGATAAGGCAATAAAACTGGCCGGTCTGAAATGTGGGCAGATCGGTTTCGAAGGACTGGGGGATCTGGATGTCTGATTGGCACCCGATTGCTGTTCCGGATGATCTCTCAGACCCGGGAACTTGCGGGGTGTCGCTGGCGCTGCCCGAAAGGACTGTAGACATTATCCTTTTGCGGACAAGTGGGAGCCTCCTGGCCTACCTTAACCGCTGTCCTCACACCGGAGTCAATCTGGAGTGGCAGCCAAATCGGTTTCTGGATCTTACCGGGCATTATCTTCAGTGCGCCACTCACGGCGCGCTGTTTCGCCTGAAAGACGGGGTTTGTGTACGCGGCCCCTGCGTGGGACAACACTTGAGTTCAGTGCCTCTGCGTATCGAATCGGGAAAGTGGTGGGTTCAGATATGATCAGCCGGGCGCGGGGCCCGGCTGTGGGGGTCCGGAGCGGTTTTACCGCTTAGCTCATTTTATCGAAAAAGGCGTTAAGGTCCGCCAGGGCCAACTCAGGCGGAATTTTCCTCTCCGGACGGGAATCGGTGACAACCGGTTGTAGCTGCAGTTGCAGGATTTCCGCGTCAGAAACCAGCCGCTCAGGGAGCTCGGTAGCGTGATCGGGGGTCACAACCTGGCCTGAACTCATATCGTAGACTGTTTTCATGACGCACCTCCTGCAAAGCATCTGTGTGTGTCGCTGTTGATCTATTTAGCGGCCTGGCGATGTCTAACTTTAACGCCGGCAGAGCACCGGGTTCAGTGAAGATACGCCTGAATCATGCCCTTGGATGTTAATGTGGGGGTTGCAGGCACAACTTTCAACGGGTGAAAGGTAGGCTTTTAGTATGGGGAGATACTGTAAGTCGCTGTTAATCCTCTTCATCGAGGTGATCCAGCGGATTGATATGGTTATCTCCCGCAGGGCGATCGAGGTCAACGCCGTAATCATCCTTGGTCAGATCATAGGAACCGGACCAATCTTCCGGCGGTGCAATCGGTTTGACTTCGAGTGCTTCCCAATCCTCCATGTCATACTCTTCAACCGTGCCGTCGTAAAATTGAACCTCGACCACACCCTCTTCAGGGTCATGGGCGACAATTTCCAGGTTGTCTCCATCGACGGTTTTGAACCATTCGCCAATTCGGATTCTCGGTGAACTCATAGTTGCTGCTTCTCCGGAAAGTACAGATAGGCTTTATTTTGAATTATGGCATTGAAAATGGCGATAGCCATTGCGGAAGATCACTATTTTCTTAACACATTGCCGTGTTGCTGTCAGGGACTGGGATTGGGTTGCAGTTGCTGAATCTCCTCAATACCCTCAATAACCTCGGTTGAAAGTGCTACGGACAGGCTTTGTAGATTTTGTTCAAGTTGGGCCAGGGAGGTAGCGCCGATGATGTTGCTGGTAACGAACGGACGACTGGTGACCCAGGCAAGGGCCATCTGTGCAGGTTCCAATCCGTGCTCTCTTGCCAGCTCTACATAGCGTTCTGTGGCCCAATCGGCTTGGGGATTGGAATATCTGCTAAAACGCTCGAACAGGGTCAGTCTGGCTCCACTGGGTCTGGCCTGGTTGAGATACTTACCGGAAAGCACACCGAAGGCCATGGGGGAGTAGGCCAAGAGTCCGCAGGACTCTCTGTGGGCGATTTCAGCCAGCCCGATTTCGAAGCTGCGGTTGAGCAGATTGTAGGGGTTCTGGATAGTGACAGGGCGAGGCAGGTCCATCTCCTCGGCCAGTTGCAGATACCTCATCAGTCCCCATGGGGTCTCGTTGGAGACGCCGATGTAGCGTATCTTGCCGCTTTCCACCAGGCTCAGCAGCGCTTCGAGTGTCTCCTGAATGGGGACACTCTGATCCTGCTCGGGATGGTTGTAGCCCAACGGGCCAAAAAAATTGGTCTGTCGGTCGGGCCAATGCAGCTGATAGATATCAATGTAATCGGTCCTCAGACGCTGCAGACTGCTCTCCACTGCCGCCTTGATATTGCGTCTGTCCAGATGAACATTGCCGTCTCTCAGGTAGGAGAGCCAATCGGCGGGGCCTGCGACCTTGCTGGCGATGATCATGTCGTCGCGCCGGCCTCGATTGGCCAGCCAGCTTCCGATATAGCGTTCGGTGAGACCCTGAGTCTCCGCCTTTGGCGGAACCGGATACATCTCTGCCGTGTCGATAATGTTAATACCGGCCTCAATTGCATGATCGAGCTGGGCGTGGGCTTCTGACTCGCTGTTCTGTTCACCAAAGGTCATGGTGCCGAGGCATAGGACGCTGACTTCAATACCGGTGAGGCCAAGGGGGCGATAGAGCATATGGATCCTTCTGGATTACGATTGGGTGGAGATCATGACCTAAGAGGATAGCCGAAGACGGCTGTAACCACAGGATACGAAAGGAATGGAAATTGACGGTGGTCTCTTTACAGGTACGCAACTCTGGTGGGTAGCCGGTCTCTTCGCCGTTGTGATGCTGATGGCAGTCAGAATGGCTCCCTGGCGACGCCTGACCGACAACGGACAGCTGCATGTCTTTTTGGGGGCGATAGTGGCGCTCATCGCCCTCTGGCATATGCGTGGGCAGATTCAACCCGGACTCTCGTTCCACCTGCTGGGGGTGACAGTGGTCACCCTGATGTTCGGCTGGTCCATGGCGATCATCGCCGCCAGCCTTGCACTCGTGGCGGTCAGTCTCAATGCGGGCTACGGCTGGCAGGGTTATCTCATCAGCTTTCTGACAGTGGTGCTGGTGCCGATTACCCTGTCGCAGATCTCTCTGGTGCTGGTTCGTTCCTGGTTGCCCAAACATTTTTTTGTCTATGTGTTGGGCAATGGCTTCATGACCGCCTGGGTGGTGGGTTATGTGAGTGGTTATCTTGCCATGCAGCTGCTCGTTATGAGCGGTGCATACACCATGGCTGAGCTGAGTCTGACGATCATGCCCTTCTTTCCCCTGATGTTCTTTCCCGAGGCACTGATCAACGGCTGGGTCATCACTATGTTGGTTGCCTTCTATCCGGCCTGGGTACACTCATTCAGCGACGAGCAATATATCAACGGAAAGTGATCGTCGGCTGCCCATGCAGGGTGACAACTGGTAAGGTATTGCCTGTTTAATCATTCATTGAAGTGATGGGGTGAACCATTGAGTTGGTGGGGCAAACTGGTAGGTGGCGCATTCGGTTACATGCTGGGCGGGCCGCTCGGGGCAGTGCTGGGCGCAGCGTTGGGGCACCGTTTCGATAAGGGACTGCAAGGTCTGCCGAAAGATCAGGTAGCCTGGGGGCCCGGTGATCAGGAAAGAGTCCAGACCGCTTTTTTCACCACGACCTTTTCCGTAATGGGGCATCTGGCCAAGGCCGATGGTAGGGTTTCACCGGATGAGATCAGGCTGGCTGAGGCGGTGATGTCCCAGATGTCGCTCTCCGATGAGATGCGGCAGACCGCCATCCGGCTCTTCAACGAGGGTAAGTCCCCCGATTTCCCTCTGGACGATGTGATCGAGCAGTTCCGGCGCGAGTGTCACCGCAGACAGACCCTGATTCAGATGTTCATGGAGATTCAGATTCAGGCTGCCTTTGCCGACGGGCGGATGGACAAGCAGGAAGAGTCGGTATTGCTGCATATCTGCCGCCTACTGCACATTTCGGAATTCACCTTCCGGCTATTGGTGCAGCGGGTGAGTGCGGAGGCCCACTACGCCGGTGCAGGCGCGGGTGATCGTGCCCAGCCTCAAAAGCTCTCGCTGGAAGACGCCTATGCCATTCTCAATGTGTCTGCGAATGCGACTGACAAAGAGGTCAAACGGGCCTATCGGCGGCTGATCAGTCAGCATCACCCGGACAAACTGGTCTCCAAGGGACTGCCTGAAGAGATGATGAAAATGGCAGCTCAGAAAACCGATGAGATCAAAAAGGCCTATGAACGGATTAAAGAGGCCAGGTCTCTGTAGTTAGCGTGACTGGAGCCCTTTGATAACTCGCCGGGTGTTGAAACCGTCACTACATGAAGGCAGGCGTCAGGCAAGCTCAAGCTTTGATTTCTGCTGATAAATGTGTTTTTCTTCAGACAATTGCGTGATGGCCACGCCTGATACATTTTCCGACTTTAGCCCCTGGAGGGCGGATATGTCCGACTCGATGGATCCAATGCTGCTCAATTTCGTCTATGTCATCTTTGGTGGCGCACTGACGATATTTTTTATGTGGTTCGGCTGTAAGGTTTTCAGCCATATCGTCAATTTCAGTATTCCGGATGAATTGCAGAAAGGGAACATCGCCGTCGGCATCATGATCATGGGCATTTTTATCGGTATTGGCACCGCGCTGGGCCTGGTTATCGGTCTCGGCCTCAACTGACTCCATACTGGCGAGATGCTGACGCTACGCTTGTTTCTCCTGTTGGTACTACTGCCCGGATTGGCCTATGCCAGCCTGGTGCGTCATGTGGGTGACAGCTATTGGAGCGACAGTTACGACGACTATTTCCGCAAATACACCAAGCACTACTTCGGTCCCCATATCGATTGGCGCTGGTTCAAGGCCCAGGGTATCGCGGAGTCGGGCCTGCAGCCCGATGCATCCAGCACGGCCGGGGCCAAGGGCATTATGCAGATACTGCCGGCGACCTATGAAGATATCCGCTCGAAGAACCCCCATTTCACCCATATCGATGAACCTCGCTGGAATATCGCCGCGGGCATCTACTACGACCGCATGCTCTATCGCAAGTGGAAGAAAGGATTACCTACCGAAGAGCGCCTGGCCTTCGCCATGGCGAGCTACAACGCCGGTTATCGCAATGTGCTGCGTGCCTTCAAGCGGGCGCAGAAAGCGGGCGAGGTAAAGAATTGGGATCAGGTAGCACGCTATGCACCGGGCGAGACCCGGCATTATGTCAAACGCATACGTCGACTGATGCGGCAGGAGTAATAGGCCTGGCTAGCGTCCTTTTTCGACCCCCCGGGCAACCCGCTTGAGCCAAGCACCGATTCGTCGTTGCAGATTTTCCTCCAGTCCCCGGTAGTAGTGATCAGCACCTACTATCCGATCCTGGCGATAGTCCTTCTCTAATTTTCTTTTACCAGCGCTTCTGCGCGCCTCGGCAGAGTCTGTCACCTCCGGTTGGTCCAGACTCCCATAGATATCAAGCGTCGGTCCCGTAAGCTTGCCGATGGCAGAAATGACATTATCTCTATCCTCTTGCTTAGCGGGAAGACTGATGGCGACAAACGCGCGTACCGTCGGGGCAGGAGTCCCCTCAAGATATTGGAGGGCCGCGCGTGCTCCCAGGCCGTGTCCGATAAGGGTCAGGTTGCTGTTCTCCTGTTCGGCAAAGTAGTCCACGGCTGCCTGAATGCGGGCATTGGTTTCCAGCCCGATCCTCTCGAACGATAGTGGCCGATTTGGATTGTCGTTGACCGGCAGCTGTATGGAGAGCACGTCCCAGCCCCGGGTGGAGAGGTACTGCCTTAGGGGTGCGATGACCTCATGCCAGTCGGCATGTGCCCCATCATCGTGCAGCAGAATGACGCCACCGACCCGGTCTGCAGTCGTCGCCGTTTTCGAAATTGTCAGAAAGCGGGTATTTCCGGCCTCCAGCCACACCGCGTTTCCTTTCAGGGAAGGTGTAGTGAGTTGATCAGATATTCTCTGCTCCAGGGTCAGATTGGCAGCTGGAGTGTTTCCTGAGGTCAGGACAAGCAGGGATGCCAGGCATACCAACACGGTCATGGGTCGAAGATGGCGAAATTTTACGTCCATTGGCATGGCTCCTTACCCCGCTGGTATGGGTACAACCGAGTACACCACAGAGTGTATGGCTGAAAAGTCCCGCGCTTTGGGGTAAAGTGGCGGCCCATTTTGACAATTAGAGACGCGGAATCGTCTTCCCGTCGGGCCGGTTAACGAATAAAGAACCAGGCAGAAACAGTAGGAGATAACATCATGGCTCGTCAATCCGATAAGATTGCACCTTCCATCCTGTCGGCGGATTTCGCCAAGTTGGGCGAAGAGGTGGACAGTGTGATCGCTTCAGGCGCTGAGATCGTCCACTTCGATGTGATGGACAATCACTATGTGCCCAATCTCACCATCGGTCCGTTGGTTTGTGAGGCGCTGCGCAAGCACGGTGTCACCGCGGATATCGACGTACATATGATGGTGAAACCGGTGGACCGGATCATTCCCGACTTCGCTAAAGCAGGAGCAACCTATATCACCTTTCATCCCGAGGCTTCGGAACACATCGATCGCAGTCTGCAGCTGATCCGCAACGAAGGCTGTAAATCGGGTCTGGTGTTCAATCCGGCGACCCCGCTCTCCCATCTCGACTATGTGCTCGACAAGGTGGACATGATCCTGCTGATGTCGGTCAACCCCGGCTTCGGCGGGCAGAGCTTCATCCCCGCCACCATGGATAAGCTTCGTGAGTGTCGCAAGCTGATTGATGAGTCCGGCCTGGATATCCGTCTGGAGATCGACGGTGGTGTCAAGGTCGATAACATCGCTGAGATCAAGGCGGCGGGTGCCGATACCTTTGTCGCGGGCTCCGGTATTTTCGGTTTTCCGGAGGAAGGCGATGCCAACCGCTACGATACCATTGTCGGCAAAATGATGGCGGAACTTGCCAAGGTCTGACCGGGATAATTCCATTCAGTCTGCAAATGAGCGTGAATCGTAAGGCTGTGCATCGAGGTAAAGGGCAGCTTCTACAAGTATGATTGGTGTTAGCCGCACCAATAGCTCCATTGCCTTGATAGTGCGGCATGATCGCTCCCGAATAGGTCGGGTCTTCTTTCTGGAATTTGCGTTTTTTAGTATTCATTTGCGGATAGGCAATTTTTCGCAAAAACTCGATTGGCAACAGCAATGATCAAAAATCCCAAAATGATTCTCATCGACGTCGACGGTACTCTGGTGGACAGTGTGCCCGATCTGGCGTTCTGCGTGGATGAGATGATGAAGCAACTGGGGCGGCCCACCCATGGTGAAACCAAGGTAAGGGACTGGGTCGGCAATGGGGTGGAACGTCTGGTACGGCGTGCTCTCATCGGCCAGCTAAACGGCGAACCCGACGAGGCCGATTTCCAACAGGCCTATCCGATTTTTCTCGACCTCTATGCGGAGAACACCAGTCAGCGCTCTCTGCTCTATCCTGGTATTCGGGAGGGAATCGATTACCTGAAAGCAAAGGGCTATCGACTGGGTTGCGTGACCAACAAGGCGGCACAGTTCACCCTTCCTCTGTTGAAAGATCTGGGTGTGCATGACGATTTTGAGTTGATCGTCGCGGGTGATACGCTGCCGAAAAAGAAGCCCGATCCATTACCTCTGCTCCATGCTGCAGAACGGTTGGGTGTGCTGCCCAATGAGGCGTTGATGATCGGAGACTCGCAAAGCGATGTGAAAGCCGCCCGGGCGGCCGGCTTTCAGATCGTCTGTATGAGCTACGGTTATAACCATGGCGAAGATATCCGCAACTACAATCCGGATGCAGTGATCGATGCGCTCACAGAGATCAGCAGCCTGCTGGAAGATGCGGCTTGAGAATTGGCAGGGTTTTCGATTAAGGTAATCCCCGGACACTGAAACAGAACAAGAGCTATGACCCCGCTTTCACACATGAGGACCTTGAAAAACGGCACACGATGGCGTTGGTGATATCCAGCCCCGTCAACCCCGTGTTTTGGTCTTTTGTGTGGAGAGGACAATGACCCCTCAATTATTCGATGCCCTGGCGCAACAGGGCTACAATCGCATACCCGTAGTCTGCGAGGTGCTTGCCGACCTCGATACCCCGTTGAGTGTCTATCTGAAATTGGCCAGCGGGCCCTACTCCTATCTATTCGAATCGGTGCAGGGCGGTGAGAAATGGGGCCGTTACTCCATCATCGGCCTGCCGTGCTCCACCCATGTCAGAATCTCAGGGCAAAATGTCGAGATCCTAACCGATGGCCAAGTGATCGAATCCCTGGAGGTGGAGGATCCGCTGGACTGGGTTGAGCAGTTTCAATCCCGGTACAAGGCCGCGGAAGTCGAGGGATTGCCCAGATTCAACGGCGGTCTCGTCGGCTATTTCGGCTACGACATCATTCGCTATATCGAACCGAAGCTGGCCAACTGTCCGAATCCCGACCTGTTGGGTACACCCGATATCCTGCTGATGGTATCGGATGAGGTGGTGGTGTTCGATAATCTCAGCGGCCGGATGTATGTGATCGTGCATGTGGACCCCACCCGTGGCGGCACACTCGACTCTGCAGAACAGCGTATTCGTGAGTTGGTACAGGCCATGCGCCAACCGGTACCGCGGATACCGAACGGTCCGGAGAGAGAGATCAATGAGTCGGACTTTGTCTCCGGTTTTACCGAGACCGGCTTCAAGCGGGCGGTGGAGAGAATCAAAGACTATATTCTCGAAGGCGACTGCATGCAGGTGGTGATTTCGCAACGCCTGTCGATTCCTTTTGAGTCGCCGCCTCTTGATCTTTACCGTGCTTTGCGGGGACTCAACCCCTCACCCTACATGTACTATCTCGACCTGGAGGATTTCCATATCGTCGGTTCATCACCGGAGATTCTGACCCGCCTGGAAGATGGTGTCGTGACCGTGCGTCCAATCGCTGGCACACGTCGCAGAGGCTATACCGAAGATGAGGATAGAGCCCTGGAGGCTGAGCTGCTGGCCGATCCCAAGGAGTTGGCTGAGCATTTGATGCTGATCGATCTCGGTCGTAACGACACGGGGCGCGTGGCCAAGATAGGCAGTGTCGAGCTGACCGACAAGATGATCGTGGAACGCTACTCTCATGTGATGCACATCGTCTCCAACGTCATTGGGGAGTTGAACGAAGGTATGACAGCCATCGACGTGTTGCGTGCCACTTTTCCTGCGGGGACCGTCAGTGGGGCGCCGAAGATCCGCGCCATGGAGATCATCGATGAGCTGGAACCGGTAAAGCGGGGGGTCTACTCAGGTGCCGTCGGTTATCTCTCATGGAACGGCAACATGGATACCGCCATTGCCATCCGGACTGCAGTGATCAAAGAGAAGACCCTGCATATCCAGGCCGGCGCCGGTGTGGTGGCCGATTCAATACCCGATCTGGAGTGGAAAGAGACCATGAATAAGGGCCGTGCCGTTTTCCGTGCCGTCGCGTTGGCGGAAGCGGGGCTCGATCGTCACGCCTGTGACGGGGAGGCGGAATCATGCTCTTGATGATCGACAATTACGATTCTTTTACCTATAACCTGGTGCAGTACCTGGGGGAGCTGGGAATAGAGGTCAAAGTGGTGCGCAACGATGAGATTGCAGTCTCGGAAATAGACGCCATTGAACCCGATCAGATCGTGGTATCCCCCGGTCCCTGTACCCCCAACGAGGCGGGTATATCGGTAGAGACTATCAGAACCTACGCGGGGCGTATCCCGATTCTCGGCGTCTGTTTGGGGCATCAGTCTATCGGTCAGGCATTCGGCGGTAAGATCGTGCATGCTCGAGCAGTGATGCATGGTAAAACCTCTCCGATCCATCATGCGGACACAGGTGTTTTCAGCGGCCTGGAAAATCCATTCGAGGCGACTCGGTATCACTCCCTGGTGATCGAGAAAGAGACGCTGCCAGAGTGTCTCGAGGTCACCGCATGGACCGAACAGGATGGCAAAATGGACGAGATTATGGGTGTGCGTCACAAAGAGCTCAGGGTAGAGGGTGTGCAGTTTCATCCGGAGTCGATCCTGACCCGGCACGGTCACGACATGCTACGCAATTTCGTCGAGGGAAAATGATTGATCAGTGTCCGCCAATGAGCTTGATGAAACACAAATCGATTCTGTCGACGGTGATTCAATCTGTAGGGTACGGATTTGTCGCACTTTACGCCTCAGAAAGGGTACATTGATCCAGAAGAATTTCGCGTTTCATCGCGTTCATTTGCAGACACAGAAAAAATTAGTGGGGGAGGTGCGCTGTGGAAATGCAGCAAGCAATCAACAAAGTGCTGGCCAGACAGGACCTCACCGGCGACGAGATGACCGGTGTGATGCGGACCATCATGACCGGTGGTGCCACGCCGGCTCAGATCGGCGGTTTTCTCATCGGTCTGCGCATGAAGGAGGAGACAGTGACCGAGATCAGTGCCGCCGCCTCGGTTATGCGGGAGCTGGCGTCAGGGGTCTCTATTGCCGGTCTGGATAACACGGTAGATATTGTTGGCACCGGTGGTGACGCCTCCGGCACCTTCAACGTCTCCACTGCGAGTATGTTTGTGGCGGCAGCCGCCGGGTGCCATGTGGCCAAACATGGTAACCGTTCCGTCTCTTCCAAATCCGGCAGCGCCGATGCCCTGGAGGCTGCCGGCGTCAGGCTCGATCTGACACCACAGCAGGTGGAGCATTGTGTGCGTGAAGTGGGTGTGGGTTTTATGTTCGCCCCTGGACACCACAGTGCTATGAAGCATGCCATTGGCCCACGCAAAGAGATGGGGGTACGTACCATATTCAATGTCCTGGGTCCGCTGACCAATCCCGCAGGGGTGCCCAATCAGTTGCTGGGTGTTTTCAGCAGTGACCTGTTGGAGACCATGGCAGAGGTCCTGCAGCGCCTGGGCAGCCGTCATGTGATGGTGGTTCATTCACGTGACGGACTGGACGAGATCAGTATCGGGGATGTGACCGATGTGGCTGAGCTCAAAGATGGCCAAATCCGTCGCTTTCTCATCCAGCCGGAGGATTTCGGTTTCAAACGCGATTCACTGGATAGTCTGAAGGTCAGGGACGCGGCGGAAAGTCTGTTGACGATTCGCGGAGTGCTGGAGGATAAGCCGGGACCGGCGAGAGATATCGTGGTGCTCAATGCCGGCGCCGCGATCTATACGGCGGGTATCGCCCCCGATCTGAAAACCGGCATCAATATGGCCGATGAGGCCATTGCCAGCGGCGAAGCGCGCAACCGACTCGACCGTCTGGTCGTGCTGACGCAGAGTTTCGACTGAAGATGAAAGAAACACCGGATATCCTGAAAAAGATCGTCAACCGCAAGCTGGAGGAGATCGCCCAGCGTCTGAGCGAGAGACCCCTCGAACTGTTGGAAGGGGAGTTGGCGCAGGCCTCGCCGGTAAGGGGGTTTGCGGACGCCATTGCAGCGAAAATTGAGGCGGGCCGGCCAGGTGTTATTGCGGAGATAAAACGGGCTTCGCCGAGCAAGGGTATCCTGCGTGAGAATTTCAAGCCGGCTGAGATTGCTCGCAGCTATGCGACGGGTGGTGCCGCCTGTCTGTCTGTGTTGACCGATATCGACTTCTTCCAGGGCAGTGATGCCTATCTGCGTCAGGCGAGGGCTGCTTGCGATCTGCCGGTGATCCGCAAGGATTTCATTATCGATCCCTATCAAGTCTACGAAGCGCGGGCTATGGGGGCTGATTGTATCCTGTTGATCGTCGCCTGCCTCGACGACAGGCAGCTCAAGACCCTCAACGATCTGGCGCACCACCTGGGTATGGATGTGTTGATCGAGGTGCATGATGCCGAAGAGTTGGATCGGGCATTGCAGGTGGATAACCGGTTGATCGGCATTAACAACCGTGATCTGCGTACCTTTGAAGTGAGCCTTGAGACTACCCTCGAGATGTTGCCGCGAATCCCTTCGGATCGCATCCTGGTTACCGAGAGCGGAATCCTGAACCGTGAAGATGTGGCATTGATGCGTGAGAATACGGTCAACGCCTTCCTGGTGGGGGAAGCGTTCATGCGGGCGGAGGATCCCGGAACAAGGTTGGCGGAGTTGTTTGGCTGACAGTTACAGCCTGTCTCGATAGTTGCCGCGATAAACTTGTAGGCTGGTCAGCCTGGGTCTTACCGCGTACCGAACACAACGATAGTCTTGCCTTTGACGCTGATCAGCCCCTGCTCTTCCAGGTTTTTTAAGACTCTGCCTGCCATTTCCCGGGAGCAACCGACAATACGCCCGATCTCCTGACGGGTAATGCGGATCTGCATGCCGTCGGGGTGGGTCATGGCATCCGGCTCCTTGCACAGGTCGAGCAGGGTGCGGGCGATGCGGCCGGTGACGTCGAAGAATGCCAGGTGCCCGACCTTGCTGCTTGTCTGCGAGAGTCGTTGGGAGAGCTGCGCGCCCATGGCATAAAGAATTTCTTTGGTGTAATCCTTCAAGTCGTGATCGAACAGTTGCTCCAGTCGCTGATAGCTGATTTCGGCGATCTGACAGGGGGTACGGGTGCGTACCATGACGCTACGTTTCGGTTCCGGCACGAAGATACCCATCTCGCCGATGAACTGACCTTTATTGAGATAGGTGAGGATGATCTCGCGTCCATCCTCATCCTCGATATAGACAGCGACTGAGCCTTCGGTCAGGTAATATAGGATATCCGCAGGATCACCGATGTGGATGATCTCTGTATTCTTGGGATAGCGTCTGCGATGGCAATAGGAGAGGAATCGTTGTAGATACTCTGGTTCCTGCGGCGGCGGTTTTATGATCGACATGATCCTATGACTCTTGAGATGCAGAGTGCAGAACAGTGACGGTAGATATGATTGCGAAACACCAGAGATGTTTCCCCTGAAAATCCTACTGTCGCCACCATCGGTCCTCTTGGTTAAATTATTATGCAAGTGTTGATGAGGGTTAAGGAATAAGTTTAGCAACCCTTTTCAACTTGTCGAACTTACGACTATCTATAGCGTAATTTTGCGTATAGTGTAACAAATAAAGCGGGCCCGGGGGATTTGGCTCCGTAACAATCAACGACCAATATTTGCGATGATTTGAACTGTGTCGCAGAGATATGAATTTAGGGGAGTAGTGCATGAGAGCAAGGGTGAAATGGGTGGAGGCGGCCACCATGCTGGGGGAGGCTGGGAGTGGTCATGCCGTTGTGATGGATGGGCCACCCGACCACGGAGGGCGCAATCTGGGTGTCAGGCCCATGGAGATGCTGTTACTGGGTATGGGAGGCTGTACCGAGTTTGACGTGCTGTCCATTTTGAGAAAATCTCGCCAGCAGGTAACCAGTTGCGTAGTGGAACTGGAGGCGGAGCGGTCCGAAAAAGACCCTAAAATCTTTACCCGTATTCATGCCCACTTTGTATTGCATGGGCGGGATCTGAGCGAGAAACACGTAGCCCGGGCGATCTCTCTCAGTTCGGAAAAGTACTGCTCTGCTTCTATCATGCTGGGTATGAGCGCCGAAATCACACACGATTACGAGATTCACAATGACTAAGGGTGCTGAGTTCGACGCATTGGTCAGTGACTTTTACCGGGTCTGGTTCAGATTTCACCCGGTTGCCGCCATCTATGCCGGCGTTGCCGGTTACGAAGGGCTTCTAGACCCGGACGGGGATGACGATGTCGGTGCCCTTTCTCACCTGTTGAGCAATCTTCTGGTGAGTCTGAAAGAGCTCGATTATGACGACCTGGATCCGGACCGGCAGTTGGATCTGCAGCTGATATACGGCGCGGTCATGATTGAACATCGGGTTCTATTGGAGCACGACTGGCGTCATCGGGATCCGGCCAAATACCTCCCATTGAGGCTGCTGCAGGAACTGGTCGTGCGGCAGCCGGAGCGACTCTGCGAAGCGTTGATGGGGATTCTCGAAAAGACACCGAACTATTTACGGGATGCTCGCGGCCGACTCACCGAACTGCCTGGATTGGTCTCCACACTGTGGCTGGCCGATGCCCTAGAGATGGCTGAAAAAGGGGTGCCCTGGCTGAAGCGTCTGGGGCGGGATCTACCCCAAACCAAGGAGTGTTGCGCTGATCAGGGAAAACTGCAGGCCCTGAGCGGGCAGGCCGCCGAGGCGATTGAGGACTACAAGGTCAGACTGATCAAAGATATGACGCCTATTGCCAGCGGCACGGCGGACTGCGGTGCCAATCTGCTCGGCTGGCTTCTAAAGCATAGGGATCAGCTCAGTTTTACGGCTGATGATGCCCTGGTCTATGCCCAAAAAAGACTGCAGCAGTGTTACGCGGCGCTTGAACAGCAGGGCCTGACCCTGCAGGACTTGAAATCGTTGGAGGGAGAGAAGCTCTCGGGTGATGCCCGGATTCAGGCTTATCACGCGGAAGCGGAAACATTGCGCAGTTTTCTCCAGGCCGAGTCGCTACTGCCGGTTATCGAACAGCCTATGGAGTTCCAGGTGACGGACGGCTGTTTCCGGCAGCCCGACTGCGGCAGCTACCTGCGTAGTGAGCAGGGCGGTATATTCCTTGTCCCTCATGATCAGCAGGTCGGTGGGGGTGAAACGCTCTCCGCCATCCGCATGCGCTCTCTCTATGGCGGCTGGGCCGGCCGGCACTATCTGGCCTGGGCGGGTGATGTGCCCGCGCACAGCCTGATCCGCCAGCTCAATCCCTCTGCGGCCTTTAAACGGGGTTGGGCCCATTACATGAGCCGGGTGCTGGAGGCCAGAGGTTATTTCAGCGAGGCGGATCGTGTAGTGATCAATCAACGTCGACTGGCGCTGGCTGAACAGGCGGTGGTGGACCTGCAGTTCCATGCCGGCGAGATCAACAGTCGGCAGGCGCTGGAGCGTTTAAAGGTATTGTCCGATATCCCCTGCTGGGCAGAGGTGAGTCTGACTGCGATTTCCCGTCGGCCAAGCGATGCCTTCATGGCGCTTCTGGGAGCGGATCTGATAGAGCTGCTTGCTGGACGGCTGATGCGGGAACAGCCGGAAATGACACTGATGGCTTTCCACGAGGCGTTGCTGGCCCACGGCGCAGTGGCCCTGCCTTTGGTGGTGAAGCGTGCGTTTGGGAAAGACGCCTGGGAAGAGGCGCTTGGTGAGGTGCTGAATGAATCGGCCTGACAGGCACTTGGGATTGCGTCATGTGGCCTTGAATGTCAGCGATATGGTCGCTAGTGAACACTTTTACGTGGAGCTGTTGGGGCTGGAAGTGGAGTGGCGTCCCGATCCCGACAATCTCTACCTGACGTCCGGACCTGATAACCTGGCATTGCACAAGGCTGCGGATGATGAGCGGGATGAAGCGGTGCAGAGGCTCGACCATATCGGCTTTTTTCTGCCTACCGAAGAATCAGTGGATGCATGGTTCGAATTTCTCAATAGTGCCGGTGTGCAGATGCGCAATGCGCCAAGAACTCACCGGGACGGTGCCAGGAGTTTCTACTGTTATGATCCGGATGGTACGGTCGTGCAGATGATCTACCATCCGCCGATCATCGCATACGAAGCCGGGGAGTAACCCGCCTGCGGGGAATCTCGATCAGGGACCGGGCGCAGGTTATAGAAGAAAAATTGTCGCGAGCCCGAGAAAGGCCAGAAACCCAACCACGTCCGTGATGGTGGTCAGCAGAACCCCCCCCGCCAGTGCCGGGTCTATGCCAAGCTTTTCCAACAGCAACGGCAGCGCGGCGCCGGCCAGGGCGGCAAAAAGCAGGTTGATAGTGATAGCGGCCGCGATCAGCAGGGCGATGCTGGTATTCTGGAACCAGATGCCCGCGATAACGCCCACAACCACTGCCCAGATGACGCTGTTGATGCCGCCTACCGCCAGTTCCTTGATCATCAGCCAGCGGGAGTTGTTTGCGGAGAGCTGTCCCAGCGCGATACCCCGGATGGCCAGTGTCAGGGTCTGGGTACCGGCAATACCGCCCATACTGGCGACGATGGGCATGAGGACTGCAAGTGCGACTATCTGGTCGATGGTCGATTCGAACTGACGGATCACCCATGAGGCCAGGAAGGCAGTCAGGAGGTTGATGCCGAGCCAGAGTGCGCGACGCTGGGCACTGACCAGTACCGGAGCGAACATGTCCTCGTCTTCGCTCAGACCGGCATGGCCCATAAATTGGTGCTCGCCCTCCTCCCGGATGACATCGACCACGTCGTCGATGGTGATACGGCCCAGCAGGTGCCCTTCTTCATCTACCACGGGTGCGGAGAGCAGGTCGTGCTGTTCGAAACGGTTGGCCACCTCTCTCTCGTTCCAATCCGCGGGGATGGGCTGGATATCGAGGGACATTACCTCGGCCACACTGTCATCCGGATCATTGGTCAGTATCCGGCTGAGTGAGATGGCGCCGAGATAGAGGCCGTCCCGATTGACCACGAAGAGCTTGTCGGTATCTTTCGGTACCTTTTCGCCAAGCCGGCGAAGATAGCGCATCACCACGTCAATGGTGACCTCGGCGCGCACGGTGACCGTGTCGAGGTTCATCAAACCGCCGGCACTGTCCTCGGGGTAGGGCAGGACCGATTCCAGCCGCTCCCGGTACTGATGATCGAGGGAGTCGATCACCTCCCATGTGATATGTCGGGGCAGCTCTTTGACCAGATCGGCCAGATCGTCGATCTCCAGCCCTTCAGTGGCGGCAACGATGTCCGCAAGATCCATCTCCTGCAGAAGGCTTTCGCGTACCTCATCGGTCACATCAAGCAGAACCACACCTGCCGCCTGTTCATCCAGCAGTTCCCAGACGACCTTACGCTGGGTGAGCGGCAGGGATTCCAGGAGATGGGCGATCTCGGCCGGGCGCAGGGCGTTGAGCATCTTGGTCGCCTGCTGCAGCGTGCCCCCTTCCAACAGCGTTGTCACCGCCTGCAGTCGGTTGTCATCCGAGTTGTTCTGCAGGTTGGTTGACATATGGACACCCTGTGTGAAGTTGAGGTGCAGTGTAGCAGGGGGCCGATGGGGCGTGAAGATAACCGGATAGGATAGGAGGGGGTTTCTCGATCGGGATAGGGCGTTGCTTTAGCCGGAAAATGCTATGTCAGGTTGAAGATCTCTTCGAATAAGGCTGTTGAGTTCGGCTGCTCGATAAGCAGTTGGAAGTATCGCTCTGTGCGTTCCTGCAGGTTTGTCAGATTGCAGTGTCGAATGACCTCTCTGGCTTCGAGCAGTGCGCTTGGGTGCATACTCATCTCTCTTAATCCCATGCCGATAAGCAGGCGTATATAGTGGGGATCGCCTGCCATCTCGCCACACATGCTGACCGGTATACCGGCCTGGTCAGCGGCATTGATGGTGTTCTGTATCAGGTTGAGAACCGCCGGATGCAGGGGGTCGAAAAGAAAGTTGACCTCCTCGTCCATACGATCGACCGCAAGGGTATACTGGATCAGATCGTTGGTGCCGATGGAAAGAAAGTCGAGCTGCCTGGCAAATGCGTTGGCCGCGATAGCGGCAGCGGGTATCTCGATCATGCCGCCTATCGGTAGGGAGGCATCGTAGTGCAGGTGCTGATTGCTGAGCTCTTGTTTGGTCCGTTCGATCAGGTCGAGTACCTGCATCAGCTCCGGTACGCTTGAGAGCATTGGGATCATCAGACGGACAGGTCCTTCGGCAGATGCCCTCAAGATGGCCCGTAGCTGGGGCAGAAAGAGTTCCGGCTCCTTAAGGCAGAGACGGATGGCGCGGAGTCCCAGTGCGGGGTTGACCGCAGGCATGCAGCCGGATTCACTGATAGCCCCGGTCGATTTGTCCATGCCCAGGTCCAGCGTCCTGATGGTGATCGGTATGCCATTAAGTTCTCTCACGGCAGCCAGATAGACTTCCAGTTGCTCCTCCTCTGAGGGAGGGTCGGGGCGATTCATGTAGAGAAACTCGGTACGGAAAAGGCCGACCCCATCCGCGCGGTTATCGAGGGAGATCCTGATATCTTCCGGTAATTCGATATTGGCTTGCAGGTAGATATGGTAGCCGTCCGTGGTCATGGTCGGCAGATCCACCTGCCGTCTTAAGTCGGCCTCCCGCTTCAGCCTGGCACTGATTCTCTCCCGGTAGTGATGCAGAATTCGTTCAGTGGGATCTGCAAGGACCACACCCTGGGCCCCGTCGACCACCAGGGTTTCTCCCTGCCGGAATAGCGTCGTGGCTTGGTGGATACCGACAACGGCGGGAATGCCGAGACTCCTGGCAAGTATCGCGGTGTGGGAGAGAGGGCCGCCGAACTCTGTGACAAAGGCGGCGATCCCCTGATTCTTCATCATGATGGTCTCTGCGGGTGTCAGATCACGGGCAACGACCACACGCCCCTCGAGGTTGTCGCTGTGAGTGGGCTCTCCGCCTGCCAGGACGAACTGAATCTGACCGACCACATGGTCCACATCATCTTTGCGTGTGCGCAGGTAGGGATCGTCCATCTCATCAAACACCCGGACCAGTTCGTCCCGGCGGACCTGTAGCGCCCACTCTGCACTGAATTGTTTTTCTCTTATGAGACTGATGGTGGCCTGGCTGATAGCGACGTCTTCCAGCATCAGCAGGTGGGTGTCGATGAACTCCGAGATATCGGGTGCCGTATCTCCGGGAATCTGCTCACGCACGCCCCGCAGGTGGTTTGAGGTGGCTTCGACAGCGGCCTGGAATCGATCGATCTCGCTATCGACCTGTGTCTTGCTGATCTCCCGCATACTGATTTCGGTCACGCCGGAGTTCAGCAGATAGGCCTCGCCGATGGCGACCTCACGGCTGGTATTGATCCCGATACCCTGACAAGAGAGTGTCACTGCTCTTCTCCGAAGCGGTCATTAATGAGATCAATCAGGGCCTGTAGTGCCTGGGTCTCATCTTCTCCATTCACCTCGAGTTGTAATACGGTACCTTGGTTGGCGGCCAGCATCATCACCCCCATGATGCTCTTGCCGTTGACCCGTTGGCCATTGCGTAACAGGTAGACATCGCTTCGGTAGATGCTCGCGCAACTGACCAGTTTAGCAGCAGCCCGTGCATGCAGCCCCAGTTTGTTAATAATCTCTATCTCTTGGTTGAGCATCTTTTGTTATTTAGCCGTTCGATTGGCGACTAAGAATGATTTCGAGTGATTGTTGTCTTTATGCATCATTTTTTCAGGGTGACCTGTCACGACAGTTCTCTGTGCCGGCTCATGACGTTCAGGCCGGTCTCTCTGAAGTGCCGGGTCAATCGGTCCACCAGATACACAGAACGATGCTGACCGCCGGTACAGCCTATGGCGATGGTGAGATAACTGCGGCCGTCGGCCTCGAAGGTAGGAATCCAGTGGTCGAAGAAACGGGTCAGATCCTCCATCATCTGGTGTGTTTCCGCCTGGTCGTTGAGGAAGTCCGCAACAGGATTATCCAGCCCTGTCAGTTGTCTTAACTCGGCCTGCCAGTGGGGGTTGGGCAGGCAACGGACATCAAATACGAAGTCTGCATCTCTGGGTACGCCGTGCTTGAATCCGAAGGATTCGAAAAGGACTGAAGCTGTATCGCTGTTGCCTCCAATGCGGCTACGGATAAGGTCGCGCAGCTCGTGCTGATTGGTATGTGAGGTATCGATACGCAGGTCTGCGTTGTTGTTCAGGGGCTGCAGCAGTTCCCGCTCGTGCATAATCGCCTCGTCGAGAGACTGTCTGCCATCGGTTAAAGGGTGCTTACGACGGGTTTCGCTGAATCGCTTGATCAGGGTATCAGGCTGTGCATCAAGGAACAGCATCGTGCAGTCGATACCCCGTTTGCGTATGTTCTCGGCCAGTGCGGGCAGCTGGGGTATCTTGCTGGGTTGGCTGCGGGCATCGATACCGACAGCCGTTTTACAGAATATTGGTTCCGGCTCGCTGGTCAGATGCAGGGCGACCGCCTCCAGTAGCGAGACCGGTAAATTGTCTATGCAGTAGTAACCCATGTCCTCCAGCGTATGCAGGGCGATTGTCTTGCCGGAACCGGACAGACCAGTGACGATTTGTAATTTGATGCCGGAATTCATGGTTTTAACCTGCTTGAGTGCTTGGTCTGGTCTGATGCTGCAGTTTAGAGCGTCCGTTTTTAGGTTAGCGTAATCGCTACCAAGCTTGTAGCCGGTTCAGCCCCCCTTTTTTGGATGCTGATCGATATGGTTCTGTTGGCGATGAATAAAGTCTTTGGCCGCGTTATAGCCATCGATGGAGAGCATGTGCTGGCGTACAGCGGTTTCCACCAGGATAGCCAGATTTCTGCCTGCAGCGACCGGCAGGCTGGTCTGGGGAATCTCTACGTCGAGCAGCTTGCGCAGTGAGTGGCTGCCTTTGAGCCGGTCCATATTATTCAATTTCTCATCATCAAACTTGACGAGGTCGATAATCAGGTGGAGTCGCTTATCGGGCTTGATGGCGCTGTTGCCGAACATGGCGCGAATGTTGATGAGTCCAAGGCCGCGAACCTCGAGAAAATCCTGCAGGACTTTCGGACAGCGTCCCATGATCGTGTGGTGATGAGTCTTGTAGAGTTCTGCGGCATCATCTGCGATCAGTCGATGTCCGCGTGATATCAGTGCCAAGGCCAGCTCACTTTTACCAATAGCCGGATCACCACTGAGCAATACGCCCTTGCCCAGTACCTCCATGAAGACGCCGTGTACCAGCAGCGTCTCTCCGGTGGACTGGGAAAACCGTTCGAACAGCCGATCGATTACCAGATGATCTGGGCGCTTGGTGGTGATGATGGCGGTTTTGCACTCCGCTGCACGCTGTTTACATTCGGGAGTCGGGTCAAGGCCGTTGGTAAACAGCAGCGCGACGGGAGGTGGTGTGAACAGCTGCTTCAGGCAGTGATGGTAGTTTTCAGGATCTCCGCTGAGCAAATGCTCCTGCTCAGGGGGGCCGATGATCTGAATCTGGTTCGGGCGGATCAAGTTGAGCGGTCCCGCCGGTGTGCCGACATCCGGTTGGTGTCTGTCGTCGTAGATGGGATTGTCTCCGCCACATCCATCCCAGGAAAAATCCAGCTCCACGCTCAGGGCGTCGATGAGTTCCTGAACGGTGCGAATCGATTTCATCCGCTGGAGACGGCAGCTTCACGCTGTCGGATGAGTTGGTAAAGGTCACGATCGGTTTCAGCTTCTCGCAATGCGGTACAAAACGCGCTGTCGCTGAACATGCTGGCGAGCTTTGAAAGAAGTTGAAGATGTTCATCGGTGGCCTCTTCCGGGACCAGCATGGCGAAAGCCAGATCGACCGGGTCGCCATCGATGGCGTCGAAATCGATACCCTCATGAAGTGTTACGAATGCCCCCATGGCCTGGGTGACTTCAGCCATACGGGCATGGGGCAGGGCGATTCCCTTGCCGAGACCTGTGCTGCCGAGTCGTTCACGCTCCAGCAGTGCATCGAATACCAGGTCCTGAGTCAGTTTGGGAACTGGCTCGGCCAATCGTTGGCCGAGCTGTTCCAATACACGCTTTTTACTGGCCGCCTCCAGGTTGCAGCCGATGCGTTCTTCCAGCAGAAAGCCGTCGGGAAACATGGAGACCTCGCCAGTTAACAGGATGGATGGTTATTCCGTCGCGTACTTGACGCCACTGCCTGCGCGGTGGCTTTTCATTTTCTCCTTGTGTTTGATTACTTGCCTGTCCAATTTGTCGGTCAGAACATCGATCGCAGCGTACATATCTTCATGCACTGAGTCGGCGAACACATTGGCGCCGTTGACGTGCATGGTGGCCTCTGCCTTCTGCCTCATCTTTTCCACGCTCAAAATGACATGCACATTGGTCACGTTATCGAAATGGCGTTCGAGACGCTCGAACTTATTGTCAACGTAGTTCTTCAAGGCATCTGTGACGTCTACATGATGACCGGTCAGGCTAATTTGCATATTTTTCTCCTGTGCTTTGATGAGAGACCTCATCATCCAGCCTGATGTTTTCGGGTGGTCTGTGTGATGGGTCGGTCCAACGACGCGATATGCCTTGTGCATGTTTGCATCCGCATTCGGTCGTTGTCGCGGCTTAGGGCTAGGACCCATCTCCAGACTTACCTAAATCAGGCGTTTTCGCTCATTCGATGGCGGTATGCTCATCGACTCGCGGTACTTGGCCACCGTACGTCGGGCCACTTCGATACCCTGGTCCGATAGTAAGGTAGCAATTTTGTTGTCGCTGAGTGGCTTATTCGGCAGCTCAGCGGCAATCAATTTTTTAATCAGTGCGCGAATAGCGGTGGAGGAGCACTCTCCGCCGGCGCTGGTACTGACGTGACTAGAGAAGAAATACTTGAATTCCAGTGTACCCCTGGGAGTGTGCATGTATTTCTGCGTGGTCACCCTTGAAATAGTCGATTCGTGCATCTCAAGGGCTTCCGCGATATCTCTGAGTACCAGCGGTTTCATCGCCTCTTCTCCATGTTCGAAGAAACCTCGCTGATATTCAACTATTTTACTGGCCACCCGCAGGATGGTTTCATTGCGGCTCATCAGGCTCTTGATGAACCATCGCGCTTCCTGCAGATGGTTTTTCAGGAAGGTATTGTCTTCGCTTTGGTCGGCCCGCCGGATAAGGTTGGCGTAGTCGTTGTTGACGCGCAGTTTGGGTGTGGATTCGGCGTTCAATTCCACCAGCCAGCGTCCGTTGCGTTTGCTGACAAAGACGTCGGGGACCACATACTCCGGCTCGCTCTGCGCGATGGAGGTGCCGGGCCTGGGATTGAGAGAGCGGATCAGCTGCATGATCTCACTGAGTTCGTCGTCACTCACCTTAAGGCGGCGCTTGATCTGATTTTGGTCCTGACTGGCCAGGTGGTTGAAATAGTCCCGGCAGAGTCGAATCGCCTGATCCACGAGGGGCGTCGCAGGCGGTAGCTGCTCCAGTTGGATCAACAGGCACTCCTGGGGATTTCTGGCGGCGATACCGGGTGGATCGAATGCCTGGATTCGGTGCAGTACCGCCTCGAGGTCTTCCAGGGTGATTTCTTCGTCCTGTGGGTCGAGGGATTGCAGGATCTCTTCCAGGTTGCCGGTGAAATATCCGTCATCGCTGATGCTGTCGATCAGGGTGGTGGCGATCAGATGGTCCTGGGGCGTAAAAGGGGTCAGGTTCATCTGCCAGACCAGGTGCTCATGCAGGGTGGGTGCTCCGCTGCGCTGAGTAAAATAGTCGTTGTCGGTTGCCTCGCTGCTTCCGCTGCTGGTGGGTAGATAACTATCGTAGACATCAGTCCACTCGCTGTCGACGGGTAGATCCTCCGTCAGCTGGGCGGCATCTGTCTGAATCTCCTTTTCGTTGTTGATGTCGTTGCCTTCCTGGCTCTCGGTCTTGCGCTCATCCCGTATTTTGGTCTCGGTGTCATCTGCCTCTTTCTGATTGTTATGCCGATGTTCCTCTTCTGTATCCAACAAAGGGTTGGTCTCCAGGGCCTCCTGTATCTCCTGGCTGAGGTCGAGCGCGGAGAGCTGCAACAGGCGGATAGCCTGCTGTAACTGAGGGGTCATGGTGAGATGTTGGCCGAGGCGGAGCTGGAGAGTCTGCTTCATTGCAGAGATGTCTGTTAAACCTGGTATGTTATTTGTATGTCTTTAATCTCATTCTAGCTAAAAAAACCCGGGGGGGGTAATAGATTCTTTTTCGCTAAATGACCCTTCTCAATAGTGGATTTTGTCTGAATGATCGAGGAAATGAGAAGGGGGCATTGAATATTCTTGCCTATCCCTTTCATTTACATAGTGAAATCTTCTCCAAGATAGACTGAGCGAACCTGCGGGTCGGCGAGAATATCCTCTGTCGGGCCCTCTGCAAGTACCGATCCGGTGCTGATGATGTAGGCGCGGTCGCAGATATCCAGGGTCTCCCGGACATTGTGGTCGGTGATCAGGACGCCAATCTCCAATGATTTGAGATGCTGAATGATTTTCTTGATATCGATTACCGCCAAGGGGTCCACACCGGCAAAAGGTTCATCCAGCAGTACAAAACGGGGTTGTATCGAGAGTGCTCGTGCGATCTCCAGTCGTCTTCTCTCACCGCCTGAGAGGCTCATGGCCAGGCTTTCGCGCAGATGGGCGATACCGAACTCCTCAAGCAGCCGGTCGCAGCGCTCATGCCTGGCTGCCTTGTCCAGCTCCTTGCGAGTCTCCAGTATGGCAAGGATGTTCTCCTCCACGTTGAGTCGGCGGAAGACCGAGGCCTCCTGTGCCAGGTAACCGATCCCAAGGCGGGCGCGCTGATGCATCGGCAGGTCGCTCAAGTCCCGTCCGTCCAGTAGAACCTGTCCCTTATCGGCTCGGATCAATCCGACGATCATGTAAAAGCTGGTGGTTTTTCCTGCGCCGTTGGGTCCGAGCAGGCCGACCACCTCGCCGCTGCGGACCGACAGGGACACGCCATCCACGACACTACGTTTCCGATACTGCTTTTCGAGCCCTTCAGCTTGCAGCAGGCTCATGGGATTGTTTTCTTCTGCGGTTCGATGATGACCTGCACCCGCTGTTTTCCGTCTGCACTGCCGCCGGCCTTGACCTGCGAGGAGGCGCGATTGTAGAGAATGCGATCACTGCGGAACTGGTCAACGCCCTGCTCCAGGACTGCATCATCAAACAGCAGCAGCTCGTCACGGTCGACGTAGAACTCGGCCCGCAAGGCCTGCCCGCGAACCTCGACCTGTTCGTCATTCAGCTGGCGAAACCGGGTGGGTTTGCCCTCGCTGGTGAGCTTGTTCGTCTTGCCGTCCCGGCGATAGATCCAAAGTTTGTCGGCCCAGAGCTTGAGGCTGCCTTGGGTGATGATCACGTTACCCTCATAGAGGCTGACGCCCGTGCCTTCGTCGATGGAAACGCTATCGGCCTCCAAGTGCATGGGCTGATCGCGGTCGCTGCTAAGCGCCAATAGTGTGAATGGCCAAATCAGGCCGAGCAGTAAAAACGGATAACAGTGTGTTCTAATCGAATACATACCGACCTCTGACCTGGCTGAGAAGATGGATTTTAGCCGGTGTCTTCAACCAGCCTTCCATGCCAATGGCCTTGATCCATTGTTGGTTACTGTCTACACGAACCGGAGCATCCGTTGTGGCGTGGGCTGACCTGGTCTCTACGGTGAGGTCACTGGTAACGATGTGGTAGGGCGCGTGCAGTTCAGTTCCTTGTCGATCCATTACTACCTCACCCGGCATGAAGATGGTCTCTGTATCGTGGTTAGCGAAAGCCTTCTCTGCCTGGATCTGCCACGGCGGCGTCTCTGGATTGTATCGCCAGAGCACGGGCTTGATGAGTGTTGCGGTGGCGGTTGATTCAAAGTGCTCCATGTGAGGGGTTTCCAGCGTCTGTACGAGCCTCCCGTCGGTACCGTAGGTGCGCACTTTCAGCTGTTCGGCGTAATAATCCGGTTTTTCAACGGCCACGCTCCGGGTCTCGGGTGGTGGTGTCAGTATCTCCCTCAGCCACCAGCCAATACTCAGTAGAGCGGCCAATAACAGACTGATACTGAGTAGATGCCGTTTCAAAGATAGTGTTCCAGGGCCGGGTTGAGCGTACCCTGGGCCTCCATGATCATTTCGCACACATCACGCCCTGCACCGCGCCCCCCTGCGTTGGGTGTCTGCCAATGGGAATGTTGTTTTACCAGTGGATGCGCGTCATTGACGGCAATTGCCAGGCCCACACGACGCATGATCGGCAGATCGACCACATCGTCCCCCACATAGGCTACCTGCTCGTCACGCAGTCCCAGCTTATCGCGCAACTCCTCAAAGGCGGGCAGCTTCTCGAGCTTGCCCTGATAGACGTGTTCCACGCCCAGGCTTTCCATGCGGATTCGCACGACTTCCGAGGTGCGGCCGGTAATGATGCCTATGATGACTCCGCTTTGTTGCAACATCTTCATGCCGTGTCCGTCACGGGAGTTGAATGCCTTGTACTCCTGTCCGTCATCGCCCAGGTACAGGCTGCCGTCTGTGAGTACGCCATCCACATCGAATACCACAAGTTTGATCTCTTGCGCTTTACTTTGAATATCCTGCACTGAAATCTCCCCGAAATCTCTACATTACGCCGGCTCTCAGCAGGTCGTGCATATTGAATGCCCCGACCAGTTGCTGCTCATCGTCCACCACCAGCAGGCCGTTTATTTTATTTTCATCCATCATCTGCAAGGCTTCAGCCGCGAGCATATTGGGTGGTGCGGTCTTGCAGTTTTTGGTCATTACTTCACTCACTTGCAGGCGATGAATATCGACGGGATTATTCAGTGTGCGTCGAAGGTCTCCATCGGTAAAGAGTCCGGCAAGACAGCCATCACCATCGACCACCGCGGTCATGCCGAGCCCCTTGGCCGACATCATCTCCAGGGCGTCATGGAGAGTGGCTCCAATATCGACTACAGGCAAGGCATCTCCTGTATGCATGATATCGCTGACATGCAGTAACAGGCGTCTACCCAGACTGCCACCCGGATGGGAGAGCGCGAAATCCTCTGCCGTAAAGCCTCGGGCCTGCAATAGGGCAACTGCGAGTGCATCACCCATTACCAGGGCTGCTGTGGTACTGCTAGTGGGTGCGAGACCAAGTGGACAGGCCTCCTTTTCAACACTGACATCGATATGGACTTCCGACTCCCTTGCCAGGATTGACTGAGGGTTTCCGGTCATGGCAATGAGGGGTGTGCCCAGGCGCTTTAACAGCGGCAGGATGGTGAGCAGTTCGTTTGTCTCTCCCGAATTGGACAGAGCCAGCACAACATCCTGAGGGGTGATCATGCCAAGGTCGCCATGGCTCGCCTCACCTGGATGAACAAAGAAAGCCGGGCTGCCGGTACTTGCAAGCGTGGCTGCGAGTTTGCTGCCGATATGGCCTGACTTGCCCATTCCGGTCACGACGATCCTGCCTTGGCAGTCCAATAAATAGCGGCAGGCCTGGGCAAATCGCTCATCCAGCCGGCTTATCAGATCGGAAATGGCGGCAGCTTCTGTCTCGATGACAGCCCGCCCCAATCCGGTCATCTGTGAAATATCCTGTTCGTTGACTTCTACTTTGTTAGTCATGCTACCGACGCCATCTTTCGTAACATTATATTAGGTGCGAACCAGGGAGAAGAATAACAGAGACTGATAGGCGATAAATGCACTCAGCAGAATCAGCCCCTCGAATCGGTTGATACGGCCCTGTCTACCGAAGAAACCGTATCCCATAAAAAACAGTGCGGCTGTCAACGCAATCATAGTCGGTTGATCCCTGCTGAGCACTTCGGGCAGAAAAGGACCGGGGGCGATAAGCCCGGGCAGACTCAGTACCGCGAGCAGGTTATAGAGGTTGGAGCCGATGACATTGCCGATGGCGATATCGTGCTCACCCTTGAGTGCGCTCGCGATGCTTGCCGCCAGCTCCGGCAGGCTGGTACCGATGGCGACAATGGTAAGACCGATGACCACATCGCTGATGCCCAGGGCGGAAGCGATGTTGGTTGCGCCCCAGACCAGGGTGCGGGAACTGGCAAGCAATGCGACAAGCCCCAACAGGAGCCAGATGATCGCCTTTCCGGTAGGGACGTCGTGAGGAATTTCTGCGTCGAATTCACTGGCAATGGGATCGGCCTGGCCGGTCTTTGCCGAATGGAACATCCAGGCCAGAATGCCGCACAGGAGTAGTAGCAGTATGCTGCCGTCGAGCCGATCCAGTGATCCGTCCCACATCAGGGCAAAGCTGATCAGCGTAACCGCCAGCATGAGTGGGTATTCCCTTTTCAGGACGCTGGAATGGACGGACAAGGGGATGAGCAGTGCGGTAAAACCGAGGATCAATCCAATATTCGCGATATTCGAGCCGATGGCATTGCCGATGGCGAGCCCGGGATTGCCGTTGAAAGAGGCTATGCTGGAGACGAGGATCTCAGGGGCGGATGTGCCGAAGCCGACAATCGTCAGGCCGATCATCATGGCAGAGACACCCAGGTTGTTGGCCAGTGCGGCGGCGCCGCTGATAAAGCGGTCCGCACCCCAGACCAGCACGGCAAGTCCAACGAGTATGGCAAGGCTGCTTAGTAACATTGGAAAATGAACTGCTATTGGCGGTTTAAGGTGATTGTTTTAATTAGGCTATAAATAGTCGCTGCGAAGTCGTGGGCGATTCATGTTGCCCACATGAAACACCGATTCGGAGCAGGGGGATCATATCAGATTGAGCGATAGATGTAGGCTTGACAAGATCATAAGAATATAAGAAAATTTAAATATACTGATTCGAAGCTTTCGTATCAGTACTCCTTTGGTGGTTATTCTTAAGCGCGACCTTCCAGGTTGCGCTTTTTTTTGTCTTGGATTCCGATGGGCCTTGTGCCAAATCTGAGGATCATGTATGATCCGCCGTCTTTTTCGAGACATGACAGTTCCCTATCGGAGCGGTATCTAAATGACTACTGTTAGTACAAAACCGGCGGAGGTACGCCGTAATTGGTACCTCGTGGATGCAACAGACAAGACCCTGGGTCGTCTGTCCACTGAAATCGCTCGCCGATTGCGCGGCAAGCACAAGCCGGAATACACGCCCCATGTGGATACCGGGGATTACATCGTTGTCGTGAATGCTGAAAAGATCCGTGTAACGGGTAATAAGCTGGCCAACAAGATGTATCACCACCATACCGGTTATATCGGCAACATGAAGTCCATCAGTCTGGATAAACTGCTGCAGAAAGCGCCTGAAGAGGCGATTCGGCATGCGGTCAAGGGCATGATGCCGAAGAACCCTCTGGGTCGCGCCATGTTCAAGAAGCTGCGCATCTTCGCCGGTAACGAACACACCCATCAAGCTCAGCAGCCCGAGCCGCTGGACATCTGACAGAATACACCAGGTTAAGATCATGGCAGATATGCAAAACACAACCGGTCGCCGTAAAAGCTCCACCGCGAGGGTCTTCCTCAGTGCAGGTAGCGGCAATATAGTGGTGAATAACCGCCCATTGGACGAATATTTCGGCCGTGAGACGGCGCGCATGGTCGTGCGTCAAGCGCTGGATGTGACCGAAATGGGTGATAAGGTCGACGTGAAAGTCACCGTCAGGGGTGGTGGCACCACCGGACAGGCTGGCGCCATCCGTCACGGCATCGCCCGTGCACTGGACGCCTACGACAATGAGCTGCACGGCACCCTGCGCAAAGCGGGTTATCTGACCCGAGACGCCCGAGCCGTCGAGCGTAAGAAGGTCGGCCTGCATAAAGCCCGTAAGCGTCCCCAGTTCTCCAAGCGCTAAGACTGGCCCGGCGCTTTGCGTCAGGTCTGCAACTGGGGATTCGTCTAACGGCAGGACAGCGGACTCTGACTCCGTATGTGGAGGTTCGAATCCTCCATCCCCAGCCAACAGAACATCGAACCCGCTTAGTGCGGGTTTTTTGTTGCGCTTGAGGCGGTGTAGGGGCGATGGATTCAACGAGTATGGGCGGCAGCAAAGCCCCTGCTACCAGAATGAACTTTGGCCCCCTTCATGGGGGACCATTTTCACTATTGATGGGCGCGAATTGAACTCATTGAGAAGTGGATTCAGTCCAGGTACCCTGACGCGTAGCGTCGGTTGCAGGTGCCGAGACTAACTGAGCGGCCAGCCGCGAAGGCAATGCCACCCCTGCAACTATGCTCGATGCAATAAACTCAATAATTTCGGACTCTTGACCATGGTATACAGTCTACGACTCCGCAACCAACTATCGGCTCTTTGCTCGACGCCCATTCGGTCGAACTGAGTCTTCTGATACTTGAGCCTAAGCGCGCCGTGGAAGAGAGCCAGCGCTCGCCGTTGCGCTTAAGTGATCTTCCGCTAAAGTTAAGTTGGCATCCTCACTCAGGAATTAGATTTTGAAGCGGGGCCCGCAAGGTGATCCACCTGTATGACTTTGGAGCTTTCTCCATCATTGATGAAACAATGCAACAGCATCGCATCGCATCGGATAACCAAGAGACATGAGCTTGATTCGGTGCAAACTAGTTGCAGTATTAAAATGAGAACGCACTGGGAGGTCGAGTAATGATGCAAGAGGCAGCATACAGATCGAACGCGTTATTTGGGGCCGCAATCGCGCTGAGCATATTCTTTGTTTCAGATTCCCACGCCCAGGATGCCCCGAAAGTGGCGCCTTCCGAGACCGCAACCTATTCCCCTTATATTACCCAAGACTTTCCGAACAGGGTGTTGTTTGGTGACACTCATTTGCATACGCGCTATTCGACAGATGCCGGATTGATCGGCACATCTCTCGGGCCGGAAGAGGCCTATCGCTTCGCCCGTGGCGAGGCGGTTGTCTCCAGTACGGGAATTCCGGCAAAACTGCAGCGCCCGCTGGATTTTCTCGTAGTGGCTGACCATTCGGAGAACTTCGGGCTTGAACCGGCGTTGGACGAGAAGAACAAGCGGCTCTTGGCCAACGCATGGGCGACTGAAGTTGAGAAACTCTACAGCGCCGGCGATCTCGAATCGAAACTCAAGGCCTACGACATGTGGCAAGAGGCGATGAACACGCTGATCGATCCATTGGCCAAGGAGGCCTGGCTGGGACGGGACATGTGGAAGCGCTATACTGCGGCGGCGGAGCAATACAACAATCCGGGCGTGTTCTCGGCACTTATCGGGTACGAGTGGACACCGCAGCCGAACGGCCGGAATCTCCACCGAGTCGTGATCTTCAGAGACGGAAAAGAAAAGGCTGATAGCATAACGCCATTTTCAGCCTATGATTCTGAGGACCCCGAAGACCTTTGGCGCTGGATGGCGAAGTACGAATCGTCCACAGGCGGCAGCATCCTTGCGCTCGCACATAATGGAAATTTGTCCAATGGCCTGATGTTCGATGACGTCACGCTATCCGGCAAGCCGCTGAGTGCGGACTATGCGAAGCGGCGCCGCCGTTGGGAACCGATCTATGAGGTCACCCAGATGAAGGGAACGGGCGAGACCCATCCTGCGCTCTCGCCCGACGACGAATTTGCTGAATTCGAGCTGTTTGACCGCGGTAGTTTCGGGCCAGAGCCAAAAACCCGTGTCATGCTGCCACGTGAGTATGCACGCGCGGCCTATATGCGCGGCCTGGCGTACGAGGTCAAGTTGGGGGTGAATCCGTTCAAGTTCGGTATGGTCGGATCGACGGACTCGCATACCGGGTTGGCGACCTCCGCGGAGGACCAGTATTTCGGCAAGGTAGCGGCACTCGAGCCGACAGCGGATCCAATCCGCTTTGACGAGATTGTTACAGGACGGCCTGGGCCAGAGGCGGCCCGCACCTATGCCTGGCAGCTCGGTACCGCGGGCTTGGCAGCCGTCTGGGCACGGGAAAACACGCGCACGGCAATCTGGGACGCCTTCAAACGCAAGGAAGTCTATGCTACGACCGGTACTCGCATGCGCGTGCGCGTGTTCGCCGGCTGGGGCCTGGCCAAGAGTGATCTCGACCGCTCAGATTTTGCCAGGCACGGTTACGAAGATGGTGTGCCGATGGGTGGCGACCTGACGAAGGCACCGAAAAACAAATCGCCTAGCCTGCTTATCCGGGCAATCCGCGATCCCGACGGTGCAAATCTGGACCGCGTGCAGATTATCAAGGGCTGGCTCGACAAAACCGGAAAGACACACGAAAAGATCTATGACGTTGCCTGTTCGGACGGCCGTCAGATCAATAGCGAGAACCGCTGCGCAACACCGGTTGGAAATACGGTGAATGTGAAGAATGCTAATTATACCAATGCGATTGGTGATCCCTTCCTCCAGGTCCACTGGACGGATCCCGCGTTCGATGTGAGCGAGCACGCCTTCTACTACGTGCGCGTGCTGGAAATACCGACACCGCGCTGGACCACATTTGACGCCAAGATATTTGGCGTGAAACTGCCGGAAGGCGCTCCCAAATTTCTTCAGGAACGCGCTTACACTTCGCCTATCTGGTTCACTCCAGGCTAGCCCGTTCTAAGCAGCCCTCTGTTTTGGAAGGTGAAAGATACAGATGGCGAGGGCGCCATAATTGCGATCGCCCGGAGGATCGCGAACGCCTTATTGCCATCGGTGATGAAAGATGACGCAAGTGGGGCCAAGCCCCTCGTGATGCGAAGTCCTGACAACGCTTCCACAACGCTTGAAAGCGCGGGGCGGATTCGGTAAGTGAACACTCGAGGTTTCGACATCACTCCCCGCCGTAGCGACGATTACACCCTGATCAGGCTATAATCTGGCATCGAATTCAGGTGCGCGGGAGTGCGACATGAAATTCAATCACCTGTTGCGGGAACCGCTCCTACATTTTTTTGTGCTCGGCGCTTGCCTGTTCCTGGTCTACGCGTGGTTGAATCGCGGTGGCTTCGACAGCCCCGGTGAGATCGTGATCGACGCGTCTCGTGTGTCGATAATGCGTTCGCAATTCGAGCGTGTCTGGCAACGGCCACCAAGCCCGGAGGAACTGTCGGGTCTGATCGACGGCTGGCTGCGTGATGAAGTTCTCTATCGCGAGGGCCTGGCGCTGGGGCTGGACCGGGACGATCCGGTAATGCGCCAACGCGTTGCACAAAAGATGCGTTTCATCTCGGGCGCGCTCGTTGACAGCGTAATTGAGCGGGCCGATCTCGAGGTCTGGCTCAATGACAATCCTGAACGTTATCGAATAGAGCCGACCTACAGTTTTCGGCAGGTCTACCTGGATCCGTCGCGCCATGACGAGGACACGCTTGATCGCGCGCTTGCCAACCTCGCGAATATGCTGATTACAGCGGAATCCACAGCGCCGGGCGATCATACGCTGTTGCCCGCGTCGCTGGAGCGGGCCAGCCCGGCCGAGATTCGGCGCACGTTCGGCGTGGAGTTCGGCGATGCGCTGACTGCCATTGAGCCGGGTAGCTGGCAGGGGCCGCTGACCTCGCCATTCGGTCTGCATTTCGTCTACGTCACCGACAAGAATCCCGGTCGTGTTCCGGCCCTGGAAGAAGTTCGTGACGCGGTTGAGCGCGACCTGCTGCAGGATCGAGCCCGGCAAGCTGATGACAGGCTCTACGAAACACTGCGCGAACGCTATTCAATACAGATCGATGACGATGTCCTGACCGTCCTCGACAACAAACCCGGGACTGTTGTGCGGTGATCAGAAGAGTGCTTATCGTCGGGCTGCTGATTCTGTTGTCCCCAAATGCGATTGCAGACGTTTTCAGGCCAGCGTACCTGGAACTTCGTGAAATAGGTACCGGTCGCTACACAGTGCTATGGAGAGTGCCGGCTCAGAATGCTGGAGTACGTCTCGCCGCATATGTAGGTATGCCGCCGGGCACGACGCGATTATCGGAACCGCGCACCACATTCACGGGCAACGCCTGGACTGAACGCTGGGACGTGGAATACCCCGGCGGGCTCGAAGGGCAGACGATTACGATAGAGGGCAGAGCTGTCGGTGTGACGGAAGTGATCGCACGCCTCGAACGCGCTGACGGCAGCAGTCAGGTCGAGCGTCTGGCGATGGCGGCACCTGCGTTCACCATCGACGCGCCACTGGGAAAGGGCGCTGTCGCCTGGTCCTATCTGGTGATCGGTGTTGAGCATATACTGGGCGGTATCGATCACCTGCTATTCGTGCTGGCGCTGCTACTGATCGTCAAAGGCGCCCGGCGTATTGTCGCGACCGTCACCGCATTCACGATTGCGCACAGTATCACCCTCGCCGCTGCCACTATCGGGTGGGCCCGTGTGCCTGGCCCGCCGGTCGAGGCGATAATCGCCTTGAGCGTTATGTTTGTCGCTGCCGAGGTCGTCCACTCGAGAAGGGGAAGTCCGGGATTGACGGAGAGGGCGCCATGGATCGTCGCATTTGGTTTCGGTTTGCTTCACGGATTTGGCTTCGCCGGTGCCCTGGCCGAGGTGGGGCTTCCGGAGAACGCGATTCCACTCGCATTGTTCACTTTCAATGTCGGCGTCGAGATCGGCCAGCTGCTGTTCGTCGCGACCTTCCTGCTGATTCGTTACCTCTCTGAGAAGGCGGCATTAAAACCAGGCGACTGGTGGCCGATCGCAACGGCCTATGGCATCGGTTCGGTCGCCGTATTCTGGACTATCGAGCGGGTCGCGGGCTTCTGAACCTAGTGTCAACAGGCCCTAAGGGCTGTACCAGATCGGCGACGTATAAGCGCGTTCCTGGATGGTCGCCGGCCGGCCGGTTTCTTCGAGGTCGATGCCCAGTTCGATGGCGTTAGGGAGTGAGTAGCGCGGCGTCGGAATCTGCAAGACGCGAGCGTAGTAGAAAGATGGCTGTGACGCATCGAAGTCCGGGTCCTCCCAGACGGCGGAGAGCTGGGCCGCACCAATGTCATTGCTATATTGTCCGGTCTTCAGATCAACGGTGTTGCCCACCGGAACGCTACCGTCGGTACGGCCGTCCGAGAGTGCAACGTCGTAGATCCGCTCTTCGGTCGAGCCATCCGCTTTGAGCCATCCCTTTACGATTTGGACACGGTCGAGGTTCGCCTCGTTCGGGTCTTTCATTGCGGCGACGAGAAAGCTGGGTGCGCCATCGCCACGGTTCAAATCGCGTCCCATCGGCACACCTTTCTTGTAGCCTGGCCCGGCAATGTCGGCGGCACTTGCGTCCGCCTGACTGAGTCCGAATCCGCCGAAGAATCGCACGGTGATTCGCGGCCCTGTCGTCGCATAGACCTCCTTACGCTTGAATGCGTCGAAGATGGCCTGGCGCGTGTTCTCGGTCGCCCAGACGCCGGCAAAACCTGCAGCACCCATATCCCAGCCACGCGAGGCGCCAATTCCCGTGGGATTGGATCGCAACTCCGGCCGGGAGTCTTTCTGCCCCTTGCCGGCAAAGGCATCTTCATCGATCGCGGAAATGCCCGTATGCGAGTCGGTTGCGCCAATCATGCCGGTTTTGTACGGATTAACACCGATCTCGTTCTCGAGTTCGAGACCACGCATCAGTCCCGTACGCATGTAATCACCGGCCTTGGGGTCGGGTGTGCCGGCAATGGGCGTCATAACGAATTGATAGGTTTCGTAGTCGGCGAATTCGTCGGTCGGCGACAGCAATGGATGTGTTTCACTGTCGCCCTTGATCTGCGTCATTTCGACGACAGGCTCCCAGCGCATTCGGGCCTGCGCGTAGGCTGCGTCGACGGGTTCGCCGGAAAGCGTCTCGAGCGGAAACATCAGCCCGAGCGACAAGTTGGGATTGTGCGGCATTGCGACGAAATCGGCGCTGCTGGCTGCACTCGTCTGATCGAGCCAGGCCCATAGATCCTCTGGATCCTGGCTATCCAGCGCACTAAAAGGTAGGAACCGGCTTGCGACGTCGGCGCCCTGCGGCATGAAGATGACCCGGTGCAGGTTGGCGCCGCCAGCGGGCTGTGACGACCACTCCCAGCCGATCAACGTGGTAAACGTGCCTGGTTCGTTGTACATGTCGGCCGCTTTGATGTTTTCATCCCAGGCCGTCTGGATCTTGCCATCTGCATGCAAATCGCTGAAGAGCTGCCCCATTGTGATTCCAAGTGGCGACTCATCCTCAAGTCCGCTGCCAATCAGCGCAATCTGTTGATAGACGTAGAGCAGTTCCTTTCCCGTTGTATTGGGGCTGGCGCCCAGGAACGCCTTGCCGGTTTTGGTTTCAGCGATTTCAGGATCGCCCTCGTAAAGCCGGCGTATGGAGCCGACCATTTCTGAATGGTCCGCCACGACAAGGAAGTCGAGCGGGGTCTTTAGTTGCCAGGTGGTGCCGGTTGTCGGACTGGTAACGGGTTCACCTTTGGCGAAGCGGTAGGCGGTATCGAGTGTTGCAGACGGCGTGTCGAACAGATAAACGTCCATCGAATTGGACGTGTGCAGGTGCGTGTCTCCGAAGAAGACCCGATCGGGGTATCCGCCAGCCGAATCGGTCGTAGCTTCAACCGTGGTCATAGAGGCGGTTTGTTGCTCATCGGCCGAGGCTGGTGCCGGGGATTTAGAGGTCTCAGTATCCTGACCTCCGGGACTGCACGCAGCAACCAGGGTCAATGCCCATATGCCGGACGCGATGAGTAAGTTACGGGTTGATTTCCTTTTGCCGGTTGTTGTTTGTTGCATACCTGCCCTCCCGTTCCTCCCAGGAGTGTAGTAGCTAAATCCGCAGTTGTGTGCTTCCGCCTCGCCAATTACCACAGCGTGGCGGAGGAAATTTGCGATGTTGCTGAGGTACAACTGGTACCCAACCCCGCTCGAGTTCCACTGATTTACTCGAATCCTCCTCCATCTACCTCGCTACCGGCTCCACTTGCCAGATCTTCTCCGCATACTCCCTGATCGTGCGGTCACTGGAGAAGTAGCCCATGCGGGCGGTATTGAGAATCGCCATCCGGTTCCATTCATCGGGATGCCGGTAGGCGTTATCCGCTTGGTCGCTGATATCCAGATAGGATTGGAAATCTGCCAAAATCTTGAAGTGGTCTGCATTGAGCAGATTGTCGGTGATGGCACGATAGCGATCCGGTTCCTCCGGAGAGAAGTAACCATTGGCGATCATATCGATGACCCGTCGCAGACAGGGACTGCTTTCGTAGTGGCTCCGGGGATTGTAGCCATGGGAGTTGAGTCTCTCGATATCTTTGGTGGTATGGCCGAAGATGAAGATGTTCTCGCTGCCTATATGTTTCCGCATCTCCACATTCGCGCCGTCCATGGTGCCCATGGTCAGGGCGCCGTTCAGTGCCAGTTTCATATTGCCGGTGCCGGAGGCCTCCATGCCCGCTGTGGAGATCTGCTGAGAGAGTTCTGCGGCTGGGATGATGTCTGATGCGGTGGTAACGTCATAGTTTGGGATAAAGATGATTTTCAGCCGGTCACTCACTGCCGGGTCATTGTCGATGACATCAGCCACATCGTTGATCAGTCGGATAATCAGTTTGGCCATGGTGTAACCCGGTGCCGCCTTACCCCCGAAGATAATTGTGCGGGGTACGAAGTTGTCTGCCCTGGTGTCTGTCAGTCGGTTGTAGATCGTGATGGCCCGCAGCAGGTTCAGTAGTTGGCGTTTGTACTCATGGATTCGCTTTACCTGCACGTCGAACAGGGTATTGGGGTCTATGTCGCGCTCGAGGTAGTAAGAGATCTGCTTCGCCAAGTGCTCTTTGTTGGCCAGCTTGATGGCGGCGAATCTTTGTCTGAATTGAGCATCGTCAGCCAACGGCTCGAGGAGCTTCAGTTGATCCAGATCCCTGATCCAGTCAGGCCCGATGGCATCGCAAATCAGGCGTGACAGCCCTTTGTTTGACAAGTAGAGCCAGCGCCGGGGAGTGATGCCGTTGGTAACGTTGACGATTTTGTTCGGATAGTAGCGGTGAAAGTCGCTGAACGTTCTTCTTTGCAACAGTTCGCTATGCAGTGCGGATACACCGTTAACCCGATGGCTGCCGATGATGGCCAGATGGGCCATGCGGATGCGTCGCTCTCCACTGTCATCGATGATAGAGAGTCGATGTAGTAGATCCATGTCTCCCGGTTTCAGGTGACCCAGCATGAGCAGGAAACGGCGGTTGATTTCATAGATCAGCTGCAAATGCCGGGGCAACAGTTGCTCGAAAATATGCACCGGCCAGGTCTCCAGTGCCTCCGGCAGCAAGGTATGGTTGGTATAGGAGAAGACGCGGGTGGTGATGTCCCAGGCCGGCTGCCATTCCAGATGGTGCTTGTCCATCAGCAGCCGCATCAATTCGGGTATGGCGACAGCGGGATGTGTGTCGTTGAGTTGAATGGCCACCTTTTCCGGCAGTTCTCTCAAGTCTTCGTGGTCGATAAAAAAACGACGCAGGATATCCTTCAGAGAGGCGCTGACAAAGAAATACTGCTGCTTTAAGCGAAGCAGTTTATTCATGGTCGAGGTATCGTTGGGATAGAGTACCTTTGAGATATTCTCCGAGTGGGTTTTTCCGACCACCGCTTCCGTGTACTCGCCCAGGTTGAAATAGCTGAGGTCGAAGTCTTCGTAGGCCTTTGCGCTCCATAACCGGAGGTTGTTGACGGTGTCGTTGTGAAATCCGGGGATAGGTGTGTCGAAGGCCTGGGCGATGATCACGTCGCCCTCGATCCAGTCGAAGTGGCGTCGCCCCGTCGGGTCCTGATACTCCATGACGCGGCCGCCGAAACGAATGCGGTAAGAAACTTCGGGGCGAGGGAACTCCCAGGGATTGCCGTGGGCGAGCCAGTTCTCCGGTAGTTCCACCTGTTGTCCGTTCTCAATCTTCTGTCTGAACATGCCGTATTCGAATCGGATGCCATAGCCGTAGCCTGGGATATTTAGCGTTGCCATGGAGTCGAGAAAGCAGGCCGCGAGCCTGCCAAGACCGCCATTGCCCAATGCAGCGTCGTGTTCGAGACTGCGCAGGCGCTCCAGCTCTATGCCGAGCTTGTGCAGCGCCTCGGTACAGGCGTCGTAGATATCCATGTTGAGCAGGCTGTTGACCAGGCTGCGGCCGATGAGAAATTCCATCGACAGGTAGTAAACTCGTTTGGGGTCGTGTTTATAGTAGCTGCGCTGGGTCTCCATCCAGCGCTCGATCAGACGGTCTCTCACTACATGGCTGAATGCCATCATCCAATCATGTTCGGTGGCGGTCAGAGGGTCCTTGCCAATGGTGTAGACCAGATGGTTGGATACGGAGCGCTGAATTGCTTTGGTGTCTGATCCTAGGTAGTCGTATTTGAATGCACTCTGTTGCTCTGTACTCATCAGTGTGATTCTTCGTTTTCCGCTTCTTTGCCTTTAATTGGTAGCACTATTCCAGCGTAGTGCCAAGACGGGAATCTGCTTTAACAGAGGATAACAAAGTGGGTAGAGCAGTAATCCGAGGCCATCGGCCGCCAGATCCCAAAGAGAGAACTCCCGGTAGGGTAGATAGTACTGGACGACTTCAATGAACAAGCCGTAAGCCAGCAGGGGGAGTATTTTTATCCACCCCCAACGATGCTTTGGCGTGGCGAAGTCGAGCAGGAGAGCCAGACAGAGAAATGCCGTTGCATGTCCAAATTTGTCATTGACGTTTGCAACCGGCGCCTCATTCAATTGACCAAATGATAGATAGCCAACCAGGAGTAGTGTCAGACCGAATAAGACCCGAAAGAGATCGCGATAGGGCATCACATTCAGGTTTGGTTCGGTGGTGTTCAGTGCTTCTCTTCTCTGGCTATGGCGCGATAGGCGATATCGGTGCGGAAATAGACCCCATCCCAGTGTATGGATCGGGTTAGTTCATAAGCGCGCGCCTGGGCCTGTGTAACGGAATCTCCCAGCGCTGTAGCGCAGAGAACGCGACCGCCCGCCGTGACAATCTGATCGTTGAGCAGCGATGTTCCTGCATGAAAGACCTTAGCGTCACCGCTTTCTGGCGCTGGCAGGCCGCTGATGGGCAGATTTTTTCCATAGGCTCCAGGGTAGCCGCCTGCGGCCAGTACCACGCCTACCGCGGCACGGGGATCCCATGTGGTGCTCTCTCTATCGAGCTGCTGATCAAGTGCAGATAGGCAGTGAGCAACAAGATCGGATTGCATGCGTAACATAATGGGCTGAGTTTCCGGGTCACCGAATCGGCAGTTGTATTCAATGACTTTGGGTGTGCCGTCGGCTGTGATCATGAGGCCGGCGTAGAGAAAACCGGTATAGGGGTGTCCCTCGTCAGCCATGCCTTTGACTGTTGGCAGAATCACCTGATCCATGATGCGCTGGTGTACCGTCTCTGTGACTACAGGGGCCGGTGAATAAGCGCCCATGCCGCCGGTATTGGGTCCGGTGTCACCGTCGCCAATGCGCTTGTGATCCTGGCTGGTGGCCATGGTCAGTACATGTTTGCCATCCGCCATGACGATAAAGCTGGCCTCTTCACCTTCCAGGTACTCCTCGATGACCACTTGGTGTCCCGCTTCTCCGAAGGCATTGCCGGCCAGCATGTCACGGACTGCTTTCTCGGCAGCCTCGAGATCCATGGCGACAATGACGCCTTTGCCCGCAGCCAGTCCATCCGCCTTGACGACGATCGGCGCGCCAACCTTTTTCAGGTAGGCGATCGCAGGGTCGGTATCGGTGAATGTGCGGTAGTCGGCAGTGGGGATATTGTGACGGGCGAGGAAGTCCTTGGTGAACGATTTTGATCCCTCCAATTGCGCCGCTTCACGGCTTGGGCCAAAACATTTCAGGCCTGCCGCCTGAAACGCATCGACGATACCTATGACCAATGGGGCTTCCGGACCGACTATAGTCAGTGCGATACCTTTCTCTTTTGCAAAGTCGACCAACGCTTCAATATCGTTGACGCCGATATCCACATTTTCCAGCCTGGCTTCCAGTGCCGTGCCGGCGTTGCCTGGCGCGACAAAGACCTTGTCTGCAAGAGGGGATTGGGCTGCTTTCCAGGCCAGGGCATGTTCACGGCCGCCTGAGCCGATGACAAGTATGTTCATTTTCGTTCGGGGTCCAACTCTATTACGGATATTTTTTTTGACTTGGTTCGGTGTCTCGGCATCCTTGCCGAGATGGCTCAGGTCGGCACGGTGCCGGGAACTATCTTACCCGCTCAGTGGCGGAAATGGCGCATGCCGGTAAAGACCATGGCCATGCCATGCTCGTCAGCGGCGGCGATAGCTTCCTCGTCGCGCATGGAACCGCCGGGTTGTATCACAGCTGCGATCCCGGCCTCTGCTGCATTATCGATGCCGTCCCGGAAGGGGAAAAAGGCGTCTGAAGCCATTACCGACCCCTTGACTTCCAGTCCGGCATGCTCCGCTTTGATGCCGGCGATGCGTGCGGAGTTGACCCGGCTCATCTGACCGGCGCCGACACCGATGGTCATACCGTCCCGGCCATAGACGATGGCGTTGGATTTGACATATTTGGCCACCCGCCAGGTGAAGAGCAGATCGCGCATCTCCTGTTCGGTGGGTTGGCGTTTGGTGACTACCTGAATCTCTTTGTTCAATTGCAGGTCGGCGTCCTGCACCAGCAGACCGCCGTTGACGCGCTTGTATTCGGTGCGATGGATGGCTTCACTGGTCCACTCTCCACAGGAGAGCAGGCGCACGTTCTTCTTACTGCTTACCTCCTCGATGGCTGCGGCAGAAACCTTGGGGGCGATGATCACCTCGACGAACTGACGAGCCACAATGGCTTTGGCCGTCTCTCCGTCCAGTTCTCCGTTGAAAGCAATGATGCCGCCGAAGGCGGATTCGGGATCGGTGCTGTAGGCGCGGTCGTAGGCCTCCAGCAGATTTGCACCGTAGGCGACGCCACAGGGGTTGGCGTGTTTGACGATGACGCAGGCGGGACCCTCGTCAAAACTCTTGACGCACTCCAAGGCGGCATCGGTATCGGCGATGTTGTTGTAAGAGAGTTCCTTGCCCTGAAGTTGTGTGGCGGTAGCGACACTGGCTTCCTCAATGCGGTGTTCCACATAGAAGGCGGCCTTCTGATGGGGGTTCTCACCGTAACGCATGGTCTGACTCTGCTTGAACTGCAGTGAGAGGGTGCGGGGAAAATCGCTGGGTTCGGCGCCGACACGCGTACCGAGGTAGTTGGCAATGGCGGCGTCATAACGGGCGGTGTGCTCGAAGGTCTTTACCGCCAGGTCGAAACGGGTGGCGTCGGTTACGGCGTTGTCGTTTTCCGACATCTCCTGCAGCACCCGCGTGTAGTCGTCAGTATCGACGACAACCGTGACGTCCTGATGATTCTTGGCCGCGGCACGCAACATAGTGGGGCCGCCGATATCGATATTCTCGATCGCTGTGGGCAGGTCGCAATCGGGATTGGCGACTGTCTCTTCGAACGGGTATAGGTTGACCACAATCAGATCGATGGCGCCGATGCCGTTCTCTTTCATAACCAAGTCATCGGTGCCGCGTCTGCCGAGTATGCCGCCATGAATTTTCGGGTGCAGGGTCTTGACCCGCCCGTCCATCATCTCGGGAAACCCGGTGTACTCAGAAACCTCGGTGACGGGGATGTCGCTTTTCGTCAGTAGCTTGGCGGTGCCGCCGGTGGATAGGATTTCGATCTTTCTGTCGGCGAGGTTGCGGGCGAATTCGACGATGCCGGTTTTGTCGGATACGCTGATGAGAGCGCGCTTTATCGATGCCATGGCTGGTTTTCTCTATCTTGTTTAACGTAAATCGGGCAGTCGCCGAATGCGCTGTATATCATCGCATTGGACGACTGCCCGTGTGTATGGGCCTAGAAGTTCTTCAGTCCAGATCGTACTGAGAGAGCTTCTTGCGTAATGTACTGCGACTGATGCCGAGAATCGAGGCTGCCAGTGTCTGATTACCGCCGGTGTGTTTCATCACGCTCTCCAGCAGTGGCGCTTCCACCTCATTCATGACCAGACGGTAGAGGTTATTCGCGCCATGGCCATTGAGATTCTGGAAATATCGTTGCATCGCGTCACTGACGCATTGGCGCAACGGTTCAGACTTCTTGCTGTGCGTGACCGTCAGCCGGCTCTCTTTGTCTTTATTGAACAGACTTGCGTCGATGTTCATGCCGCCAGTTCCCCTTTCTCTCTTTGGCGCTCGAAAAATTCGCGCGTGTAACGCAGTTGCTGGCTGGCTGATTCCGTTCGATTGATGTTGTCCCTGAATTGCGCACCGTTGGGGTGACGCTTGCTATACCAGGCAATGTGTTTGCGGGCGATTCGGGTGCCCATCTTTTCCCCATAGAAAATGTAAAGCTGAGCCAGGTGCTCGAGCAGAATATCTGCCACCCAACGGGGGTCTGGAGACGGCAGTAGTGTCCCCTTCTCCAGATAGTGGCCGATCTCCCGGAAGATCCAGGGCCTTCCTTGTGCTGCGCGGCCGATCATCAGACCGTCGGCGCCTGTGACTTCGAGTACCTGCTTGGCTTTCTCTGGGGAATCGATGTCCCCGTTGGCGATAACCGGTATGCCAATCTGTTGTTTGATCTGTCGAATGGTGTCGTACTCGGCTTCACCGGCAAACTTGCAGGCGCGCGTCCGACCATGGACCGACAGGGCCTGAACGCCTGCTTGTTCAGCAATTTTTGCGATTCTGACTCCATTTCTTTCCGACTTGCTCTGTCCTGTCCGTATTTTTAGGGTGACCGGCGCCTCGACGGCATCCACGACTGCCTGCAATAATTCGGCTACCAGGGACTCATCCTTCAGTAGTGCGGATCCGGCCGCTTTGCGGCAGACTTTTTTGGCGGGGCAGCCCATGTTGATATCGATAATCTGTGCGCCAAACTCGATATTGGCTCTGGCTGCATCAGCCATCATTCCGGGATCCGAGCCCAGTATCTGTACCGCAATCGGACCCTCTTCACCTCGATGGTCAAGTCGCTTCACGCTTTTACGGGTCCCCCAAAGCGCGGCATCGGCAGAGATCATTTCGGACACGGCCAAGCCTGCTCCCAGCTTTCTGCAGAGTTGGCGAAAAGGTCTGTCGGTAACACCCGCCATGGGCGCAAGCAACAGATTGTTGTCTAGCTTATAGGGTCCGATTTGCATTCAATCCGCCCTTCTTAACGGGGGCTGTTCTTGATCGAGAAGGGGTTGGGATACTACCGCTATTGCGTGGCGGAATCAAAACTAAAATTGACTTCAATTGACCTGGGTACGGTACCAATAAAGTGCGTATGTGCGAACTGGCTCTAAGGCTTCCGACTAAGCCGTTAAATCTCATTGAAAAATGGATTTTTGAGCAGTGTAAAAGATTCCAACACTCATAAAATGAGAATGGTAATTATCCAGTATTGGTTTTGACGAATTCTAAAGAAAATCGAAGGAGAACCCGGTGACCTCATTACCAGGGTCGATGACTCTCATTTCAGCGAGGACCGTTTCCGCCTTTGGCATCATGGATCGATTCTTATTGTCGTCAGGCAGATATTCATCTGCCGCGAAGATGCGGCGTGCAACAAGTTTTCCATTGTCGTTGTACAGGCTCAATTGCAGCTTTGGATAGGGTTGTTCATAAGGTGCGGTATTGACCATGTAGAGTTGCATGAAGAGGACATCAGGCTCATCTGGATCGGTACTGAGATTGCGTTCTTGAATGACGATTTTTGTCGTGTCTTTCCGTATTGGTATTTCGCACCCCGCAATCTGGCAAAAGAGCCCTAAAACCTGGCGACCGACATCGTATTGAATCAGTTCATGACGAAATTGCCAGGTGAGCTGACTGCTGAGTAGTATGAGCAGTACCAGTGAGCCCACCAGCCAAAAAGTGCGGCTTGATGTGTGCTGCGTAGCGGTCTCATCCGCTTCAAAAGTGAGGGCTTTGTCGTCTGCAGGCGGTTGTGTGGTCGGATCTGGTTCGTCGGTATGGGCGCGAAATGAGGGTATGGAGTCGTAATCCGGTCGGCCTTCAAGAGTGTCGATGACCCCATCTTTCAGGATGCTGTCACCGAAGTCGTAACCGTCGGGAAGCGTATCTCCTGCAGATTCTGCATCCGGTGTTTCGTTAGTGACAAATTCGATGACCTCGGCTGATGCTTCCGTCTTCTCGTCAGCCATTAACAGTGAGGTGTCAGTGTCCCGGTCCAGTAGCTCCGACATCTGGGATTCGGTGCCGGCGTCGAGGTAGTCCGGTTCGGTCTCGAGACCGTCATCCTGTTCCAGGATATATTCAGAGTTGGCGTTTTCCTTATCTACATCGGCTTTCGTGGATGCATCAGGTTCAACGTTATCCTGGTCGCTATTTCTATCTTCCGGTCCACTGTCGGATGAACCTGGTGACTCATCATCTGGGGGTGATTCCGTATCGTCTAGAGAAGGCTCGGTTTCCTCTTGATCAGAGTTCCAGGGTTCCTGGTCAGGATCGTTGTGTTCGGTTTCCTCCTGTTCGGTGTCCAATTCCTCCAGGTCAAGATCGGTAGGGTCGGCATCCAATGAGGACCCATCCGCCTCCTCCTGTTGAAGAAAGTCGACAGGGGATTCATGCAGACGAAGCAGGGCGTTGAAAACCTGGTTGCACTGGTTGCAGCGTACCTTGCCATCGGCGACCTTGAGTTGTTCCGGTCCGATACGGAACAGGGTCTTGCAGTGTGGGCACTGAGTCAGCATGGTTCAGATAAAGACGTCTTTTGGGACCTTTAAGTTAGACGGAAGCGGCCTGACTGGCAACATCTTTCATCCATCTCCTCCTGGGAAATGCGTCAAATGGGTTTAGTGCCTGAGACGAGTATCCACTCGTCGCACCGTTCTGGCAGAGACAGATGGGTGAATGGTTGATATCGCGCGAATATATCCGAGTGCTGCTCCACCAGGATCCCTGAGAGGGCCAGACTGCCTCCCGGCTTTAGCAAGGCGTTCAGGGTGGGTGCGAGTTGTACTAAGGGCTCGGCGAGTATATTTGCAACCAGGATATCCGCAGGCGTATCGGCAACCTCTTCCGGCAGTTGGGTTGTGACCTTTTCACTGACGCTGTTCTTTTCGGCGTTGTCTCGGGTCGCCTGCAGTGCCTGGGGATCGTGATCGACCGCAATGGCAGATGCTGCACCGAGTTTGAGGGCGGCAATTGCCAGAATACCCGAGCCACAGCCATAGTCGATCACCGTCTTGCCAACCAGATCCAGACCGTCAAGCCACTCGAGACAGAGCGCGGTGGTGGGGTGTGTGCCGGTGCCAAAAGCCAGTCCTGGGTCAAGCTGTATCACTACGCTGTCGGGTTCCGTTACCGAGTGGCCCTCTGGGCATATCCAGAGTCTTCGTCCAAATTGCATGGGTTTGAAATGCTCCAGCCACTCTCGTTCCCAGATTCTATCCTCGATCCTTTCCCATACGATTCGATCGGCTTGCTCCGTATTGAGTGTTTCAATGAGGGCCTGTTTTAGCCGTTTGGGGTCCTGGTCTCCATCGAAAAGTGCGGTGACACGAGTCTGGTTCCAGAGCTGCTGACTTTCCGGAGGCAGCTCCAACAGCGGCTGGTCTCCCGCATCGCCCATGGTGACCGAGAGCGCGCCGAGGTTCTGAAAAACCAGTTCATACAGCGGCGCTTCGGCTTCGCTGGTGTCGATGGAGAGCTGTAGCCATGAGACCATTTTTGATAGGCTCCAAGGTGGGGAGTAAATGGGATCCGAGATTATCAAGCAAGTTCTATTATTTTGATAGCCGCGTTATACGCAAGGAGGCGCTATGGCATCAGGACTGGACAAGGAGCAGGTTCGGCAAACGACTATTGAGTTTTATTCCATTGGCCGAAGCGGAAGCTGGAAACTGGACGTTAATGAACGTGTGGCGGAGGTTTTTGGTTGCATGCTTGAAGAGGCGAAGAGGTGCACCAAAGCACTCAACTGGGTGCCCAGACCCCCTGGAGGTAAGGCAAAGATAGCCTGGCTGGTGAAGAATATTTCTAAAAGCGCCGTTCGATCGATGGGGATGGGCTGGCACACACCTGTGTTCAGATGGTCATTCGAAACTGGGATCGGGAACTCAGATTAGCTTCCATGCTTGGTTGAAGGAGGAAGAGAGTGAAAAGGATTTTATTGGCCATAGCATTGTTGGTTTTCAGTTCTGTATCTTGCTCTGGTGGCGAGGGTGAGATGTTTAAAAGTCAAACATGGCCAAACGCTGATTCGAGCTGTGACGACTGTATCCCCATTCAGTTTGACCGGCTGAGCTTGCAGCTGCCGAGAAGCAAGCTGAGGAAAGTTCACGTATTGCATATGAACATGCCGGCGATCAGTCTGTCGTATCAGTTAAATTCGACTAATGGGCAGGGCAATATCTCGCTACTGTTGATGGATGAGAGAAAAGCAACGGGCGGGCTCAGGGAGGAGGGTATTTTCGAGAGATTGTCGGTGGGTGATCTCCACCAATTCTTCGCATCACTGGGAAGGCCAAATGCAGACAAGCAAGCGCTTGAACTGTCACGTAAAATTATGGGTATATCCGAAGCTACGGAATATTTGACAATATCTGGAGAGTCGGCCTCCGCCTTCTGGATAAAAGGCAGGGAGTTCGACAATCAAAGCCTCTATGTTGTGGAAAAGGACTCGAGCTTCGCATATTAGATCGCTGGTCCTTTGACGGACGGGATCGTGGAAGCGCTTCTTTCCAACGCGCGATTCGAATAGAGCCCGGGGTCTGATTGTATCGACCAGTCTTGGCTGCCTGGCGTGGATGAGAGGCAAGGTCTCATTGACCATGCCTCTCATCACGTGCATCAAAGACCGAGTTTCTTTTCCAGATAGTGGATGTTTGCGCCGCCTTTCTGGAAGGCGCTGTCGCGCATGATATCGATATGCAGGGGGATGTTGGTCTTGATGCCGCTGATAACCATCTCCTGTAGTGCGATACGCATGCGGGCGATGGCAGACTCCCGAGTCTCGCCATGGGTAACCAGCTTGCCGATCATGGAATCGTAGTAAGGAGGGACTCTGTATCCGTTATAGATATGTGTGTCGACCCTGACGCCAGGGCCGCCTGGTGTGTGCAACTGGTCTATATTGCCTGGGCTGGGGAGAAAGTTCTCTGGATCTTCCGCGTTGATGCGGCACTCGACGGCGTGTCCCTGCAGCTTGATCTCCTCCTGCTTGTAGCTGAGTGGCTCTCCGGCGGCGATGAAAATCTGCTCTTTAACGATGTCGATACCGGTGATCAGCTCGGTAACCGGATGCTCGACCTGGACCCGGGTGTTCATCTCGATGAAATAGAATTCTCCATTTTCATAGAGAAACTCGAAGGTGCCGGCGCCCCGGTATCCGATCTGGCGGCACGCCTCGGCACAGCGGCCGCCGATGTCATTGCGTTGCTGTTCAGTGATGCCCGGTGCGGGGGCCTCTTCCACCACTTTCTGATGACGACGCTGCATGGAGCAGTCACGCTCACCCAAATGGATGGCGTTGCCATGGGTGTCGGAGAGGATCTGGAATTCCACATGCCGAGGGTTCTCAAGGAACTTCTCCATATAGACCATGCCGTTGCCGAAGGCGGCTTCCGCCTCTGCTTTAGTCATGGCGACGGCATTGAGCAGTGTGGCCTCGCTATGGACCACGCGCATACCGCGTCCGCCGCCTCCGCCTGCGGCCTTTATGATCACCGGATAGCCGATCTTAGCTGCCAGCTCCCTAGTGCGTTTACCGTTGCCGTCCAGCGGTCCGTCGGATCCTGGGACAGTCGGAACTCCCGCCTTTTGCATCGCCTCGATGGCTGCGACCTTGTCGCCCATGACGCGAATAGTATCCGCCTTGGGACCGATGAAGATAAAGCCGCTGTTTTCCACGCGTTCTGCAAAATCCGCGTTCTCGGAAAGGAAGCCGTACCCGGGGTGGATGGCTACGGAATCGGTGACTTCCGCCGCACTGATGATGGCCGGTATGTTGAGGTAGCTCTCCGCGGATGGCGCGGGGCCGATGCAGACCGATTCGTCGGCAAGCAGGACATGCTTGAGATCCCGGTCAGCTTCTGAGTGAACCGCTACAGTCTTGATGCCAAGCTCTTTGCATGCACGCAAGATGCGCAACGCAATCTCGCCACGATTGGCGATAACAATCTTTTCTATCATGGGTTAGCTCAATCAATAATGTAGAGTGGTTCGTTGTACTCAACGGGTTCGCCGTTCTCCACCAGGATCTGCTTCACCGTACCGGACTTATCAGACTCGATCTGGTTGAGGATTTTCATGGCTTCGATGATGCACAGAGTATCGCCTACCGAGACCTGTTGGCCTACTTCAACAAAGGGTTTGCTACCGGGAGAGGGTGAGCGGTAAAAGGTCCCGACCATGGGGGATCTTACTGCGTGGCCCTCGATCTCCTCAGTGGTGTCATCCGTTGCCGGTGCGGCGGCGGGTGCTTGTGGAGCCGGGGCGGGTGCCTGGGGCATCACGGCGGGGGCTGCAGCAGCGACAGGCAGGGAGCCGTGTCTGCTGATTCTTACCGACTCTTCACCTTCGTGAATTTCGATTTCGGCAACATCCGACTCCTCCAGCAATTCGATCAGTTTTTTTACTTTGCGTATATCCATGTTATTCGGTCTCTAAAAATTTTATTTGTCGAGTCGCGCAATCGCGGCCTGTAAAGCCAGGTCGTAGCCTTGCGCGCCCAGGCCTGTAATGGTGCCTACGGCTTTATCGGAAAAATAAGAGTGTGCGCGGAACGGCTCCCGGGCATGTACGTTTGACAGGTGGACTTCGATGAAGGGGATATCCGTGGCAATCAGGGCGTCCCGCAGCGCAACACTGGTATGGGTGAAAGCGGCAGGATTGATGATAATAAATGCAGTGTCGTTGGACGCTGCTTCATGTACCCAATTGACCATCTCATGTTCTGCGTTGCTCTGACGGAAATCGATCTGGTGTCCCGATGATTCTGCGATGGTTTCTAACTGGCGCTGAATGGTCTCGAGGGTTTCATGGCCGTAATGCGTGGGCTCCCGGGTGCCGAGCAGGTTCAGATTCGGGCCGTTGAGTATCAGCAGGGTTGCCATGTATTGATTTCCGAAAGCGTGTCATGAGTCTGGCAGTCATTGCTGCCATCTATTTCAGGCTAATCAGGTTAATGATGGTTTCAATTGTCCGGGAGTACCTAAATTCTGCAAGATCATGTTGATTTTGTCTAGTTTCAATGCAATATATGTGAAGATCGGGGCAGTTTCTTAGGTGTTTCTGTGGGGTCCGCCCTTGATTTTCAGCGCGGCCGCACCAATCTGGTGCGTGCCCGTCTGCCAGGTGCCAGGGCTTCGCAGGCCCTTGTACACCTAACGGATAGCGCGGTTCACATGATCTGCAAACTCATCCGCAGGCACAAATCCAACCACTCTGAATCCTTTACGTTCTTTTCCGTCGGTGCCATAGAAAAAGATGGCGGGTGGTCCAGGTAGGCCGAAGTGCCCCTGCAACAGGGCCTGGTCGATTTCATCATTCGCTGTCACGTCGGCCTGTAGTAGACGGGTGTTGCTCAGCGCCCGGATGACTTCCGGATCGGAGAAAGTGTACTTTTCCATCTCCTTGCAGGAGACGCACCAGTCGGCATAGAAGTCGAGCATGACCGACCGTCCCTCAGCGCTGGCTGAAGCGACCTCCCGGTTCAGGTCTTCGAGGCTCTTTATGCGGGTGAAGACCAATTCATTATGTGCAGCGCCGCCGCTGCCACCTGAGAAGGCGATACCCCGCAAGGGCTGTAAGGTGTCTTTGCCGCCCGCAGCGGCACCAACCAGCATCAGGGAGCCGTAAATCAGGAATACCATCCCCAGTCCTTTCCAGAGCTTTTGCCAACCGCCGGCCTCGATCTCCAGATGCCTCAGGGCGCCCATGTAGATGGCTGAGGTGATCAACAGAATGCCCCAGAGCAGCATGGCGATCTCTTCAGGTATGATGCGTTCCAGCATGACGATGGCAACGCCCAGCAGAGCAACACCGAAGACGGCTTTGACCGCATCCATCCAACTGCCTGCGCGAGGCAGCAGCTTTCCGGCGGATGTGCCGATGGCGATCAGAGGCGCTCCCATGCCCGTGCTGAGTGCGAACAGCGCCAGACCGCCCAGCATCGCATCCCCAGTCTGGCCGATATAGATCAGAGCGCCGGCCAGGGGAGGTGCTACACAGGGCCCTACGATCAGAGCGGAGAGGAATCCCATGATGGCGACGCCAGTAATCGATCCGCCCGACTGCTTGTTGCTGACCTCGGAGAGTTTGCTCTGCAGGGAGCTGGGCAACTGAAGATCGTAAAAACCGAACATGGAGAGGGCCAGCAGGACGAAAACCAGTGCAAAGGTGCTAAGAATCCACGGATTCTGAAAATAGGCCTGCAGGTTACCACCGAAGAGTCCAGCCAGGACGCCGGCGGCCGTATAGGTCAGCGCCATGGCAAGGACGTAGACGAGCGATAGGGTAAAGGCCTTCTTTGTGGTGATCTTATCCCCGTGTCCAGCGATGATGCCTGAGAGTATTGGGATCATCGGAAAGATGCAGGGCGTAAAGGCAAGGCCCAGGCCCAGCAGGAAGAATACGCTGACAATTAAAAGGGTGGACCCCCCCTTCATGGTGTTGGCGATTTGGTCCAGCTCTGAGATGGGTATGTCTTCCCCGACCGATGCGCTGACTGCAGTTTCTCCGGAGGGAGGGGGCATCTCGCTTGCCTCGGCAGCTGAGATTCCCGGTAGGTTAAGGTTGAAGGTTTTAGTAATCGGTGGATAGCAGACGCCAATTTCTGCGCAGCCCTGGTATTTTGCCTCCAGCGCTATGCTCTGGGGCGAGGCGCCGCTGCGTAAAAGCGGTACTTTGAGGTCGATTGAATCATGGTAGACAGGCACATCACCGATGGAGCCATCGGGACGGATAGAGTCCTCTTTGATTTCCGCCTCGGGCAGTTGATAGCTTCCGATGGCGACATCCGGATTCTCCGCCAGTGAGAGCTTTATATTGTCCTTGTAAAGATAGGTGCCCTTGGCGATCTTCCAGTTGAGACGGACATGGGTCCCATCCTCAACATTGACAGCAAGGATATAGGCCTCCTCGGGGTCGAGCAGTTCGTCTTCAGCCGGATCGTTGGAGAAGAGATCGCCGGCCAGCAGTGTCTGTCCGGTCTGTGGACTGTCCAGCGGTTCTGCCTGCGATTCGATGGGGGCAAGTGCCAGTCTGATCTCCTGGATATGGGGGGGAAAGCAGATCCCCTGGTCCGCACAGCCCTGTGAACGGGCCTTGAGCAGAATGGTATCGCTGGAGCCCTGGATGCGCTTGAGCGGCAGAGTGGTCTTCACCTGGTCTCTGTAGATGGCCACATCACCGAAAAATTCGTCATGCTTGATCTTCGCTTCAGGCAGGGTCGGTTGTCCCAGCTCAATACCGATTGAGTCGGTCTCGAAATGGATCTTGTCGCGGTACATGTAGTAGCCGTCGGCGACCCGCCACTCGATGATGAGTTTATCGTCACCATCGGTTTGGCCGGAGATCTGGAATGCCTGATCGGGCATCAGCAGGTCGTCTTCCTGCCATGCGGCCTGGCAATTGCCTGCCAGGCCCAGCAGTAGCAGAAACAGAATCAGGTAATTTTGGTATTTGTGCATCTCTCCACCCAGTCGAGGTAGCCTTGCAGCCCCTGTTCAACAGGGACTGCAAGGATTTCCGGAAGTTCATAGGGATGTTTTGCCCGGAGCACTGCTTCCAACGCCGAATAGTTCTGTTTTGTGCTCTTGATCATCATCAGCACCTCACCGGATTTCTGTAGTTTCCCCTTCCACTCGTAGAGGGATGTGATCTGGGGAAGCAGATTGACGCAGGCGGCAAGCCGCTGCTCAATCAGTGCATTGGCAAGCTGCTCTGCTGTCTCAGGGTCCGGTGCGGTCGAGAGGATCAAGAGGTGCGTTGTCGGCATCGGGGGAAAATACACTATCGAACCAGCGGAGGCAAAGTGCAGGGGGTTGTTGATTGACTTGTTCTGTCTGTAGGCTGGGCGTAAGCTTTCCCGATGAATCCCGTATTGCTTTTTCTGTTGTTGTTTGTCGGTATCCCTCTGACCGAACTCTATTTTCTGATCAAGGTCGGCTCTCAGATAGGCGCTTTTCCGACCATTTTTCTTACCATCTTTACTGCCCTGGTGGGTGGATTGATGGTGCGTATCCAGGGGTTTTCCACCCTCATGCGTGTAAGGGAGATGACGCAACGCAACGAAATGCCTGCCATTGAGGTGATGGAGGGCGCGGTGCTGTTGGTGTGCGGTCTGCTTCTGCTTTTACCGGGTTTTATTACCGATGTGGTGGGGTTTGTCTTTCTGGTGCCGCCGATTCGCCGATGGCTGTTGACTGCCGGACTACAGGGCAGCGGTATTCTCCGGCCGCTGGATCCTGAACAGCCGGGTTCTCACCATCGGCAGGATGTGATCGAGGGGGAATTCCGGCGGGAAGAGGATGAATCCTCTCCCCACAAGTAGTGGTGAAGGTTGAGCTTAGGGATAGATGTCCGGCACGAAGGTCTGGTCGGTGATCGGCGGTCTTACGTAACCCGTACTATCTTTCCGGTGAGGCAGTTCGATGGGCTCCGGCGTCAGGTCCTCGTACGGAATCATGCTGAGCAGGTGGGCGATGCAGTTGAGTCTCGCATGCTTTTTGATATCCGAGTGGACCACATACCAGGGGGCCTGCTTGATATCGGTATGGGCGAACATCTCGTCTTTGGCTTTGGAGTACTCTACCCAGCGGGAGCGTGATTCCAGGTCCATCGGGCTCAGTTTCCAGCGCTTGTGCGGCTCTTCCAGGCGGCTCTGAAACCGTCGTTCCTGCTCTTCGTCCGAGACGGAGAACCAGTATTTGATAAGGATAATGCCTGAGCGTACCAGCATACGCTCAAACTCGGGGCATGAGCGCATGAACTCCTGGTAATCTTCGTCGGTGCAGAATCCCATGACCTTCTCGACGCCGGCGCGGTTGTACCAACTGCGATCAAACAGCACCATCTCACCAGCAGCAGGCAGGTGGGGCACATAGCGCTGGAAATACCACTGTGTCTGTTGTCGTTCGGTAGGTGCGGGAAGGGCAACCACCCGGCTGATGCGAGGATTGAGATGCTGGTTGATGCGTTTGATGACGCCACCCTTGCCGGCCGCATCTCGGCCCTCGAAGATCACTACAACCTTGAGGCCTTTGTGCTTGATCCACTCCTGTAGCTTGACCAGTTCAAGCTGAAGTTTGAACAGCTCTTTTTCGTAGACTTTATTGTCGATTTTTGTGGGTTTTTTGCTTTTCTCTTTCTTACCTTCCGCCACGATCGTCTCCTGGAATTGGGTGATTGAGTGGGCCTAACGGCGAGACGGGTATAGATGACGCTCTATACGATCTCCACCAGTTCAAGATCGAAGTTCAGTGCCTCGCCCGCCAATGGATGGTTACCGTCAATGGTGGCTGCCTCGTCGGTCAGCGCAGTGACCACTACATTGAAGTTTTCACCGTTGGGGCTTTGTGCCTGCAGATGCATGCCGACCTTGAGTTCAAGGTCGTCCGGAAAATGTTGCAAAGGCACCTGTTCGACCAGAGAGTCGTTGCGCTCACCATAGGCATCTTCCGCTGTGATATGGACCGTCTTCTGTTCGCCGACCTGCATCCCTTTGACGCCATCCTCGAAACCTGGAATCACGGTTTTGTTGCCGAGGGTGAATTCAATGGGGTCGTTACCCGCCGATGAATCGAACTGGGTACCGTCATCCAGGGTGCCGGTGTAGTGGATACGGACGGTATCTCCCTCTTGCGCTTGTCTCATGATGGGCCTCTATAGTCGGTCTTTTCTAAGGTTGAACGGACAATTATCACACATACCGGACAAAGAGTCCGCGCTTATCGAGGTTTTCAGATAATTATCTCTTTGGATGGCCTTGACTAACCCGTTTTTGCCTCTATTATTAGCACTCAGTTCTGGCGAGTGCTAACAGCGCGTGTCCGAGACATAACGAAATATATACTTTTTAAATATCCATTTTTCAGGAGAACAGAGTCGATGAATATTCGTCCGTTGCACGATCGTGTGATCGTTCGTCGTATGGAAGAAGAGCGCACCAGTCCAGGTGGAATCGTGCTGCCGGATGCAGCCACTGAAAAGCCTATCCAAGGCGAGGTCATGGCTGTCGGCAACGGCAAGATCACCGATAGCGGTGAGGTCCGTCCGCTCGACGTCAAAGTTGGGGATAAGGTGCTGTTCGGTAAGTACTCAGGCACCGAAGTGAAAGTGGGTGGTGATGAGGTTCTCGTCATGCGTGAAGAGGACATCATGGGTGTGATCGAGGGTTGATCCTCTCCCCCCGTTAAATTCATATCACCTTACTAGACGAAACGTAATTTTTCCCAAGGAATCAAGACATGAGTGCAAAAGAAGTGAAATTTGGTGACGACGCCCGTCAACGCATGATGAAAGGTGTCAACACCCTGGCCAACGCCGTTAAAGTGACCCTCGGTCCCAAGGGCCGTAACGTGGTACTGGAGAAGAGCTTTGGCGCCCCCACTGTGACCAAAGACGGCGTCTCCGTAGCCAAGGAGATCGAACTCACAGATAAGCTGGAGAACATGGGCGCACAGATGGTTAAAGAGGTCTCCTCGCAGACTTCCGATGTGGCTGGCGATGGTACCACCACGGCCACTGTGCTGGCACAAGCCATGGTGCGTGAAGGCCTGAAAGCTGTCGCTGCCGGCATGAACCCGATGGACCTCAAGCGAGGTATTGATAAGGCTGTAATGGCTGCCGTGGAGGAGCTGAAGTCAGTCTCCCGCCCTTGTTCCGATGACAAGGAGATCGCCCAGGTGGGTGCTATCTCCGCTAACTCCGATACCAATATCGGTGACATCATCGCCGAGGCGATGCAGAAGGTCGGTAAAGAGGGCGTTATCACGGTAGAAGAGGGCACTGCCCTGCAGAATGAGCTGGATGTGGTTGAAGGCATGCAGTTCGATCGCGGCTATCTCTCTCCCTACTTCGTCACCAACCAGCAGAATCAGGCGGCCGAACTGGAAGACCCCTACATCCTGCTGCACGACAAGAAGATCTCCAACATCCGTGATCTGCTGCCGGTACTGGAAGGTGTGGCCAAAGCGGGTAAGCCTCTGCTGATCATCGCCGAGGATGTCGAGGGTGAAGCCCTGGCGACCCTGGTGGTCAACAACCTGCGTGGCATCGTCAAAGTCACCGCGGTCAAGGCCCCTGGTTTCGGCGATCGCCGTAAGGCCATGCTGCAGGATATCGCTATCCTGACCGGTGGCACGGTGATTTCCGAAGAGGTCGGTCTCTCTCTCGAGAAGGCGACCCTCGACGACCTGGGTAATGCCAAAAAGATCACCATCACCAAAGAAGAGACCACTCTCATCGACGGTGCCGGTGTGGAAGGCGACATCAAGGCCCGCGTCGAGCAAATCCGCGCCCAGATCGAAGAGACCTCCTCAGACTACGATCGCGAGAAGCTGCAGGAGCGTGTCGCCAAGCTGGCAGGTGGTGTGGCCGTGATTAAGGTCGGTGCTGCCACCGAAGTGGAGATGAAAGAGAAGAAGGCCCGAGTGGAAGACGCCCTGCACGCGACTCGTGCCGCAGTGGAAGAGGGTATCGTCCCTGGTGGCGGTGTAGCGCTGGTGCGCGCCCTGCAGACTCTCAGTGACACCACGGGTGAGAATCACGATCAGGACGTGGGTATCTCCATCGCCTGTCGTGCCATGGAAGAGCCCCTGCGCCAGATCGTCGCCAATGCGGGTGGTGAGCCCTCAGTGGTTCTCGACAAGGTCCGTTCCGGTGAAGGCAACTTCGGTTTCAACGCCAGCAACGACCAGTACGGCGACATGATGGAGATGGGCATTCTGGATCCCACTAAAGTGACCCGTTCCGCGCTGCAGAACGCTTCCTCCGTGGCCGGTCTGATGATCACCACCGAGTGCATGGTGGCCGATGAGGCGAAGGATGAGGCTGCCGCGCCGCCGATGGGCGATATGGGTGGTATGGGTGGCATGGGTGGTATGGGCGGTATGATGTAAAAAACCCCTACCGTCTTCAAGTCACCAAGCCAAAAAAGCCCGCACCTTACAGGTGCGGGTTTTTTTATTGAGATAGCCTAAATATTCCTTCCCGGATGCCGTTACCCATATTGGTTGGAGTCTTTCTTGACAGACGGATCTGTCATCGTTTCGGAGTCCCGTCGTCATGTTTAGAAATATCGGCATCACACTACGTTTTGTATCAGCCACAGTGCTGGCAGTCGTACTGGTTTTATTCGTAACCCAAGCCACAACATTCAGTTTTATGACGGACATGCTCCGTTCCGCTGAAGAGAATGAGATTTCCAAAATCTATGAGAATGTGGTTGCCAGTGTGGAGTCTGAGGGCCGTTTGGCACGGGCCATGAGCGCGCTGGTGGCGGGTATCCCTGAAGTCCAGGAGGCTTTCGCTGAACGTGATCGTGAGCAATTGTCGAAACTTTTCGTTCCTGGTTTCGCTCATTTGAAAAGTGAATATGGTGTGAGGCAATTTCAGTTTCATGAGCCTCCAGCTACATCATTCCTGAGAGTGCACAAACCTGCGAAGTTTGGAGATGACCTCTCCGGTTTCCGATTCACTGTCTTGGAAACCAATAAAACGAAACAGGCTATCCAGGGACTGGAAGTGGGAGTGGCCGGGCTCGGCGTCCGTGGCCTGGTGCCTGTCAATTTTCAGGGAAAGCATGTGGGATCCCTTGAGTTTGGTATGTCCTTTGGGCAGTCATTTTTTGACAATTATGCGAGTACTCACGGAGTGGACCTTGAGCTCTATATCAATCGTGACGGAAAGATGGATCTGTTCGCTTCAACGATGAAGGATAACGGCCTTTTGAGTATGGAGGAGTTGACGGCAGTAACCCCGGGTGCTGAGATCTTCGACCACGGAGAAGTGGGCGATACGCCTGTCTCATTCTATGCTGCATCGGTAAAGAACTTTTCTGGTAAACCCATTGGTGTGCTGGTTCTGGCCAAGGATCGCTCCTACTTCGAATCTACATTTTCCACGCTCTTTTTTCTTGTTGTAGGTTTGAGTCTGGTCTCTGTAGCTGTTATCGGTCTACTGGTGTGGGTGATCAGTCGAGGTGTGGTGAAGCCAATTAGTGAGGCTGCGATTGCAATGGAAGGCATTGCATCTGCTGATGGAGACCTGACCGTGAGAATGGATGAGCAGGGTAAAGATGAAGTGGCGCGCTTGTCACGGGCCTATAATCAGTTCGCCGATAAAACTGAAAAGATGATTGGTAGTGTATCCAAGGCAGCTGGTAGTTTAAGTCTGAATGTCAAGGAGTTCGCCGCTCTGGCTGAACATACCAGTGAGAGTATTAACAAGCAGCATGAGCAGACTACTCAGGTAGCAACGGCAATGACAGAGATGTCGGCCACGGTACATGAAGTGGCGCAGAACACGACACAGACAGCGGAGGCAGCGAGGCAGGCTGACTCCCAGGCGAATGCGGGTCGCGATGTGGTGAACGCGGTGACCTCGAGTATCGATAGCCTGGCCAACGAAGTAAGTCGGGCTGTAGAGACGGTTCGGCATGTGGCGATGGATAGCGAGCGAATCGGTTCTGTGCTTGATGTGATTCGAGGGATTGCCGACCAGACCAATCTGTTGGCTCTAAATGCCGCGATTGAGGCGGCGCGAGCCGGTGAACAGGGTCGTGGATTCGCGGTTGTGGCGGACGAGGTCCGTACCCTGGCCAAGCGGACTCAGGACTCTACCGAAGAGATCCAGGAGATGATCGAGAGTCTTCAGGCGGGTGTGAAGCGGACGGTGACTGTGATGGAGACCAGTCAGGATCAGGCGGCGGAAAGCGTCAACCACGCCGGTCGAGCCCATCAGGCTTTGGAGGAGATCACTCAGGTGGTTGATGGCATCTCCCAGATGAGTGCTCAGATTGCCACAGCAGCTGAGGAACAGAATGCAGTGGCTGAAGATATTAACCGCAATATCGCGGATATCTCTCATGTGGCGGAAGAGACTGCGAGAGATTCCTCTCTCAGCTATGAGAATAGTGAGCAGATGACAAGAGAGATCGATGAGCTTGGTCGGTTGTTGAGCCAGTTCAAGACAGGAGACAATAGTTGATCACGCCCTACACAGTGTGTGGCTTCCTGTGAGATTGAGATAGTGCGTCTGATACAGGCTATTCAAATCAAGATCGGTGACTGATCGTTTCTAATCATAACAACATCAGGGAGACGGCACCTTTAAGGTGCCGTCTTTTTTTGTGTTAGGAAGTATCCTTTTTGGATGGTAATGGACTACCTGGGTTAGCTTGCCTGAATGAGTTTGTTGTAAAGATCTGCACATTTTCTGGTGGCCGGCTATATTTGCTTTCCGGTTTCACGTTCTGATGTGTCCATTGTGGCGGGCGACATATACTCAGGCAGCGTATCCTGGTATGGGTAGAGTTCATCATGCGGTACCGGCAGCGTGCTTGCCTGCGCAATCTGACAATGGTGGTGGCGTTGAGCACCGCTGGTGCGGGACGCAACAGGAGTGTGCGATCAGGCCGCTGCCGTAGGAGGATCTTGCTGATAAAATTCTTGATGCGCTCCGCTTTTTTTATTGGGTTGAGACCCTGTTGTAGATGTTCGTTGTGTGTAGTGATCCCGGTGGGGCAAGTGTTTTTTTGTTATATTTGAGCGCCTAAATACAGTACATTACCAGCATAAAACAGCGGGCTGAGACCACAAAGTCCGCACAGGCCTACAAAGCCCAGACGGTTTCTAAGCCTATGATCTGTACAGCCTGCACGGGATGCCTGGCGCTAATTGACAGGGCTAAAATCAGTAGGCAGACTGCGGCAGGAAAACCTGGCAGGCAATATTAAGGCCGGTTGCGTGGGATGCCTATGACTGCACGCATCGGATTCATGTTGATGATTTACAGAGTGTATAGTGTGATACCTATATGCGATTGTGAAACGGGCTGTCAGTAACCGTTATGCCTGCAAAGTCAGGCGGTTTAGTCGTTAATCACTCAATTCCGGACTTATCAAAGTGATGTCTGCTCCAGGCATTAGAATACGTTTATATGGCATGAGGATTTGATGGAACAGTATGTGTTAAATCAAATAACTGAGGCGCAGCGGGTTATATCGGATATGGCGAGTAATCCAGCGCTGATGAAACAAGTTGAGCTTGCCTCGAAGGCCTGCGTAGAAAGTTACCGGCAGGGAGGTAAAGTGCTCCTTGCCGGAAACGGAGGTAGTGCGGCGGATGCCCAGCATATTGCGGGTGAGCTGGTGTGTCGATTCGGATTTGATAGGCCGGGTTTGCCAGCGATCGCTTTGACTACCGATACATCTGTTTTGACTGCTGTAGGAAATGACTACGGCTATGAAAGCCTGTTCTCCCGTCAAGTGCAGGCGCATGCTCAAAAGGGAGACGTCTTTATCGGCTATTCAACTTCCGGTACTTCCAAGAATATTTTGGCTGCGCTAGTAGAGGCTCGAAATAATGGTCTGGTATGTATTGGAATGACGGGTAATCGTGGTGGAGAGATGGCCGATCTTTGTGATTATCTTCTTGAAGTGCCAAGCGATAAAACACCGAAAATACAGGAAGGCCATCTCATACTTGGCCATATCATATGTGGTTTGGTGGAGCGTGCTTTCTTTCGGCCTGAAGAGTCATGAGTGAGAGTCTTTGTCTGACTGACATACAGCGTTTGTTGGCGTTTTAGTGGTGCGTAAAGCGCTTTTTCTGGATCGCGATGGAGTGGTTAATGTTGACCACGCTTATGTGTATAAGCGTGACAACTTTGAGTTTATTGAAGGGGTTTTCGACCTGGTTAGTGCGGCGCATCACGCAGGATACCTGGTTATCGTGGTGACCAATCAGTCAGGTATTGGCCGGGGGTACTTCAAAGAGGCTGATTTTATCCAGCTCATGGACTGGGTATCTGAGCAGTTTGTCATGCATGGAGGTAAGATCGACAAGACCTATTTTTGTCCCGATCACCCAGTTCACGGAATCGGCGAATATCGCAGAGATAGTGGTTGTCGTAAGCCGGCGCCTGGTATGTTGCTACAGGCCACTCGCGAGTTTGATATTGATATGAAGCATTCTCTGATGGTCGGTGATAAGCCGTCTGATATGGCGGCGGCGGAGTCCGCAGAGGTTGGAAGCCGGTTATTGTTTTCATCATCGGAGAAATCCTGTAGCCATGCCACTGCGGTCATAAACGATCTCTCCCAAGTTATTCCTTATCTTCTTTGATCGACACGTGATCTGTATTTAATATGCAATCGATAAATGCTGTTGGGGCGTTTACGTGGTTTGGATATCAATACTGAATTATATTGTTTCCATCGTATTGGGCAGTTGAGGTCGAAAACCCTTTAGTCCATGGGCCTATATAATACTGCCGCTCTATCATCTTGTATTGCAGGTCGGCCAATGTGATCAGGATTGAGCGGGTGTCGATGCTGTTTTGATCTCTTCAGGCTGATCTTTTTGCAGTGGCGGACAATTGGTATTCGGGCTGGGCCTCCTGGTAAGGGTAGAGTTCATCAAGCGGTACCGGCAGCGTGTTCGCCTGCACTATCTGACAATGGTGACGTCGTAGGGCACGTGGGTGCGGGACGCCGCAAGAGTGTGCGATCAGGCCGCTGCCATAGTGGATCTTGCCGACAAAATTTTTGATACGCTGAGCCTTTTCCAATGGGTTGAGTCCCCGCTGCAGACGTTTGTTGTGTGTGGTGATCCCGGTTGGACAGGTGTTCTTGTTGCATTTGAGCGCCTGGATGCAGCCCATCGCCAGCATAAAACCGCGGGCTGAGACCACAAAGTCGGCACCGGCACACAGCGCCCAGGCGGTCTCGGAGGGGTTGATCAGTTTTCCCGAAGCGATCACTTTGATGCGCTCTCTCAATCCGTGTCGCTGCAGGATATCGACAACCTTCGGCAGGGCGGCTTTGATCGGCAGTCCCACACTGTCCATCAGCGGCATGGGGGCAGCACCGGTACCGCCGTCACCCCCGTCGATGGCAATGAAGTCGGGCGCACAGTTCGTGCCGCATTGATGGATCATCTCGCACATCTCTTCCAGCCAGTCATGGGTGCCGACCACCGCTTTGAATCCGACCGGTTTACCTGTGATGTGGCGAATACGATTGATGAAATCCAGCAGTTCGGAGAAGTTAGAGATTTCGGGATGACGGTTGGGTGAGATGGAGTCTCTACCGGCTGGAATACCCCTGATGGATGCGATCTCCTCTGTGACCTTTCTCCCGGGCAGTATCCCACCCTTGCCCGGTTTGGCGCCTTGGCTCAGTTTGATCTCGAACATTTTGACCTGGGGTATGGCTGCAAGCTCAAGCAGTTTCTCTTCACTCAGGCTGCCATCTTGATTTCTTACGCCGTATTTGGCGGTGCCGATCTGAAATACCAGATCGCATCCACCCTCCAGATGGTAGGGCGAGAGTCCACCCTCACCAGTGTTGAGCCAGCAACCCGATAACCTGGCGCCATGGGAGAGGGCCCGAATCGCAGGGATCGATATAGCACCGTAACTCATGCCAGAGATGTGTATCAGAGAGGCTGCCTCATAAGGCTCGCGGCAACCTGGTCCGATTAAAACGGGTGGCGGGTGAAAGGCATCTTCGTCCAGAGTCGGGAATGGCGTATTGATGAAGAGCACGGTGCCGGGGACATTGAGGGGTTTGGTGGATCCGAAAGCGATGGTGTTGTCGACGCCGGCGGAGGAGAGGTAAACCCAGTCACGTTCTGCCCGGTTGAAAGGCATCTCCTCGCGGTCCATGGCGAAAAAGTATTGCCGGAAGAACTCCCCCAATCGGCTGAATAGATAGCGGAATCGACCGATAACCGGGAAGTTGTGGCGTATGGCGTCTTTGGTTTGGGAGATGTCGACGACAAAGAGAGAGATGACAAACAGTGCGCCGAGTCCGATCACAAAGATAAACAGAGCAGAGAGGAGTTCCATGCTCTGTATCGAAATGAGATTTAGCCAGTCCATCTGTACTACCTGTAATGAACATTTGCGAGTGTCTGATGATGATACGGGTGACACCATGGCCTGGATTCCCGATCGGGTTGCTGGATGCCGGGCAAAATGGTCTGGGCAGTGAATATCTGGACGTGTCAACGGACCCTGAATGGGTTATTTGCTGATAGACTGGGATCGGTAAATGCCGGCCTTGGAAAGGGTCAGCGAAGCGCTTATATGACAATCGCCTTGTTGGTGCTGCCCGATGGGCATTTTGGGCGGACTATCGGTATGTGAAACCCGGCTATGAGTATAGAAGCAGAGCTACAACAAGAGACAGAGAAACAGTGGCGGCAGTGGCGTGAGAATCTGGCGGATGCCGGACTCAGCCTGCCAGAAGATGGCGATTTTCAGCAGACACTGATGCGGGTATGGGAGGCGAGCGACTATGTGGCGCAGGCCTCGATCAGGCATCCGGAACTGCTCTCCGGGCTCGCCATGCGGGGTGAGTTGGATCGTCAGTTCGCCGAACAGGAGATGGGGGATAAGCTCGCAAGGCAGTTGGAGGGTGTCGCCGATGAGACAGCGTTGGCAGTCTGTCTGCGGCGCTTCCGTCGCGAGCAGATGGTGCGCATTATCTGGCGGGACATTGCCGGTTTGGCGCCACTCGATGAGACACTGGAGGACCTCTCCGCCCTGGCGGATACCTGTATCGATCAGGCGCTTGGTTTGCTCTACGACTGGACCTGCAGGGATATGGGAACCCCCCGCAATGCAGAGGGGGAAGCGCAACCGCTGGTCGTGCTCGGCATGGGGAAACTGGGTGCGCGTGAACTCAATCTCTCTTCCGATATCGATCTCATTTTCGCCTATCCCGAGACGGGACAGACTGATGGACTCCGCCGGTCTACCAACGAGCAGTTTTTTATCCGCCTGTGTCAGCGGCTGGTGCAGGCGTTGGACAACCACACAGCGGATGGTTTCGTGTTTCGCGTCGACACTCGTCTCCGACCCTTCGGCAGTGTCGGCCCCCTGGCGATGAGTTTTGCCGCCATGGAGAGCTATTACGGTTCCCAGGCGCGGGAGTGGGAACGCTATGCCATGATCAAGGCGCGGGTGGTGGCGGGCGACATGGAGGCAGGGGCAGACTTGATGGCGATGTTGCGTCCCTTCGTCTATCGCCGTTATCTCGATTTCAGCGCCATCGAATCCCTGCGTGATATGAAGCAGATGATCAGTAACGAGCTGCATAAGAAAGGCATGGAGGCGAATATCAAGCTGGGGCCGGGCGGTATACGGGAGATCGAGTTTATCGGGCAGGCCTTTCAGCTGATCCGCGGAGGCCGGGACAAGGCATTGCAGATCCGGCCTATCCTTGATGTCCTGCAACTCCTGCAGTCGAGGGAACTGATGCCGGAATATGTGGTACGGGAGCTGCGCGAGGCCTACATTTTTCTGCGTTTGGTGGAGAACCGAGTGCAGGCCTGGCAGGACAGGCAGACACACCTGCTGCCAGCCGATGAGGCGGGTAAATTACGCCTGGCCAAAGCGATGGGATTCGGCTCCTGGGATACCTTTGTCCCGATAATCGAGGCGCACCGAAAACGGGTACAGGGCCACTTCGACATGGTCTTTGCCGCGCCGCAGGCCGAGGCGGAAGCTGAGACCCAATCCCTGGCTGGACTCTGGCACGGTGTTATGGACGAGGGACATGCCGCTGAGGCCCTGCAGGCTGCGGGATTTGAGCAACCGGACTCTGCTTTAAAACTGCTGGAGGCGTTTCGTGCAAGCCATGCCTGCCGCAGGTTGAGCAGCAAGGGCAGAGAGCGGCTCGGTCAGCTGATGCCTCTGCTGCTGGAAGCGGTGGGACAGTCTGAGAAGGCTGATGAAACATTGCGTCGGGTCTTGGGGATGCTGGAGGCGGTGGTACAGCGCACCGCCTACATTGCCCTGCTGGTGGAAAATCCCATGGTGCTCTCCCAATTGGTGAAGCTCATGGGAGTCAGCCCCTGGATTGCCAATCTCCTGACCCGTCATCCTATTCTGCTTGACGAGCTGCTCGACCCCCGGCGGCTCTATTCGCCGCTAAAACGAGACGAGCTTGTCTCCGATCTTGCCGATCAGCTCTCGCGTATCGAGCAGGACGATCTGGAGGAGCAGATGGAGCGGCTGCGCCAGTTCGCCCAGAGTAACCAGTTGCGGGTGGCGGCAGCCGACATCACCGGGCAGATTCCCCTGATGGTTGTCAGCGACTACCTGACCTGGATTGCCGAGAGCGTGGTGGAGCAGGTCATCCGCCTGACCTATCGCCAGATGGCGAGACGACACGGCCATCCTCCCGGCCTGGCGCCGGATGAGACCGGATTTGCCGTCGTGGGTTACGGAAAGTTGGGAGGGATCGAGTTGGGTTACAGCTCCGATCTGGATATGGTTTTTCTCCACGGCTGCCCGGATCGGAACGCCATGACGGATGGCGATAAGCCGGTCTCCGTGGATGTCTTTTATGCGCGCATGGCGCAACGCATCATTCATATCATGACGACCCGGACCCCCTCGGGGATACTCTACGAGGTCGATATGCGCCTGCGTCCGAACGGCAATTCCGGCATGATGGTCAGCTCGCTCGATATGTTTGAAACCTATCAGTTGAATAGTGCTTGGACCTGGGAGCATCAGGCGCTGATCCGTACCCGAGTGGTTGCCGGCGACCAGCGGGTCAAGGATCGTTTTGACGCCATCCGGCGAGAAATTCTCGGGCAGTCGCGGGATACCGACAAGCTGCAGAGTGAAGTGGTGGAGATGCGCGAAAAGATGCGCGCCAATCTGGACAGAAGCCGTGCGGATCTGTTTGATCTCAAGCAGGGAGTGGGCGGTATCGTCGATATAGAATTTATGGTTCAATACACGGTCCTTCGGTGGGCGCACGAGCACCCGGATCTCTTGGTCTGGAGTGACAATATCCGTCTGCTGGAGACCCTCTCAGGGCTCGGTCTGTTGAGCAATCACGCGGCGGAGCGTCTGATGGGGGTGTACAAGGTGCTGCGTGCGGCATATCACCGCACGGCGCTGCAGGATCAACCGGCATTGGTGCCGCGACAGAAGCTGGCCGAAGAGGCGGCCCTGGTGCAGGATATCTGGTCCTGGTTGATGCAGAACAAAAATATTGAACGAGAGATGTTCCCATGATGTCGACAATGGCTGACCGCGACGGAGTCATCTGGCTGGATGGCGAAATGGTCCCCTGGCGTGAGGCGAAGACCCACGTGCTGACCCACACCCTTCACTACGGGATGGGGGTATTCGAAGGTGTGCGTGCCTATCACGCAGAGCAGGGCACTGCCATTTTTCGCCTGCAGGAGCATACCGATCGGTTGTTTCGCTCGGCGCATATTTTGAACATGACCATCCCCTTTGACCGGGAGACGCTCAACGAGGCGCAGAAAGCCGCAGTCAGGGAGAACAATCTCGACTCCGCCTATATTCGGCCCATGTGTTTTTACGGGTCGGAGGGTATGGGAATACGGGCCGACAATCTCAGGGTCCACTGCATGGTGGCGGCCTGGGAGTGGGGCGCCTATCTGGGTGCGGAGAATATGGAGAAAGGGATCCGTATCCGCGTCTCCTCATTCACACGCCACCATGTCAATATCACCATGTGCCGGGCCAAGGCCAACGGCAATTACATGAACTCCATGCTGGCCCTGCAGGAGGCCATTCACGACGGTTATGACGAGGCCCTGCTGCTGGATGCTGAAGGTTATGTGATGGAAGGCTCCGGAGAGAACGTATTCATCGTTCGCGACGGTATCATCTATACGCCTGACCTGACCTCCGCTCTGGACGGTATCACACGCCGGACAGTGATCGATTTGGCTGAGGAGATGGGTTACCGGGTAGTCGAAAAACGTATCACGCGCGACGAGGTATACATTGCCGATGAGGCCTTTTTTACCGGCACTGCGGCGGAAGTCACTCCGATCCGGGAGGTGGATAACAGGCCTATCGGAAGCGGTAGCCGGGGACCTGTTACCGGACGGTTGCAGAAGGCTTACTTCGATCTGGTGCACGGGCGCTTGAACACCCACCAGGATTGGCTGGCACTGGTCTGATTCAGGAGAAGCGATTATGGCACAGGCTGAGACTCAAACCACACAACGGGCACTCAAGGTGACGCGCAGGGATCTGCCCTTGAGTTGCCCGCGCCCGGGTGACGCCGTGGCGGGACTCCATCCCCGCGTCTATCTGCCCATCGAAAAGAGCGGCACGGTGACTTGTCCCTATTGCGGTACCCGTTACCAGCTGACTGACTGATTACGCGACTGAGTGAGCGGCACTAGACGCATCCTGATCGTAGGTCCCTCCTGGGCCGGCGATATGGTTATGGCGCAGACGCTGTTCACGGCGATTAAAGCGCGTCAACCGGATGCTGAAATCGATGTGTTGGCACCCGGTTGGAGTCGGCCTCTGCTGAAACATATGCCGGAAGTGCATCAGATGATCGATATGCCGTTGGGTCATGGCAGATTGGGATTGTCTGAGCGTTGGCGCATGGGAAGAGCGCTGAGAGCCAATGGTTACGACCAAGCGATAGTTCTGCCGAATTCTCTCAAGTCTGCGTTAATCCCCTTATTTGCCGACATACCCAAGCGCACCGGCTGGGTCGGTGAGATGCGGTATGGTCTTCTGAACGACATACGTCGACTGGACAAACAACGATTGCCGATGATGGTGCAGCGTTTTGTTGCTTTGGCACTCCCTTCCGGCGAAGAGGCTTTGCCTGAGATCGAACCTCCCCGTTTGACGGTAAGGCCCGAAGAGGTGGAGAAGGCACTCGAGGCAATGGGCCTGCAGAGGGAAAAAGGCCCAATACTTGCGCTTTGTCCCGGTGCCGAATTCGGCCCAGCAAAGCGTTGGCCTGAACCGTTCTATGCAGAAGTGGCTCGATACTATATCGATCAGGGTTGGCAAGTCTGGCTGTTCGGTTCTGAGAAGGATGCTTGTGTGTGTGCTGAAATCAACTCACAGTCCCGCTCGAGTTGCGTTGATATGAGTGGGCAGACTTCTCTGCAGCAGGCCGTCGCGTTGCTTTCACTGTCGGATGCGGTGATCAGCAATGATTCCGGGCTGATGCACGTGGCGGCGGCCCTGCAGCGGCCGCTGGTGGCTGTGTACGGTTCCACCGATCCCGGATTTACGCCACCGCTGAACAGTAAGGCGCGGATAGTACGGCTCGGACTTGAGTGCAGTCCCTGTTTCAAACGGCAGTGCCCGCTTGGACATTTGAACTGTCTGAGGCAGTTAACCCCTTCGCAAGTGACGGAGACGCTGGATAGGTTATTGGCATGAAAGCGCTGGTCATCAAGACTTCATCGCTTGGGGATGTGATACATACGCTTCCGGCATTGAGCGATGCCAGCGAGAATGTGCCGGATATTCGATTTGACTGGGTCGTCGAAGAGGCGTTTGCAGAGATCCCGGCCTGGCATCCGGCTGTCGATCGGGTCATTCCCGTGGCATTGAGGCGGTGGCGGAGATCACCCTGGACGGCTTGGCGGAGTGGTGATTTACGGGAATTCCGGCGGCTATTGCGACAGTCTCAATATGACGCAGTCATCGATGCTCAGGGCCTGCTGAAAAGTGCCTTGATCACCAGCATGAGTCGGGGCCCAAGTTATGGGCTTGACCGGCAATCGGCGAGGGAACCCCTGGCTTCGAGGACCTATCGATACCCCTTGACGGTAGCCAGGGGGCAGCATGCCATAGCGCGGGTTCGCCAGCTCTTTGCCCTGGCGCTGGATTATGATATGCCTGGCTCGCAGGTGGCGTTCGGCATCGATTTGAAACACCGGGATCAACCTCAGTCTGATGTTCCATATCTGGTGTTTTTGCACGGCACCACCTGGCAGAGTAAGCACTACCCTGAAAAACACTGGTGTGCACTCGCCCGTCGTGCGGCCGCAGAGGGCTATCGGGTGCTGCTTCCCTGGGGGAATGATAATGAATTGGTGCGGGCTCAACGGATTGCCGGGGAGGTGCCGGCTGCTGATCCATTACCTGGTATGGGGATCGGTGAGCTTGCCGCTATCATTGCGGGTGCTGCCGGCGTTGTAGCGGTTGATACCGGATTGGCGCATCTTGCCTGCGCGCTGTCGGTTCCTGCCATTGCGCTCTTTGGTCCGACCAACCCGGCGCTGACGGGCGTCATTGGTGACAGGCAGCATAATCTGTCGATTGAATATCCGTGTATGCCCTGTCTGAAAAGGGCCTGCATTCATAAAAATACAATAAAGGGGGAGCCCGTTTGTTTGGAAAATCTTCCGCCAGGCCTGGTCTTTGATAAGCTGATAGCTTGTATCAAAGGGGTTGAGTAGATCCCTCATCAGGGTAAGGCCCTCGAATGGATTAATAATGACATTATGAGTCACCTAAGCGTCTGCATTATTACCCAGAACGAAGCAGAGAGAATCAGGGATTGTCTGCGGTCCGTCGCTTGGGCGGATGAAATTATTGTGCTTGATTCCGGCAGTGATGATGCGACGCTGGAGATTTGCCGAGAATACACAGACCATGTCTACGTCAATCGTGATTGGCAGGGTTTTGGTGTCCAAAAGAACCGTGCGCTTTCTTATGCCGGCAGCGATTGGATTCTTTCATTGGATGCGGATGAGCGCATACCGCCTGAACTGCGGGAGGAGATTCAGGCGGTCATGTCTTCTGAAGAATCGGTGGACGTTTATGAGATCCCGAGGCTCTCGTCTTACTGTGGTAGAGAGATATGGCATAGTGGGTGGCGGCCTGACTACGTGGCCAGATTGTTTCGCCGGGACAGCGCCGCCTTCAGCGATGATGTTGTTCATGAAAGGCTGCTTTTTAACATCAAACCCGGCAGATTGACCCATTCCATCCAACATCGCAGTTTCGATTCGCTGGAGCAAGTGTTGGACAAGGTGAACCGATACTCCAGTGCAAGTGCCGAAAAGTTATATAGCCAGAACAAGAAAAGCACACTTTCCAAAGCGGTGTTTCGCGGCATGTGGGCATTTTTCAGAACCTATGTTCTGAAAGCGGGTTTCCTGGATGGAAGAGAGGGTTTCCTGCTGGCGGTTTCGAATGCCGAAGGTGTCTATTATAAGTATCTTAAGTTGCTCTACCTCGATAAAAAGAGATGAGACGGATAGCGCGATGAGCGTCAGTGTTATTGTTGTCACGTACGAATGGCCAAAGGCGCTTGAGCGGGTTCTTGAGTCTTTGTCGAGACAGACCGTCATGCCGTTGGAGATCATTGTGACCGATGATGGCTCCAGTCCTGATACCCGTGCGGTAGTCGATGCCTGGCAAGAAAAAATGGAATGCGAACTTCACTATCTTTGGCAACCGGATGAAGGTTTTCGTGCCGCCCGGGCGAGAAATCGAGGTGTGGCGGTCTCTCATGGTGAGTACATGGTGTTTCTAGATGGAGACTGCCTTGTGTTTCCCGACTTTGTTGAGCGCCACCAGCGTTTGGCGGAAATGGGTTGTCAGGTCGTGGGAAATAGGATTCTGATGGACGAGGCATTAAGCCGCCGTGTACTGGAGGGTAAAGAAAGTCCATGTCGGTGGAGTGTGCTTCGTTGGCTGAAAGGCCGGGTCTCCGGAGAGATCAATCGCTTGCTGCCTATGGTTAGATTGGGTGAAGGGCAGTGGCGGAAGAGACGGGCGTTAAAGTGGAAGGGTGCTCAAAGCTGCAATCTTGGTGTCTGGCGGCGTGATTTCCTTGCGGTCAACGGTTTTGATGAGAATTTTTCAGGCTGGGGGCATGAGGATGCCGATCTTGTAGTGCGCCTCATGGGTAGCGGGATTATCCGGAAAGATGGACACTTTTCCGTCCCCGTGTTGCATTTATGGCATCGAGAGAACACTCGAGAGTTGGAGCCGGAAAACTTGCAGCGACTCAATGATGTATTGAGAGGGGAGCGGGAGCTGGTCGCGTTAAGCGGTGTCGCCAATCATATTCAGGACAGTGAAAACGGTGGCTGATCCGGTGACGTCAAGATCCTTCTGTTTCCCGCAAGGAAGGAGCCCAAAGCGGATACTGGTCATTGCTACCAGAAGAATTGGTGATGTGCTGCTGGTAACACCCCTGCTGCGCAGTCTGAGGCTGGCATGGCCTGAATCGACTATCGATGTTTTGGTGTTCAAGAATACCGGTGCCATTTTGCAGGGTAATGGAGATGTCACTGATTTGATTGAAGTGGAAGAGAGGCCGGATTTTGATCAGAACATTGCATTATTACGCCGTATTTATCGCAGGTATGAACTGGCTGTTTCCACTTTGGCTGGTGATAGGCCGAATATCTATGCCTTTCTGGCTTCAAAAAAAAGAGTAAGCCTGATTGCGGAGCAGGATAGAAACCGTTTTCTGAAACGCAGACTCAATCATGGGTGGTCTCTGCTAGACGATGTTAATACCCATACCGTGGAACAGAATCTTGCGCTTGCAAGAATTATGGGTGTAGAGCAGGTACGTGAAGTTGTCCCTCCTTCTATAGACATGCCGATAGAAAGGTTGGAGACAGTACTTGGATTTAATCCACGGAAAAATGCATTTGTGGTGATCCACCCTTATCCAAAATGGCCATACAAGCAATGGACGCTTCAGGGTTGGAGGGCACTGATCGATTGGTTGGTTGAGAGGGGATTGAATATTGTTCTGACTGGCGGTCCAGCTGAGGAGGAGCGCGAGTTCTGTCGTGATTTGGCTGTGGGGAGGGAACGACGTGTATTCGATTTGTCCGCCTCACTGAGTTTTTCTGAAATTACGCATGTTGTTTCACTATCGTCGGCATTTGTCGGGCCAGACACTTCCGTTACTCATCTGGCCGCAGCAACGGGTGTGCCAGTGGTAGCGCTATACGGGCCCAGTAATCCGGTGAAATGGGGGCCATGGCCTAAAGGCTTTGATCGCGACTCGTCCCCATATCGCATGTACAATGCAACGCCACAAAGAGTCGGCAATGTTTGTTTGATACAAGGTGTCAATCTTCCGGAAAAATGTGTGCCATGCCGTGAAGAGGGTTGCGACAGGCACAGACTGAGTCGAAGTCGATGCCTGGATGGTCTTGAGGTTTCGGTTGTGATTGAAGAAGTTGAACGCTCTCTCAATGAGAGCGGCGAGCGTGCTGTTAAATAGCCTTCAGGATATTCTCGATGAGTGTAAGAGCAGAAAAAGTCAGTGACTGTGTTGACGCGGTTTTTGTATTAAGCGTCGCTTCTTTCACTCAGCGAATTGGCCATATAAAAAGGCATTTTCAAGAGCACAATGTCGATTTCGATTTTATCTTTGATTTTGATCCGGACAAGATCAATCCTCAGCTTCTCGAAGATAGATTTGAGGAGAGTGAGATGCGTCTGCCGCATAAATCTCTTGTGTTGAAACATATCAAGGCATGGCAGATTGCCCGGGAAAGATCACTAAAGCGTATATTGGTTTTTGAGGATGACGCATTTCTGTGTCATGACTTTACGAGAAAATTATGTGCCGGTGTGCCCAGCATGGATAAATTGGATGAAGGATATCTTGTCTATCTGGGCGGCTCCGATACAAAAGTGTCGGACTCGTTTTTTCTGTGTAATGAATTGCTCGTGCCCCAACCGATCGCAACTACTGAGGGATATATTACAGACCTCGATGCTGTGAATCGTCGGCTCGACTGGATTGAAAAAAACAAGATCAATTTACCTGCGGATCATCTGGTAAGGAGTATTGATAGCCTGATAGGCGTCAGGCAGTACTGGTTCCGAGAGCCGCTCGTCGAGCAGGGAAGTGTTTTTGGGGTTTTTGATACAGAGCTTGATTCCAGTCGAAGTAAGCATGGTCGGTTTTACAATGTATTGCGCTATAAATGGAATAAGTTTCAGCGTAGAAAGCTCAGGCGCTGGTTGGTGAGAATGAAGGCGATGTTCGGAATAAAAGTGTCTTAAGGAGCGAAATGATGGGGTTTTCACTGCCGGCTGTTATGCAGCGTCAATCTGCACTTTTATATGCGAGATACCTCCTTTTGTTTGAGTTGGTGGCAATTATGTTCTCGCCGCCACTCGCGGTACTTGCGGAATTATTGCTCTATCTCATGTTTGTATTTTCGAGGGAGTTGAGAAATAGATTGATACTCAGTTTCAAGCAGCCGCTGTTTGTGACTGCGGTTGGTTTTGGTGTGGTATTGATTGTTGGTGTGTTTTATTCAATTGAATCATTTGATGTAAGCGGGCGTTTTCTTTGGGGTTGGAGAAAACTGCTTATGGTGATAATGGCCATAGCTGTTTTTGATGAAGTTGTCTGGAAGAGAAAGTCTGTCTGGCTTCTTGTGGTTCTTGCGGCGGCCTGTGGTATTGCCTCTTACGTAACCTATTTTCTGGATATTGGTGTTTATAAATACCTGCCCGGTATTATTATAAGGAACCATGCGGCTCAGGGTATGTTTTTTTCGGTGGCGGCATTTGCGGCAATAATGTTGCTGATGTCTAAGGCTTGCCATAGTAAAGGCAGTCAGTACATCCTGTTATTTTGCGCAACCATTCTGTTTTGCAATGTAATCTTTGTTACGCCAGGGAGAAGTGGTTACCTGGCGTTGTTGGTGTTGATTGCGGTTGCGGTGTTTTATTTTTTCAATGGATGGAGGAAATGGCTCTTACTCCTGTCTGTGCCGTCAATGGCGGTCGCATTGCTAATGGTATCACCTGTCGCAAATCAACGAATCAATCAGGCTATTGATGAAGTGATGACCTATCAAACCGCATCGGGTTATAGTTCGTTGGGTGCGCGGATGGTCATGTTGGAGAATACTAAAAACCTGGTTATTGATAGGCCGCTGCTTGGATACGGTACGGGGGGGTTCGAGAAAGCATACAGCAGCCAGTTAGATGACGAAGTGGGGTGGCGTAATTTTTCTACCGGAGATCCTCACAATCAGTTTCTAAAGATTATTGTTGAGCACGGCATTATTGGCCTGATGGTTTTTGTTGGTTTTATTGCTGCTTTTTTCATGCAGAAGATCGATCAACCGTGGCGGGTTATCGGTGGAGGCGTGTTGCTTGCCTGGTGCGCAACAAGTATGTTCAGTTCCCATTTTTCAACTTTCAGTGAAGGACGATTTATTCTGCTCTGGATGGGAATGATGGGCGCGATGCCGTTGCCGATTATGAACGATGAAAATGTCGAGGAGGAAGTTGCTCAAAGTCCCTGATATATTTTTGTGTCGGGCGCTGATGCGTGTCAGCGTCGCTTTAGCTCTTGTCTTGACAGATAGACATTTTCACCTTGCGACCACTCATAATCGAAACCGTTTGAGCCATTGTAAAAGCTGCGATTGCAGCCGGGTTTCATTCTATCGTGTAGCTCGATGATGATCATGCCGACTTTTTCCAGCCAGGAGGAGGTATCCAGGAATACTTCTCTTTCTGCGCCTTCAATATCTATTTTGAGAATGTCGATATGGTTGACGTCGTAGTCGTTGAGGATGTCATTGACAGTGATTGCCTGTACCTGGTGTTTTTCTTCACTCGTTAAGCTGCCGGATTTTCCTTCTTCCTGCGTCATAAAGCCCCAATTACCTAATCCGGGATCGACTAGGTTGATTTTTCGGTTTTCGTGCCAGAGTGCGGCATGGATGACTGTGATATTGGGATAACTGGCAGTATTTTTTTTGAGCGCATTAAAGTTGCTTTGTTCAGGTTCTATGGAAAAAATTTTGGCCTCGGGGTATTTGTTGGCAAAGTAGATTGAGGCAAGCCCAATATTGGCACCCGCGTCCACTATGATTTTTGGTTGTGCCTCGATAGTGAACTCATATTCATTTTGTTGAAATACTTGCCTGTAGGTCGGAGCGTCAGATGAGGGTAGTCTCAAATAAAATGGATGACGTATGCCTGGTTGGCTGATCTTGTAGTCAAACATTTTCTTCTTGATTGTGCCTAACAAGGCATAGTACGAACCACGTAAGCCGACAGTTCGCAGATAAGTCTTGATGGGTTTAAACATGCTTTGTTCCGGTTGTAAGCTGGCGTAAAAGAAGCGATATCTGCTTTAATAGCACTGTTGGTGTATCGGCTCAGTTTAAGCTCTCATAGAGCGTACTATAAAAACCTTGTTTGGATATCAGTTCCTTGTGATTGCCAATCTCTTCAATTCTTCCATTGGCTATAACCACTATGCGATCGGCGTTTTCGATGGTGGTGAGTCGATGGGCGATAATCAATGTTGTACGGTTCTCGGTAAGCGTATCCAGTGCCTGCTGGATGTAACGCTCTGACTCGTTGTCAAGGGCCGAAGTGGCTTCGTCCAGTATCAGGATGGGTGCATCCTTTAAAAGGGCTCTGGCAATAGCAAGTCGTTGTCTTTGTCCGCCTGAGAGTCGGACGCCTTTTTCACCGATCAATGTATCAAGTCCATCTGGCATTTTTTCGATGAAGTCCATGGCGTAGGCTGCTGTAGCTGCTTCTATCACTTTTTCCCTTGGCGTGTTTCGCATCTCTCCGTAGGCGATGTTGGCTTCTACGCTGTCGTTGAAGAGGATAACCTCCTGGCTAACCAGGGCGATGTTTTTCCGGAGATCGGCTAGCGGCATCGCTTGAATATCACACCCATCGAGGAGGATGCGGCCCCCGTCCAAGTTGTAGAAGCGAGGAATGAGGTTGGCGATTGTGGATTTGCCCCCTCCGGATGGTCCCACCAAGGCAACACGTTCTCCCGGTTCAATGGTCAGAGAGAATGTGTCGACTGCCGCTCTGGCTGTGCCCGGATAACGAAATTCCGCCTGATCAAACTCGATTCTGCCCAGGGCTCGTTCTAATCGGGCTTTACCCAGGTCTTCTTCCGGTTTCTCATCCACGAGCTCAAAGACACTCTGCGCGGCTGCCAGGCCAGGTTGTAGCTGCTCATTGATGCGAATCAGCTTTTTAATCGGGGACATCATCATGGCCAGTGCGCCAATGAAGGAGACGAAGGCGCCAACCGAGAACTTGTCCTCCAATGACTGCATTGAGGCGTAGTAGACGACACCCGCAAGGCCCAACACCATGATAAGTTGTCCCGCAGGTGAGGCGAGGGCCGCTGCTGCTACACGTTTCATATGGAAGCGGCGTACCCAGTTGGTGACATGACCGAATCGTTTGATCTCATACGACTGCCCGCCAAAAAGCTTCACGACTTTATTGCCCTGAATGCCTTCCTCGAGGACATGGGTCATTTCACCCATGGAATTTTGAATGGATTCACTGAGGTGTCTCAACCGTTTACTGATGGAGTTGACGAGAAGACCAATAAGAGGCCCGATGATCAGTATGGATAGTGTCAGAACCCAATCGATATAGAGCATCCATCCCAGCAGACCGAGAATTGAGATCGAATCCCTTACCAGTACGATAAGAACCTCTGTGGAAGCGGATGCGACCTGTTGTACGTTAAAGGTGACTTTGGAGAGAACAGTGCCAGTGGGGTTATTGTCGTAATAATGACTGGGAAATGTCATTAAGCGCTGGAACATCTCGTTACGCAGATCCATCACTACCTTATTGGCCACCCACTGTATTGCCACGGTACTGCTGTAATAGGCAATACCGCGAACAATAAAGATTCCGATCAGCGCCAGAGGCATCAGGCGGATGCTCTGGATGTCTTTTTCCACAAAACTACCGTCCAGCAGTGGCTTGAACAGGGCAGGCAGCATCCAGTCCGTCAGGGCAAGAAGTACGGTAAAGAGGATGGAGAATGCAAAGATCTTCCGATAGGGGCGAACGTAACCGAGCAGACGTAGGTAGAGTTGTTTACTGGTCATATGCGGTGGCATGCCTGCTGATGTTACTGTGAGTGTCGGTCGATACGGGTTTCGTGATTTTACTCATGACTGCGCCCAATCGCCAGAAATTGACTGGAACGTGATAATATACGGTTCCTGTTTTCAATGCCGGATATCTTGCTCAATGTCTATTGATTTACCCTCATTCGATCAGGCACGGATTCTCGTTGTCGGCGATATCATGCTCGACCGTTATTGGCATGGTGACACCGGCAGAATTTCACCGGAAGCACCGGTTCCTGTGGTGCGTGTGAGTGACGATGAACAGCGTCCAGGGGGTGCAGGTAATGTGGCATTGAACATCGCTGCATTAGGTGGTGGTGCCACACTTTCCGGTATCGTGGGTGACGATGATTCGGGGGAAACCCTCGAGCGGATTTTGGATGCGGCCGGCGTCACATGTGAATTCGAACGCTTGGAGGCTTTTCCCACAATCACCAAACTTCGGGTCATCAGCCGAAACCAGCAACTCATCCGACTCGACTTCGAAGACGGATTTCCCAATGTCAGCAGTGAAGCTTTGACTGAACGATACAAGGCGCTATTGAGCGACTGTGACCTGGTTGTGTTGTCGGACTACAACAAGGGCACATTGCACGACATGCAGGTATTTATTGAAACTGCCCGCGCACAGAACAAACCGGTACTCGTCGATCCGAAAGTCAGAGATTTTAACCCCTATCGCGGTGCCACGCTGATAACCCCCAATCTGGCAGAATTCGAATCGATGGCAGGGGAATGTCCCGATCTGGAAACATTGGTGAGACGGGGGCATGAAGCGTTGCTGCAGTATCAGTTGGATGCGTTGCTGATCACGCGGGGCGAGCATGGTATGACTCTGCTGCAAAAAGATCATGAACCTCGACATATGCCTACCCATGCAAGGGAAGTCTACGATGTCACCGGTGCCGGTGATACCGTGATCTCAGTACTGGCGGCGGGAATGGCGGTCGGACTGCCAACGGATGCGGCCACTCACCTGGCGAATGTGGCCGCCGGCGTTGTGGTAGGAAAACTGGGCACCGCTTCGGTGAGTATTGATGAGCTCAAAACGGCGCTCATGGAGCAGCATGTAACCCATCGGGGCGTTGTTGGGGAGGACGACCTGATACGACTCGCCCAGATTGCCCGACTGCAGGGAGAGAGCCTCGTTTTTACCAATGGATGTTTCGATATTCTTCATGCCGGTCATGTCACCTATCTGGAGCAGGCCAGCCGGATCGGCGATCGGCTGGTGGTGGCTGTCAACGTGGATGAGACCGTGCGCCAGTTAAAGGGTGCTGATCGGCCGGTCAATGCCCTGGAAAGGCGTATGGCGGTCCTTGCCGCATTGGCTTGTGTCGACTGGGTTGTGCCGTTCAGTGAAGAGACCCCGGAGCGATTGATCTGTCGACTCAAACCCGATTTTCTTGTCAAAGGCGGTGATAACGACCCGGATAAAATTCCTGGTGCGAACTGTGTTCGGGAGAGTGGTGGCAAGGTGATGGTGATGACTTATGTCGATGATGTCTCAACTACCGGCCTGATCAAGGAGATACGGGCCAGGGATCACTGATCGAAGTGGCAGCCGCAACAGCTTCTCCGACGACTCTGCAGGTGGATGTGGCCATATTCGGCGGCGGCATCGCCGGACTGTGGCTTCTCGGCCGACTGCGTCAGGCGGGTTATCGGGCCATTCTCCTGGAATCCAACGGATTGGGCGGGGTTCAGACCCTGGCCTCCCAGGGCATCATTCATGGTGGGACGAAATACGCGCTGACCGGAAAGCTGACCGGTTCCTCCCAGGCGATCAAGGCGATGCCCGGCATCTGGCGGGATTGCCTGGCCGGCCATGGCGAAATCGATCTCAGACATGTCAGGGCGCTCTCCGATCATCAATTTCTCTGGTCTACAGCAAAGCTGGTTTCGCGTATGGCGGGTTTTTTCGCCGGTAAGGTGATGGAGAGCCGGGTGAGGGAGGTCAAAGGGACGGACCGACCGGAGGCTTTTCAAAATCCGGCTTTCAGGGGGGCTGTCTACCGTCTGGACGAACCGGTGCTGGACGTAGCCTCCCTGGTCGGTGAGCTGTCACGGCAATTCGGCGATGCCGCCTATGCGGTAACCTGGCCTGATGGACTGCAATTTGAGCATGCCCGTCTTATCAGGATACTGGGAGATGACGGGGTGTGGCGGACGCTGGAGACACGTCAGACTGTTTTCGCCGCAGGCGCGGGTAACGAACCCCTTTTGCAGCGACTGGGTCGGGAAGGACCCGCCATGCAGAAACGTCCGCTGCATATGGTGATGCTCAAAGGCGCTTTACCCCCGCTATATGCGCACTGTCTGGGAGCCAGTGCCAATCCCCGGTTGACGGTCACTAGCTATCCGCTCGGTGATGGTGAAATCCTGTGGTATTTAGGGGGGGATGTGGCCGAACAAGGCGTAGGACGCAGCAGGGATGAGCAGGTGACTGCGGCAAAACATGAACTCGGCCGTCTGCTCCCCTGGGTGGATTTGAATAGCGTCGATTGGGGTACATTGGAGGTCGATAGGGCAGAACCCCGGCAGCCGGATGGGCGACGCCCCGACTGCAGTTTCATGGAGGATAGCGACGGTCTGGCAGTGGTTTGGCCCACCAAGCTTGCCTTTGCGCCGCGACTTGCCGGAGAGATCATGACACTGTTGTCAGGCCGCGGGGTACAGCCCGCATCGGAGCATTCACCCCTGTCACTGGGTCTCGCGCCTGCGCAGCTGGCCCAGCCACCCTGGGAAAAGGAGCAGCTATGGATCTGAGGGCTCTGGGTACGACTGGGATACGGGTCAGTCCTTTGGGATTGGGCTCGGTGAAATTCGGCCGCAACGAACAGGTGAAGTATCCCGCCGGTTTTGAGATTCCCGATGATTCAGCCGTGAGTCGGTTACTGGCCATGGCGCGGGATCTCGGTATCAATCTCATCGATACCGCGCCGGCCTACGGTACCAGCGAAGAGCGTCTCGGAAAGTTGCTGCCCGGCAGCCGGCAGGAGTGGGTGATTGTTACCAAGGTGGGAGAAATATTTGAACAGGGGCAGTCCCGTTTCGATTTTTCCGACAAGCATACCCGGATGTCCGTAGAGCGTAGTCTGCGGCGTCTTCGTACCGACTATCTCGATGTGGTGTTGATCCATTCTCACGGAGACGATATTCAGATCCTTGAGCATGAGCCCGTACTGGAGACACTTCGCGAATTGCAGCAGCAGGGACTGGTACGCGCGATTGGTATGTCAAGCAAGACAGTGGAGGGCGGTCTGCGCGTCATCAGCGAGTGCGATCTGGTCATGGCGACCTGTAACCTCGACTACAATGACGAGTTACCCGTGCTCCAGGCGGCCGACAACGCAAGCAAGGGTGTACTCATCAAGAAGGGGTTGATGAGCGGGCATGTCGGCGGGAAGACGGGTGTACGAAGTTCCATGGAGTTTGTCTTTTCCCAACCCGGTGTCAGCAGCATGATCGTGGGTACCATCAATCCTGATCATCTGCTATCGAATGTGGCGCTGATGGAGTCGGTGCTCAATCCGGGCGGATGAATCGATCTCAATAGGGGTCGGGTATCCCGGGTCGGTTCTTGAATCGCCGATGGACCCAAAAATACTGCTCTGATGCCACTTTGACGGCAGCTTCTATGATGCCGTTGATTCGGGCAGTATCGGCGTGTGGATCATTGCTCGGAAAGTCGGGGACGGGTGGCTGTACCACCAGCCGGTAACCTTGATTGCCAGGCAAGCGGTAACCGAAGAAAGGCAGTACGGGAGCAGCACTGACTTTAGCCAGTCGGGCAGTGCCCAGATTGGTTGATGCAGGCACACCGAAAAAAGGAGCCAGAGTGCTGTTGGGATCGCTATAACTTTGATCCGGTGCATACCAGACAGCCTGGTTCTGTTTCATTGTCTTGATCATTTGCCGCACATCCCCACGGGGTATCGCGGCACTGAAACGTCTTTCCCGATTGCGCCTGAAAGCAGCTTCTATGACAGGGTTTTCATGGGGACGGTACATCACAGCGAAGTTATGGAACAGGCTTAGCAGACGACCGCTCATCTCCAGGTCGGTGAAATGGGCACTCAGAAGAATTGCACCCTTTCCCTCCTTGGCGGCACTCTCCAGATATTCCAGGCCTTCTATTTCTACCAGTCCTCTGAGGTGTCGGTCGCTGGCCCACCAGGCCATACCCGTTGTCAGTAGACCTATACCAAGAGATTCGAAGTGCCTTTGTAAGAGTGAGTGGCGTTGCTGCTCACTCTCTTGCGGAAAGCAAAGGGCTAAATTGACCTCGGCAATATGTCTTCTTCTGTCAGCAAAACGCATGACGATACGCCCGAGACTGCTTCCAAGTCGTATAACCCAGCCGTAGGGTAACCAGCGACAGATTAACCACAGTAATGCCAACGCCGTGTGAGTCGACCAATAGCGGGGGGCGAAGAGTGAGGCGTTGGATTTTGAAGGCATGAAACGGGAGAGAAACGCAGCTTGATTAAATGTACATTTGATAGCTTCTGGAGTATAAGCGGATATGCTCGACAAGGCGACCGATTGATAGTTCATGTGACCCGTGGGTTGAATGAGTTGTCGTCATCGAATTTGGATATTGGCAGTTGTTGAATAGAGATGATCCATATAGATACGGTGTGTCTCGCCTCAGCGCTCCCCCGGTAGCAGTCACTCAATGCGTTATCTCTATACAGCCCTATTTACCCTTTTAACTCCCTTCTACTTGCTGAGGCTATACTGGCGGGGTATCAGGGCGCCTGCCTACCGCGACAGGTGGCTGGAACGATTCGGATTCTTCCAGCGTCAATGCCAAGAGCAAGGCATCTGGGTGCACGCTGTGTCAGTAGGGGAAGTGTTGGCTATTGCTCAGCTGGTAAGGCGTCTGATGGAACGTTTTCCCGACTTGCCGATTCTGATCACCACGGCGACCCCTACAGGTGCAGAGCGGGTTCAGGCGCTGTTCGGCAATGAGGTCGAACACCGCTACGCGCCTATCGATCTGCCATGGGTGGTCAAGCGTTTTTTGAGGGCTTTTCGTCCCGGCTTGTTAGTCCTGGTGGAGACAGAGATTTGGCCCAATCTCATCCATTATGCAAAGCGATCCGGTGTACCGGTTTTACTCGCCAACGCGCGGCTTTCTGCACGATCCGCCCGACGCTATCGTCGTGTCGCCAGCCTGACGCGGGAGGCATTGCGTGAGATCACCGTGGTCGCCCCACAGGCAGAATCCGATGCTGAGCGCTTCTTAACCCTGGGTGCGCGTCGTAATCAGGTCGAGGTCACCGGCAGTATCAAATTTGATATCCATCTCCCAGGCAGCCTGCGTGAGCGGGCCGATGTCATGCGTCGGGACTGGGGTGCGCAGCGGCCAGTCTGGCTGGCCGCCAGTACGCATGAGGGGGAGGATGAAGTCGTTCTTCAGGCCCACGCAGATGTATTGAAACAGCACCCAGATGCCCTGCTTGTGCTTGTGCCGCGTCACCCGGAGAGGTTCAACCGGGTGGCCAGCTTGACCGAGGAGGCAGGTTTTTCTTTGGTCAGGCGTAGTGAACAGAGCGTCTGTTCCGAAGGTACCGCTGTATTTCTTGGTGACTCCATGGGTGAGTTGACGCTTTTCATGGGAGCATCAGATGTGGCGTTCATTGGTGGGAGCCTTGTGCCACATGGCGGCCACAATATACTTGAAGCTGCGGCACAGGGTGTGGCTGTGCTGTTCGGACCCCACATGTTTAACTTTTCCGAGATCAGCGAGCTTTTTCTTCAGCAGCAGGCGGCGGTTCAGGTCGATTCGGCATCTGCGCTTTCCGATCAGGTCTGTCAATGGCTCAGTGACGCCAGTGAACGTAGTCGTATCGGTGAAGCTGGCAGGGAGCTGGTGGACAAAAACCGTGGTGCACTCGACCGTCTGACCCATCTGGCCGAAAGACTGCTCGAATCTGAGTGATATTATCGCCATCAATCCTTAGGCTGTTCCGATCAAGGGTTTATGTCTGCCAGCCAGTCAAATTCCCCTGGTTGCTGCTGATAGCTGTGAATGAAACTTCGGGTCGATCCGAGAGGGACGCATAACCGGGTCCGGAACTTGACGATTTACTCGTTGTAACCCACTCGTGGTGAGATTGTCATACCAGACGGCCATACACTGAGTGCCACAGACGCTCGGTATGCACCCGCCCCGGAAATCAGGCCGGCACTATAGGTGCCGCAAAGCAATGTGCCGCCGAAGCCGTCAGGAATGAAACCGCAGTTGCGTTCCTGTTACTGACAGGTCGTTGGGCGGTTCCGGAATACGTAATAAGCAGTGTATGCCCACTTGCAGATAGCCGAGAGCCCTGCAGTGTTAAAGGTCGGTTAGATGATGTGTTTTGTAAGGAGTGATTTAGTGTAACTGCTTAGAGTATATGTGCCTCAGAACCGATAACCAAACGTGAAATTGTAGGTCTCTAAACTGAATTTCAGGGGCTGATGCCCGGTCGCTGCACCAACCAAATCGCCATATGGAATTTTCTCTCGGTCAATGACTTTTTCGCCATCTCCAAGGCGTCGATAGTAATCGTACTGCACGCCGATACTTATTCTATCGGTAACCATATATCTCAGACCCACGCCTATTTTCGGTGTGTAGCCTGACGTTTTTTCCACTGTCTTAGCACCCCAGCGCCAGAGAGGGTCTAATGTGCTTGTGAACCAAAACTGCTGTTCCAGCTTGGAGTGCCAGTTGGTGAGTCCCGCCCATGCATGCAGTGATAATTTTCCCCGGTTGAAAAAGCTGTACTTCAATTGGAGGTCGTATGACTTCGTCTCTTGTTTCAGTAAAAAATTGTCTACATCGTTTAGTGTTGTTCCAAAGTCCCGATAAACAATCTCCACCATCAGGTCTTCTATTATCGGTGTTCCGAATAGTATATGGACGGCATCTCCAGTTTTATCTAGAGACGAGTCATCGATGATTCCATAGGATGCGTTTTCGATGTCGGGTTTACTGCGAGTCTGTCCGTAACCTAATTCAACATAGCCTTCAAAAGCTATGGAAGTTATGGGAAATATGAGAACGAATCCCGCACAACAGAAGATGGGGAATACGGTTGTAAGTCGGTCCATTTTCTCTTTGTTATTTATCCATTGGTTGGCCAGCGATAAGGTTGGCGGACCAGATCTTCATGGCCATTATAATGTTTTTTCATGATGGAAACGATACGGTAACTTGCCGTCGGAGATACTATGTGATTAAACAGCTGTACCCTGTGGCAAGAGGGCTGTGTATTTCAAATCACTGTGACACGAGTACAACAAATAATCAGCACTTCCTCGGGAATGCCTGCTATTTATAGTTGGTGGTCAATACTACTGGTGACCGAATTGAAAATTGATATTTAATTGGGTTTGTATGACACAATTGAGTGTAGTGCAGATATGAATGCCGAGTGGTTCTACAGTGCAGGAATTAACCCTGTCGATCAGTTATACCGATTAGAATACATCCCCTGGTACACGCACCCATCCTTCCATCAGGACCCGTGCGCTGCGGCTCATCACTACCTTATCGACGACCCAGTTGCCATTCTGCACGCTGGCGGCAGCACCCACCCTCAAGGTGCCGGAAGGGTGTCCGAAGGTGACTGCCTCTCGGTCGCCGCCACCGGCGGCCAGGTTGGCCAGGGTGCCGGGGATTGCTGCGGCGGTACCGATGGCAACGGCAGCCGTGCCCATCATGGCGTGGTGCAGCTTGCCCATTGAGAGGGCGCGTACGTTGAGATCGATCTCCGCTACCTTGATCGGTTTGCCGCTGGAGGCGACATAGTCCTGCGGCTTGGCGACGAAGGCGACCTTGGGGGTGTGCTGGCGTCCGGCGGCCTCTTCAACCTTTTCGATCAGGCCCATGCGGACCGCACCGTGGGCACGGATGGTTTCGAACATGGTCAGGGCCTTGTCGTCGCCATTGATCGCCTCCTGCAGTTCGGTGCCGTTGTAACCGATCTCATCGGCATTGAGGAAAATCGTGGGGATGCCCGCATTGATCATGGTGGCCTTCAGGGTGCCGACACCGGGAACCTCCAGATCGTCCACCAGATTGCCGGTGGGGAACATGGCTTCGGAGGGATCCACCGGGCTCATGAACTCGATCTCCACTTCCGCCGCCGGGAAGGTGACGCCGTCGAGTTCGAAACCGCCGGTCTCCTGTACTTCACCATTGGTGATGGGGACATGGGCGATAATGGTCTTCTCGATGTTCTTCTGCCAGATGCGTACCACTGTCGTGCCGTTCTCAGGGATTCGGTCTGCATCCACCAGGCCGCTGGCGATGGCGAAGGAGCCCACCGCGGCGGTGAGGTTGCCGCAGTTGCCGCTCCAGTCGACGAAGGGTTTGTCGATGGAGACCTGGCCGAAGAGGTAGTCCACATCGTGATCCGGTTTATCGCTCTTGGCCAGGATCACCGTCTTGCTGGTGCTGGAGGTGGCGCCGCCCATACCGTCGGTCTGTTTCCCGTAGGGGTCGGGACTGCCGATCACACGCAGCAGCAGCTTGTCACGTGCCTCGCCTGGTACCTGGGCCGCTTCGGGCAGGTCGGTGAGGTTGAAGAAGACGCCTTTGCTGGTGCCGCCGCGTATGTAGGTGGCGGGAATCTTTATTTGCGGTGCTTGGGGCATAACGCTATGTCCTGTAAATTCGGTAGGGTGGGCCAAGCTCCGCTTGGCCAACCCAACGATCGTTTCAAGCGCTGGCGAGGAAGTCCTGGGCGAAGCGTTGCAGCACGCCGCCGGCCCCGTAGACGGAGACCTCTTCCGCGGTATCCAGGCGACAGGTGACTGGGATCTCCACTCGCTCACCGTTCTTGCGGTGCATGATCACCGTCAGATCGGCACGCGGTGTCGGCTCGCCGATGACGTCGAAGGTCTCGGTTCCGTCGATAGCGTAGGTCTCACGGGTCTCACCCGACTTGAACTCCAGGGGCAGCACGCCCATGCCGACCAGGTTGGTGCGGTGGATACGCTCGAAGCCCTCGGCCATGATCGCTTCCACGCCTGCCAGTCGCACACCCTTGGCTGCCCAGTCGCGGGAAGAGCCCTGGCCGTAGTCGGCACCGGCCACGATGATCAACGGCTGTTTTCGTTCCATATAGGTCTCGATCGTTTCCCACATACGCATCTGCTCACCCTTCGGTTCGAGGCGCGCCAGGGATCCCTGGATGATCTCGCCGTTTTCGTCCCGGCACATCTCATTGAGCAGCTTCGGGTTGGCGAAGGTAGCGCGCTGGGCCGTCAGGTGGTCGCCGCGATGGGTGGCGTAGGAGTTGAAGTCCTCCTCCGGCAGGCCCATCTTGTCCAGATAGGCGCCGGCGGCACTGTTCAGCATGATCGCGTTGGAGGGGGAGAGGTGATCGGTGGTGATGTTGTCACCCAGCACCGCCAGCGGACGCATGCTCTTCAGTGTGCGCTCACCGGCCAGTGCGCCCTCCCAATAGGGCGGGCGACGGATGTAGGTACTCTGCGGACGCCAGTCGTAGAGCGGGCTCTTTGCCGCTTCCACGGTGCCCAGGTCGAACATCGGATTGTAGACCCGGTTGAACTGCTCCGGCTTCACGTGCTCGGCAACGATGGCATCGATCTCTTCGTCGCTCGGCCAGATATCGTTCAGGGTGATCGGGTTGCCGTCTTTATCCTGACCCAGCGCATCCTTCTCGATATCGAAGCGCACGGTACCGGCGATGGCGTAGGCTACCACCAGCGGCGGCGAGGCGAGGAAGGCCTGCTTGGCATAGGGGTGGATGCGGCCGTCGAAGTTACGGTTGCCGGAGAGTACCGCGGTGGCGTAGAGGTCGCGGTCGATGATCTCCTGCTGGATCTTCGGATCCAGTGCGCCGCTCATACCGTTACAGGTGGTACAGGCATAGGCTACGATGCCGAATCCGAGCTTCTCCAGTTCAGGCAGCAGACCTGCCTCTTCCAGGTACAACCTGGCGACCTTGGAGCCCGGCGCAAATGACGATTTGACCCAGGGTTTACGCAGCAGACCCAGCTCATTGGCCTTGCGGGCAATCAGGCCGGCAGCTACCACGTTGCGCGGGTTGGAGGTGTTGGTGCAGCTGGTGATGGCCGCAATGATCACAGCGCCATCGGGCATTTCACCGGCTTTCTCCTCCCATTCGCCGGCGATGCCGCGCGCGGCCAGGTCGGCAGTCGGTAGGCGGCGGTGTGGGTTGGACGGACCGGCCATGTTGCGGCACACGGTCGACAGGTCAAACTCCAGTACGCGTTCGTACTCGGCCTCTGCGAGACTGTCCGCCCACAGGCCGCTTGTCTTGGCGTAGTTCTCAACCAATGCCACCTGTTCGGCATCGCGTCCGGTCAGCTTCAGGTAATCGAGGGTCTGCTGATCGATATAGAAGAGTCCGGCGGAGGCGCCGAATTCCGGTGTCATGTTGGAGATGGTGGCGCGGTCACCGATGGTCAGATCAACTGCACCCTCACCGAAGAACTCGAGGTAAGAGGAGACAACACGTTCCTTGCGCAGGAACTCGGTGATGGCCAGCACGATATCGGTGGCGGTGATGCCGGGCTGGCGCTTGCCGGTCAGCTTCACGCCGATGATGTCCGGCAGGCGCATCATGGAGGGACGGCCGAGCATCACGGTCTCGGCCTCCAGGCCGCCCACGCCGATGGCGATAACGCCCAGTGCATCGATATGAGGGGTGTGGCTGTCGGTGCCCACGCAGGTGTCCGGGAAGGCGACGCCGTCCCGCGCCTGGATCACAGGCGACATCTTCTCCAGATTGATCTGGTGCATGATGCCGTTGCCAGCGGGGATCACGTCCACGTTGTCGAAGGCGGTCTTGCACCACTCGATGAAGTGGAAACGGTCTTCGTTACGACGGTCCTCGATGGCGCGGTTCTTTTCGAACGCCTCCGGATCGAACCCGGCGTGTTCCACCGCAAGCGAGTGGTCGACGATGAGTTGGGTCGGCACCACCGGATTGACCTTGGCGGGATCGCCGCCTTTATCGGCGATAGCATCGCGCAGGCCGGCCAGGTCGACCAGTGCGGTCTGACCCAGTATGTCGTGGCAGACCACCCGAGCCGGATACCAGGGGAAGTCCAGATCACGCTTACGCCCGATGATCTGCTTCAGTGAGTCTTCCAGCATCGCCGGATCACAGCGGCGCACCAGCTGTTCCGCCAGCACGCGCGAAGTGTAGGGCAGTCTGTCGTAGGCGCCGGGCTGGATCGCCTCGACTGCCTCGCGGGTGTCGAAGTAGTCCAGGTCGCTGCCCGGCAGGGATTTGCGATAGTCGGTATTCATCGGTCGTTTCTCTAAGTGTCGCAGAGGGTCGGGATGGAATGACCTTGCGGTATTCTGGTGGGGCAGGGCCCCACCCTACGCTTCGGACATTAAGGTAGGGTGGGGCCCTGCCCCACCATCTTGTGATGGAAGCTCCGCCATATGGTCTTATGACAGTGCCATTCCACTTTGGTCCCTTACACTCGTCAGCGTTGGTCGATCGGCACCCAGGAGCGGTTTTCGGGGCCGGTGTAATTGGCCGAGGGACGAATGATCTTGCCGTCTTCGCGCTGCTCGATCACATGGGCGCCCCAACCGGAGACGCGGGAGATGACGAAGAGCGGGGTGAACATATCCGTCGGCACACCGAGCTGGTTGTAGGAGACGGCGGAGAACCAGTCGAGGTTGGGGAACATCTTCTTGATATCCCACATTACCGATTCCAATCGGTCGGCCACGTCGAACATGGTCATGTTGCCGGCCTCCTCGGAGAGCCCCTTGGCCACTCGCTTGATCACCTCGTTACGGGGATCGCCCACGGTGTAGACCGGATGGCCGAAGCCGATGACGATCTCTTTGCGTCCCACGCGTTCACGAATGTCGGCCTCGGCCTCGTCGGCGGTGTGATAGCGGCTCTGGATGCGGAAGGCCTCTTCATTCGCACCGCCGTGCTTGGGACCGCGCAGGGCGCCGATGGCGGCGGTGATGGCGGAGTACATGTCGGAGTTGGTGCCGGCCACGACACGGGCGGTGAAAGTGGAGGCGTTGAACTCATGCTCCGCATAGAGCACCAGAGAGGTGTGCATGGCGCGCACCCAGGACTCCTTGGGCTTCTCGCCGTGCAGCAGATGCAGGAAGTGACCGCCGATGGAGTCGTCATCGGTCTCCACCTCGATACGTTTCCCGTTCATGGCGTAGTGGTACCAGTAGAGCAGGGCGGAGCCGAAGTTGGCCATCAGCCGATCGATGATGTCCCGCGCCTCCGATGCCGGATGGTCCTCTTTCTCGGGGACGCAACTGCCCATCACGGAGCAGGCGGTGCGCATTACGTCCATCGGGTGTGCCGAGGCGGGGATCGCCTCCAGGGCCTGTTTGACCGCGAGGGGCAGGCCGCGCATCGATTTCAGCTTGGCCTTGTAGGCCGTGAGTTCCGCCTGGGTCGGCAGGTGGCCGTGGATGAGCAGATAAGCGATCTCCTCGAACTCGGCGATTTCGGAGAAATCGAGGATATCGTAACCGCGGTAGTGCAGGTCGTTGCCGGTGCGGCCGACGGTACAGATAGCGGTATTGCCAGCGGCTGTACCGGAGAGGGCGACCGACTTCTTCGCCTTGGGCAGGACTTGATTGGACTCGCTCATTGGGAAACCTCCTCAGATGCGAAAAGTTGATCCAGTTTCTGTTCGTAATCGTGATAGCCGAGATAGTCATAGAGATCGGCCCGGCTCTGCATGGTGTCGACAACCCCCTGCTGGGTGCCGTCGGCACGTAAACGCTGGTAGACGTTGAGCGCTGCGGCGTTGGCTGCACGGAAGGCGCTCAATGGATAAAGAGCGATACTGACGTCGGCGGAGGCCAGCTGCTCGGTGGTGTAGAGCGGGGTGGAGCCGAACTCGGTGATGTTGGCCAGGACCGGCACCTTCACCGCCTTGACGAACTCCCGATACTGCTCCAGTTCTGTCATCGCCTCGGGAAAGATCATGTCAGCACCTGCCTCGACGCAGGCGCAGGCCCGGTCGATAGCCGATTGCATACCCTCTACGGCCAGGGCGTCGGTGCGGGCCATGACCACAAAGTCGTCATCCAGTTTGGCGTCCACCGCGGCCTTGATGCGATCGACCATCTCGTTTTGCGGGACGATCGCCTTGTTGGGACGGTGGCCGCAGCGTTTCTGCTGCACCTGGTCTTCGATATGCACCGCGGCCGCGCCGAACTTGTTCATGTTGCGGATGGTGCGCGAGATGTTGAAGGCGCCGCCCCAACCGGTATCCACGTCGACCAGTACGGGAAGATCGGTCACATCGGTGATGCGTCGCAGATCGGTCAACACGTCCTCCATGGTGGTGATGCCCAGGTCGGGGATGCCGCAGGAACCGGCAGCCACACCACCGCCGGAGATGTAGAGCGACTGGTAGCCGGAGGCTTCCGCCAACCGGGCGTGATAGGCGTTGATGGCGCCGACACACTGCAACGGCTTCTCTCTCTCTATGGCGGCGCGGAATCGGGCGCCGGGGGTCGTTCTGGTGTTCGTCATTCTTTCACCTCGGGGTTAAGAAATTTGGAATTTTGAATGTTGAATTTTTAATGGATGTGCGAGCCTTGCTCGCGCTCCGGAATCCAACACACAAATCATCATTAGCTTTCCAGCAGCATCCGTTCGACATTTCTGCGTGAAGACCGGATGTGCTGACGCATCAGCAGTTCCGCCATCTCGGGGTCCTTGGCGGCAATGGCGTTGATAAGATAGTGGTGCTCTTCATAGGCCTGCTGGGATCGTTTGCTGCGCATGCCGAATTGATAGCGATACATACGCAGCAGATGGTAGAGGTCGTCACACAGGAGGCCGATCAGCTGGTGGTTTTTACTGCCCTGCACGATACGGTAGTGAAAATCGAGATCGCCCTGCTTCTGAAAGTAGGCCTGGCCATGCTGCTCTTCAATCTCGTGTCCGTGCTCCTCCAGCAGGGTCTGCAGCTCCTCGATCTCCGTCTCACTCATATTCTGCGCCGCCAGTCTGGCGGCCATCCCTTCGAGCGCCTCTCTCACCTGATAGATCTCGATCAGTTGCTCATAGGAGAGGGTGACCACTCGTGCGCCCAGGTTGGGTTTGCGCTCCACCAGCTTTCTCGCCTCGAGCCTGCCGATGGCTTCGCGCAGGGAGCCCCGGCTGACGCTGTACTGGCGGGCCAGCTCCGGTTCGCTGATCTTGCTGCCGGGCGCTATTTCGCCCTCGACGATGGCCCGCTGCAGGGTGTCGAAAAGGCGATCCGCCAGCGTGATGCTGACTGGATCAGTGGTGTTGGAGCTGGGGCGGTTTTGCATGTGTCTCGCTTAAAGTGTCGACAATTATTAACTAAAATAGCCAAATATTGTATGAAATATAGACTATAATTTAAAATGTGTCGACACTTTTGTCTGTGTATAGGGGAATTTCATCAGTCCTGGGGGAGAGGGGTGGCAATCACCCCTCTCTTCTCTGGCCGCCTATTTGGCGTAGCCCATGTCCTGGAGCGAAGACGAGATCTCGTCCAGGATTGCCGGATCATCGATAGTGGCCGGCATCTTCCACTCATCCCCATCGGCAATTTTCACCATGGTGCCGCGGAGGATCTTGCCTGAACGGGTCTTGGGCAACCGCTTTACGACAGCGATATGCTTGAAGGCCGCGACCGGACCGATCTGTTCTCTGACCAGTTTGACCAACTCTTTGCCCAGATCATCGACAGAGCGGTCGACACCTGTTTTGAGGACCACCAATCCCAGAGGAAGCTGGCCTTTCAGGGCATCGGCCACGCCGATCACGGCGCACTCGGCCACATCCGCGTGACCGGCCAGCACCTCTTCCATCTGGCCGGTGGAGAGGCGATGGCCGGCCACATTGATGACGTCGTCGGTACGGCTCATGATCCAAAGGTAGCCGTCTTTGTCTTTGTAACCCGCATCGCCGGTCAGGTAGTAACCGGGGTAGGCGCGCAGATAGGCATCCACGAAGCGCTGTTCGTTATTCCACAGGGTGGGCAGGCAGGCGGGGGGCAGGGGCTGCTTGATGACGATATCGCCCATCTCACCGGGTTCTTTCTCATTGCCCTGGTCATCCAGCACCTGCACGTCGAAACCGACCATGGATACCGTGGGTGAACCCGCTTTTACCGGTAGCTGTTCCACACCCATGGGGTTGGCGGCGATGGCCCAGCCGGTTTCCGTTTGCCACCAGTGATCGATGACCGGTTTCTCCAGCATGGTCTCGGCCCAGTGCAGGGTGTCCGGGTCGCAGCGCTCGCCGGCGAGATAGAGGGTATCCATGCAGCTGATGTCGTACTTCGACATATAAGCGCCCTGGGGATCCTCTTTCTTGATGGCGCGAAAGGCGGTGGGAGCGGTGAACAGTACCTTGACGCTATACTCGCTGATCACCCGCCAGAAAGCACCCGGATCGGGTGTGCCTACCGGTTTGCCCTCATAAATCATGGTGGTGCAGCCTGCCAGGAGCGGGCCATAGACGATGTAACTGTGGCCTACCACCCAGCCGACATCCGATGCGGCCCAGTAGACGTCACCCGCCTCCACGTTGTAGATATTCTTCATCGACCAGAGCAGGGCGGCCGCGTGACCCCCGTTGTCCCGCACCACACCTTTGGGCTGACCGGTGGTGCCTGAGGTATAGAGAATATAGAGAGGGTCGGTGGCGGCCACGGGCACGCAGGCGGCAGGTTGCGCCTGCCCCATGGCGTCATCCCAATCCAGGTCGCGTCCGGCCTGCAGATCCGCAGCCAGTTGCGGTCGCTGCTTGATGACGCATTTTTCCGGTTTGTGCTGCGACAGTTCGATCGCTTCATCCAGCAGCGGCTTGTAGGCCACCAGGCGGTTGGGCTCGATACCGCAGGAGGCGGAGAGCACCATCTTCGGCTGGCAGTCGTCGATACGTGTGGCCAGCTCTTTGGCGGCAAAGCCGCCGAATACCACGGAGTGGATGGCGCCGATGCGGGCGCAGGCGAGCATGGCGATGGCCGCTTCGGGGATCATCGGCATGTAGACGATCACGCGATCCCCTCTGCCGACCCCATTGGCGGAGATCACGCCGGCCAGTTTGGCCACTTCGTCGCGCAGTTCCTGGTAGGTATAGGTTCGTTTCTGATCCGAAACCGGGCTGTCGTATATCAGCGCCAGGTTGTCGCCGCGTCCGGCGTCCACATGACGATCGAGCGCATTGAAACAGGTGTTGAGCTCTCCGCCTGGGAACCAGCGGGGAGAGGGCTTGGCAGTCTCATCCAGCACTTTGTCCCAGGGTTTGTCCCAGTGGAGGCCCTGGGCGACTTCACCCCAAAATGCTTCCGGATTATCCAGGGAGTGTTGATAGATCTCCGCGTAGCTTGGCATGTTTGAGCTCCTTTGGTCAGGTCTGCTTGTTTGCCGTAAAGTGTCGACAATAATTGTGTAATAATGCAGAAGTAGGAATATTTATAGACCAATACTTGCAATGTGTCGACACTTTTGCGAAAAAAATTTTCTTGTCTACTTTTTTAAGGTAGATTTTTGCGCAATAGGATGCGGATTGGGGCTGGGAATCTGAACGGCTTCTCGTCAGTGCATCGCGGATGCCAAGCGCAACTATTTGTTTGAAGTGATTTTTTTAGATCAGGTAAATCTGGGCATGATTCGCAAGCAGTATTTTCTGGCTTCAGATCAGGATTTATCCTGATCTGATTTGTGCCATTGAAAATATTGGATAGTGCCGATTTGCGACGGCTTAATCAGGCATTCTGGGGAAATGTAAGGGAGTGTCCATTGGTAACCGGGTTCGGAATGGTGGGGCAGGGCCCCGCTCTACGTACTATCGCATTGGGTAGGGTGGGGCCCTGCCCCACCAGCATGGTTTAGAAGTCGATTCCAAATCTCAGTATGAGCCGAGCCATGCTGAGTGGGCACCATTCGGATGGAACTTTACGCTTAAGATCTTAGGCGCAAGAGCGCGTGGCGCCATATTTAACGAAACAGCTGGGAGACCTGTTTGAAATTGGGTTGATTGGCATCCCCCAGCCACTCGAAGACCACCGATTCGCTATTGGTGACCTGCACACCGCCGAGACGCATGCGCTGTATGGCGTTTTTGCAGTGGAGCGTATGCCGCGAGGCAATGGCATCCTCGACCACGAAGACCTGATAACCCCACTGCTGCAGGCCGGCAGCGGTCTGCAGGACGCATATATGGGCCTCGAGACCAACGATGATGATCTGCTTGCGTTGTTCGTGTTCCGCCAGTTCCTCTTCGAATCCGGGCGCGGTACAGCAGGAGAAGGTGAGTTTGTCTTTGGCCTTGGTGTGTGTCGGCAGGTGTTGGGCAATGTCAGGCAGGGTTGTGCCCAGGCCTTTGCCGTAGTGCTCGGAGAGAATGACAGGGACATCAAGCAGGCTCGCTGCCTGGCTTAGCCGATTGATATTGGAGACCATCAGGTCACGCTCCGGTTTCGGCATGGCCCGGGCAAGCTTCTCCTGGACGTTGATAATCAGTAACTGACTGCTGCCCGCATGGGTCAGGGGCAGGCTGTTTTTGTTGCTCATGATCTTCCTCCGTTATTCGCTGGGCTGCGTGCGGTCGATCAGAAGGCAGCGTCAGCGATCAGAATTCGAACCGTCTGGGGGGCTCAGCATTAGTGAGCGCCGTGAGATCGGTTTCGAAGATTGCCTCCTCACTGAAAATTCGTTCATCATGCCGGGTGATCAGCATCGCCTGCATCGCGGGGGCGGTACCGATGACGATGAAGAGCCGTCCGCCGATCTTGAGCTGCTGGCGAAAGATCTCCGCCTGCTCGGAGGTCGCTACCGAACCGGTGACGGCGATGGCGTCAAAGGGACCTTCTTCAAGCGGTCCGGTAAGGACATCGCCGGTCTTGAGCAGGACATTGCTGATCCCCTGTTGGTCGAGTATCTGCGCGGCAGTTTCAGAAAATGCCTGGTCGATATCGATGGAAACCACCCTTTGAGTGAGCTTTGCCATGCAGGCGGTCAGATAGCCGCTGCCGGTGCCCACTTCCAGAACCTGGTCGGTCGGTTGCAGATCCAGGGCCTGCATCAGTCTCGCCTCGATGCGGGGGAACATCATCATCTGACCCTGGCCGAGGGGGACCTCGATATCGGCATAAGCCAGGTCCCGGTAAGCTTCTGGCACGAAGGCATCTCTCGGCAGCGTCTCCATCATGGAGAGGACGCGGGAATCGATCACTTCCCAGGGGCGAATCTGCTGATTCACCATGTTGAAGCGGGCCTTTTCTACGCTCTGTGCCATCATGTGAAATATCCTGACATATCTTGTGGTTTTAATGCGGCAGACGATTAGACTACGGTTTTTAGCCTCGTTGGGCAAGATGCCGTGGGGGTATGAGTGGCGGGTACAGATTCCCTGATATTCATCAGACTATCTAACACGGATGAGTCATTGCAATGGTTTGGCCCTCATTTATACTGTCGGAATTCCATGTGCTGGGGGTGTCCGCTGCGATTCTGCCTGCGGGCTGAGAGAGACCCTTATCACCTGACCCGGTTCATACCGGCGTAGGGAAGCTGGAACCCCTCGGGTCAGTGCTTCCCTGCCGACAAAGAGGTTCCATCCATGAGCGCGATTCCTGACGATTTTATCCAGAAGACAGCTACCCTGTCAGAGGCGGTGACACGCCCTTTCTACAAGTCCCGCAAGGTCTATGTGGAGGGTTCCCGCCCCGATATCCGGGTACCCATGCGTGAGATCAGCCAGGAAGCCACAGCCGCCAGTTTCGGCGCCGAGGAGAATCCGCCGATACCTGTCTACGACACTTCAGGCCCGTTCACCGATCCCGACCAGAAGATCGACCTGATGCAGGGTATGCCCGATCTGCGCTCTGGCTGGATCGAAGAGCGGCAGGACACGGAGCAGTTGGATGGCCCGACCTCCGATTACGGCAGGGATCGGCAGAGCGATTCGGCACTGGCCCATTTACGATTCGAGCACATCCACGCGCCCAGGCGTGCCAAGACCGGGCGCAATGTCACCCAGATGCACTACGCCCGCCAGGGGATCATCACGCCGGAGATGGAATACGTCGCCATCCGCGAAAACTGTCGCCTGCAGGAGCTGAGGGCCGATCCCCGCTATGCGAAGCTGCTGCGGCAGCATGCGGGACAGGCCTTCGGAGCCAATATACCCGAGGAGATCACCCCCGAATTCGTGCGGGACGAGTTGGCCGCGGGCCGGGCAATCATTCCCGCCAATATCAACCACCCGGAGCTGGAACCGATGATCATCGGGCGTAATTTCCGGGTCAAGATCAACACCAATATCGGCAACAGCGCCATCACCTCCTCGATCGAGGAGGAGGTGGAGAAGATGGCCTGGTCCGCCCGCTGGGGCGGCGACACCCTGATGGATCTCTCCACCGGCAACAATATCCACGAGACCCGGGAGTGGATCCTGCGCAACTCTCCGATGCCGATCGGTACGGTGCCGATCTATCAGGCCCTGGAGAAGGTCAACGGTAAAGCGGAAGATCTGACCTGGGAGATCATGCGCGACACCCTGATCGAGCAGGCGGAGCAGGGGGTCGACTACTTCACCATCCACGCCGGGGTGCTGTTGCGTTATGTCCCCCTGACTGCCGAACGGGTCACCGGTATCGTATCCCGCGGCGGTTCCATCCTGGCCAAATGGTGTCTGGCACACCATCAGGAGAACTTCCTCTACACCCATTTCGAGGAAATCTGTGAAATCATGAAGGCCTATGATGTGGCCTTCTCTCTGGGAGACGGTCTGCGACCCGGCTGCCTGGCGGACGCCAATGATGCCGCCCAGTTCGGTGAGCTGGAGACCCTGGGTGAACTGACCAAAATCGCCTGGGAGCATGATGTACAAGTGATGATCGAGGGGCCGGGACACGTCCCCATGCAGATGATCAAAGAGAATATGGACAAGGAGCTGCAGGACTGCTTCGAAGCCCCTTTTTACACGCTGGGGCCGTTGGTGACCGATATCTCCCCCGGCTATGATCACTTCAGTTCCGGCATCGGTGCGGCGCAGATCGGCTGGTACGGCACCGCCATGCTCTGCTACGTAACCCCCAAGGAGCATCTCGGCCTGCCCAACAAGGCCGATGTCAGGGAGGGGATCATCACCTATAAGGTTGCCGCCCACGCTGCCGACCTGGCCAAGGGTTTCCCGGGTTCGCAGTTGCAGGACAATGCCATGTCCAAAGCGCGCTTCGAATTTCGCTGGGACGACCAGTTCGCTCTCAGTCTTGATCCCGAAAGGGCTATGGAGTTTCACGACGAGACCCTGCCCCATCAGGCCCACAAAGTCGCCCACTTTTGCTCCATGTGCGGGCCTCACTTCTGTTCCATGAAGATCACTCAGGATGTGCGCGAGTATGCCCGCTCCCAGGGCGTTACCGAGGATCAGGCGCTTAAGCAGGGGATGGAAGAGAAGGCGGTTGAGTTCAAGCAGCAGGGGGCGGAGATTTACAAGGAATTGTGATTGTTGAATTGGGGAGTGCAACTTACCGCACCTCTTGCTGGATCTCCCTACACCCTGTCCCTCTCCGAGGGAGAGGAGGGGAAGTCGTTGCAAGCAAAGCGAGCACCGAAATTCAACATTCAGAATTCTCAATTCAGAATTAATCTTTTGTGATTCGTCTTGACCGTTTCCTCAGTAACGCCACCACCTTGAGCCGCTCCCAGGCACAACGGATGATCCGCGCCGGGCGGGTCTGTGTAGGGGGAGCAGAAGTAAAGCAGGCGGCTACCCTTATTCCCCTTACCTCTGAGGTGGTGCTGGACGGTGAACGGATCGAGCCTCCGCTGCCGCGCTATCTGATGCTGCATAAGCCGCGGGGTGTGGTCTGCGCCACGGAGGACCCCACTCACCGTACCGCAATCGATCTTCTGGGCCTGCCAAGCCCGGCCGGGCTCCATTTCGCCGGACGCCTGGATATAGACGCTACAGGGCTGGTGCTGATCACTGACGATGGTCAGTGGTCGCACCGGATCGTCTCTCCCGGCAGTCATTGCGCCAAACGTTATCGAGTCTGGTTGGCGGATCCGCTGACGGATCGACATCTGATGCAGCTTATGGGTGGCGTGGTGTTGCGGGGAGAAAAGCGACCTACCCGCCCAGCCGAAGCTGAGCGTCTGTCCGACAGGGAGTGTCTGCTGACGATCAGTGAGGGCCGCTACCATCAGGTCAAGCGTATGTTTGCAGCGCTGGGCAACCGGGTGATCAGACTGCATCGTGAGTCGATCGGACCCCTCTCGCTGGATGCCGAACTGGGGGCCGGCAGCTTTCGGCCCCTGACATCCGATGAGGTTGCTTTTTTCTAAGTGTCTCAACTTCTTGAGTGGACTAGTCGGGGCTAAAGTTATCCTATACACCGGCCGATGAAACTTTGGAGCGTGCCACGGAGGTCTTGGCGGGTAGCTGAGCGTGCTGAAAAAAACCGGACGGTTCCTGGTCAGTCAAACGATTGACCGATCAGTGGATCGAATTGGATCTAAGTCCAGGAGAAACCGGTAGTGTTCAAATAACAACGTTTTATTATTTTTTTCTAACTCATCTGGTGGGTCGCAAGGGGAGCTCAATGGCGCAGGAGAGGATTTCGGCTGAAGCCTTTCATCCTGACCAGTTTTCCAAGTCGGATTATGCGCAGTTGGTCGAGGTGATCGAGGCCTGTGACGTCGGGCTCTGCATACTCGATCAGCAGTTGCGGGTCCTGGCTTGGAACCGCCGACTTACCGAGATCGTCGGTAAGGAGTCCGGGACGGTACTGGGGAGATCCATTGAGCGCATTCTACCGGCCTTGGGAACTCCTCAATTCGCAAAACTCGTCAACACCGTTTCTCAGCCTGCTGATGAATATGAGACGACAATAACACCTGGCGCCAGTGGGACAAGGCACCACTTTCGGGGGGATGATGATCGCCTCAAGCGAGCCAGCGTCAGGCCGCTGGTAATGCATCCGGGGTGTTGTCTGGTTCAGATCTCCGATGTGGGTCAGGAGCCGTCCTTGCCGGAACAGTCTGAGAACGGCCTGATCGCCGAGCAGCGCTCCCTTGCCATGCTCTCCTCAGTGGAAGATGCGGTGATCCTGCTCGATGCTGAGGGTTGTATTGAATTTGCCAACCTCGCGGCCGAGGGTATGACGGGACATCAGAATCGGGATATTGCCGGTCGTCCTCTGCAAGAGATCTATCAGGTGTTCGATGAATCCAGCGACGCACGGGTGAGGCTGTCTTTTGAGGAGATCGTCGGTATCGACAACCGAATCCTGCTGATGATGCATAGGGAGGGACTTACCTTCCCGATTGAGCAATCGATCTCCCGTCTCAAAGACGAGCAGGGCAGGGATGTGGGTACGGTTCTCGTCTTCAAGGATGTCAGTCAATCACGAAAACTGGCAGCGCAGTTGAACTGGCAGGCAAGCCACGATCCGATCACCCGCCTGTATAACCGAACCGAGTTCGACCGCAGGCTCTCCCAACTGCTGGAGGAGGCCGAGGTGGAAGGCACCAAGCACTGCCTGCTCTATCTCGATATTGACCGGTTTAAAGTGGTGAACGATACCTGCGGTCATGTGGCGGGGGACGAACTGTTGCGACAGGTCGGTTCGATCATCAAGCATGCCATTCGCAGCAGTGACCTGTTGGCAAGAGTCGGCGGTGATGAGTTTGCGATCCTCTTAAGTAATTGCGCCTTGGATGTTGCACTTCGGATCGCCGATGCGATCAGATTGGAGTTCCAGCGCTTCCGTTTTGCCTGGGAGGATAAGACCTTCTCCCAGAGCGTGAGTATCGGGTTGGTCAGCATCGACAGTGCAAGCGAGGGATTGCAGCAGGTGCTCAGTTTTGCCGATACCGCCTGTTACGCCGCCAAGGAGGCGGGCCGGGACCAGGTCCACGTCTATCATCCTGAAAAAAGCATGGCGGCGGTCCGCCATGGCGAGGCCCAGTGGGTGACACGGATCCGCAGTGCCTTGGAGCAGGATCGGTTTACCCTCTTTGTACAGCCAATCCTTGGATTGGATGAAAAGCATAACGTTACGCAGCACTATGAAGTATTGATCCGAATGATCGACGAGTCGGGTGATCTCATTCCGCCCGGTGCTTTTATACCGGCCGCGGAGCGCTATGATCTCATGCCGTCGATCGATCGCTGGGTTATAGGCCACCTCATCGACCGTATGGTCGAAAACGGCAGCTGTGATGGAGACAAGTTGCGCATGTTCGTCAATCTGTCGGGTCACTCTCTCTGCGATGAACAGACACTGCAGATGATTCTCGACCGAATCCGTCACCATGATCTGCCGGATGGTCTGCTCTGTTTCGAAGTGACGGAAACCGCGGCGATCTCCAACCTCTCCTCCGCCAAACGGTTCATGCAGGCTCTCAAGCGTTTCGGTTGTGAGTTTGCGCTGGATGATTTTGGCAGTGGACTCTCCTCGTTCGGTTACCTGAAGCATCTGCCGGTGGAGTACCTGAAGATCGACGGCAGTTTCGTCAAGGATATGATCGACGACAGAATCGACGAGTCGATGGTGGATGCCATCAACCGTATCGGCCATATCATGGAATTGGAAACGATTGCGGAGTGTGTCGAAAGTGAGGATATTTTACAGAGGCTGATTGGCATGGGTGTCGATTTCGCCCAAGGCTATGGCATCCGACACCCTTTCCCGCTGGCTGAGATGTTCGAGGAGAACAGCTGAGGGGGCTTTACTTCTAAAGCGTGACGATCAGACGCACGGCATCCAGACGCAACCGCGCGGCCTGCAGATGCTGGTGCAGATCGGTAGCTTCCTGCTTCAGCAACCGTATCTCCTCCCCTCTCACGCTGGGGTTGTGCCGTTTCAAAGCAGTCATGCGTGCAATCTCTCCGGTATAGACCGTCATCATCTCGCTGAGCGTCTGTTTGACGATCCCGGGCAACTCCGCTTGTGCATGGCCATCGGCCATTTCGACCATCTGCAGGATAGGTTTGCGGTATTGGTTCACCACCGATGCCACCTGTTGTGGTTCCAAGGGTTGCGCGCACTGCAAAAGTACCGGGCAGTCGATGGTGTCATCGAGTCTCTTGCCTTTAAGATTCAACAGGATTCGAATCAATGTTCGCGGCAGGAAACGCCCCGCATGGAGTCGGTTCGGTGCAATGCACTCAGCCACGAAGAGAGTCTCCAGCAGTAGCTGGCCGGCCTTCAAGTCGGGATGACGGACGGCTATGGCGCTACTGTTTCCGGTCTGTTGATTGATCACCTGTTCCATGGCGCCATTGACCAGCGGGTGCTCCCAGGTGAGGAACTGCCGGTCTTCATGACTTAGCGCATCACTGCGGCTAAGGGTGGCTGTGAGACCGTCCGGCGGCAAGCCAGGTAGTTGTCCGGCGATGACCTGCTCCCCCGCGCGCAGAATCAAACCGGCTTCGCCGGTAGATTCAGTCTCGATGTTGTAACTGTCAAACAGTGTTCCCAGGTAACGCTCAAGTTCGGGATCACTGTCTTGTTCTTTTAACAGCCCGACCAGTCGGTCGGCCTCCGGCTGACGGCAGGCGCCGATCTCCAGCAGATGATCCCGCCCCTGCTGTAAGCGTGCCTCGGTTTCGCGGCGGAGCTGCCGTGTCTGCTCGATAAAATCATCGATATCAGAGCTACTGCCGTTTTCCAGCGTCTGCCATAGCTTGGTGGAGAGGGATTCGCAGATTTCGCGGGCACCCTGGACCTGGCCTGCGAAGGCGTCCAAGCCGTCACGGTACCACCGCATCATCACCGATTGCGGGCCGGGTTCCAGGTGCGGCACATGTAGATGGACCGCTTCCCGTTGCCCAATGCGGTCGAGTCTGCCGATCCGCTGCTCAAGCAGGTCGGGATCGGCGGGGAGGTCGAACAACACCAGATGGTGGGAAAACTGAAAATTGCGGCCTTCGCTGCCGATCTCTGAGCAGATCAGCAAACGGGCCCCCTCAGGATCGGCAAACCAGGCGGCGGCCCGGTCCCGCTCGATAATGCTCATGCCCTCGTGGAAGAGACCGGCGGGTATACCGGACTGAACCCGCAGCGCTTCCTGCAATTCGATGGTGGTTTCTGCATGGGCGCAGATCAGTAACAGCTTCTCCTCCGCATGCTGTCGGACAAAATCGATCAGCCAGGGTAAGCGAGGATCGGTCTGCCGCCAGTCAGGATGGTGGTGTGGGGCATAGCGTCGTTCGGGTGTGAGGTAGAGATCGGCACTAAGTCCATCGTCCTGTAGCGGCTGGTTTTCGTAGATTTCCGGCTGGGCAAGGGGGTAGGTGTGCAGAATCCGTTTTGGGAAACCGCTGACTCGTGCGCGGGTGTTGCGGAACATCACGCGTCCTGTTCCGTGCCGGTCCAGCAGCAATCTTATGAGCTTGTCCCTGTCATCGGCACGTCGTTGCGGATCGAGTGTGGGGTCGTCGATTCCGGATATCAGTTGTTCGCTCTCCTCGTCGTCGAGGGTGTCGATCAGGTAGCGGCTGGTTTCAGCAGGCAGCGTCGTCTGTCTCATAAGGTGTTCAGCCGCCTCGGCAATGGGTTGATAATGTGTCTCTTCCTTGAGAAAGGCCTCAAGATCGTAGTAGCGGTCCGGATCGAGTAGACGCAGGCGGGCAAAGTGGCCGGATTTGCCGAGTTGCTCCGGAGTTGCTGTCAGCAGGAGTACACCGGGCGTGGTCAGGGCAAGGGATTCCACCAGGAGATACTCCGCACTCGGCTCCTCCTCAGACCAGGTCAGGTGGTGGGCCTCGTCTACCACCAGAAGATCCCATCCCCCCTCCAGCGCCTGGCTGAGCCGATCCGGGTTGTGGTGAAACAGATCTAGGCTGCACAGCACCAATTGCTCGGCATGGAAGGGGTTGTCTCCCTGCCCTGAGTCCTGGATGGCCTTGCAGGTCTCCTCATCGAGGATGCGAAACTGGAGATTGAAACGTCGCATTAGCTCGACGAGCCACTGGTGTACCAGTGGATCGGGAACCAGGATCAGCGCTCTGGACGCACGGCCGGTGATGAGCTGATGATGCAGGATCAGGCAGGCTTCGATGGTTTTGCCCAGTCCCACCTCATCCGCCAACAGTACACGGGGTGCGGGCCGATTAGCCACTTCGTGGGCTATGTAGAGTTGGTGGGGAATCAGGTCGATCCGGGCGCCGCCGAGGCCCAGAACATTTGATCTCTGCTGGCGGGCTATGGCGTTGTGGGTTCGATAGCGTAGGTTGAACCAGTGCGGTGGATCGACCTGGCGGGTCAAAAGCCGCTCTTTTGGCTGACAGATGTGCAGGGTGTCGCTCAGGTCACCCTCGTGGAGATGGGCCTGTTCCATCCCCTCATTGAGACCCTCGTAAGTGACCAGGCCCTCTTGTTCGATAACGTCTTTAACTGTCAGATGCCAGCCTTCCCGGCTTTCGATCTCATCCCCGATCGAGAAGATAACGCGGGTCAATGGGGCGTTCTGACTGGCATAGACTCGCTGCTCGTCCGCTGCGGGAAAAAAGAGTGTCACCCTGCGTGATTCGCTCGCCATTACCTGGCCGAGGCCCAGTTCAGACTCGGTGTCGCTGATCCAGCGTTGACCAGGGATAAAGGCTTGCATCGATGGCTTCCGGCAAAAAGAGGCCGATGATAGTCGGTTGTGAGGAGTCGATCCAGGCCAATGACCCTCTATTACTGCGGGGGGATCGAATTATGGGTTGTCTCTTGCGGCTGACTGAGAATAATAGGCATCTCTTTTAGGGGAGAGATGCACAGTGGAAAAGAGTTTCGAAAAATTGCTCTGGAATAGCCGGTTGATAGTGCTGACAGCAGTGGTGTCCAGTCTGCTGGCGGCTATCGCGATGTTTTACATGGCGTCGGTGGATGCGGTCTATATGATTTCACATCTGGTGCACTACGCTTCTCCCGAGCTCTCCGTGACAGAGCGGGTCGATCTGCGGGCGACCACGGTAACCCACGTGGTAGAAATAGTGGATGGCTATCTGCTGGCCACAGTGCTGTTGATCTTCTCGCTTGGGCTTTATGAGCTCTTTATCAGTAAAATCGATCAGGCGGAGGGATCTGAAAGCGCTTCAAATGTGTTGATGATCGAAAGTCTGGACGACCTTAAAAGCCGTCTGGCCAAAGTGGTCATGATGATTCTGGTGGTGCGCTATTTCGAATATGCCCTCAGTATGGACTTCACCTCTCCACTGGATCTGTTGCAGTTCGCCGGCGGTATTGCGCTTCTAGGGTTGGCGCTCTATCTCTCCCATCTGGCCGACAAGAGTCCGGCACACTGACGCCGCAGGGAAAAATAGTCTCAGGACGTGAGCCGGGCACCTATGTGCTGGTTCTGTACTGTAAACGCGGCATGGATATTCCCGTTGGAAAATTGGGGAATTTCACCTTTGCCCGCGGCTGGTACCTCTACGTGGGAAGCGCATTCGGTCCCGGCGGTGTTGCCGCCCGATGCCGACATCACCGGCAAGTCAGCACCCACCCACGTTGGCATATCGATTATTTGCGCGCTGTTTGCGATCTGCGCGAAGTATGGTTTACCCATGACCCCGTACCGCGCGAGCACCTGTGGGCTAAGCGATTGGCCTCAAAATTGAAGTTGCAGTCTCCGGTGCACGGATTTGGTGCATCCGACTGTGGTTGTGGGAGTCATCTGTTTTTTTCTGCGGTCAAACCGAATGGTAAACGTTTCCTGGCACTGGCATCGCGCAAATACCCCGCAGAGTTACCCGTCTATTGTGAATTTGTGTGATTGATAAATGTCTTTGATAGGCAAAGTGGCGCTATTTAATTTACAATCGCCGCCTAACATGGGACGGGCCTGTCTCATCCCAACAGGTTTAGCAGTTTGTTCAACTGAGTTTTTAGAGGAAATTTCCTGATGAAAAAGATGAAAGTTCTCGTGCTGGCTGCCAGCACAGCAATCCTGTCCATCGGCGCTGTGGCTAGTGCGTCAGCTGACCAATTGGCACTTGCGACCCAACGCGGTTGCATGGCCTGTCATCAGGTTGAGACTAAGGTGGTAGGTCCTTCTTACAAAGATGTGGCGGCCAAATACAAAGGCCAGGCTGATGCGGTCGATATGCTCTCCGCCAAAGTGAAGGCCGGTGGTAAAGATGTTTGGGGTCCGGTCCCTATGCCGCCAAACGCTCATGTCAGCGATGATGATATCAAGGCGATTGTTGCCTGGATCATGACCCTCTGAATGAGCGTCTGATGATCTGTTTGAAAACGCCTGCCGTCGGCAGGCGTTTTTATTTGGGTTGCCGGAGAGATTGACCGAGGCCATCATCGAGATGGACAGCCCTATGTCGCCGGTTTATACGGTTGATTAAAGATTGGGTCATATGCCGTGACGGGATGTGTGATTTCACCCTAAAGGCAAGAAAAATAACAATTAAGCCTTCTTCTCGATTGCCAATTGCAGGTTGATGATGTCATCCTTTTACCGCAGAACATGAATGGTTTTCCCGCCGATCGCGGTCAGTTTTATACAGTGAGTTCCCCTGTTTGGGAATTACCCAGAACCTGAGTATTTTGAGGGAGATTTAGATGAAAATTAGTTACGTTTCCAGCCTGCTGGTTCTCTTTCTGTTGAGCCTGAGCGGCACTGCAATGGCACAGACAGCTGCCGATGGCGTCGCCATAGCCGATGCTTATGTCAGGGCGGTACCGCCGGGGCAACCCAACTCTGCCTCATTCATGTCGGTCAAGAACAACAGCGGGACCCATCACGCCTTGGTCAGCGGCAGCAGCCCTGCTGCGGAAGCGGTTGAGCTTCATACCCATACGATGGAAGGCGGCATGATGCGTATGCGCCAGGTGGAGAAAATCGATCTTCCTGCAGGTGAGAGTGTGGACCTGAAACCGGGTGGTCTGCACGTCATGATGATCGGGCTGAAACAGAAACTGATCCCCGGAGAGAGTGTGCCTTTGACACTGAAGTTCGAAGACGGCTCTGAGGTCATGATCGATGCGCCTGTACGCAAGCTGCAGATGAAGATGAAGAAGATGGACCACAAGCATATGCACTGAGCCATTTGGTCCAGGCACCATCCCAACCGTGACTTATAGGCCATTTCCTGTCAGTTGCGGTTGGGATATCAACCTACTCATGTGCCAGGCAATACTGTGACCGGTTGACTCTCTTTATCGCCCGCCTTTCCCCTTCCATCCAATGTTTGATAGCCCATTCCATTCACAGGATCAGTTTAGGGCCGCCTTCCTCAGGGGGTTGACCGGGTTGCTGCAGGCGCCTGATCTGGGAAGCCACATCCTGGTTCACGCCAATGCCATATTCGATGATGCGATATACGGGAAATTGCGACCTACGCTGAAGCGGCGTTTTAATCTGTTGTCCGAACATTGCCGCGACGCCCTGGTGCATGGGCACGATATGGGTGGGTCTGCCGACGATCAGATGGTCTTTCTCAAACTCATGGCGATCGGTTTTGATGGGCTGCACGCAACCGAGTTTCGCCGTCTGCGGGATTGGGAACTGCAGTTCAATCACATCCGCTCTTTTCGTCCTGCACGCATGAGTGACGAGAGTGTAGAAGGTATCTCTCAGCCTTTCGATTCCAGAGGGTTTCACTTTAACAAACCTTTTCTGCGCAAAGAGGTTTTTTGGGCGGGGGAGCTGCTGGACGTCTCAGTTGAGCTGCTCTACAACAAGTTCCCCTTCCTGCCGCTGCACGGCCTGTTGGTACCGGATCGCGAGGCTGAGCATGCCCAATTGCTCACACGACGCTACCATGAGTTTATCTGGTCGCTATGTGAGGTGCTGGGGAAACAGTTACCGGGATGGGGTGTAGGGTTTAACAGCTATGGCGCTTCGGCCTCGGTCAACCATCTCCATTTTCAGTCCTTTATCCGGCAGCAGTCACTGCCTATTACTGAGGATCACTGGCGTCATAACGGCGGTGATCGAGACTATCCCCTTGATTGTGAAGTCTTCACGGGGCATGGGGCCGCATGGGAGAGGATTGCGGCTTTGCACGAAGCTCAAACACCCTACAACCTCATCTATCTGCCGCGATGTCTCTATTGCTTGCCCCGTAAACCTCAAGGCAGCTACTCTCATGCCGCCTGGAGTAATGGGTTCGCCTGGTATGAGCTGGCCGGCGGTTTTACCACCTTCCGTCATGAGGACTTCGACACACTGGATGACGAGGCTGTCGAGGAGGAGTTGAAGAAACTCGCGCTCGGATAGGGGGGAGAGTACTACTCGCCGTCGAGCCACTCCAGCAGATAGTAGAGCCGGAAACCTTCCGACGAACGGGAGGGCCCCATGACCCTGGCTGCATAGGAGTCCTTGTCCTGTGATGCCTGCTTGATTGCCAATTCGGCACTTGCCGTCGGTGTAACACAGTTCTCCGGGAAGCGTTTACGACGACGACTGGGCGTATAGATGACCGCAAAGCAGGCCTTGACTATCGTTGTATCTGGGTCGTCTTGCATCGGCTGATTCCGTCTGGATTTAAATCGCCTTACCTGAATTTGGGTGTCAGGGCCTGTTAACACTCATCCAACTGGTGCTGTTGCAGCTAAAAAAGCGCCAATCAAGATCCTGGGACAGAAGGCCTTGGTATTTTGACCTTTATTAGAGTTTTCTGCTATAGTTCCGCAGCTTTTTCAGGGTCTTCGCGCTGTGCCGGTTCTGCCGCACCAGCGGAAATAAGGCCTTAAATTCTAATATCCAGCAAATAATTTCAGAGCAGGATTGATCATGAACAAATGGCTTGTCATTGTATCTATCGCCCTCGCATTCAACGTTAACGGGCTTTTCGCTGCAGGTAACGCAGATGAGGGGAAGACTAAATCCGCTACTTGTGCGGGCTGTCACGGCGCCGATGGCAATAGCGGTCTCAATCCGCTCTGGCCGAAACTGGCTGGCCAGCATCCGGGCTATATCGAAAAGCAACTCAAGGCATTCAAGGCCGGTGAGCGCAACGATCCGCTGATGACCCCCATGGCGATGCCGCTCTCAGAGCAGGACATGTCGGATCTGGCCGCCTACTTCTCCAGTCTGACAAAAACGATCGGCACGGCCGCCGCAGATGCAGTGACGGAGGGTGAGGGTATGTACCGCGCAGGAAATATGGAGACTGGTGTTGCTGCTTGTATGGCCTGTCATGGCCCCGCAGGTTCAGGTATGCCTGAAGCAGGTTTTCCCGCCATCGCAGGTCAGAATGCCGCGTACATCGAGAAAGCTTTGAAGGACTTCCGATCAGGAGGTCGTGCGAACGATATGAACAAAATGATGCAGGGCGTGGTCGAACGGATGACCGATAAGGAGATTGCTGCCGTGGCCCAATATATCCAGGGTCTGAGTAAGTAACATTTCGCCAGTTTCGGATAAAAAGGCGGCTCTCAGCCGCCTTTTTTGTTTCTGGAGTAGGGGCGCGCTGCCAGAACGGATTAAATTATAACCACTGGCCCCTGTGGTACTATGGTCAATAGTGTTAATAGGTCCGAGAGAGGCCCAGGGAATCAGGATTATCTATCGGTGCAGGTCGGGGATTATGTTCAAAACTTGCGGCACCGGCCTCAAGTTTTCCGGCAACTTTGCCGTAAACTTGAGTGGTGGATGAGAACAGATAGAAGAAAATGACGACCCAAATTTACCAAAATCAACCCTATCCTGATGGAAAGCACCGGCTGAGGCTTCTGAGCTACAACATTCAGGCAGGCGCCGATACCCGCCGCTATCGAGAGTATGTCACACAAAGCTGGAAGCAGATGCTCCCCCACAAGGAGCAGTTGGAAACCCTCGATCACATTGCTCATCTCCTGAAGGATTATGACGTGGTCGGGTTACAGGAGGTGGATTCCGGAAGCTTCCGCAGCGGTTTCGTCGACCAGACCGCCTATCTCGCCAGACGTGCCGGTTTTCCCTACTGGTTTCGTCAGGTCAATCGCAAACTGGGCAAACTGGCACAACACAGTAACGGCGTATTGAGCCGGGTAGAACCGGGCATGATATCTGAGTATCGTTTGCCGGGTTTGCCGGGACGTGGTGCCGTGCTGATGGAGTTCGAGACCAGTGAGAAGCCGCTCGGTATCTGTATGATGCATCTGGCCTTGGGTCGGCGGGCCCGTCTCAGACAGCTTTCCTACGTCAGCGACCTGGTCTCACACTACTCCCATCTGGTGTTGATGGGGGATTTTAATTGCGGTTGCAGTTCACACGAGTTTCGCTATCTGATTGAGCGCACCAATCTTCAGGGCGCCCAGTGTGACATGATGACCTTCCCCAGTTGGCGACCCAGTCGCAAGCTGGATCACATACTGGCATCTCCCAGTCTGAAGGTAGCAAAGTCGGAGGTGCTTAATTACGCTCATTCCGATCATCTGCCGATCAGTCTGGAGATTGAACTTCCGAGTAACGTGAAGTTGCCAGTTGCTGCGTGAGTCGGCTCAGCTCGTCTGCTCCGCTGACCTTGTCGGGAAAGATAGGGTAAAAATGTGCGTTGCAACCTCTTTGGGGTGGTGTGCGAGACGCTGAACCATGAATAATAAAGACTGGAAACGGTTATACGACGATCTACTGCAACAGCATGAAGACGAGGCGGCGGCCTGTAAAGAGCTGGAAGCCTTGCTCGGTCGTACCATTGTTCGCCTGACGCTTGCCGCAGGCGGTTTCGACAATCGCCTCGATCCCCATCTCAAAAGTGTTCGCGATGCGGTAAGAAACGGGGTCGATCAACATCTTAAAGATCGACTCAATGCCCTATCCGATGACCTATTGCATTTCGCTGACGCCGCATCGGGAGGTGTCGGGAATGAGGTGCGGGATGAGTATTCTCATCTCTTGGTCCCGCTTAGGCTTTCCAAAAAGGAGGCCGACGAGGCGGAGAAGCTGCTGCATTCACTTGGCGAAGACCCCGCTTCATTTGATCAGGAGTCATTTACCCGCCTACTCGACCTCTTGGGGGGGAATGCTCCCAGAGAGAAGAAAGGAGGGCTGTTCGACAGGCTGCTGGGAGGTGGGCGCTCTGGTGGCGACGTCGGTCTGAGGCCCAACGCAATTCTGCTGAATCTGCTGAAGCAGGCATCATGGCCCAGCCATTGGGAAGAGCGAATCAGCGGTTTCAAGCAGAAACTGAGCGGTGATGCACCAAATGATGTCTGGACTAATGTGCTGCAGGAGTTACTTGAACTCTCTGCAAAGTCATATGACGAGATCCAGGTTGAGATTCAGGAGGCGGAAGACTTCCTCGATGAACTCACGCAAAGGTTACAGGATCTGGGGTTCCATCTGCAGACTGCTCACGAGGGCCGCGACAAAATTGTCGAGCATGGGCGGAATCTCAGCAAACAGGTCAACAGCCATGTGGGTGATCTGGGCGACAAGGTTGTGCAGGCTACCGATCTGCATCAGCTGAAAGGGGCGATCACGGAACGCCTGAGCCTGATCAAAGGGAGTATTGATGACTATCTGCAGGAAGAGCTCGAGTGGCATCAGCAGGCGGAAGAGAATGAGTCGCAGCTGCGTGAACGCCTGGAGAAGCTCGAGAAAGAGTCCTACGATCTGCGCTCACGCATGCTGGAAGCGCACCATCTGGCACTACAGGATACTGTGACTGGATTACCGAACCGTCTTGCCTATGAAGAGCGGATGGAGCAGGAGTTCGCCCGCTGGAAGCGCTTTGGCGACCCTTTGTCTATGCTGGTCTGGGATGTGGACGATTTCAAGACCATCAATGACCGCTTTGGGCATCAGGCCGGAGACAAGGCTCTGCGCGTGATTGCTCACAGTCTCAGCGCCAGGCTGAGAGAGACCGATTTTATCGCGCGTTTCGGCGGTGAAGAGTTCGTCTGTCTGCTTTGTGGCACTGAAGGAGGGGAGGCGCTTAAGGTGGCGGAAGAGATGCGCCGGTCGGTGGAGGAGAACGGATTCCATTCAGCGGGCAAACCGGTTCGAGTCACTATCTCCTGCGGTATTGCCTGTTTTCAGGAAGGGGATAGTGTCGATTCGGTCTTCTCTCGAGCCGATAAGGCGCTGTATACGGCAAAGAAATCTGGAAAAAACAGCAGCCGGCTGAGCGATGCTACCGCATAGAAAAAGTTTGATCTAACCGCCTACTTTATAGCGCTTTATAGCTGCACTATCGATTCCCGATTTGGCTGGGCTTTCTTCTTGCAGATAGAAGTAGTGCCATGGCTTGTTTTCAGATACTTGACTGAGTTGAGTCAGCAGCTCGGTTGCGGGTATGGCTTCCTGGGGAAAAATGTTCTCGATGAAGAGAAACAGGCGTCCGCTTCCAGCCGATTGACGCCAGTTGTAGCTGGTGGGGTTTTGCCGGTGACCACAGTTGGGACAGGCGGTGAGTCCGTCCGGGGCCGAGTTTCCAGAGTGACCGATAAACGTTCGCCAATTCTCAATTCTTTTGCGACAGCTAGCGCATCGAGGCGGAGTGGTGTTTCTCCCGTACAGCAGGCGTGGGCTCTCATAAGGCCCAGCGACCGTCATGTGGCAGTAAGGGTTACCGGCTTCATCAGGTTCGAACTGGATCGCCGGTGAACAGCCCATGAATGTGACCAGCTGCAAAAATCTGTCCCCAAGCCGGTAGCCAGTGGTGTTATCGTCACTGATTTCCGGATGTATGAATTCGATATCACTGAGTTTCTCGATGATAGGAGCAAGATCGGCCGGAAGGTAGTAGGGGTCTTGAGGCGTCAATGCCAGGCGACCGGTATGCAGCGGTTGGTTCATTGGCCGGCCTGAGTGGTGACGGACGCTGTAGCTGCAGGTTTGAACAGCGGTACCGCGGTGATGCTGTTTTTGGGCGACCCGTCGACCAGTTTGTCACTGTAGGTCAGGTAGATGAGCGTATTGCGTTTGTCGTCATAGAAACGTACCACCTGCATGGTTTTGAAGAGAATGGAGGTTCGCTGTTTGAAGGCTTCCTCACCATCCCGGGATCTGTTCCTGATGTCGGGGCTCAATGATACCGGTCCGGTCTGGCGGCAGGCGATGGAGGCATCCGAAGTATCTTCCGCAATCCCGACGGCGCCCGACATGCCGCCGGTCTTGGCGCGGCTCAGGTAGCAGGTGACACCGGGAACGGCGGGGTCGTCGAAGGCCTCGATGACGACCTTGTCGTTGGGCCCGAGCATGCGGAATTTGGTACTGACTTCACCCAGGCGCTCCGCCTGGAGATTCTGGACTATCAGCAAGATTGGCAGGATGGTTAGCAGTTGTCTGATCATGGGTCCGGTTAGGTGGTGTAATTCCCAGAGGTCATGATACGTGAAATTGACCGTCTCCTCCCATAGATGAAGAGATGCGGGGCGTGAATTCAGTTTGTGATCCTGTTTGGGAGGTGGTGGGACGGCTGGAAGGGTGACAGAAAAAAGGGTTAGAACGGATGCTGCACTGACCTAACCCATGAAAATTTTATATGCAGCTTCTGCCAACGGGGGCAGGCAATCCGGCGTAACGGCAGGCGGTTTTGGCGCCACCGGGAAAAATCTTTTCGATATAGCGTTTGCTCCAGCGGCAGTTGTGCTGATCTTTGCAGAGATTGCGCGAGAGGATCGGGATCTCCGGTGCGACCTCAAACTCTTTGTAGAAACGATGCAGGAAATCGACCAGGAGCCAATGATCGTCGGTCAGTGCTACACCATCCTCATCTGCCATCCGTTCCGTGACTGCAGGACTCCAGTCAGTGTGATCTACCAGATAGCCGCTGGCGTCGAGTTCAATCTGCTTTCCGGCGATATCGATGGTGAGGGTTGCTCGCAGTGCATCAGGCGGATTTTGGGTGTCTTGGTATTCAAGTCTCATCAATTACTCCTTTGGTAGTAAAAAATAGTTTTATTAAGATTTTTTAATTTTTGTACCTTTAAAAATAGCAGGGAATTTATTGCGTTTAGTTGTGGGATGTTGATCTGAATCAATACTTTTATACTTAAGGGGTATTGAATATAGTCATACCTTATGAGCTAAAAATCATAAGTTTGTGGTTCCTGCATCATCACTTTCTTTTATCCAACTGACCGGCAGATTAGATTGCCCTGCCGGGTCTATAGATCTGGGTGTGAAACGGATCTGCAGTCGTGAGGTATTGATATGACCGCTTCGGATCTGGATCGAAGATTACAAGCACACCTGTCAAAGCTGTATGGCAAGGCGATGGCAATTTCACTGCTGCCGCGTCTGCATCACCTGATCAATCATCATATTGAATTGCGCCGGGGGCGTAGCCTTGAGGCGCCACGCTGGGATGAGAAAGATAGTGTGCTGATCACTTATGGTGACAGCGTGCAATATCCGGGGCTCTCTCCACTGGCCTCCCTTAAACTGTTTCTCGACCGGCGACTGCAGAGTGTCTTCAGCCTGGTGCATATCCTGCCGTTTTTTCCATACAGTTCAGACGATGGATTTTCTGTCTCTGATTTTCGGGCGATCAATCCTCGGTTAGGTGATTGGGAGGATATCCACGCACTGGGTGAAAATTTCTCGTTGATGTTCGATCTGGTGCTCAATCACATGTCACGTGAACATCTGTGGTTTGTCAATTTCATACAGGATGAAAAGCCGGGTCGGGATTATGTTATCCAGGTCGATCCATCGGAGAACCTCTCGATGGTGGTTCGGCCACGCAGTCAGCCGCTGCTGAGTGGGGTGCGCACACCCAGGGGATTGCTGCATGTCTGGGCAACCTTCAGTAATGACCAGATCGATCTGAATTACGCCAATCCGGATGTTTTGTTCGAATTCATCGATATCCTGTTGGAGTACATTCGTAACGGCGCCCGGGCGGTTCGGCTGGATGCTGTGGCCTTTCTTTGGAAAGAGATCGGTACCAACTGTATCCACCTGCCGCAAACGCATGAAGTCATAAAACTATTCCGTACCCTGATGGAGGTGTTGGAGCCGGGCGTGATTCTTCTCACTGAGACCAATGTGCCCCACTCGGAGAACATCAGTTACTTCGCGGATGGCGATGAGGCCAACATGATCTATCAGTTCAGTCTTCCGCCGTTGATACTGCATGCCATCCTCAGGCAGACCACCAGGTATCTGGTGCTCTGGGCCAAGTCCTTGGAGGATGAGCCACTGCCGCCAGGTTGTACCTATCTTAGCTTTACCGCTTCACACGATGGTGTGGGATTGAGGGCTCTGGAAGGGTTGGTGCCCGAAGAAGAGGTCAGTGCCATGCTGGATATCATGCGTCAGCGAGGTGGTTATGTTTCTATGCGAGCCACCACGGAGGGTAAGGATCGCCCGTATGAACTCAATATCAGTTATTTTGATGCTTTTGCTTCTGAGGATGATAGTGGAGATCCCTGGCATATCGCCCGCTTTATGTTGTCGCAGACGCTACCGCTCTCCTTGAGAGGAATTCCAGCCGTCTATTTCAACTCCCTGGGTGCAACACCTAACGATCCCCTGGGTGTGGAGCGTACCGGGATGACCCGCAGCATCAATCGTCGTAAGTGGGATGGTGCGGAATTGGAGCGGCTGATCGATGTGCCGCTGACGGATGCCGGGCAGGTGTTTCCGGAATATGTTAGGCGTTTGCGTGTGCGTCGGGGGATCAAGGCCTTTCATCCCGATGCTGCCCAGCGGATCTTGGAGATGCCGGAGGGTATCTTTGCAGTGGAACGGGTCAGTCTCGACGGTATGCAACGGGTGTTCGCAATCCATAATCTCACCGGTGAGCCGGTATCGTTGGATATCTCTGTCCTGGTTGAGGAAGAGGCTCAAAGGTTCGACGCACTGCACCAGGTCGTCCCCGATATCGATAGCCAGGGACTGCATATGAGGCCCTACCAGTCGATCTGGCTGATGTCGAAGTCTTATTAGCGGTGTGAGTTGCGGTAGGGCCGCATCTCACTATTCACTCGATTCATTGTCTGCTTTGACCGCCTGATAGAGGCGGTCAGTGAAGTCGGGCATGGCTGAGAGCACCCGTTTCCAGTTAGGGATAAAAGGCGCCTCCAGGGGATTTTCGAGAAAGGCCTGTCCAGCCTCAACTACACTCTGTTGGAATACCTCGATGGCTTCCTCCTCAGCGTGCCGATTGAAGTTGAGGGCGTTAATTCTGGCGTCGTGGTAGTACATCTCCACCATGTCCAGCGCCTTTCTCAGATAGGCCGCTTTGAGACTGCGGAAGAAGGCCTGGTTCATCTGGATGCCCTCTGTCGCCAGTTTGCGATAGAACGATTTAGCGATGTCCCGACTCATCTTAGCCAGTCCTCCCTGCCGGTCTTCGGCGGAGAGGTCCTGGTGTTTGTGATCGTATTGGTCGGCGATATCGACCTGACAGATCTGATGGTGCGAGATGTTGCGGTAAACCTCAGACAGCAAGCCCACCTCCAATCCCCAGTCGCTGGGAATTCGCACCTGAGAGGCGAGGTCACGGCTCATGGCAAACTCACCCGATAGGGGGTAAAGAAAGCTGTCCATGTATTCCAGATAGTCGAGGGGGCCGACCATCAACCTGAGCGCCCTCACCAGTGGGGTGACGAAAAGACGGGTGACGCGGCCGCTGAGCTTATTGCCGTTGATCCGGGCGTAGTAACCTTTTGCGTATTCGAAGTTGAAATGGGGGTGCGCCATTGGGTAGAGCAGCCGCGCCGGCAGATCACGGTTATAGGTAACGATGTCGCAATCATGCAGGCCGATGGCCTCAAGCTCTTCGATGGCGAGGGCATAACCCATGCAGAACCAGACGTTGCGGCCCTTTCCCGGTTCCGGTGGGGAGAGTTCACGCTCCTTGAGTTCCTCATCCAGCGAGCGCAGACGGGGGCCGTCCTGCCAGAGCAGATGGGTCTCTTGGGGTAGCCGGGAGAAAAATTCCTGGGCATATCTGAACTGGGACTTATCCGCCCGGTCGAGGCCGATGATAATGTGAGACAGATAGCTGGCATGCTGTAGCTCATCGATGATATGACTCAGCGCATCGCCTTCCAGTTCGGAGAAAAGGCTGGGAAGGATCAGGCCGAGAGGTCGTTTTTGCGCGAACTCAAACAGCTCACGCTCCATCTCTTCGAGCGGTCGTTCGGTGAGTCGGTGCAGTGTAGTGATCTTGCTGCCCTGATAGAAGTCAGCCATAGTGATCGCCTCTTAAAGGTGGGTGACGGTGTGTTGATCCCCGTACTGATCCAATAGCTGATTGATTGCCTCGTTCCAGCCTGCTGGGCCGGGATGATCGGTGATGATGGCATCCGGACGCTCTGCCAGTGACAGGTGAGTATCATCATGCTTTCGAATGATAATGGGATTATCTACAGACATCAGCATATCCCTGTCATTGTCACTGTCTCCGAGTGCGATGGTTCGGGTGACAATCCTGCCTTTGTTCCTCAAATGTTTTACAGTATGTTTTACTGCGATGCCTTTGTCAGTATCCGCCAGCAGGTGCATGAAACGCCCACCCTGTAACAGGCGTAGATTGGCTGCACTCACCTCTTTACGGAACGCTGCTAATCCAGCAGCATCGCCTTGCCAGAGAAAAGGTTCCGAGGCGAGGCGTTTAACGGCACGCTTTGCTTCGTCGCGAGTGAGTCCGGTATGCGCCATGACCTCTTCAAGACTCATGTCACCAAAGCCCAGTGTATCGAATGCGGGATTGGCGCGATGGTCGATAAGAAAATCCCGAATCAGGTAGTAGCCCGGTGGTGCGATCTGCGTTGCCTCGCCTGGGTAGGCAATTACAGCACCATTCTCAGCGATAACCGGTCCCTTGAGGTTTAGTTGCTGTCGGATATGTTTAAGCTCTTCGACTGTTTTACTCGAGACAGGTATGACTGGTATCCCCAGCGCACTGAGTCGTCTGAGTGCCGGCAGGGCGGGGGTGTGATCATAGGTATGGTGGTCCAGCAGTGTACCGTCTAGATCGGTGAAAACTACCCAGCCTTTCGTCATGACTACTACTCGATTCCGTCGTCATCTGTCTCTATGTATTTCAATAGGATACTGGTCTGAAGGAAAAAGTGAATGACCCAGATTGACGAATTTCCTCAACTTCCAGTTTCAGGTCTGCTATATGAATGGCACGATCTGGGGTATTTAGCGTATCGTAGCGGGTAGAGGAGGGTAGGAACGGAAAACCTTTGTTCTGCTCTAATCCACATAAGCCGGGTGATTTAAGCGTAAAAACGTCTTAGATTTGAGAGGAAACTTGGATTGGTATCCATCTCCAAAACAACCATGTGGGATAAAAGGCTCAATTGATATGTGCAAAAAGCAGGGTCTCGTAGTATCTCTCCTGCTGATGCTGCTGTGGGTGGCATCGGATGTAATGGGGGCGGACAAGAGTGTGCCGCAAGTGATAGTGGCGGAGGTGCATGAGACCGATTTTGTCGATCGTATCGAAGCTTTGGGTACGCTAAAAGCCAATGAGTCCGTGTTGTTGACAGTCAATGTGACGGAAACTGTCACGGCGATTCATTTCGATGACGGCCAGCGGGTTGATCGGGGTGAAGTGCTGGTGGAGATGACCAGCAGCGAGGAGCATGCACTATTGGAGGAGGCACGCGCCAATCTGGATGAGGCGAAACGCCAGTACAGAAGGGTCAAACGTCTGCAGTCTCAGGGTATAGAAGCGCAATCATTGCTGGATCAGCGTCTGCGAGAGATGGATACCGCACGGGCAAGGCTGTCCGCCATTGAGTCCCGACTGGCGGACCGTCTGATAAAAGCCCCCTTTTCCGGTGTTTTGGGTCTGCGCGATATCAGTATCGGTGCCCTGGTCGAGACTGGCGATACGATTACATCCCTGGATGACGATAGTGTCATGAAGCTGGAGTTTGCGGTGCCCTCAACCTATCTGACCAGCCTGCACTCTGGCCTGTCGATTCGTGCACGGACACGCGCCTATGCGGATCGGATTTTCGACGGAGAGGTAAAGGTGGTCGGCAGCCGGGTCGACCCGGTCAACCGATCGGTACTGGTGCGCGCGGTGATTCCCAATCCGCAGAGGATCCTCAAGCCCGGCATGCTGATGACCGTAGAGTTGTTGCGTGACCCGCGCAGGACCTTATTGATCCCGGAGTCCGCGCTGATGCCGAAGGGTAATGAGCAGTTTGTCTTCCGCGTCTCTGGTGACAAGAATCTGGTGGACAAACGCCAGGTGGTGATAGGTTCACGCCGGCCCGGCGAGGTGGAAGTGACCCAGGGGCTGGCCGCCGGAGACCTGGTAATCACCCATGGCACGGATAAAGCGAGGGAGGGGCAGTCGGTGCGTATCAAAGGCAGGGAGAGTAGTGGTATGCCGATTTCGGAACTTCTCAAACCCTCTGAAAAAGAATCTCTTCAGGGCGGCACATGATTCTCTCGGATATCTCAGTCAGGCGGCCGGTCTTCGCCTCGGTCATATCCCTGCTGCTGATCGCTTTTGGTCTGGTTGCTTTCGATCAGCTGCCGTTGCGGGAGTATCCCAATATCGATTCACCGGTGGTCTCGGTGAGGACCATCTATCCCGGTGCCGCCGCCAATGTGGTTGAGACGCGAATCACTCAGCTGATTGAGGACCGGATCTCCGGTGTCGAGGGTATCCGCTTTATCTCGTCTAAAAGCGAAGATGGTCGCTCGGTTGTCACCATCGAATTCAACGTGGAGCGAGATATCGACGGCGCGGCCAATGACGTGCGGGATCGGGTCTCCGCCATTCTCGGTAATTTGCCGGTAGAGGCGGAGCCGCCGGAGATCAGGAAGGTCGATGACAACGAGGATGTGATCATGTGGCTCAACCTGGTGAGCGACCGCATGACCGTACCCGAGTTGTCGGATTATGCACGCAGAAACCTGGTCGACCGCTTTTCGGTCATTAACGGGGTTGCCCGCGTACGGGTGGGGGGCGGACAGACTTTTGCCATGCGGGTCTGGATCGATCGCCAGGCGCTGGCGGCGAGGGGCCTGACGGTTACCGATGTGGAGCAGGCGTTGCGTGCCGGCAACCTGGAACTGCCCGCGGGCAGCATCGATTCCGATGAGCGTATCTTCACGGTCAGGGTCGATCGCAGCTTCCGCACGGTAGAGGATTTCAAACGCCTGGTACTGGCCAGGGGCGAGGACGGCTACCTGGTGCGACTCGGCGAAGTGGCGCGGGTGGAGAAGGGTGCTGAGGAGACGCGTACCTTTTTCCGCGGTAACGGGATACCGATGGTCGGCATCGGAATTATCAAGGTCTCCACCGCCAATACCCTGGAGGTGGCGTCTGCGGCTAAGGTGGAGATGGAGCGCGTCAACGATTCATTGCCGGAAGGGATGGAGATCAAACAGAGTTTCGACAGTTCGGTCTTCATAGAAGGGGCCATCGCCGAGGTTTACAAGACCCTCTTCATCGCCATCGCCATGGTGGTGACTGTGATCTTTCTCTTTCTCGGCAGCTTTCGCGCCATGATTGTGCCCGCAGTTGCCGTTCCGGTGTCGCTGATTGCGACCTTTCTGGTCCTGCTGGTGCTGGGATTTACCATCAATATCCTGACCCTGTTGGCGCTGGTATTAGCCATCGGTCTGGTGGTGGACGACGCCATCGTGATGCTGGAGAACATCCATCGGCGCATGGAGGTCTATGGTGAGTCCCGGCTGGTGGCTGCCTTCAGGGGGGCGCGGCAGGTGGCGTTCGCCGTGGTCTCCACCACGGTGGTGCTGGTCTCGGTGTTCACACCGATCGCCTTCCTCGGCGGTGATATCGGGCGGCTCTTTGCTGAGTTTTCCCTGACGATGGCGGCGGCGGTGGCGTTCTCCAGTCTGGTTGCGCTCTCACTCTCGCCGATGCTGGCCTCACAGATATTGCCGGCGCAAAGCGTGGATCGTGTCAGTCTCAGCCGAGGCGTGGACTGGCTGTTTGGCCATATACGCGATTTCTATCTCTGGACCCTGCGCGGCGCCATTCGTCACTATTGGCTGATGCTGCTGCTTTTTTTCGGCATCCTGGGTGCCGCCTGGTGGCTCTCTGAACAGATCCCTGATGAATATGCGCCGAAAGAGGACAGGGGTGCCTTCTATCTGATCGTGAGCGGGCCGGAGGGGGCCTCTTACGATTACATGAAGACCTATATGGATGAGGTAGAACGGCGCATGATGCCCTATGTGGAAGCGGGAGAGATCTCACGGCTGTTGGTCAGAGCACCGCGGACTTTTGGTAATTTCGCCATTTTCAATGGCGGTATCGTGATCAATGTGCTCAGCGACTGGAGTCAGCGGCGCTCCGCCTGGGTGATTATGAAGGAGCTGCGTGAGAAGTTATCCGACTTGCCGGGCATTAAGGCATTTCCCGTCATGCGACAGGGATTCGGCAGGCGGATACAAAAACCGATCCAGTTCGTGCTGGGCGGGGGAACCTACGAAGAACTTGCCGAGTGGCGGGATATCGTGCTGCAGAAGATCGAAGAGAACAATCCCGGACTGCAGGGGATCAACTGGGACTATAAGGAGACCAAACCACAGCTCAAGGTCGATATCGACTACGACCGGGCAGCAGAGCTGGGTGTCACAGTGGAGAACATCGGGCGTACCCTTGAGACCATGTTCGGCTCGCGTAAGGTGACCACCTATATCGAAAGGGGTGAAGAGTATGACGTCATTCTTGAGGGAGAGCGTTCCGATCAGCAGACACCCTCCGATCTGAGTCATCTCTATGTACGGTCAGACACCAGTGGCGAACTGATACAGCTCTCCAATCTGGTCAATCTGCATGAAATGGCGGACTCCATCACGCTGAATCGATACAACCGGGTGCGGGCAATCACGATCGAAGCCAACCTGAAGGACGGCTTGGCCCTGGGCGATGCCCTGGACTTCCTGGAAGATCTGGTGGGTGAGTATTTGCCTGAGCGAGCAATCATCGATTACAAGGGGCAGTCCCGCGACTACAAGATAGCCGGAGGCTCGGTTACTTTTGTCCTGTTGCTGGGCGTGGTGGTGGTCTACCTGGTACTGGCAGCCCAGTTCGAGAGTTGGATACATCCCTTCGTCATTATGCTGACAGTACCGCTGGCCATGGCGGGGGCGCTGCTGGGACTCTATCTGACGGATCAGACGCTCAATATCTACAGCCAGATCGGGCTCATCATGCTGGTGGGGCTGGCAGCCAAGAACGGTATCCTCATCGTGGAGTTCGCCAACCAGTTAAGGGATGCGGGTAAAGCGTTCAGAGAAGCGCTGCTGGAGGCGGCCAGAGTTCGTTTCCGTCCGATCATCATGACAGGCATCACGACAGCGGCAGGCTCTATACCTTTACTACTCTCATCCGGTGCCGGCGCAGAGACCCGGACGGTGATCGGTACCGTGATTCTCTCCGGCGTCCTCGCCGCCACGCTGTTTACCCTCTATATCGTGCCGGTGGCATATCATCTGCTGGCACGCCACACGGGTTCCCCCAAACAGCTGACCAGGGTATTGGAGCGCGAGCTGAGCCTGCAGCAGAATGATTCGCGAGATTGATGCGCTGAACGCCCATTTCCGGGATGGATGTGGGGCATTGGGAACAATCCAGTGAGGATGGCTATTTCTTCCCGATAAAATCCTTATTATCTTTCAGTTAATTGATGCTGGACCGAATGCGGGGTGTCTCCTACTGTTGTAGTTCGGAAATAATAAAATACCCCATGGGAGGATGTTATGAGCAACAACAATGATGACGTTACCGGATACCACCTGACCCGCCGTGATCTGCTGATCGGCGCTGGCGCGGCAGCGACTCTGATGGCGAGCAGTGCCGCAACCTCGGCGGAACAGATGCATGGAGACCATGCGGGACATCGTCACGAAGACCATGCACCGAAACACGACGGGCTGCTGAATGATGTGAATCACTGTCTCGACAAGGGGCAGCGTTGCATCTCTCACTGCTTTGTGGCTTTCCGGGAGGGGGATCTCACTTTGGCGGAATGCGCGTCAAAGGCACAGGAGATGCTTGCGATCTGCGAGGGTTTCTCCTACCTGGTCACCGCCAACTCAACCTATCTGAAGGATTACGCCAAGGTCTGTCGCACCGTCTGTGCCGACTGTGAGGATGAGTGCCGGAAACACGAAGACAAGCACATGGAGTGTAAGGACTGCGCCGAGGCCTGTGCCAAGGTCGTCAAATCGATCGATGCGGTGCTGGCGTAGAGACCAGGATAACGGAAGGCCTGGTCGATCCAGGCCTTCTGTCAGATTGGATCAGGAGATTGTCCCGTCATCGAGCCGGGATGACTCCAGGAAGAAGTCGTAGCAAAGATCCTTCATCTTTTTATCGCCTCGTACCTTCATGGCGGCTCGCGGGTGCTGGTTGAAGTGGCCGCCGATGCCGTAGATGTCGTTGAATCCCCACTCGATCTCTTTGCGCAGGGGCACGAACTGCTCCTGGATCACCTTGTAGATGGGGCGAACATCGAACTTGGGATTCTTGAGGAAGTTGAGCAACAGTTCCAGATTGCAGTTACCGGCACCGCGTCCGATACCGTTGACCGTGGCATCCAGCAGGTTGACGCCGTCGATGATCGCCTGCTGAGTGTTGGAGAAGGCGAGCTGCTGATTGTTGTGCGCATGAAAGCCGAGCTCTTTGCTAGGTGCGTATTTTTTGTAGAGGTTCAGGTAGTCGGTCACCTGCTCTGAGTAGAAGGCGCCATAGCTGTCGACCAGATAGAGATAGTCGAGCTCCGGTGTCTCCTCCACTTCGTTCAGTGCTTCGATCAGATCGGTGCGGATAGCAGCGGAACAGGCCATGATGTTGATGGTGGTTTCGTATCCCAGATCCTTGGAACGCTTGACCAGATCGAGACCTTTGTCGATGTCGGGTACATAACAGGCGACCCGTGCCATGTCGAAGGGGCTCTGGTCTCTCGGTTTCAGGCTCTCGACGTCGACCCGCCCGATATCGAACATCACGGCGACCAGTGGTCGGTTCTCACATTCGTGGGAGTCGATGACCATCTTCAGATCGTCGTCATCGCAGAAGTTCCATTTGCCGTATTTGTCCCGGCTGTACTCTTCGCTGACCGACAGCCTTTTGCCCAGTTCGATGATGTCCACGCTGGCGTCGCACGCGGCGCGGTAGACCGCCTTCACGAAGTCGTCGGTGAAGTTGTAGTTGTTGATCAGTCCGCCGTCTCGAATGGTGCAGTCCAGGACTTTGAGCTCTTTACGAAACACGTTGGGTTTCCTCATGACTTGGGTGATGTGGGTACCTGACAGGATTATCGTGAACGGAAATGGGTGTTTATGACCACGATGATTGCAGGTGCGGATGCCGCAGGAGCGACACCAGGCGACCTATACTAACTGATCGGGAATGACCCGGCCAGACGGCGATGTGCCTGATTTAATAGCGGCCCGCACCGATCAGGCGTTTTCGCCAGTAGGGGTTTTTCAATCCAGACAGGGTAACCTTTTTTTCGCTGGTTGAGGCGTGGATAAATTGCCCCTTGCCCACATAGAGACCTACATGGGAAGGCTGCTTTCCTGCTATTTGGAAAAACAGAAGATCGCCCGGTTGTATCCGTTCTCTGCCAATGGGTTGCGAATGCCGGTACTGATCGAGGGAGGTGCGGGGAACAGGGATACCGCTGCGGGAGAAGGCGAAGTGGACCAGGCCGCTGCAGTCGAAGCCGGCAGGAGAGTTTCCACCGTAACGATAGGGTTTGCTCAGCTGTGCAAGCGCTATCTCTACGGCTGGGTGTCTTGTTTTTGCTGCGGCTGCAGGTGAGGTCGGTATGTGCCCGCTCATTGCGTGGGTGTCCGTATAGACGGCGGGTTGGCTGCTGCATCCCGCAAGAAACACCAGTATGAGATTGCTCAGAATCAACCGGATGACCGGCTTGTGCTGACTGTTTCGTGTTTGCATACCGTATGAGATCGACCTTACCAGTAACAACTATAGCAGTTGTCATAACTGTGCCTGGAGAATCTTGACGCCTTGGACCATTTAAGACTTATGCAAGTGCCTGGTGTTCAGGGAAAACAGTGATACAGGGCACGCTTTAGTATATTGATGCCAATTTATGGTGGGTTTCGTGTGTCACTACGCATCGGTCTTTATGAATCTGCACTATAGTTTAATGCCCAGTCTTTAAAGCTCACGCATGGCTGGTGATTAAGAGAATATTCCGATTTGGCTTGTGAGCTGGAGAGCCCTCGGTTACCCGACTGGCCAGATATCGAATAATTATAAGCTGGCTGATTGATTTCTTAGGGCCAGGTTCCGGTGTCGTTATCAATGATCCTATTGCTCATAGGGAGAGTGGCAAAATGAAACCGTTTCTTTGTTGGCGTGATGATTGGCTGCTTGGGCTGAACGAGTTGGATACACAGCATTTGGCATTGGCCGGTCGATTGAATCAAATCCATAGTGTAATGGTTGCTGCAGGAGAGAAATCCGAATTCAATTCCGATGCCTATCGTCGTCTATTGGACTTTGCTGAGATGGCGAGAGAGCACTTTCGCGATGAAGAGTCAGTCATGCGTGACCGGGATTACCCGGGTCTCGGTGAGCATCATCGGGAACATGCGTTGCTGTTGGCTGAGCTGCAGGACCTGATTCGCCATATCGAAGAGGGCAAGCGCGACTTTAAACTGCAGACCCTGACCGCCCTCAAATATTGGCTGATAGATCATGCGTTGAACAGTGACAAGGAGTTTGCCGACTTTTGCCGGCGGCATACGGTATCAGTCGCGGGAGTGGCATCGGCTTCCCGGCACGCATCGTCGCAGATTCACCACCCTATCAGGTAGCCATTATTTTTTGTGCGCAGTGGTCTCTTATGAAGCCACTGCGCAGTCTATGTTGGTTAACTAAGACCGGTTGGCGTCAGCCAGGATGCCAGTCCGTTCACCTCTGTTTGCTTCTGCATGGAGTGATTCACGTAGACTTTCTGCCGCCTCGACCATACGAGTGAGTGCCGGTACCACCTCTTCCCACTGCCGGGTCTTGAGGCCGCAATCGGGATTGACCCATAGACGCTCCGGCGGAATACGCTTCATCGCCCGTTCCATCAGAGAGACCATCTCTGCTCTGTCGGGTATGTTGGGAGTGTGGATGTCGTAGACACCAGGTCCGATACCATTGGGGTAGTCAAAGGCCTCGAAGACATCCAGCAGTTCCATATCGGAGCGGGAGGTCTCGATGGTGATGACATCCGCATCCATGGCGGCGATGGCCTGGATAATATCGTTGAACTCCGAATAGCACATATGGGTATGGATCTGTGTCTGATCCTTAACGCCATTGGCCATGAGCCGGAATGAGTCGATTGCCCAGTCAAGGTAGGCCTGCCACTCACGACGACGCAGGGGCAGTCCCTCGCGCAAAGCGGCCTCATCGATCTGGATGATTTGAACACCGGCTTTTTCCAGCTCCAGGACCTCCTCACGCAGGGCAAGAGCCAACTGTTGACAGGTGTTGGCCCGGGATTGATCGTCACGAACAAATGACCAGTTGAGCATGGTAACCGGCCCGGTCAGCATGCCTTTCACCGGCTTATCTGTGAGTGACTGCGCATAGCCGATCCACTCGATAGTCATCGGGGCGGGTCTGGTGATATCACCGTAGATGATCGGTGGCTTCACGCAGCGGGAACCGTAGGATTGGACCCAGCCTGCCTGGGTGATGGCATAGCCGTCGAGTTGATCTCCGAAGTACTCGACCATGTCGTTACGCTCCGGCTCCCCATGTACGAAAACATCGAGACCGATTGCGCGTTGTTGATCGATACAGTGCTGAATCTCCTGCCGCATGGCCGCATGATATTCCGCTGTCGTGATATCCCCATTGCGGAAGCGAAATCGACATTGACGAATCGCCGCCGTTTGCGGAAAAGAGCCGATGGTGGTGGTGGGGAAGTCGGGCAACGACAGTTGCTGTTGTTGTAACCGGCTTCGGATCGGGTAGTCGCTTCTGCGCAGACCCATTGAATGGGTTACCTCCGTCTGGCGTTGATGGACCTCCGTCTTATGTACCCGCTGAGACTGTTTCCGGCTGTTGATTGCGCCGGCGTTTTCCGCCAGCTGCGGCGCTACAGCCTCTCGCCCTTGCGCGAGTGCAGAGGCAATGATCTCCAGCTCATCCAGCTTTTGTATGGCGAAACTGAACCAGGATTTGATCTCTGGATCCAACCCGGTCTCCCGTTCCAGATCAACAGGCACATGCAGCAGTGAGCAGGAGGGAGCAAGCCAGAGTCGATCACCCAGCCGGGCGTGAAGCGGCTCCAGCCAATCGAGCAGTCCGCTCAGATCGGATTTCCAGATATTGCGCCCGTCGATAATACCCAGTGAGAGAATCTTGTGGCTTGGCAGCCAGTCGATGACTTGAGCGGCCTCCTCCCGATGCTGGCTGACATCGATATGGATGCCGGCAACAGGGAGCTCGCAGGCCAGTATTAGATTCTCCGCCAGTTGCCCGAAGTAGGTAGTCAGCAAGAGCTTGAGTGGACAGTTCTGGAATTGGAAGTAGGTCTTGCGCAGGGCGTGCTGCCATTCGGTGGTCAGCTCGGTGACAAGTATCGGCTCATCGATCTGCAGCCACTCGCAGCCGGCCTCGGATAACCGGGTAAAGAGCTCATCATAGACCGGCAGCAGCCGATCCAGGAGGTCGAGTCGATTTCCCTCATCCTTCTGTTTGCCCAGCCAGAGGTAAGTCACCGGACCCAGCACGACCGGTTTTACATGGTGGCCTTCACGCTTTGCTTCGGCGATTTGCGCCAGCAGGTTATCCGGGTTCAGGCTGAATGCCGTGTCCTGGTGGAATTCGGGCACGATGTAGTGATAGTTGGTATCGAACCACTTTGTCATCTCACCCGCGGTTTCTGGCGGAGTGTCTTTGCCGGAGCGACCGCGTGCAACGCGAAAATAGTTGTCCAGGGGGCTGATCTCTCCATGATGCTGGAAGCGGGGAGGCACATTTCCCAACAGGAAGCTGGTGTCGAGTACCTGGTCGTAGAGTGAGAAGTCCCCGATGGTCTGCCAGTCGAGCTGGTTTTGACACTGCAGGTGCGCACTACGTAACTCCCTGGCCGTCCGGGTCAATTCAGCCGGTCCGGTTTCGTCCTTCCAAAAGGCTTCCAGCGCGAATTTCAATTGACGCTGTGCGCCAATACGGGGGAATCCCAAAATATGTGTCGTAGCCATATGCATACCCTGTCAGGTGGAACAAAAACAGGGATTGTATTTCGTGGAATCATGAAAATATAATGATTAATATTGTAAAAACTATGAGTATTACTAATAGATGATTGAGCTGTCCCATCTCAAGATCGTCGCTTCACTGGAGCGTCACGGCACCCTGACGGCAGCCGCAAACGCCCTCTGTCTCAGCCAGTCGGCGCTCTCCCATCAGATACGCTATCTGGAGAAGAAGCTGGGTATCACCATCTGGCAAAAGGAGGGTCGCAGATTGAGGCTGACCCGGGCAGGAAAGTCTCTGTTAGGCGCTGCGAAACAGATCCTCCCCCTGGTTGACCAGGCGGAACTGAAACTGCAGGCCATGGCCGACGGCAGGTTGGGTCAACTGCGAATCGGCGTGGAGTGTTATCCCTGCTACGAGTGGTTGACCGGTGTAATCGCGTCTTATCTGAGAGAGGAGCCGGACGTGGATGTGGATATTATTCACCAGTTTCAGTTCACCGGGCTCAATGGATTGCAGAATCGTCATATTGACCTTCTGGTGACACCGGACAGGATCGCTCAGCCCGGTATCGCCTTCGAGATCCTGTTTGAATATGAGCTGGTGCTGCTGGTGTCGGAGACCCATCGTCTGGCGGTGAACCACCATGTAGTGCCGGAGCAGATAGGGCAGGAGACCTTGATTACGTTTCCTGTGGCAGCGGAACGACTGGATATACTGACCCGTTTTCTCTGGCCGGGTGATGTCCGGCCCCAATCACTGAAACCGATTGAGTCGATCGAGATTATGCTGCAACTGGTCTCATTTAACCGTGGGGTATGTGCACTGCCGCTGTGGTTGGCGGAGAGGGTCTGCCAACGCTTGCCGCTGAAGTGGCTGCATCTGGGAAAGAGGGGTGTGCACTCGGCGCTCTATGCGGCGTTTCGAGATGAAGACGCCGAGCTGGCCTATCTGCAACATTTCTTGCAAATGGGTCGTCACTTTGAAGCTGTAGGGTTGTCGGAGTCGTTAGAGTATTTGTGATACGCCACTTGCTGAAAGGATTGTCCAGTATGATCGGTTCAAACACTGATCTCTGTGGGTAATAGGTGAATCCTGTTTATGAGAGAGTGACCCTAAGACGGAACAGTTAAAAGGTATGCAGCATGGCTATCAGCGTATTCGATCTTTTTAAGGTTGGCATCGGGCCTTCCAGTTCTCATACCGTGGGACCGATGTTGGCTGCCGGCAGGTTTATGGAGCAGCTCTCAGCAGTAGATGCTCAACGAGAGTTATCGCGGGTTACTATCGAACTTTTCGGTTCACTTGGTGCGACCGGCAAAGGTCATGGTACGGACAAGGCGCTGATACTCGGCCTGATGGGGAAAAAACCGGAAACGGTGGAAGTATCGGCGGTGCCCGATCTTATCGACTCGGTTCGCAGCACCCATAAAATAGAGATCTCTCATGGGCACTTTCTCGATTTCGATCCTGATCGGGACCTGATCTTTCATCGCCAACAACAACTCGACTTCCATGCTAATGGCATGGTGTTTGCCGCCAGAGACAGCAGTGAACACTTGCTGTTTCAACGTCGTTTCTATTCAGTGGGAGGTGGCTTTGTGGTGCAAGAGAATGCCCAGGGAGAACCTGTCATTGTTGAGGATCAGACTCTTCTGACATATCCGTTCGACTCTGGAGATGGACTGCTTGCCCTGTGTGAGGAGCATGGACTGTCAATCAGTCAGTTGATGCTGGAGAATGAAAAGGCTTGGCGAAGTGAATCAGAAACCAGGAATCACCTGTTAGAGATCTGGCGTGTCATGCAGCAGTGTGTCGATCGTGGTTGTGTTACAGAAGGTGTACTGCCAGGCGGGCTCAAGGTGAAACGCCGGGCACCGCGGCTGTTTCGACAGCTCAGTTGTGAGGCCGAGATCAATAACGTCCCCCTGGGTACCATGGATTGGGTCAATCTGTTTGCACTTGCGGTTAATGAAGAGAATGCCGGTGGCGGTCGGGTGGTCACCGCTCCCACTAACGGGGCTGCCGGTGTTATTCCTTCAGTGTTGCACTACTACTGGCGCTTTTCGCCGGGTGCCAGTGAAGAGGGCGTGGTGCGCTTTCTGCTCTGTGCGGGCGCCATCGGCATTCTCTATAAAATAAATGCTTCGATCTCTGGCGCCGAAGTCGGTTGCCAGGGTGAGGTGGGGGCGGCCTGCTCAATGGCGGCAGGGGCGTTGACTGAAGTGCTGGGCGGTACCCCCAGGCAGGTGGAAAATGCGGCTGAAATCGGTATGGAACACAACCTGGGACTGACATGCGATCCGGTCGGTGGCCTGGTGCAGGTTCCATGCATCGAGCGTAACGCCATGGGAGCGGTAAAGGCGATCAATGCTGCCCGTATGGCTCTGCGGGGAGACGGTTCCCATTTTGTCTCACTGGACAAGGTGATCAAGACCATGCGGGAGACCGGGGCGGACATGCAGACAAAATACAAGGAGACCTCCAGGGGTGGGTTGGCGGTAAACCTTGTCGAGTGCTGATATGTTTACCAGCTTGGGGTCTTGGCGGTAACGATGGAATCAGTGTTGACAGCCTGAAAGGCGTGAAGCTGAAGAATAGGTATTTTCACTTATTTTTACAACAGAACAACCCAACTAGAATGAGTAAAACTATAATAATGATCACTCAAGCAATAACAATGATGGATAGATAGGGATAATTGCCATGTCTGATATGGTCAGGAATGAACGTTTCTTAACCTGGGGCGAGGCATGTCGCTATGTTGGGGATGAGCGCGTTCTCAACGAAACTGATGAGCTCTATTTTCAATACAACGGGTTCGCTTCCGTTGAGATGGGTGAAAAGTCTTACGATAGGGTACACGTCAATGGTTTTCTGCGTCTCTACCCTACCGATGTTAAGGACTTGAGAAACCATATGCCTGTGGGCTGCAACAGCGCTCTGGTCAATGGATTCATGGCAATCAACGGTAGTTTCACCAAGGATCTGTTGGAGAAGTTCATCGTTTTTGACGATGAATTGACCATCGGTATAACGGGTGATGATTCACCGCATCATGATCTCGACTACCCTTCCAGTATCTACTTCCGTGAATCGGATCTTTTGAAAATCTGTGAACGCTTCGGCCTGAATCCAGCAGGTGCCGAGTCCGATTCGATCCCTCACTCACAGAAACTGGAGAGAGAAGAGGATCTGCTTCGTACGGTCGGAGCGCTCTCCTGTTTGCTGGCTAAGGAGCGGGGGGTTGATATCACCAATGAGTGGCACCACCTATCCGACTCTTTCATTGATGAGCTGTTCGATATCATGCGTGAAATGGGAATTTCCACCGAAGGTAAAAACAAGTTTGTCGTAGAACGGCTCATCTCCGAAGGTGTGAGGTTTGTTCATAATCGATCGATCGACGGGAAGATTTGATCGGATCAATACACGGGTCGTGCGGGTTCAATCTTGTGGGTATAACCGTCCCATATCCCTGTGACGCTAGCGGTAATAGGCAGGTGACAGTTGTCGACGTTGAATTAACTGCCTGATTACATAACCTATTATTTCTACTTCATTTATTGGTGTTTTTATCCCCTGTTTTTCGATTGGGTATAATCCTTGCAAATCACAATACCTGACTATATTACTATGTTATTAGTTTTGTAGTGCCAGATCCGAATCGGGAGGTGACTTGATGAAGGGGTATAAGCAGTTGTTTTCAAGCCGGTGTTGCGGTGGACCCATTCTTGCCATGGCTCTGTTATGCATAGGGTTTGGCATCATCTTCCAAATGATCTCTGCCGGCCTGCTGGGCTTGGTTTTTTTATCAGTGGGCCTATTCACAGAGATGTTCTGTCTCTATCTGGGACTCAGACGTTGTCCCGATCCTCACAGTTAAGCCGATATCTCAAGGTATATCGAGCCAACACAAAAAAATGACCGGAAATTCGTGGAGTATTTTATGGGTCTTCCCAACGCTGAGATGGATGATGTAGTCGGTAAGGAATACGCGCAGGGTTTCGTAACGGATATCGAATCCGATACGCTGCCGCCTGGACTTGACGAAGATGTCATCCGTGCTATTTCGGAACGCAAGTGCGAACCCTCATGGATGCTCGAAAGGCGCTTGTCCGCCTACCGCCATTGGCTGACGATGCAGGAACCGAATTGGTCATCGGTCAAGCATCCATCAATCGATTTTCAGGCCATATCCTACTATTCATCTCCCAAGCAACGCCCTGAATTGGACAGTCTTGACCAAGTGGATCCTGAGCTGCTGTCGACTTATGAGAAGCTGGGTATTCCCATCGACGAGCAGAAGGCCTTGGCGGGCGTAGCGGTTGATGCGGTGTTCGATAGTGTCTCTGTGGCAACCACATTTCGGCACACGTTGGCCGAGGCCGGTGTCATCTTCTGTTCAATGTCGGAGGCAATCCGCGAATATCCAGAGTTGATCAAGCAGTATCTGGGTTCAGTAGTGCCATACAAGGATAACTACTTCGCTGCACTCAACAGCGCAGTTTTCAGTGACGGTACCTTTGTGTTTGTACCCAAAGGCGTGACCTGCCCGATGGAGCTATCTACCTACTTCCGCATCAACGAGGCCAAGACCGGTCAGTTTGAACGTACGCTGATCGTCGCAGAAGAGAGGAGTCAGGTGAGTTACCTTGAAGGTTGCACTGCACCCATGCGTGATGAGAACCAGCTGCATGCAGCGGTAGTGGAGTTGGTGGCGCTGGAAGATGCCAGAATCAAGTACTCCACGGTACAGAACTGGTATCCGGGAGATGCCAAGGGACGCGGCGGTATTTACAACTTCGTCACTAAACGTGGAGACTGCCGGGGTGATCGATCCCATATCTCGTGGACACAAGTGGAGACTGGATCAGCGGTCACCTGGAAATATCCCAGTTGCATATTACGTGGTAGAGACTCGGTAGGCGAATTCTATTCGGTGGCTGTCACCAAAGGGCATCAGCAGGCGGATACCGGCACAAAAATGATTCACATCGGTGAGAACAGCCGCAGCACGATTGTCTCCAAGGGTATCTCCGCTATGCGTGGAAGCAATGCCTACAGGGGATTGGTTCGAGTGGCGGCCAAAGCAGAGAACGCCCGTAATCACACACAGTGCGACTCGCTCTTAATCGGAGACCGTTGTGCCGCACATACTTTTCCCTATATCGAGGTGAAGAATCCGACAGCACAGGTTGAGCATGAGGCGACCACCTCCAAGGTGAGTGATGACCAGCTTTTCTATTGCAGGCAGCGAGGATTATCGGAAGAGGATGCCGTATCCATGATCATCAACGGATTCTGTAAAGAGGTATTCAATGAGTTACCGATGGAGTTTGCTGTGGAGGCGCAGAAACTGCTTGCTGTCAGCCTGGAAGGGGCAGTTGGGTAATGAATTACTTTAGTATTCAATGTGAGGTTTCAGGATGTTAACAATCAAGAATCTGACCGCCAGTGTGGACGGTAAAGAGATACTCAAGGGAATAGATTTGACTGTTAGGGCTGGTGAGGTGCATGCCATTATGGGCCCTAACGGATCAGGCAAAAGTACATTGGCGCATATCCTGTCAGGGCGGGACGGATATGAGGTAACAGGTGGTGAGATTGTCTACAAAGGTCAGGATCTATTGTCGCTTGAGACGGAAGTTCGAGCACAAGCGGGAATTTTTCTCGCCATGCAGTATCCGGTCGAATTGCCGGGTGTGAATAACATGACATTTCTGCGTGAGTCGATGAACGCAATCAGGCGTTCCCGTGGTGAGGATGAGATCGATGCGGTCAGCTTCATGAAGCAGGTGCGCAAGAAGGCGGCCCAGGTAAAGCTTGATCCAAAACTTTTGAAACGTTCAGTCAATGCGGGTTTCTCAGGTGGTGAAAAGAAACGTAACGAGATCCTGCAGATGGCTATGTTGGAACCCTATCTGGCGATTCTGGACGAGACGGATTCAGGCCTCGATATCGATGCGTTACGTACAGTGGCCGATGGTGTGAATCTGTTGCGCTCACCGGAACGGTCGATGATTGTGGTAACCCATTACCAGAGGCTCTTGGAATATATCGAGCCGGACCGTGTGCACGTGCTGGTCGGTGGTCGCATTATTCGCTCCGGCGGGAAGGAGTTGGCATTGGAGCTGGAAGCCAGGGGTTACAGTTGGTTGGTGGAGGAGGCAGCCGCATGAACCAGCAGGTAGAGAGTTACGGGCAGGTGGTTAAACAATATATAGGCAACCTGCCAAAGGGTGATGGTGACTGGCTATCTGAACTCCGTCAGAAGGCGGCAAAGAGATTTGCAGGTCTCGGGTTTCCTCATGCAAAACTTGAAACTTGGAAGTATACCGGTATCGATGGTCTGCTCAGTCAGGAGTTCGAGGTGGACGATACCTCGCCAGAATATGCCGAACACACTGTTCTGCAACAGTTCTTACAGGAGCCTGTGTCCGGTCGTCTGGTATTTGTCGATGGTGTCTATCAGGCAGATCTTTCTCACTGTGAATCGGCGGGTGTCAGTATCGGTAGCCTACACGCTGCGATGGTCTTGGCAGACAGTACCGTTCTTAAAAAAACGGGTTCGCTATCCGGCGTGGGGGAACATGGGTTTGCTGCCATGAACCTCGCTACAGTTCACGATGGCGCTGTCATTCATATCGCGGCCGATACCGAGCTAAAGCGACCCATTGAGTTATTGCACGTCACGACCAGGGGTGCTGAAGGTAAAGCCTTACGGAGTCGTCATCTCATTGTGGTGGAAGCGGGTACATCAGCAAATCTGGTCGAGCGTTATGTGGCCCTGGACGATACCACCTATTTCAACAATACGGTGTGTGAGCTCTTTATTGAGGAAGGAGCAAAATTAACCCATCAGCGTGTGCAGCTCGAGAGTACTCAGGCCTATCATATGAGTGATCTCCATCTCGAGTTGAAGGCTAATGCCCACTACCACGGTATATACGCAGCAATCGGCGCGGCGTGGTCTCGCACAAGCGTGCATAACCGTTTTTCTGATCAGAATGCCAACTGTGAGTTGGATGGGCTCTATATGGCGGACAACGGGCAGCTGACGGATTTTCATCTCGATGTGGATCATGCAGTTCCTCACTGTGACAGCAGGGAGAATTTCAGAGGCGTACTGCACGGTGCCGGAAAGGCGGTATTCGATGGCTTGATTCAGGTGAGAGAGCAGGCACAAAAGAGTAATGCGAATCTGCACAATGCCAACCTGGTGCTATCGCGTAGAGCGGAGGTGGATACCAAGCCGCAACTGGTGATTCTTGCCGATGACGTGCAGTGCAGTCACGGCACAACAGTAGGGCAACTCGATCCCGAAGCTGTTTACTATCTTCGATCAAGAGGACTGAGCGAGCGAGAGGCGCGTCGCTTGTTATGCCTCGGTTTTGCCAGTGAGATTATTGATCGGTTTGAGAGTGAAACGCTGAGACTTCAGCTGACTGAAGTGATTCGGCAGCGGATTCAAGGCTAACTCGGAGGTATGGTGTCATGCCGAATCAAGCGCAAATCATAGAGGCGTTGAGAACAGTCTACGATCCGGAGATACCGGTCAATATCTACGATCTGGGTCTGATCTACAGAATTGAAGTGGATGATGCCGGTACCGTAGAGGTGGACATGACGCTGACTGCTCCTGCCTGCCCTGTAGCGGGCACATTACCACATGAAGTAGGAAGGGTGATTGATGCAGTGCCTGGGGTCAGGGATGCCACTATCAGGTTGGTTTGGAATCCTCCCTGGACACAGGAACGAATGAGCGAAGAGGCATTACTCCAGCTTGGGATGCTTTAGTCACTGTTAGGATTATAGGATTCGTGAAGATTTTGACTGTGTGGGTAGTTGATAGACGGTAAGAGATCTCAGTTAAATCTGTACCGGTAGTAGGAGGTGTTTTAATGGCCATTGAGCTAACAGAAAGGGCCGCCAGTCATATTAAGAAAATGCTGACAAAAAGACCGCAGAGCGTCGGGTTTCGCATAGCGACGAAAAAGAGCGGTTGTAGCGGTTTTGCCTATGAAGTGGATTATGCCGATAAAATCGTCCAAGAAGACATGGTGTTCGAAATACAAGGATTAGTGGTGGTGGTTGACAAGGCGAGCCTGCCCTTACTCGATGGTATGACTGTCGACTTTGTAAAGAGTAGTCTCCTCAATGAGGGTTTTGAATTTATCAATCCAAATGTTAAGGAGATGTGCGGTTGCGGAGAGTCATTCAGTGTTTGATAGATGTAAAGCTCTCGGAGCAAAGAGATGAGTGAGATTGATGAAATTGTAGATGCCTTTGAATTTCTCGATGACTGGGATGCGCGCTACGAGTATCTGATTTCTATTGGAGAAGATCTACCGTCAATGCCATCTGGACTGAAAACCCAGGAAAACTGGGTGAAACCCTGCATGAGTACAGTACATGTGGCCGCTCAACGAGTTCCCGAAGATCCTGTACTGATCCGCTTTGTCGGTGACTGTGATACGGCGATTATCAAGGGTGTGCTAGCGCTTTTGATCGATCTTCTCTCTTACCGTTCCATCGAAGAGATACGCAGGATTGATGTGGATAGTCTATTCAAGCGTCTGCACCTCGAAGAACACCTAAGTCCGAACCGACATGTTGGTATCTATGCAATTGTCGATAAGATGCTCGAGAGAGCTTCGACGCTCGCATCACTCCAGGAGGCCGGTTAGCCGGGCACTTTTATCTTGGAGGGGGGGTGAAAGTGGGTCATCACTTCCAGTGACTGCCTGAATCGGGCTCCTCGGCTTCGGCCAGTCCTTCCGGTTTGCGAAGAACTGTATACTTGCGCCTTATCTCAGTAGAGATCCAGTCTGTCCTTTCCCATCCGCCCATCTTGTGAGGTGCCATTGGGTGTGTCGCTTGTTCATGCGCTTACTAATGTGGAGTTATGACGGTCAATACATTCAGAAAAGTGAGAGGGCCGGACGTGATACCTGCCGTGTTAACAATTGCGTCAGAGGCGTCTATGGTGGTGACGTAGAACGCAACTCTGGTATGCATGCGGAGACATGGCTGGTATAAGGCATTCGTGGGGAGTGGCGCTACCCACTGCGTACCCTTTTCAGGCATTGAGTCTCGTTAGATGAGTGGCTGATCGCATATCTGGTGGCAGCCATATTCGATGGTTGCTTCCTCGATCGTTTTTCTTACTTTTCATGGATGGTTGGTGAGATGTCGCTAAGTGCGTAAGTGGAGATGATTCCAATATTGGGTTTATTCTAGGTAAAGCTTGTGGTATTAAAAGATGTGATCAGAGGATTGGCTGTTTGCGTGATCCTGCCTGCCCATGAATAGACTTATATTAATAATATCTCATGTACTTGCGTGTGGTGTTTTAGCTGGTTATGCACGATTGTAAAGTATCGGCTACTATCTGATTAACCAATAAAAAAATGAACCGGGCTAATTCTCATTGATGTATTCCTGGTATGAAAAAATGGGAGTTAAGTTGCGGAGTTTGGACGGATAGGCCTGTGTGTCGGGATTCGGCCATTGCAGTTAAATCCATGGTTAATCAGCATGAGTAGCATTTCAGTATTGAAGCCAATAGGAATCTCTGATGCCTGAGAGACTGTTTCACGATCAGGATGCTGAGATCTTACTAAACACATTGCTTGGTGAGATTCCGGATGTTGGGTTAGTCACTTGGAGTGAAAAAGGCTTCATTACCTCGCTGAGTCTGAGTTGTATCCATCTTATGCAGCTGCCGAAGACGGCAACGGTTGGTGCGCCTATATCCATACTCCGAGAGTCGCCATGCAGAGATTTCATGGATGATTTGGATCGGTTTTATGAGGATACCTCGAAAAAACGACTGGAGCAGGAGTTGCTCTTGATGCGTGACGGTTCGAAGTACTGGATCAGTCTAAATGTCCATCGCTGTCCGAAGGCCTGTGGAAGTGACTCGTCCTATATGATGATTGTGCGGGATGTGACGCAGTGGCGAAATGTCAAGACCTATGCAGATAGAGTTCAAGATCTTTTTGACGCAGTATTTCATGGTATTCCCGATGCCGCGCTATTTATCGATCCGGAAAGAAAAATCCTTAAGGTCAGCTCCGGTGTGGAGAAAGTGTTCGGTTATACAGTAAGTGAGTTGGTTGGGGCGAGTGTAGGAATGCTCTATGCCGACGATTCAGAATACGAGCACCAAAAGGAAACACGCTACAACGCGACAAAGGAGTCAGACTATTCTCCTCAAGTAAACGAATATTGCCGGAAAAATGGAGAGATATTTTCCGCAGCGGCTGTTGGTAGCCCATTGTATGACAGGCATGGAGAGTTGCTTGGGTATATAGAAGTGCTCAGGGATATCACCGATCAAATGAGTCTTGAGCGGGATTTGCGAGAGCAGAGCGAGATGTTGAACTCTATCTTTCGTCAACTGCCTTTCGCGCTCAGTGTGTCTGACAAGCAAAGAATGATCGTCCAGATGAGTGATGCAGCGCTGGATCTTTTTGGCTACGAACAGGAAGAGATGGTCGGCAGCTCGACACGTATGGTCTATCCCACTGATCATGCTTTCAATCGTTCCTGTGAAATTATCTACTCTTCACCGCCTGGGGAGAATGTGTTTGTTGATTTGATATCGAAAAGCGGTCGTGAATTCAAAGGGCGGATACAGGTCTCGCCGCTTTACGACGATGAAAATCAGCTCACTGGCTATTTAACTGCAATAGAAGATTATACCGAGCAGTTACGCGATATCGAAAAGTTGAGGCAGTATGAAAAGATAGTTTCAGCTAGCAGCGATGCGCTTGTTCTGCTCGATAATCAGCATCGGTACGTTGTAGTTAATGATGCCTATCTGCAGTTATGGAAAAAAAGCAGGTATGAGTTGATAGGGCAGCATATATCGATGAATGTGGGTAAGAAGTTTTACAAATCGGTAACCGCCCCATGTTTGGAGAGATGCCTGCAGGGAGAAGTAGTAAAGTTTGATGCAACACTTGTCAACTATCCTGGTAAGAGCATATACGCAGAGGCTAGGCATGATCCCTATCGGGATGAATCAGGCAGAATTGTGGGGGTCTTGGTTACTGTTATTGATGTTTCAGAGAGCCATCTTGCCGAACAAGCGTTACGCTACAGTCAACAGAGGCTGATCGAGGCTGCCGAGTTTGCGGCATTTGCGCTGTGGGAAATTGATGTCGATGGTACAAATATTATTGAAGATAAGGTTCTTCGATCACTGCTGGGGTATGGGCCTGCAGATAATCTGAAAACATTCGATGATTGGATGGCGATTATTCCTGAACCGGACCGCTCCACGACAGTGGAAATTTTTCAACAACTCTTCCGTCAAACCCGGACATTTGCCGAATGGCAACACGCTATTTTCACGAAAAAAGGTGAGTTGGTACATCTGGATGTATCAGCCAAGGTCGTGGAAAAGGCAGGTAAGTATAGGATTATGGGCCTCAGCCGAGATGTCACGGCGTCTGTGCTGGAGCAAGACAGGCTCAGGCTCTACACGGAAATTGTATCGACTATCGGTGACCCTCTGGGTTACGTCGGTTGCGATGGAGTTTTTAAGGTTGTCAATCAGGCTTATTGCGAATTGTGGCAGAAATCCCGCTCTGAAATCGAGGGGCATACCATTGAGAAGATTTTCGGTTCAACATTTTATCAAAAAGAGGTTAAGCCGGTCTTTGACAAGTGTTGTGCCGGTGAGGTTGTCAAGCACAACTTAGAGGTTTTTCATCTGCCGGCAGGCTATCGCTTTATTGAGACTCTTTGGACGCCATTCAGAGATGAACAACAGGAGGTCAGAGGTGCGGTCATCAGCCTCAGGGATGCTACTGAATTTCATGATACTACAAAAGCCTTACAAGAGAGTGAGGAGAAGTTTCGTGCGATATTTGACAATACTCAGATTGGTATCTGTATGTTGGATGCGCAGGATGTTTCGATATTGGATATCAATCAGGCTGCGCTGCAGATACACGGATATTCTTACGAAGAGGCGATGCATTTGCGCCCCTGGGATATTGTCGATGGTATAACGCCTGACAATTTTCTCGAAAAATGGAAAAAGATCAGGAAGCCGAATGGCAGTGTTTTCGAGTCAAAACACCGCAGGAAGGATGGATCTCTTATTCACGCATTAGTGAGTGCCAAGTTTATCGAGCTGAAGGGGCGTGAAGTTCTAATATCGTCTGTTACAGATGTGACGCGCCAGAAGCGTCTGGAGTCGTTAATCAGGGAGCAGGAGCAACAGTACCGTACCCTTGTCGAGTCTACGTCCGCCATTCTTTTTTCTGCGGACCCAACGACCTTTGAGTTTACGTTTGTCAGTAAGGAGGCCGAGTCCATCCTTGGCTACCCTGTCAGCGAGTGGTTAAACAATGCTGAGTTTTGGCTGGATCATCTCCATCCTGACGATCGGAAGTGGGCGTATGACTACTGCATCCAGTCAACGAGAGAAAAGCGTGATCACAGCTTTAGCTATCGAATGATTGCTGCAGATGGCAGAGAGGTCTGGCTCCATGACACCACTAGTGTGATTGTCGAAGACGACCGCGTTGTCAATCTTGTGGGTGTGATGGTCGATGTGACCGAACAGATGGAGGCTGTGAATGCACAGCAGCGCTTATCGGATATTGTGGAGCAGTCGACAGACGCCATACTTTTAACAGATAAGGAATTTCGAATTACCTATATCAATGAATCTTTTCATCAGTTGTATGGTTATACGCTGCAAGATCTTAAGGGTATGAGACCTGAGTTGCTCAATGGCGAACCCAATGCGGATGAGATTCATCCGCAGATTTACGGTCCCCTGCTAAAAGGGGAACGGGTGTTTCGTGAGATGTTGAATCGGAGAAAGGATGGCAGTCTTTTTGTCTGTCAGCACCACATCTCTCCGTTACGTGATGATAATGGTGATATTGTCGCCTATATGAGTTCCCAGCGTGATGTCAGTCTGCGTGTCAAGGCCCAGGCAGCATTAAAGGTCAGCGAAGAGCGGTGGCAGTACGCACTGGAAGGGGCTGGCGAGGGTGTATGGGACTGGAATATACAAACAAATGAGGTTTTCTACTCGAGACGTTGGAAAGAGATGCTGGGCTATGAGGAGAGCGAGATCGGCAATGTTTTCGACGAGTGGGAGACTCGTGTGCACCCTGACGATATTACTCACTGTATTGAAGAGCTTCAAAGTCATATTAAGGGTGAGAAGAATGTTTATCTTGTAGAACACAGACTGCGTCGTAAGGATGGCAGTTATATGTGGACACTCGCGCGTGGAATGGTGCGTGAATGGACGGATTCCGGAAAACCGCTCCGCCTGATCGGAACACAACAAGATATCACCTGGCGGAAAAATGTTGAAACTGCATTGAGAAAAAGTGAAGAGCAGTATCGTCAAATAGTTGAAACTGCGCTCGAAGGTGTCTGGGTCATTGATGCTATCGGGACAACCACATTTGTCAATGCCAGTATAGCCAGGATGCTGGACTATCAGGAAGAGGAGATAGTGGGGAAGTCGTTTTTTGATTTCGTGAATGTTGAGGATCGAGAAAAGGTAGAAGAGAAGTTCGCAGAGCGTCTCTCCGTAAAATCGGAAGTTCACGAATTCAGGTTCAGACGTAGAGATGGCAGTGATCTTTGGGCCTATGTCTCAGCTACTCCACGCCGCAACGATAAAGGGGAAGTTATCGGTGCTATCGCAATGATCAGCGACAATACAGAGACACGCAAATTTCAGGAAGCCTTGATCATATCTCAAAAGATGGAGGCGATAGGCCAGCTTACAGGTGGTGTCGCCCACGACTTCAACAATATATTAAGCAGCATACTGGGTTTTACTGAGTTGGCACAGGATCGGTTTGGCAAGCTAGATGAGAAACTAAGAAACTACCTTAGTCAGATTGAAATTGCCGGCGGCAGGGCGCGTGACCTTATCCGTCAGCTTCTGATCTTCAGTCGTGGAGAAAACGTCAAGTCTGCGGTACCGGTTCCATTGGTGCCACTTGTAAAAGAAATCGCAAAAATGCTCATCCCAATGCTGCCCGCTACTGTTGAGATCCAAATGGATCTGCCGCAACAGTCGCCCAGTGTTAAAGTTAATCCTTTGCATATTCAGCAGCTATTGATGAATCTCTGTATTAATGCAAGAGATGCAATTGAGGGATCAGGCCTGATTACCATCCGTATCAACACGCGAGCAGTTGATAAGGCCTGTTGTGACATATGTGGTAAACCCGTTGCGGGTGACTGGGTGAGTATCCTCGTGTCAGACACTGGACATGGTGTGCCGGAAAATATAAAGCACAATATATTTCAGCCTTTTATCACGAGTAAAGAAGTGGGTGAAGGCTCCGGTATGGGATTGGCTGTCGTGAGTGGAATCGTTAAGTCGTACGCAGGCCATATTCTGGTTGATTCCACACCGGGAAAGGGAGCCGGTTTTGAAATTCTTCTGCCATCTGCTGGAGTGTCTCCTCATCAGGCAGATAATATCGAGAATTCAGAAGATGCCACTTTCGAGCTCGTTGGGAGGACGATACTGGTGGTCGATGACGAACCGCAAGTCAGAGCCTATTTTGAAGCATTGCTTTCCGGTTGGGGAGCGAAAGCGGTCTGTTGCGACAATGGATACCAGGCGCTGGGGCGTATCGCCATGACGCCCGATGGGTTTGATCTCTTAATCTGCGATCAGTCGATGCCTGGTATGAGTGGTAGTGAAATGGTGCAGCAGTTACGCGCGTTGGGTAATGCGATACCTGTGATATTCTGTACTGGCGACGATCAGTCACTCGAGGATGAATCGATCGCCTCGCTGAATATTGGAGGAATTCTCAGGAAACCAATGCAAAAGAGTGAAATGCTCTCAACTATTCGATCGTTGCTCTAAAGAACGTTCATCATCGATTGAGCACTACTCAATCTGTAATTCGATACGTCCGTTCACGTTCACTTGCAGGGTCTGGCTGCCAGCCTCCAGACTGGGTGCTGAAACTGCGCTCTCCATGGCCATCATACCGGCGCGCATTTTCCTCGGGTGAATCGGTCGTCCGGAGGTATTGATAGACATCTCCACCAGTCGATAGGTCTTGTGCCCCAATTTGCCGGTTACAAGTTCGGCTCTATGCTGGAAGGCGCTGATCGCCTCCCTGATCAGCGTTTCCTCTACGCTTTGTCTTCTTTCTGTGGAAATGGTGTAACTAATTGACTCCAAGGCCAAAGATTTCTGTAATTGGCTTAGGATCTGACTCAGCTTTTCGCCCTGCCGACTCTCCAGCCGGATCGACTGTTTGACGCGCCAACCCGCGAGGCGCTTCTGCTGATAGATGGGAGAAGTTTGATAGCCCAGTGTTTGTACTTTAATCCCATCGGTCTTTTTTACAGTGTCCAGTGCGGCGGATATCTGCCGATTGATGGTATCGGTGAGCAGGCTCATCTCATCGCCCTCCTTTTGGGCATATAGCACGGCGATGAGTGTATCGTTATCCACCTCCATCGAAGCCTGTGCACTTAAGTTGACTTGATCATAGCGAATCGGATCAGCTTCGGCATATAGCAGTGACGGCAGAATCAGGCAGATCAGGAGCAGTAGAGATCTCCGATAAGGTGTTGTAGGCATGGTGTTTTCCTCTACGCTGAGAACGATACGGTGTTCCGCTCAGAATTCCGTTGAATATTGGAGTGTCTGACAAGTATAGCTTAGGCATTGATCAGAAAAACCTTGCTGGGATGTAAGCGAGTATCAGCAAAGACAGTTGAACAAGAACACTATCATCCAGTGGTCAGGAACAGGAATCTAAAGATTATTCAATTTGTGTCGATACAGTCTGAGTAAGCGTGAAAAGCTGTTGTAATTCATGCGCGGTACTTGAGGGGAGCCGAATCGTATCGAAGGAGATAGGCGAATGGCAGGTGTACGGCCATTGCGTCTGTATCAACAGTTTATCGAGCTTGAGAAGGAGGACAAGCCCAAAGTATACAGTGGCATCACAGGAGTAACTGCTTACTGCACTGTTTAAAGGTTTGTAAAGAATGAAACGTCTATATCTGGCTACGCGATTACAGATCTACGTCGTGGCTTTTGTGCTGCTTAACCTGTTCAGTATTCTGTCGGTGTTGTTGGTGGATGGCTACCGGCATTGGCTGTGGCTATTTCCACTGGCCGCAATCCTAGTTGCCGTTGTCATCTCCTATCGCATGAAGATGCCGTTCTATGTCATGAAACGGATCGACGAAGTGCTACAGGAGATGCTTGATGGGCAATTCACCTCCCGTGTGACCCAAGTACCCTGGATGGGGGAGGCGGGCCACATTGCCTGGAACCTGAATGAGACACTGGATCAGTTGGAGACATTCTTTCGTGAAGTCAAGACCAGTTTCGAGTGCGTCTCCCGGGGGCAGTACTACCGCCGGACGCTACCGACTGGCCTGCATGGGGAGCTGGAAAAGACTCTTTCACGTATCAACAGCTCACTTGATGCTATGACTGAAAATGCGGCTTTCATCAAAAGGAATGAGATGGCGGCAGAGCTGCAGGAGCTCAATACCAATCAGACCATGAATAATCTGATATTGAGCCAGAACGACCTCACACGGATCACCAGTGAGATGCAGAAGGTTTCACAAATAGCGACGGACAATATGCAGAAGGCTCAGGAGAGTCAGGGCGCCGTTTCACAAGTGGTCGACTCACAGACGAGAACACTGGGGATGATCAAGCAGAGTCACAAGACCATGGCCCAGCTGAATGATATGAGTGACGAGATAACGGGAATCCTCGGAATGATCAGTGAAATCGCCGATAAAACCAACCTGCTGGCACTGAATGCCTCGATCGAGGCCGCCCGGGCCGGTGAGCATGGCCGGGGCTTTGCGGTGGTTGCAGATGAAGTCAAGAAACTGGCGGAAAGCACGAAGAAAGCAACTGATGAGATTCGTGAGGTAGTGACAACCTTTCAGGCAGAGACTGCTGTCATGCAGACCAGTTCCAATGAGATGCTGGAAATGGCTAACAGCGTGCAGGGTTCGGTTGAGGAGATGAACAGCAGCTTTAATATTTTTGCCGAGCAGGCGCAGATGACCTTCACCTCGGTCGATTTTGCCCACGATATCTGTTACGCCTCCCTGGTCAAAGTGGACCATATGATCTATAAGCAGAAGGCCTATAAGTCCTTCCATGCCGGCACACAGAATACAGACGCTGACGCTGTCAAAGTGAATCATCATAACTGCCGGCTCGGTAAATGGTACTACGACGGCCTTGGTAAAGAGGCCTTCGGTCATACGCAGGCCTTTCGGGATCTCGAAACTCCACATATGGAGGTCCATAACGCTGGGCATGCGGCACTTGAAATGCTCGATCTTGAATGGCAGAAGGATGATGAATTGCAGGGTAAGATACTGGCGACTTATGGTGAGATGGAGGATGCCAGTGACCATGTAATGGATCGCATTAATGCGATGATTAACGAGAAACATGGTTAGGGGGTGATGCAATGAAAAGTGGAATCACACCGACCAACCACGAAATCCTCATGGATGATCACGACTTTATTGTGTCGAAAACGGATCTCAAGGGACGCATTACCTATGCCAATCGGGTCTTTATGAGGATTGCCGGCTATTCTGAGTCGGAACTACTGGGTGTGCAGCACAATATAATCCGTCATCCGGACATGCCCCGGGGTGTTTTTCGTCTGCTCTGGAACGTGATTGAGTCTGGGCAGGAGTGTTTTGCCTACGTGAAAAATATGGCTAAAAGCGGGGATTATTACTGGGTCTACGCCAATGTGACGGTGGACTATGATGCCAACAACCAGCCGATAGGTTATTTCTCCGTACGCCGCAAACCGAGCCGTGAGGGGATAGCGGCAGTCACGCCGGTCTATCAGGAGATGCTGCGTATCGAACAGCAGGCGGGAGCCCGGGAGGCACCGGATGCGTCGGTCAGGTGGTTGACGGAATTGTTGCAAGAGAAGGGCACCACCTACGAAGAGTTTATCCATACACTGGGTCACTGAGTGAAGTGAGATTGGCATTGTCGGGAGCGCGCTCAGAATAGTGGCGGACGCTCTCGGTAGGTAGTGAACACGGCGTATTACCCCCCATAAAATATGCGTAAAACGCTATGACAGATGCTTGAGCTGCCGTTCCAATGCCTTCTCTCCCATATTGAGTGCCAGTCTCTGTAGCGGGTGCCGGTTGCCGCCCGGTCGCCAGGTTCGGTGGAGCCGGTTCATGTAGGCGTCGAACTGCTGGCCCCAGGGTGCGGGCAGTACCTTGCCTCTGCCAAGCAGAAGTTTAAGTACCTGAGTGGCTGCGAATCCGGCGCAAAGCTCACACCCCATAGCGGTGGAAGGTCCTTTCTTGCCAATGAGGTCGATCCTCTCCGGCAGTACCAGATAACCTGAGTGAAGCCTGGCTGGCGCCAGCCCGACCAGGAAGCGCAAATACTGTTGATACTCCCCGTGTCCCTCCAGCTGAAAGTAATCCTCGAACGATAGTCTGCCAGGTATAAAGTTGAGTAGTGCGGATCCCATGCCTAAGGGGGCGGCGGTGACGGCAGGTATACCAAGCCGGTGACAGGCAGCAAAGACGGCACGCCTGGCTGGCAATGCAAAGAAGTCCAGACCGTCTAGATAGATATCGCACCCATTGAGGAACTGTTCGGCCTGTTCCGGTTTGACGCCGTCAGCAAAAGCCTCAATCTCCAACTCCGGATTAATCGCCAGTGCCATCTCAGTCAGGCATTCCAACTTGGATTGATCGACAGTATCAAGGTTGGCGCCTGCCTGGCGATTGAAGTTTTCCACCGCAAAAGTGTCAAAATCGGCCAGATTGAACCGGCCAACCCCCAGCCGGGTAAGGGTGAGAAGATGGCTGCCGCCCACCCCCCCCATACCGGCAATAGCCACGCGGGAGTTGCGTAGTCTGTTCTGTTCCTCCTCAGTCACCCAGCCAATATTGCGTGAGAAGGCGGTATGATAGTCAAAGGGATTCATGGTTATTGATACTTTCCGATTGTCCACCCTGCCACTGACTGGCCAGATCACGCCGGATGTGTCGGTAGAGTTCCAATAGCGGTAGGTCCATATTGATCGTCAATTCATTCCGGGGTAGTTCGAACAACGCCCGTTTACCTCTGAGATCGAAGGTCTCGCTGATCTGATGGAAAAACAGGCCATATCGATGAAGGACGCGCTGCAGACGTGGCTCCATGACAACCAGCGCCCGGTCCAGTTCACGCAGATCGACCATGGCGATGGCTGCGAGATAGAGGCCAATGGAGATATTGGGGAAATTTCGTCGCTCTTCTTCCGTGTAGATGGAGGTGCTGTTGTGATCTTCCAGGATAAAGGGCTTACCCGCTTCCTTGGCGCGGCGTCGAAAGCTAGAGGGAACCGCGAGACGCGAAATCTCCCCCACCTCCTCCGCTGAAAAGCGCAGTTGCTGTTCCTTATCCATGGGTATCTTGTGCAACTGGCAGGGCAGCTTCTTATCGGGTTTGTCGAGCGGAGGAATCACTAGGCGTACGCATCCGGCAATCTCTCCCGAACGCTTGTGCTCCAGCAGGCAGTGGATGGAATAATCGTCACACTCATCAAATTCCAGATGCGAATCGTTGAGTGGTTCCCAACCCAACTCTGCCGCATAGACCTGATAGCGGATGGCGTAGGCATAACGCTGCTGTTGCCGGGTTACTGCCAGGCCTACGCGAAAGTACTTAGAAAAGTTCTGCGCCAGTCTCTCCATGCGCCCTCCCTGTGAGACAACCTCTCCAACGGTTCCTTCAAGAACGTGTGCTGATGTATAAGGAATTTATCAATTTCTGCTGAATTCACAATTGATGGAACTCAACATACCCCTACTTTCGAAGGGTGACAAATACTCTTACTCCTTTTCTATCGTACATATTTGAGCTTTGCCTGTTTGTATCCAGCTTACCGATGGGATATTCAAGCAAAATGTTTGATCTGTATCAGTTGAGTGAGACATTCAGTGCAGAATTCGTCATGAGAGTCGCTATATTGTTGCAGTCTGATATCGATCGGATACAAGGGAATGAACTACTTGGAAAAAATGTATATAACGCTAAGTGAATCGCTAGGTATCTATACGGTGGATCAGCTCTACGAGTTGTTCACCAAACGGCATCACAGCATGCCGATCACCCGTCATCGTGCTGCTATCATGCAGAGCCGGGTCTTTTTCTTCTGCGTGGTGTTCGCAGTCATTGTACCGACCTGGTCGGTGGTCGACCTGCTGTTCTTGCCGGGGGACCTATGGAGTGAATTGTTATCGATTCGACTGCTCTCAGCCGCTGCGTTCGCCCTGTTAGCCTGGCAGTCGCGTAAAGAGCCTGATCTCAAGCGTGCCCGGTTGCTGTTGGCGGGCATGCTGGCGGTGACACCGCTTTTCTATGTCGTTTCCGATCACTGGATAAATGCCTATGAACTGAACGGAACCGAATTGGTTGTTGCGGAACTCTACGCCCTGCTGCCTTTTGTGATGGTCGCCGGACTGACATTGTTTCCCCTGACGCTGGTGGAATTTCTTGCCTATGCGATCCCCATGCTATTGGTGGCGGTGTTCACGGCAATCCCTGAAACCAATAGCGAGATTCCGCAGGCGGTTTCGACGATCTGGTTATTCATCCTGATTCTCGGTGTGGCGTTGTTCTCCTCCCTGAGCCAGTTACGGTACATGCTCTCTCAGGCGAGCCATGCCAGTTATGATGTCCTCACGGGTATGCTGACTCGCAGGGCAGGCATTGAGATGCTTGATCTGCAGTTCCGCTTAGCGATGATGAGTGAGGGTTCCCTCTCTATTCTCTATTTCGATCTGGACAACTTCAAAGCCGTCAATGATACCTACGGCCACGAGGCTGGAGACGCGGTACTGAAGTTCGCTTCGGAGCAGATCTGTATGGCGGTGAGAAAAGGGGACAGCGTTATCCGCTGGGGGGGAGAGGAGTTCATTGTGATCCTCCCGACGGCTGATCCGGATGAGGCCAACGATGTCATCACACGGATCATGAGAGTTGGATTGGGGTCGCGCCCCGATGGCGCTCCGGTTACCGCCAGCATCGGCGTGGCGGAGGCTCAGGCTGATGCGATCAATGACTGGAAGTCGATGGTGGAACTGGCGGATCATCGGATGTATACCGCAAAAACCAACGGTCGCGCACGCAGTATCGGTGTGAGTGGTGAACCACTGCTCTGGTTGGGAGAGGAAGAAACAGAGCTCGTTTAGGCGTCAGCAGAAATGCCCTTGTCAGTGACGCCGAAATGGGTGTCAGCAGTTTTAAAATGCGATGGCATAGATTGTGGAACTCTCACGGCATAGAAGATGGGCTTGAGCAGTTTTGCATATGTCCGAAGTGACTATTCGGTCAACCTGGGTTCTATTGCGACGCCTTCACTGACCTTCCCGCTGGGATGTACGACGATGCGGTCACCCGCCGAAAGCCCTTCCAGTACCTCAGCCTCCAGGCCGGTGCGCTGGCCCATGCTTATCATCTGTTTGTTCGCCTTTCCTTCACGTTCAACGAACACGTTCCACTGATCTTCGTTTCTGAACAGTGCAGTCAGCGGAATTTTGAGGACCCCCTCGCCCTGCCAGAGGACGATGCGAACGTCCACCTGGAAGCCGTGTGCGATGCGTGACCGGTCTTCGGTGGGATCGGTGAAGTCGATGATAACGTTGACCCGTTGCTCCTCGATGCCCAGTGCGGAAACCTTGGTGAAGCCGAAAGGTTCCACCCGTTTGACTATGCCCGCCAGGGGCTTGTCACCCCCCCAGTTCTCGATGATCACCCGCTGGCCCGGTTCCACCTTGACCGCGTCGGAGGAGAGCAGATCGGCGACGATCTCCAGTTCGGCGGGATCGCCAATCTCCACCAGGGGCTCACCGGCGGAGACGACGCCTTCGCTCTTGTGCAGGATTTTGAGGATGCGACCGTCCACCGGCGAACGGATGGGTACGCAGGGGCAATCGCTGGAGACCCTGCGGGCGTCCGTAGGTGAGATCAGCTCGGCACGTGCCCGCTCCAGCTCCGCCTGTCGTGCCTGCCGGTTGGCGACAGCCGTATCCAGGGTGGCCAGTCGCGTCTGGTAGGTTCTCTCTGCTGCCTCGAGCTCACGTGCTGAGATGACGGCATCCTTACGTAGGGCTCTTGCCCGCTTGAGTTCGCTCTCGGCGAAATCAAGCTCTACCTTCGCCTCTTTGATGGCGGCATCCGCGAGGATTCTGTTTGCCTCTGCGGCACGGATATCGGCTCTGGCCTGCGCCTCGCTGCGCGGGTCGAGCAGTGTCGGGTCGATGGGTTCGATCTCGGCCACCAGGGTATTCTCGGCGATGACTTCATCCCCCACCTCTGCGTCGATGCGCATGGCCCGCCCGCTGATCGGTGCCGAGAGTATGAAAATGTCTTTTACCCGGGTCTCGCCCTCTTCGTCGACGGTCACGGTCATCTCACCGGGCTCCAGGGTCAGCAGGTCAACCGGAATCGGCTTGGGGATGAAGGCCCAGACCAGGGTGGCCGCCAGGATCAGGGTCAGGATGCTCCAGAGTAGGATACGTTTGGCTTGTGCACTCATGTTATTAACTCTATGCCTTAATAGTCACTCACGGGTTTTCAATACAGCAATCAGGTCGAGATGGTCGAGCCGGTTGCGCACCACTGCCGCCGACAGCAGGGTGGCAGCCAGGGTCACCAGCACTGCGATTGCGTTGGTGGAGGCCTCTATTACCAGGGGGATGCGGTAGAGTTCCGAGTCCATGGCGCTGGTCATGAACCAGCCGAGCCCGGCACCCGCCAGGCAACCCAGAGGCAGGCCGAGCAGAATCAGAAGGCCGGACTCGCCCAGCAGGATGTAGGAGATCTCTCCGCGATGGAAACCAAGCACGCGCAGGGTGGAGAGTTCGCGACCGCGCTCTGAGAGTGCGATGCGGGTGCTGTTGTAGACCACACCGAAACCGAGCGCACAGGCAAAGGCGGCAAAGAACGAGATATAGATCAGGATGGTCTCGGCCATGGTCTCATTGAACTCCTGCACCGCCGCGTCTTTCAGCGTCACCGAGGCCACCTTTGGCAGCGCCTTGAGCTCTTTATAGAGCGATGAGAGCTGATTGCTGTCCACCAGCAGGGTGACATATTCCAGGCTGCCGCGTTCACCCATGAGCCGGTTGAAAGCGTCGATATTCATGTAGGCGGTCATACCGATGTAGGTTTCGTAGAGATCGACCACCGGGATGCTGCGCTGCGGACGCCTGCCCTCCAATACTTCAACATCAATGACGTCGCCGATGTTTACGTTTAGTTTTTCCGCCAGGGCGGTCGAGAGTAGCAGGCCGTCAGGCGGCACTGGCACTACCCGGCCACCGGCGTCGTAGACCCGCTGCAGTTTTGGGTCGCCCGGTATGCCCTCGATGGCGCCTCGATGATAGTGGGTGCCGACGTGGAACTCGGCACTGGTAATGCGCATGGGTTCGGCGGCGAGCACCCCGGGCATGCGGCGGAACGACTGCAGGCTGGTGTCGGACTGGGTCTCCACCAGACCCACCATCATGTCCTGGCGTTGGGCATCGTGGAAGAAGACGTCAACGATCTTCTCGATGGAGTCGAGCCACTGCAGCGCCATGATCATCACCGCCACCGAACAGGCGATACCGAGACTGGTGAAGAGTGCCTTCGCCGGGGAGCGAACGATCTGGCGCAGGATGATACGGGTCGGCTGATCGAGCCAGAGGATGAAGCGGCTGCCGGAGATGCGGGTCTTGCGGTAGAGGGGTGGCGCCGGTGGCATCATGGCTTCCGCCGGGGGCAGTTTGGCGGCCTTGCGCACTGCCCCCAGGCTGCCTGCGAGGGCGGCGATCAGACTGACGATGGCGCCGATGGCGAAAACCCCGGGATCGGGACGGAAGATCAGCAACGGAAAACGGTAGAACTCGGCATAGATCTCTGTGTTGACCCGCCCCAGCCAGGCCCCGCTGGCCCAGCCCAGGAGAATGCCGACACCGGCCATGGCCATCACCAGCTTGGCGTAGTGCCAGCCCACCTGCCAGTTGCTGTAGCCGAAGGCCTTCATCAGGCCGATCTCGCTACGGTCGGTGGCGATCAGGCGGCTCAGCACCATATTGCTGAGGAAGGCGGCCACCGCCAGGAAGATGGTCGGTAGAATGGTCGACATGGTCTTTTGCATGCGGATTTCGTTCATCAGGAACCAGTTGGAGATCTGGTCGGCGCGCGGAATGGCGCCGGTGCCGCCATAACGCTCCAGCAGCCGGTCGAGGCGGTCGATCACATCCTGCGGATTGGTGCCGTGGAGCAGGCCGAGGCTGATTTCGTTGAAGGCGCCATCGAGATCGTAGGCCGCCTCCAGCGCCTCGCGGCCAAGCCACATCACCCCGAAGCGGTGATCGTCGGGCATCAAGGCGCCAGGCCCTATGGTGTAGACATACTCCGGTGAAAGGGCGATGCCGACGACGGTGAGGGTGCGCAGGTTACTGTTCATCAGCGCCTGGAAGGTGTCGCCCGGACGCATCCCGTGGGCCTCGGCGAAGGGTTCGCTCAATACCACCTCGTCCGGGTGGCCGGGGCTGACCAAACGGCCCGTGCGCAGCACCAGCTGATTGAGGCGTGGCTGACCCTGCTCCGGGATGGAGACCAGCTGGCCGATCACCGGTTCCTCAAAGCCCTCGATGGAGAGCGTGGCAAGATGCTTGATACGGTCGTCGACCGAGCGTACGCCGGGGATGGTGCGGATCTGCTCCAGCAGCCGCTGGGGTGCGCGCTTGACGCTGGCGAAGACCTCGCCGAAGCGTTGCCGTTCGTAATAGGCATCGGTGGTCTCGGTCAGTGCGTCTAGGGCGGAGAGGGACATCACCAGCACGGCCACACCGGAGGCGATGACCACCGCGATGGCCAGCACCTGTCCCCTGAGTTTCCAGAGGTTACGCACCAGTTTTTTGTTCAGTGCTCTCACGGGGTCACCAACTCAGTCCACCGGCCGGTGAACGCGCTGCGTTGGTTTCGGTGCCGACCACATGGCCGTCGCCGAAGTGGATCACCCGATCGGCCATCTGGCCGATCACTGTGTTGTGGGTAATAACCGCCGTGGTGGTGCCGAGTTCCCGGTTGACCCGCTCTATCGCCTCCAGCACAAGGATGCCGGTTTGGCTGTCGAGGGCACCGGTGGGTTCGTCGCAGAGCAGGACGTCGGGGCGCTTGGCAATGGCCCGGGCGATGGCCACCCGTTGCTGCTCACCGCCGGAAAGTTGGGCGGGAAAGTGATCCAGGCGCTGGCCCAGTCCGACCAGTTCCAGTGCTTCGGCCGGGGTCATGGGATCGCGGGCGATCTCCGTGACCAGGGAGACGTTCTCACGCGCAGTGAGACTCGGGATCAGGTTGTAGAATTGGAACACGAACCCCACGTGGTCGCGGCGGTAGCGGGTGAGTATCGATTCGTCGCCGTCGGTGATCTCCAGGTCGCGAAAGCGGACATGCCCACTGGATGGCGTATCGAGACCGCCGAGGATGTTCAGCAGCGTCGACTTGCCGCTGCCTGAAGGGCCGAGCAGCACGATCAGCTCTCCTTCGAGCAGTTGCATATCGACACCGCGCAATGCCTGCACCTCGATAGCGCCGGTGCGGTAGATCTTTGTCAGTGTATCGCCGACAAGGGTGGCCTTGCCCTTATCCGATTGAGACACGTGCGACTCCCGTCCTTGATCGATGGACCCTGACAATCCGCTGCAAGGGGTTGGTAAGAGTGACAGCGGTTCAGCGTCGCGTGGGTTGTGCCAACTCCTCCATAATTATAGCTTTCCAGGATCCGGGTATGGATGCGTGTTTCCTGCGCTAGATCAATGATTACAAGAATGATCGCGATAAATGGAACCGGCAGGCAGTGATCGACTGTCTATGCGCCGTCGACTATTGCGGCAGACTGAGATCAATCTCTCCACTCTCGCTGAACGGCAGGCTGAATAGACTGTCGGTCCGGCTCAGGGTACCGCTGATACGATACTGGAAGGGCCTTTGCTGCATTTTATCCAACGACCTGACCTGGCGGATGATGCCGAACAGGGAACTGCTGACTTTCACCTCAATCACCGCCTCACCGAAGCCCGGCACCGTGACCGCGTTATTGCTCACGCCGGACGCGAAGTCCTTGCCGTTGAGTTCCAGGTCGAAGCTCATACCGTCGATCGACAAAGGCTGTCGCGAGCGGTTTTGTACTCTCAGCTTGACCAGGAAACGCTGTTCCATGATCGTCGATTCAAGAGGGCGAACATCGATCATGGTGACTTTGATTTGATCGCTCTTTGGCATCAGTGAGGCGCATGCGCCGAGTGTCAGACTCATCGTCAGGATGATTAGGAGTCTAAGCAGGATATCCGCTGGTCCATGCACCCAATGAAAGCAAACCCCGTTACCCCCCCTGTTCTGATCTCTATTGTGTCTTTTCATTGTGGCGGTCTCGCGTCTCAGTCTCGAGTTGTGGCTTGTCTGGTTGTTTTTTACGCCAGACACCCAGCAAGAGTGCCAGGAGCCCAAGCAGGAGTTCATCAATGAATGGAATCATGTCGGGGATCAACAGGTCGAACACAAAGAGTCCCAGCGTGACAAGGAAAAGCTGGCGGAATCTCAGCTTCTCGGCGAATTTCAGTATGCGTGAAATCAGGGGTAGGTGGGTCATGTTATGTAATCGCCGTTGCCCACTCCAGTCTAGAGCAATCCTCACTCTACCGGAACAGAACGGCCGGTATCGAATGTGAACTTTTATGTTAGATCTGAACGACTCATCATTTCCCTGCAAGGCGAATCGGCTGGGCCATACTTGAAGAGGAAGTGCTTGAGACCAGGGGGGAGTTTATGTCCAGCCGGGAACAGATGATCCGCGATATCGAACGGGAGCTGGACGGCACACGCAATCTGGTCGGGCGTTCCGCTTTCAGTGAGCCTGTGATGAATGCACTGCAGGAGGTGCCGAGAGAGGCCTTCGTGCCACTAAGTGAACGGCGATTGGCTTACAACAACGGCCCGCTGCCGATCGGTTGCGGGCAGACGATATCGCAACCCTATATCGTCGCCTTGATGACCGACCTGCTTGATGTGGATGCAGAGAGTGTGGTGTTGGAAGTGGGAACAGGTTCCGGCTACCAGGCCGCCGTACTGTCGCGGGTGGTCAGTCAGGTTTACAGCATTGAGATTATCGAAGCACTCTCTCAACGTGCCTCGGAAGTCCTACGCAGGTTGAGTTATGACAACGTAGTCTGCCGGTGTAGTGATGGCTATCTCGGATGGCCTGAACACGGACCTTATGATGGCATTCTCGTCACTGCCGCCTGCCGTGAGATACCCCAACCGCTGGTGACTCAATTGAAACCGGGTGCGAGGATGGTAGTGCCCGTTGGTCCGGCATTCAGTTATCAGGATTTGGTGCTGGTGGAAAAGAGCGATGAAGGGGAAGTGAGTGAGCGGAAAATTCTCGGTGTTGCTTTTGTTCCTTTGACAGGTGATCACGGTAGGGACTCTGTATGAGGCGAAATACCTTTTAGCTTGATAGGGTGGCTGTTGAGAATGGTTAGATAATAAAGCAGCGTATATAAGGTAGCCGAAAAAAGCGCAGGTTGTTCTTCTTATCGGTTTCAGTCTTGCATGAAGTACACGCTTGAAAGTGGGTATCGATCTCAAAAATAATCGAGTTTTGTCTACTCAATACCATCCTTTTCTGAAGCAATTCTGTTTTTCTGAACCAAGGGTTAACCCTAAAAAAGGTGGGGTATTGAACCCATAAAAAGTACAGTTTTCTTAAGGTATCCTTTCTGTGAAGTAAATCACAAAAATACCGGTGAGTGCGTAACGCCCATTTGGCAAGGCGCAGAGAGATGAACCGGTGATAAAACATAATGATGAAGGGTGGGGGATTTTGCTGACCATGAGGGGATTCCATTCAGGTATTTGATCAAGGCTCGTAGAACAATGGTGAGGTATGTCCATCTGCTCCGACGACATCTTAATGGTGACTGTCGGATGAGATAAATACCGGCCGAAACGCTATAGACCTCCATTGAGTTCTTAAACAAGGCAGAGCCTAGACCCGCCTTCTTCACATGATTTTTACTGATCTGTACGCCATTGGCGAGATGAGACGGATCTGTCGTGTAAATCTGTTGGCCATAACAATAAAAGCAACTTGGCCTAGTAAATTAAAAAGTGGAGTGGCATATGATTGATCGAGAATTCATGACGCGCTTTTCGGTGTTGGGCATGCTGATCTCTCTATTCAGCGTACTGATACCAATGGAAGCACAGGCAGTACCCGCATTCGCCAGGCAGACAAGCATGCCCTGTACGGCCTGCCATTTTCAGAACTTTCCCACGTTGAATTCATTCGGACGCGCATTCAGGTCGGGTGGTTATACGCTCACCGGCGGACAGGGAATGATCGAAGGGGACGATATCTCTCTGCCGTTGATGTTGAATGCCTCCGTTATCACCAAACTTCGTTATGCAAAGACAAACGGAAACACCAATGAGGGTACCGATTTCGGTGAGATCCAATGGCCCGATGAGGCGGCTTTGCTGATCGGCGGTAAGTTAAGCAAGAATGCCGGTTTCCTCATGGAGCTGGGACTGCTTGGGGCAACGGAAGGGGATGTGGAAACAGACGTAACGGGAACCGCGGATCTAGGTACCGGAGCGGTCACCGGAACCGGAACAGGATCCAGTTCGGGTGAGAGCAACTCATTCCTGTCGACCAAGGTCCATTTCAATGTGGGGAAAGCGGGTAACACCCAGTTCAGCGTCATTCCCTTCTCAACCGACGGCCTGGGTTCTGCCTATGGTTTTGAGCTCCTGAATACCGGTGCGCAGCGATCTCAAAGACCGATTGAGGATCGCAGGGGATTCAGCGCGGCTCAGACACTTGGCTTGGGCAGTGGTGAGGCAACGGGTATCGCACTTGTGGCGTCCAGTCACAACTATTTCATTAACTATACGCCTTGGGTACCCGGATGGGGCGGCACTAATATGAATGTCAAACCCTCCGGGCTTGCACACTATTTCCGTGCGGCCTATACCCCGTTCATCGGCAGCTGGGATACCGGCATCGGTGTACAGCTCTGGTCGGGTGATGCTGAAGTCGCCGACGGCGAAGGCGGAGAGACACGTTTGGTGACAGACGGCTGGATCATCGACGGTCAGCTGCAAGGCAGCGTCGGCAGCATGCCTCTGGGTGTCTATGCCAGTTACGGCGAGTGTACTGCCGATCCCGATCATCATCTGGGTGATTGTGATAATGCAGAAGATGCCAAGGCCTTCGGCATCCTGGGGCAGCTGGGTCTGGTGCCGAACAAGTTCAATGTCTTTGCCGCATACCGGGCCAAGGATGTAGGTACTGCAACCGAGTCCGATTTTGATTCCTCAACTGTTGGAGGCAAGTACCTGCTGTCCCAGAATGTAGTACTTGAGCTTTTCTATGTGAAAGAGAGTGGTTCCGGTGTCGATGCGCGCACAAATGAGCGTGACAGCACATGGATGTTGCAGTTATTTGCTGGCTACTAAGATTGCCGGCAAGGCCTACGTAAAATTGACACTGTCACGGACAGCGATCCCGAAGGATCGCAGTGCGATCGAATTAAAGAGGGTTATATGATGAAGTCATATGAAAAAAACAGCGTGAAATTTCTTGCCGGTATCTGTCTGCTGGCATTGGTTTCATTCAGCGTACATGCCGGCAATACCTATGAGGGCTATATGCTCTATAACCAGACCTGTTATCTCTGTCATGGCGACAGCGGGAAAGGGGATGGGCCTTTGGCTGGCAAAATCGATATCAGCATCACCGATCTGACAGACGACAAATTGGTCAACGAGACTAGTGATCTGAAGCTGTTTCGTCTTATTCAGGGGACGATTAAACATGGATCGGGTAACAATATGCCGCAGTGGGGATTGGCGCTGGCCGGACCGCAGATCGAATCCATTATCTCCTATGTCCGTTTTCTGCAACGCTCCAAACACTCATTGCCGGGTGATCCGAGAATTGGCGAGCAGGTATACAGAGACAACTGTGTCGCCTGTCACGGCCGCTTGGGCAAAGGAGACGGGATTCTGACTACAGTGATGAAAATGAATGCGGCCGATCACACCAGCAGCATGGAGATGAATAAACATCCCAACAGTCAATTGATCGAGATCGTGACTAACGGTACCCCGGGCAAATCGTTGATGCCAGGCTGGAAGGAGAAGTTGTCGAGTGATGAGATCGAGGGTGTGGTGGCTTATATTCGCCTGCTCTCCACTTACCGATAAACACAAACCGGCAGATTAATGAGACGGTTTCTTTATCGCCACCATTTTTATGGTGGCGATTTTTTATATGGAAATATTTTGAGGATTACATTTATCCGGCCAGGATCTTTAGTCTGAATCAATGATCGGTATGGGGGAAGTGCCCACACACGCACATTGTCACGATCGCTTAAATGGCGTTCAGGATTTTACGGCGGATTGTTTGAAACTCTTCCGGGGTGATCAGGCCCTCGTCTTTCAGTTGATTTAACTCGATCAGACGATTTTTCACGCTTTTTTCACGCATGAGCTTGGTGGAGCCTTCATTGGTGACTTGAGGGGAGACGGGTTCGCTCCGTACCTCATTTGTCGTAGGGGATTGGGCAGCCTGTACTGCCTCAGTCCTGGATGGGGTTTGTGAGTCGCCACACTCCAGCTCGGCATCGATGTTTTTGATCAGTTCACGGTAACCGATACGTCGACTGTAGTCCGTACACCCCGCCTTCCTGATCGAGACGACACCATATTGAGACTGTTTGTCAGGGTCGTAGGTGTTGGGGTAGATCGTGGTTTGATCGATCTGCAAAGGGGTCTCACCGATTTTCTTATCCATGATAAAGACAGAAGCGCCACTCGGGACGGAATTAACGGATAGGGTTTCGTCACCGGACATCGATGCGATACCCGTACAGCCGGTTACCAGTATCTGGCAGGTGACCAGTGTGGTGGTCAGCGCGAGTTTTGTTTTCATATCGGCAGCCTTCTTATTAGTTGGTGAACCCCTACATCTTCATTAATAAGGTAACACCCCCAAAACTTGCAGGCCAATCGGCTGACTGGAGATTGAAACTGGATGGGCGCATTCGCGTCCCGGTTGAGAGTTTTCAATTAATTGGCCAGGGTCGCTGCCTGATTCATATCGGGCGCTTCCAATCCGGTCTGTCCATTCCCCCGTCGTTTCAATTGTCGCAATACGGTGGAAGCTTAAGGCGCGTTAAGAGCCTCAGCCTGGAAATTTAGGTCGCCAACTGCCGCTTACTCATTGATTGTAGGTGGATTTCTCAGGTGAAAATAGAGGAATGGGAGGATTGTGACGTGGAGCGGATTAATACTACGTTAATTAAAAAATGGGAAATAGTTCCCAAATTTTAATTGCTGGCCCTGTTATTCTTCCTGTGAAGATGCCGTAAGTATGGGCAATAACGATTAATTTTTACTTAGCGTAAGCGTCAATCCGGAGAGAGATAATGACTCATTCAACCTTTATTCGTGCACTCAGCACAATTCTGCTGGTTTTCGGCTTCGGTCAGAGTGTCAGCGCCGATACCACCCCTGACGGATTAAATCAGGATAGCCTGGTGATCGTGACACAGATCATCGGCGTTGATGAGCAGGGTCGTTCACAGACCCTGTATAATGGTGAGAGCGGACGCATTTACCGACTGGATAATATCGATCAGGCGGTACATGACCTGAACGGCAAGGCGATCCGTGGAAAAGGTACTTATCGTCAGCTGCACGCGGTTCTGTCCGATACCGCCTATGTGATGGACCGGAACAACACGCCGCATCCTGCCAAACTCTCGGATGCCGGTATCGAACGTAAGATTGAGCTATCCGTGGATAACGTGCGGGTGACTAAAGATCGCGTGATTGCCATCTATACAACCAACTGCCAGACAGCCAGCCTTTGACCCGCCTTCACTGGATCTGTGGGAGATCTTTCATCCCGCAGATCCAGCTTCAGTTGAAAAGCTATAGGGCTAAATAGCCTCATAGCCCCGCCTTTGCACAAGTTACGCTTGTATTCAGCCGGAACCCTACCGGGTGACTGACTCAAACATCGACATAATTCTGCTTCGTCGCATTGAGAGCAGTACGGGCTTGGAGATGATCGAGGGAATTGGCGCGCCCGACAGGATTTGAACCTGTGACCCCCGCCTTCGGAGGGCGGTACTCTATCCAGCTGAGCTACGGGCGCAGAGAGGGAGGGCGTAGTTTAGCGGGAGCGATTGACGCCGTCCAACCCTGTTCGCTCTTTTCAACGCCTGCGGGTATAATCGCCGCATTTTGCACAGTTGCCCAGTGCCCATGGGCCGATTTGTTATTGAAAACGGAGGAAGATGCCCGTGAAGATCAACGCATTATCCAAGCTCGGAACCCTCTCCCTGCTAGGCGGCGCAATCGTACTGATGAGCAGTCAGCTGGCTGCCGAAGAGCGACCGGAAGTCCTGGAGAGAATCGCACCCATCGGTAAGGTGGCTGTGGAAGGGAAGGCTGCACCTGCTGCGGCGCCTGAGGCGGCCAAGGCCGAAGAGGCAGCTGCCGCTCCTGCTGCGCCCGCTGAAGAGCAGATGGCTGCTGCACCTGCAGCCGCGCCTGCCGAAGCACCTGCTGCGGCCGCCCCGGCCGGTGGCGATCAGCTGGCATTGGCCACCACCTCAGGCTGCATGGCCTGCCATCAGGTGGGGACCAAGGTCGTTGGACCGGCATACACGGAGGTGGCAAGCAAGTACAAGGGTGATGCGGCCGCTCTGGATATGCTGGTTGCGAAGGTCAAAAACGGTGGCGTGGGAACCTGGGGCCAGGTGCCGATGCCGCCCAACCTGCATATCTCCGAAGACAACATCCGCGCCATCGTGGAGTGGATACTCTCTATGTGAGCTGAAAGGCCGTCCGGTCAAGCGTAGGGTGCGGCTTTGCCGCACCTTTGCGCGATTTCATTTCAATCATTTGACCCGGATTGGTGCGGCAGGGCCGCACCCTGCGCTAGCCCCGTCAGATCAGGGTTAGCGGTCAGTGACGGTTGTGGCAATAAACGGGCATTTGGGTGAATCAGCGCCTGGTTGCGAACCGCTGACCCGGTGTTATTTCTCACTCGACAGCAACGATTTCAGATTGGCCAGATGGGCCGTTCCTCTCTCCTGTTTCTCCTCCGCGGACAATTTACTCTGCCGTCCTTCCCAGCGCATATCCTCTTCGGGTAGCTCCTGCAGGAAACGGCTCGGTTCGCAGGGGACCATCTCGCCGAAACGCTTGCGCTTGGCCGCATAGGTCAGGGTCAGGCCCTGCTGGGCCCGGGTAATGCCCACATAGGCCAGGCGCCGCTCCTCCTCGATATTATCTTCCTCGATACTACTGCGGTGGGGCAGCAGCTCCTCCTCCATGCCGACCAGGAAGACATGGGGAAACTCCAGCCCTTTGGCGGCGTGCAGTGTCATCAGGTGGACCTGGTCCTGTTCCGTCTCCTCATTTTGCCGCTCCAGCAGATCCATGAGGGTCAGGTGATTGACCATCTCCGCCAGGGTCTTTTCCTGCAGTTCTCCTTTTTGCAGCGCATTGAGCCAATCGAGCAGATCGGTGACGTTTTCCATGCGGCTGTCCGCGACCGCCTCGCTGCTGGCGTTCTCGCCCAGCCAGTCACGATAGTGGATCTCATCCACCAGTTTCCTGACCGCCAGCGCCGGCTCACTCTCGGCTTCACGGCTGTAGTGGTGAATCAGTTGAGAGAAGGCATGCAGCCGTTTTTGTGCACGGGTGTTGATTTGTGATTGAAAGCCGAGCTCTTCACTGGCGGCCAGCAGGGGGATCCCTCTCTGCTGGGCATAGTGGCCGAGTTTTTCCAGCGTACCAGGACCTATCTCACGCCGGGGTGTGTTGACGATGCGCAGAAAGGCGCTGTCGTCGTCCGGGTTGGCCAACAGGCGCAGATAGGCCATCACATCCTTGACTTCGGTGCGGGAGAAAAACGAGGTGCCACCGCTGAGAAAGTAGGGGATGTTGTGGGTCCTCAACGCCTTCTCAAAGATCCTCGCCTGGTGGTTACCCCGGTAGAGTATGGCGATGTCGCTGTGACTGACCTTGCCGGTGAACTTCAGGTGAATGATTTCCGAAACCACCTTTTCCGCCTCATGCTCCTCGTTGCGGCAGGCCAGTACCCGAATCTCCGCGCCCGGGCCCAGTTCGCTCCAGAGACGCTTTTCGAAGACATGCGGATTGTTGCCGATCAGCTGATTGGCCGCTTTCAGGATGCGTCGACTGGAACGGTAGTTCTGCTCCATTTTGACGATGTGTAAGCGCGCAAAGTCCTCTTTCAGGCGCGCCAGATTCTCCGGTCGGGCGCCACGCCAGGCATAGATCGACTGGTCGTCGTCACCCACCACGGTAAAGGCGGCGCGCACGCCGACCAGGTGTTTGACCAGTTCGTATTGGGCCTGGTTGGTGTCCTGGTACTCGTCCACCAGCAGGTAGCGGATCCGGTTCTGCCATCGCTCCAGCGCATCAGGGTATTCTCTTAATAGATTGACCGGCAGCAGGATCAGGTCGTCGAAATCGACTGCGTTGTAGGCCTTGAGACTCCGCTGATAGGCGGCGTAGAGTCGGGCGACGTGGAGCTGCAGATCGTTCTCTGCCGATTGCATGGCCCGCTCAGGGGTGATCAGATCGTTCTTCCAGTCGGAGATCTGCCACTGAGCGGCATTGACCACCGACTCGTCACCACTGTTCTGCTTGCGCAGCAGATCCTTGAGTAGAGCGGCGGCGTCCTGCTGGTCGAAGATGGAGAAACCGGGTTTATAGCCCAGCAGTTTCAACTCCCGCCGCAGTATGTTGAGCCCCAGGTTGTGAAAGGTGGAGATGTTGGGATTTTCGCCGTTTTTCTTACCCAGGCTGGCGGAAACGCGAGCCTGCATCTCCCTCGCCGCCTTATTGGTGAAGGTGACCGCCGTAATCTGATACGGGGCGATATCGCACTGTTTGATCAGATAGCCGATCTTGGCGGTGATGACCCGGGTCTTGCCGCTGCCCGCACCGGCCAGCACCAGCAGGGGGCCGTCGATATGGTGCACCGCTTCGCGCTGACGCGGGTTGAGATCGGACATTGGGGTTTGTGATTCCATGGCGGGTGAAGGTGCCGAAGGTTACGCAGTGACGGCGTCTAATTCAACTGTCCGGATGGGGTGTTGTGACTTGGGTGTCCGGCGTAATTCAGCAGAATGTGCATGGGTGGCAGATTGTTCTGGTGCGGCAGGCCGCACCCGACCTGCTGGGATAAAGACAGGGATGTGAGTGATGTGTGTAGGATGCGGCCCTGCCGCACCAAATACCCGCTAGATACAGGGGCGCATTTCCCAGCATGCCCTCATCTGATGAGAAAACCGGGCCAGCTTGCTATGATGCAGTTCCTGCTGTTATCAGCCCCCCATGCTGGGTTGCCGGGTTAATAGAGGCGGGCAGTCGAAAAACGAGAAAGAGTAGAGACCCGATGGCACTTACCAAAGACAGGCGACACCAGCCCAGAGGGGGAAAGGACAAACATCTGACCCGTGAATCCTGGCGTGTTTTCCAGATTATGGCGGAGTTCGTCGAAGGGTTCGAACAGCTGTCCCAGATCAGTCCCTCAGTGAGTTTTTTCGGCTCCGCCCGCACCCCACGTGAACATCCCTACTACGCTCTGGCGGAAGAGATTGCCCGCCTGCTCTCCGATAGTGGTTTCTCTGTCGTCAGTGGCGGCGGTCCGGGTATCATGGAGGCCGCCAACAAGGGGGCCTTTGAAGGCAAGTCGACCAGTATCGGCCTGAACATCCAGCTGCCTATGGAGCAGTCAGGCAACCATTATCAGGATATCTCTCTTAACTTCCGCCACTTCTTTGCCCGCAAGGTGATGTTTGTGAAACACGCCTCCGCCTATGTGGTGCTGCCCGGCGGTTTCGGTACGCTGGATGAGCTGGCTGAGATATTGACGCTTGTGCAGACAGGCAAGACCCGCAAGATTCCAATCGTCCTTGTGGGTAGCGACTTCTGGCAGGGTTTGCTGGACTGGTTCCGGAACAGCCTCTGCCCGGCGGGTACCATCGATGCGGAGGATCTCGATCTGGTGCAGGTCTGTAACCAGCCCCGTGAGGTGGTCGATGCCATCTTCGCTCACTACGAGAGCCGACGTTTCGAACCCTCGCCGGCCGAGCAGGAGATCCTGCTGGAACTTTAATCCATCCCGCTATCCGCTGGAGACTGAGAGAGATGACTGTCTTGAATAGATTGAAATATATCCCCCTGGCGGGATTAGCATTTGTCCTGGGAGTGGCCGCCGCCGAACAGGAGGCTGTGCCCGAGCCCCCGGAATTGCCGCTGCCCGATGTGATCGTCGACGGTGAGGTGATCGAGCCGGAGGTCAAGATCATCAAAAGTGAAGAGGGCACCATCTATGAGTACCGGGTCAACGGTCAGCTCTATATGGTGAAGGTGCAGCCGGTGAAGGGGCCTGCCTACTACATGGTCGATCGGGACGGTGATGGTGAGTTCGACTCCCGTTCCACTGACCCGACCAGTATCTCCGTACCGCAATGGATACTGATGCGTTGGTGATATTCAAGCACGACCTATGAACCACCCGGCGATGACCTTCCTGCAGCGACTGGCTGATCTTTTCGAGGCCGTCAATGAGTGGTTGGGCCGTGCCGTCTCCTGGTTAAGTCTGCTGATGGTGCTGGTCAGTGTGTTCGTGGTGGTCATGCGCTATGCCTTCGATCTGGGTTGGATCTGGCTGCAGGAATCGGTCACCTACATGCATGCGGCCCTATTCCTGGTCGGCGCCGCCTACACCCTCAAGCACGAAGGGCATGTGCGGGTCGATATCTTCTACCGGGGTTTTCGGCCCGAGGTGAAGGCCTGGGTCGATCTCCTGGGCAGCTTCTTTCTGTTGCTGCCTGTCTGTCTCTTTATCTTTGCCGTCAGTTGGGATTATGTGGCTCAGTCCTGGTCCCTGCTGGAGGGGTCTCGTGAGGCGGGTGGCCTGGACGGGGTCTACCTGTTGAAGAGTCTGATTCTGGTCATGGCCGGTCTTCTGGTGCTGCAGGGGTTGGCCATCGCCATCCGCAAAATGCTAGACCTGATGAACACCCGGAACAGTGAAGGGGGGCAGGCAGAAGGGTGATGGTCGAATTTATCCCTCTGATACTCTTTCTGGTTGTCTGTCTGGTGCTGCTGCTGGGTTATCCGGTGGCATTCTCCCTCGGCGGTACGGCGCTTGCCTTCGCCTGGATCGGCGGTATGACCGGCTATTTCGACGATGCCTTCCTGCAGGCCCTGCCCAACCGGCTCTACGGCATCATGACCAATGAGACATTGATTGCAGTACCGCTGTTTGTCTTCATGGGGGTGATGCTGGAGCGATCAAGAGTGGCGGAGAATCTGCTCGATACCATGGCGAGCCTGTTCGGTCCCCTGCGCGGCGGTTTGGGAATCTCGGTCACCCTGGTGGGCATGCTGCTGGCGGCGAGTACCGGCATCGTCGGTGCAACCGTGGTCACCATGGGGCTGCTCTCCCTGCCCACCATGTTGAAGCGAAACTACGACCCCGGTTTCTCCACCGGCGTCATCTGCGCCTCCGGTACGCTGGGCCAGATCATTCCCCCTTCCATCATCCTGGTGCTATTGGGCGATGTACTCTCCGCCGCCTATCAGCAGGCGCAGCTCGATATGGGGATCTTCTCCCCCGATACGGTTTCGGTGGGCGATCTCTTCGTCGGCGCTTTCCTGCCGGGCCTGCTGTTGGTCCTGCTCTATCTCATTTATCAGGTCGGTGTGGCGTTTATCCGGCCGGCCTCGGTGCCGGCTATTCCCAAGGAGGAACGGGAGCAGGACTGGCGTCGTCTGATGGTTCGTGTGGTCAAGGTGCTGGTGCCGCCGCTGCTGTTGATCGTCGCCGTGCTCGGCTCCATTCTCGGCGGTCTCGCCACCCCCACGGAAGCGGCGTCAGTGGGCGCAATCGGCGCCATGTTTCTGGCGTTGTCGCAGCGTCAACTCAATCTGTCGACTTTGAAGGCTGTCGTCACCGGCACCACCAAGGTCACCAGTATGGTCTTCATGATCTTCATCGGGGCCTCGCTCTTCTCTCTGGTTTTCAGGGGGTTCGGCGGTGACGAGGTGGTGACGGACCTGCTGACCGACCTGCCCGGTGGGGTGGTGGGTGCAATGATCGTGGTCATGCTGGTGATGTTCCTGCTCGGCTTCATCCTCGACTTTATCGAGATCACCTTCGTGGTGGTGCCGATCGTTGGCCCAGTGCTTCTCTCCATGGGGTTGGATCCGGTCTGGTTGGGCGTGATGATCGCCATCAACCTGCAGACCTCTTTCCTTACGCCACCCTTCGGCTTCGCCCTTTTCTATCTGCGTGGCGTAGCACCCAGAGAGGTGACCACCGGCGCCATCTATCGCGGCGTCGCGCCCTTTATCGTGATTCAACTTCTGATGTTGGCACTGCTCGCCTATTGGCCGCAACTGGCGACCTGGCTGCCAGGCCTGGTCTACGGATGATCAGGGGTCTAAGACGATTCAGCACCGTCCCGAACCTGCTCAGCCTGCTGCGTATTCTGCTGGCCCCTTTGATGCTGTGGTCAGCGATCGAGGGACAAAAGACACTCTTCTTGACACTCCTTACTATCGCCTGGCTGAGTGACTGGCTCGATGGTCTGCTGGCCCGTATGACCGATCAGGTCAGCAGTTTCGGTTCAAAACTGGATAGCCTGGGTGATTTGGTCATCTACATGACGCTGCCGGTTGGCATCTACCTGCTGTGGCCGGAAGTGATCGAGGATGAAGCCTATACGATTCTGGCTGCACTGTTTGCCTACCTCACCGCCCATGCCGCGGCTTTGATCAAGTTCAGGCAATTGGCCGGCTATCATATGTGGTCGGCAAAGTTCACCGCAGCCTTGATGGCGGTTGGATTGCTGTTGATGTTGGGTATGGGTATCCACTGGCCTTTTCGCCTGGCAGTTGCCTGCCTTCTGCTTTCCGCATGTGAAAGTATTCTGATCACTTTGAAACTGGATGCGTTTAGGAATGATATTCCTACCGTGTTTCATCTAAAGCGTGAAAATCGAGCCCAGTCTCATATGACAGACGATTAGATCCGCTTCGACATCCCTCAACATCAAGCTGTTTATTCCCCGATGATCTATTGCAACTCAATGCACCTGTGCTATTGCTTCAAGTAGGCATCATAAAAAATATAGGCCGGAGGATGTCATGTCACAACGTCGTCTATTGTGTTTCGGACTCTATTTTTCACTCTTGCTGCTGATCGTTGCGGTGATCCCGATCGGTTGTAATGGCGGCGGTGGAGGCGGCTCAATCGGTATCAGCAGTACCGGTGTGGTTACGGTAAACACAGGAGCTGTTGGTAAAAATATTGTGTTGAATGATGGTGTGCCCAAGCAGATCATCAAGCAGCTCAATTTCACGGTGGGGAACTTCGGCGGCCCCTATGAGGGATTGACCGTCGATCTTTCCGCGCACATTCCCTGGGTGACGGTAACGCCTGCAGGACCCCGTGCCGCACCGGCATCGAATACCGCATCAAAACTTCTGACCACCCCCAGTGCCACCATGGATATCTATCTCGCCAGGGAGGAGGATGTCGATACGGTTTGTACAACGGGCATTCACTACGGGCCATTTGAGATATTCACGGACGATACGGATTCTCAGGTTGGCGATGTACAGCCGGCGTCGATAACCGCCACCGAAGCAACCGTCGATATCATCAACGCCGGGTCACTGGTGATCTGCATGATCGTCACGCCTGTCATAGACGCCACCGTGGATCTCGACAGTGTGTCGTTCGATCTGGACGAGTGCACCACGCCTCCTGCAGATATAGCGGGTTCGTGGCAAGGTACCTATTTTTGTACGGGTACCTGTCCGGAAAGTGGCAATGTGTCTCTGACAGTCACGCAGGACCCGGCAAACATGTCCCGTGCGAGTTACACAGATGACAGCGGCGCGAGCTATCAAGGGAGTGTCTGCGGCAATAAATTCAGCTACACGGGCGGTGTGCCCGGCAACTACGACGAGAGCGGCACCTTTATTCTCGACAGTCCAGGCTCGGCATCCAAGACCTCGACCTTCAGGGATATCTCCGGTTTCTGTTCCGGTACCTGTACCGACGTGTTGACGAAAAACTGAAAGCCGTAATGTGCTTGGCTCTCAAATGCCGTGCCATTAAAAGATGCGTGATAAGGAGGTCTGCTCAGTTGAGTGTCATTTGGGTTTGAACTCGAACTTCTGCCCGCCGATGGAGGCCTCATACATCAAGCCGCCCTTCGCCACGGTGAATACAGCCATGCCTTTATGGTAGTTACCGACGGTATTGGCATCGTGTTTACCTCCGCTGGCCCCGGCGGAACTGCCGGTGGTAGTGGCGGCTGCTGAAGCGCCCGCGGTGATGGCGACCGCGGTGGCCTGAGCGCCGAATTCGAAATTACCGCCTGTGAACTCCTCATAGGCCCGCTTATCCTGAAAGAAGATAATCTGGCTATAGGCCTGCCCGCCGAGTTGAAAGCCGAGGGTGACCTGCGTCATGCTGGTTTCACCTGTTATCTGTCCGCCCACATAGACTTGGCCCTTGCCGTAAGCGCCGCCCACTCCGATACCTGCTTTGCCAATGGTTGGAAAGAGGGCGTATCCATAAGCGTTATTAAAGAAATTTCCGCTCTCACCGGCTTCTCTGAACACCTTCTGCGCCTCTTTATAAGCATCCGCCTGCGCACTGGCAAAGGGGAGTGCGAAGAGCAGCAAGACTATGGTCATGGGAATGGCTTTGTTCATTTTATTCTCCTGTTGGGGCGTGCCGGTGGGAAGGATCGGCCACTAGTTCCGACAGCGATTCGGGATGACGGTTCCTACCGAGTAAAGCAACTAGAGGAGATGCTGTGATAAAGCGCGGTAGCTTATTGACGATTGGTGAATGCGTGGAGAAAGGTCGGGTTCACAGGCTGTCGTGTGTAGAGGTCTCAAGCCATCCATGGCGGTGAACCCGACTGAAGCAGCCGATATTTATTTTTGTTGAGAGATATAGAGAGCGGTTGCAGCGTCCACCTTTGCAGTAGCAGACTGGCGAAGCGCCTGATTGGTTTTGTCTTCCATACTGTCGAGACGGGCAGTGAGTTTCGCCATCTCTTCGTTATTGGCACAGCCACTCAATGCGGTGAGAGAGATCAGACCCGCAAGGGCCGCCAGGACGCTTTTCTTCATGTGAGATTTCCTCTTGATTGCGACATCAGCATTTATCGAACAGAACGATGAGGTAATACTTTGAAGCGTCGATCTTTGCATTCCGGTATGACAGGCGGATGCCGGAAAGGTGACGATTGTCTTACCGGTTTGAGTAGAGCGTTGAAGGGGTCCGGTGATCACCGGCCCGAACTTATTGAGAGAGCGCCTGTAGCAGTTTCTGCAGTGCCTGGCCCCGATGACTGAGACTGTTTTTGACCTCGGGTGGCAGCTCCGCCGAGCTGCAACCGTGTGTAGGGACGAAGAAGATGGGGTCGTAGCCGAAGCCGTTCTCCCCCTGGGGTTGATGCAGCAGCCGTCCTTCCCAGGTGCCCTGGCAGATAATCGGAGTCGGATCTTCCGCGTGTCGCATATACACCATCAGGCATTGGAAACGGGCGGTTCGCTGATCGCCAGGTATATCCTTCACAATTTCCAGCAGTTTCTCCAGGTTCGCCTGGTCGGAAGCGCCTTCGCCGGCGAAGCGGGCGGAGTAGATGCCGGGTGCTCCGCTGAGGGCGTCCACCTCGATGCCCGAATCGTCGGCGATGGCCGGAAGACCGCTGAGGCTGGAAGCATGCCGTGCCTTCTTGATGGCGTTCTCCACAAAGCTCAGGCCGTCCTCCACTGCATCGGGGATATCAAACTCCCTCTGCGGTACGACCTGGATCTGCGCGCTTGCCAGCAGTTGATTGATCTCTCGAACCTTGCCCGCATTGTTGCTGGCCAGTACGATCTTTTCGCCGGTGTGGTGAACTGTCATCTGTTAACTTCCTTTTCTACTTGTTGCGCTATTTTGCGGGGCTGAGTCCGACCCGGGATTTCGCCCCTCTCCCTCAGAGAGGGAATTAGGGTGAGAGGTTCTAAGCTGACACCAATATTGTATCAAGCTCCCAGGGTATCACGCTGAATCTTCACGATCTGATCGATACCCTGTCCCGCCAGATCGAGCATGGCATTGAGTTCGTCACGGCTATAGGCAGCCCCTTCGGCGGTACCCTGCACCTCGATGAAACCGCCCTGGTCGTTCATCACCACGTTCATGTCGGTTTCGGCGTTGGAGTCCTCGGCGTAGTCCAGATCGAGTACCGGTGTGCCGTTGAAGACGCCCACCGAGACCGAGGCGACCATGCCGATCATGGGATCACTGTCCAGCAGTCCCAGCTCCTGCGTGTGCCTGATGGCATCGGCCAGAGCCACACAGGCACCGGAGATGGAGGCGGTACGGGTACCACCGTCCGCCTGGATCACATCGCAGTCGAGGGTGATGGTGCGCTCGCCCAAAGCCTTCAGATCCACCGCCGCACGCAGTGAGCGGCCGATCAGGCGTTGGATCTCAAGGGTGCGCCCCCCCTGCTTGCCACGGGCCGCCTCACGCCCCATGCGGTCGGTAGTGGAGCGGGGCAGCATGCCGTATTCCGCCGTGATCCAACCCTGTCCGGCGCCGTTGAGAAAACGGGGTACCCGCTCCTCCACCGTGGCGGTGCAGATCACCTGAGTGTCGCCAAAACAGACAAGCACCGAACCTTCGGCATGCTTGGTATATCGGCGGGTAATCTTAATTTGGCGCAGTTCGTCGGGTCGACGTCCGGATGGTCTCATGGGGTAGCTCCTGGGTCGTTTGTAATATTTCGGGCCCGCTTCCTGCCGACCTCGATAGCTTTATGGGGGCCGTATTATGGGTGAATGTCGTGTCGATGTCAGCCATTGGGCGTGGTTGGTGCCTCTGATAGAGCGGTCGTAGACCCGCCGTGATAAGAAAGGACGCCAATGCCCATTGCCTTCGCCATATCGCCCATAAGACTTGCAATAAGTTCTGGCGGAGCATTAAAAAGCTTGCCGTTCGACGACAGGAGCTGCGAATACGAAAATAAAAGCCCTATGCAACACACTTCACAATATATCAGTGAGGTTATCAGCTCCCTGGTTGAAGCAAATAACATGAAGAGCGAAGCTATTTGCCTCGCAGGTGGAGCAAATAGCTTCGATAACGACAATAATAACAGCGGTTGTTGAGTAAAAAGCATCGTTAACTGAGCTATTAGCTTCATGAGAGGAGCAAAAAGCATCGTTAACGAAGTTAATAGCTTCGTTTATGAAGTAAAAAACCTCGTTCATGGAGTCAATTGCTTCGTTGACGGAGTCGAAACTATCGTTAGCGGAGCCAATCGCTTCGCTCGCGGAGCTAAAAGCATCGTTTACGGTGAAAATAGCATCGATCATGACAAAAATAACAGGGTCAATGATATTAAATGCATCGATGACGAAGGTGAATGCTTCGTGCTTGACGACAAAAGCAGGGATGTCGAAGGAAACCGATGCGATAGCGGGCTTGTCCTCTTCTCTAACATGCGGCATGCCGTCCATCAAGCAAACTCAGATATCTCGTGTCTCAGAGATAATCGCCCCACCGGAATGGAACGCAGGTGTGGTTGAGAAAAGCCCCAGGCCTCTACTACACAGAAAAAAAGAGGGGGGCTGCACAAACCTTTTGAGCGAGTCACCGAAAACCGAAATCCCTGACATTTACCAAAGCCAGCGGCGAAAAAAGCGGTACCTACCCATACCGAGTAGGAGTATGTGAGTAGTTGTACCGGCGGGCAGCCAGGTCCACTGCATTCATACGTTCTGACCAATCAACAGTCGGGTTCCAACATGATAGGAACAAGCCAATAGGATCGGATAAGCGGTATTCCACTTGCAGGGTGGTGTAGGAAAATGCCTACAGACAACCATTATTCGATATGTCATCTTTGTTTGAGAGGGGGATTAATCCTCATCTAATCAAAAGCATGTGGCGATAAATCATGACAGGTGCTGGATCATGGGGGGTGGCGGATTGCAGTCATGCTGAGAACATATTTGCAATATATCGCAATATCAGTGTGCGCTATATATTCCAATATCACTGCGTGCAAGATAATACGCTGTTAGGGGTTTAAGTGAATACCATCGATAAATGGGCCGAGCGCGTTTACTCCGAAACTGATTTCGGTCGCAGTGTCGCGACCTCAGTAGCGGGCGTTATTGGGCTCGCCGTGTATCTGGTATTCGGTGATTGGGTCATAGCTGCCTTCGCCTCAATCATTACTTTCCCAATCGTCCGTCTAATCGCTGCCGGGTTTCACGAAAAGGCTACCCGACATGCGAAACGCCGTATCGAGCGCGAGGAAGCGGAACAGATTTACGATAGATTGAGTAAGGGAGAGAAGGAAGTGGTTCAGGCATTCGTCAAGGCGGGTGGCACCGCCCTCACTTGGTCACAGGTCAATAGTCTATCATTGCCTGCGCCCGCCGTTGAGTCACTAATTCAAAGGGAGATTTTGTGGACCTCTATGACAGCAGATGGAATGCGAGAAACCTTTGCCCTTGATTCCGCGGTATTTGATGTTGGTCAGGACAAGGCTGAATAACATGGATGCCCCTAACCAATCGCTCAAGCCTGGACCGCGCAAACAGCGCGCGGCCAATTAGCTCAGCCGTTAGGTGTAAATGGAATGAGAAAAATATCAGGATCGACATTCTATTTTAAGAAACTATTTCCAGCGTTGTGGTTCGGATTCTTAGCAGTATTATTTGTTACATCGTTCTCTTCTGGTGCGGAAGACGAATCGATCATGTTCTTAGCTATGCCCATATTATTGGCCGTTTTCGGTTATGTGCTATTCAAGAAAATGGTGTGGGATTTGGCTGATGAAGTATACGATCATGGAGATATGCTTGAATTTCGTAAGAGTGGAAAAACTCAACGCGTTAATCTAAAAGATATTATCAATATTGATTATACTCACATGAGCTCTCCAGAAAGAGTCGTAGTCCATACTAAGAAAGAAGGGGAAATTGGTAACGAACTACCATTCAGCCTCCCAATGCGTTTCAATCCCTTTGTTAAAAACCCGCTGGTTCGAGAGCTAATAGAGCGAGTAGATGATGCAAAAAACACCTAACAACTGCATCAAAATCGCCCTAAAAGGCGCGGGCTGGGACCGCGTAAACAGCGCGCGGCCCTTTATGCAAACCGTTATGTTTGAAAGGAGAATTCATTGAAAGGTCAATGGATAGGTAAATATATAGGAGACCATAAAGGTGAAATCATCATTAATATTGATGAGTTATCTAATAATTATGGTGGCGTCGCATATCTAATTCCTGAAGATCGAAAGATACCTACAGTTGCAGGTTTATTTAATACTTTAGATAAATCTAATAATTTCACTTTAAAAACCTACGTCATAATGCCTATTAATCCGCAAACAGGAGTTGCAATTAACTGGAAACAAATTAGAAGCGCATATCCTGGCTATGAAATACCATTAGAAGCTATTGGAAACGGAGAATTTACAGAAACCAAACTAACACTAGAGATTAATACTAGTCTGAAAAGTAAATTCGAATGCTCATTAAAAAAGAAGAAAAGCAACTTTAAATCCACACTAAAAAGTGAAGCAAAAACATGGGAAGAATATAAAGAAATTGTATCTAAATATACAGAGAACAGTTTTATTTATAGAGGCCAAAGAAAAACGTGGCGACTAAGAACAGCTTTTCACCGTCATGGCCGCTACGATTTAACACGCTTCCTAACTTTAGATATTCCAACATTACATAAAAATCTTAGTGCAAAGACCAAACATATATTTAATTTAGAAATTCCTAGTGAAAATGGAGCATTTTTTAATTTAGTCCAACATCACGGATACCCAACTCCACTACTTGACTGGACTCATTCACCTTATGTGGCTGCATTTTTTGCTTTTCACAAATTACCTAAAGAAACAACTTCTAAAGATGGTAGAGTGAGAATTCTAATATTTGATAAAGAGCTCTGGGAAAACCATTGGAAACAATTACAAGTATTAAATACAGCTGGACTACATCTTTCTATTAACGAGTTTTTAGCAATAGAAAACGACAGGCTAGTTCCTCAACAAGCAGTAACTACTATTACTAATATTGACGATATTGAAAGCTATATACAAAATAAAGAAAAAATAAGAAAATGCCAATACTTACGAGCTATTGATATAGATGCAACGGAAAGAAACAAAGTACTTAAAGAATTAGCACATATGGGTATTACAGCGGGTTCACTTTTTCCAGGTTTAGATGGTGCATGTAGCGAACTAAGAGAAAAACATTTTTAAAAAATAACAAATCGTTCGGGAGGGGCCAAGCAAAAAGCGTGTTTGGTCCCTCAACTCAAACGTTAGCCAACAAGCAGGAGAGAAAATGGGGATTTCGATAAACCCTGCCGCTTTTCTTGATTTCTTAGTAAAAAGAAAATTTGAGAATAAAAGGAAGGCTGCTGAGTATCTGGAAACAATTACAGAAGATGCCGAGCATTTAGTAGGAGTCTGGAGGAACATTGTTGACCAGCTATGTTCTGGCAAGCAGTCATGCCAATTGAGTCCAGAACAGCTTCTCAAAATCGAAGAACACTCATACGATAACGCGCCCTATTACTCAAGATTAATGGAATTTTACAGGTATTTATCGGTTGCGCTTGATGGAAAAGTGGAAGAAAGATGGCGGGAAGACTTAATATCTACCATATCCAGTTTGATAAGACATCGTGAAATTACCACCAAAGACTACGAAAAAGCAGTAAAAGAAATCCAAAGAGACTCTGTCTTTATTGATGAAGACAATAACATGTCCAATTTGAGTTCCTTGATAGAGTCTGTGGCAGTTCTAGAAAAAGAGGTGGCGTCTTTGCGCGTACTAGTGGCTACAATCAAGGCGCTATAATAATTAGTAAAAAAGGGGTCGGTGACAAATGATAATCTTTTGTGTTATTTATCTGTCACCGACCCCTTTTGTTGTAACGAGACAAAGGGTCTCGTTAATGTGATTGTTATGCACCTTATAAAACGAGAGTATCATGGAAGTGTCGATAAATGTTATTGATTCAGTATCAGAAGATGAAGTAATCGGTATATATAAGGCAAATGATTGGTCATCTGCTGATAAGCCTAAGGAGTTATTGGCTGCACTGAATCAATCTCATACTTTAGTCACCGCTCGAATTGCAGGAAAGCTCGTCGGTCTGGGTAACGCAATATCAGATGGCCACTTGGTTGTCTACTATCCGCATATGCTCGTTCATCCGGATTATCAAGGCATGGGTATAGGTCGTAAAATGATGGAGGCTATGCAATCTATTTATGGCGGTTTCCATCAACAGATGCTTACTGCTGATGGAGAGGTGGTTGGTTTTTATAAGGCATTAGGTTTTGAGCGCGCAGGAAAAACAGAACCAATGTGGATTTATTCGGGCAAGGAGCATTAGATCAAATATCGACTTTCAGGGTGGACTCGGGTCTCTCACCAGTAAAGTCGGACATTAAGTGTAAGTATGAAAAAAGCATACAAAGTGCGTATAGGTCTTGATGAATTAGTCGTGCCGGTGGGTGAGCTCGATAGTGTTCAGCTTTGTGTGGATTGCGGAAGAGACGGGGGAGTGCCACAAATTACTATCGGTGGTTACAATTCTATTCAAAGCGATAGGAGTATGGAAACCAAGATATGGCTGATTAAAGAATTGGAAGTTGGAGATTCATTCAACTTTGAGTTTACCGAATCAGAAGAATTTACACCGCCAGAAAAGGAAGAAGTGGAGGGGCCTTTTGAAGAAAGGTGCAATTTTTGTGGTAAATCAAAAAAGAATGTGGATGTGCTTCTGGAGGGGAGTGCATATATTGCGGTATATATTTGTAATTCGTGCGTTACGGATTGCAGTAAAAAAATAATTGCAGAGAGAGCGAATCGCTCTTAACAAGAGAAGCAAATCCAAATGAACCTGAAATGGCATATAAGAGAAGCCGTCCCTGAGGATGCCGATAATCTAAAGAAGTGCATGGAGTCTGCGTATCTTACATACCAAGAGCGAATGGGTGGAGTGCGTCTTCCGCCGATGGATGTAGACTACTTATCCGAGATCATTAACTATCCTGTCTGGGTTGTCGATTCAAAAGGAGATATCCTTGGTGGGTTAATCATGTCGTTTGAGAATGAGCAAGCCTCAATAGCAAATATTGCTGTTGATCCGAAGTGCCAGGGACAAGGTATTGGCGGCGCCATGATGGGGTTTGCAGAATCAAGGGCAAGAGAAAACAATTTCTCTGAATTGCATCTCACTACCCACGTATTGCTTCATGAGAACTTATCGTTTTATCAACACCTGGGATGGCAAGAGACAGGTAGAGATGAGACCAAAGTCTTTATGAAGAAAGAAATATGAGACGCTCAAAAAGAAATTACCATGGATCGACTGACAAGCGCATGCTGCCGGACTAAAGTGCCTGCTGATGCAGCGTGATAGACTCATAAAGATGGTTATATGTCATAAATATTTAGCATTAGGAATTGTCATGTCATTATTATCGGCATGCAATCATGATGATCCGTCTCAGCCTTACATTAAAGTGTATAAATATGAAGGTTCTATCCAGTGTGACAACGCAGGAGTAGAGCTGGATACGATGGCGTTAGAGTTAATAAATATCGGAATAGATGTTGTATGTTCTCAGAAGGGGCATGATGGGATGGTACGGGCTACAGTATGTGGTGGAGATACTGGAAATGTCAATATCTTTAAGATAAATAGAGTGAATTTTCCTGATGCCGAATCTATTGGTTTTGAGTCTGTGAGCACTCTTGGTGAATATCAAGATCAAAAGTGTGAATAGCCAAACAAAGATATAAATATTTACTTACTATTGCTCGTTGGACGCTCGACTTGAAATGACTGGATTTATGTTTAGGTTGTCAATGGATTATTCATGGGTGGGTATGAGATTATCGTCAGTATTTTTTAGACTGTGTTCTAGTTTGTTTTCAATAAAACTATGAGTTTCATGTGCCCTGTTTGTGGGGGTTCGATTGCGAAATGGCTGACAAATGACGAGCATTTTGAATGCCCGAACTGTAATTTGCCGTTAACCTCAAATAGAAAAAAGACGCTAAAGCAGAGTTTCGCAGTGGCGCTGATGGTCTGGCTTCTGGTCTTAATCGGTGTGCAGTACTACAGTGGTTCTTGGGGTTACGCAGCCGTGGTTTCCATTGAAGCAGGCGGTATACTGGCTGCTATGTTCGCAGTGCTCTATTATCGCCTTGTTATCAAGATCTATAGAGCAAACAGAACAACCGCTAAATAAGTTGAAGATACAAAAGTGTTTGCGAACAAACAAATACAGGGTGACCAAAAGAGATGGAGGAGGTAGGAGAGGACTGTTTGGGCTGGTTGCAAAATGCTGTAAGAGACTATCTTGAATATGCTTGAAAACGTCCTCTGATAAGTAATATTGTCGCCTGTTTTGCGCGACAAAAAGCAGAGTTATCTGCATAGTAATTCAGCAATGAAATGAGAAAAATACTTGAATTGGCGGAATCGCTGACAGCTACGCGTAGTAACCAGAACGGTAAAGCGCCCGTTCAGCATCTTGGTTTCATATCATGTGGAAATCGGGTTCATATTCGACACGTACCGTTCTATGAGCCTTGTATCATCATGGTTCTATCGGGTCGAAAATTAGTTTTCGATGAACAAAGACCCATCACCTGTGAGGCAGGCAACATAATTACAGTGCCAGCGCCCTCTAGCTACGATCTGCGCAATGAGCCAGATGGGCTGCGGAATCGATATAGGGCATTAGTGATTCCGTTTAAACACAAGCATCTTGAACATCTGCGCGATATGCATGGCATTAGCCATGAGGAGCATCATAATCAAATAAAAGTGCTTAAATATGAGTCAGACGAGATACTGCTCGCAACCGTGCAGCATTACCTTGAGTGTCCGGATGATGCCCGAATCCTGAAACATAGATTAACTGAAATTTTACTCATATTAATGGAACAGGATAATCGATTAATGTCCTACGCTATCGCCGGGGATAGCTGGAGCCTGCGTGTTCGTTCAATTTTATCTGGTGATCTTGTCCACGAATGGAAGATCGGAGAAGTCAGCGAACGTCTTGCAACAAGCGAAACCACGTTGCGACGCAAGCTCCGTGAAGAGGACGCCAGTTTTAGGGAGATATTGTTTGAACTGCGTCTTGCAAGTGGTTTGATGCAGTTATTACAAACCTCCATGCCAGTGTACCAGGTTGCTTTCGATTGTGGTTATCAGTCAGTCTCTCGTTTCACGAGTAATTTTCGTAAGCGTTTCGGGCTATCCCCCACCGAGTTGCGTGGCTCAGTGGGCGAAAAGGGACAGAAATTGCCCGCTTTCGAACAACCCGAGACTTCTTAGTCCTTCATCATGTCTCCGTCATCCTGACAAATACAAACTAATGGAGACTACGATGAATAAACTTGGATTATTAACGCTGATATATCTATCTTCAACGGCAATGGTATCTGCTAGCGAATTCTTGGTTACGAGTCCGCAGATAAAGGCAGGGGATAACATTGTCAACGAGCAGGTGTTCAACGGCTTTGGCTGTCAGGGAGGTAATATCTCACCGTCGTTACACTGGAAAAACCCACCGACCGGAACGAAAAGCTTTGCCGTTACTGTCTACGATCCAGACGCACCAACAGGTAGTGGGTGGTGGCATTGGGTCGCCTTTAATATACCGGCGGATGTTAGAAGCCTACCTGAGGGTGCGGGAAGCTCTGAAAACAAGCGTATGCCGATGGGTAGTATTCAGAGCCGAACCGATTTCGGTAAGCCAGGTTACGGTGGCCCGTGTCCACCTGCGGGCGATGAGGCTCATCGCTACAAATTCACAGTGTACGCGCTCAAGACGGATCAGCTTCCATTGGATGAAAGCGCCCCGGCAGCGATGGTGGGTTTTTACTTGCACCAGAACATGTTAGAAAAAGCCGTGTTAGAGGCTAAATACGGGCGCTAAGTCGCGGCAGTTGTAATAGTTTGGATAACAAGGCCTTCCAGAAGAGACAGTCGCTAATGCGCCTGCCCCTCTGGAGGCAATGTTATCACTTGCCGCCAATTATCGACCCAAGAATACCGCGTACAATCTGCCTTCCCAATCTGGAGCCGATGGCCCTGGCCACCGATTTGACAAAGGCCTCCCCAACGCCTTGACGACGTGATCCGCCCCGGCTGCCGCTACTACGTTTCGACTCTTTCTCCGCGGCCTCTGCTTTCGCCTGCGCTTCACGGCGTTTGATCAACTCCTCCTCGCGTTTTTTCAGCAGTTCGTAAGCCGACTCCCGGTCGACTTCCTGATCGTAGGTTGTGCGTAGCGGTGAGCGGTCGATAATCCGCTTTCTCTCCTTTTCGTCCACTGGGCCGAATTGGGATCTCGGAGGCGACATCAGTGTCCGCTCGACCATGCTTGGCACGCCTTTTTCGTCCAGGGTGGAGATCAGTGCCTCGCCAACGCCCAGGTTGCCGATCACATCGACAGTGTCGAAGGCGGGATTGGGTCGGAAAGTTTCAGCGGCAGCCTTGACGCTTTTTTTGTCTTTTGGAGTGAAGGCCCGGAGGGCGTGCTGGATACGGTTGCCGAGCTGACCGATAACCTCGTCGGGTACGTCGTTGGGATATTGGGTGATGAAAAAGACGCCGACGCCTTTAGAGCGGATCAGACGGACTACCTGGGTGATTTTTTCCAGCAGGGCCTTGGGTGCTTTACTGAAAAGGAGATGTGCCTCGTCAAAGAAGAAGACCAGCTTGGGCAGGTCGGCATCTCCCCTTTCCGGTAACTCTTCCATTAATTCAGAGAGTAGCCACAGGAGGAAAGTGGCATAGATCCGAGGTGAGTGGTAGAGGGTAGTTGCGTCGAGAAGACCGATTACACCCCGGCCGGAGAAGTCGGTCTGCATCAGGTGCTCAATGCGGATAGCAGGTTCGCCGAAGAAGACTTCGCCACCGGCCTCTTCGAGAACCAGCAGCCTGCGAAGAATTGCCGTGACGCTCTGCTTGGAGACTCTGCCGTACTCCCGTTCAAGATCCTTGGCATTGTCCGCCACCCAGTTGAGCATGGCGCGCAAGTCTTTAAGATCAAGCAGCAGCAGGCCTTCGTCATCGGCCAAGCTGAAAGCAATCTGTAACACGCCCTCTTGGGTTTCGTTAAGCTCCAACAGGTTGGCCAGCAGAGTGGGCCCCATCTCGGAGACAGTGGTGCGTACCGAATGGCCTTTTTCTCCAAAGACATCCCAGAACAGCACCGGCGAGGGTTCGAAGCTGTGATCTCCTATCTGGATGTATTCGAGCCGTTCCGTGATCTTGGGGTGGGCCTTGCCGCTACCGGCAAGGCCCGAGAGATCGCCTTTGACATCGGCAGTGAAGACCGGCACGCCAAGGCGGGAGAAGGACTCGGCCAGTACCTGCAGGGTCACCGTCTTGCCGGTACCGGTGGCGCCGGTGATCAGTCCATGGCGGTTGGCCATACCGGCGTTGAGCCTGATCTGCTTTTCGCCGTTGCCGCCAAGCAGGATCTGGTTGTCTGTCATCTCGCTCTCCCCTAAAGCCCCGGTGTGGTCAGGGCTAATTGACAATGGTTTACGTTTTACACTGGTGCTGATCGTTCCGTGGGTTAGACTCAGCCTTGTTATATCGAGTTAACGGAGAGCGCTCACTATCGGCTGATGGTTACGCCTGTGCAGGGTCTGCATGCCGTTAACCGCCAGGCGCGAGCCGTGGGATCCGCAACACAACGAGGGTTTTAACATGATGGAACTGGTACAACAATTGGTGACAAGTGCAGGCGTCAGTCAATCTCAGGCGGAGGGCGGTGCCGGTCTCCTGTTTGGACTGGTAAAGGATCAGCTCTCCAGCGGCGATTTCTCCCAGGTGGCTTCAGCGGTGCCGGGTATCGAGAGTCTCATCGACAAAGCGCCCGACAGTGGCGGCGGTCTCGGCGGCTTGTTGGGTGGCGTGGCTTCGGCATTGGGCGGCAGCGAGTTGGGCAATCTGGCTTCTCTGGCCAGCGGTTTCAGCAAGCTTGATCTCGATGCGGGCATGATCGGTAAGTTTGTGCCTGTCGTGCTCTCTTTTCTTCAGTCTCAGGGTGGTGAAGGTGTTGCCTCCATGGTCGGTCGTGTGCTTCAGGGTGACTAGGGGAACATATGCGTTGGCGGAATCGTCGTAGAAGTCAAAATGTCGAGGACCGTCGGGGCATGCGGGCTCCGTCTGCCATGGGTGGATTCGGTAGGGGCGGCGGCAGCATGCTCAATCTGCTGCCCATGGTGTTCAAGCTGTTTGGCACCAAGGGTGGCATCCTGGTGGTATTGGCGATCGGCGCCTACGCACTCTTCAGCGGAAACCTGGGCCAGATGCTGGGTGGAGGCAGTAGTGAGCAGCTAACGGAACGGTCGTCGGTTCCGGTGAAACAGAGTGCCGCCGAGCAGGAGCTGGTCGATTTCGTCTCCGTGGTGCTGGCCGATACGGAGGAGACATGGCACGGCATCTTCCGCCAGTTGGGCGGGAAATATGTGGAACCGAATCTGGTACTTTTCCGGGGTGCCGTGAAATCGGCCTGCGGTTTTGGGCAGGCGGCCATGGGACCTTTTTACTGCCCGGGTGACCAGAAGGTCTATATCGACCTCTCTTTCTACAATGATCTGAAGAATCGCTTCAAGGCCCCCGGCGATTTTGCCCAAGCGTATGTCATTGCCCATGAAGTGGGTCACCATGTACAGACCCTGCTGGGTATTTCGGAGAAGGTGCAAAAAGCCAAGCGCGGACTCTCCGAGGTGGATGGTAACCAACTCTCTGTGCGACAGGAGTTGCAGGCGGACTGTTTGGCAGGCATCTGGGCGCACCATGCGGATCGCTCCCGTCAGCTGTTGGAGTCGGGCGATATCGAAGAGGGGCTGACTGCCGCCAGTGCCATCGGTGATGACCGCTTGCAGAAGCAGTCACAGGGTTATGTCAGCCCGGACTCCTTTACCCACGGCAGTTCGGCGCAACGGGTGAAGTGGTTCAAGGTCGGTCTGCGTGAGGGGGATCTGAAGGCCTGCGATACTTTTACCGCAAAGCGTCTTTAGGGCAGTCGAACAATTTTATATCTGAAAACAGTATAGACGAGGTGTAACGATGGGATTTTTCTCATGGGTGGTGCTGGGTCTGATCGCTGGCGCTCTGGCCAAATGGATCATGCCTGGTAAGGATGACGGCGGTTTTATTATCACCATTTTGCTTGGTGTGGCGGGTGCCTTTGTTGGGGGTTACCTCGGTTCTCTGGTCGGTATCGGTTCTGTCGGGGATCTAAGTATCGTTAGCATCCTGACAGCGACTGTCGGTGCATTCCTGTTGCTTTTTCTCTACCGTCAGTTCAAGAAAACCGGTGGCTGATTGTTTTATTTATCAGTACAAGTTTGACGTATCGATCCGCGCTTGATTGAGTTGGCTGGTTCTTGTGTTTGACGACGATACTGTGTCCCTTACTGTTCTCCGTATTGTCCAACTGGAATCCGGTCCACTGTGCGCATCGAAAGTTGCGCACTACTCATGGATGTCAGATTCATACCGAACCAGTTAGTTTTTGAATCTTCTCACTATATCGTTTAACTGTGTGGACATGTCCAGGAGGGATTGACCGGTTTCCATGGTCTGGCTGGTGTTGGTGATGGTTTCACCGGTTACGTCATTGATGTTGATGACGCTGCGATTGATCTCTTCTGATACGGATGCCTGTTCTTCAGAAGCGGTTGCGATTTGCAGGTTCATGTCTTTAATGACAGAGACGGATCGGAGGATTGCTTCCAGGGACTCGGCGGCAATCTGGGATCGCGCCACACTTTCCTGTGCCTGTTCCTTGCCTTTATCCATGGCGGAGACAGCGCGTTCAGCAGTCTGCTGCAGGCGTTCCACTATTGTTTGAATGTCCTGTGTCGATTCATGGGATCGTTGGGCGAGTGTGCGTACTTCATCGGCCACGACCGCAAAGCCTCTTCCCTGTTCGCCGGCGCGGGCTGCCTCGATAGCGGCATTCAGCGCCAGTAGGTTGGTCTGCTCGGCAATCCCGCGGATCACGCTGAGCACAGTCCCAATGTTTTCGCTCTCTTTGCTCAAGTCGCCGATAATCTCGGCCGTACTCATGACCTCATTGGCCAGGAGATGAATGCTGTCGCGGTTTTGTTCGACAATGCTGTGACCTTTATGCGCATTATGATCCGCGGTTTCGGAAGCTTCTGCAGCAGAGCTCGCGTGCTGCGCAACCTCTTGTACGGTTGCAGTCATTTCGTTCATTGCCGTCGCGACCTGTTCTGTTTCTGTCTGCTGTTGATTTGCACCCACGTTCGCAGCACGTGCAATGACGCCGAGTTGTTCTGCTGCCGTACTGAGTTGATTGGAAGAGTCGGTAATGTGGTTAATCATCTCCTGAAGAGTGGCCATCATCCGATTGAATGCCCGGGCCATGACGGAGATTTCTTGGGGGCCTTTATCCTCAGCACGTATCGTGACATCCCGCTCTTTACTGGTATGTGACATTAGATCTGCAAGCTGCTTCACTGGCCGGGTCACGCCGGGAACGATATAGATTATCAAACCGAGGATCATGAGGGTCAGGGTCGCGCTGATCAATATGCTTTGTAGCGTAATACGATCCGTTTCGCTGTCGATATGCTGGTGCGTCCCGGTTTGTAGTTGTGAGAGTATTTTCTCGCTTTGGTGTATGGTCTTTCGCATTTCACCGAGAAGACCCTCCTTGCTTGAGAGACCCAGTTTCACATTGGCATCCACCAGTGCTTTAAAGTCCCGCTCATAAATATTCATGGCGTTAACTATTTTTTGTTTGACGTCCGCATTGATCGTTGACTCTGTGAGACTCTGTTGAAGCACAACCATATCGTTGTCAAACTTCTTTAGATATTTGAGATCCATTCTGAGCATGAAGTCCTTTTCCCGGCGGCGGAGCATGAGCATCTCTTTCGAGAGCTTGTCCTGGTTTTGTGCGTTCATCAGCTCCTCTGCCTGATGCACGGCTTTGCGTAGTGCTCCGTACAAACCGGACTTGTGATCGAGCCCAATCTGTTTTTGCAGTTCAACCAAGGCAAGAAATTTTTTCCGGTATGCGGCGAGTATCGTTTTCAGATTCTCGGCAGTAGTGTGGTCCAGACCGGTTTTTTCTATAGCGCTAGAAAGGCTGGTTGTGTGTTCCAGGGTTCGTTCATAGTTGGTTTTGAATTGGTCAACATACTTTGGTTGTTTGCGTGCCAAGAAGTCTTTTTCATTTCGTCGAAGTGTCAGCATGCCGGATTCGATGTCACTGACCAGGACGCGGGAATCGCCTAGCGATTCCATATAGATCATTGAGTATTGTTGTAACACTGATAAGAGCAACATGCCGGAAACGGCAAGTGCCGCTACCAGTCCCATCTGCCATTTGATCGATAAACGCCGCATGTCCTTGATCCTTTTTATTTTGGATTATGGTATCCGTTGATGTGTGTGGTCATTTAAGAATTTGTTGCGACAGTGTCCGGCGAATATTTAGGGCATAAAATTCACACGCTTAATAAGAATTCCCTCGGTATAATCGGGAATAACCCGGTGTTTTCGGACTGATTAGGCGCAAAGTGTCGGAAATCGTCATTGAAGCTTGCCGGCCACAATCTTTTATGGATATGAGAGCAGATTGTTTTAGAGGCGTGACCGCTGTCGTATCAGAAGCGGATGTGGTTCTGATGGTTGGGTTCAGTCGTGTTCCAAATCATCGACGATCTTCTTCAGATCATCGATGGCTTGAGTGACATCGACGTCTTCGTCGGGGGCTTCGAGGCGAGTTTTTTTCTTTTCCGATAACGACATGCTGAAATCTGCCGGCGCGAGGTTGCCCACGCTCTCGTTCCAGCGTAATGCCACAGCTGTCACATTGTCGCTCTCTGGCTGGCTGATGTTCTCTGCCTGATTGGCCAGGTTTTGAACGCTGGAGTGGAGTGAGCCCTGAGACTTGAACAGGGTATCGACCAGCGGTCGCTCCGAAAGCGGACCCCAGAATCCGTCGGAACAGAGCATCACCACATCCCCCTCTTTAAGAGGATGAGGTCCGCTGAGCTCGGCCACCGGCCGGTTGTTGGTGCCGCCCAGACAGCGGGTGACGTAGTTGCGGAATTTGTGGGTATGCACTTGAGCTGCAGAGATGATGCCCTGTTGTCTCAAGTGTTCCACATAGGAGTGGTCGTCCGTGCGCAGATGGATGACGCCTTCGCGCATGATGTAGAGCCGGCTGTCACCGATGTGAGCCCAGAAGGCGTTGTCCTCCTGCACCAGGCAGAGTACACCTGTGGTGCGGGGTTCGATTGGCGGCTCCTGTTCACGCCCGAACTCCAGGATCTGCTTGTGGCTCATGTCCATCAGGCCGCTGAGGAAGAAATGGGGATTGGCGATCGGCTTGCGACTGGTGAGGAAGGCCCGGCGGGCGTTGTCCATCAATATCTGCGCCGCCATTTCGCCCTTGGGGTGTCCGCCCATACCGTCCGCAAGACAGAGCAGAATGGCATCGGGGGCCTCCAGCACCAGGCAGCGGTCCTGATTGGTCGAGCGGTTTCCCAGCAGAGAGCATTGGGCTGTCTCATATTTCATGAGGAGGCCCTCTGCGGGGAGAGAAGTTCTGAAGCCTCGCTTTCGGTATCGATATCGGCGAGACCGCCGCGCAGGGCCTCGAGCATCTCCCCTGCGTTTTGCGGCCGCTTTTCGTATTCGACCTCCATGGCCCAGTCGATCGCTTCCAAAAGATAGGCGGGGTAGCGCCGTCTATAGGTCTTGGCTGCGGGTTTGAGTTTTTCCTTGGCGTGGCGTTCGATAGCCGACGGCGGGGCCTTGCCGTCGAGGCAGGCACGCATGCTGGCGCCGATGGCGTAGACATCGCTCCAGGGGCCGACCTTGCCCGACTGGTAGTACTGTTCAACCGGAGAGAAGCCGGTGGTGACCACCCTGCCGGGCCGGTTGCTTTCGTTCTGTAGCTCATGTACCGCGCCGAAGTCGAGCAGTAGAGGGCTACCGCCGGTGCGCAGGTGGATGTTGCTGGGCTTGATATCCAGATGGAGCAGGTCCCGGGAGTGGATCTGGCTCAGCGCATCGAGGATCGGCGGAAATACCGTCATGATGAAACGGGTACTGAGGCTGCCGCTGCGCTTTTTGATGTAGCTGGCCAGGTTTTTGCCGCGCTCGTGGTCCATCACCAGGTAGCCGGTGTTGTTCTCCAGAAAGAAGCCCCTGACCTGAACGATATTCGGATGGCGAAGGGAGGCGAGCACCTTGGCCTCCTGGTAGAAGAGGCGCAGGCTGCGATTGAAATTGTCCCGGTGCTTGGTGTCGATCGGTTCGACCCGATTGTTGTCACCGCGCTTGGCCAGTTTCTTGGGTAGAAACTCCTTGATGATCACCTCATCCTGGGTATCTTCGTCTTCTGCCAGGTAGATCAGGCTGAAGCCGCCGCTGGCGACCACCTTCATGATCTGGTAGCAGTCGATGACGGTGCCTTCAGGTAGGCTGTCGCGTAATTTGTCCATCCAGCTATACCGGCCGGTGAAGGCGGGGTGTCAAGGTCGGGCCGCGGCCCGATAGACCCAAGTAGGGGGCGACCGCGGGGTATGGGTAGCGGTGGGATCTGTCTCTGGCCGGGTGGCCCTCATTGAGGGGCATTCGAATGTTCATCTCATAGATTATAAGGTCTTCTTTGTGAAATGCCTTGGCCGGCATGATGCTTCCTTGTTGGCTGCTACACAATATAGTGACTTTGTTCAAACATTCCAGGGCCTGTTTTTGCCGGTGTCCATCGGATCCGGCAGCGGATTCCCATGGAGGATATCGGCGGCAACCGGTGATTCTGTAGGGCGGGTAGGGTTCGGGTACGGGCTCCGGTTTCTCCCGCTACACCATCCAATTGGCGATGTGCTGGTGATGAGCGGACAAAGGTGTGCGATTATGCGCGGGTACAGCAATCATTTTATAACACCCCGGGGACACAGGCAGATAGATATGATCAGTAGTATGACCGCGTTTGCGCGAGAAGAGTACAGAGGTGAACTCGGCGTCATGAGCTGGGAGATTCGTTCGGTCAATCACCGTTACCTGGAGACGTTTCTGCGCCTGCCCGAGGAGCTGAGGGTGCTGGAGACGAATGTTCGCGAGCGGCTCAACGCCCGGCTGGGGCGTGGAAAGCTGGATGTGAGCCTCAAATTTAAACCGGGTGCCGCCGCCGAGGCTGGATTGCGCATCAATCAGCGTATGGTCGAGCAGTTGATGGAGGCCGAACGTGAACTCTCAGGGGTGATGCAAGTGGATACCCATCTGCGCCCCCTTGATCTGTTGCGCTGGCCGGGAGTGCTTGAAGAGGAGGAGCGGGACTATACGCCGGTCAAACAGCAGGCCATGGCGTTGCTGGAGACCGCCATCGACAGTCTGATCGACAATCGCCTGCGCGAAGGCGAACGATTGGCCGAGATTGTGGGTCAGCGTTGTGAGGCTATGCAGGCACAGGTTGAGCGTGTTCGCGGTCTAATGCCTGAGGTCTTGGAGAATGTCCGTTCCCGTGTGCGTGAGCGCCTGGCGGAGGTGATGGAGGAGCTGGATGAACCGAGGCTGGAACAGGAGATGGCCCTACTGGCTCAGAGGCTCGACGTGGATGAGGAGATGGACCGTCTGGAGACGCATCTGACCGAGGTGGTGCGGGTGTTGTCATCGGATGAACCGGTGGGTCGGCGACTCGATTTCCTCATGCAGGAGCTGAACCGGGAAGCCAATACCCTCTCTTCGAAATCGAACGATGTGGAAGTGACGCGTGCAGGGGTGGAGATGAAGGTCCTGATCGAACAGATGCGCGAGCAGATTCAGAACATCGAGTAGAATACCAGGAAAGTGAAACCTGAAGGAACGCAGACATGAATCGAGTGATACAAGTTATCCTGCTATCGATGGCGTTGTTGACGCTGGCCGGTTGTGCCACCAGCCCCACCGGCCGTACTCAGTTGATGCTGGTCTCCGAGGAGTCGGCCATCAACGCCTCCAAGACCGCCTATGTGGAGATGCTCAAGCCGTTCGAGGAGCAGGGTAAGCTGGACAACGATCCGGTACTCAAGGCGAGGGTCGATCGGATCACCGGTCGCTTGATCGCCCAGGCGGTAATCATGCGGCCCGATACCCGTGATTGGGAATGGAGCATGAAGATCCTGGATGACCCGGAGACGGTTAACGCCTGGGCCATGGCTGGCGGCAAGATGGCGCTCTACACCGGTCTGGTGGAGAAGGTGAAACCCACTGACGACGAGCTGGCGCAGGTCCTGGCGCATGAGATCTCCCATGCCCTGGCCAAGCACACGGCGGAGAAGATGTCGGTCTCCATGGCGTCCCAGTTGGGCGTGGTTGCGGTAGCCGTGGCGTCGGAGAGCCAGACTACGCTGGTGGGTGCCGCACTGGCGGCCAAGCTGGCGGTGGAGCTACCCAACAGCCGGGGGGCGGAGAGCGAGGCGGACCGAATCGGTATCGAACTGGCGGCAAAGGCGGGCTACGATCCCCGCGCCGCGGCGACGCTGTGGCGAAAAATGGGCGAAGTGGGCGGTGGAAGCATGCCGGAATTTCTCAGTACCCATCCCAGCCCTGCCAATCGAGAGTCGACCCTGAGCAAGTTGGCGGATGAGATGATGCCTTATTACCGGGCCAAGGGTGAAAGACCGACCTTTAAGTTCTGATTGGAAACCAGCCCATCGGTGCGGCAGGTCCGCACCCTACACAAAGATCCGGTAGGGTGCGGCTCTGCCGCACCAATACCCCTATTTAGCAATTGTGGAATTCTGCATGACCCGTGGAACACTTTATATCCTCTCCGCCCCCTCCGGTGCGGGCAAGACCAGTCTACTGAAAGCCCTGCGGGAAAGGGACGGGGCGCTGCACGTCTCCATCTCCCATACCACCCGGTCGATGCGTCCCGGCGAAGAGGATGGCTTACATTACCACTTCATCGATAAAGTGCGATTTGAAGAGAAGGTGGAGCAGGGCGATTTTCTCGAACATGCCGAAGTCTTCGGCAACTACTATGGTACCGACGAGACTGGTGTGCGGGACCAACTGGCTTCAGGACAGGACACGGTACTGGAGATCGACTGGCAGGGCGCCCAGCAGGTACGACGCCGTTTTCCCGAGGCGGTCTCCATCTTTATCCTGCCCCCCAGCCCGGAGGCGCTATACGACCGGCTCAGCAATCGCGGCCAGGATAGCGAGTCGGTCATCCGCGGCAGAATGGATCAGGCGGTCTGCGAGATGTCCCACTATGGCGAGTTCGATTACCTGGTGATCAACGACGATTTCGATCAGGCGCTGGACGAGTTGGCGGCCATCGTGGTCAGTCAGCGGTTGCGCATTTCTCCACAGTCGGAGCGTCACGCAGAGATGCTCGGCAGACTGCTTGATGGTTCAGCAGGCTAAACCCTGGACTGGTCGGGTGAATTCTCTGCTTTTTGACTATAAAATAGCCCCTCTTTGAATCGACCGGACCCGCAAATGGCCCAAAAACTCTACATCAAGACCTTCGGCTGCCAGATGAACGAGTATGACTCGTCGCGTATGGCGGACGGGCTCCATGCCGCCGAGGGACTGGAGTTGACCAATGTGCCGGAGGATGCGGACGTACTCCTGCTCAATACCTGCTCCATTCGTGAGAAGGCGCAGGAGAAGGTCTTCTCCCAGCTTGGCCGCTGGCGGCCCTGGAAGGAGAAGAATCCGGCCCTGATCATCGGTGTCGGCGGTTGCGTGGCAAGCCAGGAAGGTGAAGCGATCCGTGAACGTGCACCCTATGTGGACCTGGTGTTCGGTCCCCAGACCCTGCATCGCCTGCCGGAGATGATCCGACAGGCCCGCCTTGAGCATGCCCCGGTGGTGGACGTCTCTTTCCCCGAGATCGAGAAGTTCGACCGCCTGCCGGAACCTCGCGCAGACGGGCCCACTGCCTATGTATCGGTGATGGAGGGGTGTTCCAAGTACTGCACCTATTGTGTGGTTCCCTTCACCCGCGGCGAAGAGATCAGCCGTCCCTTCGATGACGTGATTGCCGAGGTGGCCGGACTGGCTGCCCAGGGAGTGAGGGAGATCAATCTGCTGGGGCAGAACGTCAACGCCTATCAGGGTGAGATGGAGGACGGGGAGCATGCCGACCTGGCCCTGTTGATCGAATATGTGGCGGCGGTCGGGGGTATCGAGCGTGTCCGTTTTACCACCTCCCACCCGGTGGAGTTCAACGATCGCCTGATCGATGTCTACGGCCAGGTGCCGGAACTGGTGAGTTTTCTCCACCTGCCGGTACAATCCGGCTCTGACCGGGTTCTGGCAATGATGAAACGGGGCCATATGGCCGTCGAATACAAGGCGAAGATCCGCCGCCTGCGGGAGGTGCGACCCGATATCACCATCTCTTCCGACTTCATCGTGGGTTTTCCGGGCGAGACAGAGGACGATTTCGAACAGACACTCAAGCTGATCGAGGAGATCGGCTTCGACCACTCCTACAGTTTTATCTATAGTCGTCGGCCGGGGACCCCTGCGTCCGATCTGCCCGATGATGTGCTCCTCGAGGTGAAACAGCAGCGGTTGGAACGTCTGCAGCAACTGATCAATACCCAGGCCCAGCGTATCAGTCGGCAGATGGTGGGTACGGAACAGCGGATCCTGGTGGAACGCCATGCCAAAAAGGATCCCCGTCAGTTGGCGGGCCGTACCGAGAACAACCGGGTGGTCAACTTCGACGGCCCCGCCGATCTGATCGGCAGTTTCGTCAATGTTCGCATCACCGAGGCCCTGCCCAATTCACTGCGTGGCGAATGGCTTGCACCGGTGGCGGATCAAGCCGTCAACGGCTGAGCCAACACAACCGTCTTAATCTATCTGGAATACCCCTTGGCTGAACACCCCGACTCCATCGATCTGCAACTAGAACCCGCAAGTAATGAACAGCTGGCCAATGTCTGCGGACAGCTGGATGAAAACCTGCGCCACATCGAAAGGCGTCTCGGTATCGAGATCAATAACCGGGGCAACCATTTTCGACTGATCGGTGAGCGACACGCTATCCAGGCGGGGGAGCAGATACTGCAGGATCTCTATCGCGCTGCCGAAAACGAGGTGATCGATCCGCAACGGGTACATCTCTACCTGCAGGAGGCAGGAGTTGACGAGTTGCTCGAACAGTCAGGCGATGTGGATCTGCCGGAGACGGTGATCAAAACCCGTCGCGGCCTGGTGCGTCCCCGCGGCGTCAACCAGAAAGAATACCTGCACAAGGTATTGACCCATGACATCAACTTCGGGGTTGGCCCGGCAGGTACCGGTAAGACTTATCTTGCGGTGGCCAGCGCGGTCGACGCACTGGAGCGGGATCAGGTGCGGCGCATCCTGCTGGTGCGCCCGGCGGTGGAGGCGGGTGAGCGTCTCGGTTTTCTGCCCGGCGATCTGGCGCAGAAGATCGACCCCTATCTCCGCCCTCTCTACGACGCCCTCTACGAGATGCTGGGATTCGAGAAGGTGGCCAAGCTGGTGGAGCGCAACGTGATCGAGATCGCCCCCCTGGCCTACATGCGCGGTCGCACGCTCAACGAGTCGTTCGTGATCCTCGACGAGGCGCAGAACACCACGCCGGAGCAGATGAAGATGTTCCTGACCCGTATCGGCTTCGGCTCCAGAGCGGTCATCACCGGCGACATAACCCAGATCGACCTGCCCCGGGGGCAGCTGTCGGGCCTGCGCCAGGCCAGCGAGGTACTGGCCCATGTGGACGGTATCAGCTTCACCTTTTTCAATGCCAGGGATGTGGTTCGCCATCCTGTGGTACAGCGGGTGGTGCGGGCCTATGATGAGTTTGAAAGAAAGAGCTGAATTTCCGTCATGAGCCGCCTGGAACTGGAGATTCAACGGGCGTCCCCCGACCTTGCTGACCTGCCGTCGGAGACAGATCTCCGTCATTGGGCAGAGACCGTCCTGCCGGAGGGCGACGATCCGGCGGAACTGGTGATCCGCCTGGTGGATGAGGCCGAGAGCCGGCAGCTCAACCGGGACTACCGGGGAAAGGATCGCCCGACCAATGTGCTCTCCTTCCCCTTCGAGCCCCCGGTTGAGGTGCCGTCGAACCTGCTGGGGGATCTGGTTATCTGTGCCCCCGTGGTTTTGCGGGAGGCGAAGGAACAGGGCAAGGCGGCAGAGGCCCATTGGGCCCATATGGTGGTACACGGTGTTTTGCATCTGTTGGGTTATGACCACCTGACCGATGAAGAGGCGCAGTTGATGGAAGATCGGGAGCGTGTGCTCCTGCGTCAACTGCATTTTTCTGATCCCTATAGTGAAGAGGACCGATGAACAGCGAAGATCGATCGACTAGCGGTTCCTCCCGACGATGGCTGGAACGGATCAGCCGGATGTTCGGGGGCGAACCGCAAGACAAGGAAGAGCTCTATGAGCTTTTAAAAGAGGCAAGCGAAAGGCATCTGTTGGACGATGATGCCTTAAGCATGATGGAAGGAGCCATGTTGGTCTCCGAGCGACGGGCGAGGGACGTGATGACTCCCCGTTCCAAGCTGGAGGTGGTCAACAGGGATGCGGATCTTGAAGAGGTGTTGGGAGTGGCGATCGAATCGGCCCACTCTCGCCTACCGGTGATCGATGAAGATATGGATGAGGTCTTGGGTGTGCTGCTGCCGAAGGATCTCCTCTGTTGTTTCCGCAAAGAAAACCAAACAGTGTTCAGTCTACAGGGTATGATGCGCGAGGCGCTGTTCGTACCGGAGTCGATGCGGCTTAACCAGTTGCTGAAAGAGCTGAAGCAGAGCAGAAATCATATGGCGATTGTGGTTGATGAGTATGGCTCCACCGCCGGCCTTGTTACGCTCGAGGATCTATTGGAGCAAATTGTCGGCGATATCGAGGATGAACACGACACACCGGATGATGATGAAGAGTCAGCAGTGACAGGGTAGACTGGTGCAGAATCCCCAATCATGGATGGAGGGAAGGATGATAAGAGTGGAGTGGGATCGGAAGTTTGAGGTGGGTCATGAAAGGATCGATTTCGAACATAAAATCTTCCTTGGCCTGATTCGACAGGCTTCTCTTCTGCCTGAGACTGATACCCCAAGGGAGCGGGTGCTGCGACATCTTGATGAGGTAAAGAAGTACGCGCTGTTTCACTTCACCAGCGAAGAGAACATCATGTTCGATGTGGCCTATCCTGATGTCGATAAGCACAGTAGGGAACATGCAGTGTTGCTCGCCTTGTTGGATGAGCGGACGCATCAGTATAAGAACGGGGATATACTGTTGGATAATATCGTATCGTTTCTTTTCGAGTGGTTTGCACTGCACACCACACAGGTCGATACCAAGCTGGCAAAATATATCGCCCGGGATCAGGATTCCAGGGTTTGATTTTTACCCAGCAGCAATCCCACATTGTGGATAGAGCAGTCGCTACAGTTATCTCGTGCACATGCAGACGGATCAATTTGAGCAGATCGACCGATAGAGAATGAGCCTGCGTCAGCACATCAAGCAGTTGGAGACTCGTCTGCTGTCCTATCCTCGCGTACTGGCATTGCTTGCCGGTGCGACAACGACTTTAGCTTTCTCACCTTTCCATCTCTGGTTCCTGGCGGTGGTGGCTCCCGCCGTGCTCTTTTTTGTCTGGCGGCGGACAGATGTATCCCGCTTTCAGGCCGGCTTCGCCTATGGTCTGGGACTGATGGGGAGCGGTGTCTCCTGGCTGCATGTGAGTATTGCCCAGTTCGGGGATTTGGGTTGGCTTTTCCCACTTGTGATCACCATCGGCTTTGTGGTGATTGTCTCTCTCTACTATGGCCTGTTGGGTTGGCTGGTTGGAGGGTTTCATGCCTCTGGCCGAGTGGAACTGTTGTTGGTTTTTCCCGCTATGTGGGTGGCGGTCGAATGGTTGCGGGGGTGGTTTCTTACCGGATTTCCCTGGCTGCAGCTTGGCTATTCACAGATCGATTCGCCCCTGGCTGGCTATGCGCCCGTGCTGGGTACCTTGGGTGTCAGTTTGGTGGTAACGGTAAGTGCTGGGGCAATAAATCTGTTGGGAGAGAAGGGCGGGTCGCGTCGATTTGCCATTCCCCTGTTGGGTTTGGTGTGGATCTCTGGTTGGGGATTGTCATTACAGGACTGGACAATGCCGAGCGGTGAGTCTCTGCGGGTGGCGTTGGTGCAGGGTAATATTCCGCAAGCGGAAAAATGGGCGCCAGAGATGTTGACGCCGAGTCTCGTGCTCTATGCGGAACAAACTAAAAAGCATTTCGACCGCGATCTCATCGTCTGGCCGGAGACGGCGGTGTCGGCCTTTCAATTTCAGGTGGACGAGGCCTTTATCCAGCCGCTTGAAGCTGAGGTGAAACGGCAGGGCGCGGACCTGGTGTTCGGTGTGGTGCAGATGGATGCAGCGAGAGAGCGCTACTTCAATGCCATGGTCTCTCTGGGTAACGAGCAACGGGACAGCTACTATAAACGCCATTTGGTTCCCTTTACCGAATACCTTCCTCTGAAGTTCCTGCTTTGGCCTTTGGTCGATCTCTTCACCATTCCCATGTCGGATTTTACCGCGGGCGATGGGAAACCCTTGATGAAAGTCGGGCCGCATCTGGTCGGTATGTCGATCTGTTATGAGGATGCATTCGGTAACGAAATGATCGAGGCCTTGCCGGAGGCGGCTTACTTAATCAACGCCAGTAATGATGCATGGTTCGGTAAGTCTTTGGCGCCACACCAACATCTGCAGATTGCCCGCATGCGGGCGTTGGAGACGGGCCGTTACCTATTGCGATCCACCAATACGGGTGTTTCGGCCATCATCGGATCTAAAGGTGAGCTACTGAATGTCTCCCCGCTTTTGGATGTGGATGTATTGACGGGGGAGATCAAGCCAATGTCCGGTTCCACGCCTTTCGCCACTATCGGCAATCTATTCATACTCGCCATTGTGGTTCTCATGTTGATCGTGGCCTTTCCCTGCGGCCATCTAAGGTTCGGTCGTGGCGGAACTGTCGACAGGTAGTGATAGGGCCTTCATCTGCTCCTGCCTCAGGGACGCTTCTGCATCCTCGTAGCGGATGACTTCTTTCAGTTGGTGGATGACCTCCTCTTCATCGCTCCAGGTATGTGATGCGTCGACCTGGTTCTGACTATCAGGTTCCTGGTCACAGGCAGAGAGTAATGTCGCCATAATAGTTGCGAGTAAAGCTATCTCTGCAGGCGGTCGGTTCGTGTGCTTTGTATCCAGGTGCATACGGGGTAATCGGATAGATGCAATTTGTGCCTAACGGGCAAGATAGATGGATTCGAAACCGGAAACGGAAAAGCCGTTCATCCGCTGATTACCCACCAGAATGATGGGGACGCCCCTCCCTTTGAGCCGTGCGTAGTCCTGGCGTCCCTTAGCGGATTTTTCCACGTCGTACTCTTTATAGGGGATTTGCTTCTGTTTGAAATACCCTTTGGCCTTGCGGCAGGCGCCACACCACTCTGTAGAGTAGATGACAACCTGCTTACGGCTTGATAAGGAACCGTTCTCCAGCGGTTCGATTTCAGGTCGGCTGATCGTGTTGATCTGCAGATCGAGAGTCTTGGCCTGGCTTTGAGCCGGCGGTTTATCACCGAAATGCGTTCGTCCCTTGGCATCCTTCCAGGTGTAGATTTCTGCGCCGGCATCAAAAGCCGTCAGGGTGGTGCAGAAAAATATAAGGATGCCCCTTCCTATCATCTGTCGTACTCCATGTATGTGAGAGTCAAGTGTTATGTTATTCAAGCAAGTCGCGGGAAGATAGTTTTTTATGGCCCAATTGTCCCCATCTCCTCTCATAAGTGGGAAAAATGCACAGTGTAAGGCGGTAGGGAAAGTATGCCTGATCAACAGGATAATCCATTAAGTTTTGAGTTGTTATGTTTGATCGTCATGCCTGGTTGAATGGCTATGATTTATCTTGAGGCCCATTTTCGGGTCTCCATGCAGTCCAATTCCTTGGGCGATATTCCTGGAGGGCGCAGAGGTGAAATTCACTTATCCGAATAGTGTGATCTTGCTCATATCGGCTGTTTTTTTAACCCTGTCCGGCATCCTGATTGCGGGAGAGGGTTATGGCAAACAGAAGGTTGTCTACCATATCAACTACGATGATCCGAAAGCGCAAAAGGCGGCTCTGCGGAACATCCAGAACCATATCAATGCCGTCGGCGCCGATAATCTCGATTTGAAAGTGGTGCTGCATGGTAACGGCCTGTCTCTATTGATCTATCCTGACTCACTTGCCAAGTTGGCTAAGTTTAAACAAGGGAATGCCAGTGAGGAGATGTCGGCGAAGATCGATGGATTGAAGAGCCAGGGCGTCAGCTTCCAGGTCTGTGGCAATACCGTGAAAGGACGGAAGGTCAATCTGGAGAATGATCTCTATGATGTCGACACGGCGGATGTGGTGCAGAGTGGTGTGGCAGAGCTTTCTCATCTGCAAGCGCAGGGGTATACCTATATCAAACCCTGAGGTTTGCCCCAAAGTGATCGATATGGCTTGACGCATGAGAGTGGCATGCAGTGGTCACTCTGGTGAGGTGCTGTTCGACAGGGTCGATTGCGATCTAAGTAATGTGAGATATTGCTAGTAGAACGCCAGACTGCGGGAAGCGGCAGATTGTGGTGTGAAAGTGATATGATTGACGCAGATTATCGCTAACGGACGAAACTTGAAACAACTGATCACAGCCGCAATTGAACTCTGCCTGTTACGATTGGGCCCCCAGGACCTGCCTGCATCCCAATCGCTGTTGCTTGTCAGTTTGGTCCTGAACTTTATTATCGGTATGTTGATGGTCGTTGGCTTGCAGGCCGATCTTGGCAAGGCGTTTCTTGAAACCCTGTTTCAGATCCTGTTGATGTTGGGTACGCTCTACCTGGCACTGAAGATATCGAAGAGACTCTCCCGTTTCAATCAGAGTGCCTCTGCATTGATGCTGAGCGGCCTGCTTCTGGGGTTGATGGCGCTTCCTCTGGTGTTGTGGAATCAGCGCAGTCAGTCCACTGAGTCGGGTTTATTGATTCTGGTATTGTTATTCTGGAGTATCGTAGTGTTGGGACATATTCTCAGGCATACCTTTGAGATGCCGTTCAATATCGGCATTGCGGCAGCGATGATATATACGCTTTTGTCCTGGAACCTGACGGCACTCGTTTTTCCGGTGACACTCTGATGCATCTGCACATCCTAGGTATTTGCGGTACGTTTATGGGTGGTATTGCGTTGCTGGCTCGTGCGTTGGGGCATCAGGTCAGCGGCTCGGATGCAAATGTCTATCCGCCCATGAGCACACAATTGGAACAAGCGGGCATTGAATTGATGGAGGGCTACAGCGCGGATCATCTGGAACCGGCGCCGGATGTGGTGGTGGTTGGCAACGCCATGTCACGAGGGAATCCTGCAGTTGAATATGTGCTCAACCGTGGCTTGCCCTATACCTCCGGGCCTGAGTGGCTCGCTAAACATGTGCTGCAGGATCGTTGGGTATTGGCGGTGGCGGGTACTCATGGCAAGACATCCACTGCCAGTATGCTCGCCTGGATCCTGGAGGAGGCGGGCTTGGCTCCCGGTTTTCTCATCGGTGGCGTGCCCGAGAATTTCGGCGTTTCGGCACGGCTTGGTGACTCACCCTTTTTTGTGGTTGAGGCGGACGAGTACGATACGGCTTTCTTCGATAAACGATCCAAATTTGTTCACTACCGTCCACGCACGTTGGTAATGAATAACCTGGAATTCGATCATGCGGATATTTTCGATGATCTGGCAATGATCCAGAGACAGTTCCACCATCTGGTAAGGACTGTGCCATCCGAAGGGCTGATCATCGCACCGCTCTATGACGGGAGTTTGGGCGAGGTGCTCGATATGGGCTGCTGGACGCCGGTTGAATATTTCGACCCGACGATCGAGGCGGGCTGGCATGCGGAAAAAGCCAGTGATGACGGCCATGCATTCGATGTCGTCTGCGAGGGAGAGAGGCAGGGCCGTCTCGAATGGGATCTGATCGGTCGGCACAACATGGCCAATGCCCTGGCTGCGCTGGCCGCCTCACGCCATGCGGGCGTACCAATCGACCTGGCCATTCGTGCCCTTGGCAGTTTTAAGAATGTGAAGCGGCGTATGGAGCTTCGTGGCGAGGTCTCCGGTGTAAAGGTGTATGACGATTTTGCTCACCATCCAACTGCGATCGCCACCACCATCGACGGACTTCGCAAGCAGGTGGGTCGTGAGAGAATCATTGCTGTTCTGGAACCTCGCTCCAACACCATGAAACTTGGCGTACATGCCCATCTGCTGGCTGACGCCCTGCATGCTGCTGATCAGGTAATGCTCTATTTGCCTTCGGATCTACGCTGGGATCCTGCAGAGTATTTGGGCCCTATGCGATCGCGTACAGAATGTTTTTCGGATACTGCAGCCCTGATTGAGCGAATCGTGGAAGTTACTGCCCCGAAGGATCATCTGCTGGTGATGAGTAACGGCGGTTTTGAGGGTATCCATCAGCGCGTGCTCGATGCGCTGGAGACAAAAGAATGGGCATGAACAGACGGCCGATTGCAATGGGGATTACAGGCGCATCGGGTAGTGCCTACGCCTTGCGTCTGTTGGAGTGCCTGGTGTCGGCGGGTGAAGAGATTCAGCTGATGATCAGCCAGGCGGGCCAGATTGTTCTCAAAATGGAATCAGAACTGGATCTGCCATCACAGCCACTGGAAGCAGAGCGGTTGCTGACCCGGCATTTTAATGCGGCACCCGGACAGTTGCGGGTTTTCGGCCGGCAGCAGTGGATGGCCCCGGTGGCGAGTGGCTCCAATCCACCCAGGGCGATGGTGGTCTGCCCCTGTACCACCGGTACGCTCTCTTCAATCGCCTGTGGAGCCAGTAACGATCTGCTGGAGCGGGCTGCGGATGTCGCCCTCAAGGAGCGATGCAAGTTGATCCTCGTGGTGCGTGAGACACCCTTTTCCGAGATACATCTGGAGAATATGCTCAAGTTGGCCCGCATGGGAGCGGTGATCATGCCGGCAAACCCGGGTTTCTACCACAAGCCAGAGAAGCTGCAGGATATCGTCGATTTTATGGTGGCACGTATTCTCGATCGGTTGGAGGTGGCGCACAACCTGCTTCCCCGTTGGGGAGAGTGATTATCGTCTCTGCGTGACTGTTCGGTTTGTTGCATGCCGACTCAATGTCATTAAGCCGGCATGCATCGGGGGTTATTGTCCTTTCACATAGGTCGCAATCGAAATGGCCTCGCTCTGACTGATGTTGACGAATGCAGGCATGATATGACCTCCATCACGAATTTTTTGTGCCATATCTTCGATAGCATCTTCGCTGCCTGCGATTTTTAACAGAAAGCCGAATTTTCCGCTGCCATTTTCACCATGGCAGCTGGCACAGGCCTGAGCAAAGAGATCATTGACCGGCATGCCATCAGTCGGTTTGAATTCATCGTTGCCGCCACAGCCACTCAGCCCAAGCGTGGCAAGCGCCATTATCGTTAACAGGGTCGTTTTCTTCATCACTAACCTCTAGATGAGAGTTTATTTATTTATGGGGTACCCGGATGTCCCTGGGTGTCACATGGCTACGCGTTGGACAGGGTGTGGGGACTTCGAGGCGGGCGTATGTTAACCCGGAGGGGGCAGACAGACAAAGTCACTCGATCACAGTACAGCGGTTTCGTCCACTCTGTTTGGACTGGTAGAGTGCGGTGTCGACCCGTTTGACAAGCGTGGAGAGGGTGTCACGGGGTTTTAGTACACTGCCGCCGAAACTGGCTGTGACTTGGCCGACCGTTGCGTGCTCCAACTCTTCGATTTTTTCCCGCAGAGATTCAGCGATGGTCTTCAATTCAAAAACGTCTGTCAGGGGCGTGATGATCATGAACTCTTCACCACCCCATCGGGCCAGCGTGTCGCTTTTACGGATATGGCACATGACCAGCTCAACGATGCGTTTGAGCACTTCATCGCCCACATCATGGCCGTGATTGTCATTGACCGCTTTAAAATGGTCGAGATCGAACATAATGAGACCCAGTGGGTTTTGTGTCGAATGGGCCCATTCGATCTGGTTTTTCAGCTCTTCATCGAATTTCATCCGGTTGAAAACCTGTGTCAACCGATCGGTGTTTGCCATGTGCTGGAGCTGTTTCTCCAATTCAACCGCTTCTGTTACATCGCGGTGGGATTCAACAACCTGCACTACCTTTGTGCCGGTCTCGTCGAACAGCGGTGTGGCGCGTACATCAACAAACAGCATCTTGCCCTTGTCGTTGAAATGTTTGTGTCTTACCGACGCAGACTTGCCGGTTAGCATGACTTCCTGTATCGGACAGGGATCATTCAGGCCCGTGCAGGGCAAATCCCGCTTATGTGAGAGACGGTAACAAGTCATTCCCTTGCCGATACTGCGATTACCGTTGTAGAGATCTCTGGCGGCTTGGTTGGCCAGCAATAGCTGGTAGTTGCCTATATCGATGACCAGTGTCGGGTCGGGGATAGTATCCACGACACGCTGTATATGATCCCGCGAAAGCTTGAGTTTCTGTTCAGTATCTTTTAACGCAGTGATGTCGCTGATATGAGAATAGTAGTGCGTGATCTTGCCCTGGCTGTCGCGGATCGGCTGGGAAATATCCTGTACCCATCTGCCTATTCCCTGGGCATCGAGCAGCCGATAAGGTGAGCGCTTAAAGATATCTTTGTGTTGCAGATTGGCTTGTTCCGACTCGCTAATATATTGACTCAAATAGGTGGGTTCGATAATGCTGGAGAAACACAGCGAGCCGTTTAGAAATTGTTGTGGTCTGTAGTTCAGGAACCCTTGAATATTGGCGGAGATATAGTCTACCGGCCAGCCGATTTCATTGCGTATCTTGACGATTATACCGGGGCCATTGACGAACAGGTCACGTTCGTGGGCGATTTCGCCATGCAGTTTGGAGATCTCTCTCTCCTGCGCGCGGCGTTTGTCTCGATGCCATAAAAGCGCGCCCAGTATAAGTCCGATCAGGAGCAGAGCCATGAGCAGTGGGGGGAGTGTCTCCTTCAGTTCCAGCGCCAGTTTTTTCTCAATCAATGTATCCGGAACATGCAATAAGATAACAAGGCAGCTTGTGCAATTCTTCGATAGTGGCCGGCCGGATGGATTGAAGATGTCGAAGGTGAAGAGACCCTCTTGAGTCATGAGTTGTCCCCGTTGCCCCTTTTTGATCAGCTGCCAGATTTCAGGATGCCGGGTATGCGTGCCGGTCTGTGGGCTGTCGGGAAACATAAAGTTCCAGTTAGAGGCGCTTTCCGGGCTTGAAAGCGGATAACCGCTGGAATTGATCAACAAGGCATTGCCGAAAAAGCCGGTCGAACTCCTTCTAAACTCCTCCAGGGTTTTTTCTGCAAGATAGTTGAGTACGAGGACGCCGACATTTTGCCCGGACTCGTTGACTACGGGGGTGGCGAAACGGATCATCGGTTTGAGTGGGAGTTCGACTGCTCCCCGTTCAAAATTCAGGTCCATGGGGGAGACGTAGATCTCACCCGAGGGTAGAGTGATCGCTTCTGAAAAATAGTAGCGTTTGCTTTTTGACTGGAGGGCGTCTTTTTCGACAACGACAGGTTTGCCGTTATTGAAATTAACACGAATCGTCTCCATTCCCTCCGCATCGAGCAGACGAATCTGATCGTAGCGAGTTCGCTGGCCGGCGAATGAGACCCACAACTGTTTGATGATCGTCTCGATCGATTCCCTGTCCTTCAGCTCATGCAGATGGTGCAGGCTTTCCTGTTCGCTGAGAAAGCGCAGGTCAGATTTGATCTCTGAAAATGATGTGTCCAGCTGTTTGTTGAGCTGGTTGAAAAGTATGTTGGACTCGAGCTTGAGTCTGATTACCAGACCCTCTTTCAGCTGGTGCTCTATGAGCAACAGCAGGAGAAATGTTGCTGCTAGCAACAGAAGGAGGGTGAGACTGTAGTGCCTTAAAAAACGTCCGTTGAGCACGTCATTCTGTGGGCTGCGCGATGTAATCAACAGGCCGGAAGACAATGACCGCACCTGTGACCTCTTCATCCATGTGGATCGGTGTGCAGATGAATTCCACATCGACGGGTGAGCCGTCCTTGCGCCAGAAAGTGTCATGTTTGGAGTGGTAGATCTCTCCCTGATTCAGCACGTTCAAAATCGGGCAATCGGTCTCGGGGTAACTGCTGCCGTCGGGATGACTGTGGTGCCAGAGGCGATGGCTGTCCTGCTGGACCATTTCATCGATCGGATAGCCCAGGATCTCAGTGGCGGCAGGATTGACGAAGGTATGTCTCCCTTCGCTGTCCAGACCGATGACCCCATCCCCTGCCAATTTCAGTATGAGGTTTTTCTGGTGCTCGGCGGTTTGTTTTTCTTCCTCGAGCTTTTTGTACTGGTCGATATCGTCGATCACGGCGACCAGGTATGTATTCTCGATGTCACAGCTTGCCTCGCAGGAGAGTGTCAGTTGACACCACTTGAGAGTGCCGTCAGCGCAACGCAGTCGAAATTGTACCGCGGCATTACTCTGTTTCCTGAGTCTCAGCGTATCAAAGGCATCAGTCACAAGTGCTATATCTTCACTCAGAGTCAGGTCCATGAGATTGGTGTGTTGCAATGTCTCACTGGTGTGGCCCGTGATTGTGCACAGCCGCTGATTCATGTTGAACAGTTGTCCGGTTGGAGAGATATGTGCCAGTCCTACGGCCGCTTGTTCGAAGGTGGCTATCTGGGCTTTCTGGCTCTCCAGCAGATTTTGTTTGTGCTCGTTGAGTGACCGGTTGAGGCGCATTATTCTCACACTCAGAAAGGCCAGAAACAGAAGCATCAATGTGGCTGGCAGATAGAAGTACCAGTACTGCTTGAACGAATCACTCAAACGCTGTTTGAGAGGTGTATCGAAGGGTGGGAGTTCCAACTGCTTGAGTAAGTACTCTGTCGGCTGATAATTTTCCGGGATGGTCCAACCCCTGATTTGGGCCTTTTGGGCGGCTTTGTGACTGGCAGAGAGTTTGAGTAAAGCGATTGTGACTTCTCTAGCCAGTTGTTGGGGGGTGTGCTGAAGCTGTGAGAAGGGCCACTCCGGATAGAGCGGTGTGCTGATCGCATAGGGAAACAGATTGTATCTCTTGGGATTGATGATGTGGACCTGGTGAAGGTCCAGTTTGCCTTCCAGTGCCATGCGTTCGAGCGTGTCTGTCCTGACGATCCCGATATCGGTCTCTCTGTCGACAACCGCATTGACCACGGCATCATGGGTGTTGAGAAAAGAGAGTGATGCCAGATCCCACGTCTCTACCCCTGCATTTTTAAGTTCCCGCAGTGCCATGATCCATCCACCTAGTGAGGTTGAGTGAACTGCGGAGACTCGTTGGTTTTTTAGGTCTTCGAGATGTTTGACGTCCTTGTTTGCGCTCGAAGTGAATATTACGCTGCCGAATTTGGTGATGCTGACGTCATCGGAAAGTTCGTTGATGAGGGTGAGGATGCGTGTGACGCCATACTTCACGGACAGGTCGACATAGATGCCGGGATTGACGATGACGAAATCGACCAATCGATTTTTTACGATGACCTGAATATCATCAAAGCGCATGGGGACAATCTCGAAGCGATGGTCAGGCAGATGCTGATTCAGGTACTCTGCTGTGGCCCCCCATTTTTCCAGGCTTTTTTCATACCCGCGTTTGGCCAATACGCCAATGCGCACCTCGTCCGCGGAAGCTGCCGGGATTGGTTGGCTCAGTGAAAGGAGGCAGACAATCAGCCAGGTTTTGATGTGGCGTAGTTTCAATCTTGTTTCTTGCCAATGCAGGCCAATTTGGAACGATTCTAATAACAGTCATGACAGCCTTGTCGTTGCATAAAGTTTTTCGGCCGGATGGCCAGCCACTTTAGTGTTAACAGGCCCTAGTCTACCTTATCGTAAGATTTCAGGAACCTGGGCCAGGGCAGGTTTCTTTCGAGGTCAAATCGATATAAATTCGGCCGGCGTCAATGGAAACGAGATTTCCCAGGGTTTTGATATCAGCGAGTAAATGTTCTTGGGCCCGTGCGAAATCCATGTCGGTACGCGGAATCGTAATCAGGTTCATCATCAGCGCAGTCTGTTGACTGGAGACGGTGCCAACGAAAACCGGTATGGCACCGGGATCCAGGCGGGTGTGTGTGGGCCAGAGCCTCAACAGTAGACGGGAATCGTCATCCAGATTCTTGTCCAGCACAATAATCTCGTGGTCCCCAGCGTGTACTTGGGGGAGTACAGGAAGTGCTTTCATCGAGGTCCTGGAAGAGAGCAAACGCAGCAAATTGTGCCAGTCGAGCATCTCTGCGGTCTCCCATCCCATTGGTGCCAGGTGGTCGGTCATACAATTCAGTCGACCGGCAATAATGATATTCAGCGGGTGGTCGTTTTCACCGCGGATGTCATTGCGATAGAGGGGCAGATCAGACTCGATTCTCTGCTGCCAGGAGTGGTACGGCTGCGAAACGATCACATTCTCTGGCTGGTAACTGTTATAACGTGCGGCATGATCCGACAGTGCATAAGCGGCGGCTGGGATGATTAGTACCGTCAGGCTGCCGATGAGCAGGCTTCGATGACTGATCGGCGCCACATGACGGTGATAGGCAATACCCAGCAGGGCGATCCAGGCAGTGCCGAGCATGAGGCTGCCCAAGACATCTGTCAGCCAGTGGACGCCCAAGTAGAGGCGGGAAAGCCCTACGGCTCCGATGATCAGCGCAGCCAGGCTGTAGGGTAGCCAACGCCACTCATGTAGCAGGGTCCGGGCAACCATGATGGAAAAGAAGCCGTAGAGGGTTATTGTGCGCAATACATGTGCACTGGGGAATGACCAGGGCCCCAGGCTGTCGCCTGCCGCGGGTGGGCGCGGGACATGCAGGGTATATTTCAGCAGCAAGGGGGCCAGCAATCCGAAAAGGATGGCCGCGAGCAGGTAGTAGCTGGCCCTACGTTGTCCCCGTACCCATAACGCGGCTGCAAGACCACACGAGATGATGAAGAAGAAAGGGAGGTCCCCAGGCACGCTGAAGGCGGTCATGAGGTGATCTCCCCATGGGCTGCGTAAGCTCTGCAGGGTGTTGAATACGATGAGATTCAGGTCTTGAGTAAGCGTGCCGTCCAGCACGGTACCGGTCAATACGACGAAGAGCAGGCTGGCAACAAGCAGCAGTGTGGCAAGAAAGGCAAGGCCTTTTGCCTCAGGATGGTTGGGGTCTGCCAGGGCACGAGAGATGGATCGGAACCCAGGATGCATTTGTCCCCATTCGAATCCCCATTGAACAATTTGTGTTGCGTGGGGCTGTATGAGGCGGAACACTCTCCTGACTGTGATGAACAGCAACCAGGAAGAGACCAGTAGCAAGAGCATGAGTATGACCAGTCGCAATGCAACCTCAGAGGCGAGCTCAAGCGAAGCGCCAAAGACGATTCCTGGCAGCAGATAAGCCGGTGCCCAGGCTAATGCGGAGAGCAGGTTGGCGATCAAAAAACGCCAGGTTTTCATGCCCATCATACCCGCTACAAGGGGAATAATGGCCCGTACCGGTCCGAAAAAGCGGCCGATTGCTACGCTTTTGCCGCCATATTTTTCAAAGAAGTCGATACCGCGTTGAAGGATTTTTGGGTGGCGGTTGAACGGCCAGTGCTCCCGCAGATGGTCCTGGAAATGGCGGCCGAGCCAGAAACTCAGTCCGTCACCCGCGACAGCACCCGCGACAGCCCACCAGAATACCGGCCAGAATGCCAGGGTACCGGTGGCGATCAGGGCGCCAAAACCGAACATCATCACCACACCGGGTATCAGCAGACCGAATAGCGCCACCGATTCTGAGAAGGCGACCAGGAAGACCGCCACCCCGGCCCAGAAGGGGTTGTCGGCGATCCAGGTCAGGAGGGTGGTAAGGAGTTCGCTCATGCCGGATTAGCGATGGGGTGATCGTACCGGGTCACTCCGGGGGTGACGGCTCAGCCGTCTCGGTGTGCTGCCGGTAGTCCGCGTCGTACTTGTCGTAGCGTTGACGTTGGGTTGGGCAGTCCGGAGCGTCCTCTGGCTGGTCGAGACACTGTTTGATACGCATGGACTCCAGGGTTTCGTAAGCTGTCCGCTTGGCGTCGGTGCATCCGAAAACCGGCAATGACGCCAGGATGATCGAAGTCATTGAGACCTGGTTCGGTGGCATGGCGTTCATTTTAGAGTTGAAAAGGCCTCATTTGCTGCCGTGACGGTCGCCTGAATATCGTTCTCACTGTGGGAGGAGGAAACGAAGCCGGCTTCAAATGCCGAAGGTGCCAAGTAGACGCCGCGTTCCAGCATGGCGTGGAAGAAGGCCTTGAATCGTTCCTGGTCACAGCCGGTTGCGCCGGCGAAGTCGGTGACCTGGGACTGGTTGGTGAAGAACAGGCCAAACATGCCTCCCACATGGTTTTCAGCCAGTGGGATACCGTTATCACGGGCTGCCTGCATGATGCCGTCGACCAGTGTCTCGACCTTGGCGGACAGGTTCTCATAGAAACCGGGTTCAGAGATCAGTTCCAGGGTTCTGAGGCCGGCCGACATGGCGACCGGATTGCCGGAGAGGGTGCCTGCCTGATAGACGGGGCCCAACGGGGCGATTTTCTGCATGATTTCGGACTTGCCGCCGAAAGCGCCCACCGGCATGCCGCCACCGATCACCTTGCCGAGGGTGGTGAGGTCGGGTTTGATGCCGTAATGAGCCTGGGCGCCGCCCAGGGCAACGCGGAAACCGGTCATCACCTCATCGAAAATGAGCACGGTGTCGTATTGGTTGCAGAGCTCACGCAGGGTTTCGAGGAAACCCGGTTGCGGTGGAATGCAGTTCATGTTGCCGGCCACCGGTTCGACGATGATGCAGGCAATCTGCTCGCCGAGCCGACTGAAGGTCTCGCGTACCTGAGCGCTGTCGTTGTAGTTGAGTGTCAGGGTATGTTCTGCGAGGCTGGCTGGCACGCCGGGGGAGGATGGCTCCCCCAGGGTCAACATGCCGGAGCCGGCTTTCACCAACAGTGAGTCGGCGTGGCCGTGGTAGCAGCCCTCGAATTTCACGATCTTGTCGCGCCCCGTGTAACCGCGGGCCAGACGGATGGCTGACATGGTGGCCTCGGTACCGGAGCTGACCATGCGTACCATCTCCATACTCGGCACAAGCTCGCAGACCTTGTCGGCCATCAGTGTCTCGAGTTCGGTGGGGGCGCCGAAACTGAGGCCCTTATTGATGATGGAAGCGACCGCCTCTATCACCTCGTGGTTGGCATGGCCGAGGATCATCGGACCCCAGGAGCCTACATAATCGATATAGCGATTGCCGTCCGGATCGTAGATGTAGGGGCCAGCCGCGCAATCGATAAAGACAGGATCGCCACCAACACCGCGGAAGGCCCTGACCGGCGAATTCACGCCGCCGGGGATATGTTTTTGTGCGCTGGTAAAGAGTTCCTGGGAACGGCTCATGTCGTATTCTCCTTCGGCTCGAATAGGTTTGTCAGCAGGCGGCAGGCGCTACGGATATCCGCTTGGCCAAAGACCCCATGGACCACTGCCAGCATATCGGCGCCCGCCTCAATCAACGGTGCGCCATTCTCCGGCGTTATCCCACCGATGGCAACCAGGGGAAGATCAATGGTTCGCTTGGCTTCACGCAACAGGTCGGGAGCCGCCTGTACTGCATTCGGTTTGGTTTGTGACGGAAAGAAGCGTCCAAAGGCGACGTAGTCGGCACCGTTTTTCGCCGCTGTGAGGGCCAAGTCTGGACGGTTATAGCAGGAGACGCCGATGACAGCCTGCCTGCCAAGTGCACGCCTGGCTTGGGAGAGCTCTGCATCGTCACGTCCCAGATGCACACCGTGAGCGCCGATCTCGGCGGCCAGTGTGACATCGTCGTTAATGATCAGCAGTGCCCCGTATCGGCGGCACAATATCAGCAGTTGGTCTGCCAGGGAGTGGCGAATCTCCCGGTCGTTTCGTTTATCCCGGTATTGGATCACACGAGTACCGCCCTCAAGTGCCTCCCGCACCTGGGCGGTAAGCTGCTCGTCGGGGCAGAGAGAGGGGTCGGTGATGGCGTAGAGTCCTCGCAGGGCCGATTGGTCATTCATCTTCATCAGAGTCTCTGCGCTGGAGTGAATAGAGGCGATCGGGCAGGGATTGGCAGCGACCGGTGCGAAAGCCGTGAGAGAGGCTTTGCCAGCTATAGTCGAGTCCATTTGCAACCGCCTTTTGAACCGGCTCTCCATGTGCCAGGCGGGCCGCAATAGCCGATGCCAACGTGCAGCCAGAGCCGTGATACTCACCGGGCAGGCGTTGGCATTGCGAAGACGAGACACTCCCCTCGGAGAGAAATAATCTGTGAGTGATCTGCGGATCCTCGACTCTCTCATGCGTACCTGTAATCAATACTGACTGTGCTCCGAGTGCTTGCAATTGTTTGGCACACGCCTCCATAGCGTCGCTGTCATCAGAGTCGCAGAGTCTGTGTGCCTCATGGGTGTTTGGTGTGATGAGATCGCACATGGGGAGCATCTCTCGAAGCAGCGCCAATATCCTGTCTCCCGCCAGTCGACTCCCGCCGCCTGCGGCTAAGACCGGATCCAGCACAACCGGTATATTCCTGTGTGTCGCCAACAGATCAACCACTGTTTTCGCTGCTTCAGGACTGCCTAGCAGCCCGATTTTGATGGCGGCGATAGGGCTGTCGGCGAAGAGGGCATTTGCCTGAGCGGCGATTGTCTCCGCGGGTACCGGGTGGAGTGCCTGTACGTCGCAGCTGTCTTGAACCGTGAGGGTAGTGATGACTGAGACGGCGTGGGCGCCATTGGCCGCCACGGCTTCAATATCTGCCTGGATGCCGGCCCCTCCAGAGGGGTCGTGTCCGCCGATGACCAGCACGATAGGTATGGGATAAGAGGGTTCTTGCATGGGGAAATTGTAACGGATTGGCCCCTTTCAGGGGTCGAAATAGTCTTTTTTTTTGGTAAATGATATTGCGTGAACAGAGGTATAAAGCCTGCTTTGGAAAAAAGTGAAATACTTTTTTTTAATCGAAATTGCGAGCGGGATTAAGGGTTTTTCCTAGGATTGAGGGCCATCGCTGCTAGAATCAGGGGGTGAGTATCATATTGGATACTCCTAAATAGTACCGATAAATGAAGCAGTCACTCAGCGGCTCGGTCCCGTCGGGACCTATCAGTATCAAGTGTTGAAATTTGGCTGTGAGGGAAAGATTGATGAGCCCGAAAATACAAGAATTGGAGGCGGTGGCACGCCATTACTGTACGTTGGTAGAGAGCCTGCAGGAAGGGAATACGCAATGGCTGGAGGAAGTTGCCTCTCTGTTACCTCGACTGCATGCGGCAGTTTCAGCATTGAACCTGCCGAAACCCGACAATACCCACCATACGGTGGCTGACCTGGATGCCCGCTTCGAACTATATACCCACCTGCGCCAGCTGCTTGGTGATCGAGACAGCTATTGGATGGAATTTGATGTAGCAGGGGACGGCCAGACCATGAGCGGCAGCCTCGCCGACGATCTCACAGACATCTACTGTGAACTCAAGAGCGGTTTGAAGCTGCTGGATGCCCAGCCGCAAAAGGCTGTGGAGGATTGGCACAAAGGGTTCCATCTGCACTGGGGGCAGCATCTGCTTGATGCGGAACGCCATCTCTACGATCTAAGCACGCGAAATCAATTGGTTTGCTGATCTCTCGGGAGTCGTGAAAAACCGACTGGAATAATATGTTAATTGGCCATGCTTGGCGGTTTTTTGTTAAGATGGCCCTAATTGACTAGCAAATGAGTTTTTAGGAGCAACGGGATGAGTTTGAATATCCTGACAGAGACCGACTTGACCTTGACGGCCATAGCGCAGACCAAGATGAGTGAGCTATTCCAACAGGTGGATGACAATATTGAAGGCGTGAGGGTGTTCGCAACCCCCGGAGGCTGCAGCGGTATCAGCTTCGGCATGACTTTCAGTGATGCCATCAACGACAACGACGGTGTGTTGGAGTGCAGTGATTTCAAGGTGATCGTCGACGATGGCACCATGGAATACCTGCGAGGGGTAGAGATCGATTTCGTGGATCGAGGCGACGGCAACGCCAGTTTCGTATTCAATAATCTACAGCCGGTTGCAGGTAGTGGCTGCGGTACCTGCGGTTCCTCCTCAGGCGGCGGTTGCGGCTGAACAAAGCGCATAGCGACAGAAACCGCGCCAGGGGTCTCCCGGCGCGGTTTTTTCTTGCCTGCAGTTTTTACCCGGATAGCCATCGAGATAGTGTTAACAGAACCCAAATGGTTTAAGGTTTTGCCCTTTAGAACAAGCATGCGGCAGGGGTTGTTTCAATGAGTGAGCGGTCTTTCGATCTGCTGATTGTGGGTGCGGGTATCAGCGGTTTGGGCATGGCTCGTATGGCCAGGCGTGATGGCCTTTCGACGCGAGTGCTGGAAGCGACCTCCCACATTGGCGGTGCAATTTATACCCATCAGTTTGAGACCCCTGACGGACCCGTTTGGGCGGAGCTGGGCGGGCACACCTGTTACAACAGCTATGGGAACCTGCTGGCACTGCTGGAGGAGACCGGGCAACTTGAGAGCCTGCAGGCCAAAGAGAAGTTGCGCTACCGGATACAAAGTGGCGACCGCCTGCTATCGATTCCCTCCCAACTCAATTTTCTGGAGCTCCTGGGCGTCTTGCCCAGGCTCTGGATGAGTAAGAAGGCAGGACGGTCGGTCAGGGACTATTTTGGTGACATTCTCGGCCGTAAGAACTATGCCCGGGTGTTGGGACCGGCTTTGGATGCCGTAGTCTGCCAACCCGCCGCGGAATTCCCCGCTGATGCCCTGTTTCGCAAGAAACCCAGACGCAAGGAGATCCTGCGCAGCTACACGGGACCCAAGGGGTTGCAGTCGTTTGTGGATGGTCTGACTGCAGGTCTCGACGTCATGACAGAGACGCCGGTGGTATCGATTGAGAAGACCGATGCCGGCTACCGGGTCTCAACTCAGAGTGGAGATCAGCTCGAGGCTGCTCGTGTGGGTCTGGCCATCGCTCCCGACGTGGCGGCAAATCTGTTGCGGGGGTCTATGCCAGCACTTGCGGACCGGCTGGAAGAGATTGGGATGGCCGATATCGAGAGCCAAGCAGTCATTCTGAGGGCGGATGATCTGGATCTCCCTCTGCTGGCGGGGATCATCGGCCGCGAGGACGATTTCTTCTCCGCAGTTTCACGGGATCTGGTACCTCATCCGGATTACCGGGCCTTTACATTCCACTTCCGGCCCGATCGGTTGAGTGCATCTGACAGCCTGTCGCGTATCTGTGCAGTGCTGGGGGTAGAAAGGTCATCGATTATCTCCAGCGTGAGCCGGGCTAACCGCCTGCCGGCGTTGCGTTTGGGGCATGCTGAGCGAATCGAATGGGTCGATCGTCAGCTGCAATCCCTACCGCTCGGATTGATCGGAAATTGGTTTCAGGGAGTCTCCATCGAGGACAGCCTGGTACGTACCCGCTCTGAATACCAGCGGTTGAAAGGTCAGTAGGTACTCACTTCTTCAATGTGTCTGCAGTCTCTCCGTTATCACGAAACAGTGATTTGAGCGTTTCGGCCCGCTCCTCGGGCGAGTGTGATGAGGCTGCTGATCCTTCTCCGCCGCCGCTGAAAAAACGGCCGAGTCGATGAAAGAGTCGCTTCAGGGCCCGCCAGATTTTTGGAAGCAACCAGATTACCAGCGCCACAAAAAGCACCAGCAGAAGGATGAATGCCGTGGGGTAGTTGAGTGCCGTCCACAGCCCGCCAATGACTGCCAGATCCTCTACGATGGAAGCCGTCCAGTTGGACACGGGTTCCGGAGAGGTATTGATCATCAGACGGGAGCCCGTCTTGGTGAAATGGCTGCCAGCCGCTAAAGTGCCGCCGACAAGCGCGGCCACCAGCTCAGCCGCCTGATCGACCTCGAAGCCACTGGCAGCACCTGCAGCGAGTAGTGCGCCGGCAGGGATGCGGATGAAGGTGTGAAGTGTATCCCAGCCGCTGTCCACCCCCGGTGTTTTGTCGGCAAAGAACTCCACACAGTACATGATGCCTGCAATACCCATGACCATGGGATCGCTGAGGACTTCCAGGCCCGGGGGGAGGGTGACATGACCCGTCATACCCATGTATCCGAGCACCAGAATTGCCGCATAGAGGTTGATTCCGGCAGCCCAGCCGGCCCCTAGCATCAGGGCCAGAGTGTCAATGGTTTCCATAAAAATGTCTCATTGCGTCTCTTGATGGATAATGTGAGGCCATTCCTCTTTCATTTCCAGTGGTATGACACCTTTGTTTACCTTTCCTTGCATTCAGTTCACATTTTGAATACAGCTGACACCATCGATTGATTCCCCGATCGTGTTGAGATCCTGATTTTCGGGGTAACGAGCTTTCTCTTTTTTATGTAAGACCTTATGATTAAAAACTTTCCCTCACAAAATACTTCAGGTTAGAGCAATATGGTTAAGGTGGGCATCGTTGGTGGAACCGGTTACACGGGTGTGGAGCTGCTGCGGCTGCTGGCCAGGCACCCCCATTGCGATGTGGTTGCCATCACCTCCCGTGCGGAAGCGGGGAAGCCTGTGTCAGCGCTGTTTCCCAGCCTGAGAGGACACTTTGATCTCAGTTTCGAGACCCCGGACAACGCTGATCTGACTCAGTGTGACCTGGTCTTCTTCGCCACACCCAACGGTATCGCGATGACCCAGGTTCCCGCCCTACTGGCAGCCGGTGTGCGGGTGATCGACCTGGCTGCCGATTTCCGAATCGAGGATCGGGCAATCTGGGAGCAGTGGTACGGAATGGAGCATGCCTGCCCGGAATTGCTCGGTGAAGCAGTCTATGGACTGCCGGAGACCAACCGTCAGGCTGTGAAGCAGGCCCGATTAGTTGCCAATCCCGGCTGCTATCCTACAGCGGTAGGTCTTGGACTTTTGCCTTTGGTGGAGAGAGGCCTGGTCGAACTCGACAGCTTGATCGCCGATACAAAGTCGGGTGTCAGCGGTGCAGGTCGCTCGGCGAATGTGGCGCAGCTAATGGGCGAAGTGGGTGAGAGCTTCAAGGCCTATGCCATTCCGGGACATCGACACCAGCCTGAGATCTGCCAAACCCTGAGTCGTGCGGCAGGGGTATCGGTTGGTCTGACATTCGTACCCCACCTGTTGCCGATGATCAGGGGTATCGAGGCAACGCTCTATGCCCGGTTGAAGCATCCTGAGGCACCAGACCTGCAGGCGCTTTATGAGGATCGTTATGCGGATGAGCCGTTCGTGGACGTGATGCCTGCTGGATCACACCCTGAAACACGCAGTGTTCGTGGTGCGAACCACTGCAGGATAGCAGTGCATCGGCCGATGGATGGTGATGTGATCGTGATCAGTTCAGTGATCGATAATCTGGTGAAAGGCGCCGCGGGTCAGGCGGTGCAGAATATGAACTTGATGTTCGGCCTGGTTGAAACGGCAGGACTGGAACAGGTGGCGATGTCGCCCTAAAGTCATGGCCGGTATTCGCAAATACAAGGCGCCCAGGATTGTTGCCTCTCATGAAGGGCTGCCGATCTGGATTCGGCTTTTGTTCTTGCTCCTCTTGATTTCTGGTGTTGCCTGGGTGGCATATCAGCAAGGGAGTTCCGGGGAGACTGCGGGTTTTACCGTACTGCAACCCAATACCACGGAACAGATCGAAGCGCTGGAGAAAGAGCGTGACGAACTGCGTCGTGAGTTGGCCATGGTGAAGCAGGCCGCGGAGATAGATCGTGAGTCGATCCTGACGATCAGGGATCAGATCAAGCAGTTTCAGGATGAGCGGCTGCAAATGGAGGAAGAGCTGGCATTTCTGCGAGGGATTGTCTCTACCACCTCCAAGAAGCAGGGACTGCGTGTACAAAATTTTCGCTTGGAACCCGGACTGGAGACAGGGCAGTTCCTCTATAAATTCTCTGTCAGCCAGGTGATCAACAGTGGGATCGTGGCCAAAGGCAAGATTGAAATCAGTGTTGAAGGTTTGCAGGACGGCCGTTCCAAGCAACTGACGCTGGATCAATTGTCGGCTGAGGAGATGGCGAGTATTAAGATGCGTTTTCGATATTTTCAGAATGTGGAGGGCAGACTCCTGATACCGGAAGGTTTCGAACCGGCCAGCATACACATTGATGTAAAACCGTCCAGCAATAAGCTGGCACCAGTCAAAGAGACCTATAAATGGTCGCCATTTTCCTGAGGTCATTGGAAGAGATATATGTTTGGAAGAAGCAAGAAAAAGTTTCGTGCACCGAAGATCAGTACCGTGGTGGGCACCGGCACTGAGGTCAGGGGGGATATTCAGTTCAGTGACGGCCTGCATGTGGATGGCATCATCAAGGGTGATGTGATTTCGGATCCCGAAGATCGGTTTGCGACCTTGACCCTGAGTGAAATGGGTAAGATAGAGGGTAATGTGCGGGTGGCCAATGTGATGCTGAATGGCACGGTGGTGGGTGATGTCATTGCCGGTAATCGGGTTGAATTGGCCCCCAAGGCGAGGATTACAGGCACATTGACCTACGCCTTGTTGGAGATGTCGATGGGAGCGGAGGTAAACGGGAAATTGATCCATGCTGCCGAACAGGATCCGCCAAAGCTGGAATATGACGGCAACAAGGAGCAGCCGGCCGCTAAGCCTGAGCCACCCAAGGAGGCAAATACCCTGGAAACCTCTTCAGAATAGTTTACTGTTGAATACTTGACTGTTTTTCTCGGTAATTGCATACTTCCATTGATACGCGGGATTTCCCGACGCCTCTGGTAAATTTCACAGCAGGAATAGAGTAATCATGACTACTGCAGAAGCAATGAGCGACCCCCTCCTTTTCACCGAGGCTGCAGCCAGCAAAGTGGCAGCGCTGATTGAAGAAGAGGGCAATCCGGAACTGATGTTGAGAGTCTACATCCAAGGTGGCGGCTGTTCAGGGTTTCAGTACGGTTTCACCTTTGATGAAAATGAGAACGAAGGGGATACCAAGGTCGTGACCGGCGGGGTCACCCTGCTGGTCGACCCTATGAGCATGCAGTATTTGATGGGGGCTGAAGTTGACTATACAGAAGGTCTGCAAGGCGCTCAGTTCGTGATCAGGAATCCCAACGCGTCCACAACCTGTGGTTGTGGCTCTTCGTTCTCCGTCTGATTTCACGGATCAGATCCAGTCGATCATAGAGGCGCTTCGGCGCCTCTTGTTTTTTGAAGGTATTGCCTATACTCCTGTACAGCCAAATAACTTCGACCTGTCCCCGAAAAGGCTAAATATATTCGCTTCAATCAGCAATCCAAGGGAAACAACAGTATGCCTATTGTCTGGAGGGATCAGATGAGTGTCGGAAACCATCTGATCGATATGGATCATCGACTCCTGATCTGCAAAATCAATCTGGTTGAGTGCGCTTTGCAATCCCCGGGGGAAGAGGCGGCCCATCTTCGTCTCGCGCTTGATGAGCTGGAACAATACACCGTCGAGCATTTTGATCGTGAAGAGCGTATACAGCTTGCAATCGATTACACCAGTTATGGTGATCACAAATATCTGCACCAGGGTCTTGTGAAGCGGTTGCAGGAGATTAAACAGGGAATCCTGGGGATCGAGGATAGGGAGCGCCTGGTAGAGGAATCTTCCGGGATCGTTGAGCTGCTAAGGGATTGGCTGCTGGTTCATGTGCTGAAGGAGGATATGAAAATGAGACCCTTTCTTCAGAAGTATCCCCGGCATTTTGCTCCACAGGGTCTGTAAATTCACACGGATCTGTATTTGCATAGAGCCCTCATCAGGCGACTAGTCAGCGAAAGAGCCCTGCCAACTGAAAGCAGGCAGGGCTTTCTCGTAAATATGGCGTTGAATTTTATCCTTCCACATAAGGTAGAAGAGTCAATTCCACGCGACGATTCTGCTGCCGGCCCGCGGCTGTATTATTGCTTGCCGCAGGGCGGCTCTCTCCATACCCGACAGTATCCACGCGTACAGGCTGAATGCCCTGATTGACCAATACGCTGCTGACCGCTTGGGCTCGCTGTTGCGACAGCATCTGGTTGTAGGAGACGGAGCCTGTACTGTCGGTGTGACCCGCCACCTCAATCATGGTCGATTTGTACTCGTTGAGGACCAGGGCAACAGAACTGAGAACATCGACGAAGTTGGGTTTCACATCGGACTTGTTCACTTCAAAAGTGATATTGCCCGGCATGTTCAGAATAATATTGTCTCCGTTACGGGTCACGCTGACGCCGGTGTTTTCCAGTTGCTGGCGTAGCTTCGCCTCCTGCACGTCCATGTAGTAGCCGACACCGCCACCGGCAATAGCGCCGATGCCGGCACCTTTAAGTGCGCGCTCCTTACGTTTTTTCTTATCCTTCGAGGTCGCGATGCCTAATACGGCACCCACAGCTGCTCCGATGGCTGCCCCTTTAGTGGCATTGGAAGTCTTCTCTTCGCGGGTATAGGGGTCGAGGGTGGTACAGGCCTGGAGTGCAATAGCAGTTGCTACAAGGCTTGCAATGGCGATTTTGTTTTTCATCTATATCTCCTGGGCGACTTGAGGTCGATTTCAACCTACGGAAGGTTTCATAGTCGTGGCCGATGAGTCAATACGGCAATGTGAAATAGTGTTAAGGCGGTTTGAAAATTTATGCCGGTATTTTGGGGGTGAGTTAACGCCCGGCGCATCGATAGGTGAAATATAGTGTAATTTCGTTTACCTGCGATTGTGGTTTGGGAAGATTATTCTGATTTTCCAAAGAGGTCTCTCAGCATCTGTAGAGTGACTTCTCGACCCAATTCGCCGATGGCGGTGGTTAGGGGTATCTGCTTGGGGCAGACGCGAACACAGTTTTGGGCATTGCCACAGTCACTCAGTCCCCCCTCCGCCATAATGGCATGAAGGCGCTGGGTCTTGTGGTAACTGCCGGTGGGATGGGCGTTCATCAATCGTACGGCCGCCAGCGTGGCGGGGCCAACGAAGGTTTGATCCTCGCCATATTGAGGGCAGACCTCCATGCAGCAGCCACAGGACATACAGCGGCTGTAGAGATAGTTTTCCTTCCAGGCTTCTGGCGATACACGGGGCGCTCCCCGATGGATGTTCCATGCCCCATCTATCTCGATCCAGGCGCGGACTCGTTTCAGATCGGTGAAGATGCGGCTCCGATCCACCATCAAATCGCGAATTACGGGAAATTTACTCAGAGGTTCCAACCGGATAGGTTGATCGAGGTTGTCGACCAGAGTAGAACATGCCTGTCGTGGAAGGCCGTTTATCACCATACTGCAGGCGCCGCAGACCTCTTCCATGCAGTTGAACTCCCAGGCAACCGGATCTACCCGGCGGCCCTCCCGGGTGACGGGGTTTTCACGGATCACCATGAGTGCGGAGACCACATTATGTCCCTTGCGGAAGGGAATCGAGAAAGACTCCCAGTAAGGTGGACTGTAAGGATCATCCTGCCGCCTGATTTGAAACTGGATGGTTTTCATGGAGGAGGGCCCTTAGCGATAGTCCCGTGGTTCTTCAGGCGGCAACACTGAGAGGTCCACCGGTTGATAGGTGATAGTGGGGCCATCTTTCCCGGCTGATGCAATGGTGGTTTTCAGCCAATCCTCGTTTTGTCGTTTCCAGGCCTGACGATATGCCTCATAGGCGGGATCTCCGGGATAGGTGTTCTCCGGTATGGTCAGATCGAAGGCAGGCTTGTAGTGAGCGCCGCGGCACTCATCCCTGGCGAGTGCGCTGGCAGTGATAACCTGGCCGAGCCGGATCATCTCCTGTAACTGCCGACTGAATACAAGTCCCTGGTTCGACCAGTTACTGGTCTCCTGTAGGTTGATATTCATGCTGCGTTGCTCCAGTTCCTTGAGCGATTCCAGCGCCTGCCGGAGTTTGTCGTTGTCTCGCACCACTCCGACCTGGCTGGACATCAGGTTTCCAAGTGCCCGCTGCAGTGAGTATGGGTTCTCCGTTCCGTGGCTCTCTGTGAGTGATCGATTGATCTCCTGCTGGCGTGAGATTTCGCTCTCGTAATATTGTTCGGGTACCGACAGCAGATCGTCCTGCAGACCCAGGAGGTAGGTGGCTGCCGATTCTCCTGCGACCCTGCCGCTGAAGGAGGCGGAGAGCAGAGAGTTGGCGCCCAACCGGTTGGCGCCATGATAGCCGTAGTCACACTCTCCGCAGGCGTACAGCCCGGGGATATTGGTGGCGTGGTTGCGTTGGCTTCCGAACTTGAGACCGCCGGTCTGTTCGTCCTTTTCGAAATCAACCCAGAGTCCACCCATGGCATAGTGGGCCGATGGGTAGATCTCCATCGGCTCGTGGACCGGGTCGGACCCATGAAACTTACGGTAGATGTCGAGAATGGCATGCAGACGCTGTTCGATGAATCCCGGGTTGAGATGGGTCAGGTCGAGATAGACTTTGTCTTCCCCGTCGACACCCAGCCCCATCTCATGAACCACCCGCCAGATTGCGCGGGAGGCTACATCCCGGGGCACCGTGTTGCCGTAACTGGGAAACCACTCCTCAAGAAAATAGAATCGCGCCTGTTCCGGTATGTCATTCGGCCGGCGTCTGTCCTCAGGGTCTTGTGGCACCCAGATACGGCCCCCTTCTCCGCGGGCGGCCTCGCTCATCAACCGGGTCTTGTCGTCGCCGAGCATGGCGGTTGGGTGAAACTGGAAGAATTCGGTATTGGCAAACCAGGCACCCTGCCGGTAAGCGCGGCAGGCGGCCGCGCCAGTCGAGTTGGTTGAGTTGGTGGAGCGATGGCCGTATGTCTGTCCCATGCCGCCGGTAGCCAGTATGACCGCATCGGCACGGAAGCTCTTTACTTCGAGTGTGCGCAGGTTCATGGCGGTGACCCCTTTGCAGGTATCCCTGCCGTCCAGTACGAGAGAGAGGAATTCCCACCACTCATATTTCTGGATGCGCCCGAGTGACTCCTGTCTGCGTACCTCCTGATCGACGCCATAAAGCAATTGCTGCCCGGTGCTGGCACCGGCGAAGACTGTCCTGCGGTTTTTTACGCCGCCGAAGAGACGCAGATCCATCACTCCCTCGGCCGTGCGTGAAAAGGTTACGCCCATACGTTCGAAAGTTTGGATCAGGCCGGGGGCCTCCTCGCACATCGATTTGACCGGCGGTTGATTGGCCAGATAGGCCCCGCCTTTGAGTGTGTCGACAATGTGCTGCCAGATTGAGTCCCGCTCGCCCTTGGTATCGAAACAGGCGTTGATGCCGCCTTGAGCGCAGGCAGAATGGGAGCGTTTCACCTCGAAAAGGGAGAAGAGATCAACCTGGAAGCCGGCTTCGGCCACACGTAAGGCTGACCAGAGTCCACCCAGGCCGCCGCCGATGACAATCACCTTGCGAGGCCGTTTCATAGGATAAATCCCAGCATGCCGTGAAGGCCCATGGCGCTCAGGAGAACAAAGAGAGCAATACAGAATAGGAACCAGCGTCTCTGTGCTTGCACGCTGGTGGTCAGGCCCCAACTGATTGCCATCGTCCAGAGACCATTGCACAAGTGGATCAGGGAAAGCAGCAGGCCAAGAAGATAGAGAAGGAAGATTGGGGGTTGGCTCAGTATGGACTGCATGTGTCCAAACAGATCAGCCTTGACGGCTGGCTCCCAGATCCCCCAGATTCTTGTCCAGCCGACATGAAACAGGAGAAAAAGCAAAATGGCGATTCCGGAGATGCGTTGCAGCAGGTAGAGACGATGGTGCAGCCAGGGGTTGCGTCGCCATTCATTGTGCCCGGATCTCAGGATCAGTAAGCCGTAGCCCGCATGCAGCAGCAAAGGCAGGGCGATGACAAAAATCTCCAGCAAGGTGAGATAGTTGAGGCCCTGCAGCCATCCGACGACCTGCTCATTGTAGTGGGCGGGGCCGAAGCGTGATTGGGAGTTCTCCCAGAGATGGAAGATCAAAAAACCGCCCACGGGCAGGAGTCCCAGCAGGGAGTGGAGGCGACGTAACAGAAAGTGCGTGTTGTGAATGGAGGTTTGCATGACGCTCCAGACCGACCGTTTACTAAATATTAATGTATCGACAACTACTGAAACACTGACCGGGGGCAGATAAACATCGATTATTTCCGATTTCGGGGGAATTTTGAGGGGAGAAACAGAGAATTACGCTTTACAGTGCCGCGAGCGGAAAGTCCGCCGTATCACCCTGGGTAGATGGCTCCCAGCTTCACCGCTCGTCGGGCGCCGGTGACCGAGGGTAGGTTACCGGTAAGGCCCGATAACGTGCGTTGAGCCAGCCAGGCGAATGCCATTGCCTCAACCCAGTCGGGATCGAGTCCCTCTTCGGCAGAGGAGCGGACTGTGGTATTAGGTAGTCGGTTTTGCAATCTATCCATCAGGTGGAGATTGTGTACCCCGCCGCCGCAGACCAGGAGTTCCGTGTGTGAGAACTGCGCCTCATCGATAGCCATGGCAACACTGGCTGCCGTGAGTTCGGTCAGGGTCCGCTGGATATCGACCGGGGAATAGGATTCCTCTCCGAGTTGTGCCTCAAGCCAGGAAAGATTGAAATACTCGGTACCCGTACTTTTCGGGGAGGGCAGCTCGAAGTAGGGATCACGCAGAAGTTTGGCCAACAGGGATTCGATGACCATTCCCTCCTTTGCCCAGGCACCAGCATGGTCGTAACTGACGCATTGGTGTTTGTCGATCCAACTGTCAAGCAGGGTATTCGCCGGACCTGTATCGAACCCAGACACCTCTCCTTCTCCTGCCTTTGGCAGGCAGGTGATGTTGGCGATACCACCGAGATTCAGAACCACTCTCGACCTGACGGGGGATTGTAGGACGGCTTGGTGAAAGGCGGGCACCAGGGGGGCGCCTTCACCGCCGGCGGCCATATCCCGCCGGCGAAAGTCGCCGACCGTGGTTATGCCTGTCATTTCAGCCAGTGTGTTGGGATCCCCAATCTGCAAAGTGAAAGGGTGGACAGCTGTCGGCCTGTGACGGACAGTCTGGCCGTGGCTGCCTATGGCGGTGATATCGCTGGCGCTGATGCCGGTTTCGGTAAGAAGTCCATTCACGCTCTCAACAAAGGCGAGGGCGACTTGGCGATCCAGCTCACCCAATCTGTCGATCTCGTTATCACCCGGCTGGGTAAGTGTACGTAGGTTGTCGAGAAGAGCAGGTGTATAAGGGGTATGCCTCGATGCGATTAACTGAGGAACGGCGTCAGAGGCGTCAACCAGAACGGCATCAATCCCATCCAGGCTGGTGCCGGAGATGAGTCCGATGAAGAGGGACTCATTGGGCATCGGCAACGAGTGTGCGACTGATAGTTTCGAGCCTGGAGAGGAGAGGGGCGGATTTGACCTGAAAATCTTCCAGGTACTTTTTCGCGATCGGTTTTGCGGCGGGTAACTTGATGGTCAATGGATTTCGATAGGCGCCGTTGACCCGGAATTCGTAGTGCAGATGGGGGCCGGTGGCCAAGCCACTCTTTCCCACATAACCGATGGTTTGCCCCTGTTTGACCTTGCTGCCTTTCTTGGCCTTTTTATTGTATCGGGAAAGATGGGCATAGAGGGTGGTATAGCGCTGGCCGTGCTGGATGATGACGGTTCTGCCATAACCGCCCTTGGTGCCACGATGAATGATCTTTCCATCTCCTGCGGCTTTGATCGGAGTGCCTGTCTTGGCGGCGTAGTCGACGCCGCGATGGGGGCGCTTCTTGCCCAGCACCGGGTGCCATCGCTCTTGCGTGAAGCGGGATGAGATGCGCCTGAAATCCACCGGTGCGCGCAGAAACGCCTTGCGCATGCTGCGTCCTTTGGGGGTGAAATAGTCGGCGTTTCCGGTTTCGTCTTCATAGCGCAGGGCGCGGTAAGTACGGCCCTGGTTGATAAACTCCGCTGCCAGGATAGGTCCGTCTCTTAGCTTTTCTCCATCCAGATAATCTTCCTGGTAGATGACGGTGAATCGATCGCCTGCCCGGATCTCAAGGGCAAAATCGATATCCCAGCCGAAGATATTGGCCAGCTCCATGATGAGGTTTTCCGATAGTCCCACCTCCTGGGCGGTCAGATAGAGTGAGTTTTCGATGGTTCCGCTGGTATGTGAAGTTCGGATTTCCACCTCGCGGGTCAGTTCGGAGGAGCTGAATGTCTCTGCATGGGGCTTGATGTGCAGACTGTGGATCTTGTCGTGTTCCAGACGCAGACTAAGGAGCTGATCGTCTTCGCTCAGTTCCAGATGGAGTGTTTCTCCGGGACGTATCTCTGTGAGTTGCTTGGCCTGGTCGCTGGAATGCACGATACGATGCAGCAGGTTGGCGCTCAAGCCATGCTTCTTAAAGATGGTGGAGAGTGAATCGCCGCTCTTGATCTCGTGAGTCAGCATGCGGGATGCGATCTTCTCCGGTTCAGCCGCTGCCGCGGTCTCGATCGGGGTGGATTCCACCGGCAATGGAGCTGGGATGGGTTCCTGAGCTTGTGCAGAGGCGATAAATCCCTTTGACGGCAGTGCGATGTTCTCTGGTTGGATCCTGTGGCCTTGGTTTGACTGCCCAGGCAGATTGAGGGGCAGGATCAGTTTTTGCGGGGCTTGATTCTTCTGTCCGGTAGTGGGTGTCGAGGTGGTCGGTGTATTGGCCTCGTCACTGTCAGGAGCCACCAGATAGAGGAAACCCAAAGCCAGCAGGAGCAGGAAGATGGCGGCGAAAATCAGGCGTTTCACCAGTTGGGACCGGGGTGTCTGTCGTTGTAGCTTGTAGGATTTAAAGTCTTCCATCGTTCAGCAAGCCGGGCCTCATCGGGTTACATGCCATCTCCACATCGGGATTCACAGCTTTGATTACTGTGTGAGGCGATTAGTTTCAACGCGCTCAATGGTTAATTTTATCAGATACTTCTAGTAGAGTGTGCATCCGTTGTCTTAAAAATTCCGGAATCTATCAATGACAGATATTGCGAGATCCCTCGAACTCATCAAGCGGGGTACCGATGAAGTACTCCCGGAAGAGTTACTTCTCAAGAAGTTACAGCGGCAGAAACCGCTGAAAATCAAGGCGGGCTTCGACCCCACGGCACCTGATCTGCACTTGGGGCATACTGTACTTATTAATAAGCTGCGTCAATTTCAGACGCTTGGCCATGAGGTGATCTTTCTGATCGGTGACTTCACCGGCATGATCGGGGATCCAACGGGAAAGAGCGCCACGCGCCCGCCACTGACGCGAGAAGAGGTGTTGGAGAATGCCAAGACCTATGAGCACCAGATCTTCAAGATCCTCGATCCGGAGAAGACCACGGTATTTTTCAACTCCTCCTGGATGGGGGAGATGTCAGCGGCGGATCTGATTCAGCTGGCGGCCAAACACACGGTGGCCCGTATGTTGGAGCGGGATGATTTCAATAAGCGTTATACCGGCGGGCAGCCGATCGCCGTCCATGAATTTCTCTACCCCCTGATTCAGGGTTACGATTCTGTCGCCCTGAAAGCTGATGTGGAGCTGGGTGGTACGGACCAGAAATTTAATCTGCTGGTGGGGCGCCAGCTGCAGGAAGCCTACGGACAGGAGCCCCAGATCGTCATCACATTGCCGATTCTCGAGGGACTCGACGGTGTGCAGAAGATGTCCAAGTCACTCAACAACTATATCGGTATCACCGATGCGCCGGATGAGATGTTCGGAAAGGTGATGTCGATCTCTGACGACCTTATGTGGCGCTACTTCGAGCTGCTCAGCTTCAGGCCCATGGATGAGATCGAATCCTGGCGGCGGGGGGTCGGGCAAGGGGATAATCCCCGGGATGTGAAAATCCGGCTGGCGGAAGAGCTGGTGGAGCGGTTCCACTCCAGGGAGCTGGCCGCAAAGGCTCATGAGGCATTTGTGGCTCGTTTTCAAAAAGGTCAGATGCCTGAGGAGATGCCTGAATTGGAGCTGGCCAGCGATTCGGGCGAATATCCGATTGCCAATCTGTTGAAGGATGCGGCTTTGGTGAAGAGCACTTCCGAGGCGATGAGGATGATCAAGCAGGGTGCTGTGAAAATCGATGGGGAGAAGGTTGAAGATCAATCAGTCAGGATCTCTTCCGGCACGACTGCCGTTTTTCAGGTGGGTAAGCGTCGCTTTGCTCGTATAAGTGTCCTTTAAATAGAGATTATTGCTCCTGTTTGAGCATGATCGATTGAAGAAATCTAGGAGATTTCAGGCCTGTTAGGCATAGGTGAAGAGCGGACGGAAAAAAAATACGGACAAGCTATTGACGGGTGTAAGGATCAACGTATAATGCGCCGCTCTTCCGGTGTCGGCAGGCGTCGATTTCAGGGAGAATTTGGCGAGTGTAGGCAGTCTAAAATATAGTTGTTGACAATGACTAAACGGACTGTAGAATACGCGCTCTCCAACGGACCGGGCGGTATCGCCAGCTTGAAAAAAGTTGAGAAAATTCTTGACACAAGCACCCGGTGATTTAAAATAGGCGGTCTTTCTCGGAAGAAATTTCCGGGAAGCTCTTTAACAATCAGGTTAGGTAATTTGTGTGGGTGCTCCGTTGATTTTGGGTAACCAAAGATCGACAGAGAGCATTCAAAGATAGTAATTCTATCCGAGAATCTCGAGTCAAAAAGATTGGCTGCCATAAGCAGCTATCAAACTTAAACTGAAGAGTTTGATCCTGGCTCAGATTGAACGCTGGCGGTATGCTTAACACATGCAAGTCGAACGGTAACAGCGAGAGCTTGCTCTCGGCTGACGAGTGGCGGACGGGTGAGTAACGCGTAGGAATCTGCCTAGTAGTGGGGGACAACTCGGGGAAACTCGAGCTAATACCGCATACGCCCTACGGGGGAAAGCGGGGGATCTTCGGACCTCGTGCTATTAGATGAGCCTGCGTTGGATTAGCTTGTTGGTGGGGTAATGGCCCACCAAGGCGACGATCCATAGCTGGTCTGAGAGGACGATCAGCCACACTGGGACTGAGACACGGCCCAGACTCCTACGGGAGGCAGCAGTGGGGAATATTGGACAATGGGGGCAACCCTGATCCAGCAATACCGCGTGTGTGAAGAAGGCCTGCGGGTTGTAAAGCACTTTCAATTGTGAAGAAAAGCCTAGGGATAATACCTCTGGGTCTTGACGTTAACTTTAGAAGAAGCACCGGCTAACTCCGTGCCAGCAGCCGCGGTAATACGGAGGGTGCAAGCGTTAATCGGAATTACTGGGCGTAAAGCGCGCGTAGGTGGTTTGGTAAGTCAGATGTGAAAGCCCCGGGCTCAACCTGGGAATTGCATTTGATACTGCCTGACTAGAGTATGGTAGAGGGAAGCGGAATTCCGGGTGTAGCGGTGAAATGCGTAGATATCCGGAGGAACATCAGTGGCGAAGGCGGCTTCCTGGACCAATACTGACACTGAGGTGCGAAAGCGTGGGTAGCAAACAGGATTAGATACCCTGGTAGTCCACGCCGTAAACGATGTCAACTAGCCGTTGGACTCATTATAAGGGTTTAGTGGCGCAGCTAACGCGATAAGTTGACCGCCTGGGGAGTACGGCCGCAAGGTTAAAACTCAAAGGAATTGACGGGGGCCCGCACAAGCGGTGGAGCATGTGGTTTAATTCGATGCAACGCGAAGAACCTTACCAGCCCTTGACATCCTGGAAACTTACTAGAGATAGTTTGGTGCCTTCGGGAATCCAGTGACAGGTGCTGCATGGCTGTCGTCAGCTCGTGTCGTGAGATGTTGGGTTAAGTCCCGTAACGAGCGCAACCCTTGTCCCTAGTTGCCAGCACTTCGGGTGGGAACTCTAGGGAGACTGCCGGTGACAAACCGGAGGAAGGTGGGGATGACGTCAAGTCATCATGGCCCTTATGGGCTGGGCTACACACGTGCTACAATGGCCGGTACAGAGGGCTGCCAACCCGCGAGGGGGAGCTAATCTCAGAAAACCGGTCGTAGTCCGGATTGCAGTCTGCAACTCGACTGCATGAAGTCGGAATCGCTAGTAATCGCGAATCAGCATGTCGCGGTGAATACGTTCCCGGGCCTTGTACACACCGCCCGTCACACCATGGGAGTGGGTTGCAAAAGAAGTAGGTAGCTTAACCTTCGGGGGGGCGCTTACCACTTTGTGATTCATGACTGGGGTGAAGTCGTAACAAGGTAGCCGTAGGGGAACCTGCGGCTGGATCACCTCCTTTAAAAAAGTTGCCCGGATCTTCGGAGCATCCACACAAGTTACCTAGCCAAGAGTTAAGCAGTTACAGACTTGTCGAACAGCTAAGCAGCTGTACTGCACTGAGCAAGCTCGGGTCTGTAGCTCAGTTGGTTAGAGCGCACCCCTGATAAGGGTGAGGTCGGAGGTTCAAATCCTCCCAGACCCACCAACTTTACTATAGAAGTAACCCTTTCAGGGGCCATAGCTCAGCTGGGAGAGCGCCTGCCTTGCACGCAGGAGGTCGGGAGTTCGATCCTCCCTGGCTCCACCAAATTTCACGACTGGGAAGTCAAGTGTCAAGTGTCTAGCGAAAGCAACGCTAGCCACTTTGCATTTGCAAAGTCTGCTCTTTAAAAATTAGGTAAGATCGCAGATAGGCGGATGTCGAAAGACATCCTTAATATCTAAATGAGTATCTAAGTTCTCAAACTTAGTTATTTGGGTATGTTGCATTTGTACGACCAATCTGACTCCAGAATTTTTGGGGTTATATGGTCAAGTGATTAAGCGCATATGGTGGATGCCTAGGCGGTAGAAGGCGATGAAGGACGTTGTAGCTTGCGATAAGCTTCGGGGAGCCAGCAAACAGGCTTTGATCCGGAGATTTCCGAATGGGAAAACCCACCTGCCATCAGGCAGGTATCTTGCACTGAATACATAGGTGTAAGAGGCAAACCCGGGGAACTGAAACATCTAAGTACCCGGAGGAAAAGAAATCAATTGAGATTCCCTCAGTAGCGGCGAGCGAACGGGGATCAGCCGAGCAAGAAGTTCATAGTGGAATGGTCTGGAAAGTCCAGCGATACAGGGTGATAGCCCCGTACACGAAATGAATGATTGACGTATTAAGTAGGTCGGAACACGTGATATTCTGACTGAAGATGGGGGGACCATCCTCCAAGGCTAAATACTCTCTACCGACCGATAGTGAACCAGTACCGTGAGGGAAAGGCGAAAAGAACCCCGTTGAGGGGAGTGAAATAGAACCTGAAACCGTATGCGTACAAGCAGTGGGAGCCCCTTCGGGGGTGACTGCGTACCTTTTGTATAATGGGTCAGCGACTTACTTCTCAGTGGCAAGCTTAACCGTTTAGGGGAGGCGTAGGGAAACCGAGTCTTAATAGGGCGTTCAGTCGTTGGGAGTAGACCCGAAACCGGGCGATCTATCCATGGCCAGGGTGAAGGTGCGGTAACACGCGCTGGAGGCCCGAACCCACTTATGTTGAAAAATGAGGGGATGAGCTGTGGATAGGAGTGAAAGGCTAATCAAGCCCGGAGATAGCTGGTTCTCCTCGAAAGCTATTTAGGTAGCGCCTCGCGTCTCACTCCATGGGGTAGAGCACTGTTTCGGCTAGGGGGCCATCCCGGCTTACCAAACCGATGCAAACTCCGAATACGTGGAAGTGTAATCGCGGGAGACACACGGCGGGTGCTAACGTCCGTCGTGGAAAGGGAAACAACCCAGACCGCCAGCTAAGGTCCCTAAATCACAACTCAGTGGGAAACGATGTGGGAAGGCACAGACAGCTAGGAGGTTGGCTTAGAAGCAGCCATCCTTTAAAGAAAGCGTAATAGCTCACTAGTCGAGTCGGCCTGCGCGGAAGATTTAACGGGGCTTAAGTTGTGTACCGAAGCTGCGGATGCGTGCTTGCACGCATGGTAGAGGAGCGTTCTGTAAGCCTGCGAAGGTGTGCTGTAAGGCATGCTGGAGGTATCAGAAGTGCGAATGCTGACATGAGTAACGATAAAGGGGGTGAGAGGCCCCCTCGCCGAAAACCCAAGGTTTCCTGCGCAACGCTAATCGGCGCAGGGTTAGTCGGCCCCTAAGGCGAGGCAGAAATGCGTAGTCGATGGGAATCCGGTTAATATTCCGGAACTACTTATTATTGCGATGGGGTGACGGAGAAGGCTAGATCATCCGGGTGTTGGTTATCCCGGTTTAAGCGTGTAGGGAGTCGGTTTAGGTAAATCCGGACCGGCAATTCTGAGACGTGATGACGAGCTTCCATGTGAAGCGAAGTGATTGATGCCATGCTTCCAGGAAAAACCTCTAAGCTTCAGGTAATAAGTAACCGTACTCTAAACCGACACAGGTGGGTAGGGTGAGAATCCCAAGGCGCTTGAGAGAACTCTGGTGAAGGAACTAGGCAAAATAGTACCGTAACTTCGGGAGAAGGTACGCCCTTGGTATGTGAAGAGACTTGCTCTCGGAGCAGAAGAGGGTTGCAGTGACCAGGTGGCTGCGACTGTTTACTAAAAACATAGCACTCTGCAAACTCGAAAGAGGAAGTATAGGGTGTGACGCCTGCCCGGTGCCGGAAGGTTAATTGATGGGGTTAGTCCTCGGACGAAGCTCTTGATCGAAGCCCCGGTAAACGGCGGCCGTAACTATAACGGTCCTAAGGTAGCGAAATTCCTTGTCGGGTAAGTTCCGACCTGCACGAATGGCGTAACGATGGCCACGCTGTCTCCACCAGAGACTCAGTGAAATTGAAATCGCTGTTAAGATGCAGTGTACCCGCGGCTAGACGGAAAGACCCCGTGAACCTTTACTACAGCTTTGCACTGGACTTTGAATATGTTTGTGTAGGATAGGTGGGAGGCTTTGAAGCGGAGACGCCAGTCTTCGTGGAGCCAACCTTGAAATACCACCCTGACATGTTTGGAGTTCTAACCTCGACCCGTTATCCGGGTTAGGGACAGTGTATGGTGGGTAGTTTGACTGGGGCGGTCTCCTCCCAAAGAGTAACGGAGGAGCACGAAGGTACCCTCGGCACGGTCGGACATCGTGCTATGAGTGCAAAGGCATAAGGGTGCTTGACTGTGAGACAGACAAGTCGAGCAGGTACGAAAGTAGGTCTTAGTGATCCGGTGGTTCTGTATGGAAGGGCCATCGCTCAACGGATAAAAGGTACTCCGGGGATAACAGGCTGATACCGCCCAAGAGTTCATATCGACGGCGGTGTTTGGCACCTCGATGTCGGCTCATCACATCCTGGGGCTGAAGTCGGTCCCAAGGGTATGGCTGTTCGCCATTTAAAGTGGTACGCGAGCTGGGTTTAGAACGTCGTGAGACAGTTCGGTCCCTATCTGCCGTGGGCGTTTGAGATTTGAGGGAAGCTGCTCCTAGTACGAGAGGACCGGAGTGGACGTATCTCTGGTGTTCCGGTTGTCACGCCAGTGGCACTGCCGGGTAGCTAAATACGGACAGGATAACCGCTGAAAGCATCTAAGCGGGAAGCCCCTCCCAAGATAAGATCTCACTGGACCTTTAAGGTCCCTGAAGGGCCGTTGAAGACTACAACGTTGATAGGCTGGGTGTGGAAGCGCAGTAATGCGTGAAGCTAACCAGTACTAATTGCCCGTGAGGCTTGACCATATAACACCCAAACGTTTTGGGTCAGGTTCGAGCAAACGCAAGACACCCATTACTCAATAGCGATCTTACCGAATGCCGAGTCGTTCCGAAGGAGCGACTCCACCAGTTTACCTGGCGGCCATAGCGTGTTGGTACCACCCGATCCCATCCCGAACTCGGAAGTGAAACGACTTAGCGCCGATGATAGTGTGGGGTTTCCCCATGCGAAAGTAGGACACTGCCAGGTTTTATTCCGAAACCCCGAATCCTTATGGATTCGGGGTTTTTTTATGCAAATTAGAATTCCGTTCTCTCTTTTGTCCGTATAGAGGTTTTCTTCTCTACGAGTTTCTTTAAACTCACCATATGCTTACAACTGTCACGCTGACGATTTGCGGTCTGTTACTGATGACTTACGCTTTACTGACGTTGGTGAAACGTCGGCGTTTTTTATTGAGCGGAGTCAATGGATTCCTGGGTTTATCACTGACAATGGTGGGTGGCTTTGCCACTCTGTTGCTTTTGAACGTGCAAACTTATCAGCAGCTCACACGAGAGATCGCACTGGCTGAAATCGTTATTGGAGAGAGTTCATTATCGGGCACTTCCGTGCAATTGGTCACTCAGCAATCCAGCCGGAGCTTTTCTATCAATACTCCCGAGTGGCGACTCGATGCCCGTTTTATCAAGTGGAAACCCTGGATGTCGCTGCTGGGTAAAACTCCGGTTGTCAGACTGGAGAGCATTGCTGAGCGTACCAGCGATCTTGATGTTCCAATCAGGCGTTATGATGTGGCAAGAGACAATTTATGGCTCGATGGTTTTGTTTCAGAGATTAGCAGGCACATGGGGTTGATCGACAGTGTCTATGGCAGCTCGGTCTATATGCCGGTTGAAACTGGTGCGAAGTATGAGGTAACAGCCACGGTATCCGGGCTATTGGCCCGTCCAATCAATCCAACGGCTAAGAAGGCGGTCCTGGATTGGAGCCAACCATGATTCATTACCACATCACACCGATATCGCCTGAGGCGCATATTTTACAGGTTCGTTTGCAGATTTCAGGCCCAGATCCGTCTGGTCAGATACTCTATCTGCCTGCTTGGATCCGGGGTAGTTACATGGTGCGTGATTTTGCAAAAAATATCGTCACGATTACCGCCACCTGCAATGATGAGCCCGTGAGTTTTGTAAAAAGGGACAAACAGACCTGGCAAGCCCAGGCGGTGGATGGCCCGCTCCAGGTTGTCTATCAAGTCTACGCCTGGGATCTCTCTGTAAGGTCAGCGCATGTAGACACATCACACGCCTACTTCAACGGCCCCAGTGTGTTTCTGGCTGTTGAGGGACAGGAAGATCTCTCTTGTCAGCTAGATATCGCTCCCCCGGATGGTGAGGTTTACCATGACTGGCAACTGGCCACAGCAATGCCTCAAGTCACTGTCGATAGTCGCGGTTTTGGCTCTTACCAAGCGCAAAACTATGAGGCATTACTCGATTACCCCATGGAGATGGGACGCTATACGTGTGCCGAATTTTGCGTAGATGGCCGCCAGCACCGATTTGTGGTCAGTGGAAAAGCTAAGCCTGACCTGAAGAGAATATGCTCCGATCTTGAGTCGATTTGTGACGAACAGGTCCGTTTGTTTCGGGAATTGCCTGTCCAGGACTATCTTTTTCTGCTTTGGGTGGTTGGAGATGGATACGGCGGACTTGAGCATCGCAACTCCACCAGCCTGATGATCAGCCGACGGGATCTGCCGACGAAATCCATGCAGAAGATCAGTAAGGGGTACCGCCGTCTGTTGGGTTTGTGCAGCCATGAATATTTTCATTTGTGGAACGTGAAGAGGATTACTCCCAGGGTGTTCCAGGATCAGGGAACACAGCAGGAGGTCTATACTCGGCAGCTCTGGGTTTTCGAGGGTATTACCTCCTACTACGATGAGTTGATCCTGGTGCGTAGCGGTGTGATTGAGCTCAGCGACTACTTCGAAATGGTTGCGGAGACTGTTACACGGGTCATGCGAGGCAACGGTCGTCACAAGCAGACACTTGAAGAGTCCAGCTTCGATGCCTGGACCAAATTTTACAAACAGGACGAAAATGCCCCTAATGCCATTGTCAGTTACTATGCAAAAGGGGCATTGTTGGCAATGCTACTCGATCTTACGCTTCGTTTTAAAAGTCAGGGTAAATGTACGCTGGATGATGTGATGCGGCTGGCATGGCAGCGTCACGGCAGGACGGGTACTGGATTGCCGGAAGGTGGATTCGAAAGTCTGGTAAAAGAGGTGAGCGGTGAGGATTTCAGTGATTTTTTCGATGTAGGACTGCGTTCGACCGATGATCTGCCATTGGAGGGCACTCTGCGTGAATTCGGGATAGAACTCCACCTACTGCCGGCAAAATCCGCGTCCGATGTCGGAGGTTTCTTATCTTCGAAGCCTGAACCGGCGCCGGTCAAACCCGTGTTGGGTGCGAAGTGGCAAGAGAGAGGGGGTACCGTTGTCTTGCAACAGGTCTACGATAATGGTGCGGCCCAACAGGCGGGCCTTTCCGCTGGTGATGAGATTGTTGCCTTGGATGGGTTACGGATGAACGTATCAGATATGGAGGCGCATATCGCAGAAATCCAGCCGGGAGAGAGTCTGCCCATACATGTCTATCGGCGTGACGAACTCATGCGATTTGATGTGACGCCCCGTCCAGCACCGGCTGATACATGCTATTTCTATCTTCCAGAAGAGCCTGGTGACGCTCAACGGGCCAGGCAAGCGGCGTGGCTTAAGGGAAATGCAAGCTGACACTCAACTCATCAGATTTCTGGCTGACGGGCACTTTCACTCCGGTGAGGCTTTGGGGAGGCGGCTGGGTATCAGTCGGGCGGCGGTCTGGAAACGATTACAACAAGCGACAGATGCCTTCGGGCTGGATATCGATGCGGTCAAAGGTCGTGGTTACCGCCTTCGGGCGCCTCTGGATCTGTTGGAAAAGAAAGGTATCCTACAAAACCTTTCTGATGAAGATCGACAGACGATGGGAAATCTCTATCTGCACGATACCCTGACCTCGACCAATACCTGGCTTATGCAGCGTGGTGAGGCGGGTGAAAGCTCCGGAGCGGTCTGTCTGGCAGAACAGCAACTGTCAGGGCGAGGGCGACGTGGTCGGCAGTGGGTCTCTCCTTACGGTCGAAATATATACTTTTCCATATTATGGCGATTTGATTTTGCGCCGATGCAGGTGGCCGGACTCAGTCTTGCCGCCGCCATCGGTGTACTGCGTGTATTACATGAGTTGAATTGTCATGAGGCAGGTTTGAAGTGGCCAAACGACATCCTTTGGAAGAAGAGAAAGCTCGCGGGGCTGCTGCTCGAGGTCTCCGGCGAGTCCAGCGGTCCCTCTCAAGTTGTCATCGGTGTCGGACTCAATACTTACCTAGGTGAAGCGGGTATGTCTATCGATCAGCCCTGGGTCGACCTGAACTCGATCCCGGGTATCGTACCCTTTAACCGAAACGAATTTGCCGCGCTGTTGATCAGTCAGATGATCCGGATTATCAGTATCTATCAGCGGGAAGGCTTGGCGGCTTTTGTTGATGAGTGGCACCGATATGACCTGATGGTTGGTGAGGAGGTGGAGATCCGTAGTGCAACACAATGTCATCATGGGACACATCTTGGTATCGATATCACCGGGGCAATCCGCTTGAAAACCCAGGAAGGGGAAAGATTGTTCCATGCGGGTGAAGTCAGTCTACGGGGCAACCGGGTGGTGAGATGAGGCTTTTTGTCGACATTGGCAACACCGCGGCAAAATGGGCCTCAGAAGAGGAGTTGCTGGCCGATATCGTTCAGAAGACAGATACAGGAGATCCTGTAGATTCAATGCTCTCTGCCTGGAAAAGACTGGACCAGCCGTGTGAAGTCTACATATCCAGTGTGCTGCAGGCGGACGGAAACCGAAGAATTATGGAATGGGTATCCGGCAACTGGCGAATCACTCCGTGCTTGGCTGAGTCAAAGGCAAGTGAACTTGGTGTGACAAACGGATACCGGGAACCGAGTCAGCTTGGAGTCGATCGCTGGCTGGCGATGCTGGCGGCGCGTGCAATTTCTAAAGCAGCACTGGTTGTCGTAGACTGTGGATCCGCAACAACCCTGGATGGGGTGGATGCTGATGGAAAACATCTGGGCGGGGTTATCTTACCCGGGCTGCATCTCATCCCGCGATGCCTGTTTGCGAATACAGAGATACCGCTTTTCGATAGTAGTGGAAAGATTAATTATTTTGCGACAGATACCGCAACTGGAATACATTCCGGTGCTATGCTGGCTACGGCCTCATCTGTGGAACGGATGGTAGAGATGCTACAGAAAGAGAGTGGCACACCTGTGGAGTGCCTGGTGACTGGCGGAGGTTCGCATTTCCTCTCCGAAAATCTCAGGGTTGATCACCGTCTGGCACCCAATCTCGTTCTCCATGGACTGGCCCTGATTGCCGGTAAAGTTGATTGATCATGAAGTGGTTTTTTTCCATCCTCGTCATTGCCAACCTGGGTCTTTTCATCTGGTTGTATCCCCAGCAACAAAAGGAGGTTAAGCCGATCCTAAAGGATCAGGACTCGGTTGGCGATCTCCGTTTGGCGGGTGAGCCGGTGCCAGATGTGGTTAATGAGGCACCGGATGATCAAGTTGAGATGGAGGCGACATCCCCACCTGTAGAGCCACCTTCACAGGAGATGGATCCTGAACCCCAGGAGACTGCATCCGGCGTAGACTCACCAACCGATGAGGTGTCAGTAATGGACACAACTGAGCTACCTGATCAATTTATGCAGGCCCCACCGGTAAAGCAGTGTGAAATCCTGGGTATCTTCGAGAAGCGGGCAGAGGCTGAGTTGGTCTCTGCTCAGCTGCGTGCATTGGGCGTCAGCCCGGATATCTCCTCGGAAACCATAAATGCACAGGCAGGTTATTGGGTACTGATTCCCTCCCGCTCCACACGAACTGAGGCGATCGCTACAGCCAAGAACCTGGAGGCTGCGGGTGTGGCGGACATCTGGCGTTTTACCAGTGGCGAACTGGCTCATGCCATATCATTGGGTCTGTTTACCGATCTTGAGCGGGCGCAGGCGCGAAAAGATCAGATAGCCGCCCTGGGATTTGACCCTGAGGTCAGGCCCAGGTACCGCCAACAGACACGCTATTGGGTAACTTACGCCTATACCGGTGAATCCCCTCTGACCGAGAGTAAATGGCAGGAGTTATTGAAAATTCAGCCTCAGATGGAGTCGAAACCGACAAACTGTCTCTGAATTTGCCACACAAGCCAGAAACACATAGAATCCGCATTCTTCAGCCGGCGTAGCTCAGCTGGTAGAGCAGCTGATTTGTAATCAGCTGGTCGGGGGTTCGAATCCTCTCGCCGGCTCCATATTCCACTTATTAAATTCTTACGACCCGCCCGTGCGGGTTTTTTTATGCCTGAAAGGCGATGGCCGGTAAATGTGAAATGTTCACAGGTTGGAGTTAGGTAGCGCCTTCTTATTTATGGATAATAGCGGGCGGATATTTTTTCAGTCAATGTGGTTGACTGTTCAAGTACGTAGACCAGGAGAGGAAATGGCTTCCGGATCGAAAAAAGTGATTTTTGCGGCGCTGATTGGTAACACGCTCATATCCGTGACCAAATTCATTGCCGCATTTATGACCGGCGGTTCAGCAATGCTCTCCGAGGGCATCCACTCGATGGTGGATACAGGCAACCAGGGATTGTTGCTCTACGGTATCGCGAGGTCGAAGCGTCCTGCGGATGAAGACTTCCCTTTGGTCATGGCAAAGAGATCTATTTCTGGAGTTTCATTGTCGCGATCCTGATATTCGCCTTGGGTGGTGGTATCTCGATCTATGAAGGTATCAAGCATATCTCGCATCCAGAGGCGATAGAGAATCCACTCATCAACTACATCGTACTCGGCCTGGCCATGGTGTTCGAGGGGGGAGCCTGGCTTTTTGCCTTTCGTGAATTTACTTGCGCCAAGGGGAAATGGGGTTATCTGGAAGCGGTCCAAAGGGCGAAAGATCCGTCCATATTCGTGGTGCTGTTCGAGGACAGCGCTGCCATGCTTGGATTTTTGGTCGCCTTCGCCGGAGTGGCTTTGAGTCAGTTTACAGGCAACCCTCTGTTTGACGGCCTAGCATCGGTGGTAATCGGCCTGATATTGGTGGGTACCGCGATCTGGCTCGCCTACGAGACCAAAGGATTGCTGATCGGCGAGAGCGCAAATCGTGCTGTCGTACGGGATATTCGCAGCCTGGTAGCGGCCCAAACCACGGTTGAGCATGTGAATGAGGTGCTGACTATGCATATGGGACCCGATTTTATTCTGGTCAATCTCAGTGTCGACTTCGAGGACCGGGCCAGTGCCGACAAGGTGGAATCGGTCATCGGGGAAATGGATAAGTCCATCAAGCAGCAATTCCCGGCAGTGAAACGTATCTTCATCGAGGCGGAAAAGCGCCGATCGTGATTGCCCGGGCGTGCAGCGGGAGTTGACCCGGTTTGGGGGAGTAGGTAGAATTCCGCCTCTTTACCTCGCCGGGGGTCCGGCGGGTGGATAACGGTTTTTTCAGGGTGAATGCAATGTATGCGGTAATTCAATCCGGCGGCAAGCAGTATCGCGTTTCCGAGGGTGACACGATCAAGGTCGAAATGCTGACCGCTGACGAGGGTGCTTCTGTCGATCTGGACAAAGTTCTAATGATCACAGACGGCGATAACGTGAAAATCGGTACCCCATACGTGGATGGTGGCAAGGTCACGGCAACCGTGAAGTCCCATGGTCGTGGACAAAAGGTGAAAATCATCAAATTCCGCCGCCGGAAACACCATATGAAGCGCCAGGGTCACCGCCAGTGGTACACCGAGTTACAGGTCACCGGCATCAGCGGCTGAGGAGAGAATAGAGATGGCACATAAAAAAGCAGGCGGTAGTACACGTAACGGTCGCGATTCAGAATCCAAACGATTGGGCGTCAAAATTTATGGCGGCCAGGCAGTAAAAGCGGGCAACATCATCGTACGCCAGCGCGGTACCCAGTTTCACAAAGGCGTGAATGTGGGCATCGGCAAGGACCACACCCTGTTCGCTACGGCGGACGGTAAAGTGGAGTTCGAGGTCAAGGGCCCACAGAACAGAAAATATGTGAGTGTTGTCGCTGAGTAGTCCCTATCCGGTACCAGCACTCAAAAGCCTCGTCAAATGACGGGGCTTTTTACGTTATAGCGGTCCGGATTGCACGACCGGTGAAAAGGGCATTGAACGCATCATGAAATTCGTAGACGAAGCCAGGATCAAGGTCATTGCCGGGGACGGCGGCAACGGCTGCGCCAGCTTTCGGCGGGAGAAGTATATTCCCAAAGGTGGCCCTGATGGCGGCGACGGAGGACATGGCGGCAGCGTCTTTCTGGTTGCCGACAGCGGGCTCAATACCCTTGTCGATTTTCGCACCCAGCGTACCCATAAGGCCGAGCGGGGTCAGAACGGGATGGGGCGTGAACGTACCGGGCGCAAGGGGCAGGATCTCTATGTACGGGTGCCTGTCGGGACCCGTATCATGGATGAGATGACCAGTGAGATGATCGGTGAGCTGCTTGAGCACGGTGAACAGCTCTTGGTCGCCAGGGGGGGCGAGCGGGGTATCGGCAACGTTCACTTCAAGAGCAGTACAAATCGCACACCGAGGCAGTTTACCCACGGTACAGAGGGGGAACGTCGGGAGCTGTTGCTGGAGCTGATACTCCTGGCGGATGTGGGATTGCTCGGTATGCCCAATGCCGGTAAGTCCAGCCTGATCAGTCGCATCTCCAGTGCGCGACCGAAGGTGGCCGAATACCCGTTCACCACCCTCTACCCCCATCTGGGCGTAGTCAGTCTGGGCCGGGATCAGAGCTTTGTGGTAGCTGACATCCCCGGTGTGATAGAAGGGGCAGCCAAGGGGGCTGGTCTCGGCCTGCAGTTTCTCAAACATCTCTCCCGTACTCGTCTGCTGCTCCATCTGGTGGATATCGCCCCAATGGATGCGGTGATCCACCCAGTTGAGCAGATTCGACAGATTGAACGTGAGTTGTTCGGTTTTTCATCGGAGCTGGCGGACAAAGAGCGCTGGCTGGTATTGAATAAGATCGATCTGCTACCGGAGGATGAGTACCAATCGAGGCGACAGAGTCTGATCCAGGCATTGGATTGGCAGGGTCCGGTCTATGGTATCTCAGCCGCCACTGGAGAGGGGATAGGGCAGCTCAGCGCGGATCTGATGCAACGTCTGGAGGCTATCTGGCGAGAGGAGTGGGTAGAGACAGATAGTGATACCGATACCGATGCAACCTGGGATCCGCTTGGTTGAATGCGGACTCCGCTGAATGGGATGGCGGGGTTGGAAAGCAGATGAATTGTCCTGCGCCGCTTACCGCCCGAAAATATGCGTTCAGTTCAGAACAACTAGCAGTAAGATTGAACATCAGATGATTAGCCGTGAAAAAATCGCCAATGCCAAACGCTGGGTCATCAAGATCGGCAGTGCGCTGTTGACCGCAGACGGTAAGGGACTCTCTCACGAACAGCTTTCCGGCTGGGTGTCGCAGGTGGCGGCACTGCGCAATGCCGGTCACGAGGTGATGCTGGTCTCTTCTGGAGCGGTGGCTGAGGGCATGAGTCGCATGGGCTGGCAAAGGCGTCCGCATAACCTGAACGAACTGCAGGCAGCGGCAGCTATCGGTCAGATGGGATTGGTGCATGCCTGGGAGGCCTGTTTTCAGCAATATGGCCTGCATACGGCGCAGATTTTGCTGACCCGGGATGACCTGGCCGATCGCTCTCGCTATCTCAATGCACGCAGTACGCTGCGTACCCTGCTTGAATTGGGCGTGGTACCCGTTGTCAACGAGAACGATACGGTAACCACGGATGAGCTGCGCTTCGGCGACAACGATACTCTGGCCGCGCTGGTAGCGAACCTGATCGAGGCTGAATTGCTGGTACTTCTTACCGACCAGGAGGGACTGTTCGATGCGGATCCCAGGTTCAATCCCCATGCCAACCTGATCGGCGAGACCCGCGTGGATAATCCACAGTTGGATGCCGTTGCCGGTGGTAGTGTTGGGGGCCTTGGGCTCGGTGGCATGGTGACCAAGGTACGCGCTGCGCGTCTGGCTGCCCGTTCGGGAGCCGGTACCGTGATCGCTTCCGGGCGCAAGGAGCGAGTAGTTGAGGCAATCAGCCGGGGCGAACAGGTCGGTACGTTGTTGGTGCCGGTACAAGAGCCGCAGGCAGCCAGAAAACGCTGGCTGGCAGGCCAGTTACAACCGCGGGGCAGTCTCATGCTGGATGACGGTGCGGTTCGTGTGCTGCAACAAAAGGGCAGCAGTCTGCTGGCAGTCGGTGTCTGTGAGGTGAACGGAGGCTTCTCCCGGGGGGAAGCGGTGGTCTGCCTGGATAGGACGGGCCGTGAGGTGGCGCGCGGATTGGTGAATTACGATGCCCAGGAGACGGCAAAGATCATGGGCAAACCCAGTGGCCAAATTGAGTCTATTCTAGGTTATGTGGATGAGGAGGAGTTGATTCACCGGGATAACTTGGTGCTCCTCTAATTCATTGTCCTGCACGCAGTTTTTGGACTGATATCTGCTTCACGGTTCGGCGAATGTCTAGATTGATCCGGAAGAGATCCACATCGGTTGCCTGAAAAGAAAAAACCGGCCATTGGCCGGTTTTTTTTCAATCCTGATATGGACTTACATGGCCCTGATCTGAACGTTCATGCGGCTCTTGTGGCGAGCAGCCTTATTCTTGTGAATCAGGCCCTTACCGGCTGCGCTGTCGATGACCGGCAAGGCGGCTTGATAGGCAGCAACGGCGCCTTCTTTATCGCCGTCGGCAATCTGTTTTGCAACCTTTTTGATATGGGTGCGCATTTCACTACGCTGCGCCTGATTGCGTGAACGCCGCTTGTCGGCCTGGCGTGCGCGTTTACGTGCTTGGGCTGAGTTGGCCAAGGTTGTCTCCTGAATCAAACTGGCTTCAATAAAGGGGGCGAATTCTCCCCAATCCGGCGTGTGTTGTCAACCGTTTTACGGCAGCCAGTCTCACCTGCTAAAGTCCTGCACTGGTTCTGGAAATCCGCGATAAGGGCATAATCCGCAAGGGGTCCTCTTGAAGACGTCTCTGTCATGGCGGATTTAGTATATATATAAGGAAAAACCACTGGCTTCGTTTCTCCGTTCATTTGCCGCTGTCGGCAGCAATACCATGATCTCCAGAATCCTGGGATTTACCCGAGATCTGGTCTTGGCCCGTATGTTTGGTGCCGATGCGGCGACCGATGCCTTTTTTGTCGCCTTTAAAATCCCCAATTTTTTGCGTCGTCTCTTTGCTGAGGGAGCGTTTTCTCTTGCGTTTGTGCCCGTTCTTACGGAGTACCGGACAAAAGGCACCCAGGAGGCGTTACAGGACTTTGTCAATAAAATGGCCGGTAGCCTGGGCATGGTGTTGCTGGTGGCCACGGCAATCGGCGTTCTGGCCGCACCGGTGCTGGTTTTTATCTTTGCGCCAGGCTTTTGGTTTGAAGATGAGGGAAAATACCATCTTGCGGTAGATATGTTGTATCTGACATTTCCCTATCTCTTCTTTATATCCCTGACGGCGTTCTCCGGCGGCATACTCAATACCCACAACCGTTTTGGTGCGGCAGCCTTTACGCCGGCCCTGCTCAATATCTCTTTGATAACCTGTGCACTCTTTCTTTCACACTACATGGAGGTGCCGGTTGTAGCACTGGCCTGGGGAGTGCTCTTTGCAGGCGTGGTACAGTTTACGTTTCAACTGCCTTTTCTCCACCAGCTGAGATTGATCCCCCGCCCCAAGGTTGCCTTTAAAGACCCGGGCGTGGTGAAAGTAATGAAGCTGATGATCCCTGCGCTCTTCGGGGTATCAGTGAGTCAGCTGAATCTCCTGCTGGATACATTGATTGCCTCTTTTCTGGTCAGTGGCAGTATCTCCTGGCTCTACTACTCCGATCGGCTGATGGAGTTTCCCGTGGGTATACTGGCTGTAGCGCTGGGCACAGTGATCCTCCCCAATCTGTCGCGCAAGCACTCTGAAAAATCGTCCCAAGAGTTTTCCGATACCCTCGACTGGGCGCTGCGCGTGACCCTGCTGTTGGGCATACCCTCGGCCATCGGTTTATTGCTGCTGGCGGGCCCCATGCTGGCGACGCTCTTCTATTCGGAGGCGTTCAACGAACATGACGTCACTATGGCAACACTGAGTCTTATGGCCTATGCGCCTGGACTGTTGGCGATTATGTTGATTAAAATCTTGGCGCCGGGATTCTATGCCAGACAGGATACCAAGACGCCTGTCAGGATCGGGATTATCGCCATGGTGGCTAACATGGTCTTCAATATCATCCTGGTGTTTCCATTGGCCCATGCGGGATTGGCCCTCGCGACCACCTGTTCGTCTGCCCTCAATGCTTTTCTGCTCTACCGGGGACTGAGAAAGGATAATACCCTACAACCAAGACGTGGCTGGGCAAGCCTGCTTGTACGCGCCATGGTTGCCGGGGGTATTATGGCTCTCTTCCTGGTGTGGATTGCGGGTGATCTCAACTATTGGCTGGGTATCAGTTTCTGGGCTCGTATCCAATATCTGGTTATTTGGATTGGCTGTGCGGCAGCTATCTATTTTCTCTCTCTACTTGTCATGGGTGTCAGGCCCAACGATTTTCGATCAGTCAAACACTGAATCCGTCAGCCTCTTGTCTACGTATTGATCTGTAAGCGGAGGCGCAACTGTGCCTCTTTGGTCGAACTGGAGAGAGGCATGTTTTATTTCATGTCGCGACACCTTGTTGCAGCCTTGCTGGCTGTCATGGCAGTGCCGACAATTGCCGATGAGATGAAGGAACCGGTACAACCAGCACCGATCATCCTCTCTGATTCAGGTCTTTTTGCTTTCGACAGCAACACGCTCGAGCCGCGATGGCGACAACTGAACGGCCAGCAAACCACTACCCCAGTGCTGGTTGATCGGCATGTGGTAGTGAGTGGCAGCGGCGGCCTCTATGCACTGGATGCCAATAGCGGAGATATCGTCTGGCGACGGGATACTGCTGCACAAGGTTTTTCCGTGGTGCTGGATGAAAAACGTCTGATTCTTGCCGGCCGGGATGGTCTGCTTCAGGTGCTGAGCAGCGGAGATGGCCAGGTTATCTGGGAGCAGCACTTCCCTGGTTGGGTCTATCCGCCTGCCCTGTTCGGTGATCTGCTTTTTACCGGAGGAAGTCGTGGGTACCTTTGGGCGATCGATCGGCTAAACGGGGAAATCCGCTGGTCCACACCCCTTGGCCAGGAGATGGTCTACAGCCCCGTTGCCCTGCCGGACGGTCGAATCGTCACGACCACTTTCGGACGGGAGGTCATCACCCTGGATCATCAGGGTAACACCCTCTGGCGTAAGCGATATCCAACCATATTGACCACGCCGCTGGTGGTGGAGAACCGGCTTATCTTCAGTGGCTACGACCATAGCCTGCTATCGGTTGATGTGGACAATGGCGGGATTGTGTGGACTCGTCAGTTACCGGAGCGACTCTCGACTGACCTGGACTACCGGGACGGTGTACTCATTGTTTCGCTGGAAAGCGGCAGGGTGTGGGAATTGTCAAGCGAAACAGGTGAACAGCTACGCGAATACAGATTTCCTGGGGAACCCATCGACATGCTGCGATTGGCAGATGGTGGTTCATTGGGTGCTGTGCGGACCCGCGATGGACCGAGGCTGGTGAAAGCGGTTATTAACATGACCTCGAAAGAGAAGTGAGGAGAGAGATGAAACATAAAAAAATGATCGTGGCGGCAACATCAATGCTATTTGCGGTATCTGCCCAGGCCGCGCCTTTTGGCGGCAAAGCTGATGTTAACTACGCCGCGGATCTCTGGGCGAAAATGAGTGCAGCCCGCTATACCGGTAAGAATGCAATCATGTCAGTCCCCTATACGGGCACGCATCCCCACGGGGCGATACTCGACACTATCGATACCCGTCTCACGGTGGGTAAAAACAATGGCATTCTGATTATCAAGCGTAACTACGGTGGCGAGGGCGTCAGTAAGACCGCCGTTGCCGATGATCCTGAAAAGTATCTGAAGGCCGTGACTGTTATGTATCAGCGCAGGGGTTACGATGCTGAAATTAAGGACTGGTTCTGGGTCAAGTATGGACCGGACGGGTCCGTACTGAAGAATCCGAAAGGTGTGAGCCTGGCTGGCCGGGTCGGTAAGGGGATGGCCAAGGGTTGTGTAGCCTGCCATCAAGCGGCGCCTGGAGGGGATATGGTCTTCAATCACAATCGCTACGCCAAGTAACCGTTAAGCGCCTGTTATCGACCGGGAGGAGTTCCACACTCCCGGTCGAGTCACCACCAGATCCGCAATTCGCGACTCATCGTGCAGTTGGGGGGATGCCCTAATTATCTACATTCCCTATAATTGGCCGTTCCTGTAAGGACGGCTTTTTTTATGCAACTGGTTCGCGGACTCCATAATCTGAAATCGGCTCACCACGGCTGTGTCGCCACCATTGGAAATTTCGATGGTGTACATCTTGGGCACCAGTCTGTATTTCGGCACCTGATGGAGAAGGGGGTGGAGTTAAACCTGCCGACGACCGTGGTTACCTTTGAGCCTCAACCCAGAGAGTTTTTTCAGGCAGCAACCGCACCTGCCAGATTGACCCGGCTAAGGGAGAAACTACAGGCCATCCATGATGTGGGGATCGAGCGGGTGGTGGTGCTTGAATTCAATAAACGCCTTGCCGCTATGCAGGCGGAGCATTTTGTGGAGGAACTCCTGGTCGATGGGCTGGGCGCCCGTTTTCTCTCCGTGGGGGACGATTTCCGCTTTGGTAGTCGCCGACAGGGTGATTTTTCGCTATTGCAGCGCATGGGTACGCAGCACGGCTTCGAGGTGGAGAATATGAATACCTACAAGCTGGACGCGGATCGGGTCAGCAGCACCCGTATTCGGGAACTGCTGACCGAGGGGAACTTCGAGACGGCGAATCAGTGCCTGGGTCGAACCTACCGAATCTGCGGACGGGTCGCGCACGGTGACGAACGTGGACGCACCATCGGCTTTCCCACAATGAATGTCAATCTGCACCGGCGGGTAAGCCCATTACGGGGTGTCTATGCCGTGAGGGTCGACGGATTGGGTGAGGAGGCGCTACCCGGTGTGGCGAATATCGGGATACGGCCCACTGTGGAGGGTGATACCCGCTATCTGCTCGAAGTCCATCTGTTCGATTTCGATCGCAGTGTCTACGGAGCGCATGTCAGTGTGGAGTTCGTACAGAAACTGCGGGACGAGAAGAAATTTGAGAACTTCGACGAGCTTCGGCAGCAGATTCTGCGTGATGCGGATGCCGCCAGGGAGATCCACGGCATCGCGAATTAGGCTGGTCTCTCTGGTCCATCCGACTCAGCGACACCCCCTGAGCATCGAACAGTGCGTAAAATCGCAGGAAACTTTGCGCCTGACAGTGATTTAAGATTCAATACTCTATTTTTTCGCACCTTTTGACAGGCGGCAGTACGTGAGCGACTACAAGCAGACACTCAACCTACCCAAGACCGATTTCCCCATGCGCGGTAATCTGGCTCAACGCGAGCCGGAGAGACTGAAACAGTGGGAAGAGATTGACCTCTATAAAAAGGTACGCGAGGCATGCGCAGGCCGTCCCACTTTCATCCTGCACGACGGGCCTCCCTACGCAAACGGCGATATCCATATCGGCCATGCGGTGAACAAGATCCTCAAGGACGTCATAGTTAAAAGCCGCACCCTGGACGGCTACGACGCCCCCTATGTGCCGGGCTGGGACTGCCATGGCCTGCCCATCGAGCTGCAGGTGGAGAAGAAGATCGGCAAGCCGGGTAAGAAAGTGACAGTGGCTCAGTTCCGCAAGGCCTGTCGCGAGTACGCGAAAAAGCAGGTCGATGGTCAGCGGGAGGATTTCAAGCGCCTGGGTGTGATGGGTGACTGGGACAACCCCTATCTCACCATGGATCATCAGTTCGAGGCCAACATCATTCGCTCCCTCGGTGGCATCGTCGCCAACAACCATGTACAGAAGGGTTACAAGCCGGTGCACTGGTGTACCGACTGCGGCTCTGCGCTGGCCGAGGCTGAGGTGGAGTACCAGGACAAAGATTCTTACGCCATCGACGTGCGCTTCAAGGTCGTGGACGAATCGGCGCTGATCGATCGTTGTCACCATGTGCCCGAGGGGTGCGGCGAGGGGCCTTTGTCGATGGTGATCTGGACCACCACACCCTGGACCCTGCCGGCCAACCAGGCGGTGGCACTCAACCCGTCACTCGAATACGCCGTGGTGGAGTGCGAAGGTGAACAGGGAAAAGAGCGTTTGGTCGTCGCCGACGCCATGCTGAAGGATGTGATGGACCGCTTCGGTGTCGAGCGCTATCACGTAGTGGGTTATGCCAAGGGCGAAGCCTTTGAGGGCTTGAGCCTGGAACACCCTTTCTATCAGCGTCAGGTGCCGGTGATTCTGGGTGAGCACGTCACCCTGGAGGCGGGTACCGGCGCCGTGCACACCGCACCCGGCCATGGTCTCGATGACTATGTGGTGGGTGCCCGCTACAAGCTTCCGGTGGATAACCCGGTGGGAAGTAACGGTTGCTTTGTCGATGGCACCGAGCTGTTTGCCGGTCAGCATGTGTTGCAGGCCAACGAAAAGGTAATCGAAGTATTGCAGGACCGGGGCGCACTGGTGCATGAGGAGCGGCTGCGCCACAGCTATCCCCATTGCTGGCGTCACAAGACACCGATCATCTTCCGTGCGACCCCGCAGTGGTTCGTCAGCATGGAACAGAACGGATTGCGCCAATCTGCCCTGCGGGAGATCGACAAAGTGCAGTGGATGCCCGACTGGGGTAAGGCCCGGATCCAGGGCATGGTGGAGAGTCGGCCCGACTGGTGTATCTCCCGCCAGCGCACCTGGGGTGTGCCGATCACCCTGTTTGTCCACAAGCAGACCGGGGAGCTGGCCCCCAATACCGTGGAATTGATCGAAGCGGTCGCAACGCGGGTCGAGGCGGCAGGCTTTGAGGCCTGGTTCAGTCTGGAGCCTGAGGAGTTGCTGGGGGATGCGGCTGGCGACTATGAAAAGGTCACCGATACGCTGGATGTCTGGTTCGACTCCGGTGTCACCCATCGCTGTGTGCTGGAAGCCCGCGAGGGATTGAGCTTTCCCGCCGATCTCTATCTGGAGGGTTCGGATCAGCATCGGGGATGGTTTCAGTCGTCGCTGATGACCTCGGTGGCGATGAACGACTGTGCCCCTTACAAAGGGGTGCTGACCCACGGCTTTACGGTGGACGCGGACGGCCGAAAGATGTCCAAATCGCTGGGCAATGTGGTGGCGCCGCAGAAGGTGCTGAAGACCCTGGGGGCCGATATCATCCGCCTCTGGGTGGCGGCTACCGACTACCGCAACGAGATGAGCGTCTCCGACGAGATTCTCAAGCGGACAGCGGATGCCTACCGGCGTATCCGTAACACGGCCCGTTTTCTCCTCTCAAACCTTAACGGATTTGAACCGGCGGAGAATCTGGTCGAACCCTCGCGGATGATCGAGCTGGACCGCTGGGCGGTGGATCGCACCCTGCAGCTGCAGGAGGAGATCGTCGAGGCCTATCAGCAATACCAGTTCCATCTGATCTACCAGAAGATCCACAATTTCTGCGTCAACGAGATGGGCGGTTTCTATCTCGATGTGATCAAGGACCGGCAGTACACCACCCAGGCTGACAGCCTGCCTCGGCGTTCCTGTCAGACCGCCATGTATCACATCATTGAGGCGATGGTGCGCTGGCTGGCGCCGATCCTCAGCTTCACCGCCGACGAGGTCTGGCAGTCGATGCCGGGTGAGCGGGGCGAGAGTGTCTTTCTGGAAACCTGGTACGTCGGATTCTTCCCGCTGGATCCTGATGACGGGTTCGATAGGGATTTCTGGCAGCGGGTGATTGATCTGAGGATGTCGGTCGGTCAGGCGATGGAGTCTTTCCGCTCTGCGGGTAACTCTTCGCTGGATGCGGAACTCGCACTTTATTGTGATGACGATCTAAAAGCCGTTTTGGATAAGCTTGAAGATGAACTGCGATTCGTGCTCATCACTTCAGACGCAACAGTGCTTCCCCAGTCGGAAAAGCCAGGGGATGCCGTGGCAACCGACGATCCCGGATTGGCGGTAGTGGTTACTGCTTCGCCTCACGGAAAATGTGCGCGCTGTTGGCACCATCGGGAGGACGTTGGCCGGCATGAAGTGCATCCGGAGCTCTGCGGGCGCTGTATCGAAAACGTTGACGGTGATGGCGAAAAACGCCGCTTTGCCTGATTCAGAATTGAGGTAGAAGGAATGACTCGCTGGCTCTGGCTCTCACTGATCGTGATCCTGCTGGATCAGGCTACTAAACAGATAGCCGAAAGCTTACTGACCTTTCGTGAATCCGTCTACGTGCTGCCTTTCTTCGATTTTACCCTGCTCTACAACAAGGGGGCGGCATTCAGTTTCCTCAGTGACCAGGGCGGTTGGCAGCGCTGGTTTTTCATCGTACTCGCACTGATCGTCACGGGTGTCATGCTGGCCTGGATGTTTCGTTTGAAGCGTGAAGAGAAGTGGACTGCGGTTGCCCTGGCGCTGATCATCGGCGGGGCAGTGGGGAATGTCATCGACCGCATCCTGTTGGGCCAGGTGATCGACTTCATCCATCTCCACTACCAGAATTACTATTGGCCTGCCTTTAATATCGCCGATTCTGCCATCTTTGTGGGTGTGGTGATCATGCTCTATGACGCCCTGGTGCTGAGTAGAAAACGACAGTAATCGGGCGCACGGAATTTTTCCGATTTATACATCCTCCAAGTAGGTGCTGTCCTTGTGCGTACTCTTTTCCTTCACGCGCCCCGCGCACGGCGGTTTCCACAGCGGTATTGGCATAATGTCAACATGTCTATCTGATGTGGGTGGAATTACCCTGCCGCATACATGAAGTCTTGTCCGGTGTGTCGAATTCCGCCCATGTCCAACTGCTACAACAAGCGGATGAAAGACTGGGTATCTGCGGTTGCCGGTATGTCGGTTTGGATATTGCGGGACTGGCTATATATGAGGTGCTTATTCATGGTTTGTCGTATGAAAGCGACATAGAGTGATACTGTAGCAAGGATGCAATAGTAAATTAGTAATTACTTAATCTCCGGGATTCATAATCGCGTCTCGAAACCGATTTCTGTTTCTGAAACCTACGGAGTTATTTAATGAAAAAAATCCTCTCTCTGGCAATCGCAGCCGTCCTGGTCGCGCCCGCGGCCGTGATGGCCGAGGCCACACTGTATGGTAAGGGCCACATGATCATCGCCAACACTGATGACGGTAATGATGATGTTTGGAGTGTCGACAGCATCGATTCCCGCGTCGGCATCAAAGGCAGTGAAGACCTGGGTGACGGCCTTAAAGCTGTCTACAAGTTCGAGTTCAAGATCAATCACGATGACGGCTCTGGTCTGGGCGATCGTAATCAGTATGTCGGTCTGGCCGGCGGTTTCGGTACTCTGTTGCTGGGCCGTCACGACACCCCGCTGAAGATGGCGCAGGGCAAGTTCGACCAGTTTGGCGATCTCCCTGGCGATATCAAGGGCGTCATTCCTGGAGAGGATCGAGTTGACAATGTTATCGCTTACGTCTCCCCCGATTTAAATGGCCTCACTCTTGTGGGCGCCGCCATTGCCGGTGAAGAGGGTGATGATGACCCGGCCTTTGATCCTGAGCTGACCGGTCTGTTCGATCACATCTCCATTGCTGGTATGTACAGCAACGGTCCGATCTACGCCTCATTGGCTTACAACACCTATGATCTGGGTGGATACAACGTCGAGCCTTCCCTGCTGCGCGGTACGTTTATCTGGAAGGGTGGCATGTGGCAAGTCGGTGGTATGTTCAGCAGCTTTGACTTCGACAATGCGGGCGAAGATGCCGATGCCTACGGTGTAAGTGGCAACATTAAGGTAGGCAGTAACGGTAAGTTCAAAGTGCAGTATTTAGCAGGCGACGCCCCCGTGACGAAAGTCAGTAAGCTGGCCGCCATTAACGATTTCTCACCCAATGTGACTACACCTGACGGCACCAAAGACAATGATGTCACCCAGATCAGTGTCGGTTATGAACATAAAATGAGCAAGCGTACGACGCTGCATGCCGGGTACACCACATGGGAAGATGATTCGAGTCCGGCAAATGAGAAGGATACCTTGTTCGCAGGTATCATCCACAAGTTCTGATCTTCATTGCGGTTAGTGTGGTTGAGAAGCGGGGCCTTCTGGCCCCGCCTTTATGCACGTTTTTTTGAGCGCTGTGTGTTCCCCAAACCAAAGAGAGGATTGCTCATTACGGTGTAGATCGACTGTGAGGAATAACTGCGGATACTTAGCACGAACGTTCACCGAGAGCCGCAGCAAGTCAACAGTCAATTACAGGTTTACACTTTGCTCTCAATGACCTCCAGCAAACCTACGATTCTCTGTGACAGTGGATCCACTTTGGCATACGCTTCTTCGGCCTTGGCTTTTTGTCCCGACTCCTGCAGGTTAATGATATTCTTGATGATGCCATGTAACTCCGCATGGGGTTTTTCCAGTTCCGCCATTTCGGGTATGTGACCGAACTCGGCCATGCCTTTGCCGTAATACCATTGACCCAGGCTGCAGTCATGATGGTCCGATGCCTGTTCTGCGCTGAGCCCGCCTTTACCGTCGAGATAGGCGCGCAAGCGGCCTCGCCATGCCAGGTGTGCGGACTTCGCTTGCGACAGTTGCAGATGCAGGTCGTCGACTTTAAAGACAGATGCCTGAGATCTCAGTTGCTCGACCATAGTGCCGATTTTGGCGGTTGCATCCAGCGTGTCAGTACCTGATTGCGCCGAACTGCTCGCTTCGGAGCTGATGTTGGAGATGTTTTTATTCATCTCCTCGGCTACATGGCTTTGCTCCTCGGTTGCGGTGGCGATCTGCAGTACCATCTCGTTGATATTGCCGATCTCTGTCGCAATCCGTTCGAAGGCCTGCCCCGCTTTTGCCGCCTGTTCGGAGCTGGCCTGAGCATTATCCTGGCTCTCTTCCATTTCCGACACAGTGTTGCGTACTTCGTTTTGCAGGCGTCCAATCATGTCGCGTATTTCATCGGCGGATGCCTTGGTTCTTCCCGCCAATGCCCTGACCTCATCGGCAACTACTGCAAAGCCTCGTCCCTGTTCGCCCGCTCTGGCCGCTTCAATGGCGGCATTCAGTGCCAACAGGTTGGTCTGTTCGGAGATGCCTGTGATTACACCAAGGACCTTGCTGATTTCCGAGCTCTCGTCATCCAGTTTTTCAATCACCTGAGCCGTCGATTCTATTCGCGAGCGGAGTCTCTCCATCGTGTTGATGGTGGTCTCCATCTCATGGCCGCCTTTCTGCGTTTCGTCATTGGCCTGCTGTGCGGCTTTGGCCATGTGATTGGCATTTTCCGCCACCTCCTGCACGGTAACGGACATTTCATTCATCGCAGTCGCCACCTGGTCGATTTCCAAATGCTGATTGCGCACACCAGTCACCATGGACTCAACAATACGGATCTGATCGGCACTGCTCATGCCCACCTCCACGGAGGCATTGATGACCTGGCTGATCATTTTACTGAAGTGTTCCAGCAGTGAATTGACCGATCTTGAGACTTTGGCAATCTCGTTATTCCCTTCAGAGGGGAGACGGATACCGAGATCATTATCTTTTTCTACTTGACTCAGTGTTGTCTGAACCTGGCCAAAGCCTTTAATGACCGACCTGCTGAGTAAAATGATGCCAATTGAGATGACGAGGATAGTTACCACTGATAGCCAGAGGCTGAGTGTCGATGCCGAGCTGATGTGTCGGGTGATGGAGTTGCTGGTGTTGTTTGTCAGGTCTTGATAGGACTTGTCCAAAACGGCAAAAGCATCGAATGCAGGTGAATCACTGACCTTCACGGCGCCATCGATCTCTTTGGGTGTTTTTCCCGACTGAGCCATGGAACGGACATTATCGAGATGCTTGTGATACTCGTCGGCGACGGCAGAGATGTTTTTCAACGCACCTTTTTCAGCACCAGACAGGCTTGTCAGTGTGCCGTATTCGGCAAGCAACTCATCAAGCTTTGTAAAGCCGGCATCCAGGCGTTGATAGTATTTGTCCTGTCCTCTGAGTACGTAGTTCTTGAAATTGTGAATCACACCGCCGTAGCCGAAGGCTGATTTAATCTCCATCAGCAGTATTTGCCGCTTGGCCACGTTATCCAGATATTGCGTCCAGTCGTTTTTTACGGGAGAGATGGCTTGCTGAATACCAGCGGTCATTCCCAGAAGTATGATGATGGAGAGGATTAATAAAGCATTAAACAGTCCCTTGATGCTAAACCGTTTAAAAAGGCTCATTAGCATTACTCGATTGGTTTTAAGAAACTGAGTGGGTAGGGTTTGTGCCAAATGACTACCGACTACAACTCAGCATGGCGGCCAACCGCTGTTATTCTTAATATAAGCGGAGATGGATTTTACAATTCAGTCTGACAGACAGTATTGACAACCTTCGGGCGGCCCTGGCGGCACATCCCTGTGCCGAGATCAGGTATGCATGCGCGAGACCTTTCCAGACCTGAAGATTACGATTTCTGCATTATGTAGAAGCTGTTTTGGATGTCGTGGTCGAGCTGATGCACGCCTACATCGGTGAACCCGGCCGTCTTTAGCATTTCGAGTGCCAGCTCCTCTCCCCACATGGTACCCAAGCCTGCACCGTTGTTCGCCAGTGAGACCGTCATGCAATGCATGGTGGAGATGGTGTAAAGCAAGGGAGCGATGGGATGGTCGAGGTTGTTTTCCAGATGACTGGAGGCGTGGATGTCCTGCATCAGGAAGGTACCGCCACGCTTGAGTGTTTTGTAGATGCCATTGAGCACGCTTTGCGGGGTAGCCTGGTCGTGTATGGCGTCGAATGCCGTGACCAGATCGAAGGCTTCGGGCTCTGCCGCAGTCTTGAATCCCGTGAGGTTTCGCTGCACGAAACGGACATTGCTCAATCCTCGCTTCATGGCCTGGCCTCTGGCATAAGTGAGGGCCTCTTCGGAAAGCTCATAGCCAACGAATTCACTGTTGGGAAAGCGTGCCGCAAGGTGGAGCAGGGCGCGTCCCCTGCCACAGCCGATATCGAGTACGCGGATACCGCTATCCAGGGCCGGGATGAGGTGGCTGATCAATGGTAGGATGTGCTCATCCAGGGCCGCCAGCACGGTCTGTCCGCTGTCGTCCGCCATCACCTCGTGAAAGCGGGGGAAGTGTTCGTAGCCCACGCCGCCGCCCTCCCGGAAACAGTCGATGATTTTGTCCTCCACCTGGCCCAGCAGGCCGATATATTGGGCGAAGACCGCGATATTGTCCGGAGAGGCGCTGCGTGTCAGCAGGGCGGCGTGAGTCTCAGGCAGTCGATATTTCTGATCGCCGGGCTCGTATGTGACGATCTCGCCGGAGACCATTGCGCCCAGCCACTCCTTGACGTAGCGGCTGTTGAGCCCAGTGTGGCTGGCGATCTCTTCCAATGTCGAGGCCGGCAACTCCGCCAGGGCGTCGAAGAGGCCGGTGCGATGGCCGATGGAGACCATCAGGGAGAGGGCGCCCTGGTTGAGCATGCCCATGAGCTGGTCGGCAAACTCGTCGATGTTCTTCTCCTGGGTCGGTATTGGCATACAGGCGTTACACATGGTGATTCCTCCGTTGGGGATCATTTTTTCTGTCGGTATGCAAAGCCTAGGTGAGATGTTTTTAAGGCGGCAATACAGGTAAAGAAAAAAACAGAAAATAATTAACTTGTTGAAAATCAGATGAATATTTTGGGTCGCCTGACCCAATACCCTGCAGGTTAGAAGGGTGTATGACCGGGTTTCTGACCGGTGGTATAAAATTAAACGGGTAAATTGTCGTAATTCCTTTGTTCAGCGGAGAGTTCCATGCCCCGTGACGGTACCGTTACCCGCAACAAAATCATGGATGTGGCCCAGCAGATGGTGCTGGATGTGGGACTCATCGGTACCTCCGTGGAAAAGGTGATCGACGGGGCGGGGGTAACCAAAGGGACCTTTTTCTACCACTTCAAGACCAAGCATGACCTGGCGGCTGCACTCATCGAACGTTATGCGGATGTGGATCGTCATCACTTTGATGACTTTATGGGCAAGGCTGAGCAACTGGCAAGGGATCCCCTGCAGCAGCTCCTTATCTTTATCGGTCTTTTTGTCGAGATGACGGAGCAGCTAGAAGATCCCTTCCCGGGATGTCTCTATGCGGCCTACTGTTATCAGAGTGGCGCTATCTCCAAGGATGTGATGGATCAGGTCGAGCAGATGATGCATTTCTGGCGCGATCGATTGAGCCGGAAACTGGAGGCGGTCAATCAGCTTTACCCTTCACGTATCCCCGTGACTCATACACAGGTGGCCGATCATGTGCTGACTACATTTGAAGGCGCTTTCGTGCTTTCCAAGGTGATGAAGGAGCCGAAGCTGGCTTCGGAACAGTTGATCCAGTGCCGCAACTATCTTGAGTTACTCTACAGCTCGGATAGTTAATATCGTTATTGGCGTAGCGCGAAAACCAGTCAAATCTGCGCAGTTATCGGCAAGTCATCGATATGGGGAGGTCGTCTTCAGGTCCGAGGATCCTGGCGTCATCCTGAGGTCTGATGCAATAGACAATGCCGAACTCAGTGACTACGCGAACGGTACCGTCTGCCAGCATTCCTACACTGGCGGGCTCTCTCTTTGGATTCAGTGCTTTCTCAAGGGCTGATTGGATTGGCGTATCGGTCCGCTTGGTCTGAGTCTTGTCGTCAGCTGCCATTTCATGCGCCAGGTCTCTGGCTGTCGCCAGAATTCGGGCAGAGTTGATCGGTGGTTTCTCCGTAGCCAGCGGTGACGACCTGACAGTCGACGGCGTGTCCGTGATCGGCGGCTCGCTGTTTCTATTTGGTGTCTCCAAACTGTCCCTGATGCCCGGCGTCACTGGATGCTGTTTTGCAGCGGGTTCGGTTTGTCTCTCTTCGATAGGCGACAGCTGCAGATGAATGGTTTTGGGTTGTGGGGGTGCGGCGTAGTCGTCGGTCTTGAGCAGGTACTGAGCAACCAACCAGAGGATCATTATATGGAAGCAGACGGAAAACAGGAGCGCAAACCCGTATCTTCCACTGGGAGAAAGAAAACTACGGGGGATTTGAATCGCGTCGTCCACGTCGGTCCCTGTCACTCCATGGCAGGGATTGGACATGCTGAAGAATCGATTGTTGCAGTTGCCTCACGGTTTTTTTGTAATAGACGTGGGGAGCGTCTTGACTCTCCTCAATCCTTAACCTGAGAAGGCTGGCTGCGCCTAACCCAGCATCCTCTTCAGAAACCGCCCGGTGTGCGAAACCTTCGCTTTTGCCAGCTCCTGAGGCGTACCCTGGGCGATAATCTCACCCCCTTTGTCGCCCCCTTCGGGTCCCAGGTCGATGATCCAGTCTGCGGTATTGATCACATCCAGGTTGTGCTCGATCACCACCACGGTGTTGCCGTGATTGCGCAGGCGATGCAGTACCTCCAACAGATGGTTCACATCGTGGAAATGGAGTCCGGTGGTAGGTTCGTCGAGGATATAGAGGGTCTTACCGGTATCCCGTTTTGAGAGCTCCCGGGAGAGCTTCACCCGCTGGGCCTCACCGCCGGAGAGGGTGGTGGCGTTCTGGCCCAGGGAGATATAGGAGAGTCCCACATCCATCAGGGTCTGCAGTTTGCGCTTGAGGGCGGGGACCGCGTCGAAGAAACCCAGCGCCTCTTCCACTGTCATGGCAAGGACCTCGTCGATGGTCTTGCCTTTGTAGCGGATCTCCAGGGTCTCCCGGTTGTAGCGCTTGCCCTTGCAGACATCGCACTGCACGTAGATGTCGGGCAGAAAGTGCATCTCCACCTTGATCACGCCGTCGCCGCTGCAGGACTCGCAACGTCCCCCTTTGACGTTGAAACTGAAGCGCCCCGGGGAGTAACCCCGGGAACGGGCCTCGTGGGTGCCGGCAAACAGCTCCCGGATCGGGGTGAAGAGACCGGTGTAGGTGGCCGGATTGGAACGAGGGGTGCGGCCGATGGGGCTCTGGTCGATATCCACCACCTTGTCGTAGAACTCCAGGCCGCGGACCTCGTTGTAAGGCGCCGGCGAGGTGTTGGCCTTGTTCAGTGCGGATGCTGTAATCGGGTAGAGAGTGTCGTTGATCAGGGTCGACTTGCCAGAGCCGGAGACGCCGGTGATACAGCAGAAGCTGCCGACCGGAATGGCCAGGTCGACCGACTTGAGATTGTTGCCCCTGGCGCCCAGGAGTTCCAGATGGCGGGTTGGATCGATCTCGGTGGTGCGCTCAGGTGTCTCGATGGCGCGCTTGCCGCTCAGATACTCGCCGGTGAGAGAGCCTTTAGTCTCGGCGATCTGTGCAGCGCTGCCCTGTGCAATGATGCGTCCGCCGTGCACGCCGGCGCCGGGCCCGATATCGACCACATGGTCGGCGCTGCGGATCGCTTCCTCGTCGTGTTCCACCACGATCACCGTGTTGCCCAGGTCGCGTAGGTAGACCAGAGTGTCGAGCAGGCGCTCGTTGTCGCGCTGATGCAGACCGATGGAGGGTTCGTCGAGGACATACATCACCCCCACCAGACCGGCGCCGATCTGGCTGGCCAGGCGGATGCGCTGGGCTTCTCCGCCGGAGAGGGTATCCGCGCTGCGGTCGAGGGTCAGGTAGTCGAGTCCGACGTTGACCAGGAAGTGGAGTCGCTGATCGATCTCCTTGAGGATCTTCTCCGCGATCTTGCCCCGCTTGCCCGGCAACTTCAGTTCGGCGAAGAAACCCTTGGCGCCGCCGATAGGCATGCGGCTGATCTGCGGCAGGGTGTGGCTGTCGATAAAGACATGCCGCGCTGCCTGGTTGAGGCGGGTGCCGCCGCAGTCGGGGCAGGACTGACTGGAGATGTAGCGTGACAATTCCTCGCGTACCGCGTTCGATTCGGTCTCCCGGTAGCGTCTCTGCATGTTGGGGATGACGCCCTCGAAGGGGTGGCTCTTCTTCACTGATCGACCGCGCTCATTGTAGTAGCTGAACTCGATCGACTCTTTACCGCTGCCCTGGAGGATAATCTTCTGCACCTTGTCCGATAGCGACTCCCAGGGTGTCTCCGGGTCGAAGCCGAAATGCCGGCCTAGTGAGCCAATCATCTGAAAATAGTAGGCGTTGCGCCGGTCCCAGCCGCGTACCGCGCCGCCGGCCAGAGAGAGTTCAGGATGAGCGACCACTTTCTGTGAATCGAAAAACTGCTCGACACCCAAACCGTCGCAGGTGGGGCAGGCGCCCACCGGGTTGTTGAAGGAGAAGAGTCTCGGTTCCAGCTCCGGGAGGCTGTAGCCGCAGTGGGGACAGGCGAAGCGGGAGGAGAAGACCAACTCCGGCTGGCTGCCGTCCATCCAGGCGACCCGCACCAGCCCGTCGGCTAAGTGGAGGGCGGTCTCGAAGGACTCGGCCAGGCGGGTGGCCAGATCCTCGCGCACCTTGAAGCGGTCGACCACCACTTCTATGTTGTGCTTTTTGTGCAACTCCAGGGTGGGGGCGTCGTCCAGCTCGAAGATCTCGCCGTCGATGCGGGCGCGGATGAAACCCTGGGCGTGCAGCTCCTGCAGCAGTTTGTGGTGCTCGCCCTTGCGTTCCTTCACCACCGGCGCCAGCAGCATCATCCGGTCTCCCTGTGGCAGGGCCAATACCTGGTCGACCATCTGGCTGATGCTCTGGGCCTCCAGGGGCGTGTCGTGCTCGGGGCAGCGAGGTGTGCCGACGCGGGCAAACAGCAGTCGCAGGTAGTCGTAGATCTCGGTGATGGTGCCCACGGTGGAGCGGGGGTTGTGCGAAGTGGTCTTCTGCTCGATGGAGATCGCTGGGGAGAGTCCGTCGATATGGTCCACATCCGGCTTCTCCATCAGGGAGAGGAACTGGCGGGCGTAGGCGGAGAGGGACTCCACATAACGGCGCTGTCCCTCCGCATATAGGGTATCGAAGGCCAGGGACGATTTACCGGAACCCGAGAGTCCGGTAAAGACGATCAATTTATCCCTGGGCAGCTCCAGATCGACGTTCTGGAGATTATGGGTGCGCGCCCCGCGAATGCTGATGGATTCCATGGTTGTTCGTTACTGCAGAATTGAGCCAACCTGCTACTATACGCCCTCTTTTATTTCACTGACAAAGCGATTGACGATGCCAAAGGCGAAGCCGGAGACGACCGGTCTCAATTTGATTGAAAGGCGTGGAGCCTACTCCCTCTCCGGTCTCTTTTTTCTGCGCATGCTGGGTCTGTTCATGATCCTGCCGGTTTTCGCCCTCTATGCACAGGGGCTGCCCGAGGTTACCCCTCTGCTGGTAGGTCTCGCCATCGGCATCTACGGCCTGACACAGGCGTTGCTGCAGATCCCCTTCGGCATGCTGTCGGATCGCATCGGCCGCAAACCGGTGCTGATCGGCGGCCTCTTGATCTTTGCCGTGGGCAGCGTGGTGGCGGCCAGTGCGGAGACGATATACGGCATCATCCTGGGCCGCGCCCTGCAGGGCAGCGGCGCCATCGCGGCGGTCATCATGGCATTGGCGGCGGATCTCAGCCGGGAACAGCGTCGTCTGCGCATGATGGCGATCCTGGGCATCAGTATCGGCATCGCCTTTGCGGTCTCCATGGTGATGGGACCGATCCTCAACAGCTGGATCGGGGTGCCCGGTATCTTCTGGCTTACGGCGATTTTGGCACTGGGGGGTATCGGTATCGTCATCTTCGTGGTGCCCACCCCAACGGAGAGCCATTTTCACCGGGATGCGGAAGCGGTGCCGGGACAGTTCGGCAAGGTCTTGCGGGAGCCGGAACTGCTGCGTCTCGATTTCGGTATCATGACCCTGCACATGTCGCTTACCGCCATGTTTCTCGCCTACCCGCTGGCCCTGCAGGAACTGGTGGCTGAGAACGCCCACTCCTGGGTCTATCTGCCGGTGATGCTGCTCGCGATGGTCGCCATGGTGCCCTTTGTCATTGTGGCGGAGAGCCGTCGACGCATGCGGCCGATCTTTATCGGTGGCGTGGCGGCCCTGGGCGGCGCGTCGATGCTGCTGTTCGGTTTTCACGATTCGATTGCCGGGATGGTCCTGGGACTGTTGATATTCTTCACCGCATTCAATCTGTTGGAGGCGACCCTGCCCTCCCTGGTGGCGAAGATTGCGCCCGGTGAACGCAAGGGAACGGCCATGGGGGTCTACTCCAGTTCGCAGTTTCTCGGCGCCTTTCTGGGGGGTGCCCTGGGCGGCTGGTTTCATTCAGAGTACGGTATCGAAGGTACCTTCCTGCTCTGCGCGGCCATGGCCGCGATCTGGTTGTTGGTGGCCTGGGGTATGTCGGATCCCAACTATCTCAGCAACTATCTGCTGCCGGTGGGAAATCTGGATGGGGATCAGGCCAGCCTGCTGGAGGAAGAGCTGAAAACCCTCGAGGGCGTCGCCGATGCGGTCATCATCCCTGAAGACCGGGTGGCCTATCTCAAGGTTGATCTGACGCGGGTGGACCAAGAAGCCCTAGATGGATATGCCGTGCAAGGGTAGACTGCACCTCAGATTAGAATCAAGGCCCCAGCGGAAGGGGCGGTAACACGCTTGGAGAAATATCAATGGCTCGAGGAATCAACAAAGTAATCCTGATCGGCAACCTGGGCAAAGACCCGGAGACCCGCTATATGCCCAGCGGGGGCGCCGTCACCAACGTGACGCTGGCGACTTCGGAGAGCTGGAAGGACAAGAACACAGGCGAACAACAGGAGCGCACCGAATGGCATCGTGTGGTCTTCTTCAACCGCTTGGGTGAGATTGCCGGCGAATATCTGAAGAAGGGCTCCAAGGTCTATGTGGAGGGTAGCCTGCGAACCCGCAAGTGGCAGGGGCAGGACGGCCAGGACCGCTACACCACCGAGATAGTGGGCAGCGAGATGCAGATGCTCGACAGTCGCGGAGGTACCGCCTCGTATGATGCGCCTCAGTCCCAGTCGGCGCCAAGGCCCCAGCAATCGGCGGCGCCTGCGTCGATTCCCGATAACGATTTCGACGACGATATCCCATTCTGATACAGAACCTGGGAAAGAGGCTTCGCATGATTGTTCTCAGTAGAAGCTTCCCAGTTCAATCCCCTCCCTGTCGGTTCCATGCTCCGTCGGGAGATGGGATAGGGCTGGTCTAGCTGGCAAGTCCTTAGTTCTGTTTGTTCGACTGGGATTGAGCCTGACGCTCTAACAACAGGGTAATCTCATCGGCGGAAACCGGTTGGCTGAAGAGATAACCCTGAGCCAATTCACAGCCCTGCGCGGCAAGATGGGATAACTGCTCTTCGGTCTCCACACCCTCTGCGATGACTTTCAGTCCCAGGCCGTGAGCCATGGCAATGGTTGCATTCACCAGCTCTCTGTCAGCCGAGTCGACCGTGATATCGTTCACGAAGCTGCGATCGATCTTCAGGGAATTGAACGGGTAGCTACGCAAATAACTGAGCGATGAATAACCCGTCCCGAAATCGTCCATGGCAATACTGATACCCAGCCGGCTGAGTGCCTGCAGGGTCTCCCCGATATAGGTATGACCGCTCATCAATACCCCTTCTGTTACTTCCAGTTCGATGGAGGCGCTTGAGATGTTGAGTTCATTCAGTGTGTCTCTGATTGTATGTGGAAGATTGGGGTCGCGGAATTGTCGGGGAGAAATATTGATGGCGATCTTGAAATCCCGGTTAATGATTCTCTGCCATTTCTCCGCCATTGAGATAGCCTCCCTGACCACATAATGCCCAATGGGTACGATCTGTCCCGTCTGTTCTGTGATGGGTATAAACTCGTCTGGGCAGACTTTACCCAACACTGAACTGTTCCATCGCAATAACGCCTCAACAGCCACGATATCGAGACTGATGGTATCCACGATGGGTTGAAAGTGGAGTTCGAACTCACCACGCTCAAGCGCACCGTGGAGTTGCTCCTCGACCTGCAGGCGGCGGGAGACGCCTTGATTCATGGCTTCGGTAAAATAGTTGTAAGTATTGCGTCCCTGCTCCTTTGAGTAGTACATGGCCATATCTGCGTTACGCAGCAGATCTGCCGGATTGTCTCCGTCATTGGGGTAGATCGCGATGCCGATACTTGCCGTCAGGATGAGTTCCCTGCCATCCAACAGAAAGGCCTCTCTGAAACTTGAGAGCAGCTTCTCCGCTATGGGATAGACATCCTCCACAGCGGAGAGATTGCCCAGCAATACAATAAACTCATCACCGCCCAGACGGCTTACGGTATCTTCGGCTCGCACAGACGCCTGCAGGCGTTTGGCCGCCTGTATGAGGAGTTTGTCTCCCGCCTCGTGGCTCATGGAGTCGTTGATCTTCTTGAAATCGTCCAGATCAAGAAAGAGTACGGCTGCGAGATTTTTCTTTCGTCTCGCCTCTTTGATCAGCTGTGACAGCCGGTCCAGGGTCAGAAACCGGTTCGGCAGATCGGTGAGGCTGTCGTAATTAGCCTGGTGTACGATCTTCTCCTCCTGCTGTTTTTGCAGGGTGATGTCCTCTTTCACTGCCAGATAGTGAGTGGTGATACCCGAGTCGTCCAATACGGGTGCAATATAGGCACGCTCCCAAAAGAGCGTGCCGTCCTTTTTCCGATTCTGTAGTACACCTTGCCATGAGTGTCCTGTGATGATTGCCTGCCACAACTCCTGGAAATAGGACGGTGGGGTATTGTCGGATTTCAGTATCCTTGGATTTTTACCGATGACTTCGGCAGCTGTGTATCCTGTCGCCTCCTCGAAGGCGCGGTTGACGTACTCGATATCCCCTTTGGTGTCGGTCATAACAACGGACACGGGACTCTGCTCTACTGCCTGCAGCAGGGTGCGGATACGCTTTTCATCATGTTTGCGTGCACTGATATCACGGAAGCTGACCACGGCGCCGACCACTTTGCCTTCGCGATAGATCGGGTTGCTGGCGTACTCCACGGGAAAAGAGGTGCCGTCCTTGCGCCAGAAAACCTCATCTTGAACGGTTTCCAGTTTTCCGCCGTCAAGCACCTTGAGAATTTGACATTCTGCAGTCGGATAGTGTGAGCCGTCGCTGTATGTGTGATGAATCAGCTCATGGTTCTCACGATCAATCAACTCATCCGGGTTATAACCGAGCATACGTGACGCGGCAGGATTGACGAAAGTGGTATTGCCTTGCGTATCGATGCCATAGATACCTTCGGCAGCGGTATCAAGCAGTAGTTGAAGTTGATCTTCCGCTTGTTTGCGATTGGCGATGACCCGGCCGACTCTGGTCAGAGTAATGAACAGCAGATAGGCGGCAAACCCCAGGGCGAAGATCACGACGGGCAGGCGGAATCTGTCATGGAGACTTTCAGCCTTCTTGAACTGCGCGGTTAGCGTAGAGATCCTCTCCTGGCTTTCGTAGAGAATTCTCGCGGCATTCTCCTGCGTGCGCTGCAGAATCGCATTGATCGTCTTCATCAGATTGGCGATCTGTGCATCGATATCGTGTTGCTGTAGACCGGAAGAGGAGATTTTTGACTGGATTAATCCGTAGAGTAGCTGTGACTCCTTCTCCAGGTTATCGATAGCCGGTCCCAACTCGAGCACCTCAAGTGCGTACTCCTCCGTGTCGGTTTTTTCATAGGTGGCGACCAGGTCCATAATATTTTGTCCCGGGATATTTGTAGCGATGACATCTTTGAATACGCCGCCTTTCTGTAGCACCGAGAGCCCGTTTTTGATGACGTTGATATTGTCGTCAAACCGTCGTTTGACAATGTCGAGCTCCAACTGGTTATCCAGCATGCTCAGTTTGAATACAGTCGCCTTGGCGGCAAAGAGTCGCTGGTAGATTGAAACGCCAATGTCCTGGCGTGCCATCTGGTTGAACAGCCGGTGTTCTATCGATTCTGTCTTTGCCCGTAGTGTGGAGTGGATGACAATCAGTACTGCGACGATGGCAATGATGGATGTGGCAAGTCCGATGATATGCCGCTGGATTGGATGTTCGGTGAGCTTCGACATACCGTACAGGTCAATCGATCTTGTAGAGTCCGTAGCGGTCAAAGATCCTTTGCCCCTCTGCAGATGCAGCATAATCCATTATCTTGTTCGCAATATCCGGATATTTTGAAAAGGTCAGCAGGCCAAGAATGAGCTGCTTTTTAACGGCGTATTTATCATCGATGGAGATGGCTTCGATATCACTAGCATTTTCCTTCCAGGTGGATGTGGCGTACCAGTTGATAACCAGGTCCGCTTCACCTTTTTTCAATACTTCCACCAAGCGCTTCGAGTCGGTGGTCAACTCCTTGGCGTTTTTCATCACCTGGTCAAAGATACCCGCTGCACTGAGGATTTTTTTTGTCTCCTTGCCGATACTGCCGCTGTCCGGATCGCCGATGACGACGTAGAGGTCGGGATTATTCAGCGCATCGAGTCCGGGTTGGATCGATTTGGGGTTACCCTCCCTGACCATCATTGCCGCCTTGTTGAAGCCGACATGTGCTGTGCGGGTAACCAGTCCCTCTGCTTTAGACTGCTCGATGTAGGACTCCGAGCCCGGTAGGTAGAGGTCGCCAATCCGGTTGAACTTGATCGAGTTGAGGAGATTGCCGGACCCGCCTTTGATAAACGAGATCTTGACGTCTTCACGTTGCTCGATGATCGAGGCGATCTCCGACATGGGATGGATCATGGTAATCCCGCAGTAGACAAGAAGCTCTTTCTTAGGTGCAGGTGGATTGGTGTCGATGAGAAGTTGAAAGAGAGCGTAAGCGGCTATACACAACAGCCCGACAATGGAGATGGTTGTTATAGCTTTCAGGGGCATGGTGTAACGATTAAATCCATTGAATCAGCTGTCCATAACAAAAAAACAATTTCCTTTATGAGGTCCAAGGATTTATTTGACCGTGCCCGCTCCCGATTTGCAATAGAATTTGTAAGGATTTTTAAAAATCAAAAATTTGATCCTTACAGGAATGTGGCCGCTTACCGATGCTCAAGTTGTACTGTGAGATCTCTGAAAAAGTGATTTTGAGGGTGTTTCGGGAACTAAAGTCGCGTCCCGTTGAGTATTGAGATCGAGCGAATCCCGGCGCTGGGGGGTTATTGATGTCTGACGAAAATGAGAAAGGCGGACATTATGTCCGCCTTTCTATATGGCCTGCCGGAGCAGACCGGTCAAGCAATTACTGAACAGTAATTACTTGGTTTCAGCAGCAGGTGCCTGAGGAGCAACCGGAGCGCCGTAAGGAGCCGGAGCACCGTAAGGAGCGCCATAAGGAGCACCGTAAGGGGCATAACCGTAGTAAGGACGGTTGTAGTAGTTGTTGTAGCCACGACCGTAACCGTTGCCGGCGCCACGAGCGTTACCGCTCATGTTGAAGGAGAAGTCGCCGTCGCCGAAGCCGTCACCCATGAAATCGTTGTTGTTGCCCCAACCGTTGTTCCAAGGGTTGCCCCACCATGCAGAAGCGGAAGCAGAAGCGGCAATCAGAGCTGCAGCTGCAGCGATTTTTACGATCTTGGACATGTGTAGTTCCTCATTAGAGATTTAAAAATTCGTTTACAAAGTAATGAACTGCATAACTTTATGGAGCAAAAGAATATTAGTAATTACTAAATTAATCAAAATATATTATTTAATGGAAATATAAGTTTGATTAATAATTTCTATCGACCTGCATTGAGGAAATGGGATTAGCCGGGTCGGCCGTCGATTCTCGGTCTAATGAGGATTTTAATGTAATAGATAACGAACAGGAGATAACTGAGAGCCCATCCGGTACCTGACAGCATCACCCAGTGGCTATAGCTTCCGATGGGAAGCAGGGGACCGAAGACCCGGAACAGGACGGCAAGGTTGAGGATCAGAAAACTGAATCCGATCAGGCGCGGAGGATTGATCTCGCGGCCGGTGTGACCCAGGGAGACCCGTGCCATCATGCCGAAAGTCAGCACCCCTATCGCCCCGGCGGTCAATGCATGGGTCGCCAGGTTGTCGGGGAAGAGCGCGAAAGCCGAGAGGCTCTTAAGCAGGAAACCGACGATCAACCAGATCATGCCAGTGAAGAGCACCCAGAGGATGGGAATGCGCCAGACTCCGGGATGGTGCCAATCGTAGAGACGCCAGGCCTGCGTGGCGGCCACGAACAGTGCGCCAACTCCCAATAACCAGGGCAGAGGCAAAAATAGCTCAACGAGTATCCATAGACCGATAGCAACAAAGACGATCCGCTCCCGTTGGGTGCTGAAGCGGGGTTGCGAACCCCTGACTGCCTTCTCGGTAAAGAAAGGGATGACACGCCCGCTGACCAGGATCACCAGTAAGATAATCAGGCTGATCATCAGGTTGATCCCCTGCCTGCCGGTAGCGGTGACACCGAGGCTCTCCAGATGCACCAGCAGGTTGGCCAGGAACATGGCGCCCAGCAGGGGGAGAAAGATACGGTTGATCCGGTTTTCCGCCTGGATCAATGGCCCATAGAGGGCCAGTGCGAGCAAGGGCAGAAAAGAGAGATCGAGCAGGGTGATGACGGGGGCAGGTATGTTAGGGACAAAGGGAGCAATCCGTCCCAGTAGCCAGAGCAGGGCCAGCATCGCCAGTGGGGTGTGGACCAGGGTGTCTATCCCCGTCCAGTTGCGTACCGCCGTGAGCAGAAAACCGGCAATGATGGCGACGGCAAAGCCAAACAGCATCTCATGGCTGTGCCAACCGACATTGCCGTAATACTGGACAGGCGTTGCCGTCTGCCAAAGCCCCAGCCAGAGCAGCATCAATACCAGGCCTGAGAGGGCGGCCAGAGAGAAAAAGGGTCTAAACCCGAGAGCGAAAGGGACAAATCCCCTGGGCGGTTGAGAAGGGGCGGGACGTTCGCCTAGGTGGATGACACCCATGATCAGTATCCTGTTACGAAAATTTGATGGGGTACCCTAAGATCCACCCTGGTGGACGACCTTGATGCGTATCAAAAGCTGGAAGGCCGCTGAGTATTGGGAAAGTGGCATAGATGAAGTGACACAACGCTTATTGTCCCATTTCACAGGTGAAACTGTAAAACGTGAAGGACTCTCCATTTCCAGGTGGTATCTGTGGTAAAAATGGGGCAGCGCATGAAGCGCTGTCTTTCTGTCTGTGGCATTAGCGGTATTGCCACATTTAACCGATGTCTTGAACAATGTCTTCGCCAAAGGATGACCCTCTAAATTTTCCCACAGACAGCCTATTGACCTCCCTTCAAAACCGTCGCGAGTTTCTGCAGCTCTTGGCGAAGGGGTTGGGCTACACGGCACTGGTGTCTACGATACCGGGTTGCGGCGGTAGTGGGAGCGGTTCCAACCCGCCTGACCCCCAGCAAATACCCCGGGCATCGGATGAATATAAAGCGCTTAAGCGCACCAGTTTCGGGGTGCATCGGGATGAGCTTGCGAGTATCGAGGGTTTGGGCGTCAATCTCTATCTTGAGCAGCAGCTGGACTACCAATTGATTGATGATAGCGTCCTGGAATCGGAGATCCAGACGCTCTTCCCCCTGATCCATCAGACGCCGGCCCAGTTAGTTGCCGGCTTTCCGGACAATATCGCGGAGGTGGCACGGCAGATGATCGCGGCGACTCAATATCGCCAGATTTTCAGCCCGCGTCAGCTCTACGAAGTGATGGTGGAGTTCTGGACCGACCACTTCAACATTCATCTGTTGAACGGATTGGGCCCGACACTCAAACCCAAGGATGATCTTCAGGTCATCCGTACCCATGCCTTGGGTAATTTCAACGATCTGCTGCATGCATCGGCTAAGAGTCCGGCCATGCTGTTCTACCTGGACAACTTCTTCAATCTCGCCACAGCACCGAATGAGAACTATGCGCGGGAGCTGATGGAGCTGCATACACTGGGTGTCGACGGCGGCTATACGGAGACGGACATCAAAGAGGTCGCCCGCTGTTTTACCGGGTGGTCGTTCCGCTTTCCCGATGACACGGGGGGCGAATATGGCGTCTTTAACTACATTGATGCCATCCACGACCAGGACAGTAAGCTGGTGCTGGGTCAGACCATTCCCGCCGGCGGCGGTCAGCTGGATGGCGAACAGGTGCTGGATATGCTGGCGAGCCATCCTTCGACGGCGCAGTTCATTGCCACAAAGCTCTGTCGTCGTTTTATCAGCGATACGCCGGAGGCGGTAACAGTCGACGCGGTCGCCGACGCTTTCCTCTCATCCGGTGGCGATATCAAAGTGACGCTGCGCGCCCTTTTTGCGACCGATGCCTTCCGCAACAGCGACGATCTGAAGATGACCCGGCCCAGCGAATACCTGGCCGGACTGATACGCGCGCTGGCGCCCGATACCCGTTATCCGACAGACAACGGTCAGCTGTTTTATTTCGCACAGTCCATCCTCGGCCAACTCCCCTACTATTGGCACACGCCGGACGGCTATCCGGATATCCAGTCCTATTGGCTGAGCACCGGCGGTATGTTGAATCGTTGGCGCCTCTCATTTATTAGTTTCGCGCCCGTGATACCGGCCATCGACGTCATTGATATTGATTACGCATCCCTGCTCAACGGTGCCAATACGCTCGCGACGCTGACGGATGCCCTGACCGAGGCTATTCTGATGCGGCCGCTATCAAAAGATGACAGACGCCAGATTCTCGCTTGGCTGACCAAAGAATATGTTGTCTTTGAAGAGGCCGAACTGCCGAGCGGCACACCGGAACAGATCGCACCCCTGGTGGCTGCAGTACTGGTCAGCTCCGCCTACTTTCAGCTTAGATAGAGAGGGAATATGGCAGCAACAGACATCTCAGCCGGTAAGCTTTTGTCACAGAAGGATGTCTTCGTCTGCCTGTTTCAACGGGGTGCCGCAGACGGACTGAACAGCCTCGTGCCTTACGGTGACAGCGACTACTACACCCACCGAAACGCCATTGCCGTGCCGGCGCCGGGAAACCCGGGTGGCGCCATCGATCTGGATGGCTACTTCGCGCTCCACCCGTCACTGGATCCGCTCAAGTCCATCTACGACATGGGTGAGCTGGCATTGATTCATGCCACCGGCATGCCCCACGATTCACGCTCACACTTTGCTGCCCAGGATCTGGTGGAGCATGGGGTGACTGCAAAACCGCTGCCGGACAGTGGCTGGTTGGGACGCCATCTGGCGCTCAGTGTGCCGACAACCGAATCCGCATTCCGCGTCGTCTCTATCAGCGGAAACGTACCGGTTTCGCTCCAGGGTTCGGGGGAACCGCTGGCGATCAGCAACCTGGGAGAGTTCGGCTTCGATCAGGATGTGATCGATGCCGGCTATACGGATGTGTTGCGCAGCCTCTATCACGATCAGGCGCCCTTTGCGCTTTCGGCACAGGCCGCGCTGTCGGCCGTGGATGAACTGCAGGCAGCCAACCTGTCTGCACTGGTTCCGGAGAATGGTGCTGTCTATCCCAACAGCGAGCTGGGCAACAAGCTGAAGCAGGCGGGGCAATTGATCAAATCGAACCTCTCGGTTGAAGTGATTTTTATCGATTCCGGTGACTGGGATCACCATGAGAGCCTGCCCAATAACCTGCAGCAATCCCTCAGCGACCTGGCCGGTTCGATGAGTGCATTCCACACCGACATGGGCAGCCGGATGCAGGGCATCACGCTCTTTGTTATGACGGAGTTTGGTCGTCGCGTGGCGGAAAACGCATCGGTTGGCACCGATCATGGTACGGGCGGCCTCGCCTATGCCATGGGCGGGGGTGTCAACGGTGGCCAGGTGATCGCAGACTGGCCGGGACTGGCGCTGCTGAATCTTCACCTGGGTGAGGATCTGGCCATTACTACTGATATGCGAACCCTGCTTTCGGAGCTATTGACCAAGCGCCTGGGTGGAACCGATGTCGCTCAGGTGTTTCCAGGATTTACCGGCCCCACATCGGCGAATCTCTTCCTGAACAGGACCTGACGTTATCCTCGCTCAAACACAATAGTATTTATGTACCGCGAATCGGCAGCGGCACTACATCCTGGATTACCGGAGCGAAATGAAACTTGGCTCCCTTGCGGATATGCACAGATAACTCTTCAAAGTCGCTGCGGTTGTCCATCATTGAACAGGTAGGGTGCGGCTCTGCCGCACCAATCCATCCGCTATCGGTTACTTCCCGCGAAACAACAGTGGTACTACATCCTCAAAGACCGAAGCGAAATGAACCTTGATGCCTTTGCGGATATGTTCCGGCACCTCTTCGAAATCGCTGCGATTGTCTTCCGGCAGGATCAGTTCGCGGACACCTGCACGGCGAGCTGCGATGACTTTCTCCCTTATGCCGCCCACCGGAAAGACCTGGCCGGTGAGGGTCAATTCGCCGGTCATGGCGATATTACGCACCGGTTTATTCCGGGCAAGCGAGAGCAGTGCCGATGCCATGGTGATACCGGCTGACGGTCCGTCTTTAGGCGTCGCGCCTGCAGGGACATGAAGATGGATGAACGCCTTTTCGAAGAAGTCGATATCGGCACCAAATTCCTCTGCGTTGCTGAGGACATAACCGTAGGCGATCTCCGCTGATTCCCGCATCACGTCCCCGAGCTGACCAGTGAGCTTGAACCCCCGGTTGAATTCATGGGTGGCCACCGCTTCGATATTCAGGGTGGCGCCGCCCATAGCGGTCCAGGCGAGGCCGGTAACCACACCGGCGCCGCTCAGGTTGCGCTCGTCCCGGAAGACAGGTCCGCCCAGGTAATCCTTAAGGTCGTCCACCATCACTTCGATCGGCTTCTTTGCCCCCTCGAGGATCTTCACCACCACCTTGCGCACGATCTTGCCGATCTGCTTCTCCAGACGCCGTACGCCGGCGTCACGGGCGTAGCCTTCAATAATGGCCCGCAGGGAGGCGCTGTTCAGCTTCAGGTCACTGCGTTTGAGACCGGCCCGTTCGAGCTGACGGGGCAGCAGATACTTGCGTGCGATCTGCAGCTTCTCGTTGGCGATATATCCCGACAGTGAGATGGTCTCCATACGATCGAGCAGGGGACGCGGAATGGTGTCGAGTTGGTTGGCGGTACAGATGAAGAGCGCCTTGGAGAGATCGAAACGCAGGTCGAGATAGTGGTCGAGGAAATCGCTGTTCTGCTCCGGATCGAGTACCTCCAGCAGGGCGGAGGCGGGATCCCCCTGGTAGGAGGCGCCGATCTTGTCGATCTCGTCGAGCATGATCACCGGGTTCTGGGTGCCTGCGTCCTTCATCGCCTGGATGAACTTGCCGGGCATGGCCCCGATATAGGTGCGCCGGTGGCCTTTGATCTCCGCCTCGTCGCGGATGCCGCCAACGGAGAAGCGGTAGAACTTGCGTCCCAGCGCCTCGGCGATGGAGTGACCGATGGAGGTCTTGCCGACGCCGGGCGGGCCCACCAACAGGATGATGGAACCGGCGATCTGCCCCTTCATGATGCCCAGGGCGAGGAACTCCAGGATGCGCTCCTTCACGTCTTCCAGTCCGTAGTGGTCCTTGTCCAAAGTCTTGCGGGCGTACTGAAGGTCGAGCTTGTCCTCAGAATCGACCCCCCACGGCAACAAGGTGATCCAGTCGAGATAGTTACGGGTGACCGAATACTCGGGAGAGCCGGGCTCCAGCACCGAGAGCTTGTCCATCTCCTCGTCGACCCGCGCCTGGGCCTGCTCGGTGAGGGTCAGCTTCTCCAGGCGCTCCTTGAACTTGTCCAGCTCGGCAGTACGGTCATCCTTCTCGATACCCAGCTCCTGCTGGATCGCCTTCAACTGCTCCCGCAGCAGAAACTCCCGCTGCTGCTTCTCCATCCGCTCCTCCACGGTTTTGCGGATGGAGGCCTGGGCCTTGACCACCTCCAACTCACGATGCAATAACTCCAGTACCTTCTCCATACGAGGCAGCAGTTCGACGGTTTCCAAAACCGCCTGGAGCTGGAACTTGTCCGAGGTGGTGAGACTGGCGGCGAAATCGGTCAGGTGCGAAGGGTCGTCCGGCCCGAAGCGGTCGAGGAACATGCGCAGCTCTTCTGCGTAGAGGGGATTGAGGGGCAACAGCTCCTTGATGGTATTGATGATGGCGACCGCGTAGGGTTTGATCTCTTTGCTGCTCAGGTTGGGCTCAGGCAGATACTCGATACGTGCGGTGAAGGGGGTCTCGTTATGCACCACCTTCTCGATGCGAAAGCGCTGCAGGCACTCCACCAGCACCTGCAGGCGTCCCTCGAAGCGCTGTACCCGGTGGACTCGGCAGACGGTGCCGATATCCTTGAAGGTTTCGGGGCTGGCCGTCTCCGCAGATTCCGCCTCCGACAGGACCACGCCGAGCAACTGGTGGCTGCTCTCCATCACCGCATCCATGGTTGCTTCCCAGTGCGTCTGCTCCATCAGCAGGGGAACAGCCTGGCCGGGGAAGAAGGGCCGCGCAGAGACCGGCAACAGATGAATGAGATTGGGCAGGACCTCGTTGGTGCGGGCCAGGGTGTGGCTGCTGATGATCTCGATAGTCTCGTCTGGGCTTAGTTCTTCTTCTGACATCCTGATACCTATCTCACTGATGAATGCGTACTGATTCATTCAATCGCTGTGACTCCATGCAAAGTGAAGCGCAGATAGAGAATGACGAATGAAACAGACCTTATATTTATAAAGGTAAACCGTTTAACGACCGGTCACCAGCCTGGCCAGGGTGGCGAAATCCGCCACGGAGAGAGACTCGGCGCGTAACCCGGGGTCGATACCGACAGATTCGATAGCGTCAGCGGGCAAGGTCTTCTTCAAACAGTTGCGCAACGTCTTGCGTCGCTGTGAAAAGGCTTGGCTGACCACGAGGCTGAAGTTCTCCCAGTCGTCGATACGATATGGGGACGATTCGTAAGGATGCAAGCGCACAAAAGCGGAATCGACCTTGGGTGGCGGATTGAAGGCGCCGGGACCGATATTGAACAGCGGTGTCACCTCAGCCCTGGCCTGCAGCATCACCGACAGACGGCCGTAGCTCTTCGAGCCGGGATCGGCCCCCATGCGGTCGACCACCTCCTTCTGCAGCATGAAGTGCATGTCCTTGATATGGGTCGACTGGTCCAGCAGGTGGAAAAGCAGTGGGGTGGAGATATTGTAGGGCAGATTGCCCACCACCCGCAGGGGGCGGTCTGGTTCGGCCAGGGAAGAGAAATCGAACTTCAATGCATCGGTGTTATGGATCTGAAGCTCTCCGAGTGTGGCGCATCGCACGGCAAGGGGGTCCACCAAATCCCTGTCGAGTTCGATGGCGTGCATCTGTCTGACCAGAGGCAATAGTTCGGTGGTGATAGCCCCCTGACCCGGGCCGATCTCGACCAGGTTGTCACCCCTCTGAGGCGAAATGGCCTGGACAATGCGTTGGATGATGCCGGGATCGTGGAGGAAGTTTTGGCCAAATCTTTTCCTAGGACGGTGATTCAAGGTGTTACCCTGCCATTGTTCTGTATTTTCAAAAGCTTATAACGCTGCATAAAAAAATATATCCACTAAAAACACCCAGATAGAACCGTATGGGGTGTGATTACAACTGTCATCGAAATTCGCATCGATATTTCTTCGACGGAATCTTTTGCTAGCGTAATAGTATCATTTGTTTTGATATGTCATGCAGTGTCTATATAAGAAATTTTCCTTTTACTTCCAATGCTTATTGGCTCCGTATATCCTTCTTTAATCCGATACAGCTAACATCGGTTCAAGAATTTTCAGATTATTTCGTAATAAATGACTGTGAGGGAAAATGGTTGAGTTTCCAGGTGAGTTAAAGGAACTTCGTGACAAAAAGAATCCAACGGTTCTCTTTTGTGGAGCTGGATTATCTATTGGCGCTGTACCTGGTGCTAGACGCTTGTATGAAGATGAACACAACACCGTTGAGCATAATCTTGGGATAGAAAAGTCTATTGACCATACGAAATTCGATGGCCTAGATAAAGAGGTTCGTCTTTATGCTTGGGCGGATGATGTTCTTACCGAGTTAGAACACCAAAAAGTATCTTTTCCGAAATTACGCTTTGCTGAAGCATTGGGGCTTTTAGATGATCCTCGATGGTGGGGGAAAGCGGAAATCGATTTTAGAGGGAATACTCCAAGGCATCGAGTGATTGCACGGTTTACTAAGGAGGGTCTTTGGCAAAGCATCTGGTCTTTTAACTGGGATTGTATTCTAGAGAATACGCTCGAGCAGGTTGGTTTACCTAACTGTGAACCGAGATTTGATTCTCCATGGGAAAAAAGCCACTACATCACACATGCGCATAATGATTATTATCCTCGCAGCAACGATCCTAGAGCTCTAAACGTTCATAAGCCTCATGGGTGTGTGCGCGTATTACGAGAAGCAAAAGATATTGAAGGTGAAGATGATACAAGAGCTGATGAACTATGTTACCGGTTAATGGTTGGAAATAACGAGTTGCATGATCGTAGCAGCCAGCCTAAAGCACAGTTACAAGATCAACATTTTTTTACAATTATGGGAAGCGATGTTGATGGTAGGTTCAATTTGGCTGTGGGCTGGAGTATGAGTGAACAGTCTCTAAAGAATGAACTTATTCCGAGGTTTAGCCTTAATGGCACCAAGCTAGCTGTTATCGATCCAAATTTTAGCAATGGCCATCAAGAGATATGTCAGGCTGCTGGCTTTGATGAACATAAAGTTCATTATCAGCTTGAGTTCGATGACTGTCCAAATCGTGATGATTTCTTTTTGTGGCAGCAATCAAAATACACTCTAGAACAGCTAGAAGCTCAAAACGGAAATAATGCAATACTGGATAATGATGGTGAGAACTGGAGAGCCGTAGTTCATCCTTGTAATCAAGGGAGCTTTTTTAAGGACTGGGCAGATGAGTTTTTACCAACGTGGACTCGGCTTTGCTGGAGTGGAGGATTAGTGGTTGCTTCAAAGATGCCAAGCCATAGAATTGATTTAGAGCGCCGTGATGAGCATATTCCACTTGGCTATGATCATGTTGAGCGACCAGACCTTGAAGCTGCGATTAAGCTTCTTAATTCATTACCAGATTTAGGTATCGCTTTTGATGCACGTACTTTCCCCGGTGGCTTGTTTCATGGTGGATCCGGTACTTTAGTGATACCTCTGCCATGCTGGAGTGAATTAAATGAGCTGCGTGCATTTCGTCCATTAGTTGATGCGTTAAGAGAGAAGCTAGGATATGTGAGTAAAATAGCAGTTTGGCCTATCGGTAATACTGAAGACTGCATAACCAGAGGTGAAATTCTTCGTGAGCGTATAGCGAGCTTTATGTCTGTTCCATATTTTGCGGATCCAGAACATATTCGCTTGATCAGTGATATATCTGAGGTGATGCATGAAGTCCCTTGATGAAACCAGAGCATTTCTTGAGGCTAGATATCACGAAATTTATTCTGAATTTAGTGATCTGTCTGAAGATTACTCAGCTGGTATACCTTCCTGGTCATGGGTTGATGAGGATTTATCCCCGGTTGAGCAGAAAAGCTCAAACGCAATGCTCATGGATCCTGACGTTGGGGTTGTGCTGATCCTGTTGCATTTTGATGGAAATAAGGATGAATACCCGGGTACAGATATTCGTGCACAAGTGGCGCGTGCCATTGGATATCGTTCTCGACTCCTTCCAAAGCGTATACCTGAAGATAATGCTGATCTGAATGGGAGTTGGAGAGTCATTGTCTATTGGATGGTCGAACATCATGACGTGAGAGATTGGCAAAAACAGGCGTCTGGACTACGGCGTGAGACTGCGCATTTAGAAGAACTTCCCGTTGATGCGGTCATTCGTAATCCTTCAGAAGACTGGTCTGCTGCAGTAAGGCGTCATGGATTGCCGAGATTATTACTACGTACCCGAAAAGTACTTGGAATGACTTCTCCTGATCAGGTCTATAAATGGTCTAGTGCAGATGAACGTGTGCGTGAAGCACTTTCTGGATTTGTTGAAGAGTTTTCAAATGATCTGGAGGTGGGATTGGCACAAAAGATCGAAGCTAAACTATCACTAGAACGATCCAGTAAAAATCAAGAAGATAATCATACCCTCGAAAAGCCACAACACTTTCATTCCTTTCGTGTTAAAGATTTTCGCAATCTGAAAAATATTGAACTCTACTTTAAGCAAGGCACTGCTCAGTCAGCTGTAATACACGGACCAAATGGAACGGGTAAAAGCAATTTGTTTGAAGCAATTGAGTTCGCTCTACGTGGCATTTCAAAACGAGCTCAGGATTTTTTAAGGGATGCGGATGTTGTTACAACAAAGAAACCCAAAGAATATTATGAACGCTATCTCATGCCGATTGGGCTAGATAAGAGTGAAACAAATATTAGTCTAAACGGAATAGATGTGCCTTTAATAATCGAACAATCATTCTCGCCAGAACTGAAGGGAAATATGCTCTTTCAGGATCGAGTAGATGATTTTGTCGATTTGACAGCTAGCGACCTGGCTACTGAAATACTTGGTGAATTTTCAGGGCTTGCAGATAGCTTGCGTAGTTTTGCGGAAAGTGAGTTAGAACAGGCGCAAGGGAATTTGAAAGTGATGCTGGATCGTCTTGGACTTGACCGACCAGGGTCTATTACTAAGCAAGACACAGCAAGAATAAAAGTAGCGGAGCGTCAATTACGAGAAGTTTCAGCATCACCATCCCATTTGCTTGCAATGTTAACCAATGAAGCTTGGGAGTGGAGTGCGAAAACATCACAGGCAAGTCGCCTCGCTGCAGCATTGCTGCCGGACAATGAGAAAATAAGGGAGTTTGCAAAGAAATTAGTGAAAACATTATCACCCGTAGAGGAGTCTTCAGACCATATACGTGAATTTTTATCATCAATATGGGGAGCACGATCTGAGGCTGACCAGTTTCTTAAATTTGTTTCCAGAATCAATGCCGAATGGCCACTAGAACTGGCTAACAAAATAGATGTTTGGGGCCGCTGGTTAGAAGGGAGTAGGGGTGAAAAGCCAGTTGCTGATAACCAAGATATTGCAGAAAAACAACGTCAGCGAAAAGAATTTGCCGATGAGCTGGAGTTACTTACTAAACAAGGGCTTCTATATAGAGAAAGAGAGCACCATTTTGAGTCACTTCAGCATTTCCTCCAGGGGCCCTGGAAAGAAACAGGTACGCAACGATGCCCTACTTGTGATACTGATTTTGAAGACAGAGGAGGTATTCATAAAGCTGTTGATGCGGCACGTAATATCAATTCTCGGTCCTTGGAAGATATGCGTAAGCAATATCGTGATATACAGAGTCAAATTAAGATTCTAGATAGTGAACTTCGTACGTCCGATATTGCACGTTGCCCGTTGACTGATGAAGAACAGTCAGATGTACGTCAAGCGTTATTGCCTTATTTGCCAGAGGGGGTAGGTTTTGAAGAAATATTAATACAGCCAGATGAGCGAAATAGGTGTATAGAATGGGTTAAGCAAGTAGGGAATGTGCCAACGAATTCACAATTCAGTCATGGTGTAGAGAATGAAGAGGAAATTGATAGCTTAATTTCAAGCCTGCGAGATGCGTATAGGGACATGGAGAGGGGTTTTCAACTACCTACTGCTTGGAAAAATATCACGGTTGAGTTGAAGAAGCGTCTTGCCGATGTCGTTGAACAACATTTACCAGATACATTGAGTGGATTATGGAAAGAATTGGTGATGAATCTCACTCCTGCCCCATGGCAGATGCAGGGAGATTTAGATATGCATGTGGAAAGCAGACGAGGTAGGCAAGAAGCAAGGCTGATTCTCGGGGGCGAAGAAAAAAATCGGCTAGCACGTTATGTTCTTAATAAGGCAGAAACACATGCGCTAGGTGTGGCTTGGTTTCTTGTTCAATATCTCAGCTATGGGCGGTTTCGACATTCGATTTTGGCCATGGACGATCCGGCCCTTGATATGGATCAGACAACTTTTCGTGATCTTTGTAGATTATTGGAATCCTTGCTTCGCTTGCATAAAATGCAGTCGATACCACTTACGTTAATGGTGTTTTTACATCAAGATGAACGAGCATTAAATGCGGTTCGTGCTACTGGAGGAGTGCTGTATCGTTTAGGGTGGAATACAGGTCAGGCTGAATTAGAACGATCAATAAAATTGTTTGGTGATGAGTATCGCCATCCACAACCAAATTTGCTTCTGCAGCGCGAGCAGATTAACTAGTTAATACTGTTTAATCAGGGAATTATTTTCTAGACACGTCATTCACTTTACTACCTTCAATCTAGGCTGAGCAGGCTTATCCAGAAGATCAATCGTCTGCTTGAACCGTTCATTCTTCACAAAAGTAGCATAAGCTCTCTCGGTTGTCTTTACTGATGCATGCCCCAATAGGTGCTGTATGAGGTAATAGGGGACAGACCACGTTTTATTTGTACTGCTTCAAGTAGATCCAGGGCGAGTAACTGGAGTCGACGAAAATGATATTCTTTTGTATTTAAATCGCCCTGCTCCTTTTCTCTATTAATAATAATTTCCTAAAAAACACATCAAGACAGATTTTCGGAAGCTGTCAAGTCAAGTATTTGACTCCGAGAGGTAAATTCAGAACTGCCCGACTCCTTTACGGGACACAATGACAATAATAATGAAACGCTATCTATTTTTTTGGGACCTCACGGCAAGAATAGTTAACCTGTTCGAAGAAATAATTGAACTCACGACAATATTTTTCGAACTGTCGGGATTGTTTCGCTCGTTCACGAGCCAAAACGTTCCGTGATTGACTGAATCTCAGTCAATCACGAGTGAAATCGCTTCGTGAGTTCAACTATTTTTGCCGTGAAGTTCCTAACTAATCCAATGAATTGAAATAAAGACTTCATGAGTTCATTTATTTCTTCTAACGGGTCAACTCTGCATTTCGAGTAGTCTATTGTTCTATGGGTTGGTTTCCAGATGAGAGTAGCCGATCCCTTTAACCTTTAAGCGCACACGTGTAAAAGGGGTCGGTGACAATTGAAAATACAAAAGATTATCATTTGTCACCGATCTCTTTAGCTTTAGCTGTAAACATAATAATCGGTGGCATACAGAATAAAAGGGATACAGATATTCATGGATGTACGAGGTGAGACCTGACAACCATTTTTAGGGCAGTGCCGGATCCCGTCCGGCTGGAGGCGTTGAATGGAGATTAAGGGTTCCTGCTACTGCGGCCGTGTGAAGTTCACCGCTATGTCTCATACACCGTATCCCTATATGCACTGCTATTGCTCCATGTGTCGAAAGACAGCAGGCGGGGGCGGTTATGCAATCAATATCATGGCGCAGGCCGACACCCTTAAAATCGAGGGCGAGGCGCATGTCGCGGTGCACGACAACTGGGTCGATGATGATGAGAACCCGGGAAAACTCAAGAAGAGCACTGGCAAGGGTTACTTCTGTCACCATTGCGGCACTGCCCTGTGGGCTTCCGATCCCATCTGGCCGCAATGGGTGTACCCGTTTGCTGCAGCTATCGATAGCGAACTGCCGAAACCTCCTGAGCAGGTTCACATTATGCTCGACTTCGCTGCGTCGTGGGTGGAGGTACCCCGGGGTGATGGACATCGCCACTTCAACCGTTATCCCGATGAAAGCATTGAGGATTGGCACCGGCGTCACGATCTGTATCAGCCGTAAGAGGCGCTGGTCTGGGGGCTTGGTTAGGTACGGATATAAATGGTTTTCTGATTGTACGTGGGTAGCACAATTAAGCGCGCGTTCCGGCACACAAAGGGTTCGTGGATCAATATGCAGCGTAAGCTCTATCAGATGTTTTGGCGGATGCATGATCGAACAGATGCTGTACGTCAGTGATTGCTGAACCTCTAAACAGTTAGTGGGTTGCAAGTGCGCCATTGCGGCCATTTTCGTCCTTTTCTGATATGTCCGTTAAATCAGGGTAAAACCCGGGTAGGCCGCAGTGAATGCAGAGGTTAGCCATTCACAAACTAGAGAGTATGGCTCATTTGTCACTGACCCCCTTTTTGCCGGAAATGTTACAGTGTCCGCCGGCTGTTTTCTGGCGACAGCGTGTCTGTTCAACTAAAATTAATACTTCACAACTTGAGGAATGTCGCGATGTTCCGTCACGCAACCGCCGTCCTGATGTTGTGCGGCCTGCTGGTGGCAGATACAGTATGGGCCGACAGTGCCGATCGTCTGCTGCGCAAGGCGCACCGCTATTTTGAACCGCTGCCGGCGACCATGCCGGGTACCGAAAACGATACACCCGAGCGGATATCACTCGGCAAAAAGTTGTATTTCGACAAACGCCTATCCAACAACGATACCTTGTCATGCGCCAGCTGCCACCGTCTGGAAGACAGGGCTGCGGGTGTCGACAATCTGCCCACTCCGACTGGTACCGGGGGTACACCCGGCAAGCGCAATACCCCGACCGTACTGAATGCAGGCTGGCAGACGACGCTGTACTGGGACGGCCGGGCCTGGGATTTGGCTGATCAGGCCGGGAAGGCGATCCTCAACCCGAGCGAGATGGGCATGCCGAATGAACAAGCGGTAATCGACAAGATTGCTGCGTTGCCCGACTATGTGGAGGCATTTCGAAAGGCTTTTCCCGACAGCGAAACGGTGCTCAGCTATCGCAACTTGCGCGAGGCGATCGCGGCGTTCGAGCGCACGCTGCGCAGCGAAGCCCGTTTCGACGATTTTCTGCGCGGCGACAGTGGTGCGCTCAACGAACAGGAGCTGCGCGGGCTGAAGATCTTCATGAGCACCAATTGCGTGCGTTGCCACGACGGTCAGTTGGTTGGCGGCACACTACAGGAGACCCTGGGTGCCGAGGCGCCGTTTCCAGATACAGATGACCTTGGGCGTTATGAGATAACCAAGATCGAGAATGACAAGATGGTGTTTAAGGTGGCGCAGCTACGCAACGTGGCTGTCACCGGACCTTGGTTTCACAACGGTTCTGGCAAGGAACTGCGCGAGGTGGTGCGCATCATGGGACGTATCCAGTTGGCAATCGAATTCATGGAAGACGAGATCGATGACATCGTCGCCTTTCTCGGCACACTGACGGGGAAGGAGCTGGAGAATTAAAGGGGGCGGTGACAAATAAGAATCATTGGCGTCATAAACGGCTTCCTTAACAATTCGTTAAACTTCCATGGTTTCAATTAACTTCGCAAGGGAGTGCAATGCCGAGAAAATCCCGCATGTGCATCGAGGGCATGTCTGCCCGTATGAGTCAAAGAAGCAGCAAGTACAGAAGCTGGTTTCTCCGCAAAAGAAGGCAATAAGGCTTATAAGAATAGCTGGATGATGCCTACAAACGTTAAAGTGCGGAGTTCCTGCTTATGTGCTGATGGTCAATCATGTTCACAATTTGATGGCGCCTGAGCGGAAAGAGAGCATTTCTCTTGTCATGCAGTCTGAATACTGGTTCAGTGCCTATGTTTTAGTGATTGGCCAGAGGGTAAAGACTATTCCCAGTCAGCAATGCCCGGTTCAGATACAATCTTGATGTCACACAGTTGTAGATAGTCATCGAGACTGTTCTGAGTATCAACAATCCGTGCCAATGCATAATCCTTTTTGCCAATCACGAGTTTTATGTGATGGTGCGGCAAGGGAACTTGCGCCTTTCCGTTATCAACTTCAACCAAAGTGAACGGCTCAATCAGCGATTGGTTGTAATAGAGGCGGTAGTGGATTTTTTTTGGCTTGGAGTCTGTAAACTGGCAGGCCCAGGATTCGGTGTAATCTTCATCATTCGGCAATGGGGACTGTCGTTCGACCCGGATGTCTACATCATAGCGATAGATATAGATGCCTAATTTATCTTGGTGTAGCCAGTCGGTAGGATGAGCACGCTGCAGTATATGCAATAGTTGTTCATAGGTCATTGTTACATTCTTCTTTGATAACCTTACTATTGTTTTCAAGGGCCTTCGGTTTTGTCTGTGGCGACTTGACGTGTACTGAGTCCAAAGATGGCATAACCAGGGCACCAACCAACAACCACAGTCACGATAGGAACCAGGCCGATAAGGCCAAACCAACGTGTGCTGCCTTCGAGAAGAAATACCAGGCTTAAAAGCACAACACCGAGAACAACTCGTGCAACCTTGTCAATAGGATGTCCTACATTTTTTTCCATATGTGCCTCCTTCCCCAGTTTGTGACTGTTTGCCGCTCCAAGATCAAGGAAAACCATATGTTTCATGGCTGAATTCAGGTGACCCTCTACCTCGAACAGTAGGTAGTGGATACTGATTCGCTCCCCCTTGAGAAACAGGGGGATAATAGAAGTTTAGACTATGTGGCCTGATTGGATAGAGAGTAATTCAGTACTGTGATTGTAATGGAGTTCACGCATTTTTAGTTCGCAGGGGAGGGGATTGTGCCAAGTCTCTCTTTGGGTAGTGTCAAGATGAAGTCATGAAGATTGTCACAAAGGACTCAGATACCTTATACCTAAAAGAAATTAAACAGTGATTGGAAGATCATGGGATTCCAATCTTTGTATACAGGAAGATGCAGCATGTCTTCTTAGTCTGATAATTGTGACGCCGGCGGTGATAGATCTATTTAGGGCATCTGTGTGATGGTGCTGGAAATTGATAGATGCCCCTGCCCATGAAGTAACTAATGGAGTGGGTGTCGAAGCTTTTTGAATAGGCCTGCACGATAATGTCTCATAGTTCAGTAAGCAGACTTTTACCATGATTCAACTGAGCGTAAATGGTGTGCTGATTACCTTGAGATTTTTTTATCTGAATACAGCTCAAAATCCTTGGTTAAAAAATCCTGTTGCTGCTGGTTTTCCACCACAGATGTGATCTTGATCAACAAGGGAGCCGCATGGTCGGAATAAAGGGTCTGGTAGCCACCGGTAGTCGGTCTATGGTAAGCGGTATTACATCTGTGTTGGTGCATGAACCCACCAGTGTTGAACCGCTGGGAAATTGCCGCGATTCCCTTGCGGGAGGGACCCACATGCGCTATTTCGCCCGGCAGGCCAGTACCAGGGCCCAGAACTCGGAGAAGTCGTTGATCACCACGTCGGGCTTGTGAGGAAAGCGCTTGCTGCCGGGAAAGATCTTGTTGAGCCAGTTCAGACCCCACTGGGCACCGTTGAAGAACACACTGGTGACGCCTGCACTCTTGGCAGCGATGGTATCGGTAGTACTGTCCCCTACATACCATACCTCCGGCCCCAGCTCGCGTTCGAGATTATCCACCGCCTTTTGTAACTGATCGGTGTGCGGTTTGCGCCGCACCGTGTCGTTGCCACAGACATGGGTGAGGAAGTAAGGAGACCAGTCCTCGCCGTTGACGTTGGCCAGCTCTGCCACAAAGAACTCGCGATCGCGATTGGTGATCACACCCATCGGCATGTCGATGGCGTTCAGCCCCTGTAGCACCTGTCGCACCTGAGGTTCGAACGGTAGTGCCGTACCGTAGTACTTGTTGTAGTGTCGGGTAAAGTGATCGTGGGCGATGCGCTTGGCCTCATCATCTTCACCAAACAACACTTCGAAAATATCTGTACGGGAAATCTTGCGGTCCGCCTTGATCTTGGGGTGCAGCTGCCGGTACTCGCGTACATGGGCTACCAGCTTCATGTCTTCAGGTGACTTGGCTCGTTCCGGCGTAACCAGTCGGGGCATCAGGTCCAACTCCTCGAACTCAGCCAGCACGTCGTCAACTGCGTGGTACATGGCATCTAGGGTGTCGACCAGAGTGGCGTGCCAGTCAAACAGAATTAACGAGGGTGGCGTCAACTTGGCAACTGCCGGGTGCCAGTCCGGCTCGAGGCGTGGAGGTGGCGGTCGTCTCGGTGGCTGGTGTGCAGGCCGTTCTGGAAGGCTAAGCCCACAGTGAGAAAGCAAATCGAGCAGCCCGTCAAAATCTGGCACCACCCCGTCCGGCAGATAGTGACTATGACTGCCACTGAAGGTGCGGGTAAACCAGTCATCGGGCCACATGGCGCCGTTGTAGAAAACTGGTGTAACCCCCGCACGGCGGGCGGTGGCCATATCGCTCTGGCTGTCCCCTACGTACCAGACTGAAGCGTCTGCCTCCAGACCCTCCGACTGCGCCGCCTGTTCCAGAATATCAGGCGCTGGTTTGTAGCGCCGCGCCTCGTTGCCGCAAAAGCACACACCAAACAGTGGCTGCCAGCGGCCGTCGTCCACCACCGCCATCTCTGCGTCGAGAAACTCGCGACTGCGATTGGTCGCTATGCCGAGCTTGATGCCACAGTCTTTCAGATAGCGAAGATAATCAAAGATGCCGTCCTGAAAAGGCGTAACCGCGCCATAAAAGCGCCTGTAGTTGTCGTTATAAGCCTGGTGCGCAGCGTTCTTGGCCAGTTCGTCACTGCCAAACAATACATCAAAAATGTCCGTTCTGGACACCCGCCGTTCGGCCAATATACGCGGGTGCAAGTGACGGAAAATTCGAATGTAGCGCAGCAGTTTTTCGTCGTCGACATTACGCGCCTGGGATTCGGGAATCATGTAAGGCAGCAGGTCCAGCTCGTCCAGCTGGGCAAGCAGAGCCTCCACGGCCTGATACATGGCGTCCGAAGTGTTGACCAAGGTCCCGTGCCAGTCGAACAGGATCAGCCTGGGAGGCGTGATTGGGTGCATGGTGTTCTTTCGTTTCCCCCGCCGTCTATCTAAGACTAGCCCGAATATTTTACCAGCGTCCCAAAATCCAAGTTTTACACGACGATAGAAAAACTTGCAGGTAGGGCGGAGAGCCAGTTTGGGTGTTGATGTACATGTCTACGAACCCCTCTGAACTGAACAGACATTTTTCTATCAAATTATCGAACAACACTACCCGTATTTTCTGTCAACAATGGAAGTCCAGGGCCTGTTCGTCCTGGTAGTCGGGTTATTTTTTTCTGGTGGGAGATACGATGCGGTCAACGGAAAAACCCCACAAGCCAAGATGGTGATGGCGGGCCACCTTCTCCAGTGCGCTATAGTGAAAGGGCGCGTCCGGTAGGGCGAGAGCCCACCCTTGTTCGAGGAGATAAGCGCTCAAATCCAAACCTTCATCGAAAGTGGATTTGTTTACCCGACACTGCGCGGTGAAGCTTCCGTCCCGGTTGGCTCCTGTGGTTTCACAGTGCACAAAACCCTGGATCTTGAATTTGAGTGCAACAGCGGCTCTCGAACCGCACAGGGGTGGGTTGAAAAAGAACTTGCAAGTCTTTCCGGTGCGGGGAATGTGTATGCCGTGAAGATGTATCGTGCGGCCTTTGATCCTTAGGCTTCCGTCTTCGTTAACGAAGGCGTAGCTGTGGAACGTACGCGCGTTGGCTGAGTTGATCGGCCAGGATGCCAGGAGACCGGAAAGCACAATCACACATACGCGTAAGGTACGGTTCAAAAGTCGCGTTGAAGTAGACACCACTGTAGGATTTCCATACGTTGTGGTCGTTACCCTGTCGATCGCACTGCAGCGTTACTGTATGAGACTCTACGTAGGTCATCCAGTTTCAAAATATTCTGGCCAGCGGGGAGTTAACGAGACCCCCAGGTTTATCCGTATCAGGGACCTGTTGCGTGAGCGGTCGCAAATGTGTCCGCAAAGGTCTTCAAAGGCTTGACCGTGTTGGCTAAGCGGACGCATGTTACCCTGTATTTGGGGGCAGTACCGGTCGCTATGACCCGTTCTATTTGAGATAGGTTCTGGATGTTCAGTGCCAGGTGATCGCCGGACGCACGCGAGACGCAGGGACACATCAATCTATGTCCCGCCGCTCGGAGTCCGAAAGCGCCGAATCGCGATGATCGACCTCGCCCGCCAGCACCTCGACAGCGCAGGATTTGCAACTCTCGGCTCGACAGTCGAAGGGGGCGTCGACGCCAGCCTCCAGCATGACATCTAGAACGCTCTGGTGGGACTCGACACACAGGTGTTTTCCAGAGCGGCGCAGTCCGATATCGAACTGAGCGTGCACGGCGCGCGACCCGCCCGTACCACTATCCTCGCGCAGTGCCGCAATTTCGTAGATGTCGCGGCGAGAAGGGTTGGAGCAGATGGAGTAGCGGCGAGTGGCGGGCAAGCCATCTTCGAGCCAGATGGGTACTTCTCAACCAGGGTGCGTGCATTCGTCGACCTGATGGCCGCGCGCCTGCGCGCCGGTCTGGCGCTGAACCGATCGGCGAAATAGGGTGTTCGACAGATTGCCATTGGAAGCAGATTCCACTTGCGTCGCAACGCTGCGCTTTAGCACGCTAATGACCAAACCTCACACCTTGATTGGCGTATTTTTAGGGGGCAACAGTGCCTATTGGATGAGTGTGAACAGTCCCTAGTTTAGCGCTCTGCGATAGAGGCAATCCCACCCCCCCCTGAGTCCAACGAGGATTCCGGCAATGCCAGTGAGACCGTCAGGTAAGTAACGGCTTGCTATGACTTTTCGAATTCGTTGGCGGCTTGATGGTCTAATTTTCGATAAAGAAATGCCCCGGACCCCTGCCGGAGACGCTGATACCGGGACTTCTACAGGGACTCTGAACGATGCTTGTGCAAGAAACCACAGCCCTGCGAAGCGCGGGCGATGTAGACGGCGCCCTGTTCAAGGCGATCGTCGACGCCGTGGTCGATGCCATCGTGGTCATCGACGTGGAAGGTCGCATCTGCATGGCAAACCCTGCCACCGAGCAGCTTTTCGGCTACCCGGCGGAAGATCTTGTGGGCGAGAACGTCGCCGTACTCATGCCCGAGCCATATCACAGCGAGCACGACGGTTATCTGCGTGACTACCTGGAAACCGGCCGACGCAAGATCATCGGTATCGGCCGGGAGGTCTCGGGGCGGCGGCACGACGGCAGCACCTTCCCCATGTATCTCTCGGTGGCGCCGGTAAACCTAGACGATCGGCATTACTTTGCGGGAATCATCCACGATCTCAGTGCGCAGAAGGAGACCGAGGAAGCGCTGCGACAGAGCCGCCGCAGCCTGAATACCCTGATGAGCAACGTTCCGGGCATGGTCTATCGCTGCCGCAACAACCACGACTGGACCATGGAGTTCGTGAGTCAGGGGGCAGTGGAACTTACCGGCTACCGTCCCGACGAACTGGTGGGTGAAGATGCAGTCATTTACGCTGACCTGATTCATCGCGAGGACCGGGATGCCTTGTGGGATGAAGTGCAGGCAGCAATTGAGGAGCGTCGTGCCTTCGAGCTTACCTACCGCATCCGGACCGCCACGGGCGAGGAGAAATGGGTGTGGGAGCAAGGACAGGGCGTGTACTCAGAGGACGGCAACCTCGCGGCACTAGAAGGACTCATCCTCGACATCAGTGAGCGGCGGCAGACGGAATCCGCGCTCCGCGCCCTGGCGGGGTCGACGGTCCTGGGAAACGATGACGGCTTCGTAACGCGTTGTGTACGCGAACTCGCTCGTACCTACGACGCGCAGTACGCATTCGTGGGCGTATTCGCGAATACCGATCGCCGATCCATACGTACCCTTGCGAGTTGGGCCGGTGAGGGTTTCGGCGAGAACTTCACCTACGCTCTGGCCGGGACGCCTTGTGAAGAGGTCCTGAACAGGCAGGCGGAGATTATCCCCCGCAACGCGGCTATCCTGTATCCCCGGGACAAGCTCCTGCGGCAGATGGGCGTGGAAAGCTACTTCGGTACTCCATTGGTGGACTCCTCGGGGGCGACCATCGGCCTGGTCTCGGTCATGGACACCCGTCCCAAGCAGCCCAACTTCTGGACACAACCTATCCTCGGCGTCTTTGCCAACCGTATTGCCCTGGAGCTGGAACGGCAGCGGGCCGAAGAACGTTTGCGCCAGAGTGAGGCCTACATGCGCCTGACTCTGGAGAACGCGCCGATCGGCATCGCCTCGGCGGACCTGGATGGAAGGCTGATCGACGTGAACCCCGCATACGCCAATCTGCTGGATTATCCCCGGAATGAACTGGTGGGAATGTGGCTCGCCGACATCACCCACCCGGAGGACCGCGAAGAGACCCGCCGCCACTTCGAGGCGCTGGTGCGAGGAGACATTTTGAGCTATGAGTTGCAAAAGCGTTTCCTGCGCCGGGACGGCGGCGTGATCTATGCGCGGGCGCGGGCAGGCCTGGTGCGAGATGCTTCGGGACGGCCGGTGCGGGTCGTCAGCGAGGTGGAGGACGAGACCGAACGCCTGCGATCGGCGCAGGAGATTCAGCGCATGCGAACCTACCTCGAGAACATCATCGACTCCATGCCGTCGGTGTTGGTCGGGGTGGATGCTGGTGGCCGTGTGACCGAGTGGAACCGCAGTGCCGAGCGCAGTACGGGAATCACCCCGAGCGATGCGGTCGGGCGCGACTTTCCTACCGTGTTTCCCGAGCTTTCCGGACAGATGGCGAACGTGACCGAGGCGATCCGCCGCCACGAGTCCATCCACACCGAGCGCATGCCGATGAAAAGTGACGGAGAGACGCGCTACGCACAGGTAATCGTCTACCCGCTGCTGGCTAACGGTGCCGTGGGTGCGGTGATTCGCATGGAAGACATCACCGAGCGCATTCGCATGGAGCAGATGATGGTTCAGACCGAAAAGATGCTCTCGTTGGGCGGGCTGGCGGCGGGGATGGCCCACGAGATCAACAATCCGCTCAGCATAGTCTTGCAGAGCGCGCAAAATGTCTTGCGGCGCATATCGGAAGACCTGCCGATCAATCGTGCCACGGCCGTGGAAATGGGGGTGGATCTTCACGCGATGCGCCGGTATTTGGATGCCCGTGGAGTGACGGAGTTTTTGACCGGAATTCAGGAGGCGGGTAGCCGTGCCACCCGGATCGTAGCGGATATGCTTGCCTTCAGTCGTCACAGCGCCTCTCAGCTCACCCCCAACCCGCTGGATGAGATGCTGGAAACGGTAATACGCCTGGCCGGGAGCGACTACGATCTCAAGAAGAAATATGATTTCCGCCAGATTGAAATCGTGCGCGACTACGATACCGGGCTTGGTGAGGTGTGCTGCGACCGCACCCAGATCGAGCAGGTGTTTCTCAACCTTATCAAAAACGCGGCCCACGCCATGGCCGATGCGGGCACACCGCCGCCTCGCCGCATCCGCTTAGGCACGCGCCGCGAAGACGGATATGCCTGCATTGAAATCGAGGACAATGGTCCGGGCATGGACGAGGCCACGCGCGAGCGTGCTTTCGACCCCTTCTTCACCACCAAGGAGGTGGGCGCCGGCACCGGTCTGGGGCTTTCGGTGTCGTACTTCATCATCACCGAGCAGCACAAGGGCTCGATCGACGTCGCTACGCGTGAGGGTAAGGGCTGTTGTTTTACCATCCGGCTACCTATCTCGGGTGCGTCGTGATCGAACCCCCGCACTTCGGAGTCGGGAGGCTGACTGGAGGGTGTTATGGAGGATAGGGCATGTATCCTTACGATCGATGACGAGGCCGGCATCCGGCAGAATCTATCGGCCTACTTGGAGGATTGCGGCTACCGGACACTGGAGGCGGCGGACGGCAGCGAAGGAGTGGAGGTCTTTCGTCGTGAGCGGCCCGACGTAGTGCTTTGCGATCTGCGCATGCCGACCATGGATGGATTGCAGGTCTTGGCGCTGATCCGCGAAGAGTCGCCGGAAACACCGGTCATCGTCGTATCTGGCGCCGGAACCACCGGGGATGTGGTGGAAGCCCTGCGAAACGGTGCCTGGGACTATCTGACCAAGCCCATCGAAGACATGGAGTTCCTGGCAAGCGCCGTGACGCGGGCCTTGAACCGGGCACGCCTGGCACGGGAAAACCGCGAGTACCGAGAGTCCCTCGAACTGCTGGTCAAAGAGTTGAAGCACACCCTGAGCTTGCTAGAGGAGGACGAGAAGGCCGGTCGCAATCTGCAGCTTCGCCTGCTGCCGCCGGACGGTCAGGTCCTGCTGGGCTGCACGTTTAAACGCCGTCTATACCCATCCACCTACCTGAGCGGCGATTTCGTCGACTATTTCCTCCTAGATGCTAACCGCATCGGTTTCTATATGATCGACGTATCGGGGCACGGCGCAGCCTCAGCCTTTCTGACGGTGATGCTGCGGACCACGGTAAACCAGTACTGCGAGGCCTACCGCCAAGACGAGGATCACACTGCCGAACATCCCGAGAGAACTCTCGAGCGGCTCAACAACGATCTGTGCCATCAGCAACTGGACAAGTACCTCACCATATTCTACGGCATCATCGACCTGGGCAAACACAGCCTCACCTGGAGTGCCGGCGGCCAGTTTCCATATCCGATACTGAGCGACGGGCAGCACCCTCGATTTCTCGACGCACCCGGCTTTCCCGTGGGGTTGGTCGACACGGCGGATTTCGCCAGCCACTCGATCGCGCTGCCGGAACGCTTCTCACTGCTGCTGGTCTCAGATGGTGTACTCGAGCTATTGAACGATACGGAAACCGACGACGTTCAGACCTTGTTACTCGAGCGGCTTGAGCACACTGGCCTCGACATCGAGGCGGCAACAGAGGTGCTGGGTGTCGAAGAGCGGCACAATCTGCCCGATGACGTAACCTTCCTCCTGGTGACAAACGCGCAATGACAAATTCAGAGCAGGCTGACAGAGTGTTGCACGCGGTGCACGAAGGCGTGCATGTATTGCGCTTCACCGGCGAAATCCGTTATCCCCTGGGCCCGGCGCTGGAACGCTTTTTGGACCAACTGCTTAACGAAAAGCCGCCGGGACTGATCATTGATCTCTGCGAGACACGGATCATAGACAGCACCTGTCTGGGATTGCTGGCACACCTAGCCTTACAACTGCGTGCTCTTGGGCTGGCGAAGGCTAAGGTCGTGTCACCCCAACCGGATATCACCGAAGTGCTGCGGAGCATGAGCTTCGACCGCCTGTTCGAGATAATCGGTGAAATGCCCTTTAGCCCAGCGGAGGCTCGCGAGCTCGAGACCGACATCGGGCGCGAAGAAGACACTTTGCTCGCCACCATGCTCGGGGCCCACCGTGCCCTGATGGTGTTGAGCGAGCACAACCGCCTGCAGTTCAGGGACGTAGTCAAGGTCCTGGAGCGGGAGTCCGAGGTGCACCACGGGTAAGATACAGTGACCCGGAAGCGGGATGAGGCTTAAAACCTGGACTCAACTTAGCAGGTGCTGGTGCAGAAATTGGAGGCAGATCATATCGGCGATATCGTCGGCAATGCACATACCCGCCTTCCTAACTTCGCTGCAAACGAAGAAAACCACGCCGGGCAACAGTCCTGGCCGAACCTTTTCCTTGGGCGGTGATTCAAGGGGTTGTTCTACCATTATGCAAATTTTTCAAAGATTGATTATGTGGAATTAAAGATATGCACGAATAACACCCAGTTAGAACCGTATAGGGTCCGATTACAACTCTCATCGATATTCGCATCGATGATTGTTAGAAAGAATCTATAGAGACTCGTAAAAGTCTCTATAGTATTAGAGGCTATCTACTATTCAATTTTATGCCCGATATCGATGAGAATACTTCCATAGCCATCATGGGTCCCTTTCTGGTGGACATGATTTGTCTTCGCAAATCCGCCTGGTAACAGGGAGGAGCCGTAGGCGTCACCCACTCCTGGCTGCACTGCGGTAGGTAGGCGTTGGGATTCGGGAATCCCGTCGTACAAATCGGAATTAAAGACTTCAAACGAGCTGTAGAACGTACCAGCGTAAGTGCCGCTTGAAAGTATAAGGGCGGTAAAGATCGCGGTCTTTTTCATGACGACCCTCCTTAGCGAATTGATTAGGATGCGACGATCCGGGCAATGGACCTCTCGCATAGATTTGAACCGATATGGCTGTGGTTAATCCTGTTCTTCGTCTCTACTGCCTTCGAAGTGCATACGACTTTGGCCTTCTTGACTTTCAAGCTAGCAGCGATGCGCTCAGGAGTTATGTTGGAAAACTGATTTTTTTCCGATTTTTATGTGATGGGCTTTAAAATCAATGAATTGCACCTTTGAGACGCTGATTCCCAGGAAACTCGATGTCGGCTGATCAATAACCCGGCAACATCACAGCTTGCTCAACTGTTCTGCAGTTAACCTCAACTCAAATTTTGTATTGAGAATGTCCGGGCATAGGCGCAGAAAATTCTCGCGGGAATCGCATCGGATACCGACCTCTGAGAGGCGTTGCGTAATTTCTACCGCATAATTATTCGGTACTGCCACAAATGCTCCGCAGGTGGCAGGTTCATCGAAAACCTCGATACCCTGTTCACGAAGCATCCCGGCGAGGAAGTTCTGCTGTTGTAATGAATAATCCCGTAAACGCTCGACGCCAATGGCTTGCGTGAATTCAAGCCCTGCCTTCGCCTGATAGAAAGGTAATACCGCGGGTGTCGACTCCAGAAAGGCACTGCCACCCGATGAAAAAAGAGGAACAGGAGGTCGCTTGAAAGTAAAAGGTTCCGGCTGCGCAAACCAGCCGGTGTCCAGGGTTCGCAGGCGTCCATTCAGATGACGGGGGTGAATATATAGCCAGGCCGTACCGGGGCCGCCACGGAGGTATTTGTAGCAGCCGCCAATGGCAAAATCCGCATCCATGGCCTGGATGTCAACCGGCAGCACCCCAGCTGCATGATAGAGATCAACCATTATCATGGCGTCATGTTTATGCGCTGTCTCAACCAGCAATGGAAGATCGGACAGCCACTGGCCGGTGAGAAACATCACCTCAGAGATCACAACCAGGTGTGTACGACCATTGATTCTGGCCGCCAGTTGTTCAGTCTCATAGCGACCCTTTGCATCCGCTTCCATCATCGTAAGGTCGATGCGGCCACGCCCGGCATAGAGCTTCAAAATGAAATCGATGGAGTCGAATTCACCACCAGTGGTGAGTACATGGAGCTTGTCATCAAAGGCATTCAGAATTGCGCGCAGTCCCTGACCGGCGCTGGTCTTGGGAATGATGCAGTTCCCGGATGGTGCATGGATCAGGTCGGCCACTTGATTACGAAAATACTCACGTTGCGACAACCAGGACTCCCAGGCATCGTTCAATCGCTGGTACCAGGCACTCATAGCCTCTTGCACATCCCTCATCGTCTGGTCGAGCGGTCGACCCAGGGAATGATTGGCAAGATAGATTTCGTCCGGCGCTTGAGCCCGCACCCGGGAGAAGAGGGGCCAGATATGCTCAACGAGTAGCGCTTCGCTCAGCGGACGGTCCCCCAACTGTCTGACTGCTGCAAGGATATCGGTCTGTTCAGTCACTCGCCTATCCTGGTCCGGACGTCAAACAGTTCCGGGAAGAAGCGCTTGTCTATTGCCTTGCGCAGATAGGCCACACCCGCTGATCCGCCAGTGCCTCGCTTGTATCCGATGATCCTCTCCACGGTCTTCATATGGCGGAATCGCCAGAGTTGGAACTGCTCCTCCACGTCCACCAGCTTTTCGCAGAGCGCATAGGCATCCCAGTCCCTTTCCGGGTCCTCGTAGATTTGGGTGAAGACTTCAATCAGTTGTTCGTTGCGTTCATGTGGCTGGCTCCAATCCCGTTCCAAACAGACTTTTGGTACCGCGTATCCCCGGCGGGCGAGATGGCGCAGAAACTCGTCATAGATACTGGGGGCAAGCATGACCGCCCGAACCCGTTCATAGACGGCATCATCGTATTCGAACATAACCAGCATTTCGGCGTCCTTCTCTCCCAGCAGGAATTCGATCATTCGGTACTGAGGCGACTGGAACCCCGAGGTACTGCCCAACACATTGCGAAATGCCGCATACTCACTGGGGGTCAAGGTTTCCAGGACAGCCCACTGCTCGAACAGCTGAACCTGAACCAGCTTGACCCGTGCAAGAATCTTGAAACAGGGGTTGAGCTCGTCCGCGCGGATATAGGCTACCGCCGACTGCAGCTCATGCAGGATCAGCTTCATCCAGAGTTCGCTGACCTGATGCTGAATGATGAAGAGTAGCTCGTCGTGATGATGAGGTTCGGATCTTGGCTGTTGTGCGTTGAGGAGCCGGTCAAGCTGTAGATAAGACGTGTAGGTTAGCTGCTCCGAATCATCAGAGTTTGGGGTTGGCTGGTTGAATATCTCCTGCATGACCATGATGATGACACCCGTGATTGCGACACGGTAACTGGTGCCGGATATCTTTTGCGTTGCACTATTTGAGACCATCTATGCAATAGGTGTGTTTCACTTATTTCTCTGTGGTCAGAGTGTTGAATCTGATTCTCTCGCTCTATTTCAGCGGTCGGGTAGGTGATTGATGATTTGTATTCTCCCATTCCTGCCTACCTCCAAATGGGAAGGGGGAGGGGGAGGGTGAATTTGAAAACTGGCATTCTTGATATCCCCAATCCCAGAGGCGTTGACTAAGCTCTGTTCATCGACTAATGGTGAGAGTATCCGATGACCCTGGGTTTACTGACAGTTGGGCCACCGGGAGAGGAGGCTATCATGAAGATTCATGTCTGGCTTTTCACCCTGATTGGAAGCGCGCTGCTCTCATCAATCCTGTCTATATCCGCTGTTATGGCCCAGCCCTACGGATATGATAGAGGCTACGGCGGTCGTTACGGTCCTCCCCCCAGCAGCTATCCCAGAAAGGCGCCACAAGCCTCAAGCAAGGGTTCGGTAAAGATACTCAACCCCAAACCCAATGAGGTTGTATCCAGCCGGGTGCCCTTGGTTGTGAAATATGATGTTGATCCGGGACCCAGAGGGGATCATGTTCACGTCTATTTGAACGGCCGTGAAGTCGCCATTCTTCGTCAGCTAAAAGGCGAACATAACTTGGGGAGGGTTCGTCCCGGGGCCTACGAAGTGGCCATCAAGGTGGTGAACCGGCAGCATGTACCCATCGGGATCGAGCAGTCCGTGGCGATCAATGTCCGCTGAGCTGTGGCGACAGACAGTCTGGTCTATTCCCTGATTCAGATTATTCATAACCTGAATGCGGTTGTCGTGGTCGGTGCGCCTCTGTTTGGTGTCTGGTTTGGTCTGCATCGGATTGCCGCAAGGCAGGTGATAGCAGTTGTCGCTTTCGCTTGGGCGTTGCAAGGGATCAGTGGCGCCGCTTTCGGGCTTGCGAGCCTCAGTCTCTACGGCACCCTGCCGGATCTTCATCCGATCGGCAGGGGTGCGTTGGTGACCAAAGTGGCCTGCGTGATTGTAGGGTTTGGATTGTCACTCTGGGTATGGCTTCGGCCGTCAGCCGTTTCCTTAAGAACACCATGGATGCTTTTGGGTTTGATCGGTGTGTTGGCGATCTCGGCAGCTGCTGTGTTGCGGTGGAACTCTTAGGTCATCGGGTAGGTACCCAGGCAATTTTTAATACTTTCAACCTGGTACTCCCTCGGCTTGAGTCAATGGTTGGCAGACTTTGGTTCCCACCCCCCATTCGGATTAGAGGCCGGGTGGCCGGCTTATGTTTGCCTGCGGGCGTGTCAACCCGGGTATGTGGAAGCCAGAGGCGGAAACGTCAGTTACGTAGCGTCACATGATGATCAAATGTCACTCGCATCTATCGCTTATGCTTGTGACAGGTAAGTCGGTGTCATCGTGTCCGGTATCGGACAGGAGGTGCTGCTGATATCGCTTTGTGGAATTTCACGAATAAGACTAAAAAGGGACAGATGCCAGTTAAACGTACCACACGATTTTTGTGTCGATGGTATATTTAGCTGCCTGACTCATCGTTTATTCTGGCAAAGGCTTTATGACAATATCGAGCGCGTATGGGTACCGGGCAGGCATCTGGGGCTTCCTGATAATCCTGGTGTCCTGTTATGGCACGTCTGTATTGGCCGAGCCGCGTGCACCGATGGTTGTGGTGGATCTGGCCGAGCAGACCACACTGATCGAGGAGGTTCCACTGACCGGGACTGTCATTTCTCCACGGATCGCCAATTTGTCTACAGAGGTAAGTGGCCTCATAGAAAACATGGAAATCGAACCCGGCGATCATGTGCGGGCCGGTGACGAAATATTACGGCTCAATTCAGAGTTGGAGGCGCTCTCACTCTCGGCGGCACGTGCTGCGACGGAACAGGCAGTTCAGGAGTTGGCGGATGCCAAGCGTCGTCTGGCCGATGCCAGGCGGCTGGCAGAGCGCCAAAGCGTATCGGCCAATGAAATAGAGTCCCTGGCTGCGGAGGTGCGCATCGACAGTGCGGTCGTTAGCCGCTATCGCGCGGAGCAGCAACGCCAGACGGCCGCATTGAGACGCCATAAGCTCAAAGCACCATTCGCCGGTGTCATCAGCCGAAAATTGGTCGAGCAGGGGGAGTGGATTCAGCCAGGCCAGGCGGTGGTCGAGTTGATTGCGACCACGGGGTTGCGTATCGACTTCCAGGTGCCGCAGTCCGTCTATGCCAAATTGGATCAGGTTGCCGATGTTCGGATAAGGCTGGATGCCCTGCCTGGAAAAACATTTGACGGTGCGATCGAGTCGGTCATCCCGGTGACAGACCCGACCACACGTACCTTTATGATCCGTGTGGCGCTAAGCGATCCTGAAGTCAAGCTTGCAGCAGGGATGTCCGCGAGTGCTGTATTGCGTCTAAACACTGGTGTTCAAGGGGTTGTGATCCACCGCGATGCATTGATTCGTTACCCGGACGGACGAATCACCCTTTGGATTGTCAAACGAGAGGGTGATGTTGCCAGCGTGTCGGAACAACAGGTTAAAACGGGCTTGAGCTTCAACGGTAAGCTAAACATCATCGAAGGATTGACCGCCAATACCACCGTGGTTGTCCAAGGCAATGAGGCGTTACGTGAGGGTCAGCGCGTTGTCGTCAAGCGTGATGAATAGATAAAGTTATGTTCGAAGCCATGGTCAAACACGGCATTTTGATTGCCGTGGGCACACTCATCATTACCGTACTGGGCATCGTTGCCGCACTGAAGATTCCGGTACAGATGATTCCGGATCTGGAAGTGCGCACCATCTCCATTCGTACCACTTGGCCGGGGGCAACGCCACAGGACGTGGAGAAAGAGATTCTGATCGAGCAGGAGGAGCACCTGCGCAGCGTACCCGGACTGCAACGTATCACCTCCTCTGCCTCCTTTGGCAGTGCCTGGATCGAATTGGAATTTCCTTTCGGCATCAGCATCAATGACACGCTGATCGATGTGATCAATTCCCTGAACCGTGTGCCCGCATATCCGAACAACGTGAATGAGCCCCGGATCTATGCCACATCCTTTTCGGCCAACTCCTTTATGTATTTCCGGGTTATGCCGCTGCCGGGTAATCCCCGTAATCTGGACATGGTTCCCATGCAGGATTTTATCCGCGACCATGTCGCCACACGCATGGAGACCGTACCCGGGATCTCGGAGGTCTCCGTCTACGGTGGCGCTGAAAGGCAAATACAGATCCTTATGGATCCTGTCCGGCTTGCCGAACGCAACCTCACGGTGGCGCAAGTCCGCCAGGCTATCCGGCAGCGTAACCGGGATATCTCCGGAGGGGAGATCGAATCGGGAAAGCGGCGCTATCTATTGCGAACCATTGGGCGTTTTCGCGACATAGAAGATCTGAAGGAGTTGATCGTTGATCATCGAGGCGATGCGCTTATTCGTCTTGGTGAAGTGGCGGAAGTCCGTCTCGGCCATTTTGAAATCAGCCGTTTTTCGTACACGGACGGGCAGCCTGTCATCGGTATGTCGGTTCGACGCCAGGCGGGCTCCAACGTTATCGACATCAAAAGCGCCCTGATGCCCGAGATCGATACCATCAACGAGGAGGTACTCAGGCCGGCAGGCATGCAGGTGCGGTTGATAGCCGATGACGTAGGCTACGTGGAGGCTTCGGTCTACAGAGTCTGGACAAACCTATTCATCGGTGCCGTATTGGCCAGTATCGTGATGTTTCTGTTTCTGCGTACCGGAAAGGCGACATTGATCGGAGTCATGGGTATACCGATCTGTACCATCGCTGCCTTCATGGGATTGATGTTGGCGGGGCGCACCGTCAATGTCATTTCACTGGCAGGCGTGGCCTTTGCGATAGGCATGACCCTGGACAACAGTATCGTGGTGTTGGAGAGCATAGAGCTTTCCTGGCGCAAGGGGTTGGATCGCTGGCAGGCGGCCGTAGACGGAGTGCGCAAGGTATGGCCTGCGGTATTCGCCTCGACGCTCACCACCGTGCTGGTATTTGTGCCCATTGTCTTTATTGCCGAGGAGGCGGGTCAGTTGTACTCCGATGTGGCCATTGCCATATCCGCCTCCATCATTGCCTCTATGCTGGTGGCTATCGCAGTGATTCCCACGGCGGCGGCTAAGGTCTTTGGCGGGAAACAGGACCGGCATAACAGGAAGGTTAGTGATTGGAGATTATTTGCGATCAATCGCATTGATTGGTTGATTCGCACGAGCAGCCGTCAACTGGGTGTGATTCTGGCTGTGATCGGCCTCAGCGTGGCTACCATCGTCTACCTCACGCCACCTGCGGAATATCTACCAGAGGGGGAAGAGCCGAAGCTTTTCGCCAGCATGAGTCCACCCACCGGATACAACTTGGAGACCATGGCACGCATTGGCGAGGAGGTCCAGGACTATTTCCTGCCATTCCTGGACCATGATCCGGAGCAGTTTGAGCGAGGCGAAACCAAGGTGCCGGCAATGGCCTATTTCAATCTGAGCGTCCAGGCTACACGCCTGTTCATCATCGCCCAGCCCAAAAATCCGACGCACATCAAGGCGCTGATGGATGCCATTGACCGTAAATACGAGAGTTACGTCGGTATGCGATCGTTTGTGTCACGAGGCTCCATCATTACCAGCAATTCAGGTGGCACACGCAGTATCGATCTGGATATCTCAGGTCCCTCTTTGCCAGCCATCTATGAGGTCGCTGCAAGCGTGGAGGCCCGCGCCAAAGAAATATTTGAGAAGCCGCGGGTGCGGGCTCGACCGTCCTCATTGACACTCTCTCAACCCATGGTGGAGATCAGACCTGATTGGAATCGGTTGGCACAGACAGGCATGTCCAATACTGATATGGGTTTTACCATCGCAGCCCTGACCGACGGCGCTTTTGTGGATGAATTCTTCCTCGATGATGACAAGATCGACATCTACATCTACAGCAGCGCGGGTGACAAGGCCGCCTTGGAGAGCCTGGATCAGATGCCCGTCTATACGCCGGCCAAGGCGGTAGTGCCTTTGGCCTCCCTTGCGGAGATAGTGGAGTCCGTTGATACCAGCCACATTCGTCGAGTTGACGGTAAACGTACTGTGACCTTGAGTATCATTCCACCGGAAAAGATCGCACTGGAGACAGGGCTGGAGATCGTTAAACGCGATGTGGTGAAATACCTGCGGGATAGCGGCGCTGTACCCAGTAACATCAAGATCCTTATTTCCGGCGCCACCGACCAGTTACAGGCCACCCGCGAGTCTCTCACTACGAATTATCTGGTGGCACTGGTCATTATCTATTTGATCCTGGTTGCGATTTTCTCCCACTGGGGTTATCCATTATTGATTATGACTACGATCCCACTCGGAATCGCTTCTGGAATTGTGGGACTCTGGTTGATGAACTGGATTGGCGCGTTATTGCCAGCCATGGGTTACCCGGCAATAAGCCAACCGTTCGATATGATCACGATGCTGGGTTTTCTCATCCTTATGGGCACTGTGGTCAATAATCCCATTCTGATTATCCATCAGACCATGGTCAACGTCCGGGAACACAGTATGGCTGCACGACAAGCAGTGCGGGATGCCGTCACTATTCGCCTTAGACCTATTGCCATGACTACGCTGACTACGGTTTGTGGTTTGGCGCCGCTGGTTCTGATTCCCGGTGAGGGCACCGAGCTCTACCGCGGTGTGGGCGTTATTGTTCTCTGTGGGTTGGTTGGGACGGCATTGGTCACCCTGACCTTTTTGCCTGCACTACTCATGGTGGTGCTCTCTTTTCGTCGCTCTTCATAGTCGACAGCTGTTACTACTGATATCCATAGAATTGCAAATTCCGGTGACAGAATGCCTGTTAGGAATAGTGAAGTTTGAACAGTTAGATGCCGGATAAGTAATTAAATGAGATGGGTGGCAAATACAAAATACTATTGACGATCTTTATCACCGACCTCATTTTATGCTTGTGTATGTGGTGATAGGGTTCAGTAACAAATGATAACCTTTAATTTGATATTATAAATTGTCGCCACTCTCTTTTATGACCTGATTCGATGGAGATGAGACCGCTGCACTTTTTATTACTTCAATAGTCGATAGTGAAAACTGAATCTTCGGTAAAGTAAGTAATGTGGATATTTCTATGGAATCTATGGAATCCAGCTCTGTTTTTTGAGCCTCCCTCGGCTGCAAGTCGATAACAATTTTGTTTAATTGTTTTCAGGTCAAATATATATACAAGGTACCCTTGTGTATAGATGACCTTCAATCATTTCTGATCATTGAAATATCACTGCCTTAAACTATTGTTTAAGTGTCGTTTGTTGGTTGGAACGGGCGGGATTGTTTGTGCAGTTGTGTGTCTATAGTCTTGGTTTGTATATGTGCTTTCTGCTGTCACGACCTATGTGTAAATAACTAATAAGAGCTTCAATATGAATTTGGAACGGGTTATTTTCGGATTTTTTATCATTCTTTCATTGACCTTTAATTTTGTTTTTGTGGTTGGTGAAATCGATAATCCTTCCCATCATAATGTATGGATACTTACCATAGCGATTTTGGTGAGCTTGATTGCGACTGGTTTAAAGCTGGGGGACCGTTCACAAGTCGGTGCCTTACTTTTAGCGGCCAGTCTGGTGGCTGACCTTCTTCTGATTACGGCGCGAATTTTGTGGGTGGTATACGAGAGCGATACCGAAATCGGTCCGAGCCCTGAATCTATGGTTACGATAGTTTCACTGGCAGGCGGTGCGCTGCTGGCGAACATCGTTTCTGTCGTCATCCTCGTTGGAGATACGCTAATGTCCCGCCGTTGAGGTAGACCAATGGCTGCAACTTCAGAACTGGATCGGGTTTCCATGATTGTTCTACGCTATATGCGTAGACCGATTTTTGTCCTTATCCTCGTTTACGCTGTCGGAATAACCGGAATGGCGCTTATTCCAGGGAAGTCAGCAGATGGCGATACCGAGTTTATGAGCTTGTTTCATGCATTCTATTTTTTTACTTATACGGCCACTACCACCGGATTTGGGGAGATCCCCAGCGAGTTTACCGATGAACAGCGCCTATGGGCCGTTTTCTGTCTCTACATGGGTGTAATCGCATGGCTTTACGCAATAGGTTCGATTATCGGATTGATTCGGAACACCCACTTTGTACAGGCTTTGAGTGAATACCGTTTTTCAAAGGTTGTAAAACAAATATCCGAGCCCTTCTTTATCATATGCGGTTTTGGAGATACAGGCAGTCTTTTAGCGCGCGGGTTAAGTGATCATCATTTCGTCGGTGTTATCATTGACCGGGATCCTGAGCGCATCAAGGCCCTGTCTTTGCGGGATTACAATATCAAAATGCCGGGTTTATGTGGTGATTCGAGCGCACCCAGGCATTTAGTAGACGCAGGCGTAAAGCATCCCCAATGCAAGGCTGTGATTGCCTTAACAGGTGATGAAGATGTTAATCTGAAAATCGCTGTTATGGCTCGATTTATGAACCCGGATGTTCATATTATCTGCCGCTCGACTTCGCCCAAACACGAAGAGCATCTCGCGCCACTGCATAACGTAACCATAATTAACCCATTTGAAATATTCGCACAACTGCTGAGCATGGCCATTACGGCGCCCAGGCTGCATAACCTTAACAGTTGGCTGGTAAGGGCAAAAGGGGTCCGGCTCGGCAGGCCGCTGAAGGCGCCTGGTGATAATTGGATACTATGCGGTTATGGGCGAATGGGAAAATGGCTGCGCCAGTACATGAAGCTCAACGCCATTGAACCTCTCGTCATCGACCCAAATTTAGACAAGGACCAAGAGACTAGCTGTTTCATTAAAGGATATGCAGATCATGGCACCTTAGAAAGGGCAGGGCTAACCAACGCGCGTGGTATCGTTGCAGGTACTGACAGTGATTCGGATAATCTGAACATCATGATGAGCGCGCAGGTGGTGAATCCAACGGTGTTTACCATAGTGCGTCAAAATCATCATGAGAATCAGCTTGCATTTGACTCGGCCCGTGCTGACTTGATTGTGCAAACCAGCCTGACTACCGGCCGACGCATATTAAAACATTTAATTTCACCGCAGATACAGCAGTTGATTGATTATCTATATGAACAAGGTGAACACATTACGGGTGAAGTTAGTGAGCAGTTAAGCAGTATCATTGGAGATAATAAACCACACCTCTGGTGTGTCACATTGGATAGGCCACACGCGCTGGCTGCTGCGGATTTATTTCAACAAGGATGCAAGCTTGTTTTGAGAAACCTGTTACGTCACCCTTCTGACAGAGACGAGTCCCTTGCTTGTATGCCGTTGGTGATTATCCGGGATGGTCAATCTCGTATGCTGCCAAGTCTCAATGAGATGGTATTTATGGATGACTGTATCCTGCTTTGTGGAACGGAAAAGAGTGAGCAACTACTTGGATCGACATTGAACAACTCCTACACGCTTCATTATTTGATAACCGGAGAGGAGAAGGCTAGAGGGTACTTCTTTCTCTTGTTGGAAGAGAAGCGAGAGCGAAGTCAAAACCGATCAACATGAGCGTTGACGGGTGGGTACAGCTTTAGACGAATACTCATGACAACGGCTTTTGGTAAAAAATTGGATGAAAAAGGGGCGGTGACAAATAAAAATCTTTTATGTTTTCAATTATCATTGACGACGTCGATTATCCTTTACCCAATCAAGACATCAAGAGAGTTTTTTGGCACCTGTCGGCTCAAATAATTGACCCTATAGGTAAAATCCAGTCCTGTACGACTCTTTTCCGGAGCCTGATAGCAGAAATAATGAAACGTTGTTAAGTTTCTCGGGACTTCACGGCAAAAATAGTTGACCCGGTAGAAGAAATAGTTGAATTCACGACTCGATTATTTGAACTGTTTGGATTATTTCGCTCATTAACGAGCAAAATATTGTGCGCAATTGACTAAATTTAATCAATTGCGAGCGAATTAGCTTCGTGAGTTTCATTTTGAGCATCGTTAAGTCCCGAAATAATAGGAAGAAGTCGAGAAAAGGCTTCATGAGTTCGATTATTTCTGCTGACAGGTCAATTCTGTTTGGCGAGCAGTCTATTAATCGAGCGGTTGGGTACCTATCGAGGGTCATCGGTCTAATTAACCGCAGAATCAACATACTTCAAGATTGATTCAGACGATCCGTGATTTTTTGTGTTAGAACTAAGAAAAGGCCAGGGAACGGGTATGTATTCTACCCAAGGGCCTAAAGAGGTGCCTGGAAGTAGAGAAGCAGCAGTTAAACATGAGCAATAAGCGCGGGAGAGAACGTAATGACAGGGGAGATTCTTGTTGTGGACGATGAACCCAATATCGTCCTGTCCCTGGAATTCCTATTGAAAAAAGAGGGTTATCACGTACGCACTGCCAATAATGGCGAAGAGGCGCTAAATGCCCTGAAGGAGTCGAAGCCAGACTTGGTGCTGCTTGATGTAATGATGCCGCGCATGGATGGTTACGACGTCTGTCAGGCGATACGCGCTGATCCTGAATTGAGTTCGGTGCGCATCATTATGCTGACGGCCAGAGGGCGGGATATCGAACGCGATAAGGGTTTGGCATTGGGGGCGGATGATTACGTGACAAAGCCTTTTGCAACGCGCGAGCTGGTGGGCAAGGTTAACGCTTTCCTGGGAGGCGCCACCCAGTTATAGGTACTCCCATTTTGGTAATCGGTTTTTATTTCTGCACCCGACTGATATCACTGCGCACCAATCTGCAACTCAGCTAAGTAACGGTAGCATGACAACTGACTTACATGATTCCCGGCACTGCATTCCGTACTGAGTTTTTCTCTGATCCGGTTATCCGCTTTCTGATAATGCCATTGCAGCGGTCGCCCTATGGTTTTCTCATCTCACTATTTTTCTTTGGCAAAAGAAATTGTGCTGCCGGTTTTGGCGATGCATGCAGCTGCTGTTGAGGGACAGCAGACACGTTTCTAATAGCTCACAATACGTGCATTTGACCTAAACTCAAAGAAAATGAGATGGGTGTCTCCTTCGCTGTCCGCGTATTGGACACGTTGCAGGTGTCGGTATTTGTTCATGAGGAAATACCGGATCGTACACGCGATGCCAGTATGAACGTAAGTGGATCGAGGGTACAGGTCTTCATGCGGCTATGAGTGATTCACTGGTCACGGTGCGGATATTGATACGATCGGTATTTATCAGGGATCATGCGATTAGCACCCTGAGACAAGAATATGAAGCGTAGGAATACATGGTGGAGGTTCGCAGCGGCAGGCAGTTTTTTTAACCTTCTTTGAGTGGGATGGCGACAATGTCCAACAAGCGAAATCATGAACGTCTCATAGCCCTCTTCCTTCTGGGCGCGCTCGTGCTCAACTATCCGCTGTTGCATCTCTTCGGCGCGGCCTCGCTTTGGCTGGGTATTCCCGTTCTCTATCTTTATCTGTTCATCTGCTGGCTTGTTCTCATTGTGCTGATGGCTTTGTTGATGGAAGGCCACCGCGGAGGCGAAAGAGACACATTGCACACTAACCATAGAGGCGGGTGAGTTCGTGCTGTCGGATTGGCTAATACTGATCTGTGCTTTTGCTTACGTAGGGCTGCTGTTCGCAATCGCATTTTATGCGGACATGCGGTCGGATGCGGGTCGTTCGATTATCAGCAATCCGTATATATATACACTTTCGATCGCCGTCTACTGCACCGCCTGGACCTTTTACGGCAGTGTGGGTCGCGCGGCAGGTTCAGGCATAGGATTTCTGCCCATCTATTTCGGACCGACGCTGATGGCCTGCCTCTGGTGGTTCGTGCTGCGTAAAATCGTGCGTATCAGCAAAGTCCATCGAATTACCTCCATTGCTGACTTTATCGGTTCGCGTTACGGAAAGAGTACTTTTGTAGGCGGCGTGGTCACCGTTATCGCGGTGGTGGGAATCATGCCTTATATCTCACTGCAGCTAAAGGCCGTTGCCGCCAGTTACAATGTGCTGCTGTCGCATCCCGAAATCGCAGATGCCGCAGCGAGTCAGGCATTCTATGGTGATACGGCGCTTTATGTGGCGCTCTCTCTGGCAGCGTTCACCATTCTGTTCGGTACCCGGCACATCGATATTACCGAACGTCATGAGGGGATGGTGGCGGCTATCGCCTTTGAGTCACTTATCAAGTTGATCGCGTTCCTCGCAGTGGGTCTGTTTGTCGTATTTGCCGTGTTCTCAGGGCCAGTCGATCTCTTTGCCAAGGCATCTGAGGTACCGGAGGTGGCCAAGTTGTTTGGCTTCGACGCGATGCCTGGCGGTTACGCGAGTTGGTTGTCGCTCACCTTTCTGGCCATGATGGCTATCATGTTTTTGCCGCGCCAGTTTCAGGTTTTGGTGGTTGAGAATGTCAATGAAGAGCATATTCGCAAAGCGAGTTGGCTCTTCCCTCTCTATCTATTCCTGATCAACCTGTTTGTGTTACCCATAGCCATCGCCGGTCTAATTCTATTTCCTGAGGGTACCGTCGATCCGGACACCTTCGTGTTGACCCTGCCGATGACGGGGAATGCGGAGTATCTCGCACTGTTCGCTTTCATTGGCGGACTGTCAGCGGCAACCGGCATGGTGATCGTGGCGACCATCGCGATATCGACTATGGTGTGCAACGATCTGGTGATCCCCTTTTTGTTGCGTGTGTATGCACTTCACCGGGAAGATATGAGCGGCCTGCTACTGACGATTCGGCGCGGTGCCATCATCGTGATCCTGTTACTGGGGTATCTCTATTTTAAACTCATCGGCGAGTCCTACGCGCTTGTTACGATCGGATTGGTCTCATTTGCCGCCGCAGCCCAGTTCGCACCGCCCATTTTGATCGGGATCTATTGGAAGGGGGCCAGTCGCGCCGGGGCGATAGCGGGTCTCCTGGGCGGCTTTGTGGTTTGGGCCTACACGCTGGTGTTGCCGGGGTTTGCACGATCGGGTTGGCTTTCTCAGTTATTTCTTGAAGAGGGGCTTTTTGGCTTGTCCTGGCTGAGGCCGTATCAACTGTTGGGTCTCGATCTGTTCGATCCCATCACCCACGCTGTTTTCTGGAGCATGTTGGTCAATGTAGGCCTGCTTGTCGGTGTGTCCTTGTTTGCAAACCAGAGCGCCATTGAGCGTATCCAGGCGACCCTTTTTGTGGATGTGTTCAAGCGCGGTTCGAAGACGCGCGATTCGCGGATCTGGGAGAGCACCGCGTCGGTCGCCGAGATACGTGAAATACTGACAAGATTCATCGGTACAGATCAGGCGGTGAAGGCGTTCGAGCAATTTGGTCTCGAGCGTGGGCAGGTTCTCAGAGATGAGATGCGCGCCGAAAGTGCGTTGGTGGAGTATACCGAGCGTCAGTTGGCCGGTGCGATTGGCGCCGCCTCGGCCCGTGTGATGATGGGCTCGGTGGTGAAGGGAGAGGAGCTGAGTATTGAAGGCGTGATGAAGATACTCGATGAAACCTCTCAGGTGCTCGAGTACAGCCGGCAACTCGAACAGAAGTCCCGCGAATTGGAAGCCGCCACCGGTGAACTCAAAGCGGCAAATGAACGCCTTAAGGAACTGGACCGTCTCAAGGACGAGTTCGTCTCCACGGTCAGTCACGAACTGCGAACGCCACTCACATCGATACGGGCGTTTTCGGAAATCCTGCGGGATAACCCTGAAATGATGTCCAATCAACGTCAAGAGTATCTGGACATTATCGTCAAGGAGAGCGAACGCCTGACCCGATTGATCAATGAAGTACTGAATCTGGCGAAAATCGAATCCGGAAGCATCGAATGGGATATGCAGGGTGTGGATCTGCGGCAGGCAATCGAGGAGGCGCTGGTCGCCACTCAGCAGTTGGTGGTAGAGAGTGGAACTGAGTTGATCAAACGTATGCCGGATGAGTCGGTGGAGGTCACAGTGGATAAGGACCGTATGATCCAGGTAGTCATTAACCTGATATCCAACGCTGTCAAATTTTGTGATGGTGAGAGCGGCCAGATCGGTGTGCGAGTCTTTCAGAACGATGGTATGGCCTGCGTGGAAGTGACCGATAACGGAAGCGGCATCCCTCGTGGCGAGCAGGAGAGAATCTTTGAGAAGTTCCATCAGGTGAGTGATGCCCAGGATGGAAAGCCTCGCGGTACGGGACTTGGACTGCCTATTTGCCGCCGAATTGTCGAGCATCACGGCGGGGAGATCTGGGCGGAGAGTGAATTGGGACAGGGCGCAACATTTATATTTACCCTGCCGCTCAGGGCCGCCGAAGATCGGGAAGAGATTGCTCGGATTGCTTGATTGTGGTCAGGCTGTGCTGCTGAGAACCGCGAGCAGCTGCTGTGATTATACTTTGTGGAGAGTGGTTGAAATTCAATTTTATATGCTATGACATAGGTGGCTAAAAACATGGTGGAAAAGTGGAGTCTGCGCTTTCGGGTTTTCCTCTTCTTCGCTTTGATCTCACTCATGGTTCCCGCTCTGTTGGGATCGGCTTTGTGGGTCGCAGCGGGCCGAATAGGTCCGGAATCGGTGCCTCATCTGGTGCTATGGGGTGGCGGTGCGGGATTTGCCATTATCGGGGTGGTACTTTGGGTATGGCTGAAGTTCGACGAAAATGTCGTTGCGCCTATCAACACGCTAACCAACGATCTGCAAACGCTCATTCACGCAAATCCTGAGCATGGTGTTGAAACCGAGCCGGGAAAGTATCTGGGGCTGTTGGCGCCAACCGCCAGGGAAATGGCCGCGGCGTTGGAATCGGCCCGGAAGAGGGTCGGCGAAGAGGTTGAAGTCGCCACCCGCAAGCTGGATCAGCAACGGGCTCGCCTGGAATCCATGCTTCGCGACCTGAATGAAGGGGTGCTGGTGTGCAACCTGAATCACCAGATCCTTTTGTATAACCGGCGTGCACTGGAAATACTCCACTACTATGGTGAAATCGGTCTGGGTCGTTCCCTGACGAGTCTGCTCAATACACCGTCCATTGCCCACGGTCTGGAAAACCTTACCGGACAACTGGAAGACCCGGAATCCGCAGATGGATTCTCGGCGCATGTGGTCTGTTCAACCACCGACGGTAGGCACATTATTGAAGGCCAGCTGAGCCTGATACTCGACGCTGATGAAACAGAGGCGACAGGGTATGTGGTGACCTTCGACGATGCCACTGAAAAACTGTCTGAATTGGGAAAGCGGGATCGGATATTGCGTGATGCCATCGAGGGTTTGCGAGCACCGGTTGCAAACTTGTGTGCAGCCACTGAGATGCTGACCGATGGTGTGGACATGGATGATGACGGCCGGAAGATGTTCGAAAATATCCTGAGCGCGGAGAGCAGCGCGTTGTCGAAACGGCTGGAGCAGCTTAGCGAAGACTACGGAAAGATCATCACCGGTCACTGGCCGATGAGCGATGTTTACTCTTCAACTTTGTTGAACTGCGTGGTTCGCCGCTTTGAATCAGAAGATGCCATCCAATGCATGATCAACGGCGACCCTGTCTGGTTGCACTGCGACAGCCTTTCAATTGTTGAAATGACAGAACGGATCATCCGCCGAATTGCAGAAACAACTTCAGCGGCAACCTTTGAGCTGGAACCAATTGCCAAAAAAGACAAGGTGTATATCGATATCGCCTGGCCAGGAGAAGTCGTCCGTTCCGGTACTATTGATAGCTGGCTGGATGAATCTTTCGATGACTGTCTTAAGGGCATGACCGGCCGAGATATATTGGAGAATCACAAAGCCGTGGTGTGGAGCGAAGAGCGAGAGGAGGGTGTTGCCCGCCTGCGTTTGCCGTTGCCGAAGGCCAAAGGCGATCATCGAAAAGTCTCAGATAAAATGCCGGGCATGGATCCTCGACCGGAGTTTTATGATTTTGATTTGCTGAAAAACAGGGACAGTGAAAGCTTCGACGAGCGCGCTTTAAGTGAACTGACTTATGTGGTTTTTGATACGGAAACGACCGGTATGGAACCGTCCAGCGGTGATGAAATTATTCAACTGGCCGGTGTGCGTATCGTTAACGGTCGCATCATGTCGGGTGAGTATTTCGACCAGTTGGTAAACCCGGGCCGCAACATTCCGCTGACATCCACAAAAATTCACCATATCACCGAAGAGATGGTCAAGAACAAACCACCTATTAGTGAAGTTTTACCGAGATTTTCTGACTATGTGGGTGATGCTGTTCTCGTTGCCCATAATGCTGCCTTTGACATGAAATTTCTGGAATTGAAACGTGAGTCCTGCGGTATAGGTTTTGATAACCCGGTCTTGGATACAGTCCTACTCTCGGCCTACATCCACGATCATTCCAACCAGCACACACTGGATGTTCTGGCAGAACGTTTTGGCGTGGAGATCGAGCCCCAGTACCGTCACACCGCCCTTGGCGATTCAATTGCGACGGCTGAAGTATTTTTACGCATGATTGATTTAATGGTGGCCAGAGGCATACACACTTTTGCCGACGCCATCGAGGTTTCGGAAAAAATGGTGGAAATCAGAAGGCAACAGTCACGGTATTAGTACTTAGGCTCGCCTATATTGGCGGTTACTGCGGAGTGAAAAGCGAACTGCGGTAAAGGCACAGACAAACCAGTAGCCACGTACCTATCAATCGTAAGGTCACCGAACATCCTGCCGGCAGCACTTGGCTCGAAAGCATCCCAGCGGAATGTGCTACTTTTAATTTTAAGATACCGAAAAAATAAGAGAACTTACGAATTACGCGCCGGAGAGCCCCATGCCGAAGAAGATCCTGATCGTTGATGACGAGCCCAATATCGTCTTATCGGTCGAGTTTTTGATGAAACGCTCGGGGTACGACGTGGTTACCGCCATGGATGGCCAACAGGCCTTGGATCTGTTAGCCGAAACCAAACCCGATTTGATGATTCTGGATGTGATGATGCCGCGCAAGAACGGTTTCGAAGTCTGTACGGAAGTCCGTGCCGACCAACGGTTTCAAAAACTTCCCATTCTCATGTTGAGCGCGAAGGGACGGGAAGCCGAGGTCAAGAAGGGTTTATCGCTGGGTGCCGATGCTTACATCACAAAACCGTTTTCCACACATGAGCTGGTCGAAAAAGTCAACGAACTGCTACAACACAAGGATTGAGGGGAAATAGTCAAATGATGCCAGCAACTCAACCACCCAGACCACCCAAAACACTGGTCGAGTTTCGTGCATCGTATTCCACTGCCGGCATCGGCGAAATTCCCCTTCGGGAACTGGTTAGCCAGGAGCTGTTGATATTCAAGCCGGAATCGACCCTGCGCAGCACCTTGTTTGAACTCAATCGAGTCGGTATTCAAGCCGGCGTGGTCGCAATAGAGCGTGATACGCCCTTGGGAATCGTCACACTGCATGATCTGGTCGACGCGATAACGCGCTCGGGTGCGGATCTCGACGATCCTGTATTCCTGTTTATGACCGCTGCACCCGTCTCATTACCGGCCGATTCACCAGCCCATCGAGCGAAAATCGCCTTGACGCGGGGACGCTTGAGTCATGTGGTGCTGGTCGAGCCTGATGGCCATATTTTCAACCTGTTGTCACCGGTTGACCTGCCGGGATTTCGTGAAGGCGGGGCCGACGCTCTGATCCAAAGCATCGAACTGTCAAACAACGTGGACAGCATGGCCAAGGCTGCGGAAGCCGTTCGGCAGCGCGGCCGCGAACTTTTTGCCAGTGGCATGGGTGTGGAAGCCTTGTGCCAATGGATGTCCGGCCTTAACGATCTGCTCAGCATGCGCGTGATCGAGTTGATTGCCGACGAATTCGATCTGCCGCCTGTGTCCTGGTGCTGGATGGCATTCGGTTCCGAAGGGCGGCTGGAACAGACGTTTGCGACAGATCAGGACAATGGCTTGATTTTTCAGCCTGAGAACGAATCGGACACACCCAAAATTCGCGCTGCGTTGGTGGAGTTCGCCAAAGCGGTCAATAAAGCGCTCGATCACTGTGGGTTCGCGTTTTGCCGTGGCGATATCATGGCAGGCAATCCCAACTTGTGCCTTTCGGTACGAGAATGGCAAGAGAGGTTTCAGCGTTGGATGAAGACACCCGACCCCAAGGCGTTGTTGAATGCCACCATATTCTTCGACTTCCGGCCGCTTTACGGGCAGAACGAACTGGTCGATGATCTACATCATTGGCTATTGCCGCAACCGGTCAAACATCCACGTTTTCTGCATGCCATGGCGGTGGAAGCACTTACCTGTGTGCCGTCCTTGGGTTGGCTGGGTACCTTTTCCTATGACGGTGGTAGCCGGTATCCGCATACCATTGATTTAAAGAAACGCGGCAGCCGTCCGTATGTCGATGCAGCGCGTATATGGACACTGAAACACGGTATATGGTCAACCAATACCGTGGAACGTTTGCGCATCGCTGGCGCGAAGATGCAGCGCGCTACCACTGACACCATCGCCTCTGTCGAGGCGTTCGACTTTATCCAACGCATACGTATAAAAAGACAGTTGGCCGGAGGTGCCTACGACGAAGTCAATCGGGTCAATCCAAAACACCTGAGTGCAACGCAACGACAAATGATGAAGGAAGCATTCAGACAAGCGAAATCGTTACAGCTGAGATTACGGCAGGAATTCGTGGATTGACTAAATTTCACTCAATTGTGAGTGAAATAGCTTCGTGAGTACGATTAAATATTCTGACTGGTCAATTCTGCGTGACGGGCAGTCTATTATTCGAATGGTTGGGTACCACATAAAAGGGGCGGCGTGTCAGCCGCCCCTGCTTTCTCTGCATGCATATTTATATTTAACGTCGCACACGAGTGGGTGTTTTTGATATATACGGCAAGACGCAATTAATTAATCGCTACTTTCTTATTGTTTTCTATTAATTTGAGTATCTCTGCCTCAAATACATCAAAGCTGCGAGCACCTACCACACGATTTCCTTCTAGAAATTCACCAGCACTTTTTCCGACAACAAATGTTGGTGTACCTGTAATCTTTGCACCACCCGCATTTCTGGAACTCTCATCAATCTTTGCGAGGTGTTGGGTTCCCGAAAGACAACTGTTAAATGCTGACATGTCTAAATCAATCTGTTGCGCGTATTTTGGTAGATTAGTCTCTTCAAGTTTCTTGGCATTGGCGAATAACATACGGTGCATTTCCCAATACTTGTCTTGATCTCCAGCACAATGTGCAGCTTGCGCTGCTTTTCTGGCGTGTTTATGAAAACCTAAAGGTAGGTCTTTCACAATCCATCGCACTTTTCCTGTATCTATGTATGCTTTTTTAAGTTTAGGAAATGTCTGCTGAACGAATCTCAGACAATAAGGACATTGGTAATCGGTAAACTCGACTACAGTCACAGGCGCATCTGGTGATCCCATTGATCGACTGTCTTTGATCGAGACTTTTGCTGTCTTTGGGGGAGAGGGTCTTTTAGGCGCTTGCGCCACCCCCTTTGAGTTTAGACTTTGCAGTAACTTACGGATTTCTTTTAACTCGCTGATGATGGCATTTGCTTGTTCTTTTGAAATCGTGTCTGAGCCATTTTCGGAGAGTTGTTCGGCATACACTCCAGGAACAAGCGAAAGACTCATTGCTAAAAAAAAGCTAATTACAGAAAGTTTTATCAAGGGCTTATCTTTTGTCATGTGAATAACCTATAGCTTTGGATATGGCGATGGTTCATATCACTAAAACTCCATCACCTCGTATGCTAAAAGGGAGGAGGGAGTAATCCCTCCCCCCTTTTATTCATAGAATAAAGTGATCAATCATCTTCATTTTCATCTTCATGATCATCTTCATCCTTTCGCTTCCTTTCATATTTACAGTCTACTTCTGTACGGCCAGTGACAACGTCGTTGGTTGGGTTATCATTGCCTGGTGCACTGATCATTGCTGTCCAGTCCACAATACCTTGTCCACCAAAGATACAGGAAATGCTGGCTTTGAACTCGAACTGGGTTCTTCTGCCAGGCCTCGCCTTCTTTGTGGCTTCGGCATTTCTGATGACAACACCTAGGTTTGGAGAGGCGTCAGCCGATAGGACCACTGTGGCATTCTGCTCAATTACACTACCACCTCCTCTGACTTTAATGGTCTTCTTCTCTACATGACCTTCCTCACCGTCGTAGCCTTCAGGTGCACGAAGCTTCTTCAAATAGACATCGCCAAAAGGCTCAATGCAATCTAAGTCGTCACCGTCAGACAGTCCGTCACAGTCGTTATCCAATCCATCGGCACAGGTTGGGCTTCCAATCGGGCCTTCCGTTCCTGCGGGCTGGTCCTGTACGCAAGCCTGTGCACCACTTTGGCAAACAGATGTGCCGGCTGCGCAGATGCCGCTGCTACCCGTATTACACACGCCTGATACAAAGCCGTCGCATGCAGGGTCTTGACAATCGACCAGCCCATTTCCTGAGTCATCGATACCGTTGTCACAGATCTCTACTACGACCACGGGTTCATCACAGTCAGGATCAACTGCATCTGATAGTCCATCACAGTCGTTATCAAGACCATCAGCACAGCTTGCGCTGCCAAACGGTCCTTCCGTACCCGCTGCCTGATTCTGAGTACAGACAGGTTCGGCACCGGAACCATCGCACGTCAGTGTGCCTGCTCCACAAACACCCGGATTGCCGGTGTCACATGCGCCGAAGGTAATGCCGTCACACTGCGGATCTGTACAATCAGCGAGGCCGTCTCCATTGTCATCGACACCGTTGTCACAGATCTCCGGCGGTGTACTGCAATCGGGATCATTTGCATCGCTCAGACCGTCGCAATCATTGTCAAGTCCGTCAGTACAGGTTGCGCTGCCGAATGGACCTTCAGTGCCGATCGGCTCGTTCTGATCGCAGAACTGCTGTTGGTTGCGACAGACGCTGGTGCCGGTTGCACAAACCCCAAGATTGCCCGTGTCACATGCACCACCGACGAAACCATCGCAGGCCGGATCTACACAGTCTGTCAGTCCGTCACCATTGTCATCGATACCGTTATCGCAGACTTCTGGTATCGACTCACAATCAGGATCAGCCAAATCGGTTAGATTGTCACAGTCATTATCGAGACCATCGGTACAGGTGATACTGCTGAACGGTCCCTCAGTGCCTGCAGGTTGGTTTTGTTCGCAGACCTGAGCACCGCCTTGACAGACCGAGGTGCCGGCGGCGCAGATACCGGGTTGTCCTGTTACACAGGCACTACCGACAAAACCATCGCACTGTGCATCGGCACAATCCGTCAGGCCGTTGAGGTTGTCATCGATGCCGTTGTCGCAAATCTCAGCAGGTGCTTCACAGTCCATATCGGCGACGTCAGTCATGCCGTCACAGTCATTGTCCACGCCATCACTACAAGTGGCATCGCCGAAGGGTCCTTCGCCAACAGGATTGGCTGGACTGCAGGTATCGACAATGGTGCCTGCCTGACAGACTTCCTGCCCGATGGCCGAACAGGCCCCGACACCACAGGCTGTTTCCGAATAGACAAAACCGTCACACTGGGGATCAGCGCAATCGATATTGCCATCGAGGTTATCATCGATGCCGTTATTACAGTTTTCAGCCAGCGCAAAGCAGTTCAGGTCAGTGTCATCAATGGCGCCATCACAGTTATTGTCGATGCCATCACTACAAGTGACATCACCGAACGGTCCTTCGGCCCCAGGAGTTCCCGGTGTACAGGTGTCGACAGTCGTCCCGCCCTGGCATACAAGGTCACCCGTAGTCGCACATGCACCTATACCGCAGCTTGTTGAGCCCACAACGGCAGCATTACACCCGGGATCGGCACAATCAATCAGGCCATCACCATTGTCATCGACACCGTTGTCGCAAACCTCAGGCACGACGCTCGGGTCCAAGTTACCGAAAAATGCGACAAGTCCGGATGGTAGCTCTGTCTGTCCTGTGGGTGAACAATCTCCACGGTTGTAGGTGGGCACAGCCGCGTCCGTCCACCCCATCTGAGTGCCGGCCTCGATTTCTGTGAGATTGTTGGAACCGGTAGGGTCGCCATCAGAATTAAACGCTTCCACCGCTTGTATACGCTGTTGTATTGTTCCCCCCTCATCACAAACAGCTTTACCATACGGATTGAGGTTTTGATTGCTCGCTGCATGGCAGATTTTGCAGGTAACAAGGTCTTCTGATGAAGATGCTGGATAGAGACTGCTCCAGGCATTAATATAACTACTGGCCGCATGAGCGGCAGGCGCCGCTATCAGTAGCATTGGCAATAAGGGAAGATACAACAAACCCCCTCGCCACTTATGTTTCGTTATTTTCATGGCTTCTCCGACATAGTGTTATAGTCAAGCGCGCTATGGCCAGTACTGCAGAGACAGGCGACGCGTATCTTTTATAAATGATTCGGGAGCACCAAATCATTTCCCCGTTACTGCTCCTGAACCTGATCCGGTAGATGGATCCAATCGACTGGCGAAATGCCCGTATGATCGTTGGATTCGGTTGGTCAGTACCTCTCCATAAATCGAATTATTAAGGACTGTAAGACGGTAGCGTGGCCACCGAGATTGAATCCGGATTGCCGTGACTGACTCTCTATTCCGTAGCCTCTATCAATATAATGAGAGGTTCTATATTCTTGTTTATACTTTTTGTTGTTTACTCGTTTGTTTTAATCGTCTCTCGCAAGTTGGTTGTATTTTATTGTGAGATAGTTATTGGCACTCGAATCGGTGCCAATGATCCAGATGTCGTTCGATTGATGATCAATCGATAAATGACTATTTCGACTTGCAGAAATTCCCTCATGTCTCGACACCCATTGTCCATGTCCATGACGATCAATCTTAAACGTGATCAACCAGGATGTTCTGGTTTTGCTATCGAGTTCAGTTCCGAGAATATATATCGCACCAGATGTATCGATACTCATACTGCTGGCGATATCGTGAGTATTTCCGGGACCGGAATAGTTTGTTGACCACAGTAGGCGGCCTTCCTTATTGTATTTGACAATAAAGATATCGGAATCAGACTCGTCAGATGTGTTCTGTGTGGAGCCATAGGTGGTGCCGGTCAACAAGACATTGCCTTGAAGATCTACTTGTAAGGCTGAAATCACATCATTTAATCTGGGGCCGCCGTTGTATGAAATACTCCAAAGCTCATTCCCTTGTTGATCATATTTCACCAGTGCAACGTCTTCATGTTGGTTATTCACTGATCCATTAGATTTGTTAAGACTGGACCCGGCAATATATACGCTATTTTCTGAATCGAGCGTTATCCATCGTGCATCATCAGTAGCTGACCAATCACGGGTGGTTCGCCAAAGTATTTGACCAAATGAGTCATACTTTACGGTGAGATAATCGTAATTGTTTTTCTGGTTGAGTCGTTTCCCGGTTGCGTAGAGATTGCCGTCTTGATCTAAAGCAAGATCGTTGTATGTGTACCGTGTGCACTGATCAAGTTCGTTAATCTCCCATATAAAATCCCCGCTTGCTCCATACTTTATGATTACAGACTGATGGTGATTCGTCTTGGTCGCAGTTTGCCCGGTCACGTAGACGTTGCCTTGCATATCCGTGACCATTGCCGTGACGCGATCATCACCGTGAGAGGGGCCGTCGTATCGGTTAACCCACAACGGAAGACCCTTGGTGTCATATTTTATTGTCAGAAAATCAAGACCCGTACCTTCACCCAGACTGGAACCGGAAACCACGACATTATTTTCCTGATCCACTACACTGTTGCTGACCCAGTCGGGTCCTTGCGCCTTGCCGTCGTAGTATGCAATCCAGACTTCATTTCCTTGATTGTCATATTTGATTGTGGCGAAATCGTAGTTACCGTTACCGGAGTCACTAAAACCTGATACATAAGCATTGCCAGTATGATCCAATGCAAGTGATACAGGGTTGTCTTTTTTGTCGCCTGGCCCGTTATATCGCGTTACCCACGCTTCATTTCCTATCTCAGCCTGAACCATCGGCATCATGAGCATCATCCATAATGGCGCAATTGGGATTTTATAGATGGTGAGTCGCACAGTGCACAGCCTCAGACGGTTAGGTGTTTGTAAACCCGCAGACGGCAATCCAAGCCTTTTTCATAGCGCACATGGACGCTATAAAAGAGGTACGGCTTTGCTATTGCTACAAATCGACTATTGATGGATGCTACAAGCAGCCACCAAGGGAGGAATGGCATTTAACATCGCAGTGATGAGGATCGACGGTATATTTATATATGGGGTGTTGTTGTGATCGTTATACACCGCTTGCCTGTGCGCTAGTTATAATAATTCTGGTGCCAATCTTATGCTGACATCCAGTTTCCTCCGACATAAGTGTACGAATTAAAATAGTCTTAATTGCTTTTAAGATCAAGAGCGAAGAAGATTATTTTAGTGATTATGTAGTCGCGGTCAATGAGAGTGCCATTACCTATAAACTTAGACTAATTGATACTGTAAAAGATGTCGTTTCGTTTCGTTTATTCTTAAGAGTAACTTAATAATTATCTTGTTGAATTAAATATGAACTTTGTCGAAACAGGGTCAGAATTAGTCTTTCCTTAATTTTTGTTAGCATTGCGAGAGCAGTTTTATGACGGAGCGGAGCTTAACAATAATTTCTCACTGATTGGTCAGATTGCGTTGGGGAATACCAAAAAAGAAGACCGTTTTTTAACTGAGAAGAGTTGTGAAACACTTGAATACAAGAGATTGTCATTTATTAGCGACACCATTCTTGATTATTTACTTTTCAACTCGGCATAGGCCCGGTGTTGATGCCCATTCCGCAGATAATCGATAAAGATCGTCTGTCCCGGTTTCAGTTTTTTTCAATATATTGGAGATATCCCGAAGCTCTTTGACAGACATATCATCGATGCCGGTGATGATATCCATTTTACCCAGGTATGCCTGCTCGGCTGGCGACCCGGGTTTTACGCCATCAAGGCGGTAACCTTCACCCTGGCATGTGAAATCGAGAATCGCACCAAGGCTGACTTTGCGGCTGTTACCGGCTCTATCGGAAGCCTTGCGCCCTCCCAATTGACGGGTCATTTCCCTTTGCCCTGTCTACGTATCAGGATATTGAAACTAGAATCCCACGTTTGCTGTCCATCTATTAATGAATTTGTCCGGTGAGTGTTTGCAACATGCGTCTTTTCTCTCTGATCTTGCTTCTCTCTTTAATGAGCCTGGCCCAGGCCGACGCCCAAGTCGATCGTCTGCTGGAGGCCGACGAAGAACCCGTCGGCGTGGTTTTCGAGATCCTTGAGGATGACGACGACGCCTTAGGCTGGGCGCTACCCAAGGTTGCACGGCTGAGTGCCCAGTTGCGCAAGCGCTTCCCAGAGCTACCGATCGCCGTTGTGACACATGGCCGTGAGCAGTTTGGTCTGCTGGCCGATGAGGCTGAAGGTCTTATGGCGCCGATTCATGACAATGCGCAGCAGTTGCGTGCCGAGGGGATCGATCTGCATGTCTGTGGTGTGCACGCCGGATGGGATGGCTACACACCCGAAGATTACCCGGCTTATGTGGACGTTTCCGCTTCGGGTCCGGCACAGATCAATGACTACCGGAATCTCGGTTTTACGCTGATCGTATTGCAGGGTCCGGATTATTAGCCTGGATTCATTGCCAGTAGGAGAGCGCGTTAAAAGAGAATCTCGGTACTGTCGATAGGTGCACAATATTCATAAAGGGTGCGGTTTGAATCTTCACCAGTTCAATGATTCTTTTCCAGAAGGCCGATTCCGCGTACCAGACAGTTGAATATTCGGGTGGCTGGGTACCCATCTCTCTACCCCGTCCACTTTGCCAATCTATCGTTCGCTCAGGACGTCTGGAGTATCTGCTGGTCCCCGTTGCGATCTGCAGTGAATAGGGTGACCGGGCGCCGCCACAGGCTTTGTACGTAGGCCAGCACCTTTTCAGCCCGTTCCATGTCCAGCCCGCGACCGTCGGTTTTATGGTCATGTCGCAGCACCAGCGCGCCGTCCCGGCGCAGTTCGTCCACATAGACCCGGGGTGCGCCAAAGTTGAACTTGGGGGCCAGTATCTGTTCCCGCAGGCGGTTGATATCGCGCGTCTCTATGTTGATGCGGCCGTTGTGTTCTTCTTTATATTCGAACAGGCGCAGCTCGTCGGCCATCTCCTGGGTCAGATGGTTGCGCACGAAGCCGAAGTCGTCGTCTTCCGACATGATGCGCCGCGCCTCTGCCAGGCCCTTCTCCTCGATGATCTTCTCCCACATGGAGAAGCCCAGGTGGTAGGGGTTGATGGCCAGCGCGACCTGATGTTCCCCGGCATAGGGCCGCACCACATCGGAATGGGTCTTGATGGCCTGCACATAGAGGTCGGAGGGCAGAAACTTGCCTTCGCGCAGCAGCCGGGCGTGCCAGTAGGAGGCCCAGCCCTCATTCATGATCTGGCAGGCGAAGACCGGCTGAAAATAGAAGGACTCCTCGCGCACCGTGAGGAAAATGTCCCTCTCCCAATCCTCCATGTCCGGTGCATAGCGGGCGATAAACCAGAGCAGGTCGTGTTCCGGTTTCGGCGGGATAGGGGCCTTCTCCGGATTGCTGGCCAGCTCAGGGGGTGAGGCACCGTTGGTGAGTTCCTCGTAGCGTTCACGGAAGGCGTCCTTGGGATGCTCCCGGGGTTCTGCCTTCTGCGGCTGGTATTCGGGATAGCTCTCCCGGTGCAGCCCCAGATGGGTATCGATGTGCTGTTCCAGTGCCAGGGCCGCATCCAGCACCTTTTCCACCCGTTCCACGCCATGCAGCTCCATGGCCCGGGTGATCTGGCCCGCATGGGCGGCGGCCTGTTCCACGATGTTGTAGCCCACCTGTTCCTGGCTCTGGGCGAAGAGGTGGTTGTTCTTGGCGAAGTCGGCGTGTCCCAGCACGTGTGCTACCACCAGGGTGTTCTCCTCCAGGCTGTTGCTGTTGGCCAGATAGGCACGCCCCGGGTTGCCTGGAAACACCACTTCGAACACGCGGGAATGCCCCATGCGGTGCTGCACCAGTTGATAGATGTAGCGTACGCCGAAGGACCAGTGGGGTATGCGCACCGGCAGTCCGTAGATGGAGATCTCCAGCATGAACGCCGGCGGCACTATCTCAAATTCCACCGGGTAGTAGTCCAGCCCCTGGTCTTGGGCCAGGGCTTCGATCTGCGGGATGTAGGCTCGGAGTTCGGATTCCATGGTGGCGGCTCGGCTAGCTGTCGATGTCGGTGGCAGACTCGGTGAAGAAGAGCCGGATGGCCTCCCAGATATCGGACTGGTCCGACAACACATGGCTGTCGACGGCCCGGCCCTGTTCGGCCATGTCGTTGAACAGCCCGGCGGTTTCACCGTCCAGCTGCGACCGCTGTCGGTGGGAAGTCTCCACATAGCCGCTGAAGGCGGTGAGGGCGGTCAACTGGTACAGGGCGTCCAACGCCTTTTCGCGATCATCGCGGAAGTTTTCGCCGTCAGAGGCGTAGAACAGATAGAGGTTGTAGCGGGAGGGGTCGTAGCGCTCCTCCACGATGTCCAGGGCCTTGAGGAAGGCCTTGGAGGCCATGGTGCCGCCTTCGGCCGTGACCCGGTAGAACTCTTCCTCCGGAAACTCCCAGGCCTTCACCGTGTGGGCGATGAATACCGGTTCGATATGGGTATATTGGCGACGCAGCCCCTGCAGAACCCAGAAGAAAAAGCTCTTGGAGAGTCGTCGTTCCTCCTCTGTCATGCTGGAGGAGACGTCCATGGCGAAGAACACCGCCGCCCGGGTGACGGGATGGGGCTTGCGCACAAGCTGGCGGAAACGCAGGTCCTCGTTGGTGAAAGAGGGACCTTCCGGCTGGATGTTGCGACGTTTGATGGCCTCCTTCAGCGAGCGGCGCCGGTCCAGGCGGGCGCGGGCACCACGTTTGTCCCAGCCTTCGCGCTGGTACTCCTCTTCTTCCACGCCGCCGCTCTTCGGTGTGAGGTGTGGCAGTGCCAGCTCTTCCCACAGCCAGTCGATGAGTTCGTCGGCTTCGAATTCCAGCACAAACCGCAGTCCACCTTCACCGGTGCCGCCGCTGCCCTTCTCGCCCTCTCCCTCACCGGGTTGGGCCGGGCGCAGTTCGTCACCAGGTTCGCCTTCGCCTTGGCCTGCGCCGTATTCGTCAGCCGGATCCAGCAGGCGGAAGCGGTAATGCTCAAGGAAACGAACAGGCACCTGCACGCGCTTGTCCGCGTTGCCGGTGAGCACACCCGGCTCGGTGGCCAGATCCGCCAGGCGCTCGCGCACAGCAGCACGGACCTTGTCGTTGTGGCGTAACCAGTCACGACTGCCCCGGGAGAACAGCTCGTACCAGCGGCTGGTGCTGGTTGTATCTGATTTTGTCTCAAACTCTGACATCTATAACCCTGCTGGTAATTATGAATCGTGAATGTTGAATTTTGAATTAGCGGGGTACGCTGCGCTCATGCCTTGTTTTAAACAGGTTGTTCGCAAAGCGAACTCACCCACTCAAAATTAACAATTCAAAATTCAGAATTAAGCAATCTACTCTTGCGATAACAGTGTGGTGACGTAATTCAGCGCTTCCCGAGCCGAATGGCCGTCGTAGCCGTATTCACTGATCAGGCGCTCCTCCACTGCGGAGATCTTCTTCTGGGCCTCTTCGTCCGGCCTTGCCTTAGAGGTGACCAGTCGCAGTACGTCGCGGCGTTCTTCGAACAGGTATTTCTCGATCGCTTCGTGCAGTGTGGCGTGGCTGTCCAGGGTGAACTTCTCACCGTGCTTGTAGGCCATCATGGCCTTACGCACCACCTCCTGGCGGAAGCTGGTCTTGCCGGAGTCCGAGATCTCGATCTTCTCCTCCACCGAACGCATGAAGCGTTCATCCGGGGCCCGGGTCTCGCCGGTGATGGGGTCTTCGATCTCCTTGTGGTCCAGCGCGGCCTCCACTTCGTCCAGGTATTTGTCCAGCAGCGACTGGGCCTCTTCCTCGAAGGAAGTGAAAAGGGCCTTGTGCACGTCCTCCTTCACCCAGCGGTTGTAAAAGTCCTTTCGGGTAGTGACCAGGAAGTCGATCCAGGCGACCTTCTGTTTGGCCTCCATGCGGGCGTCGGATTCGATGCCATCCTTCAGGGCCAGCAGTACTTCCATGCTGGTCAGGCTGGAGGTGTCGGTCCGGGTGATGGCGTTGGATAGGGCGTTGACCACAAAACGTGGACTGACGCCGGTCATGCCTTCTTCCGGCGTCTCTTTGTGGATGCGCTCCACATCAGCATCGGAGACCTTCTCCACATCCTCGCCTGCATACAGGCGTAGCTTCTTGGACAGGTCCAGGTCCTCCCGGTCGCTTCTCTGTAGGCGTGTGAGGATGGCGAATACCGCTGCCAGACGTAGGCAGTGGGGGTCCAGGTGCACATCGCGGAAGGCCGGGGCATGCGCGATCAGCTTGTCGTAGATGCGAGCTTCGTCCTGATAGTTCAGCGTGTAGGGCACCTGTACGATGACCATGCGATCCAGTAGGGCCTCGTTTTCTTTTTCCTGCAGGAACTTGTTGAATTCCGCCAGGTTGGTGTGAGCGACGATGCTCTCGTCAAGGTAGATGAGCGGAAAGCGTGCGACCTTGACGTTCTTCTCCTGTGTCAGGGTCAGCAGCAGGTAGAGGAACTCGCGCTTGACCTTGAGGATCTCGATCATCTCCAGCAGGCCGCGACTGGCGGCGTATACCGCGCCGGACCAGGACCAGGCCCGCGGGTCGCCTTCGTCTCCGTAGTCCGCCACCTTGGAGAGGTCCACAGAACCCACCAGGTCGGCGATGTCGGCCGTAGTGGGATCGTGGGGGGCATAGGTGCCGACACCCACCCGTGAGGCCTCGGATAGGAAGATGCGCTTCACCGGCATGCGCATGAAGTCACCTTCGAACTCGTCTTCCAGGCGGGCGCGGCAGTAAGGGCAGACTTGACCGTGGATATCCACGCCATAGTTTTCGCGGAAGTCGCCGCGAAGGCTGTGCGGAACCAGGTGCAGGGGGGATTCGTGCACCGGGCAGCCGTCCACGGCATAGAGCGCGCCGGGATCGGTATGGCTGTACTCCTCCATTGCCCGTTTCAACAGGATCACCAGCGTGGATTTACCACCGGACGGCGGTCCCAACAGAAGCAACAGGCGGCGCCCCACCTCGGAACCGGCACTTGCAGCCTTGAAATAGTCGGTAATGCGCTCGAGGGAACGATTCACCCCGAACAGATCGTTTTCGAAAAGGTGGCGATGCGGCTTTTCTTCTTCTTCGCCGTATTCCTCCCCATACCAGCGCAACATGTCCCAAATGTACTGATGGCTGGTGCGAGCCAATAAGTTGGCCTGGTTCGTCACCACGGTTTCCAGGAATTCATGAAAGTCACCGTGCCAATGGCGGGCGCGGTGTTCTTTCGTGAATTCAGTGAGTGAATCCAGAAAGCTCGCTTTATTGTGATTGGTGTTTGCGGCCATGCCTATCCTCCAACAACGATTCCAACAAAAATTTAGTGCTTTATTTAAAATTTAGATGACTCCTATGGAAGTATTGTTCCTGTGTGGAGGGAATGCTCGCGCCTTGTTTGTGGGATTTTTACGTTAAGGCTAGAGACCGTGCGGGTTTGCGGCGATTAGTGCAGATAATTTCGCATGAGACTTTATTTCATGAATTGTCTGATATCGCTTTGAAAACTCGCATGATTGGAGTTAATTGCAAATAATAAAGATTATTATTCGTCACCGGCCCCTCTAACTGAACACAGAGATCACGCGACCTAATCTGCCGTTAACGCAACAATCAGTTGAAGGTACACTGCTATTAAGCAGAAAGTTTGCCTGCTTTGGCCGATCTTCAGATCGGCCCTCAACAAGGGAGTGGCTTCTCCTACCGACACACGACCATCCCATTTTATTCAGATACCTGGAAGTATGATGTTTTTGGTCAAAATACCCATATTGCTGGCCTTGGTACTTGGGCTCAGTGTCGCTTCCACAGGATTTGCTGAGGTTTATAAGTGGATCGATGATGAGGGTAATGTCCATTTTGGGGACTGCCCCCCTGCATCTTGCGAGTCTGAAACGTTGCAAATTGAGCCTCCACCTTCTGATCATGCAGTAAAGGAGGCGCAAGACCGATTTAAGCGACTTAAAGATTACAGAAAAAAGTTGCAAGAGAGCCGCAAGGAAGAAACTAAACGTGCTGAGAAACCTGAAGTCAGAATTCCCCCTGACGTCGAGTGCTTTACGTTACTTACGGATGCCTGGGGAGGTAAGATTCCTGACACCCGGGAAGCGGTCCAACGTAGACCGTTGTCTGGTACAGAACTTCGGCAAATTAAGAGATTGTTTCATGCATTAAAAGGACGCTGGCGTGGGAACTTAGAGGACACAAGTTGCATCAGGCCGGATGCTACGCCACCTACCAAAACATACTATTACGAATTTCGCCTTAGAGCTCACTGGAAAGCAGACCAACCACTCGAGATAGAGGCTGACTTGGAGGGTGTTGAAGCCAAGGCCGATTTGCGACGTCAGTTTTTCTGGATTCTTTTGAGTAACGATGGACTGCGTTTTAGAAAGGCGGCGATCGATATACTGCCAGAACTCGATCGCCCGCGATATGACGTTGAAATTCTTGCTATAGGGGATAACTCTATCCGATTTTATCTACGGCGTGGTGGAGCTCTGCGGAGGACAAACGTTTTCTCATTTCATAAAGTTGGACGGGGTTTCATCATCAGCGAGTTTTTTTACGTGCAAGGCGCGTTAGCAGGCAAGCGTCAATGGACGATTGAGAGATAACGGGACACTATTCGGCTGCGGGTTAGTAGATGGGCGATTGATCGATCAGTTACCGGAAGGTAGTAGCGCAGCGGAGGGTGTTTTTTTTGAGAGCGGCCTGTTTGAGAGGTTGGCCGCACAACTTGTTGGTCACTTGATTTTCAATTCGGCTTGAGTCTGGTGTTGATTTCCATTCCGCAGATAACGGATGCTGATCATCTGTCCCGGTTTCAGACTTTTCAACACTGTGGAGATATCCCGAATCCCCTTGATGGGTCTGTCGTCGATACTTACGATTATGTCCATTTTTTCCAGTCCCGCCTGTGCTGCCGGTGAGCCGGGTACCACGCCATCAAGACGATAGCCTTCACCCTGGTAGGCGAAATCCGGAATCGTCCCGAGGCTGACTTTGCGGCCCTCTCGGGTTCTGCTGGAGGCCCGGGATCCGCCCAGTTGACGGGTCATCGGTTCCTCTCGAGCTGCCAGGTATTCCAGTACCTGTTTGCTGACTTCGGCTACCTTGAGCAGGCCGTCGGTGTCGATCTTGTCAGCGGTATCTCCAGGTCGGTGGTAATCGGTATGGGCGCCTGAAAAGAGCTGCACCGCAGGCACCCCGGCCTCGTGGAAACTGATCTGGTCGCTGGTGTCCAACGGCTCGCCGGCCATGACGGAGGAGATGCCGGTGACAAAACCGATACCGCGGAAGATATGCGGCCACTCGGCGGCACTCTCCGCACCCAACACCATCAGCTTGTTATCAAACAATCGACCCACCGTATCCAGGTTCAGCATTGCGATGGCTTTGGAGACCGGGTGGTGCTTCTCATGCTTGACGTAATGTTTCGAACCCAGTCGTCCGGCCTCTTCCCCGCTGAATGCGGTGAACACGATGGTGCGGTCGGGGTGGAATTTGCGGCCCAATACACGCGCCAGTTCCAGCATAACGGCAATGCCGCTGGCATTGTCATCTGCACCTGAGTGCACTTTTCCACGGTTTTGCTCTCGCACATCTGGCCAACCCAGGCCCAGATGATCGTAGTGCGCGCCGAAGACCAGGTTTTGTGCAGAAAGCTTCGGATGTCGCCCCGGAATCACGCCAATGACATTTTTCAACGTCCGGGGCTTGCCGTCTTCTCCCATGGCAGAGAACGACTGGTAATAACTGCCGTCGTCACCGCCCGGTTTCAGTCCCGCCTTTTTGAAAGCGTCAGCAATATAATCGGCCGACTGTTCAAGGCCTGGTGAGCCCAGGCCGCGGCCCTGAAGTTTTTTATTACTCAAGGCGCGTATCGTTTTCATCATACGCGCGGCATCGAACACAGAGACCGGATCGATCAGTGCGGCCGGTGATTGCAATTCGGCCCGTTCGGCACCCTTCTGAAATACTTCTGTCATCGGCGAATCGGTCACCGGCCACCGCCCCTTGAGCCTGTTTTCCGGTTCCTCGCCGGCAAATGCCAGGTAACTGTACTTGTGGTAATGCGGGATCTTGCGCCCCAGGCCGGCCAGTGCGCCGGGCAGGTCGGCGGTAATCAGTGCGCGAGGGTGGGACTGGTTTCTAGTTCCATCAAAGCGGGTGACCCAGGCAAAGGCATGATGCTTTTTTTCAGTCTGCGCCTGTCCCATGTCTACCTGCCCGGGTTTAAAGGTAACCGGGTGCCTTGCCAATTCACTTTGTATCTGCGAAGCGAAGTGATTGTCCCAGCCCAGAACGACGACGGCTTTATCTTCGGGTAGAGACTCGATCTCGTCGTCGGTGACGATGCTGACCCTCTCCGGCCCCATATGTGAAACATCCTGTGCAAATGCCCGCCAGGCATCGTTCATGTCACCTTTTGCCTGACCCGGCAGCACTACCAGCAGATCGCTCGCGCCGAATAACTGGGTGAAGGCCGGTGGCGTTTCCGCTATGGCCAGTTTGCGGAACAGGTCAAACTGTGGATCGATGTCCACGCGTGTGGGCGATGCCGGCAGGTCCAGTTCAAAGATCTGCTCCCGGGCAGTCATGGCCAGGACTACTTCCTTTGCTGACCGTTGATTATTAAGGGAAACCGCCACTGGGATGTCCAGTATGTACGGGTCGCCGGGCTGAACCTGCTTCAGTGTGAGTTGCAAACGGAATCGCTTCGATATCTTCTCAACGCGGGACGCTTTCAGTACCAGTTCCGGTGCGCCGGTGCGAGTCACCCACTGGTTGAAAAACGGCTTGAGTGATTCACCGGAAACCTGCTCGAAGACCTGCTGTACATCGTTGAATGAGGCGATGCGAAATTGATAATCCTTATACAGCTTCTGCAAGGCTTTGATAAAGGCTTTATCACCCAGTTGCTTGCGTAGCATATGGAACAGCATCAAGGTCTTGCCGTAACCTACCGCCTCAGTGGCCGAGCTGTGACGGCTCTTGAACTGGGTGAGCGGGAAGTCGCGGTTCTTGGCTGCATAGTCACGGTATTTCTGCAAACTCTGCTGACGGTAGTTCACCCCCTGTTCCTGTTGCTCCTTGATCAGGTGGTCGGCCAGGTACGCAGTCAATCCTTCACTCCAGTTGCCGGTGGCAAAATCCACGTACACCCCGTTGCCCCACCAGTTGTGCAGGATCTCGTGCGGGTAGGAGGAGTTGAGTATGAACGGCAGTCGGATCACGCGTGAACCGAGCAGGGTAAACGAAGGCATGCCGAATCCGGTCTCCCAGAAGTTCTCCACCAGCGCAAACTTGCTGTAGGCATAGGGACCGAGCAATTCTTCGTACATCTTCAGGTATCCGATGGTCGCGTCCAGGTACTTGTCAGCGAGTTTCTGGTCCGGTTCACGTAAAAAAACCTGAGCCGATGCGGTGCCCTGCTGAAGTTGGACGGCTCGTTGGTATTCGGTAAATTGCGCCGCGATCAGGTAGATCTCTTCCTGCGGTTTTTTGATGTACCAGCGATCCCTGGTGAGTTTGCGATCGTGCTGGTGCTGTTCCCGTTTCCCCTGGCTGACCGAAGACCAGCCGGCGGGTAGTTCGACCTGCATTGAGTAGGTCAGGTACGCATGTCCCTCGATTTGCGGGTACCACAAAGTGCCGGAAGAGAGGAATACACCCTGTTCAGCGATGAGCCCCGCACTACTGCGGAAGCCGCGCGACTGTTCGGCACGGGTCGAACTCAACGCGTGATGGATGGTGCCGGCGTATTCAACCTGCAGATGGTTTACGCCGTCAGGCAGGGTGATGCGGTAGCGTTCCAGATAGTTGTCACTGTGGAGTTTGTCCACGCTCACATCGCCGCGGTCGGAGAAAAAGCGGGGCTTTAATCCGGCATGCAGATGCAGCGTCAGGCTTTCAACCGGTTTGGGTAGCGTGATGCGATCGGTGACGGTCAGTGATCTTTGCTTGGGCTGTAGTGTGACCTTGAGTTCATGGTGTATCGGGGGTTGGATATCCTGTGCCGGCAGCGGACTACACAAGAGCCACAGCGCAAACAAAATGGTCCATTTCATCTATTCGTTCCAGTCAGCAATAAAGATGTCGGTCGCGCGTGGTTTCTGTGCGTTGCGATTGGAGCCGAATGCGATCTTTTTCCCGTCCGGCGAAAACATGGGGAAACTGTCGAATACTTTGTTATCAGTGATGCGTTCCAACCCGGTGCCGTCACTGTTGATCAGGTACAGCTCGAAATTGTGGCCATAGGTCTTGAGGTCCTCACGCCAGTCATCCATATTGCTGGAAAACACGATGCGTGCACCGTCCGGGTGCCAGGACGGTGCCCAGTTGGTGGCTCCGTTGTCGGTCAGACGTATCTTGTTGCTGCCGTCGGCATCCATCACCCAGATATCCAGTGGTGTGGATACGATGTAATCGTTTTCCATGTTGTCACGCCATTGCGCCTTTTCCGCCTCGGTTTGCGGATGCCAGGCGCGCCAGGCGATCTTGGAGCCATCTGGTGAGAACCAGGGACCACCGTCGTAGCCCAGGGTATCGGTCAGGCGTTTAACATTACCGCCATCGGCATCCATCAGGTAGATGTCAAAGTCACCCTCACGCTGGGAGCCGAACACGATCGATTTACCGTCGGATGACACAATGGGTTCGGCGTCGTACTTGGGGTTGTCTGTCAGTGCGGTCAGACCGGAACCGTCAGGGTTGGCCCGGTAAATGTCGTAGGGATACAGCGGCCAGGCGTAACGAATATGACTGGGCCACTTCGGTTTGGGTGGGCAGGCACCATCAAGGTGGCTGGTCGATGCGAACAGGATATGCTGCGCGCCGGGGTAGAAGAACGAACAGGTGTGCGCACCATGGTCCGGACTGACCATTCTCTTGTTCGAACCGTCGATGTCCATCGTCCAGATCTTGTCGCATTGATAACCGTCATGGTTGGATTGATAGATCAGTTTCCGGCTATCGAAACTGAAGTAGGCCTCGCCATTGTCGCCATCGAAAGTCAACTGGGTCAGATTGGACATATGCCGGTCTTTCGACGGTTGCAAGGCCACGGTAGGTTTATCCGCCAGCAGAGTCTGCGAGAGTAACAAGCCACATATCAATGTTATTTTCTTATTCATAGGGAACTCAAACGGGATATCGAACGATCATCAGTCAACGTGAATGCTTAGCATTCACAAGAGGATGGATAGTCTACCCGAACAGTCAGTGAATGATAAAACGTCAAAAGTGCTGTTTATGACAGGTGTCTACGACGACCGTTCACTTCGACCTGTAAGTATTTATTATGTGTAAGTATCGATGGTCGTCTTGATCCGTCAGTAAATGGGGTTGGTGGCAACTAAATACAAAAGACTATCATTTGTCACCGACCCTCTATGGTACTCCGCCGCCATTTCTGTAAATTCGCCAGACAAAGATTTCATCAGTCTGTTGCCTGCTGATCAGCCTGGCGGCGCATCCGTTTTTCAATACCCACCACGGAATAGATAGTGATGCCACCACCTAGTATCCAAATCCATTCAACAAGACCAATCGGGGCGGTACCGAACAGCAGGTTCATCGTTGGAGCGTAGGTCAAGAGCAACTGCAACCCGGTCATTACCGTCACGCCCAGGATCAGCCAACGATTAGAGAATACGCCTAACTGGAACATGCTGTAGCGCAGCGAGCGGCAGTTGAACAGATAGAAAAGTTCACCGAATACAAACATGTTCACCGCCACGGTTCTTGCGATCTCGAGGCTCTGTCCCTGGATCAACGCCCATTCGAAAAGGCCAAAGGCACCGGTTACCAGCATCAAACTCACCAACCCGATGCGTATGGCCAGCTCACGAGTGATCACTGGTGTTTCCGGGCGCCGGGGCGGGCGCGCCATGATGCCCGGTTCCTTGTCTTCGAAGGCGAGCATCAGACCCAGCAATACGGCTGTGGTCATATTTATCCACAGAATTTGTACCGGAGTGATGGGCAGTGCGACACCGAGAAAAACCGCAAGCAGGATGACCAAACCTTCTCCCACATTGGTGGGCAGCGTCCAGGTGATGAATTTAACCAGATTGTCGAACACCGCGCGCCCTTCCTCGACAGCCGCCTCGATGGTCGAGAAATTATCGTCAGTCAGCACCATATCGGCAGCCTCTTTGGCCACCTCGGTTCCACCCATGCCCATAGCGACACCAATATCGGCTTGCTTGAGTGCAGGGGCATCGTTGACACCGTCACCTGTCATCGCCACGACATGCCCATGGACCTGCAGTGCTTCAACCAGGCGCAGTTTCTGTTCGGGTGTAACACGGGCGAACACCGCGATCTTGTCTGCCACCTCTACCAATTCCTGGTCGGACAGTTCGGCCAGGACGTGGCCACTGATAGCAAAATTATCCAGATTGTCCTTCATGATGCACTTCAGGCCGATCTGATTGGCGATCGCTGCAGCGGTTACCACATGATCACCGGTGATCATCTTGACCTGGACCCCGGCCTCCTGACAGGCGCATACGGATGTGATCGCTTCCTGCCTGGGGGGATCCATCATCGCCTGCAGACCCAAGAAGGTCAGGCCCGCTTCCACATCGGCGTGATCGACTGATAAGGTTGGCGCATTTGGGATCTTTCTGGCAAAGGCCAGTACGCGAAGACCACGTACAGCCATCTCCTCCACTTGCTGATTAATCAGATTCTGATCGAGCGGAATCCTTTCTTCGTTGTAATCCAGTGCGTCCTGGCAGCGTGAGACGATGCTCTCCACGGAACCCTTCAGGTAGATTACGCTGTGAGTTTCGGACGGCGTCCGGTGCAAGGTCGCCATCCGGTGCAGAGTCGCCATGTAGTGATGCTGGGATTCAAAGGGTAGTGTGTCGACGCGTGGAAAATCCTGCTCGGATGCATCCAAAGAGAGCCCGGATTTCAGTGCAGCGGAAACCAAGGCAGCCTCGGTCGGATCTCCCTCGATTCCCCATTGTCCCTCGCTGTGTATCAGACGGGAATCGTTGCACAACAGGCCTGCGCGAAGACATTCGGTCAGTACGTGATGCTCTTTGAGGGCGATGACCGAATCCTCGAATGAAACGCTCCCCTCCGGTGCGTAACCGACACCGGAAAACTCATAGCATCTACCGCCGGCGCATACCTCTTTCACGGTCATCTGGTTCTGTGTCAGGGTGCCGGTCTTGTCGGAGCAGATGACAGTGGTGCTGCCCAGTGTTTCCACCGCGGGCATACGGCGGATGATGGCGTTGCGCTTCGCCATCTTGCTGACGCCGATCGCCAGCATGATGGTCATAGCGGCTGGCAGTCCTTCCGGGATTGCGCCTACAGCCAGGGCCACCGCTGCCATGAAGGTCTCCAGCAGCGTATCGCCGTGCAGCAAGCCGGCCAGCACGGTCAATCCAGCCAGGACCAGGATAATCCATAACAGGGTGCCGCTGAATTGGGTGATCTTACGCGTTAGCGGTGTGGCCAGTACTTGGGCGCTAGAGATCAGGGCATTGATATGACCAATCTCTGTGGAATCGCCGGTAGCTACCGCAAGGCCCGCGCCTGTACCGTAGGTTACCAGCGTGGATGAATATGCCATATTTTGACGATCAGCCAGTACGGTTTCCTGGGCCAACGGATTGGGCTGTTTCTGTACCGGTACGGATTCCCCCGTCAGTGTGGACTCGTCGATCTGCAACTCGCGCGAGCGCAACAGACGCAGGTCTGCTGGCACCTTATCCCCAGATTGCAACAGCACCAAGTCGCCGGGTACCACCTCGGCGGAGGGAATCATGATTTTCTTGCCTGCTCTGACCACAGTGGCCGAACCCTCCATGGATTTCGCCAGGGCCTCGATGGCCTTCAGTGCCCTGGATTCCTGGATAAATCCGACAATGGCATTGACCAGCACAACCCCAAAGATGACGCCGCTGTCGACCCATTCCTGCAGGAGAAAGGTCACCACTGCCGCTCCCAGCAGGATATAAACCAGCGGCTGATGGAATTGCAGAATGAAGAGCTCCAGGGGACTTTTGCCCTTTTGCGTGGTAAGACGGTTTGGACCATAGTGAGCATGCCGATGCTCCAGCTCAAAGATATCGAGCCCTTTTGTCGCGCTGGACTCCAAAAGTGCCTCGACTTCTTCCGGCGGCAGATGATGCCAGTGCCTGGAAAGCAATGTATCCATATTCAGTCTCCTGCTGACAGGATGGTTGGATCAGCCCTTATTTATGCTTGTTTTCTTGTCTCGTCGCATTGATTTATCGCTGGTCAAACCGCTTCGGGCAGCCTCAGTCACTGCCGCTACAGACCGGCTGGGTGATTTCCGCTCTACGGATGTGGCATGCAAGTGGTCCCGCACTTTGTCCTCCCGATCGGTTGAAACGGCATTATATTGCCCTGTTCAAATCATTTCCCTGACTGTATCTGGGTGATAACAGAGCCATGTACTACGAATAAAATATACTAATTGTCGGCGGGGTATAAAAACTTTTCGTGTTCGATAGCTGCGTGGGCAAGTGGCGCGCTCCTGTTGGTCTGGTGTCTAACTTATTGATAAACTGGAAGAATACAGGCTGATAAGCCGTCATGGCTGAACCTCTTCGGGGGTGATGGCTGAAGTGGATGTTCCGTTGATTGCCTTTATTTTTTATCGGTGACACAAGCTCGTTCGAATAGGATGAATCTGTAAGTGATCATTTGAATCATCTTGCTGATTGGGCAGTTTGATGGAGAGTAAACAACAGGTGGCGGTCATGAAGGTACCGAATTGGATCTGATTCAGAGAAGCATTGCCAATGTGGTCGATTAGCAAAAAAGGCGTGGTTCTGGACTTTGCTTGAGTGTCTTCGATCAGAAACATGAATGAAAATAATATGATCGACAGTCAGTAATGAATGTGACTTATACTTAGTCACTACTGATCGCCATATTGGTTTTTAATAGTAGGAATCATAGAGCAATACTCCCCTGGTTAGATGGATTCAAATTTGGCAACTGATCAAGAGTGAGTATTTCAATTCCGCTTTTATACGATTTACCTGGCGTGAGATAAAAGGATGGCTGACATGAGACTTTATCTCGTACAGCACGGCGAGGCCTGTGCAAAAGATGTCGATCCCGATCGCCCCCTAACCGATCAAGGAAAGGAGGATGTTGATCGTCTTGCACTATTTCTTAAGCAGGCGAAAGTTCAGTTCGACAGGGTGATACACAGCGGAAAGCTACGTGCTGTTCAGACTGCTGAGCGCCTGGCAGATCAGATGGCCCCTGGGTTGGAACTGGAGTCCAGCGGTCTCCTTAACCCTAATGATAATCCCAAAGCGCTTGATTGGCAGAGTGATAGCTGGGACAGGGATACGCTTATTGTCGGTCACCTGCCGTTTATGGCCAGACTGGTTTCTTATCTGCTTATCGAAGATGAAAACAAGCTGATCGCTGCCTATCGGCCGGGTAGTGTTGTCTGTCTGGAGCGAGTGAGCGAGGCACACTGGGAACTCAGTTGGATGATAAGACCCGATTTGTTAGGGCCTGTTAACAGGCCCTAAGACGAGAGTAGGATAGGGATCAGATTGTAATGCCTTTTACTGCCGGAGAAGATACAAATATAGTCTGATGGATGTGTTGAAGAGTTCATTCGTCACTTCAGGAATTCTCTCAACGCCTTCCCCGTTTCCGATCGTTTCCATGCCTTTACTATCTTCTCCGGGATTCCCTCAACCACTACTTCACCTCCCGCGACTCCCCCTTTTGGGCCCATGTCGATGCACCAGTCGGCCTCGGCGATGATGTCGAGGTTGTGTTCAATGACGATAGCGGAGTGACCTGCATCCACCAGGCGGTGCAGTACACGGATCAGTTTCTCCACATCGGCCATGTGCAGACCGACGGTGGGCTCGTCGAGTACATATAGGGTGGGCGTAAAGGTACGCGCGTTGGGTTTGGCCTTGGCCAGTTCGGTGACCAGTTTGATGCGCTGTGCCTCGCCGCCGGAGAGGGTGGGGCTCTGTTGGCCGAGGGTGAGGTAGCCGAGACCTACATCCTGCAATAGTTGCAGGGCGTGGTGGATGTTGGCGTGGTGCTCGAAGAAGGTCACTGCCTCGTCGACGCTCATGGCGAGTACATCGCCGATCGATTTACCGCGATATTTCACCGCCAGGGTCTCCGGGTTGAAGCGGGCGCCGTTGCAGGATTCGCAGAGGGTCTTTACGTCGGGCAGGAAGCTCATCTCTACGCGGGTCATACCCTGGCCCTGACAGGTTTCGCAGCGTCCTCCCTTGGTGTTGAAAGAGAAACGTCCTGCGCTCCAGCCGTGGATGCGCGCATCCTCTGTCTGGGCGTAGAGCTTGCGGATGTGGTCCCAGAAGCCGACGTAGGTGGCGGGGCAGGAGCGGGGGGTCTTGCCGATCGGAGTCTGGTCGACTTCCAACACCCGTTGGATCGTTTGCCAGCCGTCGAGTTTGTCACACCCGTGATAGTGGCCGCTGGAGATACGACCCTTTTTTCTGCTGCGGGCAAGCAGGTTCTTCAGGCTCTTGACCAGCACATCGCGCACCAGGGTCGACTTGCCGGAACCGGAGACGCCGCTGACACTGACCAGTCTCTGCAATGGGATGGTGATGTCGATCTGTTTAAGGTTGTTGAGTGCAGCGCCATTGATCTCCAGCAAGTGCTCTCTCTGCTTCGGGCGTGGTTCGAATAGCGGATGCTGCAACGGGCTGGCAAGGAAGCGGCCGGTGAGAGATGCCTTGTTCTTCATTAGTTGTGACACGCTGCCGGTATGGATTACGTCTCCACCGCGTACACCGGCGCCGGGGCCGATGTCGATGACGTGCTCGGCACTACGGATAGTCTCCTCGTCGTGCTCCACAACGACGATGGTATTGCCTTTGCCCTCGAGCTTTTTCAGGGTGTTGAGGAGCAGGCTGTTGTCGCGCGGGTGGAGGCCGATGGTCGGTTCGTCGAGGATGTAGCAAACACCGCGCAGATTGGAACCCAACTGGGCGGCCAGCCGAATCCGTTGCGCCTCTCCGCCGGAAAGGGTGGGAGCAGCGCGGTCCAGTGTGAGGTAGCCCAGGCCCACCTCCTTGAGAAAGGCCAGGCGCGAGATGATTTCATTGACTACATCACGACCGACGGCCTGTTCGCGGGTATTGAGCGCCAGCGCCTTGAAGATGTCGATGGCTTGATCCACCGGCGTGGCGGCGTAGTCGGCAATGTTCCAGTCATGGAAGTAGATCGCCAGCGCCTCTTCATTCAGTCGGGTGCCCTCACAACTGGGACAGTTTTCCGATACTTGTTCGCTATCGAGCCACTCACCCTCCTCGCCGCTCTGTTCTTCGTTGAAACCGGGCAACACGGTGCCGGTGCCGTAGCAGCTCGGACACCAGCCGTGCTTGGAGTTGTAGGAGAAGAGGCGGGGGTCCGGTTCCTCGAAGCCACGGCCGCACCCGGGACAGGTGCGGTGGGTGGAGAAGTGCTGCTCACCGCCCCAGTCGCCGCCGCGTTTGACCAGCACCACGCGTACGGTGCCTTTGCCATGGTCCAGCGCCTCGTCGAGTCGTTCGCGCAGTTCTGCTTCGTGTTCAGGTTTGACAATGAGTTCACCAATAGGCAGGTCTATGTTGTGTTCATGATAGCGATCCAGCTGTGGCCAGTCGTTGGTGGGCAGCGGCTCCCCGTCGACACGTAGCAGTGGGTAACCTTTGCGGTTGGCCCACTGTGCCAGTTCTTTGTAGATACCTTTGCGGTTGACGATGAGTGGTGCCAGCAGGGCCACCTTTTTGCCGCGGTAGTGCTGTTGCAGGTGTGCGAGGATCGCCTCGCGCGATTGCGGCTCGATGGGCACCTGGCACTCGGGGCAGTACTGGATCCCGAGCTTGACGAAGAGCAGGCGCAGGAAGTGGTGGATCTCGGTGAGGGTGCCGACGGTGCTCTTGTGTCCGCCTCGGCTGGTGCGCTGCTCGATGGCAACGGTGGGCGGGATGCCGAACATCGCATCCACATCGGGGCGCGAGGCGGGCTGTACGAATTGGCGTGCGTAGGCGTTGAGCGATTCGAGATAGCGACGCTGGCCTTCGTTGAAGAGGATGTCGAAGGCGATGGTTGATTTGCCAGAGCCGGAGACGCCGGTGATGACGGTGAACTTTTCACGAGGGATCTCCAGAGAGACGTTTTTCAGATTGTGCTCTCGGGCGTGGATGATCTCGATGGCGCTGGATTTAGATACGACCGTTTTGGTTGTTACCGCCGTCTTTGCTCGGCCAAGTTTTTCCAATGCCGCCCGGTAGTCGCGTAGCGCCTTGCCTGTGTGGCTGGTCTTGTGCGTACTCACAACCTCGGGTGTGCCTTCGCACATCAGCTTGCCGCCGCCGTCGCCCCCTTCGGGGCCGAGGTCGATGAGCCAGTCGCTGGCGGCGATGACGTCGAGATTGTGTTCGATTACCAGCAGCGAGTGGCCTTTACCCAGCAGGCGGCGTAAAGCCTTGAGCAATACCGCGATGTCGGCGAAATGCAGTCCTGTGGTCGGTTCGTCGAGCAGGAAGAGCAGTTTGTCGCCTGTCTTTTTCTTTTTCCCGCTCTTGGCCAGATAGCCGGCCAGCTTGAGTCGCTGTGCTTCACCACCGGAGAGGGTCGGCACCGGTTGGCCCAGGCGCAGGTAGCTCAGGCCCACCGCCTGCAGTGGTTCCAATGCTCTATGGATATCGTGCTCGTTCTTGAAGAAGCTCAGCGCCTCGGTGACGGTGAGTTGCAGGATATCGGCCACCGACTTGCCGCGTACCTTCACTTCCAGCACCTGGCTACGGTATCGTTTACCGTTGCAGTCGGGGCAGCGCAGATAGACATCCGAGAGGAATTGCATCTCCACATGTTCGAAGCCGGAGCCGTTGCAGACGGGGCAGCGGCCTTTGCCGGCGTTGAAGCTGAAGGTGCCCTGGGTGTAGCTGCGCTCCCTGGCCAGCTTGGTATTGGCGAACTGCTTGCGGATCGTATCCCAGGCGCCGACGTAACTCACCGGGTTGGAACGGGAACTCTTGCCGATGGGCGCCTGGTCGAGCATCACCACGTCGTCGATCAGATCGTGGCCGTTGATCGCTTTGTGCGCGCCGGGGATCTCTTCCGGATTGCCCTTCAGCTTGGATAGTGCGTTGAAGAGGATATCCTGTACCAGCGTGGACTTGCCGGAGCCGGAGACGCCGGTCAGGGTGACCAGGCGGTTGAGCGGGATGCGCACGTCGGTGTTCTTGAGGTTGTGCTCGGTTGCGCCGAGGATTTCTATGTGACCGTTCTGCTCGTCGGGCAGCTCTGGTTCATCAGTCTCGGCGACTTGCGCCTCGCCCTTCAAGTACTTGCCGGTGAGGGATTGTCGGTCGCGCAGCAGCTGCTTTGGCGTACCATAGAAGACGACCTCGCCACCACGTTCCCCCGGGCCGGGGCCGATATCGAGGATGCGGTTGGCGGCGAGCATGATCTGTGGGTCGTGCTCCACCACCAGCAGCGAGTTGCCGGCATCGCGCAGGCGTGCCAGTACGCCGTTAATGCGCTCGATGTCACGTGGGTGGAGACCGATGCTCGGTTCGTCCAGCACGAACAGCGTGTTGACCAGTGAGGTACCGAGTGCTGTGGTGAGGTTGATGCGCTGCACCTCGCCGCCGGAGAGGGTGCGCGACTGACGGTCCAGAGTGAGATAGCCGAGGCCGACGTCGAGCAGGTAAGTGAGGCGGGAGCGGATTTCATCCAGCAGCAGGTCGAATTCGTCCGTGCCCTTCTTCTTTTTAGCGAACAGGTTTTCGAAGAAGTGGTGCGCCCGTTCCAGCGGCAGTTGCATCAGATCGTGGATGTTGAGGCCGGGCAGCTTGTGGAAGGTTTCGTCCGACATGGCGATGCCGTGGTGGCGAAAACGCTGCGTGGGTCCGAGCACAGCATCGGCTTCCCGCTTATTACCGAGGCGGAAATCGAGGGCCTCGTTCTTCAAGCGTGCGCCATGGCAGGTGGGGCAGGTGTCGTAGCTACGGTACTTGGATAGCATGACGCGGATGTGCATCTTGTAGGCTTTGCTCTCGAGAAAATGGAAATACTCCTGTACGCCGTACCAGGTTTTGCCGTCCCAGTCGCCGTCGCCCTCAATGACCCAGCGTCTGGTCTCTTCCTGCAGATCCCGCCAGGGTGTGTCGAGATCCATGCCGCGTTTGCGCCCGTAGCGCATGAGGTCCTCCTGACACTCCATGGAGTAACCGCTGCGGAATGGTTTGATGGCACCGTCACTGAGAGAGAGAGAGTCGTCAGGGATGACCAGGTTCCAGTCGATACCGATGGTGCGGCCGAAGCCGCGGCAGGTATCGCAGGCACCGAGTGCCGAGTTGAAGGAGAAGAGGTTGGGTTGAGGTTCCCGGTAGTTGATGTCGCAATGAGCGCAATGCAGACCTGCCGAGTACTTCCAGGGCAGCCCCGGCTCGCGGTTCTCATCCAGCGGGTAGACAGCGCACTTGCCGTGCCCCTTCTCAAGGGCGAGTTCCAGCGCCTCCACGAGGCGACCGCGGTTTGTTTTGTCGAGGCGTACCCGGTCCTGCACCACCTCGATGAGGTTCCCCCGTTCGCGATGGATGCGGGTGTAGCCTTGCTGCGCGAGCACCTCCTTGATTTCATCGTTGGTAAAATTATGCGGTACTTCGATGGTGAAAGTTACAACCAGTCTCGGTGACGCATCGCCGGCGGCTCCTATCAACTGCTTTAAAACGCCGTCGGGGGTGTCGCGCTCCACCGGGCGTCCGCAGCCGTGGCAGTGGAGCTTGGCGGCGCGGGCAAATAGGAGTTTGAGGTGATCATTCAGCTCGGTCATGGTCCCCACGGTGGAGCGGGATGTACGTACCGGGTTGGTCTGGTCGATGGCGATGCTCGGCGGGATGCCGTCGATACGTTCTACCTGCGGCCGATCCATGCGGTCCAGGAACTGTCGGGCGTAGGGTGAGAATGTTTCTACATAGCGGCGCTGACCTTCGGCATAGACCGTATCAAAAGCGAGGGAGGATTTACCTGAGCCTGAGACGCCGGTGATCACGATCAACTCACCGAGAGGCAGCGTCAGGTCAAGGTTCTTCAGATTGTTTTGTCGCGCGCCCTGGATGCGGATCGTGTCGTCGGTCATTGTGTGCTTCGTTGTCGGTGAAAACCGGACATTGTCGGGATTCGTATCGTCGGCATCAAGGGGGCTTGTCCCATTGCGGGCATAAAACGCGGGAAGCTCAGGTCCGTTTCTGATCGGGTCTTATTTGCCGTATTGATCGAAACCTGTTCCCCGTGCCGTCTTGCGGGTTCGGTTTTTAGGTATGCGTGTTGGTCGTGAATGACTGATGCATTCATCTGTAAAAATAAACTATTTATTCGATCGGATCTCTTTGTTTATCATAAGAAATATTCATCTTTGATTTTTTTTCAGTGGCGAATCTTGAATTTTAACCTTGTAAGATCAAATCAGACGGACTAGTCTGTTATTATATCAGACTAAAAGGTCTGGAATAATGCCAAGACATAGAGAATTCGATCCCGACAAACTATTGAATACTGCCATTCTGCTTTTTTGGGAGAAGGGCTATTTTGATACGTCGGTGGATGAATTGGTAAAGCGATCCGGGGTGGCAAAGTACGGCATCTACGGCGTGTTCGGTCCCAAACGGGATCTATTTAAATCGGTGTTAGGCCAGTATGCGCGGGATCGTCACAGGGATATTCAATCCCCCATCAGAAAAGAGCAGGCGTCGTTACCGGATGTGCTGGCATTTTTCAGCTCCCTGCCCCCTAAACTTACCACTAAGGGATTCCAGTACGGCTGTCTGATGGTCAACACGGGGATCGAGATCGGTACGAGAGATGCCGAATTGAGTGAAATCGTCAAAGCCTTTTTTGATGAAACTGTCGAGACCATGAAGGATTGCCTTGACCGTGCTGTGTCGCTTGGTCAGTTGCCGGCGTCAATCAATACGAGAACAATGGCGAAATACCTGGTGACGGAATTTCGTGCGTGTTTGATGCTGGCTGCCAGCGGTCACACCAAAAGCGATCTTAAACAGCATCTGAATCTGTCGCTCAAGGTACTCCAACCATAATTGGTCAGCTAACTCACGGAGTGTAATTATGAGCTTATCAATATTGCCTCTTTTTGTGCTCTTACTGTTTGTGTTCAGTTTCCTTCAGTTCAGAAAAGCAAAATTAATCGGTACGATGTCAGTTGCTGAAATACGCGGAGTATACCTGCTCCTTTCCGCTTTTCTTCTTTGGGTGATTGTGGTTGTCTATATGGGAATAAGAGAGATGCATTTGGCATTAATGCAGGAAATTCCCTGGTTATGGCAGGCATTTGTACCGGTAACGATCTGGATAGCGGCTGTTCTGCTTTTCGGTAGATTAAGAGGCGCGTTGGCAAAAATTGCGATTTATACGCCGCTGCGCTGGTTTCTGTTTCTGCAAGCACTTCGCATTGGTGCTTTGGGAGGTGTTTTAAAGGGTATTGATGGGGAAATCACATCTACTTATGTTTTCTGGATTGGCGTACCGGACTTTCTGTTCGGTGTCTCAGCGCTCTTGTTGGGAATTGTGTCACTACGCCGTAAGATTGGTTCGAGATTTCTGATTGCCTGGAACCTTATAGGGTTCTCACTTATCTTTTTTCCTACATTCGGGATTATGCTCTATTGGATGACCGAGCCGGGTTTTGAATTCATTTTTGAATTTCCAATGATACTTGCACCAGCTATCGTGGTGCCGTTGTTTATCTCATTCAACCTGATGCATGCATGGGCTCTGGTCTTAAGGGAAAAAAGTATTAGTGGTGCTGAAGTGTCTGTTGGCCGGCGGGAGGCGACTTAATAGATCCTGTATGACTGATTGATTTTAAGGCAGCAGAGGTGGATTCTTAATCACCTGATTATGTGATTGCTGAAGAAAATAACTGATTAACGAACAGAATGTTTGGATATTGAGCGGAAGAAAACGGTTATATTTTCTATTGCCCAAGTGGGATGACAAGTTTAGCGCATGTACCGTCGCCTTCGCGGTCAAACAATTGTACTGTCCAGCCGTTAATATCGGCAAGCTGTCGTACTATAGCCAATCCTAAGCCGCTACCACCAGTCATGCTGCTGCGAGATTGTTCAAGTCTGAAGAAAGGTTGAAATACTGCTTCACGTTGCTCAGGGGGGATTCCTGATCCACTGTCTAATACCTGAATTATGAGGAAATCCTTATCGCAGCTGCATGTAACGCTTATCGGTTTCTGTTTGCCGTAACGTACGGCATTTTCAAGAAGATTTGAGACAATTCGTTGGAGCGCCAGTGGATTGAGTATGAAACAGCAGGGTTTATCAGTGCGCCATTCGATGACTTGGTCTCCGCGCCTGGCTGCTTCGATGATATGGTCCAATACCTCAGCGATCAGCACGGGCTCCTTATCCTGTTTATCCAACTCCATATTGACCTGTAGTGCTTGTCCAATGAGTCGGTTGACTGATTCGAGATCACGTTGTATTCCACTCATGAGCTGTGAATCACCGCCGTCATCAGGCAGCATAGCCAGTGCTAGCTGAACTTGGGTGAGTGGGGTTCGCAGATCATGTGAGATTCCTGCCAGTAATGTCGTTCGGCTGGCAAGCAACTCTTTGATCTGAATATTCATACGGTTGAATTCCCTGGCAAGAACAACCAGTTCTTCCGGTCCTTCCTCCTTAACAGGTTCTGGCCATTTTCCTTTTCCTATTAATTGTGCAGCCTGATAAAGACGCTCTATGGTGACAGTCAAGCGTCGTGTGAGCAGGGTTGCGGTGATAAAGATCAGAAAGAATCCTGTGATCAGGAGAACAAAAAAAGCGACGGATGGCTTGACGCCTATTCGAGAGCGTGTAAACCCAAACCGTACAACCTCATCAGGTAGTGGGATGTCGGCCCAGAACCAGGCCTCACCGTGATCGTCCTGGCTCGTTTTTAAAGCTATCTTTTTTCCGAGTTGGTTCTCTAGTGATGATTCCAGAAAAAAAAGGTAGGGCAGCAGGTTGGTGGAGTTAGGCAAAGGTGTAATGACGTTGGTTAATACAAGATCGTGTTTTCTTTGCATCTGATCAGCAAAGACATTGCGTTCTGCTGTTGACTTGGTTTGCCATGTTTCAGCGGCATGGGAAATGATACTAGCCAGATCGTCGGTCGCCCTCTGCCCGAGCGGAATCACCATATAGTAGGCGATGGTTGAAAGAACGATAAGCATAAATCCGATTGATACAACGCCAATGGTTGACAGAATTTTCCAAAAGTAACTTTGAAATTGAAAAAAGCGCATACTGTTGTCGGTCAATCCTCGTGTGAGAAGATGTAGCCGGCACCCCATACAGTACGTAAATATATTGGTTGAGATGGATCGGCTTCAATTTTACGGCGCAAACGGCCTACGCAGACGTCAATGCTACGATCGAGCGGAGAATGATCATAACCTTTAGTCATTTCGAGTAAAGTATCGCGATTTAGTACGCGGTTGGAGTGCTCCAGGAAGATGCGTAAAAGTGAAAATTCTCCCGAGGTTAGGGGGATGTTCTGATAATCACGAGTGAGTGTATGCCTTTGCACATTTAGTCGGAAAGGGCCAAATTCAATAATAGGGTTTATACTCTCGGATGGGGCCTGTTTGATTTCATTGCATCTACGTAACACTGAGCGGATTCTTGCCAATAACTCCCTTGGATTAAAGGGCTTGGTGAGGTAGTCATCTGCACCCATCTCAAGTCCAACTATTCTGTCCAGTTCTTCGCCTCGTGCAGAGAGAATGATGATGGGCAGGTTTTTCTGCTGTCGTAATCGACGTCCAATCGAAAGACCGTCTTCGCCAGGAAGCATAAGGTCTAGGATCACGAGATCAACTTCATTGTCAGCAAGATACAGGTTAAGGGCTTTGCCGTCCTCGACTGCTTCAACATCATATCCTTCCTTTGAAAGGTAGGTCTTCAGTAGCTTTCTGAGCTCAGGCTCGTCATCTACCACCAGCAGCCGCTGTTTATGGGTATTCAAATGAGTATTCCTGCTTTTTTTGCTTTGGAGTGACTCTGTAACAATTTGGTTACATTTTGTTACTGCTTCGCCATCACCCTGATAAATATCATGTTTATTGTATACGTTGAATAAAACGAAGCAAGCTTATCAAGGAGTGCGCCTAATGATTATCCAATCCAATACATCAAAAAAAATCGCCGGTTACACATCGGGGTTACACAAGGTGCGACGTTCATTAATCATAGTGATAATGCTTGTTTGTAGCTTCTCATTTATATCAAGCGTGAGTGCAGCAGAGCCAAGTCTGGACGATTTGAAAAAAGTATTGCAGGGCCAGATTAAGCTTATGAAGCCAGAGCTGCAGGAAAAGGTAAAAGGGCTATCTATGGACACGAAAATGTCATTGATGGCGATTCTGGCCATGCATAATCGTTATAGTCAAACAGTAACTCTACGACAGGTGATGACTGAAGTCCTGTCTGATTTTCAAAGCATACTGGCAGGAATCATGACTGATAATCCTGAACAGACTGCAGATAGTGCGCGGCGTCTTGCAAATCACCGCATTCCTGTTGGCGGACTCCTTCCTTACTTGGGACTGGAAAACATTAACGATGAGCGTTTGGCTGTACTGGATAGCTTTAATAGTAGTGTAGAGGGTAATGCTCTGAAGCTGGCAAGTGCAGCAGAGGCAGGTGATATGGCTAAGGCGGCGTCATTAGTGGGACCAATCAGCTCAGGGTGTGTGGCATGTCATGGTTATTTTCGCAGTCAGCCCGGGGTTTCTGAGCTGCTGCATTAATACCTGCTTTTACTGGATATGGCGAGACATACGATAACTATAAGACCTGCTTTCAAAAGTGGTCACCGAGGAGAGACGATATGAAATGCTGTGCAGCCTTTCTTTCAATCAGTATTTTGCTGAGTTGTATGGTACCGATTGGTGTTTATGCAGATGTAAATGATGCAGATAGCAGCTCCACGCTTGAGCAGCGACGCGCGCTTTCAAACAGGATTAAGCAATTACGGGAATTGAGAAAACGATTGCCTATTCCAGTGCCTGCTGGGCTTTTTGGAATTTACGCTTTCCCAGAAAAAGGGCAGGGTGTGGCCGGGGTAAACTTTCAACATCATCAGTTTGAAGGATTGATTCAGGGCAGTGATTCAGTATCAGCAGAAACTGTTGTGACAACGGCACCCAATCGATTTTTTGGTGATCCCATGCAGCCCCCGACCCTTCGTGTGGTGCCGCAAAAAGCAAAAGCAGACGTGGTATTCCCATATGCGAATTTCGCTATTAATGATCGCTTTGCGCTAGTTGCACTTGTTCCCCTGATTCGTAAGGAGACAGTGTTAGAGACATTTGCAGGGCCGGTGGGTACAAACAGCTTGGGAACCAATACAGTCACTACTAAAGGTTTGGGTGATATCAAGTTTGGAACAATTTTCAAGGCCTACAATAGCCATGATTACAATCATAATGTGATATTTGACCTCGTTTTAAGTGCGCCGACTGGAAGTATTACGGAAGAGGATGAGAATCTGACACCGATGAACACCCGGATGAAAACGCGGCTGGCTTATGGAATGCAACTGGGTTCTGGTACCTGGGACAGTCTTCTCGGTGTGGTTTACTGGGGTAAAAAGAAAAAGTGGGGATGGGGTGCGCAATATCTGGCTACGATTCCTCTTGAAAGTGAGAACAGTGAGGGCTGGCGGAATGGGGATAAGCATGAAGCTACAGCCTGGATGTCATACGAATGGAATCCTGATTTAGTCACTTCTATTCGAGTGCGTGGTGAAACCCAGGACAAGATCCACGGAATCGATCCAAAGATCTATGGACCTGGTTTGGGCGCCAACCCAGATAATTACGGTGGAGAAAGGACTGAGATTGGTGTCGGTATCAATTGGATGCCAGCACTTGCAAATAACCTAAGTCTGGAGTTGTTGGTTCCGCTTCATCAAGACCGCAACGGGGTACAGCCAGAGCATGACCTAAGTATAGCTTTGAGCTGGCGCAAAGGATTTTTCTAAGTCAATATCCATTTTATGTAACTAAGAATAAGGGGGGTTCCTATGACTGTTGACAGGTACGTACGATTATTTGCTGGTTTGATGATTCTGCTGAGTGTGGCGCTAACCCACTATGTGCATCCTTATTGGGTTTTTCTCACGCTTTTTGTGGGTGCCAATCTCTTCCAGAGTGGGTTTACCAATATATGCCCTCTATCAAGTATTCTGAAAAAGGTCGGGGTGCCTACGTAATCTTCTTGGAGAGGATGAGTTGCGCAAGGGTTTTTATCTGAAAGTATATTAAAGGTTGCTTTTTGGGATTATTCTATCCAGGTAATTCCGGATGAAAAAATAGAACAGGGTACTTCTGAATAAATCGAGTCCAGATTGTTTCATTCATAAATGAAAGCAAGTCTTTGAACGAATGAACACATAAGTTATCGGCCTGTGGCGTAAATCATATTTTCAGAACTGATCTTTATGGGTCACTGCCCATACGGCAGCTTCAACGCGGGTTTTTAAGCCCAGCTTCTTAAGAAGATGTTTGACGTGGACCTTGACAGTCGATTCGGCAATTGAAAGGGCGCGAGCGATCACTTTATTGCTTTCGCCTTCGCTGATATGGGTCAGGATTTCCCGTTCGCGGTCTGTAAGGTCTAGTGTGGTTAGTGCTGCATCACGTGCGCCTTCCGTTTGCATGGCGCGAGCCAGACATTCAGCGACATTGGGTGACATGGCGACCCGTCCTTCGGCGACTTCATGCAGCTTTTTCATGAGTTGTGTCGGTTTCATATCTTTCAGCAGATAGCCGTCTGCGCCGGATCGCAGTGCAGCGACAACATCTTCCTCTGCATTGGATACGGTGAGCATGACGACGCGCGCATTGGATTCACCACTCTTCAGTTCAGTCAGAACTTCCAGACCGTTCATTTCAGGCATATTTAGATCGAGAAGTACAAGGTCGGGTTTTAGTGCGTTCACCATGTTTATCCCTTCAGGACCGCTGTCGGCTTCGCCGATAATTTCGATATCCGGGCTCAGTTCGGCAAGTTGCTGCAGTCCTTTTCTTAAAAGCGGGTGGTCATCGATAACGACGATACGTTGAGCTGCCGTTGAGTTCATATTTCTACCGGGTCCTGATTGAAGTTGGGTTGATCGTTTTTAGGTTGAAAATGCAGACGTACCCTGGTTCCTTTATCGGACCGGGGTTCGATCTGAATTTCCGCGTTGAGCGAGTTTGCGCGTTCACGCATGATAGCTAGGCCGTAATGGTGTGTCCGGTCTGCCTGGGGTGGTATACCGATACCGTCGTCTTCAATATCGATAATAACTTCACTATCCGCATTCTGTGTCAGTCGGATGACCACTTTCGTGGCCTTTGCATGGTAGGTGATGTTTGACAGCGCTTCACGCACGATCTGTAAGACATGGATCTCTTCATTGACGCTGAGTGGATCGCCGCTGATACGGTTGTCCAGGTTGATATCGAGATTGCTGCGATCACGGAATCCTTCAACGGTTTCGCTAAGTGCGGCGGTTAAGCCGTTTTCGTCCATCTTCAAGCGAAAGGTTGTCAGTAGCTCCCGTAATTGGCGATAGGAGGCATCAAGGCCCTCCTCGAGTTCTGCCATGACTTCCGCCACCTTTACAGATACCTCATCGGGTTTAATTAAAATAGAGAGACGTGCTACCTGGATTTTTAGATAAGAAAGCGATTGCGCAAGTGAATCATGCAGTTCGCGTGCAATAACGCTACGTTCATCGAGCAGTGCCAGGCGGCGACGCTGGTTGATGCGCCGGGTGACGCCAATTGCGATACCGATATGTCTCCCAAGCGTATTTAACAGATGTGTCTGCCAGGGCTCCATGGAGTTGCCGATTTGATATTCGATGAGTAGCACGCCGTACTGTTGCTCCTGGTCGCTGACAGGGATCGAGAGGATATTGGAGTCGCCAATGATCAATTTGCGTTGTTTTCCGTCATCGATGCAGATTTTACAGTTAGCTGTTTCACACATGGGCGGGATCGTGCCGCTGTTGGCAAGACGATGGGCGCGACGGCTGTCGTGATCGAGCAGGCAAAGAGTAATACTCTTAACATCGACCACTTTGGCGATGTCGGTGAGCATCTTGCGATAGGTCGGCTCTGAGATCGGGGCTTTGGTCAATCCGCGGGATATGTCGTAGAGCAGTTCCAGTGAGTTATTGCGTTGGGTGAGTTCCTGTGTCTTCTCATCAACGCGCTGCTCCAGATCCTCATATATCCGGGATAGCTGAATCGCCATTGTATTGAATGCCTGGCCAAGGCGTCCCAGTTCATCCGGTCCAGTGTGACCGACACGTACGCTAAGGTCGCCCTCGCCAGCTTTTTCCGCCGAGCTCAACAAGTCCCGTAATGGACTTACGATATCTGTCTGCATCAGATAGAGCGTAGCAGCGGCTACCATCAGTGTGAGCAGCAGGCTGATACTCTGCATCAAACCCAATAGATGTATACGTGACTCCGCATCTTCTTCCAGCTGATGGACCAGTTTATCGACGTCATTGACAAAGCTCTTGATCAGGGTGTGAAAGGTACGACTGGTTCTGTCAAGGCGAGCCGCTGAAGTGCCGGTTTCGATCTCCTGAATGAACGCAATGATCTGGGGCTTGACCGCCAGGCGCCAGCGTGATTCCACCAGGGAGTAGATCGTTTGCAACGATTGATTGGTGGCTCCTGCTATGGAATCGGTAAGCTGTGGGGCGTTGAAACGGCTTTCAAATTCACTAATCAAATCCTTGATATCCTCGCTGGTCCTGAAGTCACCGTTACGCCGTGACTCCAAGGCAGCGGCAATGCGATAGGACTGCATACGCAAACTACCGGCGATATTGACGGCGCTCGCTTCGCCATAAGTGATGCGCGCGACAAAAACGGCACTGGCCATACCGGCAACTGCCAATACCGTGATAACCCCCATGGCCAGTCCGGCCCGGGCGAGTAGTGTGTGACTGAAAAAGCCGAACAGGGATTTCACCTCGTAAAATAGAGCGAAGCGGAAAACTATGCAGGTTTTTAGGATTAGTCCCTTTTTCCCATTGAGGCAGAAATCCACATACCTGGATTTTGCATGCTACATTTAAATACCATGCTATTCAAAGTGTTATAGGTGGTATGGCCTCTACTACCAAAGTATTAGTTGTGTTCTTTTCGCAGAAAACGGCTTGACTTGAGTCAATAGCCTGCTCGCTCGAAAGCTTTTATTTTCGCCTTCCACGGTAATTTTAAGGAGGGTGAAAAATGGCGTCACAGAGACAACAACAACTCTCTGTTTTAACGATGAGCACCCTGGCATTTACTGCCTGTTTCGCAGTCTGGGTGATGTTCTCCATCATCGGTATTCCGATCAAGGAGCTGCTCTCGTTAAACGAGACCCAGTTCGGTGTATTGATTGCCACACCCATCCTTACCGGCTCGCTGGCACGTCTCCCCGTCGGCATGCTGACCGATAAGTATGGCGGACGCATCGTCTACTTCCTGTTGATGCTCACCACTATTCTGCCGCTCTATCTGATTGGCGAGGCGACTCAGTATTGGCAGTTTCTTGTACTCGGGCTCTTTGTCGGTATCGCGGGTGCCTCCTTCTCCGTGGGTATTGCTTATACAGCGCGCTGGTTCACTAAGGAGAAGCAGGGCTTTGCCATGGGGATCTTCGGTGCCGGTAACGCCGGTGCTGCGCTGACCAAGTTCGTAGCGCCCTCAATAGTTGTCGCTTACGGCTGGGAGACGGTACCGAAGATCTATGCCATCGGTATGTTCGTGGTGGTGGTGGTTTTCTGGATGTTTACTTTCTCGGATCCGAAACACAAAGTCGGTTCGCACGTCACGCTGAAGAACCAACTGCAGTTGCTCAAGGATCCCAATATCTGGAAGTACATGCAGTACTACTCGTTGGTGTTCGGTGGCTTTGTCGGGTTGTCGTTGTGGATGACGAAGTACTACATCGCCGAGTATGGATTCGACATTACCACTGCCGCACTCCTGGCCTCGATCTTTGTCTTGCCGTCCGGAGTGATCCGCGCCCTCGGTGGTTGGTTTTCAGATAAGTTCGGTGCCTACAAGGTAACCTGGTGGGTGATGTGGATCTCCTGGGTCTGCCTCTTCATTATGTCCTATCCGCAGACCGAGATGGTGGTGAAGACCATCAACGGCGATGTCAGTATCGGTGTGGGTCTCAACGTCTGGGTCTTCACCGCACTGTTGTTTGTGGTCGGCATTGCCTGGGGTTTCGGCAAGGCCTCGGTATTCAAGTTTCTCTCCGACGAGTACCCGGACAATATCGGCGTCGCCTCCGGCATCGTCGGTCTCGCCGGCGGTATGGGCGGCTTTCTGCTTCCCATCATGTTCGGCGCCCTGATCGATTTCACCGGCATCAACAGCGTGGTCTTCATGTTGCTCTACGGTGCCACCTGCGTCTCCCTGGTCTGGATGCACTACACCTTCGCCAAGGAGCGTCAGGAGGAAGAGAAGCAGGCTGCCCAGCAGCACGCCTACGACGCCTATGTCCGTGCCCATGAGAATCCTGGAGAGTACGCAGCCGCCCGCGCCGCCATGGAGCAGGCCGATCTGCTCGAGCAGCTGATGGCCAAGTACGCCGAAGCACGAAGAGTGGCGGAACTGGAGGCGGAGAAGATCCGTACCGGTCAGTTGCGCGTTCAGCCTGCTGACGTTCTCGAATAAACCTAGCCGTAAACAAATTTAGTTGGAGGAGCAAGCAATGGCAGATATCACTACCTGGAACCCCGAGGACTCCCGATTCTGGGAGTCCACGGGTAAGAGACAAGCCAACCGCAATCTGTGGATATCCATCCCCAGCCTGCTGTGCGGTTTTGCGGTCTGGCTCTACTGGGGCATCATCACGGTGCAGATGCTCAACTTGGGCTTTCCGTTTGCCAAGGCGGAACTCTTTACCCTTGCGGCCATCGCCGGCCTGACCGGCGCGACCCTGCGTATTCCGTCCAGCTTCTTTATCCGTATCGCGGGTGGCCGGAATACCATTTTCTTCACCACCGCACTGCTGATGCTTCCGGCAGTCGGAACCGGGTTTGCCCTGCAGGACCCGAACACCCCGCTGTGGGTGTTCCAGGTGCTAGCATTCCTGTCCGGTTTTGGTGGCGGTAACTTTGCCTCCTCCATGTCCAATATCAGCTTCTTCTTTCCGAAGCGGATGCAGGGCCTGGCGCTGGGTTTGAACGCGGGCCTGGGTAACGCGGGCGTTACTACCATGCAGATCCTGATCCCATTGGTGATGACCTTCGGTATCTTCGGCGGTGAGCCGATGATTCTGCAGAACACCTCCGGCACCCTGATCGGCAAGATCCCGGCCGGTTCTGAAACCTACATCCACAATGCCGGTTTCGTCTGGTTGCTGTTGTTGATCCCTCTGGCCTTCGCCGGTTGGTTCGGCATGAACAACATCCGTACGGACGAGGTGTCGCCGCACATAGGCTCCGCCGGCGGTGCCATGTCGAAGATCACCGGCATGTTGATCATCGGTTTCATCACCGCGGCAGCCGGTCTCTACATCATCCTGCCGGCACCGACTGGCCTGGGTGCGCCGGGCTGGGCCAAGTGGCCGGTTATTGCCGGCATCCTGTTCGCCACGGTCATGCTGATGAAGATGATCCCGGGTGACATCAAGCCGAACCTGCAACGCCAGTTCAAGATCTTCAGCAATAAGCATACCTGGGTCATGAGTATCATCTACACCATGACCTTCGGCAGCTTTATTGGTTATTCCGCTGGTTTTGCCCTGGCTATCAAGGTGGTGTTCGGCTTCTCCCACGTGATGGGGCCCGATGGCGTGATGAACCACGACATCGCCAATCCCAACGGTCCTTCCGCATTGATGTACGCCTGGATGGGGCCATTCATCGGTGCCTTGATACGCCCGGTGGGCGGCTGGATCGCTGACAAGGTGGGTGGTGCAAAGGTAACCCAGTACGTGGCCATCGTAATGATTGCCTCGGCCCTTGGCGTTGCTTACTTCCTGCAACAGGCCTATTCATCGGCCACCCCGGAAGAGTTCTTCCTTCCCTTCCTGATGTTGTTTCTGGTGCTGTTTGCCGCGACCGGCATCGGTAACGGCTCCACTTTCCGTACCATCGCCATGGTGTTCCCCAAGGAACAGGCGGGTCCGGCCCTGGGTTGGACCTCCGCAGTGGCAGCTTACGGCGCCTTCATCATCCCCAAAGTGTTTGGTGAACAGATCAAGCTGGCGACCCCGGAGGTTGCGCTCTACGGCTTTGCCATCTTCTATTTCGTCTGCCTGCTGCTCAACTGGTGGTACTACCTGGGCCCCAAGGCGGAATTTAAAAATCCGTAATCGTTAGCGAATGTGGACGGGCCTGCGTACCCCCCAAACCACAAGGTTGAGTCGGAGACTCCCAGGCCTTGGCAGGTCCGTTCCACCCTATTCTGACAGCGGGCGCCGGCAGTAGCGGCGCCCAGAGGAGAAACGAATCATGAGTCACTTTCTCGATCGCTTGAAATACTTCAAGAAAGTCGAAGAGACCTTTTCCGGCGGTCACGGCATCGTCACCGCCGAGGACCGACAGTGGGAAGACACCTACCGCAACCGCTGGCGCCACGACAAGGTGGTGCGCTCCACCCATGGCGTCAACTGCACCGGCGGCTGCTCCTGGAAAATCTACGTGAAGAACGGCCTGGTCGCCTATGAGATGCAGCAGACCGACTATCCGGAGACGCGCCCGGATCTGCCCAACCATGAGCCTCGCGGCTGTCAGCGCGGGGCCTCTTTCTCCTGGTATCTCTATAGCCCGCACCGTATCAAATACCCGCTGATCCGCGGCCGTCTGCTGGACCTCTACCGTGACGAGCGCAAGAGCGGCAAGGACCCGGTCGAGGCCTGGGCGAGCATCCAGGCCAATCCGGAAAAGCGCAAGAAGTACACCTCGGTGCGTGGACTCGGCGGTTTCGTGCGCAGTACCTGGGACGAGGTTGTAGAGATGATTGCCGCCGCCAACATCCACACCATTCAAAAGTGGGGTCCGGACCGTATCTACGGCTTTTCGCCGATACCGGCCATGTCCATGATCTCCTATGCGGCGGGTTCACGTTATCTGTCGCTGATCGGCGGCGCCTGCGGCTCCTTCTACGACTGGTATTGCGACCTGCCTGCCGCCTCGCCGCAGGTGTGGGGCGAACAGACCGACGTGCCGGAGGCGGCCGACTGGTACAACTCGAAGTACATCATCATCTGCGGCGCCAACCTGCCGATGACCCGGACTCCGGACGCCCACTTTGCCATCGAGTCACGCTACAACGGCACCAAGATCGTCTCCATGGCGCCGGACTATGCCGAGTACGTTAAGTTTGCCGATCTCTGGATGCCGGTCCGTCAGGGCACCGACTCCGCCGCCTTCATGGCGATGGGGCATGTGGCGCTCAATGAGTTCCACATCAAGAAGAAGGACCCCTATTTCCAGGAGTACGCGCGCAAGTACACCGACCTGCCGATGCAGGTGATGCTGAACAAGGACGGCGACCGTTACGTCTCCGGCCGCTTCCTGCGTGCCTCTGACTTTACCGGCAATATGGGCGAGGAGAACAACCCGGAATGGAAGACCGTGGTCTACGACGCCAAGTGCAAATCTTTCGTGGTGCCCAATGGCTCGGTGGGCTTCCGCTGGGGCGAGGAGGGCAAATGGAACCTGCTGGAGAAGAACGCCAAGGACCAGTCCGAGATCGAGGCGGAGCTCTCCTGTATCGATAGCCGTGACGCAGTGGTTACCGTCGCCTTTCCCCACTTCACCCAGGGTGAGGATTCGGTTCTGCTGCGAAACATCCCGGTGCGCAAGCTGAAATTGGCCGACGGCGAAGAGACCTATGTCTGCTCGGTGTTTGATCTGCAGGTGGCCCAGTACGGCATCGACCGTGGTTTGGGCGACAACCTGGCCACCTCTTACGACGACGCAAGCGTGCCCTATACACCCGCCTGGACGGAGAAGGTGACAGGTGTCAAGCGCGCCGATCTGGAGCGTACCGGTCGCGAGTTTGCGGAGAACGCCTCCAAGACCCAAGGCAAGTCCATGGTCATCATGGGCGCGGCGATCAACCACTGGTACCACAACGACATGGGCTACCGCAGCATCATGAACCTGCTGCATATCTGCGGCTGCGTCGGTCAGACCGGCGGTGGCTGGGCTCACTATGTAGGGCAGGAGAAGCTGCGTCCGCAGGCCGGCTGGGCGCCCATCGCCTTCGGTCTCGACTGGCACCGCCCGCCGCGCCATATGAACTCGACCACCTACTGGTACTTTCACACCGACCAGTGGCGCTACGAGAAGGTGCAGGCCGACAACATCCGCGGCGCTACCGCCGGCGACAGGTACAAGGGCTACCAGATCGGCGACTACAACGTGGTCTCCCAACGTCTGGGATGGCTGCCATCTGCTCCCCATTTCAACAAGAATCCGCTTGAGATCGTCGAGGAGGCGGAGGCTGCCGGTGCCACCGACGAGCAGGGTGTCTCCAGCTATCTGGCGGAGTCTCTGAAGAGCGGCAATACCGCTTTCGCCATCGAGGATGTGGATGCCGAGGAGAATCATCCGCGCAACCTCTTCGTCTGGCGCGCCAACCTGATCGGCTGCTCCGCCAAAGGCCACGAGTATTTCCTCAAGCACCTGCTGGGCGCACAGAACGGCGTCATGCAGGAGGGTGTGGACGGCAAGAACTGCAAGGAGATCAAGTGGCGCGACAAGTCGCCTGCCGGCAAGCTGGACCTGATGGTGGATATCAACTTCCGCCTCAACTCCACCGGTGCCTACTCCGACATCATCCTGCCCACCGCCACCTGGTACGAGAAGGCCGACCTCAACACCACCGATATGCATCCCTTCGTGCATCCGCTGGGCAAGGCGGTCGATCCGGCCTTCGAATCCAAATCGGACTGGCAGATCTTCAAGACCATCGCCAAGAAGTTCTCGGAGCTGGCCGAGACTCATCTCGGTGTGCGGAAGGATGTGGTCTCCCTGCCCATGCAGCACGACTCCCCCATGGCCATGGCCCAACCCTTCGGCGAGGTCAGGGACTGGAAGCGCGGCGAGTGCGAACTGATTCCCGGCAAGACGGCGCCGCTGTTCAAGGTGGTGGAGCGCGACTACCCCAATACCTATAAGAAGTTCACCTCTGTGGGTCCGCTGATGAACAAGCTGGGCAACAACGTCAAGGGACTGGACTGGAACACCGACATGGAGATCGAACAGCTGTGTGATCACAACGGTGTGATCACCGAGGAGGGTGTCTCCAAGGGGCGGCCGTCCCTGATGGAGGATGTACAGGTCTGCGACACCGTGCTGCAGATGGCGCCGGAGACCAACGGCGAGGTGGCGCACAAGTCCTGGTCGGCGCTGTCGAAGAAGACCGGCATCGACCACAGCCATCTCTACGAGGGTCGTCACGAGGAGAAGATCCGCTACAAGGATATCCTGGCGCAGCCGCGCAAGATCATCACCGCGCCCACCTGGTCCGGCATCGAGTCGGAAGAGGTGAGTTACACCGCGGGCTATACCAATATCCATGAGCATATTCCCTTCCGCACCCTGACCGGGCGCGCCTCCTTCTACCTGGACCACGAGTGGATGCGGGATTTTGGTGAGGGGCTTTGCTGCTTCCGGCCGCCTGAGGATCTCGGCGCGCACACCAACCTGCCGCATAACCTGGCGAATAAACTGAAGGGCAAGAAGACCCTGACCCTGAACTGGATCACTCCGCACTCCAAGTGGGGCATCCACTCCTCTTACCAGGACAACCTGCGCATGCTGACCCTGTTCCGTGGCGGCCCCTACTTCTGGGTCAACGAGGACCAGGCCAGGAGCATCGGCCTCAAGGACAACGACTGGGTGGAGGCGGTCAACGCCAACGGCGCCACCGTGGCACGAGTGGTGGTCTCCCAGCGAGTACCCGAGGGGATGGCGCTCATGTATCACGCACAGGAGAAGAACGTGAATGTGCCCGGCTCCAATACCACCGGTAAGCGTGGCGGCATCCTCAACTCGGTGACCAAGGTGGTGATGAAACCCACCAACATGATCGGCGGTTACGCCCAGTTGAGCTACTCGTTCAACTACTACGGCACGGTGGGCAGTCAGCGCGACGAGTACGTCATCGTGCACAAGATCGAGGATCGCGACGTCGATTGGCTGGAACGACCGCTCACACCCGAGCGCGAAGCCCAGCTCAACCCGGAAGGCATCAACAACTGAGCCTGCGTCCAACCAACGAATAGTGAGACGAAACGATGAATATACGTGCACAAATCGCGATGGTGCTGAACCTGGACAAATGTATCGGTTGCCATACTTGTTCGGTCACCTGTAAGAATATCTGGACCAACCGCAAGGGCATGGAGTACGCCTGGTTCAACAACGTCGAGTCCAAGCCCGGTGTCGGTTACCCCAAGCAGTGGGAGAACCAGGGTAAGTGGCGCGGCGGCTGGGTGAAGCAGGACGGCAGGCTGGAGCTTCGCGCCGGCGGCCGCACCAGCAAGCTGCTCAACATCTTCGCCAATCCCGACATGCCGGAGATCGACGACTACTACGAGCCATTCGATTACGACTACCCCAAGTTGCAGAACAAGCCGCTCTCCGAGGCCTGCCCGACGGCGCGTCCGGTGTCGCAGATCACCGGTCAGCAGATGGAGAAGATCCATTGGGGCCCCAACTGGGAGGACGACCTGGCCGGCGAGTTCGAGAACCGCTCTCAGGACAAGAACTTCGACGGCATCCAGAAGCAGATGTACAAGGATTTCGAGAAGACCTTCCACATGTACCTGCCCAGGCTCTGCAATCACTGTCTGAATCCGGCCTGTGTCGCCAGTTGTCCCTCCGGCGCTATCTATAAACGTGAGGAGGACGGTGCGGTACTGATCGACCAGGACCGCTGTCGCGGCTGGCGGATGTGCGTCAGTGCCTGTCCCTATAAAAAGATCTACTACAACTGGGAGTCAGGCAAGTCGGAGAAGTGCATCCTCTGCTATCCGCGTGTCGAGTCGGGCATGCCTACCGCATGCGCCGAGTCCTGCGTCGGCCGTATCCGTTACATGGGCGTGGTGCTCTACGATGCCGACAAGATCAGCGATACCGCCGGCACGGACAACGAGCAGCGGCTCTATCGGCAGCAACTCGACATGTTCCTCGACCCCAACGATCCCGAGGTGATCCGCCAGGCGCTGGATGCCGGTATTCCCCAGCAGTGGATCGATGCCGCGCAGAAGTCGCCGGTCTACAAGATGGCCGTGGAGTGGAAAATCGCTTTTCCCATCCACCCCGAGTTCCGCACCCTGCCCATGATGTGGTACGTGCCGCCGCTGTCGCCGGTGCAGACTCAGATCGATCAGGACAACCTGCCCACCGAGGCGGATGGTGTCATTCCCAAGGTGGACGCCCTGCGCTTCCCGGCGCGCTATCTGGCCAACCTGCTGACCGCGGGAGACGAGGCGCCGATCATCAGTGCGCTGCACCGCATGATCGCAATGCGCAGCAACCAACGTTCCAAGGCGATCGAAGGTGAGCCGAATCATGCAGTGCTGGAGGCCGTGGGTCTGACCGAGGAGCAGGCGGAGGAGATGTACCGGATGCTCGGTATCGCCAATTACGACGACCGCTTCGTCATCCCCACCGCTCATGAAGAGATGGTGCAGGAGGACCCCTACGCCTTCCAGGGTCAGAACGGTTTTGCCGCCGGTAACGTCAGTGCCCAGGGCAGTGACGGCGGTCAGGGGGTCACCCTGTTCCCGGCCCCGCGCAAGCGTACCCATACCCCGCAGGGCATACAGCCCCGCAAGAGAGTTTAAGGAGGCATGACGATGCAAGTCTATAAATTACTGGCGCGGTTGCTGGAGTACCCGGACACCGAACTGATGGTGCATATGCCGGAGATCATCAAGCGCGTGAAAAGCGACCAGGATATCAGTGCGCAAGAGCGTGACGATCTGATGCAGTTCATCTCCTGGATGCAGTTGCACGATATGACCGGTATGCAGGCGGACTACGTGCAGACCTTTGACATGACGCCGGAGCACGCCCTGCATCTGACCCACCACCTTTTCGGTGACGACCGCGGCCGCGGCCCGGCGTTGATCGATCTCATGGAGCACTATCGTGCCGAAGGGTTGGACATCGACCAACAGGAGATTCCCGACTATCTGCCACTGATCCTGGAGTACGCCTCTACCCTGGACGACATGCAGGCGCGGGTCTTTCTGGGCGATGCCCGTAAGGTGATTACCGTGCTCGCGGAAAATCTTGAAAAGGCGGATAGCCCCTATGCACGGCTGCTGCGGATTATTGAAAATCGCGGCCAGCTGGGACAGGCAGCTTGAGGAGAACTTGAATGAGCTTACATGATTTAGTATTCGGGGCTTACCCCTACATCGCCGGCGTGGTATTCCTCCTCGGCAGCTGGATTCGCTTCGATCGCGAGCAGTACACCTGGAAAGCGGACTCCAGCCAGCTGTTGAGCAACAAAGGGATGCGTCTCGCCTCCAACCTGTTCCACATCGGTATCCTCGGTATCTTTTTCGGCCACCTGGTTGGCATGCTGTTGCCTCATAGCTGGTTCCAGGCGCTGGGCATCTCCGACGTTTCCCATCAGTACATCGCTATCTATGCCGGCGGCATCTTCGGCATCATGTGCCTGGCGGGGGCGGCATTGCTCTTCATTCGCCGCATAAACAACCCACGGGTGAAAGCGGTGAGCCGTACGCGTGATACCTTTGTTATCGGCTGGTTACTGGTCACTGTCGTTCTCGGTCTGAGTACCATCCTGGTCTCCTCCGGTCACGCCGCGCATGGCGATGTCTCGGAGATGATCGCACTCACCGAGTATGTGAAGAGCATTGCCACCCTGAGCGTGGATCCCAGTCTGATCGCCAATGTGTCACCGATATTCAAGACCCACATGCTCTTCGGTATGACGGTCTTCCTGATCTTCCCCTTCACCCGTCTGGTGCATGTCTGGAGCGTGCCGGTGACCTATCTGGGCCGCGCCTACCAGATCGTGCGCGTGAAGCGGATCAGTATGAACTGATGGAGACTTCGCTCAGGCCCTTTCTGCTTATGGAGAGGGGGCCTGAGTGAGAAATCAAAACGATATCTTGTTCAGTTGCATGAATGAGGAAGCAGTATGAGCACCAACCCTTACGCTACCCGAATCGAGTACCTCGACGTCGACGGCAAACGGATAGCCACCGACCAGGAGGGTTATATTCAGGACATGGATGATTGGAACGAGGCGTTTGTTTACGCACTCGCGAAAAAAGAGCGTCTGGAGATTACGCAGGATCACTGGGATGTCATCCGCTACATCCGGGGTTACTACCAGTCCCATCGTGTGCAGGCCCAGGTACGGGACATGATCAAACATTTCAAACAGGTGTGGGGCCCATCCCGTGGCAACAATCGTTATCTGCATGACATTTTTCCCCGTGGCGGGCCACAGAAACAGGGCAATCGCCTGGCCGGTATCCGCAGGACCAAGGGAGAGCACTGATGAGAGTCGAGCGGGATAAAGTCGTTACCATCGAATATCGAATGATGGACTCCAAAAATGAACTGGTCGACAGCAGCGACTACAGCGATCCACTCTCCTTCATCCAGGGACGCGAAACGGTTTTCCCTGCTATCGAAAAGCGGATAGAAGGTTGCCAGGTGGGGGACAGGCGGGAGTTCGTGCTGGACGCGGAAGAGGCGTATGGCGCGAGAAGGGAAGCACTCATTCGGGTGATCCCGCGTGACCGCTTTAACTATGATGGTGTGGTGGAAGCGGGTATGACCTTCAGCGCCGGTACGCCGACAAACCGGAAACCGGTGACCGTGATCGAGGTCAATGATGATGAAATCACGGTGGATGCCAACCATCCGCTGGCAGGGGAGTCTCTTAACATCGATCTGATTGTGGTCGATGTGCGCGATGCCGTAGAGAAAGAGCTGGCCGATGGCGTGGTGCAGGAAATGGCTGACATCTATGCTCGCGAGGCGGCAGCCGAAGTGAGAAACACCACGACATATTCCGTATTCGTAAAAGGCCCAATGTAGTCTTACGAACCTCTTGTGTAATATCTGCCGTATCAAACTTGGAAGTTATTGTTGTCTTTAGTTGAATCCGCAGTCTATAGCGGGTTTTCAAGGAAATGGATCTCAACTCAGCCTGACAGGCCATCAAGAAAATACTCGCATGTTGGTAGTCTCCAACCCCCGATATGACTCAGTGTTCCACGCTCTGCCGCATAGGCGGCATGTTTTACTGTCGGATGACGATGAAACCATGAGAATTTAACAACATTGAGCGAAAACATGGGTCTATGGGCAAAAGCATGATGCTGAACAAAACTCAGCCGGGAGTGTAAAATGAGACGATGCGTGACACTGATGATCCAAAAAAGCCGCTAGTAAATCACAATGTTGCTTTCCACTGGCAGGTTGATCGCCGGATGCGTATTACAGGTTATCAGGGTGAGATTCAGCTCTTCGATGATTTAGACGTTCCTCTCGATTGTTTTCTGCAAGAACCACAGCTACAAATCTACCGAAATGCCCTGGCTGGAGAGGCCGGAACCTATGAAGGCGAGTTGGTGGGCCGCCAATTTCTAGTCTGTGTTGAACCGACATCCGATGGATGTCGGGCCGTGGCCATGGATATCAGCGCCTACAAACAAGCGCAACAGTCCATGGCTACGCTGAAACGCCATAACGAGTTGATCTTGGAAGCGGCAGGTGAGGGGATCTACGGCCTTGATATGAATGGCGCCGCCACCTTCGTTAACCCTGCCGCAGTGTCAATGACCGGCTGGAGTGCCGAAGAGACGATTGGTGGCACTATCCACAATAAACATCATCATAGTCATGCTGATGGCAGTCATTATCCACATGAGGAGTGTCCCATTTATGCGGCTATCAAGGACGGTGAGGTACACCATGTGGATGATGAAGTGTTCTGGCGCAAGGATGGCAGCTGTTTCCCTGTAGAGTACACCAGTACCCCGATTTATGAAGATGGCAAACTGGCCGGGGCAGTGGTGGTATTCAAGGATATTAGTGAGCGCAAGCTGGCTGAACAGAATTTGCTCAACGCCTTTCAGGAGGTTAAGCAACTGAAAGAGCGCCTGCAGGAGCAAAATGTCTATCTGCAGGAGGAGATCCGTCAAGACCACAACTTCGGTGAGATCATCGGCCAGTCGCCACCGATACAACAGCTGCTACAAAGTGTGCAGCAGGTGGCAACCACCGATGCCACCGTATTGATTCTGGGTGAGAGTGGTACTGGTAAGGAAATGATTGCGCGAGCCATTCATCAGGCCAGCACTCGAAGCGACAAGCCGTTGGTGAAGATTAATTGTGGGGCGATTTCTGCCGGGCTGGTGGAGAGTGAACTATTCGGTCACGAAAAGGGTGCCTTTACTGGCGCCGTGGCGCAGCGCAAGGGCCGCTTTGAACTGGCGGATGGTGGTACCTTGTTTCTTGATGAGGTGGGTGAACTCCCCCCGGATACCCAGGTCAAGCTGCTGCGCGCCATCCAGGAGCAGGAGTTCGAGCGGGTTGGCGGTAGTGCAGCAATCCGGGTGGATGTACGCATCATTGCCGCTACGAACAGGAATCTGCATGAGCTCGTGCAGCAGGGTTCGTTTCGTCAGGATCTCTATTACCGCATCAATGTGTTCCCCCTGCAGATGCCAACGTTACGGGAACGCGCCTCTGATGTGCCGATGCTGGTAGAGCATTTCATCCAACAGGCAAAGCAAAAGTTCGGTAAGCCCCTACAGGGCATTAGCCAGCAGGGGATGGCTGCCCTGCAGCGATATTCATGGCCGGGAAACATCCGTGAACTGCAGAATGTTATCGAGCGGGCGGCCATTCTCAGCACCGGTACAGTACTCCCGGTTGACGACCTGTTACCCTCCCAGACGGCAGTAGTCGAAGAGCTGCCGTTACTGAGCCTGGAGGAGCTGGAACGATCCCATATCAAACGGGCGCTGGTATTCACCGATGGTGTGATTTCCGGACCGAATGGGGCAGCTCATATACTGGGTATACACCCAAATACCTTGCGCTCACGGATGTTGAAACTGGGCATTCGCTTTTAGTGCATTACGACATTTCGTGAGAAAAACGAAATATCGTAACCATACAATTCTGACCGTTCCCACGCGTTCCGATTCAGTGCATGCTATCTTATTGTTTGTAAAGTAATTTGGCTGCTTATCCACTGCTGGCACAGTCCTTGATTAGATCCTCTCAATAGTAAAGTACCGAGAGGAACGTCTGCCATGCAGCAACAGGAGAGCCACCAGAGTATCTCAATCGAAGTGGAAGCGCCGGTGTGGGAGCTCAATACGGGAAGCAATAAGATCCATGCCAAGCGGATGCCGGGCCGGTTTCGCAGCATCAAATGGCTGACCGCCTCATTGTGGTTGATATTCTTTCTCGGGCCCTACCTGCGTTGGGGAGACAGGCAAGCGGTGTTACTGGATATCTCTGGTAGCCAGTTCCACCTCTTTGGGGTGACCGTGTACCCTTATGATGTCTGGATGTTGTCGTTTGTACTGCTGTTTTTCGCCATGCTGTTGGGGATTGCCACGGTACTGGCGGGACGAGCCTTCTGTGGCTATTTCTGTTTTCAGACGGTTTGGACCGATCTATTCTGCTGGATCGAGGCGCGCATGGAAGGCCCGCCACGGGCTCGCATTGCCCTGGATGCCGCCCCCTGGAATCTGCGTAAGTTGAGTATCAAGCTTAGCAAGCATACTTTGTGGCTGACCATCTCGATGATGACTGGGGTAAGTTTTGCGGCCTGGTTTACTGATGCTTATCAGTTATGGGTAGATTATTTTACCTTGCAGGCACATACCTCTGCCTGGATTGTCCTGCTGATGTTTACCGCCGGTACATATTTGTTTGCAGGCTTTATGCGTGAGCAGGTCTGTTTCTGGCTCTGTCCCTATGCGCGTATCCAGGGGGTACTCTATGACAATAACACCCTGCTGCCCACGTATGACGAGGCCCGCGGTGAGCCTCGATCCAGGTTGGACCGTAGCGCAGAGAACCAACGAGTGGGTTGCGTGGATTGTGATCAGTGTGTGGCGGTGTGCCCCACGGGTATCGATATCCGTGAGGGGCAACAGATCGGCTGTATCACATGCGGTCTTTGTATTGATGCCTGTGACAGCGTTATGGATAAGATCAATCAACCGCGAGGCTTGATTCGTTATGACTCACTGGCCGGCGTTCTCGGTGATAGGCCTCGACGCTGGTATCAACGCCCCCAGGTGTTGGCGTCGGCAGCGATGATAGTGATTTCCGTAGTGTTCGTTGTCTATGGGCTAAACAACATTACCGAGGCAGAGTTAAGCGTTTCTCCTAAACGCCAGCCCACGTATGTTCTGATGAGCGATGGAGCCATTCAGAATAGCTATCAGCTACGGATATTTAATAAGAGCGGAGCCGATAGCAACTATCGTATTGAAGTGGACGGTTTTGACGACATGTTTGTAACGGGTAATGGGAAGCCATTGCTGGTTGAAGCGGGTAGGAGGGCAAGTGCTTTGCTATTTGTTAAGGTATCCCGTGAACAGTTGTCGAAAGATATCTCTCCTTTAATGTTCCGTATCGTGAATATCTCCCGAGAGTCCCCAGCAGTCGAGGTTAAAAGCGTTTTTCTGGCGCCTCGAACATGACGCGATGAGGACGCTTGGATATTACCCAATGAACACTTCTTCCTCCGAAGCTTTGTCTATAACTCTAGACACTGAAACAACCGTCCACGGTCGAGTTCCCGGAAACAGTGGCATCTGGGTAGGTATATTCTGTGTGCTGGTTGAATTTCTTCTCTTATTTATCGTTTATTTTATTGCCAAAGCACATAATCCAGAGGCTTTTTCTATTGGCCCTGACAAACTCATCACTTCAGCGGGCACCATCATCACCATTATATTGCTCACGAGTGGCTACTGTATGGTGAAAGCTGTGACCTCCATTCGCAGTGATCAACGCAAAGCCTCATTACGCTGGATTATCCTGGCAACACTGCTGGGCTTTGGCTATCCGATTGTGAAGTATTTTGAAATTCGGTGGAATGTCGCACATGGCATTCATGGAGAGACCGGGGTTTTCTATACAGTCTACTACTATTTGACGCTAACTCATCTGGTTCATGTCAGTTGGGGACTGATGGGATTAATCTGGATTGCAATACGTACGGGAGTAGGCGCATATTCATCTCATAATCACAGTGGTCTGGAAGCGGCAGCACTCTACTGGCATACAACTGATGTTATCTGGCTTGTGATTTTTTCCTTCTTCTACATTCTGAGATGACGGGCAAATTATGATCGGACATACCGAAAGAATCTGGTTGATGCTCATCAGTCTCACCTTTCTTGGAGCATTGATAGGAGAGGGTGGTCATGCCGGATGGTTGCTCACATTGACGGTAGCCATCCTCATGGCCATAAAAGGCAGTGTTGTGATTGATCACTACATGGAAATGCGTTCATCCAATCAGCGTATACGAGATGTTTTACGCACGTTCATTATATTGGTACCGATTCTGGTGATTTTCTTTCATGGCTGGGGAGAAGAAGTACGACAATTAACCACCCTTAATTGAATTAAATTGCAGAGGTGGTGCCGGGAGGCCGAAGCCGCAGGTATTGAATCACTGTGCAGCTTCGCCGACAGCCTCAAAGGCTACATTGGGCCTCACCCGTTAGTTGATCTTCGCTCCGAGCCAGCGATTCATCACTGTACAGGCGGTCAGGTCGCCGCTGACATTTATGGCGGTGCGAGACATATCGAGCAGGCGGTCAACGCCGATAATCAGTGCGATACCACTGGGCGGTACGCCGATCCCCTGCAGAATAGTGGCGAGGATGACGATCCCCACACCCGGTGTGCTGGGAGAACCTATAGAGGCCCCCACCGTCGTCACCGCCAGCATAATGATCTCTGCAACGCTGAGGTCAACCCCATAGACCTGGGTCAGAAAGACCGCCGCAACCACCTGATAAAGTGCGGTTCCATCCATGTTGACGGTGGCACCAAGGGGTACGACAAATTTGGAGATTGCCGGCTTGACCGCCAGTTGCTCCTCTGCCGTCTTCATCGACAGCGGCATTACTGCTGCCGAACTGGAGGTGGAGAAGGCGAGTAGCTGCACCTCACGAATCTTTTTAAGGAATTCGATTGGATTGCGTTTAGCCAACAGGGTGACGATCAACAGGTAGGCAAGGAGCAGCAGCAACAGTCCGAGTATCACTGTCCCCATATAGACCGAGATCCCGGTGATCGCATCAAGCCCCACTTTAATGGTGATGTCAGCCAGCAGGCCGAAGACCGCATAGGGCGCCAGCAACATCGCCCAGCCCACCACCTTGAGCGAAATATCTTGCACCGTCTCCAGCACCGCGAACACCGCATCAACCTTCACAGTCCGTTCCAGCGAGACCAGGGCAACGCCCATAATGATGGCGTAGATGACGATGGCGAGCATATCGCGGGTCAATCGGGACTCAGCAATATTGGTCGGGATGAGCCCGGCGATCATGTCAGGCAGATTACTATCGGTCAGTGTCGCAACGGCCTCATCGCCGGGTACACCACTACCCTCGCTCTGCGGGCTCACCGCCTGCAGCAGTTGCGAATCGACATAGTTACCGGGCTCGATAGTGAGGGCCAGGACGATACCGATGGTGACCGCGATGGTAGTGGTAGCAACAAAGTAAGGAAAGATGCGCAGACCGACACGCTTGAGAAAAACGGGATCGCCACTGGAGGCGATACCGAGGATAATCGAACAGGTGATCAATGGAATCACCACCATCTGGATAAGGTTGAGGAAGACGACGCCGGGCAATCGCAGCCACGAGGCGATCTGATAGGCCCTCTCTTCGGCCACCAACGCTCCACCCGACGGGGAGAGTGACAGGCCGATGGCGATACCCAACACCATGGCGATCAGGATCTGTATCCACAGGTGGCTGCGGATCAGAACAGCGATACTCTGGTAATCGCTTCTCTCGGCTTCCATGGGCGTTAGTCCGTTGTAACTCGATAGCTACGGCTGACTCTACCGATGGATAGGAATTTGCTTTCAGCGAATGCTATCGATGGGACCGCTACCAGAGCCAACATTCCCGCCAGCGCCGTTTTGACATAACCCTGCTTATCCGTAATCGCCATTCTCCCACACCTCTTCTTCGTATTTTTGAATCCCGGGCGGGATAATTCCTTTTTTCTCCAGTACGTGCTGAAGTATAAGCTTTAGCCAGGCTGCTCCCGGCATGATCTTCAAGTTGCGTTTTAGGGTGGCATGGTGCTAGGAGTGATAAATAGCCATGCCCTGCTTCGCTTGGTACTCCATTTTCTCCAGCGAAAACGGGTTGCGTGCCACTTGAAGAAAACCAGCAGCACTAACAGGAGCATCATGGGGAACAATGCCAGACCCCAATGAAAAAAATCCGCTGGAATGGTTAAGTCCGTCATAGCCCCGCTTATCAGAAGTGAATTTATTGGTGACAAACAATCAAAAGTATAGAAGAAGAATCATTAAGCGAATGGGAAATTTCACGAAGTCAAAGGTGGCCTCACCACAGGCGAGTATCGTCATGACGAACAAGGCCCAGCGCAACACCCGTTGAGGTATGTTGTTGGCAAAATGCACTGCAAACCATCCGCCAGGGCCGTCACTGTCCGCCAGCACTAACCCTACCTGCTACTGAACCAGGTCAAGCAAGATGAAAATCATCAGTGAAATCCCTGTGAGAATACAGATCGCAATATTCCTGAGGGCATTGGCCGGTGCCAGGTGATAGGGAAGAATGCCAGCTATCGCCACAGGAAGGATAAAACCTGGTCTACCCCAAGGAGCAGCTTCCCCATAGGCATTGTTCAGAAGCTTGGAGGCAATGCGGTAGAAGGAGCCCAGCCGGTGGCGCTGGTAAATATGTGGCCTCAGCAGTTTCGGGATGGTCAAGACATACTGCTGATGGGGCGCAGGAAAAAGGACCTCTTCCTCTATCCAATCACCATAGGCCAACATTCGTTTCTGATGGCAGGTCGGACATAAATAGCGTGTCTTGCAGCTGAACGTGTTTGGTAGTCGAGTTTCTTGTATTGCATGCACAATAACCTATGATTCTGATAAGGAATAAAGTGCCTGTTACAGAGCTTTGTGGCGTTATTCGTGACGTCAAAGTCGGTCTTGGGTTAAAGGCATTGCCAGTCTGCCTTCCGTAGGATTTGGCGATAGGCAGATCACTTTTGGCAAATTGGACAGCCGGGGTGATAGCCATGAAACGGAGAACATTTCTTTCCGCAAGCGGTGCCACTCTGGCATCGATTCTGCTCCCGAAACTGAGTCTGGCAGAACCCGTCAACAGAGCCGCTATCGTGATCGGTGTGGACAGGTCGGGGTCGCTGCCTGTCCTGCGCGATGCCGTAGAGAAAGAGCTGGCCGATGGCGTGGTGCAGGAGATGGCTGACATCTATGCTCGCGAGGCGGCAGCTGAAGAGAGAAGCACCATGACATATTCCGTTTTGGTTAAAGCCCCCGTGTAATCTGTCAGGATTGGCATGGATGGTGGAAGGTTGTTCCTTCACATGGAAGTTTAGTCAGTAGATTCCTCTCTGGTTCAATTATTGTTATATCTCTTAAATATCCTTTATTAAGTAAGAGAATTACCTTTATACTTAACCCGGTAAGCTCGGAGTATGTCTAGGTAAGTATGGATTGCTTTTCTTGTTCTTCCCGTCATGGTGTCAATCTCAGTCCATAGCTAGCTATCGCAAAGCCATTTCGTGCTTTGGCGAGTGTTATCGACCGTGTCATGGGCGCCAGCGACTTGATTGGAGCTTGCTTCTTTATTTTGGGTTGTATGACCTTGGGGTTTTTATCGTATTAAGGAATATGGACTATGGATACAAATAACACTATGGGATCAAAAATCTTAAATGTCAGCGTGCTGGTTCTCTTGTTGCTGCTGTTCTCTGCAGGCGTATCTGCGGAGAATCGATGGATAAACGGGACGCATAGTCAAGATCTCGGGATGGTAATGAGTGATGAGATTCGGCCTCGAATCTACCTAGCTGACTCAGCGAATGGAGAGTTGGTTGTCATAGATTCTGTGACTGAGGCGGTTACACACCGTTTTACGGTGGACGGTTCGATCACGGATATGGCGCTCAGTAAAGATCATAGATGGTTGGATGTGGTTGCAAACGGAACGGTGTTTCGCATTGACCTGAATAAGCTGAAGATCAACCGGACATACAATATTCCCGTGGGGGAAGGCGGTAAGTCCGTTCGGTCTGTTGCGTTCAATAGCAGAAATCAAATATATGCCGTCTCACTCTACGGCAGTTCGCAATATGACATGAGAAGTGAGATCTATCTCCTGAATTGGGCAGGTAGTAAAGTCATCAAGTCATTTGGCGCAGATTCGGGTCCGAATTTTTATAAGGGAATGCTAAAGACTGATCTGACCGGTACGGTGCTCTATGTGGGTGAACAGGGGCTATCGCCGCTTTCCATCCATAAGTTCGATGTCCTGAATCCAAAAGCGCCGGTCTATTTGGGTAAAAACGGCCATGGTGCTCTGGGGTCGAATTTAAGGGATTTCGCAATCTCTCCGCGCTATAACGAACTATACATCGCTTCCGGCTCGCCATATGGTATCCAATCGGTCGATGCGGATACTCTCCAACAGTTGGTTGTGAATAATACCGGCCCTTACCCTGCTGGAACGTCAACAAGTCCTCTGGGTGACAAAATATACGGCATTCCCTCTAGTCCATATAATAACAAGCTGTATGAGTTTGACGCTAAGACGGATATCTTACTCAATGAATACGCATTGCTTTCTAATGTGCATAATGGAAAAGCGATGCCTAGAGGGATTGCAATTGATGCCTACGGGGAAAAGGCTTTTGTCGTTCACGGTGATGATCATCCCTCTTATGCTTCGATGGAGCTACAGGTCATCGATCTAAATCAGCAGTTGTGTGGGAATTGATAAGGTTAGGATTATCCACCCTATTGGGTGCCTGAATCTGATTCTTCTATATTCAGGTTGATAGTAGGGAGTCTGATTAATATACCGGAGTCTGCAGGGCTCCGGTTTTTTTGCCTGTTATATGGCTGGAATGATTTTCAGGGCTATGAAGTTATCAGTCACTGGTCGTGTCAATTCCCCGTAAGACGATGGAGGGAATTTTAGGCAGGGACAGGTTAAAGCTGTCTGTATTTAAGGTGAACTTGCATCAGTCTACAGGCCAATAGCATCCTTGATAACTTCAGATGCAATCCAGAGTGCCGAATAACCTTTTTACGGATTAAATTGGAACTGTGCCGGAAGGAGAAGCAATGGCTATTCCGTATATACATGCCAACACCTACCTTGAATATCTGTTGAAGGAGCGCAGCCAGGAGGAGCTCGGCGAGGCAATGCGACCCAAGCCGGAGGTCGATGCCGCACCGCGTATTCCCCGCGACCATCGCATCAGCCAGAAGATGGTGGAGAAGCGCTGGTCGCTCTTTACGGATGTCCCGCAGGCCCGTGAGCAGTTGCTCGATCCGGTGACGGAGGCGGGGATGGAGGCCTATCAACGGAATATCGAGAATTTTATCGGCACGGTAAAAGTGCCGGTGGGTATTGCCGGTCCCCTTCGTGTAAACGGCCTCTTCGCCCAGGGCGATTACTATGTGCCGCTGGCCACCACCGAGGCGGCCCTGGTCGCCTCCTATAACCGTGGCGCGCAGATGATCACCCGCGCCGGTGGCTGTACCACCCTGGTATTGAGTGAAGCGGTGATGCGCGCTCCCGGGTTCGCGTTCGACAATTTGCAGGATGCGGGCGCCTTTGTCGCATGGGTCGTGCCTCAACTGGAGTCGTTCAAGGCGGAAGCGGCCAAAACCACCCGGCACGGCGAGTTGATCGATATGCAAGTCACCGTGGAGGGAAACCATGTCTATCTTCGCTTCGATTTCCATACCGGCGATGCCGCCGGGCAGAATATGGTGACCATCGCCACGCAGGCGATCTGCGACTACATTCTGGCCAACTCCCCGGTGAAGCCAAAATATTTCTTCCTCGAAGCGAATATGTCGGGTGACAAGAAGGCGAGCGCCCAGTCTTTTCTCTCAGTGCGCGGTAAGAAGGTAACCGCCGAGGTCACCATGCCCAAGGCGCTAGTCAAGGGCCTGTTGCACACCACGCCGGAACGGATGGTGGACTACTGGCGCATGTCCGCCATGGGGGGTGTGTTGAGCGGTACTATTGGTGTGCAGGGTCACTATGCCAACGGGCTCGCCGCACTCTATATCGCCTGCGGTCAGGATGCAGCCTGCGTTTCGGAGTCGGCGGTCGGCGTCACCCGTTTTGAGTTGACTGAAGGGAGTGATCTCTATGCCTGCGTGACCCTACCGAATCTGATTGTCGGGACGGTCGGCGGTGGTACGGGACTGCCCAGTCAGAAGGCCTGTCTCGACCTACTGGGACTCGCAGGATCCGATAACTCGCGTGCCTTTGCCGAAGTTGCGACTGGGGTGACCCTGGCCGGTGAGTTATCGATAATCGGCGCCCTCTGCGCAGGCCATTTTGCACGGGCTCATCAGCAACTGGCGCGGGGTTGAGCATGCAGGTGATTCGGTCGAACCGCTGGTGGATCTACCAGCGTGAGCGCTTCCCGTTGCTCGGTCATGCACCGTTGGTTGCGGCGTTCAGTTTTTCCGCCGTGGCCTATGCCTCACTGTTGCGTGGAGAGGCCGTACTACCTCACTTCTCCACCTGGCTGGTCGCCTTTCTGACGTCATTGGCCTTTTTTCTGCAGCTGCGCATTGCTGACGAGTTCAAGGATTTCGATGAGGACAGTCGATACCGCCCCTATCGACCGGTTCCCCGTGGCCTGATTAAGCTGCGCGAGCTCGGGGTCCTCGGTGCAGCCCTGGCGCTGTTGCAACTGGTGCTCGCACTCTGGCTCTTCCCGCCTTTGGTGATTGTGCTGGCTGCCACCTGGATCTATCTGGCCCTGATGAGCCACGAGTTCTTTCTGCGGGAGTGGCTGAAGGCGCGACCCGTTACCTATCTCTGGACTCATATGCTGATCATGCCGCTGATTGATCTCTATGCTACCGCGTGTGACTGGATGGTGGCGGCCGGCACCTGGTCTCATGCGGCGGTTCCTGACGGGCTCTTCTGGTTTCTGATCGTGAGTTTTTTCAACGGTATTGTGATCGAGATCGGACGCAAGATTCGCACACCGGAAGATGAGGAGGAGGGGGTGGAGACCTATTCTGTCCTTTGGGGACGCAAGCGGGCTGTGCTGGTCTGGCTCGGTGCATTGCTGATCACCGCCATGAGTGCAACCTTTGCCGCCTGGCAGATCGATTTTATGGTGCCGGTGTTATTCGTGTTGCTATTGCTGCTCATCGCTGCGGGAGTTGCCGGCTGGCATTTTCTCTGCCATCTCATACCCGGAGCAGGAAAGCGATTCGAGCTGATCGCCGGTGTCTGGACACTGAGCATGTATCTCTCGCTGGGTGCCGGTCCACTACTCTGGAAGGTATAGGAATTATGCAGTATATCCTCAATCGGGCTGACAAGATCGACCTTTCCCGGTTTGGCGGCAAGGCGGCTGCCTTGGGACATCTGGCTGCCGCAAAGCTGCCGATTCCCGATTGGCTGGTTATCGAACCCGAGGCCTTCTATCAAAGTCTGGGTCCTCAGCTTTTTAATGAGCTACAAGAAAAAAAAGATGCAGCGGACATTCAGTCATTGCTGGCTGAAATTAAACCCCATGCCGAATTACTTGCTGAACTGGAGGAGAGGTTGGCGAAGCTGTCGCCCAATGGAGAGCGGGTTGCGGTACGCTCTTCGGCAGTGGATGAGGACGGTGCCGATCACTCCTTTGCCGGTCAGTTGGAGAGCTATCTCTATGTGCCGCTGGAACAGGTTGCGGAGCGGGTTGTCGACGTCTGGCGCTCAGGATTCAGCGAACGTGTGCTGACCTACCGGATCGAGGCGGGGTTGCCTGCACTGCCACCGGCATCCGCCGTACTGGTTCAACGCATGGTAGCCAGCGATCATGCGGGTGTGGCCTTCTCCGCCGATCCGGTGAGCGGTCGTCGCAATATCGCGGTGGTTTCCGCCGTACACGGTCTGGGTACGGCTCTCGTCTCCGGAGATGCGGATGCAGATACCTGGCGAGTGGATGGATTGGAGACGATCATCGACCGCCAGGTTGCAGAGAAGCGCATCGCGCATCGGTTTGATCCCGATGCACCGGACAACCTGCGTGAGGAGCCGTTACAGGGAGAAATGATAGGGCAGCCGGTGTTGACTGATGATGATGTCAAGCGTGTAGCCAAACTGGCGCGAGAGGTCAGCCGGCATTTCGGTAAGCCACAGGACATCGAATGGGCGTTCGATAAGGGCGAGCTTTATCTATTGCAGTCACGTCCAATTACTGCACTGAACGCATTGCCGGATCCGACGGGGGAACGAAATCTCTGGGATAACAGCAATATCGCAGAGAGCTATGGCGGTATCACAACGCCGTTGACCTTCAGTTTCGCCCGTCGGGCCTATGAATCGGTCTACCGTGAATTCTGCCGTGTCCTGCGCGTCCCTGCTTCGGTGATTCAGGATAACGACACCACCTTTAAACGCATGCTTGGTCTGATACGGGGGCGGGTCTACTACAATCTGCTCTCCTGGTATCGGGTACTGGCCCTGCTGCCTGGCTTTACCGTGAACCGGCGTTTCATGGAGCAGATGATGGGGGTGAAGGAGGGGTTGCCCGAAGAGATAGCAAAGGAACTCTCCGGCAGCACGGCAGACCGGTTTCGCGATGCGCTGCGCCTCGGTGCGAGTGTGGGTGGGCTATTGCTCAACCACTTTCTGTTGCCCTATAAGAACCGGCGTTTCTACAAGCGGCTCGAAGCGGCCCTCGAGAGCCAGACCAACCTTACCGGCTTGAATGCCACTCAGCTCGCCGGTCACTACCACGATTTGGAGCGAAAGCTGTTGACCCGTTGGGACGCCCCCCTGATCAATGATTTTTTCGCCATGATCTTCTACGGTGTGTTGCGCAGTCTGGGTGCGAAATGGTGTCACGACAGCGACGAGAGTCTGCAGAACGATCTGCTGGCGGGCGAGGGGGGCATGATCAGTGCCGAGCCCGCTCAGCGGGTACGACAGATGGCGGAGATCATCCGCGAGGATCAGACCTTCAGCGAACTGTTGACCACGGGCGATCTGACAGAGATCGAGGTTGCTCTGCCAGAACAGACGGCATTTCATCAAGCCTATCTTGCCTATCTCGACAAGTTCGGTGACCGCTGTCTCGATGAGCTCAAACTGGAGAGCGCGACACTGCACGACGACCCCCTGCTGCTTTTGCGATCAATCGGGCAGTTTGCCCTGCGTTTGCGTGAGCAGAAAGCCACGGAGCCGGGTTCGATCGAGCGGGAGATCCGTCAGAAGGCGGAAACTAGGGTGACGACTGCACTTGAGAACCATGCCGTCAGGGGTGCGGTATACCGATGGGTACTCAAACATACCCGAGCCCGGGTGCGGGATCGTGAGAATCTACGTTTCGAGCGTACCCGTTTGTTCGGGCGGGTGCGCCGTGTCTTTGTCGAGCTGGGCAAACGACTCTATGCCGAGGGTTTGCTGGATCATCCTCGGGATGTTTTCCACCTGGAGGTAAATGAGGTAGTGGGGTTTGTTGAAGGCACAACCGTAACCACCGACCTGAAGGGGTTGGTCGAACTGCGCCGGGAGGAGTTTGCAGGGTATGAATCCATGGCGCCGCCGGTGGACCGTTTCGAGACGCTGGGTATGGTGCACCAGGGGAATGATTTCACGGCGCCTGAACAGGCAGAGGAGCTGACCGATGGAGATCTCAAGGGGATCGGCTGCTGTCCCGGCGTGGTGCGCGGCCCGGTACGGGTGATCAGCGATCCCCGCAATGCCGTGCTCAATGCGGGCGAGATACTGGTGGCGGAACGCACCGATCCGGGCTGGATCATGCTCTTTCCAGCGGCATCCGGCATCCTGGTGGAGAGGGGCAGTCTGCTCTCCCATTCGGCCATAGTGGCACGGGAGATGGGGATACCGGCCGTTGTGTCGGTACCGGGTATAACACGCACGCTGTCCGATGGCGAGTGGGTGGAGTTTGACGGCAGCAGCGGTGTGATTCGCCGCGTCGAACCTGACAGAGAGACTGTCGATGCGTAGTGAGGTTGCCGCTAGGGCTGACTTTTCCCAGATTCGCTATGCCCAGTGTTGGGAGGATGCGGATATCCTGGTTGAGGCACTGCGGGTTGATCGGGGCGGTGTTTGTCTCTCCATTTCATCGGCCGGTGATAACGCGCTGGCGTTGTTGGGTGCCGGCGCCAAACATGTGATAGCCCTCGATCTTAACCCGGCGCAGCTCGCCTGCCTTGCATTGCGGGTGGCTGCCTACCAGGAGCTCTCTCATCCGGAGCTGTTGGCACTGATCGGTTCGCGACCGAGTAAGGATCGAGCGACGCTCTATCGACGCTGTCGACCGCTGCTCGATGCCGATAATCGCGCCTTCTGGGATGCGCATGGCAATGAGATCGATGCCGGGATCGGCGGCGCCGGCAAGTTCGAACGCTACTTTCGCCTCTTTTGCGACAGGGTTCTGCCACTGGTGCATCGCAGGCAGACTGTTGAGCGGCTACTGCAGGGTGGCGACCAGGCGACTCGGGAGCGCTTCTATGAGAGCGATTGGAACACTTGGCGTTGGCGTTTGCTGTTTAAGCTCTTTTTCTCCCGTTTCGTGATGGGACGTATGGGACGGGATCCCAGCTTCTTCCGTTACGTGGAAGGCAGTGTGGCGGCGCATATTCTGAAGCACACCCGCTATGCGCTGACCACTCTCGATCCCGCAGACAATCCTTATCTGCATTGGATACTGACGGGTACCCACGGCGAGGCACTGCCTTATGCGCTGCGTGAAACGCAGTTCGAAGCGATTCGTGACCGGATTGATCAGGTGGAGTGGCATCTGCTCTCAATCGAGGCCTATCTGGCACAGTATCCCGAGATGAGATTCGATGCCTTCAATCTCAGCGATATCTTCGAATATATGTCGGAGGAAAACTATGAAGCCCTACTGACGAGGTTGGTGGATGCAGCCAATCCCGGTGCACGTCTCGCATACTGGAATATGTTGGCGCCGAGAAAATGCCCGCCTGGCCTCGCCGACCGGATACACTCGCTCGATGAACTGGGACGGGATCTCTATGCCCGGGACAAGGCCTTTTTCTACCGGGATTTTATCGTGGAGGAGCGTCGGTGAATCCCTGGCTGGGGATGCTGGTGGTGATGGCCGCCCTGTCATCGGCTTTTCTCGCGCTGCGTTTGCTGGAAAAACACGCCTCTCCCCATCCGGAGGTCCTGCGCAAGCTGATGCATGTACTCATGGGCCTGGTTACGGCAACCTTTCCCTGGCTGTTCAACGAGAGCTGGCCTGTATTGCTGTTGGCGGGCGGCAGCGTGGCGGTATTGATCCTCGTGCGTAGCGGAGTTTCGGTTGCCGGTTCGGTGAAAGGGGTGTTGCATGGTGTCGAACGTACCTCCTGGGGTGAGCTGCTTTTTCCGCTCTCCGTGGCCGCTGTCTTCTTACTGGCTGATGGTGAACCATTACTTTACAGCGTACCCATTCTGATACTCGCCCTGGCGGATGCGGTGGCTGCGCTGATTGGTGTCTATTACGGTCAGATACAGTTCACTACCCTGGAAGGCAGTAAATCGATCGAAGGTTCCTTCGCCTTCTTTATCGTCACCTTTCTCTGTGTCCATATCGCGGTACTGCTGTTTACCGACGCGGGGCGTATCGAGTCGCTGCTGATCGGCCTGCTCATGGGTATCGTGGTGATGATGTTCGAGGCGGTAGCCTGGCGCGGGTTGGACAATCTGTTTATTCCCGTGGCGAGTTTTGCCCTGCTGAAGAGTTATCTCAAGCTGGATGCCGGCGCGCTGTCTGTGAGTCTGATGGTTATTGTGCTGTTGGGTGTTTTTCTGTTGATGTGGCGTCGCCGCAGCACGCTCGACGACAGCGCTTTGATTGGTGCGGGTTTGGTCGCCTATGGGAGTTGGGCCATTGGCGACCTCTATTGGCTACTGGTGCCGGTGTCCGTGTTCGTGATTGCGACTTGGCTCGTGTTGCGAGAGGTCGAGGCCGGGCAGCGGCAGATTCACACGGTCTATGCGTTACTGGGTATTACAGGTCCCGGTTTATTCTGGCTGACACTCAGCCGCAATGTGGAGTCGGTTGACCTCTTCTTTGCTTATGTCCTGGCCTTTGCCGCCCACCTGACAATGCTGGGTGTTTCCCGCGCCCATTCCGGATTGGCACGTCTTCCGATTTCACGCATCGTACCGGCAGTTATGCAAGGGTTTGTGGTGCTTCTCTTGCCGTTTTCTCTGATGTGGGGGATAGATCTCCGTCTGGGTGTGATTGCAACTTTTGGTGTTTTGGCGCTGTTGCTGGCTGCTCTTGCGTTTTTGAAGTTACAACCCGCGCTCGATAATTGTCCCGGCACACCTGAACGCTGGACGCGCCAGGCGCTGATTGCTGGTGGACTGTCGGTAATGGGGTGGATCTCTTTGGGCGTCATCGATATGGATGGAGTGCAGTGATGAGGGTGGTGGATTACCCCATTGGCGAAACAACCGGATCCTATCCGGTATCCACAGCCTTAGATGCATTTGATCAAGACTTGCTTGCTCAACATGAGGTCGATGGGCATTCAATTGTCCTGGAGGGTGAAACTGTCGTCGCGCGCGCTTCACTCTGGTGGCGGGATACACCGAAATTCGAGGCTGAACAGTTGGGTATAATTGGCCATTTTGCCGCAAGGGATAAGCGTGCTGCCGAACAGTTGCAGAGCAGACTGTTTGAACGGCTGAAAGCGCAGGGTTGTTCATTGGCAGTAGGCCCGATGGATGGCAATACCTGGCGCCGCTACCGTTTTGTGTCGGATCCCGGAGATGAGCCGCCGTTTTTTCTTGAACCGGAGAACCCGGCACTCTATCCCGACAGTTTTCTATCGGCCGGCTTTACACCAATGGCCCAATACACATCGGCCCGGGTGACGGATCTTACGCTTCACGACAACCGGATACCCCGTGCGATAGCGCGCTTAAAAGGGGACGGTATCGATTGGCGCCCACTGGACATGGCGAATTTTGAACGGGAGCTGCGCTCGATCTATCGTCTCTCTCTTCGCTGCTTTAACAATAACTTTCTCTATACACCGATTGAGGAAGCTTCGTTTCTGGCGCAATACCAGGCCGTTGCGCCCTATGTGCGGCCGGAACTGACGCTTATGGCGGAGAGGGATGGAGATCTGTTGGGTTATCTGTTCGGTATTCCCGATCTCAATCAGGGCCGGCGGGGCGAACCGGTCGATACATTCATCGTTAAGACGGTGGCCGCACTTCCTGAACGTCGAAACGCCGGTCTTGGCAGTGTATTGGTGGCGGAGAGTCATCGTATCGCCCATGAACAGGGATATCGATACGCCATCCATGCCCTGATGCACGAGAGCAATCAATCCCGAAATATATCGGCACATTACGCCCACACCATGCGGCGCTATACCCTCTACCAAAAACGCCTGGACCGCAGTTAATGAATATCGCAAACCTGATGCAGGATCAGGCCCTCCGGCAACCGGAGGTGATTGCTATTATTGATACGCATCGGGGGGCTGAGCGCATGCACAACTATGCAGTGCTCGCATCCGATGCTGCTCGGACCGCCGCCCTACTGCGGGAGAAGGGTATCGGTAAGGGGGATTGCGTGCTGGTGTTTCAGCCCATGTCCTATGAGCTCTATGTTGCGCTACTGGCGATATTTCGGTTAGGAGCCGTTGCGATGTTTCTCGACCCCTCCGCGGGTCGCGTCCATATCAACCAGTGTTGTGACATCGGTGCGCCCAAAGCACTGATTGCCAGCACCCGGGCTCATCTATTGCGGTTTGTTTCCGCAAGTCTGCGACGCATCCCTGTGAAATTTGTCATTGGTCGCTTTGCGCCGGGGGCGACGTCTATGCGGCAGGCAGCTGCTTTCGTGCCCTTGGAAACCATTGAGATGTGCGAGCCGGAGGATCCCGCACTCCTGACCTTCACCAGTGGCAGTACCGGACTGCCAAAGGCCGCCTTAAGATCCCACGCTTTTTTGATGGCACAACATCGGGTGTTGGATCGGGCGTTGAGGCTGAAGATCGGGGAGGTCGATCTCACGACGCTACCGGTTTTTCTGCTCGCCAACCTGGCCTCCGGTTTGACCAGTGTCATCCCTCAGGCAGACCTTAGGTTTCCCGGACGGATCGATCCCGCGCCGGTGGTTGAACAGATTGAACGGTACGGTGTGACCCGCAGTGCGGGGTCACCTGCTTTCTATCAACGTCTTACGGAGTTCTGTGAAGCCGAAGGCAGGCACCTGGAAGGTGTAGGCCGGATCGATACCGGCGGCGCCCCGGTATTCCCCGGGTTGTTGCGCCAACTACAGTCGATTGCTCCGGAGGCTCAGGTGGTCTCGGTCTACGGATCCACCGAGGCCGAACCGATGAGCCACATCAGCTGGAGAGAGATGGACGAAAGTGATCTCGATGCGATGCGGTCCGGTAAAGGACTTCTTGCAGGTCCACCGGTTTCGGAGGTCAACCTGCGTGTACTGCGCGATCGATTCGGCGTGCCGATCGGACCCTATGCCAGTGATGAGCTCGATGCCGAGACGCTTCCAATTGGCGAGATTGGTGAGGTTGTGGTGACGGGGGGGCACGTGCTGAAAGGCTATCTGCATGGTAGGGGTGAGCTTGAGACCAAGTTCGAGGTCGATAGGGAACGCTGGCATCGTACCGGTGATGCAGGTTATATGGATGCCGATGGCAGGCTCTGGCTCGTGGGTCGTTGCAGTGCGCGTATCGAAGATGAGAAAGGCGTTCTCTACCCGTTCAGTGTGGAATGTGCTGCTCACTTTCTCGAGGGTGTGCGGCGCAGCGCCATGGTTAGCAGCGAGGGTCGACGCATTCTTCTGCTGGAGAGTGACAAACCGTTGGATTCCGACGCCATCATAAAAAAACTGGATTGGGTACAACTTGATGAACTGCGTGAGGTAAAGCGGATACCTGTCGACAAGCGTCACAATGCCAAAGTTGACTATACGCGTGTGTATGCATTGTTAGACAAGTCTGCATAAACAGTTCCTTTCACGATTCCCAGCAATGAGACTTAGTCGATTATGCGGAGGTGATCAGCGGTCCGATCCCTGTTCTGCAGAGCCGGTCTCCTTGTATTGCACGGACAGTAACCTATCCTTTAGGTGAGGAATTACTTGCCCGACTCCAATATTGTACGAAAAGGCAGAGACCACTGTTTATGCCCCACGGCATCAATGTGTGGGGAGAGCCCCTGTGAATGACCATTGGTGGATTAAGCGCTACTGATCTGCGTGATTCGGGGTCTTTCGGTATTTATTGGCGCTTACCGATTTGGAGTCGACAGTATCAATAATCTGCCGCCTCAAGGATGTGACGATAGGCAGATCGCTTTTGGCAAATTGGACAGCCGGGGTGATAGCCATGAAACGGAGAACATTTCTTTCCGCAAGCGGTGCGACTCTAGCATCGATTCTGCTCCCAAAACTGAGTCTGGCTGAACCTGCCAACAGGGCTGCTATCGTTATCGGTGTGGACAGATCCGGTTCTCTGCCTGTTCTGCGCGCTGCTGCCTTGGGTGCTTCGGCGTTTGCGGATTGGTTGGATAATGAGGGGTTCGATGTTGAACGGTTTATCGATGGTACCAACGCCAAGGTAAAGGTCGATCCCATCTTTGAAGCGGTCAACAGGATTGTCACCAGAGGCATCTATGAGCAACTGGTGATCTATTTTTCCGGACACGGTTTTCTCAACAGTTATCGTGAACTGTGGATGCTCTCGGATGCACCGGATAACCCGAATCAGGCGGTAAGCCTGCTCGAATGCGAGCGTCTCTGTAAACGTACCGGCATACCCAACGTAGTATTCATCTCCGATGCCTGCCGATCCACGGCGACAAGCCTTGCGGCGGACTCGGTCCGTGGCAGCGTTATATTTCCCACCTCTCGGCAGGCGGGCAATGTCATGACGAAGGTGGACAAGTTTTTAGCGACCCAGGAGGGTGACCCGGCCTATGAGGTTGGTGTCGATACCGCTGCAGGGAACTACTACGGCATCTATACGGCCTCCTTTCTCGATGCATACAAGGTGCCTGAAGATGAGATGGTCTCCGTGGTGGGCGGGGTGGAGGTTATTCTCAACCGGGATCTTGAAGACTATCTCAGGCGAGATGTGAACCGGCGGGCGCAGCAGGTCTCCATTGCCCTCGAGCAGCGGCCCGAGACTAATGTACTTTCCGACAAGTATATCGGCCGGGTCAGACGTACGGCCAACACAACCGTTGACCTGCCACCATCAAACGTCTCCATTACCGAAGTCACAGCGCTGGCCTTTGCCGAAAAAGGTTTTACCAAGTTGGCATCAGTCAAATCTTTGGATACGGCGCAAATTCAGCGATCGGACAAGGTGAAGGCGTTCGATCAAGCCAAACATAGAATCAAGATAGCGGAAAGTCAGGCACCCAAGTCCTTTGAGACGGAGACCGGTTTATTTGTCTCCGGCATAGGTGTCGCAGAGGTAATGGCGAATCCCGATTATTATCGTGCCGAAATAGCGCCGGAAAAGGGTCCCGGCACCATCAGGCTCCATCCAAGGCGGGGTGCCCCGGCCAGCGTTGCCATCAGGTTCTCCGACGGTTCAGGTACGGTCGTGGCGGCATTGGCCGGGTATATCGGTACAGTGGTGGTGGATGGCGGCAGGGTGGTCAGCGTGACCTATACCCGGTCCGGCAGTGGACATGCCGGTTCCCCCGAAGAACGTCGCTTGAAGGAGCTGCGGCGTCTGGTTGCTACCTCGGCCAGGTTCGGCACGTTTCGAATTACCGGCAGCGGACAGCAGCATCAGGAAGGGGCCGAGGAGCTGGCCGATCGGATACGCGTGATGAAAGGGGTTGATCCCACCCTGGGGGTCTACGCCGCATACGCATACGCCGACGCGGATTTGGAATATCAGATCCACTCTGTCAGGGATTTCATGCAGCACGATATCAACGGCCAGATCTTCGATGTCGCGCTGCTTGCGGACATGCTGGCGGATCTGCCGCCGAACGATCGTCGAGGCATAGCGCCTTTCTGCCCCATGCTTTCACAGGGATGGGGACTGCTCCGGATTGCCAACGTCGACATCCCGCGTGAGATCGACATGGCCAGAGATTACATTGAGCCGGCGTTGTGGACGACATTCAGACGAAAAGGCATGGACCTGGTGATCGAAGCCATTGAAAGTGGACGAGTGATCTAACCGGTAAGAGAGGGACAGCAAAATGATCAGCAGAAGATCGCTATTGCTAAGTAGTTTCGGTCTGGTGCTTGTAGCTTTGTCACCGACTACGATTGCAACAACGCCGCGCAGACTTGTCTTTGTCCACGGACGAAGCCAACAAGGCAAGGACCCGGAAGTACTTAAAAAGACCTGGTTTGATGCTTTGAAAAAAGGTGCGGAGACGGCAGGCTTGGAGATACCTGCCGATCTGGAAGTTGCCTTCCCCTTTTATGGCGATGTGCTTGATGAATTTACTCAGCAGATGAACCTGCCATTGACCACTGATATCCAGGCAAGGGGAGAAGGTGTGATCAATGAGGATTTTCTCCTGTTTCAGGCGGAGATGGCGGAGGCGCTGCGGCAACAGAGTGGTATAACCGACGAACAGATCAATCTGGAGTACGGCGACAATATAAAACAGAAAGGCCCTCTCAATTGGGAGTGGGTGCAGGCGATCCTAAGAGCCCTCGACAAATATGCCGGTGGTATCAGTCAGCTTAGCCTTGAGCTGTTTACCAGGGACGTGTTTCTCTACACGAGACGCTCACTGGTTCGGGAAACCATTGATAAGATTGTTGCGGAAACGATGACGCAAGAGCCGACGGTCGTCGTCGGCCACTCCCTTGGATCTGTCGTTGCCTACAGTGTATTGCGTTACGATCCCCGCCCGCTCAATGTGCCGCTCTACGTTACGGTGGGATCGCCCCTCGGCATAAGGTCGATTCGAGACCAATTCAGACCGCTGAAAGGTCCGGGCGTGGGAAGCTGGTTCAATGCCTTCGATAACAGGGATGTAGTGTCGCTCTATCCGCTGGACGACAGCAATTTTCCTGTGCAACCGGACGTGGAAAACTACGATGCCGTAAGGAATCATACGAAAAACCGTCACGGCATTGTCGGGTACCTGGATGACACCACCGTAGCCGAACGAATTCTTCAACAGCTCAACAGCTGAAATAGATCGTTAGATGTGTAGGATTCTTATCCGACATGAAGCCACACGCCACAAATGCGTCGAGTATGAGGGTAAAGTTGACAGAGTGTTCTGATGTGGTGTGCTTATATCTAATGGTACGCCGGGTTAAATCCCATATGTATGGGAGCGGCCGATTCAATTCTCAACTTTTTCATAATTCCGGGGTCAACTGAATAGACTGTCCTATCCGGTGTAAGTAGACAAAAACTCGATCAAGTTCAAAGTTTCTCGTCGCACTGCCGTTAAAATCAGTATTCAAGTGTAGAAAGGTGATAATGCTAGCTGTTATGTCGGTTATTTTAGATATATCAAAGGTATAGCATTTTAATAGACACAGTTCTACGGGATCGGACGTGGTTATTCCAGATAGAGTAGATGCCGTGAATCAGAATAGATTGTATAAATGGACATTTTATAGGGGTGCCAGGACAATCGATCCGAAAAATAAAATTGCGGATCTATATCTGAGCTTTTCACTTGACGATCTGATAACTTGTGAATCATCGCTGCGAATAGCGCTTGATCAAGAGCGCGAAAGGCTGGCCTGTAAAGCGCTTTATCAAATTGGAATGGACTCGTTCGATGTCGCGGGCGATCAATTACCCTGGTTGTTCGTTGAAGAGGGGAAGGATTTCTATGGTGTGGCTAGAGATAATAAGGTAATTGTATTTGGTGCAGTCGAAAAAGAGTATATATTAGATGATACTGATTCGCTAATCCTTCTAAGAAAGTACTTTGGTCTTCCTAATCCCAAAAAAAGTCTTACGTCCAGTCATTAGTGAAAGACTTTGTCATGTTATCTTCAACTGTTTATCTTAGATCAGATTAGCCCCGGTTCGAAGATTGTATTACCGTTACTGGCTATTCGTTTGCGTTATTCATCTCTATAGTTTTTCAACCTAGTTGTTGATGTGTTGTATGAAATCGATGTGTTATGTCTCTATGTCGATGGATGCAACCGCACCTGCTGTTTCTAATCGCTAGTCGACAGAGGTAAGGCAGTTAGCAGATTGTCTCGTTATGTGACGGCTTGGTGTTTTGGTATTACTATGAGTCTGAAGTGGGGATATGTGATCTTGCTAAGCTTAACCGTGAAAAAAAACATGCTTGATGAATAACCTTCATTTGCTAATATCTATTAAGGTCGTGTCGATTAATCGATATAGCTATTGTGCGGTAAATATCTTGATATGCTTATACAAAGCAAACGAATGATCTATTTTTGTTTTAAAGGAATATTACAATAATAAAAAGGGATTCTTTATAAAAGAGTTTTTTTCGAAAAAAATGGGACATCTTTTCTCGCGTGCGTAGAATAATTTTTCGCAACTATATAACAAAGTGATATGTTGTTAAGTGATATACAGCCCCAGTACTTTCCAAGACTTCATTTTTTCGCACGAATGCTTGCATCTGATCATTTTGTCATTAGAGATGATGTTCAATTCGTGAAGAACCATAAATTTCCAGATGGTAGTCGTGGTGTATCACATCAAGTACATACTCCTATACTAACTCATTCTGGCACGCAGCTTTTGACGGTTTTTGTGAAAAAGGGCGGGATGCTTCCAATTAATCAGACACTGATATCGTATGATCAGCCGTGGCCTATAAAACACCTGAATCAATTAAAACCAAACTATGCAAAATCTCCTGAATTATTGACTGTTTATGGCGAGATAGAATCTTTATTAAAGAGAGAGTATGAAACAGTATCAGACCTTAATATTGCGACCATCTGTTGGGCACTCTGCCACTTAATGAAAATAGAGACTAATGATCCTGAATGTCTAACACTGGAATATATCAATACCCATCTAGAAGACATTAATATTGGAAAATTGAAACGAATCACCTTGGGGTCTAGTATAAAGTATGGTGATGACGATGAAGGTATGACTGCATCAGAAAAGATTGTTGATCTGTGTAATAGATATGGAGCGACTGGGTACCTTGCAGGTAACACAGCATTTGAGAGTTATCTGGATCAAAGGGCATTTCATGATAGCAATATTAAGGTTCAGGTTCAGAACTGGAGTTGCCAGCCTTATAAACAGAATAAAAAGGCAAATGAAGAATTTATTCCTAACCTTTCCATCTTAGATCTAATAATGAATTGCTCATCTGAACGAGCGTTGGAAATCCTTTTGTTTGCGTAGAGTATGTACTGACTAAAATAATATATTCAGATAATATTGTCGTTCATGTTACAAAAAAGCATTTTTTGCTTTGATCTAAGATGTAAGAAACCTAGAAAAAGGTATTTTATAAGGATTGTTTGCTGCCCATTTTGAACATTCTCGCTCTGCATTGATTTGTGTCTCTAACCTCATTGTATTGAGTAAAGAGTTTGTACGCGTGTGTACGCGGTTGGTAGTAATCTTACGTATTCAAGTATTGCAGATTAACTGATATGGTTGTTGTAGCTAGTTACTATAGATTTGTTGGTTAAGGTACGAGTTAGCATGGACGCGTGATTTTCATTTTTAGCTAATTTTATAAAAACAAAAAATCGATTATCTGTAGAAAACATTTACTGTGCATATACTAATATTGCTATGTGGATTTAGTAACTGATTGTTTTCAGAATTACTTTTACTCAAGTGAGATATGTGCTGTATTTACTAGGGGTCGTGTTCGCATCGGTAAAAGAACAAAATTGTGCTCAAAGAGGCCATTACTTTATTGCGATATCGACATCTCGGCGTAATTGGTAATTGTGTTCGACTAGATTCAGATGTGATGGGTTTGTAATAGATCATTAGGTGAGGTTAAAAGAGTAGCTGTCATAATATTAGAACATACTAAATTGTATGGAGGAATTGGGGATGAGTTCCATAAAAAATATCTTAGTGACCGGAGGTGCAGGATTTGTAGGGTCTAATCTTTGCAGGCACTTGGTGACGTCTGGTTCGATCGTAGACTGTGTTGATAATCTGATTACAGGTCGAGAAGAGTCAATTTCCGATTTGATGGATTATAATTCATTTCAATTTATAAAAAAGGATATTACTGATTCGGATTTTGTATCCATCTTTAAACAAAATAATTATGACGAGATCTTTCATCTAGCGTGTCCAACAGGCGTGCCGAATATCGGCCGATTGGCAGAGGAAATGCTGATAACCTGCTCGAAGGGAACGGATAATGTCCTCACGCTTGCACGACTATGCAATGCGAAACTTGTCTATACCAGTTCTGCAGAAGTATACGGAGACCCGAAAGTGTTTCCGCAAACTGAGAGCTACAATGGCGATGTGGATCCTGTTGGACCAAGAAGTGCTTATGAAGAGGGAAAGCGGTTTTCAGAAGCACTTGTATCGATGTATGTAAAAAAATATGGAGTTGATGCAGAGATTGTGAGGCTTTTTAATACTTTTGGTAGCGGAATGTCTCCTGATGATACAAGAGTAATACCCCAATTTTTTAAAAAAATACGTTTGGGCGAGAATATCGTAATATATGGTGACGGCAATCAGACACGTGCGCATATGCATGTCAAAGATCTAGTTCGCGGTCTTGTCTTGGTTACAGCAAAAGGGACGCCTGGAGATGTATATAATATTGGCGGCTCAAAACAGATGACAATAAAGCAGCTTGCTGAGTTGATAGACTCACTTACTTCCTCGACTGTAAACATTGAGTATCGTCCTCATTTCATTGAAGACCATGGTGGGCGTTTGCCAGATACAAATAGAATACAATCGCTTGGATGGAAACCAGTGGTGTCGATTGCTGAGGGGCTATTAGAAATGATGCCTGGCCATGGTGTTCCCATTAATAAGAACATTGAAAATATGTCAAAAGTCTATACGGGACAATTCGATCAAAATATCTGCTTCGAACCACTATTATAGTAATTCACAACATCTGACATTATCTATTGTAAAAGTGTAGTTCTATTTCATTATTAAACTTAGGACAGTATGTTTGTCGATAGATACAGAGAAATGTATTAACGAAACGTTCAGATGTGCAAACGATGAGAAAAGAGTCATCTGTCCTCCATCAAGATCTCTATTTATGTTGATGGTTAAGGATAATGAATATAGCCCAATCTTACATTTAGTTTCTATTGTTGTGTGGGCTGTCCGTATAAATCAGGAGCATTTGGTAAGCGCTTAATATGGCAGGCTCAGAGTATTCGAACTGTATGAAGTCACTATAAATGTTAATTAGACGCAAAGAGATACCTTAGATGGGGGTCGTTTTGCCATGCATAGATATAAATAGTGTTATAAGTGGATATTGAGAGCTATATCCAAAGGTATAAACATATCGAACCGATGGCAAAATATATACTGGCCTTTATAACGCTATACGGCATTAGCTTTACATTATGGGGTGGTATAGGGGTAATCCGTTACATCAGTGAAAAAGTTAAAAAATTACATTTGTTGCGATTTATCAGATCCGCATATTGGGTATTTGCAACCCTCTTTGCAATTATAATGTATCAATCAGTTGCGATTATTCTATTGGTGGCAGCTAAAACAAACGATAACAATTCTACTGTTTTCTATCTGCCTTATATGGACTGGTCAGATTTTATTTTAGTTGGATCAATATGGATTACTTTGATCGCAATATATATTGGTACGAAATACTTCCGTGAAACTTACACTTTTGGAATAGCTGTACAAATACCACTATTCTACTGGCTATTTTATGTCCAGTCTTCAAATTCATTAAGTGCTGTGTATTCGCAACTTTACAATGAAAGTGTTGATGTTATTGCTGTTTTATTGATGTTTGCAATATTAGGTGTCTTGTTGGGAGGATTAGCAATTAATAAGTTGTCAGTGTGTGGGAAAAGACGACGGGGAGACATGATAGCAAGCGGCCTATTACTTGAGAAATGCAGAGTAGGGATAGAAGATGTCGCAGTATTGGTGCCGGCACATAATGAAGATAAAACAATTCACTTATGTTTAGATGCGCTAAAAAATATTGTGCCGATGGATAATGTGTATGTCGGTAGTGATGGATCGACAGATAATACGGTCGAAACTGTAAAGCGGAGGAAGTGTAATATTGCAGATATTCAGCCAAATGGTGGAAAGGCAAAAGCAATCAAGTATTTATTGGATCACTTCGAAATATGCGAACGATATAAGGCTGTTCTTATTATGGATGCAGATTCTGAAGTTGATATAAACTATATGAAACATGCATTGCCACTCTTTGATGATCCAAGTGTGGTGGCAGTAGCAGGACACGCAAAGCCAAAATGGAAGGAACATTATTTGCCTAGCTGGGGTAATTTCTTTATTGCCTATCGAGTAAGATTATACAGGTTGTTACAGGCGTTTATCAGGTATGGGCAGACATGGAAATACTCGAATGTTAGCTACATAATTCCCGGCTTCTCAAGTATGTATAGATGTAACGTAATTAATCAAATCGATATAACAACGCCAGGTCTGTTAATTGAAGATTTCAATATGACATTTGAACTTCATAAAAAACAATTAGGAAAAATAGCTTACACACCAAATGCAGTATCGAACTGTGAAGATCCCAGTTCTTTCAGAGACTATTTTAATCAGATAAAACGATGGAATTTAGGATTCTGGCAAACCGCAAAGTTGCATGGTATCTGGGCAAGCTTATTTTGGGCATCATTAATTATATTTACGATGGAAGTATTGCTTCAAAGTTTAGTCTTTTTTATGTTACCTGCAATTATATTGTATTTAGTTATTATGCCAGACGAATTAATTACATTTTGGTTGCCTTTGTTGGGGGTGGTGGATCTTAAAGTCATCGATCTTTTTCTGGGAGTAATATTAGTCGATTATCTTATTACAGTTGTAATTGCATTGATTGAAGATAAGCCTATGTTGTTAGTTTATGGGTTGGGATTTGTAGTGTTACGATGGATAGATGCATTTGTGTTTCTGTTTACATTACCACTTACCTATTTTGTTAAATCAGATGGGCGTTGGTCGAGTCCATCGCGAATATGAAAATAGATAAATAAAAATATGATCGATTTAAGTAAAGTTAAGGCGCTGGTAATCGCACCACATCCGGATGATGAGGTATTTGGGTGTGGGGGGCTTATTCACAGGATTAAAAGGGAAGGAGGGAAGGTATATGTCATGTATATGACAGTGGGTACAACAACGGACTTTTCCGCAAAAGGAAAATCAACGGCGGAAGAAAGGATTGACGAGATTAAAGATGTTGTAAATTATTTAAATATTGATGGATATGACATTGCACTGGCTGGTGATAGATACCACTTGAAGTTAGATGCAGCACCGCAAAAGGAGTTGATACATGCTATTGAAAGAGGAAGCAAATTGGCCCTGACAAGTATAAAGCCAGATGTTGTAGTTACAACCTCTAATCAGGATTATAATCAAGATCACCGAGCTGTCTTTGAAGCAACAGTCACTGCGTTGAGGCCGGCCTCTCTACGACAAAAGCCATTTCAACCGATATTATGTACATATGAGCTTCCCTATCACGCGTGGAACACATCTGAAGCGCTAAGTTCACCAACATTATATATAAAACTGGATGAGAGTGATTTATCTGCAAAAATTGAAGCATTACAATTGTATCGATCACAATTAAAAGAACCTGACAGTCCGCTTTCGATACATGGCGTAAAAACTCTTGCTAACTATAGAGGTTTACAATGTGGCGTTACAGCGGCAGAGGCATTTTGTCTTAGAAGATTAGCAATAATATAAATAAATGGATGCATCATGATTTATAACAGAAGTTCAAATGATGCAAATAGGCAACCAATAAGAAAGTATTAATTATGGTTGCGATTAGTATTTATATGCCAGAATATTGAGTTTACTTCAGCTAGTGGTAAATAAATTAGTGTCAGTAATATTAATAAGTAAATGTATAAGAAAAGAAATGGTGTGCTGTTCATCATATACTAAATATATTCTTTTATTTGTTCTGGCGATAGTGGTGCCTATCGTCAGCCAGGCAAATCATAAAAGCCATCAAGTAATAGATACTGGATCCGCATGCAATATATTGGTATGGATACCCTACTGGGATCAATCTAGTGCTTTTCAGTCATACATAGATAACAAAGAGATCATTAATTACGTTGCATTTTTTTGGTACACACTTGATGAGCGTGGAGAGATTAAAAAATATTCCATGGCAGATGAAGATATAAACTTAGTTAGGCAAGCAAAGAAAAACGGCGCAAAGGTGCTGGCGATTATAACCAATTTGCCAGATGATGAAGTGGAGGATGCTCTTGATTGGGATCCTAAGCGGTTAGAGTCGATTCTCTTTAATGAGAAAAAAAGACACTCTCATATCAGACAGCTAGTTAAACTTGTAAAAGATTCTGAATTTGATGGGCTTGATATTGATTATGAAAACCTACCTAGGAGCTACAAGGATAAATTTACACTTTTTGTAAGAGAGTTGTCAGATGCGCTGCATGAAGAAGAATTGATCCTGGCGGTCGCTATACATCCAAAGACATCAGATCGGAATCCGAGAGAGAATAATGGTTCATGGGCTCAGGATTGGCAGGAATTGGCAAAGTACGCAGATCAGCTACATATGATGACGTATGGTGAGCACTATCCATCAAGTAGGCCAGGACCTATTGCTTCCCCGCAATGGGTTGAGAGAGTACTCAAATATGCCCAAAGAAACAAAGGTATACCAAATCAAAAAATATTTGTAGGAATACCATTTTATGCAGAGATATGGATGCACCGAAAATGGGGAGGATATAGTGGATTAAATATCAATCTTACCTATTCAGACATTATGCGCTTAAAGTCAAAGTATGACGGTGTTGAGGGGTGGGACAAAACTCATACTAGCCCATTTTTAAAATTTACTGATAATGAAAAGAAATCCTATACCGCATGGTTTGAAAATAGAGAAAGCCTAAAGGAAAAAATTGATCTCATAGCTGGCCTGGGTATCTGTAATTATGCGATTTGGAGAGTCGGTGGAGAGTCAAAGGATTTCTGGCCACTATTTAAATAATAAGCAATCAATGCCATGATCGCTTAAATAAGAGTTAATTGTTAGATTTACAAAATATTTATTAATCAGAGTATTCAAGTTGAATCTAAAAAAAAGAACATGCCGCATTTTGATGAGATCCCAATAGAAATAATAGACATACTAAAAATAGAAAAATAACTAAAAATGTCTCGAAAATAAGGGGTGGTATTGTGAGTGTCTCTGGGGATATGTAATTAAATATTAGTGCTAAAAAATGAAAATAATTAGAAACAATAAAAACTGTTATTATACCCGTAGTGCGATATTTCTCATTGCTATGATGACAGACATTGCGCTTGCGGATATATATCCAAATCGAAGCCGTGATCTCTCAGTGATTACAGATAATATCGAGAGAGTTATGGTATCGAAAAACGCAACGAATAAAGATCAGCCTGATGATATCTTTATATCTGAAACCAACATAAGACAAACGAATGTACCAATGTTGGAAGATCATAGGCAAATACAGGTTGAGCGCGGGACAACCTCTCTCAGCGCAGAGGTTGAGTATGCAAGCACATATAGTGCTACAGACCCAGAATTTGAAAGGGATGAATTTCTCGCAAGAATACAATCCTATTCAAATTATCAAATCACAGACAATACTAATGTATTGCTTGATTTGGATCTGATTCTAGATGGAGAGGAAGAAAAGCTATCACAAGCAAGCAGATTTCTTGATCATGAAGGATTAAATGTAGATCTATTAAAAATGGAATATAGTAAGGATACATTCACATTATTTGCAGGAAGATATGAGCCAGCTGAGGAAATATTTCCTAACACACCAGCATTTTTCGGTAACTATGCTCATTACATTGATTTGGATGAGAAGGTTGGGTTCGGAGGGTCTGTCAAACTTAATGAATCTTTAAAGGGGGAGCACATAATAACGACACACTTCTTCCATTTGGACACCTCATTTCTAAGCGCTCCACTATTCACAGATAGAGGACGAATAAGAAAAGAAGATGGCGGTATCAGCAACACAGGAAAATTTAATAACTATTTAATTACAGTAAACGGAAGTAACTTACATGATGAGAAAGGTCTGAGTTATGTGTTAGGTTATGGACTTCAAAATGGTGGTTTGGAAACCGAGTTAGATGAAAGGATGCTTATTGGTGGTATTTACCACTCTTTTGAAGCGTCGGAAAACAGTGATATCGAATTAGCAATTGAACACGTTAATTTGAGAAATGCGGGTGGCTATTCCGAGGAACATAGAACTTTTACTTTAGGCGCTTCATACAATCAATGGCCCTGGAGCATTGGATTGGTCTTTTCTCAAAGAAGAGTTAACTCATTAGATACATTCGATAGTAGGTCTGACCGGATATATGAAATCGTAGGTCGTTATTTTGTAGGAGATCATGTGGGAATTGAAACAGCATTTGAGTTTCTCAAGGAGAATGAAGAAAAGGAACGTCTTTTTGGTATAGTCATTGTCTATTATTTTGATGAAATATCACATTATTGATTGAAAGAAAAAAATTTTAAAAAAATCAGGTAGTAAATTTTGAATTTAAAACAAACATTTGAACATAAAAGCAATCATCATGACTGATCTCCATTGCTTTAATTGGTGGCTGGTCTGTCTTTAAACCGGGTATAAGCACAAGTTGAATGGTAAAGTACTGATTAAATATGCCTTTTAAGATTTGCAGTCAGAATACTACCAATGACCATAAAAAAGGCTGCTAGATAGAGTCCGGCGTGATAACTGCCGTCACTGAATTCGGCGATGATCCCCGTCACGGCCGGTGCTGCAATTTGAGCGATTCCGTAGGAGACGGTCATCTTGCCCATCATCTTGGCGGGTCGTGTGGGGTAGTAACGGCCGGCCATCGTCAAGACCAAGCTCACGATACCGATGAAAGTGCCACCGAACAGGATCGCACTGAGGTATGTGGCGAAAGGACTGTTGCTGATGGCTGGTAATAGAATGCCGAATATCTGCAGGACAAATGCGCTAGTCAGGGCGTTAATATCGCCGATCCTTCTAGCTACTAGATCCCAGATGATGCAGGCCGGCGAAGCCGCCAGCCCGATGATCAGAAAGGTGAGTGTTCCTTTGCCCTGCATGCCTGGCAAGTTCTCCACGATGGCGACAATAAATGTCGCGCTCACCACGTAACCCACGCCTGCACAAAAGTAGGCAAAGATAAACAGTCTGAGGAATTTTTGGCTGGGTGGCCTGTCTTCCATCGAGCCGCCACTGCGTGTGGTGGATGTGCTGTCAGGGGGTGGCAACCACAGCCACGCGGGAACCAGCAGGAGAACCCCCATTGCCGTCAATAGGTACCAGAGTTGCCGCCAATCCAGATAGTAATAGGCCAACTCCACCACAAGTGCGCAGAAGGCGATGCCGAGCCCCAAACCGGCAAAGTGGATACCCAGTTCGCTGCGGTGGTCGTGACGGATCAGCCAGTTGAGAATCAGCCCTGAACCCAGAAGCAGACCGGCCGCGCTGCTCAGGCCGGCAAAGAAACGCATCAGCGACCATAGCCAGAGCTGCTCGGTGATACCCATCCCGACAGTGGTAATGATGGCGACAATCAGGCCGGCGCGATAGAGGCGGTCCTTGATATATAAGTCGCTCGTGAGCGAGGCGATGATAGCGCCGCTCAGATAGCCCATATAGTTGATTGCCGCCAACCAGCCACCCTCGGAGATACCCAGTCCTGCCTGCTGCTGCATCAGGGGCAGCAAAGGGGTGTAGGCAAATCGGGCGATGCCAAGGGTGAGCACCAGGCTGAGAATCCCGGCGGCCAATACTTTATAGCGTTCTATCTGTTCGATGATCTGACAATCCGATATGGCGAAATGACCTGACAGCACTGTTGGGGCTGTTTGAGGGCGGAAGCGCATTGTTCCATAGAAGCTGCTGTTTGGCATACTTTCGCTTTCTGTGGAATGGGAAAGCGCTGGCGGTTCTGTCGGCTGACCTTTATCTATGAAGTCGTTCAGTGAATAGTGGCGGAATAATGAGATGGATTCGAAACCTCTGATATTTTGTGGAGATCAATACTTGCATTATTGTGACTAATGGTCATAATATGACCAGTAGTCATTATTTAGGGTTTCTTGTGGCAAGGGCAGACAGAAAGCAACGGTTTTTCGAACATCGGGAAGAGGATATTCTCGATGCGGCTCTGGACCTGCTCTCCAACCACAATTGGGAGTCGGTAACCATTGAACAGATTGCCAATGAGGCTGAGATCGGCAAGGGCACCGTCTATAACCATTTTAGCGGCAAGGATGAGCTGCTTTTTCGCCTGATGATGCGTTTTTACCACGGCCTGCTGCACCATCTTAAAGAGGCGGTCGTGGATAACGACGATATTCTCGGTGGATTTCGCCGGATTTTTGAGTTCGCCTTCCGCTACCACCTGGACCACAGGGAGTACCGCTATATCGTCGAGTACTGCAATCGGATCGATTTCAAGGAGCGGGCGGACGAATCCTGGCATGCCTCTTTCCTGGAACTGGACAGGGCATTTGGTGAGTGGAGTGATCCGTTGCTGCTGTTGGCGATGGAAAAAAGGCTGATTGCCAATAGGCCATTGGCTGAGATCAGTATTGGGATGCACGCCTGCTTTAACGGCGCCATCGATATGCTCTGGGCGGGAAAGGACTGGTGCGCCCACGGCGATGAGGAAACGATTATCGAGTCCGTCACGGAATTTATGATGGCGGGTCTTGTTGGAAAGATGTAAAAAAATTTTCTGCCAAAGTGACTGGTGGTCACTATTTGACTGAAGGTCATATGGAGGTTGCAATGAAAAGCTCCGTCTATCTCTCGTTAGGGTTGTTGCTGGGTGTGGTGCTCTGGATGTTGAGCGGCGCCATCGCCAGCACACCCGAGGCGGATCTTGTTGCCGATGATCCTGTCGAAGAAATGCCGCTGATGAAGGTCAAGGTCATGGATGTGACTGCTGAGAATGTCACCCGCGAGATCGTGGTCCAGGGAGAGCTGGAGCCCCGGCGCCAGGTGGAGATCCGTGCGCAGACCTCGTCACGGGTTGTCGGACTTCCGGTCGAGAAGGGTAAAAGGGTCGAGGTCGGAACGCCGGTGGTCGAGCTGGCAGTAGAGGATCGGCAGGCCCAGTATGAACGTGCCTTGGCTGAGGTGGCAAACCAGAAACTGGAAGTCGCCGGCGCCCGCAAACTGCAGAAGAAGGGCTTGCAGTCCGAGACCCGCCTGAAAGCAGCCGAAGCAGCTCTTGCCGCTGCCCAGGCCGACCTGAAAATGGCTCGCTTGGAGTTGGAATATCTTCATATCAAGGCCCCTTTCGACAGTGTGCTCGAAACTCGCTATGTGGAGTTGGGGAGTCATCTCGAACGGGGTGATCCTGTTGCCCTGATGGTGGATGAGTCCGTGCTCAAGGCAGTGGGTCAGGTCTCCCAGCAGAGTGCGGGAGAGCTGCGTCTCGGTCAGCGTATCCGGGTCAGACTGCTGGACGGGCTTGAGGCGGAAGGTGTGGTCACCTACATATCCCGGCTGGGGGATACGGAGACTCACAGCTTCCGCGTGGAGGCTGAAGTGCCCAATCCCGACGGCCTGCTCAACGCAGGCGTGAGTGCAGAGATCCGCATCGCCATTGATCGGGAAGCGGCCCATTTTCTCTCCCCGGCAGTACTCGCTTTGAGCGATAAGGGTGAGGTGGGTGTCAAGAGCGTGGATGAGGAGGGATTTGTTCGCTTCCATCCCATCGAATTGGTACGCACCGAGGCGGACGGTGTATGGGTCTCCGGTCTGCCCAGCACGCTACAGGTGATCACCCAGGGACAAGGATTCGTCAACACGGGGGAAGTGGTAATCCCTGTGCCCGCATCCCGGGGCTGATGCGATGAATGCCATTATTGACCTCGCCTTCTCCCGCAGCCGGACGGTGCTGTTGACCCTCTGTTTTGTGCTGATCTCGGGCGCTCTGGCCTATCAATCGATCCCCAAGGAGTCGGAGCCCGATATCGCAATACCGATCATCTATGTTTCCATGACCCACGACGGTATCTCCCCGGAAGACGCGGAGCGTCTGCTGATCCGGCCCATGGAGAAGGAGCTGCAGTCGATCGAAGGCTTGAAGGAGATGAAGAGTACCGGCGGCGAGGGGCACGCCTCGGTGCAATTGGAGTTCAGCGCGGGCTTCGATAGCAATCAGGCGCTGACCGATGTGCGGGAGAAGGTCGATCTGGCCAAGGTGAAACTGCCCGAAGCCACGGATGAGCCGGAGGTGGTGGAGGTCAACGTGGCGCTGTTCCCGGTACTGACCATCTCTCTCTCAGGACCCATTCCCGAACGCAGCCTGGTGAACATTGCGCGAGAACTCCAGGACCGCATCGAGGCCCTGCCGGGTGTGCTCGAGGCCGTCATCGGCGGTGATCGAGAGGCATTGCTCGAAGTGGTTGTCGATCCGGCGGTGATGGAGACCTACGGGGTGCACTATGAAGAGCTCTTCTCCCTGGTCACCAACAACAACATGTTGGTCGCCGCCGGCGCCATGGATACCGGGGCGGGGCGCCTGGTACTCAAGGTGCCGGGAGTCATCGAGGGTCCGGAAGATGTGCTCAACATGCCGGTCAAGGTGGACGGCAGCCGTGTGGTGACCTTCGGCGAAGTCGCCACCGTACGTCGCGGTTTCAAGGATCCGGAGAGCTTCGCCCGTGTGGGCGGTCAGCCGGCGGTGACGCTTGAGGTCAAGAAGCGGGTGGGCGCCAACATCATCGAGACCATCGCACAGGTGCGTGAGGTGGTGGAGACGGAGCAGGTACACTGGCCGAGCGGATTGGAAGTGGCCTATATGCAGGACAAGTCGGACCAGATCCGGGAGATGCTGGGGGATCTGCAGAACAATATTCTCTCCGCCATTATCCTGGTGATGATCGTCATTATTGCCGCATTGGGTCCGCGTTCGGCGATCCTTGTGGGTCTGGCCATACCCGGCTCCTTTCTCGCAGCCATTTTGGTGCTTGATGCCATGGGCTACACGCTCAATATCGTGGTGCTGTTCAGCCTGATTCTGGTAGTCGGCATGCTGGTGGACGGTGCCATCGTAGTGACCGAGCTGGCGGATCGGCGTATGCGGGAAGGAAGCAAACCGGGCCAAGCCTACGCCTCCGCCGCCAAACGCATGTCATGGCCGATCACTGCCTCGACAATCACTACCCTTGCCGTATTCATGCCGCTGCTGTTCTGGCCGGGTGTGGTCGGTGAGTTCATGAAATTCCTGCCGATCACCGTGATCATCGCACTCTCTGCCTCCCTCTCCATGGCGCTGGTATTCGTGCCGGTGCTCGGCGGTTCGATAACTGGCCGTCAGCGCAATTCGGAAACAGTCGCCGATGGCATCGTGACTCAAAGGTATACAAGGCTGCTGGCCAAACTGCTGAGACATCCGGGCAAGACTTTACTGGTCGCGATCATGGCGATGGTTGGCGCCTATGCCGGCTATATCTCCCTGGGAAAGGGGGTGGAGTTTTTTCCCGATGTGGAGCCCGAGTTCGCCCTGGTTCAGGTCCATGCCCGCGGTGATCTTTCGGTGTACGAAAAAGACGCCATCGTGCGGCAGGTGGAGCAGCGGGTGCTGGATATGGATGAACTGGCGTCGGTCTATGCCCGCTCCTTCAACAGTGCCAGCGGTCAGAATATTGCCGAGGATGTGATCGGCACCATCCAGCTGGAGTTCATCGACTGGGACAAGCGCCGGCCCGCGGCGGAGATCCTGGAGGAGATGCGGCAGCGGACGGCCGATATCGCCGGCATTCAGCTTGAGTTCCGCAAAGCGGAGGACGGTCCCTCCGGCGGCAAGCCGATCCAGATCGAGTTCAGTGCCCGGGATTTCTCCCGTGTCCCCGCTGCGGTGGCCGTCGTGCGGGATCTGATGAGGGAGCAGGGAGGCTACGTGGATGTGGAGGACGACCGGCCCCTGCCAGGTATCGAGTGGCGACTCGAAGTGAACCGCGAACTGGCCGCCCGCTATGGCGCCGATGTGGCCATGTTGGGCAATGCGGTGCAGATGATCACCAACGGTATCAAGGTGACCGACTACCGCCCGGACGACACCGACGATGAGGTGGATATCCGGGTCCGTTTTCCCTATAGCGAACGCAATCTGGGGCAACTGGATCAGCTGCGGGTCTCCACGGCCAGGGGTATGGTGCCGATCAGCAACTTCGTCACCGTCAAGCCTGCGCCGAAAAGCGGTACCCTGACGAGGGTGGATGCCAAAAGGGTGATCACTCTGCAGGCCGACGTGGCGGAGGGCCTGCTGCCCGATAGCCAATTGAAAGGTCTTCAGGCCGCCATTGCTGCTGCCGCTCTCGATCCGGAGGTGACAATCGGCTTCAAGGGCGAGGACGAGGACCAACGCGAGGCGATGGAGTTTCTGATCGGTGCATTCATCAGTGCCATCTTCCTGATGGGGCTTGTGCTGGTGACACAGTTCAATTCCCTCTATCAGGCCTTTTTGGTGCTCTCAGCCATCGTCTTCTCCACCGCAGGTGTATTGCTGGGTCTGCTGATTACCGCGCAGCCCTTCGGTATTGTGATGGTGGGGCTGGGTATCATCGCCCTGGCCGGTATCGTAGTGAACAACAACATCGTCCTGATCGATACCTATAACCGCATCCGGAGGGATGGGCTTGATAGCATCGCAGCGGCCGTTGAGACTGGACGCAGGCGTCTGCGTCCTGTTTTTCTCACTGCTTTCACTACGGTGTTGGGCCTGATGCCCATGGTGCTGGCAATGAACATCGACATCATTCACCGGACGATCAGTTTTGGTGCTCCCTCCACCCAGTGGTGGACTCAGCTGGCCAGTGCCATTGCCGGTGGACTCTCTTTCGCGACCTTATTGACCCTGATATTGACACCCTGTCTTTTGGTCTTGGGCGAGCAGACTTCGGAGCGGTTGCGGGGATTGCTAAAACGCATTTCTGCCGGAGCAGGGTGGAGCGACAAGGCAGAGGCCAAGTAACCACAAACTGCCGGTGGCAATTATTATTTCTGAACCAATGCGGTAACGAGGGCAGACCAGGATTTATGCGGAAAAAACCGCGGTCTGCCCTTGTTTTTCCGAATGGGAAACGGAACGGGTATTAGGCTTGGGTTCTCTTCTGGAAGAGAACTCGTGCTTGACCTATGGCCACTCCGAGGACGGCGGCGACACTCAAAGCAGCGACAGCAAAAATGAATACTGCTGATGCCATGATCAAGATGGGTGCTACATTCATGATGATCTCCAACAGGCAATCTGAAATCGAAAACATCTACAATCTCGCGGCCAATGTTAGCATATTAGGAAATAATTGAAAGCCGTGTCGGGCATTAAGTTTATTTTCTGTGAAATCAGTAAATTATGCTTTTATTGATCAGGATCAGTATTCCCCTGCCTTACTTCCCTTGACATTGGTCAATGTCGTGTAAGTGATGTTGACCAGAATGAACGCTGGAGGAGATACTCCGAACCGCATGGAAAGTCGGTCCGCTTGGCACAGTAGTCCCGTTTTTGGCTCCGTTTGATGTATTTCAGCGTATAAGCCTCTTCGTAGCGATTGTGCACTTAGCCCGCGAGGAAATAATAATGAAATACATCCCACCCAGATCGCCGGTCTGGATTTTCGTTTTTCTCTTCACTCTCTGCTTCTTTACTCCCGTTCAGAGTGCCGTGAGTGAATTAACCATTCTGGGGGAAACGCCGCCCCCGGGTTTCGACCCCGTTTCGGGGGAGCGTGTTATTCCCAACGAACGTTGCCTGAAGTGCCATGGCGACGCGCACGAGAAAACCGATACAAGGGATGACGGCACCGTCGTCGATATTTATGCGGATCCGGAGAAGATAAAGGATAGCGTGCATGGCGAGCAGGCCTGCACCAACTGTCACGCCACCATCAGTCGCGTGCCGCACCGCGAGGCGCCGGATGTTGTCGTTGGCTGCGTGGAGTGTCACCGGGAGACTTGGGATAAGCACAGGAACGATCCGGAGGGCAAGTATGAACGCCTCGGCGTAGTGATGGAGACAATCGAATCCTACTACGATTCCGTGCATGCCCGCCCCAACAAACACGACCAGTCTGAGACCAACGCCACCTGCTACGACTGCCATGAAGCTCACGACATCGGCACCCTTGGCAGCCATCAACGGGCCGAGCATCGTCTGAAGAATCCCGAGGTGTGCGGCGAGTGCCACCGGAAAGAGCTCAATGAGTACAAGGAATCCGTCCACGGCAAGGCGGTGCTGGAGGAGAAAGACAGCGAATCGGCCGTCTGCTCCGACTGCCACACCACCCACACCATCGTCGATCCCGAGAGCGACAAGGCCAAGTTGGCGATCACCAAAAATTGCGGTGACTGCCACAAAGGGGCCCAGCGCACCTATTTCGACTCCTATCATGGCCAGGTGCATCGCCTGGGTTATACCAACACGGCAAAGTGTCACGACTGCCATGGCGGTCACTCGGTCAAGGGCGAGGATGATCCGACATCGGAGATCCATGCCAACAATCGTCTGGAAAACTGCAGGGTTTGCCACGAAGATGCGAATGAAAACTTCCTGACCTTCTGGCCCCACGGTGATGCGGACGACAGGGAAAATTACCCCGGTCTCTGGTTCTTCAAGATTTTCATGCAGACGCTGATATTCTCGGTCATGGGCTTTTTCTGGATTCATGTGTTTATGTGGCTCTATCGCGAGGTGATGGACCGTATCCAGGGCAAGGGCTTTATCGAAGACCTGAATAAACCCGATGTGGTCTATTTCCGCCGTTTCCCGGCAGTCTGGCGCTGGATCCACGGCCTGTTCGCCATCTCCACCATGGCCCTGATCCTCACAGGTACCACCCTGTTGTTTTCGCATACCGGTTGGGCCAAGGCCGTGGTGGTGTTCCTCGGCGGCACGGAGATGGAGGGCATCATCCATCGCACCGCAGCTGTCATCTGGCTGGGTATCTTCGTGGCCCACCTGGCCATAGCCATCAGCAACATCTGGAGCAAGCGCGATACCTTCAAGTGGTTCGGCAGTACCTCCATGCTGCCAAACTGGAAGGATTGGGATGACCTGAAAGGCATGTTCAAGTGGTTCGTCGGCCGCGGTCCGCGTCCCGAGTTCACCCACTGGACCTATTGGCAGAAGTTCGACTACTGGGCACCCTTCTGGGGTGCGGCGATAATCGGTTCATCCGGTATCATGCTGTTCGCGCCGGAGACGACCGCCATCATCCTGCCGGGCTGGATGTTCAATATCGCCACTTTGGTACATGCCGAAGAGGCACTGCTGGCGGCCATCTTCCTCAACTCCGTGCACTTCTTTAACGTGCATTTCAGGCCTGAGCGCTTCCCGATGAGCACGACCATCTTCACCGGCGCGATCCCCATTGAGGAGTTCAAGCACGACCACCGCCTCGAATACGAGCGGCTGATTGAGAGCGGTGAACTGGACAATCATCTGATCACTCGTCCTTCGCGTCGAGCGGACTTGGCGGCCTCCTTCATCACTACCGTGCTTATCATGGCCGGCCTGGCCTTGCTGACGCTGGTGCTGATCGGCCTGATGACCTCACCGGCTTGAACGGAGATATAAGTCAATGAGATACAAGAACAACATTGCAATCCTGGCGCTGCTGATGATCCTGCCCGCTTTTTCACAAGCGGAGAGTCCATCCGGCCAGGCACTCGCCTTCACCTGCGCCGGTTGCCACGGTACCGACGGTTCAAGTGTTGGGCCCTCCAGCCCGTCAATCGCCGGGATGGACCCCGATGTCTTCATCGACGTTATGAAAGGCTACCGCGAGGACAAGCGTAATTCGACCATCATGAATCGCATCGCCAAGGCTTATACCGATGAGCAGCTCAAGGGTATGGCCTGGTTCTTCGCCAAGCAGGAGCTGCAGGTATCGCCACAGAAACACGACCCGCAACTGGCTGTGGTTGGCGAGAAGCTGCACCAGAAGTATTGCGAGAAGTGCCATGAGGATGGCGGCGCACCGGGGGATTCCGGCACTCTCGCCGGCCAGTGGATGCCGTACCTTAAGTACAGCATGGCCGACTATATCGACGGTCTGCGCCCCTACCCGCGCAAGATGAAACGTAAGGTCGATGCCGTAATCGAGGCAGAGGGCGCCGATGCAGTACCGGCACTGATCCACTTCTACGGCAGCCAGCAATGAGCGCAGAGGGATAAGAACAATGAGTAAATTCAACCGCAGAGACTTCATCCGCTGGTCTGCCGGAATAACCCTGGCCGGTGGTTCGTTGGGAATTCCCGGATTGCTGCTGGCAGCAACTCGCAAGGTAGTGGTAGTGGGCGGCGGCGTCGGCGGCTGCACAGTCGCCAAGTACCTCCGCAAGCTCGATCCCAACGTCGAGGTCACGCTGATCGAGACTAAAAAGGCCTATACCTCCTGCTTTATGAGTAACGAGGTATTGAGCGGCGATCGGACGCTGGCGTCCCTCACCTTCGACTATGAAGGGCTGAAACGACATGGGGTCAATATCGTGATCGACAGGGTGACAGCTATCGATCCGGCCAAGAAATCGGTGGCGACCGAAGGCGGCCAGACGTTTGCCTACGATGCATGCGTGGTATCGCCCGGGGTCGATTTCAAATGGGACGCCATCGAGGGTTACAACGCAGAGGTTGCCGAGACCATACCCCACGCCTGGTTCGCCGGTCCACAGACCCAGACCCTGCGGAATCAGATCGAATCCATGCCCGATGGGGGCAAGGTGATCATCGTGGCACCGCCGAATCCCTACAAGTGCCCACCGGGACCCTACGAACGGGCGGCGCAGATCGCCATGTACTGCAAGCACCACAAGCCCAAGGCCAAGATCCTGATTCTCGACCCCAAGGACCGATTCTCCAAACAGGGGCTGTTCCGACAGGGTTGGAGCAAGCTCTACGGCTTTGGCACGGATAACAGCATGATCGAATGGGTGGGCGCCGCGGGCGGCGGAACAGTAGAGGCGATCGATCCCTCCACCCGTACGTTGCAAGCCGAGATCGAAGAGTTCCAGGCTGATGTGATCAACATCATTCCACCGCAGAAAGCGGGTAAGGTGGCCTTTGCCTCCGATCTTGCCGAGGGGGACTGGTGTCCGGTAGATAAGCTGACCTTTGAGTCGACCCGCCACCCCGATGTCTACGTGTTGGGTGATGCCTCAAGCGCCGCCAAGATGCCCAAATCAGCCTATGCCGCCAACTCGCAGGCCAAGGTAGCGGCAGCAGCCATTGTGGCCCGATTCAACGGCCAGTCACCCGGCGAGCCGACTTACGTCAACACCTGTTACAGCATACTGGGTGAAGCGCATGGTATCTCGGTCGCCGCGGTCTATAATCTGGACCGGGGAAGTAATACCATCTTGCCGATTAAAGGGGCAGGGGGGCTTTCACCGATGGATGCATCGGAAGAGCAGCGGAGACGTGAGGTGAGCTTTGCCCACAGCTGGTTTAAAAATGTCATCGATGACATGATGGGTTGAGTATGTTTTGCTCAGCCTTTCCATGGTCACCGTAAAACCGTAACCGGCTGGTGCGCTACCGATTATCTCCGCTCGTTCTGGATTATTGAAGCTGAATCTCCACTGCTCCAGTCGTGGACAAACCTGCCAGTGGGATCAGTTAAAGCAGAATACAAAATAATCCATAAGCGCTGTATATTCCTCTGATCGTCTGGTATGCGACCTAAGCTGACATCAACGAACATTTTATAAGCAAAATGCAGAGGTCGACTTTGTGTATGGAGCGGTAGAAATACCTGCTTGAAAAACTCAAAGCAGTTTTCCGCATAGCAGACAGAATATCCTTGAAAAAAGCTTATTGGTGACTGACTCTTCAGCTATGGTATGTAGTCGCTAGACCTTTGCCATATATGTGGCAGTTTTCAGATCACCGGATACCAAGGCGCGATGCAATCTATCAATCTTTTCAGCTTCACCAGAGCCAAATAAGGAGACCATCCAGGTTCGGTTCACGACAGAGCCCAGTCCAGTGAAGCCGGACGTACTGTACATTAAAAACCGGTCAATCATCATTTTCGATCACGTCAGATTCGATTAACGGAACCTCAAGCCCTTCAATTTCCTGTAAAGCTCGCCCCGCGATACCCTGTAAATCTCCATACATTCCAACGGTAGATTCAATAACACCTTGTATCTGCGATTCGCGTTTTGCCCAAAGCCGCATCATTGACTTGCGTTCCCGGTCAAGATCCGCTTGCATCTCAGAAAATTTCTCGACGATAGCCTCGATACGATGACGGAACCGCGGTCCGGTCAGATATTGATAGACAAGCTCCATCTTGGTTTCCTGCCCTTCCTGTGCCTGCTTGGTATTGGCAATATCGATCAAGGATTGCCTTAACGCTATGACCAGCGGAATAGAAAATCGTGGCTGTGTCACCCAAACACCCTCAATCGGTGCAAAAGTATCAACGTCTTTAGGGAGCGCATTAGAAACTAGTACAGCAATCTCTGCTTTGGCAGAACGTTGATCGCTGCGTAGTTTCGCCAGCCAGCCATTAGACCAGTTTTTGGTCCGCTTCGACTCCCAGAGAATAGCGCCACAACTCTGGCCGGTCGGACTAACGACTTTTTGGAGAACGTCGCCGCCAAACTCTCCTTTGGGAACGGGGTCGATTATGTCAAACGGAAACTTTGCTCTGAGGCATTCTTCCAGCACTAATTCCAGAACCTCACCCTGTAATTGCTGGGAGCCTTGCTCAGCTTTTTTCTTAAGCTCCTCAATCTGCCGCTGCATTGAGGCTATTTGCTCCTCCTTTTCAGATACTTTGAGCTTTAATCCTTCTTCGGCATCCTGGACGGCTTTTTTTCTGACTTCCTCAACTGAAGCCTGCACTTTTTTCTCTACAGTGAGATCAAGTTCGCGCTTTGCATCATCAAGCTCGCGCTGCTTTCTTATAAGCTCCGCCTGCTGCGCTTGCGCTTCGGCTAGTTTCTCGTTTCTTTGTTTCAGAACATATTGTAGCTCGGCAACTTCTTTGGCTTTGTTTTCAAGATCAGTTTCAGCCGCACGTTTAGCCTTCTTCGCTTCTTCTTCTGCGATGGCAATCCGCTCTGCTTTCAGCTTCTCTGCTACTTGTTCTTCTATAGCCCGTTGCGCATCGGCAACAGCGTTTTGCTGCTCTTTGATCTGCGCTTCACGCTTAGCCACATCGGCTTCTTTCCGGGCAATCTTGGATTCATACTCGGTCTTTACCGTCTGGATTAACGGGGCGGCAAGGGACTCTGTGAGTTTGATCTCCGTTGAACAGTTAGGACAGATTATGGTTGGCTCTGCGCTCATCTTGCCTCCTTAATCTACATGGGTTTCTGCTTCATGCTCTTGATTATCGTTCGCTTGTGACGACACGTTCTCGTCACCTTCTATCCCCATCATCATATTGTAATGGGCCTCATGACCCGAGACATTGAATATCCTGCGAAATACACGCAGATACGTCTCGATAGTCGCCACATCACAGCTTACATATAAGTCATCCTGCATATCGTGCGATCCTGCATTAACCCAGGTGAAAAGCGATCCGCACACTTGCTTTTCCTTGCCTTCAAACTTATTGATTATCTCCTCATTATCAACATTGCCGAATATTTTGAAGTAATTTTCCAGAATTCGTCGCAACGTATTCTGAATAGTCAGACTAGACGGGGTCTCGCATCTTACTTCACCCCACAACATTTCATAAGAGGTTTTAACGGGGTTTTCGGTGTGCTTTTCGATGCGTGAATAGTCTGCAGCTTTCTTCACGACCCAGAACGTTTCTTCGTTCATGGCAACGCCAGAACGCTTTGGATTAAATGACACTTCCTTGTGAAAATAGACATTATGCGTCAAAACAAAGACCTGCTTGATATGTCCTGTTCCGGTACGAATATCCTCAAAAAGCGCTTTGATAAGATTGCTGACGATAAATAATATGTCGCTATCAAGACTTGATACGGGATCATCAAAGACAACGACACGGTCTTCGGTCATGCCGCTTTCAGAAGTACTCCCTTTCAAAAGGTGATAAAAATACAAAAACGTAATGAAGGAACTCTCGCCCTCACTGAGCGTATCTTTTGCTTCCGAACCGTCCGGACGGATAATCTGGTAACAACCGGCTTTTACAGCATCCGCCAATTTAAATCCTGTGAAGCCGAACGAAGCTAGCAATGCGTTTATTTCGTTAATCGTCGGCTTGATACTGGTAATATTTTTTTCAAGTGTCCTGATTTCCGCTTCTTTCTTGTTTTTCTCTTCCGTCTTTGCCTTGATACCATCACTTAGCCCGCTAATCGCCGCATCGAGACCAGCTTTCTTTGACTTATACGCGCCATAAATGGTTTTTGCTTCCTCTACGATAAATCGCCAGACTTTAGAGGTCAGTTTCGTCTTTTCTTTTGCGAGATTATCCACAATCGCGTTATGCGCGTTAATTTTTTTATTAGCATCACTAATGCTCTCTTCAATCTCTTTAATTAGCTCCTCGAGCGATTCAAGCGTGATGACTATACTCGGCTCTTCCTTCTTCTTCGCTATATGCTCACGATTCGCCTTTATACGGGCGTCCAACAGGTCTTTGTTGGCGGCAAGCTTCTCGCAATCAAGATGTATAGGCTTGGCCACCAATATGTTTGATAAGCGCTCCAGCACAACGTCAGCATAAGCGCCATAGTTGGTCGCAAGCTGATCGATTTCCGTAATATCCTTTATATAGGTCTCATCAAAATATTCATTAAGGCTAGCTGCAAAGGCCTCATCGGTATCCTGCTGACAGAACGGGCATATGCCGTCATTTCCATCAAAATATCCCTTACCTTGTTTTACCCAGTCACTATTCCCGAGCTTCTTGATCATCGCGGCAATATCGACATCTTCCTTGCCTATAACCTTTTTCGAAAATATAGGGCTACTCTCCAGCTCCACAAGATCGGAATATATGATCGGCGGTATGGGGTCTTGTTTTTCAATATCGTCCGCAAAAACGGTTCCGCATCGTTCCTGTAAATCCTCAACCTTCTCCAGATTAGCCTTATTCCCTTCTGACTCGGAGACAAGTCTTGCTTTAAAATCCTGTTTCTTTCCTCTCGTACCTTTAAAAGCCGCTTCGAAAGACTCGTCATATTTGGTTTTCAAAGCCCAGCATTGTTCTTTGAATTCGTCATCTAGTGTCTTGAGTTCAGCAAGTTTCCCACCATCTCCGTCCTCACCTGACAAGGTCTTCTTCTTGCCTGTGATTTCATCCCGAAGCTTGTCTGCCTCGTCCTTCGCCTCCGCGATAGCTTTAAGCTCGGTCTCATTCTTCTCGCCAAGTGTAAAAATGCCCTTGAGCTCATCATCGGAGTTGAAATTAGCCTCGACAAAGTCCCTGTTGTAAACAAGCGTCTCCAACTTCGTTCCACCACGCCATGTCACGGAACAATCGGCATAGTCGTTTTCATTGGCGATCACTCTTGATATGGTCGTTTTGCCTGAACCGTTTGCGCCATAAAAAAAATTATTGTTTGACAGGCCATCAATCCTATTTGGTTTATCTCCGTAGCAGGCAACAGAGCGTATAACGATATTTTCAATCACGATTTATCCTCCTTGACACGATCATACAGATACCTTTTCCTTCATATCCTCCACCGCATTCACCGGAAAAGGCTTTTTGCAGGAGAGATTGATTAAGTTTAGCGAGCTGCAGCTTTTTCTGATACAGTTCCACTGCAAGTCGTTCATATTACTTCGCGTTGAAAACGGCAACAACGGAAGCTGAGTAATATTATGGCGTCCACTTCTAGCAAAAAGCACCGAAAGCACCGGGTGAGTAAATACCCATTTTAGTCCGCTTATGAACTCACTCCTTTGGGTTTCGGAATTTATTATAAGGACCGCTTCCAACCGGAACCGACAGTAGCTTGTTACTGATATTCCACTCTAGCGAACATTCAATTGGTCTGCTCATGGCCGTAAACGACCTCAGTGGATATCGCCTAAATCAAAGTTAGTGCTTGGTTTCTGTCACTTGTGGACACCAAAGAATAAAATCTCAGAATTCGAAATCCAGGTTAATGTGCAGAACAGAAACCGGCTAAGAGTCAGCGATCAGGACTCGACTGGGAATCCTTCCAGTTTCCACTCGGGCAGTCCCCCGTCCAAGCGTCGGGCATTTATGCCTTTTTTCCTCAGTTTTGCTACAGCATCAAATGCCAGTACGCAATGCGGACCTCGGCAGTAGGCAACGATTTCATGATCAGGGTCCAATTTGTCGAGATGCTTTTCCAGTTCACCCAGAGGAATATTAATGGCGCCAGGCAGGTGACCTGATGCATACTCCTCTTTCGGACGTACATCCAGGACGGTGACAAGGCCCTCTCTGACTCTATTGAGTAATTCACTGGCAAGTACAGGCTCCAGACTATCTTTTACACTGAGGTAGTCATCGACAAGGCGGTCCACATCAGCCAGATGGCGTTCTGCCACATCTCTTAGTGAGCCCAGCAGGGCTGCGACATCCATATCGCTCAATCGGTAGAAGACCTTGTGTCCCTCTTTTCGGTTGGCTACCAGGCCAGCCTGTCTAAGCTGCTGCAGATGTTGTGAGGTATTGGCCACGGTCAGCCCCGAGACCTGTGCCAAGGCATCCACGCTGCGCTCTCCCTGAGCTAAAAACTCCAGCAGTTCCAGTCGGTACCCGTTACTCATCGCCTTTGCGACACGAGCAAAATGGTTGAAAAGATCGTGTTTGAAATTTGACATATCGGCTCTTTTTAGCTTCAATTATTCAAGAGATCTATTGAATATAAGATTCACAAAAAAATTATAGCAGAATGGCCATAGGAGGACAGTCGATCATGCATTTTCGCGAGTGGATTGGTGGGAATTAGGTTCCTGTTCGATTGCGTTTCTCTTCAGCATGTTTGATGTCATGGCGGTGTGGGAAATCCACTCACACTACTGCCAAAAAAAGCCATCTTTGGCCATACGTGGTTTATTCGATATCCACCAGGTCCCCGGCGGAATGTCACAGGGGAACCAAGAGAGGCTTGCGGTAGGAATGTCTTGAAAACATGAATACAGTCAGTCAACAAGATTCGATTCTGACCTATCGTGCCCGCCCTAATGCCGCGATGAGTCAGGATGCGCTGCCAGGACGTTATAGAGGCTGGGTGATGATGCTCTCCATGGGCGCCTTCACACTGGCGTTCCTGGGTTGGCTCAACGAATCATGGCTCTATCTGTATGAAAGTCCTATCTGGCTCAACCGCTATACTGAATACGCCATAATCCTTGCGTTTGGTCTTTGGCGTATTCGTGCTGAACAGAACGCCTATACCCGCAAACGACTGATCATTCTGGTCACTGTCGTCACCGGCTTCTGGTGGCTGATCCCGTGGCTTATGCCGATATTTGAACCCTATACGGGTTATGTCTGGAGTCAACCGGTCTTCCCCGCCTTGCATACGCCGGGAACATTGACTTTCTTTCTCACCCTGCTACTGGTTTTTCTATTTGGACGGCGGATTATTTGCGGCTTCGGCTGTCCCTGTGTGGGCATACGCGAAACCGTAGGGTTTCCTTTTCGCCGCTTCTCGCTACGCGGCGACTGGGCCTGGCGCCTGCGTCATACCAAGTGGTTATTCTTCATCTGGTATGTAGGGGTGATGGTGTCTACACAGTTTCCGCCCAATACCTGGACAGTGACCCTGGTTGGCATGTTCGGCCTGACAGTAGGGCTTACCTATTTCGGCTCCTTTTTTATAATTCCTATCACGGGTAACCGTTTTTACTGCCGCTACCTCTGCCCTTATGGATCAACATTTGGTCTGCTTAATCATGCCGGATTTTATGGCATCGAGATGGATGCAAAACAGTGTGTCGATTGCCGTCGCTGCGAACAGGTCTGTGATATGGGCATTCCAGTGTGGAAACAAGGTAAGGCAACAGGAAGTGTCACCGGCCTGGAGGACTGCATGGGCTGCGCTCGTTGCATCATCTCCTGCCCCACGGATGCGCTGGCGATTCGTGATGTACGAAACCTGTTCCGTCCAGAATTGCGGCAGGATGCCAGCCACCTGCTGAAACGCAAAGCAAATGTTTCCAAGCCGCGGATAGAACCTCTACCTCGCCCCACTGAAGAGCGGGTCAGTGATTGGAAGGAAAGCGGTCAAATACTCTCCATAAAGGATCTGCAGCAACAGGCTGGCCGCTGCCTGGATTGCGGTGTTCCCGGTTGCCGCAATGCCTGTCCGTTATGTAACTTTATTCCGGATTGGTTGGAGGCCGCCGCCAAAGGGGATTGGGTGCAGGCAGGAGACCTGGTCCATTCAACCTCGCCTCTGCCCGAGGTGTGCGGAACGATCTGTCCGCAACATCGCCTTTGTGAAGGGGGCTGCACCCGTAATCGGCTGGAAGGTGCAGTCACCATCGGTGCCATTGAACGAAATATTGCCCGTCAGGCACTCGATGCAGGCTGGCAACCAAACAAACCTGTATGCCGGACCGGTTATAAGGCTGCAATTATCGGTGGCGGCCCAGCCGGTTTGAGTTGTGCGGAGCGGCTGAACCGGGAAGGCGTCGAAGTCACCGTTTACGAGCGATCAACCAAGATTGGTGGTTTGCTGCAGACAGGTGTTCCCTCTTTCAAGCTGGATAAGGACCTGCTGGACCACAGGCATGCACTGCTTGAACAGGCAGGAATCCGCTTCTCTCTAGGTACTGCGGTGGAAGGTGCTGATATATCCGGTTTACTTGTAGAACATGACGCCATTTTTTTAGGCATGGGCGCACAAAATTCGCGCGCAATCGAATTGCCTGGACAAACCCTTACAGGCGTTGTGCAGGCCTTAGCATGGTTGGAAAGAGTCAACGCTGGTGTGAAGAAGCGATTAAGCGGACAGCAGGTACTGGTTCTTGGTGGCGGGGATACCGCCATGGATTGCGCACGTTCAGCGATTCGTCTGGGTGCACAGGTTACGGTCGCCTACCGCGGGCCCGAGGAGTGTTTACGCGCGTCACCCAAGGAGATTGAGTTGGCTCGGGATGAGAGTGTCCGTTTTTTGCTTGAACACACACCGCTTGGGTGCATGGGAACGGAGCGTGTTAGCAAGGTGCGTTTTGCAACTCCAGGCGGCACCGTCAGTATTGAAGCCGATCTGGTAATTCTTGCTCTGGGTCAGAAACCTGCGCCGCCCCGGTGGCTGGAGAGGTTCAATATCGCCGTCGAGAGGGATGGACGCATTCGGGTGGATGATCAGGGACAAACGACACACCCAAAAATATGGGCAGGAGGTGACAATACACTTGGGCCTAATCTGGCCGTCAATGCTATGGCTATGGGCCGCAAGGCGGCTGAAGGCATGTTGAGCCATCTGGACAGCAGGAGAAGGGTATGAACCGGATCGTCATATTGCCTCTTCTGCTTATTCTGTCACTGCCTGTTGCCGCCAGCCACACCTGGGCCGAAATCGATCTTTGTGAAGTCTATAAAGACACACTGCCGCCAGGTCTTACTGCCGAATCGCTTCCCGAGGCACAGGCTCCTGGCGCAGCACTGCTTAACCGATACTGCACTCAGTGTCACAACCTGCCTGGTCCTGATCGTCACACCACAGTCGAGTGGCATGATGTGGCATCCAGGATGTTCATGCTGATGGATGTATCTAACCGTTTCGGTGGATTGATGGGCAGGGTGGATACCATGCAGCCACAAGATCAAAAGCTGCTGTTGGCCTATCTGCAACGCCATTCCGCAAACTCGATTGTTGATTACGAACCCGATACTGGTGGAGTAGATGGCCATCCCTGGCTGACACGCAGCCTGGCCTTGCTTCCTTTCCTGGTGTTGATGGGGGTTGGATTGCTCCGTTGGTGGCGTAACTTCCACAATGGAACCAAATCATGCGTTATCGATTGATATTGATATCACTACCGATTATGGCGTTGCTGGCCGTATCGGCAGGCTTTGCCTACGTGCACTGGAGCAAGGGAGGTGCAGGAACGGGACTCTACTCACGGGACTGGTCACCCGATCCTGTACAGGGATATTGGGATCCGGACAACTTCTATCAGTCAACCGAAACAGTAGCAGGCGTATTCAAAGCAGAACTGTGTATCCAATGCCATGAGGGAATCACCCCCGGCATCGTCGCCGACTGGCGTGCCAGTCGACATGCCAAAGGCAGTGAGCCGGTCTATTGTAATGACTGTCATGGTAGCGACCATCAACAGTTAAGACTACCCACGCCCGATGTGTGCGGTAGTTGCCACGAACAACAACACGGTGAGTTCAGGGATGAAGCCCGCTACGGTTTTCCAAGCCATGTGCTGGCGATGGAGCGGGCGGTGGATGCCCCCCATTTCGCTGACAAGCCCATAGCAGAGGTCCAGTCCTGTGTTCAGTGCCACTCGGTTGCCACCAAGTGTGACTCCTGCCATACACGACACCGCTTCGATGCTGCTGAGGCGCGCCGCTCAGAGGCCTGCATCACCTGCCATTCAGGACCGCCACATCCGGATGACGAAAGTTATTTCGCTTCCGCACACGGAAAAATTTACCTCGCCGAAGGTAAGGACTGGGATTGGTCAAAACCCCTGATCAAGGGTAACTACAAGGCCCCTACCTGCGCCTACTGTCATATGGATGGCGGTCGTCATCAGGTGGCGCATAAATCGCTGTGGAAATTCGGTCTGCGTGAAATCAATCCCCACACTTCCAAGAATAAGGTATTGCGCAAGCGCTGGATCAACCTATGCAGTGATTGTCATGAGGAGAAGAGGGCCGCACAATGGCTGGCTGAGCTGGACAAGGAACGTAAACGGGCATGGGAAAAACTCTATGCGGCAGAGGATGTTCTTAAGGATCTGCGCAGTGACGATCTGCTTCAACCCGCTGTGGGTGAGCGGCCTCCCTATCCGATGGGTAGCTGGTGGCCGAGAGAGCGTATCGGTTTTTTCGAAGGACAGGCATCGGCTTTCTACAATGTCTCCGCCATCGAGCGTGACTATTTTGAGATGTGGTATTTCGACAATCTTGGGTCGTATAAATCTGCAGCACATGGAAATTTCGCGGGCGTTGAGGATGGTCATAATAAAATGACTGCCTCGCTGGATCGTATCAAGGCCAAAGCCAGTGAACTGCGAGCGTCTTCCAATGCCAAGCAGATGTCGGAAATCAATTCAGAGTTATCCCGGCTTTGGAACAGGGGTGTATACACCGAGTACAATCGGGAGAACAATTAATGCTCCCCCGTCTCGGACTTATCGTCTCAATTCGGATCAGGCCTATCGTCTGCCTGCTGGGTGTGCTCGTCCTTAATGTACAAGCCGTGCTGGCTGAAGAAGCCACGCAGGAGGGGCCTTATACGGATACGGAGTGTGTCAGCTGCCACACAGAGCGGGATCCTGAATTGATCCGACAATGGCGTGCGAGTGCCCATGGACCGGAGTCCGGAGTCGAGTGCAGTAGCTGTCATGGTGATTTTCATCAAGGCTCGGCCGTAAAAGCCAGGCGGAACGACACCTGCTCGGGTTGTCATGAAGGTCCCGCCAGCCACAGTTATACAACATCAAAACATGGCGTTATCAGTAGGCTTGAGTCGGTTAAACAGGACTGGCAAAAACGATTAAAGGCCGGAAACTACAGAGCTCCCGGCTGTGGTTATTGCCATTTCCATGATGGCGACCATGGAGATACTATGGCGCCCGGCCGCGGACCGGAAATGCGTCAATGGGTTTGTTCGGGCTGTCACAGTCCCCGTTATGTCCGCGAGCAGTTTGCCAACGGATATCGTCAGATGGAGATCGCGGACCTCAAGCTGATAGAAGGAGAAGCATTGATTGCCGCCTCTGATCATGGTCAGACAGATTCACTTACAAAATTAAGGCTGAGCCTGATCCGACACCACAAGAATGTTCTCTATGGTGTGGGTCACCAATCACCTGACTATCAATGGTGGCACGGTCAACCGGCACTAGATGGCGATTTGATTCGTATTCGTGACGCCATCGGTGAGCGCCTTCGTCAGAAGAGATTTTCGGAGCAACTGCTAACAGACACAGAAATTCTCCAAAGTTCAAAAGACTAGAAGATGACTAACACAACAGACTTCGTGAGCTATGAACTCTGGTATGGCGCAATTCGTGGACGCTGATCAGTGAGTGTGAGTTCAGTCTGTTGTGTCAATTATTGTGGCCAAAGGCAGGCTCGCTGTGATATGGCAACCAGGTTGCGAAGAGAGTGGGTAGGGAAGCTTAGGACCGTCACCAACGAGAGTAGAGTGCTTATTGCCATTCTCCCCCAAGGTAATGCAATTGAAAAGCGGGTCGAACAGTGATTCCCAAAAAATTTCCCAGTGGAGGCTTTATAGCGGTCTGCTTAAGTTAACAGGATGAAGCCCCCATGCCCCTCAAACAGTGTCAATACGTCATTGCTCAGAACAATCCACACCTCATGCGAACAGGTCGAGATAGGCGGATTCGATACCGGCACCTGTCTGGAAGTTGACCAGGTTGGGAAAGATGTTCGGCATCAGTGTCGTATCCACACCAAACCAACTGCATAGCGTTGCGTTCAGCTGGTCTTGAGCCAGGGTGGGAATGATCCTTCCCTTGCCGCTGTAGTCATCGGCACTACCCAGGGAGAGATCCGGCAAGCTGCCGAGCATCCTGCCACCGTTGAGGCTGCCGGCAGCGCCGAGTCCATCCCCTCCCATGACAATATGATGTGCGCCCCAGGCGTGATCGGTGCCGCTGCCGTTGTTACTCACGGTGCGGCCGAAGTCCGACATGGTGAAGGTGGTGACTTTATTGGCGTGGCCCTTCTCTTCCAGGGCTTTCTGAAACTTCCATAACGCCAGGCTCAGTTCGCGCAACAGGAGCGGGTGGTTTATCAACTGACTGCTATGGGTATCGAAACCACCGAGCTGCACAAAGAATATCTGGCGATTGAAACCGCTCAGACTACCTACATTGTTGGCGGTCAGATCGATCATGTTGGCGACTGCACCGAGCTGGCCGATAAGACTGCCTTTGATGTTGTCGGTGAAACCGAGATCGCTGTTGGAAGGTACGCTGAAGAGCGGTTCGCCGTATGGACCGGTGGAAGTATAATTCGCCGGGTTGTTCACCCAGGTGTTGTAGAGGGCGTCGAAGGTGTCCATGGACTTGGCCTGCATACGGCTGTAAAGGTCCATGAAGGGATCGGTTGTACTAAAGGTATTGGTGGCGTCAAAGGTTGCATTGGGACCGCTTCCCTCGATCTCCGCTAATGCTTTGAACAAGGCGCGACGGTCGTCGTGGGCGTTGTTATGGGCCAGTTTCATGCCGGTATAGACGGGCGGCGTGCTCGGTTTCAACACTAACGGTGTGGTGTCGTTGCCGATCATCATGCGGTCGTTGCCCGCGTAAGAGAGATTCAACCCCAAGGTGCTGTTGCCGTTGACGCCGGTCCAGTTGTCGGCGATACGGCCGGCCCAACCCACATCGTTCAGGTTGTCGGCCTGACCTGTCTGCAATGCCCGCTGCTGGTGATTATGGGCAAACAGAAACAGCGGGAGGTTGGCAGTTTTCGCCTGGATTTCCTGTCGTGTGACCGGATTCACCAGAGTACCCACGTTGGCAATGACGTTGGCCTTGTTGTCCGTGATCAACTGCGCCAGTTCGGGCATGACGCCGTTGACGCCGAGATCGATACCGTTACTGCCAGAGAGTGGATAGAGGCCTTTGGTATAGGCTGTCTCCTGTGTCAGGTCGACGTTGTAGGGATTCAGGCTGCCCAGGCCGAGATTGCCGTTATTGAGATCCGTGCCGCCGGCAATCGTTGTCAGATCCAGATCTGTATTGCTAACGCCCAATGTCCCCCGCAGGGACGCATAATTGGCATGTGTCGACCCGGGTACGAACATGTTGAAGCTGTCGTTACCGCCGTAGAGGAAGATGCAGACCAGTGCCTTGTAATCGCTGAACGGTGGCGCATCGGCAATGGCATGCCTGGGAAAGGCGAATTGCCCGATCGATCCCATGGCGCCCAGGGTGCCGAGACCCGCGACGGTTTTGAGAAAATGACGGCGACTCTTGAGTGAACTTTTGGTTTTCATCATGACGGTCTCGGCTATTTCTGGATCATGAACTGGCTGGAGGTAGCGGTCATGCGGAAGGCATCGCGAATCACCAATCGGGCTTCGGTGGCGTTGTTATTGACATTGGTACCGCTGCTGACCAACAGGTAGTGTTTGAGTCCGGCGCGGAATTCCGGTGTCATGCGGTTTCCTAGCAGGACCAGGTCAAGGTAATCGAGCAGGGCATCGATCCCATTGGCTTTGGGTGTGTCGCCCTGCGCATCGGTGACTGTACTCTGAATCTGGGCAAAATCGCCGTTGCTGTCACCCTCCATGGCCTGTTCGAACATCTCCATCAAGGGCGTGAAGTCGGTCAATATCAGGTTTTGGTTGGTATGAGTTTTGGTGGCGGCGAAGGTGGCGGGATCCGAGCCGTCGGTGATCTCGATCTTGGTTCTCTCGTAAGTCTGTACCAGTGCGTTGAGTTTATTGCTGTAATCCACCAGCATCTGATCGGTCTGGATCTGGTATTCGGGGCCGACAAGAGCGTTGGTGCTGAAATAGCTGTCGCTGGGAATGAAGTCGGGACTGTAGAAATTAAACACTGAGGGTGATCGCATGGGCGCCTGGCCTAAAAAGCTCTCCGGTCTGGGCAGCCAGTAGAGATTGGACATGGCAATCCCGCCCTGGCTTGACCAGCCATTCAGGGGCGACGTGTTGACGGCGCGTAGAAAGTGGGTCAATGCCAGTAACGGTTCTTTGACTTTGCCAAAGTTGGGGTCGGACTGGGCGTTGTCGCCGCGGGCCTCCGGATCGAGCAGTATGGCACGTATCACGGCTTTCAGGTCGCCTTTCTCACCTATGCCGTTGTCATTAAATACGGCGGCAATGCGGGCAATATAGGATGGACTGGGATTCGATGAGACAAAGCGCTGAATCAGGTGCTTGCTCACAAAGGGTGCGGTATTTGGGTGCGCGAAAAGCAGATCGATCACCGGATCCATCCCGCTGCCGTCACTGCCGCTGTTGAGCGCTATCGTACTGCCTAAAATAGTGACGTTGCCGTCACCCCCCTCCTCGATTTCGTCTTCGTGTTCGCCTGGGGTGAATTCCATCTGCCGGGTGTAGTCGCCGTCACGGTTGGCCAGCCGACCGTACCGGTTGTTGTCGACCAGATCCCAGCCGGTCATGACCTTGGCCAGCTCTTCGATATCGGTTTGGGTGTAGGTCGGTACCAGGCCGCTGCTTGCATCGGGATAGGTCAGGTGGTTCGCATCCCGGTTCGGGCTGCCGTCCAGGTTCAACTCGTAGAGACCAATGGTGAATAGCTGCATGATCTCACGGGCAAAGTTCTCGTCCGGCCGGGTGCCCGCCGCTGCATTGGCTTTTCTGTTTCCCTGATGGGAAAGGTAGACCCCCATGGTGGGACTGCGGGAGATTTCACCCAGCAGTGTCCGATAGTTGCCGAGGGCGTGCCTGGCCAGAAGATCGTAGTAGTAGGCCAGGGCCTCGCCGCGACGATTGAGGGGGAATGCGGTATGGGACGTGACAAGCAGTTGGCTCAGGGCATAGGCCATGCGCTGACGTAACTGGTCACTGCCGACAGAGAGCGAGATGTCCGGATTGCCCAGTGCATTGTCCCACCAGGCCGCCATCTGATAATCATCGCTATTGCCGTCTGCAGTGGCTTCATTGAAAGCGGGCGTGCCGTACCAGTTGGTGGCGGGTTCAGCGGCGAGGGCGATCTCAATGCATCTTTCCAGATGTGTCTTCCAGTCGTCGCCGCTGTTGTCGTAAGCAGAGGGCATATTCAACTGGTTGTCCAGCCAGCTCACCAGCCCCTGGCTCTGTAATTGCTGTATGTCGCTCTGGATCGGGCCGAATGTGGCCTGCAACAATAGACGATGGGCCATCCGGTCGGTAATGATACTGGGCTCCTGTACGGAGAGGGTGAACTGATTGTCCACCGTAACCACGCTGTCTGTGACCGAAAGGGTTACCGTGAAGCTCTTTTCCAGATCACCCCATGTCGGAGTGCCGCTCAATGTACGGGTGCCTGGATTGAAAGTCAGCCAGTCGGGCAGACCGGTTGCCGAATAGGTCAGTGGATCGCCATCCGGGTCGGCGGCTGTTACGGTGAGCGTATAGGTTGTGTCGATGGGTAGATCTGCATCAGCACCGGAGACGACAAAGACTGGTGGATCGTTCTGTGGCGTGATGGCGATGCTCACGGTCGCGATGTTGGAGTCCAGGCTCCCGTCGTTGGCTGTGTAGGTGAAACTGTCGCTGAGGGTTTCGGATCCATCGTGTGTGTAGGTTACGCTGCCGTCGCCATTGAGCAGGACGGTACCGTTGTCCGGGGCGGTCAGATTGGTCAGGCTCAGGGTATCGTTCTCGGCGTCAGTGTCGTCGATCAGCGGGGTGATGGTGATGCTGTCGCCTTCACTGACAGCGGCGCTGTCATTGTTCGCCACCGGCGCGTCGTTCTGCGGCAACACCGTGATGTTGACAGTGGCAATGGCGGAAGTGTTGATGCCGTCATAGGCGGTGTAGGTGAAGCTGTCACTGAAGGTTTCAGATCCGTTATGGGTATAGTTGACTGTGCCGTTGGGATTGAGGCTGACAATACCGTGACCAGCAGATGTCAGATTGGTCACGCTCAGGCTGTCGCCGTCGGCGTCACTGTCGTTGTTGAGTACGGCGATGGTCGTATTGCCTTCCTCGTTAACCGTCGCGCTGTCGCTAACGGCGACTGGTATATCGTTGGTCGACACAATGGTGATGCTCACAGTGGCGATGGCGGATTCACTGCTCCCGTCGCTGGCTGTGTAGGTGAAACTGTCGCTGACGGTGTTGGATCCGTTGTGGATATAGGTGACGCTGCCGTCGCTATTCAGCTGCACTGTACCTTGTGTCGGAGAGGTCAGGTTGGTGACGCTTAACGCATCGCCTTCCGCATCGCTATCCCCATTGAGTACGGCTATCGTAACGTTGCCGCCTTCACTGACTGTTGCACTGTCGTTATCCGCTACCGGTGCATCGTTCAGCGGTGTGATCGCGATAGTGACCGTGGTGACGGCGGATTCGGAAACCCCGTCACTGGCGGTGTAGGTGAAGCTATCTGTGAGGGTTTCTGATCCGTCATGCGTATAGGTGACAATGCCGTCGTTGCTGAGCTGTACGGTACCGTGGTTGGGTGACGTGAGATTGGTCACGCTAAGACTGTCCTGGTCGGCGTCACTGTCATTGGTCAGTGGAGTTATCGCAATGCTGCTGCCTTCACTGACAGCGGCATTATCGCTGATCGCTTCAGGGGCGTCGTTTTGCGGTACGATCGTGACGTTAACTGTTGCAACGGCAGAACTGCTTATGCCGTCGTAGGCGGTGTAAGTAAAACTGTCACTGGTAGTATTTGAACCATTGTGGGTATAGGTGATGCTGCCATCGCCATTTAGCTGCAGGCTGCCGTGAGAAGGTGATGTGAGGTTGGTGACGGTTAATGCATCGCCTTCCGCATCGCTATCCCCATTAAGTACGGCGATTGCCACACTGCTGCCTTCGTTGACGGTCCCGCTGTCGTTGTTTGCCACGGGGGGATCGTTTAGCGGCAATACTGTTATGTTGACGGTTGCGGAGGTAGAGCTGTTGATGCCGTCAAAGGCCGTGTATGAAAAACTGTCTAGTACCGTTTCAGAACCGTCATGACTGTAGTTGACAGTACCGTTGGGATTGAGGCTGACAATGCCGTGGCTGGGTGAGGTGAGATTCGTCACGCTCAGGCTGTCACCGTCAGCATCGCTGTCGTTTGCCAGAACTGGAATGATGGTGTTGCCACCTTCGGCGATTGATGTATTGTCGTTGATCGCTATGGGTGTAAAGTTAACCGGCAGAATAGTAATGCTGACTGTGGCAATGGAGGATTCAAGAGCCCCGTCACTTGCGGTGTAGTTAAAACTGTCACTGACAGTGTTGGATCCGTTGTGTGTATAGATGACGCTGCCGTCGTTGTTGAGCTGTAAGGCGCCATGGGAAGGTGATGTGAGATTGGTGACGGTTAGTGCATCCCCTTCAGCATCGCTATCCCCATTGAACACATGGATTGTCACGCTGCCGCCCTCACTGACGGTTCCGGTGTCGTTATCTGCCACCGGCGCATCGTTCAGTGGTGTGATCGCAATAGTGACCGGGGTGACTGCGGACTCGGAAACCCCGTCACTGGCAGTGTAGGTGAAACTGTCTTCGACGGTTTCAGATCCGTCATGCGTATAGGTGGCGCTGCCGTCGTTGTTGATCTGTACGGTACCGTGGTTGGGTGCCGTAAGGTTGGTAACGCTAAGACTGTCCTGGTCGGCATCACTGTCTCCATCCAGAAGATAGACAATGGTGCTGCCCCCCTCGTCCGTCGTCCCGTTATCGGCATCGGCAACCGGTGCGAAATTGATATATGAGGTGAGGTCGCCACTGTCTGCGGCTGCCAGGACGTCGTCCTGCAGGTTGGAGAGATTTCCTGGCGTGAACAGTGTTTCAGTCTGGCTCACTGCATTGCCGATCAATGTATTCCGGGTTGCAGATGAAAAGCTGTCGAGTGCATCCGTAAGGGTGATTCCGTTCAGGCCGGACTGTTCTGCGATACTGGCAAAAAGAGCGGTTACCTGGAGTGTTGCGTTAATCTGCTCCTGCGTCAGTGTATTCAATATTGCCGCTGAGGATTGGGCGTCTGTGAGATCAACGGTCTGAATGAGTGTCGGATCAGAAGAGAAGCCAAACAGGGTTTGGATATCTTCGGTGATGGCGCTCAAATCCGTCGCGGTCACCCGGCTTTCGGCATAGGCGATCTCAGCCACCAGGTGAGTCATGGGCGTTATGTGTGCGGTGACAGCGCTTCCCGGCGTGTTCACCGTGGTCAGCGATTTCATCTGGAAAGCGTCGTCGATAGGGTGAGATTCACCGAAGTCGACCTGCCCGTTGGCGTTCAGGTCTGCCTGGGGAATATCGCTGATGGTAAATGGTCCGGTACCGATATAGGCCGCATAATTCCCACAACCGGAAGGTGCATCGCAGACCATGGTGGATATGGCATCGGTTCGGCCACGTACGGTGACCTCAATTACCCCTGCCGGAATATTTGCCAGATCCAGGCTGTAACCTCCGGAATCATCTGTGACACTGCTGGCAATGACTGTGTCCGTGCGTTGGTAGTTTTCAATCCTGCGTGCCTCAACGAGGGCGTTTTTTACGATACCTTTGGTCGCCGTACCAGATAGGTTCGTGACCGTGGTGGGATTGCTGCTGTCGCCACCACCACCACCGCAGCCGGAAATGGTGAAGACGAAAACCACTGCAGAAATGATTGTCTGGTTGATTGATATCTCTTTTGTCATGAGCATTTTGATTGGCCGTGTATTATCAGAACACCCATACTTAAATGTGGCTTATCGGGTTGTTTGGGGGAACATTCCCAGAAATACTAGCAGCAGATCGATTCTATCGTTATCGGGGGGTGTCGATGAATCGGTGAGAACAGGGAGAACAGGTGGGTTCTTGTACTACCTTGGGTCTACTGGCGACCTTCAGTCTCTATAGAAAAGATAGGGTAAGTTGGTATGCCTGGATACGAAATCACGGCATTTAAAGATAATCGTAAAATTTTGTATCAAGGGCCGGGCAGGCTGCAGGCTTGAGTCGACAGACCGTCTTTACCTTCGGGACCGTTATCTTGAAATGCCACCAAGGCGGTCAATCTGATATGCGTTCGCCCGGATCTTCGGTGTAACGGAAATGATATTCATCTGCTGGATCGATTATGCAGTTGTCAAAGTTCACTCAGAGTTGTCAGAACCAATTGTTTGGCATATCCATAGGCACGCGCATCGCCACTTGCGCGGGGGCCCGCCACATTCAAAACGGTGACCTTGTGTCGCTTGATGAATGACAAGACTTCTTCCGCCGCATCTTCAACCGAACGCTTGTCAGCATCGATCAGTAAGTGCGGTTTGTTCAATTCGTGACAACAGTCGGCGGTAAATAAGGTGCCGCCGGAGAGTGTAGCGAAGTAGATAATCAAAGTGGCATCACTGTCGATAACGTTTTGTTTTGTTCGTTCTCTGTAGCCGGCGTTTGGCAGTTCTGTGACAGGGTAGATTTCAGGGATGATGCCGTCTTCAGCAGTTCTACCCTGAGGACACCAGCCGCCGGCAGGGTTGTGGCTCTCCAATGCGGCGTCCAGCGCAGCTCGGTCAACACCGGTTTGCGCACCAGATACGATTTTCATGAAGTAACTCCGGTCGTGTTGTTCACGGTTGGCTGGGGGATGAATCCCATATGCCATCTTAACCGTAGACTTGTCGTGGCAGCCATAAAACGACTTCTGGAAAAATGATGCAGATGGCCAGGCCGACGGCTTGCAGAACCAGAAAGGGTAGGGATGAGCGGTAGATCTGCCCCATGGTCACCTCCGGTGGTGCAACGCTCTTGAGGTAGAAGAGGGCGTAACCGAAGGGCGGACTGATGAAGGACATCTGCATGTTGACCATATAGACCACACCGAACCAGAGGGGGAGTTCATGTGGGCTGACACCCGGCAGCCCGAAGACGCCGTCGAAACTCATGGTCTTCATCAACGGAATAAATATCGGTACCGCCAGCAGCAGGATGCCGACCCAGTCGAGAAACATGCCGAGGATCACCAGGATCACCATCATCAGGATCAATATGCCGTAGGGCCCCAAACCGGTGCCGGCGATCGATTCGTTGACGAACTCCTGCCCCCCGTTGACCACGTAGAAGCCGACGAAGAGGGTGGCGCCGAAGATGATCCAGAGCACCATGCCGGTGACCCGCAAAGTGGTCATGGCGGCGGAGCGGATGTTCTCGATGGTGAGACGCCGATGCATGGCGGCCACCACCAGCGCGCCGAAGGTACCCACACCCGCGGCTTCAACCGGTGTGGCGATGCCGGCGAAGATGATGCCCAGGACCAGCGCGACCAGAATCAGGGGTGCGAACATATTGCCGAGCAGGCGGATCTTCTCTCTGGTGTCGACGCGTTCCTCTTTGGGCAGGGGCGGTCCCCAGGTCGGTTTGATGGTGGTGGCAATCGAGACATAGAGAATATAGAGGCCGGAGAGGATCAGGCCGGGTATGACTGCGCCGATGAAGAGCTCGCCGACCGATTGCTGGGCAATGACCGCAAACAGGATTGCCAGTATCGATGGCGGGATCAGTATGCCCAACGTGCCGCCGGCAAGGATGGAGCCGCAGGCGATGGTCGGGTGGTAGTGGCGGCGGATCATGGCGGGAAGGGCGATCATGCCCATGGTGACTTCGGTGGCGCCGATGACGCCGCACATGGCGGCGAGCAGGGTCGAGGCGATGATGGTGGAGATCGCCAACCCGCCGCGCAGTCCGCCCAGGATCCTGTAGACCATGTCGTAGAGCTCTTCGATGATTCCCGCCCGTTCCAGCATCGAGGCCATGAAGATAAAGAGAGGGATGGCTGACAACTGGTAGTTGGTCATCAGCGGGAAGATGCGTGACGGCAGAATGTTCAGCATGGCGGCATCGCCGAACAGGAACAGAAAGACGCAGGCCAGGCCGCCGGTGACGAAGGCCAGCGGAAGACCGGCCATCAGGAGGATCAGCAGAGAGCCGAACATCAGGATGGTCAACCAGACGATGTCGATTTCCAATCCCATGGGGCTAACCTTCCGGTTTCGCTTTGGCGTTGAGGGTTGCCGCGTCGGGGTTTATCGCCACAGTGATGTCCTTGATCAGTTGTGCAATACCCTGGATCAACAGCAGCAACGCCCCAAGCGAAAGAGCCAGCTTGATCGGCCAGTAGTGGATGCCCCACTCCGAGATGGAGACCTCATTCACCTCGTAGGAATCGTGGAAAAAGGTCCAGCCGGTTACCAGCAGTGTGAACATGAAGATGAAGAAAAAGAGAGAAGTGAAAATATCCACCACTGCCTTGGTGCGGGTCGAAAATTTGTTGTAGATAACATCCACCCGAACATGTGCCCCTTCCCGTAGGACAAAACCGCCGGCGATGAGGTACTGCATGCCGAACATCAGAAACATACTTTCATGAGCCCAGTTGGTCGGCGAGTTGAACACATAACGGGCAATGACTTCGTAGTAGTAGACGAAGACCGCAATGACCGACCAGTAAGCGACGAACTCACCAGAGATGCCGTTGATCCGGGAGATCGCCCGGTTGATGAAAAAAGGTTCGAGACGATCTTTTCGTTCCGCTTCCACACTGGGGCAGTGGACGCCCTCGTCCGACTGCAGTTGCTCGGCATGGTTGCGTTGACGTATCAGCTTCGGCATCCACAGAGCGTCGACGAGCAGTAGCAGCAACATGCCGCCTCCAATGAGTTGGGCGGTGTTGTTCCATTGCTGGCTATTTTCCTCGACTGTCGTCAGAGCGGTTTGGGCGGTGAGTAATTTTTCGTTGGCCTCAGTCATGCGTTGTTCTGCGTTGCGGCGACCTTTCTTGATCGCACGCTCGGCACGCTGTACCTTGAATTCAGCCAGCTTGATGTCGTTCTGTGCCGCGGAGAGATTGTCGCGGGCGTCCCGTACTTCCACATTGACCACCAGCAGGGAGGCGAACAGGGCGATGAACGCCAGTGCCCATACACTCTTCAGATAGAGTCGGTGGACACCGATGAAGCCGCCGACGATCAGTAGAAAGTAACCGAGTGGCAGGGAGAGGGGTTCAGTGGGGGTTTCGGTTCGTGCTCTGCGGAAGAGCACCATGGTCACCAGGGGGAACAGGATCAGACCGCTCCAGTAGAGCCAGTGGGGCAGTACGAAACTGATCTCAGGCATGGGACTGTGTCTCCCAGCGGCACCGGTTTATCGGTGCGGTTGTTCTGGTTGGATGAATGACTGGGTCGTCGGGAGCCTGCCGAAAGTCAGGCTCCCGGCGCATATCAAAGATCTAACTTTTCAAGCTGTGACCCTTGATCATCTCCTTATCCACATAACCCAGAGAGCCGGACATCATATATTCCAACTGGATCTTGAAAGCCTTGGCGGCGAAGGCATCCTTGTTTGCCCACTTGTACCAGAGGGGCACCGCCAACTGGGTGAAGGCCTCTACGTCGTCTTGGGTGAGGCGGGTGACTTCGGTGCCGGCCTCCTCGAATTTCTTCCAGGCCTTTTGGTCGGCTGCCTGAATTGCCGCATGATGCAGGTCGGAGTAGGTGTGAACCTCCATCTCGACAAACTGCTTCATCGGCTTGGACAGTTTGTTCCACGACTTTTTAGAGACCGTGAGATCCATCAGGTCGACCGGTTGATAGATGGACATGAATCCTGGTGGTCCCATGGAGATGTACTTGGTCACCTGATGGAAACCCAGGGCGTAGTTGACCGCCGGTCCCACGTAGTCGGCCACGTCGATGGTGCCTTTCTCCAGTGCTGGGAAGATCTCCGAGCCGGGCAGCAGTGTGGTCTTCGCCCCGGCGGCCTGGAACACCTCTGCTACCATGCCGCCGGGCAGACGCATCTTGCGTCCGCGAAAATCATCGATCGAGCGGATCGGTACCTTGGAGTGGATGATGTTGGGTCCGTGGTGAATGGGTCCGACAAAATGGAGTCCCATCTGGCCGAAAGCCTCCTGGGCCAGTTCCAGACCGCCGAGACCGTAGTAGAAGGTATCCCACTCGTGGGGATTACGCAGGCCGAGGGGATAGGAGGCGAGAAAAACCGCGATCGGCATGCGACCGGCCCAATAGAGTGTAAAGGGGTTCATGGCATCCAGCACCCCGTTCTTCACTGCGTCGAAGAGTTGGAATTCGCCCACCACATCCTTGGCACCGAAGGGCTTGAATGCCAGCTCACCACCGGTTTTTTCCTTAATGCCGTTGCACCAATCCTTGAAGACCTCAAGGCCGATACCGCCAGGCCAGGAGGTCTGGATCTTCCAGGTAGTGGTCTCCGCGGCGACTGCGTTGCCGATGAAAGGCGCGCCGGTAATTGTCAGCGCGCCGGCAGCTATCGAACGTTTGAGAAAATCACGACGTGGCATGTCAGGGGCTGTGGCGGGATCCTGACTGTTTTCTGTTTGAGTCATTATTCCTTCCTCCTCAGTGGTTGCCCGTTTTTTGATGGGCCAATACCGATCGATTGATTTTGTTGGGACTTCTGTGTTCGCTTCAATGCACTTCTGGATGCGGGTTTGTCCTCCTGCATCATTCCGGTGTGATAGAAAGTTGATTGAGGGCAGCCCGGGCTTTCTCTGCCAATACACCATGGGTTACTTTGGTGGGATGGATGCCGTCCCAGAAGAGATAGCGCTTGGGTTTTTTACAGGCGGCAGGCTCCTGGTCTGGTATGACGCAGGCGTCCACCACATTTGTCAGCCCCGCGGATTGGGGGTCGGCTACCAGTTCATGCAGGCTGCCAAAGAGATCGAGTCGCGCGATCTCCAATCCCGGCAGCACGGCGCTCAGTTGGCTCAGTGTTGCTTCAAGCCCGGCATTGAATTGTGCAGAGAGGATCGCTGCAGCGATTCCTGTGCCCGGTTGCAGAAGGTCGAGGCGGCGAATGGCGGGTGTGAGGGAGAGATCGGGGGCATTACCGACCATCAGCTTTGTTGCGCCGGCCGTGTGCAGGGAGATGATCTGGTCCGATATGGCTGTGAGCGCGGCGTTGAGGATAGCGCCACTGGCCGCACCGGTGGGGTCGAAAGCCAGGGCAGCAACAGCATCCCGAACATCGTTGCCGCCGAGGGCGATCACATAGAGTGCGTTGGATGGAGCCGCACCATCGGTGTCGTCAAAGAAGGCGGTGGCTTGTGTCGCCAGATTGATGTTGACCCCGTTCTCGTGGGCTCTTGCACCGCCTACGGCGTAGTTGGTCATCTGCAGTTCACCTGTGTTTTCGCCTTTGAATGCGGGCCTGACCGTATCTTCAAGGTCAAGGGGTTCGGCGAACTGCTCGATCCAGGTCAGGCCATTGCTGAAGTGGTTGCCGCCTCGTTCGTAGGGTGCGTCGGGTATCAGGAGTGGATCGAGGGTGGTATAGGGAGGCTCCAGATTTCTGCCGCCGAGGAAGAATGCGTTCCCCGAGTCAGACAGACTGTCACCGAAGACGACCACCCGCTCGATGGGTCGGTCCGCATGGCCCATGAGTGGAACCAAAAACAGAATGACCGCAATTCCTGCCAGATTGAGTTTTTGTTGTTTTGACATGTTGTCTCCTCCGTGTTGCCGAATAACCATGCTTGCATGGTGTTTCGTTGATTCGACGGATAATTGCTTGTTTTCTGTCTTGTTTTGTTTGTCCGATGCGCGCAATAGAGCATGAGGCCGATCAGATTGAGTTGTTATGTCATCGATTGATATTGGCATCGGCGCCACTGTTGACGCATAAATAGTTGTGCTGAATGAGTACTCGCATCCAAAGCCTAGATGGGAATATTTTAGTGTTCAAACTTTTATAGGTGGAAAAGGCGGTATGGTGGATCCCCAGAAAAAAAGTGACAAATAGCGACTTCGGGTCATAACAGAATGACAAATTGTCACCATGATAATTTTCAGGTTATTTGTTTCGATTTTGATTTAATCGGCCCGAATAAAATCTGAGTGAAAGACAGGCTAAGGGAAAGTTGCTCTTAAGGATAAGTGGATAGGCTTCGATGGTTTGCTGCCGCACTATGTTAATGATTTTATCCAGGCTTAAGGTTGATAGGTATTCCCTGATTTGATTATGTGTAATTACAGATTGGTCAGTAAGTGTATGTGTTTGAAGTGTCGAATGCGGGTTGGGTGATGCATTGTGGTTAGCATGAGGCAGCGACGGTAAACGTAAACAATTGTGGGGCCATTTTGCTTAAATGATATGAGTCACTTATGCTCGATGGTCCATTGTTTAATTGGAATACATAACGATGTTTCATCCGATAGAAATCCCTTTTGGTTGTGTGATGTTGTTCAACGTGGTCGATCTCAAGGAGGGTGTCTCCATTGAGGACGTTGAGCTGGTGCTGGGCGAGATGTGCAACGTGGTCAAGAACAACTACGGCGACGACAACGGCGGTTTTATCGGCGGACAGGTCTATAAGAACGCAGGGTTTATCTCCGAGGAGGGAACTGTCGGTGCCGATGACAGCCATAAAAACAAACGAGTGAATCAAAACATGGGCGACATTGTTATCGTGACCTTCTGGCAGTCGTTCGACCAGCACGAAAAGTCCCATGCCGATAAGTTGTTCAAAGAGAAGTTTTCCGCCCTGGCCGATTTCTGCGATGATACCTACGAGGTCGGCTACGAGATGCTCTGGCAGGGTGTGCCGGAAGATACCTGAGTCTCTACCGATGTCGCTGTGCTTGACAGAGTGGTTGGCAGACGTGCTTGGCGGGGCAACAAAAAGAACCTTTCAGAGGCGATTCAATGCATATCGAATTCTACGGTGCGACCAGTGGCATCACAGGCTCATGCCATATTCTTCGTGCCAATGGACATACAGTACTGCTTGATTGCGGTCTGATCCAGGGGCGCAGAGAGGAGATGGAGAAGAATCGCCTGCCCTTTCCATTCTCCGTGGATGAGATCAGTGCGGTCGTTTTAAGTCATGGCCATATCGATCACTCCGGCCGAATCCCGTTATTGGTGAAGCAAGGCTATCAGGGACCGATCTATGCACAAAATGCCACGGTTGATCTATGCGATATCCTGCTGCAGGACTCTGCCTTTCTACAGGAGAAAGATGCCCAGTATGAGAACAAGTGGCGGCAACGGAAAAAGAAGCCGCTGATCGAACCTCTCTATACCGTCGCGGATGCGCGCGATGCGCTGGAAAACCTGGTGGGGCTTAAATACCGGGAGAAGAGAGAGATCCTGCCCGGCGTCCACATCCGGTATCGGGACGCCGGTCATATCCTCGGTTCCAGCAGTGTTGAAGTCTGGCTGAACGAGAACGGGAAAGAGAGAAAGGTCGTTTTCAGTGGTGATCTGGGTCAGTACGACACGCCTATCCTGAACGACCCCGCCGCCATCGAGGAGGCGGATCATGTCATTGTCGAAAGCACCTACGGCAACCGCCGTCACCGAAACCGGCAGGCGACCATCGATGAGATGGGGCAGATCATCACCGAAGCCGCCCATGAGCGAGGCAATCTGCTGATACCCGCCTTCTCCATCGGTCGCAGCCAGGAGGTTCTCTACTACCTGGGGAAGTATTACGACCAGTGGGAGCTGGGTCGATGGCAGGTCTTTCTCGACAGTCCCATGGCGATTCGCGCGAGTAAGGTCTATTGGGAGTATCCTCACCTCTATGATGAGGAGGCGACCAAGCTGCGAAAAAAGATCCACGAGATGCCGCACCTGCAGAACCTGCAGCTTACCCAGTCCCCCCAGGAGTCGATGGCGATCAACCGGATCAAGAGCGGCGCCATTATCATCTCCGCCAGCGGGATGTGTACCGGTGGGCGCATCGTGCACCACCTCAAACACAATATCTCGCGTAGAGGTGCCCACATCATGATCGTCGGCTATCAGGCTCACGGTACCCTGGGACGTGCGCTGGTCGATGGGAAACCGACCGTGAGAATTCATGGCGACGAGTATCGGGTGAAGGCGAAGATCCATACGGTCGGCGGACTCTCCGCCCATGCGGATGTGGACAATCTGTCAAAGTGGATTGGCAACTTCAAGCAAAAACCGCATGTGCACGTGGTTCATGGAGAGCCGGAGTCCAAGCAGGATTTTCGGGATAGACTCGAGAGAGATTTCAATCTCCAGGCCGACGTGCCCGGTCCCGGCGATGTTTTAGCGCTCTAACCTGTTACACCACACAGTTATTCTGCACCCGAGCCCGAATATGCCAGACGACTCTCTCTTCCCTGTGCCGGCGCTTCCGGAATCAGTGTGGAGAAGGCAAAAGAGATCATGGCCATAACCGCGCCTGTGTAGAAGACCAGTGCCGGTGAGGTCAGCCAGACAACGCCGAAGAGCGCAGGGATGACAACGGCAGCGATGTGGTTGATGGAGAAGCTGACGCCGGCGGTGGAAGCGATATCTTCGGGAGCGGCGATTTTCTGGAAATAGGTCTTCAGGGCGATCGCCATGGCAAAGAAGAGATGGTCCAGGATATAGAGACCGGCAGCTACGGTTGCGTTCTCCACCACGGCATAGCCGACGAATACCAGTACTAGGCCAGCATACTCTAAAAGCAAGGCTCTGCGTTCACCGATTCTTCCGATCAAGCGTCCGATTCGCGGTGCAAGGAAGACATTCAGTGTGGCGTTGATCAGAAAGAGTATGGCGATCTGGGAGACGCTGTAACCGAACTTCTCCACCATCAGAAAACCGGCGAAGACCACAAAGATCTGGCGCCTCGCCCCGGACATGAAAGTGAGCGCGTAGTAGAGCCAGTAGCGGCGGCGCAGCACCATATGCTTGTGTTGCTCGGTGTGCTGGGGGAAGAGGGGAAAACCGAGCCAGGCGATCAGAACGATGACCAAGGTCAGGCCGCCCATCAACAGGTAGATCCACTCATAATCAAGGTTGAGGAAATCGTCAGCGAGCCAGATCAGAGAAAAGGTGACGATTGAGGCAAATGAGCCCGCCGCGATCAACCGTCCCATCATCTCAGGTGTACGGGATTTGTCGATCCACTGCAGCGTGAGGGATGTCTGCAGGGTTTCGTAGTAGTGAAAGCCGATGGACATGATGACTGTGGTGACATAGAGGCCGAGTATCGAGGGAAAAAAACCGGTCAGTGCCGTACCGATGCCAAGCAATGCCAGGGAGACGATAGCCAGCCGTTGTTCTCTGATGATCAGCAGCAGAAACACCACGCCGAAGGCGAGAAATCCCGGGATCTCCCGCAGGCTTTGCAGAATGCCCATCTCCTTACCGGTAAAGGCCACCTCTTCGATGGCGAAGTTGTTGAGCAGGGTGCGCCAGGCGGCGAAGCTGAGTGGGACGGCGACCGCCATCAACAGCAGCAGAACCTCGGGCTGGCGGAGGCTTTGGGGAAGTTTCATGGACATAACTGGGATTATGGACGATTCAGGGATGGCGAAATAGCTATAATCTGACAATGAATATCGAAAAGAGGACAGTTGATCCCACCACTCACGTGGGCCACGTCGTCGACCCGAGTCGACCGGTGCTCATATTGTCAGAAGAGCGGCAGGGCGCGGAACAGGTTTCGCGTCATTACCATCTGCGCGGACAACTGCTCTTCGGGATCCGCGGCGTGATGAAGCTGACCACCGAGTCGGGTACCTGGCTGGTGCCGCCGGCCCAGGCTGCCTGGATCCCGCCGGGAATCCCTCATGAAGTAGAGATGACGCAGCCGGTCTCCTTACGATCGATCTATATCGATCCGGAATATGCTGAAAAGTTGCCGAGTAACTGCTGTGTGTTGAGGGTGGACATCCTGCTGCGTGAGCTGATTATCGAGGCGGCAAGCATCGGCAACGATTACCGGCCGGAGACCCCGGAGGCGAGGTTGATGATGGTCATCGTCGATCGCCTGCAGCGGATCGAGCGTTTTCCTTTTCACCTCCCTTTTGCTACGGAACCACGCTTGCGCCGGATCATCGATGCGTTGGTGGCCGATCCCGCCGATACCTCGACTCTGTCCGAGTGGGCGAACCGGGTGGGGGCCAGCGAACGCACCCTTGGCAGGCTCTTCATCCGTCATTTGGGATTGAGCTTCGGTCGCTGGCGTCGCCGCCTTCGTTTACTGGCGGCGATGGATCGCCTGGGCAGTGGCGCCTCTGTCACCGAGGTGGCGTTCGAACTGGGCTATGGCAGCCCGAGTGCCTTCATCGCCATGTTCCGGCAAAACCTCGGTGAATCTCCAACACGTCTCTTCAGTACTTCAGGCAAAGAGAGGTCGGACAACGCCGGGCTTTAAGCCGGGTGATTGGATTTCAACCGAGGCATGGTTTATGATTTGCCTCTTTTTTCGGCCGATGGCCCGTTCAGAATCGCACTGGAGAGCAACAGATGGCACGTGTAACAGTAGAAGATTGCATGGACTACGTGGACAACCGATTTGACCTGGTACTGCTTGCCACCAAGCGTGCCCGTCAGCTGGTGAACGGCGTTGAGCCCCTGTTGCCCTGGGAGAACGACAAGCCCACCGTGATGGCGCTGCGTGAGATTGCCGAAGGCCTCATCTCGCATCAGGATGTGGATGAGAAGCCCAGCGAAGATGAGTTGGTCGTGGATGAGGCGCTGTTGAATCTTGACGCCTCACCGATGGAAGGTCCTGGTCAATAAGCCATCCAAGTTCCTGCCTACGGTCTTGCGGCCGCCGGTTCCGCATCTTAACCCCTCACCTTGCCCTTGCATCACGGGGTGAATTAGGCTCAGAATCCATCGTATGCACACGGTGGAGTTTTTGATGAGCAACCCTCTCGGTCTACTGGAGAAAACACAGGATGCGCCCCGCTTCCTGATCAGTGACCTGTGCGCCTATCTAGAGGTTTATCTCTCACCGGATCATATCCGTGAAGTCTACCGTGCCTATCTGTTCGGCGCCGAGGCCCATGTCGGTCAGCACCGTAAAACAGGTGAGCCCTATATCTATCACCCGGTGGCGGTGGCGCGCATCCTGGCCGAGATGCGCATGGACTATAAGTGTCTGATGGCGGCCATTCTGCACGATGTGATCGAAGATACACCGACCGCCAAGGAGCAGTTGGCGGAGACCTTCGACAGCGAAATCGCCGAACTGGTCGACGGGGTGAGCAAACTCTCCAAGATCGATTTCAACTCCCAGGCCGAAGCCCAGGCGGCCAGTCTGCGCAAGATGCTGCTGGCGATGACCAAGGACATCCGCGTTATCCTCATCAAATTGTCGGATCGGTTGCACAATATGCGGACCCTTGGGGTGATGCGGCCCGATAAGTCCCGACGTATCGCCAAAGAGACCCTGGATATCTTCGCACCCATCGCCAACCGGCTGGGTATCAACAGTATGCGTCTGGAGCTGGAAGAGCTGGGTTTCGCCGCCTACTGGCCCATGCGTTATCGCGCCCTGAAAAGTGCGGTGGATGATGCCAGGGGCCATCATCGGGAACTGGTGGAGAATGTGGAGAGGGCGATAAAGGCACGGTTGGAACAGGAGGGATTCCAGGGTGAGGTCTTCGGTCGTCAGAAGCATCTCTACAGCATCTACAAAAAGATGGTGCATAAGAAGCTGAGCTTCTCCGAAGTGGTGGATGTCTTTGCCTTCCGGATCGTGGTTGACAGGGTAGATACCTGTTACCGAATGCTCGGTGTCGTACACAATCTCTATAAACCGATGCCGGGTCGCTTCAAGGACTATATCGCCATCCCCAAAGCCAACGGCTATCAGTCCTTGCACACCGTGCTGTTCGGACCCCAGGGCATCCCGATCGAGATCCAGATCCGTACCGAGGAGATGGACAAGCTGGCTGAGTCGGGTATCGCAGCACACTGGATGTACAAGACGGGAGAGGCAAGCGGTCAGTGGGTCAAGTCCCGTGCCTCCGATTGGTTGCAGAACCTGCTGGAGATGCAGCAGGGTGTTGGTGATTCGGTGGAGTTTCTGGAACACGTCAAGGTCGACCTCTTCCCCGACGAAGTCTATGTCTTCACGCCGCGTGGGCGCATCATGGTGTTGCCGAAGGGGGCTACTGTGGTCGACTTCGCCTACAGTGTTCACACCGATGTGGGAAATACCTGTGTGGCAGCCCGAGTAGACCGGCGGCTGGTCCCTCTGCGTACCCGGCTGCACAACGGCCAGACCGTGGAGATTATCAATTCGGAGACTGCAGGTCCCAGCCCGGCCTGGCTCAATTTCGTCGTGACAGGCAAGGCACGCGCGAACATCCGTTCCTACCTGAAAAATCTGCAGACCCAGGAAGCTATCAGCCTCGGTCGGCGGCTGTTGGAGCGGGAGTTGAACCTGCTTTCACTCAAGCTGGATAATATCCCGACGGAACAGATCGAACAGGTTATGCAGGAATTCAGACTCGATTCTTTGGATATGCTGCTGGCCGATATTGCCCTGGGTAACCATATGCCCTTGTTGGTTGCGAGAAGGCTGGCGGGCGAGGAGTTGGCCCCAGGCAGTGATCAGGGACAGGTGGAGGAGCCGGCGGCGGGGGGCTTGGCGATCAAGGGTACCGAGGGGATGGTGGTCAACTTCGCCAACTGTTGCCGTCCGATACCCGATGACGCCATTGTGGGTGTGTTCAATCCCGGCAAAGGTATCGTGATCCACCAGCAGGGCTGTAAAAACCTGGGTGACTACAAGAAACACGGACACAAGTGGATCGAGGCCGAGTGGGAAGATGATGTGCAGGGGGAGTTTCCCACCAAGGTGCGCGTGGAGTCGAACAACCAGCGGGGCGTGCTCGCCTCGGTGGCCTCAGTGATCTCGCAGCAGGAGTCGAATATCGAGCATGTGGGTTCGGAAGAGCGTGACGGTCTCTCTTCGACCATGGTATTCGTCATTACCGTGAAGAATCGACAGCACTTGGCCCGTATCATGCGGCAGGTGCGTTCACTGCCCTCGGTGATGAGGATCGCCAGGGTCAAATACTGATTGCGACGCGGCAAAAAGGAGAAGTCGCGCTGAATTCAAGGTGGTTATCAAATCGTCTAGGTTCAATATCCGGTATCGGTTATTTGCAAACCTAGCACCACAATTAGGAATCCTAATTTCTGAGCGAACAAGACGTCGGTACGGGCAAAACATACCTGCTTGTCCTGACCTTCTACCATGAAGTCGGGTCAGACAGCCTGTCTATTCTCACAAAAACCAACCAGATGGCGATGCGTAAAACAATCGGCCAGTTGTTCCCTGCTCTCGGGTGATCAGAGGAAATCGTTCGCCCGGTCAGCAATCTACGGGCATGCGCGTGTGGGGATAGGACAATACCCCAGGTGAGGACAAGGTAACTGGTTGTTAATATAGAAAAAACAAGGAGGTATTGATTGGGTGAGTCCCACTAAAGTTTTTTGACTCCTGTCCGTTAACATCATAATTACCAGGGTTATTGTATACGTGCGGTTAGAGATTTCTCAGGGATAGCAGTTTTGCCAAGAGTATTACTGATTGAACATTCCGCCACGATCCGACATATCGAAAAAAACCTCCTGATAAAGGGAGGCTACGAGGTGGAGGTTGAGCTCGACTTCGAATCCGCAGTCATCCGCATCCGAACCGGTTCTGAGGATGGGGGCGCTTTCGATGCTGTCGTTGCGGGATGGCCCGATCACGCCATCCCCGAGACGGACGTGTTTTGCGCAATGCTGGAGAAGCCGGCCTATGCCACCTTGGCGGTGATTGTATTGTCCCATGAATCGGAAAGTGCTGTATCCGATTGGGTGGAGAGAAGGCCTCATACGGCATGTCTGCTCTGGGGGGATTACGAAAAGAGCACAGATCTCCTGCCGGCACTACTTGTCGAGACCAATAAAGCTCAAAGAAAGCGGGCGAGCTCCACGCCTGCCGTTCAGCCGATCCGAGTTCTTTTTGTTGATGATTCGAAGACTGTGCGGGTCAAGTATCAGCGGTTGCTGACAGCTAACGGCTATCATGCCGAGTCTGCCGCCTCAGTGGGTGAAGGTTTTGACATGGCTGTTGCGACCCAGTTCGATATTGCCATTATTGACTATTTTATGCCGGATGCCACCGGCGACGTGCTTTGCCAACGGCTGCGTGATAATGAAAGTACGGCTTCCATTACCACAGCAATCATAACCGGCACCTATCTCGACAAGGCGATCAAGGAATCGCTTGAAGCAGGTGCGGTTGAATGCATGTTCAAGAACGAAAGCGACGACCTGTTCCTGACACGTGTAGATGCTATGAGCCGGCATATCCGTGCCCATAAATCGATTGAAAAAGAGCGTAAACGCCTTGGCGGTATCCTCAGGTCGGTTGGTGAGGGCGTATACGGTGTGGATTCCAGCGGCCATATATCTTTCATCAATCCGGCGGGCAGACGAATTTTAGGATATGAACCGGAAGAACGGATAATCGGTAAATCGGCAATGGCGCTTTTTCATTTTACCGATGAAGCGGGCAATCCGATCGATGAAGAACGCTGTTTTCTTCAAAAGACCTACGCGGGAGGGGAGCCGGTCCAAGCAAGGGAGACCGTCTTTTGGCATAAGTCGGGGGCACAGATTCCGGTAGAGTGTACAGTCTATCCTCTCACTATTGAGGAGAAACGAGAGGGTTCCGTGGTTGCCTTTCGCGATATCTCCGAACGCAAATTGCTTGAAGAGGAGTTGCGTTGGCAAGCGGGTCACGATGTACTGACCAAGCTGTTTAATCGACGTTACTTCGAGGAGCAGCTGATGCAAGAGGTGGAACGAGTAAAACGCAGCAACGAGACCAGTGCGCTGCTCTATCTTGATCTCGACCGTTTTAAATATATCAATGATACCGCGGGTCATGCTGCAGGTGATCGATTGTTGGTTGAGATCGCGCAGCAAATGACTCAGCGCCTAAGGAAATCCGACTTGCTTGCCCGCTTGGGGGGCGATGAGTTCGCCATCATCTTGAGAAATGTCTCAAAGAAAAGCGTTTATCTTGTTGCCGACGACTATCGTGAGATGCTCGATCACTACATGTTTGTTTTCAGTGGCAAGCAATATAAGGTAAACGGTACGATCGGCATTGCAATGATCGACCGGGATGCATTATCTGCAAGTGAAATTCTTGCCAATGCAGATATCGCCTGTCATATCGCGAAAGGTGAAGGGCGAAACCGCTCCCATCTCTTTATTCCAGGGAACGACAACAAGCAGGCGATGGATAAAGACCTGGGCTGGTCATCACGTCTGCACAATGCATTGGAATACGATTATCTGGCACTACATGTCCAGCCCATCATTCCAGTAGAGCATATTCCCTCAGTATTGATGTCAGCGACCGAAGGGCCAATTTACCACCGGCTGCTTACGGTCGTACCGCAGGAGACGCAGATCAATGAGGTGTTGCTGAGACTCGATGACCCGGAATGGGGAATCGTCTTTCCTGGTGCATTTTTACCGACAGCAGAGCGGTTTAATATGATGGATAGAATAGACGGCTGGGTCATTAATGCCGCCTTGAAGAAACTGGCGTCGTTACAGGCCCAGGGATATAAGGGGACGTTCACCATTAATCTCTCGGGTCAAACTATCACCAATATGGGATTGATCGAGGAGATTGAAACACTTGTCATCGACCTGACTATCGATTCTAGCAAAGTGATTTTTGAAATCACGGAGACTTCGGCAGTTTCCAACCTGGTCTCCGCCAACGAATTGATAACCCGATTGAATGCGCTTGGCTGCCGATTCGCTCTGGATGATTTCGGTAGCGGCTTTTCTTCATTTTCACATTTAAAAAACCTACCGGTGGATTTCGTCAAAATCGATGGCTTGTTTGTCAGGGGGGTAGCGGATGACCCTGGCGACCGGGCGATTGTCCAGTCCATTAACGATATCGCTCACTCCCTTGGAAAAATGACTGTGGCTGAATACGTCGAGGATGCTGAAATTCTGCAATTCTTGTACGAGTCGGGAGTGAACTATGTGCAGGGCCACTTCCTTGCAAAGCCGATGGATATCTCCAATATCGACTCCCAAGTCAATTTTGAGAGTAAGGATGATTGCCAGAGCAGCGCCTGAGGCAAGTGTTCCTGGTTTCGAAATTTTGAATTGTGGTTTTTTCATTAATCGGCATACTGTTTGACGTTTTACTCAATCTCGATTTTGAGATGGGCGAAGCGACTGCTTCTATTCAAAATTGAAAACCTAAGGAGTCACCATGAGCCGAGAAATCATTCGCACAGACCAGGCCCCCCAAGCTATCGGCACTTATTCACAGGCGGTGAAAGTGGGGCAGACAGTCTATCTATCCGGGCAGATACCACTGGTACCCGAAACCATGGAGATGGTGGAGGGGGATATCGAGGTGCAGATACGACGGGTCTTCGACAATCTGCAGGCTGTGGCACGGGCGGCTGGTGGCGGCCTTGCCGACGTGGTTAAGCTGAATGTATTTCTCACCGATTTAAGCCACTTTCCGATCGTCAATCAGGTCATGTCGGAATATTTCGCTGAACCCTATCCCGCACGTGCGGCCATAGGTGTTGCGGCACTGCCCAAGGACGCTGACGTTGAAATGGATGCTGTCATGGAGCTGTCCTGAAGCAGCGGCTTGGCATCAGCGCATTGCCGGTTTCTAAAGAATAATCCCTTATTTCCGATAGTTTAACTACGGTGATATGGCCTATGGTTAATGAATAGGGCTTTTAGGGTAAATTCAGGTAAATCGGAAAAATGGACACAGAATTCGAACGACTCATTAAGGTCAATGTTCAGGGACGAGTCTTTGTCACCTGTCAGTCCCGGCGTATCACCGATCTCAACATCATCGGCCACTATGTGGAAATCCTCGAACAGGCGATTCATGCCTTAATGACGGAGGAGAGTACACCGTCGGACTTTCATCGGATTATGGAGGAACAGCTAGTCTGGCTTGAAGGTGAACTTGACAAGACGGGCCAACAGGCTTCGGTGCCTGCTGCAGCTTCAGCCCCAAATGCATCCACGGAGAGTGCGGAAACCAAACCGCCGGCAGAAGCGGTAGAGTCGGAAAATGAGCCGAAAAAGAAGCCCACCGGCTATGTTCCCGAGGCCAAGACCATGCCCGAGCGCTTGAAAGACAAACGTTCGATCATGGAACATTTGTTGGATAACGATTGTATTACCCTCAAGCTGGTCACACCGAACCAGGCCAAGAAATTTAAACATGGCTTGTTGGGTAAGGAGCCAGAGAAGGCCGAAGAGGAGTTGGTGGCCAATCTGCGCAACGTTCTGCATGATCAGGTACGTAAATTCATCCGTAAAAACAATGGCGGACCTTGGGCCAGTGCCACCCTGCAGCATGAAGTTCGTATGGATATTACCCGGACGCGTACATTACGCTCGCTGGTGACGCTGGCCAGGGGGCTGCTCGAGGAGCGTGAAGAGTGGCTGGTCAAGACCAAGAGCAGTCTGACAGGTCGCTTCTTTGGCGGCCGGGTCAAGATGAATAAATAACGAGATCAGATTCAACAAGTTGAGGAGTCCGAATGGGTAAGCAGTACGACCTGATTACCGAGAAACATGCCCAGTTCATCATTAGGCAACAGCTTTTTTTCGTTGCCACCGCCGCAATCGAAGGAAGAATCAACCTCTCACCCAAGGGGCTCGACAGCCTGCGTATTGTCAACCCTAATCAAGTGGCCTGGCTGAATCTCACGGGTAGCGGCAATGAGACTGCGGCCCATCTCCAGGATGACAACCGAATGACGCTCATGTTCTGCGCATTTGAAGGCGATCCCAAAGTACTGCGTGTCTATGGGCGTGCGAGCAGCCACCACGAGGGCAGCGAGGTCTGGGAGGAGCATATCGGTCGTTTTCCGCGTCTGCCGGGGGCACGCCAGGTCATCGTGATGGAGGTGGACTCCGTGGTCAGCTCCTGCGGTTTTGGTATTCCGCTGTTTGACTATGCGGGACAACGGGAGGCGCTACCGGCCTGGGCCGAAAAAAAGGGGGAGCAGGGTATCAGGGACTACTGGTACGAGCGCAACGACCGTACTATCGACGGCAAACCGTCGGATTTTGGCTGATCTTATCCGACATTGAATCCCAGGCGCCTCATGACCTCCGCCGGTACCGGTGCGAAATGGTCCAATTCCATGGAGAATGCGCCACGTCCGTGGGTGGCTGAGCGGAGTTCGGTGGCATAACCGAACATCTCTGACAGGGGGACGTGATTCCGGATAGCCTTCAGCTGTCCCGGGCGATCGCCAACCCCCTCGACTTCGGCCCGGCGTCCGGTCAGTTGTCCCAGTACCTCCCCCAGGTTCTCTTCCGGGGTGATAACTTCACAGCTGACGACGGGTTCGAGAAAAATTGATCTCCCCTTCGACAGACCTTCGCGCAGTGCCATGCCGGCGGCAATTTTGAAGGCGAGGGGGTTGGAGTCGGTGGCGTGTGCAGAGCCGTCGACAATAGTCACCTTGATATCGGTCACCGGATAGCCGCCAATGATGCCGCTGTTGGCCGCCTCCCTGATGCCGCTTTCCACTGCAGATACGAACTCCGTCGGAATGGCCCCGCCAGTGAGTCTGTTATCCACCTGCAGACCCTGTCCGGCATCTGCGGGGGTTAGATTGATGACCACATGACCATAATGGCCATGGCCGCCGGTCTGTCTGATGAAACGCCCCTCGGCTCTCTCCACCGGCCGGGTAATGGTCTCTTTGTAGGCGACTTTCGGTTTGCCGGTACGGACGTTGACACCTTGTTCTCTCTTCAATTTTTCGAGCAGAACTTCAAGGTGTAGCTCACCCATGCCTGAGAGAATGGTCTGGCCGGTCTCTTCTTCTGTCTCGGCTTTGAAAGTGGGGTCATCCTCGGCAAGATGTGTCAGCGCCTCGCCGATCCGTTCATGGTCCTGGGCGGTGACCGGTGTCACGGTGATTTTGATCACCGGGTCGGGGAAGTCGATCGGTTCCAGCAGCATCGGATGGTGGGGATCACAGAGAGTGTCGCCGGTATAGGCCTCCTTCATCCCCAGCAGGGCTGCGATATCACCGGCGTGAACCTCAGTGATGTCGTCCCTGTGTTCGGCATACATCCGCTCAAGGCGTCCTACCCGCTGAGGTCGGCCGTATCTGGGGTTGAGGACAGTAGCGCCCGACTTGAGGACTCCGGAATAGACCCGCACATAACAGAGTCGGCCGGCGTAGGGATCGGTTACCGTCTTGAACAGCAGTGCGCTGAGTGGTGCATCATCTTCGGATTGGCGCTCAACCGGATTTTCCGTATCGGGATGTCGTCCGGTGATATTGCCGATATCGAGAGGTGAAGGCAGATAATCGATGACTGCATCCAGGAGTGGCTGTACACCCTTGTTTCTGAGTGAGCTGCCGCAGAGTACAGGCACAATCTTGCTGCTGAGGGTGGCGCGACGGAGTGCGTCGCGGATCTCATCGCACTCGATCTCGGCTCCCTCCAGCCAACGAGCGAGTAGTAGATCATCCTGTTCAGCGATCTGCTCGATCAGGTCCGCGCGTGCCGACTCAGCCGTTTTAAGATGACTTTCGGGGATCTCTCCATAGTCTCTGTGTGCCCCTAATTCATCACGCCAGCGGATCGCTTTCATGTCGAGAAGATCGATCACGCCCTCGAAATCCGATTCGAACCCCAGGGGTAGCTGTAGGGCGACAGGATTGGCGCCGAGTCGCGCTTTGATACTGTCCAGCGACTGTTGGAAGTCAGCGCCCAGCCGATCCATCTTGTTGATGAAACAAAGACGCGGTACGCCATATTTATCTGCCTGTCGCCAGACTGTTTCACTCTGGGGTTCGACTCCCTGTGAGGCGTCGAATACCACCACTGCACCATCAAGTACCCTTAGCGCACGCTGCACCTCTGCAGTGAAATCGATATGGCCGGGGGTATCGATGAGGTTGATCTGATGATCGTTCCAGAAAGCCGTCACGGCGGCATCGACGATGGTGATGCCGCGCTCCCGCTCCTGATCCATCCAGTCTGTGACGGTGGTGCCGTTGTCTACAGAGCCCAGCTGATGCGTGCGGCCCGCATAGTAGAGAAAGCGTTCGGTGGTGGTGGTTTTGCCGGCATCGATATGGGCAATCAGACCGATGTTGCGAAGTTTCTCAATAGGAGTGGGTTTGGCTGACATGGGAGGGTCTGTTTCTTATTGGGACTTTATGTTGGATTGAGTTTAGGTGTCATTGGGAAGTCGTTGTGAGTTAGGGCCTGTTAACTGGTGAACAGCTCGATATAAAACACCTACTCGGCCTCACCATAAAGGGTCACTGTCACCTGTCGACGGTGAGGATGGGTACGATGCTCCCACAGATAGATTCCCTGCCATGTCCCCAGGTCAGATCTCCCCTGGGTGATGGGAAAGCTTAGATCCATTTTTGTGAGTATGGAGCGGATATGCGCTGCCATGTCGTCTGTACCCTCCAGTGTATGTTCGAAGTGGGGGTCGCCATCGGTCACCAGCCTCGACATGAACCCCTCCAGGTCGGAACGGACCGTCGGGTCGGCGTTCTCACACAGAATCAGCGAGGCGCTGGTGTGGTGGATGAAGAGTTGGCAGATGCCGGTCTCGATGCCCGAGCTTTCCACGACCTGGGCTACCTGACGGGTGATGTTGTAGGTGTTCCGTCCCCGGGTCTCGATCTGCAGTCGCTGCTGTATCACCATCTTTGCACTTCTCCCACTGAATCTGGCATGCTTCTCATACTTCCCGCCATACGATCTTACATTGAAAGTGTGAGCCATTGAAAAAACAGGACAGTCAGCCAGTGAGTCTGGCCGAGCAACCCGTCACCCTGCTCAAAGGTGTCGGCGCAAGGAATGCGCAAAAGCTCGCTCGTATCAGTATCGAATCAGTTCAGGATCTGCTGTTCCATCTGCCCCTGCGCTATCAGGACCGGACTAGGGTCCAGCCCATTGGTGCAGTGCGGAGAGGCGATCAGGTGGTTATCGAGGGCGAAGTCGATGTGGCGGAGATCAAATACGGCAGGCGACGTTCGTTGTTGGTGAGGCTCTCCGACGGTACCGGCGGCATTATTCTACGCTTTTTCTATTTCAGTAATGCGCAACGGCAGGCATTGGCCAGGGGCGTGCGACTACGCTGTTTCGGCGAGGTGCGTAACGGGCCCAACAGCCTGGAGATGGTCCATCCCGAATATCAGCGAGTGGACCCGGATGAGCCGTTGCAGACTGAGGAGGCACTGACCCCTATCTATCCCACCACAGAAGGGGTGCATCAGCTGACCCTGAGGGGATTGATGCCGCAAGCGTTGGCGCTGCTCGAACAGGGACCCTCAGGTTTGCAGGAGTTGCTGCCCGATACGCTGTTGCAACGTTTTCAATTGGGGAGCCTGGTTCGGGCGCTGGTTTTTCTACACCGGCCACCGCCCGATGCGGACCAGCAGCAGTTGTTGGCCGGTACTCATCCTGCCCAACAACGGCTCGCCTTCGAAGAGCTGCTGGCGCATCAGATCAGCTTGCGAAAATTACGTTCACAACATCAGCGGACCCATGCCACTGCACTGTCGCTTGAGAGTCAGCTGAAGCAACGCCTGCTGTCGGATATTCCCTTTTCACTGACGTCGGCACAAGCACGTGTCATCGATGAGATCGGCCAGGACCTGACCCGGTCCTATCCCATGCAGCGATTGGTGCAGGGGGATGTGGGTGCCGGTAAGACCATTGTCAGTGCACTGGCTGCCATACAGGCGATTGCTGCCGGTGCCCAGGTTGCCCTGATGGCACCTACTGAACTGCTGGCTGAGCAGCACCTAAGCAGTTTTTCCCAATGGCTCGAACCGTTAGGGATCAACATTGCCTGGCTGACCGGCCGCATGAAAGGGCGCGCTCGCAGCCTGGCGCTTGAAGTGATCGCCTCAGGTGAGGTGCAGTTGATCGTCGGCACCCATGCTCTGTTTCAGGATGATGTGGTTTTCAATGATCTGGGATTGGTGATTATCGATGAGCAGCATCGCTTCGGTGTGCATCAGCGTCTGGCCTTGAGAGAGAAGGGCCGCAGGCAAGGGCATGCGCCTCATCAACTGATCATGACAGCCACCCCCATTCCCCGCACCCTGGCAATGACCGCCTACGCCGATCTCGATCTGTCGGTCATCGACAGCCTGCCACCAGGGCGCAAGCCGGTCACAACTGCTGTGATCAGCGATCAGCGCCGGGATGAGGTGGTGGAACGTGTAAGGGCGGCCTGTGCAGAGGGTCGACAGGCCTATTGGGTATGCACCTTGATCGAAGAGTCCGAAGCACTGCAGTGTCAGGCAGCGGAAGAGAGCGCCCGGATGCTGTCGGAAGCCTTGCCGGAACTGCGGGTCGGCCTGGTACACGGGCGGATCAAGGCGGAGCAGAAAGAGCAGGTCATGGGGGCTTTCAAAGCGGGCTCGCTCGATCTGCTGATTGCCACCACAGTGATCGAGGTGGGGGTGGATGTGCCGAATGCCAGCCTGATGATCATCGAAAATGCCGAACGCCTGGGACTGGCCCAGTTACACCAGTTGCGGGGACGGGTCGGCCGGGGGAGTGCGGAGAGCCACTGTGTATTGATGTATCACGCCCCGTTATCCCTCAATGCCAAATCGCGTCTGGCAATCCTGCGTGAGAGCGGCGATGGCTTCTATATCGCGCAGAAAGACCTGGAGATGCGGGGACCGGGTGAGGTGCTGGGAACGCGTCAGACAGGTGATATGCAGCTGCGTATTGCGGATCTGGTCAGGGATCAGAAACTGCTAGACGATGTTCGTCAGGTGGCGGAGATGATACTGCGGGATCATCCGGTGCAGGCAGAACAACTGATTAATCGCTGGCTTGGACAGCGGGCAGACTATGGGCGCGCCTGATGGTGCGGAGGGTGAAATCGATGCTTGTCGTACAAAACTGGTCGCTGACGGGACTATCACTCGCGTTGTTGTTGTTTTCTTATGGCTGCACAACAATCTCGCCGAGGGATATAGCACTTCCACCTGCGCCCAAACTTGCGATACCGAGCGGTATTTTAACGACGGATGAGTCAGTAAAGATATTTGTTGACGGGCAGCTGGGACAAGAATCCTGTAGTGATTATGATCCGGATACCCGGTCCTGTGGGAGTGGAGATAACAAGGCCTTCAGGGCGCTTAACCGGGCATCGACAGCTGCACGGCCTGGAGATGAGGTACTGGTCAGGCAGGGGGTGATACGGAAGCAGTTCAAGCCAGCGACTTCCGGTGTCGAAGGGCGTCCGATCCGTTACCACCCCTATACCGGGGAGCAGGTGGTTTTTACAGGTATTCAGTCACCTGCCTGGTTCTTGCTCGATCGCCACTATCTGGTCATTGAGGGGTTTCATGTGGAAGAGGTGATCGGCTGGGGCAGACTGGAAAACGCCCACTACAACGAGATTCGAAACAATATATTCAAACAGGCACAGGCCCGGGGGACCACCGGTGGTTTAAAACTTACTGGCAGCCACTATAACCGTATCGAGAATAATCGGTTTGAGCGTGGTAATGACAGTCTTGTGATCCAGGCATCGGATCGGAATCTGATTGCCGGGAACAGTTTCGAATGGGGTCGGCACAGTCTGTTGAGTCTGCGTTGCGGCAACTTCAATGTCATACGGGAAAACACCTTTCATAACGAAAGGCAAAAATCCATGGAGGTATATGACTGCGAAGCTGTCAGCGATGCCCCCTATCGGCTCGACGCAACAAAAAGAAACCTCATTGAACATAACCGCTTTATCCATGCCAGGGCATCGGGCCAGTCGCACAGATATAACGCCATTCAGTATGCCGGTCAGTTCGGCATTGTGCGGCACAATCTGTTTCGAGACAATCTTGGCGGTGGGATCAACCTTGCCGTATACGCGGACGAGGCACTCCACAACTACGGCCACAGGATCTACAACAACACATTCTTTGAAAACCGTTGCTTTGCCCTTATCGATCGGGGGAGAGGTGGCGTCAAGGTCGGTGGGCATGCAGTGTTGAATAATCTGCTTTACAAGAATCGGGACTGTCGGGGTGGGGAACAGCAGGTCAACTTCCCTTGGGGCACTATTGATAAGGACCTAAACGCAATGGCGAAGAAGGATCCCGGGTTTGTATCGGTTGCTGATGGCGACTTTCGCCTGAAGCCCGACAGCCCATGGGTCGACAGGGGTAGCTTTCTGACGAGAATCCGTACTGGCGGCCAGGGAAAAACATTGCCGTTGGAGGATGTGGCGTTCTTCTTTGACGGTGCTGGCGTGCCCGATGTGAATGGCGATCTGATCCAACTGGAAGGTGAGCAGCAGGTTGCTCGAGTGTTAAAGGTCGATTTTTCTACGCAGAGTTTGCTGTTGGACACGCCGTTGGTCTGGCAGGAGGGGCAAGGGGTTTCCTTACTGTTTGGCGGAGCGTCTCCGGATATGGGGGCGTATGGGGCTGAGACTCAGCGATAACTCCTTTTCACAGGAATTCGTGCGATAATCCCCTTTTTTCTCCAGGTAGCATTAACTTGACCCAGCGCAGTACACCCTCAGTCGTTCCCGAACCCGAATGGGGTGAGTGGCGACGTCAACGTATTCACGATATTCCGACCGGGATACAGACATGGTTACGCGACCAGGGATCGTTGACACGGAAGGTGATTCAGGCTTGCGGTGAGGGGTGTTTCCGGGTGCGGCTGCTGCATCAGGGCTGGGGGGCACCGCTTAACAGTGAACGCAGGGTGATGAGAACCCGGCGCGGGGTGATTACTCTGGTGCGTGAGGTGGAACTCCTTTGCGATGAGCAGCCCTGGGTTTTTGCTCGCACATTGATTCCTGCCACCAGTCTGCAACGTTCCGTTCGTCGTCTCACGCAATTGGGGGAGAAGCCACTGGGGGCCGTACTCTTCAGTGATCCGAAGGTGCGTCGGGGAGTTACACAAATGGCCAGACTACAACCCAAACATCAGTTGTTCGATGCCGCTTGTGCGCACATCAAGGCACGCCCGGATAGCCTCTGGGCCAGACGTACCCTGTTCTATCTCGCTGATAGGCCCCTGTTAGTCAATGAGATCTTTCTACCCGGCATCCCTGTGAAGGAGTAGCGGAAGTGTCACAAAAGCCGCAGCTTCGGGTCAATTTGCAGGGCAATGAAAATGTTCCCTGGATGGAGCGCCTGCGCCGATATGCCCTGTTGGTCCGCCTGCACCGTCCCATCGGTATACTGCTGCTGCTCTGGCCAACCATGTGGGCGCTCTGGCTGGCGGGCGAGGGCCAGCCGCCCTGGGTGATCGTGCTGGTCTTTATGACGGGTGTGGCGTTGATGCGTTCAGCCGGTTGTGCCATCAACGACTATGCGGATCGGGACTTTGACGGTTACGTGGAGCGGACCAGAACACGTCCCATCGCCATGGGGCTGGTGACGCCGAAAGAAGCACTTGGCGTCTTTGCCGTACTCTCTCTGTTGGCGGCAGGCCTGTTGGTATTTCTCAATTGGCCCACCCGGTTCATGTCGGTTGTCGCTCTGCTGCTGGCGGCAGTCTACCCCTTCATGAAACGCTACACCCATCTGCCGCAGGTGATGCTGGGGGCAGCATTCGGCTGGGCGGTGCCGATGGCGTTTATGGCGCTTGGCGAGTCGATACCTCCCATGGCCTGGATCCTGTTTGTTGCCACCCTGTTGTGGGCATTGATCTACGATACCCAATACGCCATGGTGGATCGGGAGGACGATCTTAAAATCGGCGTTAAATCCAGCGCCATTCTCTTCGGCCGCTACGATAATCTGATTATCGCTATTTTACAGATCCTCATGCTGTTGCTCCTATTCCAGGTTGGAAATCTCGCTGAACGCGGCTGGATCTATCAGCTGGGGCTTCTGTCGGGTGCGGGATTGTTCGTCTATCAGCAGTGGCTGACCCGTGAACGGGAACCAAAGGCGTGCTTCGATGCTTTTCTCAACAACAATCTTTTCGGTCTGGCAATATTTCTCGGTCTGTTCCTCGACTATTTGGTAGCGGGCTGAACGAATTAATTAAAGGGGTTGTGGTGATCGGCTGGATGATCGATCAGATATGCCCATTCATCAGCACTGCCGATATCAATTGAGGTCCGTTTTCGAGATTCATTATTTTCATGCCGACCATCACTGCCATGATGGCCGGCGATTTACGGCAATAACCCCTGTCTATGAAAGGATCGCTCTTAAAGAGCCTGAGCAGTACCTACAAGGGTAGTTGTAATCGAAGCATAGGCGTTTCCGGTGGGAGACAAACTTCATCGTTGCAGGCCTGAAGGCGCACCGCAACCGCAAGGGTCGAACCTTCAGGTGCATTCTGGTCGGATGTCACAAGCGTCTCCAGGAGAGTCTCACCGGAATACAGGGAGAGTGGGGTGGACTGAAAAGAGAGTTGTTGGCGTTCACCTTCAGGGTAGCTGACCGGACCCATTTTCCAACCGTTTCCCTCACCTGCCAGCTGAAGCCGGGTACCGATCAGGTCTTCATGCCCCGGCTGATCGCTATTGATATGCCAACCCGGAGGGATTTCTATCCTGACAGTCAGGCGCATCGATCTCTCTGAATGCGGGCTCAGTTGTCCATCCAGCCGGATACCGCCCTGTGCCGCATACGCCCGTGACTGCAGTTCACCCAATAGATGGTTGGTGATGGCCGTGAGCATATAGCCGTGATTGTGAGGTTGCTCCTCGATACTGGCAGCAAAACGGCTGATCAGACTATCAGTCTGTTGGCGGTAGGAGAGGTTGTCCGTGCGACGAGTAAGCCCCTGGAGTACATGTAGTGCCACAGAACTGCCGGAAGGGATGGCGTTGTCACTGCCGTCATCCTTGGGGCGTCCCATGGCGGTGATATTCGCATCGGCTTCATTCATGAAAAAGCCGCCTCCGTCGCTATCGAGGAAACGCTGGATAAAGGCATCCGCCAACTCTGCGGCATGCTCCAGCCATGAGCGTTCACCGGTCAAATCGTAGAGAGAGAGGTATGCCTCGGCCAGATACGCATAATCCTCCTGCGAAGCAAGTATGGAAGAACGGCCGTCCAAGTGTACGCGCCAGAGATAACCTGCTTTTCTTCGATTGTGCTGCCAGATAAACCTGCCAGCCTGTTCAGCCGTTTTACGGTATGCCTCAGATCCCAACAGATCGGCTGCCTCGGCGAAGGCGGTAATCATCATGCCGTTCCAGGCGGTGACGATCTTGTCGTCGCGTAGTGGCGGAACCCGTTGATTGCGGACATTCAGCAGGACACTGTTTATGTGATCGATCCGTTGGCGAAGGGCCTTCGTCTCCATTTCATTCTGAGCCGCATAGTCCTCGAGACTCTGATCGAGATGCAGAATATTGCGGCCTTCGAAGTTGCCCGTGGGGGTAACCGAATAGAGTGATTTGGCCAGATCCGCATCCTCCGGTGCCAGGGCGTCGATGATCTCGGGCGGTGTCCAGGTGAAAAAGAGGCCCTCTTCTCCTTCACTGTCAGCATCGGTGGCGGAATAGAATCCGCCTTCCGGCGCGGTCATTTCCCGCATCACATAGTCGAGGGTCTGGGTTGCCACACGCCGATATTTCTCTTTTCCGGTCAGGCGCCAGGCGCCGAGATAGACGCGACTCAGATGGGCCTGGTTGTAGAGCATCTTCTCGAAGTGGGGTACCAACCACTCATAGTCGGTGGAGTAGCGGTGGAAGCCGCCGCCGACCTGGTCGTAGATCCCCCCCCGGGCCATATGATCGAGAGTGGTTTCCAGCATCTCCAGGGCCTGAGCGTTATCCTCGCGTTCCGCTCGATCCAACAGCAGGAAGAGCCAGGGTTCCTGAGGAAATTTGGGCGCCTGTCCGAACCCGCCCTGGATCTCGTCGTAGATCTGTCCGATGGCGGAGAGGGCGCGGTCGGTATGCTTCAAGTCGAAACGCTTGGCCTCTCCGCTGAGTCGGTTGTTCTCGGCCACGGCACTGGCGATCCGTTTGGCCTGGGCGACGACGTCATCACGGCGTTCCTGCCATAACTGTGAGATCTGATTGATGAGAGAAATGAACTGCTTCGGCGGGTAGTAGGTGCCGCCGTAGAAAGGTTTTCCCTCGGGTGTCAGAAAGGATGACATGGGCCACCCGCCGCGGCCGGTCAATAGCATCACGGCGGTCATATAGACCTCATCCACATCCGGATGGCTCTCACGGTCGACCTTGATGGCGATGAAGTGTTCGTTCAGCAGGGCAGCAATGGCCGGGTTTTCGAAGCTCTCCCGCTCCATCACGTGGCACCAGTGGCAGGTGGAGTAGCCAATGGAGAGGAAAATCGGTTTGTTTTCCCGTTTTGCCCGCTCAAAAGCCTCCTCTGACCAGGCATGCCAGTCCACAGGGTTGTGGGCATGCTGGAGAAGATAGGGGGAGTCTTCGAGAATGAGCCGGTTGATGTATTGCGGTGTGCCGTCTTCGTTGAAGTGCTCTGTGCGTGGACGATATGCCAGCCCCTTGGCAAGGTAGGCATCGTGCAGTTTTTCCTGTAGCTCCATGGGTCTGTCCAGTTGATAAGTTTCCTGCGCGTTGGCGGGATATGCCCCAAACAGCAGTGACAGCATCATTAGACTGGCGGTGAATCTACCCATCTCAGTGTGTCAACTCGATGAGCAGATCCATCGGCAGGCTCTTGTCCACCGCCCACACTTCGGTAGAGCCGTCGTAGAGTTTCGCCTGTTTGTTGCCGAGGATTTCATGGGAGACGAACCATGCCAGCGATGCGCGGTGGCCGGTGTGGCAATAGTTGATCTGCGGACCTTGCAGGGGGACATTGCTGGCCTGGTAGATACGTTCGAGATTTTCCCGGGATTGGAGCTTACCGCTGCCGTTCACTGTCAACCAGTCGTAGTTGAGATTGACCGCATTGGGCAGGCTGCCCGCCCGTTCCCGTCCGGCCCCCGCATAGATACCGAGATACTCGGCCCGGCTGCGGTTGTCCACGGCGAGATGCTTATTCTCCAGAGCGAGTTTGACTTCAGCAGAATCGGGGACCATCTCCCTGCGCAGGCTGGCTTTGAATTTGCCCGGCTCAGGTTGATTGTCACCTTTTTCGAGAGGGTAGCGTCGACTCTGTGCATAGGCGATGAGGCCGCCGTCCAGGATAGAGATCATATCGTGACCCAATGCCTTGAAAGTCCAATAGATTCTGGCTGCAGATGCCAGATCGCCGGCGCTCGCGCCCAAGGGGGCAAGTACCACATGAGTCTTATTGTCTATGCCGAGAGAGCCGATCATTTTCTCAAGCTCGGAGACCGGTGGCATCACCTTGGGCATCCCCTTTTTATCGGTGCGCCAGCGGCTATATTCGGTGTGAACCGAGCCGGGAATATGGTGGCGCTGAAAACCTTGTCGATCCTGCAGGTCCACAATTGTCAGATCAGAATTTTGACGGTTGTCGTGCAGCCAGGATGGCGATACCAGCGGAGTCGCGGACAGCGCTTGTAAGGAGACAAGAGATAGCAGCAACGCAAGTGTGATTCTTCGCATGGTGTTTTCGTTTTTTTCCTATTTAACTGATATGAGTTGACTGGATGCTAAGGCCATTAGTTCCATTACCTTCTGAAAATCACAAGTTTAGGGAGTTCGCGAACTTATGATGTCGAGATGGGGTCGATTCAACAGGGGCTTCACAGTCTGGCAGTTGCAGTGGCTGCAAAAAACATTCAGGCTGTCAGGGAATCGACTACTTGAAGTACAACAACGGTGGATTATGCATAGTATGTCTCTATTTAGATCAAGTCTTTTTTTGGTATTGGTCTTATCTATCCCATTCTCCTCAACGGTATATGCCGACCCCTATGAAGATGCCGTGACCGCACTCGCTGACGGTGAATATCGCCAGGCCTATCGCGGATTCAAGCGCTTGGCGCAGCGGGACCATATCGAGTCCCAATATCAGGTCGGCATGCTCTACATTTTCGGACAGGGTGTTGAGCAGAATATGGAAAAAGGGATCTCGTGGCTCGAGCAGGCGGCCTACAATGGTGTCTATCTTGCGGCGAATGAGCTGGCTCAGATCTACATTTCCGGGCGTGGTGTGGAACCCAATGAGGAAAAGGCGATGAAATGGGTGGAGCTGGCGACCAAGATTGCGGAAGAGAATGAAGAAGCCGCGGATGACGGGTGTGATTAGGCCAGGATATATTTATATCGTGCCGATGCTGACTGGTTAACGGAATATTGTATGATTCCACCTTATGAAATTCAGTGATTTCGGGTTCAAGGAGAACCCCTTCTCGATCACGCCGGATCCCCGCTACCTCTATCTCAGTCAGGGGCACGAGGAGAGTCTCGCACACCTGATCTACGGTACCGGACCCAATGGAGGCTTCGTACTTCTGACGGGCGAAGTGGGCACCGGCAAGACACTGTTGATCCGCAGCCTGCTCGCGCAGCAACTGACGGATGTGGACATTGCGCTGGTTCTGAATCCACGTCTCTCCAGGCGGGAGTTTCTCTCCGCGGTCTGTGATGAGCTGGGTATCGACTTTCAAGGAAATCCCTACTCACTCAAGCAATTGATGGGTGCCCTCTCGGAGCATCTGCTCAAGACCCATGGCGAGGGTCGCCATACAGTACTGATCGTGGATGAGGCGCAGAACCTAAGTCCCAGAGTATTGGAGCAGGTGCGACTGTTGACCAATCTGGAGACGACGAGACACAAATTGTTGCGGATTATCCTGGTCGGTCAACCGGAGCTCTTGGAGATGCTGGGTCGGGAGGAGCTGCGACAGGTGGATCAGCGCATCACGGCGCGCTATCACCTCTGTCCACTCAGCCGTCAGGAAACGGCTCGCTATATCTCACACCGGTTGGCGGTGGCGGGTATCCGCGAAGACCTTTTCAGCCCGTTTGCTATGCGACTTGTACATCGTCTTTCCGGCGGTGTGCCGCGAATCATCAATACTATATGCGAACGCTCCCTGTTGGCGATCTTCTCAAGGGGAGAAAACAGGGTCGGCGCCAGCCTGGTTTGGCGGGCGGCTAAAGAGGTCAAAGGGCATCGGTATCCACGCCGACAGTGGCGTTGGCTTGCAGCGGGACTGGTGGTTGCGGGGCTATTGCTTTATGCCTATCTCTCTCCCTTCACCGTAGGGACTACAGACTCAGCGCAATTTGCATCGGATGACCCTGAGGTAGCACAGGGTGATGAAGGGGCTGAACCCAATAAACCCATGGCAGCAGTGGAACCCGAATCCGTTGATGAGGCACTGTCACCGCCGACAGAGAGCGTGAATCCCGTTGAGCCGTTACTGGTGCCTACCGTCGGACTGATCGGTAATACTGAACAAACAGCAGAGACTACAGAAAAGAAGGAAACCGCTGTACCGAAGGAGGTTGTCTTCTCTATAGAACAGCTATTCAACAACAGTCAAAAGCAGGAGATTGTTTATCAGCGATTGTTTTCACTTTGGGGGGAATCGGTCAGTCTGAACTCACCGCTCACACCCTGCATGCAGGCACCTCAGGTAGGCTTGCGTTGTCTGAGAGAGAACTCGGATTGGACGCGGCTCCAGTCTCTCAACCGGCCGTTTATTTTCCGTTTGATACATGAGAAGCAAACCCGCTTGCTGCTGCTCAAACGGCAGGAGGGGGGCCGCCTGCTGGTGGATACAAGCACGCGCGAGGAATATCTCATGCTGTCGGATATCCTGCCCTATTGGAAAGGCGAGTTTGTCATGTTGTGGCGACCCTATGGAGGGGTTGCGCTGATCGGTGAGGGATCGGCGGGTGATGCCGTGACCTGGCTTCGCAAGAGAATGCACCTGGTGGATGGCAAGCCATTGACCAAAATGGCGGGTCTTGATCGATTCGATGACCTATTAAAGCAGCGGCTGCAGTCATTTCAGCGCAGCAAAGGCCTGTCCGAAGACGGTGTGGCGGGACAACAGACCCTTGTCTATCTGAATAATTTGTCGTTACCGCCCGGTACGCCAACATTGAGTTCGGCGGCGGATCACGGAGGCAGCTGAGGTGTCACTCATACTTGAAGCGCTGAAAAAAGCGGAACGGCAGCATCAGTTGGGTGAAGTCCCCGGCATTCGACCCGGTCCTGCGGAAGCGCAATCCAGATCCCTGCGTGGGCTTGGCTGGATCATGTTTTTACTGGTTGCCGGTATAATGCTCGGCATAGGGATATACCTGGGCGGTTACAGACAGTCCCTGGTTGATCAGGATGAGGCGGCCGCACTTCCATCAGCTGTGAACACCCGGACCACAGCCCCGTCGGATATAGCTGTGCCAACAAATCAGGGAAATGGTGGTGCAGATCCAGCCCAGCCTACTCAGGCCTTGCCGGAACAGGTGGAGCCGGTTCAGCCCGCAGTCCAGCTAAGCCAGAAACCGAAAACCAGGCCCAAACCCGCGAAACCATTGAGCGAGATGCCAAGCGGTTTCATCGCCAATCTGCCGGGACTCAATATCGATATCCACAGTTACGATGAGCGTCCCGCAAAACGCTATGTGCTGATCAACCTGGAGAAGTATCGGGAGGGAGATTACCTGGCGGAGGGGCCGTTGCTGATTGAGATTCTCACGGATGGGGTGGTTCTCGAACATCTGGGTGAACGGTTTATCCTGCCCATAGGCAATCAATAGCACCGGTGCAATTGTCTGTAACGATTTCAGGGGGCCTTGCCAAGCGGTGCCTGGGTATGGAGTAGCGCATCCATCGCATCCACAATATCAGCAAATGAAAGGCGTCTGGACAGGCGTCCTCGCCAACGCCCATATATCAACCTGCTTTACACCGCTCCTGAGCAGTAGCCTGCTCAGCTCGGTGAGTGTGGCACCAGTGGTGATGACATCGTCGAACAGGACGACATGACTGGCTTGCAGTTCTTCTGAGACAGCGAAAGCGGAGCGAAGATTGCGGCGTCTCCCTTTTTCGCTCAAACCTGTCTGTGCTGGAGTGGGACGGACACGTTTGACAGAACGCCAGTCCAGGTCTATCAGCAGATCCTTGGTCAACAAACGGGCAATCTCCAATGATTGATTGAAACCGCGCTCACGCAAACGGGTGGGGTGGAGCGGGACAGGGATCAGCACTTCGGGTAGGTCTTGAGTGACATTCAACCGGTCGATCATCAATTTAGCCAACGGTTCTACAAGCTGGAGCCGCTGGCGGAATTTAAGACTGCTGATCATGTGGTTGACTGGTGCTTCATAACGGAGGGCGGTCAGCGCTTGATGGAAAAGCGGAGGGCTTCTTGTGCAACGACCGCAAAGTGAGTCTGTGGCAGCCCTGGAGGGAAGCGGCAGGGCGCAGCGGCGACAGGCGTGGTGGTTGAATGGCAACCCGGCATAGCAACCGGCGCAGAAGAATATCTCCGATTCGCCGGTATTGCCGCAGCAAGGGCAGCGAGGCGGAAATAGAATGGACTGTATATTATTTATACATTTGTAAACCATCGATACCATCCTTGGTTGACAGAGGGCGGGGGATGAGGTCTATTGTCGCACTGCAAAAATTCCCTTGAGCGCAAGATATACCATGACAGAGACAAGCATACGCCATGACTGGGGCCTGGATGAAATCGAGGCACTTCTCAATCAACCCTTCAATGACCTGATCTTCAATGCCCAGATGACCCATCGGGCGCATTTTGATCCTAACCGGGTTCAGATGAGCAGCCTGCTGAGCATCAAGACCGGAGCCTGCGCTGAGGATTGCGGCTACTGTTCCCAAAGTGCCAAGCATGCCACTGGATTGGAGGCGGAAAAGCTGATGCCGCTGGATGATGTGGTGGATGCGGCTCAGTCGGCCAAGTCGAAGGGTGCAACCCGCTTCTGCATGGGGGCGGCATGGCGCAATCCCACCGATAAAAATCTGGACAAAGTCATCGAAATGGTGGAGGCGGTACACGGAATCGGTATGGAGACCTGTCTGACCCTCGGCATGCTGAGCCAACCCCAGGCCGAGCGACTCCGTGAGGCAGGCCTCGACTACTACAACCATAATCTGGACACCTCACCCGAATTTTACGGAAACGTCATCACAACCCGGACCTTTGATGATCGCCTGGAGACATTGAATTACGTCAGAGATGCGGGAATCAATGTCTGCTCAGGGGGTATTCTCGGTATGGGCGAATCGCGCCGGGATCGTGCCAGCATGCTAAAAGAACTGGCCAACCTGCCCAGGCACCCGGAATCCGTACCGATCAACATGCTGGTACAGGTGGAGGGTACGCCACTCTTCGGCAGCGAGGATCTGGATCCGCTGGAGTTTGTTCGTACCATCGCGACGGCGCGAATTCTGATGCCTGCCTCCTATGTTCGCCTTTCGGCCGGTCGCAGTGAAATGAGTGATGAGATGCAGGCACTCTGCTTTTTTGCAGGGGCCAATTCGATCTTCTACGGGGAGCGGCTGCTTACGACGGACAATCCTGAAGCCGACAGTGATCGTCAGTTGCTGGAGCGTCTTGGCATAGAGACTGAGCAGTCCATTGAGACTGAGGTGAAAGCCGCGAAAACACCTTGTAAACAGGCATCCGCGGGTTGATTTCAATCTGATTTGCAGTCCAATGGTGATTGACGCCAACATGCAAGTCTTGTCGAACGCGTTGGAGAAGCGTCGGGACTCCTCACTCTATCGACAGCGAAAGGTTGCCGAAACGGCTCAGCAGCCTGAGATGCGGATCGATGGTCGGAATCTCCTCACTTTCTGTAGCAACGACTATCTGGGGCTGGCCAACCATCCGGATGTGATTCGTGCCTTTCAACAAGGGGCTGCCGATTATGGGACGGGTAGTGGTGCGGCACATTTGATCACCGGCCACACCCGCGCTCACCATGCCCTGGAGGAGGCGCTGGCCGACTTTACCGGCAGACCCCGGGTACTACTCTTCTCAACCGGTTATATGGCCAATCTGGGTATCGCTTCAGCCCTGTTGGATAGAAATGATCGTCTCTACGAGGATCGCCTCAATCACGCCTCCCTGATCGATGCCGGGCAACTGAGCCGGGCTAAGATGCTACGCTACCAGCATGCGGATACAGAGAGCCTGCAAAGGCTGTTGGAAGCGGGGGATGGCGGAAAGACGTTGATCGCCACCGATGGGGTCTTCAGCATGGATGGGGATCTCGCCCCTCTGCCGCAACTCGCTGAATTGGCGCAGTCTCATAACGCCTGGCTGATGGTGGACGATGCACATGGAATCGGTGTGTTGGGAGACCAGGGTCGGGGAGCATTGTCACATTTCGGCCTGGGAGCGCAGGAAGTGCCGATCCTGATGGGCACCCTGGGTAAAGCCTTGGGAACCTTTGGCGCTTTCGTGGCTGGTAGCGAAGCGTTGATTGAAACGCTGATCCAGCAGGCGAGAAGTTATATCTATACCACGGCACCGCCTCCCGCAATCGCAGAGGCAACGCGTGAAAGTCTGCGCATCGCTACACAGGAGTCGTGGCGACGGGAGCGATTGAAGACATTGATTGAGCAGTTCAGGGTATCCGCCAAGTCCATGGGATTGCCCCTGATGGATTCCCACACACCCATACAACCCATCGTGGCAGGCAGTGCATCGCAGGCACTTGCCTGGAGTCAGCAGTTGGAGGAAGCGGGTATCCTGGTGAGTGCCATTCGTCCTCCCACCGTACCGGAGGGAAGTGCTCGTTTGCGGATTACCTTCAGTGCCAACCATACGGAGCGTCATCTGCAGCGATTGCTCGATGCACTCTCGTATTTGAATAGGGACCAGGTATGACCCTCGCCACCGAGAGAATGGGTTCGGGTCGTGATCTTGTCATGCTGCATGGCTGGGGCATGAATTCATCAGTCTGGTCAGATTTCGCGACAAATCTTTCAGCGCACTATCGGGTCACCCTTGTGGACCTGCCCGGGCATGGTAACAGTCCATTCAAGGGACAGCAGGCAATCTCGGATTGGGCTGAAGCGTGTATTACTGTCGCACCGCCATCAGCGATCTGGCTTGGCTGGTCGTTGGGGGCGATGGTGGCCATGCAGGCGGCAGTTCTGGCGCCTGGATCGATCAGCGGTGTGGTGGTGTTGGCCGGCATGCCCCGATTCGTACAGGGAGATGACTGGCCCCACGCCATGGCCCCCCGCACCTTGGACCTCTTCATAGACGCCCTTGGGCAGGACCATACCAAAACACTGGAGCGATTCCTCGCCCTGCAGATGCTGGGAAGCGACCTGGCACAAGAGACGCTGCGTAAACTCAAGACAAGTCTGCGGGAGCGACCGGACCCGGCTACCGATGCGTTGGAGTCCGGTCTCGATCTGTTAAAGGGAACGGATCTGCGTGATCAACTGAGTGGACTGGCTTGTCCAACTGCCTGGCTCTATGGTGATCGAGATACCCTGGCGCCGGCGGCGGCCGCGAAACTGCTTAGTAAATGGTTACCCAATGCTGTCACCCATGTCATTGCAGGTGCAGCCCATACTCCCTTCCTCTCACACCCCGATGAGACCCATCGCGTGGTGAACCGGTTTCTGGAGCAGTTTGATGAATCCTGACGTTGTCCCGCTGATTGACAAGAGGCAGGCTCGTCTCGCCTTTTCCCGCGCTGCACCCTACTACGATGAGGTGGCTGAATTGCAACGGGAAATCGCGCAACGTATGCTCGATCGACTGGAATATATTCGCCATCAGCCGGCCAGGGTGCTGGATGTTGGAGCCGGTACCGGTGATGCCACCCATGCTTTGATACGAAAATATTCCGAGGCAGAGGTTCTGGCGCTGGATTTCGCACTGCCGATGTTGCAACAGACGCGCGCGCGCAGCCCGGCATCCGTGCTACCCGTCTGTCTCTGCGGCGATGCTGAACAGTTGCCACTGGCGGATAGCTCGGTCGATATGATCTTCTCCAATGCGACCCTGCAGTGGTGCAACGATCTGCCGGGAACGTTTCGCGAGTTTCTCCGCGTGTTGCGGCCCAACGGCATGCTGCTGTTTTCAACCTTCGGTCCGGATACCTTGATGGAGCTGCGTGATAGCTGGGCCAGCGTCGACGGTTCCACCCACGTCAGTCCCTTTGTGGATATGCACAATATCGGAGACGCCATGTTGCAGGCGGGTCTGGCCGAGCCTGTGGTGGATGTGGACCGTCTGCAGGTGACCTACGATGATGTTCCATCGCTGATGCGCGATCTGAAGACCCTGGGGGCGCACAATGCCACCCAGGATCGCCACCGCGGGCTGACCGGAAAAGGACACCTGCGGGCGATGTGTGACGCCTACGAACAGTATCGCAAGGACGGTCGTCTGCCGGCCAGCTATGAGGTGATTTATGGTCATGCCTGGGCACCGCAGCAACAGACTCGAGATGGTGAAACCCATGTGCCGGTCGATGTGTTGCGGCATTCGGTGCCGATAAAATAGCCATGGCTCAGGGTCTCTTTATCACCGGCACCGATACCGGCTGTGGAAAGACAGAAATCACCCTGGGCCTGATGCACAGACTGCAGCAGCATGGGGATGTCGTTCTGGGGATGAAGCCGGTGGCATCCGGCGCTGAGAGGACGGCAGATGGATTGCGTAACCAAGACGCCCTACGCATTCAGGCGCAGTGCAGCCGGCCGCTCTCCTATGATCAGGTCAATCCCTTCGCCTATGCGCCACCGATCGCACCTCACCTGGCTGCGGCTGCGGTTGCTGAACCCATCGATATACAGCATGTGGGGGAGATCTATTCACAGTTGAGTGAGGCGGCTGACTGCGTTCTGGTGGAAGGGGTCGGTGGTTGGTCTGTCCCCTTGAATGAGAGGGAGACCCTTGGCGATCTGGCACGCTACCTCAATCTGCCCGTGGTTCTGGTGGTGGGTCTGCGTCTTGGTTGTATCAATCATGCACTGATGACAGAGGCGTGTATCAGGATGAGCGGTTGCCGGCTTCTCGGCTGGGTTGGAAATCTGGTTGAGCCGGGGATGGAAGCTCAGGCGGGTAATATCAGTACCCTTAACGACCGCCTTGCTGTTCCCTGTCTCGGAGTGGTTCCCTGGATGGAGGAGGCGAGCCCGGGGTCTGTCGCCGCTTATCTCGATGACGATCTCCTGCAGAGTAGCGGACAATAAAAAAGGCAGCCAACTGGTGACTGCCTTTCGGTGCCGGTCATGGGCCTTCGTCTCTTATGACGAGAGCTGAGCCTTGAGCTTGTTCATGGCGCTCTTCTCAATCTGACGTATACGCTCGGCGGAGACCTGGTATCGGTCGGCCAGCTCATGCAGGGTCGACTTGCTCTCTCCCAGCCAACGGGCCTCAAGGATTTCCCGGCTGCGAGGATCCAGGTCCTGCAGGGCATGGGTCAGGCGTCGTTTCATCTGTAACTCGCTGTCACTGGCCTCAAGCAGCGCGGCGGGTTCCATACGCATGTCGCTCAGATAGCCGGCGGGTGTCGCGACGACCTTCTCTTCATCATCGTGGGCCGGACCGTCAAAGGCAATGTCCTGACCGGAGAGGCGGCTCTCCATCTCAAGCACGGTCTCGGGTTTGACCCCCAGATCCTGGGCCACGTCTTCAACCTCCTGTTGAGAGAACCAGCCGAGGCGTTTCTTCGAACTGCGCAGGTTGAAGAAGAGTTTCCGTTGCGCCTTGGTGGTAGCCACCTTGACGATACGCCAGTTCTTGAGGATGTACTCGTGGATCTCCGCCTTGATCCAGTGGACGGCAAATGATACCAAGCGGACCCCCATATCGGGATCGAAGCGTTTCACCGCCTTCATGAGGCCGACGGTGCCTTCCTGAACCAGGTCGGGGAGTGCCAGTCCATAGCCGCTGTAGTTGCGCGCGATGCGAACCACAAAGCGGATGTGGGAGGTGATCAGTTTCTGCGCAGCATCCAGGTCCTTGTGGTCTCGCAGGCGAACAGCCAGATTGTGCTCCTCGTCAGCACTCAGCATAGGCAGCTGAAAGGCCGCGCTGATATAAGTGTCCATACTGCCGGTAGGCAGGGTGGTCAGTGCAAGTGCTTTACTCATCAATTACCCCATGAAGATAATGCCGATAAAATATTAGCACTCTCTGTTGGTGAGTGCCAATCATAAAGTCAGACTGAACTGCTGGGTAAAAGTTCCATCGGTACAGCTGGTAAAATTATCTATATAAAACAATAAGATGTGAAATCTTAGCTGGGTTCGACAGCGCTGAGATGCTTACCAACAGCAAGCCAGGAGCCGATCAGGCCGAGTATTGCGCTTCCTGCCAGCAGTGCCAGGATATTCATCCAGTCGAGGGAGCTGAGATCGAAGGCGCTCTCATACAGGTTTGCCAGGTTGGAAACCGGTCCCCTGAGCAGGGTGACTGAAATGGCCACCAGCAGCCAGGCGATAATGCCGCCAAACAGTCCGTACCAGAATCCCGTGTAGAGAAAAGGCCTTCGTATGAATGCGTTGGTGGCACCGATCAGCTTGGTGATTTCGATCTCCGCCTGCCGGTTCTGGATCTCCAGCCTGATGGTATTACCGATGATCAGCAGGACCGCCAGACCGAGCAGGGTGGCAAGTACCAGGACAGCCCTCTGGGCGATGACCGTGATGGCCTGCAGCCGCCGCACCCACTGCAGATCGAGCTGAACGATATCCGCTTCTGGCAGTAATCCCAGTTCACGCACCAGTAGCTGGGCCGTCTCAGCTGTGGAGTAGTCACTCTTTGGCTGAATAACCAGGAGGGCCGGTAAGGGATTATTGTCCAATGCCTCAAGCGCTTCGGCAAAACCGCTGAGACGGCGAAACTCCGCCAAAGCGGCATCCTTGCGCACCAATTCCACCGACTCGATTCGCTGATGCAGACGTAATTTTTGTGCCAGCGCAGCCGCTTGTTCGTCACTGACGGACTGTTCGAGGAAAAGGGAGATGCTGGCGCCGCTGTCCCAACCGCCGCTGATCGTCTGCAGATTGTTGAGTATGACATGCAGTCCGATCGGCAGGGCCAGGGCGATGCCGATGACCGCGCAGGTCATGAAAGACGCAAGGCTGTTATTGAATAGCCGGCCGAGGCTCGACAGGGCGACCTGGGCATGGCGCTGCAGCCAGATCTGCGGGGCCCTGAGCAGAGTGCTGAGGCTCACGCTGATCCCTCCGCCTGAGTGTCTCCGTCCAGAGTCCCCTTCTTCAGCGTCAGAATGCGTTTGTTCATCCGAGTGATCAGCTCGATATCATGGGTTGCGATAAGGAGCGTGACGCCCACCTGATTGAACTGGCTGAAGAGATCCATAATTTCCCGGGAGAGTTCGGGATCGAGGTTACCGGTCGGTTCGTCGGCCAGTAACAGGGGGGGCTTGCTGACTACGGCACGGGCGATGCCGACACGTTGCTGCTCACCACCGGAGAGTGTGACCGGCGGCTCCTTCTCCTTGTGCAGCAGGCCGACCTTGTCCAACGCTGCCCGCACCCGGCGTCCGGTCTCCTTATGACCGAGCCCGGAGACCACCAGGGGCAGGGCTACATTGTCGAAGACAGTGCGATCGTGCAACAGACGATGATCCTGGAAAATCATCCCCACCTCGCGGCGGTGATAGGGGATCTTGCTGTTTTTCAGACGGGTGAGGTTGCGCCCGTTGACATGTACCTGGCCGCCGCTGGAACGTTCCAGCAGACCGATGAGCTTGAGCAGCGTACTTTTACCAGCGCCTGAATGGCCGGTGAGAAAGACCATTTCCTCAGCCTCGATGCGAAAACTGACGTTGCTGAGTCCGGTATGACCGCCGGGATAGCGTTTGCTGACGTTGTCGAAATGGATCAAGTCGTTTTCCGTGGTTGTCAGGTGGTAAACAGCGCCTCAACGAATTCATTCGGCTCGAACTCCCGCAGGTCTTCGATGGACTCGCCGACGCCGATAAAACGGATAGGTACTTTTACCTTATCTGCTATGGCGAATACCACCCCACCTTTGGCGGTGCCGTCCAATTTGGTGATGACGATGCCTGTGAGTCCCACTGCCTGATGAAACTGGACAGCCTGGTTGACCGCATTTTGTCCCGTTCCCGCGTCGACCACCAGGAGGACCTCGTGGGGGGCGTTCGCATCGATCTTCTTCATCACCCGGGAGATCTTGGTCAGTTCGTCCATCAGGTTGGTCTTGGTATGCAGGCGTCCGGCCGTGTCGGCGATCAGTACATCGCATTTGCGGGCAGTGGCCGCCTGCAGCGCATCGAAGCAGACCGACGCGGCATCGGCACCGGTGTGTTGGGCGATCACGGTCACCTGATTTCTTTCACCCCAGGTTTGAAGTTGTTCGACCGCGGCGGCACGAAAGGTATCACCGGCAGCCAGCATAACGCTCTCGCCGTCCATCTGGAATTTTCGCGCAAGTTTGCCAATGGTCGTGGTTTTACCTGCGCCGTTGATACCCACCATCATCATCACCAGCGGGGTGTCGGTGTTGCGTTCTGGTAAAGGGGTGTCGCTTTGCTCCAGGATTGCCAATAATTGCTGCTTGAGCGCCTGAGTCAATGCTGATGGATCATCAAGCTCTTTACGTCTTACACTCTCGGTCAGGTTCTTGATGATTCGGTCGGTCGCCTCGACACCCACATCCGCCGTCAGTAGAAGAGTCTCCAACTCTTCCAGCAGATCGTCATCAATACTCTTCTTTCCCAGCACCAGATTGGCCAGGTTGTCGGTCAGATTGTGACGGGTGCGTGCAAGACGTTCCTGTAAACGCGCGAAAAGTCCCCGCTTCTCTTCACCAGTGGGTTGCTCCGAAGGTGCTGTTGTGGTCACCTTGCTCTTTTTCTTACCAAAACCGAACATGCAATGGACTACCCATGGTGAATAAGGAACTTCTGCGACTGCGACAGGTTCATAAAGGTTGTTCAGAAAACATCCTGGGCTGTGTTGCAGATAACCGCCGGTCAGCCACAGGCGGGTATTCTACAGGGCTGTACGGTCGGATAGAAAGGGCTGATTGGATTTCAGACGGACTGTACGAATATCATCCCTATAAACGGAGTGCAGGCTGATCAGTGTTGAATACGCGAATATTCCATGGGTTTGAATAGATACTCCATGTGTTTTGATGTTTCGTTCTCGAACAGAGGCGGGTTTAGGTCTCTTGACAATAAGCTAACCGAATAAGGATGGTCTCAATGCGTAGTGTGTTGACAGGGTTTTTGCTGGCGCTGGCAGTGTGCCAGGTACAAGCTGAGGTGGTTGAACACCAGCTCGACAATGGCATGAAAGTTTTCGTCAAACCTGATCGAAGGGCGCCTATTGCCGTCTCCCAGGTTTGGTACAAGGTCGGTTCCAGTTATGAGCATGGCGGTATTACCGGTGTGTCCCATGTACTCGAACATATGATGTTCAAAGGTACGAATAACCTTGAGCCTGGCGAGTTTTCCCGCATCATTGCGGCCAACGGCGGAGACGAGAATGCCTTTACAGGCCGGGACTACACCGCCTATTTCCAGACCATGTCCAGCGACCGTATCGAAGTCTCATTCCGCCTCGAGGCCGATCGCATGCGTAATATCAAACTGCAGCAGGAGGAGTTTCTCAAGGAGGTCGAGGTCGTGAAGGAGGAGCGGCGCATGAGAACCGAGGACAAGCCCACCTCCCTCACCTATGAACAGTTTCTCACCGGTGCCTATGAGGCCTCGCCCTACCGCATCCCCGTTATCGGCTGGATGGCGGATTTGGATGCGATGGAGTTGGAAGATCTGCAGTCTTGGTATCGCATGTGGTACGCACCCAACAACGCTACTCTGGTGGTGGTGGGCGACGTGGATCCCGCTCATGTGATCCGTCTGGCCGAGAAGCACTTCGGGCCCCTCAAGCCGGAACGGATCTCCCGACCCAAACCACGCACTGAGCCGCAACAAAAAGGGATCAAGCGATTTACCGTTAAGGCACCTGCCAGGCAGCCTTATCTGATCATGGGTTATAAAACACCGGTGATCGGTACCGCTGCAGAATCCTGGGAGCCCTATGCGTTGGAGATGCTTGCTTATGTACTCGATGGCGGCAGTAGCGCCAGATTGACCAGCCATCTGATTCGAGGCAGCAAACTGGCGGCATCTGCAGATGCCAGCTACAACGCATTTTCCAGGCTCTCCAGTATGCTGGTCATGGACGCGGTACCTACACCCGGCAAACCTATCGAACAGATCGAAGCCGCTCTGCTGGGAGAGATCGAAAGATTCAAGACGGAAAGAGTCAGTGACAGGGAGATGGAGCGGGTACGCAATCAGATCATCGCCTCCAAGGTGTTCGAAAAAGACTCTGTCTTCTACCAGGCGATGCTGATCGGGCAGTTGGAGACCATCGGGCTCGACTGGCGCCTGTCGGAGCAGTATGTCGACAACCTGAAACAGGTGACACCGGAACAGATCCAGGCAGTGGCGAAGAAGTATCTGGTGGAAGACAATCTCAGCGTGGCTGTACTTGAGCCTTTACCCCTGGAGGGTAACAAAACTATGAAGCCAGTGGCTGGAGGACGCCATGGTGGTTAAAGTCAAGGTTACACAAATCATTCTGTTCTTTGCGGGCTTTTGCCTGACTTCAGCGCTTCTCGCCGGGCCGCAGATCCAGAGCTGGCAGACCTCCAACGGTGCGAGGGTACTCTTTGTGGAGTCTCCCGAGATCCCGATGGTTGATGTTCGGATCGTTTTCGATGCGGGCAGTGCGAGGGATCAGGGAACACAGGGGGTCACCTCCTTCACCAACAGTCTGTTGTCATCGGGTGCGGGAAAGTGGAGCGCGCAGGAGATCGCGGAGAGGCTGGAACATGTAGGGGCGAAACTGGAGACCGGTTCCCTGCGAGATATGGCTTGGGTTTCCGCGCGTACACTGAGTACGCAGGATGCCCTCGCTGTCACCCTGGAAACCCTGGCAAAGATCCTGGCTGAACCAAGGTTTGATGCCGATGAGATCGAGCGTGAGAGGCAATCCATACTGGCCGGACTGCTGCAGGATGAACAGTCTCCTGGCAGCGTGGGTAAAAAACGGCTCTACGAGCTGGTATATGGCTCACATCCCTATGCGGCAGATCCTGAGGGTAGCAGGCAATCGGTAGAGTCCATATCGCGAGAGACGATCATCGAGACTCACCGGCGTCTCTATGTGGCACGCAATGCCCAGGTAGCGATAGTCGGCGCGGTTGATAGGGGGCAGGCCGAGTCGATTGCGGAACAGCTCACTGCCAATCTTCCGGCGGGTGAACCCGCACCCCCCCTGCCCGAGGTGGAACCTCTGCAGCGGGCGGTGATGGAGCGTATCTCATTTCCCTCGACTCAATCCCATCTCTATCTGGGACAGCCGGGCATGCGCCGAGGGGATACCGACTATTTTCCACTCTATGTGGGTAACCACATTCTCGGTGGCAGCGGACTGGTGTCTCTGCTCAGTGATGAGGTGCGAGAAAAACGTGGGCTCAGCTACAGCGTCTACAGCTATTTTCTGCCCATGCGTCAACCGGGCATTTTCCAGCTTGGACTGCAGACAAAAAATGAGCAGGCGGACGAGGCGTTGAAGGTGCTGACTGAGACCCTGGCCCGGTTTATTCAGACGGGTCCATCCGAGGCAGAGCTGAAAGCTGCCAAGCAGAATATCACCGGGGGGTTTCCTTTACGCATTGCCTCGAACAGTAAAATTATCCAGTATCTCTCGGTCATCGGCTTCTACGATCTCCCGCTTGACTATCTGGACAGATTCACTGAACGAGTGGAGGCGGTGACCAGGGAACAGATACAGGATGCTTTCAAACGTCGTATCGATCCCGATAGATTGGTTACCGTTCAGGTCGGCAGATTCAGTGAGCCGCTGGCTCAAGCCGGCAAGAATGGCAATTGACGATGCCGTGATCTGGGGTATCCTGTCGCCTCGATTCTACGCTTAGTTTCAGGGCCTGTTAGCAGGCTCTTATAAAATCAGGGGCCATTGTTGAAATCCGATCCCTCCGAATCCACAGTGCGTATCATCGGTGGTACGCATCGTGGGCGTAAGTTACCGTTTGCCGAAATGCCCGGTTTGCGCCCCACCGGGGACCGTATCCGAGAGACGCTCTTCAATTGGTTGCAACCTGTGATTCAGGGCGCGAGCTGCCTAGATCTCTTTGCCGGCAGCGGGGCGTTGGGTATTGAGGCCGCTTCCCGAGGCGCGGGTAGAGTGGTCATGGTCGATTCTGCAGGTTCGGTCGTGAGGCAGCTTGGGAAAAACAAGGAGATGCTGTCGCTGGATCAGCTCTCTGTCGTTCGGGCGGATGCACTACAGTTTCTGGAGCAGAAGCCAACCCCTTTCGATGTGGTTTTTCTTGACCCCCCATTTGACAGTAATCTATTGCAACCGCTCTGCCAGCGTCTGACCATGGGTTGGCTTGCCGATGGCGCCAGGATCTACCTGGAGGAGGACATCTCCCGCGACTTTCCCGCTCTGCCGTATGGCTGGGAGTTTTTGCGGGAGAAAACCGCGGGTCAGGTACGTTACGGACTGGCATATGCGCCCTTGCCGGGCTGACAATTGTCATTTAACACGCTGTTTTCTGATACTATTATCATTTTTGCCAGTTCGTCTAAATGATTACCGCTGTCTACCCAGGAACATTCGACCCCATTACCAACGGACATAGTGATCTGGTACGGCGGGCGTCCAGGCTGTTCGACCGTATCATTGTGGCGATAGCCAGGAACACGGGAAAGAATCCCGCATTCGATCTGGACCAGCGGCTGGCGCTGGCGCAGACAGTTTTGAAGGATATTGAGAATGTCGATATCTGTTCGTTCGATAATCTGCTGGTCGAATTCGTGCAGCAGAATCGCGCTGACGTTATACTGCGCGGCCTGCGGGCAGTGTCTGACTTCGAGTATGAGTTTCAGCTTGCCGGCATGAACCGGCGGCTGGCGCCCGATGTCGAAACGATGTTTCTGACGCCAGCCGAACAGTTTTCGTATATCTCATCGGGGCTGGTGCGTGAGATCGCCGCGTTGAAAGGTGACGTTTCCGAGTTTGTGCATCCGTTGGTGCAGGCAGCATTGAGCGAACGTTACAACTGAAGTTTTAAAGCAAGTAAATTCAGGAGAAGAGAGATGGCATTGATCATCACTGATGAATGCATTAATTGTGATGTATGTGAGCCCGAGTGTCCCAATGGGGCGATCACCCAAGGCGATGAGATCTACGAGATCGATCCCGATCTCTGCACCGAATGTGTGGGGCACTACGAGACATCGCAATGTGTAGAGGTTTGTCCGGTAGACTGTATCCCCAAGGATCCGGATCATGAGGAGACCCAAGAGGAACTCTACGCGAAGTACCAACGAATCACCGGTGAAACCGATTAAGTGATGATGTCTCGTCTGCTCGTGAAAAAGGCTCCCTTGTGGGGCCTTTTTTGTGTCCTGTTTTTTCTTTCTCCGTTCCTATCGGCCGGTACACCCAGTGCCGCTGCGATCGCAACCGCCCATCCGCTGGCAACCGAAGCGGGGCACGAGATTCTGAAGCGGGGGGGCAATGCTTTCGATGCCGCAGTCGCGGTCAGTGCCGTCCTGGCAGTTGTCGAACCCTACAGTTCCGGTTTGGGTGGTGGGGGATTCTGGTTGTTGCATCGAGCCAGCGACGGTTTCGAGACCATGGTGGACGGTAGGGAGAAGGCGCCTATGGCAGCGCATCGTGATCTCTACCTGGACAAGAAAGGTGAGGTTATTCCAGGTCTCTCGATTAACGGGCCGCTTGCGGCAGGCATACCGGGCGAACCGGCTGCGTTGGCCCACATATCCGAGCGCTATGGACGATTGCCGCTCAATGACGTGTTGGCACCAGCGATCATAATCGCAGAGACGGGTTTTCCCGTCGACAGCCACTATCTGCGCATGGCGACCTGGCGGCTTGAGACACTTCAGGCGTGGAAGGATGCTTCCGCCATCTTTCTTCACCAGGGAGGATTGCCGGCCGAGGGGGCTGCGATTCGACAGCCCGAACTGGCCGAGACCTTGAAGCAGCTGGCTGTAAAGGGTGCAGACGGATTCTACCGAGGAGATCTGGCCAAGCGCCTGGTGGACGGTGTGAGGGAAGCCGGTGGTATCTGGACACTTGAAGATCTTGCGGATTACAGGGTGATAGAACGGGCACCGGTCAAAGGCAGCTTCATGGGATTGAAGATAACCAGCGCCTCGCCTCCATCATCCGGCGGAATCGCGCTGATTACGATGCTCAATATTTTGCAGGGTTTCAATTTACCGAGCCTGGAGCAGCCGCAACGCACCCATGTGATTGTTGAGGCAATGCGTCGTGCCTATCGGGACCGAGCGGACTATCTTGGCGATCCCGATTTCGTCGACATCCCTGTGGAGGCATTGACACATCCCTGGTATGCGGCAGGTTTGGCGAGAGATATACAGATGGATAGCGCCAGCCGGAGTGTCGGTAATGTGAGTCACGAAACGGGGCGTGACACGACTCACTTCTCTATTCTGGATAGGGAAGGGAATCGTGTGGCGGCCACGCTGAGTATCAACTATCCGTTCGGGTCCGGATTCGTCGTTCCCGGTACGGGGGTGCTGTTGAACGATGAGATGGACGATTTCTCAGCCAGTCCCGGCGTGCCGAATGTTTATGGTCTGGTGGGTGCCGAGGCCAACGCCATCGCAGGCGGTAAGCGGATGCTGTCGAGTATGTCTCCAACATTCGTGGAGGATGAACAGCAGCTTGCCGTGCTGGGTACGCCTGGCGGGAGTCGTATCATCACCATGGTGTTATTGGGTATTCTTGAAATGGCGGAAGGTAATGGACCGAAGCAGTGGGTAAGCAGACCCCGCTTCCATCACCAGTATCTGCCCGATCAGATTCAGTTTGAACCGGATGCCTTCAGTGAATCCCAGCGCAAACAACTGAAAAATATGGGGCATCGTTTAAAACCCCTCAAGCACCCCTACGGCAATATGCAGGCAGTTTACTGGAATAAAAAAACCGGTCAGGTGGATGCGGCCAGTGATCCAAGAGGTCTGGGATTGGCTAAAATCGAGTAATTTGTCGCCATTTTCCACCCGATAGATTGCAAAAAGCGTCTTAATGTCACAAACTCAGCATTGAATTTGAGTCTGTTTTAGCTCAAGCTTGTGCCAGATGCCAAGCATCTGTCTAACAATGGAAAAAACGTAGAGAGATCGAGAGTACAATGATGAAAACCACCATGATGAAAACCGCCGCTATGGTTTTGGGTCTGGGCCTGCTTGCAGGTTGTGCCACAACAGACATGAGTAAGATGGAAGCCGACATCGCCAATGCACAGGCTGCTGCCGATGCCGCTATGAAGGCTGCTAAAGAGGCTCAGCTGGACGCTGCTACCGCTCAAGGTACGGCTGATGCCGCCATGAAAGCTGCCAACGCCGCTAGTGATGCTGCTGATGCTTGCAACGAGAAGTGCGGTCGTATGTCAGAAAAGGCTATGGCCAAATAAAACCGCTTTTCGGTTGCGTCCCTTCGGGGGCCTAGAAGACCCCGGTACTGAAAAGTTTCCGGGGTTTTTTTTTGCATCCAAAGACTATTTCGGATGATTGTCAAAGAGGAGGCGGCTCGGCGTGCTTTGCTATCTCGTCACCCTGCCAAAGATAGAGGGGCATAGGGACGCCGGTTTTACTCTGCGCATATTCATTCAGCAATGACCAATCGGGTTTACGATTGTCTTCACCCAGTTTACTGACGACAGCATTGACCAGCTCCGTATAGTTGTGTCCCTTGGCTTCGATATATTCGACCAGCGGTGGGTGAACCTGAACATAGAGCTCGCCATTTAGCCAGCCAGCCTTGTAGGGCTGATCGATGATCCGAACGGGCGTACCCGGTTCGATCAGCTGGAAGAATTGCTTGATGTTTTCGGGGTATAGGCGGATACAGCCGTGACTGACCCGCATACCGACGCCATATGGACGGTTCGTCCCATGCAGGAGATATCCCGACATGCCGAGATAGATGGCGTGGCTGCCCAGAGGATTGTCTGGTCCTGGCGGTACCACTGGAGGCAGGGGGTCTCCGTCTTCTTCATGTTCTTTCAGAATTGAGGCCGGAACAGTCCAGCTCGGTCCCTTTTTCTTACCGACGACCTGGGTCATTCCCGTTGGTGTGCTCCACCCCTCTCTACCGATGCCAATGGGGTAGGTGACAACGACGGGCTCGTCTTTGGGGAAATAGAAGAGCCTCAACTCCGCCAGATTGATTACGATCCCTTCTCTGGGGCCCGGCGGCAGGATGTACTGTTGGGGAATGACGACCGTGGTGCCTTCTCCCGGCAGCCAGGCGTCTACCTCGGGATTGGCGGCGACCATCTGGCGGTAACCGATGTCATAGATACGGGCAATATCGGAAAAGGTCTCTTCCCAGCGGGTGGTGAGGGTGAAGGTCTGACCCACCACATCGTCCCCTGGCTCGGGGAGGTCGAAGGTAACAGCCCCCGCCGGCGGCAAAACGCACAGCAGCAGACCGAGTAGATACAGCGTGATTCTCATAGATCCAAATCTAAAGTGTTACTAGATCATAGTTTAACCGAGGATCGGCCCTATGAGTGTGAATTGTAGGGCAACATCAGGGGTTTAATCACGCTACGGCGGCATAGTGACCCAGTCTGGACGAGCTGAATGACCCTAGGCACAGCTCAAGTATCGTCCTATAGGGCCGTTAGTTTATGTAACCGGGATCGGCCGGAGGCGCAGTATTGTCTGGCATTGGCCCTGACATATATATCGTCTGCAGGCTGCCCGTCTAAGAAGTTGAATCTAGGTGATATCGCCTGAGGTGAGGGCGGTATGGCTGAATAAGGAACTCCATGCAGCGAATCGCAGTCATCAATCAGGCGGGCAGTGTGGGCAAGACCACGATCGCAACCAGCTTGGGGCATGCTCTGGCGCTGGCCGGCCGGCGTGTGACTGTGGTGGATCTCGATCCCAGCGGGCAATTGGCCAATGGGCTGGGAATATTCCGCGCCCCCTCCAAGGGCATTGATCGTGTGATGATGAACGGCACCACACTGGGGTCTGTAAAAATGGCGGTACGGGATCTGCTCAGCCTGATCCCTGCAGGCGCTGAACTTCTGCAGATGGAGGATAATCAAACGCAGGGCGCTACACGCATGCAACTGCTCAGGCAGGCCACCGAGGGGCAGTTGGTGGATCAGGCCTTTGTTTTGTTCGATGCTCCCTCCTCGAGCGCGCTGTTGATGATGAACGCCATCTTCGCAGCCGATGAGTTGTTGATTCCTGTCACAACCGACTCGTCCAGCCTGAACGGTGCCATGAAAACCCTATTACTCGTCAAGCGGTTGACACCTTATCTGGAGAAGCCGGTGGCTGCCCGTATTCTTATCAACCGCTATCTCCCAAGGTCCAGGGACGGTAAAGCAGTGGTGGAAAAGCTGGAAAAACATTTTTCAACGCTCTGTCTGGAAACACGGATCAGAGAGGGTGCTGCGATCGAGGCCTGTGCCGGGATAGGTCGGACCGTTTTTGAGTACAAACCGGGAAGTCACTCGGCCAGGGAGTTTCATGAATTGGCCAAGGAGCTGGTAATGTTGCATGATCGAAATAAACCGGCAATTGTATAAAGCTTCAAGGGTGTCAGACGATAGATACTAGTGAACCGGTACTTTTCGGTTCTATCAGGTGATCAATGCGATTCGGAGTTTTTCTATGTCAATAACCAGCGCCATGTCCGATGATAATGAAACAGTAACCATAAAAGTGTCGGGACGCTTCGACTTTTCCACCCATCAGGATTTTGTGCAGGTCTACAAAAGCTTTCCTAAAGGAGAGAAGTCCTATGTGGTGGATCTGGATGGCGCCGAATACATGGACAGTTCCGCCATGGGCATGTTGCTCCAATTGCGAGAGTACAATAAGCATGGGGAGCAGGTTATTCTCTTGAATGGAAACGATGCGGTCAAGGATGTCCTGAGAATCGCCAATTTTGGCAAACTCTTCACAATTCAATAGTTATTGCTCTTCCTGATGGTTGAGACATTGATGCTCTGCCGTGTCCGCGATATCTACGACAAGCAGGGTTGTCGTCGAAAGAGTGCAAATCGGTATCTCTTTCCGGTATCCTTGCCCCTTTTTTTGCAGGGGTGCCTGTCATGGGTTTTAAATGTGGTATCGTCGGTCTGCCCAACGTGGGTAAATCAACGCTGTTCAACGCGCTGACCAGGGCAACCATCGCTGCCGAGAACTATCCTTTCTGTACCATCGATCCCAACGTCGGTGTGGTCCCGCTGCCCGATACCCGGATGGATGTGATCGCCGGTATTGTAGAGCCCCAGGCTGTGATTCCGACCACCATGCAGTTCGTCGATATCGCAGGATTGGTGGCGGGCGCCTCCAAAGGAGAGGGTCTGGGAAACAAATTTCTCGCCAATATCCGCGAAACCGATGCCATTGCCCAGGTGGTGAGGTGTTTTGAGAGCGAGGATGTCGTCCATGTTGCCGGTCGAGTCGATCCTGTCGCAGACGTGGAGGTGATTAATACAGAGTTGGCCCTGGCGGACCTGGAGTCGGTTGAAAAGGGGCTGGCCAAGACCGAACGACAGGCGAAAACCGGTGATAAGAAGATCCTGGTCAGAAAGGCATTGCTCGAAAGAGTAAGGGATCAACTTAATGAGGGCCTGCCAGTACGCCGTATGGAGTTGAGTGAGGAAGAGAGAGAGGAGCTGCGCGATCTGTTCCTGCTCACCATTAAACCGGTACTCTATATCGCCAATGTGGCGGAAGACGGTTTCGAATCAAATCCTCTTCTGGATGCAATGCGGGATTTGGCGGGGCAGGAGGGTGCCGAGGTGGTACCGGTATGTGCTGCTATTGAAGCTGAGATCGTGGAGCTGGAAGAGGATGAGAGGGCTGAATTCCTGACGGATATGGGGCTCGATGAGCCTGGGCTCAATCGGGTCGTACGGGCGGGATACAAGCTTCTTGGGCTTGAGACCTACTTCACTGCCGGCGAAAAGGAGGTCAGGGCCTGGACGATTCCGCAAAATGCGACTGCACCAGAAGCGGCTGGGGTGATCCACACCGACTTCGAACGGGGCTTTATCCGTGCCGAAGTGGTGGGTTACGACGATTTTGTCGCCTGTCAGGGTGAACAGGGAGCCCGCGAGGTGGGCAAACTGCGCTCTGAGGGCAAGGACTATATTGTCCAGGATGGTGACGTCATCCATTTCCGATTCAACGTCTGATATTGACACTGCAGGATGGCGACAGTATATTGCCCGCCCTTCAGAACAGCTTTTGGCAAGGTAGCTCAGTTGGTTAGAGCACAGCACTCATAATGCTGGGGTCGGCAGTTCGAATCTGCCCCTTGCTACCAAACGAAAAAGGCCTGACGAATGTCAGGCCTTTTTTCTTTTCCGGAAGAGGTTCTATTCCGGCATGTTGGGATTGTGCCACACCAGTTTCATGAGCGCGCGGCGCCTGATATCGGTGAGGCGGTCGGCGAACTCCTGAATGTTCACATCCAGCAGGTTGATGATGTCCAGCTTCGTCTTGCGCTCGGTCATTTGGGCTTGAGCCTGCTCATGCAGCCGGCCGATCTCACGTCGCTCCAGTTCGCGACTCATCTCGACGATATTCTTTTGGTTCTCGGATTGTATGCGGTTCAGCAATTCCTGTTCACGGCTAACGATCTCTGTGTTGAGATCGTCCAGTGCCTGGTCCAGAATCGCGAGTAGCTCCACCTGCTCATTGCGTATGGTGAACAGGTTGTCCACCCCCTCCTCGACCCAATCCTGAATCTCTTGCAAATGCTGATCTTTCAGCTGCTGCATGATGTGTATCGAGTCAGGCATGGAGAGGAGATGCTCGAAGACGTCGATCCAGCTCTCCTCCTGATAGTTGAAAAGTTTGTCCATGTAGTGGAGGAGCAGACCGACAGAGTGGCTGTAGTCGTAATCCTGATAGCATTGGCTGATAGATTCGAGGATATCCGCGAAATAGGCTGCTGTACGTGCGAAGGCCCAGTCGTTCTCAGCCTTCAGACCTTTGGCATAGATGGCATTGAGCCGGTCGAGAAGCCTGAGATAACCGTCCTCTTGAAGCGGGCTCTTGCCGGAACGGAGTAGCAGCGAGATTTCCAGCAGCATCTCCTGCAACAGTCCGATATCCGCGGTCTCCACCTGATCTGAGAGTTTGTTTTCGAGGAAATCGAAATACTGTTTGAGGATATGACAGCTCTCCTCCTGCGCCATGACAGGAAGGTGATCGACACCTTGCAGCCTGAAGGCGGCGTGTCCATCATCTCGATTCGTCATAGGAAGATTTTCGATAGTTGAGCCTGTCATGGTCCTCTCGGTTCGCATACGGATCAATGAGTATCTGTCTATAGCAACATTATATTATCGTTTACTAATATTTTAAAGAGAAATGTATCAAATTCCTGGGTAATTCATACAGTCTCTTGCACTCCTATCGGCTGAGTCTTCGGCAACTTGAACACAGACAGTTTTTATACAGCTAACTTTTTGAAAGTATGAAGTAAGTTTTTTTTCTCATTTTGATTACAATAACCGCGCAATCTTCCGGCTTCCGCATGGGCTTGAAGAAAAAGATCTGAGTAAAAGGGGTATTTCACAATGGTTTTCAATTCCATAAGGCCTTCCTTGGCACTGGCAGCTGTTGCCTGTCTTTTTGTGCCGGATGTGATTTTGGCCGACGATACAACCATGAACGCCGCCAATACCGGCTGGATCATGACTTCGACAGCCTTGGTGCTGTTTATGACGCTACCCGGGCTGGCCATGTTCTACGGTGGCCTGGTACGGTCAAAAAATGTGCTCTCCGTGCTCATGCAGTGTTTCGCCATTGCAGGGTTGATATCGATTCTGTGGTTGGTGGCCGGTTACAGTCTGGCTTTCGGTGAGGGAAATGACTGGATCGGCGATTTCAGCAGGGTATTGATGGCGGGTGTCGGCAAAGAGACCCTCTCCGGCGATATTCCGGAATCCCTTTTTATGCTGTTTCAGATGACGTTTGCGATCATTACCCCCGCACTGATCGTAGGCGGTTTCGCAGAGCGCATGCGTTTTTCCGCGATGCTCTTGTTCAGTGGCATCTGGCTCTTTGTCGTCTATGTACCTGTCACCCACTGGGTTTGGGGTGGTGGCTGGCTCGGTAATATGGGTTTGTATGACTTTGCAGGCGGTACCGTAGTGCATATCACTGCTGGTGTTGCAGCGCTGGTTGCGGCGATGGTGATGGGGCCCCGTAACGGTTTCGGCACCTCATCCATGATGCCGCACAACATGACCATGACTATCGCCGGCGCCGGTATGCTGTGGGTGGGCTGGTTTGGTTTCAACGGCGGCAGCGCACTGGCGGCAGACGGCAGCGCGGCTATGGCCATGCTGGTGACACATATCTCTGCCGCGACGGGCGCTATGACCTGGCTGGTGAGGGAGTGGATAAAATTTGGTAAGCCCAGTGCATTGGGTGCTGTCACCGGCATGGTAGCCGGTCTCGGTACGATTACGCCTGCATCCGGTTTTGTCGGACCTGCGGGTGCGCTGATCATCGGTCTGTTGGCTGGCATCGTCTGCTTTTCCGCCACCAACTATCTCAAGCAGGTATTGAAGATAGACGATTCGCTGGACGTCTTTCCTGTTCATGGTGTCGGCGGTGTTTTGGGGACATTCCTCGCCGGTATCTTCTCTTCCACCTCTCTGGGTGTTTTTTCCGGCTACGGTTTTGCGGACGGGATCTCATCCATCGGCGGTCAGCTGAAGGTGCAGACAATCGGTATCGTAGTCACGATGGTCTTTACCGCCGTCGCCAGCTACGCGATTCTCAAACTGGTGGATCATCTGGTCGGATTGCGTGTCGACAGGGAAGAAGAGATCGAAGGCCTCGATATCGTGCTGCATGATGAGCGGGGCTATAACGAGATCGGTTGATATATTGCCGTCCAACCGTATCACCAGGTAGTTCTGAAATCATATCCCGCCTCTCTCCTCACAGGAGGGGGCAGGATGGGGTCTGATTGTTGAATCATCCCCTGAGCCCACATAGTAGGGAAACTTTCAATGACGATGGGGGGTAAGTAACAATCGGTGCCGGCTATGAGGCACTATTCTCAGCCGACCCCATCAGTCGCGCCGGTAGCTGGCCAGGGCGCTGTCTGTCTCGTAGATAGAGACCTCCACCACGGGAAAACCGCCTGCTGATACCTGGTCGAAGATGAGTCTGGCGATGTTCTCTGCCGTCGGGTTACTCTGCATGACGAAGATACGCTCCCCCGCAGCCTGCAGCCCGGATAGCACCGGATCCGCCTCGTGCAGCAGCATATTGTGATCCAGATTCTCACCGATCCATGCCTTGGCGTAATCGCCTATGTCGCTGAAATCGCAAACCATGCCCATTTCATCCAATGTGTCGGACTCGAGTCGGATCACTGCGGTGGCATTGTGGCCATGCAGGTGCCGGCACTTCCCCTGATGATTGAGGAGCCGGTGTCCGTAGCAGAAATGGACTTCTTTGGTGACGCTGTACATGGCACGGGAAAGGGTCGATTCGAGAGGTGCAGAGTATACGGTCTGTTGTCGGCTTGCGCCATCCCAGACCCGATTCTCCACGACAAAGTAAAGTAATCCGTTGTTCAGACGACATAGGGAGATAGAGTCCTTTGCCGGAAAATCGTTATGGATGAGCAGAATGAATTTATCGATGTCGCGAGAGAAGCGGTCTCGCAGCTCAGACGCCTGTCCAAGGACTTTCCCCAACTCACCTCGCAGCATGTGAAGATCGCCCTGGAGACCTGGGATGAGGATATGTTCCGCAAAGGTGAGCTGGTCTGGCTTGAGAAGGAGCGGAAACGGCTGGAGAGAAACGCCATGGAGAGCCGTGCCGTCGAGCTGATCGAGGCGCAAATGATGGATGATGCGCTGGATATGATGAATGAGGAGTTCTCAAGGGATATGGGCTACGATGCCCTGATCGACCTGGTCGGAAGAGAACGGTATATCAGTGCATTGCAGCGAGAGGCAATAGAATTGAAGCATAACTCCATCTCGCCGGAACAGACGGCCGATCTGTGGAATAGCTGCGGCAAGCCCCCCGTGGGCGGAGGCCGATGGACCGCCACGGCTGTCTCCGTATTGATGCGTTGATCAGTCCCGCGCCAGATAACAGGCGGTCAAGAGATGGGTTGAGTCGTATCGATAGTGGCCATGGAATGTCAATTCCGGTGGGAAATCAACCTGACATTTATCCGTAGGCCTGAATTTGAAATGCCCCTTGTCGACTTCGGTCAGGTTCACTGACTGAAATCCAAAATAGCGACCTATCAACGGGTAGTAGCATTTATAGAGGCTCTCTTTGGCGCTGAAAACCAGGCGTTCCGGGAAGGCGTTCCGCTTGCTCTGCATGAGTTTGGCGTCGGTCTCTGTATGAATATACCGGTCGACTCCTTCGGGGAGTGGTGTCAAGGGCTCCACATCGATGCCCAGACCGGCGATCTCGCCATCGCGTGCACACACCGCCAGGCAGAGGTCGCGACAGTGGGCGATGCTGCCGATATAGCCCGCAGGCCATACAGGTTCACGTCTCTCTCCCCGCAGAATGGCAACATCCGGTGCCTGTAGCAGAGTCAACGCTTTGTGGGCCGCATTTCTGCCAGCCCTGAACTCACGCTGTCGTTTATCAATGGCGCCGTCGATCAACGCCTCCTCCTCATCCCGCAACGGGGTATGCCACATCTCCTCATCGGCAATCACGAGGGAGGTGCTGGGTGGGAAAAGAGAGGAGAAGTCCATACTGATCCAGTCTGTTGTGATATCGCCATTCTAGGGCCTGTTAACACTAATCCAATCGGCTCTGCTGGGGCTGTTTTTTTGCCCAGCAAGGCAGAATGAGCGAGGTGTAGTCATTCTACATGAGCGAATGATAACGCCGCTGGGCAAAAAAACAGCCCCAGCCCTTCGGGTTACCCCTGAAAAAGCGCCCCTCGGCGTTGCTCGTCGCTCATTTGGAGTGACCAAACCTCACTCCTCGCGCCTTGACTGGCACTTTTTCAGGGGCAACAGAACCGATTGGATTAGTGTTAACAGGCCCTAACAGCTGACCGTCTGTTGGCGTTTCATATTATGGGAAAAAACCGGTTGACCCGGTTGCCATGGAAAGGCATGCTGGAGCCATGAAATCGATCAGCAAAAAGCAGACCTCAGCGTTGCGCCGCCGTTATTCGGTGTGGATGCGCGCACATTCGTCTGCGTCCGGAGGATCGATTCTCAGCTGATTGTTTTCTGAATTCGATTCTAAAAAGGCCGCAGATGGCAACATCTGCGGCCTTTTTTGTTTGGGCTGTTTTTTTACACTAAGGAGAAATTCTCATGTCTGTTCCAGCCGCCTATATTGGGGTTGTGCTGATCTGGAGTACCACGCCACTTGCCATCAAATGGAGTGGAGAGGGTGTGGGTTATCTATTCGGCGTTACCGGACGAATGGTGATCGGTGTGGTGCTGGCGCTACTGGTTCTACAGCTGGCTGGCCTGCGTCTGCGTTGGAACAGGCAGGCGCGAAAAACCTATCTGGTGGCGGGACTGGGAATCTATTTTGCCATGACGGCAGCCTATTGGTCTGCACAACACATCCCCTCCGGGTGGATATCAGTGGTATTTGGACTCTCTCCCATCGTTACCGGTTTGATGGCGAGGTTCTGGCTAAATGAGCAGGGCCTGACCCCGCCACGGATACTGGCCCTGCTGATAGCACTTGCGGGATTGGCTGTGATTTTTGGCGTCGGTACAGAGGCTGGCGCCCAGGCCGTGTGGGGGCTCTCAGGTATGCTGGTTTCCGTACTATGCCACTCTGCCAGCGCGGTCTGGATCAAGCGTCTCGATGCGAGATTGCATGGTTTAACAGTGACGGCAGGCGGGTTGATCGTAGCAGTTCCCCTGTTTTTGTTGAGCTGGTTTCTACAAGGCCAGTCCTGGCCGACAGTGGTCGATGCCAGAACCCTGGGTTCAATTCTCTACCTGGGTATCGTCGGCTCGGTGCTGGGATTTGCGCTCTACTTCTATCTGCTGCGCCATGTCGAAACGACCCGTGTCGCATTGATTACCTTAATGACACCGGTCATCGCCTTGTTAGCAGGCCAATGGCTCAACGGCGAGGTGGTCGATGACAGAATCTGGGTGGGTACGCTGATGATCATGCTCGGGTTGTTCGGCTTCGAGCTGGGTAGCCGTTTTTGGCCTCAACTACGGCCCAGCAGACCCAGTGAGAGCGAGGGCCAATAGGTGATCAGGAGAACCGCGCCGAACAGGAGCAGAAACCAGGGAAGGGTGGCGCGGTAGATCTCGGTCACCGGGCGATCGAAGCGGTAACTGGCGATAAAGAGATTCATCCCGACCGGTGGGGTGAAGTAGCCGATCTGCATGTTGGCCAGGAAGATGATACCCAGATGGATCGGGTCGATGCCGTATTGCAGGGCGACCGGCAGTAACAAGGGTACCATCAGCACCAGTGCGGAGAAGATATCAAGCATGGTGCCGAGGATGAGAAGAAAGATGTTGAGCAGTATCAGAAAGGTCAACGGATCGGAGACCCGTTCGTGCAGCCAGTTGAAGAGCTCGGTGGGGACCTCCTGGTCGATCAGGTAATTTGTGGAGGCGAGTGAAAGTCCCAGGATGATGAGGATGCCTCCGACCAGCAGCATCGCCTCTCTCATCACTGACGGCAGTCGCTGCAGGGTTATCTCCCGGTGGATGAAGACCTCGACCACAAGGACATAGAAAGCAGTCACGGCGGCTGCTTCGGAGATGGCGAAGTAACCGCTGTAGACCCCGCCGAGGACGATTACCGGCAAGGGTAGTTCCCAGGCAGCCTCTTTTAATGCAGCCAAGGCTTCGGTTTTGGAGAAACTGGCCAGTGTGACGTGTCGGCTCGACCAATAGCTCCAGGCAATTAGAATCAGCAACATCAGGAGGCCGGGCAGTATGCCGGCGATGAACATCTCCTCCACGCTGATGGACCCGCCGATACCCAGTTGTTGAGCAACCACGGCATATAGGATCAGGGGTAGGGCGGGCGCAAAGAGCAGCCCTAAACTGCCTGAAGTTGTGACCAGGCCCAGGCTGAAATTGTCTCGATATCCCGCCTCTTTCAGTGCCGGATAGAGCAGGGCGCCGAGGGCCACAATAGTGACGCCAGACGCGCCGGTAAAAGCGGTAAATAGGGCGCAGGCCACCAGCGCCACGAAAGCCAACCCTCCCGGCATCCAGCCAAGCAGTGCCTGGGTGAGGCGCACCAGCCGATGGGGAGCGTTACTTTCGCTGAGCAGATAGCCGGCAAAGGTGAAAAGCGGTATGGCCAGCAGCACCGGCATCTCTGCAAGACGGAAAAACTCGATGGCCACCACCGAGAGATCGATCTCCGACTGATAGAACCCCCAGAGGGCGCTGGCGCCGATAATGGCGAATAAGGGGGCACCGAAGAGTGCCAACAGGATCAGACCCAGCAGAATAAGCACTATTTAGCGACCCGAAGCAGGCGCAGCGGCGCACTGAAAAAAAATCGAACGGCCATGATTGCAAAACCGATGGGGATGATGATCTCTCCCAACCAGGCAGGCAGGCTGCCGAAGAGTTGTGTGCCGTCCTGCCATTCCAGGTAGACCAGACGCCCTGCGTGCCAGCTGATGATGGCGCAGACGAAGGCGCTGAAGAGGTCGTTGATGCTCTGGCTGATGCGCTTGCCCCGGCTGCTTAAAAAGCGGGAGAAGAGGTCGATGCGGATGTGCCGGTCGTCGTGGGTGGCGGCAATGGCTCCCAGTAGTGCCAGCCAAAGCACCATCAGGCGCAGAGAAGGGTCGGCCCAGAAGAGCCCGGTATCAAACAGGTTACGTAACAGGATCTGTCCGGTCGCCAATAGAATCATGACACTCAACATGAGTGCCATCAGCCCCTCTTCCATTCGGATGCTGAGTGTTTTCAACCTTTCAAGGATGGTGATCATGACCGGTGAATTATAGGGGTTTGACAAGTTGGCGTGTAGCGTCTTCAGCGGATATGGATCGCCAGCCAGATACAGTGAGGTTGATGGCTGGTTGTCAAAACCCGGTGTGGCGTATTGGCGGGAATCATGACGCTGTCGCCCCGATGCAACTGATGGACGCTCTCGCCCATTTCCAGTCTGGCGCTGCCCTGCAGTACGCAGACCCACTCATCGTGAGGTTGCGCGTTGATCTCAGTGACGGTTTCCGGAGGGCTGAGGATGCGCTCGATGGTGACATTCCTGTGCTCAAGCAGACGATCAAACTGCTCACTTTGTCCTTCAGCCTTATCGGGTTTAAACAGATTGGTAAGGGACATGGGAGGGGTACCTGTCGGGTCTCGGAATGAAGACTGTGACAGAGTGTGACAGAAACCGGCCTTATCCGCAGCGTCTATATTACAATTCCCTCATCATGGGATTGTGGTGTCCAGGACTCTGATCTGTCCTGATTACCTGTCCGCTTTTGTGCTGTCACGCTGTGTGCTGATCAGTTCCTGCATCTGTGAGAGCATGCTTGCATTGAATTTACCCTGTGACGAGAGAGTGCCGAGAATTCCATTGGCGTGTTTTTCCCATGCCTGCTGTTGTGCCAGCGTTGGCTGGACGGGGGAGATTCCCTGTTTTTTCAGGGCAGCCAGAGCCTGTTGATTGTCTTGCCGGTTGATTGTATCGATCTCATAGAAAGTCGCTTGCAGAGTCTCGGTCAGGATGCGGCGGTCGGCTTCGTCAAGCCGGGCCAGCGCCTTCTCCTTGATCACCAGTGTCGCGTAGAGATAGGCCAGAGGCACCTGGGTCAGATATTTCACCCGGGTGTGCCACTGCAGGGCGATGGCGCCAATCGGTGAGCTGGCAATGGTGTCGATCAGGCCTGTCTGTAGACCGGTCATGACATCCGTGACCGGCAAAGGTATGGGCGATATGCCAAGCGCTTTGAACATACGGGCGTTGATCTCGTCCCCCTCCGGGATCCAGATTTTAAGTCCGCGCATGTCATCGGTGGTTTTGACGGGAGAGTTGGAGAGCAGATAGGCGAAGCCCCCCTCGCTAAGGCCAAAGCTGATGAATCCCTCCTGCTGTAGCCCGGCAATGATCTTTTGATCCATCTGTCGGCGAACGGCGTCCACTTCCTGCAGATTGCGGAATTGGAATGGCAGGGTATAGAGATGGGCATCTGAATAGATAGAAGTCAGACCTCCTCCGGTGAGTGCGCCGCCGTGCAGCTGTCCGACCCGGATTTTACGCAACACACTGTTGTCATTGCCCATGACGCCGCCGGGATAGAAGCGCAGTTTGACCCGCCCGTCGGTCTTCTGCTTTATCTGATCCGCCGCCTGTCGCATTTTTTTCATCCAACTGGTGCCGTCCGGTGCCACAGTGGCGATTTTTAGGGTAGTGGCACCATGCAGGGAAGGTGTTATGCATATGAGAAGGAGCAGGGTCGTTAAGAGACGGGGCATTGTTGTCATCCTAGAAATAGTCGTCCTGTAATAATTCGGCGGCCTGCTGTTGGGCCATGATATTGCTCAGAGTGAGCCCGGGCGAGACGGGGTCCGCCTCTACCACTTCGTTCAGCAGCCGATCGTGCAGGGCCTGGTCGAAGACCAGGCGGGCATAGTGTCGGGCATATTCCACTTTTACCATCAGATCCCGCTCGTTGGAAAAGGTGATGGCAGATTCGAAATGGCTTCGGCCTATCTCGGGTTTGCCGCCTAAAGACGGAGGTACCTGACTGTCGATAACGCCGAGATAGAGCTGAGCTCTGCCGTTGTCGTAGGCCGGCTCCCTCTCGACAACCCATTCGAGCATGGCCTTCGCCTTGGGTAGGTCCGCAACGGCGTTCCAGTCGTCTGAATGAGCCTGAATCCACCCCGCCCAACTGGTGGCATAGAGATAGATACCTTCAATCTCATCTTCGTCAGTCTCCATGAGGCTGGCGTAAAACACATCGTAGGGCTCTCGCATGGACTGACAGAGTTCCTCGGTTTCCGGGCAGAGGCCACGACCGGCATAGTCGAGAGCTTTCGAAGTCAGCCCCTGCTTGCGGTCGGGGTCGGTGACCAAGCCGCCTGCATAGGCGCCGTAGAGTCTGGTACCGGCATAGAGGAGACCCTGTTCCTCAGGGTCCCCCTCAATGAGGGAGTCGATCAAAAGAAGATAGGCGGGAGCGCCGCTGCGGACAATCTCGGGATCTGTCTGGTTGAGCATGGCGCTGGAGAGATTGGCTGCCAGTCGATCAGTGGTCATGGAGACACAGCCTGTAATATAAAAGGCAAGCAGGAGTGTCAGCAGCTGTTTCAGAGGCATATTGGTTGGACCGAGGGCTTCAGGCAGGTTTGACTGTCCGGGTTGTCAAATGTTCAGCGATGTTTTTTTCCGACATGCTCGATGTGGTGGAGCCAGCTGTTGAACATCATGCCAATGGAGCCGCTACCGGCGCGGCGACCCCTGAAGGTCTGGAAACAACCTTCATCCTCGCTGGTGAAGCGGGCCGACCCGATATTCAGAAAGAGAAAAATCAGGAACACATCGAGTAGCAGTAACAGGAAGACGGCAGGGGCGTTGAGCAGGATATCCTGTTTGATCCAACCGATTACCGCGCTGTAGTAAGTGGCGCCCAGATATAGGGTGCCGAAGAATAGCGCGACGGCCAGCAGAGAGAAAAAATCGGCCATGCGTTCATGGCTTCTGGCATATCCTTTAATATTTTTACAGACTGACATGGGCAGGGTCCCGGCCAATGGTTGAGTCAGATTCCCCGAGATTAGCTGGCAAGCCGTTCGATCTCAAGCGATAAATGGAAATAGAGGGAAGTTGTCCACGGGTTTTGCGGCAACTTAATGGTGGGATGACGTTGCGGATTTCGCTGCCGTGTAGTGCTGGGCCGATGCTCTCAATAGATTGTCTTTTGTAGCGTGACTTGGCGAGTTGGACCCTGTTCGACCCCGGTTTGGGCCCGGGGTTGAGTTGTGTATAGTGTCAATCGAAGAATTAATAAGGCCAAAGTGCCGAGTGAATAACTCAGTCGATAATGGGGGAGTCCGGGATGGAGACAATAACCAATCTGATAAAAGGCCTCAACGACATCGTTTGGGGTGAGCTGATGCTGGTGCTGATCCTGGGCACCGGCCTGTTTCTCATGATCGGGCTGAAATTAATGCCTCTTGCCCGGCTTGGCTACGGGTTCCGGATGTTGTGGCGGGGCCGCGAAGGGCAGGGTGAAGGTGAGATCAGTCCTTTTAACGCGCTGATGACATCACTGTCAGCGACCATCGGTACGGGTAACATCGCAGGTGTGGCCACCGCCATTGCATTGGGCGGACCCGGTGCCCTGTTCTGGATGTGGTGCACGGCGTTGGTGGGGATGGCCACCAAGTACGCCGAGGCAGTCCTTGCCGTCCGCTTTCGTGAAGTGGATGAAAACGGCAACCATGTGGGCGGTCCCATGTACTACATCAAGAACGGCCTGAGTGCGAAATGGGCCTGGCTGGGGACGCTGTTTGCCATCTTCGGCGCCTTGGCGGGCTTCGGTATCGGCAATACCGTACAGGCCAACTCGGTAGCCCATGCCCTGTCCGAAAACAGTGGGTTGCAGATAGCGCCGGCCGTTACCGGTATCGTGATGGCTGTGTTGGCTGCCCTGGTTCTGATTGGCGGTATCCGTCGGATAGCGGAGGTGGCGGGTAAACTGGTGCCGTTCATGGCGATTGCCTATCTCTTGTGTGGCTTCGTAATACTCATTCTGAATGCGGGCGCCGTGCCGGGTGCGGTGGTGGATATTGTACGGGAGGCCTTTACACCGACAGCGGCAACGGGCGGGTTTGCCGGTGCGGCAGTCTGGGCGGCTATCCGTTACGGTGTCGCGAGAGGCATCTTCTCCAATGAAGCGGGATTGGGCAGTGCGCCTATCGCACATGCTTCGGCGGCCACCGATAACCCGGTCAGGCAGGGTAGCGTGGCCATGCTGGGTACCTTTATCGATACCATTATCGTCTGCTCTGTTACCGGTCTGGCGATTGTGGTCACCGGCGCCTGGACCACTGGTGAGACGGGCGCCGCACTCTCCTCCATGGCCTTCGAGCAGGCCCTGCCCGGTGTGGGCGGGTACGTCGTCTCACTGGGTCTGGCCATCTTTGCCTTCACTACTATCCTGGGCTGGAGCGTTTATGGTGAGCGCTGTGTCGAGTATCTGTTCGGTATTAAATCGATCACCCCATTTCGGGTTGTATGGGTGTTGATGATACCGATCGGCGCGATGGCGCAGGAACAGTTGAAATTCGTCTGGTTGGTCGCGGATACGTTGAATGCGTTGATGGCGATTCCCAACCTGGTGGCACTGCTGTTGCTCAGCCCCGTGGTGTTTGCGTTGACCCGGGAATACTTCAAGCAGCGTGCCTGAGACGGGTGGATGGCGAATTCCAGGCTGAGGTAAGTGAGTTCGTTGGTATCACGGGAGGTTGTCTTCCATCGTGAATGATCCCTACATTCGGCGCATACAGTTATTGATCGCGGGTCTGCTGCTGGCAGCCTTGGTATGGCACTTCCTGCCCCTGCTGGAACGCTGGGTGGTCGGCATGACCGCGGAGCCGAGGGTGATCTCACCTCGCGGCGACCTGACGCTGGAGGAGCAGACCACGGTTGCGCTTTTCCGGCAGGCGAGTCCCTCAGTGGTCTATCTCACCACAGTCCAACGGTTGATCGATCCCTGGACCCGGGATATTTTCAGTCTGCCTCAGGGTACGGGATCCGGATTTATCTGGGATGACCTGGGTCATGTGGTGACCAATCACCATGTGATTGCCGATGTCTCGGAAGCCAATGTCCGGCTGAATGACGGCCGCAGCTATCGGGCGGTATTGATCGGCAGCAGTCCGGCACACGACCTTGCGGTACTGCGTATCCGGGTTCCTTTTGATCGTCCTCCTCCCGTACCCTTGGGCAGCAGCGATGACCTCAAGGTGGGTCAGAAGGTGTTTGCCATCGGCAATCCGTTCGGTCTCGACTACACGCTGACCACCGGTGTGGTTTCGGCACTGGACCGAACCCTGTCTGGTGAGAGCAGCGGCGTGGCCATCGATCATCTGATCCAGACCGATGCTGCCATCAATCCGGGGAACTCGGGTGGACCCCTACTGGATAGCGCGGGACGCCTGATCGGGATCAATACCGCCATCTACAGCCCGTCGGGGGCCTATGCGGGGATCGGTTTTGCCGTCCCGGTGGATACGGTGAACCGGGTTGTGCCGGAACTTATCGCCAACGGACGTTATATGCGGCCCTCCCTCGGAATCTCCGTCGACGAGGATATCAATCGGCTTATCCTTTCTCAGCTGGATGTCGAGGGAGTGCTGGTGCTGCGGGTCACTGAAGGGTCCACAGCAGAGGCTGCTGGGCTGCGCAGTACTCGGATGGACAGCAGCGGGAATGTCATACCTGGAGATGTGATTCTGGAGGTTGGTGGCCGTGCAGTCACCACCGTGAATGAACTTCTGGGCCGATTGGATGATTTTCGCATCGGCGACAAGACGACTCTCAGTCTTTGGCGCAAGGGGGAGAAGATAGAGGTTGAGATTGTGCTGTAGATCGACTGATCACTCTTGGGCTCGGTGGGTTCAATGCCCGTAAGATAGTTTGAGAAAACGAATGATATCGGCCGACTCATATATCCATTCGGCCTGCTCCGGGTGATCTATTCGCAGACAGGGTACCTGCGACTTACCCCCTCCCCGACGCAACTCTTCCCCCCACTGTGGATCCTGAGTATTGCGTAGTTCAACATTGAGATTGAGTCGCCAGAGTATTCGTCGAACACGCACGCAATAGCCACACAGTGGCAGGTGGTAGAGGATTAGGTTTCGTGTCTCTTCATCGATCTCCTGTTGTTTCTCAGAAGATCGGCGCAGTGGACCGAAATGCTTGAGTAGCCAGTGGAACACCTGCTCAGTCAGGTCTGCTTGGATCCTCCCAGACAGGGTGGGGAATCGGTGACGGTGCCGCCTCGGTTGAACCAGTCTTCCGGTGTCATGGTGTGAAGCGCCAAGGCGTGGATTTCATTCAACTCCTCCTTGAGCGCCTGATTGACCTGGCGGTGACGGGCGATAAGCTTCTGGCCCACAAAGGCTTCACTGACGAGTACCACTTTGAAGTGGGACTCCGCCCCCTCGGGGACATTGTGCATGTGGCTCTCATCGATCACTTCGAGATGGATGGGGGAGAATACCGCCTGCAGTTTCTGCTCAATGGTGTGTTGTGTGGTTGTCATGCTGCTACCTGTCGATTTGCGCCTGTGCTCACCGGAAGGGTTTGTCTGGGCGCATCAGTCTTTGATTAATGGGTTGATTATAGTCGGCTAGAGATTGAGGGTTTCCCGTACAAAAGGTATGGTCAGCCGGCGCTGCGCCGCCATGGAAGCACTGTCCAGACGGTCCATGAGCAGAGTCAGGAAGTGGATGTCGCGTGGTGTGCGTTGAAGCAGGAAACTGGCAGTCTCCTGGCTCATCTGCATGCCTCGCCGTTCCGCGCTGGACATCAGCAGTTCAAGTCGCTCGTCATCATTCAGTGGCAGTAGATGGTAACAGGGACCCCAGGTCAGCCTCGAGGCCAGGTCGGGCAGACCTACGGAGAGATTGGTCGGTGGAGAGTTGGCGGTCACAACCAGTTGTGCGCCACGTTCCCGTAACAGGTTGAACAGGCTAAAAATCGCCTGTTCCCATACCGCCTGCCCCATGATTCGTTCCAGGTCGTCGATGCAGACTAATGCAAAGCCATCCAGGCCCTCCAGCATGGCCGGGTCCATCTCCTGCTCCGATTTCAACGGGAGATAGGCTGGGCGTCTCCCTTCTGCATGGGCCAACCCACAAGCAGCCTGGATCAGGTGGCTCTTCCCACAGCCCGACTCGCCCCAGAGGTAGAGAAAGGGGTCACTCTGAGTGCGAAGGTGAGAGAGTGCCTCGCCATTGCGGCCGACGATAAAGCTGCTGAAATCGACGCTGGGGCGGATGCCTATGCCGAGAGGTAACTGTTGAGACATGCTTATCGCTTCAGCCAGGTTGCTGTTGCAGGCGTGAAGCGATATCTGCCAGGTGGCGCCCCTGGGTGCGGCAGATCTTCTTCTCCTCCCCGGTCAGGGGCAGCTTGCTGTCACCTCCGGCCAGATGGCTGGCACCGTAAGGCGTACCCCCGCTGGTAGTATGCAGCAGTGCCGTCTCCGAATAGGGTACACCGACCAACACCATGCCGTGATGCAGCAGGGGCAACATCATGGAGAGCAGGGTGCTCTCCTGTCCGCCATGCAGGCTGGAGGTGGAGGTGAAGACGGCGGCGGGTTTACCGATCAGGGCGCCGCTCATCCAGAGACGGCTGGTAGTGTCGAGAAAATACTTCAGGGGAGCAGCCATATTTCCGAAGCGGGTCGGGCTGCCCAGGATCAGGCCGCTGCACTCCACCAGGTCATCTTCGCTCACATAGGGAGCGCCCTGGGCGGGGATACTCTCCTCCGTGGCTTCGCAGACCGTGGAGACCGCCGGTACTGTCCGTAACCTGGCCGTCATCCCTGCAACCTCCTCCACGCCACGGGCAATATGTCGGGCCATCTCAGCGGTGGCGCCGTGACGACTGTAGTAGAGAATCAGAACTTCAGCCATCTTAGAGAATCTCCAGCACCTTTTCCGGTGGGCGACCGATGGTGGCCTTGCCGTCTTTGATGACGATAGGTCGCTCGATCAGCTTGGGATGGGCGATCATGCCGTCTATGAGTTGGTCACGGGTCAGGGATGGGTCGTCCAGGCCGTTCTCCTTATACTCTTTCTCTTTAGTACGCATCAGCTCCCTGGGTTCCAGGCCCAGCATCTCGAGTATCCGTTTCAGGGTGGCTTTGTCAGGCGGTGTCTTCAGATACTCCACCACATCGGGTTCGACACCTTTCTCCTGCAGAATTTGCAGGGTCTGACGGGATTTGCTGCAGCGGGGGTTGTGATAGATTTCCACACTCATGGGATTGCCTCCAGGGTTTTGCCGTCATTGTAACCATCCCGCCACAATCGCTCCAGAATGCCGTCCCCTGTTTGTGAGATAAATACCTTACGGGTTAAATGCCTATCATAGGGGTAGTGGTGCCGGGCGGTATCGCGCTCATACTGCTGCCACCACATGTTATCTTTCCATCCGGTTGAGTAGTGAAAAGGAGTCGTCAGATATGAATCCATCATCGGAGAATGCTGTCGTTGGTTCGCCATTGCGACATGTCCGACCATTTATTCATCTACTGGCGCACCATTTCACCAAGGATGCAGGCCTGCAGCATGTCGCCGCACTGACCTATACCACACTGCTTTCACTGGTACCGCTGATGACAGTGATGTTGGCGTTGTTTTCGGTTTTTCCCGCCTCAGATCGCCTGGCAGATCAGATAGAGAATTTTCTGTTTCAGAACTTTGTACCGGCGGCCGGGGAGGCAGTGCAGGCGCATCTGCGCGACTTCAGTCAGAAGGCGGGCAGATTGACCGGTGTGGGATTCGCCTTTCTGATTCTGGTGGCGCTACTGCTCATGAGTAATATCGATAAGGCCTTCAATGCCATATGGCATGTGCGGCAGAAGCGCTCGCCAGTGGCAAAGTTTACCGTCTACTGGGCGATCCTTTCACTGGGGCCCTTGCTCATTGCGTTCAGTGTGGGTGTGACATCCTATCTGGTCTCGATCCCTCTGTTCAGCGATGGTGAGACCGTGCTGCTGGTACGGAGTCGTATGCTCAGCATGATGCCGGTGGTGATCTCTGCCTGCGCCTTTACTCTCCTCTATGCCTTAGTGCCTAATCGTCCCGTGCCGCTGCGTCATGCGATTACCGGCGGCGTACTGGCCGCCTTCCTTTTTGAACTGGCTAAGCGGGGTTTTGCCCTTTTTGTGACGACATTTCCCACCTACGAGACAATTTACGGAGCACTGGCGGCAGTGCCTATCTTTCTGATCTGGATCTATCTCTCCTGGTTTGTCACCTTGCTGGGTGCGGAGTTTACCTATTGCCTGGGTGTCTATCGGGAGGACTGGCATCAGACCATGGAGCTGCGCGGGGGAGAGTTTATGCGCGCATTCCGCCTATTGAAGCGCTTGCGTCAGGCGCAACACATGGGGGTCACACTGAGCGCGCGCGAGATGGTGGAGCAGGTTGAGTCTGCGACCCATGAGCAGGTTGAAACGTCGCTGCAGGCACTGGCGACGGCTCACCTTGTGCTGAGAGACGAAAACAGGAGATGGGCCCTTGCGCGCGACCTGAACGAGGTCAGCCTATCGGACCTCTATCATTCAGCAAACTATGCACTGCCTCCGAGTCGGAGCCTGAAAGGGGAATCTGAGGCTTTGCAACAAATGATGGGCCAACTGGAGAATCAGCTCGATGAGACGATGAAGCGGCCACTGGCGGATTTGATGCAGGAGACATGAGCCATCAGCCTCAGTCAAACTCCAATTTACGAGTTTGGCGTTAACAACCCTTGATGCGATAACGTTCAAACATGGCGGTGTTCTCAAGCAGCTGCAGAGGGGAGATGTCGGGTGCCGGGATCATCTCCTCTACCCGATACTCCTGGCCGATGATGAAGAAACGCTTCGGTACGATCAGTGAGCTGCGATGGGAGTGGCCCTGATCGATATAGAGAGCAGGATTGACGGTTATCTCTTCATTCTCCTCGTCTGAATGCAGCTTGGTCTGTTGCAGCGTGACCGGCTGGATATTGCCGACCAGAAACTGGACACCGATCTCAAGCACCCCTTCTTCCCGGTTCAGCGCCCGTTTGATGATGCCGATCTTCCATTCGTTGGGATCGACCGCGCCATGCAGGTTGATAAGTACCAGCTCACCGATGAGCTCTCTCTCTCCTGCCGAGGGAGGGAGATGCAGCGCAACGCCGGAACGGCTCTGGTTAAAACGGCGGGCCAGCAGTTGAGGTTTATCGGGATCCTGTATGGTCGACGTCAGGCTTTGCGACGAGGACATAGTGATCTCTTCGCTCTCCTGCGCCATATGTCTATCAGATCCGGTCAGATGGTAGTGGATATTGTGCAGACCGATCCACAGCTCCACATGCCCCGATGTTGAGTGCCGCTCGCTGTCCCGCTTCGGGCGAATGTGCCAGGATTTGAGCATACGTGCCAACAGATTGGTGGTTTCACTGTTGGTCAGATTGCTCATGCAGGTGGGCTTGTGCTCCTCAGAACGTTCCATTCCGCGCAGAAGTTGATGGATCTGCAGGCTGACGGGATTCAGGTCAAGCAGGATGAAGCGTGGCTGGCTGAGGTTGTCGAGTCCATCAGGTTCGTAAAGATGGGGTGGCACATCGCCGAGCCGGTCTATGACATAGTGTCCGGACTGTTCCGTGTCCGGGGTGGGCGCCTTCAGTCTGGCATGGGAGGCGATTGAGTTGAGGTAGTCGTAACAGATTCTGGGTTCGCCCTGCTGCAGATGGCACGGGTCGAGCAGTCGCAGTAGCAGAAATCGGTTGTATTGATGTGAGATGGTGGCCTGTTCCGGCTCCAGACTGTTATCACTGTCCTCTATCTCTGTCTCGTGTATGCCTTGTTCCTCGGCATAGGTACACAGACGGGTCATTTCACGATAGGTATGTCCCGTCCGGCAGTCGAACGATTCGCAGGCATAGAGATACTCGAGCAGATAATATTTGATGCTGTAGTAGATCGCTTTCGTCAGACGATCGAGATTCCTGCGACTGGCCTTGGTGCAAAGGCACTCGTTCGCGATCTTGCTGTAAGCATAGGCCATCTCCTGCATGACGCGTCTCAACAGCGGTTTCGGCAGCAGGTTTTTTCGGTAACTGCTTCCGTGAGCGATACGCAATGCCGGCGTGTGATAGATCCCGATCAGCTCATCAAGTTTTTTGACCTGGCCCGGGTATCGGTTCAACCGACTGAGGCTGGCCAGCATTGCCTCGGCCAGTTGCTCGGGATTGGCGAAGGGGAGGGCGGTGGCCCATGTGCGCAGTTCGCCCGGGTCCGTCTCCACCAAGGGATTTTCGAAAGGATCCGGCTTGGGGACGAAGAAGATCTCCTGTTTTGCAGCCTGGTGTCTGTGGGTGAAGAAATCAAACATGCTGAAAAGGGTGGGTTTCCTGCGTACCGCCAATCAACCAACTATAGCATCGGACTCTATGGAATCCATCCACCCCTGCCTCCCTGTTAAGGTTTCCCTGAATTGCACTATGAGGAATTAAGCCTGAAAATGGTGGTCAGAATCAACGTTCAGCTGCCATAGATGTAACATGGCAGACATCGGTGAGACCTAAATTAGGAGCGATACATGCCAGTGAGATCGGGGATCCGCCACGTTTTTCTTTTTCTGCTATGGGTGCTGATGCCATCGTTACTGATGGCCGAACCCGTGGATTTTGAGCTGGAAGGTCTGGATGGGAAGACCTATAAACTATCCGACTATCGTGGGAAGTGGGTTCTGGTCAACTATTGGGCCACCTGGTGTCCACCGTGCCGCGAAGAGTTGCCGGAACTTGAGGTGTTCCATGCCAATCACAAAGATAAGGATGCAGTGGTGCTCGGTGTGGCAATGGAGCGGATCAAGAAGGAGCGTCTCCAGGCCTTCGTCGATGACCAGTTCATCAGCTATCCGATTTTGATGATGAAGCCGGCTGCGAGTACGGAACTGGGCCGGGTGCCCGGCTTACCGACCTCCTATCTGATCGACCCAAAAGGGGAATTGGCTGCTCGTCAGGTCGGTCCGGTGACATTGGAGGATCTTGAAGCATTCATAGCAAACGGAAACGAGTAGGAGCCTGCCATGCGAAGACGACTGCGATGGTTGCCAGTACTGCTAATGATTGTTCTGGGCAGCACCCAGGCCGCGACCCGTGATCCTGGAGAGTTCTTCTTCGATCAGGGGTTGGGCAATTTCAACGAGGAACTGGAGATTGCCAGGGATGAAGGCAAGAAAGGTGTGCTGATCATGTTCGAAATGGATGAATGTCCTTTCTGCCACCGAATGAAAAGGCGGGTACTAAACCAGACAGTAGTACAGGACTACTTCAAGGATCACTTCCTGATCTATACGGTGGATATCGAAGGCGATGTGGAGATTGCCGATTTCCAGGGCAGAACAATGAAAGAGAAGGACTTCGCTTTCAAAGTACACAAGGTGCGTGCCACACCGGTATTTGGGTTTTTCGATCTGGACGGAAAGCTGATGACCCGTTTTACCGGCGCTACAAACGACGCACGTGAGTTCCTTTGGTTGGGTGAGTTTGTGGTGAACGATCACTACAAAACGACCAACTTTTCCCGTTACAAGAGGCAGAAGAAGAAGGAACTCAGGCAACAGTGAGTAGTTTGGCTCGGCAGAGCAACACCCTGGCAGGTCTGCTGTTGCGGGTCATTCTGACCTGTTTCGCAGCATCGGTTTGGGCGCAACAGCCACTACCCTCTCCGCTCTCGCTGGAGCAGGCATTGGTCATCGCAGATGAGACCCATCCCGACAGGCTGTTGGCCGATGCGGCGCTGGCGCAAGCGATGGCAAGACGCCAGCAGATTGAATCGGTGTATGACACCCAGCTGAAACTTACCGGTGAATTGCGCGCTATCGATCCCTCAGAGATCGCGGTCTACCAGACCCACAACGACAGCCTCGCCCGGCTCAATCTCAGCAAGCAGCTCTACGACTTTGGTCGTACCGCCCGGGCAGAGGAGGCGGCGGATGCTACCCTGGCCTCCCGGGAGTGGCGGCTCAAGGCGGTGAGACAGCAACGACGGCTTGAGGTGATGCAGCGTTTTTTCGCCGTGTTACTGGCCGATCTGAAAAACGCCCGGGACAACGAGGCGCTCTCGATCGCCTTTATCCGTTTTGACCGGGCCTCCAACAGGCATGAACTGGGTAAAGTCTCAGACGTCGATCTTCTGGAGTTGGAGAGTCATTATCAGCAGACACGTCGGGAGCTGTCCGCCAGCGGCAATCAGCAGCGCATTACACGCTCCCAGCTGGCGATCAGCCTGAATCGTCCCACCGACCTTCCGGCAGACCTGGTAGCGCCGGATATCGAGGTAAAGCCCTTCACTGACGATTTGGAGCCCTGGGTCGAGAAGGCCCTGTCCGGCAATCCGGAACTGCTGGCGTTACGGGCCGGGGTCGAAGCGGCGCGAAAGCGGCTGCAGGCCAGCGAGGCGGCAGACAATCCTGTGTTGCGGGGAGAGCTCGAAGCAGCCACCTATGAAAGGGAGCTGGGAGGAAGAAACCCACTCACCGCGGCGCTTGTCTTTGAGGTTCCCCTCTATACCGGCAGCCGGGTGGATGCCGAAGCGGCGGAACAGCGGGCGATTCTGCAGCAAAAGGAAGCGGAGCTGAAGGCTTTCGAACTGCAGATACATCAGCAGGTGCTGGAAGTCTGGCTGGCGTTGGACCGGCTTAGAGTGGAGGCGGAAGCGTTGTTTGTCACAGCCGATTTCCGGGACCTCTCACTGGATCGCAGCCGTACGCTCTATGATCTGGATATGCAGACGGATTTAGGCGATTCCATGACTCAGATTGCCGATATACAGTGGCGCATGGCGGAAAACCAATACGACAGGTTACTGCTGCTGGCCCGCCTGAAGGCGTTGACCGGCAGCCTGTTGCCTACCGAGGAGACACAGGAATGAGCATGATAAGAGGCTGCCGGATCTATCTCCTGGCCACCACTCTGTTTTTGAGTGGTCAATTGAATGCGCAGGACATCTCTGCAGTCACCGACTGGTACAATCGGGTGACACTCACCACGGTGAGCAGCGGAATGGCGGCTAAAGTGAATGCCGCGGTAGGTGATGAAGTCACCAAGGGCAGTCTTTTGATCGAGCTCGACCAACGCCAGTACCAGACTCGGTTGGCAGCCGCGGAATCACGTCGTGAGGCCGCCATGCAGATGAACAGTGAAGCCAAGCGGGAATTGGACCGTTCCCTGGAGCTCTACGACCGGACGTTGTTGTCGGACCATGAACGTAAACTGGCGGAAATCGAGGCGGCCAAGGCGGATGCGGAATTTCGTGAGGCTGAGGCCAAGCTGGTGGATGTCCGATTGGGAAAAGAGTACAGCCGCATCAATGCACCATTCAACGGCCTCGTGGTGGGTGTGCATGTGCAGTCGGGTCAGGCAGTCATCAACCGCCTCGAGACTGTCCCCCTGGTTACATTGGTGGAGCATCAACGCATGAAGGCGGTGGCTCAGGTGGATGAGCGTACACTGGCACGGCTACAAACCGGCGATCCCGTCAAGATCGGGGTAAGGGGAGAGTGGCTGGAGGGAAATATTACCACCTTGGGGTTTGATCCTATTTCTCAGACAAACAACGGCCCCTTGTTTCGGCTCGAAGCCGTGTTCAGACCAGCCGAAGGAAAGGGCTTGCGGGCCGGCGAGCAGGCAGTGGTAAGATTGCCCGATGAATGAGAATACAAACAACAGGCCTGTCTGTATCAAATGTTTGGTGGCGGGCCGGGTGCAGGGTGTCTTCTTTCGGGCATCAACCCGCCATCAAGCCCAAATGCTTGGGCTCACGGGTTATGCAAAAAACCTACTGGATGGCCGTGTGGAAGTCGTGGCCTGCGGTGAGGTGGATGCAGTGGAAGCACTCCGGGACTGGCTGAGTAAAGGCCCTGAGCAGGCACGAGTTACAGGCGTCGCCAGCGAGTTTATTGAGTATCGGGATTTTTCCCAATTCCGCGTGAGCTGAACCCTGCCTTCGTCCTGATTTATATCCAGATATATCTCGATCCATTATCGATGGATGAGTGTCATCGATAACTGGTTGAAATCGTTCGGCCAACGCATGGCTTCAGTTGTCGAGGTCCTGTGTGTAACCCGGTTGATCCAAAGGCCTGAACTTCATGGTCCGCCCCTCGTGGATAACCGTCTCAGGTGCTAACTTGGCAGTGGGTTTGTTCGTTTCCGTTGTCTCAGGATAGGTGATGGGCGCTATGGGTTCCGGTGCACTGTTGATCGGTGGATATTCTATGGGGGCTATTGCTTCTGGCTGTGGGGCCGGTGCAGGCTCCCCTATATCCGCTTTCGCAGGCTCAGCCTGATCGTCCAGCGGGCGAAACCGATAGCCTTGCATATTGCCGGGAAGCCGATACTCAGGTGCGGCTGGTTTAGGTTCGCTGCGTACGGTCTGAGGCTTTGGGACCGGTGCCGGAGTGGGTGCCGCCGGGGCAGGTGCGGTCTGAGGATATGGGTACCCGTAACCGTAACCGGCGGGTGGTTGATGTGTTGGGTAGCCGTATGCAGGGGGATAGGCCGGAGGTGGTGCATATCGTCCTTCCGGATATCCGTTGTAGCGCCGATTGGAGGAGCCGAAAAAGCTCTGCATCGGGTTTGGCATCCGGTTCATCGCGTTACCGGGGTTGAAATTGAACTCCCGAGTCTCCCGGTCGCCATCACCTGCCGGGCCGTAATAGTCTTGTGCCATCAGCAGGGAACAGGCCGGCAAAAGGCCCCAAATCATCAGCCGGAGGTGTCGTTTCATTATTTGTCCTCGGGTACTTGCGGGTCGTTTTTTCGTTATCGATAGCGGTAATATTAAGTCTCTCTTCAGACTCATGCAAAAAGATGCAGTTACCCCCCCTTACCGAAGGCCGCATTATCAAACGCTATAAGCGTTTTTTGGCCGATGTCGTGTTGTCAGACGGTCGACTGGTGACGGCGCATTGCCCCAACACCGGCAGCATGCAGGGGTGCTGGGAACCGGACGCCCCGGTGCAGCTCAGCCACAGCGACAATCCCAAGCGGAAACTGGCCTGGACTCTGGAGCGTGTGGACATGGGTAATGGTTGGATAGGTGTACATACCGGAAGGACAAATCCGGTGATCGAGGAAGCGGTTCGACGGGAGCTGATCCCTCAATTGGGTGGATACGCATCTGTTCGCAGGGAGGTGGTATTCGAACCGGCCGGATTCGAACGCGCCCGTTTCGATCTCTTTCTCTCGCACGGTACGGCACCCGATGCTTGGGTGGAGGTGAAGAATGTCACCCTTTGGCTGGATGATGTACTGGCCTTTCCCGATGCGGTGACGACGCGTGGACGCAAGCATCTGCAGCTGTTGGCCGAGGCTGTCCGACAGAGTTACCGGGGTGTAATGGTTTATGCCCTTAACCGGCCGGAGGGACGGTGCTTCAGACCGGCGGATGAGATCGATCCTGGCTATGCCGATACACTGCGTCAAGTGGTCGAGCAGGGTGTAGAGGTGATTGCCCTGAGACTTTCCCACCAGAATGAAGAGATGCAGGTGTCCGCTGAAGTGCCTGTGGTTTTATAACCCGCCACTTCCACTGTGACGGTCTGTCGATTGATTCTTTAAGAAGATACGGACGACACGGTGGCCATGAGTGATTACGGGATAGAAGGATCAGTAACCCATGGAAGCGAGATCGAGACCGGAGGGTACCTCCGGCAACAGACCGAGCCCCGTCTTGATCTCTCCATCCGGCAGCAGTTCCATCCAGCGGTAACCCGGCGGGCAGGCATCGATACCGAAATCGTCCTGACCGGCAATGAACTGGACACAGGTCGATGGCGTTCCCAGTAACTTGACGCCGTTGTAGTCCCCTTCGAATTCCTGGTGGATATGCCCGCACAGGATGGCTTTGACTTGCGGGTGTTGGTCGATGAGGCTGAACAGCTGATCCGGGTTGCGTAACGCCATGGTATCCATCCATCGGCTGCCGACCGGAAGAGGATGATGATGCATGCAGATCAGCGTGTGTTTGTCGGTATGGGCCTCGAGCAGGAGTTGCAGCAGCTCCATCTGTGTTTTATCAAGATTGCCGCTCTCATTGCCGGGAATGGTCGAGTCGAGAAAGATCAGTGACCATCCGTCCTCCTGCACACTGGGCTGGGTGTGAACGTTGTCCTGATTCAGGAGTTGCTTCATCTTATGCGGCAGATCGTGGTTACCGGGCAGACAGTAGGTGGGAATGCCGGTAAGTTTGAGGCGACCGAGCAGACGCTTATAACCTTTCTCCGAAGCATCGTGCACCAGATCCCCGGTAGCCAGCATCAGATCGGGTACCCCCTGCTCATGCAACGCCTGCGCAAGCACCTGATCGAAAGTCTCCAGGGTATTGATGCCTAGCAGGCAGCGGGACGGGTCAGCATAGAGATGACTGTCTGTGAGTTGCAGAACCTTCAAACTCCTCTCCGGCATCGGTAGAAGCGCTCTTTAGGCTGATTAACTAAACTGCTGATAACGCGTTTCATCTATCGAGGTTATGGGTTATCCGTGATGGTCAGCACCATACTCCCGGAAATCCCAGTTGAATGTATTTCAGTAATATTAGATCAGTTTTTACCAAAGTAAAAAAACCAAAAGCACACTTTTTTACAGATTTGTCCTCAACTTAGTGACTTTTTCCAAAACTTTCCACATTTTTTGCCGATGCGTTAACACTTCTGATCACGATTAGTGAAATCTATTGGGTCGTCTACACTATGTTTTATGACACTCAGTGAACTCAGATACATCGTCGCCGTCGCCAGAGAGCGCCACTTCGGGCATGCTGCTGAGTCCTGCTTTGTCAGTCAGCCGACCCTTAGTGTTGCGGTGAAAAAACTGGAGGAGGAGCTTGGCGTCGGACTCTTCGAGCGCGGGCAGGGAGAAGTGAGCCTGACACCTGCGGGGGAGCGGATCGTAACCCAGGCGCAACGAGTACTTGAAGAGGCAGGCATCATTCGGGAACTGGCCAGTCAGAGTAAAGACCAGCTTTCAGGTCCCTTGAGAGTGGGTGCTATCTATACCGTCGGTCCCTATCTACTGCCTCACCTAGTGCCGATACTGACGCAGAAAGCCGTGGGCATGCCGCTGATCATCAGAGAGAACTTCACCTCTGTACTCAACGATCAGCTCAAGCGCGGCGAGCTCGATGTAATCATCATCTCCTATCCTTTTGACGAGCCCGGCATTCAGACCCGTCCGCTCTACGATGAGGGTTTTTCGGTGCTGTTGCCGAGCCGGCATCCACTCAGTGCCAGTGCATCCATCCGGCCTGAACAGCTGGAGGGAGAGAATGTGCTGCTGCTGGGCGACGGCCACTGTTTCCGTGATCAGGTATTGCACATCTGTCCCGGATGTCTGCAGAAAAGTAATGGAGAGGGTGGCCTGCAACGAAATCTGGAAGGGGGTTCTCTGGAGACTATCCGTTACATGGTGGCCAGTGGTATCGGCGTTACCGTGTTGCCCGATACGGCGATCGGCCTGGATCAGATGCCTTGGGACCTGCTCACGGCAAGACCGCTTGAAGTCGATGAGTCGCAACGCCGGGTGGCGCTGGCCTGGCGAAAGAGTTTTCCCCGCCCCGAAGCGATCAATCTGCTTTGGGAATCGATTCGGACATGTGACCTCAGCGGCGTCCACCTCGTGGATGAACCCCTGGCGATAGGATCTGCCGTTGGATGAAGATGGTGCGGCTGGGCCGCACCCTACTCAAAGATTCAATCCGCAATAGACGATCTATATAACTCTATCGTTACCCCCGTCCACCGGTATCTGAGCGCCGGTGGTCTTGCTGAATCGCCGGTCACAGAGTTCCGCCGTCAGCTCCGCCACGTCGCGGCTGGTGATCTCGGTCCTGAGCAGGTTTCTTTTCTTGTAGGCATCCACTGAGAGTCCATAGTGCGCCGCACGCGCAGCCAGTACCTCTTCGGTCCAGATGCCAGTATCGAAGACGGCATCCGGGTGCAGGCTGTTGATGCGGATGCCGTCGGCGGCCCACTCCAGAGCGGTGATCCGGGCCAGTTGATTGAGTGCCGCCTTGGAAGCGGAGTAGGCGGCGGCACCCTGGCCGGGTGCCGCGATATTCTTGGAGCCGATCACCACGACACGGCCATGTTTTGGTGCCAGCTTAAGATAGGGGTGTGAGAGCCGGAGCAGGCGCAGGTTGGCATCCAGGTTTACGCCCATGACTTGTCGCCAGGTCTCATCGTCGAGGGAAGCCACCGGGCAGCCGCCGGGGAAGATGCCGGCGTTGAGCACCAGCATGTCGAGACCGCCGAATCGCAGTACCGCCTGATTCAATGCATCCGAGACGACCTCGCCATCGGTGATGTCACAGCCGATACCCAGAAAGGACTGACTGTCGTGTTGATAGGCGATGGTCTCGTCCAGGTCGAGACCGACCACAGCAGCACCCCGGCTCAGCAGGGAATCTACACAGGCCTTGCCGATACCGGAGGCGGCGCCTGTGACAAGTGCCACCTCACCCTGGAGACTGGGGCTTGCGCCGCTCTTTCGCAGCTTTGCCTGCTCCAGCTCCCAATACTCGACCTCAAAGATCTCTGGTGCAGGCAGTGCCCGCCAGCCGCCCAGCAGCTCCGCCCGCTGGATGATCTCCATGGTATGCCGATAGATATCCGCCACGATTCCCGCATCCCTGCTGCTTTTACCGACAGTCAACATACCCAGTTTTGGATCGAGAAGAACTCTGGGTGCCGGATCGAGCATTTCGACCGGATTACGGGCATTCAGCGCATGGGTTTCGAAATAGCGCTGGTAGTCAGCTACATAGTCCATCAGCCCGTCGTTGAGCATGGGCAGGCGCTTGGTACGGATCACGTGATCGGGGGTGGCGGGGCCACGTTGGGAGATCTCAGCCAGGTCGTTGCGTTGACAGAAACTGAGTGCCGCTTCACTGCGATGGCACTGCAGTACCACAGGGAAACCGGCTACTTCAGAGATATCATTGCGGAGCCTGGCAACGGTCAGGGTATCGACCTCTGTGGGTCGATGGTTTCGCGGTGTCTCCCAGGCGTTGTGTTGTTGCAGATATTGCTCGGCCTCGTCGACCAGGCGGATCATCCGCTCGTAGGAGACCTGGGCGCTGTCGCCGAAGGTAAAGAGGCCGTGATTCATCAGCACCATACCGAGGGTGCCCTCGTGGGCATCTTGGGAGAACTGTTCGGCAACCTTGCGCGCCAGATCGAAGCCGGGCATCACGTATGGGATGACCACGACCCTATTGCCATAGAGGTCGCGGATGCGGGCCTCCCCTTCCTCCGTGTTGGTGATGGTGACGATGGCGTCGGCATGGGTGTGGTCGACATATTGATAGGGCAGCGCCGCATGCAGTATCGCCTCCACCGATGCGGTGGGCGCACTGGCGACGGTCTGGTGGGTCTTCAGCTGGTTGACCATTTCACTGTCGCTCAGCGTCTCGAGCCGCGCCAGTTTGAGCAGATGGGCCATGCGAACCGGGGTGAAGCCCGGCGCCTCGATGGTGGCCAGGTCCCATCCGCTGCCCTTCACGTAGAGGATCTCCTCCTGCTCGCCGAAAAGGTCTTTCTCGGTGATCTTGACCGAGGTATTGCCGCCACCGTGCAACACCAGTGAGGGGTCCGACCCCAGCAGGCGGGAGCTGTAGACCCGCAGATCCAACTCGCTTTCACAGCGTGCCGCTTCAGTATCGTTCCAGAGACTTTTCATTCGGGTCACTCCGTCAATCAGGCGCTTTTTGTTTTAATCATATTGGGTTTACCAGACCAGCCCGGCCACCGTCCCGGTGAGCAGGGTCGCCAGGGTGCCGGCGACGATCGACTTCATGCCCAGGGCGACGATCTCGCTGCGCCGCTCCGGCACCATCGCCCCCAGTCCGCCGAGCATGATGCCCAGGCTGCCGAAGTTGGCGAAACCGCAGAGGGCATAGGTGAGGATCAGGCGGCTGCGCTCACCCAGTGCTTCCGCCGGTAACCGGGCAAGGTCCAGATAGGCCAAGAGTTCGTTGAGTACGGTTTTGGTACCCAGCAGTGAACCGGCAGTGACCGCCTCCGACCAGGGAATGCCCATGAGCCAGGCCAGCGGCGCCATCAGCCAACCCAACAGGCGCTGCAGGCTCAACGGCTGATCCGAGATATCGGGAAGAAGACCGAGCAGTAGGTTGAGCAGGCTGACCAGGGCGACCAGCACGAGCAGCAGACCGATAATGTTGCCCAGTAGTTTCAAACCCTCGATGGTCCCGTTGGTGATCGCCTCCATACTGCTGCTGGCCGGGTGTGCCTGGACCAACTCACCCGGCGTGCCTGCCTGGGTTTCGGGCACCATGAGCCTGGAGATCATGACGGCGGCGGGGGCAGAGATCAGGGAGGCGGTCAGCAGGTGGCCGATCGGGTTGGGCAGTACCCCCTCCAGCAGGCTGGCATAGAGCACCAGGACCGTACCGGCAATGGTGGCCATGCCCAGGGTCATCAGACTGAAGAGTTCACTGCGGGTGAGCCTGGCGAGATAGGGCCGGATCAGCAACGGGGACTCCACCATACCGACAAAGATGTTGGCGGCGGCACCGAGTCCCAGCGCGCCGCTGATGTTGAGACTCTTCTGCAACAGCCGGGAAAAGAGCCCGACCACCAAAGGGAGAATCCGCCAGTAAAAGAGCAGCGCCGAAAGGGCGCTGATCACCAGTACCAGGGGCATGGCGCGAAACGCTAGGATGAAACTGCTGCCGGTGTCACTCTCCACGAAGGGCGACTCCGCACCGCCCAGGTAGCCGAATACAAAACTGGTCCCCGCCTCCGTCGCCTGCTGCAGACCCAACAGTATCTGATTGAGCTGGATGAAGAGCGTCTGAAACAGGGGGAGTTTCAGCAACAGCAGGGCAATGATCAGTTGCAGGGCCAGCCCGGCCACCGGCACCCGCCAGTTGAAGGCCCGCCGGTTTTCGCTGATCAGCCAGGCGAACAGGGGGATCAGAAACAGACCGACCAATCCCTGCATGGCCATCGGCCGCCGGGATCAGAAGTTGTCGGTGGAGGTGAAGAGGCCGACCCGAAGATCCTTGGCAGTGTAGATCTCACGCCCGTCGACCTTCATGACGCCATCGGCCACGCCGAGTACCAGCTTGCGGGAGATGACCCGCTTCACATTGATGTGATAGGTGACCTGTTTGGCGGTGGGCAGTACCTGGCCGGTGAACTTGACCTCGCCCACGCCCAGTGCCCGTCCGTGTCCCGGGTTGCCGATCCAGGCAAGAAAGAAACCGACCATCTGCCACATGGCGTCGAGGCCGAGACAGCCGGGCATCACCGGATCGCCGGGGAAGTGGCAATCGAAGAACCAGAGGTCGGGATTGATGTCGAGTTCAGCGACAATTTCGCCCTTGTTGAACTCGCCGCCGGTATCGCTGATATTGACGACGCGGTCCATCATCAGCATGTTGGGTGTCGGCAGCTGGGCGTTGCCCGGACCGAACATCTCACCGTGGCCGCAACTCAACAGCTCATCGCGGGTAAAGGAACTCTGTCTGGTCATGATCGGCTCGCCTCTATCTTGCTGCGCCCCGGTGGGCGGGTAAAAAACCGGGCTAGTTTCCCGGTTAGTCAGGGTCGAGTCAAATCAGCCCGCCAATTCTGCTTTGATGTGGTTGACGATCTCGTCGAGGGGCAGGAAGCTGTTTTCGCTCTGCTTGCGTCCGCGATACTCCACCTTGCCTTCGTCCAACGATTTCTCGCCCACCACGATACGATGGGGTATGCCGATCAGCTCCATGTCGGAGAACATGAAGCCGGGGCGCACATCCCGGTCGTCCAGCAGGACGTCGATGCCGGCGGCTTCAAGTTCGCTGTAGAGCTTCTCCACCGTTTCTTTGACCCGTTGCGACTTGCCCATTTTCATGGGGCAGAGGGCCACCTGGAACGGGGCCAGGGCGGCGGGCCAGGTGATCCCTTTGTCGTCATGGTGCTGCTCGATGGCCGCGGCCACCACGCGGGTGACGCCGATGCCGTAGCAGCCCATGGTCATCACCACCGCTTTGCCGTTCTCGTCCAGTACGGTGGCGTTCATGGCGTCGCTGTACTTCTGGCCGAGCTGGAAGATGTGGCCCACCTCGATACCGCGGGCGATGGTCAGGGTGCCCTGGCCGTCGGGGCTGGGGTCGCCTTCCAATACGTTGCGAAGGTCGGCGATCTCGGTGGGTGCCGGCAGGTCGCGTCCCCAGTTGATGCCGAAGTAGTGTTTGCCGTCCTGATTGGCGCCGGCGCTGAAGTCGGCCAGTTTCGCTACCGTACGGTCGACGATAAATGGAATCGGCAGATTGACCGGGCCGAGGGAGCCGGGACCGGCACCGATGGTGGTGCGGATCTCCGACTCCTCCGCCAAGCAGAGGGGGGAGGCGACTTGGGGCAGCTTGTCGGCCTTGATCTCGTTCAGGTCGTGATCGCCGCGCACCAGCAGGGCCACCAGGTCGGCGTCGATCTCTTCCGATGCCTTCACCACCAGTGTCTTCACGGTATGTTCGATGGGTTGTTCGAACTGATCTACCAGCTCCTGGATGGTCTTGGCATCGGGGGTATCGACCAGGGTCATCTCTTGGCCGGGGCCTGGGCGGTCACCTGCGGGGGCGACCGCTTCGGCCAGCTCCACATTAGCGGCGTAGTCGCTCCCGGTGGAGAAGGCAATGGCGTCCTCTCCCGAGTCGGCCAGCACGTGAAACTCATGGGAGGCGCTGCCGCCGATGCTGCCGGTGTCCGCCGCCACCGGACGGAAATCGAGGCCGCAGCGGCTGAAGATGCGGCTGTAGGTCTCGTGCATCACCTCATAGGTCGCCTGCAGGGAGTCCTGGTTCAGATGGAAGGAGTAGGCGTCCTTCATCAGGAACTCGCGGGCGCGCATGACACCGAAGCGGGGGCGGATCTCGTCGCGGAACTTGGTCTGGATCTGGTAGAAGTTGACCGGCAGCTGCTTGTAGCTGCGCAACTCGCTGCGCGCCAGGTCGGTGATGATCTCCTCGTGGGTGGGGCCGTAGCAGAAGTCGCGGTTGTGGCGGTCGTGCATGCGCAGCAGCTCGGGGCCGTACTGCTCCCAGCGTCCTGACTCCTCCCAGAGTTCGGCGGGTTGCACGGTGGGCATCAGCACTTCGAGGGCGCCCGCCCGGTCCATCTCCTCGCGGACGATCCGCTCCACCTTGCGCATGACCCGCAGGCCCAACGGCAGCCAGGTATAGAGGCCGGCGGCCAGTTTGCGGATCAGGCCGGCGCGCAGCATCAGCTGATGGCTGGCGGTCTCGGCGTCGGCAGGGGTTTCCTTAACGGTGTGCAAGGGGAACTGGGAGGTACGCATGGGGTTCGGTCAACCTGGTTGTCAAAAGGCGTGATTCTATCCCGCTTCCGGTGGCGGGTCACGGGTGGCTTGGTGCGGCAGGGCCGCACCTTACGAAATAACGCCCAGTAGGGTGCGGCCTTGCCGCACCGGTGCTGAGTTAAATATGGTAGTGTTCGGTTGAGAATTACTAATCTGATAACAATTGCCAAGGAGCGGCGATATGTCGAACTACAGGCGTGCCCCGGTCGCGGGCGGGACCTATTTCTTTACGGTGATGACTTTTCGGCGACGGCCCTTATTTGTAGCGCCGTTGGCTCGGCGGTGTTTGCGTGAGGCAATGGTGGAGGTACACCGGAAGCGGCCTTTTGTGATGCGGGGTATCTGTCTATTGCCGGATCATTTGCATGCGATTTGGACGCTACCGCTGGAGGATGAAGATTTCTCTATGCGTTGGAGTCGGGTGAAGGGTTTGTTTTCGAGGTATTTCCTTGAAGGTGGTGGTAAGGGCGCATTGATCAACGGTTCGAGAATTCGGCGGCGTGAGGTTGGGATTTGGCAGCGTCGGTTTTGGGAGCATACGATTCGGAATGAGTTGGATTTTAAGCGTCATCTCGATTACATCCACTTCAATCCGGTGAAGCATGGGTTGGTTGGGCGTGTGGCGGATTGGCCCTGGTCGTTGTTTCATCGGTTTGTGCGGGAGGGGATCTATACCATGGATTGGGGAGGAGATGCGGGGTTGCGTGAGGATTGGCGGTCGGTGGGGGAGTGAAAAGGTGTTGTTGAGGTTATTAGCGGGAGCGGTGGTTGTTGGTGCGGCTAGGCCGCACCCTACGGGAGAGTTGTAGGGTGCGGATTTGCCGCACCGTTTACACTAAGAGATTGCCTGACCACTCAATCCTTCATGGAGATGGCATGGGTCTCTTCGATGTATGCCTTCTCCGCCTCGGTCAGCTCCACGTTGTCGTAACCGCTGATCATGGTCTTGATGTAATGGGTCGGCGTCTTGCCGGTGGTGGTCATGTAGATATGGATGATGACGAAGGTCCCCATCAGGTAGGCCGCCGCGGTGTGCACGAAGGCGATCAGGGTCAGGCCCTGGTTGGACCAGTCGTAGCCGCTCCAGAAGTCGTAGAGCAGATAGATGATGCCCGAGGACCAGAGCGCCGGTCCGATCAGCAGCATGAAGCTCATGTAGGCCAGCGACTGCAGGGCGTTCTGTTTACGCTGCAGGCCTTTCTTGTAGGGGTGCGGCTCGCCCACCAGGATGCCGTAGGCGTAAAAACGGATCACCTTTATGACCCCCTCTTTGAAGAGGTACTGGCGCCACTGTCCGGTGGTGAAGTTCCAGAAGGTGGTGAAGATCCACAACACGATCAGGGCCAGTGCCGCGTAGGTGTGGATGGTGACCGCCAAGTGAAAGTCCATCCAGTCATGCAGACCGTGCAGACCCAGGCCGGTGTAGAAGAGGGTGAAGATCAGCAGCGCCTGGGACCAGTGCCAGAAACGCTCGTAGCGGGAGTAGATCATCACATAGTGCTTCTCGCCCTTCTGCCTGACCTTTGTGCCGTCGCCGTTGTTCGCTTGTCTATTCATGATGTGTCCCCCTGCCGGTTTTTCCTGCTGAAGAGCTTGCGCAGCAGTCCATGCAGCAACACGCCGATCAGTGCGCCGGCCAGCGCGAGATAACCCAGGATATCGAGCCAGCGGAAGCTGTCCCGGCCCGGCATGTAGAAGCCTTCGAGATCGTTCAGCCGGCCCTCGCGGCTGTGGCACTCGTTGCAGGCGAGGGCGTCCTCACTGGGCGCCACCATGTGGGTGATGGGCCAGAAGGAGTAGGTCTCGACGAAATCGTATTCGCCGCTGTAGGGGATGTTGTTTCTCTGCATGCCGACCTTGATGGCGCGGCCGAAGTCGTAGTTGCCCCAGTAGGCGTCTTCATCGTCGCCCCACAGATGCATATAGACCAGAGTGTTGTTGCCCTTGTCGTAGGGCTGCACCGTGTGCATGCGTTTGAAGGGCCAGATGCGGGAACGGCCGTCGTCGTGGGTGCCTTTGTAGCCGTTGATCTCCACGGGTCCCTTGGCAGGATCGAATGTTGTGTCGATGGTGGTGTAGATCATCTGCCCGTCGAACCAGTCGTAGTGGGGCACCAGGTTCTCGCCATATTCGAAGCTGCCCTTGATCGACTTGTAGGTCGCCCGGTGTGCGCCGTTGCCCTGGGTGTAGTGCTTCTCCTTGAAGCCCTCGCCGTTCTTGGTCCTGCCGGCGGTGCGCCAGTCCCAATCGGTCTTGGTGGCGACGCCGCCGCGGGCGATGGTTGGGATGTGACAGGTCTGACAGGCGATTTTGTCCACATGGCCGTTGAGCTTGATACCCGTTAATTCAGTGTTCGAGTGCGGTGTATCGCTGTGGCACGATTCGCAGGTGGCCACGTCGCGGCGTTCGCCGGGCAGGCCGAGTCCCTCGGTGTCGTGGGCCATCACGTTGTAGCGGCTGCCGGCCAAGAGATGCTGCCGGGTCACATGGCAGGTGGTGCAGGCGAAGTTGAGGCCTTGCGCATCCATGTGCACGTCAAGCTCCCGGTTGGGCGACTTGAGGGAGGAGTCGAGATCCCCGTGCTTCACCCCGTCGCCGCCACCGCCGTAGAAGTGGCAGGCGCCGCAGTTTTCACGTCCCGGCTTGCCGACGTTCTGCGCCACCTTCTCCCAGGGGATGGGCTGCTTGCCCTCGAACATCACCGAGCAGGCCTTGTTGCCTGTGCTGTTGGGTGTCTTGTAGTAGGCGCCGGTGCGATCGTGGCAGACCAGGCAGTCGATGTTGTCCTGGTTGGTGAAATCGAAATTCTCATCCTTCCAGCCGTAGCCGGCATGGCACTGGGCGCACATGCCCTCGTTGCCCTTGGCATTGGTACAGAAGGTGTTGATCAGGGTCTTCTTGCCCAGCTTCTGGCCAGTCTCGGGGTGATCGTATTCCCAGGTCCAGTGGATCGACTGCATGAAATGCCGGCCCGCTTCGGTATGGCAGGAGAGGCAGGCCTTGGTGACTTCCGGTCCGCTCTCGAACGGGCCTTGCAGCACCTCGAACTTGGTATGGTCGGCGGTGGACTCGCCGTCGTCGCGGATACTCGGTTTGGTATCTTCGACGATGCGGAAGTTCATGTCACTGTCGACAGGTGCTTCGTGACTGACAGGGCTATCGCTTGCCTGCGGGGGTGAAAGGGGGATGGCCAGCAGCAGGGCATACATGCATGCCCTGATACCGGACTTGATGACCAGTAAGCGTTGTAGATGCATCGACCTGTCCGTACTACATGGTGAAGACCGCGACACATAATCTGCTGTAGCCCGGCCTCGTTCCCAATGAAATCAGGGCGATCCGAGTCCCTGATCGTCGCCAGCGTACGACGCCCTGTTACTCATGACATTGATAATTCCCAATGGAGGTTGCGGGTGAACCCGTGGAAAGGTACCGGCTGTGTGTCATGCCGACAGGAACGGGGTATCTGCCGTGGCGAAACCAGGGCGACAGACGGTTGATGGCGAAAAACACACAGCCGGCGAGACAGGATTCCGCAACCCGCGGAGACGAGGTTGCCGATACCGTCTAAGGAGCACTATAAGGAGAAAACCAAGCGTCGGTCATTGACGCTTCGCAAAAACAATATGAACTGCAAGTGATTGTCGACATTGATAAAAATCAATGGAAATAGGTGATGATTGGGTTCTTTGACCCAATTGATCATCACGCAATGGATTCTAAAAGGTGGCGGAGTTCCAACCCCAGAGATGGCGCTCGGCGTCGCTGAACTCGATATAGACCCGATCTGCGGGAATCTCCAGTTGAGCGGAGACCAACTCGCAGAGGAAATTGGAGAACTCCGTGGTGCGGTCGCCGGGCAGGCCGATGCTCTTCAGCTCCAGATAGGCGAGGGGGGAAGTCTCACCGGCAAAGCTCATATCGGGATTGGTCTCCAGCACCACCATTACATAGCGCTCCGGCTTGCCGAGCATATTGGCGACGTTCTCGGAAGCAGCCTTCAACAGGGCAGGCCGTTTATCGGTGTCGATATCTTTGTTGGTGGTGATCTTGAGTAACGGCATGGTTCAGGATCTGCAGTTGGCTTTGATATTTTCCCTTGCCTGCTGCATCAGAGACTGACGCTCCTCTTCGCTCAGGCGTTTGTACTCGCCATCCTTCATATAGAGACGGTTACCGAGACCATCCAGTTTCTGCAGATTGGAGCGGGCCGCCTGGCAATTCTGCTTCTTGATGGCGAGTTTCTCTTTAGACTCCTGTTGGGACTGTTTATTCAGCTCCCGGTCCTCGGCGTTGTCTTCCAGCCGTTGCCGCATGTCGTTCAAACGGTCCTTTGAGCTGGGTCCTGAACTGGTCCGGGATTGACGAAGTTTGACCTTCTCGGCCTCCATCGACGGCGGTGGGGTCTGGGAATAGGTCACCACCCCCTCTTCGTTGACCCACTTGTAGGTTTCCGCATGAAGCGGTCCGGATATCAGAACGGACAGGCAGATGAAGATGGCGTATCTCACAGTGATTTCCTTGGCTCAGTCGTTACGCTTGTCTGCATTTATTATGGAGAAAGCGGCTTGAAGTGCAAGTGATATGCCTGAGTATTAATGTGAACTGTGATGTTGTGAGATTGTTGACTAGTACCCTATGAAAGCGCATCCATTTCCATCTTTTTTCTACTATATGCAGGCATGCCGAAATAGAATGTTTGCAGACCTGAAGTGTGTAGATATCGGGTTCCTAATTAGCGGAATTTTGCGGCAGTGATGAACTCTCCAAAGGATTCACACCAGACAATGACCGTATTGAATGCTGCGGGATCGATGGTTGCCGGTACGGGAATGACAAAATTCTCGAAGGTCTTCACATCGCCTACCTGGACCATTCTCGGCTTGACCCGCTCGAACTCGTCCTCTGTCTCCACATACTCCGGGGAGAGGTAGAGTTTGTAGTCGGGTCCCGGTGCGATCGCACCCTGGAGGACAATCGATGTCCTGCCGATCATCACCTTGCCCTCGCCCCAGTGAAGAAAGTCACTACCCGGAAGATCCCGCCGAAATTCGGCCTGAAACACAGCACTGGACGCAGCCGCCGCCACCTCGTCGTCACTGGGTGCGTCGGGTGCGGTAAGGATCGGCAGCATGTAGATGCCCAGGGCAAAACCCAACGCTGCAAAGAGCAGGTGAGACAAGGTCAGTAGGATTGGCTTATTCATACAAAATCCTGGCATGTTTTATCGTGAAGGTGACAACCTGCGTTATCGGTGAAGAGAAGATAACGCAGCATCCCGTACCGGGTTTTTCAAAGTCTAGACAATATGAGAGAGGGGTTGATAAAAAATTCGTATCATCAGTATCACGAATCGATCACGGGATCGGGGCTGTCGGCGTGTCAATCGCCCCGATAATTCATTGTGTAAAATATCCTCAATACATCGGATTCCCGTTCTTGGTCTCCTTCGGCACTGACTGAATGGAATCCCAGTGCTCGACAATCCTGCCGTTATCGTCAAACCTGAAGAAGTCCATCGTGACGTACTCCTCATTGCCTGGCCAGGTCTGATGGGTATGCAGGGCGACCATATCCCCTTCCGCAACCGCACGAACAAACTCAATCTGTTTGTTGTGATACTGCTCAGCCATTTCGGTGAAGTAATCGATGAACGCCTGCTTTCCGTCACCCACTAGTGGGTTGTGCTGAATGTATTCGTCGCCGACGTATTGTTCGACAGCCTCCGAGGGGTTGCCGAGATAAGCCGTACGATAGAAATCGATCGCGTTGCGTTTGTTGGTCTCCAGGGCGTGCTGCATGTCGAAGCTCCGAGTGGGTAAGCGTACATTTCATTTTAAAGCATGGGGTCAGAGCCAATAGACTCTGGTCCTGTTTAGCGACATAGGGATCCTTTAACGAAGCGCCCGCCGTTCAAGCCATATATCCACCCGTCCCCAGAACCACTCCCGTAGACGCCGGTACCATGGCCGTTGCGTCCATTGCTCAAACAGATATTCACGGCTCAAACTGAAATCGTTTTCCAGGGCCGACCTGACGCTGTCGGAGAATGCCAAATCTTTCACTTCCTGATTGGCCTCCAGGCTCCATCGTAGATTCCACCGGTCGATGTTGCAGGATCCGATTGAGACCCAGTCGTCACAGAGAAAGAGCTTTTGATGGGAAAAGCGAATCTGGTATTCAAAAATTCTTACGCCACTGCGCAGGAGTCTGAAATAGAACCGCCGCCCTGCCTGACGGACCGCTGGGTGGTCGCAGTCGGGACCCGGTAGGAGAAGGCGCACATCTATGCCGCGTCGGGTGGCGTGGCGTAGTGCCCGCCGTACCTTCCAGGAGGGTATGAAATAGGCGGTGGCCAACCAGACCCGTCTGTCGGCACCATGGATATGGGCCACCAGAGAGCGCTGTACTTCGGATCTGAAGGCGCCATAACCTACTGTCACACGACCGGCCTGCTCCCCGGCCGCTATTGAGTCAGACTTGGGTATCGAGAGTGGGGATCCACTCGCCCGTTGCCAGTTTTTTGCAAACAGCCGCCGCCAATCGGCAACACAGCCCCCGCGAATCTCAACCGCCGCCTCATGCCAGCTTTTTGAACCTGAGGTCTCCGGATCGAAAATGTCCGACAGGCCCATGCCGCCAACAAAGGCCAGTTGGTCGTCTATCGACAGTAGTTTACGGTGATCCCGTCTCAGGTTCTTTAACCAGCGGCCATAACGCACCGGATTGAAAAACAGAAGCTTCACCCCGCTATCGCGTAGTCGATCCCGGTCCTGTGACTTGAGTTTTCGAGCGCCGAAATCGTCGAACAGAACATAGACCGGGATCCGGGATGCGGCCTTACAAAGGGCATCGATAAATTGGTCTATCACGACGCCGGATTCGACAAGATAGATCTCCAGGAGTACGTGTGATTGGGCTGATTGGATCGCTTTCAGCATGGCTGAAAATATTTGCTCGCCGTCAATCAATAAGGCGAATTTCCCGTCGCTGCGCCAAGTGAACTGATATTGCTGCTTGGTCATGGAGTCCGTTCCGGTCTGGAATTAACGCTATCCGCTTGTTTGTAGAGCCGTTTCATGGATAGAAGTGCCTTCATCAGCAGCCTGTCATTGAGTGGTGATTACCGATTGAAGCTGTGAACTTATGACTGATGTCCCTTTCTGATGATCTAAGCATAACAGGCTATTCTCCTAGTAAATCGGTCCCCAAAAACGGTCTCAATACCACTAGGTCAGAGAAACAGTTTGATGGCATCCCAAGATTTACACAACGGACGATCCAGTGCCTCCGATACCATCGCCGAACGTTTGCTCGGTTTGGTGCAGACGCTGGTTAAAGAGCTGTACCCGGGCAGAGGGATCCCGGCAGCCTTAACGCTCGACAGCTCTCTCGATAAAGATCTGGGCATCGACAGCCTCGGTAGGGTCGAACTGCTGGTGCGTTTGGAAAGGACGTTCAACCTGGGGATGTCGGACCAGGCCTTTGCCGCAGCCGATACACCCCGGGAGCTGCTGCATCTTATCCTGTCGGCGACACCGGCATCGCCATCGACTGCGGCAGAAGCCAGTCCCGCCGTGTTGGAATCGGCCGCTGCAGCACCCTATACCGCGCAAACATTGATGGAGGTACTTTATTGGCATATTGAGCAGCATCGGGACCGGCCGCATATCTATCTCTATGACGAAGACCATAAACCGGCACCGATAAACTACGACGATCTGTTGAAAGGCGCCCAAGCGATCGCCGCGGGACTGCGGGAGCGCGAGCTGGAGCCGGGTCAAACCGTCTCCATTATGCTTCCCACCTGCAAGGCGTACTTTTTCAGCTTTTTTGGCATACTGCTTGCGGGTGGCATACCGGTGCCCATCTATCCCCCGGCGAGACTATCCCAGATCGAGGACCATCTTCATCGCCATGCGCGAATCCTGGATAACGCCCGGGCATCGGTACTGATCACCGTCTCTGAAGCCAAGCCGGTCGCCCGAATGCTCAAATCACAGGTGCCTGGACTCAGACACATTGCGACACCGGACGATCTGGCCATATCCAACGTGGAGGCACTGCGAACCGCGGTGGTCCAGTCACAGAATACCGCTTTCCTTCAATATACATCGGGCAGCACCGGTAACCCCAAAGGGGTGGTGCTCAGTCATGCCAATCTGCTCGCCAATCTCAGAGCCATGGGGGAGGCGGCCCGCGTCGATTCAAACGATGTCTTTGTGAGTTGGTTGCCGCTCTACCACGATATGGGACTGATCGGTGCCTGGCTGGGGAGTCTCTACTACGCTTATCCGCTGGTACTGATGTCACCGCTCGCTTTTTTGAACCGGCCGTACCGCTGGCTGTGGGCGATCCACCACCATCGCGGCACACTCTCCGCCGCGCCCAATTTCGCCTATGAAATCTGTCAGGGCAAAATCAGGGATGAGGAGATCGAGGGTCTGGACCTGAGTTCGTGGCGTATGGCCTTCAATGGCGCCGAACCCGTCAGTGCCCACACTATCAGGCAATTCAGTCAACGTTATGAAAGATACGGATTCCGCCCGGAAACCATGGCTCCTGTATACGGATTGGCCGAATCATCTGTCGGTCTGGCATTCCCGCCGCTCCACCGGGAACCGCTGATAGACCACATCAACCGTGAAACGCTTGCCCGCAGCGGACGTGCTGTGCCGGTGCAGCCATCCGACCCGCCAGCAGCCGAAATTGTTGCCTGCGGTCAGCCTATACCTGGGCACCAAGTGCGTGTGGTCGACGCCAATGGACGCGAGCTGCCGGAGCGCGAGGAGGGGCAGCTGCAGTTCCGTGGCCCTTCCACCACCAGCGGTTATTACCGTAACCCGGAGGAGACCCGGAAACTGTTCAGTAACGGATGGGTGAATACGGGGGATCTCGCCTATATGGCGGGCGGTGATATCTTCCTCACCAGCCGGGCTAAAGACATCATTATCCGCGGTGGACGCAATATCTATCCCCATGAAGTGGAAGAGGCGATAGGCGATATGCCTGGAATCCGCAAAGGGTGTGTTGCCGTGTTCGGCAGCAGCGATCCTGACTCGGGTACCGAGCGTATCGTGATTCTGGCCGAGACCCGGGCGCAGGAGAAAACCCAGAGGTCCGGGCTGGAGAAACAGATAGTCTCACGGGTTATCGATATATTGGGGATGCCCCCCGACGAAGTGGTGCTGGCGGAACCGCACACCGTGCTGAAGACATCCAGCGGAAAGATTCGAAGGGCGGCCAGCAAAGCGTCCTATGAGCAGGGCCTGACCGGCAGTCACCGGCGGGCCGTGTGGCTCCAATTCAGTCGCTTGGCCGCCGCGAGCCTGGTGCCGGAACTGCGCCGGGTAGGGCGGCAGGTTGCGGCAGGTCTTTACGCTGCCTACGCCTGGGTTCTCTTCACCTGTATGGCTCCCCCGGTTTGGCTAATGACAGCCCTGCTTCCCAAGCTCTCCTGGCGCTGGCGCCTGGTGAAGCACGGTTCCAACGCACTGAGACGACTCGCCAGGGTGCCGTTGGCGTTGCAGGGTCTTCAGAACCTGCCGCTCAGAGAGCCTTGTGTCCTGGTTGCCAACCATGCCAGTTACCTCGACGGTATCCTGTTGGTGGGTGTAATACCGCGCAAATTCCGTTTTGTCGCCAAGGTGGAGCTGATGACACGGCTCATTCCACGTCTGTTCCTGCAACGCATCGGCAGTGAATTCGTCGAGCGTTTCGACAAACAGATCGGCGCCGAGGATGCGCAGCGATTAGGTAAACTGGCAAAGTCGGGAGAGTCCCTGTTCTTCTTTCCCGAGGGTACCTTTCATAGGATGCCGGGTCTGTTGCCCTTCCATCTTGGGGCGTTCATCGCCGCAGCTCAGGCAGAGATCCCCGTGGTGCCGATCGTCATCCGTGGCAGCCGTTCGATCTTAAGGTCGGATTCCTGGTTTCCCCGCCAGGGATCACTAGGCGTGATTATCGGCAAACCCGTCTATCCCAAGGGAACGGATTGGACCGCGGCGGTCGAGCTGCGGGATCAGGTTCGTGAAGTGATTCTGCGTTATTCCGGAGAACCGGATTTGGCCGGTGAGGTGAACAGCATAAAGGATCGAACGTAGTGCCCAGATTATCTCGTGCATGGAGCCTGGCAGTGGCGATCAAATGAGTGCTAACAGGCCACTTCCAGTGGACTTGAGCGCAAGGGGTAACAAACGAAAATACTATTTGTTACCCTTTGCGATCTTCTCCAACATGTATCGTGAATGTTCTATCACACGCATCGTTCCCCCACTAATACAATTACAGTGAGGGATATTGGGAAAAACTCAAAACACCGCCATTGTTGGTGGCCACAATAATCGATCCGTTGTGGGAAAAGATACCAACGGGCAGTCCGCTGAAGTCGTGTTCACTCTGCCAGTTCTGACTGGAATTATAGTGGTCAAGGCGTGTATTTCCGTTCAGCGTTCTAAGGGTGATCACTTCTCCGCTTCCCAGCCAGATTCCATATTCAAAGTCTGACAGTATTGATTTTGTCCAGGTCAGGGTGGAAGCGTCATAGATGTCGCCGCTACCGACGAGGACTGATTCGTCATCCGGTGAGATAAGTATTGGTGGCTTGTATGTATAGTCGCCATGGTAAGGTGTTTCACCATCTGAAAGAATGATACCGGTGACGGGATCTATATCCTCATAGTGCAAATCATTTGGTGAACTCCCGTCTCTGAAGAAGTAGATGCGATCAAGTGTGCTGTTCCAGGCATAGGCGCTGGACCGGCGATTCAAGTCAGCGCTATCTTTCAGTACGCCATCTTGATCGAATATGTAGTGTGTATTCCAGGCACCACTAGAGTCTTGTACCAAAATGTGATTGCCGGCGGGCGCTATTCCACCGACACTTGTGGCTACTGTAGTGAATGGCTCTTCCTGCAGTAGGGGGTTGTTCAAGTCGACAAACGTCACATCACCATTGGTATAGCCAAAATAGAGTCGATGATGTTCAGGTGAATAGGTCATCAAACCGGGTGATGTACCATTTAAAGAAAGCGGATCGCCGATGACGATAGGGGACAGGTAATTGCTGGCAGTATTGGACCAGCGGTAGACACGATTGTTGTCCGAACTCAGCATGTATATAGTGCCTGAGCTGTCGCTGATCGATACGTCGGGAGTAAACGCTGGAATGACCTGAGAATAGTCACATGAAATTCCATCACCATGCCCTGGCAGATAACAGGCAGCGTCGCTGGGGTACGCGTCTAAAGTCAGTCCTGTTGTGCTGTCACTTTGGGTATAACCGGGATTCCAGGTGTCAGGGTAGCCATCCCGATCAGTATCAATGGATGCGGCGGGATCGAGAGGAAATGCATCGGCTAAGTTCAGCACACCGTCATTGTCACTGTCGTTACTCGGTGTATATGAGGAAATTGATACATTTCCGTTCAGTTCTGTTAAAACTTGAAACCCGTTAACCGTAGCCAGGATCGTTTTTGCGGTGCCGGTAAAAGTCACTCTCTCCTGGATCGTAAGATCTGAGGCGCGGCGCTCCAAAACGGTTTCGCCGGCAATGGTACGGATTGCGATCAGACCGTCCGCAGCTGTCCAGACGGCGCCATCGATATTGCCGGGAATCGCGCCAGCCCAAGTCAAATCGGCGGTATTAAAAATATTACCGCTGCCGATCAAAACAAAATCGCCGCTTTCGGAGATTGTGATAGGTGGGGTTATCCCATAATCACCATGATAAGGTGTTTCGCCACTTCCGATAATTGTGCCGTTGGTCTGATCAATATCTTCATAGTGCAGATCATTGGGGCTGGTATTGTCCCTAAAGAAATAGACTCGGTTATTAACGGGATCCCAGGTGTAAACGCTGGAATAGTAGTTCCAATCGACTTGAGCTGTGATAACGGCGTTTGAATCCAGAATATAGTGTGTTGCCCATGCACCTGAGGCGTCTTGGGCAAGAAGATAGTTGCCGGCAGTGGACAAACCGCCGACTTGTAGGGGTAGAGCAGCAAATCCCTGCTCGGTTTCAGGGGCTGCTGCTAAATCAATGTAGATTATTGCTCCGCTGAAATAACCGAAATAGAGGCGATTCTGGGTGGGCTGATAAACCATCTGCTGTACTGTGTCGTCAGAAGGCGTCACACTACCCAATTGAACCGGGCTCAGGAACTCCTGTGTTGCAGTGTTCCATCGAAAGAGCTTTTTCAGGTCCTGAGCAAGAAAGTAAATGATGCCGTCTCCATCGACACTGATCTCAGTGACAGATACGGTCAACTCAGAGATGCAGACACCCCCGTCAGTTTGTGCAACTGAATGACATAAGGGGTTGAGTGGTGCGAAATCGGTGCTATCCGCAACTCCGTCGTTATCGTCATCCGTGTCGGCGTTATTCCCTATACCGTCTCCGTCGCTATCGATGGTTTCTGTGCTATCCAACGGGAATGCATCATTGACATCATCGACGCCGTCGTTGTCATCATCCGCGTCGACATGATCAGCCGTGCCATCTCCGTCTGTGTCGGGGGAGATCTCAAATACGATAACACCATTGGCAGTAAGACCATCCGGGTCCGTGGCTTGAATATCCAGAGAGTATTCACCCGGGGTATCCGCTACTATCTCGACAGAGAATTGTTGCTGACTGCGGACCTCGTAATTCGCGCCACTTGGTGCGCTGACGATTGAGGGCGTTATACTGAGAACGTCGAGATTAGGGTCGTACAGCCACTGTTCAAGATTAAGAATGACTGGAGAACCTTCTGCGAAATAGATCTTCGTCCCTTGACGAAAAACCGGTGCGGAATTGGTGCTGGCAAAGATGTCGAGGTTGTCAATGTCTATTCCGCTAGCAACCATTGCGGAGTGGTTGCCGTTACCATCGACGTATTCGACGCCGAAACGTCCAGCTGAAATCTCGATATAACCGGCCTGGGTGCCCTCTCCTGAAATTTGAATCCGTTCCTCGGTTGGTAACCAATAAAGTTCAACAACACCGCTGTTCATTAAATCTATCGTGCCACTCGAGAAACCTGTGAGTGCAGCATTGTCAGGGCCGCCCAAATAACTGACTGAAAAGGAAAGTGACCTTGAGTTGAATATCTCGCCAATATCCTTGTCGTTGATGGAGCGGTTACTGAGTATATTCAGTGAAACTGTACTGTCGGGTGCAAAGTTGGCGTCGAGGTTAGTCGTGCCATCATAGACAGTCCGGCTCACTCCGTCATCAAACGAGAGATTGTCGTAGGTTAGCTTCAGCGTGTATGTTTGGTTGGTAGGGTTTACGTTGCTGAAGGTATAAGTGATTCCACCATCTATGGTTATAGCAAAGTCGTTTTGGCATTGGTCATAAAGATATGTAACTGTGGCGCCGGACCTGCTCACTGTGACTGTTCGTTCACCGCTGACACAAGGATAAGTCTCTGTGATATTCAGGTAATTAAACACGGGAACAGGAGTGGTGAAAAAACTTCGGTGAAATTCAAAGAGACTAATGGGCTCAAATACCTCATGACGAAGTACTTCTGCAACTTTCGACACATTGCTTGCATCGAGTACGATAGGCTTGTTCGTCAAAGGAGAGCTGTCTGAAGTCGCAGACCCACCACCGCCACACGCAGAAAGAAGTGAGCCAAGAATCAGTAAGGAGAAGGTTCTGAGAATAGACACTGCTGCTCTTCCTTGATCTTTATTGAATTGATATCTGACCGTATTTACGGGACTGACATTTATCAGATTATTACCGCTGTACATAGCCAAGAATTGACTAGTCAAGTGACGGATAATATAAAATTTTTCCCTTGCTTTCCACATCAAGACCTGCGCATGGCGGGATTGCCCGTTGGAGTGGCATTTAATTTTCTTGAATACGAATAAGGTTCCTATTGCCAGTCTATTGACCGAGAAGTCCAGTAGGGTATCGCAACGTTTTTGTGTTGGTAATGGTCTGATTCGAAAGATTAAGCATAAACCCAACGGGATAAGACTGGTTGTCCTTACTATTTGCCTTTCTGTTTCATTGCTGGCTAAAAGCGGATTCTATGGCTATTTTTACCAGATCTTCTTTAACTTCATCTGGGCATAAACCGGTTTCGATTATTTATCTAAGGTCTGCATATGCCAGGAACATTTCACTCTGAGACGACATATTTTTTAGTTTTGCTGAATAAATATCAATTGCCCGATTTACTGTTTGCCCCTGGATTATGCTGCCCCTCCACATCGTCTGGCTTTTATCATCGAGTCTATTTACCTTTTGATTGTGGCATATAGCGCCGTTATTGGCGGCTTTCTTATATTGTTTTAAGTGTTTTCTGATATCTGGTGCTTCTACGGAATTTGAAATAACTTCATTGTAAATATACTTTATTGAATTTCTCTTCACTGACATCTGGTGATTCGTTCTTGGTCTCGATGGGATGGCCTTCCGTGTGGTTGCTTGTGCATGGTTTGTTTTGGTAGTGCGGACTTTCTTCTTTATCAGTGCATCTGAATGTTTCTGCCTGAGAAGCAAGAGTGAATAATAATAAGGATAAAAGTGCTATTAGTTTATAATGCATCTTGGTTTCTTTTTGTAAAAATAGCGGATAATTTACTATGAATTCATTTGAAGTAATTGGGACAGGCCGCAGTCTTCCTCAGAGACTGTCACCCGTCCCAATAGTCCGGATTTGTGGTTACTCTGTTAGCTGACTGGTGGATGGTTGTTCTATTGTATTGGTCTCTACTGCCAGCTTACATTCCATGACACCTTTCTTGCCCTCTTCTTCGGAGACTAATTTAAGATTGGCGCCGCCCACGAATACACCCAATTTAATATATTGCTGCACGTAGTAATTCTCTCCGCCTTTGGCGTTAAGCTCCAAAGTGTTGTCGCTGAACTCGGATTCGGTAGAGAGGATGTGCCTGCCAGGTTTGATGTCTTTGTAAAAGTAGGTATTAGGTGCGGTTTCACCAATGATCTTTCCGTTAAGGGATACGGTCTTCTTTAGAGCGCCGCCAATCATGGAGTTTCTATATATATACAAACCTGCGATGTCTGCTGATGGAACGGTAAATTCTTTTCTAGCTTTGTCATCCTCTTTTGCCGCCATTGGAACGGAGGCGCACCCGGTTATCAGTAAGAAAAAAGTAATGGTTAACGTGACTAGCGTACTTTTCATTGTATAGATCTCCTGCGTACTAATGAAATGAATGAAAGAATGTTATTTTATCGGGTGCGGTGTTAGTCGCGCCGATACAGCGACAATAGATCTGTCTCGGTTTTCCAGCTGTAGTCCCTCAGTATCGATTGTGATCGCATTCCTTTGGTTAGTCTTACTCCGTTGGCCACCAGTGGGTACTGCACATGAATCCGTAGGGACTCATCTTGCCGAGAAGAGATTCTTCAAAGATTGTCGAGAGATAGGTCGCGATAGGACTCGTACCAAGAGTGTATTCAGGTAAGGGGGGAGGCGGAGATTCAGGTTGTCCGCCCAATTCCGTCTGTCTGCTCAGGTCTTTGCCATCCATGAATCGAATGTCTTGATAGGGATTGACGGAGTTTACCCCTTTTTTATCATGGAAATAAAGTCGCTAGATTCCTGGTGGGCTTCGGCTTTGTTTTGGGTCGGAATCTGCTTCTTCCTTCATCCCGGCGTATACAAGGATCTCGGTTTTGTCCGGAATGGCGATTAGTGCGCATTGCTTTTCCCAATCCCCCCTTTCTCTCTAGTTGGGGCTGGTCTCGCCTGAATGTATGAAGGTGTTTTGTTCTGTATGGCCACACTGGTAGCGCCGTTTCGTATCGCTTCATTTCATGCCGGTAGTGCGAGAGGTGTCCAAATACCCGCTGATTGGGCACTGGATATAGCCATGAGGTGAGATAACCGCTTGACCAATAAGATCAATATTAGTATTTTGCGCTGTTCCTATTTAGTTTTTTGGCCGGTGCGCTATCCGGCCTGATTGGAGGCATCAGACGTGGAACTCAGCGGCGGCGATATCATCGTTCAGTGTTTGAAGGATGAGGGCGTTGAGCACGTGTTCGGCTATCCCGGCGGGGCCGTGCTGCATATTTACGACGCGATCTTCAGACAGAAGGATGTGCAACATATCCTGGTCCGTCATGAGCAGGCGGCTGCCCATGCGGCGGATGGTTATGCGCGTGCGACCGGCAAGCCGGGCGTGGTGCTGGTGACCTCGGGTCCCGGCGCGACCAATGCGGTGACCGGTATCGCCACTGCTTATATGGACTCCATTCCCATGGTGGTGCTGACCGGTCAGGTGCCGACGCCGGTGATAGGCAGTGACGCCTTCCAGGAGGTCGACACCGTCGGTATCACCCGTCCCTGCGTGAAACACAATTTTCTGGTCAAGCGACTGGAGGATCTGGCGGAGACGATGAAGAAGGCTTTCTTCATTGCCACTACCGGCCGTCCCGGTCCCGTGGTGGTCGATATCCCGAAGGACATCACAGATCCGGGGATCAAGATCCCCTATCACTATCCGAACAAGGTCAAGATGCGCTCCTACAACCCGGTGGCGAAGGGCCATCTGGGTCAGATCAAGAAAGCTGTCAAGATCATGATGGAGGCGGAGCGCCCGGTCTTCTACACCGGCGGCGGCGTGGTGCTGGACGATGCCTCGAAAAACCTGACCGACCTGGTCGAGGCCCTCAATTTTCCCATCACGCAGACATTGATGGGACTTGGCGCCTATCCGGGCAGCGGCAAGCATTTCCTCGGCATGCTGGGGATGCATGGCACCTACGAGGCCAACATGGCGATGCACGAGACCGACGTGCTGATCGCCGTCGGCGCCCGCTTCGACGACCGGGTCACCGGTCACGTCAAGCAGTTCTGTCCCGACGCCACTATCATTCACGTGGATATCGATCCCTCGTCGATCTCCAAGAACGTGCGGGTGGACGTGCCCATCGTCGGCCCGGTCAAGCAGGTCCTGCGGGATATGCTCAAGGTGGTCAACGAGAGCGACAAGAAGCCGAAGAAGAAGGCGCTGGACAACTGGTGGGAGCAGATCGAGAAGTGGCGCTCCATGAACTGCCTGAAGTTCGACCGCAAGAGCAAGCTGATCAAGCCGCAATACGCGGTCGAGGTGCTGCACAAGGTCACCAAGGGCAATGCCTTCGTCACCTCCGACGTGGGTCAGCATCAGATGTTCGCGGCCCAGTTCTACCGTTTCGAAAAGCCGCGGCGGTGGATCAACTCCGGTGGTCTCGGCACCATGGGCTTCGGCCTGCCGGCTGCCATCGGGGTGCAGATGGCGCATCCGAAGGAGACGGTGGCGGTGGTCACCGGTGAGTCGAGTATCCAGATGTGTATCCAGGAGCTGGCGACCTGTATCCAGTACGATCTGCCGATCAAGATCATCCTGCTCAACAACGGTTACATGGGCATGGTGCGGCAGTGGCAGGAGTTCTTCTACGACAGCCGCTACTCCCAGTCGACCATGAGCGTTCATCCGGACTTCGTCAAGCTGACCGAGTCCTACGGTCATGTAGGCATGCGAGTGGAGAAGCCGGAGGATCTGGAAGGCACCCTGAAGGAGGCCTTCTCGATGAAGGATAAGCTGGTCTTTGTGGATATCAAGGTCGACCCGGAGGAGAACGTCTACCCGATGATCGCCGCCGGCAAGGGGCACCACGAGATGTATCTGTCACCTGGAAGCGAGTTGGTCTGATGAGGCATATCATTTCTATCCTGATGGAGAACGAATCCGGCGCGCTGGCCCGGGTGGCCAACCTGTTTACCGCACGCGGTTACAACATCGAGTCCCTCACGGTGGCGCCCACCGAGGACGCCACGCTGTCGCGCATGACCCTGGTGACCCGGGGTAGCGACGAGATCATCGAGCAGATCACCAAGCAGCTCAACAAGCTGGTCGATGTGGTGAAGCTGGTGGATCTGACCGAGGGCGGACATATCGAGCGCGAGATGATGATGATCAAGCTGCGGGCGGAACGCACTCAGCGCGAGGAGATCAAGCGCCTGGTGGATATCTTCCGCGGCAAGATCATCGACGTGACCGACACCAGCTACACCGTCGAACTGACCGGCGCGGCGAGCAAGCTGAACGCCTTCGTCGAGGCGGTCAACGATGAGTTGATCATCGAGGTGGTGCGTACCGGTCCTTCCGGCATCGGACGCGGTTCCAAGGGGTTGGGGCTCTGAAAGTTCAATTATGAATTTTGAATTTTTAATTATGAATTGAGGAGTGCGCGTAGCGCACGCCGAGTCATATGTAATTCAAAATTCAGCATTCACAATTCAAAATTTTTCCGAAGGAAACATCATGGCTATCAACGTTTACTACGATAAAGACTGCGACCTGAACATCATCAAGGGTAAGACGGTCTCCATTATCGGCTACGGCTCCCAGGGTCACGCCCACGCCAACAACCTGCAGGACTCCGGCGTCAATGTCATCGTCGGTCTGCGTGAGGGCTCCCCCTCTGCGATCAAGGCGGAGAATGCCGGTTTGACCGTCAAGTCGATCGAAGAGGCTGTGAAAGCTTCCGATATCGTCATGATCCTGGCGCCGGACGAGTTTCAGGCAAAGCTCTACCGCGAGCAGATCGAGCCCAATATCAAAGAGTCGGCAGCCCTGGCCTTCGCTCACGGCTTCGCCATCCACTACAACCAGATCGTGCCCCGTGAAGATCTGGACGTGATCATGATCGCTCCCAAGGCGCCGGGCCACACCGTTCGCAGTGAGTATGTGAAGGGTGGTGGTATCCCCGATCTGGTCGCCATTTATCAGGATGCGACCGGTACCGCTATGGATACCGCGCTTTCATATGCCTCCGCTATCGGCGGCGGCCGTACCGGTATTATCGAGACCAGCTTCAAGGACGAGACCGAGACCGACCTCTTCGGCGAGCAGGCGGTACTCTGCGGTGGCGCTGTCGAGCTGGTCAAGGCCGGTTTCGAAACCCTGACCGACGCAGGCTACGCGCCCGAGATGGCCTACTTCGAATGTCTGCACGAGCTGAAGCTGATCGTCGACCTGATGTACGAGGGCGGTATCGCCAACATGAACTACTCCATCTCCAACAATGCGGAGTATGGCGAGTATGTGACCGGCCCCCGCGTCATCAACGACGAGAGCCGCAAGGCGATGAGAGAGGCGCTGCACAATATCCAGAGCGGCGAATATGCCAAGCAGTTCGTCTCCGAAGGGGCGTTGGGTTATCCGTCAATGACCGCCTATCGCCGACTGAACGCGGCCCATCCCATCGAGCAGGTGGGTGAGCGTCTGCGCGGCATGATGCCCTGGATCAAGAAGATCGTCGACAAGTCGAAGAACTGATCTCTGCGATGTACCGATCCATCGTGCAACAACAGATGGTTCGGTTGTCATAGCATAAAAAACCCGGGCATCACGCCCGGGTTTTTTTGTGACGCTTATGCAGTCGATCGGTTACCGGGTAGCAAAGTTCTGCGTCCAGTAGATGCCGTATGTGGAGGCGTTGTTCTCTGCGGAGGCTGCACCCATCTCGGTGAAGATCGAATTCATGATGTTTTTACAGTGTCCTGAGCTGCTGAGCCATCCTTCCATGACTGCCTCTTCATCGGTGTAGCCAGCAGCTATGTTTTCACCATAGGCGCGCCAGTCATATCCTGCGGCTGTAATTCTGTCGCCAGGAGAGGATCCGTCTATGCCGGTATGGTCGTGATAGTCATTATCCGCCATGGATGTGGAGTGGCCCTGAGCGGCATTCTTCAGCAGACAATGCCATGCCAGGGGGGCGACGGCCGGATAACTTGTGCTGCCGCAACTGCGGGTGGCCTCACGGGCATTGTTGACCAGTGTCAGCATCAGTTTATCGCTGTCGTCCATGCAGAGGTCGATGGTCTGCTGGCTGGTTGTGCCCAGGTTGTAATGCGTGCCGGTGGTGAAAGACCAGCTCTGTGCCGATGCGAAGTTCCCGGAAGGGTCCTGTATGTTCGATCTCAGAGAGACGGTGTAGGTAGTGACTGCGGCCAGTTCGGCGTCGGGCGTAAAGCGTATGCTATGACTGTTGCTGTCGTAACTGACACTGCCGGAAATGAAACTGCCGCTCTGTGTCAGGGATAGGCTCTGGCTGTTTACGCTGGATTCGAGCAGTGGCTCATCAAAGGTCGCACTGATTTGTGCGGTGGTGGAGAACCCTGTCTGATTGGGTTGTGGTGATCTCGAAGTGATCGAAGGCGGTGTGATATCCACCACCGGCGAGATCTGTATATCGATACTGGCGCTATCAGAGAGCTCCCCATCCGATACGGAGAGTTGAAAGCGGTAGGTTGTCGGCTGGACAACGGTCGGTGCGGTAAAGGCGAACTGTTGACCTGAATCACCGGCGTGACTGACGGGGGCTCCCTGGGTCTGCGTCCAGGAATATGTCAATGCATCCCCATCAGGATCGGACGAACCGCTGCCGTCAATGGTGACGGTCTCGCCGGAGGGGTAGGCCTGGGGTGCGACGACGATCGCGGTGGGTTGCCGGTTGTTCGTTGAGGGTGGTAGCAGGTTGTCAGAGCTGTTGGTGCTCGAAGAGGCGGTGTCTGAACTGCCGCACCCGGTGATCGTGAGGTTCAGTAAGAGTACTGAAACCATTACGGCTGACTGATTGGCTATTCGCATATTTTTACCTTGTAAGCCACTATGGTCTGACTCACCGTTTCTACCGATCTCATCTCACGGCGAAGTGGGATCATCTGTCTATTCGTCGGGTTGTCTGATGATCCAGAAGCTACATCAAACACTGAGCGTCCCCAACGCATGGATCCCGAAAGGTGGAACCAGTTTGAAAAAATGGAGCGTCAATTTTTTATTTTTGTGAATCCATATCCCAATGCGTTGGTGTGAAATTCATCATGACCATCACGCGACTTCAATAACCTCTCTCTTGGTGAGACCTTGTAGCGGTTACATCAGCTTTTATTTGGATTGGAAGTGAGAGTCTCTCTAGACATTGCCTGAGTGCGAATCTGTCAAATAGTGAACGTCAGAAGATTTCATTTACCAATAGGCCTTGGATTCCGCTTCTAATTGATTCAGGTCAATGGCTTGCGCTATTACGGTTAAAGAATGAAATCACCGCACGATAAGGAGACCATAGATTCACAGATAGAAATTCTCTGGCCAAATCTAAGGGAGTCATAGCAGTTCATGGACGATCTATTCGGCCGCCTACGCTACCTGATTATCGATGACTTCGAGCAGATGCGCGTCTCCTTCAAGGGGATGCTGACGGGCTTTGGCGCCTTGGATATCGAGACTTGTGCCTGTGGAGAGATGGGGCTTAAGGCACTCTCCGTACACAATTACGATGTAGTGATCTGCGACTACAACCTGGGTGACGGCAAGGATGGGCAGCAGGTGTTGGAAGAGGCGCGCCATCTCGGTTATCTGCGTCACGCCTGCAGTTTCTTCATGATCACTGCCGAGAGCAACATGCCGATGGTGCTCGGCGCGCTTGAGCAGCAGCCCGACGAATACATGGTCAAGCCGATCAATTCCGATGTGCTGCAGCATCGTCTTGTTTCCGTGTTGAAACGAAAACATCAACTCAAGGCCATCGACCAGGCATTGGCGGATGGTGACAAGCTGGGGGCAATTTCGCTTTGTGGGACGCAACGTGACGGCGACCTCAAGAAGCGTCTCTATCTGGCCAAGCTGCAGTCAGAGCTCTGTATCGATCTGGAACGATATGACGATGCGGAATCGATCTACCGCCAGATGCTGAAGATTCGTGATTTTCCCTGGGCCAACTTCGGGCTGGGCAAGATCGATTTTTTCAGGGGTGATCTGGAGCGTGCTTCGGGTCGTTTTCGTGCATTGATCGATAAGAATCCGCACTATCTGGAAGTCTATGACTGGCTGGCGCGCGTACTGGCGGAACAGGGTGAGGAGAGAGACGCGCAGGCCCTGCTTCAGCAAGCGGTCAAGCTATCGCCCAAGCTGGTGAGCCGGCAGCGCCACCTGGGTGAGTTGGCGCTGGAGAATGGAGAAATGGCGTTGGCCGAGCGGGCATATTATGCGGCAGTCCGCTGGGGAGAGAACTCCTGTTTCGCGAAGGCCGAAGAGTATCGGCAGTTGGCGAGGCTCTATCAGGATGACGGCAACACGCCAAAGTTGCTCAGGCTTCTGACAGACGGTCGGAAACGTTTCGCGGATCGCCCTTCTGATCAGATACAGCTTTTGAGCAGACAGGCTCTGGCGAGGCGGCATGTCGATGAGAATGAGCCGATCGATACCTACCTACAGGAGATAGACCACCTTGTCGCAATACATAAAGGTGCGCTGGCCGCAGAGGATCTCATGGCGGCGGCGGATGATCTGTTTCGGCTCTCCTGCTGTGGCGAGGCGGAGATGTTGTTACACGTACTGCTGTGCAACCACCACGATGAGGATGAGTGGATAGAACGTGTCAGAGAGTTGATGCAAAAGTACCGCAGAGTACGTGAGGCGGATGCCCTGATCGATGAGAGCCGGGGGGAGCTGAAGCGTATTCACACCGAGTGTGTCGCTCTTCTGCAGCAGGGAGGCGTGGAGAGGGCAATATCATTACTCAATCAGGCTGTGGATCACTACCCGTCAAACCGAACCATCATCCTCATGTCAGTCAGCGCCATGATCGACTATATGCGGGAGCATGGTGTGGAGCCCGGGTACCATTTCAGGTGTCGCTATTCATTGAATCGATTACTGGAGAGAGACCGCCGGGATTTGAAAGCGGACAGGTTTCTCCATCAATTGACCCAACTCTCGACACGACCGGAACAGGAGTATTCAGTTGCAGGATAGTCAACAGCAAAAAGAGGTGTTGGGATTGACTTCGGCCTTTGCCATGGTCTCCCACGACATTAAAAACTCATTGGGTATTCTTCTCAAGTATATCGGTACGATTGCGGAAAATTGCGACCTGGAGGCCAGCGGTGTCAGCCGGGAGTGCGCGGACATGGAGTACGAAGTCAGGCGTATCAATAACAATCTGGTGAAGATGCTGACCCTGTTCAAGGTCGAGGAGGGCAACTACCTGCTCAATGTGGATGCTCACGCCATCAGTGAATTCCTCGAAGAGGAGATGCTGGAGCATGGCGACCTGACCAAACAGAAGGGGATCGGCTATGAGATCGAGTGCAGTGAGGACCTCTACTGGTATTTTGACCGCAACCTGATGACCGGTGTGATGAGCAATGCCATCAGCAATGCCCTGCGTTACACAAAAGACTGGCTGAGAGTGACGGCGGAAGCCAGCGAAGAGGGGCTGGTTATCTCAGTAGAGGATAACGGTGGCGGTTTTCCGCAGTCGATGCTGGACAACCAGGGGGAGTTCTTCCATCCGGAGTCCGGGTTTCTCAACAACAATACCGGCCTGGGGCTCTATTTCACCCAGGTGGTGCTCGATCTGCACAAGCATGATGGAAAGCAGGGGAGTGTGAGTCTCTCCAACGGCGGTATTCTCGGCGGAGGCTGCTGCCGGATCCTGCTGCCCTAGGGGTAAATCTCCATTCTCAGAGTGAGACATCCGGGCCGAATGGTTTATAATGGCGGGCTTTTCCAAGCATCTTTTCTGGGAGACTGCGGATGTCCAACGATGGCATTAAAAAGGTCGTACTGGCCTACTCGGGTGGTCTGGACACCTCGATTATCGTCAAATGGCTGCAGGACGAGTACCACTGCGAAGTGGTGACCTTCACCGCCGATATCGGTCAGGGTGAGGAGGTCGAGCCGGTACGCGGCAAGGCCGAGGCAGCCGGTATCAAGGAGATCTACATCGAGGATCTCACCGAGGAGTTCGTGCGCGAATACGTCTTCCCCATGTTTCGCGCCAATGCCATCTACGAAGGAGAGTACCTGCTGGGTACCTCCATCGCCCGCCCGCTGATCGCCAAGCGACTGATCGAGATCGCCAACGAGACCGGCGCCGATGCCATCTCCCATGGCGCTACCGGCAAGGGTAACGACCAGGTTCGTTTCGAGCTGGGTGCCTACGCGTTGCGTCCCGATATCAAGATCATCGCCCCCTGGCGTGAATGGGATCTCAACTCCCGCGAGAAACTGCTGGCCTATGCCGAGGCCCACGGCATCTCCGTCGAGATGAAGCGGGAAGGCAAGAAATCACCCTATTCCATGGACGCGAATCTGCTGCACATCTCCTATGAGGGTTACGACCTGGAGGATCCCTGGACGGAGCCGGGCAACGAGATGTGGCGCTGGTCGGTTTCACCGGAGGAGGCGCCGGATCAAGCGACTTATATCGAGATCGGTTTCAACAATGGCGATGCCGTCTCCATCGACGGTGAGGATCTCTCGCCTGCCGGCCTGTTGCTGAAGCTGAATCAGCTGGGTGGCGCCAACGGCATCGGTCGCGCCGATATCGTCGAGAATCGCTATGTGGGCATGAAGTCCCGCGGCTGTTACGAGACGCCCGGCGGCACCATCCTGCTCAAGGCGCACCGAGCCATGGAGTCCCTGACCCTCGACCGGGAGGCGGCGCATATGAAGGATGAGCTGATGCCCCGCTACGCCAAGCTGGTCTACAACGGCTACTGGTTCGCCCCCGAACGGGAGATGCTGCAGGCCGCCATCGACGAGACCCAGAAGGTGGTCAACGGTGTGGTGCGGCTGAAACTCTATAAAGGCAATGTCTACGTGGTCGGGCGCAAGTCGGAGACCAACAGCCTGTTCGATGAATCGATCGCCACCTTCGAGGACGACGCCGGCGCCTACAATCAGCAGGATGCGGAGGGCTTCATCAAGCTCAATGCGCTGCGCCTGCGGGTGGCGGCAGGTAAGAAGTCCCGGAAATAATCCACTGACAACCGATGCTTGCGTAGGGTGGGGCCAAGCCCCACCGTTACCACAGGATCGAGCATTCGGTGGGGCATGGCCCCACCCTACCGCAGAACCGAGCGTAGGGTGTGGCGAGTTGCACCATCTGGTGTTGAATGTGCTGCAGGTTCAGGGGGCTGTGGACCCGATTCCTTCCAGTGCGAGCCCCATCGGCACATCGTCGGTGTAAATGCCATCTACCCCAAGCGTTGCCAGCAACAGCCATTCGGCCTCGTCGTTGACGGTATAGACCATCGCCCGCTGGCCGATCTGGTGCAGCTGGGCGATCAGTAGCGAACTGGTACCAGGGGCTTGCGATTCCAATAGTTGAATGACCGCCTTATCGATGGAGGCTGCCCGGGAGAGGCTCGCCGACAGAGTGAAGAGATAGTCGTTGGCCGAACCATAGAGTGGAGCCCGGAAGAGGGTGCCGGCCTCGACCCACTGTAATCCGAAGGGTGAGGATTTCTCCATTAACGTCACCGGCAGCCCGGTGTAGGCCTCGATCATCTCCGGTGTCAGTAGTTGGAACGCACTGATGGCGAGTGTGCGCGGCAGCTGGGGCGCGCGCTCGGCGACCAGTCCCAGTATCTCCGGTGAAAAGGACTCGATCAGAACCTGCTCCGTCATGCGGCTCTTGGTGATGTCACTCACCACCGCCTCGGTGAGGCTCAGTTGTGAGCTGTCGTCAGGATCGCAAAGGGGTGACGGGGTTTTGATCTCCACAATGACCAGTCCCGAGGGTCGCTCACTGTGCCGTTTTCTGCTGAATCTGCGGGCGGCATGCAGGATCTGCTTCAGCTTCGCCACGCTGGGAAGGCGTGTCTTGAGTTCGTCGAAGGTGAGTTGGTTGACACAGGTGAAGTCATCCAGATAGTCGTCATGCAGGGCGACAGCTTTACCGTCCAGCGTCTGCACCACGTCCACTTCGACCACTTGGATACCTTCCAGGAAGGCCCTTCGCACCGCGTCGATGCTGTTTTCGATGGGACGGCTTGTATCGCTGCCGTCATTCGCTCCATATCCCCGATGACCGATGGCAAACGGGTAACTTTGCGACTCCAGCAGGTCTTCCATGGTCCACTGTAAATGGCCATGATGCTCTGACGGGTCGGCGTTGAGATTGAATGAGAGGAGTGATAGGCATAGGAGTGCGGCGGTCCACATCCCTGTCGGTTGAGTATTCATGGGTATCCTTTCTTGATGCCGTTGCGAAGTCTGTGAGGTTAGGGGGAATTCACCTCGAAATCAACTGGATCCGATGAAGGGCGGTTTGGCGGCTCCGGGTTTTAGAGGACCCGGGGCCTCCCAGATATGTTCACCATGTCAGGCGGCCCGTTGCGCCGACCCGGCCAGGTTCAGCGTGGAGATGAGCGATCTGAGTGAGGCGCTGAGCGTGTCCTGATCAAAGGCTGCGCCGGCGACACGGTGGCCATCGATCTCCAGCAGCACATAGGAGACTGCCTCTGCATCCGTGCCTTCACCAATTGCATGCTCACTATAGTCGATCACCTTGAGCTGATGACCGTACGCCTGTGTCCAGGCATCCACGAATGCAGAGATGGCCCCTTCGCCCCGGCCGTGAATGGTCCTCTGCTGTTTGGCGTTTGCGAGTTTGGCCTCGATCACATCGATCCCCTCGTGCCGGTCGATGCGGTAACCTTCAAGTCGAACAGGGCGCTCATCCGCTACAAAGTGTTGCAGGAACAACTCATAAATCGTCTCACTGTTGATCTCACCCTGCTGCTGTTCACTGGCCTTCTGCACGATAGACGCCAGCGCTATCTGAATCCAGCGTGGTAGCATCAGGCCATAGTCCCGTTCCAGGACATAGGCCACGCCGCCCTTGCCTGACTGGCTGTTGACCCGGATCACCGCCTGATAATCACGGCCGATATCCTGTGGATCGATTGGCAGATAGGCGACCTGCCAGGGCTCGTCCGGTTGTTGCTGATGCAGGCATTTGCGGATGGCATCCTGATGAGAGCCGGAGAAAGCGGTATAGACCAGTTCTCCCACCCAGGGGTGTCGCGGGTGCACAGGCATACCGGTGCATTGGCGATAGACTTGGAGAATCTCATCCGGATCCGAGAGATCGAGCCGCGGATCTATGCCCTGGCTGTAGAGATTCATCGCCAGGGTGATCACGTCCATGTTGCCGGTGCGCTCGCCGTTGCCCAGCAAAGTGCCCTCGACCCGATCCGCGCCGGCCAGCATCGCCAGCTCGGCGGCGGCCACCGCGCAGCCGCGGTCGTTGTGGGTGTGTACCGAGACCCGGATGGCTTCGCGTCGGGTGACGTGTCGGCAGAAATACTCAACCTGGTCTGCGAAAAGGTTGGGCGTGGTGCTCTCCACCGTTGCCGGAAGATTGATAATACAGGGGCGATCAGCCGTCGGTTGCCAGACGTCGATAACCGCATTACAGACATCCACCGCATAGTCCCACTCCGTATTGGAGAAGCTCTCCGGTGAGTACTCGAAGACCCACTCTGTCTCTGGGTATCGCTCGGCTTCGCGTTTCAATAAGGTCGCCCCCTCGACGGCAATGGCCTTGATCCCATCACGGTCGCGTCCGAAGACCCGATCACGTTGTACCGTTGAGGTGGAGTTGTAGACATGCACGATGGCCCGCCTGGCACCCTTGAGAGATTCGAAAGTCCTCTGGATCAGAGATTCGCGGGCCTGTACCAGTACCTGTACGGTCACGTCGTCCGGGACCTGGTCCTCATCGATCAGCCAGCGCACGAAATCGTAGTCGGGCTGACTGGCGGCGGGAAAACCGATCTCGATCTCCTTGAAACCCAGATTGACCAATAAACCCCACAGACGCCGTTTCTGCATCACGCTCATGGGTTCCAAAAGTGCCTGGTTACCGTCACGCAGGTCCACACTGGCCCATATCGGTGCATTGCTGAGGGTCCGGTTGGGCCACTCCCGATGCTGCATGGGCAGTGGCATTGTCGGGTTGTATTTACGATGGTCAAAACGGTTCACGTCGGTGACTCCTGATATGCGGTTTCTCTCTCGGCCCTTGTGGGGCTTGCTGTGCAGTCCCCGGCTTGTGGCCGGGGGTATTTGGGTATGGCTTGTGGCCGATGGAGAAAGATTAGATCAAACCTGTTGGTTAATGATTGCGAATTATGGTTATGTTTTAGATTAAAATGGTATTTAATTGCTTATTATTATAAATTATTAGCATAAATCATATTTTGTCTTTGGGATTGTGAGTATTAACATGACATTGGATCGCTATGACAAGCATATTCTGGAGCTTCTGCAGCAGGATGGCAGGATCAGCAATCAGGATCTGGCCGAGAAAATCGGTCTTTCACCTTCTCCCTGTCTGCGCAGGGTGCGTGCACTGGAAGCGTCCGGGATCATAGCGGGCTATCGGGCCTTTCTGGATGCCGGTCAATTGGGATTGAGCCTGATGGCGCTGATCCACATTTCGATGGATCGTCATACGCCGGAACGCTTCGCCAACTTTGAACAGAAGATCAGTGCGCTTCCCGAAGTGTTGGAATGCCTGCTGATCACAGGTCAGGATGCGGATTATCAGATTAAGGTGCTGGTTAAGGATATGGAGGCCTATCAGGCCCTGCTGCTGAATCAGATCACAAGAATCGAGGGGGTGAGCGGTGTCCACTCCAGCTTTGTGATGCGGCATGTCGTCGACAAGACCGCCTTACCACTATGAGGTAATAGGTGCTATGCAGAAGTGTTGGCGGGTCTTACCGCTTATATCTGCGCAGTTTGAGGTATCTCGGCTTTGAGGGGTTCCGAGGGGAAGAACTGTTTGAGCCACCCGATGGCCTCGTCCGGGTCGTAGAAGGATTTCACTTCCACGTCTCTGAAATAGGTATTGGCGGCAATTCTGGTCATGATGACGTCGCGGTGGTTGCGTTCGATGTAGGCGATCGCCTTCAGCCGGTGTTTCGTCTGCTGCATCATCGAGATCTGTACCAGAACAGAGATGGAGTAACTTCCCTGCCGCTCTATCAGTGCCGGAATGGGATCGCTGAATTGATCGAGGAAGTCGGTGACAGCCGGTATATCACCCTCGACAATCTCTTCGTTGGTGTAGATGACAGCGTGCAGGTAGCTATCATCGACGATGCTGAGCCTGACTTTTCCTGTGTCTATCGTATCCATGAGTCAGAGTATAGCGTATCTATTGAGAGCTCCAACAAGAAGCTTTGCCTGTGTGAAGTGTATATGGGTATTGGTGTCTAACCAGCGATCGCCCAAGCAGGATTATAGCCGGAAATCGGCTGCTATGATCTTTGGTAAAGGGATTTGATTTAGAGGTATGACAATGAAAACGTCTTTTCCAACAGCCCTGCTTTTTATACTTTTGGTATCCGTCATTCCCCCGGTGTCGGCATCCGATTATCTGATTGATACTGAAGGTGGTCATGCCTATATCCAGTTTAAAATCAGCCATCTCGGTTATAGCTGGCTGGTTGGTCGGTTCAACCGTTTTGAAGGCGAATTCAGCTATGACAAGAATGACCCGGCCTCTGCCACCATAGAGATTCGCGTCGATACTGCGAGTATCGACACCAACCATGCGGAAAGGGATAAGCATCTTCGGGATGATGATTTTCTACATGTGGAAAAATATCCCGAAGCGCGTTTCGTCAGTACCGGGTTTACCGAACTGGGTAACGGTAAAGCAAAGTTGTTGGGGGATTTAACCCTGCATGGCGTGACCCGGCAGATTGAGATCGATGTGAAGCATGTGGGGGCGGGGACCGATCCCTGGGGAGGCTACCGACGCGGTTTTGAAGGCAATACCAGCATCACTTTGGCGGATTTCGGCATCACCAAGTTTCTCGGTGAGGCCGCGCGCCGGATGGAGTTTTCTCTCGGCATCGAGGGGATCAGGAAAAAAAGTGACAACAGGCCAAGACGTCCCGGCGGATTACGCATCCGCTGAACCGGGATAGACGGCGAATGCCGGGTGAATGTCAGGAGAGCATCTCCACCCGAAAACGAATCTTGCGCCAGGGATTGCTTTCATCCAGCAGACGTGTGAGGCTCGCTTCCAGAGGGATTCCCTGATCCATCAGTTTGGCCAGGGTCCTGTTCTCCCGGCTGGGTACATACCCCAGGTGCTCGTTCCTGAACCATACTGCGACAGCATAGGGATCGTGGGGATTACAGGGTTCCCGTTTGAGTCTCAGTTTCTCTCCCACCTGCAGGAAAGGCCAGATGGCCGCCGCTCGGTGGTACTGATAACCCGCCAGGGCGGATTCCTGCAGGATCAGCCGGCGGCGGGTATTGGCGGGGTGCATTCTGGCGTAGACTCTGTGGTTCGTACCATTACCCAAACTGCGTAACAGTTGAGAGAGTCGTTTGACTGTTTTCATCGATATCGCTCCCATCAGCTGATTGATAGGTATTGAGGTTAGCAATAGAGGTGGCTCAAAACGTGAGTCCGTCGAGTAGAAACTATGCTGGAGTATATTTTTTTTCATGAGCGCCCTTGGCAGCGCTTCATCGATTATCTGACATCGATGGGACTGGAGCCTCAGGCCACCTCAGGAAGTGAGGGTTGGCTGGTGACCCTGCCGGAAGATCTGGACGATGAGCTGGATGAGAAAATCGAGGTCTACTACGACAAAATGCTAGATCTGAATGAGTCTCTGGTAGCTGAGGAGGAGGGTCAGGAGCATGTCCACACCGCCGGCGTCAACGTGACATTGAAAGACGGGCGGGTAGTACAGGCGGCGGTAGATCCCGGTTTGATGCAGAAATTGCTCGACGCCGTCACACCCCGGGAACTGGGTGATCTGGTCAATGCGATCGCCGATGCAGTAGAAAACCCGGACGAACGCCCTTTCTGTCAGCGCTGAGAGTTGGCGGACTCCAGCGCCTGATCTATCTTTTTGCTGTTTTCCTGCAGTGATTGCTCTAGCTGTTCGGCTGCCTGACGGGCTGCCTTCTTTTGCTCCACCAGTTCAATGTACTGCTTAGGCGTCTGGTTGTAGCTGGTGTCGGGTGGATTGTCGCTACCTTTCATGACATAGATTACGGCAAGAATTAGCACGATAAGTACGGCGAAAAAAGCGCTGTTGCCCATGGGATACCTCTCTCCTGTCCCTATAGATGGAAGTATGGATGATTTTCAGCCATGGAGCTGCATTATGGGCCAGTGGCGGGTATTCGCCACCTCGATGAGTTTTTCGTCGGGATCAACCGCTACCGGGTGATCGACCTGCTCCAGGAGCGGCAGGTCGTTGTGAGAATCGCTGTAGAACCAGCTGTCCTTGAGGGTCTGCCGGTTCTCAGCCAGCCAATCATTGAGCCTGTTGACCTTGCCTTCCCGGAAACTGGGCTCTCCATCCACGTCGCCTGTATAGTGTCCGTTCAGCGTCTCCGGTTCCGTGGCAATGAGATGATCGATGCCGAAACGTTCTGCTATGGGCCGTGTGACAAAGGCATTGGTGGCTGTGATGATCAAAAGCGTGTCACCGGCGTCCCGGTGTTTTTGCACCAGCTGGATCGCACTCTCCGTAATCAAAGGCGAGATCACGCTGGAGAGGAACTCACTGCGCCACTGATGCAGTTGCTTGGGGGGGTGTTGCCGCAAGGGTGCCAGAGAGAAGCGGAGGAATTCGAAAATATCGAGCTGCCCAGCTTTATACTGTGCAAAAAAACGCTCATTTTCCCTTTCATAGTGCTCCCCGTCGACAATCCCCTTTTCTACCAGGAATCGTCCCCACAGATAGTCGGAATCTCCTGCCAGTAGCGTATTGTCCAGGTCGAAAATCGCCAGTGCCATGGGGTGGATCCTGCCAGATAACCGTATGTTGGGGTTAAAGGAAAAGAGAGTATTTTACCCTGAGAACAGTACAGGAATTTACTGAATCAGCAAAGGCTTATGTTGTTCGTTCCTTGCCGCTTACAGATGATTGTGGAAGAATCGTTGACAATTAAAAGTGCATAATCTGGCAATTATCTTGATTGACTCGGACGGTTTCCGGCCCAACGTCGGCATAATTCTCTGCAACAACAACCGGATGCTCTTCTGGGGGCGTCGTGTGGGGCAGGATGCCTGGCAATTCCCTCAGGGGGGCATCAAGCCCGATGAGACCCCGGAACAGGCGATGTACCGGGAGCTTCAGGAGGAGGTTGGGCTCAGGTCTGATCAGGTCGAGGTGATGGGGTCCACCCGTAAATGGTTGAAATACCGTCTGCCGGAACGTTATATTCGCCGCAATTGCGAACCCCTCTGTATCGGCCAGAAACAGATCTGGTTTCTGTTGCGCACCAACTGCGGCGAGGATGCCTTCTGTCTCGATCACACTGAAACACCTGAGTTTCAGGATTGGCGCTGGGTGAAATACTGGCAGCCTGTCCGCGAGGTCATCTATTTCAAACGCCAGGTCTACACGCGGGCGCTCGAAGAGTTGGCTCCTTTGCTCTATCCCGAGGGTGCGCCGGGTCGCAGTCAGACCAACTACCTGAGACAGAACCGCCGGTGAGGCACAGAGCGGAGCGACTGAAGGGGCTTCTCGGTCATGCTTGATCCCCTTCATCGAATCGTTCATGAGGTCAATGCCGCCTCCGATCTGAACGAGGTGCTTCAGATTATCGTCACTCAGGTGAAACAGGCCATTGAAGTCGATGTCTGCTCGGTCTATCTGACCGACTTCGAAAGACGCGACCATGTATTGATGGCGACTGACGGTCTGCGTGAGGAGGCCGTGGGTAAGGTCAGGCTGCCTTACCACCGTGGGCTTATCGGCCTCGTCTGCGAGAGGGCAGAGCCGGTCAATGTGGCCGATGCCCCGAGCCACAACCGCTATCTCTTTACGCATGAGACGGGAGAGACCCAATATAAGGGATTCCTCGGCGTACCTATTATCCAGAACAGAAAAGTACTGGGGGTTCTGGTGGTGCGCCAGATCGATATGCGCACATTCGCCGATGGCGAAGTCACCTTTCTCTTTACCTTGGCGGCTCAGCTTGCCGGCGCTATCACTCATGCGCAGGCCAGCGGTCAACTGGTGACATCGGAGGAGCGTGCCCCCCCCAAGCGTTTTTTGCAGGGCAGACCGGGTTCCCCGGGTGTCGCCTTCGGTACCGCCGTGGTGGTCTATCCGCCGGCCGACCTCGATGCGGTACCGGATAAAAAGGCGCAGGATCCGGATGTCGAGGAAGATGAATTCCGCACTGCGGTGGCCGCAGTAATACAGGACCTCATGGCGCTGGAAGATCGCTTTGAGGATAGTCTTCCTGCGGAAGACCGGGCGTTGTTCGATGCCTGGCTGATGATGTTGGGCAGTGACTCACTGATTGGTAAGACCGTACAACGGATACATGAGGGTGACTGGGCGCCGGGTGCATTGCGACAAACCATTGAGGAGCATGCCAAGGTCTTCGACGCGATGGAGGATGTCTACCTGCGGGAGCGTGCCTCCGACGTGCGTGATCTGGGGCGTCGTATTCTGATGCACCTGCAGCGGGAGGGGGGTATCCAACAGACCGAATATCCGGAGGGAACCATTCTGGTCGGTGATGAGGTGAGCGCGATGCAGTTCGCTGAAGTGCCGAAGGAGCGCCTGGCGGGTATCGTCTCTGCGAGGGGTGCCAGTTTCTCCCATGTAGCCATATTGGCCCGCGCCATGGATGTGCCGGCGGTCATGGGAATGAGCAATCTGCCTGTCACCCGGATGGATGGAAGGTTCGTGATCCTTGATGGCTATGTGGGCAGGGTCTATGTTTCGCCGGCACCTTCTGTGGTGGAAGAGTACCAGCGTCTGGCTGAAGAGGATCGTGAACTATCCGAAGAGCTGCGAGCCGATAAAGATCTACCCTGCGAGACGACTGACGGTGTTTCGATTCCCCTCTATCTCAATACGGGCCTCATTTCGGAGATGAGTACTAGCGGTACAGAAGAGTCGGCGGGTGTCGGGCTCTACCGGACAGAATTGCCTTTCATGGTGCGGGATAGTTTTCCTGCGGAGTCGGTGCAGGTGAACAACTACCGTAAGGTATTGAAAACCTTTCATCCACGGCCGGTGATCATCCGCACGTTGGATATCGGCGGAGACAAACCGCTGCCCTATTTTCCATTGGAAGAGCAGAACCCTTTTCTCGGTTGGCGGGGTATCCGAATCTCTCTCGATCATCCCGAGATTTTTATGACCCAGGTGCGTGCGGTGCTCCGGGCCGCAGCCGGGCTGGACAATCTTAAATTACTCTTGCCGATGATCAGCAATGTGGATGAGGTCGATGATGCCCTGCTGCTGATTCAGCGTGCGCATGATGAGTTGACGGAAGAGGGGTATGAGGTTGCGATGCCGAAGATCGGTGTCATGATAGAGGTGCCGGCAGCGGTTTATCAGGTGGAGGCGCTCGCCAGGCGGGTCGATTTTCTCTCTGTGGGCACAAACGACCTCACCCAGTATCTGCTTGCGGTCGACCGCAATAACGGTCGTGTGGCGGATCTCTACGACGATCTGCACCCGGCAGTTCTCAGGGCACTGATACAGATCATCGAAGGGGCCAGGACTTATCAGCGGGAGGTGAGTGTCTGCGGGGAGATGGCGGGAAATCCTGCAACCGCTGTGCTGCTGCTTGGGATGGGGGTCGACAGTCTGAGTATGAACGGGGGCAGTCTGTTACGGGTGAAGTGGGTCCTGCGCTCCGTATCATTGGCTCGATCAAAGGCACTGCTGCAGGCTGCCTTGCGTTGCGAGCGTGCCTCGGAGGTCAAGGCGTTGTTGAGAAATGCACTGGAAGAGATGGGGCTGGGCGGTCTGATGCGTGCAGGTAGATAAGGGGCTGTCATGTACTCTCCCTGCAAAGTCATGATGCCAAACTGTTTTGACCGCTAGCTACCCAATGCCTGCATGATCGATTGAATCTCCTCACTGGATGCCTTGAGGATCTCCTGGATCGCATCGTGATCAAGATTCATTCGTTGTGCGGCAGTGACGCCTGGCCAATCAAAATCATCACCCAGTTTGTCCCAATAGGCACAGAGATTGGCTGTGATGACGACATCCGTGACATCGGGTTGACCGACATGAGGTCTCTGTAAATCGTCATGATTGGTGGCGGTATTGGCAATGTCTTCACTAAAACCCCACGCCTCCAGGATGGCGTGTCCGATGCCGGTATGCCAATTGGCCATCAACTCATCAAATACCGTCTCATCGGCAAAGAGTTCAGAGTGATCATCGGCGCGGGTGAGTATGTAGAATTTCCCAATATCGTGCAGGAGTCCCGCAAGCATGGCCTCATCGGGATTGACCTTGCTGTGTTTTTTCGCAATGACATAAGCGATGGCTGAGACGTGCACACTGTGTTTCCACAGGTCTTTGAGGTGTTCACGCAAATTGCCCACGGATTTCGACTGCAGTATCTGTTCGACAGCGATTGAGACGGCGGTGCTGTATGCCAGGTCATAACCCAGGCGGGCGATCGCGGTTCGAAGATCCTTAATGGCGGCACCACTGCGATTGGCGAAATTGGAGTTGGCGACCTTCAATAATCTGGCAGAGAGTACAGGATCACTGCCAACCACTTTAGCCACCTTATCCGCGGAGACGTCGTCACCTTCCAATGCCTTTTTTACCCGAACTGCGATATCGGGGAATGCGGGTAGTTTCAGCTCTCCGGCAGAGAGTTCTGCGCTGAGCTGTTCGACAAATTGAAATGCAATATCGTTCATGTATCTGTATCTGACTGGATCGGCCTAATTCTGGGATAGGTGACGCGATACTGCACAATGCGCTCCCCTCTCGTTATGTGAGAGTTTATCGGCTGTAATCTTGGGAACTTAAATCGGGGCGTGTAGACAGGTGCCCGGGACTCCGAGACACCAATCTTTGGTTTTGTCACTCCTCGAACATGGAGGTCGAGGAGGGCAAGATAGGTTTAAAGCGAGCCCCAGGAGTTTCGGCGGCGCTGGAAGCGCAGGTGTGGCAGGATCAAACCGATAAGAATGCCCGCAATGATCACGCCAGCTCCGATAAGGAACCAGTCACGGGTTGCTTCATTGCTGAGATCCCGGTTTTCCTGTTTCAGATCCTCTACCTCACGTGTCAGGTCAGCCACCTGTTTACGAAGCTCATTGCGTTCGTTTGAGATGCGGATGGCGTTGGAGGCGGTCCGCTGGATGCTCTGCAGCTCCTGCTCCTGTTTATTCTTGATCTCCAACAGGCTTTTGTGTGACTGGTTGAGTTTTCGGTGATCCTTCTGCAGGTTGGCCAGATTGGTACGCAGCTCACCGGGCGCGGCCTTAAGAGCCTCGATCTCTTTCTGCATACTGTCGAGCTGGGTGCGTGCGCTGGGCTGGTTCATCAACTGGCGGGTCAGCACATAGCCTTCAGTCACGCCTACCCTGACTTTAGTGTATCCGTTGTCCGGGTTGGTCGAGATCACATTGACGGCACTGCCACTGTCGAGCATGCGGATGATTTTGTGTGAGGTGCTCTCGCCGCTGCGCAAGGTGATCTTGAAGATGTCGGTCACATAGCGGGTTTCGGCGTTTACCAGCTGGGGCAAGAGTAGAATCGCGAAAAGCAGCGGCAGTGAGAATTTCTTCATTTTTTAATGTTCGGCTATGTTTAACTGGCGGTATTGTACAAGGTACAGTATTCGGATTTACGAAACAGCCCACAATTCCAGGGCCTGTTAACACTCATCCTATCGGTTCTGCTGAGGCTGTTTTCTCACCCGGCATGGCAGAATGAATGAAGTGTAGTCACTCTACGCTAGTTTCGTCACACTCTGCCGAGCAGGAGGAACTCCATCAGTGCTTTCTGGGAGTGCAGGCGGTTCTCGGCCTCATCCCAGACAACGCTGTCGGGTGAATCCATGACCGACTCACTCACCTCTTCGCCCCGGTGGGCGGGCAGGCAGTGAAAAAAAAGTGCATCGGCGGCGGCCTGTGCCATCAGTGCATCATTTACCTGGTACTCGGCGAAAATTTCGCTGCGTGCCTGCTGCTCTTCTTCCTGTCCCATGCTGGCCCACACATCGGTGACTACCAGGTCAGCGCCTGTCGCGGCTGTCATGGGATCACGAATGATTTCCGCACTATCACCGGCAGCGGCTAGAATCTCAGGGTCGGGGTCATATCCTTCAGGACAAGCGATATTGAGACGGAATCCGAATCTTCTGGCCGCATTGATATAGGAGTGGCACATGTTATTGCCATCACCAATCCAGGCAACAGTCTTACCTTCAATGTTACCCCGGTGCTCGAAATAGGTTTGCATGTCTGCCAGGAGCTGACAGGGGTGAAGAAGGTCAGTTAACGCATTGATGACCGGCACCCGTGAATGGGCGGCGAAAAGCTCCAGCTTTTCGTGTTCGAACGTGCGGATCATGATGATGTCGACCATCCGGGAGAGCACCCTGGCACTGTCCTCAATGGGCTCTCCTCGACCCAGCTGGGTGTCTCTGGGAGAGAGGAAAAGTGCGTGTCCGCCAAGCTGGGACATACCGACTTCGAAGGAGACGCGTGTGCGTGTGGACGATTTCTCGAACACCATGCCGAGGTTTTTTCCCTTCAGCGGTGTATGGATATCACCGCGGTGTTGCATCCGCTTGAGCTCGCTGGCCCGTCTGATGACGCTCCGCAGCTCTTCTCTGCTGAGATCGAGTAATGAAAGGAAATGTCTCGGTTGCTGTGCCATGCGCATATGCCTTGGAAAGAAGAGTCTTAATCAGAGAAAAGCGATGATGAGTGCAGCGACTTTCTCGATAATTTCGTCACAGATCTCGTCAGAGATGATGAGCGGCGGCAACAAACGAACCACTGATTCGGCAGTGACATTGATTAGCAGGCCTTGCTCCAAGGCCAGAGTGACCAGTTCACCGCATGGCCGATCGAGCTCGATGCCGATCATCAGACCGGATACCCGAATCTCTGTCACCCCTTCAAGTCCGCCAAGCTTCTCTTCAAAGCCCGCCTGCATGCGAGCCCCCAATTTTGCTGCCCGTATAATCAGGTCGGAGGATTCAATCACGTCGAGTACGCTGAGTCCCACCCTGCAGGCCAACGGATTACCGCCAAACGTCGAGCCGTGGTTACCCGGTGCGAAAACCTCTGCTGCAGCACCCCGAGCCAGACAGGCGCCGATGGGCATGCCGTTGCCGAGCCCCTTGGCCAGTGTCATCACGTCGGGTAGGCAGCGGTTATGTTGATGGGAGAACATTTTTCCGGTGCGGCCCATGCCGGTCTGGATCTCGTCCAGCATCATCAACCACTCATGCCGATCACAGATTTCCCTGATCCGATTGAGATAGTCGTCAGCGGGTATATTGACGCCACCCTCTCCCTGAACCGGTTCCACCAGCACGGCAACCACGCTGCTGTTGTTTTTGGCGATCTCCTCGATGGCTTGGATATCGTCGTAGGGTACTCTGGCAAATCCCTGAACAAGGGGCTCGAAACCCGCCTGTACCTTGCGGTTGCCTGTTGCCGTAAGCGTTGCCAGGGTACGGCCATGGAAACTCTGTTCCATGACGATGATGGTGGGATTCTTGATACCTCTGCGGTTGCCATAAAGACGCGCGATCTTGATCGCCGCCTCGTTGGCTTCCGCGCCTGAATTGGCGAAGAATACCCGCTCCATGTCGGCAATATCGCAGAGCCGTTCCCCCAGCGTCTCCTGATGGGAAATACGATAGATATTGGAAGTGTGAATCAGGCTGCTCGCCTGGTCGCAAATGGCATTCTGAATCTCAGGATGAGCATGCCCAAGACCGCAGACGGCAATGCCCGAGATGGCATCCAGATACCGCTTATCCTGGCTATCCCACAGCCACGCCCCCTCACCCCGTGAAAATGCTACGGGTAGGCGATTGTAAGTTGTCATCAGCGCATCGGACATTTCATGATCCTAAAAAACAAAAAGGCATCCGGTACAGGATGCCGATTCTCCCTGAGAGCCGCAGTAAACGGCAGGAAATCGGTTAGTTTACCCAGCGTGGCCTAGATTTTCAAACATCTGAAGCTGTTGGAGATTCGTGTCCCGTTAGGCACAATGATGAATCAGCAAGTACTTGCCACATTGAGGTCATAATGAGATGTCTATTGCGTTGACCCTGCACCTATTAGGCGTAATTATCTGGGTAGGTGGTATGTTTTTCGCCCATGTCATACTGCGTGGTGTCCTAAACGAAATGTTGGAACCCCAACAGCGCCTGCCGTTGTTGCTTCGGATATTCGACAGTTTTTTCCCCTGGGTCTGGGCGTCTGTGGTAGGAATTCTTGCCAGTGGCTACTGGATGTTGTTTACCGTCTATGAAACGGAAACTGCCTTCTGGCTCATGTTTATGTCGGCAGTCGGAACCTTGATGGCGGCAATCTTCATTTTTATCTATGCGCTTCCATACCACCAACTCGCCAATGCCTTGAAGAACCATGATATGCCGAAGGCTGTCGCCTCGATTACGATGATTCGTCAACTGATCCTGACCAATCTCAGTCTCGGATTGCTGATTACTGTACTGACCCTTTTTGGTAAATACGGTTTATTCTGAGATGGCCAGTTATCTGTTTCGTCATAGAGCAGAGCTAGGTGGGCGGCAGAGCGGTCGGCTTATCGGGTTTATCACATGTTACGACGCAATATTCTATGATGTGTGGAGACACGAGTTCTCATCAATACAACTTCAGTGATGAAAAAAACAATATAGTGCTATGACCAGAGATCAAAACAGAAAGAAGAACATTTTCCTCATGGCCATCGGTTGTCTCCTGATGCTAGGCATTTCCGTCACGCTCCAAGCGGAAACCCCGAATGCCAATATGAGTGAAAAAGAACTGCACGCGCTGGAGACACTACAGAATCTCGTTGCACTGCAGGCTAATCTGAAGCGGGATATTGAACGATTGAACCAGCAGATCTCTGATGCTCAATCTGAGACACAGAAGCAGTCGTTGGTGGAGTCTCTGGTAGAGCTGGAGTCCGACCTCAAAGCGACAGAGAGAAACCTGGAGAATATCTCGGCCGGTGTCGATCTGTCTGCGCTGCGTGATGAAGAGGAGACACAGTTCGATATCCAGCATGAGCTGTTTGGTCTGTTGAAGCCTGCCATCGACGAGATGAAGGACATGACCTCGCATATCCGTCAGAAATCGGATCTCAAAGAGAAGATTGTCTACTATTCTGAGCGGTTGGCGGTGATAGAAGCAGCGCTGGGGAATGTTGAGCGATTGCAGCAACAAGGCGAATCCGAAGCATTGGGTAAGGCGCTCACTGAATTAACCTCCGATTGGGAAAAGCAGCGTGCCTTCATGCAGAGTGAACTTGAGTCGGCACAACTCCAGCTGAATGAGTTACTGGCCTCAGAGGCCTCGATTGCAGAGGCCTCCCAAAGTTACTTGAAATCCTTCTTTCAGAAGCGCGGTCTCTATTTGACCGAGGCACTGGCTGTCGTACTTCTCATCATGCTCATGTCCCGGGTCAGCCACAATGCCATGAAACGATATATACCCGGCTTCCGGAAAAAGCACCGTAGTTTCCGTACCCGGCTGCTGGAACTGATCCACCGTATCGTGACTATTCTGTTGGTGATCCTGGGACCGATGGTGGTGTTTTACATCGTCGAGGATTGGGTGCTCTTCAGTTTGAGTCTATTGCTTCTGCTGGGTATCGCCTGGACACTGCGGCAGGCATTGCCGAGATACTGGCATCAGATCCAACTTTTTCTCAATATCGGTTCCGTACGCGAAGGGGAACGTATAGAGATGGAGGGACTACCCTGGTTGGTTGAGCAGATAAATGTTTACAGTACTTTAGTGAATCCAGTTGCGGAGATCAGCCAACGGGTGCCGATCGATGATCTGGTGGACCTGAAGTCGAGACCGGGAAAACCGGACGAGCCCTGGTTTCCCTGCAAGCCAGGTGATTGGGTCATACTCAGCGATGGCATCCGTGGCAAAGTTATCGGTATCTCGCATGAAATGGTGCAGCTGGTGCAGCGGGGTGGTGCACAGATGACATACTTGACCGGTGACTTTCTGGCGGCATCGCCTAGAAATCTTTCAACTAACTTCCGTCTTAAAGAGACCGTTGGCGTCAGCTATAACCTGCAGAAGGAGAGTACCCGGGAGATCCCCGAAATTCTTCAGGCGTACATTCAGCGGCAGATCGAGCAGGAAGGCTATGCAGATCAACTGTTGAATCTGCGTGTAGAGTTTGCCTATGCCAACAGTTCATCCCTCGATTTGACGGTGATTGCCGACTTCAACGGGGAGTTGGGTGACCTCTACAACCGCTTGCGGAGAGCCATCCAGCGCTGGTGTGTGGATGCCTGTACAGAAAATGGTTGGGAGATTCCCTTCCCTCAAATGACCTTGAGTGGTGGTGTCGCACAGCTTCAGTGATCTGGTAAAACCCCTTGGGGCTACCTATGCTTGAGTGGAAACTGGCTAAAACGCACACCTTGGGGAGATAACAATGAAATTGGATTACGAGGTCATCGAAGACGCCTATGACGACACCACTCATATCCGGACAATGACCGAGCAGGCCCGTGTGCCAGGCGGCGGTTGGTTATTGAGAACCACCATCTATTCGCAGCACCAGATCAGTCATAGTGTCGTCAATATCCGCTCCTCAAAGAAAAAGACCCTCTACAAGTCGATAGCCTGAAGGTGTTAACGGGCCCTTGGTCCGGGTCGGAACCTTACCTGAGTCAGCGAAGCAAGTATGGATTTGGAAGGCAGGTGTGGCGCGATTGACGGTTATCCGCCAAGCGCTGACATGGGGCGAAGGATGGCTTCCGGCGCCTCATCGAAATGGTGCCGCTCCGGCTTTCTCGCGATAGCATCGCGAATCGCCTGACGGATCTCTTCATCGCTGGCGCCCGATCTCAGCATGGGTCTGAGGGCCAAGCGATCCTCCTGTCCGAGGCAGAGGTGGAGGTCGCCGGTGACGGAGAGCCGGACACGGTTGCAGGTGTCACAAAAGTGCTGAGACTGCGGCGTGATAAATCCGATGACCAGTCCGGAATCATCGATCTGAAAATAGTTGGCTGGTCCGCTGCCGCGCATCGCTGCTGGTTTCAGGCTATAGCGTTCTCTCAAGCGTGCCTCGATCTCGGAAAGCGGCAGATAGTGTTCACTGGCACTGCGACCGCCCTCACCGACGGGCATGGTTTCGATAAACCTGAGTGTCAGGCCACGATCGAGACAATACTCGACCATCTTCTCAACCTCATGGTCATTGATACCCCGCATGATGACCATATTGACCTTGATCGGGTGAAACCCGCTTGCCAGGGCGGCATCGATACCTTGCAGGACCGGCTGCAGCTTGCTGCCGGTAATTTGTTTGAATCTCTCCTCGTCGAGGGAGTCGAGACTGATGTTCAGACGTCGAACGCCTGCTTCATGAAGTGAATCGGAATACTGTGCCAATCTCGATGCGTTGGTGCTGAGCGAAAGCTCTTCGATGCCGGGCAGTGCGGCGATCCGGTTTGCGATGTCGTGCAATTCCTTTCGCACGAGAGGTTCACCCCCGGTCAACCTGACATGCTTGACACCTAGAGATGCGAATTGCCCAATCAGGCGCTCGATCTCTTCGCTGGTAAGCCACTCCTCAGGGGTTTCGAACTCCCGATGAGATCGGGGAAGACAGTAGAAACAACGAAAATCGCACCGATCCGTCACGGATAGACGAAGGTATTGGATCTCTCTGTTGAATGAGTCTTTCAGCATCTCTTCAGTGACTTTTTATTCGGTCTGTTGAGTTTACCTAAAAAACGGTCGGTGTGGGTTCGATCTTCACCCACACCGTCCGTGGTTATAGGCCTGTCAATACTCAGCGTTCGGATCGAAGCCTTCAGGCAGCGAATGTGCGATACCCTTATGGCAGTCGATACAGGTCTTCTGCGGTTCATTGCCGTCAACCGCGTCCCAGTAGTGCTGATCGTGTTGTTCCGAACTGCGCGGTGCCTGCCGGTCAAGGTCCATGGATGGGAACTTATGGCAGTTGCGGCACTCCCGGGAGTCGGTCTTCTTCATAGAGCGCCACACATTCTGCGCCAGCTCGAGACGTTTCGCTTCGTACTTCTCCGGCGTGTCGATGGTCCCCAACACCTTGTGGTAGAGCTCATTGGTTGCCTGAATCTTACGTACGAACTTATGGATCCACTCCTTGGGCACATGGCAGTCAGGGCAGGTGGCGCGAACGCCTGTCCTGTTGGTGAAGTGGATCGTCTCCTGCAATTCTTGGTAGACCGTCTGTTCCATTTCGTGGCAAGAGATACAGAAGGTCTCGGTATTGGTCATTTCCATCGCGGTGTTGAAACCACCCCAAAGTACGATACCGGCAACGATACCGACCAGGATCAGAGTCAGGCCGCTTCTTTTTTTGCTATCACTCATTGTTACACCAAATTAATTATCTACTACTACCGATAGTGCGGAAGGGCCCCTTCGATTGAAGGGGCCCTGGTCGACACTATTTGGCACCCTGAAAGTTGTTCTGCACCAGCGGATCAGCTCCCACCTGGGGTGCATGGCACTGATTACAGAAGTAACGGCGGCTCGAAATGGTCTTCAATACCTTCCCATCACGATCCGTGTAGTGGCTGTCTCCCACCTTGGGCGCCTTCTCTTTCTCGTAGGTCTCATCACTGTGGCACTTCATGCAACCGTTGTTCTTCAGGTTGATTTCGTACTTGTCGACCTCGTGCGGTACCATTGGTGGCTGCAGCTTGAAGCTTCTAGCAATGCCGCCCTTGATGTTGACGATCTTCATGTTCGCCGGCTTCTTAGCCATGGTATCGAGCGCGTCGCCACGCAGCGATTGAACCTCGGCCAGTGCGGCAGTCGACAGGAACATGGTGGCGATTGCCGCAAGTGTCAGTAGTGCGATCTTTTTCATACCTTTCTCCATCATCACTCTCATAAACAGAATTGGTTTGATGTACCGGTCAGGCCCGGACACCCCGATTGATTTCACCCTCTCGCTTGTACTCGTCGATTTTTTTGGCGTGACGACCGCCATAACTGAAAACCTCTGGTGCACAGATATCGATACAGCGCCCGCAGTTGGTGCAGTCGGACGAGAGAATCACAGGGCTCAGCCCCTTCTTCTCACCCTTCAGCGCCGGTTTGATCACCTGCGGTTCCGGACAGACCACGTAGCACTCCATGCAGTCGTTACAGGCCTGACGATCGAGGGCGTTCACCCTCAACAGACTCTTGCTGCCGACCAGGTTGTAGAAGGCGCCCACCGGGCAGATGTGTCCGCACCAGCCGTCCTTCGCCACAATCAGATCGAACAGAAAGATCCCCAGGATCATGATCCAGGCCGCACCCATGCCGAAGACGATGCCCCGGAACATCATGGAGACCGGATTGACCAGTTCCCAGATGATGCCGCCGGCAACTACCAGTGGCAGGATCAGCGTCAGTGCCAACATCCAGTAGCGGGTTGAGCGCGAGATCTGCGAAGTGGTCCGGATCCCCAGCTTGCGCCGCAACCAGGCGGCCAGGTCGGTGACCATGTTGACCGGACAGACCCAGGAGCAGTAGACCCTGCCACCTACCAGGTAGTAGAACACCAGCACGATGGCCACACCGATGATGGCAGCGGTCTCAGGCACCACACCCGACAGACTGGCCTGCAACAACACGTAGGGGTCGGTCAGAGGTAGAACGTCCAGGGTCAGGTTCGAGGCCAGATTGCCCTTCACGATCCAGATGCCGAACCAGGGTCCGGTAAGGAACAGCGCCAGAATACCGAGTTGACTGAGTCGTCTCAGAATCAGGAACTTGTGGGACTTAAACCAGCCTTTGGCGGCGATGGCGTCATCACCCAATGTTGTCATATCGACCATACTACTTGTCCATGAAACCGCTATTGAGTGTATCCAGAGGATTGGAGGAGAAGGGTGTCTCCTCTGCCTCGCCATCGATGATCAACCCTTCACCTTGCAGGTCGTAACGTACCCCTTCGGGTAAGTTGTAACGATGTTCGGTGTCGGGCGTGACCAGTGCCTTACCTGCTTTCTCTTTCTCCTTCCAGCCTAAACGGTAGTGCTTACCCAATTCACCCTTCGCAAGGTGCATCGGGAAGACCTTGATAGCCGCCTCTTCCAGGATGCATGCACGTTCACAGAGTCCACAGCCGGTACAGGCATCTGAGTGAACCACGGGAATGAACAGGGCATGCTTACCGGAACGGGGGTTGTGTTGCATGTCCAGACTGATGGCGCGACCCCGAATGGGGCAGATGTTGAAGCAGACTTCACAACGCAATCCGTGGAACGCGATACAGCTCTCCTGGTCGATGAGCACAGCCAAGCCCATACGCGAATCTTCGATATCTTTCAGGTCATGATCGAGGGCGTTGGTGGGACAAGCCACCACACAGGGGATTTCCTCGCACATTTCACACGGCCCGGTACGGGCAATGAAGTAGGGCGTCCCGGTGGCGACTTCATCGCCAACTTCACCCAGAAACAGAATGTCATAGGGACAATCGCGCACGCAGAGGCCGCAGCGAATGCAGGCGCCGAGAAAATCCTCCTCCGGCAGGGCGCCGGGCGGACGAATGTAATCAGCCGGGAGTGATGAGGCCCTTTTCGAATAAGCCCCCAGTCCCATCCCGACCAATCCCACACCACAGGCGGTCTTGAGCATATTGCCCAGAAACTGTCTGCGGTTGATCTCGTTTTTTCTCTCTGTTTCTGACATGACTGATTTGATACTGCGATTCAGTGCTTTCGTTTTCAGTTAACCGCCGGTCCGGTTGCCCGGACCGGCACCGTACAAGCTATGCGCGTGTCACCTTTACACCGCACTTCTTGTAATCCGTCTCTTTCGAGAGCGGATCGGTCTGGTCGAGGGTCAGTTTGTTGACCAGGCGTCCCGCATCGAACCAGGGCACAAAGATCAGGCCCTCAGGACATTTGTTACGGCCCTTGGTATCGACCTTGCAGACGATCTCGCCGCGACGGGTGGTGAGCTTGGCCAACGCACCATTACGCAGACGACGTTTCTTGGCGTCTTTCGGGTGCATGTAGACCACCGCATCGGGGACCGCACGATAGAGTTCGGGAACGCGACGGGTCATGGAGCCGGAGTGCCAGTGCTCCAATACACGGCCGGTGCAGAGCCACAGATCGTACTCTTTATCCGGCGGCTCGGCGGCCGGCTCATAGGGAGCTGTGATGATATTGGCCTTGCCGTCAGGCTTGCCGTAGAACTTCACACCTTCGCCCTTCGCGACATGAGGATCGTAGCCTTCACGGAAACGCCACAGGGTCTCTTTTCCGTCAATCACCGGCCAGCGTAGACCGCGCACCTTGTGGTAGGTGTCGAAGTCGGCCATCTCATGGCCTTTCTTCGGGATACCTTTAGCCGAGTTGAAGAGGCGGTACTCCTCGAACAAACCCTTCTGTACATAGAAGCCGAAGTGTGCCGATTCGTGATTGTCGTACTTATTACCACGGCTGTCAGTGACCTGTTTCGTCGGGAACTTGTCAACCGTGCCATTGGCGTAGAGCACATCGTAGAGGGTCTTGCCTGCATACTCTGGCTTTTTGGCGATCAGATCGGCTGGCCAGACATCTTCCACCTTGACGTACTTGGAGAACTCCATGACCTGCCACACATCGGATTTGGACTCCCCTGGTGCCGCTACCTGCTCACGCCAGAACTGGGTACGACGCTCGGCGTTACCGTAGGCGCCTTCCTTCTCGATCCACATGGCGGTCGGCAGGATCAGATCTGCAGCCTGGGCCGATACCGTGGGATAGGGGTCGGAAACGGTGATGAAGTTGTTCGGGTTGCGCCAACCGGGATAACTCTCGTCATTCATGTTGGCGGCGGCCTGCATGTTGTTGTTACACATGACCCAGAAGGTATTCATCTTGCCGTCGTTAAGGGCGCGGTGCATGGCGACCGCGTGGATCAGGGTCTTGCCCATAGGCTTGCCGCTGATATCCGTCTGATCGGCGCCGTCGGTCTTACCGTTGGCCCTGGGGATAGTGCCTGCCGGCAGCTTCCAGGTCTTCTCGGCGAACTTACAGTGGGCATCCTTCTTGGTGACCAGGTCTGCGGGCAGACGGTGGGTAAAGGTGCCGACCTCGCGTGCGGTACCGCAGGCGGAGGGCTGACCGGTAAGGGAGAAGGGGCTGTTGCCGGGTTCGGCGATCTTGCCCATCAACAGGTGGACGTTATAGCAGAGGCCGTTGACCCAGACACCACGGGTATGCTGGTTGAAGCCCATGGTCCAGTAGGAAGCGACCTTCTTGTTGGGATCGGCGTAGGCTTTAGCCAGTCTCAACAGATTGTCCTTAGGCACCTTGGAGAGTTTGGAAGTGTACTCCAGGGTATAGGGCTCAACCGACTTGGCATACTCTTCAAAACTGATCTTGGTGAGCTTGCCCTTGTTCCGGTTCTTGGCCGCCTTTTCACGTGGATCGTTGGCACGCAGACCGTAACCGATATCGGTAGGGGTCTTGGTGAAGTTCACGTGCTTGTCGATGAACTCCTTGTTATAGGCCTTGTTCTGGATGATGTAGTTGGCGATGTAGTTGAGGATCGCCAGATCGGTCTGTGGTTCGAATACCATGCCGTTGTCCGCCAGCTCGTAGCAGCGATGCTCGAAGGTGGAGAGCACATGGACTTCACAGCCGGGCTTGGTCAGACGGGTATCGGTCAGACGGGACCAGAGAATCGGGTGCATCTCTGCCATGTTGGCGCCCCAGAGCACGAAGACATCGGCATGCTCCAGATCGTCGTAACAGCCCATCGGCTCATCGATACCGAAGGCGCGCATGAAGGCGCCCACCGCAGAGGCCATACAGTGGCGGGCATTGGGTTCCAGGCTGTTGGAGCGGAAACCGGCCTTCAGCAGCTTTTGCGCGGCATAGCCTTCCCACACGGTCCATTGACCGGAACCGAACATGCCGACACCTTTCGGGCCCTTGGCCTTACGGGCAGCGACCCATTTATCGGCCATGGTCTGGAAGGCCTCTTCCCAAGAGACCTCTTCGAACTTGCCGTTCTTGTCATACTTGCCGTTGGTCTTGCGCAGCAACGGTTTGGTCAGGCGATCCTCACCATAGAGAATCTTGGGCAGAAAGTAGCCCTTGATACAGTTGAGGCCTTTGTTGACCGGGGCGTCAGGGTCGCCCTGGCTGGCTACGACCTTGCCGTCTTTCACGCCCATCAGTACGCTACAGCCGGTACCGCAGTAGCGGCAGGCCGCCTTGTCCCAACGAATACCGTCGTCTGCGTCGGCAGCTAATGATTGGCTGACTGGCAGGGTAACACCAGCCACGGAGGCTGCTGCTGCGACTGCATTACTTTTGATAAAGTCTCTTCTAGTTAATTTCACGGTTCATTTCCTCCATCGACTCTTCACCGCCGTAGTGATAAATCAAGATAGTGTTCACGACGCCTTCCACGTCGCGTAACGCATTCATTGTGTCGGAAACGGGTGACATCGATTCACCCTCATCCTCCACGGTGACAATCAGTTTGTCCTCTTCCAAACCACCATGGACCTCTACGCCCTGGAACGTCTGCAGACGTTCAGAGACCACAGGCCCCTGTGTTGGTTTGGTATGGACAATCAAGCTACAGATATTCATGGATAGCTGACCCCTCCAGTGACTTAAGCGGCGTAGTCCCGCTGACTTGGTAAAATGGAAATGGAACGGTTAGGGCAGATGGCAAAGCATTCACCGCAGCCGTTGCAACTGTCGTTATCGATCAGCGGCTCTGAACGACCGCCGGTTTTGAGTTTGAAGCGGATCGCGGAAGATTCGCAGGTATCGCCGCAGCTTCTGCAGACGACACCTTTGAGGGAGAGACACTGCTCCGAGATGGTGACTTCCAACTGCCAGGCTGTTTCTTCCAACGGTTCGTGATTTTCGAATGCCTGGTGGGTGCAGGCTTTATGGCAATCGCCGCAGAAAGTGCAGGCACCCAGAGAAAAATCGACAACAGGAAAACCGCCGGAACCTCTTTTCAGAATCCGTTCGGGACAGGCCTTGATGCAATCATCGCAGCGTTCGCAGTTTTCAGTGAATTCAGCTTCTGTTTTCGCCCAGGGTGGGCGTATACCCTGGCGGCTGCCTCGCAGGTCACCACGGAGAAACTGGACTCTGTCTATGGGTCTCTTCAACTGTTCACCTCGATCGGTGTGCAGTGTTTCACCAGACGGGCTCGTTCGCTTTGATGCCGATCAAGTTCGGGCCCGAAAAAATGAAGAATTTCTTAAGAAAATCATAAAGTTACCAAGTTATTGGTAGTGTATTATACCCTATAATGGGTAGGTGTTATGCCCTCCAGGGTAGAGCGCTGCTATAAGTTGAGATGTTTTCGAAAATTTTAATCAAAGTCGCCTCAAGGCCCATACCGCGGCCTCAGTACGGGAGTGAAGGTTGAGCTTCTTCAGCAGATGTTTGACATGGACCTTGACCGTGCCTTCCGAAATGCTAAGCGTCTTTGCGATCAGCTTGTTACTCATGCCGTTTGAGATATGTTCCAGTATCTCCTGTTCGCGTGAGGTTAGGGGAGTCGGTGATTTGTCTTCGACCAGCTTGTCTTCGTCGCGCAGGGCCTTCGCCAGGAGCTGGGTCAGGTGGTCGCTGATGACTACCGTACCCTCCATCGCTTTGCGGATCGAGCCCAGGATATCCTCGGGTTCCATGTCTTTCAGGAGATACCCATCAGCGCCTATCCTAAGGGCCGTCAACACATCCTCTTCGTTATCGGATACGGTGAGCATCAATATCAGTGAATCGATATCCTCCTGCTTCATCGCTTTGAGGGTGTCGATACCGCTCATTCCCTTCATATTGATATCCAGGAGAATGAGATCGGGTTGCAGCGATTTCGCCAATTCGAGACCGTCCTGCCCATTGGCTGCTTCACCAACCATCTCCAGAGTGTCGTCCATGTCAATAAGATCTGCGACGCCCTTGCGGAACAGCGGATGGTCATCGATGGCGAGAATGGTGTGTCTACTGGTCTCATGCATGGTTCAGTTTCTCGATCAGGGATTGCTTCGGTTTCTTTATAGCTGAATCGTTAATATCGAATGTCAATTTTATCCGGGTGCCTCCCATGCCCGACTCCACCACCTGCAGGTCGCCCCCCAGCCAGTCCGCACGCTCCTTCATAATGGGGAGTCCGTAGTGCTGCATCATATCACTTTGATCACCGATGCCTACGCCGTCGTCTTCAACGGTGACGGTGACGATACCATCCTGGTTGCATTTCAGGACCACGGCGGCGCGTGTGGCGTCTGCGTGGCGGATGATGTTGGAGAGGGCCTCCCTGACAATCTGGATGACATGGATCTCTGCATTGGGTGTGAACTGGCAGTTGCCGATCTGATTGACATACTCGATGGAAATACCGGAGCGCTCGGAAAACTCATTCACTGTGGTTTTAATCGCTTCGCCCAACTCGGTTTCGCTGATGCGCAGGCGGAAGGTGGTCAGCAGCTCCCTCAGTTGTCGATAAGCCCCGTTGAGTGCGGATCTCAATACGCCAGTCAAATGGAGCAGATGCGGGGTCTCCGCATCATCACTGACCGCCTTCTCCAACAAGCTGACCTGAATCTTCAGGTAAGAGAGTGATTGAGCAATGGAGTCATGCAGCTCTCGGGCGATGACGCTACGCTCCTCAAGCAGAGATAACCTGCGGCTTTCCGATACCTGCTGGGCCACATTGATAGCCAATGCGATATGGCTGGCAACAGTCTCAAGCAGACGCTCCTGCCAGGGTTCAAGTTGCATGTCGGTAGAGAATTCCACCAGCAGTACCCCATACTGCTGATTCTTGTCCCGGATCGGCGTCGAGAAGATGTTCACCGGTTTTCCGCTCACCCGACTCTCGATCTGAAAGGTGTGTGTACTGCCCTCTCCGAGGCAGATGGCGCACTGGTTGTCCTGAGACTGTTTGATGACAAGGTCTTTGGAGCTGGTGGAGGCATATCGATAGGCCTGGTCGTCGCCGGGATGTCCCAGACAGATGGTGCCGCTGTTCACGCCCATGAGGTCTTCGATATCGTGAATCACCGCCTCCAGAACATCGGCACTGAGGGTCGAGTCGCTCAAGCGCTTGGTGGCGGAATAGAGCAATTCCAGCGTTCTGTTACTTCTTTCCAGATCCTGTGTCTTCTCCCGGACCCTGGCTTCAAGGTCAGCGTAGATGACCGACAGATCCTCCGCCATAACATTGAAGGCCTGCCCCAGTTGACCCAGTTCGTCTTCGCTGAGGAAATGGCTTCTGACAGAGAAGTTGCCGTGACGTGCCGCATTGGCGCAGGCCAGCAGGTCGCTGAGCGGCGCCAGTACATAACGCTTGGTCAGGTAGAGACTGATAAGTGCCACGAGGAAGGTCAGGGAGAGTAAGACTATCTGGATGAGTCTCAGCTGCTCGTTCTTTCTTTCGGCATCGGTTTCCAGGGCCTCGACAAAACGGTGAATATCTTCAACAAAATCATCTACCACCGATAAATGCTGTTTCTGGTAGCTGGTGATCCGCTGCGGTTCCTGGATGTTATGGGATGCCGCCCGCTGATAGGTCAAATAGTTTTTAAGGTTGGGTAAAATTATGTCGTTCCATTGCGACTTGACCTTATGGTAGGTCTCCGTCACATCCTGACTGGGTCCTTTTGATAGTACATTGTGGATACGCGGGCTGAAGAGTCTCTGGTTGTATTCCTCGACCAGACTGTCGGTGCGGTTGGCGGAAAATTCATTCTCATAGGCGGTGCCGTGCACCAGGCTGGTGGTAATGCGATAGGACTGCATGCGCAGTGTACCCGCCTGATTGATCGCTGCGGCATAGCCTTCCGCCGTTTCAGCAATGATGACTGAACTCAACATGCCGGAGACCGCAAGAATGAAAAGAATGGTGATTACAGTGCCAAATCTGAGTAGCAGTGAACGTTTCAAATTACGCTCCAGTGTTCTCTGGCCGGGGTGTGGTCAGTGAACGGTCAGAGAGATAGATCATCGGCCATTATAGGTCAGAGTCTGTGCTCCAGTCTTGTGTATGAGACTGAAAGTCGTGGAGATTATTGATCGTAATCAACGTTGGAAATTGACTACACCCAGCAGTATACGCCAGTCCGGGTGGAAGCGAGGGGTCCAGTATCGCTTAGGGCAATTGGTTAGAACATCTGCTAGCCTGTGACGAGGGACGCTCAAGGCCCCAACCCATTCGGCGACAGCAGTATCAGGCCAGGAGGCACAGTATGGCGCAATCTTCAGATACCAAGATCATGGCTCTCTTCTGTGACTTCGAGAATGTGGCACTCGGTGTGAGAGATGCGGACTATGCACAGTTCGATGTTTTAAAAGTCCTCGAGAGGCTTCTGCTCAAGGGGAATATCGTGGTCAAAAAGGCCTATGCCGACTGGTCCCGATACAAGGAGTTCAGGCCGGCGATGCATGAGGCGTCATTCGAGCTCATCGAGATTCCGCATGTCAGGCAGTCGGGTAAAAACTCCGCGGATATCCGCCTCGTGGTTGATGCGCTCGATCTTTGCTACACAAAGGAGCATGTGGACACCTTTGTCGTGATCAGCGGTGATTCCGATTTCTCCCCGCTCGTGAGCAAGCTGCGTGAAAACAATAAGACAGTGATCGGGCTAGGGGTTAAGAATTCGACATCCGATCTCCTGATCGCCAACTGTGATGAGTTCATCTACTACGACGACCTGGTTCAGAGGCAAAAACCTCAAAAAAAGCGTTCGACGAAAATCAATAAAAAATCTGCCAAGACAACAACGAAAAAGGGGGCGGAGAAATCTGTCGAATCAAAAAAACAGGATGCCTGGAACCTGATTGTCGCCACATACGAGGCCTTGGTGGAGGAGCGGGGCGAAGGAGAAAAGATCTGGGGATCCATGATCAAGCAGACCCTGAAACGCCGCAAGCCGGGTTTCAGTGAGTCTTATTACGGATTTCGCTCCTTCGGTGACCTGCTGGAAGAGGCAGAGAGTCACGGCATTCTGGAACTGGAACGGGATGAGCGTTCAGGTGGCTATATCATCAGGCGCTGTCTGGAGTAGCGCGTCACCGCTGATCAAGAGGTATTGATTCAGGATTAATCCAGGCATTACGTTCAGCGCAGTGCCAAACATGGAAAAGCCACCCGTCTCCGGGTGGCTTTTTGTGCTAGGGCCTGTTAACACTAATCCCAGCAGGGCCGACTGGATTAGTGTTAACAGGCCCTAAGCGAATGCGCATCGGTATTTGCCTAGAGGTCTTTGCAGTTGGCGTAGTAAGTGACAGTCGCCGGCCAATCGGAGAAGATTCCTTTGATGCCCACATCCTGGGCCAGTACATCCAACAGGACCATCATGTCGCCATCGTTGTCGATGACATCAGTGGTTGTCTGGTAGTACCAGCCGCCACCGCCAGCCAGGAGACCTGAACGCTCCAGGGTCCAGGTGATCAGGTTGAACCCGTTGGCCTTGGCGGCAATGGCATATTCGGAAGGCACGATCTCGCCGTTCACCACGGTCACCAGCGCCCACATGGCAGGAGCCAGGTAGTTGACACCTTTGTCAGCCAGCTCCGACATCATATCGATAGTGGCTTCCAGGTTGTCGTAGTTACCATCGATATAGACTGCCTGTTTACCGAAGCGGGGTTCCTGTTCGATCCAGTAGAGAACATCGTTCAGGTTGAAGGATTGGGCAAAGACATGCTTGGGTTTAACGCCAGCCGCTTTGTACTCGTCGATCATCTGCTGGGCGTAGTCCTGTTGCGTGTAGTCGCCTTGAAACGGCATCGCTACACTGGGGGATTTCAGCTCAGGTGTCATCTTTGCGTCGAGTTGCTTGAACAGTTCGATACTCTCGGCGTGGGTCATTAATGTGCCAGTGCCGGTATAGAGATCGGTACGCCAGCTCGGGGTGGCGTCCAAATACTCCTCGACAGAGGTTGCGTTGGCATTGGCTGCATCCATCTTGCCTTTCAGGGTTTTGAACTCCTCCAGTGTGATGTCGCTGGTACAGCATTTAGCGGATGCCTTCACCCAATTGCCGTCTGCGTCATAGTGCGCGGGGACAAACGGCTGGGAACATTTCTCGGCCAGAGGGGTTGCCAGGATATTGGTGGTGGTATGCAGATCGCACTGTGAATGGCGGCAGACCAACTCCCGGTCTTTGGTGAAGGTGACATCGCACTCCAGTATGCCTGCGCCCATTCGGGCAGCAGCAACATAGGACTCCTTGGTGTGCTCAGGGAACTGCATGGCCGCGCCGCGGTGACCGATAGAGAAGTCGCTCTTTTCGAAATCCTCTTTATCGCAGGCGAGGAGCTCTCGCTTCAGCTCGCTGTCGTCCATGTCGTTGATCAGGTAGGAGGGACGGGGGCCGAGTTGCACACCGTTATCTTCGCTCTCTTCCCAGTGGCGGTGCCGGTCTCTTTTGTTGTGCTCATGGTCATTGTCTTGATGATTGCCGGCGATGCAACCGGCAGTGAGCAGGATAGCGGTGACGAAGGTGATGGATTGAATAGACATTCTTCTCGATAGCATAGGTCTTCCCTCGGTGGTGCGCATTGGTTGTCGCTGAACTGGTTGGGTCGAGTGCGCAACCATAAAGGGAATTTATTTCCAGATGATGCCTGTCGAGTGACATTTGGAAGAAGTGATCATGGCAGTTTGGCGTCAGGTTTGTAGAGATCTTCCTCCACACTTTAGTGTGTTCTTGCGACGAGATTCCAGGGGTGCAAAGTGGGGATCGGTGCGGCAGGGTCGCACCCTACCTCGTGGACATTGTAGGGTGCGGCTTGCCGCACCTTTCCAGAATCCAGTCAGGCTTAATTGGACTCACGAGGCAAATCGGATTCGGACATAAAAAACCCCACAAGCCCAAAAGGGCTCGCGGGATTTCAATGACTGCGTCCATTCCATCCTCTATTGAGGAGATATCTGAAATGAATCAGCGTACCGGGAAGTTTAGCTCATGTTGCCGGCGACAAAGTCCCAATTGACCACTTTCCAGAAGGCATCCAGATAAGCGGGACGTGCGTTGCGATAGTCGATGTAGTAGGCGTGCTCCCACACATCGGCGGTCAACAGCGCCTTCTTGCCCGAGGTCATCGGGGTGCCGGCGTTGGAGGTGTTGAAGATCTCTAGGCTGCCGTCTTCGTTTTGTACCAGCCAGGTCCAGCCGGAGCCGAAGTTGGTGGCGCCGGAGGTGGCGAACTGCTTCTTGAATTCATCGAAGGAACCGAAAGTGCTGTTGATGGCGTCGGCAAGCGCACCGGTAGGCGCGTTGTTATCGCTCGGGCTGCGCATGCAGTTCCAGTAGAAGGTGTGGTTCCAGACCTGGGCCGCATTGTTGAAGATACCCCCGGAGGATTTCATGATGATCTCTTCCAGAGTGGCGTTCTCGAACTCGGTGCCCGGTACCAGGTTGTTCAGGTTGGTCACATAGGTGTTGTGGTGTTTGCCGTGGTGGAACTCCAGGGTCTCTTTCGAGATGACCGGCTCCAGTGCATCGATGGCATAGGGCAGGGCGGGAAGTTCATGTGCCATGGTGAAATACTCCTTTCGTTAAAATGGGAAATTATTCTTGGGATCCGTAATTCAGTAGTGATCTGAAATAAACCTAGTAGAATGGTCGGCTATTCTAGCGGTGCCGCTACGGGGATGCAACAGGGTACATTGTGGGGGAGAATGATAACCCTTTCCCGATTACGCCAGGATGAAAATTTGGACCCGATTGAGCTGAATATATTCTCTTCACGATTGGAGGCAGTCTGCGACGAGATGGGAGCAGTGCTGCGTAACGCGGCGTTCTCGCCGAATATTCGGGATCGCCTCGATTTTTCCTGTGCCGTCTTCGATGCGGATGGGCTGCTCTGTGCCCAGGCTGCTCATATTCCAGTGCATCTGGGCAGTATGGCCTATGCCATGGCCGATATCGTCTCCCGGATCGAGTGGCACGAAGGGGACATGGTGGTACTTAACGATCCCTTTCTCGGCGGCACCCATCTGCCGGATGTGACTCTTATTGCACCGCTCTTTTTTAAGCGGCAACTGACCGCTTTTCTGGTCAATCGTGCGCATCATGCCGATATCGGCGCCGCTTCCCCGGGATCGATGCCGGTCTCCCATTCCCTTGATCAGGAGGGCAGGGTGATTCCGCCGGGCAAGTTGATCCGGCGTGGTGAGCTGGATCGTGACTTTCTGCAGCAACTCTGCGGTGGGAATCGAAATCCAAGGGAGTCCGAGGGGGATTTCGCTGCCCAGATGAGTGCCAACCGAAGTGGATTGCACCGCCTTCACGAGTTGATCGAGGCGTGGGGGAAGGCGGGTTTCAGAGAGGGGCTTGAGGCTCTCAACGATTATGGTGAGCGGTTGGCTAGAGAGTCGATGGCGCGTCTGCCTGAGGGTACCTATCGATTCGAGGACTACATGGATGATGACGGTCAGGGACATTCGAATATCCCTATCCGGGCGGAACTGAACATTAGCGCCAAGGGTGTGGTGATCGATTTTACCGGGAGTGCGGACCAGGTGGCAGGGAACATTAACTGCCCCCTCTCGGTGGCTGCGGCTGCCGTCTACTATGTTTTCCGCTGTCTGATGCCGCCCCAGACGCCGGCCTGCGCCGGAAGCTTCCGTCCGATTACTATTACTGCACCGGAGGGCTGCCTGCTGAATGCGAAAAGGCCTGCGGCGGTAGCGGCAGGTAATGTGGAGACCAGCACCCGGGTGGTTGACGTAGTACTTGGCGCCCTGACTCAAGCATTGCCCGATGAGATGCCGGCAGCCAGTCATGGCAGTATGAACAATCTTGCCATGGGCAGTGACAGTGAAGAGCATCGTTGGGATTACTATGAGACCATCGGCGGCGGAATGGGAGCCGGCCGGCACGGTGGCGGTCTGCATGGTGTACAGACCCATATGACCAATACCCTCAACACGCCCATTGAAGTGATCGAGAGCCGTTTTCCCTTACGGGTCAGACGTTATGCCCTGCGACAGGGATCGGGGGGGGACGGACAACATCGCGGTGGCGATGGTCTGGTCCGGGAGTTTGAGTTTCTCGCGCCGACCCAGGTGACGCTGTTGACCGAACGTCGCACTCATCAACCCTGGGGGGTGCAAGGCGGCGAAGCCGGGCAAGCCGGTGTCAATCGTTACAATGACAAGCTGTTGCCGCCGAAGATCAGTCTGCAGATAGAAAACGGCGGGACACTCTGTATCGAAACGCCGGGTGGGGGCGGATGGGGATTGGTACACGAGTAATTCTTGTGTGCAGGATCAATCAATATCGCTGTATTTGACAAGAGAAGCTATGGATAACAAGGCTTTCATGGATAGATTGGCCATCGGATTTCTGAATTTAGTTGTCGGATTGCTCACCGGATCTCTGCTCTGGCTTGTCTTAAACGGGTTTCCAGTGGCGCTTGAGCCGTGGTTGCCTGCACATTCAATTCTATGGTTTACCGGGGTGATGGTCGTGCTGGGGATACTCAGGCAAGAGGTGATTTTTTTGGGTATCTACAGCGCATGCTGGCGATTCGTCTATAACTGGTTTCGGTGGTACTGAGCAACGGACGAGGCAGGTTTTTTCGTGCCTTGAGTGCTATGTACTGTAAGGCCTGATGGGATCCGTCACGAACTGATCGTCAGGCGTTGACCAGGCTTCCTTCAATATTATTCGACAATAGCGCCAACTGACCGCCCCATAGGCGATAGATCAGCAGCTGGCTGTTCTGGCAGAGGTCGTCGACGAATGCCGGAATCCAGTGCAGCAAGTGATCGCGCCAAAGACGAATCTGCCATTGGTGCGCACGCGGGTCTGTCGATTCCGCAAGATGGGCGGCAACCTCCAGCTGAGTGCCGAGATAGTCCGCGGGCGTGGATTCCACATTGAGACCGGCGTCGCGATAGAGCGCATTGAGTCTATCCACAACCGGATCGGTGTCGGTCTGACGGCGGTAAACCGACTCATAGGGGGGTGCGGCAGTGGGGTGTTGTTGTTCGACAAAGAGTCTTCTGTACTCATGCTGCCACTGTGAAAGCGGGGTTTCCGCCAGTTCGTACAGTCCGATTTGCATCCAGGGCTGGTCGTTTGCCAGCTTTTCCAGCAGAGGCAGAGACTCCTCGTCCGGAATTCTGAGCATTAGACTGAGCAGGCGTAGGTGATTTGCGTCGTTCATCTCTTCTCACCCCGATTGATACCGGTGGTTGAATTGACGCGAACAGGAATTGGTAAACCTCGAAATCTCCAAACCATGGCAACTCTCCTTTTGACCCTGATGCGGGTCCGTCGGCAGTCAGTGCCGGGACCTTTGTTTCGTTTTATATCTGCATCGAATAGGTGTGGGGGAGCAATATCCGTATTGAGGGATCGGGTGTCTACCGATTTATGTCAGAGTTTTGATGTGTGTCAACGGAATCGTTTTTCGCCGAACTCGATCGAGTTCGGTCTTGCAGGTGGTTAACCTGTAAAAAAACCAAAGCCGCTCAGTGCTTTTTCGGGCCCCGCTGCCGACCCTGATAGGCCGCCACCTGCTGGATCAGCAGTTGATAGGGCAGGTTATCCAGGCCGTCGAACTGCGCTTTGGCCTGGTTGATCAATCCATGAATATCCTCCACGCATTGAGGCGGTGTTTCGTCTTCGTCATGAACGGCAAGGTAGAGCCCACGCAGACCGCCAACCTGCAGCCGCATCGCCTTGCCGTGGGGAAGCACCTCCTTGTCGTTGTTCGATTTCAGGGCGAAGCGGGCCTGCTTGCGCAGATTCTCCAACAACTCGATACACTGCTCCTGGGCTTCATCCGACAGGCAGTGGATGCCTTCGCGTTCGGCGATACAGACCTTCTTGGCTTGTGAGCAGCCGCAGTGACGGGAGAGCAGGCTCTTCTCAAAGACGCATTCCCGCTCGTTGATTTCACGATAGGTTTTACGAAAGGCGTCCTGGTCCATCTCTATGTCCTACTCACCCTTGCCGGTAAAACGGTGGATCATGCGGCGGTCCCTTTTGTTCATCTTGCTCCGGATCGGTCTCGGGGAATGGAGGCGCTCCAGCCGACGAGTCTCCCGCATCTGCTCGCGTCGCTCCAGGCTCTCCGGCGTCTCTTCGTAGAAGGTGCGTGCCTCCGAGGCGGGCCTTCTCTTCGAGGCGAGTACGCGGACCTCCACATCGTACTCCTCCGTCGGGGTATGGATGCGCAGATGGGAACCGACCTTGACCTCTTTGCCGGGCTTGGTGCGCTGTCCGTTGAGATGCACCTTGCCGCCGTTGATGGCCTCGGTGGCTATCTGGCGGGTCTTGAAGAAACGGGCCGCCCACAGCCATTTGTCGAGCCTGACCTTCTCTCCTTCCACTGTCGTCTCCACCGCTTACTCGGTTTCGATCCCCAGCAGTTCATCCAGTCGGCCCGACATCTCCAGGGATGCCAGGTCGTCGTAACCGCCTACATGGAAATCGTCAATAAAGATCTGGGGCACGGTATGGCGGTTACTCCGCTGCATCATCTCCTGCATGATCTCCTGGTTATGGTCGATGCGGATCTCCTCGAAACTGATCCCCTTATTGTCGAGCAGATATTTTGCGCGTACACAGTAGGGACAGATGGCGGTGGTGTACATAACCACGTTTGGCATAAAAGATTCCTTAAAAGATTTGTGACAGTCGACTTCATGCCTTTCAGGTCAGGAAGTAACTGCTTGTAAATGATGAAAAAACTATTATTAGATTGTGAACTATCCTAGCAGCAGTATGGCCGGAGTTCCATGTTGTCACGGGTAAAACCGGCATATCTCATGTCAACTGGAGGGTTGATTGCGTCACCGGTGGTCGCACCATTAGACTTGTGCCGGATTTTTTTCAGTCTCTCTCAAATCACCAGGGTATGCCGATGCGAACAGACAGTGCCAAGACCATCTATCTTAAGGACTATCGTCCCCCCGACTATCTGGTCGACAGCGTCGAGCTTGCGTTCGATCTGCGCGACGAGGTGACGGAGGTGACCTGCTCCCTGCAGATCCACAAGAACCCGGCCAGCGAGAGGGCCCATCCGCCGCTGAAGCTCGACGGAGAGGGGCTGAAGCTCATCGAGTTGAAGCTGGACAATACTCCCCTGTCGGCGGATGACTATCGTTATGATGCATCGCGCCTGACCATCGAATCGGTTCCCGAGCGCTTCACTCTCACCAGCCGGGTGGAGATCCGGCCACAGGACAACACCGCACTCGAGGGACTCTATCGATCTGGCAGTCTCTACTGTACCCAGTGCGAGGCGGAGGGCTTCCGTCGTATCACCTTCTTCCCCGACAGGCCCGACGTGATGTCGGCCTTCACCACGACCATCACCGCAGACAAACAGCGCTATCCGGTGTTGCTCTCGAACGGCAACTGCACCGAGGAGACCGATCTGTCCGACGGCCGTCACCGGGTGACCTGGCAGGACCCCTTTCCCAAACCCTGCTACCTCTTCGCCCTGGTGGCGGGGGATCTGCGCTATCAGCAGGACAGCTACACCACCCAGTCGGGCCGTGAGGTCGACCTGCGCATCTATGTTGAGCCGGAGAACATCGACAAGTGCGACCACGCCATGCGCTCCCTCAAATACGCCATGGCCTGGGACGAGGCACACTATGGCCGTGAATACGATCTCGACATCTTCATGATCGTGGCGGTCAACGACTTCAACATGGGGGCGATGGAGAACAAGGGGCTCAACATCTTCAATTCCAAATATGTACTGGCCCGCCCCGACACCGCCACCGACCGTGACTTCCAGGGCATCGAAGGGGTCATCGCCCACGAGTACTTCCACAACTGGACCGGCAACCGAATCACCTGCCGGGACTGGTTCCAGTTGAGCCTGAAGGAGGGGCTGACCGTCTTCCGCGACCAGGAGTTTTCCGCCGACATGGGCTCCCGCGGGGTCAAGCGCATCGAGGATGTGCGCCTGCTGCGCAGTCATCAGTTCGGTGAGGACGCCGGGCCCATGGCCCATCCGGTCAGACCCGACAGCTACATGGAGATCAACAACTTCTACACCGTGACCGTCTATGAGAAGGGGGCGGAGGTGGTCCGCATGCAGGCCAACCTGCTTGGTCCCAAGGACTACCGTAAAGCCACCGATCTCTATTTCGAGCGCCACGACGGCCAGGCGGTCACCACCGAGGATTTCGTCAAATGCATGGAGGACGCCAGCGACCGCGACCTGAGTCAGTTCAGGCGTTGGTATGAGCAGGCGGGCACTCCTGAAATAAAGGTCGAGGCGGAATTCGACGCTTTATCCAACAGCTATCACCTCGATTTCCATCAAAGCTGCCCACCCACGCCGGGGCAGCCAGAGAAGCAGCCCTTCCATATCCCCGTGGCCATCGCCCTGCTCGATGAGGCGGGGAATGAACTGCCGCTGCAACTGCAAGATGGGATGGTACCCGGTCCCACCCTGCGCGTGTTGGAACTGTCTGCGCCGGAACAGCGCTTCACCTTCACGGGTATGACTAAGCCGCCAGTTCCGTCACTGCTGCGGGGCTTCTCCGCGCCGGTCAAGCTCGATTTTGACTACAGCGACCGGGAGCTGATGTTCCTCATGGCCAGGGACTCGGACGACTTCAACCGCTGGGATGCGGCGCATACCCTCTCCCAGCGTACCCTGCTGGATCTGGTTGCCAATATCCAGGCAGGCAAGCCGCTCAGTATCGATATGGGTTATGTGGAAGCCTTCGCCAAGGCGTTGAACGATGAGCAGGCGGACAAGGCCCTGCTCGCAGAGGTGCTGAGCCTGCCTTCGGAATCGACCATCGGTGATAAGATGGATGTGGTGGACGTTGAGGCGATCCACAATGCCCGGGAGTGGCTCAAACATGAGCTTGCCACGCGTCTTCGGGAGGATCTGTTGCGGATCTACAGCACCCATTGCCAACCCGGTGATTACGATATCGAACACGCCTCCATGGCCAGGCGCAGCCTCAAGAACCTGGCGCTCAATCTGCTGATGCAGCTCAACGAGCCGGAGGTCAACGAACTCTGTATGAATCAGTTCCAGGCAGCGAACAATATGACCGATGTGATGGCCGCCCTCAGCGCGCTGGTGAATACCGACTGTCCACAACGGGATGAAGCCCTGGCCGCCTTTGAGACCAAATGGCATGACGACCCCCTGGTCATGGACAAGTGGTTCTCGGTGCAGGCGAATGCCAAACTTCCCGGCACCCTGCAGCAGGTAAAATCCCTGATGACCCACCCGGCATTCTCCCTGCGCAACCCGAACAAGGTACGCAGTCTGGTGGGGGTCTTCTGCAGCGCCAACCTGATCCACTTCCACGCGGCAGACGGTTCCGGTTACGAATTTCTCACCGATCATGTACTGGCCCTCGACAGTCTCAACCCGCAGATCGCCGCGCGCATGCTGCGCATCATGAGCCGCTGGCGTCGTTACGATGTGCACCGGCAGGCGTTGATGAAGGCTCAGTTCGAACGGGTGTTGGCGAAATCCGACGTCTCCAAGGATGTATTCGAGATCGCCAGCAAGAGCCTGGCGGAAGCCGAGGGATGATGATTGTACCGGTAGCGGGAAAACTGTCCTTCGGTGGGGCAGGGCCCCACCCTACATGTTTGCTCAGGCCGTAGGGTGCGGCTCTGCCGCACCAAAACCCATTGAGCATTGAATCGAATGGGGATGGCTTAATCGTACAGTAGGGCGGGGGCCCCTGCCCCACCAACCCTCCCACAACTCGCACAACACCTTCTATACTGATCTTTTGAAGCCTCTCCTGGAACCCATCCGGCACCGGCTAAAACAACAAATCAAAAACCAAAACTTCAGGAACTTCATGGATTTGTCACAGTCACCCCTGTCGGTTAACCTTCTTGTCTTGGCAGAAGCGAGAAGTTAATGACACCACAAGCGATCTCCTATCTTTTACCGGACGCACTCGATCTGGAGAGTCTCAAGGCACACCTGTCCGAAAACAATGCTCTGCAGGAAGATCCCGCGGTGGAAGCCGCCCAAATCTTCTACGACAGTTTCGACTGGCGGGTCTGGCAGGCGGGTGGTGAACTGGTGGTGGAAGAGAACCCGCAGAAGCGACTCTGCTGGATCAACCGCAAGACCAGCGAACACGAGCTCTGTCAGGAGACTGATGAGGTGCCGGGTTTTCCAGCCAGTCTTCCGGAAGGCGAACTGCAAAACCGCCTCGCCGAGGCCCTGGAGATGCGGGTGCTGCTGCCCCAGGTCAAGATCCGGCAGAAGCAGCGCACCTTGCGCATCCTCGACGACGAAGAGAAAACCGTGGTGCGTATCGTCCTCACGGAGAACCGCTACGCCTCCCTCGATGGCAAGCAGACCGGCGAACTGGACGGCCGCGTGCTGCTGAAACCTCTCAAGGGTTACAATGGCGACTTCGAGCGTCTGCGCACACAGCTAGAGACCATGAAGCTGATCGCAGCGGAACAGAGTCTCTACGAATATGCTCTCATTGGCATCGGTCGCAAGCCGGGGGACTACAGCTCCAAGCTCAACTACCGCCTCGATCCGGACGCCCGTTCCGACGCCACCGCCAAGAAGATCATGCTCAGTCTGCTGGATACACTGGAGATCAACATCCCGGGTACCAAGGCCAATCTCGACAGCGAATTTCTGCACGACCTGCGGGTCTCTACCCGGCGCACACGCTCCGCCATGAGTCAGATCAAAGCGGTCTTTGAGCCGGAAGAGCTGGAGCCCTTCAAGCAGGGGCTCGCCTGGATCGGTCAGGTCACCGGTCCCACCCGGGATATGGACGTCTACCTGCTGGAGTTCGATGACTACCAGGCCAGCCTGCCCGAGACCATGCGCGGTGATCTCGAGCCCTTCCGCACTTTCCTCGTCGAGCATCACAAACAGGCGCAGAAGGATCTGGTGAAAAAGCTCAACTCGCCCCACTTCCGCAAGGTGGTCAAGTCCTGGCGCGCCTGGCTCAACGAACCGTTACCGAGGAAACCCAAGGCCCCCAACGCCACCCGTCCTATCGCCAGCCTGGCCGATCAGCGCATCCACAAGCTCTACGACAAGGTGCTGAAGGATGGCGGCAAGATCAAGGCTGATTCGAAACCCGAGCTGCTGCACGACCTGCGCAAGGACTGCAAAAAACTGCGCTACCTGATGGAGTTTTTCCAGAGCCTCTATCCCAAGCCGCAGGTTCGGGCACTGATCAAAGAGCTGAAGATCATCCTCGATAACCTTGGTGCCTTTCAGGACCTGCAGGTGCAGGCCGAATCCCTCGAGGCCCTCGGCCAGCAGATGATGGAGGAGGGCGCACCCGCCAGCGCATTGATGGCCATGGGTATCCTCGTCGGTCAGTTACTGGAGCGCCAGGTGCAGGCGAGAGAAGAGTTCGCCGGCCTCTACGCCGCCTTCAGCAGTGAAGAAAACCGGCTGGCATTCAAGAAGTTGTTCGGGGGTGCCTAATGCATATCATCGGGGTCTACAACATCAAAGGGGGCGTCGGTAAAACCGCCACTGCGGTCAATCTCGCCTTCCTCGCCGCCCGCCAGGGCTACCGCACCCTGATCTGGGATCTCGATCCCCAGGCTGCGGCCACCTTTTACTTCCGTATCAAGCCCAAGGTCAAAGGGGGCAGCAGAAAGCTCATCGCCGGTCAGGTTGAACTCGACGAAGTGGTCAAGGCCACTGATTTCGAAAACCTCGACATGCTCCCGGCTGATTTCTCCTACCGCAACATGGACCTGCGGTTGGAAGATACCAAGAAGCCGACCAAGCAACTGCTCAAACTGCTGCGGCCTCTATCGAAGGCCTACGATTACGTTTTCCTCGACTGTCCGCCGAGCATCTCCCTGGTCTCGGAAAACATCTTCCGCGCCGCCGAAGGCCTGCTGTTACCGCTGATCCCCACCACGCTCTCCCTGCGTACCTATCAGCAACTGCTCGACTTCCTCGAAGGCCATCGCATTACCGGTCTCGAGTTGATGCCCTTCTTCTCCATGGTCGACCGCCGCAAGAAGATGCACCTGGATGTCATGCGCGACCTGCCCGACCAGCGTGGCGAACTGCTCAGGGCGCAGATCCCCTATGCAAGCGACGTGGAAAAGATGGGTATCCACCGCATGCCGGTGGAAGGGTTTGCTCCGAACAGTTTCGCCGCCAGTGCCTATCAGGCTTTATGGATGGATGTGCAGGAAAGGCTGAGGAACGCTTAAAAAATCACTCAAAGGGAGAAACTGACAGGGATGTGTAGCTACTTAGCGAACTACCGAGATACCAGGCTTGATCCGGGGTGTAGAAAGCGTCACGGGTCTGTGGCGGTATTGTTGAGAACTTTTTGCAGCATAGTTCATTACTTGTGCCAGCGACATAACTCATTATGTGTGCCAGCAATATAAGTAACTGTTAAGTGACTATGAATATTCGAATTTACCCTGAATATTTCCAAGGCCAGCTATGTTCGAGAGACGTTGAAATATACGGGGATAGTACCGATGGATTCAGTCGAATGAAACTTCAGCTTCACGGCGAAATTCAGTGTTATTACGATAAGATAAATTCAGATGGGAATAACACTCCTTCTGAAAATACATTTGAGCCCTGTATATTTGAAATAGAATCAGTTGCCGTTGGGCTTATCTGTTGTATGGATATTAATGACCCCCAAGTGTATGTACCAGTCATAGATGACTTGATGGAATTCAAGTGTGAAAATAAAGTTCTGGCAATCTCTGCTTTTATGACTGACAGGTCGTGGTTTAGTGGAGATTCAGTAGCATCATATCTTAGTGGGCTCTATGTTGTTTTAGCAAATGGATGTGGCCTAGGTCCAAAATCCTTTATCACAGATGCTAAAGGCAACAAATTATCCAGCTCGGATATAACTTTGGGTAACGTAAGCATTATAAACTATGGCGTCACTTAACAAGGCCAGCCAGAGGGACCAAAAAACCGCCGCTTCGCTCTGGTTTTTCGGCCCCTGCTGGCGGCGTTAGGCTTCAAAATGAACTCGTGGATTCGACGCCATTGGCCAATATTACTCGTGTTAGGTGTTCTGGCATCGACATTGGGGTTCTTGAATTATGCCTTCCAGGGTATTTTCAGTGGGGCAACAGAATGTGATGAGGATTCAAGAGCAGTGCGTTATGTTCGTTCTCTTCCGGAGGATCGGTTTGCCAGGCTATACAAAGATATGGAGAGTTACTCTGAAAAGGATATCTTTGAATATGAGAATTTCGGAAGTAACACATTCCCGGATGAATTCAATGATCTAGAAGTTGTGAGAATACGGCCAAAAGATGGAAATATCATGGTAAATGGATGCTTTGACCATTATGTCTATTTAGAATTTCATGGGCTTGGTCGCGGCCATAAAAGACAAATGAAACCAGCTATACAGTTGCGTTGGGGAGAAGGCCCGACAAGCGGTACCGAAATTGTGTGGCAAGAATGAAAAAGCCTAACCATACAATCAACTTTGCGCCTTCGGCGCCGGACGCGCTAAAGCGCGCCGGTTATTGGTGCGTTAGAATTCATATGAATAACTTTCATGAAACAAACACCTAGGGCACTATTCATTTCCCATGGTGGAGGACCTATGCCGTTGCTTAGAGATCCAGGTCATAAGGAAATGGTCTCATGTCTCGAAGATATCGCTTCAAGTGCTCCTGTACCCAACGCGATCATAGTGATAAGCGCGCATTGGGAAGAGCAAGTTCCTACAATCACTGCTGGGAAGATTCCTCCCTTGATTTATGACTACTATGGGTTTCCCGACGATTCATACAAAATTCAATACCCCTGTCGGGGGGATCCAGACTTGGCTGATGAAGTCCATAGATTATTGATCAGTTCGGAGATTGGTGCCGCGCTTGATGACTCGAGAGGATTTGATCACGGCCTTTTTGTACCGCTCAAAATTATGTATCCCGAGGCAAATATTCCTTGTATTCAGTTATCTCTGGTAAATACGCTTGATCCGAATCAACATATAGCAATAGGCCGTGCGCTCCGGAAACTCTGTCGTGAGAATATACTTGTAATCGGTTCTGGCTTTTCATTCCATAATCTGGAAGCGTTTTTCGCGGTTGACACTTCCGAATCACGTCGGCTCAATCACGCCTTTGAAAAGTGGTTGATGAAAGTTTGCTCAAGTCGAGATTATTCGGAAGAAGAGAGAACGGAGATGTTAGTTCACTGGAGCAAAGCAGAGGGAGCTCATTATTGCCATCCCAGGGAAGAGCATTTGTTACCGCTCCACGTATGCTATGGAGTTGCGGAAAGTCCTTGCTCTGAGAGTTTCAGAGTCACCATCATGAACAAAGAATCGAGCATGTATGTATGGTGAATTGTAAATAAAAGAGGCTGGTGACGAAAGTTGATCACTAACATTTGCCATCGGCCCCTAAAACCATGCAGGGTCAGAGAAAACTTAATCTGGTTCCGTTTGTCTCAGGAAGGGATTGACCTAAGAAAAACAAGCATCACGATAAGTATTCTGAACCAGTCTGACCAAATAGAAAAGCTAGAGTAAAGAATTAGGGGGTGCTCGATCTTTTTTTTTGGTAACTTCCCCCTGAGATAATCAATCCGGCTCTACTTTTTTGTTACTTGGCAGGCCGAGTAATTAACCCAGATAGGGAAATTCAGGACTGCACGAAACCTTTTCGGAACCTGACTACAGAAATAATGAAACTGATTCCAGTTTTCGGAATTTCACTGCAAAAATAAATGAACTCACGACAATATCTTCTGAACTGTTGAGATTATTTCGCACGTTCACGAGAAAAAAAGCGCCGTGATTGACTCAATTTTAATCAATCGCGAGTGAAATCGCATCGTGAGTTCAATTGTTTTTGTCGTTAAGTTCCAAAATCATCCAAAGCAGTCAAAAAAAGGCTTCATGAGTTCGATTATTTTCTTCCGACGGGTCAAAGATTCGTGCCAAACAGTCTATTATTCGAGTGGCAAGGTACCAAATGAGGACACTCACCGGGCTCGTAACCCTGCCAATGATGCTTATATCCAGCTTCAGCCGGGTCTGTCCCCTATTAACTACAGTAATCGACACATTACATGCCATGGTTGAATACAAAAAACGAGTTGGTGAAATATTTCGAGAGCTCGGTATAGCGAGATTATTGGGGTCAGAGCCCTTTAATCCAAACGTATCTGAAGGCCGCAAGATGCCTCTTGAATTAATCAAATGGAGTAGATAATAAGAAATGTCCGCTTACGTTATCATCCGTATCAAAGTTACTGATGCTGAGAAATTGAAAGAGTATCAGAAAGTGGTGCCATCGATTATTGAGCAGTACGAGGGAAGGATTCTGGCGCGAGGCAGTGAGCTGGTATCGCTGGAAGGACCGCAAGAAACGCGAAGAGTTGTTATGATTGAATTTCCTGACCTTACAAGGGAAAAAGACTTCTACTGTTCTGAAGTGTATACCAGTGCTATTGCCTTACGTGAAAATGCAGCCGTCTTTGAGTCGATTGCCATTGATGGATTGAGTTAGCTGTTATCTATACCGATCATCCGAGAACGTCTTATTTTAAATATAAAGAAGTTGTCTCTGAAAGGACAATATATGGAGGAAGTCATGGATCCGATTTCAGTTGCGTTCCCCCTCACAGGAGAGTGGTGTGCTGTCAATACGCCGGGTCATAAAGTGCCAAGCCATGGTACTGACCAGCTTGGGCAGAGATACGCATACGATTTTATCAAAATAGATTGGCGAAAGGAGAAAGGGTACAAGTTTTACACTACACCTCTCATCCGCAGCATATTATTCGGCGTAGCGTTAGAAGATACATACTGTTGGTCGCAGCCGATATTGGCACCATTCGATGGAGAGGTCATCGTGGCGCAGGACGGGTTAAAGGAGAGAAATCCGGTTCATTTCGTCAGAGACATGGCGGTCGTTTTAAAAAACAGCATCTTCTTCCGTGCCAAGAGTAACGAAGAGTTACATCCATTGCTCGGGAATTACCTGATTCTGAAAAAGGATGACGGAATTTATTCTCTGATAGCGCATGCGAAGAACGGGTCACTGAAGGTGTCGAATGGCCAGAGGATCTCGGAAGGTCAGTTTTTGGCCGAGGTTGGCCATTCCGGTAACTCGACAGCGCCGCACCTTCATTTTCAGCTCATGGACAGGCCGGAGTTGCTGGAAGCTGAGGGACTGCCTTGCTGCTTCAAGCACTATCAACGACATGATGATCGTCGTTGGTTGCAGGTAACAGACGGGGTGCCAGGAAGGAGAGAGCGAATAATGACATGAAGTCCGAAGTCACAGAGCATCAGAGGGAAGATAATAAGAGAATGGACAGGGAAATAGAGGCCATTGATGGAAAACCCTATCCGGTCTGTAAGTCGAAACAACCGGCCAATCAATCACATTTATAATGGAAATCGCAGGACTCCGCGTATAGCCCCAGCCGTTACGAGTGGACTATGCTTCCTATCACGAATCCCGGTGTCTAACTGTAAGCGTGAGGCGCTGTTTCAGTTAAGGCATATCGAAGATAAGGAGGCAATCTATGAGCAACAATCCTGTAGGGTGGTTTGAGATCTATGTCCAGGACATTAGGCGTGCCAAGTCTTTCTATGAAAGTGTTTTTAAAGTACAGCTTCAGGATCTTCAGATGCCGGACATGGAGATGCATGCATTTCCTATGGTGGATGAGGCGATGGGTGCGCCGGGTGCGATTGTTAAGATGGAGGGGATCCCGTCAGGTGGAAACAGTACCAGGGTCTACTTCTCATGCGAGGATTGTGCCGATGAGGAGAGCCGGGTGTCGGATAGTGGAGGGAGTGTTGTCAAGGAGAAGTTCTCTATTGGTGAGTATGGTTTCGTATCACTGGTGACGGACCCTGATGGAAATATGATTGGTCTGCATTCGCTTAAATGATACAAACCTGAAAGGCGGTCGGTGTCGGATGCGAAACACTATTTTCCGTCACCGATGCCTTTATTTCCATAAGATAGAATAAAGCATTATCAATGCAGAACGCACCTGTTCCGCTAATTCGACAAAGAAAAACAGTAAGGAGACATCGATGTTGATTGTCACGAATCGCAATATTGTCAAGAGCAACTTCAAGGATGGTGTCGGTGATGAGGGGGCATTCGGTGACGACGTCAACTCCAAGGGTCCCAATGAAGTGCGGTTGGCTTATGCAGAGAAAAAACAAGGGAAGTGGAGGGTCGAATTAGTTAAAGAGCCCTCAAGAATTACAGCGAGAAACATACCCTCGAGAAAAGAGTTTTCCATATTGCGGGATAAGTTGACGCAATCGAAGAAGAACTGTGTTTTTTTCGTTCACGGCTTCAATCAGGATCTTTTGAAAAATCTAGAGAAGAGTCTGGCCATAGAAAAACAGCATGGTGTTGAGGTGGTTGCGTTTTCCTGGCCTTCCAATCCGGGTGGTTTCAAAACGAATGAATACCGCCACGCAAAGAGAACTGCCAAGGCATCGGTCGGGGCGCTGGATGCCACGCTTGAAAAGTTGGGGCGATATCTGCAGGAGCCATTTAACCGAGAAGCACTTGAGGCTTGCGAGACAAAATTCAGTTTTTTGTCGCATAGCCTGGGTGGTTTTCTGTTCCAAAACTATGTGCGTGATTCGTCTTACGATGATGAAACCAATATTTTTGAGAACGTCATACTGTGTCAGGCCGATGTTGACAGCCCGGGGCATGAAGCGTGGGTCGATCAAATCGAAGCAGGTAAGCGCACCTATGTCACCATTAATGAAAACGACTGGGTGTTGAAGTGGTCGGATGCCAACTTTCAGAAAGATCGCCTGGGGAGAACGGCTCGTGATCTTGTTTCCAGGAGTGCGGGTTATTTCGACTTTACCGACGGCCCCAACGTTGGCACGACGCATGGACTCTTCTACAAGAAAACCAATGACGTGGTGAAAGCCTTTTTTACCGAGGTGCTCAACGGCAGGCGGGGGGAATCGGTCGCCGGGCTCAACTACGATGCAAGATCTAACGCTTACAGATTTTGACTAAAAGAACATTGAGTAACGTTTTGGCATTCGCTGAGATGGCGCTGGCTTTCTATCGGTGTATTTGTCGTGACGTGTGGGTCACGGTAAATCACACTTTTGCAGTTGCTGTAGCTTGTAATGAGCAGCGACCTGAATATTCAATTGCTTTTTTTCTGACAGTTTTTCATCGATACGCTGACACGCCAACTCGAAGTCATTGAAATATCTCTCTGCGACGATGCAAGTCTCTTTTGTCCCGTCGAATCGCCCGCGTGCAGCAGCAGAGGCAGTGTAAGTCCAGATCGTATAGGGTCGCTTTGGCAGTGTCCCGGTATTTTGTAATAGAAATTCCACCTGATCGGTGATGTCGATCCTGAGATAGTTGCGTTCCCGCCGGTCGAGGTTGGCCAGTGCGTTTAGACTGTGCTTTCTGACGACGCCGGTGACGAAGGCATCCTTTCCGGAACATGTACTGACATTCAGAAAAGAGACCCGCTTGGGTGTTGTCTCTCCGCTGGGTGCCTTGTAGATCTTATAACCAGGCACCTCAATTTCATTGTTCATGGTGGCTTGCCAGTCTCTCTCATAGCCTCTCAGATTGGCGATAAAACAGTCATCGCAGTCCAACCACTCTCCCATCAGAGAGCCGTATCCAAAAACGTAGTTGTCGATAGTGCCGTCTTCAAAATGCTCCCAGCCTTTCCAGGTTTTGGGTTTGCTGCCGGTTTTGAGCGGTTCCGCGCCGGGGCGAACGTTAATCGGCCACTCTCGTCCCTGGCTGTACCAATCATGTGCGTCATTGATCGTCCACCAGAGAGATTCCATCAGGTGTCCGTCAGAGTCGTCGATGGTGCCCTCGATGTTGATGACCAAAAAAGATTTTGCGTCTGCAGTCTCTTCGGTGAATTGTGGCTGGAAGTCGTGACCTTGAATTGTGCTTAGTCGTAGTTTGCCTTGATCGCTGTTATTACGGTCCAGGTCATCCTTCTGCAGAGGGATGCGTATGGAGAGGGGAACGAACGGCAGGGCGATGGCCCAGGTCTTGGTGGTGAGATCGATGGTGCTATTGATCACCGACCAGTCCCCCTCGCGGATTTTCGGGCGGCGAAGCTTGGCAATGAAGTTGAGATTCAACAGCGTCAGTTGCGTCCCGTTGTAGAGGCGGCAGCGAAGTTCCCATCCGCCGCCCTTTTCCCAGAATTCCTTATCGTTTGGTTTTTCCAGGTCAGCTTCATTAGCCGGGGCAAGACAGAGTGTTGGTCTTCGTACGAACAGGTCCTTGTGAGAGAGCAGTTTGACAACAATCACCGACAACAGCAGGGCGATGGCGATGGTTCTGGCAACGTAGAGTAACAACAAGGGCAGCTCCCTCGATACCTCTTCATAGAGGCCCTTACACTCATCGGTGCCTAAGGAGAAGAATTGATAGATGTTGCAGCGTGTAAGTTCGCCGACTTGTTGTAAACCGACCATGGAGACATGTGTAGGCTTGAAGTTCTGCAGCAGGGCGATAGCGAAACAGAACAGAATTATCGCAGCCACAGCGATGAGGGCTATAAAGTAACCATTGCTGGAGACTATCCGCGTACTCAACTTTCTTTTGCTTGTTATGTGCCTATTACCGAGCAATGAATTGGATCTCTGTTATGGGTAAGGCGTACAATTTAATTGATCATATTAGGTGTCATGTATGAAAAATTCCACGAATATCAATGAACCGTTAGAGACAATATCCCTGTACTGTGGTTCTTGATCTTGGTGGGTGATCAATGTTCAGCGTCGATATCTCGTATGCGTAGGCCTTATTCCAGGAGTGATTTCATAAAATACTCCTGGGTTATCATTTCTGCATGAGTTGCCTCTATCAGTTTGTCTTCTGGCTAGACGTTTAAGCGATATTGGAGGACTTACAGTTTCCCTAGCTAAATAGTACTTGTAAAAAGTGCTTACTGAATCGATCCCGTATACACCAACAGTCAGTTCTATCGACATATTCGGGTTCTCGCAGTTAATACCGAAGGCTTCGTATCTCGCGATCCGATTTCGTGAGCTTCCAGTGGTTCAGATTCTCTGCGAGTTTGAAAAGGAAAATCTGGGCATTCGGTTCATGTCGATTGATTATTGGATGAAACGAGTAAAGTAGGTGAAAGTGGAGTTGAGTGTGTGACTTTGTGGCAAGTTTTGTATCTATTGGTATTTAGCAATTCAAGCCATTAAAGATCGGGAGTGGTGGAAAAGCAGATATCCACATAAAACGTGTCGGAATAATTTACGGAACAATCACATTTATAACGCACAGTTTAAAAAATATTATAATAAACAACAATATATATTATTGGCATAAAATATGCCTATTGCTAACTCGAGTTTGAAGCCAATTGTTTTTCTGAAGGAATGAAGATGAAAAAAGTCGTTTTTTTACTTATTTGCTTATTTGCAGCATCAGCAAATGCAACGCTAATCGGTGATACGGTTCATATTGCTCAAAATTATCCAGTACTGGGCAGTGAACACTATCCAACTGACGTTACCATTGGTGCCGGTCTGGAGTTCGATTGGGTGTATGATATTGATATTAGTGCTGATGCTATTGATATCGTTCTGAATGGCGGTTTTGTAAATGTGCCTGACGCGCTGCCAAGTTTTAATGGCCCTGTGATTTCTGGATTAGATGATTCTTCTGGAAACCCACTGATTGGGTTCAGCAATTTCAGCACTACCATTTCCGGTTTTCTCGCGAGCGACATTCATATCTTCGATAACAACACAATTGGCTTCAATCTTGATGGTCTGAGTGGTTACAATGCAACGCTGCATGTGGATCTGGATTTTGGCTCTACATCTGTACCTGAGCCAGCCTCAATCGCATTGCTCGGTCTTGGCTTGATTGGAATCGGCTATTCCAAGAAAAGGAAATTCGTTTAACTGCCGAATTTCAGCAATAGTGTCAAAAGCCCCGGTTATCCGGGGCTTTTTTTGTCTACATAAGGATACATCAATAAATTCGTTAGACTCCCGATAAGTATGTTTATCTCCAGTCGCGTGATTTTCATGCTAAGGCTTATCGGTTCAGTGACTCAGTGGGCTATCTACTCTGCCGCTTTCATGGAGGTGATGCGGAAGCGGTTGTCGCGTCCCTTCTTCAAGGTGAAGTGCACCTTATCTCCAGACTTGAAGGAAGAGAGGTCCACACGCTTGGTCACCGGCAGGTCCATGGTCATCTCCGGCCAGCTGAGTGAGGGGATCGGTTCGTGGGTCAGGTTGACCATCTGCTTCCCGGCATCCACCTGATGCAGCGTGCCCATGCCCATAGCCTGATTGGCACTGCCACCCATCATGGAGTGGTCGTGCATACTGTGGTCTTCATGGCTTGCAGCGAATATGAATGTTTGGAACGTCATGCCGAGTATCAGAATCAGCAGGGTGGCAATGTGGTGTTTCATACTTATACCTCTTGCGGTTGTTGGGATGCATCTGCATCGGGAAGTGAAGCGGGAGCGGAGGCGGGCAGACGCCGCGACTCCCAGATCAGATAGATGACCGGTATCACGATCAGCGTCATGACGGTGGTGCTCACCATACCGCCCACCATGGGCAGGGCGATGCGGCGCATGACGTCCGATCCCGGTCCTTCGGTGAAGAAGATGGGCAGCAACCCGGCGATGATCACCGAGACAGTCATCAGCTTGGGCCGCACGCGCAGGGCGGCACCAGTCATGATGGCAGCGAAGAGCGTTTTGCGGTCCACAGGCGGCAGATTGCGCACCTGCTGATCGATATAGATCAGCATCACCACGGCGGTCTCCACCGCGATACCGCCCAGGGCGATGAAGCCCACCGCCACGGCGACGGAGAGGTTGTAGCCGGCGAGATAGACCGCCCACATGCCGCCCACCAGTCCGAAGGGAAGGGCTGTCATCACTATCACCGTGCGGTCAGTACGCCCGAAATGAATCATCAACAGCACCAGGATGATGGCGGCTGCCGCGGGGATGGCGATCTTGAGGCGTGCGCGTGCCTCCAGCATCTGCTCATACTGTCCGGACCAGGTGACGGCATAGCCCGACGGCAGGTTGACCTGCTCGGCGACCCGCTGGCGGGCCTCGTCCACATAGCCGCCGATATCCCGGCCATCGATATCGACGAAGACCCAGCCGGTGAGGCGGGCGTCCTCGGACTTGATCATGGGTGGTCCCGGTGCGTACTCGATGGTCGCCACCTCGCCTAGGGGGATGTGCATGCCATTCGGTGTCGGTACCAGGATGTCGGTGAGCTGGTGAACCGACTCGCGGAAGGGGCGGTCGTAGCGGAGCATGATGTTGTAGCGCTCGCGTCCCTGCACACTCTCGGCAACCCTCATGCCACCGAGGGCAGTCTGAATGATCGACTGAAAGACCCCCAGATCGATATTACGCCGCGCCAGTTCGTCCCGGTTGGGGACGATCTCGAGATACTTGCCGCCGGTCACCCGGTCTGCGAAGGCGCTGCGGGTGCCCGGCACCTCTTTCACCGCACCCTCCACGTCGAGGGCGATGCGCCCGATCTCGTCCAGGTCGGGGCCGGAGATCTTGATCCCGACCGGGGTGCGGATGCCGGTGGAGATCATGTCCATACGGATCTTGATCGGGTAGCCCCAGCTGTTGACCAGGCCCGGCAGCTTCACCCGCTCATCGAGGGTTTTGATCAGCCCGTCGATATCCATGCCCTCGCGCCAGCTCTCCCTCGGTTTGAGCCGCACCCAGGTCTCGATCATCGAGATGGGCGCCGGGTCGGTTGCCGTGTCAGCCCGGCCCACCTTGCCGAAGACCTGGTCCACCTCGGGCACAGTGAGGATCAGCCGGTTGGTCTGGGCCAGCACCTCCTTCGCTTTGGTGATGGAGACCCCGGGAAGTGTGGTGGGCATGTAGAGCAACTCGCCCTCATAGAGCGCCGGCATGAACTCGGTGCCCAGCTTGGTGTAGGGGTACCAGAGGCTGCCGATACCGGCGGTGGCGATCAGCAGGGTGAGCCAGCGCTGTTTCATAGAGAAGCTCAGAATCGGTTTATAGAGTGCGACGAAGAGCCGGTTGAGAGGATTGACCTCTTCACGCCGGATTCTGCCCCGGATCAGCCACAGCATCAGGATCGGCACGATAGTGACCGAGAGGATGGAGGCGAAGGCCATGGCATAGGTCTTGGTATAGGCAAGGGGTGAGAAGAGCCGGAAACTCTCGCCGGTGAGTGCAAAGACCGGCAGAAAGGAGACGGTGATGATCAGCAGGCTGAAGAAGAGTCCCGGCCCCACCTCTTTGGCCGACTGCAATAGCGCGGCGTTGTAGGCCTTGCGGCCCACGGAGTCGGGCATGTCGCTCAGCTTGCGATGGGCGTTCTCCACCATCACGATGGAGGCGTCCACCATTGCCCCGATGGCGATGGCGATCCCCCCCAGGGACATGATGTTGGCGGTGATGCCCTGGGCCGCCATGACGGTGAAGGCGCCCAACACCCCCAGGGGCAGGGTGATGATAGCAACGAAGGCGGAGCGGACATGGAGCAGGAAGATAAAGCAGACCAGGGCCACGACGATGCCCTCTTCGAGCAGCTTGTGGTTGAGATAGTCCACCGCGCCGCGGATCAGGGGCGCGCGGTCGTAGACGGTCTGGATCTCCACGCCGTCGGGCAGGCCTTGCCGCAGGGTGTCGAGCTTCTTCTCCAGCGCCTCGATCACGTTGAGGGCGTTCTCGCCGGAGCGCATTACCACGATGCCGCCGACCACCTCGCCCTCGCCGTTGAGCTCCACCACGCCGCGCCGCAGTTCAGGGCCCTCGATGACCCGCGCAACATCGGTCAGCAGCACCGGGGTGCCGTTTCTCGCCTGCACCACCACCCGCTGCAGATCCTGCAGGGAAGTGATGTAGCCCCGGGAGCGGATCATCAGCTCGGTCTCGGCGCGCTCCAGCACCCGGCCGCCCACCTCCATGCTGGCAGCCTTTACCGCTTCCCTCACTCTCACCAGGGGGATATCGAAGGCGCGCAGCCGGTTGGGGTCGATCAGCACCTGATACTCCCGCACGAAGCCGCCTACCGAGGCGACTTCCGAGACGCCGGGCACGGTGGCGAGCTCGAAGCGCAGGAACCAGTCCTGCAGGGCGCGCAGTTCGGCGAGATCGTGCCGGCCGCTTCTGTCGAGCAGGGCGTACTGGTAGACCCATCCCACCCCGGTGGCGTCCGGTCCGAGGCGGGGAGTGGCGTTTTGCGGCAGATCCTTCTGTACCGTGGCGAGCGCTTCCGCTACCCGGCTCCTGGCCCAGTAGTCGTCGACCCCGTCCTGGAATATTACGTAGACGAAACTGGTGCCGAACATGGAGAACCCCCGTACCGCCTCGGTCTTGGGCAGGCCCAAGAGGGTGGCGGAGAGGGGGTAGGTCACCAGATCCTCCACGATCTGCGGCGCCTGGCCGGCGAAATCGGTGCGGATGATCACCTGGGTGTCCGAGAGGTCGGGAATGGCGTCGAGGGGGGTGCGGTCCAGGGCGAGTATCCCCGCCACCGCCAGGGCAGCTGTGAAGATAAGCACGATCAGCTGGTTTTTCACCGACCAGCCGATCACCTTGGCGACAAAGGATCGGGAGGGATCGTCGCCGACGATATCGTGGATATCATGCATGGCGAATCCCCCGGGATGGGATGAGCGACTTCACTGGACCAATACCCCCGCTGCTTTGCTGTACGGATTGAAGGCCTCTCCGGCCATCTGCAACCAGAGCCGGTCATCGGTGCTGTCCCGGTAGAGCTGTACCCCCTTCTGTTGGTAGTGGTCGCGCCGTCCCGATACGACCCAGGGTTCCAGTTCGGTGACCAACAGGTGCAGTGCGGCCTGCAGAGCACTTTCGGTACGGGCCTGTTGCGCCGTCTCAATAGCTTCTGCCGCTCCCGTCAGGATCGGCCCCAGCCGGGTGTCGCCGAAACTGGACCACAGCATGTCCCGGATCTCCCTGGCCGGTTGCAGTTGATCGGGGGAGACGTCATAACCGTCCACCAGCGCCTCGTGCAGATAGAGCGCCGCATCGATCATGTGGTCGACCATGGCCATCTGATTCTTGCTCAGAGGCAGCGCCTCCAGTTCCAGCTTGAGGCGCTGGAGCTTTTGGAAGGATTCCCGCAGGGTGCTCTCGGAGTCGATGAGAAATTGGCCCGAGACTACGATCCGGTCACTGCCGTCGATCCCCTCCACCACTTCTGTGAAACCGCCGCTGCTGAGTCCGGTACGCACACTGCGCGGCTGGAAGCGTCCTTCGCCCAGGGCGACTACCAGATAGGGTCCGTCTTCACCGATCAGCAGCGCGTTGTCGGGTACCGAGAGACGTCGGTCCATGTCCACCTCGAACAGTACGTCGGCATAGGCCCCGGGCCGGAGCTGGCCGTCTTTGTTCTCCAACGCCAGTCTGACGGTACCGGTACGGCTGGCGGGATCCACCGTGGGATGGATATAGTCGATCCGGCTGTCGATCACCCGACCCGGCAGATTGGGCAGGATGACCTGCACCCGGGTCTCCATCGTCACCTCCGCCAGATCTTTCTCGGCGACTGCGGCATTGATCCAGACGGTGCCGTAGTCCTGGATTACCGCCAGGGTTTCGCCGGGCCGCACGTAGGCGCCCTCCCGCACCCGCAGGTCGCTCAGTGTGCCGTCGGTGACGGCGTAGAAGGGGACCTGCTCCACCAGTTTTCTCTGTTTGCGCAGGTGTTTGATGAAGGATGCGGAGACGCCGAGGGCCTCGAGGCGCACGGCGGCGGAGCGTATGCGCTGGTCGCTCTGTCGCTCAAGCGCGCTGAGATAGTCCCGTTGCGCCGCCACCAGGTCGGGGCTGAAGAGCCGGTATAGCAGGTCGCCCCGCTTCACCTGGTCACCCACCGCGGTGACCCCGAGGGTTTCGACCCATCCCGACACCCGGCTCGAGACTTCGCTGCGCAGTCGTTCGTTCTCCGCCACTACGCCATAGGCACGGATGCGGCTGCCGAACCGGGTCATCTCGGCACGGCCGTAGCGCACGCCCATGTTCTGGATCGTTTCCGGCGGGATGGTGACCATCGTCCGTCCGCTCGGTTCCTCTCCAGCCGCATCCATGGCCGGTCCGGTCTCCAGCGCTACGAGGTCCATGCCGCAGATGGGACAGCTGCCCATCTCATCGGCGATATAGTGGGGGTGCATGGGACAGGTGTATTGGTTGCCTTCCCCCGAGTGGATCGTACCGGTGAAGAGCAGCATCAGAACCAGCACGGCGCCGGCGATTGACAGAGTAGGTTTCATCGATTTTCCTCCACCAGCAGGGCGTTGGCACGGGCCGCGGCAATGGTGCGTTTGGCCTCCGTTTCGGCGATGTCCATATCGACGTCGGCAAGTTGGATGGCGGGGCGGATGACCGCCTCCAGGTCGATATCCCCCGCTTCGTAGCGGCGGCGGTTGGACGCCTCCAGCGCCTGCAGACGTATCTGCCGCTGCGCCATGGCCGCCAGCAAGCTGTCCGCGGTGTGGTAGTCGGCCAGCGCCGTTTCATAGTCGCTTTTTTCTTCACGCAGTTGCCGCTCCTGTTGTGCCATCACCTTGGTGACGTTGGCTTCCGCCGCTTGCAGCTTGGGGGTCTGGTTGGTGCCTGACCAGAGGGGGACGCTGGCGGTGAATTTGAGGGTGAACCAGTCATCCCCGTCGAAGGTCTCTCCCGCTTCCCGCTGTTGCCAGGCGGCACCGAAGGCGAGGTCGGGACTGAAGGCCGATTCACGCTCCTTCACTTTTGCTCGGGCCACAGCCAGCTTGCCCAGTTCAATCCTGATCTTGAGCAACGTTTCCGGGGCGCCAGACCAGTTAGCCGGTGTGATTGGTGGCAGTGCTGCTGTCGACGGTACATGATCGACCAACTCCCTGAGCTCGGCCTGCCAGCGTCTCTCTTCACCGGCCAGGGTCAGCTTCTTCTCTTCGATCTTGGCCCGCCGTACATCCAGTTCATCGAAGCGGCTGTAGACAGCTTCGCCGCCCGCCATCTCGCCACGCAGCCAGCGTTCCAGCTCGGAGAGCAGGGCCAGCTTCTGGTCCAGCGCAGCCGTTGAGTCCTCAATTCTGCGTCTCTCGGCCAGGGCGGTGATCAGCCGTCGGTGCAGTCCCGCCCATACCGCCTCTCTTTCCAGATCGGCCAGTGAGGCGCGGGCGAGGTGGGTGCCGCGCAGGGCTTCTCTGCCTTTGATGTTGGGGATCGTCTGTTTGAACTCCAGGCTGCGGTTGCTGGGGAGATAGCGGTCGAAGCTGGTGGGTTCGTTCACCGGGACATTGTTGATCCCTAGGGTGATATTCGGATTGGGCAGTCCAAGTGCCCCTTCCGCGCTGGCCTCCCACTGCCGTCGTTCGGACGCGTTGACAGAGAGGGCGGGGTGCTGCTGCAGGCGTACCAGCAGGTCCTGAAATACGGTGTGGTCGGCCGTGTTGGCCGCGATGGTCTGGCCGGTCGCCAACAGGGGGATCAGCAATAAGGGTGGATGCAATCGATGATTGCAGACACGGAGACAGCGGTGAATCCGTGCACCGGTGTGTGACAGCGTCGTCATGAAACGGCTCATCATGGAGAGACTCCCAAACAGAAACCATCGGCCAGTCGCTGGCCGAAGCGAACATATTCGACAGATCAGGCCGGATTGGGCCTAAGCGTTGAACGAGGGTTTGGGAGGTCGAAGCTCTACTGGCTGTTCGGGCCGGGGAGGTGCCGGGATGCGGGTCTCGGCGACAAAGATGATGTGGGAGACTGTGTGCGTGACGGAAGGTACCTGGAACTGGACGGTAATGCCGCAGAAGACGCAGCTCATCCCCTCGCAGTCGGAGAGCTCGGTGCCTTTGTCGACCTCATGGCAGGCGTGGTGTGCCTGGTCGACCATCTGAATCATGATCGGATCGTCGTCCATGCTGCAAGCGGGAGACCAGGCCATCAGGATGGGGGCCTGCATCAGCAGCAGCGACAGGAGCAGGACGCTGATTCTGTGTCTTTTCAGAGTCATGACAAAGGATGATGAATCAAGTCCGTGGTGGTCGTCAATCGGTAATCCTGCGAAATTCGGTTGCAGAGATCTCAAAATGCAGCTGTCAGACACTGCTACGGTTTGATTTATCTGTCTGTCTCAACCCATATCGACAGCAGAGCCCAGTCAAGATTGGCGTTTACTTAAGGGGGGGTGATCTGCAATAAGAGAATTCGTGTGGGTTTCCAACCTATTTCGGTGGGGCAGGGCCCCACCCTACGCTCTGTCCCATTGGGTGGGGTGGGGCCTTGCCCAACCATTGTGAACAAGGGAATCAGAGAAAAATCCTCTGATCAGTCGATTTCTGTAGTCCCTCAGCCTTAGAGGGACATTCGTCAACAGGCCCTAGTTAAACAGGATTCGCATCAAAGCTTTCGGGTCGGCGTTGTTGGCCGTCGCAATTTGTGCTATCGACATATCCGTATCCTCGACAGTGAAACCCGCGGCCTCGAATCGCGCCATCACACCGTCGGCCGGTTCATCGAGCAGTGGTGCCACTTCGGTTAGCGGGGAGCTTTCATAGCTTCGAATCATGCTCATCATCAGATTGCTTCCCGCCTGGGTCATCGACGAGCCGATAAAAACAGAGGTCGCAATCGCGACAGCACCGACGATCGAGACAGCATGTCGTTGCGTAAAATAGTTTTTAAACGCAGGCCAGTGGTTGAGTATGTGCAGAATAATAGCGAAGGCAAAGGCCAGGCCGATCCATTCATGGGCCAGCTCAATGGGATTGTGCACACCGAGAAACATCAAGACACCCGAAATGGCGACAAAAGTGCCGCTGCCGATAATGATGGGTGTTGACCATTTGCGTGTATTGATTCTGTTCATTGTGTTTCCAAAATATTTTAAGTCTACTTTCTTGACTGCTGACGACCCGCCGGGGCGGGTCGTGCCTGTTGTGGTGTGAGAGAGAATTAGCGCTTGGGCCCGAAAGGTCCGCGCGGCAGGCCGTTATCCCGGTCAACCTCTATCTGGCGTACCAGTGAGTCGTCGACAGTAACGATATCGACCAGGTATGTCTCATCGTCTTTCTCGCTGATCTGGCCTACCTTGAGTCGTTCGTTGCCGCGCATGATCAGTCGCGCCTCAATCAGCGTCCTTGCCTCGTCAGAGGTCAGGTTCAGATCGCGATCGGCCATCAGCCCACCCTTTTTCATCCGCTTCATCATCATGCCGTGTCTGTCACCCATGTCTGTGCGGTCACAGTTGCCGCGATAGTCTCCCCAGCCGGCGGAAGCGCCAAGGGCAGTCAGGCCGGTAGCGGCAACGATGATGGAAATGCTGGAATACTTTGCAATTTTGTTCATGAATATATCCTCATGTTGTAGTGGATGTGTCTCTTCGACGATTGCTATTTCACGCCTGAAATGTGTTTGGACGTTGTCAGAAAACGGCCTTTTTGTGACGGCATGTGACAAGTCGTCTGGTTGACATAATCCGTCACAAAGTTCCATGCAGTGCTGTATTTATATGGGGTAGACTGTTTGCCATGGACAAACAGCCGCACATCCTGGTCGTTGACGATCACTCGGAGATCCGCGAGTTGGTAGAACGTTTTCTCGGCGATCACGGCTATCGCGTTACAACGGCGGCTGACGGTGCCATCATGAAACGGGTATTGGCAGATGCCGCCATCGACCTGATCGTGCTGGATCTCATGATGCCGGGTGAAGACGGTCTGACGCTTTGCCGGAATCTGCGCGCGGAATCGGACATTCCGGTGATCATGCTGACGGCCATGGGTGAGGAGACCGACCGTATCGTCGGTCTTGAGATGGGCGCCGATGACTACCTGGCCAAGCCATTCAATCCGAGGGAGTTGCTGGCCCGCATCAAGGCCATTCTGCGCCGTGCCGGCGGTGCCCAGGAGCGGGTGCCACAGGAGGCACCCGAGCAGATTGAGTTTCTGGGTTGGACTCTATTGCCGAGAGCCCGGGAATTGATTGACCCTGAACAGACGCTGGTACCGATCAGTACAGCTGAGTTTGCCCTGCTGATGGCCTTCGTCGCTCGGTCGGGGCGGGTGCTCAGTCGCGACCAACTGCTCGACCTGGCGCGGGGACGCGATTCGCGGGCGTTTGACCGCTCCATCGACACCCTGGTCAGCCGTTTGCGGCGTAAGCTCGGCGATCCGCCCAGGAATCCCCAGATTATCAAGACCGTGCGCGGCGGCGGTTATCTATTCGTACCCAAGGTGAAACATCGTCATGCGCCTGTGGCCTGATACCCTTGCCGGGCGTACGCTGTCGCTCCTGATCGGCATGACGTTGATATTGATTATCGGCAGTGCCTGGCTGCTGCACGATGAACGCCGGGAACGATTCGATGAACGTTCCCGTTTTCAGTTGCTGGACCGTGTGGCGACATTGGCGCGTCTGCTGGGGGATGCGGATGATGAGGAGCGGTTGCGTATCATCGAACGGGTTGCCGACAGGGGTGATGATATCGAGTTGAGTGACAAGCCGAGTGTGACTACACCACCCAGTCATCCTTTAGAACGTATGATCGGTCACAAATTGAAGCGCCGCCTGCATCTCACCGATCAATCGTCTGTTCGGGTGCGTATCGAGTTTGATGCGCATGACGATGGTTCCCGTTATGGGCGTAAAGAACGGCATGAGCATGGACCCTTAGGCGATTTCGAGGGTATCCATCTGTCCATCCGATTGTGGGACGGCGTCTGGCTCAATATACGCACGAATAAGTTTGAGGGACCGCCGCCCTGGGCCGGCAAGACGCTGCAATTGTTGGCGTTGTTGCTGATATTGGTAATCTCCAGCGGTCTCTTTATTGCCAGGCGGATGGCCCGTCCGATGTCACAGCTCGCCGATGCGGCAAACCGTTTCGGCCTCGGCCAGTCCCAACCTCCTCTCTCGGAAAAGGGATCGCGCGAAGTCCGCAATACCATACGTGCTTTCAACCAAATGCAAGAGCGTCTGCACAAGCATATTTCCGACCGATCGCAAATGTTGGCTGCGGTCTCGCATGACCTGCGAACACCCATCACCACCCTGCGGCTCAGAGCTGAATACATCGAAGACAGTGAGATGCGTGAGAAGACGCTCGCCACGTTGGCCGAGATGGAAGCGATTCTCTCCGCCACCCTCGGCTTCGCAAGGGACGAAGCGGCAGACGAGGCGACGCGTTCCACCGACCTGGCTGCGCTGCTGACAAGTTTAGTGGACGATCATGCCGATCTGGGGGGGAATGTGGATTATAAAGGCCCTGACAGATCGATTTTTATGTGCCGACCGATTGCGCTGAAGCGAGCGTTGAATAACCTGATCGATAACGCGCTGAAATATGGCGGATCAGCTAGTGTGAGGCTTGTTGAAAAGAATGAGGGTGTCGAAGTTGTCATCGATGACGCCGGCCCCGGTATCCCGGAAGAGAGCCTGGAAGAGGTCTTTACTCCCTTCTTTCGTCTGGAAGCGTCACGTAATCGTGAGACCGGGGGGACCGGACTCGGACTCGCGGTGGCAAGAACCATTGTCCATGCCCACGGCGGACAACTGAGTCTGGTGAATCGTTCGGAAGGCGGACTGCGAGCCGCGGTTTGGTTGCCTCGCTGAGATCGGGCCAGGGTCTGTTAACACTAATCCCAGCAGGGACGATGGGATTAGTGTTAACAGGCCCTAAGGCTATTCCTCGGTATCCAGAACCCGACAAGTCAGACTACCCTGAGAGAGTCTGGCCGTCACATTCTCACCGGGTTTCACCTCGGTGTAAGACCGGACAATGCCGCCATCCTCTTGTCGGCTGACAATGGCGTATCCTCGGCTGAGTGTATTGAGGGGACTGAGTGTGTGCAGGTCCCGGACGACCTGACCCAGTCTGCTTTTAGCCTGCTCAAGCCGCTGCGTCATGGTGCGTTTAAGCCGCTCATCGAGTGTTTGGTAGTTGTGTGCCAGCTTCTCCAGGCGATGCGTCGGTGATTGAGCGGTGAGACGGGTCTGTAGTTGCTCCAGTCCGCGTGCGCGTTGTAACAGGTTCAGATGCATTCCCCGTCGCAGGCGTACCCCCAGTTCATCGAGACGTTGTGCATGCTGCTGCAACCGTTGCATGGGGTGCTGTTTGCTCAGACGCCTCTCCAATCCGTTGACGCTCTCCTTCAGCTGCTGGAGTTTTCGTTGCTGATAGCGGCTGAGTCGTTGTGACAACCCGACCAATCCTTGACGCCACACCTGCTGGTCGGGGGTCACCAGCTCGGCTGCAGCCGAGGGGGTGGGTGCCCGGTGGTCGGCGACGAAGTCGGCAATGGTAAAATCGATCTCATGGCCTACGCCGCTGACGATCGGAATCTGAGAATGGTGTATCGCCCGGGCAACAGATTCGTCGTTGAAGGCCTGCAGGTCCTCCAGTGATCCGCCGCCGCGACTGAGGATAAGTACGTCGCATTCCTTTCTCTGATTGGCCAGCTGTAGCATCTTTACGATCTGCACAGGGGCCTCGTCACCCTGGACCTGCACCGGATAGATGACCACCGGCAGGGCTGGGAAACGTCGCCGTAGTACGGTCAGCAGGTCCCTGATTGCCGCACCGCTGGGTGAGGTGATGATGCCCACCTGTTTCGGTAGGGATGGCAGGCCGATTTTGTTTTCGGCATCGAACAGCCCCTCGTCTGACAGTTTGGCCTTGAGCTGCTCGAAGGCGAGTCGGAGCGCCCCCTCGCCGGAGGGCTCCATCTGCTCCACGATGAGTTGAAACTCGCCCCTTGCCTCGTAGAGGCTGACGCGGGCGCGGATCAGTACCTGCTGGCCGTTCTGCGGTTGAAAGCGCAGCCGTTGCCGTTTCATACGGAACATGGCGCAGCGCACCTGGGCCGCCTCATCTTTGAGACTGAAGTAGATATGGCCAGAGGCGGGCTGGGCCAGATTGGAGATCTCACCGCTGATCCAGAGCAGGGGGAAACTTCCCTCCAATACGGCCCGGGTTTCGCGCACCAGACGTGAAACACTAAAGATATCCCGTTCGGGAGTTGAGGGAAGACTCATGGTATTCAGATGTTGCTCTTCAGCGTGTCGGTGAATTGTTCTGCCGGTTGCGGATGCGAGAAATAGTAACCTTGGAATAGTCGGCAGCCGTTGTCACGTAAAAAATCAAACTGCGCCTCATCCTCGACACCCACGGCAACCACATCGATCTCCATCTTCTGCGCCAATGAGATCAGGGTCTGCACCAGCTTGCGTTCCTCCGGGGCCGAGGGGATACGGTTCACCAGTGTCTGGTCGATTTTAAATCTGTCCAGGGTGAATTTCCTGAGAAAGTTAATGGCTGCATAGTCGGTGCCGAATCGGTCTACGCAGAAGCGTACCCCCAGTTGGCGCAATTGGTCTATTTTGGTGGCGGCCTCTTCCAGGTTTGTGGCCAGAGTGGTCTCGTGGATCTCTAATGTCAGGGAGTGCGGATCGCTGTTTGTCTCTTCGAGGATATTTTGGATGTTCTCGACAAAACTGGCCTGGTGGAAGTGGGCGGAGTGGATATTGACGGAGACGTTCTCCAGTCCGATGAGATCGTTGACCCAATTGTTGCGCTGTATAAGCGACTGAGTCAGTGTCCAGTGACAAAGATCGAGTATCAGTCCGGAGGATTCCGCGACAGGTAGGAACTCCGCCGGCAGTATGATTCCCCGTGTCGGGTGGCGCCACCTGAGTAATGCCTCTGCACTAAGGATGGATCCTGTTGTGTCGACTGTAGGTTGATAGAAAAGTGTCAGCTCGCGGTTCTCAGCCGCGTGTCGGAGATCGTTTTCCAGTTGCAACTGCACCTCTGCCGACTGTTGCATCACAGGCAGGAAGAAGCGGACAGTGTTCCGTCCCGCCTCTTTGGCCCGGTACATCGCGCTGTCTGCGTATTTCAGAATGTCATCGGCACTCTCGTCGTCCATGGGAAAGATGACGATGCCCAGACTCGGTGTGATGTGCAGTTCGTTACCCCGGATGGTGTAGGGTGCAGAGAGCGCCGACTGTATCTTATTGGCTCCCTGGCTGGCCTGCTGTGCGGCGACCTGAGGGTCGTTGCTCAGTTCTGAAAAGAGTACGACAAATTCATCACCGCCCAATCTGGATGCAGTGTCTTCATCGCGTATCTGTGACTGCAGTCGTTTGGCAACCTCGATCAACAGTAGATCCCCCACTGTATGGCCCAACGAATCGTTAATGGTCTTGAAACGATCCAGGTCCAGGAAGATCACCGCGCCTTTGTGTTCATGCCGTCGACAGTTCGCTTGTGCTTGCGTGAGCCGATCGAGCAAGAGGCGCCGGTTCGGAAGATCGGTGAGGGAGTCATAGGTGGCCTGGTGTTCCAGTTTCTCGTTTGCCCGCTTGCGTTCGATCTCCGCGCTGATGCGGGCGGCGATGATCTCCATCACGTCCTCCCAATCGGACTCCATGCGCAAGGGGTTGCGTGAGACGACCCAGACAACACCGATTACCTCTCCCTTTATATTGCGGATCGGCACACCGGCATAGCCTTCGATGTCGAGTACGGTCAGGTCCTCATCAGTGGGAAAGAGGTCCTGCACCCCTTCGGGATAGAGGTGGGGGCCCTGCATGACCACCTGATTGCAGGGCGTGCCTGTCAGATGATACTGAAAGTCCTCCACCATTTTTCCGTCGACGATGGTTGATAGCGCAACGATGCGGTTATTGTCGACCAACTCGCCGATATTGGCGCCGTCGGCGTGGAACCAGTGGCAAAGCTCCCGTGCCGCCCGATCAAAAAAATCCTCTCCGGTGATGCCCACCATGCTCCGCATCAGGGTGTGAAGTGTCTCCTCGGCATGTTTGCGTTTGGTGATGTCTTCATGCGTGCCGCAAGCGCGGATCGGCTGGTGGGTGGAGGGGTCGTATTCAACTGCGGCACCGGATCCCTGGATCCAGACCCAATGGCCATCCGCGTGACGCATACGAAATTCCAGGGAGTAGGGATTGCCTGTTTGAATATGGTCGCGGATAACAGGCATCGTCAACGGTTCGTCATCGGGATGTAATCGGTCTGCAAAATCTGATATTCGATTGTGAAGCTCGGATCGTTGAAGGCCGAGCATACCTATCCAGCGATCGTTTACGATATGTTCGTCGGTCACCAGATTCCAATCCCAAAAACCGAGGGATGCCCCTTTGATGACCTGGGATAGCTGCTTTTCGGTCTGGCGCTGATGGGTGACATCGAGCATGGAGACCGGTACCCGTTGAGACTCCTCAAGCGAATAGGAGATTGGAAAGGAAATAATGACCCTGATCGGTTTGCGGTTGAAAGCGAGCAGATCCATTTCGCCGGTGAAGACGCGCTTCTTTTGACTTGCCGCTACCAGGGTTTTCTGTAAGGCACGATAGGCGGAAGGTGTAAAGGTGTGTGGGACCCAGCTCTGCAGCTCTTGCACGGTATTGACACCGAACAGGCGGCGTGTGGCCGGATTTGCGCTCACGATGCGGATCTGTTTGACCCAGGTTTTGAGCTCATCAGGATTCGCGTTGAAATAGGCTTCGATATCGGTTTCACCATTGGATATCAGCTCACGCAGTCTGACTAAAATACGGGAACTGTCGCCTTCCCAAAGGGAGATCGCGACACCGTCGAAAAAGCGTTTGTATCTTGTCTCTCCCTGCGACAATTGCCGGCTCTGCTGTCGCATACGCCAGCGCATGAATTGCATCAGTGTAAAAAGACTAACTGCCACCAGTAGAGAGAGAACGAATGCTCTGAAATACCAGGATGGTTCCTCTTGTTTCGTATGCTTGCTGTTGAACAGCTTATTTAACTCTTCGTGATAGATGGAGAGTTCGTCTGTTTTCATCTGCTTGAGATGGTGGTCGATCCGTGTTTTGAGGATTTCGCCGTATTGGGATTTTCTCGAGACAGCCATACGGATATCCGTCGGCATCAATACGATCGGGCTGGGTAGGGGGGTGAATCTGAGGCCTTCTGTCGCACCGTAAAGGCGATTGACCAGACCGGCATCCACCTTTCCCCTGGCAACGGCCAGCAAGACCGATTCGTAGGAGGGGTAGGGCTCCAGCTCACAATCGATATCGAAAGCGTGGCAGATCGATTCAATGCCGGGTTCGCCGATATAGTAGATATCGTCCTGCAGCACGGCAATGACCTGGCTGTCGAGATCCGGTAAGGATTGAATTCCGGAGTCCTCCGGTACGAAAATCTGTCCCCAGTTGGCGATCACGGTCTCCTCGTTGTAGAGAAACCGCTTCTCTCTGGTGTCATCAATGGCGATGGCCGGGAGTAGATCGATCTGGCCCGCCTGCAGACGTGACAGTTGTTCACTCCAGGTGCCTCGAAAATATTGCAGATGCCAGTTCTCATGCCGGGCAATCGCGCTCAAAATTTCGATGAAAATGCCACGTGGCGCACCGGTGGAGCTGATGGAGACCAGAGGCGGGTTGTGATAAACGCCGACCCGGACGGTGAGTTGATTAGGGGCGGCAGAGAGTCTGCCCAGGTTGGATAGGAGCAGGAGAAAAAGCAGCAGATTCCGGAGGTTAATATATTTTGTCTTTGTTTTCATGCATATCCATGCCGGTACATTACTCTCCCCCTACTCAGTATCATAGCCTTAAGATCGCAGGATGGATGGTCATTTTTTAGGGTTTTTTGAGAATTCCGAGGGTGACTTCCTGTGATCTGTCAATGTGTCAGAATCAATATCACCAGCGTCTTTTTTCGGTAACCTGGGTCGGGAGTCGGTTTGTTGTGGAAGGAATACCTGTTCTGCCGGTTTACCGTTAAGGCCTCAAATCCTATAATGCCCGGCTATCTTCACCCCACCCCGGAATGAAAGTTATGCGAGTAATCGAGGAAGCCCTCACTTTTGACGATGTTCTCCTGGTGCCGGCGCACTCCCAGGTTCTGCCCAAGGATGTCGAGCTGAGCACCAAACTCACGAGGGGGATCGATCTGAGCATACCTCTCGTCTCCGCCGCCATGGATACGGTGACCGAGTCGCGTTTCGCCATCGCCATCGCGCTCGAGGGCGGCATGGGCATCGTGCACAAAAATATGACACCGGAACAACAGGCGGAAGAGGTCAACCGGGTTAAAAAGTATGAGAGTGGGGTGATCCGCGAACCGATCACCGTCGGTCCCTATGTCAGTATCGGCGAAGTCGTGGAGCTGACCCGCTCGCGCAATATCTCCGGTGTGCCGGTGGTCGACGGCGAGGAGCTGATAGGCATTGTTACGGGTCGGGATCTTCGCTTTGAGCGCAAGATGGATGATCCGGTGCGCAATATCATGACCCGCAAAGAGGACCTGGTAACCGTAAAAGAGGGTGCGAGCCGGGATGAGGTCATGCAGCTACTGCATAAGCACCGGATCGAGAAAGTACTGGTAGTGGACGATGATTTCGCGCTGCGCGGTATGATCACGGCTAAGGATATCCAGAAGGCGAAGGACAATCCCAACGCCTGTCGGGATGAGCAGGAGCGGCTTCGTGTCGGTGCCGCTGTCGGTGTAGGCGCCGGGACCGAAGAGCGGGTCGATGCCCTGGTGCAGGCGGGTGTGGATGTGATCGTGGTCGATACCGCCCACGGCCACTCCCAGGGTGTTTTGGATCGCGTTGCCTGGGTCAAGAAGCGCTATCCAGATGTCCAGGTCATTGGCGGTAATATCGCCACCGCGGATGCGGCACGGGATCTGGTCAAAGCGGGAGCAGACGCGGTGAAAGTGGGCATAGGGCCGGGATCGATCTGTACCACCCGGATCGTTGCCGGTGTTGGCGTCCCTCAGGTGACGGCAGTCTCAAATGTGGCCCAAGCCCTGGAAGGAAGCGGTGTGCCGTTGATCGCGGATGGCGGCATCCGTTACTCCGGCGATATCTCCAAGGTGTTGGCGGCCGGAGCCTACAGCGTGATGCTGGGCGGCATGTTTGCCGGTACCGACGAGGCTCCGGGTGAGGTGGAGATCTATCAGGGTCGCTCCTACAAGTCCTATCGCGGTATGGGATCTCTTGGCGCCATGTCCGGTAAAGAGGGTTCCAGTGACCGCTACTTTCAGGAGACCAACGACAAGGACAAGTTGGTGCCTGAGGGTATTGAGGGTCGGGTACCCTACAAAGGTACGGTGCAGAATATTATCTATCAGTTGATCGGTGGTATCCGTTCCAGCATGGGATACACAGGTTGTGCAACCATCGATGAGATGCGCTCCAAGACCCAGTTCGTACGGGTTACCGGAGCGGGAATGACCGAGTCCCACGTACACGATGTGACTATCACCAAGGAAGCACCCAACTACCGGCGTGATTGATCTTCATGTCGGTCATTCTGATCGCTGTAAGGGGGCGTAGCGAAGATCTCGCTCGCCCCTTCTGTTTTTTATGACGGGAAGTAACTAGAACATGTCAACCGATATCCATGCCCACAGAATTCTGATCCTCGATTTCGGCTCCCAGTACACCCAGTTGATTGCGCGCAGGGTACGAGAGGCGGGGGTCTATTGTGAGATCTTTCCTTACGACAATGCCGATCAGGGTTTTGAGGGAGAGAAACCGGCAGGCATTATTCTTTCCGGTGGTCCTGAGACAGTCACAGATGATGAGGCGCCCTCGGCGCCGGCCCGGGTGTTTGAGTTGGGAGTCCCGGTGTTGGGTATTTGTTACGGTATGCAGACCATGGCGGCGCAGTTGGGTGGCACTGTGACGCCGGCGGACAAACACGAGTACGGCTATGCGCAGGTCAGAGCAAGAGGTCACTCTCGCCTACTGCGGGATATTGAGGACCACACGAGTCCTGAAGGCTATGGCCTGCTGGACGTCTGGATGAGCCATGGTGACCGTGTTGATACGCTGCCACCCGGCTTCCAGGTGATGTGTGAGACGGAAAATGCGCCCCTGGCAGGGATGGCGGACGATAGCCGTGGTTATTACGGTGTTCAGTTCCATCCTGAGGTGACCCACACTCGTCAGGGTAAACGGATTATCGACAGGTTTCTGTTCGATATTTGTGGCTGTGAAGCGGTGTGGACACCAGGCAAGATAATCGAGGACAGTATCAACCATGTAAGAGAACAGGTGGGTGAGGACAAGGTGGTTCTGGGTCTCTCCGGTGGTGTCGACTCATCTGTCGTGGCGGCACTGCTGCATCGGGCGATTGGTGATCAACTGACCTGTGTTTTCGTAGACAATGGTTTGCTGCGGTTGCATGAGGGTGACCAGGTGATGGCCACCTTTGCCGAACACATGGGCGTCAAGGTGGTTCGTGTCAATGCGGAAGACCGCTTCCTCAAGGCCCTCAAGGGGGTATCCGATCCGGAGCAGAAACGTAAGATTATCGGTAATCTCTTCATCGATATTTTTGAGGAAGAAGCCGGTAAGCTGGAAGGGGTATCCTACCTTGCGCAGGGCACAATCTACCCCGATGTGATTGAGTCGGCAGGTGCCAAATCCGGGAAGGCCCATGTGATCAAATCTCACCACAATGTAGGGGGTCTGCCCGATTATATGAGGCTTCGCCTGGTGGAGCCTTTGCGGGAACTGTTCAAGGACGAGGTGCGGAAGATCGGCGTGGAGCTGGGGCTGCCCTACGAAATGGTCTATCGCCACCCCTTTCCCGGTCCCGGGCTCGGTGTGCGCATTCTTGGTGAGGTGAAGAAGACCTATGCGGATCTGCTGCGAGAGGCGGATCACATCTATATCGAAGAGCTGCGTAAACACAATCTCTACGACGAGGTGAGTCAGGCCTTTGCTGTCTTCCTGCCGGTAAAATCCGTCGGGGTTGTGGGTGATGCCCGCCGCTATGAGTATGTTGTCACGCTGAGGGCGGTGAAAACCGTGGATTTCATGACCGCAAAATTCGCCCATCTGCCTTTCGAGTTTCTTGAAGAAGTCTCACGCAGAATCATCAATGAGGTGCAGGGTATCTCTCGGGTAGCCTATGACATCTCGAGCAAACCGCCCGCCACGATCGAGTGGGAATAGGATGAGTTTATAATATATTGAAATATAACAATAAAAAAGACAATGGAAATAATATAATCTACATCATCAATGGTATTTTTCATGGTGTTTGTTGCGTGTGGCAAGGCAGCAGACATCGATACCATGAAAGAAAAATTGATGCTGGCATGGTATCAGCAATCCAGATACCGGCTATCTATTTCCAGAACCAGAGGCCTGGATTTTGCGGCTCTACAGAATCAGAGGTGTTTCACTGGATCCATGTACTGATGGAGTACTCGTAAAATCACGATGCCGCGTGCCTGTTTTTTGTAGTACAGAATATGGCTTTCGTAAGGGAAGCTGAGCAGCCCTTCAAAGAGTGATTCGCGTGCCGTTCCAATGTCTGGATTTCCAGCAAGGAGTTGCGCGCGCGTTTCCAGGCCGTCTAGGTTGGAATTGGTTTGAGCAGCTCCCCATTCCCGTGCGGTATAGTCGATGATACCTTCAAGATCACGTTCCACTTTGTCCGTGAATTGGTAGCTAAGGCTGCGCTTTGCCACGGCTTAGCCCAGGATTTAACTAGCTACCCGTTTACGCATTTTGCCGATGATGGATTTACCATCGCTGATTTTTCCGGCCTGCAAGTCGGCGATACCTTCTGCGATGGATTGCTTCAGATGTGCCTCTTTTAGTACCTCAAGCTGCGCATATTCAGACGCCGAGATCACCACGGCAACAGGTTTACCATTGCGGTTGATGCCAACCGGACCGTGCTGTGCGTTGATAAGCATCTCACCGAATTCGCGTTTGGCATCGCTGGCGTTGAGTATTTTTATACGTACTTGTTTTAATTAAATAATCAAGATGACTAAATTCCAGTCATTACAGCATGTCGTGTCCAGAAATATGTGTTGATTGAATACGCGGGCGACCGCGGACTGTTGCGGGTTAGCATCACCGACTGAGTGCTTCAAGATCCCGCAAACTGGCGTAGACTCACTAGAGTTACAGTAACGCAAGGACGCGGATCATGCCCCATGTGGCGGCCAGGATGGCCAGCCGGGAAGAGGATGCAAGTCGTTACCAGCGTCACCGGCCCGAGCAGACACTTCATAGGCTATATTTATTTAATCAACATACGATAGCGCTCACACAGAGATGGATAAAATAAGAACCGCTGTAATCGGTGTTGGTTATCTCGGCCGATACCACGCCCAAAAATATGCCGCACTTGGCGATTCGGAACTGGTCGCAGTGGTCGATATCGATCCTGATGCTGCCGCCAATGTTGCCAAGGAGTGCAACACAGAGGCGTTATCCGACTATCACGATCTTATGGACAAGGTGGACGCCGTCAGCATCGTGGTACCTACTCAGCTTCACCATCAGGTTGCAAAAGAGTTTCTCGGCAGCGGTATCCACGTGCTGTTGGAAAAACCAATAACCGTTACCGTTGCAGAAGCAGATGCACTGATTGAAATCGCCCGACACAAGCAGCGAGTACTTCAGGTGGGGCATCTGGAACGCTTCAACTCCGCGGTACTGGCACTTGAAGGTGTTCTCAAGGATCCACAATTTATTGAATCGCATCGTCTCGCCCCCTTTAATCTACGTGGCGCCGACGTCAATGTAGTGCTGGATCTGATGATCCATGATATTGATATCATCCAAAAAATGGTGGGCTCTCCCATCGCGTCAATAGATGCCAAAGGGGGGGCGGTACTGACCCAGGAGTATGACATCGCAAACGCTAGGATCAGATTCGAGAATGGCTGCGTGGCTAACGTTACCGCCAGCCGGGTGAGTATGAAACCACAGCGCAAAATGCGCATCTTTCAACCTGATGCCTATATCTCGATCGATTTCCAGAACAAGATCCTTAGTATTCATCGCAAGGGAGAAAAGGAGATATTCCCTGGTATTCCTGAAATAACCAGTGAAGAGAGTGTTTTTGAGAATTCAGATGCCATCATGGCTGAGTTACGCGCTTTTCTCGATGCTATCCGGAATGACACCTTACCGCTGGTTACCGGCGAGGATGGACGAGAGGCCCTAAAGACGGCAATTGATATTAGCGAACAACTGGGTGGTTGACGCTGCCAGGTGAAGATCATGATCCCGATGGTAGACCTCAAGAAGCAATATCTCGATCTCAAGGAGGAGATCGATAATGGTCTCCTGGCAGGACTGGAAGAAACTAAGTTTATACTCGGACCTAATGTGCGCGTCTTTGAAGAGGAGTGTGCAGAATACTTGGGCGTAGAGCACACTGTTGGCGTCGCCTCCGGTACCGAAGCTCTTCATCTGGCATTGATTGCCGCCGGAGTCGAGGAAGGTGACGAGGTAATTACCACTCCCTTCACCTTCATCGCAACTGCCGAGGCGATCCGTTACCTAGGTGCTACGCCGGTTTTTGTCGATATCGATCCACAAACCTACAACATGGATCTCAACCAGATAGAGGACGCCATCACCAAAAGGACCCGGGTAATATTGCCCGTTCACATTTTCGGACAACCTGTCGACATGGCCACTGTCCTGTTACTCGCCGAGAGACACGATCTCCTGGTGATTGAAGATTGTGCGCAGTCATTTGGCGCGCATATTGACGGCAGGCAGACTGGCGACTTCGGCCTGGCAGGCTGCTTCAGTTTCTTTCCCAGTAAAAATCTTGGGGGATACGGGGACGGCGGTTTAGTATCCACCAACTCCGCCGATCTGGCTGAGCGCCTAAGAGTATTGCGTAACCATGGCAGCTGGAAACAGTTCCATCACTCCGAGATTGGCTTTAACAGCCGCCTTGATGAACTGCAGGCGATAATTTTACGAGTGAAGTTGAAGCGTATCGACAACTACAACGAGAATAGACGCCGCGTTGCCCACCGTTACAGCGCAGCGCTGGCAGAGATACGAGGGATTACGCCTCCCTATGAGGATGGGATCGGCCATCACGTCTATCATCAGTACACCCTGCTGGCGGAAAATCGAGATACCATACAGCAGGCTCTACGCGACAACGAGATCGCCTGTGCCATCTACTATCCCATCCCACTTCACCAGCAGCAGGCCTTCGCCAATGCGTGCCAGGGGCTCTCACTTCCGGTCAGTGAGCTGATTTCTCAGCAGTGCCTGTCACTGCCGGTATTTCCCGAGTTGAAGGATGCGCAGGTCGATCGGATTCTGGATGTTATAAGTAAAGTGGCGAATGGCTAAAAGGATCTATTTTTCAATTCCACAGTGCGTGTACATCACTATCGAATAATACTGCGCTGGGATTGCCCCAGAAAGCGGGAAAATATGGTCAACTCCATGACATCCTCGGCCATGGCCGCGATCTCCTGCTTCGCCTTTTCCAATGACAGTCCGGATCGGTAGAGTATCTTGTAAGCACGCTTGATCGCCCTGATGGCTTCCGGACTGAAGCCTCGCCGTTCAAGCCCCTTACTGTTGATGCCGTGAGGGTGACCAGGATTTCCTGACACCATCAGATAGGGTGGCACATCCTTTGAGATGGCGCTCCCCATTCCCGTAAATGCGTGATCACTGACAGAGCAGAACTGATGAACCAGGGTGAAACCACCCAATATCACCTGGTTTCCGATGTCAACATGGCCCGCCAGTGAAGCGTTGTTAGCGAAAACAGTCCTGTTCCCGACAGTGCAATCATGGGCAATATGAATATAGGCCATGAGTAGATTGTCATCCCCCACTCGGGTAATCCCGCCGCCATTGACCGTGCCACGGTTAATCGTGGCACACTCACGAATGGTGTTGCGATCGCCAATTTCCAGCTGCGTCGGCTCTCCCGCATATTTCAAATCCTGAGGTGCCTCGCCGATTGAGGCAAATTGATAAATGCGATTCTTTGTTCCGATCCTGGTTGGTCCATTGATGACAACGTGCGGCCCAATCCAGGATTCATCACCTATGATCACATGGGGTCCGATTATTGAGTGGGGTCCAACGGAAACATTGCGACCCAGTTCAGCGCCGCTATCAACAATGGCGGTGGGGTGTATGCTCATACTATTGCCTGCTCCATACAATCAGAACTGTATTGGCTACAAAATCAACATGTCCTTTTCTTGCTTATCTGCACTCCCCGACATTTTTCTTGTTATATTTCAGGGGTTAACCGATGGAGAGGTCAAACCACTAAACCAGCAGGGTGATGAAGAATCAGGTCGCTACCTTGAGGCAACCCGAAACGTTGGCAAGGTAATCAGGGCCAAATGGAGCGGGCGATCGGAATCGAACCTACGTGTTCGGCAGCCGAGGTAAGAACCATCATTCGGTGCCCGCTAACGGATCGAATTCTAGGATAGGCTGGCTGTGTTATGCAAGTCTGGTCAAGCCTTGGGCGACGATGCTGGCATACTGCTTTCCGTACCCTTAAGGCTGCATCTTGATCTGGGGTATTGGGTTAGTGACGAAGGGTACGTGTCATTTAACGGGTGCCCCGAATTTCGTGCCGAATTTTCGGCGGTCGGCGCGACCTCTACGAGGTAGCCCCAGAGCGTTGCAGACAGGAGTGTAACCTATCCTGTGGCGGCACTGCCCTGACAGTTGCTAAGAACAAGACGGGGTGGGTCGAGGGAGAAAATAAATGGCGCGGCCTTTTGCAGTGCGCTGAGTCCCAGGATGTAGCGTGTATTTCCGGGAAACACAGCCGCCTCCACATCATGCAACAGGCAGTCCCCTCCAATGTTAACTGCACTCAGGGAGTAGACAGGGACCCGCAGCTTGGAACCGTTTGCCAGAATGCCCTTCAGGTCTTTGACGTAGCGGGCTTGGTTCTTCTGCTTGAGAATCGTGAGGGCCTCCTCGTTGATTGTAAGGTAGCCTGATCCGGTATCCACCATCAGCTCCACCGCACCGATCCCCCCGAGATATCCCGGAACATAGTAGGTGACAGCACCTTTGTCGCGCATCGGGACAGTGGTATCAAACTGGCCGGCGGAAACGGAGTGCACGGCGGCACATAACCCTACAAAATATACGAATTTCTTTACAAGTTGTTTCAATTCACTGACCTTCAATCACCATGTCCACAGTGTGTAGTCGCCGGCCTGGTCCATGGGGTCTCAGGTCTTTTCCTTAAGTCCGTCTCGTAGGATAGCGCCTTATGCTGTCAGAGAGCCTTGAGCTGCGTCAAAAAGCCACTTGTCCAGGCTCTTCTCAAGACCAATGGTAGATGTGTGGGACCGGCTTCTGAGTGAGGTTCCTTGTGGCTGTTGCTCCGTGCATCGGAGTTGGTTGCACCCCCATGGGTCTCCAGATGTTCCTCAATGCAGGAAATGAGGAACCTCAGATCGGTTCACGACAGGAAGGATATTGGGAAGGTTAAAATGGTCTCCCCCAATATTGTATTAAGCCGCGGCAAAGCCGCACCATGATGGCTCTCCTTCGGAAGCGGTTCGCCCTGGCGCGACTCACTGATTCGCCCGCGGCTCTTGATATTCCCTCAATGCTTATTTCGCTTCATCAGCTTCCTCTTTAATCTCTAGCTCGAAGGCGCTGAACTCTGACTGGTCCACGACCCCGTCCATGTTGAAGTCAATATCCCGCCAGTACTCTTTCACGTCCTCGCGCGCCATCCCTTCCTCCCGATTGAGGGTACCGCTCTTGTCCATATCCAACTGCTCAAAGCCCTTGTGCATCATGCCACCGGCCTCCTTCATGCCACCAGCGAACGCTGTTGCAGACGCACAGACAAAGGCTATGGCACCCGCCATCAAGTATCTCTTCATGACACTGCCCTCTTGTGAGTCATTTTCCTCCGCGCGGATGGGACGCCGATCTCCGGGAGTGGCCATCCGCGCTTTCTTCAGCAGAGAGCGAAACAGCCTTTGCTCTACTTGGCTTGACTAGAAACGGAACCTTTACTTCGCCCTCACTGATTCATAGAGTTGGACTGCCCCTCCAGGGCTGAGTTGCCACTTTCGCCGCGGTCGGCAGGAAAGCAGCAATGTACAGCCGTTTCCTCCCAGAAGTTTGGCTGACTGGAAGAATCAGAGGTGCTTCACCGGATCCATATGCTGAAGCCGGGGAACGCATTGGCTCGCCGCAACAGCACTATAAGGCAGCGCTGAAGAAGCCGGCCTTTAGTATTTGCCGATTTTATTTTTTTGCCTGGTACCAGATCGGTGAGGTGTAAGCGCGCTCCTGAATAGAATCGGGTATATTCTCAGGCACTTCAACACCAAACACTTTTCGGTCATAGGTGGTCCAGCGTGGCGTGGGGATTTCGAGCACCCGGATGTAATAGAAGGCCGATTGTTTAGGGTCAAAATCCGGATCCTGCCAATAGCCCGCCAGTGTGGCGGCGCCAATGCTATTGCTCCAACTGGCAGCTTCGACATCGACGGTATTACCCACAGCGGGTAGCTTACCGCCCTTGCCCGGCTTGCGATCACCGGACCAGGCGATGTTATAAACCTTCTCGGCTGTTTCGCCATTGGCCTTGAGCCAGCCTTTCACAACCTGTACCCGATCGAGATTGGCGCCGTCCGGGTCGCGCAGGGCCCGAATCAGCAAGGCCGGGGCGCGGCCCTTCGGATCAGCGGGCAGATCAGCTCCCATAGGCACACCGTGGGCATAGCCGTGGGCGGCAAAATCGGCTCGCGGCAAATCCTCCTCGACAAAGTCGTAACCGGCGAACACCCGCACCCGGATACGCGTGCCGGTAGTGGCGTAGACTTCGCGCCGGTTCATGGCATCCCAGATCGCCTCGCGGGTATTCTCCCGCGCCCATACCGCCGCCAGACCGGACGCCGCACCATCGGCGCTGAGCAGGTCATCGCTAGGGTCATCGGGGGTCAGCACCCCTGTGACAGCTTCGAGTAAGCGGGTCTCATCATTGGTGGGCTCCATGGCCGAGACCTTGCCGAAGAAATTATTTTCCTCGAAGGTGGCCAGTCCGGTGTGGCTGTCGGTCGAGCCGAGCATGCCAAACTTGAAAGGATTAACGCCGAGTTTTTGCTCGTAGGCCAGGCCGCGCTGCAGGGCCGCACGGGCGTACTCCCTCGGTAACATGTCCGGGGTCTTGCGCTGCGCGCCAAAGCTGCCCTTGTCCCAGGTGACGAAGTCCGCAAATTCATCGTCGGGGGACAGGGCCGGATGGGTCTCGCCATCGCCCTTGATCTGGGTGACTTCATAGATAGGCTCCCAACGCTGTCGGCGTGCGGCGTAGTCAGCGCTCAGCGGTTTACCCGACAGGGTGACATCATCAAACATCAAACCATTGGAAAGATTGCCATTGTGCGCCAGCGCCAGCACCTTGCCGCCGGTTTTGCTTTCGTAGCTTTGCAGCCAGTCCCAGAGCGCCTCCGGGTCTTCCGTGTCGTAGGCGGATAGCGGCACGATCTGGTCGGCCCGGTCTTTGCCATCGCGGAACACAACAATACGGTGTAGGTTGTTTCCGCTGGGACCGGAGGTCCACTCGTAGCCGATCAGGGCGGTAAACTGGCCGGGCTGGTTGTGCTGCTCAGCGGCTTCAGTGGTCATCTTCCAATAGGTTTCCATCATCCCGGTGCCGGCCATCGGGTCGACTGCATCCGGGGTATTCACCGTCCCGAACCACCAGCTGTAGGCGGCGACAACCTCCTCCATCGACGGACCGTTGAGTTCCACCAGCTTTTTGCCCCAATCATTTTTCTGCAGGACCGGGTCATTATTTCTCAGCGCCACCGGCACGCCGAGGTTTTCTGCGTGATCCGCCACCACCAGAAAGTCCAGGGGCCGTTGCAGTCGTGCCGGTATACCGAGCGATGAGACAACTTTCTCCCCCTTGGCAAAACGATAGGCATCATCGGGGGTCAGGGTGGCCAGCGCGAGACCGGCATCAGCCGAGAACGTCGTATGCAGGTGGGTATCGCCAAAGAGAACCTGATTGGGGAAGTCCTGCTCAAGATACGGGGAATAAGTCGTGCTTTCGGGCGGGACCGTGATGGGAGAATCGGACGCCAGTGTGTATCCGGTTAAGGTTGACGCAAGAACAACGAATACTGCAAGCCTGAAATGGGTCATGGTATATGTCCTCAATTCAATATGTCGTATCGACCACGTCATGCACCCTGGCAACCAAGGCTTACACAAACAGTTTTCTACGATAATCACTAAAAAGCTTCAGTACAAAGTCCAGTATGTAGACTAGGTAAGACTATAAATAGGCATTATTCAACCTGCACAGCTATGATGGAAATCAGACAGGCTAAATACCAGGGTACCTCTGAATGATGATTTTGCATTATTCAGAGGTATCCTCTCGACAAAGGGATTAAGGCTTATCCTGAAAAGTCTTTAAATACTCAATCAAGTCCGCTCTATCCTGTGGATCAGGCACACCCGGGGACATCATGGTTGCATCAGGAAACGTCACGGTGTAAGGGTTACTGAGCCAATTATCCAACAACTCGGACGACCATATGAATTCAGCTTTTTTAAATGTCACGGAATAATAAGGAAAGCCGGGTTGTCTGCCGGTGGTTTTTCCGAAGATACTGTTGATGTTGGGCCCGTTGTTATGCTTGATAATTTTTTCGGGGTAATGGCAGGTGCGGTACTGGCCAAACGCCAGGTTGCCGTTTTTTGCATCTCCCTTGATGGGGGGGTCAGCAGCAACCGTTACTGCGGAGGCAAGCATTAACATCGCGCCCTAACACAAAACTCTCAGCTTAAACATGTGATGCCACCCCACCAAAAAGCTGGCCTGTCTTGCGGTCGAAGAAAGTGCTATCGCCAACCGACAAACCACTGGCGAGATAAGGCGCACTGTGAATTCCTGAAGCCGTTCACCCCACGGCAGACAAACCCGGAATACTTTCGCCCCAGGGATTCTGAGCCTACCCCTGGATAGTAGTATGCAAACCGCCAGAGGTGTGCACGGGAAAAATGCCCTGTCGATGGAAAGGTCGTAAGCGGTAAAGGGTGGTTTAAGCGCTGGGGCGAGATATTCTTTCGCTTTGCCAAACAGCGGCGGTGAACCATTGCCTGCAGGAGCAGAAACGTCTGGAATTCAAAGCCCGGAAGGTGGCCTAGAGAGTTGCTGTGTGGTAGCGTTCAGTCGGCAGTTTTTCCAAGTATGGTATTTTTTATGGTATTACTTCCTCCGTCAACAAGTAAGTCATTGATATTAAGAAGTAAAAATGACTCATTTGCAATCGAATGGGAGTAAGGGACGGCGCGCTGACGATTAGTGGAATAGGTTGTGAATCAGCTTGAACCTGATCAAGCCGACGTGAGATTCATGCGGCGTGCACTTGAGCTTGCCCAATGTGCCTGGGAGGAGGGCGAGGTACCCGTGGGTGCCGTGATTGTCCTGGACGGAGAGATCGTCGGCGAGGGATGGAACCGGCCGATCATAAGTCAGGATCCAACTGCCCATGCCGAGGTTGTGGCATTGCGTGATGCTGCCGCCAGAGTGGGTAACTATCGGCTTTGTCGGACCACCCTCTATGTCACCCTGGAACCCTGCCCAATGTGTGCCGGCGCCATTGTCCATGCCAGGGTCGACCGGGTGGTTTTCGCAGCGCATGATCCCAAAGGCGGTGCCGCCGGCAGCGTGTTCGATTTGCTCCCTACAGATGAACGGTTTAACCACAAAGTTCGGGTGGAGCATGGTCCCCTGAGCGAAGAGAGCAGTGGGCTGTTGAAAGATTTTTTTCGCCATCGTCGCCAGCAACAAAGAGAGGAAAGGCAAACATCGTGATAATGATTACCAGATGGCTTGGTCCGTTTCTGACCGTTTTTCTGCTTGTTGTATCAGCTGGTCAGTCTGTTGCGGCTGATAGTCTGTCTCGGATGGATGCCTGTTTACTGGAACAGATCAAGATTGCTGATCCCAATATGAGCCTGGCTGAGCTGAAAACCCAATGTGAAGTGGTGATCAGCGTCAAAGAGCCTGTAGTGACGGATGAGGCAGATCCGAAACCGATGGTTGAGGCTACTCCCGCGGAACCGGTTCCGCTGGATGAGTCACTGATCAGTCGGCGGATACAGGCAGAAAAATCTACCCGATTTAATCCCTTCGTACTGTCGCCGCATAAACGTAACTACGTTCTACTGGCGTCCTATAACGATACGCCCAACTATGAGATCTATAATACCCCAGCATCCGATTTTGACCAGGTTGAGATAAAGTTTCAGCTCAGTTTTAAAATACCTGTCATAGAAAGAGTGATGGGAACGGATGCGGACCTCTACGTGGCTTATAGCAATCTCTCTTTCTGGCAGGCCTACAATCGAAAGATATCCTCCCCTTTTCGGGAAACCATCCATGAGCCAGAGATGTTTCTTATTGTGCCGAATGATTGGGAGATCGGAGGGTGGCGAAACTCTCTTTTTCAGGTAGGGGTTGTTCATCAGTCGAATGGACAGGGCGGATTTCTTTCTCGTAGTTGGAATCGTCTGTACGCTAATTTCATCTTTGAAAAAGACAGGTTTCTTGTCGGACTCAAGCCCTGGCGTCGTATCAATGAGAGCGACGACGACAATCCGGATATCACCGATTTTCTCGGTCACTATGAACTGACCGGCATCTATAAAAAAGGCGAGCACACTTTCAGTCTGATGTTGCGTAACCTATTCGACGGTGAGGGCAGGGATACTTTTCAGGTTGATTGGAGCTTTCCGCTACACAAACGCTGGCGTGGATATGTTCAATACTTCAACGGTTATGGCGAGAGCCTGATTGACTACAATGCCGATACCAATCGTATTGGCTTCGGTGTGCAATTGACCGATTGGCTGTAAAGAAATTCAGTGCGCCTCACAGGGCATCCGGAATAATCGATAGCGCATGAGTCTTCTCGTCATTGTCGGTATCTTCGTTCAGCATCGCCTGTTTGCGTAGTTGCCATCTCAATAGTTCTGAATAGGCTCTGATGTTGTCCACGTAGTTCACAGGTTCATTGCCGCGTGCATAGCCATGTTTGAGACTGGAGTACCACTTTTTCAGGCTGAGTTTCGGCAAGTGTTTTTTAACATCCGCCCATTTATCGGGGTCTTCACCAAGATGTTCCGTTAGGATTCTTGCATCCTCAAGGTGGCCAAATCCCACATTGTATCCGGCCAGCGTTAGCCACAGGCGGTCAGGTTCCTGAATTCGATCCGGTAATTTCTTTTCAATGTAACGTAGATATTTGCCGCCGCCGATGATGCTTTGCCGGGGATCCAGCCGGCTTTCTATTTTCATCTGTTTGGCGGTGGTCAGTGTGAGCATCATGATACCTCTGACACCAGTGGGTGATTTGGCCTTAGGATTCCAATGAGACTCCTGGTATCCGATGGCCGCAAGTAATCGCCAATCGATGCCGGTATCTTCGGCAGCCTCTTTGAAAAAGGGCTCGTACTTGGGCAGGCGATTATTGAAGTGCTTGACGAAGGTCTGAAGCTCGACGAAATTGAGGCGACCGATATGGCCGTAGTAGCGTTCGATCAGTTGATCGAGTGTGCCATCCTCGGTGATACGGTCAAAAAAGTCCTTCATGGCGTTGAACAGGCTCGCATCCTCTGCATGCGCCATGGCCCATGCCAGAGGTTGGGGATCCGTCAGATCAAAGGCGACACCAAGGTTTGGCATGAAACGCCTGCTGACTGCAAACTCATTGGAATCGGCGACGGTGTAATCGATCTCCCGGTTATGCACCATCTGCATCAATTCGGCACTTTCCAGGTCAGAGCGGCTTTCCCAGGTCAGGTCCGGATGAGATGCCTTCAGTCGCAATAACTCCTCTTCATGGCTGCTACCGGCGAGAACCACGAGTTTGCCTCCAATCAGATCTTTAATCTTGCGCGGTCGTCGGTTGCCTTGGCGATATATGACCTGCTGTGTAATCTCCTGGTAGGGAGGGCCGAACCGTATCTCGGACACGCGGTCGGGTGTAACAGTCAGTCCGGCAGCGGCAAGATGCGCATCCCCGTTTATTACACGGGGTAACAGGTCATCAAAGCGTTTGGGAATAATGAAGTGTGGTTTGACATCGAGCGTTTTGGCAAAGAGTTGTACCAGGTCGTACTCGAATCCGGTAAGACCCTCGGGTCCTTCGTAGAGTGTGGTGCCACTGTTGCGGGTAATGACGACCAACTCCCCAGCCGCCTTGATGCGTTCTACTAATGGCGGGGGAATGCTACAGCCGATCAGCAGTACTAATCCGAAAGTGATTAGTGATCTCGCAGGTATTATTGGTGAACGTCGTCCCATCTTGGTCGATTTTCGGCCCTGTCTATTTCTTCTTGTTAAGACATTTATCCGCTACTCCGATTCCCGAAAGCACGAAAGAATGTATATTGTTGTTTCATGATTGGTATCGTTTCGTGTCAAATGATTGCGCTAGATGAAAGAGCCATACACTAGAGAATATATGGGTAATGGCATTGATTTTAGACAATCAGGCTATGATTTGTCTGGATCGACTGCCATGCATGATGCAAAATGCTCCCTCCGATCTCAATCATCTGATATTCGCATGCCAGAGACTGCCTGTCTCCGAGAAGTTTGAGTTGAGTGATAATGTCGGTATGTTTACAGAATGGAGAGGTGCCGGAGTGGCCGAACGGGCCTGACTCGAAATCAGGTGATCCCTTAGGGGGTCCGAGGGTTCGAATCCCTCCTTCTCCGCCATTCCAGTTGAACAGTCCTGATTGAGTGGACAAGAAAATTTTTCCGTCACTGTCCATCGGTCCGGATTCCTAAATTAAGATGGCCTGTCGAGCCGGACTGAAACATTCTCTCGTGCATGGCCGATCATCATGTCGTACCGTTTGTTCGAGGGTGAACAAAGCAGACTGATTGCTTCAGGTGATATCGAATTCAAACAAGAAAGGCTCTTTTATCGCGCTGTATTATAACTTATGAATCTTAGTGTTCAGGAGATTTAGTTTGGTGGATATTTTGTAGAGTTCAGGGTCGAGCGAGGATAGTCGTGGAAACGCGCTGATTGACCATCATCCAGAGTTATTGGTCGGGGTGAGAGGATTCGAACCTCCGGCCCCTGCCTCCCGAAGACAGTGCTCTACCAGGCTGAGCTACACCCCGAATTGGCGCTGAATCGGCCTGATGCCGGCAGCGAGCGACAGATGGTAATGGAATTGTTGCAGCGATTCAATTGGTTCTGGCAACGGAGAAGTCTGCCAAGTCGGCCAGGGCCTGTCGATATGGGCTCTCAGGCAGGTGGGATAATGCCTCTTTGGCCAGTTCGGCCTCATCGCGTGCAATCTTTTGGGTGTAGGCGATGGCGTCGGTCTCTTGAATGGTTTGCATCACAAAGTCTATCTGGTCAAGACCTCCATTTTCAACGATCTCCATCAAGCGTTGACGGTCTCTCTCACTACTTCTCTTCATGGCCTGTATGAGGGGCAGCGTGGGTTTGCCTTCCGCAAGATCATCCCCAATATTTTTACCGATCTCTGTGTTGCTGGCGTCGTAGTCGAGGGCGTCATCCACCAATTGAAATGCGATGCCAAGATGCAGCCCATAATCGGCAAGTGCCTGCTGCTGATTCTCAGGAACGCCGGCGATAATACCTCCCAGTCTTGCGCCTGCCTCGAACAGGGTGGCTGTTTTTCGCTTGATAACCTCCATGTAGTCCGATTCACTCGTTTCGGGGTTGTGTACGTTCAGTAGTTGCAGAACCTCTCCCTCAGCGATTCGGTTGGTGGCGTGAGAGAGAATCTCCATAACCTTCATCTCACCCACGTCCACCATCATTTCGAAGGAGCGGGAATAGAGAAAGTCGCCCACCAGGACGCTGGCCTCATTGCCCCAAACCGCATTGGCGGTCTCGCGATTTCTGCGCAATTCGGAGCCGTCCACCACATCATCGTGCAGCAGGGTCGCGGTATGGATGAATTCAATGATGGCGGCCAGGTCGATGTGGTGTCCTCCCTCATAGCCACTGGCCCGGGCAGCCAGCAGCACAATCATCGGACGCAGCCGTTTACCCCCGCTGTGCACGATATAGGCGCCAATCTGGTTAATCAGCACGACATCAGATTTCAGACATTGAATGATGAGTTTGTCGACAGACGCCATGTCGTCTGCAATGAGTTGGCGAATCGTTGTTATATCCATGAATTTGGTATGCCCGATAAAAAACTCCCGCATGCTAGGAGGGGGGGAGGGGGGGTGTCAAGGGATTCGGTCAGTTGGGCGCTCTTTGAAAACGCCTGTAGGGGCCCTCAATGCTGGCACTGGGGGCAATAGAAACTGTTGCGTTGGCCAATAACCAGGCTGCAGATGTTGTCTCCACACGCAGGGCAGGGCTCTCCCGAGCGACCATAAACCTTGAGCTCCTGGGCAAAATAGCCAGGCTTGCCGTCCTCTTGTTGAAAATCGCGCAGGGTTGTGCCTCCCTGTTCGATGGCAGCGGAGAGGATTGTCCGTATGGCGTCTACAAGTGCCTCATATCGGGTGACGGAGATGCGATTACAGGCGCGTTTGGGATGAATGCCCGCTCGGAACAGCGCTTCACTGGCATAGATGTTACCCACGCCGACTACGACCCGGCTGTCCATGATCATGTTTTTAACTGCGGTACGACGACCTCTGCCCTGTCGGTGCAGGTAGGCTCCGCTGAAGCTGCTACTTAGAGGTTCAGGGCCCAGTGATTCAAGCAGGGGGTGTAGCTGGGGTCTCTCGCCCGCCCAAAGTACGGCGCCGAATCGCCTCGGGTCCCGCAGGCGCAGAGATCTGCCTCCGTTTAGTCGTATCTCGAAGTGGTCGTGTTTCTGGGGAGAGGTATCGCTGGCCAGGATGCGCAGGCTGCCAGACATTCCCAGGTGCAGCAACAGCACACCGTGCCGGAACTGGATCAGCAGATACTTGCCCCGTCGGCTGACGTCGAGGATTTTTTGTCCTTTTAGAAGCTTGGGAAGATCGTCCGGAATGGGCCAACGCAACCGTGGCTGGCGGATGATCACCCGATTGACGCAGGCACCCGTCAGGTGGGGCGCAATACCGCGTCGTGTCGTTTCGACTTCGGGCAGCTCCGGCATCAGCGGGATTCCTCCCAAACTTCGGGCGGGGCGCTCAGGTGATGGTAGAAGCCATCGGCAATGAGATGGACCTGACCGGCGAAGCGGACATAACGCCAACCGTTAATCGGGTCGGTATTTCCGAAAGCAAGGGTCTCACTATTCAGTTTCAGTTCGAATACCGGAGCCTCCAGTCCGAAGGGTCGCAGGTCTGCAGGCAGGTCGAAATTTTCCAGGCTTGGCGTTTTGCAGAGCCCTAGCAGTTGCGCGATACGGTTGGCGTCAGCACGCTTATCACCTATACGCCAGACGCTTCCCTCTCTTTCAAGCAGTATTTGCCTACCCGACAGGTCATCGATTTCGATTCGGATGATTCCATCCGGGTCCAGTTGTGTCAGTGCGGTTCTTTTGTCTGCTTGCTGAATTTGCCAGACCTGCAGACCAAGGAGACAGACTACCGAGAGCAGCAGCAGATTGATTCCTGCACGTCTGTCCAGCATCTCAGGCCCTGTTTCTTCGCCAGCCCATCAGAAGGCCGGTAAGGAGCAGTGTAAGGGGGAGTACGATCAGCGAACCCAGGCCTATGACGGCAGTTGCGGTTTTGGAGAGGTGCAGTTCACGATCGTCAGCGGGTGCTGATGGGATACCGATCATCTTGTCATCGCCGGTCAGCCACCTGATTAGAGCAAGGCCCAGATCGAGATTGCCCGCATTGCCGATGAAACTGTTGGAGATGAAGTCACTGTCGCCGATTACGAGAATCCTTTGCTCCGCACCCTCTCGCTGTCGGGTCAATGCGTATCCAAGGGTCAGCGGACCGGGCTCCTCCCCCTGTAGTGGGCTACGCTCGATCTCCCCGGTCAGGGCGCCGGTCTCATTCCAGCTGCGCTCAAGGGTTTTCAGTATCGCAGTCTCCCGCCACTGGGTTCCCTCGGAGACGGTCAGGGCGGCGGCCTGGGGAAAGAGGGTCAGCAATTTGAATGCTTCGACGGCGGGATGGTCGGGGTAGGTGGGGACCAGGGCGACGGCCGGGTTGTCGATTCCCAGCTCGCTGACATTGGCGTCAACGATCGTACCGGGCAGCTGTCTGATACCGGTCAGTGTCTCTATCAGGGAAGCAGCCACTGAGTTGCCGGGGTCGCTCATCAGCAGGAGATTGCCCCCCTCAGCCAGATATTCCTGCAGACGTTCCAGCTCACCCTCGAGAAAAGGCCGAATTGGCGCAGCGATTACCAACAAAGTTGTGTTGTCTGGCGGTGTTGGAGTGGTGGCCAGGTCAAGACCGACAGCCTTGTAGCCCTGCTGGTTGAGAGACTTACCGAATTCCCCAAGATCATCGTTCGCCTTACCCATCAGATCACGCTCACCGTGACCGCTCAGGTTGGCAACCCAGCGTGTATGGGATTGACTCAATCGTAAAATGGCGTTGCTGAAGCGCTCTTCATCGAGTTGTTGCAGACGCTCCTCCCGGTCCTGGTACTGCAGCGCGATTTCACCGGTCAGGCTGATGCCTTGGCGGCGGGCCTCGTCAGGTTGCCGCAGGGGATCAACAAAGCTGAGGGTAATATCGCGTTTCTCATGCTGGTATCGGGCAATAAAACGGCGGATGCGATCTCTCAGATCGGCATTCTCCGGCGTATAGGCAGTCACCGCGATGGGCCCCGGTGTACGGGAGAGGATCTCAATGCTGAGTGGATTGAGGCTGTTGACATCATGTCGGGTCCAGTCCCACTGAACAGCGAATCGCCCGCTCAACCATGCCAACAGCAGCAGCAGAATCAGCATCAGGAGATGAAATAAAAGTTCGTGAAGTCGTTTCGATCCCAGTCCCACTACCCGCTCCTCCGCTGCTCGAGCCGATAGTGTGACAGGATGAGAAAAAACAGTGTCATCAGTAGGAAATAGGCGATGTCACTGCTATCAACAAGGCCCACCTGGAAATTCAGATAGTGAGAGGGCCAGGCGAGCCAGTGCAGGAAACTGTCGCTCTCGGTATGCTGATCCAGGAGAGAGAGCAACAGCATGAGTCCGTAAGCACCTGCGGCGGCGACTGCGGTGCTCTCACCAAGGATTGAAAAATAGAGTCCGATCGCAGTGTAGAAGGCACTCAACAGCAATAGGCCGAGTGTGGCCGCAGCGATCACTCCCAGGTCGAGCGTGGTGCTGCCTGCCAGTGTCAGGCACAAGCTTGCTGGAATGAGAATGAAGAGGCACTGCAACAGAAGTATGCCGGTGGCTTTTCCCAGCACAATTTTGCCGACCGGGATGGGTGCGCTGCTCAGCAGTGTATAGGTCCCATTGCGGAAGGTCTCACTGAAGAGGCGCATGGTCAGGAGTGGTGTGATGAAAAACATTACCACTGCTGCCAGACCGAAGAGCTGGAGGCCGAGGTGGTGGGTCAGGCCGAGGGTGCGGTCACCTGGCTGCATGCCGACGAAGGCTTCCAGGGTGCCGAGAAACTGCCAGCTCAGCAGACAGAGACTGATTGCGAGCGTGATCCAGGCAAGCGGGGTCCGCATGACTCTTTTCCACTCGACCCAAGCCAGACGCCGGATCATGATCCACCTCCGGTTGTTGCCTCTAGATACCGTTGCTCGAGGGTCAGGGTTTCCGGTGTCAGCTCAATTAGCTCCCATCCCTGCTCTATGATCATCCGCGACAGTAAGCTCGGGCTGAAGCCGTCTTGCAAGGTCACTCTGAAATAATTGGTGTGCAGACGCTCGACTGAGGCGACCGATGGGAGTGCTGCGAGCACGTTCTTATCCAGCTCCTTTTCCAGACCCATGCGATAGCATGGAGTTTTCGCTGTTGAGAGACTGCCCGAGTAGACGGTTCTGCCATCCTGCAGGATCATCACCCGATTACAGGTGGCCTGGATTTCAGACAGTATATGGCTGGAAAGGATTACACCCCTGGATTCCGCCAGCATCTGTATCAACTCTCTCACCTGGCGGATCTGAGCCGGATCGAGGCCGTCAGTGGGTTCGTCGAGAATCACGACCTGCGGATCATGAATAATCGCCTGTGCCAGACCGACCCTCTGTTGATACCCCTTGGAGAGCTTTTTAATCAGACGGGATCCCGCCGATTCCAATCCGCACTGGCGTTTGCTCAACAATAGGGAGCGCTTGCAATCCGCACGCCCAAGACCCCGCAGGTAGGCGCAGTCGACGAGATATTCATCAACTGTCTGGTCCAGGTGGAGTGGTGGGCGTTCAGGCAGGAACCCGATCCTGCGTTTACAGGGCAGAGGTTGGTGCAGGAGGTCATCGCCACCGATGTGGACGGTGCCGGAGGATGGGGCCAGGTCACCGCATAACATACGCATGACGGTCGATTTACCTGCCCCATTTGGCCCAAGCAATCCCAGGATATCTCCTTGGGACAGTGTCAGGTCGAGTGGCTCAACCACGGTTCTGCCATGGAAACTGCGCTGGAGCTGATTTGCAATGAGAAGGGTGGACATCGGCTGCAAGATACAGGAAAGCGGTGATATTGAAAAAGCCATTGAATCCGGTTGCTAAACATATCACCCTTGCGCACTGGTTCAAGCGATTCATCCTCAATGGGCAGACGATAAATGTATGGCTGAAGAGAATAAAGACCTAATCGGAATCGATACGGGAGGCACCTTTACCGATTTTGTGCTTTTCCAACCGGAAGGGATCACGATACATAAAGTCCTGTCGACCCCGGCAGCGCCGGAAACGGCCATTCTGCAGGGTATTCAGGAGTTGGGTCTCGATAGTCGACGCCTGACCGTGATTCATGGCTCCACAGTAGCTACCAATGCGGCATTGGAATCAAAAGGGGTTCGTACGCTCTATATCGGCAACCGGGGTTTGGGAGATCTGTTGACCATCGGCAGGCAGGCGCGACGGGAACTCTATCAACTGGAGCCGCAACAGGTCCCGCCACCGGTGCCTCATGCCGACTGCCTTGAAACCGGAGGCAGACTGGGGCCCTCAGGGGAGGTGCTGGAGCCCCTGAGCCGCCAGGCATTGACGGAGCTCAGTCGCCGTGTGAAGGCGTCGGGGGCCGAAGCCGTGGCAATCAATCTTCTTTACAGTTATCTGGATGATCGCTTCGAGCGCATGATCGAAGCGGCAATGCCGAAAGAGGTCTTTACCTCCCGCTCCTCCGCTGTGCTGCCGGCCAGGGGTGAATACGAGCGTGGCATCGCCACCTGGTTGAACAGCTGGGTTGGGCCGTTGGTGGCCGGTTATATCGAGAGATTGTGTCAGGGTCTGCCCGGAACAAGGGTGTCGATAATGCAGAGCTCCGGTGAGGCGATCGAGGCGGGTCAGGCATCCCGCCAGGCAGTACGCATGCTGCTTTCCGGGCCGGCGGGAGGCTTGGCCGGTGCAAGATTCTGTGCAGGCATCTCCGGGCGGAAACAGCTGTTGACCTTCGATATGGGGGGGACCTCTTCGGATGTGGCGTTGATAGATGGAGCCCCGCGGCTCACCCTGGAAGGCCGTATCGGCCCCTGGCCGGTCGGGGTGCCGATGGTCGACATGCATACGATCGGTGCGGGTGGAGGTTCCATTGCGAGTCTCGATGGCGGCGGGATGCTGCAAGTAGGACCGGCGTCAGCCGGCGCGGATCCCGGTCCGGCCTGTTATGGCCGGGGCGGCAGCCAGCCGACCGTTACCGATGCCAATCTGATTCTCGGCCGTTTGAGGTCGGATGCCTTCCTCGGTGGTCGGATGCAGTTGGATCCGGGAGCCGCCAAACAGGCTGTGGGTGATCTTGCACAGTCGATGGGGCTGAGTGTCGAGGCCGCTTCGGCAGGCATCATTCGGGTCGCCAATGAGCATATGGCTCGTGCGTTGCGCGTGATCTCGGTACAGAGAGGCATAGATCCCAGGGGATATACGTTGGTCTCGTTCGGTGGCGCCGGTGGCTTGCACGTTTGCGCACTGGCCGAGGCTCTGGGTATGTGTGAGGCTTTGGTTCCAGTCCATGCCGGGGTGCTCTCGGCATTGGGAATGTTGGCCACGCGGCCGGGACGGCAGTTGGTGCGCACCCGTCCCGGGATATTGGAAGAGTTGGAGGACAAAACCCTTAACGATGAATTGAAGAGTCTGGCGCAAGAGGGTATCGAGGCATTGACCCAAGAGGGTATAGAAGCAGCGGAGATCCATACGACATACTCTCTCGACTTACGCTATCTGGGGCAGTCCTATACTCTGAACATCCCCTGGGATGGTTGTCGCCGGGCCGTCTCGGATTTTCATGATCGGCATCAAGCCCGCTATGGGCATCGTATGGATGCGCCTGTAGAGCTGGTCAATCTGAGAGCGGCCATGAGAGGGCCGGAGATGGCGGTTAAGCTGCCCGCCCAGAACCGGCGCGAAGAGAAGCTGGCGGCAGCTTGGGTCAATCTGGTTGGAATCGAAGATCAGGTGCCCTGTTACGAGCGGTCAATCCTCGGTGTGGGGCAAGTGATCAAGGGACCTGCACTGATTACAGAGATGGCTTCAACAACCTGGTTGGCTCCGGGTTGGAGTTCGAGCATGGACAGTGTGGGGAATCTTATTTTGAGCCGCGCAGTAGAGGAAGAGAGTAGGTAATTGATAAGAAGGCATAGATTCTGATCGTGTCAGTTAATCTCTTGTAACGAACGCTGCTCCAGAAACGCCTGTTCGCTGGCAGTGAGATAGAGCTGGTAGATCTGGTCACGCTCGACACCGGGAAAATCGATCAGATGCCACTCTCCCGCTTCCACCTGCCGGACGCAGGTGAGGGCTTTTCCCGCAACGCCATCCCCCGTCAGCAGAGCATCGCGTATGCTGTCGCAGAGTGAGAGCTCGTCCAGGATCTTCTCCAGGGACTGGTTAAGCAGCAGGTCAAGGATTGAGAGCAGGCCTACTGTAAAGCCCGCATCATCTTGTGGGTCTACTGTTCTTACCAGGAGATCACAGAGATGGGCTCGCACCAGAGCCGTGAGGTAGTGGTCCTGCGGACGGTTGGTCAATCCAGTCATCACCAGGAGGTTGGTCCATGCACGGATACGGTTCAGTCCCATCATGATGACAGCCTGGCCGATGGAGGTTATCTTGCGCGGAATCCCGACGGCGGCGGAGTTGATGTAGCGTAAGGTTTTGTAACTCAGTCCCGCATCCTGTTTGATCAGGTTCTCGATTTCGCTGATGCTGACGTCAGGTCGGTTCAGCTCAGCGAGCATCCGCAGAACCACCATCTGATTCTCTTCCAGTGTTTTTCCACCGATCAGCTCGGGTCGTGAGAAGTAGTAACCCTGGAAATAGTCAAAACCCATCTCATGCAGGGCGTTGTAAACGTCGCGGGTTTCCACCTTTTCAGCCAGGAGTTTGAGCTTATGTTGACGAAGCTTCGGCAAGCCGCTCCGGATCTGTTCGAGGTTGAGGGCGGGTATCTCTAGTTTGACGATACTCACCCAAGGTAGTAGGGGATCCCAGGCAGGATCGAAGATATAGTCGTCAAGCGCAAGTTTGACCCCCATCTTTGCGAGACAGGAAACACGCTCTACCAGTGTCTCATCTACCGGTATGTCCTCCAGGAGTTCCATCACGACACGATCTTTCTGCTGTACTAACGGATGATCGCAAGCAATGAGGTTTTTCGTCAGATTGATGAAGATCCGTGAGTCGCCGGCAATCCTTTCCAGTCCGATTTCCATGAAGGTATTGAGAAGGACTTCGGAGGTTGCGCCATCCCCATCCAGAACAGTCTTGATATCCGGGGTATCCGGGTCGGCTGACCGGAACAGCAGTTCGTACGCGAAGAGTTTGCTGTCTCGGTCGTATATGGCCTGCCTGCCGAGGTAGATATCCTTCATGATTATTTTTTTCCCTGAGAGCCGTACTGCCACCAAGTCTATATTAGCGGCATTCAGCCACAATGATTGATACAGAGGGGTGCGCAGATACAAAAAAACCCGCCGAAGGGCGGGTTTTCAGGGACTTGCAGGGCCAGATCTATTTGATCTTAGACTCTTTGTACATCACGTGCTTGCGAACCTTCGGGTCAAATTTTTTGATTTCCATCTTACCCGGTTGGTTCCGCTTGTTCTTGGTGGTGGTGTAGAAGTGTCCAGTGCCGGCGCTGGAGACAAGTTTGATTTTATCACGCATGGCTCAGTACTCCTTCAAGTTAGACTTTTTCGCCGCGGGCACGCATCTCGCTCAGAACCGAGTCGATGCCCTTTTTATCGATAATGCGCATGCCTTTGGAAGAGAGGCGCAGGCGCACCCAGCGATTTTCACTCTCGACCCAAAACCTGTGTGTATGCAGGTTGGGGAGAAAGCGTCGTTTGGTTTTGTTGTGCGCGTGGGAAACGTTGTTTCCCGAGACCGGGCGCTTGCCGGTTACCTGGCAGACTTTTGACATGGTCAAAACCTCAAAATTAGATGTCCCTGGGGGCGAAAGGCGCGTATTTATATCAGAGTGGGCCCTTATAGGCAAGTTGGGGTGGTAAATAGCGGCCATTACGAGGGTGGATCTCACTCAAATCTGAGATTTAATCCTGAAACTAGATGAAATTTCGATTTTTGATTCGGTATGTTTGGCGTCTTGATTGCGGAGGTCTGCCAGAATGAACAAGTCAGCGGCTCTCTTGCAGAAATGCTATAGCTAGGCGTTATAATGTATTAACTCTTTGTTAATCAAAGTGTTATTGTGATTTGTGCGGCAGGGCCTGGCTATATGTCACCCCTCTGCGAGATGTCGCCCGCTGCCAACTAAATAACCCCCAATTCCGCAAGTGAGACAGGCTCTCCTTCGCCGATCACGATATGGTCAAGCACGCGAATATCAACGAGCGCCAGGGCCTGTTTAAGGTGGGTGGTGATCTGACGGTCCGCCTGGCTTGGCTCGGCAACACCGGACGGGTGGTTATGTGCCAGGATCAATGCTGCAGCATTGTGTTCCAGTGAACGTTTGACCACTTCCCTGGGATGGACGCTGGCACCGTCGATTGTTCCACGAAACAACTCTTCGAAGCAGATTACCCGGTGGCGGTTATCCAGGAATAGGCAGGAAAAGACCTCGTAAGGATAGTCTCTCAGTTTGGCCTGCAGATAGCGGCGGGTCTCTTTGGGATTGGAGAGGGCATCCGTCTGCATCAGCTGTTCCTGCAGATAGCGGCGTGACATCTCCACTACTGCCTGCAACTGGGTGAATTTGGCCACACCCAGCCCCTGGCCCTGGCAGAACTGCTGCCGGTCGGAAGCCAAAAGCTGTCTCAAGCCACCGAATTCATTGAGCAGAGTACGCGCAAGATCTACCGCAGTCTGGCCGGCAACGCCGGTGCGTAGAAAAATTGCGAGCAGTTCTGCATCCGAGAGTGACGATGGGCCCCGCTGTAAGAGTTTTTCCCTTGGCCTCTCATCTAGTGGCCAGTCGGTAATTGGCATGCAAGACCTCCTTGTCTTGGTTTGAATGTCGTTCTTTATGTTACCCCGGAATATTGCTGCTGGCGATGGATACGGCAAGGCAGGCCGAGTAATGGGACGGGTATGGTCGGTTATGGAAATATATTTAATTAATTTAAATCAATGGGTTACGGGAAGCTCTGATAGAGCAGGGAGGATTTGCCTGGTTTAGCTACCGTGGCAGGGTGAAATCGATTCCACCAGCATGGTTTAATTCAATGGTGGCTGAGTGAGTGAAATAGAGTGGATTACCTGGGGGAAATACAACAAGTAAAAAAAACAGGTCGATGTGATTGGTGGGATTAATTGAACGGAATCAGCCAGATGGGTTACTCTGACGCATTGCACCATTGGACGCGCTCCTGATTATGTCCCAACTCGAAAACAAAAAGATCCTTTTAGGGGTCTGTGGCGGCATCTCCGCCTATAAGAGTGCCGTATTGTTGCGGGCACTGCAGCAGGCCGGTGCAGAAGTCAGAGTCGTAATGACCTCATCTGCACAGGCTTTCGTGACACCACTGACTTTTCAGGCCCTCTGCGGGCACCCTGTCTACACGGAGCTGCTCGACCCGGAGCAAGAGGCTGCCATGGATCATATCAGCCTGGCACGTTGGGCGGATATGATCCTTGTGGCACCGGCCACTGCAAACTTTATCGCCAGGGTGGCCAACGGTCATGCCAGTGATCTGCTCTCCACGCTGTGCCTGGCTGCCACAATTCCCATTGCGTTGGCGCCTGCCATGAACCAGGCCATGTGGAATAATCCTGCAACCCAAAGGAATATCGATACGATCACTCGCTATGGCTATCGACTTTGGGGACCGGATGAGGGAGATCAGGCGTGCGGTGAAACAGGGCCTGGTCGTATGCTCGAACCGGAAACCTTGCTGAGAAGGGCGAGTGATTTTTTGAAGCCGGGTCCGTTACGGGGCGTGTCGGTATTAATGACGGCGGGGGGCACGCAGGAACCGATCGACCCGGTACGTTTCGTGGGGAATCGCAGTTCAGGTAAGATGGGATATGCATTAGCAGAGGCGATGCGTGATCTTGGGGCTGAAGTCACACTGGTCAGTGGTCCGGTATCTCTCAATCCTCCGTCTGCTATCGATATCTGTACCGTGCAAACCGCAAATGAAATGCGTGATGCTGTGATGGCAAGAGTAGAAGAATGCAGTATCTTTATTGCTGTGGCTGCCGTTGCTGACTATCGTCCCGCGTCTGTGGCCGCAGAGAAGATTAAGAAACGTAGTGATTCGTTAAATCTCGAGTTGGTGCGTAATCCTGACATTCTTGCCGAAGTTGCGGCCCTCGCCGACCCTCCATTCACTGTGGGGTTTGCGGCTGAGACAGAACAAGTCGAGGCCTTTGCAGAAGAGAAGAGGCGATCCAAAGGGGTGGATATGATTGCGGCAAATCAGGTTGGAACGTCTGAGGGTGGTTTTGAAAGTGATCGTAATTCGCTTACCCTGCTCTGGGAGGGGGGTAGAGAGTCTCTAGCGATGATGGAGAAATCGCATCTGGCCAGACAGCTTTCGGAGAGAATCCTCAAGCGATATCAACTGGAAAGGGGAGTGGATGAATAACTTCGAAAGTATCTGTGGTGGGTCTATGGATCACCAAGAAGATATAGGTATCACCTGCCCGGAGGCAGTACCCAACCGGTTTTTTTACTTTGAATGATGGCTGATTCACACTCTGTTGGAGAATCGCTGGCCATACCAGATTGGTGTCGACGAAGACGGCATTACTATGAAAAAAAGAACAGCCTATAGCTATCAGTCCATTCATTGGTAGGATTGAGGGAGCACTGGGGAATACTATGGGATTGATGAAACGCAAAGGTGAGACGGAGAAACAGACTCAAGGTGGTCGCGGCATTCGCGGATACTTGCTGATCGGTGTTCTCGGTTTGTTGGTGTTGACGCTTGTGTCGACAACGGCGATCTATTTTCAGTCTGAAGCCTCACACAATGTTCAAGCAAAACAGCAGACACAGGCTGCCGCGCAGGCCATTGCCAATCATGTAGAGGTAATGAACTGGCAGCGTCGGCAATTGATAGAGAATCTTGCTCAACAGCCACTTCTGATCGACCTGTTCGAGACGGGGGACGCAGTCGGGTTGGTATCGGAGCAGAACCGATTGACTCGTCTGATACCCGATGCACTACAGATCAGGCTACTCCCGGCCGGCACCAGCGAACCGGATACGGAACTCGAGCCCAACATGAGTTATGCCTCGTTACAGATGTTGCGCCGGGCCGAAGAGCGCGATGGTGTATTGCCTGCAGAGGCTCATCAATATAGTACCGCACATCAACATATTGCCATTGCTTCGGGTGTCCGCCGTACGCCAGGGGCTCCCGCTGTGGGTGTTTTGCACGCAGCCTTCTCATTGTCCGGTATGCAGGAACTGCTGAACTCGGTTGATGACTATGCCGGACGGGTCGAGTTGCAGCAGATTGTTCCCGATAAGGCACCATTCACACTTGCGAGCAAAGGGCCTGCGGTAGAGAGCGGGTCTCCAGATCGAACGATGCCCATTTCGGGTACAATATGGCAGTTGGCTTATTGGGGCGGCACTGGTACCAGACCTGGAATGGTGGACAGGTTGAGTCTGATGGGACCAGGCCTATTGGTGTTTTTATTGGTCAGCGCTCTGCTATTTCTGCTGTCACAGCAGATCATCAAGGCCCTCAAGAAAGATCAGAGCGTCATATTGACGTTGTTTGAGGCAATGGTCGCCGGTAGGCCACCTAAACCGCAATCGGCAAAACTGGGAGACCTGCAGCCGACACTGGATGTATTGGAGCATCAGCTTCGCGAGCATCGCGCCAGTTTGGCAGAGAAGGTCAGGGGCCGGCAGGCAGGTGCGGGTGCTGGTATTGCTGTTGAAGAGCAACTACCTGAGGTCATGGAGAAATCCTCGGTCAGCCTCACTGAGCCTGTGGATATCTCCCCAACTATTTTTCGGGCCTACGATATTCGTGGCGTGGTGGAAGAGACCCTCACGGAAGAGGTGGTTGCACGGTTGGGGCAAGGTATCGGCAGTGAAGTCTTCGATAGGGGATTCCAGTCGGTACTGGTAGCGCGGGATGCGCGTAACTCCAGCGAAAGCCTGCAAAGTGCACTCATACAGGGGCTCAAGGCCAGTGGTCGTGATGTCGTCGATATCGGTCTGGTGCCGACCCCGATGCTGAACTATGCAATACACGAGCACAATATCGAATGCGGTGTGATCATTACCGGCAGCCACAATCCTCCGCAATACAATGGACTCAAACTGGTCATCGGGGGGGATAGTCCTACACGCGAGGGGATACAGGAGTTGCGACGTCGTATCGATGCTCACCAGCTTCTGCAGGGAGAGGGTTCATTCGATTCGATGGATGTCACCTCTGATTATATCGAGCGCATTGTCTCCGATATCCGTCTAGGGCAGCCAATGAAGGTGGTCGTTGACTGCGGGAATGCAGCTGCGTCCGTGGTTGCGCCGGAGCTCTATCGTCAGCTTGGCTGTGAGGTGATCGAGCTTTACTGTACCGTGGATGGCAGTTTTCCCAACCATCACCCGGATCCCGGCGATCCCAAGAACATGGCGGCATTGCAACAGGCAGTAGTTGAGCATCAGGCTGCCTTGGGCCTGGCATTCGATGGCGATGGCGACCGTCTGGGTGTGGTCGATTCATCGGGAAAACTGATTTGGCCTGATCGTCTGCTGATGTATCTGGCTACAGACGTTTTAAGTCGTGAGCCGGGTGGAGATATCATCTACGACGTCAAGTGCAGCAGGCACTTGGCCAACATTATCCTCTCCAGCGGCGGGCGGCCGCTGATGTGGAAGAGCGGGCACTCCAATCTCAAGAGCAAGATGAAGGAGAGCCATGCCCTCCTGGCTGGTGAGTTCAGCGGTCATATCATGTTTTCCGAACGTTGGTATGGTTTCGACGATGGACTCTACGCCGGTGCGAGATTGTTGGAGATGTTATCCCTCGACTACCGCACCAGCGCGGAGGTCTTTGCCGAGCTGCCGGAAGGTCTTGCCACGCCCGAGTATGCGCTGAGATTGGAAGAGGGTAAGGCGCAAGAGGTGATGAAAGCCGTGGATCAGCTGCCGGACCTGCCGGGAGCCCGTTTGGTGAAGATCGACGGCTTGCGAGCTGAGTTTGAGCAAGGATGGGGACTGGTACGGGCATCAAATACAACGCCTGCATTGTTGTTCCGTTTCGAATCCGATAGCGAAGAGGGACTGGCCCATGTACAGTCGATATTCAGAGATCTATTGGCGAAAGTCGCACCGGATCTGACGGCACCATTTTAGTGGTTATGGTGACATCAGAATCCTTCCGGTATGGCCCCTTTTTCACTGTAGTTAAGCCGAAAGCAAAATGAGCCTATCCAGAGAGCAAGCGCAGAATGTCGCCGATGTATTAACTTCCGCATTACCCTATATTCAACGATTCAGCGGTAAGACCATCGTTATTAAGTACGGCGGTAACGCCATGGTTGACGAGGACTTAAAGAGCAGTTTTGCCATGGATGTCGTGCTGATGAAGACGGTGGGTATCAATCCGGTCGTTGTACACGGAGGCGGACCGCAGATTGCCAGTTTGCTACAGCGCTTGGGCAAGGACTCCGAGTTTGTACAAGGGATGCGGGTTACCGACAGTGAGACCATGGATGTTGTGGAGATGGTGCTTGGTGGCCTGGTCAATAAGGATATCGTCAATCTGATCAATCGAGCCGGTGGATCAGCTGTCGGACTGACAGGGAAGGATGGTGATCTGATTCATGCCAGGAAGATGGTGATTACTCGGCGTAGTCCGGATTTGGAAGCCTCCGAGATTATCGATATCGGTCATGTGGGAGAGGTGGAAAGCATTGATGTCAGCGTTGTGAATATGCTGGTGCAAGGTGACTTTATCCCTGTCATTGCTCCTATCGGAGTCGGTAAGGATGGCCATTCATACAATATCAATGCTGACTTGGTGGCTGGGAAAGTGGCAGAAGTGGTACAGGCTGAAAAACTGATTCTGCTGACCAATACTCGCGGTTTGCTGGATAAGGATGGGGGGCTATTGACCGGACTCTCTGCCGAGCGTGTCGATGAACTGATCGATGACGGCACCATCCATGGTGGTATGTTACCGAAAATCTCCACTGCGCTGGAAGCAGTCAAAGCGGGAGTAGGGACATCCCATATCATCGATGGTCGGGTTCCTCACTCCGTTCTTCTCGAGCTGTTCACGGATGAAGGTGTGGGTACATTGATTCGGCGGCGTTGATGAACCAGTCGACACCGACGCGCCGCCAACTGATACTCGAGGCACTGGCCCGGGAGTTGGAAGAGAATCCTGGCGAACGAATCACAACTGCCTCGTTGAGCCGGGCCGTAGGGGTCTCGGAAGCTGCACTCTATCGTCATTTCGCCAGCAAGGCGAAAATGTTCGAGGGGCTCATCGATTTTGCCGAAGAGAGCATCTTCGCACGGATCAACCAGATCATGCAGGAGTCCCTGGATGTACGGCAGCGCTGTAGCCAGCTGCTCTATCTCCTATTGGCCTTTTCGGAGAGAAATCCGGGTATTACAAGGGTGTTGCTCGGAGACGCATTGGTGGGTGAAACTGAACGGTTGCTTATCAGAGTGGGCCAGTTTTTTACTCGCCTGGAGACTCAATTGAAGCAGATTCTGCGTGAAGGCGAGATGCGGAATGATGCAACATCCCAGGTTGAAGTGAACGTGGCGGCAAATCTTATGCTTGCTGTTGCTGAGGGATTGATGCACCAATACCTGCGAAGCCGTTTCCAGGTACGTCCACTGGCACAATGGGATGCCCAGTGGCAGGTGCTGGAGTTGAGTCTCTTTACTCGTTAGGAGAGGCGATCTCGACGCCGGTTGGCGAAAGGGGTGTTTCTCCATTTCCACCCAATGCGCCCTGAAATCCCTTTTTGATACGAAGTACCTTTTCGCCTCTGGCGCATAGGGCGGCTCCCTGATTGGTCTCTTTGCATTGAAGGTCCATGAAAATCAGGGTTTGGTTGGTCTTTTTGTCCTGGATTCGTGAGACGGTGATACTGATGTCGTCATTCTCAAAAGGTGCCGAGGTCATGAGAATATTCTCACCCTCCATGTTGACCTGCATGGTGCTGTTTGCCCTCACATAGGCTTTAGCCTTTTGCCAGGCCTGGGTGCAATTATCATGTTGACTGCAGTTGTAGACGTTCTGCAATGCATCGATAAAGGATTGGTTGGCTTCCTGTTGCGGATCATTGGTTTGGGCCAGCTTTTTCAGCTCACGGAAACGTTTCAGATCTGCTGCAAAAGATTGGCGGATACGGTTTTTCTCCCGTTCACGGTCAACAATGGACTGATATGATTCTTTGAGTGCCAGGCGTTTCGTGTCAATGTCTTTCAGGTAGCTAGCTGAAACGGCCTGCCCGCTCAGTTCTATTTCTGCTGCATTCTGCTGCATTTCAGTAAGCGTGTTTTTCAGGCGCTTAATGTTTGACTGTGTGACCCTGATATAGGTATCTACGGCCTGGATCTGGCCGTCCCGGGCCATCTCGATATCGTCAGTAGTGCGGAATGTGCGCAGTAATACGCGGTCTTCGGCCCGCTGTTTCTCGGCCAGTCTTTCCTGTTCACGTCGCAGGCGAGCCTCTTCCGCTTCCTGCCTGATCTGTTCAGGTGTTTTAGCGGCATCTACCTTATCGACCGTCACACCTCTTTCGTCGAGATGGGTCCTGGCTCGCCTGGCATCACTTGGCGGTATTTTGTCTGAGTAGTGAGTGTGCCCTTCATCATCCACCCATTTGTAGAGTTTACCGGCAACCCCGTCCATCGGCAGGCAGATGATCACAAGCAATGTGGCAAGTAGGGATTTTAACGACATGGTACTGCGTCTCGGTGCTAGTTCTTTTCTAGTGGTAAACATCGATTATACTGCGTGCCTCTCGATTTAAGATACTCAGTTTGTGGAACAGTTCACCCTTTTTGTCATCTCTCTGCTGGCCAACCTTTTTTCCGCCTTTTCGGGCGGCGGAGCCGGGTTGGTACAGTTGCCGGCACTGATATTCCTCGGTCTGCCCTTCGGCGTGGCGCTGGCAACACACAAAATAGCTTCCGTAGCTCTAGGTATCGGCGCGACCGTCCGACACTTGAGGGAAGGCGGTCTGGAGAGACAATTCGTGATTTTCATGCTGCTTGCCGGCATCCCGGGTGTAGTGATCGGTGCCAGCCTGATATTGCGGGTCGAGGATCGCATCGCCGAGGTGGCCCTAGGTCTTTTAACCTTGGGACTGGGGATATATTCGATTCTCAGTCCCTCTCTTGGGCAGGTATATCACCCTACTCACCGAAACCGGCAGGGATTTTCGATTGGTGGTGCCGGTCTGTTTCTCATCGGCCTTTTGAATGGTTCGCTTACCTCGGGAACGGGGCTGTTTGTCACCCTCTGGCTGGTCCGGTGGTTTGGGCTCGACTACCGTCGTGCGGTGGCCCACACGCTGGTGATGGTCGGTGTCTTCTGGAATGGTGCAGGCGCCATCACCCTCAGCCTGCTGGGGGAGGTGATGTGGACATGGCTGCCGGTATTGTTAGTCGGCTCACTATTGGGCGGGTATCTGGGTGCCCACCTTTCCATCGCCAAAGGTAATCGCTGGATTAAACGTGGATTCGAGGTGGTGACCCTGTTGGTCGGGACAAAGCTGATTGTCGGATAGCATTTGCCAATGACCCACAATCAGCCTGGAGGAATCCGCGCGATGATTCATACACCGTAAGTCTCTCGATAGGTATGGATACGTTGCAGAGATTCATCTGCATCCTGCTTCTCCTCCAGGTACTCTATGAGATGCTCCAGTCGTACGATGGCGCTGACAGGCATGCCGTAGTCGCTTTCGACCTCCTGGATTGCCGAACGCTCGCCCTGGCCACGCTCTTGACGATCCAAAGCAATCACGACGCCTGCCGGGGTGGCCTGCTCCTGCCGGATGATATCGACCGACTCACGTACCGATGTGCCTGCGGAGATCACGTCGTCGATGACCAGAATCCTGCCTTCCAGTGGGTGACCGACGATGACACCGCCCTCGCCGTGGTCCTTCGCCTCTTTCCGGTTGAAGGCGTAGGGGATGTCGATGGCATGCCGGTCATAGAGTGCAGCTGCGGTGACGGCGGCCAGGGGGATACCTTTATAGGCAGGTCCGTAGAGGACATCGAACTCAATCCCGGCATCAGCGATGGCTTGGGCATAGTAGCGACCCAGTCGGGCAAGGCTGGCGCCGGTATTGAACAGGCCTGCATTGAAGAAATAGGGACTTATACGGCCCGATTTGAGAGTAAATTCGCCGAAGCGGAGTACGCCTACATCGAGGGCGAAATCGAGAAAGTCGCGCTGGTAGTCCTGCATGTTCTATACCCTGCTTAAAAAAAGTTGGCGCATTGTAACCTTTATTGGGGCAAGGCTTATATAATCACGCAACAGTTTTTGTTTTTCGCACCGCCCGTTCATGGCGTATCCTTTTCGGTTGGTGTCACCATGAGTGTCAGATGCACCCACCCAGATCGATCAACGCCATAGCAGCCACGCTCTTCAGCAGACGCATGATCATTACATTGGCGATGGGTTTTGCCAGTGGATTACCCCTACTGTTGACAGGTTCGGTTCTGCAAGCCTGGATGACCGCTGAAAAGGTCGATCTCACCACTATCGGCCTGTTTGCCCTGGTGGGGCTACCCTATACCCTTAAATTTTTATGGGCGCCCGTACTTGATAGGTATACGCCGACGCTTATGGGTCGGCGGCGCAGTTGGCTGTTGATCTCACAGATCTGTTTAATTCTCTCCATACTGGCATTGTCACTGGGTAATCCGCAAGAGAGTGTTGTTGTCTTGGGTATTACGGCAGTGCTATTGACTTTTTTTTCGGCCAGTCAGGACGTTGTCATCGATGCCTACCGAAGAGAGTCGCTACCGGATAACGAGCTGGGTCTGGGCGCATCGCTTTATGTCAACGGTTACCGGGTGGGGATGTTGCTGGCCTCGGGCGGCGGCTTGATTCTGGCCGACATCATCAGCTTCCCACAGGTCTATCAGGTAATGGCGTTGATCATGTTTGTGGGGGTGTTGACGACACTTTTCGCCCCGGAGCCGGAGAGTCCGGCAGGCAGACCGAAAAGCCTGCGTGAAGCGGTAATCGATCCCTTTTTGGAGTACTTTAATCGCCAGGATGCGGTGCTGATCCTGCTTTTTATCCTCCTCTACAAGGTCGGTGACACAATGGCAAGCCACATGTCGACACCGTTCTATCTCGATATCGGGTTTTCAAATACTGAGATCGGTACCCTGGTCAAGTTGTTTGGCTTTTGGGCGACGATCGCCGGCGGCTTTATTGGAGGCCTGATCCTGCTGCGCATCAGCATCTATAAGGGTCTGGTGATTTTTGGAATTTTGCAGGGACTGTCCACAGCAGGGTTTGCACTGTTGGCTGTTCTGGGGCATAACCTTGCCGCATTGGCCGCGGTCATCACTTTCGAGAATCTCAGTAGCGGGCTGGGTACCGCAGCATATGTAGCCTTTATGGCAAGCCTCACGAACAAACGGTTCACGGCGACGCAATATGCCTTGCTGTCGAGTTTCATGGGTATACCCAGGGTGATTGTCGCTTCTCCTACCGGCTTGATGGCAGACACCATGGGTTGGGTGTCTTTTTTTGTTTTCTGTGCTTTGATTGCGCTTCCCGGTCTATTGTTGCTGCGTTGGCTGCAAGTGCGGGGGTTGGATGAAGGTCTGCAAACGCGTAGCGAAGGGGGAGTGGCCTGATGCAGGCGGAGTTGGGATATCTTAGTGCCTTTGTGGTAGGCCTGCTGGGCGGGGCGCACTGCGCCGGTATGTGTGGCGGCATCGTCGGTGCCTTGGCCTTCGGCCTGCCGGAGAAGATTCGACACCATTTTCCCAGTACCCTGCCGTACCAGTTGGGATACAACCTGGGCCGGGTCTCCAGCTATGTGCTTGCCGGCGGCATCATGGGCGGGTTGGGTATGCTGCTGGCAGAGGTTATACCGATCTATGCGGCACAACAGGTTTTACTGGCGATAGCCGCCATATTCATGATTCTGCTTGGTCTGTATCTCGGTGGCTGGTGGATGGGGTTGTCTCGTATAGAAAAGTTGGGTGGGCGTCTGTGGACTCGCATCGAACCCTTCGCCAGGCGTCTGCTGCCGGTCAGGACGCCGGCTCAGGCCTGGATGTTGGGCCTGGTTTGGGGTTGGATTCCCTGCGGTCTGGTCTACAGTATGCTGGTTTGGACTGTATCTGCAGGCAGCATCGCAAAGGGTGCCGGTTTGATGCTCGCTTTTGGTATCGGTACCCTGCCGAACCTCTTCGCCATGGGTATGGTGGCGGGCAGTCTCGCCCGCTGGTCGAAGAATATCCGGGTCAGGCGGGTGGCAGGTCTGCTAGTGATTGGGTTTGGTCTATATACCTTGTCGCATCTTTTCTAAGCCACAAGCTTGTGACTGTCAGCCATGCTGACAGCGTCGATAGGGTTTGCCTGGTTCTCTCTAGTCAATAAAGAACTGCTGTCTCAGTTTTGCGGGATAGAAACGGGTTTCACCTCTGGGCTGGACATTGAGCTCGAAGTTGAGTGTTTCCTGATCGGCAATACGGAATTCGCCGATGTAGTAGACAGCATCGCCCTCTTCGACCATGCGCATCGGGATAGAGATCAATTGACCGCGGATGTTCGTGGCTTTTGCCATCACAACGCCACGACTGGGCTTGCCGGTGGTACCCTCCTCGGCCTTGATGATGCTGACATTCAGCAGTCCACGGTACTTACTGCGCTGGATGGCATACTGTTTGGCCACCGCAGGATCCAGGGATGCAGTGGGAATGGCATTGTGATGAATCGTGAAACCGGGAATGTTGGTGCTGTTTTCTGCCCATGCTGAGGTGACGCTCAGTGTCAGCATCAGCAGGAGGATTATTTTCGTTTTAGTCATTGTGACTCTCCTTTGGCTGTCGGCCTTGTTGGCCAATCTTGTGACTTGGAGTGTAGCTGATCGGTGCCTGGCGGTGAAGCGGGTGGTATCAGGTTGCGGGTGCCCAAGCAACAACGGAGCCCATAGGGCTCCGTTGGTGTCGACCCTTGAGGGGCTTCGTTCAGGAAACGTTCTGTTTGACCAGTTTCGGCTTGGGCCGCTCTGCCTGGTGAAGCGGTCTGTTGTTATTGATACGGTTGGCCATGTTTCGCAGTGCCGTCAACTGCCTGGCAAGCTCGGTATACTGTTCCTGTAATTCAAGAATCCGGTATTGCAGGGTATTTCTTGATTGCCCGATTTTCTGCAGGTTGTTGAGTCGCTTCTCCATCATCTCCTTGTGATCCTTGATCTGCATCACAAGGGGCTCGAGGGTGTTACTGAGCCAGCCGTCTATCTCTTCGTCGGCATTGTTGAAGATTTCACGGGCACGTTCGACCAGTGCCGAGAAAAAGCGTTTGACCACAAAATTCTGCTCCATCATGGCAGTGACCGGGCTGTTGCGGAAGACTTCTGCCTCCTGGTGCAGCAGCTCCAGTTCCACACGGTATTTGACGATCGAGAACATCTTCGGTTGGACGACGGCAAAACCGTGCTCATTCTGGAATTTGCGGTAGATGGATCGGATCAGTTTTCTCGTCTGCTCGCTTTGGGTGACCACATTGAGCATGACCCGACGAATCTCCTCGAAAAGGTCTTTCATGGAGCTTTTCATGCCGCTGGTGGTCCAGCTGTTGGTCATCTCCTTTCTGCATCGATCGATAGTTTCATTCAGAGATGTCAGGTTCAGGGTCTGACTCAGCTGGTCAGCCTGCAGTTTGAGCTGTTTGCGGCTCTGCTGAAAGCTCTCCACATCGCGCAGATACTGGGCCTGCTCGGTGCGGGTTTTCTCCATCAGATTGGTGATGACGTCGTCGCTCTTGTCGCTCAGCTCTTCCAGCTCTTCCAGCTGGCGCTTGGTGTCGTTGAGCTTGCCTGAAAGCATACTGCGGCTGTTGTCCAGCATCTGGCCCACATCGGCGCCGACAGTCTCGAGCACGATCTGCTGTTTAATGCCGAGGACGTCCTGACCCAGATAGTTTTCCAGATCGAGCAGGCCGCTCTTCTCCAGCAATGTGTCATCGTCTTTGATTTTGGAAAGCAGCCCCTTCTGTGCTGAAACGGGAAACACAGCACGGGATTCGATGCCCAGCAGTCCCGCAGTCGAGGTTTGCTGATTGTAGATAGCGTCGTGCACATCATTGGTTTCGCGCAGGTCATCCCAGAGGGTATCGATCTTGTTCAGGACGACCATCAGGCCGCGTTGGCGCCCACTCTGGAAACCCTTGATGTGGTGTTGCCAGATCTCCATGTCGCTACGGGTGACGCCGGTATCGGCGCCGAGCACAAAGAGCACCGCTTGGGCGGCAGGCAGCATGTTCAGGGTCAGCTCCGGCTCCGTACCCAAGGCGTTGAGTCCGGGGGTGTCGAGAATAGTCAGGCCCTTTTTCAGCAGCTTATGAGGAAAGCTGATCAGGGCATGACGCCATTTGGGGATCTCCACCATCTCAGGCGGCTGGGATTGATGCGGGTGGAGGTCAGGGCTGTAGAGCCCCAGGTGTTTGGCCTCCTCCAGTGTCACGCTCTTGGTCTGAATCACTTCGCTCAGGGCGGCCTGCATCTGCTCGACGGAGTCCGTTTCCAGCGGATAGTGGACCCACTGCTTGGTGTCTTTGCGCAATTTGGTCAGGCTGATGTCCTGCAGCCTGGTCTCTATCGGGAGGAGTCTGACATACGCTTCGTCACGTACATCATCGTAGAAGATTTCGGTGGGGCACATAGTGGTGCGTCCCGCATCCGACGGCAGCAGCCGGCGGCCGAAATCAGCGAAGAATATGGCATTGATCAGTTCCGTCTTACCGCGGGAGAACTCGGCGACGAAAGCGATGGTGAGCTTGTCGCTCCTGAGTGCCTCCAGCGTATGTTCTATGCGCTGATCACTCTCTTCGGAGGACATCCCATTCTCTTCCAGCCAGGGCCTGTACTCCTCGATGGTGTTGATCACATCCATCTTCCATTGTTCATAAGCCTTTAGCTGATCTTGAAATCGTAACTTGTCCATACGCTTATTCCTGTGAATCCCCTGATAGAACAGGCCGTTACTCACACCATCTGACCCTTTGACGAATAATACGCGAGGTGCGGCCTAATACCAAATACGCCCGAATAGCCGGGGTATTCAATCTCCCAGGGGTATCGGCAGTTGCTTAGGGGACTTTAACCTCACACATTTACTGCGGGAGTGCTCGCCTGAGACCAGACTGACGTTTGAGCGGGGTACTCCAAAGCGTTTGGCGATGAATCTAACCAGGTGAGCGTTGGCTTTTCCATCGACTGGAGGCGCAGTGAGAGTGATCTTGTACTCGTTATCACCATAGGGACCGCAAAGGGCGTCTTTACTGGCCTTCGGCTGTATCCTCAAATGGAGGATCAGGTCATCACCATCCCAGCGATGCCAGGTCATACGAAGGGTGTTGCAGTGATGGCTCGCAAGGGGGGGAGTAGCAGCATTTTGAGCAACACCAGGCCGATCATCACCAGCATGGGTGAAAGATCGAGTCCGCCCATGGGGGGCAGCAACTTCTGTGCGGGACGCATCACAGGACCGGTAAGGCTGTAGAGGAGTGCAGTGGCCGGATTGTAACTGCCGGGATTGACCCAACTCAGGATCACTTGTATCAGCACGGCAAACAGGAAGATGTTGATCAGAAGCTCCACCAATTCAGGGATTGCCCAAAGCAACGGACCGAGCAGATTGAAGGCCTTCCCGCCGATCCCGAGTACCAGCAGGAGCTCCACTGTCTTGAGCAGCCAGGCCAATACCACGGAGGCGAGGTCGATGCCGCCGAGACCCGGCACGATGCGCCGCATGATCTTCAATGGCGGGTTGGTTGCCTTGACCAGAAACTGTGAGATGGGGTTATAGAAGTCGGCGCGAACCAGTTGTAAGAGAAACCTCAGCAACACGGCCAGAATATAGAGCCCGAATAGGGTCTGAACAAGAAAAATCAGAGGGTTAGAAAAGTAGCTTCCGCTCATGGCAGTCTATGTCCCAGCATATTGGAGAGTTCTCGGGAGCGTTCCTGCGCGCCGCTCAATGCCCGGTTGAACAGCTCCCTGAGTCGGCCGTTCTCCAGGATGTCCAGGGCGCGCTCGGTTGTGCCGCCCGGAGAGGTCACTTTCTGTCTGAGAGTAGCGGGTGAATCGCTGCTCTCCATCGCCATGCGCGAGGCGCCCAATGCCGTTTGAAGAACCAGCAGACGCGCCGTCTCCTGATCCAGCCCCATCTCATTGGCGGCCTCTTCCATCGCCTCCATGACTAAAAAAAAGTAGGCAGGCCCGCTACCAGAGATGGCGGTGACCGCATCCATCTGCGCTTCATTCTCTACCCATCGGGTCAGGCCGACCGCCCTCAGGATATTTTCCGCCATGTCGCGTTGGGCATCGGTCACGCCAGGACCGGCGTGCAGGCCGGTGGCGCCTGACTGGATCATGGCAGGCGTGTTTGGCATGCTGCGAACCAGCGACACATTTCCCCCCAGCCAGTCCCGCAACACCATCTCCTGTACGCCGGCTGCGATGGAGATGACCAGCGGGTGGGTCTTTTGGATCGTCTCCGCCAGACCCCTGGCAGCTTTTTCCAGCACTTGGGGTTTGACCGCAAGGACGACGATAGCCGCATCCTCAATGGCTTTTGCGTTCTCTGGTTCCGTGCGTACGCCGAACCTGGCGGCCAATTGGGCAAGTTTCTCTGGATCTGGATCACTGACAGTGATCAACTGGTTGTCATAGCCGTCTGCAATCAGTCCGGCGATTAGGCTGGTGGCCATATTGCCACCGCCGACGAAGGTGAGTCTGCTGCTTGTCATCGTTGTCTTTATTGCTGTCGATGGATGTTTTAGGTTGATTGATTATACGCACGTGGGCCGAAAATTGCGGTGCCGATGCGAATCAGGGTGGCACCCTCCGCAATGGCAACCTCGAGATCGTCCGACATACCCATGGAAAGGGTTTCCAACGGCAATTCGGTACTGGCCAGCCGGTCACGCATATTACGCAGTAACTGGAAAGGATATCGCATCTCCGTGGCGCTTTGGGCCGGTGCCGGTATCGTCATCAGACCCTGGACACGCAGATTAGGCAGTGACGCATAGTCTGCAAGCATCTCAGGTAGCAGTTCCGGATCGTGGCCGTCCTTGCTGGCTTCACCGCTGGTATTGACCTGCAGGCAGATATTCAGGGGCGGCATCTCGGGTGGGCGTTGTTCATTGAGTCGTCTGGCATGTTTGAGGCTGGCCACACTGTGTACCCAATCGAAGTGTTGGGCGATGGCGCGGGTTTTATTGCTCTGAATCCGGCCGATAAAGTGCCACTCAATAGGCAGATCGCGCAGTTGTAAGATCTTTTCCTCAGACTCCTGCAGGTAGTTTTCACCGAACCGGCGCTGGCCAAGTCCTGCCAATGCACGTATCTCCTCTGCAGAGCGGGTTTTACTCACAGCCAGCAACTTCGTGCTACCGGTTTTTCTGCCGCAGCTTGATTCCGCCTGTCTGATCCGATGGAGGAGGAGCCGATAGCGTTGCTCGAGTTGATTGTTTGCGTTTATTACGGGATCGATCACGTCTGATATGAAAAAAATTGTGGTTTCGACAGATTTTTCAGCATCTGGCTAGTATATTACTTCCTAATCTGTGTGATGCTTAGCAGGGTCCTGTCAAGTGGATGTTTACCCTGTAAACGACCGGTTCAGAGTCCGGTACCCGCTAAACTTATCAGGCTTTAGGTCGATATGACTAGAATTGAATTACATTGAATCAGATTCATCATGGGGGAATGAATGGACATCGCTGAATTACTAGCCTTCAGTGTGAAGCACAACGCCTCGGACCTGCATCTCTCGGCCGGATTGCCGCCGATGATCCGTGTGGACGGCGATATACGCCGTATCAATGTGCCGGCGTTGGAGCACAAGGTGGTGCATGCCCTGGTGTATGACATCATGAACGACAAGCAGCGCAAGGACTTTGAGGAGTTTCTCGAGACCGATTTCTCATTTGAGATCCCCGGCCTGGCCCGCTTTCGTGTCAACGCCTTCAACCAGGCTCGAGGCGCTTCGGCGGTATTCCGTACCATTCCTTCAAAAGTGTTGACCCTGGAAGATCTCGGCTGTCCCCAGACTTTCAAGGATATTGTGGATGTCCCCCGTGGCCTGGTGCTGGTCACGGGCCCCACCGGCTCGGGTAAATCGACCACCCTGGCCGCCATGATGGACTACAAGAACGACAACGACTATTCGCATATTCTCACCATCGAGGATCCGATCGAGTTCGTCCACGCCAGTAAGAAGTGTCTGATCAACCAGCGCGAGGTGCACAGGGATACCCTGGGTTTTGCGGAAGCACTGCGCTCCGCACTACGTGAGGATCCGGATATCATCCTGGTGGGTGAGCTGCGTGATCTGGAGACCATACGGTTGGCACTGACCGCCGCAGAGACCGGACATCTGGTTTTCGGCACCCTGCACACCAGTTCTGCGGCGAAGACCATCGACCGAATTATCGATGTCTTTCCTGCGGGTGAGAAATCGATGGTACGTTCGATGCTTTCGGAGTCTCTGCGCTCTGTTATTGCACAAACGCTGCTTAAGAAGATCGGCGGTGGGCGGATTGCGGCCTGGGAGATCATGGTGGGTACTCCGGCGATACGAAACCTGATCCGCGAAGACAAAGTGGCGCAGATGTACTCCGCTATTCAGACAGGTCAGGCGTATGGTATGCAAACCATGGATCAGGCACTCAAGGAGTTGGTTCAGAAAGGCATTGTCAGTCGCCTGGATGCCAAGGCAAAGGCGCAGAATAAGGATCAAATGTAGTTCTCTGCCAGATGCAGAGGCCGTCTCAAGAGAAAGAATGACGAAGAGGATTTAACTATGGAACTGGGTCCGCTGTTATCGATGATGGTCAAGAACAAGGCGTCCGACCTTTTCATAACGGCAGGTCGGGAGCCATCCATGAAGGTGGACGGTAGGATTTTACCGGTCAACAAGACGCCATTTACCGCCAAGCAGACGAAGTCCCTGGCCTACAGCATCATGACCGATGCCCAGCAAAAGGAGTTCGATGAGACCAAGGAGTGTAATTTCGCCATCAGTGCCAAGGGGATCGGCCGATTTCGCGTCAGTGCGTTCATTCAGCGTGATGCGGTGGGCATGGTACTGCGCCGGATCGAGACCCGTATTCCCACGCTTGAGTCGCTCGCCCTGCCATCTATTTTACAGGATCTCTCCATGGCCAAGCGTGGTCTGGTTATATTCGTCGGTGCCACAGGCACGGGTAAATCAACCTCGTTGGCCGCCATGATCGGGTATCGCAATACTCGGGGTGACGGACATATCATCAGTATCGAAGATCCTATCGAGTTTATCCATGACCACAACGGCTGCATTATCACGCAGCGCGAGGTCGGTATCGATACCGATTCCTATCAGGTGGCGCTGAAGAACACCCTGCGTCAGGCACCGGATGTGATCCTGATCGGTGAGATCCGTACCCGTGAAACCATGGAACATGCTATCTCTTTTGCTGAGACGGGACATCTCTGTCTCTCTACATTGCATGCCAATAATGCCAACCAGGCGCTTGACCGTGTCATCCACTTCTTTCCCGAGGATGCCAGAGACCAGATCTTCATGGATCTCTCCCTCAATTTGAAGGCTATTGTCGCTCAGCAACTAATACCGAAAGCTGACGGTACCGGGCGTCGCGCCGCGATTGAGGTCATGCTGAACACGCCACTGGCGGCTGAGTTGATCCGCAAAGGTGAGATCCACAAGCTGAAGGAGCTGATGAAGCGCTCCACCGAGCACGGCATGATCACCTTCGATCAGCACCTCTACCAGCTGTATGAAGAGGGTGTTATCAGCCATGAGAATGCGTTGGCCTACGCGGATTCCGCCAATGATGTCCGTCTGATGATCAAGCTGGGGGCAACCCGAGCCAAGGATTCTCTGGTGGACGGGCTTGACGGCATTACTTTGATGGACGGTAAATAGAGACAGAGACCTGATTGGACAGGGTGATCGGGGGCAAGGCAATATCCTGCCAGGCAGACAGAAATCCTGAGTTGATCTCCAGTGCTGGCCTCCGACTCATTCGGGCTTGGAGGCCAGTTTACGCAGTCAATGCTTTCTGAAATTCCGAGCTGCAGATGAGTTAACGAGCAAGATAGTCCTGAGCTATCTGATACTGTTTCTCCGCCTCATTGGCTACGCCGCCGTCGTCATTGAGAATCATTTCACAGCTTTTTGCCATGCGGGCCTGCATTGCCGCTTTCCAGGCGTTGTTTCCCTTTGGACCTGTTTGATCTTCCGGCGCCAGGGCTGCAGCGGCCGCAGCGGCAACAAAATGCTCTGCCTGCGCTGCCCAGTCGGCATCGCTGCCGCAGGCAGTATATGTCTGCGTGGCGAATGCCTTGACCGACTTGTAGGTGGTTTCCAATGCTTGGGGAGCGCTCTCTTTGTCCGCCGCTACCGCCAGTGATTGCTCAACCCTCGGATCGCTGCTCAAATGACCTACATTGGCAACAAATAGACCGCCGAGCTCCCGCTGTTGAGAGGGAATGAGGGTGTTCAACGCTTCCCGCAAGAGATGGTCATTGGTGATCTGTGCACTCATGAAGAATTCCTCCCAGACTATGTCTGAAGCAATGACTCAAAACACTATGGCCAACAATCATAAACCGCCTATTTGTTTAGGCCATGATATAAGTCAGTTTTTTAGAAGATTCTAATGTAATCGCTATGTGGGGATTGCATCACTATTCCGCGTCGGTCAGTAGTGTGGCTATTGGTCCGTGACCGCTCTCCCTGGCCCAGTCGAGCGCGAATTTCCCGTCAAAATCCTTAATGCTTTTGTTCGCGCCGCCACTGACTAGACGACCAACAGATTCGGCATGGCCGAGTTTGGCCGCCCATATCAGGGCGGTAGAGCCTTCGGTGTGCTCCTGTTGATCCAGGTTGGCGTCGTTCTTGATCAATAGATCCAGTATCTTTACATGATTATTGGAGGCTGCCAGCATCAGGGCGGAATATCCGCCTTTATCGACCAAATTGACATCGGCACCGGCCTGAATCAGTTGCTTGACCACATCAATATGGCCGTTGAGTGCCGCTTTCATCAAGGGGGTCCATTGACATACATCCCTGATGTCGATATCGGCATTTCCCTTGGTGAGTCGATTAATGGCAGGCAGATCTCCGGTTTCCGCGGCGATCAGGAGCGGAGAGGTATCCGTCACACCCGCAATATCCTGTTTCGAGTTGCAGGCAATTAGAGCGAGACCGAGGATCAGGGAAAGCAGTTTTTTACAGGGCATATTCGATCAGGTTTCGAGAATGTTGGAGCTATTCTCGAAACACAGATCCGGCGCAGCAATGCGCATTCTCAATAGCTGTCTATTTTTTTGGTCCTTTTTTTGGACCAGGGAAGTTGTGGGGGAAAGGTGTGATATTGGACTCCCCGTCGATTTCAGTGATTTTTCCCGGACCGTGTTCGTGTTTCTCAACTTCGTCGATACGGATCACCGAGTGGATGGGAATACGAGTGACGTGGACGCCGGAGAACTCCTCTTTGAGCCTCTCTGCAGAGGGATCCACGACAAGGGTCCCGCTCTCCTGAAAGATCAGATCCTCGACCTCCACAAAACCATACAGTTCGCCTTGCCGTACGGTATGGGCAAAAATCTCGTAGACCTTTCCCTGGTTTAGAAAAACGATCTTGAAAATACGCATAGGCGAAACGGTTAGTTCACTTGGCCGATCAGGTTCCAGGCCGTTAGTCGGGAATCCATGTGGATCTCCAATCCCTTGCATTGTCTAACATTACTGCGACCCTATTTTGCAAGCGGCCATTGGATAAAGCAAAGAATATGGAGCCGATGGGCGGAATTGAACCGCCGACCTACTGATTACGAATCAGTTGCTCTACCGACTGAGCTACATCGGCTGGAAGGCGGCAATTATAGACAGCTAGACAATGCTGGGTCTAGCAGGTTGTTATCTGGGAGAGTTCAGAGCGTAGGGCTCCGGAGGAAGAATGGGAGATCTGCCCAAAATAATGTCGCTGATCAGGCGAGCAGAGGCTGGTCCCAGCACAACGCCATTGCGGAAATGGCCTGAGTTGAGATATAGCCCCTCCACTTCGGGTACCTGGCCAATATAGGGGATGCCGCTTGGCGAGCCAGGTCTCAACCCCGCCCAGTGGTGCTCAACAACCGCTTCCCGGAGAGAGTGGAATCGTGCCAGGGCGTATGCCTGAAGAGTCTGTTTGGCTTGTTCGGTTGTCGATTTGTCAAAACCTCGGTGTTCCAGGGTGCTGCCCACCAATACTCGTCCGTCTCTACGTGGGATGACGTATCTATCCTCATGTAACACGATGCGGGATATCTGACCGGGTTGAGCCCGAAACAGAATCATCTGTCCCAAAACCGGCTCAATAGTGGGCCGGGTTACGAAATTTTTTAAAAGCTTACCGGTCCAGGCGCCGGCACAGACGACTGCCTGATCCGCAGGTAGCACACTTGAATCCACTCTGATTCCTTGGAGCCGGCCCGCTTTGACCTCAAATCCGGACACAGTGGTGTTTTCTCGGATTTGCACACGATTCTTTATTGCCTGGTAAGCTGCCTTGGTTAGTCTTGGATTGCGGATCTGTGCTACTTCGGGTAACCAGATCGCTTGGCTCGAGGCAGTAGTGAGTGCAGGTTCGCAATCATTGATACCGGGCTTGCCTAGTGTGACTATGGACTGTTTTGTCTGTCGGCCCCAATCGATTGCATCTTCAATATCCTCAGGTTCGAGAATGAGCAACCCGCTTTTGGTGTATTCCGGGTCAATCTTTCCCTCTTTGCGTAAGCTGGTCGCCAGCTGAGGATAGTGCTGTTGTCCCCATTTGGCTAATGCGGTGACGGATGAGTCATAACGCCAGGGGTAGAGAGGAGAAATGATCCCACCGCCAGCCCAAGAGGATTCGCGACCGACCCGTCCCTGTTCAAGTAGCGTGACTCGAATGCCTTCTGCGGCCAGCTCCCTGGCTGTCAACATGCCGATCAATCCGCCGCCGATTACAATACAATGATGCATGGAGCTGCCTGCCTGATATCTAAGGTTTTACTCTATTCGGCCGATACAATTCTGAATCTACATGTGCGATGACCGGCATTTATGCAGGCATTGTCCTGCAGGATCGAAATAGCGTCCAGAAACATGCGCTTTTTTACGGGCGCTATTTTCTCTGCCGGACCGTTTATCTGGAAATCAATGCAGTTCATACATTCGAATGAGACACGATGACTCAGGTTTTGCTATAGAAAAGGGCATGAAGATGAGAAATTCAGGCTTTACGCTGGTGGAACTGATGATAACCCTTGCGGTGGGTATCATCGTCCTATCGATCGGAGTGCCGGCGTTTACCAATATGATGGCCGGCAATCAGGCAACAGGGACCGCCAATGAACTGATTGCCGCACTGAGGTTGACTCGCAGTGAGGCGGTTAAACGCGGGACGGAGGTGACTATCTGCGCCAGTAACGTTGCGAATACCACCTGTAGCGGAGACGACTGGCATAACGGATGGATAATCTATGTCGATGATAATGACGATGGTACCTTTGGTGCCGCGGACGATACTTTGATCAGGGTTTGGCAGTCACCGGAAGGTGGAGCCACATTCAATGCCGCCACCCCCAACTCAATAAGATATCTTGCTTCAGGTGAACTGAGTACATCGGTCAACGATTTTGCCTTTAGATTGAGCCACTGCCAGGGAAATCAATCGAAGGTGATCAGCATCACTTTGACGGGTCGCCCTTCAGTGACGAATACAGCCTGTTTTTGAGGATGGTATGAGAAAGGTAAACCAATATTACTGCATGAGATCAGTTGCCGGATTTACCCTGATGGAGGTCCTGGTCACGATGGTAATTCTCTCGATTGGACTGCTGGGTGTGGCGGGATTGCAGCTTGGCTCCCTCAGAGGAAACCAGTCAGCATTTCACAGCTCTATCGCAGCTAATTTAGCAGTAGAGGGGGCGGACAGATTAAGGTCGAATGTACCTGGCGTGCGCAACCCTAACACAGGGGCTGACCGTGCTGAATATGATCTCATCAATGCGGCTGGTGCTGATCCTGGTTGTATCGATACCACCTGTTCGTATGCCGAACTGGCCGATCACGATGCCTTTGAATGGATAACCAGCATCCAGAATCAACTGCCCAGCGGCCAGGGAGCCATCTGTCGCGACGGTACACCTCACGATGGTAGCAGTAGTGCCGCTCATGCCTGTGATGGGAATCCGGACGCAAATGGCAATGATATTTTCGCAATTAAAGTCTGGTGGGATCATGATTTGGATCCCGCCACACCGCTAATGGCGTACAGACTGAGTATTATCCCATGAGATTAATGACACCGAGTCGACAATGTCGAGGATTGACGCTGGTCGAATTGATGATCGCGCTTTTGCTTGCTCTTATTCTCATGAGTGGGGCTGTTTCGATTTTCATGGGGTCCAAAGAGACCTTCAGACTAGAGGAAGATCTTTCCAGGGTACAGGAGAACTACAGATATATTGCGGATCGTCTTACCAAGGATCTCAGTCTCGTCGGTCATTCTGGTTGTGTCCTTCCCTACAGAGATAATTCCTCAACCGTTGATAACCGGGTTGCCGGAAGCGGCAGCGTTCGTGATGTGATAAGCGGTTCAGAGGGCGGCACCGCAACGACTCCCGATAGTATTACGCTCTCTTACGCCTTGACCGCTACGGGTGCAGATGTGGTCGGTGGTGGCGCTGATTTAGACAGCCCCATCAATATCTCAACCAGTACCTACCTTTACAATGCGCTGGCCGACAATTTTGCAAAAAGCGACTCTGACAGAGTGCCGGTCACACTGATGGTGGGTAACTGTGACCATGGAGACCTGTTTGTAGTGACGGGCCTCGACACTGCTACCACACCGTCTGGCGAAGCTGCGCTGTTACACCAAGCTGGCGTGAGCGTTGCGGGTCTCTCAAATGACGATCCCCTGTTTTCCGCTGCATACGGTGACATCGAACTCTCTGTATCCAAGGTGTTCTACGTAGAGGATGTCACTTATGAGATATGTACCACGGGCGGCGTGACGGGGTTGTGTGTGACGCGTGCGGGCGGCAATCGAGAGATGTTGATGCCGGATGTTACGAATTTGCAAGTTAAATATGGCATTGATGCCGGTGGTTTCGAGGACGGCAATGCGGACAGATACATTGACTGGGTAGCAGGGTTGCGGAATGCGGACATTACCAGTATCAAAGTGACGCTTACCGTGGTCCTGAATCAGGTGGCGGGCAATGATGTGGAAAAAGTCTACTCCTTCACCGTAAAACTGCGGAATATGGGGCTGGATGTATGAGTCATACGAGTAATTACACTGCACGCTTTTCTCAGCGAAACACCGCGCCTGGCGGGCAACGAGGTGCTGTGTTGATTTTCGCCCTCGTGCTGTTGCTGATCATGACCGTGCTGGCGATATCAGGCGTGGGGAATTCAACACTGGAACAGCGTATGTCGGGTAACTATTCACACGCGATGACCGCCTTCCAGGCAGCGGAGCAGGGTCTTCGTGTGGCGGAAGAGTGGCTGTACGACAACCTGGATCCCCTTAGCCCGGTCCGTGATGCAGATGCAGATAACTGGGCGCAGTGGTTTGGCCTGGCGGATACATCCAATGGCGCCGGTATGTACTCCACAAGAGTCAGTGATCCCGATGCATCCAAAGTCTGCCGCGGGGACATAACCTGCACTTTCAATCCTCGTGATGTGGATGAGTGGTGCGCCGATGCTGCCTGTGATCTGCCAAAAGGATTTGTGACATTGGGTGAGACATTGAGAGGGGATAACCTGACCACTATTGGCGGCAACGTCGCGAGAGAGCCGCAATTCATTATCGAATATGTCGGTCCTGCAGGCCAAATAGCTCGTCCTGTTGTGCTGGGTAAACCTAATCTGGCCGATCCAGTGCAGGCATTCAGAATTACAGTCATCGGTTGGGGTCAGGATGCGGCTGCACGCCACGTCCTGCAGAGCCACGTGGTACTGCCTCTCTGAGTTTGAGAGGAGGGTGTTATGAACAAGAATCTATGGAAATTCAGCATGAACACAAAGCGATTTGACCACAAACGGGTTTCAGCTTTTGTTGCAGGTTTGGCGATAACGCTGAGTGCCGCGCAGGTGCAGGCGGCACCTGGCGCGCTTTCACAGACGCCTCTGTTTCTGGCCCAATCAGTTCAGCCCAATATTATGTTTCTGCTCGATGATTCGGGTAGCATGAACTGGGAGGTGATGCGTCGAAACGATGGAGACGACGGCAGCCAATATTTCGATTTCACACCTAACAATTCGACGGAACGGCTTGAGCTCTGCCACGGATATAATGTACTCGCCTACGATCCGACGGCGAATTACTCACCATGGTCGGGCATCGACGTCAATGGGGACAGCTTTGCAGATGCCGATCCGGAGAATGCCAGAGTTAATCCATATACAGGTGGGGCCAGTACGAGCTCGTGTGATAGTAACGGAACCATTAACAACTATAGCGGCAGGACCTGTGATCTGATCAACGGTTTTGGCGGCGATGGCGCTTACTATTTTGTTTGGACAGACGGCGATGGGGATGAGCTATACGATAGTGATGAGTGCCCAACCGATACATCAGACCGTGTGTATGTCAGCAGTCTCACTGCTGCGGAGCAGACCAATTTCGCCAATTGGTTCAGCTACTACCGCAAGCGCGAATACGTCATGAAGCGTGCTGTCAGCCAGATCATTACGGAGTCCAGGGACCGGCTCGGACTGGCGACACTGAACAAAAACGATCATATTGAGACCGATGATGAAGTCGGTACCCAGGTTAAGGATGTGGATGACCTTACGCTGCCGATCAATGCCGATGCGGTCGTCAATAAGGCCACTCTTTTGGACAACCTGTTCGGTGTCGATTCCTCGAGTGGTACGCCACTGAGAATCAATCTGCAGCGTATCGGCCAGTACTTCATGGATCAGATGGATAATACGAGTCTGTTTGGTTATACGCCAGATGATGATTCCGACAGCGCCTCAGGTCACTCCCCCATTCTGAATGCCGATTTGGGTGGCACCTGCCAGCAAAACTTCGCCGTTGTGTTATCTGATGGTTTTTGGAATGGCTCAACCAGCCCAAGTGTCGGAAATGCGGATTCAGACTCGTCCAGCGATTTTGATGGGCAGTCCTATTCCGATGGGACTTCGAACACGCTGGCTGACGTGGCGATGCACTACTACGAGACTGACCTGCTCGATATAGCGGATGAGGTGCCAACAGTCAGCATCTTCCCGGGCAGTGATGCAGACCAGGAGTGCTACGATGCGAACGGTGACCCGAGTCCGAACTGTTTTGATACAAACAACCAGCAGCATCTGGTCACCTTCACGGTTGCGTTTGGCGTCAGAGGCACGATTCCGGAAAAGGACGGCTCAGGTAACGACTGTGTACCAGGCAATCGCCATGAAAGCCTGGCCACGCAGAACTGGCCGACCAGCTGCGGTGCTGCGAATGATGGATGGCCGGCGGCTTCAGGTAATTCTTCGACCACTGTCGATGATATGATGCACGCCGCCTGGAACGGCCGTGGCCTCTTTCTCAGTGCCAAGTCACCGGATGAACTGATCAGGAGTCTGCAGGAGGCAATCGGTAATATCAGTTCCCGTAATCCGGTTTCCGCATCTGCAGTAGCTGTCGATACCTTCAACATAATCGGTGGTGGCTTTGTGTTTCAAGGCCGTTTCGACGCCAGCAACTGGTCCGGAGAGCTCTATTCCAACACGATTGACAGTTCAGGTGTGGGCGGTGTGGTCTGGTCGGCGCATGATCTGCTTGAGGCCATGGATATCAACACGCGTCTGCTTGTTACCTACAATGGAACAATCGGTCTGCCGTTCGAGTTTCCTTCAGACTATACCGATAGCAGCGGTTTCGGCGATACGGAGTTGAGTCAGCAACAGGTTGACGACCTAATGTTCGATGCTCCGCATGACCTCACCACGACGGATACAACAGAGATCGCTGAAAACCAAAGCTTCGCTGAAGACCTGGTCGCCTATCTGCGAGGCGATACGTCGAACGAGGGAACCGGTGTCGGTGATTTTAGAGAACGCAACGGTCGGCGTTTGGGCGATATCATCAATTCATCTCCCGTCTATGTCGGGAACCCAAGCGCTATACTCTATCCCGAAACCATCGCGCCTGATTCCTACCAGGCTTGGGCCAACAACACGTCATCTGATGCCGACCCGGGTGCCAATGGTCGTCGTGAAATGGTCTATGTCGGTGCAAATGACGGGGCGCTTCACGCATTTGATGCATCCACCGGTGCTGAGGTATTTGCTTACTATCCACAAGCGGTCTTCAGTGATCAGGACCGGCTAGGCCTGCACTGGCTCGCAGATCCGGACTATGAGCACAGATACTATGTCGACATCGACCCTGTCGTGAATGAGGTCTATGTCGATACTGGCGATGCGGATGGACTGACCTGGCGTACCCTGCTGGTGGGTGGGCTTAGAGGGGGAGGCAGAGCGATCTATGCAATCGATGTTTCCGATCCTTCGGAATTTGTCGATGCAAACGGTGTGGCTGAAAATATACTCTGGGAATTTACACACGATGATTTGGGTTACACATTCAGCAGACCGACGATTGCCAAACTGAATGATGATCGCTGGGCTGCGATATTCGGCAACGGTTATAATCCGACAGGTGCCTCTGCAACCGGCAGGGCGGCGTTGTTCATTAAGTATCTCGATACAGCCAGCCCGTCATTCCGTGTTCTTTATACCGACGAAGGGTCAATCAACAACGGTGACTGCGACGATGCGGGTAGCGATTGTAACGGGCTTTCGACACCGGCTGTCGTTGATCTAGGCGCAGACAGGATTGCGGACCGTGTCTACGCCGGCGACATTCAGGGAAACATGTGGGTTTTCGATATCTCCTCTGATGATCCCGCCAACTGGGGTATACCCTATGGGACAAGCTTGAATCCGGATCCGCTTTTCGTCGCCCATTATCTTGATGGAGGGGGTAATAGCCAGCGTCAACCGATAACCAGTCAGCCGATGGTGACGCTGCATCCGACAGAGCGGCAATCCGAGACCTTTCCGAATACCATGGTCTTCTTCGGTACAGGGCAGTATATCGCCGAAAACGACCCGATTTCGGATGGCACGAATAGCTTTTATGGAATCTGGGACAGCGGTGCGTCAGTGACGCTTGACCGAAATGCAGCTTCACCCGACTTGGTCGAACAGACGATAACGGTAGGTACACTTGCAGGTAATGATGTCAGGTTGATATCCAATAATCCGGTTGACTACGACGAGGTTAAGGGGTGGTTTATGGATCTGCCGGAAGCGCGTGAAAGGGTGATTGTTGATGCGCTGGTTTTTGGTGATCTGGTGATTTTTACCACGATGGTGCCCTTTTCCAATCTATGTAGTGATTCGGCAGGTTATAGCTGGACAATGGCGCTGAATCTTGCTGACGGATCCGAACCCGATTTCATTGCATTGGATATTGATGGCAGCGGTACCTTCGATAGTAATGATCAGGTCGGGGATCGCAATGTGGGAGGCGTCAAGTCCGGGGATCTGTATTGGCAGCCCTCTCTTGTGAAATCAGGTCATGGCGCAATTGGTACGCTCTTGCTGCCTACCGATAACGACACAGGGATTACCGAGATGGACGTTCAGGGTGCGATCAACAAGGGTACCCGTTCATCATGGGGATTCTACCGACATGAGTGATCTGATGAATGAGTGTCATGCTAGTGTATTTTTGGAGGGATGAGATTATGCCACAGCGATTAGTGATCCTGATAAGTCATCTGGTGTTAGTGCTCGCCTTGTCTCTGTTGCCAGCTGTGTTGATGGCTGATACGAACAGAAATCATGATTCTCATACGGATGAACCTGAAGAGATCATAGAGGAGAACGCACGGCAAGGTCCATTCGATGGTTACGATAAGGACAAAGCGCTCATATGGGTGGACGACAAGCTGTACCAAATAGAAGGGAATCTAAAAGTGGTGGGAACGCCGAGCAAAATTGGTTTGCTGTCAAATATTCAGCAAGGTGAAACTGTAAAGATTATCATTGAAGATCGCGGACCGATGAAGCTTCCGGTAGTGATCGAACTTCACCGAAAGTAACACAACCTTCTAACAGATGCATGCGGACGGTTAGATACATGAAGAAGAGTTTATCCGGATTTACGCTTGTGGAACTAATGGTTGCCATGGCGGTACTCGTAATTGTTATAACAATCGGGTATCCACTCTATAACCAGCAGTTGGAAAAGGGCAGGCGCGTCGATGCGAAAGGCGGTTTGGCTAAATTGGCCATGGCGCAGGAGCGGCACTATGCCATGTTTGGGGCTTATGCTACGACTATCGCCCAGTTGAATTTCGGCCCAGATGGTGTCGAGGATGGTACCGATGATACCTATGCATACCGTGAGGCGGTCTCGGATATTGACCATGATAACGACGGTGTACCAGACCATTACAACATTGTTTTGGCAACGGACGGTGATGCAACGACTCAGGATTATTCTTTTACAGCGACTGCCATCGATACCCAATTCGACGACGAAGACTGTCGGACCTACACCATCAATCAGATAGGTGTGAAGAGCGCGGCGAACAGCTCCGGTGATGATGAGTCAGAGCGCTGTTGGTAGATGAGTTGATAAGGTTATACCTGATAAGTATCTTTTGTCAGCTCCTTCGGCAGAGAAAATACCACCTCTTCCTGTTTTCCTGATTTTTCGATTACGCTTTTCACGCCGATTCTCTTCAGTTGTTTGACCACGTTCTCTACCAGTATTTCCGGTGCTGATGCGCCTGCGGTCACTCCGATCACGTTAGCTGACTGGAGCCATTCGGTTTTTATATCGTCAGCGCCATCGATCAGGTAGGCGGTCGTGCCGTACTTAATCGAGATCTCCTTTAACCTGTTTGAGTTGGAGCTGTTAGGAGATCCCACTACCAGCACGAGATCGCACGCTTCGGCCAGTTCTTTAACCGCATCCTGACGGTTTTGTGTGGCGTAACAAATATCCTTCTTCTTGGGCCCCGTGATATTCGGAAAACGCTTGCGCAGTTCCTTTATGACCTGTTCCGTATCATCGATGGACAGGGTAGTCTGTGTCACGTAAGCGACCTTCTCTGGATTGCCTATTTCCAGTTGTTCGACATCTTCCTTGTTGACCACCAAGTGGATATGCGATGAATCGTCTCCCTTGGTGCATTGGCCCATGGTACCTTCCACTTCCGGGTGACCTCGATGACCGATCAGAATCACTTCGTATCCATCTCTACATCGCCTGGCCACTTCCAGATGGACCTTTGTGACCAGAGGGCAGGTGGCGTCGAAAACCCTTAACGCTCTTTTTGATGCCTCCTGGCGAACGGCTTGAGAGACACCGTGCGCACTAAAGATGACTGTATTGCCGTCAGGCACGTCATCCAATTCATCGACAAAAATGGCGCCTCTTTGACGCAGGCTCTCGACAACAAATCGATTATGCACCACTTCGTGCCGCACATAGATGGGAGCGCCCAGTTGCTCCAGTGCGCGCTCGACAATCTCAATTGCCCGATCGACACCGGCGCAAAAACCTCGTGGGTTGGCTAGAAGAATCTGTTCCATAACTATGCAGGGGGTTCTACATCGATGATGGTTGCTTTAAAGAGAAATATTTTGCCGCTTAAAGGATGATTGAAATCGGCTTGTAGCCTAGCAGGTTCAACATCAACCACGAGGCCGGCCACCTCTTCTCCGTCAGGTGTCGTGAAACCGATTATCAGATCTTTACACAGTACCATATCCTTGGGAAATTGAGATCGGTCGATCCATTGCAGGTTCTCCTGCCGTCTGGGGCCATAGACTTCGTCACCTGACATCTCCAGGGTCCGTTCATCACCAGCTTGCAGATTAAGAAGAGCCTCCTCCAACGGTGCCTCCATAGTGCCGTCACCCAGGGTAAAGAAGAGTGTTTCATCCTCATAGGTTGAAACAACCTCATTGCCATCGGGCAGCGTCATCGCATAGTGCAGCGTTACCCGGCTGCCGTGAGTAATCCTGTGCTTCTGCTTAGACATGATTATACCGAGGTGGTTTCCGGTTGCAGTGTCTGTAAGGTTGTCAGATCCAGTCCCAGAGAATGCGCATGATTAAGCGCTCTTGCAAGACGTGCCGGTGCGCTACGTCCCATACATTTGTGTTCCGGGTCACCTTCGAAGGCTTCCACCATTCTATCGATGAGACTTGAGGTGTCGAAGGAAACCCCCGTGAGGCCTTCCTGAAGTTGAACAATTTCCTTTGCTACATCGGTGGCGAATGGCCGATGTTCGCTCCAAAGCGCTCCGACCGTACCGCCGGTTTTAAGTCCCGCGATGTTGGTGGTGAGGATATAGAGATTCTTCACCACCAGGTCTCTGAGCAGCTCGTTGTCGGAGGTCAATATCCTGTATGGGATCGATACCTTACCCAGTGCCTGTGAGACCAACTCCGCCTCCGGACCGTAGACAGGTGAGGGGATAATAACCTTGGCATCCATACCTGGCTTCTTTTCAAACCAGATGGAAATGACTGTCGGATCCGGGACTCCCTCCCAGTCGTTTGGCAGTAATTCATTCTGCAGCAGACAAAGTTTCGAACGCCAGATTTCCGGAATAGCACTCAAGACAGGTTGCAGGTCGTTCTCTCCAACTGCCACGACTACCAGTCGAGGTTGGCTGATCGATGCGGCTGCAGCGACCATGTCGGTATCACGCGTCACGGGGTGAACGCTGTAACCCAACTTCAGGAAACCCCGCGCGAAGACACCGCCGATTTCACCCACCCCGATTAGAACAATCTCTTTTCCCATTATGACTATCTTAAAGCTCAATTTTCGTAGGCGGCATCATAGCGGATTTGACGGGAAATCCTAAACAACTAGATAGTCACGTGGAAATCGTGGATATGTGAATGATGAAATGAGGGTGGAACATTCTTACTCAATCAGCATGGCTAACCCGCAGTGAAAAAAGCGTCAGCCCTCCGATCGATTAGAGCGGGAAGTTATGGGAGCAACAAAGTGTAATCAGTTAAGGATTTCCTGAGAGAAAAAGAGGAATCCTAAAGAGACGACCAACACAGTCACGGCTGCGTACTGAGCCAGAATACAGATACCCGGTAGGTCGTTGCAGACCTTGCTGAACCGGCAGAGCTTACAGTTCTTCATACCATATACCTCTCAAACTGCGGAGGTCGTCATGCACACCAACGGGGTAGAAGCGACCTGAACTGAAGTAGTTGTCATCCCTGTAAAGACTGGTGCCAACGACCGCTTGGCGGCTTTTCCGTATACCGGCACGCATCAGAATATCCTCGCACAGATTGCCGTCTGGAGACAGAAGTTTTCTGTAAAAAAACGCCTAAAGCTTTCTAAGTGTATGGTTTAAAAAGACTTTTATATCAGCGGGGATCGTTATACCATGTCTTTTTTTTAGCCTGTCAGGCGGAGACGTAAGATGTTGATTGAAGGTCCACTCAAGATCGGAGTGTTGGATGATCCGGAGCAACCGGGACGCGAGCTCCATATCGATTTCACCGCGGAATTCCAGGCGCTGGAACAACAGGCACAGTCGGCGGCAATCGAGCGATACCTGGCCGAGCTTCAGCGGGGTATCGGTTCGCTGTCTGCAGATGACCCAAATCGGGCCGGTATGCTGATCATTCAGCAGATTACCGAGCAGCTTTTGCCTCATGTCTCAAGTGGTGATCTGGAGTTAAATGAGACCATTATTGTGGAGATGGGCAGGGATCACTCCAGCGATTCCCTGATGAGCCTGCTCAATTCATGACCGCCTCCGCCTATATCCTGGAAGGCACCGTAGAGAATTTTGACCGCCTGGTACTGGAGAACTCCCGGCGCGGCCTGGTGCTGGTCGATTTCTGGGCGCCCTGGGTGGGGCCGTCGTTGAAACAGCGCGAAATACTGATCGATCTGGCTGAACGCTATGCCGGCAGGTTTCTGCTGGTGTCGGTCAATACCGACGATCAGAAGCCCCTGGCCGAGCGTTTCGGGGTGCGCAGCCTGCCGTCGTTCAAGCTCTTTCATCGGGGAGAGATGGTGGCGGAGTATCATGGCGTGCAGCCGGAGGCCGACTACCCGCGTATCATCGAAAACTATGCCGAGAAGCAGTTGGATGACACCAGCCGTCAGGCCATCGCCACCTGGCAGGCAGGCGAGCCCGACAAGGCATTGCAACTGCTCGCCGAAGCGGCAGTGAATGCGCCGGACCAGCTGGCCTATCCTGCCCTGATGACCAAGATCCTCATGCGGCAGGAACGCTACCGGGACGCCCACACTCTGCTGGGCGCATTGCCCCCAGCTGCTCAGGAGTCGGTCGAGCTGAGAAATCTATACGCCAATCTGGATATTATCGTGACTGCGCAGGATGCAGACGAGCCCGATGTTCTGCGACAGCGGCTAGACTCGACACCGGAGGATGCCGATACCCAGTACGCCCTGGCCGCCGTCTCTTTGCTGAAGGACGATATGGAGGCCGCCCTCGAACTTCTACTCGAGCTGGCCAGAACCCAACCCCGTTACCGCAACGGTATCGCCCGCAAGGGTATGCGTGCCGTACTCGATCAACTGGATGCCCAGGACGAGCAGGTGGCACGCTACCGGCGTGAACTCTACCGCCTCGACTATTGACATAATGACTATGACAGAGACACCCCCCCATATCGGTTTCGTCAGCCTCGGCTGCCCGAAGAATCTGGTCGATTCCGAACGCATCCTCAGCCGACTGCGAGCCGAGGGTTACGAACTCTCCGATACCTATGAGGGGGCGGACCTGGTGGTGGTCAACACCTGCGGTTTTATCGATGCCGCTGTGGAGGAGTCCCTCGATGCCATCGGCGAGGCACTGGAGGAGAACGGCCGGGTTATCGTCACCGGTTGTCTGGGTAAGGACGAGGCCCGTATCCGTGGCTCTCATCCCCAGGTGCTGTCTGTTACCGGCCCGCATGCCTACGAGGAGGTCATGGAAGCCGTACATGCGGTACTGCCGGCCCCCCACGATCCCTTCACCAGCCTGTTGCCGCCGGAGGGCATTAAGCTGACGCCCAGGCATTTCGCCTATCTAAAAATCTCAGAGGGGTGTAACCATAGCTGCAGCTTCTGCATCATTCCCGATCTGCGCGGGCCTTTGATCAGCCGTCCTATTGGCGAGGTGATGCAGGAGGCGGAGCGCCTGGTGGAGTCGGGTGTTCGGGAATTGCTGGTGGTCTCCCAGGATACCAGCGCCTACGGAGTCGATCTCAAATACCGTCCCGATTTCTGGCAGGGGAGGCCCCTGCAGAGCCGTATCCGTGACCTGGCGGCTGCCCTCGGTGAGCTGCCCGCCTGGATCAGGCTCCACTATGTCTATCCCTACCCCCATGTGGACGACCTGATCCCGTTGATGGCCGAGGGGCTGGTATTACCCTATCTCGATATGCCCCTGCAGCACGGCAACCAGCGGGTGTTACAGTCGATGAAGCGGCCCGCAGCCACCGAGAAGGTGTTGTCCCGCATCTCCCACTGGCGCAATCAGTGCCCCGAACTGACCCTGCGCAGCACCTTTATTGTCGGATTCCCCGGAGAGACGGAGGCGGAGTTCGAGGAGCTGCTCGATTTCCTGCGCGAGGCACAACTCGACCGGGTCGGCTGTTTCGCCTACTCCCCGGTGGAGGGTGCTCAGGCCAACGCATTGCCGGGTGCGCTGCCGGATGAGGTCAGAGAGGATCGCCGCGCCCGCTTCATGCAGGTACAGAGTGAGATCAGCCGACAACGGTTGGCTGAGAAGATCGGCAGTGAAACCATCGTGCTGGTGGACGAAGTTAAGGAGAAACAGGTGGTGGCGCGAAGCAGTGCCGATGCACCGGAGATCGACGGCCGGGTCTTCATTCCCGGTGCCTGGGAGCTGGAGCCGGGGGACTTTATCCGCGTGAGGATTACCGGGGCGACGGCCCACGATCTACAGGCGGTACCCCTGGAAACTGAAGAGGACCAGGGCGACAGGCCCTAAGTGGGATGATTTCGGCGCCTCCCTGCGCCGGCCAACCAGTTGGATTGTCTCGCGACGACTTCAGGAAAAGGCGCTGCCGCTGCTCCTGCCCAGTTTCTTCAGGATCATCGCCAGCGGGCAGAAGCCGGTAAAGGCGGACTGTAGCAGGTTGATGCCTACGAAAGCGGTGAAATAGAGCCAGTAGGGATGATGGTAATGGGAGAGCACCACACTTACGAGAATGGCGAAGCCCGCGAAGGCCAGAACAATACGGTCGATATTCATGGATTTGCCTCTAAGCTAATAGTTGTAGATCCTAATAAAAAAATCACCTCTGAAGGGTGACGGGATCGCCAGAAAACTACCCACGATCACTAAGTGGCCGATATATTAGCACTATCTAATATATAGTCAAGGACAGCCTAATCGATGACGACGACCCGGGACGATACGACCGCACAGCGCGACTGGCTCCTGCGGTTGCTGGATCTGCCCGATGCCTTTCCTCACGGCAGCGAGGGGGGCGAGCATATCGAGACCCATATCTCCCATCTGCTGCTGGTGGGGGAATACGCCTACAAGATCAAAAAGCCCGTCGATCTCGGGTTCCTCGATTTCTCCACCCTGGAGAAGCGGCGTATCTGCTGTGAGGAGGAGCTGAGGCTCAATGGTCGACTGGCGCCGGACCTCTACCTGGCTGTGGTTCCGATTCACGGTTCGCCGGAAAGGCCGACCCTCGAAACCGGAGGGCCGGTGTTGGAGTACGCGGTAAAGATGCGCCGTTTCCGGCAGCGTGATCTGCTCAACGAAAGCTTGCCGGATCGGGACGAGATTCTGGTCCTTGCCGGCCAAATTGCGGAGTTTCATCAGCAGGCCCACACGGCGGAAGCCGGGTCTGATTTCGGCACCCCGGCATCGGTCTACCAGCCCATGGAGGAGAATTTCCGGCAGATACGCATGCAGCGGCACCCGTTGTTGGAGATCGACCGGCTCAATGCCCTGCAGGTCTTGAGCGAGGAATTTATCGAATCGGCAAGGGATATTCTGCAGGAGCGTAGAGAGAGCGGCCATATCCGCGAGTGTCATGGCGATCTCCATCTGGGCAACATCACCCGCTTCGAGGACCGGCTGACCCCCTTTGACGGCATTGAATTCAACCCGGGGTTGCGTTGGATCGACACCCTGAGCGATCTCGCCTTTCTCTTGATGGACCTGCAGCATCGGGGCCTGGATGGTCTGGCGGATCTGTTGCTCA
>JAHXIO010000001.1 GCA_025655595.1 Candidatus Thiodiazotropha sp. (ex Monitilora ramsayi)
GGTGTTGTCTGGCAACCAACCAATGACAACACCAATAAAATGAAGATTAAAAACCTATTCCTCATTTTGCATTTTCCTTTTTGCATCTAACGCCGTGGTAATGGGTTTGGGTGAGATGGCGGCAATTTTGGAACAAAATTGGTGACAGCTTACCCAAATCCCAATTCACCACCTTGTTAAGCATTGCCATGCCTTCTTGTATACCACAATGTGATTGGTATTGATGCTAATAATGTTGAAACCACCATTGGAGCTATTGGAACGAACCCAAGGAAATTAGTGACAGTATTTGGCGGCAGCCTAAATATTAAATGCTGCCAACCCACAGTTACTAATGGTATGCCCGACCAAATAGCTACACCCAAAATTGGAGTTATTAAAAGCATTGCCAGTGATGAAATAAGCCAATGCAACTTTGGAACTCCTTTTCTGATATAGATTCTTGTTTGTATTGCTACTGCCATAATCCAAGGTAACAACAAACCTGAAGCTATGAGCATTACAAATTCAGAACCAGTTATATGTTGCTCATCCATACTTTTGCTTAACAGTTATGTAGACAGACGCTTTGTTATCTGAGATAGGAGGTGTCTCTCTATCTCCGTGGACTTTTTTCCAGGTTTTGATACGCTTTCCCTTATCATAGAGATAGCCATGGAGGGCTTATTATGGTCGGAAATGAAGCTGCTGAGGAACAGCGTGCGGTTGAGCGGTTTTGGCATAACTATCTGTCTATCCTTGAAAAAGACTCCATACCAGCTACAGAAAGGCAATGGTACCGAAAACATATTGAAGAATACATCAGCGCCCATTCAAGGGTCAAATTACGGGATCATCAACCCCGCCATATCGATAGATATCTAACCGCAAAAGGCAGACTCCCCAGGCTTCAAGAGTGGCAATTTCGGCAAATTGCCAATGCGCTACGATTACTTTTCTGTAAACTGATCACACCTTCATGGGCTTCTGAGTATGACTGGTATCGCTGGCGAGCATATGCCAAGGAACTCGAACCCGATCATCCCACAATCATGCGGGATGCTAGTTTTGGCGTTTTGATGGCGCCCAATAGCAATCCTCTAGTCAGGCGTTTTCGAGAGGAGCATACTGATTTATATCGGGCTTTTGTTAAGACCATTCGCGTACGCGGAATGGCAGCCAGAACTGAAAAAACCTACGAGCACTGGCTGATAAGATTTTTTCAGTACCACCAGTGGAAAGACATCGGTCAATTAGTACCAAAAAAGATTTCGGACTATCTAGAACATCTTGCACTAAATCGACATGTATCTGCTGCAACCCAAAAGGTTGCAATGAACAGTCTGGTTTTCTTTTATCGTGAAGTGCTAGGTAAAAACATAGAGGGTATATTCACTCACACCCGTGCCAAGGCGAGAAGACGATTACCTACGGTATTGTCTAAGCAAGAGATAAAACTGTTGCTCGATTCCATGAATGGTCGTTCAAAACTGATGGCTTCTCTTATGTACGGCACAGGCATGCGGATTATGGAGTGCGTACGACTGCGTATACAAGACCTCGATTTCGCTTACAAGCAGATTACCATTCGTACAGGAAAAGGTGGTAAGGAGCGAATAGTTCCCTTGCCTGTATCCTTGATCCCTCAAATCCAGGCATACCTTAAAGAAATCAAGGCGCTCCACGATGGTGATCTCGCTGACGGATTCGGTGCAGTTCTTCTACCGCCTGCTTTGGCCAGAAAATTAGGGAAAGCAGTCAAGACTTGGCAATGGCAGTTTGTTTTCCCAGCCACAAAACTGGCAATGGATCATGAAACAGGAAAGGTACGACGCCATCATGTTCATCAAACCGGTTTGCAGAAAGCCATTCGAATTGCTTCGCGAAAAGCGGGCATTAACAAGCGCGTAACCAGTCATACTCTACGGCACTCATTTGCGACTCACCTACTGGAAAGTGGAAGCGATATCAGGCTCATTCAAGAGTTACTCGGCCATGCTGATGTAAACACCACGATGATATACACCCATGTCCTACAAAAGGGCGGTCTTGGCGTTCAAAGCCCGTTGGATAATCTTAGCTGAGCCACCAAACAGATTAGCTCAGCTATTCAACCGTCACGGATTTCGCCAGATTCCTCGGCTGGTCCACATCCGTTCCCTTCAATACCGCCACATGATAAGCCAGCAATTGCAGCGGAATGCTGTAGACGATCGGCGCCGTGGTTGGGTAGATGTCTGACAGAGTGAGATTCTGGTAGTTGTCCAGGTCGATCTTGACTCTCTGGTCGCTGAATAGGAACAGTTCACCGCCACGGGCGCGAACTTCCTGCAGGTTCGAGAGTACCTTCTCCAACAACGGGTCATCGGGTAAGGCGCATATCACCGGCATCTCGGCATCAACCAGCGCCAGCGGACCATGTTTCAATTCACCAGCAGGATAGGCCTCAGCGTGGATGTAAGAGATCTCTTTCAGCTTCAGCGCCCCCTCCATGGCGACCGGGTAGAAGCATCCTCGACCAAGGAAGAGGGCGTGTTGCCGATCGGCGAAAGCATTCGCCATGGCCTGGATGGAATCGCTCAGCTCCAGTACCACCTCTACCTGGCGGGGTACGGCATGGAGTTCATTCACCAGTACTTGTTCATCCGCTTCGCTCAATCCCCGGCGCTTCGCCAGCGCCAGGGTCAGCAGGCGCAGGGCGACCAGTTGTGTGGTGAAGGCCTTGGTGGAGGCGACACCGATCTCGGGGCCGGCACGCGTCATCAACGCTACATCCGACTCTCTTACCAATGAGCTCTCTGGTACGTTACAGATACAGAGTGAGCCGATATAGTCCATCTCCTTCGCTGCCCGCAAAGCAGCCAAGGTATCTGCCGTTTCACCCGATTGTGAAATGGTAAGGAAGAGGGTGTCGGGGGAGACGACGACTTTTCGATAGCGGTACTCACTCGCCACTTCGATACTGCAAGGAACACCGATCTCTTCCAGCCAATATTTAGCGACAAGGCCGGCATGATAACTGGTTCCGCAGGCGATGATTTGTACCTGCTTGGTCTTGTCGAACAAAGTCTTGGCCTCATGGCCAAAACTCTCTTCCATCAGGCGGCCTTTATAGATACGCCCTTCCAGTGTCTCTGCGATGACGCCAGGCTGCTCGTAGATCTCTTTGAGCATGTAGTGTCGGTAGGGACCCTTGTCCACACTGTCGGCATTCAGTTTGGAGGTCTTCTCCTCCCTTGTGACCTCCTCACCGGTTCTGTCATAGATGGTGATCTTGTTTCGGCTGATCTCCGCTACGTCTCCCTCTTCAAGAAAGAGAAAGCGCTGGGTAACCGGCAGCAGCGCCGCCACATCGGAGGCGATAAAGTTTTCACCCTCACCCAGACCGATAACCAGCGGGCTACCTTCACGGGTCACGATGATCCGGTCCGACTCTTCCGGACAGGCCACTGCCATGGCATAGGCGCCGGACATCTCTTTTGAGGCCTCTTTGACGGCCTGGAAAATCTCCAGGCCTTCACCCAGCTTGCTGGCCAGGAGGTGCGCGATAACTTCCGTATCGGTTTCCGAAGTGAAGACGAATCCCTGGGATTCCAACTTGCTGCGCAATTCGCTGTGATTTTCGATGATACCGTTATGGACAACAGCGACCCGTTCGCCGCTCATGTGGGGGTGTGCATTCAACTCGGACGGTCTGCCGTGGGTCGCCCAACGTGTGTGAGCGATGCCCAGCAGGCCATCGACCCCGGCATCATTCACGATACCGTCCAGATTGGAGACCTTCCCAATGGTCCTGAAGCGTTGCATTCTCCCTTCTGACTCGCGGACCGCCAGTCCAGCGGAGTCATAGCCTCTGTACTCCAGCCTTCTCAGGCCTTCCATCAGGATGGGGACTACATTGCGCTCAGCGATACCGCCGACAATGCCACACATAACGCTTCCTCTTATTTCTTGGGTTTTTTGACCGGTCGTTGCCAGCCATCAATACTGATCTGTTTGGCCCGGCTAAGACTCAGCGTCTCAGCGGGCGTATCTCTGGTGATAGTCGAACCCGCACCGATGGTGGAGCCATCGGCAACGGTCACGGGCGCCACCAGTTGGGTATCCGAACCGACGAACACGCGATCGCCGATAACTGTTTGGAATTTATTAGCACCATCGTAGTTGCAGGTGATCGTCCCCGCACCGATATTCACTTCAGAACCCATGACAGTATCGCCGATATAGCTCAGATGGTTGATCTTACTCTTGGTCGCCACCTGGCTCTTTTTAATCTCGACAAAATTACCCACATGCACCTGATCTGCGATCTGTGTATCAGGCCTGATTCGTGCGAATGGTCCGACACGGCAATCGGCGCCGATCTCAGCGTCCTCGATAACACTGTTTGCCAAAATCTCCGTATCGGCACCGATACGGCTATTCTTGACCACCACATTGGGTCCGATGCGCACGCCGTCCGCCAGCGAGACATCGCCTTCGAACACGGCATTGATATCAATGGTGACATCCTTACCCACTGTGAGCTTGCCGCGAACATCCAGTCTTGCCGGATCACTCAGGCTGACACCCGATGCCATCAGCATATCTGCCTGCTGCTGCTGAAAATAACGTTCCAGATAGGCAAGCTGCTTGCGGTCGTTGACCCCCATTACCTCCTCTTCACAGACCGGGTGGACCACCTGGATATTCACCCCGTCGTTTACAGCCATTGAGATAATGTCGGTCAGATAGTACTCATTCTGCGCATTATTGTTTTCGATTCTTCCAAGCCAGCTCTCTAGCCGGTTTTTACTGACTGCCATGATGCCGGTGTTGATCTCGGCAATCTCCAGTTCCCTTTCCGTAGCATCTTTCTGCTCGACGATGCGGACAACCCGATCGTTGCGGTCCCGCACGATCCGGCCGTATCCGGTGGGATCCGGCAGATCGACGGTCAGCAGTGCCAGATCAGTCTGGTGCAGCGCTGCCAGCAGGGAGACCAGCGTAGAGCCACTGATCAGCGGTACGTCTCCATAGAGGATCAGCACCTGGTCTACCTTTTGCAGTTGCGGAAGCGCTTGCATCACGGCATGTCCCGTGCCCAGGCGTTCCTTCTGCTCCACCCAGTCCAGGTCATCTGCCGCAAGAGTATTGCAGACCGTTTCGCCACCATGTCCATAGACAATCGTAATCTCATCCGGTGTGATTGATCTGGCCGTTTCGATCACATGCCCCAATAACGGTTTTCCCGCCAAAGGGTGCAGGACCTTGGGTAGACGAGAGCGCATGCGGGTGCCCTCACCAGCTGCCAGGATAAGTACGCCAAGATGCATCTATTTTCCCCTATTGATCCGATGCCAATGGCATCCGTGGAATTTTATGACATTAAATCAGAATTGCGTCCGTAACTGTATAGACACATCAGAAACGTCAAGGGAGTTTGCAAACCATCGGAGCCGGGTCAATGGCTAGTCCAGTCATGACCTATGCACTGATTTGCAAAGGCTTTATCCAACAAGCCAAACAAGAACACTAATGGGGCGCGAGAGCGCTAAAGCTTCGGAACGATGGATCAGTTCAGCGTCGGCGTCTGTCCGGGGATACCGACGTTCATGGCGTCTTCTTTGGTAGCGTCACGCACTTCGAGGATTTTAACGTTGACCTTAAGGTCCTTGCCAGCCAGCGGGTGATTGCCGTCGACCGTCAGCTTGCCGTCCTCGATCTTGGTAACAAAGAAGCTCTTCACCTCACCCGCCTCGTTCTGCATCTGCACTTCCGCACCCAACTGCCGGAACTGAGGAGGCACATTGTCGAGGTCATCGGTGAAGGTCAGTTCGGGATCATGTTCCCCGAATCCCTGAGCCGGTGTGATGGTGATACTGACCTCGTCACCGGGGCTTTTACCTTCCACGGCCCGGTCCATGCCGCCGATCAGTTCGGTCTCACCGCCGTGGATATAGTTCACCGGCAGGTCGCTCTGCTCCAATACATTCCCATCCAGATCACAGATCGAATAGGTGAGTGAAACATATTTACCGACTTTGATGATTTCTTGGGACATGGCGATACAACTTTCAGGACCTGATGATACAGGTCCTGATTATAGCGTGAAGTGGGTCAGGTGCGCTTGCCTTTGCGGATACGCTCGATGGCACGGAGCTGTGCCACCGCCTCGGCCAGTTCGGCCTGGGCCTTGGCGTATTCGAATTCTGCGCTGCGATCCGCCATGGCGTCTTCGGCCCGACGCTTGGCCTCTTCCGCCGCAGCCTCGTCCAAATCTGTTGCGCGAATGGCGGTATCCGCCAGCACAGTCACTACATGGGGTTGCACTTCGAGGATACCGCCGGAGACGTAGAAGTGCTGCATCTCCTTGTTGTCGCCAAGGTCCACGCGCACTTCGCCCGGTTTCAGGCGAGTGACCAGCGGGGTATGGCGAGGGGCAATACCCACTTCGCCCATCACAGCGGGGGCATAGACCATCTCAGCGAGACCGCTGAAGATCTCACCCTCGGCACTGACGATGTCCACATGGATTGTCATGGCCATCTATTCTACTCCCAGCCTATCAGGCGTTGCCACCGCGTGCGACGGCCTCTTCGATGCCACCGACCATATAGAAGGCCTGCTCCGGCAGGTGGTCGTATTCGCCGTCGACGATCGCCTTGAAGCTGGCGATGGTGTCTTTCAGGGAGACATACTTGCCGGGAGTACCGGTGAAGACCTCGGCCACGAAGAAGGGCTGTGACAGGAAGCGCTGAATCTTACGCGCGCGCTGCACCACCAGTTTGTCCTCTTCCGACAGCTCGTCCATACCGAGGATGGCGATGATATCCTTCAGCTCCTTGTAGCGCTGCAGGGTACCCTGTACGGCACGGGCCACACCATAGTGCTCGGTACCCACCACGTTGGGATCGAGGATACGGGAGGTGGAATCGAGAGGATCCACCGCCGGATAGATACCCAGCTCGGCGATCTGACGTGAGAGTACCAGGGTCGCGTCCAGATGCGCGAAGGTGGTCGCGGGCGAGGGATCGGTCAGGTCGTCCGCCGGTACGTAGACCGCCTGGAAGGAGGTGATGGAGCCGGTCTTGGTGGAGGTGATACGCTCCTGCAGCGCACCCATCTCCTCGGCCAGTGTCGGCTGGTAACCCACCGCGGAAGGCATACGACCCAGCAGCGCGGATACCTCGGTACCGGCCAGGGTGTAACGATAGATGTTGTCCACGAACATCAGAACGTCACGGCCTTCGTCACGGAAGTTCTCGGCGATGGTCAGACCAGTCAGGGCCACACGAAGACGGTTGCCTGGGGGCTCGTTCATCTGGCCGTAGACCAGGGCCACCTTGTCAAGTACACCACCTTCCTGCATCTCGTGGTAGAAGTCGTTACCCTCACGGGTACGCTCACCCACACCGGCGAATACGGAGAAACCGGAGTGCTCGACCGCGATGTTGCGGATCAGCTCCATCAGGGTAACGGTCTTGCCCACGCCGGCACCGCCGAACAGCCCGATCTTACCGCCCTTGGCGATGGGCATGATCAGGTCGATAACCTTGATGCCGGTCTCGAGGATCTCGGTAGTAGCCGCCTGATCTTCCAGCTTCGGCGGCAGACGGTGAATCGGCATCAGCTTGTCGGCTTTGACATCGCCGGCCTCGTCAACCGGGTTGCCGAGCACGTCCATGATGCGGCCCAGAGTCCCCTGACCGACCGGGATACTGATCGGGGCGCCCGTGGAATCCACAGTGACACCGCGCTTCAGTCCGTCGGTTGATCCCATGGCGATGGTTCTCACCACCCCGTCACCCAGCTGCTGCTGGACTTCCAGTGTGAGGCCCGCCTCTTCGATCTTGAGTGCCTCGAAGACTTTTGGCATCTCGCCACGGGAGAACTGTACGTCCACCACAGCACCGATGATTTCAACCACTTTGCCCGAACTCATTTCTGGTTCCTCTTGCCGCACCAGGCGACTCTCAAAATAATAAAAACTAAATCTGTTGTCTCAGGCTGTCATCAGACAGCCGCTGCACCACCGACGATCTCTGAGATCTCCTGGGTGATCGCCGCCTGGCGAGCCTTGTTGTAGATCAGTTGCAGTTCGTTGATCAGCTCACCCGCGTTATCCGAGGCCGACTTCATCGCCACCATACGTGCAGACTGCTCACAGGCGCCGTTTTCCACCACGGCCTGGTAGACCAGGGACTCCACATAGCGGCCCAACAGGTTATCGAGTACATCTTTCGAATCCGGCTCGTAGATGTAGTCCCAGTGGTGCTTCAGCTCTTCCACTTCCTTGGGTGGAATCGGCACCAGCTGCTCGACGGACGGGCTCTGGGTCATGGTGTTGACGAAATTGTTGTAGGCGATATAGATGCGATCGATCTTGCCCTCGGCATAGGCATCCAGCATCACCTTGACCGTACCGATCAGGTCTTCGATATGCGGCGCATCGCCCAAATGGGTCGCCTGACTAACGATATTGCCACCAAAGCGACTAAAGAAGCCAAGTGCCTTGTTGCCAATGGTGCAGAAGTCAACTTCCGTACCGCTGTCACGCAGCTCTTTCATCTCTTTGAACAACTTACGAAACAGATTGTTGTTCAAGCCGCCGCACAGACCGCGGTCCGATGAAACGATGATGTAACCCACACGCTTCACTTCTCGCTCGATCATGAAGGTGTGCTTGTACTCGGGATGCGCGTGGAACAGATGTCCAATCACATTACGCATCTTGTCCGCATAGGGCCGGGTAGCCGCCATTCGATTCTGCGCCTTACGCATCTTCGAGGCCGCCACCATCTCCATCGCCTTGGTGATCTTGCTCGTATTCTTGATACTGGCAATCTGTGTGCGTATCTCTTTTGCGCCCGCCATAACTCTGAACCTTATCTCGTGTTACGTACTCGGCTTACCAGGTATGGTTGGCCTTGAAGTCCTTCAGCGCATCGTGCAGAGCCTGCTCGATCTCGGCATTGTAGTCGCCGGTCTCGTTCATCTTGTCCATCAGCTCTTTCTGGCTACTCTTCATGTAACCCTGCAATGAGGCTTCAAAATCAACCACTTTACCGACATCCACATCGTCAAGATAACCTTCATTGGCTGCAAACAGCGTGACGGCCATGCCTGCAATCGAAAGCGGAGAGTACTGAGCCTGCTTCATCAACTCAGTCACTCGCTCACCACGTTCGAGCTGCTTACGAGTCGCCTCATCGAGATCGGAGGCGAATTGGGAGAAGGCCGCCAGCTCACGAAACTGGGCCAAGGCCAGTCGAACACCGCCGCCCAACTTCTTGATGATCTTGGTCTGGGCCGCACCACCCACACGGGAGACCGACAGACCGGCGTTGATGGCCGGGCGGATACCGGCATTGAACAGATCCGCCTCGAGAAAGATCTGACCGTCGGTGATCGAGATAACGTTGGTCGGTACGAAGGCCGACACGTCGCCCGCCTGCGTTTCGATGATCGGCAAAGCGGTCAGTGAACCGGTCTGGCCCTTGACCTTGCCGCCGGTTTTCTTCTCCACGTAGTCCGCGTTGACCCTGGCGGAGCGCTCCAGCAAACGGGAGTGAAGATAGAAGACGTCACCTGGATAGGCCTCTCGACCCGGAGGACGACGCAGCAACAGGGAGACCTGACGATAGGCCCAGGCCTGTTTGGTCAGATCGTCGTAGATGATCAGTGCGTCCTGACCGATATCCCGGAAGTACTCACCCATGGTGCAGCCGGAGTAGGGGGCCAGGAACTGCATGGCCGCAGAATCTGCTGCCGGCGCCGCCACGATGATGGTGTGCTCCATGGCATCATGCTCTTCCAGCTTGCGTACCACCTGCGCAATGGTGGAGTTCTTCTGGCCGACGGCAACGTAGATACATTTGATGCCGGTGCCTTTCTGATTGATGATGGCGTCGATAGCCACCGCCGACTTACCGGTCTGACGGTCGCCGATGATCAGCTCACGCTGGCCGCGACCGATCGGCACCATGGCGTCGATCGCCTTGACACCGGTCTGCACCGGCTGGTCAACCGACTTACGTTCGATAACGCCCGGCGCGACCTTCTCGATCGGTGAGGTCTCATCGGCGGCGATGTCGCCTTTGCCGTCCAGAGGATTACCTAGCGAGTCGACCACGCGGCCCAGCAGGGCCTCGCCCACCGGCACCTCGAGTACGCGACCGGTACACTGTACGGCGTCGCCTTCACTCAAGTGCTTGTAGTCACCCAATACCACGGCGCCGACTGAGTCGCGCTCCAGGTTGAGTGCCAAGCCGAAGGTGTTACCCGGGAACTCCAGCATCTCGTAGGACATGGCGTCCTCGAGACCGTGGATACGGGCAATACCGTCGGTCAGGCTGATGATCGTGCCCTCATTGCGGGCCTCGGTCTTAAGATCGAATTTCTCGATCTTGCTTTTGATCAGGTCACTGATCTCGGATGGATTGAGTTGCATGATGGCTTCTCGCTTAGATTCCCAATTCGTTCGCCAGTTGCTGCAGTTGTCCACGGACAGAGCCGTCGATAACCATGTCGCCCGCACGGATGTGAATACCGCCGATCAGATCGGGGTCTTTTTCACTGGTGATGGTGACGTCGCGTCCCAACTTGGCCTTTAAGGCTTCGGCAATGAGTTTTTCCTGCGCCGCATCGAGGGCGAAGGCAGAGGTGACGTGCACCTTGCTGATACGCTCTTTGTCCGCTTTCAGCTCTTCAAAGAGTGCGTCGATCTCCGGCAGCACCGTGAGTCGGCCGTTCTCGACCAACACCTTGATCAGATTGCCGCCCTCTTCGTCGACTTTGTCGCCCACGATCTCCAGCAGCAGTGACACCAGGGCGTCCTGCTCGACCAGCGGATTACCGACGATCGGGGCCATCTCCTCGCTCTCCACCACCGTGGTGAGAAAGCTCAGCATATCGGACCAGACGTCGAGCTTGCCGCTCTCTTCAGCGCGTGCAAACACCGCTTCGGCGTAGGGTCGGGCAATAGTGGTTGCTTCACCTGCCATGATTCCGCCTTAAATCTCTTGTGCCAGCTCGTTGACGATGTTTTTGTGCGCCGCTGCGTTGATCTCCTTGCGGAGGATCTTCTCAGCACCGGCCACGGCCAGTTCGCCGATCTTCTCACGCAGGTGCTCACGAGCGCGGTTTGACTCCTGCTCGATCTCTGCCTGTGCGGCGGTCAGGATACGCTCGCCTTCGGTGCGTGCGGTGTCCTTTGACTCATCGACAATTTCGGCTGCCCGTTTCTGCGCCTGAGCCACGATCTCAGCTGCCTGTGATTTGGCTTCGTGCAGAACGTCCTTGGCCCGCTCTTTCGCAAGCTCCTGTTCGTGCTGTCCGCGCTCGGCGGCGGCAAGGCCATCGGCTATCTCTTTTTTGCGGGTCTCCAGCGCACCCATAATCGGGGTCCAGATAAATTTCATCGTGAACCACACGAACACCGCAAATGTGAGCAGCTGACCTATAAGCGTCAGATTGATGTTCATCCCGGAATTACCTCTCGTTGGACGAGATGATAGAGAGTTCGCTCAATGGCCCGGATCAGGCGACAGCGAACAGTACGTACATGGCCAGACCCACAGCGATCATGGGGACGGCGTCGACCAGACCCATGACGATGAAGAACTGGGTACGCAACATGGGGATGAGTTCAGGCTGACGTGCGGCGCCTTCGAGAAAGCGGCCACCCAGTACGCCGATGCCTACCGCAGCACCCAGGGCGCCCAGGCCCATCATGATCGCGCCGGCAATGTACAGCAGTGCTTGTTCCATTATTGGTCTCCCGTTTAATGAACTAGATAGTTAAAAGTTAATTAGTGTTCGTGGTGCGCCATATCCAGATAGACGATGGTCAGGGTCATGAAGATGAACGCCTGCAACGTAATGATCAGGATATGGAAAATCGCCCAGCCGAGCTGGAGGACGCCACCGAACAAGCCGAGAATCAGGCCGGCATTGTACATGATGGCGATCAAAATAAAGATCATTTCACCCGCGTACATGTTACCGAACAGACGCAGGGCAAGAGAGATGGGTTTCGCGATCAGACTGACAAACTCAAGAATGAAGTTGATCGGAATGAAGAGGAGCTTGACCAGCATATTGTCCGCAGAAAAGGGCTGCAACGTTAGCTCACCGGCGAAACCGCCGATACCCTTGATCTTGATGCTGTAGAAGAGAACCAGGATGAAGACGCCGATGGCCATGCCGAAGGTGGCGTTGGGATCGGTGGAAGGCACCACTTTCATGAAGTGGATGCCGAGCAATTTGGCGGCTTCCGGTATCAAATCCACTGGCACCAGATCCATCAGGTTCTGCAGGAAGATCCAGACAAAGACGGTCAGCGCCAGCGGGGCGACCAGGGAGTTGCGGGCGGAGAAGGAGCCGCGCACGCTTGTGTCGATGAAGTCGACCAGCCATTCCACAAAGTTCTGCAGCCCCTCCGGCACGCCGGTGGTGGCGGTCTTCGCAACCTTGCTGAAGAAGTAGAGGAAGAGGATACCCAGCCCGATGGACCAGAACATGGTATCGACGTGGATAGCCCAGAAGCCCATTGCCTTGGCTTCGGCGGCATTGTGTGCCATTCCCCAACTGCCGTCCGGATGTTGTCCGAAGGTCAGGTTGGTCAAGTGATGTTTGATGTACTCACTAGAGGTCAGTGTATCGCCGGCCATATTTCCCCGAAACCTATGACTGCTGTCTATCTATATATAGTGTCACTACGAGCGGGACGACCACCTGTACGATCAGGTAGCTGCCCAGCAGTAGGCCAATACTTAACGGACTGATGTAGACGATCACAAGGACAAACATCAATCCGGTCAAAAAAAGCTTCTGGATCTCGGCTCCCAACATGCGTCGGGCGAGTCGTTCCGGTTCCTGCGCACGATAGTGCGTGAAGGATCGGTACGCGAAATACCCATTCGCAAGGGCGGCGATCATACCGCCCAACAAACCGGACCAGGCAGCCGCTTTGCCAAAAACCAAAAGCAACAAACCTATAGCCAACGCAACGCCGAACTGAAGCGCAACAATGATGCTTATTTGGCTATTTCCGGTAAGTTTCATCCCGGTTTCCCGGCACCCCATTAGAGCCTTACCAGCAAGGTCGGGGGAGTATAAGGGTTCTGATATATAAGGTCAAAGGATAGGTGATAAAAATTTATTAATAGATCTATTTGATATGATCAATAATGCCTTCCAGCTCGTCGAGGCTGTTGTATCCAATCACCAATTTGCCTTTACCCTTCGCACCCTGCTGTAGATCGACCTTCGCCCCGAGTCGCTCGGAGAGGTCATTCACCAGTCGTCGGATGTCCGGATCCGTCTGCGCCGGTTGGCGCGCAGGCTTGGGCGAGTCCGCCTCGCCCTGCAGGCGTCTGACCAGCCGCTCCGTCTCCCGCACAGAGAGCCCCTGCCTCACCACCTGCTCGGCGGCCTTACTCTGCAACTCGCCCTTCAGGCCGAGCAGTGAGCGTGCATGACCCATCTCCAAACGCCGACTCTCCACCAATCCCTTCACGTCTTCGTTCAGTTCCAGCAGACGCAGCAGATTGGTCACCGTGGTGCGGGACTTGCCCACGGCCTTGGCCACCTCCTGGTGGGTGAGGCCGAATTCATGCAACAGACGGCTCAGCGCATTGGCCTCTTCCAGGGGATTGAGGTCCTCCCGCTGGATATTTTCGATCAGGCCCATGGCCATGGCGCCCTCTTCGGTGACCTCCTTGATTACCACCGGGATCTCGTCCAGACCGGCCTGTTGGGTCGCGCGCCAACGGCGTTCGCCTGCGATCAGTTCATAACGCCCGTTCTCCACGGGACGCACCACCACCGGCTGGATCACACCCTGGGCAGTGATCGACTCGGCCAGTTCGTGCATGGCATCGGGATCGAATTCCCGTCTGGGCTGATAGCGGCCTCGCTGGATCAGATCCACCGGCAGCCGGGTGAGACTGCTTTCGCCACCGGAACCCGTATTCGTCTCAGGTTCGCTCTGCGCACCGCCCAAGAGTGCGTCGAGCCCACGTCCGAGTCCTCTCTTTTTTGCCGCCATTGGTTCTCTTCCGTTATGTCACAGGTGTCCCGGCTTCACGCAGTCGGTGTCTGCGCAGCAGTTCGCTGGCCAGCGCGAGATAGGCCGTAGCGCCCCGGGAGGATTTATCGTAGAGCAATATGGGGATGCCGTGGCTCGGCGCTTCGGCAACCCGGACATTGCGCGGAATAATGGTATTAAAGACCGCGTCCTTGAAATGGGATAGCAACTGACCCGAAACATCCACCGCCAGATTGTTACGCGGATCGTGCATGGTCCTCAGGAATCCCTCGATCTGCAGCGACTGATTGAGATGGCCGCGGATCTGCTCCACGGTGCTCATCAGGGCAGAGAGCCCTTCGAGGGCATAGTATTCCGTTTGAATCGGAATCAGGACGCCGTCGGCGGCAACCAGCGCGTTCAGGGTCAGCATATTCAGGGAAGGCGGGCAGTCGACCAGGATATAGTCGTAGTCCTCTTTCAATGCGGAGAGGGCGAGATCGAGCCGTTTCTCGCGCATGGAGCTGTTCATCAACCCCACTTCCGCCGCGGTCAGGTCGGCGTTTGCGGGCATCACGTCGTACCCGGCATCCGGTGTCCGCTGTACCGCCTCTCTGGGCTGAGCGTCGCCCAGCAACACCTCGCAGCTGGAGCGCTCGAGGCTGTGCTTGTCGATACCGCTGCCCATGCTGGCGTTGCCCTGGGGATCCATATCCACCAGCAAGACCTTTTTTTTCATTGCCGCCAGGGAGGCCGCCAGGTTCACCGTGGTGGTGGTTTTGCCGACGCCGCCCTTCTGGTTGGCTACTGAGATGGTGTATCCCATGTTCTTTTCTACTTGATTCCGCTCCGACGGGAGCCGCCTATCATAAACCGAGGAATGGGCAGAGCGATACTCTTCTGATGCGACAAGGCCTACAGGGCTTCCAGTTTATTAGCCTTACAGATGAATATAACGATAAAAAACCAATGGAGCGTCCCCTCTCCCCTCAGGGAGAAGGTCAGGTTGAGGGGAGTAATAAAAACAAGATGTTGGAATGTTTAATTCCCTCACTCTAACCTTAACCCCGGGGGAGAGGGGAGATGTGGCGAAAACTTGTGTACCCGGTTATCGGGATCAGGCCTTTCTCCGCATCACTCCGAAGGTGAAAACCGGATCAGACAGCGTTGACCCTCTGTGTAGGGGACCTGCAGGGGAATCACCCGGCAGCCAAGTTTACTGTCGAAGGATTCGAGTTCTGCCTGAGGTACGTTACCCTTCATCGCCAGCAGCACGGTATCGCTGCGCCGCAGACCGGCGGTCAGATCAAACATGTTGGGCAGGGAGGTGAAGGCACGCGAGATCAGCGTGTCAAAACCGGTTTCCGGCTGGTAGGCTTCAACCCTTGCATGTACGGCCTCCACGTTCTTCAGTCCCAGCTCCAGGACGGCCTGGCGCACAAAGCGAATCTTCTTGTTGTTGCTGTCGAGGAGGACAAATTCGATCTGCGGCCTGATCACCGCCAGGGGTATGCCGGGCAGACCCGGACCCGTACCCATATCGAGACAACGGTCCCCCTCCAAGTGAGGCGCAACAGCCAGACTGTCGAGCAGATGCCTTGCCACCATCTCCAGCGGATCACGTACCGCTGTCAGATTGTAGGCCCGGTTCCACTTGGCCAATAGGGCGAGAAATTGCAGCAGTTTCTCCGACTGCTCATCCGTCAGGGAGAGATCGAGCATCCCAGCACCTTGCAGCAACCGCTCCCGGCAGGCGCGCTCATCGAATCTGCCTGCCATCAGGCGGAACGCTTTTTCAGATGAATCAGCAGCAGAGAGATGGCTGCCGGCGTCACGCCGGGAATGCGCCCGGCCTGCCCCAGCGTCTCAGGCCGGTGACGCTGAAACTTCTCGCGCACCTCGGCGGAGAGGCCGTGCACGCCGCTGTAGTCCAAGTTCTCGGGCAGGGCGACCGACTCGCTGGCCCGGTGTTTTTCGATCTCATCCTTCTGGCGATCGATATAGCCGGCATATTTTGCCTGCACTTCCAGCTGCTCGACCACCTGACCGTCCGCCACGCCGGGTCCCATGCGCGGCAGTTCCATCAATTGACAATAGGAGACATTGGGCCGCGCCAAGAGATTCAAACCATTGGCCTCTTTGGAGAGCGGGGCGCCCAGGGTCTGCTCGGCCGCTTCCGGCGAGAGATCCTGGGGCCGCAACCAGATGCCCCCGAGGCGTTGCTGCTCCTGCGCGATTGTTTCACGCTTCTCACTGAATCGTTGCCAGCGCTGATCATCGACCAGGCCAAGCTTCCGGCCCGACTCGGTCAGACGGAGATCCGCATTATCCTCCCGCAGCAACAGCCGGTATTCAGCCCGGCTGGTAAACATCCGATAGGGCTCGATGGTGCCCCGGGTGATCAGGTCATCAACCATCACCCCCAGATAGGCCTCGTCACGGCGGGGTGTCCAAGCCGCCTCTTCGCGGCTGTAGCGGACCGCGTTGAGTCCCGCCAGCAGCCCCTGCGCGGCGGCCTCTTCATAGCCGGTGGTGCCGTTGATCTGACCGGCAAAGAAGAGCCCCTGGATAAACTTCGTCTCCAGCGAGGCCTTCAGATCCCTCGGATCGAAGAAGTCGTACTCGATGGCATAGCCGGGCCGGGTGATATGGGCCTGCTCGAACCCCTTCATGGATCTCACCAGGGCGTACTGGGTATCGAAGGGCAGGCTGGTGGAGATGCCGTTGGGATAGATCTCGTGGGTATCCAACCCCTCGGGCTCGATGAAGATCTGGTGCGAATTCTTATCCGCAAAGCGAACGATCTTATCCTCGATGGAGGGGCAGTAGCGGGGACCCACACCCTCGATCACGCCGGTATACATGGGCGAGCGGGAGAGGCCACCGCGGATGATCTCGTGGGTCTGCTCATTGGTATGCGTGATGTGACAACAGACCTGTCGCGGGTGCTGCTCCTGTGTGCCGAGGAAAGAGAACACAGGCGTCGGCTCATCACCCGGCTGCGCTTGCAGTTTGCTGTAGTCGATAGTGCGACCGTCGATGCGCGGCGGCGTACCTGTCTTCAGTCTTTCCACCCGAAAGGGGAGCTCCCGCAGACGCCTGGAAAGAGCGTTGGATGGCGGATCTCCAGCGCGTCCCCCCTCATGATTGGACAGCCCGATATGAATACGCCCGCCGAGAAAGGTTCCCACCGTGAGGACCACCGCCTCGGCGCGGAACTTCAAACCCATCTGCGTTGCCACACCCACAACCCTGTCGTTTTCCACCAGCAGGTCGTCCACCGCCTGTTGAAATAGCTGCAGGTTGGGTTGGTTCTCCAGCGCATGACGAATGGCTGCTTTATAGCGGACCCGGTCGGCTTGGGCGCGGGTGGCGCGCACCGCCGGTCCTTTGCGGGAGTTGAGAATACGAAATTGAATGCCGCCCAGATCGGCCGCCTGTGCCATGATACCGCCCAGGGCATCGATCTCTTTGACCAGGTGACCCTTGCCGATACCGCCAATGGCGGGATTGCAGCTCATCTGACCCAGGGTCTCGATATTGTGGCTAAGCAGCAGGGTACGGGCACCCATGCGGGCCGCGGCCAGCGCCGCTTCGGTACCGGCGTGGCCGCCACCCACCACAATGATGTCAAAACTGTTGGCGTAAAACATATCTGTCAGAAACTCTGGGTTAATGAAGCGGCTATTTTAGCCGATAAGGGCAACAGCAGTTAGGTTGGAACAAGAAAAATGCATGCGGAACTAAAACGAGTCATCGAGACGGCGGGCGAGATTCTGCTCGGTAAAACAGAAGTGATCAAGTTGTCGCTGGCCTGCCTGCTGGCCCGCGGTCACCTGTTGATCGAAGACTTGCCCGGGGTCGGCAAGACTACCCTGGCCCATACCCTGGCCCACCTGCTCGGTCTCCACTATCAACGAATTCAATTCACCAGTGACATGCTGCCTGCCGACATCATCGGGGTCTCCGTCTACCAGCAGAAGGAGCAACGGTTTCAGTTCCATCCGGGCCCCGTGTTTGCGCAGCTGGTGCTGGCCGATGAGATCAACCGTGCCACTCCCAAAGCCCAGAGCGCACTGCTGGAAGCGATGGAGGAGCGACAGGTCACCGCCGACGGACAGCGGCACGGTCTGCCGGAGCCCTTCTTTGTCATCGCCACCCAGAACCCGCTACATCAGATCGGCACCTTTCCCCTGCCGGAGTCCCAACTCGATCGCTTTCTCATGCGCATCCCCATCGGTTATCCCGAGCGGAGCGCCGAGCGCACCCTGCTGACAGGGGAGGACCGGCGGGAGATGATCCAACGTCTGCCACCTGGCTTGAACACGGAACAACTGACTGCACTACAGAAAAAGGTCGGCCAGATTCACGTCGCCGATGCCCTGCTCGACTATTGTCAGGACATCCTGGCTCACACCCGCAACTCCACAGATTACCGGCACGGACTCTCACCCCGCGCAGGACTCGCCATGCTGCAAAGCGCCAAGGCGTGGGCTTTGATCGAAGGCCGCAATCAGGTTCTGCCGGAAGATCTTCAAGCGATACTTCCTGCTACAGTAGGTCACCGGCTACAGGCCACTGGTGAAATCACCAGCGAACAGCACGACAGCCTGGTGCAGACCCTGATGGAGGCGGTGCCGATTCCCTGAACTCGTAGGTTTGGCCAATCGGATCAAATCAAGGCGTGTGAAAAAACCTGTGTAAACGGCAGTCGGTAAATCTAATGAGTCAGTTCGTTATCATGTATGGGGAAGGGGCTCCCACATGATGACACAGTAGATTTTTATGCTTTTTCCAGCGGAACTTGACCGGTCTTTTTTCAGTCGATAGCCGGTTTATTTTCTGCATGGCATTAAAAATATTCTGCCAGGTTTCATTTTTTTACAAACAGATTCATTAATAGCTTCTTCCGGTTCACCAAAAAACCGAACGAGTTAAGCCACCTTCGACAAAGTTCCCAATTAGTGTCGCACAGTCACCTATTCGTCTTGCGCAGTCTATTATTTATCTTGGAACTACACTTTAGTGGTAACCGGGCATATCGCGAAGCCAAACGAAGAGATGGGGAAGCGTAGCTTATTATCCGCAGCCGTTTAGCTACAGTTGACCCACTCAGTCAAAGAGAGACGCACATACCAATATAAAGAGGCGAAAGTCTGATCTATTGATGTCACATCATTCATGCATACGCCTTGCTGCGGCAACAGGTAATCACCGTGATACTCAGATTCGCAGATATCGAAATCAACACCGACCGCTACGAATTGCGCAGAAATGGCGAACTGGTCGATGTTGAGCCCTTGGTTTTCGATCTTCTGGTTCACTTTGTAAAACACGTCAACACCCTATTCACCCGCGATGAACTCATGGATGCCGTGTGGAGTGGTCGGGTTGTCTCCGATGCCACCGTGTCTGGCTGTATCAAATCCGCACGCAGAGCGCTGGGTGATAGCGGTGAAAAGCAACTCTACATCAAGACCGTTCATGGGCGGGGATTTCGTTTTATTGGTGATGTCAGCCAAGACCAACCACAGACTTTCACGGCAGAAACCACATCGACATACAAACAGACAAAACAGGCCGAACCATCGTTAATCGTATTACCGTTTAAATGCATTAACGGTATCCCTGAAATTAATGGTTTTGCTGAGGGACTGGTCGCCAATTTGGAGACTATACTCACCCGCATCCCGCTACTACGCATAAGCGCACAGGCATCCGATTATGCTCACCGCAACCTCATGCCGACAGCCCGACAGATCCATGAGGAGATCGGCATTGACTATCTGCTTGAAGGCAATGTTCAGTTACTGGGTGACCAGGTGCGGATCAACATCCAACTCATCGATGCGAAATCGGGCTTTAGGTTGTGGGCGGGACTATTCGAACATGCTCTGAATGAAATCAGCGGTGCTATCGATGGGGTTGTCATCGACATCCTATCCAAACTGGAACCACAATTGAATCGAGCCATATACCATAGCGTCTGTGCGTCTGAAGGCCCGCCCAGTGCCCGGGAGTTATACCTGGAGGCCAGTGGCATTTTGGCGTTAAAGGGGTGGCATTTGGATACTTTTCAGGAAGCGGCGGCACTGTTACGTAGAAGTTCGGATCAAGATCCGGCTTTTGCACTGGCCCCTGCTTATCTGTCGCTGATTCTGGCGTTGGGTCATCGGGTGGGTCTGCTTAGCCAATGGGAGCAGACAAAAGCGGAAGCCATTGAGGCCGCAGAGCACGCGTTGCAACTGGAAAATATGGATTCAACCGTACTCGGGTTTGCCGGTTGCGCGATGGCGGATCTGGGTCTGATCAACCGATCTCTTCCCATACTCAAACATGCCGTTGAGCTAAACCCTGCAAATGCACAGGCCTGGGCCGCACTTGGCTCTGCCTATCTGATCGACAGGCAACCGAAGCTCGCCATCAAGAACCTGACCCGGGGTATCGACATCAGTCCACTGGACAGCCGACTCTCAATCTGGGGAGCGCTGCTGGCGCTGGCACTGATGCAGAGCAATGACCTGGATGCGGCGCAGATCCAAGCTGAACTCGCCTGCCAGCGGGATGATCGAACCTATCTGTCCCGGGTCGTGCACGCTGCCGTGTTACTGCGTGGAAATAACCCTCAAGCGGCGTTACAGGCACTGACTGATGCCTACAGAATCAAGCCCGACCTCTCCGATATCGAGATCGATGCCCTGATTTCCGCCAAACTCGGCAAGCAGCTTCGAGCCTTGGCCGTTCAGACCGGGCAAAAGCCCGGTTGACCCTCTACACAAAATCCCCACAAAAAAGCCAAAGTCCCCACAAGCGGAACACCCCTGCCTTCTCTAGCATTACCTTCAGTTGGATGAAAACCAACAGCACTACTCAATCAATACCGTGGAGATAATCATGACTAATGCAGCTCAAACTATTCAGCAGCCCATGCCTGACTATGAAGCGATCAAAACCAAGCAAAACATGGCCTGGAGTTCAGGTGACTACTGCCGTGTGGGGGTAACTCTGCAGATCTCAGGTGAGCAGTTGTGCGAGGCCATGGATCTGCATGCAGGTCAGAGTGTGCTGGATGTCGCAGGGGGCAATGGAAACGTGACGTTGGCCGCTGCACGGCGGTTCTGCAAGGTAATTTCCACCGATTATGTTCCGGCGCTGTTGGCCCACTCCCAGCAACGGGCCGAGGCCGACGGTCTGGCGATCGAATACCAGCAGGCGGATGCTGAGGCATTACCCTATCCTGATAACAGTTTCGATAATGTGGTTTCCACATTTGGCGTGATGTTTACGCCGAATCAGGCTAAGGCGTCATCCGAGCTGATCCGGGTTTGCAGACCGGGTGGAAAAATCGGTCTGGCAAACTGGACCCCGGCAGGCTTTATCGGTCAACTGTTCAAGGCTATCGGTCAGTACGTTTCACCACCGCCCGGCATCAACTCTCCGGCCGCCTGGGGAACGAAGGAGTTTCTGCAACAACACCTGGGATCACAAACGTCAAGCCTGCATATGGAACCGCGCAAGTTTGTCTTTCGTTACCAGTCACCTCAACACTGGCTCAATCTGTTTTCCACCTACTACGGTCCGGTACTGAAAGCCTACGAGGCGCTTGATGCGTCCACAGGCGAAAAATTAAGTGCTGATCTGCTGAGTCTGATTAAGAAATTCAATGTGGCTAAAGACGGCACCATGGTAGTCCCTTCCGAATATCTGGAGGTGGTGGCGACCAAGAAGAAACTGGCGGGATGATTACTACACCAGAGGAAACACACTCATCAGGCCCTTGCTAATCGCGAAGCCGAGGCCAAATTGTCCTGATGTACCGATACTAGAGAGTCTATTCAACTTCGGCAGGTATGGTAGCAGTTCACAATCGGGTTGAATAAATCCACACGAAATAACCGAGGATCGAATCATGAATACGCAAACACAACTCAATGTTCGCGATCGACAGGCACCATTACAAAAGCGTTATATTGTAACCCCGGAAGAGGCACTCATCACTGACCAGGCAAGAACTTCTGGGGGGGTGGATACGGATCCATTCCATGGCACGGTTCATCCCGGTAAGCCGAATAACAGTATGCCGTTACACTTCGGCATTCACTCTGCCGTAGGTGGTTACCACGATGCACCTAATCCAGGGGATATGCTTTGTGCTGCTCTTGCTGCCTGTCTCGACTCGACACTGCGAATCATTGCAGATCGTCTGGGCGTATGGATTCGATCTCTTGAAGTTGCGGTTAAAGCGAATGTTGATGTGCGTGGCACTTTGATGGTCGACCGAAAAGTACAAGTCGGTTTTCAACAGATGCAATGCCACATTGATATCCTAGCGGATGAGCAGACAGATCCCAGGCTTATGCAAAAGCTCATCGCTGCTGCGGAACACAGCTGCGTCAATCTGCAGACCTTGCGCACAGGGGTTTCTGTTCAGACAAGCGTTAACATCGGATGACTCATCGAAAACGGGTCTGTGACAATTGAAAATTACAAAATTATCATTTGTCACAGACCCGTTTTTTACTTTTTACTGTAAGAATGTGTCTGTTATGAGATCCCTTGTGACGACGAAACCAATTTAAGCCCGACGATTCCCGATACGATGAGAAGCAAACAGAAAATTCTCAAAATGTCCCGCGACTCATTAAATAGAACCATACCCAATATCGCTACACCTACCGCTCCAATACCTGTCCATACGGCATATGCCGTTCCTACCGGAATGGTTTTCATAGCTACCGACAGGAGCCAAAAACTGATGGCCATGGCCAGTACAGTCAGCAACGATGGAACCGGCTTTGTAAAGCCATCGGTATACTTCAGACCAATCGCCCAGCCGCATTCAAACAAACCGGCCACCAGTAGATAAACCCATGCCATACCTCTACTCCTCTGCTTGATTCTGTTGACTCATAACTTTTCGGATAATTTGCGTTCTCCTTTAAACACTTTATAGATTACAAAAAACATCATAGTCCCTGCCAACATCGTATACATGACAAAGAAATGAAGAGACAAGCTGTCTTATCATGTAGAAAAAACATCACACTCGCCTGTTAGAAGGCACCAATCTGAATCCCTACCGAAATGCTCGTGGACGAACCAAAAACCAGCTATACAACACCAGCCCGCCAAAGGCAGTATAAATAACGACAAAAACCCACGATGGGGCGTGATAGTACAGGAGTTCGTTCAACCAGTGCGTTATGAAGGCACCCTCGTAGACAGTTTCTCCCGCTTTTGATCGTAGATCCATTTCCCAGGTCGTCAGTGGGCAATGGACACCAAGCCAGGATTGCAAAACGACAACGCCAATTCCGAGTAAATGTGCGATACGGAACCACGGGTTTCTGATCCATTGCCATGTTAGAAACTTACCCACAAAGATTAGAATCAAGCCGAACACAACAAAGACTACGAACAATACATGTGTGATAAGTATTGCGGCGGCGGCCAAAGAATAGAGTGCCTGGGACTCCATAGTGTCTCCTAACAATCGATATAATCAGCATAGATTGCTGCTTATTTCTCACGCTATTAGCGCGATGCCTGTTATACCACGCTTTTCCTTCCGTACTCTGAGCATAGCTTTGCTCTTCGAACTTTTTAATGGCTTCCTACAGTATGGACTATCTGCTCCCTGTAATACCGGCTCTGATAGCAATACGCTCTATATATAGAACAAATCCTAATTCTTCAAAATGGCCTCATAGAGATATCGGCCCATTTTTAGAACTGCTGGACGCAAAAAGGGAACCGATACCCTTTCTGACCGGACATCGACAAGAAAAAGATAGCCTCGAATGATTCTGAGAGAGGATCACGGGATCTTTTTGGAGCATGTCGGGATTATTTTTGAACATCGTAGGAATATTTCGGAACATCTCCGCCCTTTTTGTCCGACTCACGTCCAAAATAGCCTCGCCGTTGACTAATTTTTAGTCAATGATGAGTTAAATGCGTGTAGCCAGTTTCAAAAATAGATTCGATACTGACTCTTTTTTATTCGACGAAGAGAAAGAAAGATTCGTCTGCCTCTCTTTTTTATCCGAGAAGTTCCAAATTAATCCTACGATGTTCCAAGGTCTTTCCGAACAGTCCGATAAAGAACCCATCATGTTTACAATTTGAATCGTCTGGCTCAAAAATCGAAGGGAAGCAAAAGCATAAGACCATAAGAGATCTGATTGTGTAGGAATAAGACTACAGACAAAAGGGAATCATTTTGGCATCTTAGGTGGATAGCACAAACAACCAAGAAATCAAAAGAATGGATTTCTTCACACAAAACACTCATTACCCTAGCACCGAATTCTCTCAATGGGCGAACAAAAAGGATATTCGGCAACATATTCCTATGTTAGGAGCAGTAATGAATGGAGCAATATCAAAGATCGCCTTATAGCCAGTACCGCGCGCTTTTTCAGCGCCTGTGCTACATATGAGCCATGTGGAGCCTAAAGATAGATACCCCGGACGAATCTTAGAAAAAGTGAAGGTTGTTAATCCAAATCTTCGGGAAGAACTGGATAGAGCGGAATCTGAGTACCATTCATCACTCTTCCTATTTGGGCTAGGTAGCGTATTAGGCGGGGCAGTGGGCGGCGTAATGGTCGCAGGAGAGCCGTACCGATACACTGTAGAAACTGCTGACTCTCGCCAAATCGTAATTCTTCACAAACACTCCGGTTTTGCCGTCGGAGATTGCGTAGCAGTTTTGAATGGCCAAGAAAACAAGCAAGCGTCGATGGCTTATGGAGCTCTGTGCGATGAAGGCTCCTGGCAATTAGGTCAATTCGCTCCTTTTGCTCACAGGGACGCTCCGCAGCTCCACGCTCTTTACTTGGGCGTTACACGATAATTATTGAAAAATATCAAATGAAGTCAATCATAGTAACTATCTTATTGGGCATATTGTCTGGCTGTGGTCACGATAACAATCAAGCACAAATTAATCCGGTCAGCATGTCTGGTACTTGGCGTTTCATACAGGTCCACGATTTCTATAATGTTGATACAGATGAATATTTGTTTACGGAGTACTCAGAGAGCTCGTTGATTATCAACGAGGAATCCGATGAAATTCGATATTACGAGTGTTGGGAATATGGTTCAGATGGCCATCTAGGGATAAAAACCGATAACCATTTCTATATCAATTACGGGAATACGGCTTTTCACTTAAACAATGACGGTAGCTATTCCACAGACACGGAGGACAATCTCCAGTATATCTGGAGCCCGGAGATGTATTTCAATCGCCACTATAAATTAGAAAAAATATCAAGCGATACACTTATAGATAAAGGTCTGCTCGTACTGTCAGGTCCTGTTGAGGTTACAGAGTATAATCATGTTTGTCTTTGGAAACTCTACTCAAACCTATTTGAGGAGAGAACGCTGGAACTTCAGGTACCTTACGATGATATGTGGCTGGGACTTAGAATAGATCTCACATCAACACCTGAGATTGGCGAAGTGAGTTATACGAGGTTTGAGGAAGGGGCGGCTATATATGGCTTCAATATCTCTTCAAACGCCTCACATTTCTGGCAAACCGTTGGCTCAAATATATTGGACATTGATACAGCAAATATAAACATCATAGAGAGCAGCAATGTCGTACTTAGTGGAACCTATTCGTTTATTGCTAACAATAATGAGGACTACTCAGGCGAATTTTCGATTGATTTAGGGGATTAAAATACGGAAAAATTTACATGTACAGCGTGTCTAACCGGCACACACCGCAGGTAAAAACTAAAACCACGCATATACAGTCCGGCTCTTTCAATGCCTCACTGTTGCGTTGATGTGGAGTACCGATAGAACTCAATCTCCCCTTAATATGATATAAAAGGGGTAGGTGAAAAATCTTTTCTATTTATATTTTCACCGTCCCTTTATTTGGCTTTAATATCACCAACATTTACGGATAGGAGCTTTAATGAAAATATATAAACTTGCCGTATTGGTTACTATATTCGTTTTAAGCGGGTGCGCTTCTTACACAACACCCGGAGGGAGTGTGCAGTTAAGTAAACTTTCGGACTCAAGTATCAATGAAATGATGTCGAAAGAGCCCGCAGCGGAGTTTCCTGCAAATATTTCAGTAGCTCGGATTCAGGCTCCAGGATACCAGTCCTATAAAGTGAGTAGTTTTGGTACGGGTCGTTATAGTGTCGTAACCACCCGTGAAGTCGAATCCGAGGATGACTTCAAAAAACTATCAAGTTTACCCCAAGTCGCAGGTATCGCTCCGCTTAACAGGATTCTTTTGCCTACAAATCTTGATTCGATTAAATCCCTACGTGAAGCATCAGCACGCCTAAAAGCAGACATCCTCCTCATTTATACATTTGACACATCATTCCATGCAGGGGAGCAAAAATTTTTACCGCTAAATGTCATTTCTCTCGGCTTTCTTAAAAATAAGGATGTTTCTGTAACTACAACTGTATCTTCTGCATTCTTTGATGTGCGTACTGAATATCTCTATGGTCTTTCCGAAGCTACTGCGAAAGAAAGCAAAAGCGCCAGCGTGTGGAGTACCTCAGATGCAGTAGACGATATGCGTTTATCAACTGAAAGGGCAGCTTTTACTAAACTTATTCCAGAAATTGAAAAAACTTGGTCTGGGATTGTGTCGCAGTATGCAAAGAAGCGAATTTAATATGCCAATTTGCTACGCGTCTTCGATGTAGATTGCAGCAATATGGCGCAGATATGAGTACTTGGTAGGAACGGCTCTTGATCCTAGTTTTCTTGGTACCAATTGGCATCTCTTTTGCCACTCTTGGTTTTGTCGGCTTGTACTTTCAGTCCGTTATCATCATCGATGCCATCAAGGAGCGGCGCTACATCTTCATGCGCAGTTTTGGTTTCAATGAGATCATACGTAATGATTTTCAGTCGTGTCACGAACGCACAAGGACGGTGTTGGGGATGTCATCCTCGGCCAGGATGGCCATTGGGAATACGATATCGATTTCAACCAGGCTCCCTGGTTCAAGATCAACGCGGTAGGTTTCTTATCGGCACCTAGTGCCAAGCAGGTGATAGAAAAGGAGGAACGAGCATTAGTATAGTGAATGGGAGGCGTAAGTGGAATAGTAAAACACTGGATCAGAAAAACTTCTAATAATAGAGGTTAATGCGTTCAAATCTAGATAAATCAGAGAAGCTTACCATTGAAAGATCGCACATTGCCTCGTAAGTCTCTTAATATGATACGTTGATCTGTATTCCATAAAAGTGTTCCTCTTTCATAATAATTTCTCCATCCATTCTTATACTTGATAGTTGATATTTTCTTATTATTTGGATCTGAAGTAAATTCATAATCAATCAGCTTAACGATTTCTTCCAAAGCAGAATTCAAGGTAGAGAAGAATGGACTAGCCTCATCTTCTACCCAGTAGTCAATACTGTTTACAGATGGTGCGGGGTCTGATTGATAGATGAAAGAATTGCTGTAAATGGATTCATTATTTCTATGGTTTGTAATTGTATAATCTATTTTAACTTCCAGTATTCGAAGATTATTTGAGAGCCTTAGCTGAGGCGACACATTTACTTGCCCATCACAGCAGGCTTCTGATTTTTTGTCATGAGAGATAATTTGAATTGATCTCAAAGAATGAAGTTGCTGCGCAATTGATTCTTCTATTTTTTGATGATGTTCATCCTGATTTATAATATCTAATAATTTCTGAGCTTTTTTATTTGATTTGGAAAGCATAACGCTGTCAGCCGATGCTTTGGCCAGATATGTAGCCAAAACAAAGGCTGCAGCCATTCCTCCCGGTGAGGCTCCCTGAGGCGGTGGAGTATTTTGGTATGCAGAAGTCATTGAAGTGGCTAATGCCGCTCGTTCACCTGGACTGCGATTCTCAGATACGGAGAAAAATTTCTCATTGTCGATAACTATTTCTAACTTCGCTGTTGTCACAACATTATCTATCGTTAAATCTTTCTTTATCAGATAGCTGTGTGTTGCGGTCCCGCAACCGGACAGAAATAGTACAGAAATAACAACGACCCAGCCGATTCGAACCAGAGCACTCATAGGTCCAACCACACTAAACATCACCTCTTGACCATTTATTCGTTGTCAAGCTTTGCCTGCTTATCCATACCCCTCTCAAAGTGAGTCATGACCTCCTGTTTTACGGCTTCCAAGGAAGCGTAGAATGCATTGGTCAGTCCTGGGAATGTTGGGGGCTCATCCCAGTTTCCGGTTGAAAAATTAGCTCGGGTAATCGTCTGATACCAGATGAGCTGATTGTTATTCAGGTCGACCAATTCGCCTTCAATTTCAAATATCGCTCTTGGGTCGCCCATCGGTACAAATCCGGCATAAGGCCTGGCCAAACCAACACGTTTGGTTTTAATAATCAGCAACTGATCAATTTCTAACTTTTTCTTTAAATTTGAATAGTCTTTTCTAGAGAAATAGATTTTGTCTTTCGTGTTAGGATCACTGAATGATGGCAAATCATCGACTTTCAAATCATCAGAAATTACTTTGACAGCCTTTCCGCCTTGGGAAAAGTGCTTGTTGATATCATCACTCAACAATTCGTAATCCGACATATCCAAATCTGCAAAATGCGATTTAACGGATGACATAGCAGCCGAAATGATAGCGTAGTCAAGTAATCTAACATCACCTTCAGTATGTAATTGAGGTGTTTGAGTGGGCTGAAAAAAAATACCTAGTCGTTGATTTTGCTGTTCCCAATAGGTCTCTTTCATCGAAACAGGCGACTGTGGTGTAGTGGCACAACCAGCGAGCAAGAGAATAGCAAGCAGGGTGATGGGGATTTGTAAAAACCTCATGTTGTACTCCATTAACTTTGATACAAATACCAATTTCTTTTTTTAATGCTTTTGTCCAGAACACGACAGCCTGAAGGGCTCTGCGAACCGGGAAGATCAGTCTATGCGGGAACAGTGGAAGGGTGGCGCCTCCTGCACAGAAAGGATTCCTTTAAAAAGCGACACAAGGTTAACAAATCATTATTTATAAAGGAACGGCTCAACAAATAGTGAATACCGTCACATAAAACAAATAAGACATCTTATTGATCAGGATCAGTTACTCTTGGGAATTAAAGTCATATATCGGACAAATATACTACCCATTTCAGATTAGTCTGGTTATAAATCTATAAACTTAAATAGAGACATGCAGGGAAAGCTAAACAAAACAACAGCTGTAGCAATCAACGCCTACCAAAAACACATATCACCTTTGAAAGGCTATCGTCGCGCGCACGATCTACTTCATGGTAATGGCTCATGCTCTAATTGGGCTCTGGAGAAAATCCGAACGGAAGGAATATGTTGTTTCTTCTCTGGATTTCTACCACGCCTCGTAGCCTGTCGTTCGGCATATATGGAACTACAGAGTCAGGACTATTCCTCTATAAATGACAAAAAAGAGGGTCGAGACTGTACCGGAAGTAATGTAGCAGGTTGCTGTCTTAGTCTGCTCCCATCAAAATAAGTGCTTACCACAAACAATAATCCAAATTCTCACCGGATAAAGGGACTCGTCAGACTGATAAATTCTACTACCGCCTCTCAATGCTTGGACTGAGGGTGCCTATTCGCAACTTCCACACGACTCGTGAGTCGTACCATAATATATGGCAATGGCATCACTTCTAGTAACTAGCTGGCTCTATCGATTTCGCCGTCACGCCCACACCGATGGTCATGGCGGTGTAGTGATTCGGCCTCGCAGTCTCTATATCCTACCCACGCGTCAGGGCATGTTACTCGCCCTGGTACTGTTTCTGATGCTTGCCGGTTCGATCAACTACGGCAGCAATCTCGCTTACCTGGTCACTTTTCTGTTGGGTGGGATCTGGCTATCCGCCATCCTCCACACTTGGCGGAATTTGTTGGGATTGGAGATCCGTCCCGCTCAGGTTTTACCGGTCTATGCAGGTCAGGAGGCCCGGTTTTGCCTCGCGGTGACAAACCCGTCTTCTCTTCGCCGTTTCGGCATCTCTCTACGCCACAAAAAGCTAATGGGTGAGTCGGCGGATCTTCCGGACGAAGCATCATGCTTGCTGCATCTGCCGATCCGTACTCAACATCGGGGCAGGCTTGCGTTACCGGAAGTCAGTCTGCATACCGTTTATCCGTTCGGCCTCTTCCACGCCTGGAGTTATGCGCGACTGGACACCTCCTGCCTGGTCTACCCCCGACCCGCAGAATCGGGAGATCCGCCTGCTGACAGTTGCTACACCTCGAGTGATGATGGTGACAGAGGCGTGGGCGCCGACGACTTTGTCGGTCTGCGCAGCTACAGGGAGGGGGACTCTCCCCGGCATATCGATTGGAAGGCCCTTGCCCGAGAGCGGGGGCTTGTGAGCAAACAGTTTGGCGGAGACCGAACCGAGCGGGTGGACCTGGATTGGGACCTGCTCCCGGAGGTGGATACCGAAACCCGGCTCAGTCTGTTATGCCGGTTTATCCTGCAGGCGGAGTCACAGTCAATCTCATACGGATTACGTCTGCCGGATCTGACCATTGCACCGGGAATGGGGGAGCGTCATAAACAGCGTTGTCTCGCCGCACTTGCGACCTTTGGAGAATAGAGTGCGCCAGACTATCGAGCACACACTCACCCCCAAGCTGCAACTGCATCTCTATCTGCTGACCGGTCTGGTCCTCGTACCCCATGTGCAGCATCTGCCGCTTGTTGTCAGTTTCTTTCTCTTTACCACTCTGGGATTGCGACTGATCAGCCTGCGACTACCGAATCTGCAGCCTGGCAGGCTGCTGCTTTTTCTGTTGACTGTCGCCGGAGTTTTTCTCATCTACAGCCAGCATCAGACATTGTTGGGTAAGGATGCCGGTGTTTCTCTGATCTCGATTATGCTGGTTCTCAAGACATTGGAGGTTCGGCGACGTCGCGATCTCTATGTCACCATCTTTATCGCTTACTTCGTCATCGTGACGCAGTTTCTCTTTGACCAGTCTTTTCTGTTGTTGATCTATCTGCTGGTACTGCTGATCGGACACACCAGTCTGTTGTTGGACATCAACCGTGTCACTCCCGCTGCCCATTTTTACGAGCCCTACCGGCAGACACTCTGGATCACACTGCAGGCACTGCCTATCGCCATCATCTTGTTCGTCATGTTTCCACGACTGAGTCACCCTCTTTGGCACTTCGGACTGGATGGCGGTGGAACGACCGGTCTGAGTGAACAGATCAGACCGGGGACAATCAGTCAGCTCATCCAATCATCGGAGGTGGCCTTCCGCGTGGAGTTCAAAGGTGAACCACCGCCGCGAGAGACGCATTACTGGCGTGGGCTGGTACTTTGGGATACGGACGGAACGACCTGGTTTACGGATCCGGACAAACCTATACCTATATTGACATCCAGAATCACACCCACGGGTGAGCCCGTTGAATACGAGATCTATCTCGAGCCCCATCGCAAGACCTGGCTCTTTGCGCTGGACCTGCCTGCCATTGCCCCCACTGATTCCAGAATCTCAAGCGATTTTCTGCTGCGGCTTAATGAGCCGGTGACACAGCCGAAGCAGTATGAGGCCCTCTCATTTACCCGGCATCTGAGCAACGGGCTCTCTCCAACTTATCGTGAACGGGCTTTAAGTCTGAATAATGGCATCACAGACCGTCAACGCCAACTGGTGGAAAAGTGGCGATCATCATCATCTTCAGACAGTGAATTGGTCGATCAGGCGCTACGGTATTTCAATACCCAACCTTTCGTTTACACCCTCAATCCACCCCGCTACGTGGATAATCCCGTTGAGCAATTTCTCTTCGAAGATCGGGAGGGTTTCTGTGAACACTACGCAACCGCATTCACCCAGTTGATGCGGCTGGCAGGCATCCCCGCCCGTATTGTGATCGGCTATCAGGGGGGCGAATATAACCGGCTGGGCGACTATTACACGATCCGCCAATATGATGCCCATGCCTGGTCGGAAGTCTGGCTGGAAGAAGAGGGGTGGCGGCGGATAGATCCTACGGCAGCGGTTGCACCTGAACGTATTCACAGTGCAATTCAACCCAATTTCGGATCGATCGGCGCGCCGGCTTTGTTCATGATCGACGGTCAGGGATTTATCGGCAACGGTCTGAGTCAGTTGCGCATGTTACTCGATACGACCGGTCTTCAGTGGCGGCGATGGGTCTTGGGTTACGATCGCGAGCAGCAGTTCAGTCTGATGCGCGGCCTGGGTTTCGATTTCCTTACCGCGGGCTATTGGGGTGCAGTGCTCGTCGCCCTTATCGGCCTGGTCCTGGCCTTGGTTGCTCTGCAGTTGCTCCGGCAGGGTCGGCTCAAACAGGATCCGGTGCTGGCGATCTATCAGCGCTTCTGTCGCCGACTGGCGGCCATCGGCTATCCCCGATCTGTTCACGAGGGCCCGCTGGATTATTCAGAAAGGATCAGCCGTGAACGCCCCGATCTTGCAAGTCCTGTGCAAAGTATTACGACACACTATATCGGGCTTAGATACAGCGAGGGCAAGAAAAGAAACTTGGGGAATTTCGCGAAACAGGTGAGTCGCTTTCGACCCCGACGTGTAGGGTAGACATCCAGCGCACAACGCATAATGATCACGGCAATTGCCGAATGTTGATGGCGTCAGGTGCAACGGTATCCCGCTGCACCTGATCATGCTTAACCGTGAAGTACCGCGTAAAGCTTGTCTTTCAATAACAGGCGGCGTTTTTTCATCTCTTCCATGTGGAAGTCAGATACCGGGTTATGCAGCTCTTCGAGACTTCGAATGTGGGCATCCAGCCAGTCGTACTCATCCATCATGTGGTGAAAAGCATCGTTATTCTTGCGTAGGTCTGCAATCTTTTCCGCATACTCGGGAAATTCATGCAGCAGATCGTGGGACTCTCCCAGCATATTCGCCTCCAGTAGTTATTTCAGCACTATTCCAACACAGTTAGCCCTAGCTCTTCCACCACTACAATGTGGCTGATCAAGTTTTTATCACTGTGATTTGATTACTTACCGATACAGAAGGTGGAGAAAATTCTCCCCAGCAGGTCATCGGCGGTAAATTCTCCGGTGATCTCAGACAGCGCCTGTTGTGCCTGGCGCAGATCCTCCGCCAGCAACTCACCGGCCTGATGGTTCTCCAGCATTTGTGCTCCCTGGTCGAGGTATCCCAGTGCCCTTTTCAGCGCATCCAGATGTCGCCGACGGGCGATGAACTCACCTTCGCTCTGGTCCTGATAACCGACGGATGTTTTGAGATGGTCAATTAACAGGTCCAGCCCCAGACTGCTCTTGGCTGCCAGTGAGATTTCCACCCCATGCTCGCTCTCACGGATTGAAGGGGATTCTCCAACCAAATCGATCTTATTGCGTACCAGGGTGAGCGGCACGGATCGTGGGAGTTTATCGGTATCCAGTGCGAGATGATCGGGATCTGTCTGACCGTCAAAGACCCAAAGTACCCGATCCGCCTGTTCGATCTGGTGTTTTGCCCTGCGGATGCCTTCCTGCTCGATGGGATCCTGGCTCTCGCGGAGACCGGCCGTATCGATGATGTGGACCGGCATGCCGTCAATGGAAATTCTTTCACGCAAGATGTCCCGGGTAGTGCCGGGGATCTCTGTTACGATCGCCGACTCGACCCCGGCCAGCGCGTTGAGCAGGCTCGACTTGCCTGCGTTGGGACGACCGGCTATGACCAGGGTCATACCGTCCCTGAGCAACCTGCCGGTTTGCGCATTTTTCAGTATAGCCTTTGTGATATCAGTGATAGCTTGTAAGTCAGTGCTTACTTTTCCGTCGCTGAGAAAGTCGATCTCCTCTTCCGGGAAGTCGATGGCCGACTCCACATAGAGACGAAGATCGATCACCTTTTCCACCAGTTGATGAATCTGGGTCGAAAGTGCGCCCTGCAGGGTGCGGCTCGCCAGCCGGGCGGCGGCTTCCGTCTCTGCATCGATGAGATCGGCGATTGCTTCCGCCTGGGTCAGGTCCAGTTTATCGTTGAGAAAGGCCCGCTCGCTGAACTCCCCTGCTTTGGACAGGCGCGCACCCAGCTCGATCGTCCTGCGCAACAACAGATCCATCACAACAGGTCCGCCGTGGCCCTGCAGCTCCAGGACATCTTCGCCGGTAAATGAGTTCGGTTTGGGGAAGTAGAGGGCGATGCCCTGATCTATGGCCTGCCCGTCCGCATCGAGAAATTCCGTGTAGAGCGCCGATCTGGCATCCGGTTGCCCACCCAGTATATGGCGCGCGACATCGGCGGCCTTTTCCCCGCTGACTCGGACGATCCCGATGCCCCCGCGTCCCGGCGGGGTTGCAACCGCAGCGATGGTGTCACGGGGCTGCATCGTATCGGATCAGGCCATCAACCTGCCTGCTGTTCGATCTTCCGGGTGATGTACCACTGCTGCAGAATGGAGACCAGGTTGTTGACCACCCAGTAGAGCACCAGTCCCGCCGGAAAGAAGGCGAAGAAGACGGTGAAGACGAAAGGCAGACTCATCATGATCTTTGCCTGCATGGGATCGGGCGGCGCCGGATTCAGTTTCTGCTGCACGAACATCGAGACACCCATGATCAGAGGCAGGATGAAATAGGGGTCCTTCTCCGACAGACTGTCGATCCAGAGAATCCATGGGGCCTGACGCAGTTCGACACTCTCCAGCAATACCCAGTAGAGGGCGATGAAGACTGGGATCTGCACCAGGATGGGAAGACATCCGCCGAGGGGATTGATCTTCTCCTTTTTATACATCTCCATCATGGCCTGGTTGAGGCGTGTTTTGTCGTCGCCGTAACGGTCCTTCAACGCCTGCATTCTCGGCGTGAATTTGCGCATGTTGGCCATCGATTTATAGCTGGTCTCGGAGAGCTTGTAGAAAGCGGCCTTGATCAGCAGGGTGAGGATGATAATCGCCCAGCCCCAGTTACCGACAAAGTCGTGGATCGTCTTCAACAACCAGAAGATAGGCTTGGCCAAGACCGTCAGCCAACCGTAGTCGACGCTGAGTTCCAGGCCCTCCGCGATGACTTCCAGCTCGTCCTGCAGTTTGGGCCCGATATAGAGTTGACGTTTCAGCTCCTGCTGACTGCCCGGTTCAATTGTAACGGTTGGTGAATAACTGCCGATGAGATATTTCGATCCCGGCAGGGCATTGGTGTAGTAGTGATCCACCTGTTCCTTTGGCGGTACCCAGGCGGAGAGGAAGTAGTGCTCGATCATTGCCAGCCAACCGGTATCAGACTCGACGCTGAGGCTTTTCTTCGCCATATCCTCAAAATCGATCTTTTCGTATTTGTCGGTAGGATTGTAATAGACACCACCGGTATAGGTGTAAGTGGTGAATCCCGAGCTGTCATCCTGCGGCTCCATGCGCTGCAACTGGCCATAGTCTCTCACGGCCAGGTTATCCGAAGACTGATTGTCTATCTGATGGCGCACCTCTATCAGATAGCTCCCACGTTTCAGGGTAAAAGTCTTGGTGACGGTTACCCCGTCGCCACTTTGCCATACCAGCGGGATCTCAATCTGATCGACCCCGTCGCTAAGTGTGTAGCTGGATGATTCTGACTGGTAGATCTCTTCATGGGTCGGCGCTTTGCCCTTAGCACTACCGATCAGGCCAGATTGGGCGATATAGAGATCCGGTACATTGGGGGAGAGCAGTTCCACCTTTCGATCAGGTCGGTCAAGTGATACCGGGTAATCAATCAGAAAGGCCCGGCTGACTGTCCCGCCTTTAGTGGATATCTCTAATTTGAGAAGATCAGTCTCAACATTGATGACTTGTCCTGCCTGGCCTGAAACACCTTGGTCGCCTGCCCCCGGTACAGCACCAGACTGTGCAGGTGCCATCACTTCTACATTCGGTACACCGCCCGTTTCCTGACCGCCATTAGTCTGTTGGGAAGGTGTAGCACCCTGCTGTTGCGACGCCGTCTGCGCCGGAATGCCATAGTCCTGCTGCCAGGCTTGGTAGAGCATGAGGCCCAGAAAGGCCAAAGTAAAAAATAGGATCAGTCGTATATTATCCATGGAACGGCTTTTTTGTGGGTTCAGGTACAGGGTCGACACCACCTTCATGCCAGGGGTGGCAGTGGGAGAGGCGTTTGATTGCGAGCCAGAGTCCTCTGGCAGATCCGTGTCGCTCGACTGCTTCCAATGCATATGAGGAACAGCTCGGGTAGAAACGGCAATGCTGTCCGACAAACGGACTCAGTATCGTTTGGTAGGCTCTGATCAGAATGAGGATTATTTGACGCATTTTTCCGCGACTCTCCGCCAGTGCTGACTCAACGATTCAAAACAGCGTCGGTTATCGGCCTGGGACAGTCCCCGTCTGCCGACGACCACCAGATCCAGACCCATGAGTTCAGGCTGATTCTGCCTGAAGCTCTCTCGGATCACACGTTTGATCCGATTGCGATCCACCGCACGACGGCAGATCTTTTTGGAAACTGCCAAACCCAAGCGAGGTGATGCCAGATCATTGGGAAGTGCGAGAACGAGAAAGCAGTCATCCACTGATCTATGGCCATCGCTAAAAACCCGACGGTATTCGTCGGGTTTCAATAACCTTCTGCAACGGGGAAATGTTGACCCCTGTTTGCTGGGCAAGGGCCGCTAATCAGAGTGCCAGTCTGGCCCGTCCCTTGGCGCGACGCGACTTGAGCACCTTGCGGCCGTTGCGTGTGGCCATGCGCGCACGGAAACCGTGGGTGCGTGCCCTTTTCAGATTGCTGGGTTGAAAAGTTCTTTTCATAGCTGCTTACCGGTAAATCCGTTAAAAATTTCAGATAATTACGGACGAAAAAAAAGAGGCGTAGGGTAGTCCCAAAGCCACTCCTCTGTCAATAGATAATTGATTCACACTACAGGCCACAGAATCTATTCCAAACTGTGGATAACTCTGCTTTCAAAGAGTAGACTTGGATACCCCACAGCGTACCTGCAGGTACTGGTTGGCAGATAAGTCCACCAGGCGGCAGATATGTGTTTCTTTGTTTTTTTAGTACCCGGTTGGAGAGAAGCTTTGGATCTTTGGCATCGCTGTGCAGAACAACTGGAACAGGAACTCCCTGCTCAGCAATTCAACACCTGGATCCGTCCGTTACAGGTCGCCGAAGCGTCCGATGAACTGAAACTTCTCGCACCAAACCGCTTCGTACTCGACTGGGTGAAAAATCATTACCTGGACACCATTCAGAAGCTGGTAAAAAACCTCTGTCAGGATCAGCCCCCCAGAGTCGTCGTCGAAATTGGCAGCAAACAGCGACCGGAAGCCAGAAAAAAGCAAAATCAACCGGTCACTGTCTCGCCCGGCAGCAGCCGGCTGGCCCCTATCGAAAGCAATCTCAATCCCAGTTTTATCTTCGATACCTTTGTTGAGGGCAAGTCAAACCAGCTCGCGCGGGCGGCATCGATGCAGATCGGGGAGAACCCGGGTAAGGCCTACAACCCACTCTTTATATATGGAGGGGTAGGACTCGGCAAAACCCATCTGATGCATGCCGTGGGGAATAGTATCCTAAACAGAAACCCGGATGCGCGGGTGATCTATCTCCATTCAGAGCGCTTTGTAGCGGAGATGGTAAAGGCACTGCAGCACAACACGATCGATCAGTTCAAGAAAAAGTACCGTTCAGTCAATGCACTGCTGATCGATGACATACAGTTCTTCGCAGGTAAAGAGAGATCCCAGGAGGAATTCTTTCATACCTTCAATGCCTTGTTTGAATCCCAGCAGCAGATCATCCTTTCAAGTGACAGATTCCCGAAGGAGGTATCTGGACTCGAGGAGCGGCTGAAATCCCGCTTCGGTTGGGGACTGACTGTTGCCATTGAACCACCTGACCTGGAGACTCGTGTCGCCATCCTTCAAAGCAAGGCATTACAGCTTAATGCGGAACTACCCAGCGAAGTGGCCTTCTTCATGGGTAAGCGAATCCGTTCCAACATTCGTGAACTCGAAGGCGCTCTGAGGCGCGTCATTGCCAATGCGACCTTCACCGGTCGCGAGATAAACCTCGATTTCGCCAAAAATGCACTGCGGGATATGATCGCGGCACACGATAAGCAGATCACGATTGAGAACATTCAGAAGACAGTCGCCGAGTATTTCCAGATCAGGACATCGGATCTACTCTCAGCCAAACGCAGCCGATCCATTGCCAGGCCGAGGCAGATTGCCATGACTCTGTCGAAAGAGTTGACTAATCACAGCCTGCCCGAAATTGGCAATGCCTTTGGCGGCAGAGATCACACCACAGTGATCCACGCCACGCGCAAGGTTAAGGAACTGAGGGAAAGCGATGCTAGAATCTCTGAGGACTACTCAAACCTGTTAAGAACACTAAGCAGTTAATGTGGATAAATTGTAAGAAAAATCGGTTAAGATCCGAATCGCAAACTGTCCACAAACGATCAACAGGAACTCATCATGCCCAGGGACAAATTAGTAACAGGGTAAAACAGTAAAAAACACTGAAAAATCAATATGATAATAGTTTTTTTCACAGATATACCCGGGCTTAATAATAACAATAAGATATATTCTTAAACATAATCTATATAAGAAGGCTGAGTGGATAATTATGAAGATAGTCACCAATAGGGAAAGTTTATTGGAACCCCTACAGCAGATTGCTGGTGTGGTAGAGAGAAGGCAGACACTGCCTATTCTCGCGAATATCCTCATCAATGCAGGGAACGGAATCCTGCAGATGACAGCGACGGATCTGGAAGTTGAGCTAAAGACGCAAGCCAATGCTGAATGCGACGGCGAGGCGGACTTTACTGTGCCGGCAAGAAAAGTTCTCGATATAACCAAGGCACTACCCGAAGGTGCATCGATCAGTCTTGTCGTTGATGGTGATAAAGCCAAACTGCAATCAGGTAGAAGTCGTTTCTCACTGGGTGTTCTCTCGGCTCAAGATTATCCGGTGATAGAACCGACTCCCAGCAATACAGTGTTAACGATAAAAGAAGGACTACTCAAACGGCTTATCGAGAAGACTCAATTCGCGATGGCGCAACAGGATGTCAGGTACTATCTCAACGGAATGCTGCTGGAGATTTCCAAGGGTGAGATTAAAACCGTCGCTACAGACGGTCACCGGCTGGCACTCAGTAAATCAAAAGACAGTATTTCAGATGATGTCGACATACAGGTGATACTGCCAAGAAAAGCTGTTATAGAGTTGGGCAGGCTTCTCAAGGATAGAGACAACGAAATAAAGCTCGAGCTGAATAACAACTACATCAAGATTTTACTAGAGAATTCGGTATTCACATCGAAATTGATCGATGGACGTTTTCCGGAATACCAGCGTGTGATGCCCAGTGGATCTGACAAAGAAGTGGAAGCGGAAAAGTCTACTTTAAGACAATCACTCTCACGCGCATCGATACTATCAAACGAAAAGTACCGAGGTATTCGGTTCAGTGTTCAAACGAACCTACTGCAATTACAGGCTCACAACCCGGAGCAGGAAGAAGCTGAAGAGGAGCTTGAAGTTGACTATCAGGGGGATGAACTCAAGATAGGGTTCAACGTGGGCTATCTGCTCGATGCCATATCGGCTATTGATGAAGACAATGTTATTATCGAACTCAAAGATTCAAACAGTAGTGCGCTCATATACGGCAAAGGGAATAGTGAAAGCCGCTATGTGATCATGCCGATGAGAATCTGATATTCAAAGATAGACTAGGGAAACCGGCAATATTGTTGCCGGTTTTTTATTTTTCAACTTGATAATAAATAACCTTTCGATCCAAAGTTTAAGAAACATCGGCCAGGCTGATATTTCCTTCTCACCGAAAATAAATCTTATACAAGGTGGTAATGGAGCCGGAAAGACATCACTCCTGGAAGCCATCTATCTGCTCGCAAGATCCAGGTCATTTCGACAAACCCATAAAAATACTCTAATAAAACAGAGTGAGGAACACCTGACTGTTTTCGCAGAAGCAAAAACAGATAGAGGTGTAACGAAGAAAATAGGATTACAAAAGAAGGGTACGGAGACTCAAATCAAAGTTAATGGGAAAAGAGCGACGAAACTCTCAACTCTTGCAATTGCCCTGCCAATCGCACTGATAACACCCCACTCACACAGGATCGTTGAGGAAGGTCCGGAACACAGGAGACGACTTCTCAATTGGGGTGTGTTCCACGTGAAACATCAATATCAAAACCAACTGACAAAATACAATCGTGTTTTGATGCAAAGAAATGCCGCTATTAAATCCGGAAATGCCAATCCAGCAATATGGGACGAGCAACTGGACTTCTATGCAAAAGAAATTACAGACCTACTGGAAGAGTACGTTCACGACTGGCAGGTGGCAGTAACGGCACTAAGCCAGGATATTGATCTCTTCAAGGGGATTAAACTTTTATACAAAAGAGGTTGGGAAAAGAAAACGACTTTCAAAGCTGCCTTGAAGACAAAGCTGGAATTGGACAAGAGAAGGGGATTTACATCTGTCGGACCACACAGGTCCGATCTACTCCTTCAGATAGAAAACAATCCAGTCAAACAGAGACTCTCAAGAGGGCAGCAAAAATTCCTGGTCACACTTCTCATGCTGGCACAATCTAGACTTCAACAGGAGAAGAACAGTGAAAAGGCAATTATTCTATATGACGATTTTCAGTCTGAGCTAGACAGAGAATCTCAAAAGAGACTTTTTAAAGTTATTGATGATTCAGAATGCCAGACAATAATGACACTGATAGAATCAGACAAGGAAATTATCAGCAGGATGAACTCGGATGATTCTATGTTCCACGTGGAACATGGTTCTTTTACTCATCAGGTCTAACACAGAGTTCTTCTTATAAAATCAGTCGTCTGTCTACCACCACTATGGGTATAATGGGGTGTTCCGTCCCAGGAACCCTTGTTGATTTGCCTTACGGAAGCAATTTATGAGTTACGATTCTTCGAATATCAAAGTCCTTAAAGGTCTGGATGCGGTACGTAAACGCCCAGGTATGTATATCGGCGATACGGATGACGGTACCGGTCTGCATCATATGGTATTTGAGGTCGTCGATAACTCCATCGATGAAGCCCTTGCCGGGCACTGCGATGAGATTAAAGTCACTATCCACTCTGATCAGAGTGTCACAGTTAGCGATAATGGCAGGGGAATACCTGTCGATGAACATCCGGAAGAGAAGCGATCTGCTGCTGAAGTCATCATGACTGTTCTCCATGCCGGCGGTAAATTCGATGACAATTCATATAAGGTTTCAGGTGGACTCCATGGTGTAGGCGTCTCAGTCGTGAATGCACTTTCAGAGGAGCTCAAGTTGAAGGTGCGTCGCCAGGGTAAAATCTGGGAGCAGGTCTACCGTCATGGTGTACCGCAGAGCGATTTGAAGGCAATCGGTGACACACAGAAGAGTGGCACCAGTGTGACCTTTATGCCAAGCAGTGACACCTTCACGAATATTGAGTTTCACTATGACATCCTGGCCAAGCGGCTGAGGGAGCTCTCGTTTCTGAACTCAGGTATTCGTATTCACCTCAAGGAGGAGTCATCCGGTAAAGAGGATATCTTCGAGTATGTCGGGGGTATTTTGGCTTTTGTGGAGCACCTGAACCGTAATAAATCGCCTTTGCACAGTCAGGTGTTCAGCTTTTCCGGTTCCCTGAACGATGTCACTGTCGAGATTGCCATGCAGTGGAATGAGTCGTATCAAGAGACAATTTTCTGCTACACAAACAATATCCCGCAGAGAGATGGCGGTACCCATCTGGCAGGATTTCGCGCTGCGCTTACGCGCACGTTAAATCAATACATCGAGCAGTCGGGGCTCTCCAAGAAACAGAAAGTGAATACCAGCGGCGATGATGCCAGAGAAGGATTGACTGCTGTGCTTTCCGTCAAAGTACCCGACCCTAAATTTTCATCCCAGACAAAGGACAAGCTTGTCTCCTCAGAAGTGAAGGGTATCGTCGAGAATCTCTTGGCCGAGAATCTGAATAATTTCCTGATGGAAAATCCTGCTGAGGCGAAAAATATTGCCGGCAAGATGATCGAGGCTGCGAGGGCCCGCGAAGCGGCAAGAAAGGCAAGGGAGATGACTCGTCGTAAAGGCGCTTTGGATATTGCCGGACTACCCGGCAAACTCGCCGATTGCCAGGAGAAGGATCCTGCCTTGTCTGAGCTCTACCTGGTGGAGGGTGATTCCGCCGGTGGATCCGCAAAACAGGGTAGGGACAGACGCTCTCAGGCCATACTGCCGCTGAAGGGAAAAATACTGAATGTGGAGAAGGCCCGCTTCGACAAGATGCTGTCTTCTGCGGAGGTCGGCACCCTTATAACGGCACTGGGTTGCGGTATCGGACGTGATGAGTTCAATCCGGATAAACTCCGCTATCACCGCATCATTATCATGACCGATGCGGATGTGGACGGTGCCCACATTCGTACACTGCTGCTGACATTCTTCTACCGTCAGATGCCTGAGCTGATTGATCGGGGTTATATCTATATCGCACAACCGCCTCTCTATAAGGTAAAGAAGGGAAAACAGGAACAATACCTGAAGGACGATCAGGATCTGAACAGCTATTTTCTCCAATCCGCCCTCGACAATGCATCGCTCCATGTCACAAAGGATGCACCTCAATTGTCGGGTGAAGGGCTTGAATCTTTGGCGCGATCCTTCTTGTCAGTCATGGCCAGTATCGGGCGCCTTTCACTGAGATATGATGCTCCTTTACTGGAAAAGCTTATCTATATGCCAAAGATCGACGAGGTCATGATCGAGGATGAATCTGCACTGAAGCAGTGGGTTGATGAGTTGGAAGGAAGATTGAACACCGATCTGGGCCTCTCGGAATCCTGCAACCTCAAACTGGTCAGTGAAGCAGAGGCGGAAGAGCCGGGAATCCTGTTGACTCGAAAGACCCACGGCATCGGTAATGACAGATTGATACCCTTCGATTTTTTCAACAGTGTGGAGTATCGAAAAATCACTGAGTTGGGGAATCAACTCAATGACTTGCTGTCGGACGATGCCTATGTGAAGCGTGGTGAAAAGACTCAAGCCGTCAGCAGTTTTCGTCAGGCGCTTGACTGGCTGATGGATGACGCGAAAAAGGGCCAGCATGTTCAGCGTTACAAAGGCCTGGGTGAGATGAATCCGGAACAGTTGTGGGAGACCACAATGAATGCGGACAGTCGCCGTCTGTTACAGGTTAGTATCGAAGATGCGGTTGCGGCCGATCAGATTTTTGCTACGTTGATGGGTGATCAAGTGGAACCCCGAAGGGATTTCATCGAGACACATGCTCTGACAGTGGAAAACTTGGATGTCTAGGCTATAGGGTCTGTGGGATAATATTTATAGTATTTTCAGTAGGTTACCGATGTTAGTAAGTAGTTACTAACAGAGTTTTCATAGATACTGTAAGCAAACCGTCTTGCCCAGACGTAGGTTCACAGTGCTATTTGATCTACTTCTGTTGAGGCATCTTTTCCACAGTACTTTCGATCCACTCTTCTGCCTGAGCATTAATCTCAGCAGCTGACAACCCATCTGTTGTTATCTCCGGACCTATCGCTACATCAATGGTACCCGGGTATTTTCTGATATCGCGTCTACGCCAGAAGACACCGGCATTGTGTGCCACGGGCACAACCGGGTGAGCGGTTTTCTCAGCCAGCAGTGCACCGCCGATGCCATAGCGTTTACGACTACCTGGCGCCACACGTGTGCCTTCAGGGAAGACGATGATGTTGATGCCGTCCTCCAGCCTTTCACGCCCTTGTTCGATTATTTGATCCACAGCCTTGCGTCCCGATTTGCGGTCAATGGCAATCGGTTTGAAGTGCCACATCACCCAGCCGAAAAAGGGTACATAGAGTAACTCCCGCTTGAGCACCCATGCCTTGGGACCGGGTATCAGGCTGATCAGCGCTATGGTTTCCCAAGCGGATTGATGCTTGGCGAATAGAATGAAGCTCTCATCGGGGAGGTTATCCAGACCGGTGATTCGATAGTCGAGGTTGCAGATAGCAGAGAGTGCCCAAAGGTTAAGTCGGCTCCAGGTGTTATCTAGGATATGGATATTTTTTCGGGGAATGACCCAACCTATCAGTGTGCCGACACCAGCGATCAAAATGGTATTCAGGATCAGAAAAAGAAAAAAGAGTGAGGATCGTAAAAGTATCATGCCAGGCTACCTGCTGATTGAATCAGACAAATGTCTATTCAAACCTCTTTGAGAGATGGTGTTCGGTTCTATTGCTTTCATTTTTTATGACAGGCGGCCAATACGATTTTGAGTTGCGGTATCTTTGTTGGCTTGACGACTCTGAATGTCTCGAATGTGTGATGATGTAAGTAAATACTTACTTAATTCTCAACGCCCCTGAATTCAGACACTCTTATCCGACCGTTGACCATTCGTGACTCACGCATGTTGAGTTTCTCCATCTTCTCCCAGAAAGCGTGATTGAGATCGAAATCCTGGGCGATGGCCGTACCCATCACCAGAATCATAAGATCCGCCACCTCTTCAGCCAGTTCGGATTTTGACTTGCCTTTGGTGACGCAAGATGAGATTTCACCCAACTCTTCGGCCATCAGGGCAACACGATAGGTCATCTCTTCGCCGCCGGTCTCCCGGAAACGGTGTTTGTCGTGGAATGCCTGAACGGCAGAAAGCATCTCCTTGTAGGAGTCGGCGTTCATGGTTGACTCTCCTGCTGCAACAGAGAGAGATCTGCCACGCTGAGGAAGAGATTTTCCAGCTGGGAGAGAAGAGCGAGGCGATTCTGCCGTAACTTCCGGTCATCGGTCATGACCATTACCTGATCGAAAAAGGTATCGACGGGTTGCTTCAGAGCCGACAGTATACGCAGCCCTTCGGCATAGTCTCCCGATGAGAAAAGAGGCAGGGCAACCGGGGTGAGCTCGTTCAGTTTGTCGGCCAGCTGTTTCTCGGCCTCATCTTGAAAAAGCTCCTTGTTTGCCTGATTCGGCAGTTGTTCCTGATTCTTTTTGAGAATATTGCGAATGCGCTTGTTGGCCGCGGCCAGACTCTCAGCTTCCGGCAGTGTGCGGAATTCGGTCATTGCCCTGATGCGCTGGTCGAAATCGGCGACCGTTACAGGATCGACTTCGGAGACTGCTTGAAAAAGGTCCGCCGGGATGCCCTCCTCAGAGTAGATGCCTTTGAGACGCTCGAGCATAAAGCGGTAGACTGATGCGGCGGCATCGTTGTCAGTAAGTCGATCCGAAAGGTTGTCAGCAACCTTCCCGAGCAGATCCCGGATGGGTAATGTAAGTGAGTGCTCACGTATGATACGCAATGCGCCTAATGCGGCACGTCTGAGTGCAAAAGGATCTCTGTCGCCGGTCGGTTTTTGACCGATGCCGAAGATGCCCACCAGAGTGTCGAGTTTCTCTGCCAGAGAGATGGCGATGCCGGTTTTCGTCTGCGGCAGTTGATCGCCGGAGAAGCGGGGCATGTAAAACTCATCCATTGCTGTTGCCAGATCGTCCGATTCGCCATCCCTCTTTGCTTGATAGCGACCCATGACGCCCTGCATCTCAGGGAATTCGTAGACCATGTCAGTCATCAAATCACAGCGGCTGAGCAGAGCGGCTCGATGGGCTAACGCCGAATCGCCTCCGATGTCGTTTGCAATATTTGATGCCAGCTTGGCGATGCGGGTCGACTTTTCGTACATCGAACCGAGCTTGTTTTGGAACACCACGTGCTTGAGAGAGTCGAGGTGATCTTCCAACCGTTTTTTGCCGTCCTGCTGCCAGAAGAACATGGCATCTGCCAGCCGTGGACGAATCACGCGTTCGTTGCCTTCTTTGATCAGTTCCGGTTGAGGACTGTCAATGTTGGCGATTGTGATGAAGTGGTTCATCAGATTGCCATCGGCATCGAAGAGTGGAAAGTACTTCTGGTTACCCTTCATGGTAGCAATCAACGCTTCCTGGGGAACCTCGAGAAAGCGCTCTTCAAAACTGGCTGTAATGGGTACCGGCCACTCATTCAGTGCAGTCACTTCATCCAGCAGATCGTTGTCCAGGTCGGGATTTCCGCCCAGCGTTTCAGCGCTTGTTTGAACCAGTTTGCGAATCTTCTCGCGCCTCTCCTCAAAACCAGGGATTATCTTGCCCATTTCATTGAGAACAATGGGATAGTCTTCCGGATTGTAGAGAGTGATAGCAGTGGGGTGGTGAAAGCGATGCCCGTAAGTGAGACGGTCGGCCTTGGCATCAAGCAGTGTGCAGTCGACCAGGTGTTCGCCATGGATAAAGACCAGCCAGTGAACCGGACGCACGAACTGTGCCTCAGAGTCACCCCAGCGCATACGTTTTGGGATAGGTAATTTGTTCAACGCCTGCTCAGCGATTGCCGGCAAGAGTTTGTCGGCGGGCTGACCCTTCTCTTCCATGCGATAGACAAGCCACTCGCCTTTATCGGTATTGAGACGCTGCAGCTGATCCACGGTAGTACTGCAGGATCTTGCGAAACCTTCAGCCGCTTTGGTGGGATTGCCCTCGCCATCGAAGGCGGCTTTGACCGCCGGTCCACGCCTCTCCACTTCCCGGTCGGGTTGGCGTACGGCACACTCCGCTATCAGCAGTGCCAAACGACGCGGTGTGGCAAAGGCGGTAACCTTGCCGTGGCTCAATCCGGCCTGCTCCAGTCCAGCGACGAAACTGTCAGTGAATGCCTGAGAGAGACGTTTCAAAGCTTTGGGAGGGAGTTCCTCGGTGCCGAGTTCGAACAGCAGAGGTGCTACATCAGTCATTGTCCTTCTCCTGATCCTGATTCAGCATTGGGAAACCCAGTTTCTCCCGTGCATCGTAGTAGGCCTGAGCGACAGCACGTGCAAGCGCGCGGACCCTGAGAATATAGCGTTGGCGCTCCGTGACCGAAATGGCATGGCGTGCATCGAGTAGATTGAAACTGTGAGAGGCCTTAAGTACCTGTTCGTAGGCCGGCAAGGGCAGGCCCGCTTCGATCAGGCGATTGGAATCCTTTTCGCATTGATCGAACAGACTGAACAGAAAATCAACATCGGCGTGCTCAAAGTTGTAGGCTGACTGCTCCACCTCATTCTGATGGAACACATCCCCGTAGGTCACGATGCCCTGCGGACCTTCGGTCCAGACCAGGTCGAAGACGCTCTCCACGTCCTGCAGGTACATGGCGATGCGTTCGAGACCGTAGGTAATCTCGCCGGTCACAGGCCTGCAGTCGAGACCGCCCACCTGTTGAAAATAGGTGAACTGGGTGACCTCCATACCGTTGAGCCAGACTTCCCAGCCCAATCCCCAGGCGCCGAGGGTGGGAGATTCCCAGTTATCTTCCACAAATCGTATATCGTGAAGGCTGAGATCGAGACCCAGCACTTCGAGGGATCCCAGGTAGAGTTGCTGGATATCCTTGGGAGAGGGCTTCATCACCACCTGGTATTGATAGTAGTGCTGCAGGCGGTTGGGATTATCACCGTAACGGCCGTCAGTGGGACGCCGGGATGGCTGCACATAGGCGGCATTCCAGGGCTCCGGTCCGATCGAACGCAGAAAAGTGGCGGTATGGAAAGTACCGGCACCCATCTCCATGTCATAGGGTTGGACGATCAGACAGCCCTGTTTTGCCCAGTAGTCCTGAAGTACGAAAATCAGGTCCTGGAAGGTTAAAAAACCTTTTTCACTTTTTGCAGCAACACGACCCACAATGAGTCTCCGTTAGATGTATGGGAAAGCGCGTAAGTATAACGATGCCGTCTGTGTAAGGCTAACCCGGGAAGGATAAATGTAGGGGTTAAAAAGTCTTATCGACAGGGTTTATGTTGCGGTTTACGGGTGCCTGTCGCCTGTCCTTGCCGTATAATCCCCGGTCCAGCCAGAAAATCTTCACCCCATATGACCAGACAACCCAAAGCAGCGGCATTGATATCCGGTGGATTGGACTCCCTCCTGGCGGCAAAAGTGGTTCAGGAGCAGGGTGTCCATGTGGAGGGACTCAACTTCTACACGGGTTTCTGTGTCGAGGGCCACACCCACGCCATCCGCAAAAAAGACCGCAAGAAAGAGAAGCGCAACAATGCCCTTTGGGTGGCTGAGCAGTTGGGTATCAAACTCCACATCATCGATATCGTGGAGGAGTACAAAGATGTGGTGCTCAATCCCAAACACGGCTACGGCGCCAATCTCAATCCCTGCCTCGATTGCAAGATCTTCATGGTCGGCAAAGCACTGGAGTGGATAAAAGCCAAGGAATTCGATTTTATAATCACCGGTGAGGTGATGGGCCAGCGTCCCATGTCCCAGCGCAAGGAGACATTGCCGGTGGTGGCGGGTGAGTCGGGTGCCGAGGATCTGCTGCTGAGGCCTTTGTGTGCAAAGAATCTGCCTGAAACACGAGCGGAGAGAGAAGGTTGGGTCGAGCGGGAGGCGCTGTATGATTTCTCCGGTCGCAGCCGCAAACCGCAGATGGCCCTGGCGGCCAAATTCGGTTTTGAGGATTATGCCCAGCCGGCGGGTGGATGCTGTTTCCTTACCGATGCACAATATTCGGTGAAGCTGGCGGATCTCTGGCGCGCCCGGGGCAGCCGGCAGTATGAGATGGACGACATCATGTTGCTCAAGGTGGGGAGACACCTGCGTCCGGCGGACCATTTCAAATTGATCATCTCCCGCGAAGAGGGGGAGGGAAATTTTCTGCGCGGTTATCGCTCCCGTTTCCCTCACCTAACGACGGTGAGCCACCCGGGTCCCTTGGCGCTGATCGACGGCGAGCCGACGGCATCGGACATCGAGCTGGCCGCGCGGCTGGTGGCCCGTTACAGCCAGGGAAGAAATGCGGATCAGGTGGTTCTCGAATTTACAGACAGGGAGGGTCATCAGCGGGAACTGAAGGTCAATCCCCTACAGCCACATGAGATTCCCAGGGAGTGGGTCATTTGAATGTCCATCTTGTCGATTGCAGAGGGTTGCTCTGTCCCATGCCGGTAATTCGTGTCCAGACAGCCGTCGAGTCACTGAGTGACGGCACACGAGTAGAGGCGCTGTGCACCGATCCGGGCGTACTCAACGATATTCCCGCCTGGTGCCGGGTGAACGGACACAAATTGATTGAAACCCGCTCCGAGGCCGGTGAATATATCGTGGTTGTAGAAGTGGATCATGGGAGTAGTAATGAGCCCGCAGGCTGAGACCAGGGATCAGCGTTTCCGCATCAGTCGTCACTCCGCTGTGGTCGGCGCACTGGTGAACACGGTGCTGGCGATCGGAAAAATTCTCTTCGGCTGGCTGGGCCAGTCCCAATCTCTCGTGGCTGACGGCATCCACTCGCTCTCCGATCTGCTGACCGATGCACTGGTCTTTTTCGCCGCACACCATGCCAAAGAGGCGCCCGATGAGGATCACCCATACGGCCATGGGCGTTTCGAAACCGTGGGAACCCTGGTCTTGGGCGGTATCCTCATTGCCGTTGGCTTCGGTATTGTCTGGGATGCGGTCGAGCGGCTTTTCGCCCCGGAGCAGTTGTTGCTGCCCGCGAGTTACACACTCTATGTTGCGGTGTTCTCAATCCTCGCCAATGAGGGACTCTTTTTCTACACTCGGCATCTCGCCAATCTCATTCACTCTGATCTGTTGAGGGCCAATGCCTGGCACCATCGCAGCGACTCTATCTCATCGGTGGTGGTCCTGGTCGGTATCGGCGGTACCATGCTGGGCCTGCCCTATCTGGACGCGATTGCCGCGGTATTGGTCGGTTTGATGGTGGTGCAGATCGGTTGGAATCTGGGTTGGGGTGCAATCCAGGAGCTTGCTGATGCGGGGCTTGAAGAGCCGCATTTGAAAGAGATCCGAAAGGTGATCGGCAATGTATCCGGGGTCAACAGTGTACACATGCTGCGGACCCGAAAACTGGGCGGCCACGCCATGGCCGATGTCCATGTCCAGGTCGATCCCTGGTTGAGTGTGTCGGAGGGGCACCGTATCGCCGAGGTGGTCCAGTACGGTCTGATCGATGAGGTGGAATTGCTAGAAGACGTAACCGTGCATATCGACCCCGAGGACGATGAAGAGGGGCCCTCATGCGCGGAACTGCCGCTGCGGGATGAGGCGGAGACCTTATTGTCGTCGCTCTGGTCTGACATCGATTGTTATCAATCGCGGCAAAGATTAGTGTTGCACTATCTGTCGGGACGTATCGACGTGGACCTCTTTCTGCCGATATCCTGCTACGCCTCCCAAGAGGAGGCAGAGGCGCTGAAGACCGCCTTCCAGTCAGCCTTGTCGGGATCGGAGACATTTAGAGGGGTTACCATTTGGTATGGCTAGCACCATAATGGTGCACGCAGATGCCATGCGCTCCCCGCTTTGGTGCGTATCGCCCTGCTCTGCTGATGATCTTGCGCTGGTGCTTGTAGCGATCACCAAGATGAAGAGTTTGACAATGAGCGACGCCGATAGCGTGAATCCATAACTTAAGTGACTAATTCAGCAGGAAGATTGTATGACCACAGGTTGCCGCACTGCGATAATGAAACCTTGCCGCCAAACAGGACAAGTGTATGGCACGAAACGTGCAAACATGCGATTTCCAAAGCGTCTGGTATAGTTTCCCGGCCGCAAAAGCTATGAGTGGCTGATTTTTACTCAGCATTGAATAACCCAAAATCCTGGAGATGAAGATGGCCTCAAAAGCCCTGAAGATGATCAAAGACAATGATGTGAAATTTGTCGATCTGCGTTTTACCGATACCCGCGGTAAAGAGCAGCATGTCACGCTGCCCGCCAGTGAAATCGACGAGGAGATGTTCACAGACGGCAAGATGTTTGACGGTTCATCCATCGCAGGATGGAAAGGTATCAACGAGTCGGACATGATCCTGATGCCGGAAGATGCCACCGCGGTCATGGACCCCTTTGCGGATGAGAACACCATGAATGTCCGCTGTGACATTCTGGAGCCCTCCACCATGCAGGGTTATGAGCGCGATCCCCGCTCCGTGGCCAAGCGTGCAGAGGCTTACTTGGCATCAACCGGTATCGCAGACGCCGCATACTTCGGTCCGGAGCCCGAGTTTTTCGTACTCGACGACGTCCGCTGGAGCGTCGATATGAGCGGCTCCATGGTCAAGATCGACTCCGAAGAGGCCGAGTGGAACTCCGAGCGTGTCTATGAAGACGGTAACATCGGTCATCGTCCAGGCGTCAAAGGCGGTTATTTCCCGGTGCCTCCGGTCGACTCCCTGCACGATCTGCGTGGCGCCATGTGCATGGCCATGGAAGAGATGGGCGTCCCGGTTGAGGTTCACCATCACGAAGTGGCGACTGCCGGTCAATGTGAGATCGGCACCAAGTTCAGCACGCTGGTCGAGCGTGCTGACTGGGTCCAGACTCAAAAATACTGCACCTGGAACGTGGCCCATGCCTATGGCAAGACCGCGACCTTCATGCCCAAGCCGATCGTGGGTGACAACGGTTCCGGAATGCATGTGCATCAGTCCCTGGCCAAGGGTGGCGAAAATATCTTTGCCGGTGACCAGTATGGCGGCCTTTCTGAAACCGCGCTCTATTATATCGGTGGCATTATCAAGCACGCCCGTGCACTGAATGCCTTCACCAACGCCTCCACCAACTCCTACAAGCGCCTGGTACCCGGCTTCGAAGCCCCGGTCATGCTGGCCTACTCCGCCCGTAATCGCTCCGCTTCCATCCGTATTCCATGGGTCTCCAGCCCCAAGGGCCGTCGTGTCGAGGTGCGCTTCCCCGATCCGACCGCCAATCCGTACCTGGCCTTTTCTGCCATGATGATGGCTGGTCTTGACGGCATTCAGAACAAGATCCATCCGGGCGATGCCATGGACAAGGACCTCTATGATCTGCCGGCGGAAGAGGCGCTCAGCATCCCGACCGTCTGTCATAGCCTGGATATGGCACTGGAAGCGCTTGATGCCGATCGCGAGTTTCTGACCGCCGGCGGTGTCTTCACCGACGACCTGATCGATGGTTACATCGCACTGAAGATGGAAGAGGTCACCACCATGCGTATGACCACCCATCCGGCTGAGTTCGATATGTACTACAGTCTCTGACACCCGTTCGATTCTTTCGGATATCAGAAAAAACGCGCCCTCCACTTCGGAGGGCGTTTTTTTTGCGAACTCTATCGCTTGTTAACTATTGATAGCTTGGTCTATGCTTGTGCCATGCGAATAGTCTTGCTTCTGTTACTGATATTGATCACATGGCCTCTGCTGGCGAAAGATGTCTATAAATGGACAAATGAAAGCGGGGAGGTCGTCTACTCCGATACCTACCGGGATGGAGCCGAGCGCATTCGGGTCAGCGGCAGCAGGTCATCACCCAGCTCAGCTCCTGATACCACGGAAGGGAGCACGTCCCCTGAATCCGAAGTCGAAGGTGTGACCTATCAGTCATTCGAGGTTGTCCAACCGGAAAACGATCAAACCATCCGAAGCAATGAGGGAACGGTCAATGTCGGCCTGGCGCTCTCCCCTGCCCTGGCGGCAAACCATGCGATTCACGTCTTTCTCGACGGTAACCGTTTAGAAGGTGAGATGAAGTCCACTCAATTCAGCCTCAACAACCTCAACCGGGGGACTCACTCCCTCGAAGTGAAAGTGGTCGATGATAAGGGTAATGCACTTACGTCTGCACCCGCCGTCAATTTCCATCTTAGAAAAGCTTCAATTATCAAACCGTAATTCTCCCGCGCACTATAATGGTGCATAAGGGCACCAGTAGTCCCGCAGATACACTGTCCTTCCAAGATCGATTGAAATAGCTTTGCAGGCTAAGCCGCTGTTTTACAGAGCGTAAGTAAAACCGTACTGGTAAGTTCGGAATGCCTGCCGTTTAACATGGATTGGTTCGTTTATTGCTTAAGGACACCCCATGACACCGGAGTATGACCAAGCGAATCTCGAACAAAAGGTTCTGGAGAATCTCAGCACTGCCATTCTGCTCTTCGATTCCGACTTCAGAGTCCGTTACATCAACTCAGCCGCTGAGATGCTTTTTGCCGTCAGTGCCAGAAAGGCCATTGGTATTCCTGCCAGAGATTTAATCCACTGCCCTGGCAGTGTGTTGGAGAATAATCTTGCCCTCTCACTGAATACCGGCCAGCCGTTTACCGAGAGAGAGCATTTGCTGACCTTGCCGGACGGTAGTGAAATAACTATCGACTGTACTGTCATTCCCCAGCGTCGGGGCCACAGTATCGATGAGCTGCTGGTGGAGATACAACAGGTAGATCGCCAGCTTCGAATAACCAGAGAAGAGCAGATTCTCTCACGTAATGAGGCAACACGCGAGTTAGTGCGTGGGCTTGCCCACGAGATCAAGAACCCGTTAGGAGGTTTGCGCGGTGCGGCGCAACTGCTCGAGCGAGAGCTGCAGGATGCATCGCTGAAGGAGTATACGCAGATCATCATCGAGGAGGCAGATCGGTTGCAGAACCTGGTCAACAATATGCTGGGTCCGAACCGGATTCCCGAATTGAAGCCGGTTAATATCCACCAGGTGCTGGAGAGAGTCAGCAGCCTGGTGCAGGCGGAAACGGGTTCCAGACTTACTATCTGCAAAGACTACGATCCCAGCATCCCCCCGGTAACGGGTGATCTCGATCAGCTGATCCAGTCCTTTCTCAATATCGCCAGAAACGGTGTCAGAGCGATGGGCAACCAGGGTGTATTGATGATCACCAGCCGTATTCTGCGCCAATTTACCATTGGCAATATCCGCCATCGGCTGGTCATTTCTGTAGAGATCGAAGACAACGGTCCAGGTATTCCGCCGGATCTGCAGGAGCGGATCTTCTTTCCCATGGTATCGGGTGAAGGCGGAATGGGTCTCGGCCTCTCGATTTCCCAGACGCTGATCAATCGACATCAGGGATTGATCGAATTCACCAGTAAACCGGGTCAAACCGTCTTTAGAGTCTTACTACCTTTGGAGCAAGTCGATGGATAGAGCATGCAGGGTCTGGGTGATTGATGATGATCGCTCCATTCGCTGGGTCCTGGAAAAAACCTTGCAAAAGGCCGACATGGATGTGACCTGCTACGAGAGTGCGGAGAAGGTGCTGAACTCTATGGAGGGCAGGCAGCCCGATGTCGTGGTTTCCGACATCCGCATGCCAGGTATGGACGGATTGGAGCTGCTGGAGATTCTGCAGAGCCGATATCCAGGCCTGCCGGTCATTATCATGACAGCGCATTCCGATCTTGAGAGTGCGGTTTCGGCCTACCATGGCGGCGCTTTTGAATATCTGCCGAAACCCTTCGACGTGGATGAGGCGGTACAGCAGATCCGTCGCGCCTGCCGACAACAGATATCTGTTGAAGAGAAGCCCGATGCCAATGCCAATCAGGATGGGAAGGAGATCATCGGAGAAGCCCCGGCCATGCAGGAGGTGTTCCGCGCAATTGGCCGACTGGCAAGATCCAATATCACGGTGCTGATCAACGGCGAATCCGGTACCGGCAAGGAGCTTGTAGCGCAGGCATTGCATCGACACAGTACCCGTTCGGCAGCACCGTTCATCGCCTTGAACATGGCGGCGATTCCAAAAGACTTAATGGAGTCTGAGCTGTTCGGTCATGAGCGGGGCGCCTTTACCGGTGCACAGACCCGGCGCGAGGGTCGCTTCGAACAGGCCGATGGCGGCACCCTCTTTCTGGATGAGATCGGCGACATGCCCGCGGAACTGCAGACCAGGCTGTTGCGGGTACTGGCTGACGGCGAATTCTATCGGGTGGGCGGGCATGAACCGGTAAAGGTCGATGTGAGAATCATCGCCGCCACCCACCAAAACCTGGAGAGCCGGGTCGATGCGGGTGACTTTCGCGAGGATCTTTTTCATCGTCTCAACGTAATCCGTATTCACCTGCCGGCACTGCGTGAGCGCAGGGAGGATATCCCGCTATTGATGAAACACTTTCTCAATGCCGCTGCCAAGGAACTGGATGTGGAGGCGAAGGTGCTGTTACCGGAGACGGAGGCGTCTCTCAGCCAATTACCCTGGAAAGGCAATGTGCGTCAGTTGGAGAATACCGCAAGATGGCTGACGGTCATGGCATCCGGGCAGGAGATCCATATCGAAGACTTGCCCGCCGAACTCAAGGAAAGTGATACTCTATCTTTATCTCATGGTGATTGGAGACAACTGCTTAGGGCATGGGCGAGAAAGGAGCTTCAGTCAGGTGGAGAAGGATTGCTCAATGAAGCGGGTCCGGACTTCGAGACGGTATTGATAGAGGCGGCGCTTGAGCATACGGCAGGCCGTCGTCAGGATGCAGCTCGCTTGCTGGGTTGGGGACGCAATACACTGACAAGAAAGATCAAGGAGTTGAAGCTCGACACTGAGGACTGAATCGAGCAGTGGAAAAGCTTGTAAAGCACCGGGTAAAGAGAGTTGCCTGTGTCACTGAGCGGGTTATCATGCTCCCCGTTCAATATTTGATTGATAAGTTGTGCAATCTAAACAGGTAATAATTCATGGACTCTACGACAATCGACCTGCCCGGGAGTGAAATCGAATCGATCACACTGGAGGCGGGCGTTCTGAATATCCGGTTTTCCCGCGCCTATCTCATCAAGACAATGAGCGGTTCGGAAGAACGAACCCGTTGGTGGCAGTCGGGTTCCCTGCTTTTCCAGGATGCGGAAACAGAGAGTGAGTTGCCAGATTGCCCCTGTATCTGTGATGGCGGTGATGTGGGCGAGAATGCCTATACCTATCGGGACATGATCCCGATTCCTCTCGATAGCCAGGGTCGGGCTCACTGTAAACTGAAGTTCAAGTCTTCCGGTCTCATGTTTGAGGTACAGGCCAGTGGCGTGAAACTGAAGATGGATGACCGGCCTCACTATATTGAGCACATACGTCAGTAAAAAGATCCGTTCGTGCTAGCCGGAAGCCAGGCGATGCGCCGCTCGAGTGGTCTCCGGCAGTTTATATCGTGTCGTACATGCCAGCACATAACGGATGGCACTCTGCAAAGAAATTCTGTGTCCGACTGAGATGTAGAGGGGCATTACACCGCTTCTGGTCCGTAACACGGCACCGATCTGCTCCCCATGATCCATCAGTGGCACCCAGGCCCCCTTCTCCAGCGGTAAGTTTCCATGGGTACCGATCAAACGGCTCTTTGCCACACCGATGGAAGGTATATCAGTTAACAAACCCAGATGGCAGGCAAGGCCGAATCGCCTGGGGTGGGCGAAACCCTGTCCATCACATAAGAGGAGATCGGGTGCCTGTGTAAGTTTCTCGAGTGCCCTGAGAATCGCGGGTATCTCACGGAATGAGAGCAATCCGGGTATATAGGGAAAGGTCGTGGGAAGTCTGGATACCGCATGCTCAATCGGTGTGAGGCTGGGGAAGTCGAGTACAGCAACGGCTGCCCGTGTGACCGTGCCCTGTTCTTCAAAACCTACATCCACACCTGCGACACGTTGAGGTGAGGATAATTGATCCGAGAGGAATAGCTTGTCGCGTAGTTTGCGTTGAAGTGCTATCGCCTCTGCAGGAGTGAGGTTCCAATTGTGGTCTATCGTCGGCATTGGATAATGTGACTCACTTTTTAATCCTGTTGCAATCTTCACTGATCGGTTTAAGCTTTTGAAGTCAAAGTCGCTATTGCATATTACATATCGCTGTCGGAACAATGATTTCCCGTTTTATGAGAAGTATGTACCGGGAAGATAGCAGTACAACTGAGAGAAACAGCAAAAACTATGTCAGTCGAACTATTTAATAATGGCAGCCACATCTGTGTTGCCTTTCGGGATCTCGTCAATGGAGAGGCGGTCCAAGCCAATCAGTTCCTCATCTACGATCATCAGCATGCCGCGCTGATCGATCCCGGCGGTGAGTTGACCTATTCGCGTCTCTTCATGGCTATCAGCGACTATATGAATGTGAAGAAGCTCGACTATGTAGTCGCTTCTCATCAGGATCCGGACATCGTTGCCTCGGTCAACAAATGGCTGGTTGGCACCGACTGCAAAGTGGTGGTCCCTGCTCTCTGGGAGCGGTTTATCCCCCATTTCACGCGACCTGGGCGTCTGCTCGACCGGGTTGTCGCCATACCGGACGAAGGTACCAACCTCGAATTGGGCAACATTCGGCTGATGGCGCTGCCAGCGCATTTTCTGCATGCGGAAGGGAACTTCCAGTTCTACGATCCCGTCAGCCGGATACTTTTTTCAGGCGATATGGGCGCCAATCTTCCACCGGGCGATCTGAACAAGCCGGCAAAGAGCATTGACGAAGTCATGCCCTATATGGAGGGGTTCCATAAACGCTACATGAACTCTAACAAGGTCTGCCGCCTCTGGGCGAATATGGTGAGACAGCTGGATATCGATATGATTGTACCCCAGCATGGGCGTGCCTTCGCAGGCAAGAAAGTGGTGAAAGATTTCATTGCATGGGCCGAAGGACTGGAGTGTGGGATCGACCTGATGACCCAGGATAACTACCGATTACCTTAAGCCGCCAGTATCGATCGCTTCAGCAACGGGCTGGTCTCTCGTGCGGAATAGATATATTTAACGCAGTACGCTATCCGTGCGACTGCCGGTCGGTCGCCAATTCGCCGATCCAGAATCCCAGATTTTTATCGATGAACTCCTCCACCGGCATATAGTGGGAGCCGTCGCAGGAGAAGGTCAGCCCCAACATGCCGTTCATGATATTGATCGAGGCGCTGCGCAGGTAGATGGTTTCATCCGCGAATCGCAGTGCCTTGAATTCATCAAGCACTTCCCGGATCTGCCCAGGTGTCACCTTTGCCCGATCAGGATAGGCATATAGCGGATAGGCCAGTGCAATATCTGGGTCAATAATCTCCTCTACGCCGTGTATGCGATAGCTGTAGGGGTCCTCCATCAGCCAGAAGGAGCAGCGACCGCTGGAGTAGTGAACCTTGCAATGGAAGACACCATGATCTGCCATCAGGGCATGGATCGTCTCATGGACCGAGTCGATATGTTCGTCCAGGCGGCTCTGTATCCGCTCCTGCATAAAGAGTGTGCCGCGAACGGCGGGATCACCCTTGAACTGTTGCCAGCGCTGCGCTTCATCCAGTTGTAATCCGTTGCTCACCACCTTATCCAGTGAGAAATCCGCGGCGATGAATCCGCGCAGCGTCTCTTCGTCGCGCACCGCCTGCAGGGCCGTCACACACTCTTTGGCAGTAAACTGGCTGTGATAGACGGAGGAGAGCATGATGCCCTTGAACGGCAGGTTATTCTTCAAATAGGGACGCTTTGACAGATCCCGTCCACGCCAGGCCGAATCGGCACCGCCCGGTCTTACCAGCGAAGAGATCTCCAGACCGTCAAGGTCCCAGGCATATAGGAACTCACAGTTGGGGATTTTATCGATACTTTCCAATAATACCCGGTCAAGGTGATCCGGGTCGTCCCATACAGGCGCACATCTGTCCGCAAGATGCGAAAGCGGCTCACCGACCACTCCCGCCAGGGCGTCTTTCTTGTTGAGAATGAGTTGTCTTAGTGCAGTCATGGGTACCTCTGTTGGGGGGATTATACCCTGCCATCGCCTGAGTGATGAAAGGGTTTGCGTGCAATGAGAAGTGCTTCGTTTGCGTGTACAATTCCCCTTCTTTCTAAAAAAGCCTTTTCAGAGCCGAGGATCGACTGAGCCGTGACCACCCTAAAAAACGATCGATTGTTAAGAGCGCTGCTGCGTGAACCCGTTGATGTGACACCGGTCTGGATGATGCGCCAGGCAGGCCGTTATCTGCCGGAATACCGCGCAACTCGGGCAAAGGCAGGCAGTTTCATGTCACTTTGCCGCAATCCTGAGCTTGCCTGCGAGGTGACGTTGCAGCCGTTGGAGCGTTACCCGCTGGATGCCGCGATTCTCTTCTCCGATATCCTCACGGTGCCGGACGCCATGGGTCTGGGACTCTATTTTACCGAAGGCGAAGGACCACACTTCGAACGGCCGGTGCAGAATGAGGCTGCCGTCAATGCCCTGGGCATCCCCGACATGGAAGACGACCTGGGCTATGTGATGGATGCGGTACGCACCATCCGCCGTGAACTCGACGGCCGGGTGCCCCTGATAGGTTTCAGTGGCAGTCCCTGGACTCTCGCTACCTATATGGTTGAGGGCGGTGGCACCAAGAACTTTTCAAAAGTAAAAGGGATGATGTTCGACCGCCCGGAGTTGATGCACAAACTCCTGCAGCGCATCAGCGATTCAGTCACCGCCTATCTGAATGCACAGATCGCTGCGGGTGCACAGGCGGTCATGATATTCGATACCTGGGGAGGTGCCCTCACCCCTCAGCACTATCAGGCGTTTTCTCTGGATTATATGCAGAGAATCGTGGATGGACTGGTGCGTGAAGCCGAAGGAAGGAAGATACCGGTCATTCTCTTTACCAAGGGAGGCGGCTTATGGCTGGAGCAGATGGCGCAGACCGGGTGCGATGCACTGGGTATCGACTGGACGCTGAGCCTGGCCGATGCCAGAGCCAGGGTCGGTGACCGGGTCGCGCTTCAGGGCAACATGGATCCTTGCACACTCTACGCTTCACCGGAACGGATTCGTGAAGAGGTCGCTCAGGTGTTAGCCAGTTTTGGTCATGGCAATGGCCATGTCTTTAATCTGGGGCATGGTATCCATCCTGAGATCGACCCGGAACATGCCGGTGTTTTTGTGGAGGCCGTGCATGAGTTAAGTCGTCCCTATCATAGCGATGACTGACTGAAGCTGAATTAGCGGCGGCTGTTTTCGAACTGTACTTGTTTGTTATCAGGAGAACCTGGCGATGAAAATCACCCTGTTGGGTCTCGGTCTGATGGGACAACCTATGGCATTGCGTCTACAGCAGTGCGGACATGATGTGGTTGTCTGGAATCGATCAAATAAGCCCCTTGAGGAAGCCTCGGATGCAGGCTTGAGCGTCGAATCCGATCTGTCAAAAGCGATCGAAGCGGGTGAGGTGATCGTCCTGACACTGAGCGATGCGGAGGCGATTGAATCGGTCCTCTTCAGTGACCAGGCTCCCTCGTCGCTGCAGGGGAAGACAGTTCTCCAGATGGGTACCATTGCTCCCAATGAAAGTCGCGATGTCGGCGCCCGGGTCAACAGTATCGGCGGTGAGTATCTGGAGGCGCCCGTACTGGGCAGCTTGCCCGAAGCCCGTACCGGGCAGTTGATTATCATGGCTGCCGGTCCGGAAGCGGTCTATCAGCACTGCCTGCTCATGCTCAGATGCCTGGGTAAAGAGGTCGAGCATATTGGCACCCTGGGACAGGGTGCTGCCACCAAGCTGGCGATGAATCAGCTGATTGCCTCTCTGACCGCGGGTTTCTCTCAGAGCCTGGGCTTGATTCGGGCGGAAGGGGTGGAGGTGGAGCTGTTCATGAAGCTCCTGCGGGAAAGTGCACTCTATGCCCCGACCTTCGATAAAAAGCTGAAGAAATTTCTCGAGCACGACTACAGCAATCCCAACTTCCCGCTCAAGCACCTGATCAAGGATACCGGCCTGTTCAGGCGGGTTGCGGAAGAGTCGGGCATCGATGCCTCAATTTCCGAGGCCATGCTCAGGGTGTTCGTCAGCGGCCAGAATGCAGGTTACGGGGAGGAGGATTACTCCTCCCTTTATGAAGCGATCAATCCCGGTTTCGATGCAGAGACTGATATCGGCTGTTGAGTGTGGATGATGGGCGGGTTTCAAGACCCCGCCCATTCTGATCAACTGACGAGCAGGGCGACAACAATACCAAGTATCAGGAGACCGATGGAGCCCACAATCGCTTTGTCGCTGCCAAGCATTTTCTACCTCCTCATCTCTAAGATAGCGGTGAAATCTCCACAATGCGGTGGTGTTTTCAACATGAACACCACTACAGGCGTTGTACACTTTGACATGATGGCAGGGCTTCGGTTTTCAAGTGGCAATGCGGTTAATCAGCCTTTTTTCCATGGTTGTTTATGACCCGTAGCATTGCCTGAAAGAGAGAGACAGTTTTTCCCTTATGACAAATACTTCTTGGACTGAATTGAGATTCTTTGACTGAGGATGCGTCGATGAAACTGAACGACCCTTTTGGAAGGCTCGAGTCCCGCCATCAACGGGGGTATGAGAACATGCGCGACAGTCTGAATAAGGCGGGCATTGAGACACCTCAAGCGGCGTATGAGGTAATTCGCCAGGCATGGCGGCGTGGGTGGACGATAATCGGTGTTGTACTGTTGCTGATGTTGCTGTTGATCGGACTGATACCCAAATCCTTGCCGCTCGCGCTGGGCCTGGCCCTGTTCATGATCGTCTGGGTCTTGAGCTCAACTATTAACGGTCAACGGTACGTGAAGCGTTTCATTGAGGAAGAGCTGGATGCCTGACTGGTCCTGAGTACTCATTCCGGTAGGTGTTTCATATGTCACCAGGCCGGGTTAACGACTTCAACTCATAGCGTCGCATCAGCTGTACAAACTCTTCCAGTGCCTGGATCCCGCTGCTCTCTGCCTGTGTACACCACTGCCTGAGTGATTCAAGTCGTGTCTCATGACTCGAGGCCTGCTGCTCCCAGACGTCCTGCAATTGTATCCTCAACTGGTAGACGGTTTTCAGGGTTGAACTGTTTTCCAGTACTTGCCGCAGACGTTGTCTCTCCTTCTCGTTCAGCAGGCTTAAATCGCGTTTGGCAAGATGCCTTGCCTTACGATAGAGACGCTTCCAGGATTTGTGTGCTGTGGCATTGATCTCCGCACGAAAGACAGGTTGAAGAACCCTACGACGATAGTCACTGAGTAGCTGCAAGCGATTGACCGTGAGTGATCTCACGGCATCCATATCCAGTTGTGGTCGGGCCGGGATCAATTGCGGGGCGGGCGCCACCTTGTGAACCCTGGCCAGTCGAAACAAAGAGAAGAGCCGGATGTAGAACCAACCGATATCGAACTCCCATGGGCGAATTGAGAGCTTGGCGGAACTGGCATAGGCATGATGATTGTTGTGCAACTCTTCTCCGCCGATCAGTAGGCCCCAAGGCAGGATATTGGTCGAGGCATTGGGTATCTCGAAGTTTCGGTAGCCCCAATAGTGGCCGATGCCGTTGATCACACCCGCAGCCCAGAAGGGTATCCAGATCATCTGTAGTGCCCAAATGGCCACACCTGCAGGTCCAAAGAGCAGAAACTGAATCACGAGTAGCAGCGAGACGCCGTGATAGTGGCGGGGTGTGTAGATATGCCGTTCGAGCCAGTCATCCGGTGTTCCTTTACCGTAACGGTCGAGAGTCTCTTGATTGGCCGCTTCGCTTTGGTAGAGTTCAGCGCCGCGGCAGAGAACCTCGCCAATCCCACGCGTCTGGGGACTGTGGGGGTCATCCTCTGTTTCACATTTGGCGTGGTGTTTGCGATGGATGGCAACCCATTCCCGGGTCACCATGCCGGTGGTGAGCCAGAGCCAGAAACGAAAAAAATGGCTCAAAAGCGGATGTAGATTGAGCGCCTTATGCGCCTGGTGGCGATGCAGGAAGACGGTGACTGAAACGATGGTGATGTGGGTCAAACCCAGCGTCAGTGCAATATAGCCCCAAATGGTGAGGTCGGACAGGCCGGTAAGTGTCATGGAGTGCCTTTAGGTAGTCGTGTTATCAGGTAGAGACGACCGCCCAATGCCTCCACACAGACCGATTGCAGGAACGGCTAATCGAAGCTGTTCTGGGAAGTGTAGTGTATGGTGGTGGAGAGTGACACCACCAGCGAGTGCGGATTTTCCCAGGGGCGGGAGAGACTCTCCCGCCCCTGGCGTGGTCAGCCAAGCATTACCGAGACCACAATGCCCACAACAAGGATGGCCAGTGCGCCGATAATTGCTTTATCACTTCCTAACATTGAGTTGTCCTCCTGATGACATGATTCCACTGAGTGCAATGAATTGATCGGATGTGCCGACAATAACAATGCTAACGGTAGGGTAATTAATTTCTCTCTGTCAGGAAGTGACAATTATCAATAAATCCTGACCAAGGACAAAAATTGTCTATGAAAAGCAGGTATAAACGGGCGTTAATCTACTAATGAGCCTAAATTCGCCCTTGCGGTGGTTTGGTTTCGAGTTTTGGTTCTGCCCCTAAGGGGGCGATTCATGGTAAAAAAGCGAGTCAATACTACAGGGGACAAAAGATCCCCGTTCAGTTCGGGGTGAATCATGCGACTGCTGTTTAGCGAACTGCCCGGCCGGCACGAACGCCATCTACTGCGAAAACAGGATAATCCACTCTTTCCCGAAGCCCAGCGTCGCTTCACGCAAAGTGAGCTGACCGAGGCACAACGCCTTGACCATGAGGAGCTGGAGGCCTATATCCGGGATCTGCGCAATCTGGTGGGCGAGGCGGTTTCGCTCGGACCCCACGAGCAGAGCGACGTCATACTGGATCTTAAGGAGCGTCTGGACAAGGCATATGAGAGCGCCTGCCGTTTGGCGGATGACCAGACACCCAACAAAGATGCAATTCTGCGCCTTGTTGCGGTGATTATGCGAGCGGTTTGGAAAGGGGCAGGGAATGACACCCTTGCCAAGCAGGAGCTGGAGCAGGAGGAGGAGGCACGTCGCCTTCACTATGAAATGCTCGAGTATCCGCTGGTGGCTGATCTATTGGACCCTGATTCGTTGATAAAACAGGATGAGCTACTGCCTGTACTGTTGAGTGCTAAAGAGGATGCCTTTACGGCTGCAGTCACCCTATTCGACCCATCGCAACTGGGTGCTTTGTGTGACCAGGGAGAAGCCTATTTGCAGACGCTGGACAGCAGTGAATCCATGAGTGAAGCTAAACAGCGACTCGAACAGTTACAATCATTGCGTGAAGTGGTAACGCCAGCCTAATCTTGCCCCCCCACAGGGCGATTTCTATTGCTGTCGGGTACTTTCAGCCTCGTCCGTATACTCAGTTAGGAATGGCTTTCGCAAACTGAAGATGAACATCATCTCGCAAACCCTGATTCAGCCATAAACTGATCTTTAGATCATACGTATGATAGATCCTGCTGATTGACTCCACGCCAACAGGTTAATTATCCCTGTGATGACTGTTAAAAGGCTTGGGAAAGCGGCACTATCTGGTCTTTTACCTCTTCATGTCATTTGGACAGTCGATAATCAGTTGATCTATAACGGGCCTTTATCGCCAGCCTTATGACTAGGGGTCGTGACGCCCCTATGCATCATCCATACCTGATTATCTACAAAATGAGTCGATAAACGATTGAATTAATCAATATGTGAGCCGATGTCCGGGGAGAGACCCTAGCTATTGTCCAGTTATTCATGCACCAGGACAAAGACCGGGGACCTGTTACCACTGGAGGCTGAGCGATGAAAATTCAGTTCGATCATATTCTGGGTTGTCTTTTTGGAAGTGCACTTTTGATTTTAGCGGGTTGTGGGGGTGGCGGAGGTAGTGATGCCGCTGCAGTTTCAGGGGGCAGTGTTGCCGGCCTTGAAATGCCTGCAAAGATGAATATGGTTAGCGCAGATTCAGTGGCTGAACGTAACTATGCCGGTCGTGGATATCTGTTGGACACGATGGCACTGGGCAATGACTATGCAGCACGCATGGTGGATAGCTCCGTGGTGGATACCTTTCCCGTTGATGCCGACTACTACCTTGATGCGGCCGAGGCCGAGACCTGGGTCTGGGATCCCTCCATGGAGTCACTCAGTATCGTTAATGAAATCCTCTGCTATGTGCAACAGACCGCTGCCAGCGATTTGGTCAACAATGGTGCCTACATCGCATTGGTCAATGAAGACAAGTGTGAAGAGGGTGAAAACCAGTCCGGTGCTTCTTCAGGTGGCGCACAATCAACCGCATCGAGTTCTCAGAACGTGGATTACAGCAAGTGGACGGTATTCTCGACGCGTCTGAACGAGAGCTCACCACAGATCGTGAAGATCTGGGTACCGGGTGATGCGGATACCAGTGATCCTATGGATGCCCAGCGTATCCTGGTCAGCACAACAATCAATGAGGGTGTCGGTGCAGGCAAACCGTTCGGCTCATTTGTGATGAACTTTGTGGGTGAGGCACCGGTCGGGCCTGGTGGAAGCTACGTAGAGGTCATGCAGGGCACATTGAAGACGGTGGACAATGCACAGGGCAAACCGGAGTTTACCTTCTTCAATACCGCCGGCGTAGCAGGTATGCCATTTTCCATGATTGAGAAATCCCATGTGGTGATGGACGATGCAAGCGGTACGACCGGGCAGGCTAAGACTTATAAGTACGAGTCATTCGATGATATGGGTACTCTCCGTGAGATGGAGAATGGCTTTTCGGTTGCGTACGACAGCAACTATTTCCTCCGTGGGAAAGATACGGATGGAAACGATACAATGGATAGCCAGGTGTGCACCTCACGCAGCGATTTTTCCGCCCAGACCTGGCGTTACAGCCTCTACCATACAGTTGCCGGAAGCTTTAATCAGCAGATCGTCGCACCGGGTCAAAGGGTCGACTTGAACTCAGGTTTCCCCTTTGTCTATGAAGACAGCAATGGCAGTCATTTCGGACATATCGGCTATTGGGGTATCTGGACCGAAGAGGATTTGGCGCTAACCGATCTGGCCGACCAGCTCATTACACAAGAGAATTATGGCGATTCAAATCCAGCGCAATATACGGTGAAGGTTTCGGGCGGCAAGTTATGGCGTCGCACCAAGGTGACCTCCTCCTATGCGGAAGTGGTGGGTGTGGATCTCAACTGGTGGGGTGATCCGGCAGATCCTGACTGTACTGGGCCGTGTAGCCAGTCCGACTACCGGGCAACAGTGGTCGATAACGGTGGCGGTAGCTTTAGTCTAATGGTAACGCACAGCCTGACCTGGGGTGAAAACAGCGGTCCTGCCTTGACTGATATTGTCGATGTAGAGATCACTCCGGTTAATGATTGGGATCAACGATGGCTTTGGGGCGATAGCTTGGGAGGCAGTGTGGTCTTCAAGCCTGCCTATGCTGTTGACCCTGTTGTCATGTTCAAGGAGGAAGTGGTCTCTCCGGACGAAAACAATCTACCGACTCAACTTTTCTGTTACGAGCGCTGCCTCAAAGGCGGCTTGACCAGTGGTGCGGTGAGTCAGGAGTCCGACCTATTCCATATCCAATGGAACAGCGGTAGTGAGGAGCATGCCTATACGCTATCAGTGGTTAACGGCCAGTTTGCGTTTACCGATGGCAACAGTAATCCAGTGGTGGTCGATTTTGCGATTCCTGCTGGCGCGGGAGACTGGTACCAATGGGGAATCAATACCGGTGATATGGTCTCGGCTTCTGTTACAGACTGGTGGACGGTTTATGACGCCGATGTCACCTATAGATGGGAGACCGGGATGAATTCATGGAATCGTGCCGTTGCTGTGGTTAACAACGCCAACAGTCAGCCCGAGGCCTTCGACAAACCCATGCAGTTCAAGTACACCTATGACCTGGGTGATGACCCGAATGGAGACAGTTTCGCCGCTGGCACGCCCTTCATGCTCGAATATGGTGGCCCAGGCAATCTTTGGGGATTCCCCTGGGCCAAGCTGGATCCCACCTGTGATGAGAGTAGCGAGGATTGCCGCTGGGTATCTGAGCTGACCCTGAAAGCGGGGGTTGAGCTGGCAAACGGTTCGGCTTTCATTCTATTGCCCATGGAGAGTGAGCAGACAATGAATGAGGTTGCTTTATCTAACTGCAGTGGTGCGGGTCTCGATGTCAGTGGCGTGTCCCTTACCCTGCCGACTGCAGTGGCGGGTAGTGTCGATTTCGCATGGGTTGATCGTCCTCAAGTCACCGCTGCCCCCGCTGTGATTGAAGGTGTTGTGCAAGGGCAATAGTCTCACTGAGGTGACGGGCCTGTATGCAGGTCCGTCACCAGATCAGATCCCAGTAGAGTTCCTGTCGTTATTGCGTGGCCGGTTAAAACACCAGAGAACCTACGGGATTTATTTGATATACATCATGCCGAATCTCTCTGAATGACTATCATATGTGCGCATCAATTGAGAGAGATCACCACGCATTTACTTCTACCATGGCAAGCTTGACAACTGACAGGGCCCAGAAAAAGCGACTGGCCTGGAGAAGTGCCTTTTTCCTGCTCTTTATCCTGGCCCCGCCGCTCGACATTCTGCGTTTCGACCTGACCCAGAATCACCTCATTCTCTTTGGCTTTCCCTGGACGCTAGGGATGTCGGCTTTCCAGCAGGGGACTATCGACGCTACCGAGATGGGTATGCAGATGTTGTTGCGACTCTTTCTCCCCCTTGCCCTGTTGCTTGGTTTGGGCATCTATATCGCATGGAAGTGGGGCAGGCTCTACTGTGGATGGCTGTGCCCTCACTTCTCCGTGGTTGAGATGATCAACGCCTTGATGCGTCGTTCACTGGGCAAACTTTCGATCTGGGATAAGTCTCCCCTCCCGGAAAACCAACGGGATGGAACAAGCATCAAGCCTGACTGGCGCTGGTGGGTTGTAACGGCTATCGCCGTACTCTTTTTCTCGTTTCTGTGGGCTGTGGCACTGTTAACCTATCTGCTGCCGCCAAACGAAATATACAGTAACCTGATCAACGCCAGCCTGACCCGAAATCAGTTCATCTTTATCGGTGTGGGTACTTTACTTCTGGCGATTGAGTTTACTTTCGCCCGCCATCTTTTTTGCCGTTTCGGTTGCGCTCTCGGTCTGTTTCAAAGCCTTATCTGGATGGGTAATAAGCGGGCGATGGTGGTTGCCTACGACCGTAAGCGGGCTCAGGTGTGTGTCGATTGCGATACCTCCTGCGAACACGCATGTCCCATGCGCCTCAAGCCCCGAAGCATTAAGCGGAGAATGTTTACCTGTACCCAGTGCATGCAGTGCATCGCGGCTTGTGACGCGACGCAAAGTGATAAATCAGGTGCTGGATTGCTGAAATTACTCGAAGACCAATGTGCGCTGGATGTGTCAGTGAGAGACTTTGGGTTCAAACCGGATGTCCCGCAACACTGCTTTTCAAAAGAGAACGCGGGTAAAAAACGCTGTTGTCATTAACCGGCCTGACTGTGTCGGATTAAAAGGTTTCCAACTCATTTCTGGATTGGAAACCGGCACTGAACAGGGCAGATTCGGAATTCCTTATCCACGTGGTAAGCGGCGTCTCGTCCTTTTCTGCAATCTCATCCTTAATCCATCTTCTTTGTGCCTCTCTGATGGTGCTTTGGACCAGAAAGATCATCTCTCTTACCATCGCGTCTACCTCAGAAAGGGTCTGCGGATCCTCGCCTAAAAGGTGGGTTTGCGGTTCTGCTCCACTCAGAGAGAGGCCGCATCGGTTTACCATATTATTGACCTCTTGCATCTGATTCGAAATAAACGAGGCCATACCGGCCTCTTCTCCGATATCGATGGAGTCGGCTCCCTGCAGTATTTCTAACAACAGAGAGAGGCGTGCCTGTAGGGTTTTGCCATTGACAGGTTTTATCGATGCATGGGTTGTCTCACTCTTGTCGACACGTTTGGCCGCTTCGACAAGAGGCAGAATAAGATCACAACCGAGCCTGTCAGCATTGAGCTTTAATACTTCTGCCGTAGAGCAAAGTCCGTGACATGGTTGCTGCTTTTGCAGGCGTACGACAACCAGAAGCTCTGCAGCCCCCAAAAGTCTGGCGGCGGGAAAAATGTCGTCTCCAGAAAGGCCTTTCGGATAACCGCTGCCATCGAGCCTCTCATGGTGCTGATGTACGATATGGCTGATGCGGGGATGGTAGGCGGTAAACTCTTTTAGGAAGAGATAGGCGATAGTCGGGTGTGCGTAGATCTGTCGTAACTCTGCTAAGGTCAGTTGATGTGTGCTGTCGAAAAGCGAGGGTTCCAGATGCATCTCACCGAGGTCGTGAAAGAGCGTTGCGGTCGCCAGCTCCTGCTTGTCTGTTTCACTCCAATGAAGCCGGGCGGCGAGGTATAAAGCAATCAGTGTCACTCGTATCAGATGCTGATAGCGACGTGGGCTCTGCTCACGACAGACGGTTAATTTAAAAGCCAGTGGCGATTCCAGCTTTACCTGACCAATTGGCGTCAGGAGATCCCTCACAATAATGCAATCGTCAACCGCCAGTGCAAGCTCAGGTTCCTCCGACAGCAGTTTTTCTGCATCTGAGATCAAACTGTGAGGAGAGACTGTGTCGACGGTTGCCAAGGAATAATCAAGCGGGCGTAACAGTTTGTGACGTATGAGACGGTCATATAGTGAACCGTCTATCTGAACGCCTTCCTTGACCAGGCTGACGCCATCATCATTGAGTATGTTTTCTGTCGTGACAACTTCACGTTTGTCACCCAGAGTGGCTACCTGTCTGAGGTAGGGATCAGCCTGCATCGGTAAATCCATTTGTCAGCGTTATCGATGTTGTTAAGAGTTTATCGGCCGGATTGGCGGGTCCTTTATTGCGCAGTGCATTTTTTACTATGAATGGCACGGTGAGCGTTATCGGCATTTTTCTGGGGTAAGCAGGTTATCGAAAAATGGTGCTATACCGATGAAAATGGGACGCTATTTTTAGAGACGTCGCCACTGGATTAGCGACTATTATTTAGTAAGATGCATCGGATTGATGCCTTATCCAGGCCGTTCGATGATATATCAATCCCATTTCCGGAGGCTGATCTATCATGGCCCGAAGTGATCGTTGGAGAGATGGATGACCCCAGAAACCCTTGTTGAAAATATCGACCGGCTTGTCTCGTTTCCCGATGTCTGCATCAAGGTTAACCGAATGGTGGAATCACCGAATTACTCCGCCTCCCAGATGGCTAAGATCCTGTCTCAGGATGTGGATATCTCTGCTCGCCTCCTGCGGTTGGTCAACAGCGCCCTTTTCGGCCTTCAATCAAAAGTGGACACCATCTCCAGGGCGGTGGCTGTGGCCGGCAGTGATGAGGTGCGCAGTCTCGTGATGGCGACGACGGCGGTGAGATCTTTCACTGGGATACCTGCAGAGCTGGTCAATATGGAGGATTTCTGGCGCCAGTCGATCATGACCGGCGTGATGTCGCAGCTGCTCGCGGAACATACCCGAACCCTACACAGTGAACGCCTTTTCGTTATGGGCATGCTGCATGATGTGGGCCGCTTGGTGATCAATTTGACACAGCCGGAAAAAGCCAGGGAGGTGCTTCTGGTGACGGGCGGCGATGACTGGGTATCGGCGGAGGCGGAAAATGAGTCTTTGGGTTTCAATCATATGGATGTGGGTGCGGCGTTGATGCGCGCCTGGGGGATGCCGGATGGGCTTGAGATGGTGGCTGGATATCATCATCGTCCGGCTGAAGCGCCGGAGTATCGCCGAGACGTCTCTTTGGTGCATATCGCATGGGCGGTTGCCAGAGGGGAACTGGCCGGATTTTCCGTCGAAGAGATGATGTGGGCAATTGACCCTACTGCCTGGGAGGAGACCGGCTTGAGTGCACAAGCCGTCACTCTGTTTGTCGAAGAGATGTTGACGAAGTCCACGGAAACCATTGATCTTATCTTGTCGCCCGTGTCGCGGATCGTCTCAAAATAGTATTCTGGTCCTGTTTGTCAGCCTTGGCTAAATGTCTGACAAGGAGTAGACAACTGGCTGTCAAACACTTACGGCTTGTGGAGGTGATTTTGCCTAGTGGGAAAGGCTGAATTTCTGTTGTACCGCCTGGGCACAGTGTCCCTCCCCGCTAAGAAAGTTAACGGGTTTACCCAACGGTGCAATACAACTGACAGTAATCAACCGATCCTGCACCAGGCCGACAATGCGTGTTACGCGCATGCTGTTTCCGCTATAGCTCAAATCGATAACCGCCAGCCGGTGCTCTCCGAACTGCTGAAATCGCCCCTCAGTGATTGCGTGACTGTTACGTTCCGAAGGCGGAATGCGGTTCCTTTCATAGGCCTGAGTTAACCGGTTTTCAGCGGTATCACGGGTCTCACGGACCAGTGTCTGTAGATAGTCTTGGTCGAATGACGTAGATGTTAGACCATTAGCGGGTAAATCGCTGACTTTGACGTCAGAATGTGAGTTTCCCTGACCACAGCCGGCAAACATGAAAATTGGAATGATCAGAAGGGCTTGAAGGGTCCTGTAATCACATCTTGTCATGGTTTTTTCAATCTACAGCGAGTCAGGGGAATTAAAACAGTTCCGGCCGGGGGTGGCCCGGAGCCGGCATTCTAACGGTTTTTATGGCTTGAGTAATGGCGGGTTTTTTAGCCGGTATTTCTCAGGCCGGCGGAGATGGCATTGATGGATCTCAGCAGGGGTGTCAGCCAGAGCTCTTTTGTCTTTTCATCAAGTGTGTTGTCACGGTAATGTCGGATAAGACCGAGTTGGATGTGGTTGAGTGGATCCAGGTAGGCATCCCTTCGACTTAAAGACTGTTTAAGTACCGGGGTTTCGTCAAGAAGATTATCGACCCCGGCAATTTCGAGAATTTGAGCGCATGTCAGTGCGTATTCCTGCTCGATCTCATTAAAAACTGTCTTGCGAGTGACTTCGTCCAGGCATAATTCCGCGTACTGTGCAGCTATCGCCATGTCCGACTTGAACAGCGCCATCTGAGTATTGCTGAGTAGGGCGTGGAAAAAGGGCCACTCCCGGTACATACGCTGCAGCAGCTTGAGACGCCCCTTGCCCTGGCTGCGCCATTGCGACAATGCAGTGCCCACCCCGTACCATCCCGGGAGGTTTTGGCGGGACTGACCCCAGCCGAAGACCCAGGCGATGGCCCTGACCGATGATTTGGCGCGGCTGCCCTGGTTGCGGTGGGAGGGACGGGAGCCAATGTTCATCATGCCGATCTCACTCACCGGGGTGGCCTCGTAGAAGTAGTCGAGGAAACCGGGGGTCTCTTCGGTGAGTTGGCGGAAATGGGCTTCACTCAGTTTGGCCATCTCCTGCATGGCCTCGACAAAGTCGCTTTTGTCTCTCTTGATATGGCGTACGACACCCAGGCTGGCCTTGAGCAGGCCGGTGATACCCATGGTCAGTTCGTAGATCGCGGTCTCCCGGTTGCCGTATTTATTCGACAGTACCTCCCCCTGTTCGGTGATCTTGATCTCCCCTTTCACGGTATTCGACGGCTGTGCCAGGATCGAGTCGTGGGTGGGTCCGCCTCCGCGACCCACGGTACCGCCGCGGCCATGGAAGAGGCGACAGCGGATTCCCTGTTGCTCGGCCAGGGCGATAATACGCTTCTGGGTCTGATAGAGGTGCCAGGCCGAGGCCATGATGCCCCCGTCTTTCGCGGAATCGGAATAACCCAGCATCACCTCCTGGCGCTGGTTGGAGGCTGCGAGCAGGGCTTGGTAGCAGGAGCTGTCGAAGAGGGCATTGAGAATCGATTCGCTACGGCGCAGATCGTCGATGGTCTCGAACAGAGGGGAGATCTCCAACTGGCAGAACCAGCCCTGCTCATTCTGTCCCAGCAGCCCAGTAAGACTGCCGAGGAAGGCCACTTCCATGACATGGCTGGCCTGGTGGGTCATGGAGATAACGTATTGCCCGATCGCCTGTTCGCTGATTTCACGCTTTGCCTCCGCGATGACGTCGAATACGGCCAGTACGCCCTGTGTCTCCTCAGAGAGCGCGTCGCGATGGATAGGCTCGCCGAGCCCCCGGCTGATGACCTGCTCGAGTACCCCGAGCTTGTCTGACTCTTCGAGTGACGAATAGTCGTCGGTCTCACCGGCCCGTTGCAGAATTTCGGCCACTGCTGCTGAGTGGATGGCCGACTCCTGGCGGATATCGAGTCGCGAGAGATAGAAACCGAAGGTTTCCGCCAGGTGGATCAGGTCCCGCAGCGCGCCGTTGGCGGCGGCGCCGTCGCCATGGCTGTAGAGTGAGGCGGAGATCAGTTTCAGATCCCGCAGAAAGGCCTGCTCACTGTCGTAGGCGCCCTCCTCCCGGGCGGTCTCCTTGCCTGCGATAAAGGCATCTGCGACGGCCAGGTTCCGAAGCAACCGTTGCCGCATGATGAAGAGCTTGCGCCGGTAGGGTTCGTCCTCGAAGCGCTTGGGATTGTCACACAACAGGGTTTGGCAGAGATGGTTGTCCGCCTCCAGACTCTCGGTGAAGGCCCAATTGGGATTGCAGAAACGGTTGGAGAAGGTGAGCTCCGAGATCAGCTCGTCGACTCGCCGGAGGTATTCACGCAGGATTGTCTGTTGTGACAAGCGCAGGGCCAGACGGGTCACGTCAGGGGTGACGAAGGGGTTGCCGTCCCGATCGCCGCCGATCCAGGAGCCGAAGTGGAGAAAGGCGGACAGTTGGATACCGTGATACTCCTCATGGTCGGAGTAAAGACGCTGGATGCCTGCATTGAGCCGGCGGAAGACCTGGGGTACCGCATCGAAAAGACTGCTCTGGAAATAGTGCTGTCCGAGGCGAATCTCGTTGCGGACTTCCGGCCGTACAGCCCTCACCTCCTCGGTCTTCCACAGGGTCTGGATCTGGGTCTTGAGGGCTCGGACCGTATCCTCACGCTGGTTGAGGCGGCGCTTGGGGGCATCGAGCTCTTCGCTGGTGACGAAGATACGGCGCAGCAGATTCATAATTACCAGCCGTTTCGACTCGGTGGGGTGGGCGGTGAAGACCGGGATATAGGCGGTGTCGTCGAGGATGTTCTGTAGCTGTTGCGGGTCGATGCCCTGCTCGAGAAAGCCACGCAGGGTATGGTCGAAGGAACCGGCCCAGAGCTCTCCCCCCTTCCCTGCGATGCGTCGTCGTTGACGGTGGAGGAAGGCCTCCTCCGCGATATTGACCAGGACGAAGTAGATGCTGAAGGCACGCACCACATCCCCCAGGGTCTCCGGTTGCAGTGATGCGATCAGCCGGTTGAGCCGTTCGCTCAACTTGGGGTCGGGCTTCTCGGCCAGTTGGATATACCCCTTGCGTAGCCTCTCGACGAAGGTGAAGGTTCGCTCCCCCACTTGCTCACGCAGCACCTCGCCGAGCAGGACGCCGAAAAGCCGGACGCGAGCCCGAAGATCCTTGTCGTGTTTGACGCAGGCTTTGGTGAAACTGTCAGTCATGGGAGCACCTTTGGCTTCATTGTTATTTGGGTTATCTGCTTAGCATAGACCGGGCAGCGGGAAAACAATCCCTTCAGGGATTGTTGAATGATCCTGGTGATTGCAGAAAGTGACTGGTGCGGCAGGGCCGCACCCTACACGTATCGGGACCTTAGGGTGCGGTTCTGTCGTACCTTCTGTTGCTAGTTGTCTGGCGGTACGAATCCTTGATCGGCTAATGTCGTCTTTAGACCAACACTAACTCAATACCGTCCTGCAGCACCTGGTCGATAAACCGCTGTTGCCACTGCTCGCCCTGCAGCCGTCGGATCGTCTCCACAACGATGTATTCAGGGGTGAGCCCGGTCTCATCGGTATAGCGGCTAAGTCCCTGCTGGCAGGCCGGGCAGGTGGTGAGCAGTTTGATGTCGGGCCTGCCTGTGTCTCCGCTAGCCTGGGTCAGGTCGGTAATACCCTTCGCCAGCTCCTCGGATTTGCGGAAACGCAACTGGTTGGCGATGTCGGGTCGGCTGGTGCCCAGGGTGCCCGCTTCGCCGCAACAGCGATCGCTGAGGACTACCGGTTTGCCGGTCAGGGTTTTGGCCACCTGCAGGGGGTTGTACTGCTTCATGGGTGAATGGCAGGGGTCGTGGAAGAGGTACTCCGTCGACTGGCTGCCGTCCAGGGCGACTCCCTTTTCCATCATGTATTCATGGATGTCGAGTAGGCGACACCCAGGGAAGATGCGGTCGAACTCATACTTCAACAGCTGGTCCATGCAAGTGCCGCAGGAGACCAGCACCGTCTTGATATCCATGTAGTTGAGGGTGTTGGCGATACGATGGAAAAGCACCCGGTTCTCGGTGGTGATGCGATGCCCCCGGTCGTGCAGACCGGCTGCGCTCTGTGGATAGCCGCAGCAGAGATAGCCGGGGGGGAGGACTGTTTCCGCACCCAGTTCCGACAGCATCGCCAGGGTGGCCATGCCAATCTCGCTGTAGAGCCGCTCAGAACCGCAGCCCGGAAAGTAGAAGACTGCGTCGCTCTCTTCACTGATCTTGCGCGGGTTGCGCAGGATCGGCACCGACTTGGTGTCCTCTAGTTTCAGAGCGTCGCGCAGGGTCTGCTTGGGTGCTGCCACGCGTATCGGCCGTTGCAGCATCTCGACCGCCAGGGTCTGGGGTTTCGGGTTGCCGGTGGTGGCCTTCGGCGGTTGTGATCCGTGCTTCACCAGGCCCGCTTTGTCCGCCAGGGCATATCCCAGGTTGAGGCCCTTGAAGCCCCACTCGGCCATCCCCTTGCGCATCCAGCGGATCGCAGTGGGGTGGGTGACGTTGAGAAAAGCCATGGCGGCGCTGGTGCCCAGGTTGCGCCGTTTCTTGCCCCGATCGACCAGGATCTTACGCATCAGAGCAGTGACATCGCCGAAGTCGATATTGACCGGGCAGGGATTCTCGCACTTGTGGCAGATGGTGCAGTGGTCGGCCACGTCGTTCATCTCGGTGAAGTGGGCCAGGGAGACACCGCGCCGGGTCTGCTCTTCGTAGAGGAAGGCCTCGATGATCAGGCCGGTGGCCAAGATCTTGTTGCGCGGTGAGTAGAGGAGGTTGGCGCGCGGCACATGGGTCATGCATACCGGTTTGCACTTACCGCAGCGCAGGCAGTGCTTGATCTCTTCGTTCAGATTGCCGAGTTCGCTCTCCTCGAGGATGATCGCCTCCAGTTCCAGCAGGCGCAGGGAGGGGGTATAGGCCATCTCAAGGTCTGCACCGGTCATCAGCTTGCCACGATTGAACCAGCCCTGAGGGTCGATCTTCTTTTTGTAATCTGCGAAGGCGCTGAGTTTTTCCTGCTCCAGATATTGCAGTTTGGTCAGGCCGATGCCGTGTTCGCCGGAGATGGCGCCGCCCAGGTCGGTGGCCAGGGCCATGATACGGTCCACGATGCGGTCGGCCTGTTGCAGCATGGTGTAGTTGTCGGAGTGGACCGGGATGTTGGTGTGTACATTACCGTCACCCGCGTGCATATGCAGGGCGACAAACAGGCGGGCGTCGCGCAGCCGGGCGTGGATCTCGCGCATAGCGTGGCGCAGTGAACTCATCTCCTGTCCGGGGAAGATCTCGTCCAGGCGGGAGGCGACTTCGGTGCGGTAGGAGACGGTCAGGTCCCGGCGCAACAGCAGATCGAGCAGGCGGTCGTCCGGTTGGATCAGAGCCTGTACCGCCTCATCGAGCAGCGAAAGGTGTGATTCGGCGGGTTCGTCCAGATGTTGAAGCAGGGCATGCCAGCGGTTGCTGGCCTGGGTTACCGACTCTCTCGCCAGATCGAGTTTAGCCTGCAGGATCGAGCGGTTCTCGTCACTGGCTTCGAAGTCGTCGTCCGGGTTCCGTTGGGAGTGGTCCCCCGCCAGATAGGCCGTCACCTCTTCAGCGATACGGATCTTGTTACCGATCGACTCCTCGATGTTGATGCGCTCGATACCCCGGCTGTAGTCGGCCAGTCTGTCCAGGGGGATGACCACGTCTTCGTTGATCTTGAAGGCGTTGGTGTGGGCCGAGATGGCGGCGGTGCGGGCACGGTCAAGCCAGAAGTTACGCCGCGCCTCGGGGCTGCTGGCAATGAACGCCTCCCCTTCCCTCGCCTGGGTCATCTCGGCCACCGTTTGGGCGGCCTCCTCAAGCAATTCACGATTGTCACTGGCGATGTCGGCGAGCAGGACCATCTTCGGCCGCTCCTGACGAGGGGCCTTGGTGGAGTACTTGACCGCCTTTAGATAGCGCTCGTCCAGATGCTCCAGTCCCACCAACAGGACCTCGTCATGCTGGTCTAAATAGTCTTTGAGTTCGACGATGGCGGGGACCGCCTTGCCGATATCGCTGCCGAAGAACTCCAGACAGAGGGTGCGAACCTCTGTGGGCATGCGATGGAGTACAAAACGGGCGGAGGTGATCAAGCCGTCGCACCCCTCTTTCTGCACACCCGGCAGACCGGAGAGGAACTTGTCGGTGACATCCTTGCCGAGGCCGACCTTGCGAAAGGCGCTGCCCGGCATGGTGAGGGTCTCCGGTTCTCCGATCGTCTTCTTGCCGTCGGCGGTGTAGCGGGTGACGTGGAAGCTGACCTCCGCCTGGTCGTGGATCTTGCCCAGGTTGTGGTTGAGTCGTTCCACCTCCAGCCACTCTCCCTGGGGGGTGACCATACGCCAGCTGGCCAGGTTGTCGAGGGTGGTGCCCCAGAGCACCGCCTTCTTCCCGCCGGCGTTCATGGCGATGTTGCCGCCGATGGTGGAAGCGTCCTGCGAGGTGGGATCCACTGCGAAGGCGAGCCCACAGGCTTCCGCTTTCTCGGAGACCCGGCGGGTGACAACGCCGGCGCCGGTATGAATGGTCGGTATCTTGCCTTCGACACCAGGCAGTTCGATCTCCTCCACCTCGCCGATCCGGTCCAGTTTCTCGGTGTTAATGACGGCGCTGTGGGGATCCAGGGGCACGGCGCTGCCGGTATAGCCGGTGCCGCCGCCACGGGGGATCAGGGTGAGCCCGGATTCGATACAGGCCTTGACTACCGGTGCGATCTCCTCCTCACTGTCGGGGGTGATGACCACGAAGGGGATCTCCACGCGCCAGTCGGTGGCGTCGGTGGAATGGGAGACTCGTGCAATACCGCTGAAATCCACATTGTCCTTGCGGGTGAGGCCGATCAGATTGCGCCGGGTGTGGCGGCGAAGCTCGATCAGGTCCTCGAAGCGGCGAGCAAACGTCTCCACCGCCTCTCTGGCGGCGCTCAGCAGCTGCAGGGCCTGTTGATTGCCGTTGGCGCGCAGTTCGAACTGGTCCAGGCGATGCTTTAGCGCATCGATGAGTGCATTGCGTCGTTCTTCGTTGTTGAGCAGGTCATCCTGCAGATAGGGGTTGCGGGCGATGACCCACATGTCCCCCAGCACTTCGAACAGCATGCGAGCGGATCGGCCGGTACGCCGGCTGCCTCGCAGCTCTTCGATCAGGCGCCACATCTCTTTCCCGAGGAACCGGATGACGATCTCCCGGTCTGAAAATGAGGTGTAGTTGTAGGGAATCTCGCGAATTCGCGGGGTGGACTGTGTATTCATCTAAGGCGTGTTGAGCGTGAAGTTGCCCGGAAAATCCCGGTGGGGCAGAACAGGCAGGCTATTGTAGCTCAAATAGTCTGATGGCTTAATGCCGAAAGCGGATTTTGTTTACCGAATAATCATCATGAAAAGAGGGGGCGAAAATGCAGAAAGGAAAACGTGTGGGTATGGGGTTGATCTCAATGTCGATGTTGGCGGGATTGACCGGTCTCGGCAGCCAGGCGGTTTTTGCGGGTGAGCTGGAAAGGGCGCTGGAGTATCGCCAGGGGGTGATGAATGTCATGGGCTGGAACATGAAATCGATGGGCGACATGATGAAGGGTAAAAAGGCCTATGACAGTGATGCCTTTGCGAAGCATGCCGCCGATTTGGCCAAGGCAGCCTCTCTCGATGTCCTCTCTGGCTTTCCGGAAGGCTCCGACGAAGGTGAGACCGATGCCCGGGTCGACATTTGGCTCGATTTTGATGATTTCAAACTGAAACTGGAAGAGCTACGCGAGGCCAGTCAGTCTCTGAGTGAAGTGGCTGCAGCAGGTGACAAGGCGGCCAACGGCGATGCCCTCGGAAAAACGGGCAAGACCTGCAAGGCCTGCCACGATAGCTACAAAGACTAGATTCATGGCTTGATCAAGGCCTCAAGGAAAATCGCTTCCCACCTCCTCCTGGGGGAGGATGCGATCGATGGCGCAGGCGATTTCGTAGTCCCCTACCCCTGCCGGAGTGCTACGTACCACACTGGCGTTGGCAGAAAGCGGAGGCGTAATCGGCTGGTCAGGGACGATATGGATGGCCAGTTGTGTGCCGGGACTGATCTCCTGGGAAGCAATCAGTAACAGTCCCGCTGCACTGAGGTTTTTTACCTTGCCTTCGGCAACCTCTGCGGCGCCGTGAATTCTGAATTGTGCCGTACACTCGATACCCATGCGCTGGAAGCTGCGTTTCTCGGCGAAATCATTCATCGACATCTCACCTCACGATGATGTTATGTGGTAGGGCCCGTTAGCAGGGATGACACAGCCGTTGCCTGTCTGCTGTCTAATGTAGCAAGAAGTATCTGAAATCACAGGTCAAAAGTATGTGTTTAGAGGCGTTTTTTTCCTGAGTTAAGTGCAATACGTTATGCTTTGGGTCAGCAGATGCCGTTTTATGGGCAGTCGTTGCAGGGCTGACCGGCCTTAATTGAGAGTGATAGAGAATGCGAGCAGTCAAAGTGTTACTTATTGTTGGCGTAATGGCTTTTTCCAGTACAGCCGTGGTTGCCGAAATCTACCGTTCTGTGGATGCGGAGGGCAATGTGACCTTTACCGATGAGCCGCCGCAGGGAGAACAGGCTGTGGAGCGGGTCATCCTGCCGCCAGGGCCGTCACCCGAATCTGTCCGTGACACCGAAATACGCAATCAAGAGATTCGAAGGGCGGCTGAAAGTGCTGACCGTAAACGGATCAATGAAAAGCGAAAGCGCGATGCTAAGATTGCCCAGGCAAAAAAACAGCTGCAGGAGGCCGAAACCAAACTGGAAGAGACAAAAGTCATCCAGGATGAGGATCGGCAGAATCTGGCGGGGGGTAAGCGGCGTATCCATCCTGACTATTTCTCGAGAGTGAACGCCGCGAAGGAAGAGGTGGAGAAGGCGAGAAAGGCGCTGCGGGAAGCGCGCGGTTACTGATGCAGGCCTATCTGGTCGGTGGGGCGGTCAGGGATAAACTCCTGGGTCTGCCGGTGAAGGAGCGGGACTATGTCGTGGTCGGTGCCGCTGTCCAGGAGATGCTGGATCTGGGCTATCGTCAGGTGGGAAAAGACTTTCCGATCTTTCTCCACCCCGAGACCCACGAAGAGTATGCGCTCGCCAGGACACTCCGAAGTAGTGATGGTGCACGGGACAAACTACATTCCGACAAGAGTGTGACACTGGAGGAGGACCTCGCCCGGCGCGATTTGACGATCAATGCCATCGCCGAGACGGTTGAAGGTGAACTGATCGATCCCTTCGGCGGGGAAGAGGATCTGCGTCGTCGACTGCTACGGCATGTCTCTCCGGCCTACGCCGAAGATCCCATCAGAGTGCTGCGGACTGCTCGCTTCATGGCGCGCTATGGGGCCCTGGGATTCTCCGTGGCACCGGCGACAATGACGTTGATGCGAGAGCTGACTGATGAGGGTATGTTGGATGACCTTGTCCCGGAGCGTGTCTGGCAGGAGTTGTTGAAGGCGTTGACGGAAACTGACCCGCCTGCATTCTTCAATACCCTGCGTGAATGTGGTGCTCTCTCCCGTGTACTGCCTGAAATCGATGGACTCTATGGAGTTCCGCAACCCAAACGGTGGCACCCGGAGATCGATTGCGGTGTCCACACGCTGATGGCGCTCCGGGTTGCTTGTGAACTGACCGACTCGGTGGAGGTCCGTTTTGCTACCCTGACCCATGATCTGGGAAAGGCGACAACACCGGCGCATGTGTTGCCTAGCCATTATGGACATGAGGGCAGAGGTGAACGACTGGTAAAGCAGTTATGCCAGCGACTCAAGGCGCCAGCGCGCTTCCGGGACCTTGCGACGTGCTGTGCCGCCTATCATGGCTATACTCACCGACTTTATGAGTTGAAGCCGAAGACAGTGCACAAACTGCTCTCTGCATTGGATGCATTCCGCCGCCCGGAACGGCTCGAACACTTTCTCCTCGTCTGCGAGGCGGACTATCGGGGACGTGAGAATTTCCATGATCGACCGTATCCTCAATCCGCCGACCTATGGCGACTCTATGAAACGGCCAGTCGAGTGACTGCGGACGGCTGCGAGGAGGGGGTGCCAGGTTGGTTGAAGGGGGAGACGATTCGTCGTGAGCGCATCAGGCTGATAGCGGAGGAGCTGTCGCTAATGCGGCGACAACAGCTTTCACAATCAGCCGGTCAGCCGGTCGAAAATTCTGAACCCGGCGACATAGGTGCCGATGGCGGAACCTAGCGTACTGAGGAAAAATATCAGTAATGTGCGCGAGACCCGGTTTTTCCACCAGCCTTTGAGCGAGGTGGTGTCATGCCTCAGTTTGCCGAAATCGGCCACCGTTGGTTTTCTCAGAAAAATCTCAGCGGCCGCAGTCACCATGCCGGCACCTACTGTCGGGTTGAGTGAGGTGAGTGGGGCGGCAAGAAAAGCGGTGAGTACGGTCAGGGGGTGTGCGGCAGCGATCAGCGCACCGAGAGCTGATAGTCCACCGTTAATCACTACCCAGTCGATAACCAGTTGCCAACCCAGGTCGGGGTTGCGCTGGAAACCGATCACGAACCCACTCAAAATCAGTACGACGATGATCCAGGGGATCACTTTCGGCCAGCGGCTGGATTTAGGTAGTTTTTCGAGGTTCCCGATGGTGTCGGTGGGTTTGCCTGGCGGCGATTCGAGATAGTTGGCAATGCCTTTGAGGTGGCCGGCACCGACTACCGCGAGAATGTTCTCATGACCCTTTTCTTCGATCTCCGCCAGTAGACGGGCCGCCATGTAGCGGTCCCGTTCGTCGATCAGGGGGAGATAGAGATCCTGCCTATTCTCTGCAAACTCTGCAAAGGTGGTCTCGAGGATGTCTCCCTCTTTTAGATGTTCAATCTCTGCTTCGGATACCTCCTCCTTGGACAGGATACCTCCAAGCAGGCCCGCAAAAAGACCAAATCTTTTCCACCAGGAGAGATTACCTGCAACCCTTTTCAGAGTGATGCTGATCTCACGGTCGATCAGTAACAGGGGGCGGCGTGAGACCTGGGCGATACGGATCGCCTCCCGCTGCTCGGCCCCCGGCTCGATGCCGAACTGCTCCGCCAGACGCTGTTGATAGGCACCGAGAGCCAGACTGGCCATCACCATGGTGACTCTGCGCTCTCTTACTACCTTCAGCAGATCCATCTTCGCCAGGTCGTCAGGGTTGATCAGGGCATTGTAGCGGCTGGGACAGAGTTCCACGGCTACTGCATCATAGTCTCCCGTAGACAGCAGGGATTGTACCTGTTCGGCACTGGCGCGGGAGACGTGTGCGGTGCCAAGCAGGGTGACCCGGCTGTCACCTATGATTATCTCCCGTTGTGGTTCCTGAGTTTTGTTAGGCATATTCGAGAATTTACTGACGAAAGGCGAGCATTCTAACAGCGATTGATAGAGATATGAGGGATAAAAGGACAACAAAGCTAAATTTATGGTGTTTATTAACGAACTGAATGGATGATTTGGGTAAACTTGTCCTTATTGCCGGAATCCCCCTTGCCTATCTTGGCTTGAATGGAGGTCCTGCACCGGTTTTCATCTTTTACAGAGTGTCTCAAATTATGGATAAAAATATTGTTTGGCACAGCGCCACCGTGACCCGTGAACGACGTGAAAAAATGAACAAGCACCGGGCCAAGCTGCTCTGGTTCACTGGTCTGTCAGGATCGGGGAAATCGACACTCGCACACGCCTTGGAGGAAGAGTTACACCGGCGGGGGTGTCATACCTATGTATTCGATGGGGACAACGTCCGTCACGGTCTCTGTGGAGATTTAGGGTTTACTGTAGAAGACAGAACGGAGAATATCAGACGTATCGGTGAGATGGCGAAGCTGTTTGTTGATGCCGGTGTCATCGCATTGACTGCCTTTATCTCACCCATACGTGATGACCGGGACCGGGCCCGAGGTCTATTTCCTCATGGAGACTTTATCGAGGTTTTTGTGAAGTGCTCAATTGAAACTTGTGAGGAGAGGGATGTAAAGGGACTCTACAAGCGGGCTCGAGCCGGGGAGATCCCAAATTTTACCGGTATCTCATCGCCATACGAGGCACCGATTAATCCTGAAATTGTCATTGATACAGAAAACCGGAGTGTAGAAACGTGTGTTGACCTGATACTGGAGGCGCTGGAACAGCGGGGTGTCATTCCCACTAGTGTCGTGTAGTTTGAACGCGTAATTTCAGAAAGGACGAATCCGAGATGATCAGAATTACATCACTGGTTTTGATTACAACAGTGCTTTTGATGGGCTGCCAGACACTCAGTGAGCGTAAGCAGGCTGACTCGTTGGAAGAGATTTTAAGAAGCTATCATGCAATGATCCGCTGGGGTTCTGTGGAACAGGCAAGGGGATTTCTGGATCCGAAGCAGGCCAAGGAATCTGTGGATGCGACTCCCGGGGACCTGCGTGTCACCCACTATGAAGTGGTGCAGGGGCCGACCATGGTGGGATCAACTCAGGCCGTGCAGACGGCATTCATCCAGTATGTTTTTGAGGATAGCCAGATAGTACGTGAGGTGATGGACCGGCAGACCTGGGAGTACGACACGGCGTCAGAACGTTGGTTTCTTGTCAGTCCACCGCCTGTCTTTAAGTAGGCGATCAATGTAAAGGGTTATTAGGAAGATGCAAGCTTCGCCTGCCGTTTATTTTCTTCTTGCCTTAGCGGCATTTGTGGTTGTTGTCGCCGGCATGCGCGCAGCAGATGCCTTGCTGGTGCCTTTTTTGCTGTCACTGTTTATTGCTGTTATCGCGGCGCCGCCTCTCTTCTATCTCAAGGACAGGGGTGTACCCAGCGGACTGGCAATGCTGGCAGTGATTGCCATGATCATCATTTTAGGCATGCTCATCGGCTGGATGATCGGGGGATCCCTCAACGATTTCACCAAAAATCTACCGCTGTACCAGGAGAGGCTCACCGCGCAGAGCGGGCGGGTGATTCAATGGTTGCAGGGGCAGGGCGTCCAGTTGGAGCAGGAGGCAGTCAGGGCTTTTTTCAATCCTGGCAAAGCAATGGCGATGGCAGGTCAGGTGATCAGCGGTCTTGGCAATGTTCTGACTCAGGCATTGCTGATTCTTATCACCGTTATCTTCATTCTGGTGGAAGCAACTGCCTTCCAGAGTAAAATCCAGGCTATTTCCAGCGATCCCGATGCCTCTCTCGCACGAGTCAAGGCGATCACGGAAAGCATAAAGCGATATATGATGATCAAGACCAGCACCAGTCTGTTGACCGGTGTCCTGGTTACGACCTGGTTGTGGATACTCGGTGTGGATTATCCGGTGCTCTGGGGCGTGTTGGCCTTTCTGTTCAATTATGTGCCAAATATCGGCTCCATTATCGCCGCCGTCCCTGCTGTTTTACTCGCGATCGTGCAGATAGGCCTGTCCACAGCCCTTTGGACTGCCGTCGGTTATTTGATCGTCAATAATCTGGTGGGTAATGCGATTGAGCCTCGTTTCATGGGGAAGGGGCTGGGCCTATCGCCGCTGGTCGTGTTTGTCTCGTTGGTATTTTGGGGCTGGGTGCTTGGGCCGGTCGGGATGTTTCTTTCTGTACCTTTGACAATGACTTTAAAGATCTTTCTGGATGGATATGAGTCGAGTCGTCATATTGGCCATCTGCTAGGTACGAAAGAGGGGAATTAAATGCTTGCCCTTGTCGGTGGCATTTACATCACTATGCTACTACAAATCAATCAGTTAGCTGATTTTTCTCTGCTTTTATTCCTCAGCTGAATTATCGTTGGGAACGGCGTTCCATTTTATATCTCTATTGCCCTTTACTGTCGGCCAGACTTACATCGAACAAATCATGTCTGTAGCCGCCCCTAATTTTTTTCATTATTTCAATAACATACGAACTTGGCATGCCATGTGCATGCGTTGAGGGTACTACATTCTATTCAATATATATTTAGGTTTATAAGATGAAGAAAATTATCCAATCAGCCTTGGGGCTTGCCGCTCTTGCCTTCACTAGCCTCTCATGGGCAACGCCGGTGTATACCGGTAATACCGCCGCCGATTTTGGTAGTCTGCCTGGTGCACCGAGTTCGAATGCTGCTGGTTACTACATATGGAGTGATGAGAGCCAGGAAAACTGGTCAGTCCGTTGGACAGGAAATGATTTCGGTTCCGTCACCTGGTACGACTGGTTCGGTACAGTCGAATTGACAAACCTGGTAAATGGTACCGTCACATCGGTTAAATTTGAGTCGGGTCATCCTGATAGCGTCAACTATGTCACTGACTTTCTTGGTACCGATCAGGACTTTATCGCCTTTAATGGTTATGCAGGCCCTCACTACGATGGCTTTGATTTTTTCGTTGACAGCTCTGTCGTGACGGTACTCGACTTCGAATTGGGAAGTTCCATGTTTCAGGATATGACTCCTGGTTCGCAGGCCCAGGAGAGTATGGGTATCTATATTGGGCGGGATTTCTCAGAGCCCATGGTACAAGTGCAAGAACGCCAGGATGGCCGTATCGTGCAGCGTTTCGAAACTGTACCTGAGCCTGGAACGATGCTGTTGTTGGCGACGGGGTTGATTGGTATGGGTGCGACTCGACTGGGACGTCGTAAAGTTTGAATCGATAACGATTGTAGTAGGATCTTTCTCCTTGAGTGATGGCCGCTCCTGACGGAGCGGCTTTTTTTATTGGTTAGATCAGATTTGTAACAGCGACTCGGCGCGGGAGATTTTCTCATCTGCTTTGTCGAGTATTTTGAGACTGAGTTGTGGTGTCAGCTCTCCCATCTTGAGTTTTTTTACTGCGGGGACCTGATCCAGTGTCGGCAGATGAGCCATCTCCGGCTGGCCGATGTAGGTATGCAGTTGTGCGATGATGACGAGATCCGCGTAGTCGGCCTCTGCTTCACGCGAGCGCATCCAGTTTTCAGCCTCTTCTGCAACCACGATCAGGTCTTCTATAAAACCCCAACTGCGCAGAATGGCACTGCCGATCATGCCACGCATGTCGGTCATGACCTGCTCCAGTACCTCCCCATGGCTGGCCACCTCTGGAAAGCGTTCGGCATAGCTCAATATGGCAATATTGCCAATGTCATGCAGCAGGCCTGCAAGCAGTGCATGCTCCGGGTTGAACTGATCTGATACCTTCGCCAGTACATAGCAGACGGCGCTGACTTTTACGCTGTGTGTCCAAAGCTGTTGCATATGTTGCTTGAGTACAGTGGAGCGTGTTTTAAACAGCTCCCTTAGCGCAAAGGTGAGTACCAGCTTGTGGGTGGTATCTGCCCCCAGACGGATGATGGCCGCTGCACAGGAGTCTACCGGAGTCACCCCGGCATAGAGGGGGCTGTTAGCTGCACGTATCAGTTTGGTGGTGATTGCGGGATCGGTTTGGACCACATTCGCCAATTTACGGGCATTGGTATTTTCGTCTCGCATGGCGCGGCCAACCCGGACTGCCACATCCGGCAGACTGGGAAGCACGAGCTGGTCCTTTTCCAGGTCTTCCAGCAGTGCCATGGAGAGCTTGTTTTCAGTGACTGCCTGATCGAATGGGCCGCTATCCGTCGGTAATTCCGTAGCGGTGATGCCTTCATTTTCACCCCTGATCAGGTCCTGGAGCAACATGCCGTCGATCATCAGATAGTCGACGATGGTCATGGCCTCGACGGTGTAGCGTCTGGGAATCAGGTTGGCGATAGGATTAATCGCCTGAGGAGAACGCGCATCAATCTCGGTGACACGTCCGTCCATGGATATAAGTTCTACGGTGCCGCTGAGCAGATAGAGGCTGAAGTGGGTGGTGTCACCCTCTTGAAGCAGCGTTGTCCCTTTACCGGCTGAATGGATATGGAGTGAACGTGCGAGCAGCTCCCTTTGAACATCGTCGAGCCTGTCGAGAGGCTCAAAGCGCTTGAGTGTGTTTGGGCTCGGATGGTTGAGTTGTTCGTTCATAAAACGGTTTTCCTTTGCTTCAGCAACCACAGCGAACAGGTGAAGGCTGGTGGAGCTGCAGCGTACCCACCAACCGGTCTATCGATGGTAGGTCATGCCGCTGCAGATAGTCCAGAATGCCATCGTTGATCTTTTTGCAGACCAGCGGATCGTAGAACAGGGCGGTGCCTACACCGACTGCGCTGGCGCCGGCGATGATAAATTCCAAGGCGTCTTCGGCTGTGGTGATCCCGCCTTGACCGATAATCGGAATGCCGTGATCTCTACACACCTGGTATACCTGATGAACCTTTAAAAGCGCAACGGGCTTGATGGCAGGGCCGGAGAGCCCACCCTGATTGTTACCGATTACAGGTACCCTGCTCTCAATATCTACTGCCATGCCCATCAAAGTGTTGATCACTGAAAAGGCATCGCTGCCTGCCTCGATACAACCTTTTGCATTCCCGGCAATATCTGTCTGGTTCGGTGAAAGTTTTGTAATCAGCGGTTTTTCGGTGGCACGCCGGCAGGTCTCCACTACACGTGCAGACATTGCCGGATCATTACCGAACGCGACCCCCCCCTCCTTGACGTTGGGGCAGGAGATGTTGATCTCAATGGCATCGATCGGTGAGTCGTCGAATCGTCGTGTCACCTCGTAGTACTCTTCGACAGATGAACCGGAAACATTGGCAATAAAGCGCGTCTCACTGAAGTCGAGGGTCGGCAGAATTTTGCTCACAACGCTATCAACCCCAGGATTCTGCAGGCCAATGGCATTGAGCATGCCTTCTGGTGTCTCATATACCCGATGCGGCCGGTTACCCAGGCGTGGTTCAAGTGTTGTGCCCTTGAGGCAGATGGCACCCGTATCCCGGTTGCTAAAACCGTTGACTCGTGTGTACTCTTCGCCGAAGCCGACACAACCGGACAGCAGTACGATGGGTGTATTGAAGGTCATACCGCAGAATTCGGTACGCAAGGGTGAAGTGCTGTTACTCATGAATGCGACTGTTATTTTCTGCCAGGGGTGAGGGATGTTTCATATTGTGCTCTATGAACCCGAGATTCCGCCGAATACGGGTAATATCATACGCCTAAGTGCCAATAGTGGCAGTAAATTGCATCTGATTCACCCCCTGGGATTCGAACTGGACGACAAGCGGTTACGTCGTGCCGGTCTCGATTATCATGAATGGGCACAAGTGGAGGAACACCATTCTCTTGACGATTTTCTGGCTGCTGTGAGGCCAGTCTCTCTCTATGCATGCACCACGCGCGGCCGGCGGCTCTATTCCGAGGTGGAATATCAACCTGGCGATGCGCTGCTATTTGGACCGGAAAGTCGCGGACTCCCCCAGTCATTATTGGATAAGATGTTACCGGAGCAGCGGCTTCGGATACCGATGCTGCCAGACAGTCGCAGCCTGAATCTCTCAAATGCCGCTTCACTGATTCTCTACGAGGCCTGGCGTCAGCAGGATTTTGCCGGGGCCAGCTGAACAGTCGCTAGAACAGCTACAGGCCCTCCGGCCTCTGGGTTCTTTCCAGCAAATGGTGTACGGCACTCTTGGGGTCAAGCCCCTCATAGAGCACCTGATAGACCTGCTCGGAGATAGGCATCTCCACTCCCTGTCGACTCGCCAGCCTGAAGACCTCCATGGCTGTGTGCACACCCTCGACCTCCTGACCAATGCGGGTGCGTGCCTCATCGATGGTCAGTCCCTCAGCCAGTGCGAGACCCATGCGTCGATTTCGGGACTGATTGTCTGTACAAGTAAGGACCAGGTCCCCTAATCCTGCCAAACCCATGAAGGTCTCGGATCGACCGCCCATCTGAATGCCCAGACGCATGATCTCTGTCAGCCCGCGTGTGATCAGGGCGGCACGTGTATTGGCACCGAAACCAAGACCGTCCGCGATACCTGCGGCAATGGCAAGCACATTCTTGCTTGCACCGCCCACCTGGACACCGACCATGTCGTCTGTCGTATAGGCTCGGAACCAGGGCGCGTGGAGCAGATCCGCCATTCGCAAGGCATGCTGTTCCGTAGTGGCAGCGACAGTGATGGCGGTCGGCAGGCAACGACCTACCTCACCGGCAAATGTCGGGCCGGAGATCACCGCCAGTTCACTGCCTGGCAGGAGCTCCTTCGCCACATCTGACAGCAGCCGCTGTGTGCCCGGTTCGAAGCCTTTCGTAGCCCAGGCGATCCCAGGGTGATTGTCTAGAAGAGGTGAGATCGATGTCAGGACAGCGCGAAAGGCGTGGCTGGGCACGACAACAAGGATCTCCGTCACACCGTCCAGTGCGGTTGCGAGATCGGTTTCGGGACGAATACCTTGGGGAAAGGGGATTCCCGGCAGGAATGCCTTGTTTTCTCGATCTTTTACGAGCGCAGCTATGTCCTCTGGCAGATGCCCCCAGAGGCGGACGTCATGGCCATTGTGTGCCAATAGAATGGCGAGGGCGGTTCCCCAGGAACCGGCTCCCAATACAGCTATCGCGCTATGTGCCCTGTCAGTCACTAATGTTTGGCTTCAGAGGTGTCCTGGGTCTTCTTTGCCAGTTCCTGTTGGTGCTGGGCATAGAGAGCGTCGAAATTTACCGGTTGCAGCACCAATTGCGGAAAGCTCCCCTTCGTAATCAGGTCTGAGATGACCTCCCGGACATAGGGAAAGAGCTGGTTTGGACAGTATGAGCCAAGCATGGGTCCCAGCTCCTGCTCGGAGAAGCCGTTGATGGTGAAGATACCGCCCTCTTTGACTTCAGCGAGATAGGCGGTCTGCTCACCCAGTTGGGTGGTGACTGTCACTGTGAGACAGACTTCATAGACCCCTTCTCCGAGGGTCTGTACTTCAGTATTCAGGTTGACTTTGGTCTCGGGCTTCCACTCCTGCTGAAAGACCGCAGGTGCGCTGGGTGTCTCGAAGGAGACATCTTTGGTGTAGACCCGCTGCATGGCGAATTCGCGTCTGGTCTCGTCTTTGTTGGCTTCAGTCATGATGGTTATTCTCTATGATTTGCTAATTCTTGCTAGTTATCGGCAGATTGGCGCTCTGCCAGGCGAGTATACCGCCTTTGAGGTTGTAGACCTGTTCGAAGCCGGACTTCTTCAACTGCTGACAGGCGCTTGAGGATTGTGCGCCGGAGCGGCAGCTGACGATGATGGGTTTATCTTTATATTTATTCAGGGTGCTGATCTGATTGTTGAACCCATTGATGGGTATGCTGATGGCATTGATGATATGACCCTTATGGAAATCCGCTGAGGGCCTGACATCTACCACAACCGCCTGCTGGTGATTGATCATCTCTGTGGCGGCGGCAGGGTCGACAGCGCCCTTATCGCCCAGGGCCAAAGAGTAGATCAGATAGGCGGCAATGACCACAAAGGCGGTCACAAGGATCCAGTGATTCATCGCGAACTCGATGAGTTGTTGCATTCGGTGCCTCTTGAAAAGGGTGATTTTTTGCAGGTGGAGAGTGTATACCAGGAGGCTGGGCGGGTTAAGGGCTGAGGCCGACTGTTTTCACCTCCCGCTGGAAGGTGAAGTAGGAGAGTCCGGTTGGCGAATCGGGAATCTACGAGGGCAGGCCGGGTAAGATTGATTTTGCAGCTTGCTGATCAGTGACTACAGAAGACCTCTCGCATCATGCCGATAAGCCTGAGAGTGCGAAAATCGCTGACCCGGTAGTAGACACGGTTGGCATCCTTACGCGAGGCAAGAATGCCTTTGTCGCGGAGGATCGCCAGATGCTGAGAGATGTTGCTCTGTGAGGTGCCGACCTGTTCAACGATCTCCTGCACACTTACCTCTTGTCCGCCCAGGGTGCAGAGTATTTTCAGTCGCAGAGGGTGTGACATGGCTTTCAGGGAGCGTGATGCACGATCCACATCGTCATCGGATGCGAACAGGTTCTCCATGCCTTGAGACTCTTCGATCGTCAGGGGTTGGGTGCTCTTGCCGAATTTGTTTTCCATAAACACAGCCTTTTAATAGTATCTAATACAATAATACGCTGTATTATGGGTTAAAGAGAACCCTTTTTTGTACTCTGGTTTTCCCTAATGTGAAGGTGTGATGTCAATGTGTGTCACGGCGCTGGATTTCTGGCCTGCGGGCAACAATGGTGATTTAATGCGTTATTGATCCAGATCAAGTGTTTTCGGGGTGTTTACCCCAAAAGTTGTACAAAAAAGAGACTCGACATGACCCAAAGACCCAAACCGGTCGTCCTGATTATTCTCGACGGCTGGGGTTACAGTGAGGACAATGAATCCAACGCTATCTCCAAGGCTCGAACACCGGTTTGGGATCGCCTCTGGCGGGAGTACCCCCATACGTTGATCAATACATCCGGTGCCGCCGTAGGCCTCCCTGGTGGACAGATGGGGAATTCGGAAGTGGGGCACCTCAACCTCGGTGCGGGCCGTGTGGTCTACCAGGAGTTCACCCGGGTAAGCCGTTCCATTCGCACAGGCTCGTTTTTCAGTAACGAGACCCTGACCCAGGCGGTCGATAAGGCTGTAGATAACGACAAGGCTATCCACCTGTTCGGCCTACTCTCGCCGGGTGGCGTGCACAGCCACGAAGAGCATATTCACGCCATGGTGAAATTGGCGGTGGAGCGGGGAGCAAACAAAGTCTACTTCCACGCCTTTCTGGATGGTCGGGATACCCCGCCAAAGAGTGCCGAACCTTCGATGGTGGCGCTTAACGAGGTGTTTGATGAAGTTGGACAGGGGCGAATTGCGTCGATTGTCGGCCGCTACTACGCCATGGATCGTGATCAACGATGGGAAAGGATCGAGCTGGCCTACAATATGCTGGTGCTCGGCCGGGCAGAGTTTCGGGCGGAGCGAGCCTGTGAAGGGCTGCAAGCGGCCTATGATCGCGGAGAGACCGATGAGTTCGTTTCGCCAACCCTGATCGTACCGGCAGGTGAAGACCCGATTACCATTGAGGACGGGGATGTCATCTTTTTCCTCAACTATCGTGCCGACCGCGCCAGACAGCTAACCAGCGCATTTGTCGAGGAGTCATTCGACGGTTTTGAGCGTAAGCGCAGGCCCAGCCTGGGGGAGTTCGTCAGCCTGACCCGGTACCACAAGCGCTTCGGTATCCCCGTGGCGTTTCCCCCCGAGAAGCTGCGTAACGGATTCGGTGAATATATCTCACAACAGGGATTGCGCCAGCTACGGGTCGCGGAGACAGAGAAATACGCCCATGTCACCTTCTTTTTCAATGGTGGCAGGGAGCGCCCTTTCGAAGGGGAGGATCGTATCCTGGTGCCTTCACCCAAGGTGGCGACCTACGATCTCAAACCCGAAATGAGCGCGGAGGAGGTGACGGATCATCTGGTTGAGTCGATAGAGGGGAAGAAATACGACGTTATCATCTGTAACTACGCCAACAGCGACATGGTCGGGCATACGGGAAAAATAGACGCGGCGATGCATGCCGTTGAGACACTGGATCACTGCCTTGGACGGTTACTCAAGGCCATTCATCTTGCTGGTGGCGAGATGCTGATCACAGCGGATCATGGTAACTCCGAGCAGATGGAAGACCATGCCAACCATCAGCCACACACGGCACATACCGTCAATCCGGTACCACTGGTCTATGTGGGACGTGGCGCCGAACTGGAAGAGGGCGGTTCGCTCTGTGACATCTCTCCCACTTTATTGAAGATCATGAATCTGGATCAACCTGCGGAGATGCAGGGTCGCGCCCTGATCCATTTCGGGGAGGCTGGCTGAACGATGCCGCGAGGTCTGTTGGCCCTGCTGCTGACAGCTTGCCTGCTGGCACCATGCCTGGCGCTGGCGACATCAGAGCTGGATGAGAAAGCCCAGCGCCTCAAGCAGGTAAAAAGCCGAATCCAATCATTGCATCAACAGCTTGTGTCCACGGAGAGTCAGCGTGACAAGCAGAGTCTCGCACTGCAGGAGACAGAGAAGCAGATTGGTGAGATTGCACGCCGTATCCGAGTTACCGGGCAGAGCCTGCGACGCCAGCAGCGGCAACTGGCAGGATTGGAGGCGGAACGGGCGGATGCCCGGCTGAATCTCGACAAACACCAGTCGACACTTGAGCGCCAGATTCGGGCAGCCTATGCCATGGGGCGCCAGGAAAAAGTGAAAATCCTCCTAAATCAACAAGATCCGGCTGTAGTCAGTCGGGTAATGGTGTATTACGATTACTTCAATGAAGCCCGGATTGAGCAGATGGGTATTATCGAGGAGAGTCTGAAGACGCTAAACCGAATAGAACGGGAGATCTCCCGAGAAGAGACGCGGTTGCAACAGCTACAGGCGAAGAACCGGAACGAGAGCCAGCAGCTGGAGGCAGCGCAGGAAGGCCGAAGGCAGATCATCGCCACACTCGACAGGCAGCTTCAGGACAAGGGTAAGGAGCTCACCCACCTGAAGCAGGATGAGAGCCAATTGCAATCACTGATCTCGAATATCCAGGAGGCGCTGTCAGATATTCCGTTGGGTCCGGCTGCTCATGAGCCTTTTCGCACTCGCAAAGGCAAACTGCCCTGGCCATCCCGTGGCAGACTGGTTGCCAATTTCGGCACCAAGAGGGAAGTGGGTAAATTAACATGGGACGGTGTCATGATTGCCGCACCGGAGGGAAGAGAGGTTAGGGCTATCCACCATGGCCGTGTTGCCTTCGCCGATTGGCTGCGTGGTTTCGGATTGCTGCTGATTATCGATCATGGCGATGGATATATGAGTCTTTATGGACACAATCAAAGCCTGTTCAAGGAGACGGGTGAATGGGTGGAGCCGGGTGAGGTTGTTGCCCAGGTGGGCAGCAGTGGAGGCCGGAGCACTTCGGGGGTCTATTTCGGTATCAGGCACAATGGGTCACCGCAAAACCCGAAAAAGTGGTGTAAAAGGGTCAATGGTCGAAGAGTTTCCCATTGGATGGGTGCGGTACCAGGAACTCTGACGATTGAACCGGGTTCTCAACAGCATCGAAATCGTGAACATATAACAGTCGTCGCAAAAAGTTGATCAGTTGGGCGGTACGGTTGTCGATACCGCCATGGCGATGAATAGACAGGTAAACCAGATGAATCAATTAGTTAAGAGCATGAGTGGGTCGGGTATAGGCCTGTTGCTGATTTGGTCTCTTTTGCTGCCGGCTACAGTCAGTGCGCAGGTGGAAGAGTCGAGCGATACCCTGCCTCTTGAGGAGTTACGCACTTTTGCCGATATCTTTGGTCGCATCAAGGCCAACTATGTGGAGAAAGTCGGAGACGACGTACTGCTGGAGAATGCCATCAGAGGGATGGTTTCCGGTCTCGATCCCCACTCAAACTTTCTCGACAAGGATGACTACAAAGACCTTCAGGTGGGCACCAAGGGCGAGTTCGGCGGCCTGGGGATCGAGGTCGGCATGGAGGATGGATTCGTCAAGGTCATTGCGCCAATCGACGATACGCCGGCGCAGCGGGCCGGCGTACGCAGCGGGGATTTGATAGTTCGGCTTGACGACACGCCGGTTAAAGGGCTGTCTTTGAACGAGGCAGTGAAACTCATGCGCGGCAAGCCCGGGACCACTCTTGAGCTGACTATAATCCGCAAGGGGGAGGAGAAGCCGCTCAAGATTACCGTCACGCGAGATATCATCAAGGTCGCCAGCGTCAAGGGGCGCTTGCTGGACGGGCATTTTGCCTATCTGCGCATCTCACAGTTCCAGAGCCACACCACAAGCGATATGTTAAAAACGCTGAAACGGCTGAAAAAAGAGTCTGACGGCAAACTGCAGGGTATGGTGCTCGATCTGCGAAATAACCCCGGTGGCGTGCTGAATGCCGCAGTCTCTGTCAGTGATGCTTTTCTGGAATCAGGCTTGATTGTCTATACGCAAGGCCGGGAACATGAATCCCAGCTGCGATTCGAAGCAGCGCCGGATGATGTGCTCAATGGCGCACCGATCGTCGTGTTGGTCAACGAGGGTTCCGCTTCCGCGTCCGAGATCGTGGCGGGAGCACTGCAGGATCAAAAACGGGCCGTCATCATGGGAACGCAGACCTTCGGCAAGGGCTCTGTGCAGACCATCATCCCCATCAGCGATTCATCGGCGGTCAAGTTGACAACGGCGAGGTATTACACACCCTCTGGCCGGTCGATTCAGGCCGAAGGCATCAAGCCGGATATCGAACTGGAGGATGTCAAGGTTTCAAAGGTAGAGAGTAACGGCGTCAAACCCATCAAAGAGGCCGATCTCTCAGGCCATTTGGAAAACGGCGATACTGACGGTGAAAAATCCAGGCAGGCAAAAGATGAAGAGAATGAATCCCTTGCCGATAAGGATTATCAGTTGGGTGAAGCGCTCAATTTACTGAAAGGTTTGGCCATCTTTCGAGAGAGGCCATCCACGGGATAAAGGATAATGAGATAAATGCGATCGTTGCATGTGAGGCTTTGGCTTGTACTGACGCTGATGATTCCCATGTTTACCGAAGCGGAAACGGCGGTTGATGTGCCGGAGAGGGTCAGAATTGCTCTGATCATCGACGACTTGGGTAATCAGGAGGTACAAGGTAAGAAGGCGCTAGCTCTGCCGGGAGCCATTACCTATGCGTTTCTCCCGCAGACGCCTTTCGCTTGGCAGTTGGCCTCAGATGCACACCGGTTGAATAAAGAGGTGATGCTGCATCTGCCGATGGAATCAGACTTGGGCAATGCTCTCGGGGCGGGTGCCTTGACGCTGGAGATGTCACAAGCCGAATTTCTGCAGACGTTGAAGCGAAATCTCGCATCCATTCCCTTTGTTGCAGGTGTAAATAATCACATGGGGAGTCTACTGACACGGGATCCCACTGCAATGCGCTGGCTGATGAACGGCCTGCGCGAAGCCGGCCTCTTTTTTATCGACAGCCGAACCACCGATGCGACCGTGGCGGAGCGCGTAGCCAGAAACCAGTTTGTGGCCACAGCGAGACGGCATGTTTTCCTGGATAACGTTCAGGAGAGGGATGCCGTCAGGGCGCAACTTACGGCGTTAATCGATATGGCGCGGGAGCAGGGCAGTGCAATCGGTATCGGCCATCCCTATCCTGAGACATTGGCCATATTGACTGAGGAATTGCCTAAACTAGAGGCAGCGGGTATCGAGTTGGTGCCTGCCTCATCATTGGTAAACCAAGGGAGCGAACTATGGCACGCGTCCTCGTCCCCCTCGCACAAGGCTGCGAAGAACTCGAAGCCGTTACCATCACCGATCTACTGACCCGGGCCGGGATCGAAGTCGTTACCGCCGGCCTGGATGACAAGCCGGTCAAGGCATCTCGGGGTATCACGCTGGTGCCTGACACTACTTTAGACCAAGTGCTTGATGAGCCATTCGATATGATGGTCCTACCCGGCGGTCTGCCCGGTGCCGATTATTTGAACAATGACCCGCGAATACACCAGATGCTGAAGCGACTGAATAGCGAGGGCGGTTATACTGCCGCCATCTGTGCGGCGCCGAAAGTGCTGGTAAATGCAGGGCTCCTCGATGGGAGGAGAGCCACCAGCTATCCCGGAGCATTGGATGGCATGGATCTGCAGCAAGTGGATCTTCAGTTGGAACGGGTCGTGACCGACGACAAAGTGGTTACTTCACGAGGGCCTGGGACAGCAATGGACTTTGCCCTGGAATTGATAGGATTGCTTGTTGATGAAAACAAGCGGAATGAAGTGGAAAAAGGTCTCGTTCGATAAGCTGAAGAGGTTGAATGCAAAATTCAGCTGCACGAGTTCTCAGTGCCGTTTCGCGCTGCAATGTCTCAAATGCCGCTGGATCAGATAGACTTAACTGCTTTGGTACTCTTATCTTTGGTGTCTCGGTGCTCTGGAACTAGTAGATCTAGTAGCTTATTAAGTTGATCCGTGTCCACAGCCTCACAGGCCACGGTTATCTGATCGAGAGTTTGATTGAGCCACGACCAATCCACGCTGCGGTGTCGAGCCAGGAAAACCTTTTCATGGCCTGTTTTTTCCAACTGCTCCTTCTCATGGAACAGCTCTTCAAAGAGTTTTTCCCCAGGGCGCAGACCGATGTAATCGATGGCGATATCCTCACCGGGTGTACGTCCGGATAAGCGGATCATCTGTTCCGCCAGGTAGCTGATCTTCACTGGCTCTCCCATATCGAGGACGAATATCTCTCCACCCTGGCCGAGCACCACTGTCTGCATGATCAACTGGCACGCCTCAGGTATGGTCATGAAATAGCGCTCCATCCTCGGGTCGGTCACTGTGACAGGTCCACCGGATTCGATCTGTTTGCGAAAGAGCGGAATCACACTTCCAGCGGAGCCTAGTACATTGCCGAAGCGCACCGTGATGAACCGTGTCTGCGAATGGGCGTTCAGATTCTGACAGAAAATCTCAGCCGCCCGCTTGCTTGCTCCCATGACATTGGCCGGGTTGACCGCCTTGTCCGTGGAGACAAGCACGAAGTTCTCACAACCGTGTCGATCAGCCGCCTGCGCCACCACGCGGGTGCCGAGCACGTTGTTTCGTATTGCCTGGCGCAGTTGTGGCTCGAGCAGGGGCACATGCTTGTATGCGGCAGCATGAAAGACTACCTCGGGCCGCTGATCCTGAAACACCGCTTCAAGAAAGGAGTGGTCAATCACGTCACCAAGATGGCATCTGAGGTCCAGCTTGGGAAAAGTTTGGCGCAGCTCCATCTCGATCGTATAGAGATGGAGTTCACTGTTCTCCACGATAATCAATGTCTGGGGATTCAGTTGAGAAACCTGGCGGCATAGCTCCGAACCTATGGAGCCGCCGCCACCGGTAATCAGTATCCGTTTTTTAGCGAGGGTTCGAGTGATCGCCGGCCAGTCAAGAGAGACCGGTTCTCTGCCGAGCAGGTCATCGATAGAGACCTCCCGCAGGTCGTTTATGTGGACATTGCCGGTCATCAGGTCGGTCAACTGCGGGACGGTTCGGTAGGGTACAGAGGCCTCGTCACAGTAGGCGACGATCTGGCGAAATTGAGTGGGGTTGGCTGACGGAATGGCGAGCATGATGATATCGATCTCGCGCTCCTGTACCAGTCGGTATATATCACGGCAGAATCCGGCAATGGGGATGCCGTGTATTTCGCGTCCCTGCCGACGCTGGTTGTCGTCGACAAAGGCTATTAAATGATAGGACTGTCCCGCATGGCGCAGAAGGTCACGGGCCAGCATCTCGCCCGCCTTGCCCGCGCCGACAATGAGGACTCGCTTACCTGCACTCAAATTGAGGTGGTGATCCTTGGCCCAGCGATAGAGAAGTCTTGAGCCGCCGAGAAGCGCGAGTAGCAGCAGAGTGTAGATGATCGGAACGGAACGAGGTATGCCTTCGAGGCGGGTGAGCAGAAAGAGCACCAGAAGGGCAACCGCGGTTCCGGCAAAAACGGCCTTGATGATTCGCTGGAGGTCGGGTAACGAAGCATAGCGCCAGATGCCGCGATAGAGACCGAAAAGTATGAACGCTGCCAACTGGATAGGTACGATGACCAACAGACTATTGAGCATGCTGTCTATGAATTCTGGCGTAAATGTCTCCAATCGGAGCCAGTAGGCCAGGCACCAGGTGATGGGTACTGACAGCAAATCGTGGGCCAGAGCCGCGCCTTGAGATCTGAAGCGGGCTGGGATTTTGTTATAGAACATGTGGTTTCATCGTCCGTAGCGAGACTCGATTATAGCCGGTGTGGTCAGGTGATGGGGAGAACCTGGTCTATCCAGTTAGGGCGGTAGTTCAAATTTCCGAGTCCGCTTGGGCGGGGGGTAGACGTACACCGGCCTTGAAGTGGACGGCCAGGAACAGAAGTGGCAAGTAGGCGATGAGTAGGCCCAAGGGTTCGCTCAAGATGTCGAGGGCCACCGCTGCGGCCAGGGGGAAGAGCCACAGCAGATTGATCAGGGCGATACCGAGGGAGACTCGACCGTGAGATGCAAGTCTGATAGCGGCGTGTTGATAGGCGTGAGTACGATGGGCCTGATAAAACTGCTCGCCCGTGAGGATACGGCGACTGAGTGTGACGGTTGCGTCGACAAGATAGACACCTAGCAGGATGAGCCATGAGGTAAAAAGCTGAGTGGAGTGGTGAGCGGCATCGATGGCGAGAGTGCCCAAGATGATACCCAGGAATGCGCTGCCAGCATCGCCCATGAAGAGTCTGGCAGGTGGCAGGTTCCAGATCAGGAAGCCAGTGACACTGGAGGCAAGCAACATCAACAGCTGCCATGTGGGGTGATCGGGCAACAACATCCAGGAGAGTAGTGCGGCACAGAGCGCGACACTGAGCGTTTCGCTTCCGGAAATGGCGTCAATGCCGTCCATGAAGTTGTAGAGGTTGAGTAACCAGACAAGAAACAACACCGAGCCGGTAGTGATAGCCCAAAAGAGAGGATCATCGATATTCGACATCGTCGCTACTGTCGGGTCTAACTGATATAGGATCCAAAACGCTGCGACGAAGTGGATGATAAGGCGTTTGTGAGCTGGGATATGTCCACGATCATCAAGAATTCCGACTATCGCGATCAGACTGCCTGCACCGTAAATTGCGAGGAAAAGCGGTGGTGAGCTCTGCCAGTACCACTGCAGCATTGGTGCTAGCAGCATAAAAACCAGGGCGATAGCAATACCGCCTCCCCGCGGTACGGGTGTATGGTGCGAACTCCGCTCGTTCGGTATATCGATCAGGCCCCAATGGACCGCGTTGTTGCGTATCAGACCACTGAGTCCATAGCTAAGCAAGGTGGCCAGCAGACAGAGTAACAGCAGAATCATTTGTGCTGTTGCAGGTAGTTGTTGGCTGTATCACGCAGACTCTCTTCGAGTGTGGTGACTGGTTGCCATTCGAGGAGGTTTTTGGTCTTGGTGACATCCACCTGCAGGTCGCCCAACAGCCGTTTGGTGACTTCCTCCTTGCCCAAGAGTCTGGCGATCAGCTGGAGCAGGCTGGTGGGAAAAGGGATCAGGAAAACAGACCGATTCATGCTGGCGGCAATGCGGCGCAACAGCTCCGTGGTTGACAGATCCTGGTCATCGGAGACGAGAAAAATCTGGTTCTTTGCAGCGGTATGATCGATGCAATGCTGAATCAGGCTGACCAGGTTGTCGATGGATACCAGGCTGCGGCGGTTTTTGATGGCGCCGAGGGGTAGGGGGATGCCTCGACGTACGATCTCCATGAGTTTCTGAAAGTTTGCCTTGACCCCGGGGCCGTAGACCAGGGGTGGGCGAATGATCACAAATTCCAGGGCTGTCTCCTGGGTGAGAAGCATGAGCGCGCGCTCTGCCTCATACTTGGATACGGCGTAAGGATCGGTGGGGTGAGGCGGATCATCGGCCTTGAATGGCGCACCGGGCCGGGTGAACTCGCCATTGACCTTAATGGAGCTGAGATAGATGAAGCGCTTTACGCCGGCCATTGCCGCTTGGCGGGCAAGGCGCAAGGTGCCGTCCACATTAGTTGCCTTGTAGGCGGGGTAGGAGGCGTCGCCCGTGTCATCCATCTTATGGACTCTGGCGGCCAGATGTATGACCACATCGATCCCATCCAATGAAGCGGCATAGTCTGATTCACCATCGATGGTATTTATCAGGATCGGGTGCACCCCCTCAGGCAGAGAGCTGTTTCTTCTGCGGGTGAGTGCTGAGAGCCGGTGAGTCGATTGCTTCAGCAGACCCTGGACCAGTCTCTGACCGATGAATCCTGTGGCGCCAGTGATGAGAATATTCAAAGCAACAAGCTCTCCGGTCTTGGATGGCTGTGGCGGAATGAGATGTTCACTACTTGTGCCAGACAGTCCGGTTAATGTAGTCAGTGTAGCTTTGCACTATACGGACAACCTGCTTAGAAACGGCCGGCTTCGGATAGTCTTGCACTACGGATATGGAACGCTCCTCGCGATTGTGCTGCGAGGTGACCAAGGCGACGGCCTCAAGGATGCGGTCTGGCGACAAGCCGCTCATCACCAGCGTTCCCTCGTCCATGCCTTCGGGGCGCTCATGGGCATTGCGGATGGTGACCGCGGGCAGATTTAGCAGCGAAGCCTCTTCGGTGATCGTTCCACTGTCCGAGAGAACACAGAAGGCAGACATCTGCAACTTGATGTAATCAAGAAAACCAAAGGGCTTCATGAAAAAGACCAGAGGTGAGCTGACCGTCTTGCCCAGTGACTCCATGCGCATTCGTGTACGTGGATGGGTGGAGACAATGATTGGCAGGCTATAATGGTCGGCGAGCTGGGAGATGGCGTCGAGCAGACTCCGCAGATTTTTTGTGTCATCCACGTTTTCTTCACGATGGGCGCTGATGATGAAGAAGCGCCCCTGTTCGAGTCCTTCGCGGGCGAGGACGTCTGAATGCTCAATCTTGGGCAGGTAGAAATCGAGAACCTCCTGCATATGAGAGCCGGTTTTGAAAATCGTCTCTGGTGAGATGCCTTCGTTGATCAGGTAGCGCCGGGCATGCTCTGTGAGTACCATGTTGATATCACTGAGATGGTCCAATACTTTTCTGTTGAGTTCTTCAGGAACACGCTGATCAAAACAACGATTTCCGGCTTCCATGTGAAAAACGGGGATCTTATGGCGTTTGGCGGCGATTACTGCCATGCAGGTATTGGTATCACCATAGAGCATAAGCGCATCGGGATTGACTTCTTTGAGCAGGTCATCTGTTTTGGCGATGACATCGGCGATTGCTTTTGAAGGGGTGTCTGCTTTTACACCAAGAAAGTGGTCAGGTTTTCTGACCTCAAGATCGTGGAAAAAAATTTCGTTGAGTTCATAGTCATAGTTCTGTCCGGAATGAACCAACACATGATCCATAACCCGATCAAGCTCGGCAATGACTCGGCTCATTTTAATGAGTTCTGGTCGGGTACCAACAAGAGTCATGACCTTAAGCATTTAGCATATCCTGTATGTATTCGAGCTTGAGAAGCAGCTTTTTTACACCTTCCACATCGAGACGCTCAGTATTGTGTGATGTGTAATCAGTCACCTCAGAGATTTTCTCTTCGCCTTCGACGAAATACTTTTTATAGTTAAGGTCTCTGTCGTCAGCAGGTATTCTGTAATATCTCCCCATATCTTCTGCGCGTGCCATCTCCTCTCTGGAGACAAGGGACTCATAGAGTTTTTCCCCATGTCTTGTGCCGATTATTTTTATGGGATTATCTTTATTGAAGATCTCTTTGAGAGCTTGTGCCAAGTCACCTATAGTTGATGCGGGAGCCTTTTGTATGAAGATATCGCCTTGTGTGCCATGCGCATATGCATGCAACACAAGATCTACAGAGTCTTCTAAAGACATAAGAAATCGAGTCATATTTGGATCAGTAATAGTTAGCGGTTCGCCGGAGAGAAGCTGTTCGATAAAAAGCGGTATAACTGAACCACGTGATGCCATAACATTGCCATACCGTGTACAACAACTAATAGTGCCATTGGGTGGTGCCAGGCGGGATTTTGCGACCACGAGCTTTTCGCTCATGGCCTTTGATAGGCCCATGGCATTGATTGGATAGACCGCTTTGTCCGTACTCAACACGATGACTCTTTCGACAGATCTGGCGACGGCGGCATTGATTACATTTTCGGTACCAATAATATTGGTGCGTACGGCCTCCATCGGATAGAACTCGCATGAGGGTACTTGTTTCAACGCGGCGGCGTGAAAAATATAGTCGACTCCGAGCATGGCATCATAGAGGCTTGAATAGTCTCGGACGTCACCTATGTAGAATTTGACCTTGTCGTTCGACAAAGCGATACGCATATCCTCCTGCTTCTTCTCGTCTCGGCTGAAAATCCTGATTTCACGGACGTCAGTTGAGAGAAAGCGATTTAGTACGGTATTGCCAAATGAACCGGTTCCTCCGGTAATCATCAGTACCTTGTCTTTAAACATCTGTCAGGTCCTTAGTCTTCAAGTAATCATCGTGCATGTACTGAATTAGTTCCGGCCATGCGTATGGTTGATATCCTGTGGCGGTACGAAATCTCTCTGAATTGAGAGATCTGTCGATAACGACATCGTCGCTTGGCACAAGAGAGATCTGCTTGTCGTAGACATCCGCAACAAGTTTAAGAAGGTCGTATTTGTTTATTGGGTCTACTGAGATGTGGTGCAGTCCGTGTAGAGCGTTATTCGGCAAGACGTAATTATGGATCACGCGGGCAAGCTCAATTGTCGGGAGTCCGGAAAATATTGCGTGAGTAAATCCTTTAACACTCCCGCTGCTTGTCAGAAACCAATCGATCAGGGCATTGTGAGAATGGAGTTCATGACCAATAATTGAGGTTCGGAGTGTGATCGAATGATCTTCATTCGTGAGTTCGCCAATCTGTTTCGATTTGCCGTAGAGATCTTCTGCGTCAGGTGCGTCAGTTTCGATGTAGTTGCCCTGGCGACCTGAGAAAACACAATCGGTACTGATGTGGACGAGTCTCGCTCCGGCAAGTTTGCAGAGTCGGGATAGCCGATGGGGGAATAGCGCATTAAGGGGAAGAGCGACCAATGGGTCATTCGCACTTGAAAGTTGTTTAATTAGTCCAATGCAATTGATGACGACATCGGGCTTTGTCTTCGTTAGCAAACTTACGACACCGTCTTGTTCTAGAACGTCGACGCCGGTGATCACTTGTCGACGAAGGTCCACAGGAAAATAGGCCAAATCACCACTATTGCGTAGGGTGCCAGTCACAATAAGGTCGTTTTGCTTTGAGAGATAGCGGAAAACCGCATTTCCCAGCATGCCACTGACTCCTAATACCAGAATGTGCATTGTGATTTATATCCGTCTGTTTTTTATGCGTTTTTTTAAGGTTTTGACGAGTTGATCTACCTGCGTCTCCATCTCAAAATGCTGCTCGAAATATTCAAGTCCGCGCTGTCCCATCGCTTGTCGTTCTTCCTGTGACGAATGGTAGAGTTTTCTGATGCAATCAGCTAGTGCTGCGGCATCTTCAGCACGGCAGGCATAGCCTGCACCGGATTCTCGCAGGATCCTGGCTGTCTCACCATTGATTGAGGCAATAATCGGTTTTGCGGCCGCCAGATAAGCCTGAAATTTACTCGGTACAGTAAAGTTGAAGATCTCTTCATCCTTGAGAGTCACCAATAATCCCTGAGCATGTCGGTAGAGTTCAGGCATAAGTGCTACCGGAAATCTCCCAGGGAGTTCTACGTTTTTCAGGTGACGTTCACTGACTTGCTGATGCGTCCATTCTGACTGACTCCCGCTGCCGATCAGGATAATTTTTAAGTCTGATAAGTCCCTCAGTTGGTCTGCGGCATCGATTATCGTTTCCAGGGCCTGCGCGGTACCGAGGTTTCCGGTAAAGACAACGGAGAAATTATTTGCTAGGAGCTCAACAACTGGGCGTGGTATGGAGGATGCTAGCTTGTCCTGGCTCTCCTTGTTGCGTTGGGAAAAATTGGGGAAGTAGACAAGCTTATTTTCAGCAGCAATTCGGGATACCGGTCCATAGAAAGCCTGAGACTGTATCAACAAAGTATCAGAGAAGGCGTAGATCAGACGTATTATCTGTTTGACCAAGAATAGAATTAAACGGTTTTTGATGTGACCGGTAGCTGACAGACTCTCAGGCCAAAGATCCTGTATCCAGAGTGCAAAATGGGCGCCGGTTATGTATTTAAGCGGAACTGCGGTCAGGGCTGATGTCATGGGTGACGGAGCAAAGAATATAAGTGCGTCAAATTTCTGTCCACGAACCAGCCTGGGAAATTTAAGTAGGCCGGATGCGAGAAACGACAAATAGTTCAGGGCAAGATTTTTCCCCCCTCCATTGTGCCTGGGTCGAAGCGGGACACGATGTATCTGTACATTGTTGGGAAGTGTCTCATGCTGTATTCCCTGTTGTGTGTAGCCCTCGTATATTTTTCCTTCGGGATAATTGGGTTTACCGGTAAGTACTGTTACTGAATGTCCAAGCCCTGTGAGACGGCCTGCAAGATCATTGATGATAAAGGTCTCAGGCCAGAAATATTGTGAAACAATGAGTAACCTCATTGGATCTTCCCCGCAGATTCTCGCCTATCCTGCATCAGAATAGTCTGGAAGAAGAGATCGGCGGAGTAGACTGCCTGATGCTCTTCTGGAAGGGATAGAAAGCGGTGTACGGCCCTTGCGATGGAGAGTGGTGATGAGGGATCGAAAGTTTCAGCAGGCTGACAGACGTCACGTACGAAATCGAGCTCTGAGGCGATGATCGGTATACCATGACGTTGAGCTTCGATTAATGGCAGACCAAACGATTCTGCGAGTGAAGGATAGATCAGTGCACGGGATGAATCGTAGAGGTCTGCTATCTCCTCCGTTGTCAGGTGACTACGGTTCTCTATATTGAGTCCGTATTCTCTACTGAGAGATTCGATTTGTGCTATTAAGTCTGAATCTCTTGTGGTAAGCGTCATACAGAGTGAAGGTTTTACACCCTTATGAGCCATTAGCTTCCAGGCTTCAAGCAGATTCAAGTGGTTCTTGTGTGGAAGTCCATCTGCTATATAGACAAAATCGATTTCAGGTTTGCGATTCGTACTGCCGGCACTTGGGGTAATATCCGGAACAAATGGACAGATTACAATTTTGGGGTCGCGCCTGTGCCAAGCTTGTAGTGCTCTCTTCATTGATTGTGTTTGGACAGCATAGGTGTCCACTCTTGATCTTAAGAATTTTCCGAAGAGGCGTTCGATTTTGAGTCGTAGTTGGGTCTTTAGCGAATATCCTTTAAGAGACAGGCCTCCTAGGAGCAAAATATTTTGATGGAAACAGATAGTCCTGCCTTGTAATCTGAATAGCGGTGGCAGGCTGTGTAAGCAGATAAGGGTATCTCCTGGGCGGACTATTTGTTTCAAATGGAGCTCCGCTTTCAGCCTTGCGAGAGGTGAAGCATGGATGGTATGTATCTCTGCCCTCTCGGGTTTGAGGGCGTTTGCTTGAGAGCGGGCATCGAGAACTAAGGTTGATGGAATATCTCTGAGTTTGTTGGATGCTAATAAACCTCGCAGTAGTGTGTAACCACCGCCGGTATGGATTCCAGGGGCATAGATAATGAGCTTTGATTTTTCTTTATCGGCGGAGGATTTCATGTGCCGTTCATGCTCTCAATGTGTCTGCATCAGATTTACTCGGCAGTATCGGTGTGACTTGGATTTTCTACCAGGACCATAAGAGTTTCGCCACCCAGAAGCCTGACACCCAGGTCCTTACTGACTGTGTGTACAAACCATCTCGCCAAGCCAAATAACCGGCTTCCGATGGAGCGTTGTGGTGCTGACCGGTATGCCCCAGTGTAGCGGATGTCCAGGCAGTGAAAGCCTGTTTCATGCAGCAGCTCCAGTGCCAAGTTTTTTGTGAAATAGTGAATATGCCCAACCTTTCTTCTGACATGCAGCAGAGGCGTTTCTCTGACGACACTTAATGCTGAAAGGTCTAATGGAAAGTGGATCAAAAGATAGCGTGATTTGCCCTGACACTGCCTGAGAAAGTCATGCGGGTCTGCAAGATGTTCGAGCACGTCGATCAGGAGTAGGAGGTCATAGAAGTTGTCGTCTTCTGTTAGAAAATCACCGGTGGTGAAATGAATGTCGAGTTGATCCCACTGCGGCCAAAATTGGGCGGCAGATGGTGCGATGTCATAACCGGTTAACCGAGAATCAGGAAAAGGGCTACGAAGACCGGCAAGTATCCCCCCCGAGCCGCAACCAATCTCACAGATAGAGTCTATTTTCAGATTATTGGAGTTGAGGATCTCTGTGATTTTGTTGGCTTTCCATTGAGTATCCTCGATATCCCATGTCGGATTTTTATCCGCATATTCTGAGCCGGTATAGAAGTTGTCGTAACCGGTCATATCTTACTGTTCGAGACATCTTTCACGCATAAAATGGCATAGGCGTGCTGGGGATGATTTCTGACAAGCGGTTGTGTAAATCGAGAGAAGAGTGTCCATAATTTTGTCGGTTTAAATCTGGGTAATGCAAACTCACCGAGTAGGGGCTTCCAGCCGTTGACACCGATGACCTGATAACCGAGCTGATGCATCTCTTCAACTTCCCAGCCGGAGAGATGGCGTTGTAGTTTGTTGCCACTATGTTCATTCTGTGGCTGAAAACCGTTCGGTGTGAAGATGACGACTTTATGACTCGCGATCGACTCCATCTTGTTCAGTAGAGCCATACCGTCTGGTTTGTCGAAGTGTTCAATCACATCCAATGCTACGACAGCTTCAAAAGTGTTTGACTCAAAGGCGCTGTCTATTTCCAGCAGATCTGTATTGACATAGTCGTCGTGGAGCCCTTTTGATCGACTCTCATCAATGCTGGGCTGGTATCCGTCTACGCCAACCAGATAATCTGGCCTGATCGAGAGATTGCTCAGTGGCGTGTTAACGCCACAGCCGATATCGAGCAGGCTCTTAGGGTGCCCTATGATCTCGTCAAGTTCTGTGAAGAACGGGTTGAGCCAGCGCTTGAGGTTAGAATTTTTCATTATTTAAATGATTCTTAAAGGAATTTCTCATTTTCCCTGATTGTGTCTGGAAATTCTATCTTTCCAGTGGGTCAGGTCAAGGTTCGTAAAGAGCTGAAGCTGCTCAAGGTCATCAATTAGTCGTGCGATCACGAATTCAGGTACGGAGCTGATCTCAGATTTGGAAACGGGCCGCTGGTTCATGATGTCTAGACGATAGGCGATTTTTGATCTCAGGTCCCGTGAAGGGATTAAGAACCGTAAAATCCTTTTGAAAAGGGATGGGTTATAGAGCTGGTCTCGCAGAAAAGTTGATCGAGGTTGACTTGCCACATTGGATTTGGCTTGAAGATCAATTCCCTCGGCGCATTCAGGTACACCTATGAAATCGCAAATCTTTCGGTAGGTTGCTACCCCGGCAGCACCTGTATCGGTGAAGTCTTCAAATTTCAGATAAAGATAGTTGGCCTTTGGTAGCTTTGCATGAAAATGTTTGAGCTGGTCAGCATAGAGACTTCTACCAAGATAGCTGAAGAGTTGACGCTCCCTTGATCCCCCGGTTGAGATTCGTGACGCTTCAGCCGAAAGGGCTTCGTGGAAATTCATGTTCTCATAACCGTTTCTCACAGCCATCAAATAGTTGGAGTGAGCCCGCTCCAGTGGATTTCTGAAAATGGCGATAATGTTGGGTGTCGGTGTCAGCTCATGAATTCTCGAAGGTGCATCGATTGAAAACAGATAGTCAGGTGCGATCTCACCTCTTATGATGGATTGTGTTGTTGGCGGAAACTGCTTGATATACCACTCCACACCCCTCATGTAATTGCTATCGTCAGAGAAAAAGTGTGTTTCCTTGGTATCAGGTAGGTTGACTAAATTACAGTTCGACAGGCGGTCATGCAGTGTGGTTGTGCCGGCCTTCTGTGTGCCGATAACATAAAAGTCCGGTAGTCGGTCAGGCTTGATCATGGTGTTAATGTGATGACAGGAAATGTATTTTAAAGGACAAAGGATAAATGCCCAGATGCTTTCTAACACTAAAGACTGAGAGAGCATTCAGCAGAAAGATACCGAAAACCGCAGAAATGGATGCGCCAATGACAGCATAACTGGGTATGAGTAACAGGGAGCTCGATAACGTAGCGATTGATGCAATCAGCACGTTGTTTCTAAAAACTTTCTCTCTACCGGTCATCTGTAGAAGTATGCCTACCGGGCCTGATAATACATTGATCAATTGCCCGACAGTAAGGAGGATCAAAGCACTTGCTGCATCAAGAAACTCTTCCCCGAATATTGACAAAACTGCGTCAGGAAAGAGGATGAAAACAAGCGCCATAGGAAGAGTAATTCCCAGCATTACCAGTATGGAGTTTCGGGTTAGGCTCTGCATGGTCTGGAGGTCGCCCTTCTTGTAAAGAGACGCGTAATTAGGTGCCAGGATGCTGTTGAAAGCGATAATGATGAAATTTAATAAAAGTGCCAGGCGAAGTGCGGCCGCATATAGGCCAACGTCTGATTCATGATGAAATATGCCTAGTATAAAAGTCTCTGTAAATGACATGGCAACACTGATAATTGAGATCCATGCAAGTGCAGGAGAGATGCTTAATAGTTCCTGTCTGTTATTACTATCTAGCCTCTTTGATTGGGAGGCTTCTGGCGTCGGTGTGAATTTGGCCCAAATAGATATTCCAACAAACATAGTGATTAATGAGGCAATGAGATAAGCGTAAGCACCAGTGATAATATCATCGACCCAGATCCTCAAGAATATCAATGCAAGAATCGAAAAGAGAGGGATTAGTGCTCCGTGCAGCATGGAGTAGCTACCGATCCTCTTCATACCTCTGAGCGCCTCGGCAAAGAGTACGGACAGGCTGAATGGGATCATGGCGAAGGCCAAAATGATGATGACATGGCTCATGCTTCTGCTATCGAAGAAGAGCAGTGCCAGCCACTCGGAAAGCAAGATCAACACAACCATACCGATTGTGGATGATGTCAAAACAACATTCCTTGCAAATTTTACGATCAGCCGTACATTTTCCTGGTGGTCGCCGACCAGGTTGGAGGCCACTAATTTCAACGTGGCCTGATCAAACCCCCAGCGGGCGATAGTTGAGGAGATCACCAAGATTGAAAGTGCTATGACGAAGATCCCGACACCAGTAGAACCATAATAATGTGCCAAGAGAACCGTAAAACCGAATTGTAGTGCAGCGCCAGCAACTCTCACCAGAAACGCCAATGTTGCAGGGGAGAAGATATCCTCCTGATGCAAGCCTTTAATTGCTGAGATCAGACTGGATTTCAAAGACCCTTCCCAGCCTTGTTCAGACGATAGCGGATACCGCTCAGTACCATCTTCCATGCTTGTCTGCTTATCAGAATTCCAGGGTCTTTCTGAATAGCCTTCAGCAGGTGTTTTAGTGCTGATCCAAAGCGGCCTGAACGAATGTGCGATCGAGTACTCACAGTATGTGCGGTTGCCAGAGCCCTTGATTTTAATTGTGTGATTCGAGAGGGGAGATCTGGGAGTGAGTAGAAGTTTTCAATGACCCTCACACATTCATCAGCCTTTTCTGGAGAGGCTTCGGCATGTGTCTGAGACTCACTGTGAACCCGGAACTTTGCCAGGGTTTTGTCAATGTGAACGAAGTCACCCAAAATGCCGGCTTTCAGCCAGAAATCGAAATCCGGTGTCTGTCTGAGGCTTGGATCCCAACCGCCGGTCTGCTCAAAAACCTCACGTCTGAAAAACGCGCCGGGTCCGGGTTGGACCTCGATTTCCGCAATTAGCCTCTGATAGCTGAAGCCGGGTGCTCTGACTCGCCGGATCGATTCGCCATCCTGATCGATCAAGTCGTAGTTCCCATAGACTACCGGTGTCTCTGGATGCGCCTGCAAGGTGAGAACCGCCTGAGTGACGGCTGTAGGATTCAGGATGTCATCGACACTGAGGTAGGCAAGGATCTCTCCCTTCGCGCTTTGCCAGCCTTTGTTCAGTGTTGCGGATTGACCCATATTTTGATGTGACTCCCAAAAGAATTGATCGCCGAAATGTTCCAGGATGCGGTGGGTCTCATCGGTGGACCCATCATCCAGTACGATCAGCTCTATTTTCGGATAGTCCTGGTGGAGAATGCTTTCGATCGATGCGCGTAGGTATCTGGCTCCATTGAAGGCAGGAATGATGATCGAAACGAGAGGATGTTGCTCGGAAATATTGGTCACCTACTGTTGATGCGCGCCTTAACTTGTTGTTTATTTAGTAGAAATATTGTTTGCTCAGACTGGCCAGTTTCCGCTGGTTCAAATCGATGGAGTCTAACAGATTTCTGACCTTGTCGTCTGGATACGTCTCTATATGGATGAGGTCAGATCGGTTTCACGGCTTTATACTCCCCCCCCCCCTCTCCATTGCAATAAATTTAAGGATCGTATTTAGTTCCTGCGCAATGTCTAATTTATATACGAATGTCAAGAAATTGGATGAATTACACCAGGATTCATGGCCTAGGATAGGCCAAACGTTGTAGAATCGACTCTGTTCATTGCTGTTTCCTGATCCGCGGAAAATTAATGGGGTAAAAAGAATTGAAGCCACTGAACATCATGATTACCGGAGGGGCTGGATTCATTGGGTCTGCAGTCATTAGGTATCTTATTTCTCAGACAAATCATAGGGTTGCGAATATCGACAAGTTAACCTATGCCGGTAATCTGGAGTCATTGGATATGGTTTCAGGGGATGAACGGTATTCGTTTTATCAGGTGGACATCGTAGATAATAACGCCATTGAGCATATATTTTATGAATTTCACCCTGATCTGGTGATGCATCTGGCAGCTGAATCGCATGTGGATCGTTCGATTACCGGCCCTACAGATTTTATTCAGACAAATATCGTAGGCACCTACCGTCTGCTTGAAGTGGCAAGAAACTTCTGGAAACGGTTGAGTCCAGATCGACAGAGTAATTTCAGGTTTCACCATATTTCGACGGATGAGGTGTATGGCAGTTTGGGTGAGGATGGTTTCTTTACGGAAACTACGAATTACGATCCAAGCTCACCCTATTCATCCTCAAAGGCTTCATCGGACCATTTAGTAAGAGCTTGGCATCGCACATATGGCTTGCCAGTGGTAATAACCAACTGTTCGAATAATTACGGTCCCTACCAGTTTCCGGAAAAGCTGATTCCGTTAATGATAATGAATGCTCTGGAGGGTAAGCCCCTCCCAATTTATGGACAGGGAAATCAGGTCCGGGATTGGCTGCATGTGGAAGATCACGCAAGAGCGCTCTACAAGGTGGTTTCGGAGGGACGCTTGGGAGAGACCTATAACATAGGCGGTTTTAACGAGAAAACCAATCTGGAAGTTGTGACCGCTATTTGTCGGCTTCTTGATGAACTACGCCCTGAACACCCGGAAGGAATCATGCAGTATGAAGAACTGATTACTTTTGTTGAGGATAGGCCAGGGCATGATCTGCGATATGCCATTGATGCTGGGAAGATAAACACTGAATTGGGATGGGCGCCTGCAGAGACGTTTGATTCAGGCTTGAGGTCAACTGTTAAGTGGTATTTAGATAATCCAGCATGGTGTGCCCATGTGTTAGATGGGAGTTACAAACGTGAGCGACTAGGCCTGCTAATGGAAGCAGGTGCGTGAAAATTTTGCTTTTTGGCCCGAATGGGCAGGTGGGTCGGGAATTGCAACGGAGTCTCTCTCTGGTGGGGGAGGTTAGGTCTTGTGATCGTAGCGTAGTAGACCTTGAAGATTCAGATCGGTTGCGAGCTGTTATAAAAGAGCTACAGGCAGATGTGGTTGTGAATGCTGCTGCTTATACCGCAGTGGATCATGCGGAAAATGAACCGCAAAAAGCGAAGTTAGTTAATACCGATGCGGTTGCCATCATGGCTGAAGAGGTGAAACGTCAAAACTCACTGCTATTTCATTATTCAACTGACTACGTCTTTGATGGAGAAAAGACCTCGCCATACGAAGAAGTAGACATTCGAAATCCAATCAACGTTTATGGCCGCACCAAGAGGGATTCTGAGTTGGCTGTCATTGGGAGTGAGTGCAGATTCATCATGTTTAGAATCAGTTGGATTTATTCCCTCTATGGAAGTAATTTTTTTAAGAAGATGTTGTCGCTGGCAAGTGAGAAGCGAGAGATAAAGGTTATTGCCGATCAAATAGGCGCACCAACAAGCGCTGCTCTCGTCGCTGATGTGACGGCGTTTTGCCTCTATAGGTTAAGGTTCGATGATGTATCGAAAGCACTAGTTGGTGAGACTTATCATGTCGCCCCTTCAGGTCACACAAGCTGGTATGATTACGCAAGGTTTGTGCTAACTGAAGCAACAAAGTTTGGTATTGAGTTGCGTGTGAAAGGAGATGAAATTCTCCCAGTAACTACTGATGATTACCCTCTAACTGCAAGGAGGCCGAGAAATAGTAGATTAAACACAAGTAAGCTTGAATCCCGTCTAAATATAGTATTGCCGGCCTGGGAATATCACCTGAAAAGACATATCCAACAGATACCCCTCAGAGGATACGCATGAAACGTAAAGGTATAATATTGGCCGGTGGATCTGGAACGAGGTTGTATCCTGTAACTCAGGCAATATCGAAGCAGTTACTGCCAGTGTTTGATAAGCCGATGATCTATTATCCGTTGACCACATTGATGTTGGCCGGGATAAGAGAGGTTCTTGTTATCTCCACACCTAATGATGTGCCGAGGTTTCGGGATTTATTGGGCGATGGGTCGCAGTGGGGAATAGATATTTCGTATGCGGTCCAGTCATCCCCAGATGGCATTGCTCAAGCCTTTATTATTGGTAGTACATTCATTGACGGTTCGCCCTGTGCGCTTGTCCTTGGTGACAATCTCTTTTATGGGCATTCTCTTCAAGAAAAGCTTGTTTCAGTAAGTCAACAGGAAGAAGGTGCTACCGTATTTGCCTACCACGTGCGTGATCCGGAACGGTATGGAGTTGTTGAGTTTGATTACAACAATAGAGTCGTTAACTTGATAGAAAAACCAAAAGAGCCGAAGTCGAGCTATGCAGTAACTGGTTTGTATTTTTATGACAAAAATGTTGTTGAATATGCAAAGAGTGTGAAACCCTCGGATAGAGGCGAATTGGAAATAACAGATTTAAACAAGATGTACCTTGAAAAGGGCGCTTTATCTGTCGAGCTTATGGGCAGAGGATATGCCTGGCTGGATACGGGGACACATGAAAGTATATTGGAAGCACATCAATTTGTTCAGACAATTGAGCATCGACAGGGTTTGAAGATTGCTTGTCCTGAAGAGATAGCTTACAGGTCCAAGTGGATTGATGCAGATCAAGTCGAATTGATAGCGAAACCAATGTCAAAAAATGAGTATGGACGATATTTAATTAGTTTGGTTAATGAAAGAATTTTTTAACTTCTGCAGGTATGTTTAATCAATTACTGGCAGTGTTTCATTTTTTTAATGACTGAAATTGATGTAAGTCGGTTTCACGTTTTTTATAGAGTTTAAGGCATATGATATTAACGGATTTACACCTGTTTACATATATAAGGATTTATCTGCAAAATAATAAGAAGGTAGTGAAAGATTATAGTATTTGAATCTCCTGTTTTATTATGAAAATCACTAAATCGAAATTGCCCGAGGTTTTGCTTATTGAGCCGGAAGTCTATTCTGACGAACGAGGAGTTTTTTTAGAAACTTGGAATAAGGAAAAATTTAGCGGGCATGGTTTTCCCGCGGTGAGTTTTGTACAGGATAATGTGTCGGTGTCTCATAAAGGGGTGCTTCGAGGTTTGCACTACCAATTGAATAAGCCCCAGGGAAAACTCATATCAGTCACAAGTGGTGCAATGTTTGATGTAGCGGTTGATATAAGAGTGGGTTCGCCTAATTTTGGCAATTGGGTTGGCCATGAGTTATCGGTTGATAATCGTTGTGAGCTGTGGATCCCGGAAGGGTTTGCCCATGGGTTCGTGGCAATTACAGATGACGTTTGCGTTAATTATAAGTGCACAAGAACATACGATCCAGAAGATGATAGGGGTATATTGTGGTGCGATTCGTTATTAGAAATAGACTGGAATTATGAGGTTCTATCTATATCAGAAAAAGACAAGAATCATTTGCCATTAAATGAAGTAATGGATTGTCATCTTCCGAAATATGTTATTGATGAAAATTGATACGAGGTCATGCATTGCGTCGCGATAATGTGATTAATGATTGCAGGGTGTGCGGTCTACGGTACAGTTTATTTCAGGTTGGTTTTCGGCCGGAGTGTGAGATTTTGTTTTGAACAGACAGCATTACGTAAAACTTGCGGGGTATAAAGCTTACAGTGATTTAAAAGCCGAAATGACGAGGGGTTACCTTGGAGTTATTTGGTGGTTTGTTGAACCTGTCCTCTATATGGCCACGTTCTATTTTGCTTTTGCTGTAATGTTTAAGCGTGGTGAAGGTGATTATGTCTCTTTCTTGTTGTGTGGGCTCGTATTCTGGAAGTGGTTTGCCGGAGGTGTTTCCCTTGGATGTACTTCGTTAATATCGAATAGAGGCATAATGCGTCAGGTCTATATCCCTAAGTACATATTCCCCTTAGTTTCCGTTATTACAGCGACGGTGAAATTTTTTATGGTGTTTGTTGTTTTACTGATTTACCTGGTTAGCGCGGGTTATGGTCCATCGGCGTCATGGTTCTGGCTAATTACTGTATTTGCCATACAGTTTGCTTTGACCTTGGGAGTTGCGGGCGTTTTGGGATCCTTGGTTCCATTTCTTCCTGAGCTCAGAGGTTTAGCGGAGAATGGATTAATGCTTCTGTTCTTTTTATCGGGTATCTTTTTTGATATATCAAGCATCAGTAGAGTAAATGCTGATTTACTGTATCTGAATCCGATGGCAGGTCTTATCGATCAATATAGGAATATATTACTAAATGGTCGAGCCGATATCAGTATGCTTGTTTATCCGGCATGTGCTTCAGTCATATTGCTGATTTTTGCATATTTACTCTTAAGACATTTTGACAGGCAATATCCAAAGGTCATCATGTCATGAGTGAGTCCGCTATAAAACTGCAAAACGTTGATGTTGCTTATGCTAAGGGCATGCGTTTTTTTTCAAAACAAAAGATCTGGGCTTTGAAGGATATAACCCTAGATATTAAGCATGGTGAGACACTAGGCATACTTGGCAAAAACGGGTCTGGTAAAAGTACCATGTTGAAGTTATTGGCTAATATGATCACGCCTGATCGAGGAGATGTTCAGTATTATGCAGGGAGGATCTCGCTGCTATCACTTCAAGTTGGCTTTGTAGAGTATCTGAGCGGTCGAGACAATGCGAAACTAAGCGCAATGTTTTTGGGTATGAATACAGATGAAATAGAGAGTCGGCTCGACAATCTTATAGCGTTTTCTGGCGTAGGCGATGCGATTGATGAGCCAGTGAGTACTTACTCTGCAGGCATGAGGGCGAGACTGGGGTTTTCGATCGCTTTGCATGTCGAGGCGGATGTAATTCTTGTCGATGAGGTGATTGCAGTTGGTGATGCCGAGTTTAAGAAGGTTACAAGATCGGCGTTAAAGCAAAAAATCGAAGATGGCAACACAGCTGTGATAGTCACGCACGATTTCAGTCTGTTAGAAAGCTGGTGTGATCGTTTGGTATGGCTTGAAAAGGGTAGGTCCATTATGTCAGGCGAACCTGCTGAAGTAATAAATAACTACAAACGTACTTTAGGGATAGCCTGACAGATATAAGAGTGCTGTTTTAAGTGAAATATTTCGTCTCATATAGAATCAACATGTTATTTATAGTGGGAGGTATACATCATGACTATTGGCTCAAAAACTGAATCTAATAAAGAGGGAGATTCAAAATATAGTGATTACTACAAGAGTAATAGCCTAAAAGTTTATCCGTCAGAATTTGTAGTGCGTGCTTTTCTAGGTTCTTACCCAAAACACAAATTGGATAAAGAGCAAATCGTTGGGAAAAGTATCCTTGATTTAGGATTTGGTGACGGGAGGAACATGCAGCTTTTTCACAATCTAGGAATGGATGTTTATGGAATAGAAATTACTCAAGAGATATGTGATGTCGTATCAAGTCGGCTAGAGGCAGATGGGGTGAATGTCGAGACACGTGTTGGAAGAAATGCGCAGATACCTTATGAGAGTGAGTCGTTTGATTATGTGCTTGCAAGTAGCTCATGTTATTACATGGATCCAGGGAAAAAATATGGTGATAACGTACAAGAGATTGCACGGGTATTAAAACCAGGTGGCGTTTTTATTCACTCAGTACCTATGCCAACAACTTTTATTATGAAAAATTCCATTGATCGCGGAGAAGGTCATATGGAAATAACAGAAGACCCATATGGAGTTCGGGTTGGATATATCCTTAAAAAATTTGATGATGAAGATGAAATTAGAGAATCATTGGATCCATATTTTTATGATATTAGAATAGGGAGTTGTCGAGATGATTTTTGGGGTGACAGTGTACACTTATGGTTGGTTGTCTGTACTAAGAAATGAATGCGCACATTCATAGTGAGTGACGTGGGAATTAATCCAATGAAATGGCAAAAAAAAGGTCTGATTTGCAATCATCACACTTTTGAACTTCCTTGGTACAAAAAAAACACGATGGTTCCCGTGCCGTATTTAATTGATGAAACTCGACTAAGAGTATTTGTTACGATGTGCGACGATGAAAATATTGGAAGGATAGGTTATGTCGATGTAAACCCGAACAACCCATCTGAAATTGTCGGTTATAGCGAAGAGCCGTGTTTAGATGTGGGTGATGATGGCTGTTTTGATGACAATGGAGTTGTGACTGCATCTATATTAAAAGACGGTGAAAATGTATACCTGTATTATTCAGGCTATCAGACATGCGTTAAAGTACCATATTTGATTTTTACCGGTGTGGCAGTCAGTCATGATAATGGTAATAGTTTTACAAAGATTTCAAAACGTGTACCCCTTTTAGATAGAGTAGAAGGTGAGAGTGGTACGAGATGTGCGCCATTTGTGTTGGCTGAAGAGGATGGCTATAAAATGTGGTATACAGCAGATTCAGGTGATGGGTGGATAAATTATAAAGACAAAAAGATGCCACTTTATGATTTGAAATATATTGAATCAAATTCCCCATTAGAGTGGCAGCGTGAAAGGGGTGAAACCTGCCTTACATTCAAAGATGAAGATGAGCACGGAATTGCAAAATGCACACTTTGGAAGGAAAACAATAGATATAAAATAATCTACTCTATTAGGTCTCGATCTGAAGGTTATCGACTGGGCTATGCAGAATCTGCTGATGGTAAGAGTTTTGTTCGTAAAGACACAGAAGTCGGCATCACAGTCTCTAATAGTGGCTGGGACAGTGAAATGATCGCTTTTGCAGAGCGTTTTGAATTTAAGGATAAAGTTTATCTATTTTATTGCGGTAACCACTATGGATTGGATGGTATGGGTTACGCTGAATTAGTTGAGATGTAGAAGAGTATGCCATGTCAAAAATAGTGATCACAGGCGCAGGTAGTGCTCAATCTAATGGAGTAATTAACTCTCTTCTCATGGCTGATAATGGTGATGAAATTATCGGCCTTGGTTCAGACAAAATGGATTTAATGTTGTCGCGCGCGCATAAAAAAATTCTCATGCCTCACTCACGAGAGGAGTCATATAAAGAGGCGCTGTTGAAGGTTTTAAATAGAGTAAAGCCGGATATGATTCACTTTCAGCATGATTTGGAACTTTGGATCGCTCTCAAGTTTAGAAAAGAAATAGAAAGCCTTGGTGTCCGGATGCTTGTGCCTGACTACAATACTATTGACACGTGTGTTCACAAATATAAAAGCTGGATAAAATTCAGGGATGCAGGCATAAAAGTCGCAAAGAATTTAGAAATTGAAGATAAAGATGATCTACATCAGGCTTTTGATGTATTGGGTAGTAGAGAAGGATGGATCTGGTTGAGATCTTCTTCGATTGGTGGTGGCGGAAAGGGATCATACACTACTAATAATTTTGATGAGGCTTATGAGTGGATTGAAAAAAATGATGGTTGGGGTGACTACATTGCTGCCGAACTGCTCTCAAAACAGACGGTAACGTGGTTATCAATTTGGAAGAACGGAAAGCTTGTCGTTGCTCAAACTCGCCGTAGAAGAGGTTGGGCTCACAGTTCACTAAGTCCTTCAGGAGTTACTGGCGTGACAAAAATAGGAGAAACCTGTTCGGATACGACAGTCGATGAAATTGCCGCCAAAACAGTCAACGCAGTAAGTGATATACCAAATGGAATCTATGGCGTTGATATGACATACGATTTTGATGGCATACCAAACCCCACAGAAATTAATATTTCTCGTTTTTTTACAACGGTACAATTTTTTACTGAGGCTGGGCTAAACATGCCGTTAATTCTCAGGGACCTTGTTATTGATGAAAAATGGCCTGAACTCGACAATTATATCAATCCTCTGCCGAATGGGTTGCTATGGTTAAGAGCTATGGATACAGACCCGCTTCTTACAACTGATGAAGAAATCAACAAATCATTAATTGGAGCGTTGTGAGAATATGAATGTCGCTGAATACGTTGCAGATTTTCTTGTGAGAAAAGGGGTTAAGCATGTTTTCGGTTTTCAGGGTGGTGCCATTCTTAAGCTTATAGATGAGTTTATAAAAACTGAGAAAATCAATTACATTCAAAACTATCATGAGCAGGCATCAGCGTTTGCAGCCGATGCATATTCAAGAGTTACAGGGAACATTGGTGTTGCTCTGGCAACATCAGGTCCAGGCGCGACAAATCTGATTACAGGTATTGCGAATGCACAACTCGATTCCATCCCGGCCCTGTTCATCACAGGTCAGGATTACACTGCGAATATAGTCAGAGAAAGTGGGGCGAGGCAAAATGGTTTTCAGGATCTAAATATTGTAAATATCGTAGAACCTATTACTAAGTATACTGCGCTCATCACAGATCCTAATAAAGTTCCATACGAGTTGGACAAGGCTTTCCACATCGCCAAATCCGGAAGACCTGGTGCGGTTTTGCTCGACATACCTATCGATGTGCAATTTAAGGACATAGATTTTACTGAATGTGACCAGTATATACAGCTTGATGATTCGGATAATGCATTTGATCTGTCTGGGGTAATCAGCCTTATTTGTAATTCTAAGAGGCCTTTAATTATAGTTGGGGGTGGAATTCAAATTAGTAAGACTGTGAGTGAAATAAACGAATTAATTAAACGTACGAAAATTCCCGTTGTCGCTACTGTAAATGGGCTGGATGCAACGGTGTCAGCTAATGGATTTGCAGGATTACACGGAAATACATTTGCGAATCTTGCGGTAAAGAATGCTGATTTGATTTTGGCATTTGGAGTTCGCTTTGGCCAACGGCAAGTTGGAAAGATTCCCAATGATTACAGTAGAGCACATATTGTGCATGTAGATATCGATGATAGTGAACTAAATCGAATTTTTGAAAAAGAAACAGCTATAAAAGCTGACCTCAAAATCTTTTTGTCGAAACTCAATGAAGATCTAATTAATGTAGCTTTACCTTCTTTTGAGAGTTGGCAAGCATTGATAGAAACATGGATAGATAAATATCGGAATTGTGCTTATTTGAATAAAACTGGATTAGATCCAGTTCAAGCTGTTGAGAAAATAACATCAAAATTAAAAGAAAATTCAATTATCACCAATGATGTTGGGCAAAATCAGATGTGGGTTGCCCAGGGATACACTAAGAAAATTGGCCAACGATTATTAAACTCGTGTGGTCTTGGTAGCATGGGCTACTCACTGCCTGCAGCTATAGGTGCAAAAATAGCATGTCCAGATAAGCAAGTTATTGCGTTTACGGGGGATGGCGGACTGCAAATGAATTTACAGGAATTGATTTTCGTCGGGCACCGCGGCCTTGGAATTAAGACCATTGTGTTCAATAACAATACATTAGGAATGATGCGAGAAGTTCAAGCAAGGTACTATGAAAAACACTATTACGGAGCAAATAAGGATGAATTCACGTGTATAAATCTTGAACAACTTGCAGCAACACTAAATATTAAATTTTGTAAGATCAAAACATTAATGGATTTAGATGGTTTTGATGAAGTACTTGAAGATGAAAGTCCTTATATAGTAGAGCTGGTTATTGACTATAATTCTATGCTTTCAAATAGATACGATGAGGCGCATATTTTTGAAGAAGAGAAGTTAGATGCCTAGGAAGTTTTTTGTTGATTTTGACGGAACACTTATAGATTCACGTGCCCGGCTTTTTAACTTGTTCGAAGAGTTGGCCCCTGATAACAATTTATCATTTGACGCTTATTGGAAAATAAAAAGAAAAAGAACTAACCAAGAACAGATGTTGCGAAATTGGTTATATTATTCAGATAGTCAAATTAAAGAATTTAAGAAAATGTGGTTGCACAGAGTTGAAGAGCCTGAAAGATTGGCTATGGATTCTCCAATTCCTGGAGCGGTGGAATTTTTGAAAAAATCATCAAAACTTGGAAAACTCTATTTAGTTACCGCAAGACAACATCCACAATACGTTTATGAACAACTAAGCAGTATGAAAATGAACACATATTTTGAGGATGTTTATGTTACTGAGCAAAAAGTAGGTAAGTCTGAGTTAATTTTATCAAATACTCAGTTTGAGGGTGGTGATGTATTTATTGGTGATTCTGGTGAGGATATATTGTGCGGAAAAGAACTGAATCTTAAAACTGTTGCTGTTACCACTGGTGTTTTGAATAATTACATGTTGAAACAGTATGAACCAACAATGATCGTAAATTCCGTGGAAGAACTCGATTTGCGAAATGTATAACCATAAATATAAAGATATCTCACAGTGAATGATACAAATGACTATACAATTGAATCTTATTCCAGTGGTGATAATCACGCCTGGGATAACTTTCTTAATGAAACTGTTAACAGCTCCTTTTTGTTCTCAAGGAAATTTCTTTCTTATCATGGGAATAGATTCATAGATAAATCCTTAATGGTTTACGATTCTAAAAAAAGATTAATAGCTCTATTCCCTGCGGCTCCTGATCCAAAGAATAACAAAGAGATTGTGAGTCATCCTGGAATTTCTTACGGTGGATTGATACATAAAGAGTCTTTGAAAGGAGCGGCAATATTAGATGTCCTAGAAAGAATATTGGAATTTTACAAAAGAGATGGATATTCAAAACTGCTTTATAAAGTAATGCCCCACATTTATCACAAGAAGCCATGCGAAGACGAACAATATGCACTATTCAGACTTGGCGCACAAAGATATCGCTGTGATTTGTCTGCATCGATTTTTCTTGATTCGAGAGGTAAAGTCTCAGAGCGTAGAAGGCGTGCACTAAATAAAGCAAGAAAAGCGAATTTAACTGTTGATTTTGATAATGGTGTTTTGCCGGAATATTGGAATATTTTGAGTCAAAATTTAGAACAAAGACATGGCGCAAAACCTGTTCACTCTTTAGATGAAATCGTTCACTTATCCGATCATTTTGAAGACTCTATAAGGTTAGTTTCGGTAAGAGAAAATAATCAGATGGTAGCTGGAGTTTTACTATTCGAAACTGAGATTGTATCCCATGCCCAATATATTGCCGCAAGTAAGCGGGGCTTTGAGTTATCGGCGTTGGACATGGTGTTTTACGAGTGTATTCGTAGAGCACAATCTAATGACAAGCGTTATTTTGACTTCGGAATCAGTAATGAACATGATGGGGCTGTACTAAATGCAGGTCTATACCAATACAAGGTAGAATATGGAGCTGGTGGTGTCATTCATGACTTTTATGAACTCAATTTATAGTGTTACAGATTTACGGGGTTTTTGATGCTTAATAAAATTAAAAACTGGCTTATGCCTGGAAAAGAAGTGACATTGCCAGGCATACTTCCGAATTTTGTTGTTGTGGGATTTGGTAAGTGTGGGACGACTTCTCTACATTATGCGTTAAGGAACCACCCGGATATATGCCTTGTCCGAAGTAAAGAAGCTCACTACTTTAACAATGATAACGAATACGACAAGGGTCTTGATTACTATATACAAAAACATTTTCCTCACTATGATGGAGAAAAGGCGATAGGAGATATTACACCGGCATACGTCTATTTTACTAAATCACTTCCAAGAATAAAAAAAGCACTGGGAAGTGATGTTAAAATTATTGTGATAATGAGACATCCTGTTGTAAGAGCGTTCTCACACTATATTCACTCTGTCAGAATATCTGAAGATAAGAATAAGTTTTTGAATGAAGACGGAGATATTAATAATCCGTTATATAGGAGTGTGAGTATGTATTCTAATTCTTTAAAAGTGCTATACGAAACGTTCCCATCGGAAAATATACTACCACTGTTATTTGAGAGAGATATACAAGAAGTTGGTACAAAAAGAGCTTCCGAAAAAATAGAAAAATTTATTGGCGTCAACCACAAGGAAATGGAGTCAGGCAATATTGAGGCGGCTAAGGGATATCTTGCGCGAGTCACAGTCGTTAAAAAGCATGCTCATGTCGAGCTAAAGGGAACTACAACTAGTTTTAACCCTGGTGATGTTGTTATTGAGCATATTCGTAAGCCAGAAGGATATTATTTTGAAGTGCTTACTGATCTAAGCCAATCAGAGAAAAGTTGGTACGAAGAATATCCGGATAATATAACCATTTCACTTGAACCAGAAACTGTTAAAAATTTATATGATAAAATTTATAAAGAAGACTCAAAAATAATTACGGATTTAACTGGGCTTGATGTTTCAGTATGGTCAAATGTCGTTGATGCAGGTAAATATGAATTGGTTCCAACGCGTTTGATGTACGACTAAAAAGATCTATATTTGTTTATCTATAAATCTACAAAGAGTATAGGTGGTTAAATAGATGGGATCGAGATTAGAGCGTTGCAGGTTAATTGAGCTGCCGAGTAAACCTGATGCGCGTGGCAATCTTTCATTTATTGAGGGGGGCATTCACATACCTTTTGATATACAAAGAGTTTATTATCTTTACGATGTGCCAAGTGGGATATCAAGGGGTGCGCATGGACATAGACAGCTCGAACAATTTATCCTTGCTATGAGCGGTAGTTTTACAATTACTCTGGATGATGGCATTGATAAAAAAACGTTTGAGCTAAATAAACCAAATGTCGGCCTATACATTCCAGCTATGTTATGGAGAGATTTAAATGAATTTTCATCCAATGCTGTTTGTATGGTGCTAGCGTCGAGAAAATATGAAGAGGAGGACTATTTTCGAGACTACGATGCATTTGTTGATTATGCTCATGCCGGAAGAGAAAAATGACTGTCCCATTCCTGAATTTGTCATATGTTTACGATGAGTTACAACCTGAGTTGGATGAAGCTTTTCAAAGGGTTATGCTCTCGGGTAATTATATATTAGGTTCAGAGGTTATCAGTTTTGAGGCAAAGTTCTCTGATTATTGTGCGACGAAATATTGTATTAGTGTGTCAAGTGGCCTCGATGCACTTATGCTTATTCTAAAGGGGCTCGATATTGGGCCAGGTGATGAGGTAATTGTTCCTGCCCATACATTTATAGCAACATGGATGGCTGTGTCAAATGCGGGAGCCAAACCTGTACCCGTTGATATTAATAGTAGAGATTTCAATCTTGATCCTGAGTTGATAGAGGCAGCAATAAATGATGATACAAAGGCTATAATTGCAGTTCACCTTTACGGCCAACCGGCTGATATGAAATCAATATGTACCATTGCACAAAAATATAATATACGTGTCATTGAAGATGCTGCTCAAGCGCATGGAGCAATATTTAATGATATTAAGATTGGTGGACTGGCCGATGCGGCTGCTTTCAGTTTTTATCCAGGTAAGAACTTCGGTGCAGTTGGAGATGGTGGCGCTATTACGACTAGTGATGAAGAGCTTGCAGTTAAGATATTTAAACTCAGAAATTACGGTTCAGTAGAGAAGTATAACCATGAATACATAGGATACAATGCAAGGCTTGATGAGATACAGGCTGCGATTCTTAGTGTAAAGCTATGTCGCTTGGAGGTTTGGAATAATAGAAGAAAAAATATAGCTTCACGATACATTGGTGGTATGTCGGAGTGTGAAAATATTACATTGCCATGTGTCCTGGAAGATCGAGTACATGTATGGCATTTGTTCGTTGTTAGACACCCAGATCGAGAATACTTCAGAAAAAAACTTCAGGAATACGGAATTCAGACTTTGATCCATTATCCTATACCTCCACATCTATCAGGTGCATACAAACAACTTGGATACTTGGAACATGAGTTTCCTGTAGCAAGTGCTGTCGCGAGTGATATTGTAAGCCTTCCAATGGGGCCACATATGACAGATGAGCAAATAGAAAAAGTGATTGAAGTAGTATGTCAGATATCTTAAAGCATCGTATAAACAGACTAATATTTACTCCTGTTAGATTAGTTTATTTTGTTATTTCGTGTTTCTTTGTATTCTTTCAGTGGCGGCAGTTTGAACCAAAAAATGGAGAAACAAGTTTTGAATATTGGAATATAACCTTACGAATATTTAAAGGTGTCATAGTGCCCCGTCGTGGTACGGCTTCGTTTCGTCGTTTAAGTGTTCCTATCAGCTCTTTTTGTCAATCTTTTCCGGGTAAGACATGGGATTCGACACTGTTCAGAGAATGGTATCTTGGGAAAGAAAAGCCACTTTCAAAGTTAACACTTAAAGATAAATCACTGTATTTTTATGCCAATTTGGCTGGCCGCGTTGGTGATCTATATGTGGCCTGGCAGATATTTGATTATTTGTCTGATAAGAAAGAAAAAAACTCGCAGGTTGTAGGGCTTTTGGGAAAGATGGATTTGTCTATCCTAATCAGTATGTGGCGGGAACAGTTAAATGATTTTTATAAATTAGGCATTTGGTTGAATGCAGATGAAATAGATGGTTATGAAGACAATATATCACCGCTTATGACAATTGTAGAGGATGGTGACGTTGATAAGCTGTATGAAAAGCTTATCAAGATAGCACCAAAATTGTCTGTAGTTCATGAAATGTATGGTGAATATGCTGAAAGCGTTTTTAACGTAAATGACGCTAAGGCTGCATACAACAATGCAATATCTGTAAATCCAGATAATAGGACTGCTTTACGACGACACTCGATGTTGGAACGATTTCTTTCGGATGTTGAAGTGGGGCAAGAGCTAGCACCGTTTATTAATCCAGTGGTTGCAAATATCGTCTCAGCTAAAGAGCTGTGTGATAAATTCGATTGGAAATATTATGAGTTAAGTAAAAAAGAGAATTTGAATTACAAGATAGGCCACGTTGTTAATGAAAAGTATTTTGAACGTGATGTTTCTTTAGACATTCCGAGCCATTCGGTTGCGCACTGTTCAAACGTTATAGTCCTTGGCGGTGGTCTTGTGTTATCGCACCATAATGCGGATTTTAATATTGTTCGTGACAGTAAACATCTTGATATTCGCCATTTAAAACTCTTCGTACCACAAGTTGTTACGCATAATGATCAGAAAGCATTAATACAAATTCCTCCAAACCTTGGGAAAGAAATTTGTGAGTCGGCATTTGCTATAACTGGCTCTGGATGGAATTATTATCACTGGATGTACGAGGCTATTCCGTATTTGGATTTATATGAAAAAAGTGGTTGTAATTCCCAAATGCCACTCTATTTCCCATTCAATTTGAAACGGTGGCACATTGATACGTTAAGGCTATTAGGTAGGGATAGTTCAGATATAGTGAAATTTAAATCGCATTCAATGTTATTTAAGAATTGCGCCTTTCCAACCCATTCCTCTAGAGATACCGTACCGTCACCATCCGCTATAAGGTATTTACGAGAGCGTTTCTCAAGACATTCCATTGTAAAGCCAGGAAAACGGGTTTATTTAACTAGGCGTGGCGTAAATGCTGTACGAGGAATGAAAAATTTAGCCACAGTCAGTGAATGGATGAATAAAAATGGATTTGTACAGATTGATCCATTATCTATGTCCATAGAGGAACAAATAGAGTTTTTCTCAGATGTTGAAATGGTAGCTGCAGAGGGTGGAGCTGCTTTGTCAAATCTCGTCTTTTGCCCGGAAAGGACCAAGGTCCTTGTTATTGCGGCTTCCCGAGCCTGGGCAGAAACTTTTTCCGCAATTGCAGGAGAGCTTGGACAGAGGATGATATCTGTCTTAGGAGAGAGCCAGCCTAAACCAATGCCTTATTATATATGGACAGCCTATGATTACACCATTAGACATGAGGATCTTGACGTTGCTCTAGAGCAACTTTGTTAACATATACGGAGTTATCTTTATTCCAGTCTATGAATGTCTCCTATCTAATGTTGTGCTATATGCAGGAACAGTATGTGCGTGAAGCAGTACGAAGCACATTGGCACAGGAACTGGAAGGAATGGAAATCATCATATCTGACGATTGCTCGAGTGATAATACTTTTAGGATTTTGCAGGAGGAAGTCGACCAATATGACGGTCAGCACAATGTCATACTGAGAAAAACCAAAAAAAATCTGGGAGTTAATGGTCATCTAAATGAATTGGTAAATCTATCTCATGGCGAATTGATTGTCCTTGGGTCTGGTGATGATGTTGCAAGGGCAGATAAAGCTCTAGCCATATACAAAAAGTGGATGGAAACCAAAGCCCTTGTGTTTGGTTGTGCGCCGATACTTATAGATCAGAGTGGGATTCAAATAGGAAAATTTTTTTCTAAAGGAATCCCAAAAGATTACTCTTGTAATGGCATATTGAAGCGTAGAAATGCAGGTATTTTTATTTCAGGTTTTGACAGGGCCGTTTTTGATGTCTTTGGTCCGCTGCAAGAAGGTACTACTGAAGACCAAGTTCTTCCTTTTCGCGCAGCCCTAATGAGTAATGCTGGTATAGAGGTCATTACTGAGCCTCTTGTTTCCTACAGGGCTCATGACGATAGTAAGGTAATGAGCCTTACTTTTGCCAATAATAAAGATCCCCATGAGATAATAGTAAACAAACTCGAGGTATTTATTGATCTCTATACTGGTTGGTCGAATGATTTTAAATTAGCGAAAAAGAAAAATATCAGTAATCCACCTCGGGTAGAAAAGAGAATCAAAAGAAGGCTTTCTTTCTGTGTTATTTTGTTTGAATTGGCGAGGGAATCTAGACTATTTTCTAGGATTAAAGCCTATGCACGATACTGTGCGTCTGGTTTTTTGCCATTGCATTACGCGCTTTTATTGCCTTATGTTATATTTCCAAGATTAACATCGACTACAATTTCATGGATAGTGCGAAATGTTGTGTATAGTAGAAGATTCGCACGCGGCATATAAACATACTTCAATTCTATGACGTTCCTCATATCTAATAGCTTCCGATTCTCGAAATTAGCATCTCAAAAAGAGACGACGATTTGATAATGGTAAACGATGAATCCGTTCGTATTTCCATGGTTACCGTAAATTATAATGCTGGTACTTTGTTGGATCGGTGTTTAGAGAGTGCATTGTCGCAGGTTGATGAAGTAATAGTCGTCGATAATGCATCTACAGATGGAAGTATTGAGTTCTGTGAAAATAAATACATAGATACAGACGACGTTTTAATAATAAAAAACAATAAAAACTTAGGTTTTGCTGCAGCCTGCAATATTGGGTATACAGGTGCCTCTGGTGAAATTGTTTTATTCCTCAATCCAGATGGTCGGCTACTGGAAGGCGCAGTCAGACATATGAGTGAATCGCTTTATTCTTCTGCGAATGTGGGTATGGTGGGTGGCTTACTGTTAAACCTAGATGGAAGTGAGCAGGGCGGAGCAAGACGCGCTATTCCAACACCTTGGAGATCATTTGTTAGGGCATTTGGACTGCAGCGTTTTCAGGATCGATGGCCCAAGTTATTCTATGATTTTCATCTCCATAAGCAACCTCTCCCAGTGCATGCAATTGAAGTGGAAGCAGTATCTGGTGCGTGTATGATGGTAAAGCGCGAGGCAGTTTTTGAAATTGGCTTATGGGATGAAGGGTATTTTCTACATTGTGAAGATTTAGACTGGTGTATGAGATTTAGGCAGAAAGGGTGGAAGATACTATTTGAGCCTGATGCAAAAATAGAACATTTCGGTGGCGCATGCAGCGCTGCTCGTCCTCTGTTCGTTGAGTGGCATAAGCACAAAGGAATGATGCGGTTTTACCGCAAGTTTTTCCATCATCAGTACCCTGGGGTCCTGATGTGGCTTGTAACTGTTGGCGTCTGGTTTCGATTTGGATTAGTGAGCATAGTTCATGTGGGTAAGCGTTTGTTGAAAGGAGTTGGTTTTTTACGTGATTGAGCGATCTGTGGGTGTCCTAGGTGCAAGCAGCCTGATCGGTGACTGCCTGCTACCCCTACTGACTGAGAAGGGTTTGCAGGTTAATGCCTTTTCCAGAAATCCCACCAAGGAATCTAAGGATGGAGTTATTTGGTATCGTATCGACCAGTACGCTTCATATGAATCTATTCCGCATTGGATCAATCTCGCCCCCATCTGGGTGCTTCCTCCTCTGTTTCCCCAGCTTGAAGTTAGCGGGATTAGAAGGTTGGTGGTTCTCTCATCAACCAGCCGTTTTACGAAAGAGGCCTCTTCAGATGTAGGTGAGCAGCAGCTTTCGAAGCGCTTAAGGGATGCAGAGGAGCAAGTGATCTCGTGGGCGGAAGGGCGTGGAATTGAGTGGATTATCCTTCGTCCAACCCTGATCTATGGTCTGGGAAAGGATGGTAATATTTCCGAAGTTGCACGTTTTATAAAGCGTTATCGTGTCTTCCCATTACTGGGTCGGGCCGAAGGATTGCGACAACCGGTTCATGCTAATGATGTTGCGCAAGCCTGCCTTGCGGTGCTGGAACATAGGGAAATTTCAGATCGTAGCTACAATATTTCTGGTGGTGAGACGCTTCCCTACCGCGCGATGGTGGAGCGTGTATTTCAGGCATTGAGATTACGTACTCGCTGGCTGCATCTCCCACTGCCCTTGTTTCGTATGTCAATACTGCTGATCAGACAGATACCCCGTTATCGACACTGGACTCCGGCTATGGCCGAGCGCATGAATCGGGATCTGGTATTTGATCATAGTGAGGCGGAAAGAGACTTTGAATTCAGGCCCAGGGCATTTGTATTGGCTAACGAAGATCTACCTGAGACTGACTGATACGTAATAGGGTATTAGGATAATGCAGTTTATTCCCTCATCTTCCCTGTCGAGAAGAGGAAAAACCTACGATATGGCTATGGACAGCTAAATTTGCGAACCAATCAAGGTAAGGTTCGATAAATTGACCACATCACTGACTAAAGCTTCCGTTCTGAGTCCCACCAACCCCGAATCAGCACAAGACTACCCCCAATTCCCAATCCGCCACCTATAAGGCTGGCAGCCGTCGCTGGTATCAGGGCGCTGGCGCCGAAAACTAATAGCAGCGTTCCACTCAATAACATGGCGCTGCCGCTAATGATGGTAACCGTAGAGCGATGGTCATGCTTAATCTCCTTGCGTAGTTTGACCAACTCCTCGGATTTCCACTGAATGGTAAGTCGTCCAGTCGCTGCCTCATCGATGATTTTGTTGAGTTTGTTTGGCAGGTCGGGCAGATGTTCGGTCAGTGCCGGCAGGTTTTTCTTAAGTTTGTTTACGAAGGCCCTGCGTCCGATCTGCTCACTCATCCAGCGTTCGAGGAAGGGTTTGGCGGTGGTCCAGAGGTCAAGCTGGGGGTAGAGTTGGCGGCCCAGACCCTCGATGTTGAGCAGGGTTTTCTGTAGCAAAACTAACTGAGGTTGCACTTCCATGTCGAAACGGCGGGCAGTTTGGAATAGCCGCAACAGGAAGTGGCCAAAGGAGATTTCGCTTAAAGGCTTTTCGAATATTGGTTCACTGACTGTGCGGATCGCAGACTCAAACTCTTCTACCCTGGTACTGGCTGGCACCCATCCCGACTCCACATGGAGTTGTGCCACGCGCTTGTAGTCGCGGTTGAAGAAGGCGAGCAGGTTTTCGGCCAGATAGCGCTTGTCCTCTTCCGTGAGTGTGCCCATGATACCGAAGTCAACAGCGATGTAACGGCCATTGGGTTCCACGAAGATGTTGCCTGGATGCATGTCGGCATGGAAAAAATTGTATTTGAAGACCTGAGTGAAGAAGATTTCCACTCCACGTTCTCCGAGCAGTTTCATACTAATGCCCTGCTGGCGCAGTTTGTCTGTCTCCCCTACAGGCGTACCGCTGATACGCTCCATTACCAGGACGTTTTGTCGAGTCAGGTCCCAGTAGATCTCTGGGACATAGAGGGCCTCGCTGTTGAGAAAGTTACGTCGGAGTTGAGAGGCGTTGGCCGCCTCCCGCATCAGATCGAGCTCGTCAAAGATGGTCTTTTCATACTCCTTGACCACTTCGGTCGGATGTAGGCGTCGGCCATCTTTCCAGTACTTTTCGGCCAGGCGGGCGATGGTAAAAAGGAGATCCACGTCCCGTCGTATGGTCTTCTCGATGCCGGGACGGAGGACTTTGACCACCACCTTTTTGCCATCTTTCAACCTGGCCGTATGGACCTGCGCGATTGATGCGGATGCTAGGGGGGTCTCATCAAATGCCTCCAGCAGCTCATCGACCGGCTTGCCATAGGCTTTCTCGATAATGGTCCGTGCTTTGTCCCCGGGAAATGGAGGTACCCGGTCCTGCAGCTTGGCCAGCTCTTTGGCGAGGTCATCGGGCAGCAGGTCGCGACGAGTGGAGAGAATCTGGCCGAATTTGACGAAGATGGGCCCGAGATCTTCCAGTGTCCGGCGGATGCGGACAGGATAAGGGGAGCGGTCCTTGCGAAACCAATACCAGGGTGACAGGTAGATAAGAAATCTGATGGGGCGAAAGAGGTGGGTGGCGAGAATCACCTCGTCCAGGCCATGGCGAAGAAGTACCAGGTTGATGTGTATCAGACGGAGTGCCTGCGAGGGGTGTATCACGGTAATTATTCCTTCACTGCCACGCGCTTCGCCAGCTTGGTAATGCGGGCATCTAACCTTTCCGTATCGTCCCGAAGTCGGTCGACCTCATCGAGAAATGGTGCTAGCTCCAGGCGCGTGGGTAGTAGGCGCAACTCTTCCTGCAGATACTCTTGGAGATTTTGATCCCATATTGACGACTGTCTTTTTCCCCAGTGCCCAAGGCTTCTAGCCAGATTGCCGACCTCGTGAGCGATAACGTCCCCGGTGAAATGCGAGAGCTGCTCTTCCCAATCGATATCCAGAGCGGAGAGGAATTCACCGAAATGCTGTGCAAGCTGGGTATCGCCCTCGATCTTAACCGATCCGCTGAAAAGCTTGTCGGCACTCTGTTGGTGGTCGCGCATGCGTACGAGATCGAGTGGCGTCCCCCTAAGGGTGCAGTCGGGATTTCCCTCAAAAGCGCTCAACAGTTGAATGCCATTGGGTTCAGGAATCAGAAAGAGTGAGAGACCCAAACCCACCAACGCGATCTCAATCACCTGGCCGTGCATTGGGGCAAGACGGGCCGGGGTCTCCGGATCCAGCCGAATGGCCTGGTTTAGCAGTTGCTCCAGTGCGGCGAAGGCGGCGGCGCTGACGGTCATGGGTAGTTGTTTATTTATCCGGTTGTCTGATTCTGATCATCGATCTAACAATAGTCCGCAGCTTAGCGGAGAAAGGCGATATCATACATCAGGTCGACCCATCAATATAAACCCATATGAGAGACGATGGCTAAAAGGTGTGGCAGGGCCACGCCCTACAGGATAGGCTGGTTGAGTAGGGTGTGGCCCTGCTGCACCATGGTGTTATGACTCACCTGCTTTAAAATTTGTAACCCCGGTGTATCGCAACCACTCCGCCAGTCAGATTGAAGTAGTCACAACGCTCAAATCCAGCCTGTTCCATCATCTCTTTGAGCGTCTCCTGATCGGGATGCATGCGGATCGACTCTGCCAGATAGCGGTAGCTGTCCTCGTCATTAGTTACCAGTTTGCCGATCTTCGGCAGCAGGCTGAATGAATAGAGGTCGTAGGCCTTCTCCAAGGGTTTATTGGTCGGTTTGGAGAACTCGAGCACCAGGAGGCGTCCCCCTGGCTTGAGCACCCGGAAGATGGCATTCAACGCCAGCTGTTTATCGGTGACGTTGCGCAGGCCGAATCCGATGGTGACACAGTCGAAATGGTTATCGGGAAAAGGCAGATACTGAGCGTCGGCCTGGACGTAAGCCAGATTGCCAATGCGTCCCTCGTCGGCCATCCGGTCACGTCCCTGATTCAGCATGGCGGCATTGATATCGGAGAATACAACCTGGCCATCGTTACCTACCAAGCCGCTGAAACGAGCCGAAAGATCGCCGGTGCCGGCAGCCAGATCGAGAACCCGGTGCCCTTTACGGACGCCGGACAGCTCAATGGCATGTCTTTTCCAGAGGCGGTGGATGCCGAATGACATCAGGTCGTTCATCAGATCATATTTATTGGCGACTGAGTCGAAGACCTGCCGGACACGACCGGCTTTTTCTCCGGTCTCAACGGTTTCAAAGCCGAAGTGGGTGGTCTTGTCGTCTGTCATGATCCGCTGTCCTCTCTATATCTGCGAGGGTGCAATACTGCAAGTTATGGTGCGGCAACACCGCGCCCTACAGGGGATTGTACGTAGGGCGCGGCCCAGCCGCACCAAAAAAATGCATGAATTAGTGTTGAACGGTTAGGCAGACGGTGCCTTACGTTCGTAACCGGCGGCCTTGAGGCGGTTGAGGTAGTTCTGCCAGTTGCTCTCGTAGTTGTGTCCAAGCTGGTAGAGGGTATCCCAGGAGTAGATACCGGTATTGTGCTCGTCGTCGAAGTGGAGACAGATGGCGTAGTTGCCCACGGGATCGATATGGGCGATGTTGACATCCTCTTTACCGACCTGCAGCACTTCCTGGCCAGGGCCGTGCCCCTGCACTTCGGCAGATGGGGAGAATACTCTTAGGTATTCTGCCGGATAGCTGAACTTGCTGCCGTCGTCGAAGCTGATTTCCAGCACACGGGACTGCTTGTGTAGGTGGATTTCGGTGGGATTCGGATGTGACATAGGTTATCTCTTAATCAATCGGTTAACGGCTTGGCCCCCCCATTCTACCTCTCTAGGTAGTGAAAAAACCCGGTGGTTAGCGTATTAATTGACCAGCATGTCTCTGGCTGGCAGCACAATCTAGCCGGAATGGGGCAGGGCCCACAGGTTAAGGGCGATAAGTATAATCGCAGAGACTTAGCATTGGATAGCCTGGTCAGAAGGAAAACCGTTCAATCGCTTCCAAACAGATCGCGGCTGAAGACCTTAGACGAGACATCGTCCAATTCCGCTGTCCTGCGATTGGCCACAATGACATCAGCCTGCTGTTTGAAACTGTCCAGGTTGTTCACCACAGCTGAGTGGAAAAACTCGCATTCACTCAATTTAGGCTCATAGACGATGACTTCGATCCCGCGAGCCTTGATCCGTTTCATGATGCCCTGGATGCTGGATACCCGAAAGTTGTCTGAGTCAGCCTTCATGATCAGCCGGTAGATGCCGACCACCTTAGGTTCGAGATCAACGATGGTTTCTGCAATGAAATCCTTACGGGTTGTGTTTGCCTTGACGATCGCATTGATGAGATTTTGTGGCACATCCTGATAGTTGGCCAACAGTTGTCTTGTGTCTTTAGGCAGGCAATAGCCGCCGTAGCCGAAGGATGGGTTGTTGTAGTGGTTGCCGATTCGCGGATCGAGTCCGACCCCTTGGATCACCTGGCGGGAGTCGAGGCCATGGATTGCTGCGAATGTGTCCAGTTCGTTGAAGTAGGCCACCCGCATGGCGAGATAGGTGTTTGAGAAAAGTTTTACCGCTTCAGCCTCTTTGGCATCCGTGTAGAGCACCGGGATGTCCTCTTTCTCAGCGCGTTCCAGCATGAGAGAAGCAAATTTCTCCGCCCGTTTGGAGCGCTCGCCGATAATAATCCGAGAGGGATGGAGGTTGTCGTGTAGTGCTTTTCCCTCACGAAGAAACTCAGGTGAGAAGATCAGATTGTCACACCCCAATTCGGCCTTGGTCTTATCGGTGTATCCGACCGGTACAGTGGAACGTATGATCATGATCGCTTGGGGGTTGATGGCAAGAACATCACGTATAGCGTTTTCGACAGACTGCGTGTTGAAATAGTTTGTCTCTGGGTCATAGTCGGTCGGTGTGGCGATCACCACAAAATCCGCTCCTGCATAGGCCTCCTTCGGATCAAGCGTCGCCCGCAGATTGAGCGGTTTATTATCGAGGAAATCCTCGATTTCTGTGTCAACTATGGGTGACTCTTTTCGGTTTAACATCTCGACTTTGTCAGAGACGATATCCAAGGCAACCACCTCATGACACTGGGACAGTAGTACGGCGATCGAAAGGCCCACATAGCCAGTTCCCGCAACGGCCACTTTTAGCGCAAGTTGTCTGTTATCCGAGATATGCGCAACTTCATGGGAAGGCAGAAACGTGGAAGGAGGGACTGGGCGCATGAGAAACTGGATGACCGATCATTGATTTGACACGGATTTTACCGATCGAGTATGACGGTTATCGGAAGGACAAGTGAAGATGATGTTAAACTACCACGGCGTTCCAATCTCTCTACGCCATCTACAGTGTAAACGGTCGAAGAGGGTGTGGAGGTAAGCCGGCTTTGGAGCCCTTGACGGCTGAATGGCAAGTTCTGAAGTTGATGGAGCGCGTGCACTCAGTGATTCAGCACTTCAATAGTGATGACATATCAACCGGTTAGGGTTCGAGATGCGACTCTTTAAATTATGGTGCGTTGAGACATTGGTTGTCGGCAGGTAGCACCAGGCAAGCGATATCTTGTTGTCGAAGAACTCGGGCTCGAAATGGAGCTTCGTTAATGGCAGGTGATAGCCGACCGATATGGTAGCAGCCAAGGCAACCGGTGGAGTCACGCGGTTCTTCTTTACCCTACCGGATCAAACCTACGTGTAGCCCCAGCGGTTATCCTCGATTTTGCCGGCGCCCTACCCTATCTGAGTTGGTTCCTGTATGCCTTGTCTTCTGCTCGTCTATATACGCAAAAGCCAGTGACTTTGTCGGCTCATAGTATGTACTGGCTTAGATCCTCATCCGCTGCCAGCTTGGAGAGATGTTCATCCACATAGGTGTCGTCGATCGTGATCGTTTCACCGGCATGTTCTGAGGCTTCGAAGGAGATAGTCTCCAGCAGCCGCTCCATCACAGTATGTAGACGGCGCGCACCGATATTCTCGGTGGTCTCGTTGACGTGCCAGGCGGTCTCGGCAATACGGCGGATACCTGCTTCCGTAAAGGTCAGCTCCACATTTTCAGTGGCCATCAATGCCTCGTACTGTTCTGTCAGTGAGGCATCTGGTTCCGTCAGGATGCGAGTGAAGTCCTCTACAGTGAGTGCGGTCAGTTCCACGCGAATCGGCAAACGCCCCTGTAGTTCCGGGATCAGATCTGAGGGTTTGGCCAGATGGAAAGCGCCGGAGGCGATGAAGAGTATGTGGTCGGTCTTCACCATGCCGTGTTTGGTGGAGATGGTGCATCCCTCGACTAGCGGCAGAAGGTCTCGCTGCACCCCCTCGCGGGAGACATCGGCACCGCTGGTCTCGGCACGGCTGGTCACCTTGTCGATCTCGTCGATAAAGACGATGCCGTGCTGTTCTACCATCTCCAGGGCCCGCAGCTTCAGATCTTCCTCGTTGATTCGCTTGGCCGCTTCTTCGTCACGAAGCACTTTGAGGGCGTCCTTGAGGCGCAGCTTGCGCCGACGGGTACGTCCGCTGCCAAGGTTCTGGAACATTCCTTGCAATTGGTTGGTCATCTCCTCCATACCCGGGGGTGCCATGATCTCTACCCCCACGGGGGTGGCGCTTACCTCGATTTCGATCTCCTTCTCATCGAGTTCCCCGTTACGTACTTTGTCACGGAATTTCTCTCGCGTACCGCTGGAGACAGTGGTAGTGCTTGGCTCATCCTCCCAGCCAGAGGGTTTGGGTGCGGGTAGGAGGGTATCGAGAATACGCTCTTCAGCAGCATGGGTGGCCTCGTCGGCGACCTTCTCCATCTCCTCCTCGCGCACCAGTTTAACGGCCGAGTCTGCCAGCTCTCGGATGATCGAATCGACCTCCCTGCCCACATAACCCACTTCGGTGAACTTGGTGGCCTCGACCTTGAGAAAGGGGGCATTGGCCAGTCGGGCCAGGCGGCGGGCAATCTCTGTCTTGCCCACGCCGGTGGGGCCGATCATGAGGATATTCTTGGGGGTGATCTCGTTGCGCAGCTCCTCGGGTACCTGGGCGCGACGCCAGCGGTTGCGCAGGGCGATGGCCACGGCGCGCTTGGCATCCGACTGGCCGATGATGTGTTTGTTCAGTTCGGCAACGATCTGTTGCGGTGTGATTTCCGACATGGTGTAAACAGGCCTTAGCTCTCGCTTTCCAGCTCCTCGAGTACGAGGTTGTGATTGGTGTAGATGCAGATATCGGCAGCGATACCCAGGCCCTTTTCGACGATTTCGCGGGCACTCAGTTCCGTATTCTCCAATAAGGCGCGTGCGGCTGCCTGGGCGAAGGCGCCGCCGGAACCGATGGCCATCAGGCTCTGCTCCGGTTCGATCACGTCACCAGTACCGGAAATGATCAGTGAGACCTTGGCATCCGCCACACAGAGCAGTGCTTCGAGTCGACGCAGGGCACGATCAGTGCGCCAGTCCTTGGCCATCTCCACGGCGGCACGGGTCAGGTGGCCGTGGTGCTTTTCCAGTTTTCCTTCAAATCGCTCGAACAGGGTGAAGGCGTCAGCAGTGGCGCCAGCGAAGCCGGCAATGACATTGCCCTTGTAGAGCTGGCGCACCTTTCGGGCATTGCCCTTCATGACGGTGTTGCCGAGGGAGACCTGACCGTCGCCGCCGATAACGACCTTGCCTTTGCGGCGGACGGAGAGAATGGTTGTGCCTCTGAAATTTTCCACGCGAATCCTGCTTTGATAGGAGTTAAGCGGACAATTGTACCTGACCCGCAGTTGGCTGAGAAATGGAGGTGGATTGGGGAAAATTCAAGTCTGCTCGATTATTTTATTGAATGGCTACTGAGGTCGATCCTTAAGCGATGACTTTTTCAAGAGGTTGGTGCGGCAGGGCCGCACCCTACGGGTTAGGCAAGCATGTAGGGTGCGGCCCTGCCGCACCATGTCCATATCTATTCCTATGAAAAGCTTGAGTCAGTGGTATGGGACAGTGGGTACACACCGTTCACAAATTCGGTCTGAGCCTGAACTTAGGGTTTTCACTTCCTTGTTTGCGCTGGGTAACCATGGCAGAGTCCATACATGCAGTTTTCCCTGAGTATCAATAAGATCCTGTTCCTGGTTATCCCGCTCTGTTGCTTCGTCAGCGGAGTTCATACGCAACCCTCTGAGCAGCGTCCGCTAAGTGCCGATCAGATCGCAAAGGAGGTCTATACCGCCGCCCATGGGGGGCTATTGGATAATGCGGTCAGTCGAAGGTTGAACAACGAGGTGGCACTTGTGGTTAACCGGGCTCCCCTGGCCATGCGGGACCGGAGCCGGAAGCCGACGGTTCAGACCTTCGATACCTACGTTAACAATAGTCCCGAAGACCCGTCTATCGAGTCGATGCAGATGGCCATTCTCACCTCCGGCAAGACCCGGGGAACCGGTGTCCTTTTCACTAGTTTCAACGAGAGCGACCGTCAGTCGGTGATCTCCATGTGGCTGCCGGCATTGCGTAAGATCCGGCGTATCAACGAACCGGCGCACGAGGATGTCTGGTTCGGCACCAATCTGACCTATGGCGAGCTGGTTTTGCGCCGTCCCGAGGATGAAACCCATGAGCTTTTGGGCGAGGGGGTCATGCAGAAGTGTCTGGCAGTAATGGAACTCAAGCCCTCGGAGTTAACCCGCTACACACGGGATCTGCCGCCACCTCAGTGTGGGCATAAAGGCAAGGCCGTCTATCGTCTCAAGAGCGCCACCAAGTTCCACAACTGGTGGTACGACTACCATGTCAGCGATATCGACAAAGAGACTTTTGCACTCTACCGGACGGTCTACTACAAGGGTGATGAGAAAGTGAAAACCGTGTACATCGACTGGCAATCGCTGGACCAGCCGGATCCCCGTATCACATATCCACGCTATATCTATGCAATTACCCATGCGGATGGCAAGGACAGCCTGGTTTATGTGCCCCGCAGTACGATCTCTCTCAACGTAGATCTGCCCGATACCTTCTGGTCTGAGGAGACTTTGCAGAACTACAACCGTATCAGGAAGCCTTAACGGCTTCTGCGTGTAGATGGCTAACGGGGATTATGCGGACCGCTATGCCCGCTTCGTATTGAGGCACCGCTGGGCGGTGATCCTCCTCTGTTTCGCCTCCACAATCTGGGCGGCCTTCTACGTCGACAAGGTTAATCTGCGCAACGATCCCGACTCGCTGCTACCCCTTTCCAACCGCTACATTGCGACCAATCTCTACACCGAGTTGACCTACGGTATGGGCAACCTGATGGTGTGGGGTATGAAGGTGAAACAGGGGGATATCTATCAGCCCTGGTTCATTCGTATGGTGCATGACTTTTATCGGGACGTCACTGCCCTGGATTACGCCAATAGCGGTAATTTTGTCGGTCTGCCTTCTCCAAAGCTGCGCAATATCGGGGTCGATCCCAACGGCAGCCTCGATTTCAGCCGTCTTCTGCCCGCCAATGGGCTTTCGGCCAATCCCGTGGAGCAGCATCGCCAGATCGCCTATTTGCGCCAGGGGTTGGAGAAGCATCTGGTGCTGCAGGCCCTGTTGCTCTACTACCAGGACCCGGCAGGCGAAAAGTGTGAAATGGTCGGGTCGGACGGACAGATCACCGGTGCCTCCCTGGCTAAGCTGCACCAACACTGCAGGCCCATGGGAACCTTCATCATCGGTGATTTTGGCAACGAATTGAAACAGGACCACCTGGCCTGGATCGCCAAGATGAAGGCGTTGATGGCAGACTATGAAGCTCGCTATGGCGACAGGGTCGAGTTCACCATCTCGGGAGAGCCCTACTTCCTCGCCTCGATGGTGCAGGAGCTTAAGGACAAGGCCTGGTTGTTCGGGGTCTCGTTGCTGATCATCCTGTTGATTCTCTGGTACGAATTCCGCCATTGGAGCTGTGCCGTGCTCCCTCTCCTGGGTGTCGGCATGACCATTGTTCTGACTCTGGGCCTGATGGGTTTTACCCAGTTCAAATTGACCACCATGATGGCATTGACACCAATGCTGCTGCTGGCGATCGGTATCGGCCATTCGATGCAGATCACCCGCCGTTTCATGCAGGAGCTGGCGCAAACAGGCGACAAGGAAGAGGCTGCCTTTCGGTCGATCCGGTCTACGATTGTGCCGGCTGCTCTCTCCATCGGCACGGATCTGCACGGTTTCTTTGCCATCTCCTTTGTCGATATCTCCTTTTACAAGGCTTATGCCTATTTCGGCATCTTTGGCATGTCGACCCTGATACTCACCACCACGACGCTGATACCTCTGCTGATGATGACCTTTCCCCCTCATATCAAGCACCATGAGCATGAGCGGGGCTGGGAGAAACATCTCGCATCCGGGATAACCAATCTGATCACAGGCCCTTGGAAATGGGTGCCGGTTGTGATGGTGATCGCTGTCTGGCTGCTCTCCGCCCACTATGCAGAGGTGGGTCGCGGTTTCTCCGCGGTGTTGGCCGGTGAGGGGGGGAGAGACGATCCCGAGGTGGCCCGCATTCAGGATGAGTTCGACATCATGCCCGGTGTTGAGAAGGGGATCCACTATCCGCGGGCGGCATTCAAAGACCACTATATCCTGGGCGAGCTGCTGGGTCGGGGCGGTGAAGTCAAGCCGATTGCCGATCTTGAGAGTCTTTCACGTCAGATGCCCGGTGTTATCACGGCCAACCTGCTAATTCGCTCCAAAGCAGGAACGCTACCGCTTTGCGGACTGGAAGCCTGGGACCGCGCCGGCCGTCGTGTGATCGGTCCTGAGCGCTGCTTCGATGAGCAAGAGGATCCGCCCCAGGGAATCTTTAACGATGCCGGTGTACTGCAAGCACTTTCGAAATTCGAGGATTGGCTGCGGAGCCATCCCAATATCGGCTACACCGTCTCCTATGTGCAGTTCATAAAAACGCTGAATATGATTCTCAATGCGCCACCATTGGAACCGCCGCTGGCACACATGAATCTGTATGCCATACCGACACTGAATCATATGCAACGCTATCCCTATGCCTATCGCTCAAAGGGTGGTTTCGGGCATCTGCCCAATCCGGATGAGACGGTGCAGCTCTACAACGGCATGCTGATAACCGGGGCGGGTGCGGGCGACCTCGACAGCTTTGTCAATACGAGAAACTGGGACGAGGGAGTCATCGTGGGATTCGTGAAGACCATGGATCCGGTGGAGACCCACCGCACCATTGTCGATATACAGAACTACATCAATGCCCATCAGGACGACCCGGGAATGGATCTGTTGCAAATCGGCGTGGCGGGTAATGAAACCATTATGATCCCGGGGGAAGAAGGGAGAACCATCACGACGGGAGACAGTATCCCAGGCAAAGCGGCGATCGGCGGTTTTCTGGGGGTTACCGAAGCGACCCGGGATGTGGCTTTCAAGGAGTGGCTCAATGCACCCGTGGCCACCTCGGTCACCGTATTCATTATGACGCTCTTGATGTTCCGCTCCTGGACGGTCGCCTTTATCCTCATCAGCCTCTGTTTTATCACCCTGATGACCCAGTATGGCCTGGGGGCCTATATGTCTTCTATTGGTGAGTGGTCGGCCAATCTGGCCTTTCATGTGCAGGTGGCGTTGAGCATTGCCATGGGGCTCGGTGTCGACTACGGCGTCTATATGGTGTCCAGGTTGCGGGAGGAGTATGCGAGAAATGGCGGCATCTGGAAAACTGCACTGCGTCAAACCCTCGCCACAACCGGTTCAGCAATTATTATCTCCATGGTGGTGCTGCTCAGCAGCTTTATCCCTCTGATGAATACGGAGCTGGCCAACCTCTGGTCGGTGAGTCTCTATATTTCGGAAGCCCTGATCATGGATGTCTTTATTGCGCTGCTGGTGCTGCCGTTGATGGTCTACTGGTTGAGGCCGAGATTCGTCTTTCCCGTACGATGAATCGGGAAGAGGAAGCTAGGATAGAGTTGTGTGTCGCTTAGCCGATGGTAAAAATAGATGATGGTGAAAGATCAGTATTAACAGGGAGAGATCGTGTGAAAAAAAATATCCATTTGGCCAGTGTCGGCCTCTTCATTTTTCTTCTGGTCGTTCTCGCCGGTTGTGCCGGCAATCAGTCGAGAATGAAAAGCAGTGTCGTCGATTATCTCTATCCCAAAGAGTCAGATAGGGTGGTTGAAACCTCTGTACCGGTGCTCAAGCTTCCGGTCAAAGTGGGTATCGCCTTTGTACCGGAGCAGTCTCCGGCTCGTCGCGGGTATAATTTTTGGGCAGGAGTGGTCGGAGGTGGCGCTTTGGCAGAATCACAGAAGAGTAACCTGCTGGAGACAGTGGCAGAGAATTTCAGATCCTATGAGTTTGTCCGAGAGATTGAGGTGATCCCATCGGCCTATTTGGTGAGCGGTGGCGGTTTTTCCAATCTCGATCAGATCAGGACAATGTACGATATTGACGTAGTGGCGTTGGTCTCCTATGACCAGGCTCAATTCACCGACGAAGGTTTGCTCTCATTGACTTACTGGACTCTGGTCGGAGCCTATGTGGTGTCAGGCGAGAGGAACGACACCCATACGATGGTGGACACGGCCGTCTATGATATCGAAAGTCGGAAAATGCTGTTTCGCGCGCCAGGAACGAGCAATGTCAAAGGACGATCTACACCGGTCAATCTGAGTGAAGAGCTGAGGCACGACAGTCGACAGGGATTTGAGTTGGCGACGACGCAAATGATCTCGAACCTGGATCAACAACTGCAATCTTTCCGTGAGAAGATCAAGCGTAATCCTGAACAAGTGAAGATTAAACACCGAGCGGGTTATGGCGGAGGGGGCAGCTTTTCGTTGTTGTCATTTGTACTGCTTTTTGTAGTGGGGTTTGGTTTACGTTACAGAAGGAAGTGATTCAATCGAATACAATTAACTCGCCGATGATCCATGGCTATTAAAATCGGTGGATCATACCGGTTTGATAATGCCGATTTTTCATATTTGATAGAATAACGATATGTCTGGGGCTATCTTTTATTTGTTACAGGTGTCGTGTGCTTATGTCTAAATAACTACTATTCCAATGATCTTGATATCTCAAAACCGCTACCTGCTTATCTTTCTTATATTCTTCGTTCTCACCCCTCTGCTCATCTGGGCCAGTACCCATTTTACTCGTCAGCAGGGGCTGACCGAGCTGGCCGAGGAGACAGAAAACGACCTGATGCTCTTTGCCCGCAAGCTGGAGGATTATCTGACCGGTTACGACCGGCTTGCCGGTTCTGTGGCCACCAGTCGCCAGGTAACCGCCCTGCTTAGATATCCCTGGGATAAGCAGATCGTCAGTGCGGCCAATTCCTATCTGCAGGCACTGAACGAGGAGGTGCATGCGAGTGCCATCTATGTGATGGATCTCGATGGCAATACCCTTGCCGCCAGCAACTGGCAGGCGGAGAGGACCTTCGTCGGCAATAACTACGGCTTTCGTTACTATTTCCAACGCGCAGTGAAAGGCTTGATAGGACGCGACGTAGCCGTTGGCACTACCTCCGGTGTGTTGGGTTATTATGTCGCGCGCCCCGTGTTCGACCCCCAGTCGGATGAGATCAGTGGCGTGGCAGTGATCAAAGTGACACTGGATGAGTTGGGTCTGTTGTTCTCAGACCTCGACCTGCGACTTTTGGTGGCTGACCGGGATGGGGTGATCTTTCTCGCCAGCGAAGACCCTTGGCGATTTAAGAGTCTGCGACCTTTAACCGTGACAAAAATAGAGAAGATACGCCGGTTCAAACGCTATGCGGGTGCGTCACTGACGCTCTGGCCGATGCGGGATGAGCAATACTGGGACGGTATTTCAAAACTGGTGGTGCTCGACGACGGGAAGGAGTATCTGACACAGGCCACACTGCTGCTCTCCCGCGGCTGGGAGATGCATGTCTTCAAGCCCACTCTGGAGGTGGATGAGCATGCCTACTTTGCCGTGACAGCCAGCCTACTGGTAAGCGCGCTGCTCTTTTTAGCGGCGCTTTATATGAATCAGAGGTATCGTTATCTACAGGATTTGAGGGCGGCGGCAATCCACGACTTCCTGACCGGACTCTATACCCGGCGCTATATGGAGGATGTCGCCAATGCCCATATCAGCCGCATCAACCGGGGACAGGTCAACACAGTCTCTGTGGCCATGATCGATATCGACCACTTCAAACAGGTCAATGACAAGTTCGGTCATAGGGCGGGTGATCAGGTGCTGCGTGCGGTTGGCAAGGCCATCTCTTCAGAGATTCGCCGGGGTGACATTCCGGTCCGCTACGGCGGTGAAGAGTTTCTGGTGATTATCAATGCGCACAACGAGTGCGATGCGGGTCATCTGGTGAGCCGGATCCTTGAGCGTCTCAAAAGCCTGAGTTTTCGCGGCCACATCCGGAAGCTGAAAATCACCGCAAGCGCGGGAGTGGCCCACTATCGGAAGGGGGAGTCCCTGGAAGACCTCCTGCAGCGGGCGGATGAGCTGCTCTATAAGGCGAAGGAGGATGGGCGGGATCGCTTCTACGACGACGAATACAATACACCGGAAAAGCCATGATCAGACTTTGCATATCCCTGCTTGTCATGTTGGTCATCCCTCAATGCTCAGCGGCTGATGAGCCATTGGTTATCTACGGCTCTCGTCAGCAGGCGCTGATGGAGCCGCTTCTTCAAGCCTATCAGGCATCCAGAGATACAGCCGTCCGGTATGTTCAGGATAAGTCCGATACGCTATTGCGGCGCCTGGATGCAGAGGGTGAAGCGACGCCGGCTGATCTGCTGCTGACGGCAGATATCGGCGTCCTGGAAACCGCAAGGGAGATGGACCTGTTGCAGGCAAAGCAGTCGCAGCTGCTGAGCAGTCTGATCCCGGCGAAATATCGGGATCCCCAGGGCTTCTGGTACGGTCTCTCCCTTCGTGCCCGAATGATGCTGTATGCCCCCGGTCGTATTGCCCGGTTCGACTTGCAGGACTATGCAGACCTCTCCTCTTCAGCACTCAAGGGGCGGGTCTGCATGCGCTCCCTGAAGCATGTCTACAATCAGTCACTCATCGCCGCGCTGGTCGCACGTTGGGGAGAGGAGAAGGCAAGTCTGTGGTTGAAGGGGGTTGTTTCCAACCTGGCCAGGCCGCCACATGGGGGAGATCGGGATCAGATTCGCGCGGTGGCGAAGGGTGAGTGCGATGCAGCGGTGGTCAACAGCTATTACTACGCCATGATGTTAGATGGCGACAACGAGAAGGACCGGGAAATCGCGGTTCGGGTGGCTCGGGTCTGGCCGGAAAGCGGCGTACATGTGAACATCAGTGGCGGCGGAGTCACGCGTCATGCACCACATCCGCAACTGGCAATAGACTTTCTGGAGTTTCTGGCCGGGTTTGACCGCCAGCGTCTGTTTGCAGAGCTCAATCATGAGTATCCCGTTGTGGCAGGTGTACCCGTGTCCCACACTCTGATGCGGCTGGGAGCGTTTGAAGCGGATTTTCGTCCATTGGCGCTGATAGCCCGCCAGCGTGACACAGCATCAAGATTGATTGAGGATGTCTCTAAAGCGCCTTAATAGATGGCGTAGCCGTTGGTGAAAAAAGCCTTCCCTGGCAACATGACGAATCAGATGTTTTCCGCTTCCATTTTGATCGCGCCGCAGGGGCACTCGGCGGCGCACATGCCACAACCCTTGCAGTAGTCGTACTTGAATTCGAAGCGATTGCCCGGCCCCAGCTTGGTGATGGCGTTGTCGGGACAGACGCCATAGCAGTTGTCGCACTCGAAACAGTTGCCGCAGGACATGCAGCGGCGTGCCTCATAGGCGGCATTGACCTCGTCCAGGTCACCCACCACCTCCGCGAAACCGCTCTGCCGCCGGACGATATCGAGCATCGGCCGTACCGTGCGGGGAGCGTCGGAGTAGTACCAGGTGTTCATCTTGCCGATGTCCACGATCTCGTGCTTTTCGGGCTTGATGTAGCGCTCGCCCATGAGCCAGGCATCGATACTGCGGGCGGCATGCTTTCCATGGCCGATGGCGGTAGTCACCGTGCGCGCGGAGGGTACCATGTCGCCCCCTGCGAAGATGCCTTCGACGCCGGTCATCATCTGCCGGTCGACCAGCACCGAGTCGCCCTCGACGGCGACATCCGTCAGGGGTTCCAGCAGGGTGATATCCACGTTCTGTCCCAGGGCCTGTACCACCACATCGGCGTCGAAGTTTTCGAACTGGCCTGTGGGCTGGGGCCATTGGCCTTCACCGTCGACCATCTGCTCCAATTTCAGGCCGTTATCCCGGATCTCGCGGATCGCCCGCAGGGGTAGGATCTCCACGCCCTCTTCCAGGGCCTCGCGAATCTCCATCCCGTGGGCCGGCATCTTTTCCCGCGCCTCATAGACCACCAGAGTCACCTGGGTTGCACCCATGCGGATGGCGGTTCGGGCCACATCGACAGCGGTGTTGCCGCCGCCGTAGACCACGACCCGGCCACGCAACTCCACGTGCTCCTCCTCCTCGACGGCCCGCAGCAGGCCAACCGCGTCGAGCAGCGGCAAGCTGTCGTCCGATGGAATCTCGACCCGCTTGGGTGTTTGCGCGCCGATGGCGAGGAAGACGGCGTCGAAGCCGTTGGCCTCCTTGAAACCCGCTATATCGTCGATACGGGTATTGAGCACGATCTCCACCCCCATGGCCTCGATCCGCTGGATCTCCGCCTTCAGCTTCTCCCGGGGCATACGGTATTTTGGGATGCCGTAGCGCACCATGCCACCGGCCTGGGCGGAGGCCTCGTAGACGGTGACCTGGTGACCCACACGACGCAGGTGGTAGGCACAGGCAAGTCCTGCGGGACCGGCGCCGACCACCATCACCCGCTTGCCGGTATCCTCACCCGGTTCGATCTTCCAGCCCTGGCGCAGGGCCTGGTCGCCGAGGAAGCGCTCCACCGAGTTGATGCCCACCGCATCGTCCACGTGGACCCGGTTACAGGCACCCTCGCAGGGGTGGTAGCAGACCCGTCCCATGACGGCGGGAAAGGGATTGTTGAGCATGATCTCGCGCCAGGCCTTTTCGTAGCGGCCTTCTTCACTGTGGTAGAGCCAGGCCTGGATATTCTCGCCTGCCGGGCAGGCGTTGTTACAAGGGGGCAGACGGTCCAGATAGACCGGTCGCTCGGTCCGCCAGGAGCCGGTCTTGTTGAGCAGGCTGCTGCCCACATCGAGAGTAATCGCAAAGGGTTTCTTCATGGTCAGTCTCCTTGCTCGTCGATGAGGCCGAAGCGGCGGATGTTACGGTCTGCCACTGCCTGAAGTTGGGCGAGCTGGGATTCGTTTTTCAGGGTGTGGGCGAAGCGCCGCTGCAGTTTGAGGTAGTCGGACACCGCTACCTTGCGACGGATCTTGGTGGAGGCGGTGATCTCCCCGTGTTCCGCCTCGAACAGGGGATAGAGTCCACTCTCCACCGCGAGCCGGGCGATCTTCACCGTGTCCGCAGGCTTGGAGCCCCAACCCAGGGGGCAGGGTACGAAGACCTGGATATAGCGTGCGCCCCGGATCGACATCGCCTTCTCTACCTTGGCCTCCAGGTCGTGCAGCCGGTCCACGCTGGCCGTGGCCACATAGGGGATGCCGTGGGCCATGGCGATCAGGGGCACGTTCTTGCCTTTGTCGAAATCGGCGCCAGGCTCCGACCCCACCGGCATGGTGGTGGCGGTGCGCGCCGAGCCGGGCGTGGCGGAGGAGCGCTGTACCCCGGTGTTCATATAGGCCTGGTTGTCGTAACAGATGTAGAGCACGTCGTCGTTGCGCTCGAACATGCCGGAGAGGGCGCCGAAGCCGATATCGGTGGTACCGCCGTCGCCGCCTTGGGCGATGACCCGCACATGCTCGCGTCCTTTGACCCGCATGGCCGCGGCGATGCCGGTGGCGACAGAGGGGGCGTTGCCGAACAGGGAGTGCATCCAGGGGATACGCCAGGCCGATTCCGGGTAGGGGGTGGTGAAGACCTCCAGACAGCCGGTGGCATTGGCGGCGATCAGCTGGTTGTCGGTGGCGCGCATGGCGGCGTCGATGGCGTACCTGGCGCCCAGTGCCTCGCCGCAGCCCTGACAGGCGCGGTGGCCGGAGTCGAGGGAGTTTGAGCGGTCCATGGTCGCCTGCACCGTACGTTGGGCCTCGTCGAGCAGGCGGTTACCCACGGTGAGGGTGCCGGTCTGATAAAATTTCACTTGTTGATGTGGCATCTCGCTCCTCCTCAGGCGGTCTTGGCGGCGTCGACGACGCCGACCTCACGCAGGATGTTTTCCGCGGCAGAACCGGAGCGGGTGTGGGCCTGCTCCCGCGCCAGTTCCCGTTCCACGATGTCGCACTTGATATCGAGGAAGGTGATCTCTTCCAGGTCGTCCTGCATCGCATGTTCGAACAGGTCGGTGAGCGACTTGCGGGTGATGGGGCGTCCGCCGAGTCCACCGATCACTGTGTAGACAGGCGTACTCAACCCACGGGTCGACATGCGGACATTGTTGGCGACGATGCCGCCCATGCCCACCGCAAGGCATTTCTCGAACACCACAACCCGTTGGCAATCCAACAGTGCCTCGCGCAGGAGTTCCTTGGGGAAGGGGCGGTAGCAACGGAGGGAGATGGCGCCGATCCTGTGCCCTGCATCACGCATGGTATCGATGACATCGGCGATGGTGCCGATCACCGAACCGAGGGTGACGATGATGGTCTCCGCATCATCCGTTCGGTAGTTGGAGATGAGTCCTCCCGAGTCACGACCGAAGATGGTTTTGAACTCCTCGGCGATCTCCGGAATCAATTCCAGGGCCTGCATCTGTTTGTGGTGGGCCAGGTAACGCACTTCGGTGAAGGCCTCCGGTCCCACCATGGCGCCGATGGAGATTGGCTCAGCCGGATCGAGCGCCTGGCGAGGCTCGAAAGGAGGCAGAAAACGGTCCACCTGGTCTTGTTCCGGAATATCCATCCGCTCGTATGCATGAGTGAGGATGAAACCGTCCACGCAAACCATGACCGGCATACTCAGCTTCTCTGCGATACGGAAGGCCTGAATATGCAGATCCAATGCCTCCTGATTGGTCTCGGCGAAGAGCTGGATCCAGCCCGCATCGCGCATGGACATGGAATCCGATTGGTCGTTCCAGATATTGATCGGTGCGCCGATGGCCCGGTTGCCGACCGTCATCACGATGGGCAGTCCGAGTCCGGAGGCGTTGTAAACCGCCTCAGCCATATAGAGCAGACCCTGGCTGGCGGTGGCGGTGTAGGAGCGGGCGCCGGCGGCGGAAGAACCGATGGCCACGGAGAGGGCGGCGAACTCGGACTCCACGTTGATGAACTCGCACTGCTTCAGGTTGCCGCTCTTCACCATCGCTCCCAGGTCCTCCACGATGTGGGTCTGGGGCGTGATGGGATAGGCGCAGATGACTTCGGGGCGGCAGAGGGCCACTGCTTCCGCAATACCGTGTGAACCTTCGATCTGTTTAAGCATCGGCCACCTCCTGCAGCACAGGCGTTTGTGCCATTTTATAGGCGACCTTGGCTGCGGTGATATTGGCCTGGCCGACCTTGCCGGGGAACTTGGTCTCGATCGCCTCGATCACCGAGTCGATCTTGATCACGCCGGTAACCGCCGCCAGTGCACCGAGCAGGACCGCATTGGGTACTGGTCGCTTCACGTGGGTCAGTGCAATGTCGGTGGCCGGTACGGTGCAGACATGACTTGCCGGCAGGTGTTCGACAGCATTCTCTATACCTAACGCTTCAATGGTCTTGCCGGTGTTGATCAGCAGATGACCCTCATTCGTGAGGCCCTGAAAGACGTCGATGGCGTTGAACAGGGTCGGGTCCTGGATGATCAGGATGTCCGGGTCGAGTACCGGCTCACGCAGGCGAATCGGTTGATCGTCGATACGGCAGAAGGCGACCACTGGGGCGCCCATCCGTTCGGAGCCGAAGCTGGGCACCGCCTGCGCGTGTTTGCCTTCGAGGAAGGCGGCAACGGACAACATTTCGGCGGCAGAGACAACGCCCTGACCACCGCGTCCGTGGATGCGGATCTGAAACATGTGTCATTTCTCCTCTCTTCAAATGAATTCCCTTGGCCTCGTGAGCCAATAGGGATCGTGACGGGTGGGTAAACCCGTTCGAACAAAAAGGTATTGCGTGTTTGTTCTTGTCGCCGGAAGGGCCGGCGTCTACTTTTTGCTGCATCCCTTGCGCCTTTTTCTCTCTGCCTTTCCTGGCAACCGCGGCGCTAAGGGGTGAAGTGCCTGGATGAGGCCTTCACGAGGATGAAGTATGGAAAGGGATTTAAATCATGTAAAATAATGAATATTGCTTATTTATAACGAATAATTATATGGAACTGAGACAGCTCAACTCCCTGGTCGCCCTGGCCGAGAACGGTTTCAGCGTCAGCCGGGCGGCACAGAAGCTCCATCTGGTGCAGCCGGCAGTCTCGCAGCACCTCAAACAGTTGGAAGAGGAGCTGGGGACCCGGCTTTTCCGCCGTAACGGCAAACGTCTGACCGGTCTCTCTCAGGCGGGAGAACGTGTGCTGCACTATGCGCGCAATGTGCTCTCCGACACCGCTAATATTCTCGCCGTGGGTCAAGAGCATGTCTCAGAAGAGAAGGGGGTGTTGAGAATCGGCACCACCCATACCCAGGCCCGATATGTATTGCCGCCCATCGTCCGCCACTTCAGCGAGACCTACCCGGCGGTGGAACTGCAGATGCTTGAGGGTACCCCGCGTGAGTTGGTGGATATGGCCCAGGAGAACAAGGTCGACTTCGCCATCTGCACCGAGGCGTTGGGGGAGAATCCAGCGCTGCTGGCGATTCCCTGCAACCGCTGGAACCGCTGTCTTATCGCCCCCAAGGCCCATCCTGTGCTGGCACAGAAGCAGGTCACATTGCAGGCGCTATGCCGCTATCCGATCATCACCTACCTCGCAGGATTCACCGGGCGGGATCATCTCAATGAAACCTTCGGCAAGGAGGGGCTGACTCCCCATGTGGTGTTGAGCGCCACCGATACCGATGTGATCAAGACTTACGTTCGTGAGGGGATGGGTATCGGTATCATCGCCGATCTCGCCTACGAAGCGGAAAAAGATACTGACTTGACTATGCGGGACCTGAGTCATCTCTTTCCCTGGGAGGTGACCAAGATCGGCTATCGCCGGGACAAGTACCTGCGCGCTTATCAACAGCGTTTCATTGAGATCTTTCAGGATATCTCCGCGGGGATGGGGTACAAGGGTGAGCCCGCAAGTGTGCGTAAATAGACTGAGGATATCGCGGATCGATTTGTAGGGTGGGGCCCTGCCCCAACAACTGAACCTGGTGTTGGAGACATCTCGGTGGAGCAGGGCCCTACCCTACAGGTTAAGATCTGAGGCCGGATCACAACTACATTCAATCCCGCTTCTTCTTCGCCCTGGGATGGGCTTTGTCGTAAACCTCGGCCAAGTGCTGGAAGTCGAGATGGGTATAGATCTGCGTGGTGCTGATATTAGCATGACCCAGCAGCTCCTGAACTGCCCGAAGATCTCCGGACGACTCCAACAGATGGCTGGCGAAGGAGTGCCGCAGAAGGTGTGGGTGGATATTGCGAGGCGCACCCTGTTCGATCGAGCGCAGGTGCAGCTGTTTTTGTACAGTGCTCCTGCTGATGCGCCTGCCACGAACACCCACGAAGAGTGCTTGTTCATCGATCACCGGCATTGTGTTTCTGGCATCAAGCCATTGCCTGATCGCCTGTCGTGCATGGCGGCCCACTGGTACACGACGGGTCTTTGCGCCCTTGCCGGTGACCTCCACCATATGCTCCTGTAGATCGACATCATCGATATTCAGACTGACCAATTCGGCCAGGCGAAGACCGGATGAGTAGAAGAGCTCCATGATGGCGCGGTCGCGTAGTCCTACCGGTGAATTGTCTGTAAAGTCGAGGATCTGCCCGAGTTGGTCTGCATCCAGCGTGGCCGGCAGGCTCCGCTTCACCTTGGGGGCCCTTACGCCCAGTGCGGGATTAGCGTCCACAGCCCCTTCTCGCAATAGATATCGATAGAGACTGCGCAGACTGGAGAGTTCCCGGTGCAGACTTTTGGGTGAACGTCCCCGTCGATGTCTCTCTGCCAGGTATTGACGTACATGGTGTTGGGTCAGATGACGCCAGCTGGAAATCTCTTCAGCCTCAAGCCAGGCGATCAGGACATTGAGGTCACTGCCATACCCTTCCAGGGTACGTGGGGAGAGGCGCCTTTCGTCTTTCAGGTGATTAATGAATGCCGCCAGCCAGTCTTGCAGGGAACCGGGCTGTCCGCGTGGCATTGAGATGATGACCTGCTGTTGCCCGGTCAGATGCCCGGCAGGGAGACCGCCTGAAGAGTACGGCTGATGATCTCTCCCAGGCGTGTGAGAAATTCGGTGCCGTGATGGGGGGCGAAACGTTTCGGGTCGACGCTGCCGATGGCCAAAAGGCCGAGTACGCCTTCACTTTTAAGCGGTATCAGTGCAGTGGAGGCGATGCGATCGCTTTCAGCGCCGAAGATGTAGTGGAGTTGTTCCGGGCCGAGCGGGCCGCAGATCGGCATATTTTCACTGAAAAACTGCTGAAAGGTCTCTGCCTGCTCACTGAGGGCCTCTTCCAAGTGCTCGTCAACGCGTGAGGAAGAGAAAAGTCTGAGCTCCATGGCATCTGCCTTGAAGTCATCGTGCAGCTCATCCTCCAGTGCATTCAAAACCTCGTCAAATGTGGCGGCATCGATCAGTTCCAGCGTCAGATGGTGCATCCGCTCCTGCAGGGAGTGGTTGTGCCTCGCCACCTCCGTGACCTCCCCGAGTTGATTTCGAGCCTCTTTCAACTGCTTGCGCAGCGCTTCGACCTGCCGTTCTATGAGGGAGACAGCGGTACCGCTTTCGTGAGGGATCTCTATCTCACTGAGAACCTCCGGTCGGCGGATAAAAAAATCAGGATGATCCGTCAGATACTCAGCCACCTGACTTTCCATATCATCGGTGGGGCTGTTGTCACTGGGGGCTTTCTGGGTCATAGCTCGATGATTCCTTCGTACACAGTATCTGCACTTCCGCGCATCAATACAGAGTGCTCTTCGGAAGACCACTCTACCACAAGATCGCCGCCGGGTAGGTTTACGTTGACGACCGGGTCGAGTTGGCCGAGCAGACGGCCGGCAACCACCGCCGCGCAGGCGCCGGTACCACAGGCAAGGGTTTCACCGGTACCCCTCTCGTAGACCCGGAGGTGGATCCGGTCGGGTTTGTCTATCTGCATAAAGCCGGCGTTGACACGTTTAGGAAACCGTTCATGATGTTCGATGATCGGACCCAGTCGCTCAACAGGTGTTTCGGCAACCGCCGGTACGCGTAAGACCGCATGTGGATTACCCATGGAGACCACGCTGATTTCGTGGGTCACGCCGTCGATATCGAGAGGATAGGTGAGTGATCTTTCCGGTGCAATGAAGGGTATCTCCTTCGGCTCCAGCTCCGGCACACCCATATCCACCTCCACTAACCCATTCGGTAGATGCTTCAAGTAAATTGGGCCTGCAGCAGTGCCTACCGGAATAATCGTCTTTTCAGATAACCCCTTCTCGCGCACGAAGCGGGCAAAACAGCGTGCACCGTTACCGCAGGCCTCCACTTCCGAACCATCTGCATTGATAATGCGGTAGTGGAAGTCGGTATTTTCAAGCTTGGGGGGTTCAACCAGCAATATTTGATCGCACCCGATGCCGAACCGACGGTCGGCGATGTGACGGTATTGATTGAGGGTAAGATTGAAAGGCTGCCGGGTAGTGTCGATAACGACGAAGTCGTTACCCAGGCCGTGCATTTTGGTGAACGGAAGCTTCATTCGCTGCGCTGCTCAGTCTGTATATTCTCATCGGCGGGTGGCAGATAGAGCGGGCCTTTCTGTCCGCAGGCATTGAGCAGGTTAAGTGTGCCGATTCCGGCAATGACGAGCCAAAGCAGGTTGCGGGGCCAGCAGTGCATGAGCGTGTCCTGTCAGTCGTTTTTCGCAGTATAACGACTGAGGGGCTGTGGGTCAGCAGGGTGGCTGTTCAATTAGCCGTGTCGGACGGGAAGATGGTATTGAGCCGCTCCTCCACGCGACGTTTAAGTTCGAGCAGCTCGACCGTGGTTGGGGTCTCGGTGGGTTGAAAACTGCTCAGACGCAAAGAGGTAAGGTAGATGGGGTAGCGCACGTCCCCATGGCGCAGTGAGTGGATGTACTCGGCTGTCGCACTGTAGAGGTCATTACCATACTCAAGATAGGTGAATTCCATGTCTCCACAGATCAGTGAGACTGGCCGGGCATTGGATTCAGCGCTATCACTGACTAGGGTCAACTCCATGTAGTCATCTGCCCGTACCAGGGGTACGCGGCGTTTTTCGCAGTGGTACTCGCCGTTACGGCGTTTGCTCAATTCAAAGAACTCGGGCTCGGTGAGGAGGTTTCCCGTGTCTCCCGGTAACAGATTGTGAAGCTGCTGCAGACTGTTGAGGAAGCGACGCTGCTGCATCATCAGGAAGCGTGGGCTGTCGGCTGCCAGGGTTTGGGAGAAGAGGGCACCCTGCTCATCGAGGATATGGATTTCCGTCTTCTGTGCCATGATCTGGAAGAAGAGTTGAATGACCTGGGGTTGGCTGTGCTTGAAAATGAGGGGATAGGGGCTCTTCGCCATAATCTCCGGGTCGAACTCTAAGGGGCGATAGACGTGCTGAGGTTGTTGCAGTTCTTCCAACAGACTCTCGAAGGACTCCAGACTCCTCCAGGTGTAGTGTTTTTTCTTTTCCTGTTGGACGATGAAAAATTCTGTACCCATGCGAAAGGCATATCGCCCGTGAGTCAGCTCACCGCTACGGAACCGCTGAATGATATGTTCGAACAGTTCCGTGATGCGCTGAGCGATCTGCCTGCCGCGAACACTTGAGAAACTGAATGCCTGCAGCCGGGTATCGGCCTGTTCGACAGGCGGCTGTAGATTGAGGAGGTTACAGAGTGAGTCGAGCAACCCTTCGGGCTGTTCATGGCGGTTGATCAGCAGTTCCCCCCAGCTCGTCTGAATCACCACTTCATGATGGATGGCGAGATTGGCGCGGCCTGCGGCAAAACTGAGAGGATCGTGGCGCTCGCTGGTGAGCTGTTTACCCTCTTTTGTGAGGTGCTCCAGCGGGTCGACGCCAATATTGATGAACATGGCCATCATCGTGGCATAGGCGGGCTGTGCCAATATCTGCATACCGGCAGAGGCAGGCATACGGTGGGGGAAGAGCTGTATGATGCTGTGGTGCAGTGAAAGCAGTTCGTTATGTGTCAGTTCGGTTTCGCCAGGGAAGAGCGTGATCACGCTGTCACTGCCCCAGACCTGGTTTACGTGGCCCCAGACCACGATTTCCATCAGGTTATTGGAGATTTTGATTGGGCGCTGATCGATTAACGCTTCCTCATCGAGTTTGCCCCGATAAAGCATCCAGGCCAGGGTGCCGTCTCGGGCTTGCCGGTAGTGCAGCGAGAGTTGAGGTTCCGACAGGTTTCTTGATATGCCCGGGTTGATGTGGTCGATTTTGCCCGGTCGGTGGTCTAGGGCAGTGTAGAGTTTCCTGCCCAACAGATTGAGCTCGTGCGGATCGATATGGCTGGTCTCGGCGTATTTGCGGGCGAAGTCTGTGAGTAGGCGGTAACTGCGTGTCAGTACACTGACCAGGGCGTTGCGTTCTCGGATGACCCGGTCGATCTTCCATTCAGAGCGGGTGTCCATCATCTGCAGTTGAGTCTGCCCCCATCCCCACTGCCGGGTCAGATCGAGCATGGCCTGAATGCGCCAGTTGTCGTGCTGTCGGGATTGGCTCAGATGTTCGCCCACCTTGAAGTAGAGACAGCGACGGGCCAGTTCCAGTCGGTCTTTGTCGTCTGTCTGCTTCAGATACTCTTCAACCCGTTGATAGAGAAGAATATAGGCATCAAGTTTGTCGATCTCCTTCTCACCGCCATAGACTGCCTCTTTCGCCTGTTGGGCGAGCCAGCGGGGTGAGGGGTAGTCCCGGCTGTAGGCCTCCATCAGGAAGATCTTGAGAATCGATTTATAGGGGGAGTCGATGCCTTTGTAGAGTTGCCACAGGGCGGCTCCGAAAAATTCATGTGCCGGCACATTGTCGAGTCCGCCCAGGTCGAGTACATCCCGAGCCTTGACGAAACGGTGGAACAGGAGGCTGTCTGCATACTCCTGGTAGACCTCTTCATGCTCTGGGGGCACCAGCCACCAGAGAGGGTAACGTCCCCCCAACAGTACCGCGCTGCGGTAGAACTCCTCGAGTAACAGGCTGTGTTGGGTACTGCCGCTACTCTCACGGGAGAGCTTCGATTTTTTTCCTTGGCGAAAACGTACCGGGTCGATGAGAAAAATGTGTAGTTCGAGTTCGAGTTCCGCGGCACTCTTTTCGATCAGGCTGATCTTCTGCTGCAGTTTTTCCCGCTGCTTGTCGGAGAGGGAAGGATCGTGGCAGAGCCAGAGATCGAAATCACTGTTGGAGGACTGGCCGATGGTACCGGTGCTGCCCATCAGGTAGACACCGTGGATATGGTAGAGTCTCTGTGCGCGTTTCTTATACGCGAAACTGCGGCTAAGTTTCTTCGCCACATCCAATGCCTGACGGCTGGGGCTGTAGTCAGGTATGCCGATGGGGGTTTCCGTACTGACGAAGCCCGGCAGCATGGGATGGTTGATATGGAACAGCAGCGGCAGCAGATCGATAAACTCGCGCTGGCTGGGGCGCAGTTCATCACGGATACGCCGTAAACGCTCCTTGTGCAGGCGCAGGAAGCGCTCACGGATGGTTTTCAGGTCCCTGCGACTGATGCCTTCGTCAAAACTGATCTGTTTTGTGGCAGGCATAGCCTCAGGCCTGCTTTAGAGATCTTCTAGGGTGCGCTGTATCAATCGTTGAGGATCGTCACCTTTCTCCCAAGCGGCCACGCCGATGGACAAATCGGGATTGGGATTGCCGTCCAGCTCGGAGAGGGCGCCTTCACGGCACTCCTGAATGATCTGCTGTAAAAGCTTTTCTGCATCATCACGGCTGGTTTCCGGCATCAGTAGCAGAAACAGCTCATTTTCGTAACGGCCGATAATGTCGGCCCAGCGTAGACGCTCTCGCAGGTAGTGGGCAAGCGACAGAATGGATATGTCGGGCAACGGGGTGTCGGGCAGATCCGGGTGGCTCAGGCGCATGGCGCCGAGGGTCAGCGGATTGCCATAGCGACGGGTGCGTGTCACCTGCGCGGCCAGGGCCTGTAAAGTGGCTTTTCGATTGGCCATACCGGTCAGTGGATCGGTGATGGTCAGATCGTCGACTTTTTTGCGCAACTGGTCGTTTTCACGCTCGGCAAGCACCTGGGAACTGATGTCCTGATAGAAGTGGATGCGCAGTGGCGTGTCGGTGCCGTCAGCGACCTCACGAACTTCCCGGTAGAGCCAACGCTCCCCATCACCGTTGAGGGAGAGATGCAGGATGTCGGTCTCGTCGAAGAGGGCATGCAGACCTTCCGGCAATGCTGATTTGTCCTTTCCGACCAATTCGTTGCCTTCCAGGTCCAACATCGCTTCGAGAGCGGGATTGATCCAGCGGATACGGACCGCTTCGTCAATGGCGAGCATGCCTGTTGGACAGGCTTCATAGAGGGCTTGATTGAAATGGATATCAACCATGGTTCGATTCTCTCCGTAACTGGGCTGCGACTGCAGAGCGCCACGCCCTTTTCATGCATTCCAAGCAGACTGGACAACAGTCTGACCTCATCAGAGCAGAGCGGCAGCGCGGGGAAAATCTTTAGTGATGATTCCCGCCTGGATCGTCGGTCAGACAGAAACGCAGTTTAGTTATAAACGGCTGTGATACGCCATTGCGTGCCTTGCAGTTTTAAATGGGCATGCACAGGTTTGTCGTCCAGCTCACCGATACGCAAAAGCATACGGTCAGGTCCGTCGAAAAAGGCGTAGGTCAGCTGGTCGAGGAAACCGCCGTCATTCGGGTTTCTGTTATGGGATCTAAGTTGCGTGGCCACCCAGTTGGTATTGACCATTTTGTCGATCGCGTCGGCACCGAGTTGTTGAATCCCGTCTTGCAGCCAGTCAATAAAGCTGTTGGAAACCTCTCCGATCGAGCTCTCCAGGTTCTTGTTGAGCTTGCGTTTGATCTGGTTGCGTACGGATTCGATATCGACCATCTCGTCAAGGGCCTGGGGGTGGTGTTTTTCCAACGCCTTGTCGAGACGATAGATTGCGGTATACGGCCAGATGAGAAAAGCGGCTGCGAGAATGAGCAGTAGTGAAGCGAGTGCCTTCATAACAACGTCATACTATCATCACGGGCTACAAAACTTACAGGCGGCAGAGACGTCACGCCATGAACACATGGCTCATAGGCGCGGGCTTTGCCGGCAGACTCAGTGTCTGGGTTTTCTGTTAGGACGATCCTCTCTGGGTTTGGCCTCGTTAACTCTCAGATTTCGGCCCTCAACCTCTTTTTCATTCAAGGCCTTGATCGCGGCATCGGCCTCATCGTTATTGGCCATCTCCACAAAACCAAAACCTTTGGAACGTCCGGAGAACTTGTCCATGATGACATTGGCACTGGAGACTTCGCCATAGGCTGCGAACAGGTCTCGCAACTGATTATCGTTAATACTCCAGGGCAGGTTTCCTACGTAGATATTCATCGTCAACTCTCAACTTCTTGTTTAGTATAAACTTTATTATCCCTATACCCATAGCAACAACCCAGTGGGTCAGGATATGAGTACGTTTCACGCAATCGCTGTTAAAAACGATCGGCGAGAGGGTGATATTTTCAGGCCAAGGGAATAACCCCTGTCCCTGAGAGGTCAACTGTAGTACGTTTCCTCCGATTGTGCAGCTTCTATTTGTTCACTGATTGCGAGCCACTTCTCCTCTTTTTCTGCCAGTTCCCGGTCCAGTAACGCCTTATCTGCCAGCTGCCGCCTGAGATCCTCCTTGCGTGAGGCCTCGTAGAGACTTGGGTCAGCGAGTTGGTCCTCGAAGGCCTGTTGTTGTTGTTGCAGAGCACCGATCCGGCGTTCCAGTTTTTGCAATTCACTGTTCAGGGGCTGCAACCGACGCCGCATCTCTGCAGCGTCCCGTTTACGCTGCTTGCGTGAGGCAGCGGTGTGGTCACCCTGGTTATCGCTGGTTTTCTGGCGAGACACGGTATTTCTGTTCGATAGCCAACTGGGGTAGTCGTCCAGGTCTCCCTCGAAATCGGTGACCTTGCCGCTATCCACCAGCCAGAGTGTATCGGTGGTGATGCGCAATAGGTGGCGGTCATGGGAGACGATAACCATGGCGCCGCTGAAGGCCTGTAATGCCTGACCGACAGAGTGACGCATCTCCAGGTCGAGATGGTTGGTCGGTTCATCGAGAAGCAGAAGGTTGGGTCTCTGGTAGACCAGCAGGGCGAGGACCAACCGGGCCTTCTCTCCACCGGAGAAGGGTGCAACAGGTTCCAATACCCGGTCACCCTGAAAGCCGAACCCGCCCAGGAAGTTACGCAGGGACTGCTCGCTGGCTTTGGGATCGAGCCGCTGCAGATGCAGCAGACAGCAGGCGTGCGGGTCGAGCTGTTCCAGTTGATGTTGAGCGAAGTAACCGACGTTGAGGTCCTGGGCCAGGGTTTGCTCGCCACTGAGGGGTTTGAGCTCGGCTGCCAGCAGCTTGATCAGGGTCGATTTGCCTGCGCCGTTGGGGCCCAGGAGGCCGATTCGGTCGCCCGGTTCGATGTTGAGATTGATCTGCTCAAGGATAGGTCGTCCGGCGTATCCTGCGCTTGCACTCTTCAGCTTCAACAGGGGGTGTGGGTTTTTCTCCGGTTCTAAAAACGCGAAATGGAATGGTGAGTCCACATGGGCCGGACCGATTAGTTCCATACGCTCCAGGGCTTTTAATCTGCTCTGGGCCTGACGCGCCTTGGTTGCCTTGGCGCGAAATCGATCGACATAACTGCGGATGTGGGCAATCTCCCGCTTTTGTTTTTCGTATTCGACCTGTTGGTTGGCCAGTCGTGCGGCCCGGATCTGCTCAAAAGCGGCATAGTTACCGCTATAGAGAGTCGCCTGCTGCTGTTCGATATGGACAATGTGGTCGGTGATGCGGTCGAGAAAATCCCTGTCATGAGAGATCAGTAGCAGGGTACCCGGATAGTTCAGGAGCCAACTTTCAAGCCAGATCACCGTATCGAGATCGAGGTGGTTGGTGGGTTCGTCCAACAGCAGCAGATCGGAGCGGCACATGAGAGCCTGGGCCAGGTTGAGACGCATGCGCCAGCCGCCGGAGAAGTGGCTGACCAGACGCTCTTCATCCCCATTGCCAAAGCCGAGGCCGTGCATCAGTTCACCGGCGCGCGCCCTGGCGGAATAGCCTCCCGCATGGTGTAGGGCGTCATGCAGTTCCGCTTCGCGAGTACCGTCCTGTTCGGCTTGAGCGGCTGTGAGGTCGGTTTCAATGCGTCGTAGTGCCCGGTCGCCATCAATGATGAACTCGATGGCCTGACGGTCCAGTGCTGTTGTCTCCTGGGCAACATGGGCGATCTCGAGTCTGGGGGGGAGTGAGAGATTGCCTTCGTCGGTCTGGAGTTGGCCCAGAATCAGACTGAAAAGACTCGATTTTCCACTGCCATTACCACCGGTAATGCCGACCTTCCAGCTGGCGTGAAGGGTAAAGTCGGCCTGGCTGAAAAGGAGTCGGTTGCCCCGTCTCAGGGCGAGTTGTTCGAAACGTAACATGGGACGGGAGTTTAACACCCGTCTCGAAGGGGCGCCTCACTGTCGGTCCAGGCGCCGATAGCCGATGGCTTCGCTGACATGTCTTTCGGTGATCCTTTCACTATCTTCCAGGTCGGCAATTGTACGAGAGAGCTTGATGATACGATGATAAGCACGCATAGAGAGACCCAAACGTTCGATTGCCTGACGCAGCAGCAGGCGCCCGCGCTGATCGAGCTGGGCGTAGCGTTCCAGTTCACGCACATCCAGCGTTTGATTGCGCTTTTTCTGTCGCCTATGTTGCCGATCGATGGCTGAGGCAACGCGCCGCCCGACCAATTGGCTTGTTTCAACCGGTTCTTCCGAGGTTTGATTCGCGTAATCGATAGGCTGTCTTGGCACTTCGACATGCATATCGATACGGTCAAGCAGTGGTCCCGAAAGGCGGTTGCGATAACGAATGACCTGCTCCGCCGTGCAGCGGCAACGGTTCGAACCATCACCGAGATAGCCGCAGGGGCAGGGGTTCATCGCGGCAATGAGCTGAAAGCGGGCGGGATACTCCGCTTGCTGAGTGGCTCGGGAGATGGTGACCCAGCCGTTTTCCATCGGCTCCCGCAATACCTCCAACACCCGGCGCTCAAACTCCGGCAGCTCATCAAGGAATAACACGCCATTGTGTGCCAATGAAATCTCTCCCGGTCTGGGTTTGCTGCCGCCGCCTACAAGCGCTACCGCTGAGGCGGTGTGGTGGGGCGAACGGAAAGGGCGTTGCAACCAGCGTTCTGGCTGAAATGGCCGATTGGTGATTGAGGCGATGGCGGCGCTTTCGAGTGCCTCATCTTCACTCATGTCAGGCAGTATGCCGGGAAGTCGGGCGGCGAGCATTGTCTTTCCTGTACCCGGTGGTCCGATAAAGAGTAGGGCATGCCCGCCTGCAGCGGCAATCTCCAGGGCGCGCTTGGCTTGCAGTTGCCCCTTGACTTCGGCCAGATCGGGTTGAGACATGGGCGCAGACGAGCTGTTGTTCCTTATGCAGTGCGGAAGCAGTGTGGTGCCGCACAGATGGGCACAGACCTCCAACAGGTGGTCTGCGCTATGGAGTTTCAGTCCGTCCACCAGTGCCGCCTCATCGGCGTTCTCTCTGGGCACAATCAGCGTACGTCCCGCCTCCCTGGCGGCTATTGCTGCCGGCAGTATCCCGGTGACGGGACGCAACTCACCGGAGAGCGCCAATTCACCTGCAAACTCAAATGAGTCCATGTTGGCATTAGGTAACTGTCCTGAAGCGGCTAGAACGCCCAAGGCAATGGGCAGGTCAAAACGACCTCCCTCTTTGGGCAGGTCGGCCGGTGCCAGGTTGATAGTGATGCGCCTGGCAGGAAACTCGAACTGGCTGTTGGTGAGTGCGCCGCGAACCCGGTCTTTGCTCTCCCGCACAGCCATTTCAGGCAGGCCGACAATGGAGAGTGCGGGAAGCCCGTTGGCCAGGTGTATTTCAACGGTTACGAGGGGTGCCTGGATGCCCTCCTGGGCACGACTATAGAGGATGGCCAGTGACATGGATTCCTTTCCTGGGATGGCTGAGAAATACCGGCATTCCGGCCGGCCTTTTAACGAATGTCAGAGTGTAGAGCCGGGGACCATTCACATCAACCTGTAGAAGCTATTGATGCAACAGGGCCTCACTCTACTGATGGCTTGGGAAATCAATCCGAGTTGAGGCGTGACTCCAGCGCTTTGAGCTGCTGCTCCAAGTGCGTAAGTTTCTCACGGGTACGAGCGAGTACGGCACTCTGTACATCGAACTCCTCTCGGGTGACCAGGTCGAGTTTGGCAAGCCCCGCCTCCAGGCTGGCACGGAAGTTCTTCGAGATATCGTCCTGCAGGGTGCGAAATCCGCTGGGTATGCTGGCGGAAAGGTGCTCGGAAAGTTCATCAATCAGTTTGGGGTCGATCATGCGCCAGACAATAGCCAGCATCCGCTATCTTGTCCAGTCCGGCGGCGATTGGTTCATGCCGGCAAGAGACCTGTAGTTGATGCATAAGCAGGTAATCAACCGTAAAGCAGTGGGCAAAATAGAGAGACGCACCAAAAAGGTGCAACTTCTGTGTGCATGGTGCACTCCGCTGTGCCCAAATCATGCAGAACCATGATACATGCCAGGCCAATATTTATAGAAGATTGTGTAATACATTGTTTTGTAAGTTATTTGTCGTTTTGGCACGAAGTCTGAATAGGGGAATGTACTTGCGGTTCATCCCGATGATTGTGCCGAAGAAAATTTTTTAAACCCTTTTTGAAGTTTTGAGGACTTTCAACCATGAAAATGAACAAACTCGCCTTGGCCTGTGGTGTTGCAATGCTCGGTCTTTCATCCGTAGCGGTAGCTGAGGTCAGTATGAATATCGGCGCTACCAGTAACTATATCTTCCGTGGCGTGACACTATCGGGTGATTCAGCCGCTATCTCGGGCGGTGTCGACTGGAGTGCCGAAAGCGGTCTCTATGCCGGTGCCTGGGCATCCAATCTGGCTGGTGCTGGCGACTATGAGCTTGATCTCTATGGCGGATACGCTGGGGAGGTCTCGGGAATTGGCTATGATGTGGGCCTGATCTACTACACATACCCTTCTGATCTTGATGCAGACTATGCCGAATTGTATGGAAACGGAAGTTGGAACTTCCTGACTTTTGGCCTGGCATACACTGTCAGCAGCGATGTTGACGATACACCGGCTGCAGAGTCCTTTATTGAGGGCGATCTCTACTACTACGTCGGTGCCAGTTTCGACCTGGAGCAGGACTACTCCATCGCCCTGACCCTCGGTCGCCAGACCTTCGAGGATGACGGCGTAGGTGGTGCCGAGCTCGATTACACCCACTATCAGGTCGACCTGACAAAGAGTGCGGGTGATTTCGGTGACGTCACGCTAAGCCTCTCGGATACCGACCTGACCGATACGGATCCGACGGCTGGCGGCGACAGTGATCCACGTTTCTTCGTCTCCTGGTCCAAAGGTTTCTGAGTCAATCCCCCCAACTGTCTAGTGAATCTTCGGCCCGCCCGGGCGGGCCGAGCGATTGAGGAGTAATAGCATGAAAATGGTTTCTGCAATCATCAAGCCTTTCAAGCTTGATGATGTCCGTGAAGCACTCTCCGACGTGGGCGTCGCCGGCATCACGGTTACCGAGGTGAAGGGATTCGGTCGCCAGAAAGGTCATACCGAGCTCTATCGTGGCGCCGAGTATGTGGTCGACTTCCTGCCCAAGATCAAGGTGGAGATCGCCGTTGACGATTCGATCGTCGACCAGGTGGTCGAGGCCATCACCAACGCGGCCAAGACCGGCAAGATCGGTGACGGCAAGATCTTTGTCAGTCCCGTTGAACAGGTTATCCGTGTGCGTACCGGCGAGACCGGTTCCGAAGCGTTGTAACCCACAGTAATAGAATTGGGAGATTATCGTGGAAGCGATTACACATCTTAGCTACGCACTGGATACTTTCTACTTTCTGGTATCCGGCGCGCTTGTCATGTGGATGGCGGCAGGTTTCGCCATGCTCGAGGCCGGGTTGGTCCGAGCCAAGAATACTGCTGAAATCCTGACCAAGAACGTCGCACTGTTTGCTATCGCCTGCATCATGTACATGGTGATGGGTTACAATATCATGTATCCCGGCGACGGCAACGGCGTCATCCCAGCGCTCGACCTGAGCTTTATGTTCGGTGGAGACAACAGCGTGGAGGATGTCCTGGCCAGTAACGGAGAGACCTACTATTCGGGCATGTCCGACTTCTTCTTTCAGGTGGTCTTCGTCGCTACTGCCATGTCCATCGTCTCCGGTGCCGTGGCCGAGCGGATGAAGCTCTGGGCCTTCTTGATCTTTGCGGTGGTGATGACCGGTGTCATCTACCCCCTGCAGGGTTACTGGAAGTGGGGCGGCGGTTTTCTGGATGCGGCCGGTTTCAGTGACTTCGCCGGTTCCGGTGTGGTGCATCTCTGCGGTGCTTCTGCAGCACTGGCCGGTGTTATCCTGCTCGGTGCGCGTAAAGGCAAGTACACTTCGGACGGCCGTGTTAACGCCATCCCCGGTGCGAATCTGCCCCTGGCGACCCTGGGTACCTTCATCCTCTGGCTGGGCTGGTTCGGCTTCAACGGCGGCTCTGAGCTGAAGATCTCCGACATCGGTGAGGCCAATGCGGTCGCTGCGGTTTTCGTCAACACTAACGCCGCTGCGGCGGGTGGTGTGGTAGCGGCACTTCTCACTGCCCGTGCACTGTTCGGCAAAGCCGATCTGACCATGGCCCTCAACGGCGCTCTGGCCGGTCTGGTGGCCATCACTGCTGAGCCCCTGACACCGACCCCGCTGTGGGCGACGCTGATCGGAGCTATCGGTGGTCTGTTGGTGGTCTTCTCCATTGTCACCATGGATAAGATCAAGATCGACGACCCGGTTGGCGCCATCTCTGTCCATGGCGTGGTGGGCATCTGGGGGTTGATTGCAGTTCCCATGACGAATGGGGATGCGAGTCTGGGAGCACAGTTGCTGGGAATGGGCGTCATCTTTGCCTGGACCTTCGTTGCCAGCTTTGTTGTGTGGATGATCATCAAAGTCATCATGGGTATTCGCGTCAGTGAAGAGGAGGAGTACGAAGGTGTCGATCTCGGCGAGTGTGGCCTGGAGGCCTATCCCGAATTTACCGGCAACCGAGGCTCCGGCCTCTAAGATCCACATCCCGGATCTGCAGAAAAGGGCGCCTCGGCGCCCTTTTTTCTTTTCAGGATGATTGCACTACACTGCGTAGAAGCTAAGGAATTGTTGAGGTTTGATCATGGAGTATCCTGTGCTGTTTCGTTACTGCGTGTTAACGATGCTTATTGTGATAGGACCGTTGGAGGCGGCAGTTTACCAGTGGACCGATGAGAATGGTCGGGTGCACTTCAGTGATAGGCCGGTCGATGAGAGCGCGACAGAGAAAAAGATCCGCACTACGCCAAAATCATCGGGTAACCAGGCACTGCCTGAGGATCGTCAGCAGCGTCGGCAGCGGATGCTGGATGTCTACGAAAATGAGCGTGCCGAAAAGAGAGAGGCGGCGGTAAAGGAGAAGGAGGCTCGCAAGGAGCGGAAGAGAAAATGCTTCAGTGCCCGTGCGCGTTACGACGAATATAGTACCGCAGGCAGTATTTACGATTATCTTGAAAGTGGTGAGCGTAAATATCTGGACAAAAATCAGCGTGAACGTTTTATCGCAAAACTGAAGGCTGATGTTGAACGTTATTGTAAGTAAGGTCAGCTAAGACTTACATATAGCTGATCTCAGCTTCAGTCACCACGCGGTTACGCCCACCCTCTTTAGCCAGGTAGAGGGCCTGGTCAGCTCGCTCAAGCAGGGTTTCGCAGCTATCTCCATGCTGAAGAGTGGCAGCGCCGACAGAGATGGTTATGCCCGGCAGGCGCTCTTTCGTACTACGTCTCACCAGAACCAGTTTGCTGACTGCCTCATGGATGCTTTTGGCGATATCCACTGCATCATCGATGTCTGTGGACGGCAATACGACAGTAAACTCTTCACCGCCGTAGCGTGCGGGAAAGTCATCCTGCCTGACCAATTCTTTCATGGTCATGCCGACACGGCGAATCACCTCATCGCCAATCATGTGTCCGAAGCGGTCATTGAACTGTTTGAAGTGGTCGATATCGAGCATCAGCAGAGAGAGTGTCTGCGCGGGATCTTTCTCGGTTTCGGCCAGTAGTTCGTTCATGCGTTGATCTAATGCCTTGCGGTTATAGAGGCCGGTTAAAGGATCTGTCGAAACTTCGTCCCGCAGTTTTTCCACCTCTGTCTGCAGTGTGTGGGTCCTGGCCTCCACACTCTCCAGTTGATCGCGCATTAACTGATTTTTGTGCATGGCCGTTGATGTGGCATCCAGAAGGGTGTTGGCGATGGTACGGAGATCCTCCAGACTGGGGTTGCCGCTCAATGCCTGGGTCTGCTCCTGCAACGTTTCGTTGAAGATCTCAGTATGGCTGCAGGCACTGGTAACGCCTTGCAGGACTTGAAACAACAACCCGTGCAGATCGGAGAGGTGATCGTCGATCTTTATGGCCTCATCCTGTTCCAGACAGTGGAGCTCGAAGAGATGTTTCAGGTCGTAACCATCCAGCGAAGTGTTGGTTGCGACTTTCTTATCGATCGTTTCGGTCAATGTGTCAGATCTGCCGCTGGCATACTGATAGGCGACAAGGTGGCAGATCGGGGTCGGAGGGATGTCGAAACGGTCGAGGAATTCCAGTGCCCGGGTGTGCCACTTCCTGGCATCATTCGGTGCATCCAGTTGAAAGCAGGTGGGTCGTTGCATAATTTGTTCTTACTACTTATTTTTCGAGAGTTCTTCTTCGTTCTTCTTCGGTGAATTCGAATCAGTACCCCACTATAGCGACCGGTATTTGTCCCACTTTAGGAATTTTATGAGTATCTCTCGAATCAAAAAGGGGACTTGCGTCCCCTTTTCGTGATCAATGTCTGGTTATTGAAGGTGTCAGTGTACGCTGCCGAAGGAGAGATCGAGCGAGTAAGGCGGCAGCGGGATTCCTGCAATTTTACAGGCTTGCACCACCGGTCCTCTGGGGAACAGGCTATAGAGATATTTCTTCCCGCCGCGCTCCTTAACCTGAGAAATCATCGCCTTCAGTACCAATCTTGCACTGCAGGTGGCGCCGTTCTCCTCGCAATGGCTGCGGAGAAAGTGGATGACCTCCCAATGTTCATCCGTCAGGGTGATATCCTCTTCACGGGCAAGCTCTATGGCCCGCTCTTCTGTCCAGTCTTCGAAGCCTTCCGGTGTATTGGCGTTCTCGACTGCCATTGGATTCATCTGTGGCATACTCATTCTCCCGTGGTGTTCTGTCTTTGTCGTTATTGAAATCTAGTGGACTTTGCCGAGGTCTGTGCCGACCTCTCAAACCAAAGATAGATCAGATCCCGCAAAAGACCAAGAAAAATACTGGGTCTTTATCTGTGGGCATGTTTCGGTATAAATTTCTTCGCGACAAAGCGGTGTGTTTTCAGCTACTATCCGCTTTATTTTTCTTCGTAAATTCCGCTGCTTATGTCATCAAAACCCCCATTCATTCTGGTCGATGGTTCCTCCTATCTGTTCCGTGCCTATCATGCGCTGCCCGATCTGAGTAACTCCCGGGGGGAGCCTACCGGCGCTATCGTCGGGGTACTGAATATGCTCAGACGATTGCTCAATGAGTATGAGCCTGAACATATTGCTGTCATTTTCGATGCGCCGGGAGGCAGCTTCAGAAACGAACTCTATGAGGCGTACAAAGCCAATCGTCCCCCAATGCCGGAGGACCTTCGGATACAAATTGCACCTCTACACGAAATCATCCAGGCCATGGGTCTGCCGCTTGTGATGGTGGAAGGGGTGGAGGCGGACGACGTTATCGGCACCCTGGCCAGACAGGCCAAGGAGCAGGGTATGGATACACTGATTTCCACTGGCGACAAGGACATGGCGCAACTGGTCAATCAGCATGTCAGCCTGGTCAATACCATGTCGGAGACATTTACCGATCAGGCGGGTGTGGAGGAGAAGTTCGGCGTTAAACCCTCGCAGATCATCGACTATCTGGCCCTGATGGGGGACTCGGTGGACAACATACCGGGGGTGCCCAAGTGCGGTCCCAAGACCGCCGCCAAGTGGCTGCAGGCCTATGGCGATCTGGACAACCTGATGGCTCATGCGGACGAGATAAAGGGCAAGATCGGTGAAAACCTGAGGGCCAGCCTCGACTTCCTGCCACTCTCAAGGGAGTTGGCCACCATCAAACTCGATGTCCCGCTGGACAAGGGGCCGGCAGACTATCGACCTAGCGATCCCGACATCGATGTACTCAGGGAGCAGTACACTCGTATGGAGTCGAACCGATTCTTGGCGACTTTGGAAAGTGGCGTTGAGCCTTCCGCCGAAGCCCAGCCTGAGCCGGTTGAAACGGCATATGAGTCGGTTCTTGATGAGGAGCTATTCAACCGCTGGCTCGAGCGGCTTGAGCAGGCACCGCTATTTGCCTTCGATACGGAGACCACCAGCCTTGACTATATGTCGGCGGAGTTGGTGGGACTCTCCTTCGCAGTAGAGCCGGGGGAGGCCGCATACGTACCCTTGGCCCATGACTATCCGGGGGCGCCTGACCAGCTCTCCCGCGATTGGGTTCTGGACCGGCTGAAACCCTTGTTGCAGAATGCGAACCGCAAAAAGGTCGGGCAGAATCTTAAATACGATATGAGCGTACTGGCCAGGTACGATATCGAGTTATGCGGTGTCGCCTTCGATACCATGCTGGAATCCTATGTGCTCGACTCAACTGCAACCCGGCATGATATGGACTCCCTGGCAAAGACCTACCTGCAGCAGGAGACCATCCACTTCGAGGATATCGCCGGAAAGGGTAAGAAGCAGCTGACCTTCAACCAGATAGACCTGGAGCAGGCGGGTCCCTACGCCGCGGAGGATGCGGATATCACCCTGCGTCTACACCAGGCACTGTGGCCCAGGCTGGAGGCGGAGCCCTCTCTGTCCGAGCTGTTTGCGGCGGTGGAGATCCCGCTGGTGCCGGTACTTTCACGGATCGAACGCAATGGTGTGAGGATCGACTGTGACAAGCTCAAGCAGCAGAGTGATGAGATGGCCAAGACCATGCACGATCTTGAGCAGCAAGCCTACGAGATTGCCGGACACAGTTTCAATCTCGGCTCGCCGAAACAGATTGGCGAGATCTTTTTCAACGAGTTGAAGCTTCCGGTGATCGCCAAGACACCCAAGGGTGCCCCCTCTACGGCGGAATCGGTGTTGGTGGAGCTGGCGGAACTGGGACATGAACTGCCATCGGTGATTTTGCAGCACCGGGGCCTGTCGAAACTGAAGTCGACCTATACCGACAAATTGCCTGAGATGGTGAATCCCGACACGGGACGGGTTCACACCTCCTATCATCAGGCTGTAGCCGCCACCGGAAGGCTCTCCTCTTCCGATCCGAACCTGCAGAACATTCCGATTCGCAGCGAGGAGGGTCGTCGTATCCGACAAGCCTTCGTGCCGGAGCCGGGCTGGAAGATGGTGGCAGCCGATTACTCGCAGATCGAATTGCGCATCATGGCCCATCTGTCCGGTGACGAAGGACTGTTGCGGGCCTTCTCCGCCGGGGAGGATATCCATCGCGCCACTGCAGCGGAGGTGTTCGGAGAGTCTTTGGATCAGGTCACTTCAGAACAGCGTCGCTCCGCCAAAGCGATCAATTTCGGTCTGATCTACGGTATGTCGGCATTCGGCCTGGCCAGGCAGTTGGGTATCGAGCGGGGTGCGGCACAGGAATATGTGGATCTCTATTTCACGCGCTATCCCGGGGTAGCTGAGTTCATGGACCGTATTCGGGAGCAGGCAAGGGAGGCGGGATATGTGGAGACCCTGTTCGGTCGTCGGCTCTATCTGCCTGATATCAAGGCTCGCAATCACCAGCGCAGAACCGCCGCTGAGCGTACGGCTATCAACGCCCCCATGCAGGGGAGTGCGGCCGATATCATCAAGCGAGCGATGCTCAAGGTGGATGGATGGATCTGCGGTGAAAAGCCGCCGGTAAGGCTGCTGATGCAAGTACACGACGAGCTGGTGCTGGAGGTAGAGAGCGGATATGTCGACCAAGCGATTCAGCATCTGCGCGACGCTATGCAGGGGGCGGCCTCACTGGATGTACCCCTGCTCGTCGATGTAGGGGTAGGGGATGACTGGGAAGCGGCCCATTGATAATTAACTTGTTGTTTTATAAGAGTTATTTGTTTTAAGGTCACAGCTGATGCGAGACGGTCAGCAATATCTGATTTTGATTTTGAACTTTCACAACCCCCTCCAGTCTATGAATAAGTAAGTCGTACGACACGGGTCGCTTTCCTCCCTTTTGCGGCCCAACCTTCCCGGTCACCCCATCCGGGAAGATCCGGCCCTGTCAGTCTCTCCCCTTAGATTGACAGGGCCTTCTTTTTTGAGCCTTGTACAGCAGCCTGCACTTTTGGGGTGCAGTGCGCCACGGTATGTTTTAGCCTGAAGTTTCAGGCTCCAGTTCGAACCAGATATCCAGCACCTTGTGGCACTCTTCCAGGCCTTGACGCTTGAGTGCGGAGAAAAGCTGTACCGTAATCTCCGGATGATCGTCCAGTTCCCGCCGGACTTTCAACAGGGTCGATTTGGCAGCGCCCCTCTTCAGCTTGTCCGCCTTGGTGAGCAAAATGTGGGTCGGTAGTCCGTGGTGGGTATTCCACTGCAGCATTTGCAGATCGAACGGCTTTAGCGGATGCCGGATATCCATCAGCAGGATCAGGCCTCTTAGGCATTGGCGATGTTGCACATAGTCAGCGAGGCTCTGCTGCCACTGCTGTTTGATGGTCTCGGCCACCTTGGCGTAGCCGTATCCCGGCAAGTCGACAAGACGGCGCTCTTCATCGAGGGTGAAGAAATTTAGCAACTGTGTACGGCCGGGTGTTTTGCTGGCGCGGGCCAGGCTCTTCTGGTCGCACAGGGCGTTGAGTGCGCTCGACTTGCCGGCGTTGGAGCGGCCGGCAAAAGCGATTTCAATGCCCTGATCAGGTGGGGATTGATTGAGACGAGCCGCACTCTTGAGAAAATGGGCGCGACGGTAGTAGGGGTTCATGATGGTTCCGAGGCTATTGTGACAACCACGGAACCCTATGCGATAGGACCCCGGAACTCAACCGTGTCAATCAAATTAGTCTATTGGGCCTAACCCCAAAGACGCTTGATCCATGATTTCTTACCCAGTTTTGGCTGCGCGCCGGCGGTGATGAAAAAGCTGCTGTATTGCATGTCCTCTTCCATGATGTGCTTGGTGAGCCAGGTCTTGAGAAAGTGCATCAGCTCGAATCCGATCGACTTCTTACCCGTGGCGACCTTCTCCTGCAGATCGACCACCGAATGGAGCAACTCCTCATGTATCTCCTTGTGCTCCTCATAACCGGGATAGTTGAGAATCCGCATCAGACTCTCTTCCACCGCGAAATGGATCCGGGTGTAGTCTGCCAGGTCGGCCAGAATGCTGTTGACGACATCGCTTCCGTGGCGCTGGTGAATGGCTTCGTGCATTTTGTTCACAAGATCGACCAGCAATTTGTGCTGCTCATCGATCTCTTCGATACCGACACTGAGGGTGTCCGACCATTCAACAAAGTTGCTCATATCACTATCCCTACTAAGTAAATAGACATTCGATTTCAGCCAGATGCAAAGAATTCACATTGTGACAGAGATCACGGTTATCATCCAATAATAGCCATAAATAAAATAAGTGTTTATTAACCTCTTTCCCAAACGCCTGATTTTCCGCCGGCTTTCTCAAGAAGTTGAATATCGCTGATGGTCATTCCTCTATCCACCGCCTTACACATGTCGTAGATCGTGAGGAGGGTTACCTGGGTGGCGAACAGTGCCTCTATCTCAACGCCGGTCTGCCCGACATTCTCGACATGACTCTGGCAGTGAACACTGCTGCTCTCCACATCGGGGGTCAGCGTGATTTCAACTTTTGTGAGTGAGAGAGGATGGCAGAGGGGGATCAGATCAGGTGCTTTCTTGGCCGCCATAATACCTGCGACTCGGGCGATACCGAGCACATCCCCTTTTTTATGGGTGCCTTGCAGGATCATCTCCAGAGTTGCAGGTTGCATGGAGATCCGCCCCTCGGTGATGGCTCTGCGTTTGGTCCCGGGTTTGTCGCCGACATCCACCATGTGTGCCTCACCTGCAGCATTGAAATGGGTAAATTCCGCCATCAGTATCCTGCCTCGCGCTCTATCTGTTTGGAGATTTCGTGGGTATCGAAGGTCATCTCTTCAAGGTCGGCCATGACAAAAGTGGCGGGTGCCTTGCCGACACCGCCGATCGTGCCTGGATTCACCAGATGGGTGGTGCCGCCATTCAGGTTTTTCACGGTCTCGATCTTTAACTTATGGCTATGGCCACAGCAGACCATGTCCCAGTTACCGGTTGCCGCCATGGCACTGCCGTAGTGCGGATAGTGGACCAGAAATATCCTTCTACCCGCGAGTTCCAGGCCCGCATCCATACCATGATAGTGGATATGGTTCTCCTCACGGCTGGCAAGACGCCCAAGGGTATAGAGGTCGCCGGTGTTGTTGCCATGAATGACATGGATGGGCAGGCCATACTTTTGCAGGCAGTGGAGTGTGCTGGGAGCAACCACATCGCCACAGTGGAGGACAGCCTCCGCACCCTGTTCCACCGCGGTTTCCACGGCGGCGTCAAGCAGCGGTATATGATCATGACTGTCGGAGAGGATACAAACTTTCATAATAGTGGCGTGCTATGCCCTGTTTAATGGGATTTGCGTGGTAGTTTAGTGCAGGATTGTGGGCTTGAGATAGGCTTGATAAGTCAGGCGGCTCCCCGGATTGTGACCGGGGTACCGCCGGCATTACAGCGCATGCCTACTGAGCGGGCTGATCAGAAGTTGGGCTTGTCAGGCGCATCCAGGTACATCTGCACCGAATTCAGGATCTCCTGTTTGGCCTCATCGATACCGTACCAGCCGTCGACACGCACCCACTTACCCTCGTCAAGGTCCTTGTAGTGCTCGAAGAAGTGGGAGATGCGGTTGAGTGTCTCCCCGGAGAGGTCGCGAAAGGTCTGTACACCTCTGTAGGTCTTGCAGAGCTTGTCGATGGGGACAGCCAGCACCTTGGCATCGTCACCTGACTCGTCCTTCATCTTCAGTACACCGACTGGGCGACAACTGATGACCGAGCCCGGAATCAGCGGGTAGGGGGTCAACACCAGTACATCCACCGGGTCGCCATCCTTCGACAGAGTGTGGGGTACGTAGCCGTAGTTGCAGGGGTAGTGCATGGCGGTCGACATGAAACGATCCACGAACATGGCACCGGTATCCTTGTCCAGCTCGTACTTTACAGGATCGGAATGGGCCGGTATTTCAATGATGACATTGATCTCGTTGGGGACGTTGGCACCGGAATTGACTCGGTCGAGATTCATTAGGTTGGGTCCTCAGGCTCGAAAAAAGCGCCATTATAGTCAGAGTCCGGGCTCTGTCCCAAGGTAAATCGAGTATTGAACCTTGATTTCACTAGGGGTATTGGCGTGGGAGGCGATTTCTGGGGGTAGGTTTAGAGGCTGTGATATCGGCTGATGATCTTGCCGGTTTCGCCAGCATAAAAAAAGGCGGCCCGAAAGCCGCCTTGTCATCTCTCTGGGGAGAAAGTCAGAGCATGGGCACAATCAAGAGCGCAACGATGTTGATGATCTTGATCAGCGGATTGATCGCGGGCCCTGCAGTGTCCTTGTAGGGGTCGCCGACGGTGTCGCCGGTAACCGCTGCCTTGTGGGCGTCGGAACCCTTGCCGCCGTGGTTGCCGTCCTCGATATACTTCTTGGCGTTATCCCAGGCGCCGCCACCGGCGGTCATGGAGATGGCAACGAAGAGCCCGGTGACGATGGTGCCGATCAGCAGGCCACCCAGTGCCTTGGCACCCGCATCGCCACCCATCAGGGCGCCGACGCCCAGGGCAACGACGATAGGCATCAGTACCGGCAGCAGAGAGGGGATGATCATCTCCTTGATAGCCGCCTTGGTCAGCATATCTACCGCTCTGCCGTAGTCGGGTTTCTCGCTGTGGTCCATGATGCCGGGCTTCTCGCGGAACTGACGACGCACTTCGTTGACGATACCGCCGGCGGCACGGCCGACCGCTTCCATGGCCATGGAACCGAACAGGTAGGGCACCAGGCCGCCGATGAAGAGACCGATCAGGACCGCGGGATCCGACAGCTCGAAGGTGATGGTCTTACCGGCTTTTTCCAGAGAGCTGGTGAAGTCGGCAAAGAGCACCAGGGCGGCGAGACCGGCGGAGCCGATGGCGTAGCCCTTGGTTACCGCTTTGGTTGTGTTACCCACGGCGTCCAGCGGATCGGTGATGTTGCGGATCTTCTCATCCAGCTCCGCCATCTCGGCGATGCCACCGGCGTTATCGGTGATCGGGCCATAGGCGTCCAGGGCCACGATGATACCGGTCATGGAGAGCATGGAGGTGGCTGCGATGGCGATGCCGTAGAGGCCTGCCAGATCATAGGAGGCCCAGATGGCTGCGCAGACGGCGACTACCGGGGCGGCCGTAGCCTTCATGGAAACGCCCAGACCGGCGATAACGTTGGTGCCGTCGCCAGTGGTGGAGGCCTCGGCAATATGGCGTACAGGTGAATACTCGGTGGAGGTGTAGTATTCAGTGATCACCACCATAGCAGCAGTCAGCACCAGGCCGATCAGTGCGGAACCGAACAGCTGCATAGTGTTGAAACCGCCGACGCCGTCCATCATGCTGTCGGTGACAAAATAGAAAGCGATCGCAGCCAGTAAGCCGGAAGCAATCAGCCCCTTGTAGAGAGCCGGCATGACATTGGTATCAGTCGCCTTGGCCTTGACGAAGAAGGTCCCGATGACCGAAGCGATGATGGAGACGCCGCCCAGCACCAGGGGATAAAGCACGGCGGCGGGGCCGGCATCCGCCATCAGCAGGCCGCCCAGCAGCATGGTAGCGACCACGGTGACCGCATAGGTCTCGAACAGGTCGGCTGCCATACCGGCGCAGTCACCCACGTTGTCGCCCACGTTGTCGGCAATGACCGCCGGGTTGCGGGGGTCGTCCTCGGGAATGCCGGCTTCCACCTTACCCACGATGTCGGCGCCCACGTCGGCACCCTTGGTAAAGATACCACCGCCGAGTCGGGCGAAGATGGAGATCAGAGAGCCGCCGAAGGCGAGACCGATCAGCGGATGCAGGGGGTCCTCGACGCCGATTGCGACCAGAATGGCGTAGTAACCCGCCACCCCGAGCAGACCCAGCCCGACCACCAGCAGGCCGGTGATGGCGCCGCCGCGGAAGGCGATCTGCAGCGCGGCATTGATGCCTTTATTGGCGGCCTCGGCAGTACGCAGGTTGGAGCGGACCGAGATGTACATGCCGATATAGCCGGCCAGTCCGGAGAAGATCGCACCCAGCGCAAAGCCGATAGCGGTGGCCATGCCGAGGAAATACCAGAGCACGACTAAAAGGATCAGGCCGACGATGCCGATGGTCGTATATTGGCGGTTGAGATAGGCTTGTGCGCCCTCCTGTATGGCGCTTGCGATCTCACGCATGCGGTCGTTGCCTTCCGGCTGTGCAAGAATCCATTTTACGGATAGAAAGCCGTAGGCAAGTGCGGCAAAGGCACAGGCCAGGGCAAAGATCAGTTCTGTACTCACGATAGGGTCCTCCCGAAGATATAAACCTTGTCTGTCTGCTCTCTGGTGGTCGGCTTACCTCCAGAAACCTTCGCTGACGTAATTGTCCGCTCAGGTTTGATAGCCAACCTTAGAGGCTAAACGAAAAAGGGGGCCTTGTAAGCCCCCATGTCGTCGTTATTTTATAGTTCGAACGCTTCCAGCTTTTTTGCTACAGCCGCACCTTTCAATGTGACGTAGTCAGGCATTCCGTTGTCGTTATATGGCGGATAGGCCTCACCTTTGATTAGCGGGTAGAGGTACTCCTTGCACTTGTCGGTGATGCCGAAACCGTCATCGGAGATGAAGTCCATGGGCATCATCTTCTCCACATTGGCCACCTCGCTCAGAGGCGCCTCCCCAATGCTCCACTTGTAGGGTGAAGAGGATTCACGCACCACGGTGGGCATGATGGAGTTCTTGCCTTCCAGGGCCTTCTCGACCGCAGCCTCGCCCAGGGCGTAGGCCTGCTCCACATCGGATTCGGAGGCGAGATGGCGGGCGGCGCGCTGCAGGTAGTCTGCCACGGCCCAATGGAATTTGTAGCCCAGGGCGTCCTTGATCATGTTGGCGACGACAGGGGCCGCACCGCCCAGCTGGGCGTGGCCGAAGGAGTCGCGGGTGCCCTGCTCGGCCAGGAACTTGCCGTCCGGCCAGTGGCAGCCCTCGGATACGACGATGGTGCAGTAGCCGTGCTCCTTTACTTTGGCGTCGACGGAGGCCAGGAACTTCTCCTGGTCGAATTCAACCTCGGGGAAGAGGGTGACGACCGGGATGCCGTTGTCCTCGACCAGGGCGCCGGCGGCGGCGATCCAGCCCGCATGACGGCCCATCACCTCGATGACGAAGATCTTGGTGGAGGTGGCGGCCATGGAGCGGACGTCAAAAGAGGCCTCCAGGGTGGAGACGGCGATGTACTTGGCCACCGAGCCGAAACCGGGGCAGTTGTCGGTGATCGGCAGGTCATTGTCCACGGTCTTGGGCACATGGATGGCCTGGACCGGGAAGCCCATCTTCTCGGAGAGCTGGGAGACCTTGTAACAGGTATCGGCGGAGTCGCCGCCGCCGTTGTAGAAGAAGTAGCCGATATTGTGGGCCTTGAACACCTCGATCAGACGCTCGTATTCGCGCTTGTTCTCCTCCAGGCTCTTGAGCTTGAAGCGGCAGGATCCGAAACCGCCGGAGGGGGTGTGTTTCAGCGCGGCGATATCGTCGGCGGACTCCTGGCTGGTATCGATCAGGTCTTCGGTCAGTGCGCCGATGATGCCGTTGCGGCCGGCATAGACGTTGGCAATCTTGTCCGGGTGCTGGCGTGCGGTCTCGATGACGCCCGCAGCCGAGGCGTTGATCACGGCGGTGACACCGCCGGATTGCGCATAAAATGCATTCTTAGCTGTCATTTTTTGATGATCCCCTTCTTGTAATCAAAAGTTTTCTTTATATCTGAATTGGTTAGAGGTCGCCCCGCTCCTTGGCCTCATAATCGGCCTGGGCCTGCAGCAGGGAGACGATACATTCGGTGAGGTCGTCGTATTCGTGGACGCCGGTGCCGTACTGTTGGTAGCCCCGGTAGAAAAACTGGCAGCGGTATTTGCGGCTGCCGGTCTTGAAGATGATGAAATTGCAGCCATCCTCGTTCCAGTAGACCACCGGGCAGCTGCTCAGCTCGCGATCGGAGGGCATCAGGCGGATCTCCGCATCGGCGACCTGGGTCTCGACCTTGCGGCCATAGCGCTCCACCAGGGTGGTTTCGATAACCCAGTGCTCTGATTCTGTGATATCCGGAATTTCTGCCATGAAGGACACTCTGCGATCATTCAAAACGCGAGGCGGAGAAGAATAATCTAATTGACCCCTTTAGTACATATGAACTCGGTTCCGTCAGCAGGCTCCAGCATCTCCCAGGGTTGTCAGTCTGCTGATGAGTTCAAAACTGAAACTGCACATGTTTTGGAAGAGAGTCCGCAAAGTCCGTTGACTTTACGGGAAATGTTGGATTAGCTTACCCAAGCTTGCTGGCAGCGGCTAATCCAAAACTTGGATGTAGCCATGGAATTTCCTAATTGATAACAACAAAGGCAGTTCTCAAGTTCTCGTTAATCCGGCTGTGAAGGGTGAAGCGTGGTCTAACCGAATCCATCTTGAATGCTGTAATTTACTGAATTATGAGGAAAACCTGCCCGGCATTGGAACACAAATCCGTGCTTTGAAGGAGATGGGATGAGGATAGTGATACTGGGTGCTCCAGGCACAGGTAAGAGAGCCCAGACTCGCATGTTGGCCGAGAAGTATGGGTTGAGAACCCTCACTACCGGTGAATTGGTGAAGTCGGCGATGGCTGATGAGGGTGGTTATGGACCGCAGCTGAGAATGTTGCATCAGGCGGGACAGCCGGTGACCGACGACCTCCTCCTGAATCTGCTGCAGGATCGCCTGCAGAAACCCGATATGCGCGATGGATTCGTTCTCAACGGCTTTCCCCGTAACCTGTTGCAGGCGCTTACGCTGGATGAGTCACTGGTTGAATTGGGACAGCCGCTCGATATCGTCCTGCTGATCCATATCGAGACCGATTCCCTGATGGAGCGCCTGGTCGGTCGGCGTACCTGCCGGTCCTGCGGTGCAGTGTTCAATATCTATACTCATCCCTCAGTCGTTGAGGGGATCTGTGATCATTGCGGCGGCCGGCTGCATCAACGTGCCGATGATAATGAAGAGACTGTCAGCAGTCGACTCCACGTTTTCGATCATCTGACCTCGGCGCTTCTGGATCACTATGGTAAACAGGGAAAGATGTTGCGCGTCGATGGAGACGGCCCGGCGGAGAAGGTCTTTGTCCAAGCCGAAAAGGTGATTGAGGGCTTTCTCAACCATCGGGCGGAGGGAGAGCCGCCAGAGCGTGAAACAGAGCCGGATCTCCCCAGTAAGACGGTGACAGGGACCTCTGCCGGAGAAGGGGTTTCCGAGACCGGAAGCGAGGAGGTACGAGTCATATCTTCCGAGGTGAACCGAAAGACGGGAGATAAGAAAAAACCATCCAGCCAGGCCAGGAGTCAAGCTAAGAAGAGCGGAACCAAGAAAAAGGCAGCTACAAAACCGCTGAAGCCAAAACGGGTCACGGGTAAGAAAAAGCCTTCGGCGAAAAAGAAACCGGCGGTAAAAAAAGCCGCTGTAGCGTCATTATCGTCCAAGAAAAAGCGTGTAAAACCAAAGACTTCGTCAAAGAAGAAGGTTGTTCAGAAAAAAAGTACCGGAAAGAAAAAGGTCTCGAAACGGGCTGTGGTGAAAAAGCGGCTGGCGGGCGGATCGGTGAAAAAGAAGGCAACCACAAACAAACGGGCTGCAGCAGGGAAATCCGCAACAGCCAAGAAGAAAAAGGTTGCGGCAAGTAAGAAGAAAGTAGCCACCAGGTCGACAGTGAAGTTGAAGAAGACCGTGCCTGCAAAGAAGGTGAGCAAGAAAAAAGGCGTTCAGCCCAAGCGGGTTGCGAAGAAGGTGGTGAAGAAAAAAGCGGCCAAGAAAAAGGTGACGAAGAAAACCGCCGCGGTCAAGACGACGCCGAAGGTGAAGAAAAAAACCGCCTCACGTAAAAAGGTCGCCAAAACGGCTAAACGCACTATCCGCCGCCGCTAGCGGATAGTGACGTCGACACAGGTTCAGCCTGAGTTCAGTGCCTGGATGCGCGCTGGAATTCGGTGCCCTTACAGCCTGAGCAGGGAGGGATGTGCCCGGTTTTTTTGAAATGCATCTCCTTGCTGCAGCTGTTGCAGACGAGTGTGCCGGGTCCCGTTACCTCCCCGGTGTGATAGAGAGATGCCCGAGAGGCCCGCTGGGCAAGCTTTGCCAGCTCCAGTTTTGTCTGGTCGGCCACACCGGTGAACATTTCCAGCATACGATTCTCGATCAGCTCCACATCGAACCGCCACCAGGCCGACATCTGTTCGCCGGTCTCCAGCAGGTAATCGGCGGCATCCTTCATGTCACGCTCCACATAGCCGGCGACTTTATCCGCCTCCTCGCGGCTCAGCTCGCCAAGTTCGACCATTTTCTCCCGTGCGTCGTCGAGATACTCTCTCAAACCCGGTATGGCGTTCTCCTTGGCGGAATCTATGGCCTCATGCACTTCCTGTAGAATTTTGTCGTAGGCTTCAGCCAGTTTGTCGAAAGGATATTGATCATGTTGTGATTCAGGCATAATTCGGCTCCTCACGGCCCGCCGCTGATTGAAATGTTCTTTACCTCAATGATGGTCGAAATGGCGTGATTAGCAACCCGAAAACCCATGTTCGGGTTAAAGTCATCGAGCCCACGGACGATATAATTTGTTATGGAACAACGAGATTTACAGCTGTTTCGGGAGAGTCTAGGGCGCGTCACTGCCCAAGATGGATTTTTCGACAGCTTTTACGACCACTTCATGGCCCAATCCGAGGAGGTGGCCGGTTATTTCCAGCATAAGGACATGGCGCAGTTGAAACACAAGCTGCAGGATACTCTGCAGATGGTTGCCGACACTATCGAGGGCCGTCCCGGCCTGGAGCTCTATATGGAGATGCTCGGGCGCGTCCATCTGCGCCTTAAAGTGGAGCGGAAACACTTCACCATGTGGCAGACCGCCCTGATCGATACGGTGGCGGTATTCGATGATCACTACGATAAACGAGTCCAACTCGCCTGGTGTCGGGTGATCGAGTATGTCATCAACATCGTGTTCAGCACACAGGATCCCCCGCAGCGGCAGGCGTCTTAGCGAAGCCAGTCTCACCCCCTGTCAGTTTCCAGTTTCTGAGGTAAAGTCGATCCTCTCACGGGCCCGTCATCCTTAGGGCCTGTTAACACACATCAGCGGCTGCGGTATCCTTCCCCGATTGTCGTACCAATTAACCCTTCAGGTCTGAATATGCAGAAGTACATCCCCGCCGACATCGAGTGCGAGGTCCAAGCTCATTGGGAAACGGAAAAGACTTTCCAGGTTACAGAAGATCCGGATAAGGATAAGTTCTATTGTCTTTCCATGTTTCCCTACCCCAGCGGCAAGCTGCACATGGGGCATGTGCGAAACTACACCATCGGTGACGTGATTGCCCGCTATCAACGCATGCTGGGGAAGAATGTACTGCAACCCATGGGATGGGACGCATTCGGCCTTCCTGCGGAGAACGCCGCCCTGAAGAACCGGGTCGCCCCTGCCGGCTGGACCTATGAGAATATCGACTATATGAAGGGGCAGCTGAACCGTCTCGGATTCGCCTACGACTGGAGCCGGGAACTGGCCACCTGTCAGCCCGATTACTACAAATGGGAGCAGTGGCTCTTCACGGAGTTGTACAAAAAGGGCCTGGTCTATCGCAGGAACGCTGTGGTCAACTGGGATCCGGTGGATCAGACCGTGTTGGCCAACGAGCAGGTGATCGACGGCCGTGGCTGGCGGTCTGGCGCCCTGGTTGAGCGGCGTGAGATCCCTCAGTGGTTCATCAAGATCACCGACTATGCCGATGAGCTGCTGGAAGAGATCGACAGGCTGGAGGGTTGGTCTGATCAGGTACGAACCATGCAGCGCAACTGGATCGGCCGTTCCTACGGCGTACAGATGAACTTCGATATCGAGGGTTCAGACGAGGCCCTGACGATCTATACCACCCGTCCCGATACCCTGATGGGTGTGACCTATGTCGCGGTGGCCGGGGAGCACCCCTTGGCACTGAAGGCGGCGGAAGGGAGCAAGGAGATTAGCGAATTCGTCGAAGAGTGTCGTCAGGGGGGGACCTCAGAGGCGGAACTCGAAACCATCGAAAAGAAGGGTATACCCCTCGGCATCAATGTCATACACCCGGTCAGCGGTGAGGCAGTGCCGATCTTTGCCGCCAATTTTGTGCTGATGGGGTATGGCACCGGTGCTGTCATGGCGGTGCCGGGGCATGACGAACGGGATCATGCATTCGCCCTCAAGTATGGTGTGCCGATCAAACAGGTCATCCATCCGGTGGACGGCTCAAAAATCGACATTCAAACCGCTGCCTATGTAGAAAAGGGCGTATTGCAGGATTCCGGACCGTTCAGCGGCCTGTCATCCGAGGTGGCGTTCGACGCCATCGCCGAGTGGTTGCTGGAGCGGGGCAAAGGAGAGAAGACGAAAAACTACCGCCTGCGCGACTGGGGGGTCTCCCGACAGCGTTACTGGGGTACACCGATCCCCATGATCCACTGTGACGAATGCGGCATCGTGCCAGTGCCACTTGAAGATCTGCCGGTACGCTTGCCGGAGGATATCGTCTACGACGAAAACACCATCAATCCGATCAAGAACAATCCAGACTTTTCAGATTGCGATTGCCCCCAGTGCGGTGGCAAGGCCCGGCGTGAGACCGATACCTTCGATACCTTCATGGAGTCGAGCTGGTACTACGCCCGCTACACATGCCCGGATGCGGATGTCATGCTCGATGAGCGTGCCGACCACTGGCTGCCGGTGGACCACTATGTCGGCGGTATCGAGCATGCGGTGCTGCATCTGCTCTATGCCCGCTTCTATCACAAACTGCTGCGCGACGCCGGACTGGTGAAGAGTGACGAACCCTTCACCCGTCTGCTGACCCAGGGCATGGTGGTGGCCGATACCTACTATCGGGAACAGGCGGATGGTTCGAAACACTGGTACAACCCGGCTGAGGTCGAGGTGGAGCGGGACGAAAAAGGGCGTCCTCTCTCCGCCCGCCTGCAAGCGGATGGCGAGCCGGTGGTGATCGGCGGTATCGAAAAGATGTCGAAGTCAAAGAACAACGGTGTCGACCCACAAACACTCATCGATCGGTACGGCGCCGATACGGTGCGGCTCTACACTATGTTCACCTCTCCGCCTGACCAGTCCCTCGAGTGGAATGACGAGGGTGTGGAGGGTTCCCATCGATTTCTAAAACGTATCTGGGCCCTTGTCGAGGCCAACAGGGAAGGGCTGACGGCCGTGGGCGAGGAATCGCCAACTCTCGATGATATCCAGAAAGGTATCCGCAGGGAGGTTCATGAATCACTCAAGAAGGCCCTCTACGACTACGATCGACAGCAGTTCAATACAGTAGTCTCTGCCTGCATGAGCATGATCAACGCCCTCTATAAACTGGGTCGGAGTGATGCCGATTTGCTAGTGCTGCACGAGGGGCTCCGTCTGGTACTCTGCCTGCTGGCTCCCATCGCCCCACACATCACACACAAACTTTGGCGTGAGTTGGGTTATGGTGAGGATATTCTCGACGCTGATTGGCCCAAGCCTGATGCAGAGGCGCTCAAGCAGGAGAGCATCCAGTATGTGGTGCAGGTCAATGGCAAGGTACGCGCCAAGATTCAGGTGCCGGCGGACGCCGACAAGGCGGCTGTCGAGTCCATCGCTCTGGAGAATGAAAACGTGAAGCGCTTCATCGGCGATGCCACCGTACGCAAGGTCATCGTGGTACCGAACAAGTTGGTGAATATCGTTGCAAAATAGTCGCCGTTTCATACGTGTTGAGAGTGGTGCCGGCGTACTTCTGAGTCTCGGTCTGTGGCTGGCCCTGCTCTCTCTATCCGGTTGCGGCTTCCATCTCAAGGGCTATCAGCAGGCTGCATCGCCGGCACTGGACGGCCTCTATGTGCTGAATGGAGACCAGCGGGATACATTGGCGGGTACTCTGCAGCGCAACCTCCGAATTGCCGGAGTGAATCTGGCCGCCGATGCAGAGTCTTCGCGCCATCGTCTGCAGATAATCCAGGAGCAGGTAAAGAGCCGGGTGTTGGCTGTGGATGCCAGCGGCAAGGCGCTCGATTCCGAGTTCCGGCTGACGGCGTCTTTCAGCCTGATTCCTGCCACAGGTGAACCCCATGAGGCGCAGCATCTGGAATTGGTGCGTCAACTCAGCTATAGCGGTGACGATGAATTGGGCAGGCGTAATGAGGCATCTCTCCTGATGGAGGATATGCGCAACGAGATGGCCAATCAAATCATTCGGCGGCTGGAAGCCCTGTTGAACTGAGGCTGTCAGGCGATGCGTTTGCGCAATGATCAACTGACCGGGCATCTGCAGCGTAATCTTGCCCCAATCTATCTGATTAGCGGTGATGAACCCCTGCAGATGCGGGAGGCTGCGGATGAGGTGCGCGCCACTGCACGCCAGAAGGGCTTTAGCGAGCGGGATGTGCTCGATCCGGCAGTCGGTTTCGACTGGTCTGAGCTGAAAGTTGCGGCGGAGAGTCTCTCACTGTTTGGGGACAAGCGCCTGCTGGAGCTGAGACTGACCAGCGCCAAAATAGGCACAGAAGGGGCAAAGGCACTGACTGCCTATACTGAGCGGCCTGCAGAGGACACGGTACTGCTCATTACCCTTCCAAAGTTGGAGCGAGCCCAATCCAACAGCAAATGGTTTCAGCACCTGGATAAGGCAGGGGTAGTGGTACAGGTCTGGCCGGTGGAGGGTGCCCGTCTGCCTCCCTGGGTCGAACAACGCCTGCGTAGATCCGGGCTGGTGCCCGAGGCCGGTGTGGTCGAAATGTTGTCCGACCGGGTGGAAGGCAACCTGTTGGCGGCAAGCCAGGAGATCGAGAAGCTGCTCCTGCTGCACGGTCCCGGTGTCGTTACCGTGGAACAGCTCGCGGAATCGGTGGCCGACAGCGCCCGGTTTGATGTCTTCGGTCTGGTGGATACCCTGCTCAGAAACGAGACTGCCAAAGGGAATCGGATGCTGCAGGGGCTCAAGGCAGAAGGTGTTGCTGCCCCTGTGGTGCTTTGGGCCCTGAGCCGAGAGGTTCGCTTGCTGGCCGGGATGGCCTATGAGGTCGAAAAGGGGAGCAGCCCGGATCAGGTGATGGGCAAGCACAGAGTCTGGGAGAAGCGAAAACCCATTCTGCGAAGAGGCCTGCAGCGCTCTTCTGCCCACTGGAGAGGTCTGCTGAATATATGCGGTCAGACCGACAGGGCCATTAAAGGCCTTTCCCCCGAAGATCCCTGGTTGTTGCTGGAGAATCTGGCTCTGGCGATGTCCGGCGTCTCGCTTTTCTCCGCGGCCTGTTCTTGACCTCATTGGGAGGGTACAAGGGTTGCGCAACAGATTGATTTAGTTCCCTGGCGGGCGGGAGGAAGGTGACGAATGTGATCGATTCCACACACCCCGGCAAGAATTATTCTCCTGGGAATTAATCTTTTATTAATTTGTGATTCCTTTCATTCTTTTTCTTCTCCATTCGTTGTCATATGTGCCACCGGAGGCCCCAATCCTGGGGTTTACGGATCGAAAACAGTTAAGGAGAACATTATGAAAAAGATGATGATAACCAAAACGGCAATGGCACTGGTTGCAGCGGGTTTTTTTACTGTGGCGGTTGCCGGTGAAGATACCTTCATGAAGCTGGATGCCAATGAAGATGGCTATATCTCAGCCCAGGAAGCGGCTACCCATGACTCCCTGAGCCAGAGCTGGGAGGCCACCGACGCCAACCGTGACGGCCAGGTCGATGCGGCTGAATTCAGTGCCTTCGAAGCAATGGGAATGCAGGAGAAAAAATAGTCCTTTTTCCTTCCTGAAAAGGCTGAACCTTTGATCTAAAGGTTCTCAATACCGGTGGCCAGCGCAGTCTGGCCGCCGGTTTTTGATTCAGCGAAGCTGCAATTGCTCAGCTGCAGCTGCGGGGGGTTTGTCGAGAAGACGAAAGGCGCCGCCCGTGTCAGTACACTCAATCCCACGATTTGCCGGGTGTTGCCGGGAAAAACAGCGACCTCCACCTCTTCCAGCAGACAGCTGTCGCCCAAACGCACCTGTGAGACGGCATACACGGGTACCCGCATCTGATCGCCATTGGCCAGTATCCCGGTCAGGTCTCTCAGATAGAGCGGCTCCTCCGTCAGTTTCAGTGCCGCCAGTGTCTCTTCGTTGATAGTCATATAGCTGGAGCCGGTATCGACCATGAACTCGGTGGGTGCAATGGTACCGATCTGTCCCGAGATATAGAAGGTGCTGGCACCTTTCAGGTGCATCGGCACATCGACGCCGAAGTCATCGGCATTGAGATTGCTGATAAAGGCGAGGGAAAGCAGCAGTGCGGTGGCTGTCCTGAACATGCGACTCGTTTTCTTGTAAAAAGGGTTTTATTTCTATACTCCATTCATCGGTCGACAGATGTCTAACTTGAATAGGAATAGGTAGATTTAGAGTGAGATTTACCAGGGAAACCGGTTTCTCTTCCCGGCTGATGAGGCTGTTATTATGAATAGGCGACAAATAGCGCCATTTTGCCCCGATATTTGTTACAGTTCCCGCCTGTTACCACAAGTTACTCAGAGACTGATTTGACGCCATGATTGACGAGATTTCCGATGTAAAGCGCTACATGGTGGCACTGGGTCGCCAGGCCAGACAGGCTTCGCGTGCCCTGGCCTCATCCTCCACAGCCCAAAAGAACCAGGCGCTGGAGGCGATGGCCGATGACCTGGATGCCCAACGGGAACTGCTGATGCAGGAGAATCGGAAGGACCTGGAGGCCGGTGCGAAAAAGGGTCTTGATGCCGCGTTGCTGGACCGTCTTGAGCTGACGCCGGCCCGCATCGACAGCATGATCGAGGGGTTGCGCCAGATCGCGGGTCTTCCGGACCCCATCGGCGAGATCTTCGACATGAAGTATCTCCCCAGCGGGATTCAGGTAGGACGTATGCGCGTACCCCTGGGTGTGGTCGGCATCATTTATGAGTCCCGGCCCAATGTCACGGCGGATGCCGCAGGACTCTGCCTCAAATCAGGCAACGCTGCAGTTCTACGGGGTGGTTCCGAGGCGTTTCACTCCAACCAGGCCATTGCCGTCAGCATTGGGCGGGGATTGGAAAAGGCTGGTCTGCCAACAGCCGCCGTACAGGTGGTCGCCACCACCGATCGCGCCGCAGTGGGAGAGATGATTGCCATGCCCGAAGCGATCGATGTGATCATTCCCCGTGGCGGTAAAGGGCTGATCGAGCGTATCAGTCGGGATGCCAGGGTGCCGGTGATCAAGCACCTGGACGGCATCTGCCATGTCTACATCGATGATCAGGCCGAGGTGGGCAAGGCATTCGATGTGGCCATGAACGCCAAGACCCAGCGCTACGGCACCTGCAATACCATGGAGACCTTGTTGGTTGCGGAGGAGATTGCGCAAGAGATGCTGCTGGTGTTGGCACCCCCCCTGTTTGAAAAGGGTGTGGAGATCCGGGGTTGTCCCCGGACCCGGGATATCGTCGACGGCTGCGAGGCGGCCACGGATGAGGATTGGGATACCGAATATCTGGCACCCATTCTTTCCATCAAGGTGGTTGCGGGTCTCGATGAAGCGATCGACCATATCAATACCCATAGCTCCCAGCACACCGATGCCATCGTCACGGAAAACTATACCCGGGCCCGCCGTTTTCTGACCGAGGTCGACTCCAGTTCGGTCATGGTGAATGCCTCCACTCGATTTGCCGACGGTTTCGAATATGGTCTCGGGGCGGAGATCGGTATCTCGACCGACAAGTTCCACGCCAGAGGACCGGTGGGGCTGGAAGGGCTGACATCGGTGAAATTCATCGTGCTGGGTGACGGACATATCCGCACCTGAGGTCGTTCCATGATCGGTATCCTGGGGGGCACCTTCGACCCGATTCATTTTGGTCATCTGCGTACCGCTCTGGATGTGATGCAAGCCGTCGGACTGGATGAGGTCAGGTTTATTCCCTTACACGGCGCCGTCCACAGGGGTCAGCCAGAGACCCCCGCGGCACTGCGTCTGGAGATGGTCCAGGCTGCAGTCAGCGGTCAGGCGGGATTTGTCGCCGATGACAGGGAGCTGAGACGGGAAGGCGATTCCTATACCGTCGATACCCTGCTATCTCTGCAACGGGATTTGCCCAAAGAAAAATGCTGCCTCATCGTAGGCATGGATGCCTTCAATGGCTTTGCCACCTGGCGTCAGCCTGAAGAGATTCTCTCTCTTAGCCACCTGATTGTGATGCGGAGACCGGGAGAGGAGGTATCGCAGGATGGCTGGATCCGGTCCCTGTTGGCGGCAAGAGGGTGTGAGAGTACCGGGGCACTGCAAGCGGAAACTAGCGGAAAAATCCTGATTCAGGATGTCACTCAGCTTGAGATCTCATCAACCCGGATTCGTACCATGATCGCTGCAGGTGAGAGTCCGCGATATCTGCTGCCCTCAGCCGTTTTGCACTTGATAGAGAAAAATCGTCTCTATCAGAAGTGATATCTTTTCCAGCCAATGGGTTATGCTAATTGTAAAGGTCCGGTAGAATCACCGCTTTTTTCGGCCTGCCCGGCCTTAATTTCAACAACTTAAATGGGACTCAATGGAGATAGAAGCACTTAGAGACGTCGTCCTGCAGGCATTGGATGACATGAAAGCGAAGGATGTGGTGGTCCTGGATGTCAGAGGCAAGACCAGTATCACCGATATCATGATCGTTGCCAGCGGCACCTCGGACCGGCATGTAAAATCGATCGCTCAAACCGTGGCGTTCAAGGCCAAAGAGGCCGGTGAGGCACCTCTCGGTACCGAAGGCGTTGATGATGGTGAATGGGCTTTGGTGGACCTCAACGGTGTCGTGCTGCACGTGATGTTGCCTAAGGTACGTGACTTCTACCACCTGGAGCGGCTTTGGTCGATGGACTCGACGGAAACCCAGCCGAGTCTCGAGAGCCGCTAGGTCCTGGTTCTCGATGGATCGGTTCGACCGTATCTTCGAGCTCAACCGAATCCTGCAGTCTGCCCGCTACCCGGTATCCCGCCAACGATTGGAGGAGGCGCTGGAGTGTTCACGCGCCACTGTCAAACGTCTCATTGAGGAGATGCGCCTCTATCTCAATGCACCGATCGTCTACGACCGTAAGCTCAACGGCTATCATTACGACCGCTCTGAAGGTGAGATGTATGAGCTGCCCGGGCTCTGGTTCAATGCTTCGGAGCTGCAGGCGCTGCTGGCTGTACAACAACTGCTTGAGAATGTGCAACCGGGACTGCTGGAGAATCATCTGCAGCCGCTGAGACGAAAGATCGACGAGTTGTTGAGTCGCCAGCCGGGCAGCGGTGCGTCGGTGATGGGACGTATCCGCCTGCTGAAATCGGCGGCTCGGTCTGCCGGTCCGCACTTCAGCCAGATTGCGGGAGCCCTGGCGGCCCGCCAACGGCTAAAACTGGTCTACTACAGCCGGGCCCATGACAGTTTGAGTGAAAGGGAAATTTCACCGCAGCGCCTGACCCACTATCGGGACAACTGGTATCTCGATGCCTGGTGCCACCTGCGTAACGGTTTACGCACTTTCTCCCTGGACGCCATCCGAGAAGTGCATTCACTGACAGATTCGGTCAAGGAACTGGAGGAATCGGTACTGGACGCCCATTATACCGATGCTTACGGGATCTTTTCCGGGGCAGCGACACATTGGGCTGTGCTTCGATTTGCGCCGTCGAGGGCTCGTTGGGTCTCGATGGAAACCTGGCATCCTCAGCAGCGGAGCCACTGGCTCGACGACGGGCGATATGAGCTCTCGCTGCCATACAGTCAGCCGGACGAACTGATCATGGATCTATTGCGTTTCGGTCCCGATGTGGAAGTGGTTGAACCGGCTTCTTTGCGTCAAGCGGTGGCGGCGCGATTGCGGGCGGCGGCCGATATCTATGTCGACTCCCTGTGATCCCGATATCCATGACTTACCTGCGTCAGCGTCTTAAAACTGTTGTGTGGAGAAACCATCTAACTCTTCATGCCGAACATCGCTGTCTGCACTACAACGCTGACCAGTAGCAAAGGGCTATTCCAGATTTACCCGTCTTCCAGATGCATCCTTTCGCAAGGATTTGAGGAGCATCTTTCTCCCTGATAGAAGCTTTCAATTGAGCTGGGACATATGATCGTTCCCGTTTAATTGTTACAGTTTAATGTCTTTTTTATGACAGCCTTAATGCCTTTCCAGATAAACGACTTCTTTGGGTAAAAAAATAATGGAACTCGAAAAAATTGCTGAAATAGAACACGCCACCTGGGCCAACCGAAAAGAGCTGCTGAGATTGGGGATCGCGGTGCTTTTTATCGTTGGCGTTATGCTATATGTCGGTTCCACGGATGCGGAAGTGAGCCATATGTTGATTGTCGCCGCGATGATCGGTGGCTACATGGCAATGAATATCGGCGCCAACGATGTGGCCAACAATGTGGGGCCGGCGGTGGGCTCCCGCGCCATTACGCTCACAGGCGCAATCCTGATCGCCGCAATCTTTGAGGCGATGGGGGCTTTGGTGGCCGGTGGTGATGTGGTAGGGACGATCAAGAAAGGGATTATCGATCCTGCGCTGATTAATGACACGGATACCTTTATCTGGTTGATGATGGGTGCCCTCTTGGCAGGTGCATTATGGTTGAACCTGGCAACAGCAATCGGCGCGCCGGTATCTACCACCCACTCAATTGTTGGTGGTGTACTCGGTGCTGGTATCGCCGCTGGGGGTTGGGGCATCGCAAACTGGGTGAAGATGGGGCAGATCGCTGCCAGCTGGGTGATCTCGCCCGTATTGGGCGGCATCATAGCCGCCGCTTTTCTCTATCTGATCAAGCGCACCATCACCTATAAATCCGATATGGTGCAGGCGGCAGGAAAGATGGTGCCGATACTTGTCGGGGTTATGGCGTGGGCTTTCGGCAGCTATCTGATGCTGAAAGGACTGAAAAAGCTCTGGAAGGTCGATATGCCGGTGGCGTTGCTGATCGGGTTGGCTATCGGGCTGGCCGTGATGTATCTCTCCAAACCGCTGGTCGCCAAGGCGTCGGAAAAACTGGAAAACAGCAAAAGAAGTGTCAACAGTCTTTTCACCGTACCCCTGATCTTTGCTGCCGCACTATTGAGCTTTGCTCATGGTGCTAATGATGTGGCCAATGCGATCGGGCCACTGGCAGCGATCAACGATGCGCTGGCTTCCGGCGGTATTGCAAAGAAAGCGGCCATTCCGATGTGGGTGATGATGGTAGGCGCTATCGGAATTGCAATCGGACTTGCGCTCTACGGGCCCAAGCTGATCAGAACAGTGGGTACGGAGATTACAGAGCTCGATCAGACGCGTGCTTTCTGTATTGCCCTGGCGGCGGCAATCACCGTCATCATCGCAACCCAGTTGGGTCTGCCTGTGAGTTCGACGCATATAGCAGTGGGCGCGGTATTCGGTGTGGGTTTCCTTCGTGAATACCTTAAGGCCAACTATGCCCGTATGGTGGATGAGATCGAGATGCACCATCAAGGCGCTGACCGGGAAGAGGTGGAGACATTCCTGGAACGTTTCAAAGTGGTGGGCCTTGAAGAGAAGGCGGATATGCTCAACCAGTTGAAGGAGCACAAGGCCAAAGCCGAACTGACCAAGAAAGAGCGTAAAGGTCTGAAAAAGGTCTATCGGCATGAGCTGGTAAAACGGTCGGCGCTGTTGAAGATTGCGGCTGCCTGGGTCATCACAGTACCGGCATCGGCTTTACTGGCTGCCATGTTGTTCTTCACCATTCGCGGCATGATGTTGCCATGAGCAAAGATTCTGAACGCAAACAGCGACGATCAGTTTCTGACTCATAGGTGACTCAATGTTACGTAAGATTCTTCTCCCCACGATATTTGGGGTGCTGAGTTACGGCTTTTGGGTCAGTCCCGATTTCAAGGAGATCGCCGCTGGTGTGGCGATCTTCCTCTTCGGCATGTTGGCGCTGGAGGAGGGATTCAAGGCCTTTACCGGCGGTATTCTGGAGAGAATTCTCCAACGCACCACCAACCGACTCTGGAAAAGTGTGAGTTTTGGTGTTCTCACCACGACGGTGATGCAGTCGAGTTCCCTGGTGTCGGTGATCACCATCTCTTTCTTGAGTGCGGGCCTGATCGGTCTTGCCTCAGGCATTGGCATCATCTTTGGCGCCAACCTGGGTACAACTACCGGTGCTTGGCTGGTAGCGGGTTTCGGGCTCAAGGTGAAGATCTCCGCATACGCCATGCCGATGTTGGTGTTCGGCGTGATTCTGGTTTTCCAGAAATCCAAATCCCTCAAGGGTGCCGGATACATCCTTGCGGGACTGGGTTTTCTTTTCCTGGGCATCCACCACATGAAGGAGGGTTTCGAAGCCTTCAAGGATGCCATCGATCTGGCTGCTTACGCCTTGCCCGGACTGAAGGGACTTCTGGTCTACTCTCTCCTGGGTGCCGCAGCGACCGTTGTGATGCAGTCCAGTCACGCCACTCTGGTATTGATCATCACTGCATTGGCCGCACAGCAGATCAGTTATGAGAACGCCCTGGCGCTGGCGATCGGCGCCAATGTGGGTACCACCATCACGGCGATACTCGGTGCCATGAGCTCCAATGTACAGGGTCGTCGGCTTGCAGGGGCGCATCTGATATTTAATGTCACTACCGGTTTGGTTGCGATCCTGTTTATTCAGCAGTTCCTGCTGGCGGTGAACGGGATCAGCGACAGACTGGGTATCGCCGAAGACGACTACACCATGAAACTGGCGGTATTCCATACCCTCTTTAATCTGGCGGGCGTCATGATCATGCTGCCTCTGACCGGTAAGCTGGTAACACTGCTCGAGCGGGTTTTGCAACAACGCGAGCGTTTGGTTGAAGAGCCCTTGTATCTGAATGATGCGGCAATGGAACTGCCGGAGTCGGCAATGCAGGCCCTGCGCAACGAGATGGGGCATCTGTTTGAAAATGCCTATGAACTGATTATCTCGGCATTGAATCTCAAGCCTGAGCTGCTGCGCTCATCCCACGATCTGAGGCGGTTGGTGGAAGCGAATCGGCAGGTGGAGAAGATCGATATCGACGAGATCTACGAGCAGCGTATCAAGACGCTCTACAGTGCGATCATCGCCTACATCAGCCAGGTGCAGTCGAGTGCATCGGAACACTTCGGGGAAGAGCTCTATCAACTGCGCCTGGCGAGCCGGAGCATCGTCGAGGCAGTGAAGGATATCAAACACCTGCAGAAGAACCTGGTGAGATTCACCCAGTCGCCCAATGATGAGATACGGCAGCAGTACAACAATCTACGCCTTCAGTTGGCGGAGGTTTTACGGGAGCTGGCGGAGGCAAGAGTCGATGAGGCGGAGGGAATATCGTTACTCTCGCTTGACAGCGTCAAGTTGGTGTTGGAAGAGAACGATGTGACCGCCAATGGCGAGTTGGACCGGTTGATCAGGGAAGATGCCATCAGTGCCGAAATGGCGACCTCCTTGATGAATGACAGCGCATACGCCTATGATGTGGCGGATAATCTGATCAACATGGCCCGTATTCTTTTTGCACCGCTTGAGCGGGAGCTGCGTGAAGTGGAGAGCGAGCTGGTGTTGAACGAGGATGAGCTTGAGGCGCTCCTCGAGTCCGAGGACGACGTCAAAACTAAACGAGAATAAATATGACCAGCGAGAAGCTCATCGAGAAATTCAGTGTGTTGCTCAACATGGAGCGTCGACAGCAGAAAGAGAAGCGGGACAAGATCCGTGCGCTGCTGAAAAAGCTCAAAAAGCAACAGGTGAATTTACAGGTCAAGCTGGAGAAAGAGCAGGATCCCGGAGACCGCAAACGCTTGAAACGAAATCTGAAAGTGATCCAGGCGCAGAGAAAGAAAGGCATCAAGCTCTGTAAGAGTATCAAGTGTAAATAGCGTGAGCAGGCACTATCCCAAAGGGATAGCGTCATGGGTCGTTTCCGGTCGCCTACGCGCATCGTCAGGGCGAACTCTCAGCCTTTAAGCAATGGCGGTTTTCGCAGAAATGAGAATCCTATGGTGAAAGGCGCCAAAAAACCCGATACCCGGACGGCCATGCAGCTGCTCATCCGAGAAGCGCGCAATGCGATACCTTTCGGGCTGCCTGACGACGCTGTCTGCGGTGATAGCTGCCAGGGCTGTTCAAGCAAGCTGCTGATCTATCTCGAGACCGAACTGGATACCTGGGAGATGAAGCTGGCCGACGGGGCCGTACCCAGCCTTGGGGACCTGCACCGTCTAGCGAAACAGTGCAGGAAGATTCACCAGGTACTGGTGGATAACGGGGTGCCGGTCGCTGGGTCAAATTGACGGATTCAGGTCTGCCGAAGAATTGCTGGCCCGGTCCGCTCTTTCATTGCTGATTTCTATACATCCCGGTCATTCAGGCCATTCCATATCATTCAGCTTTCATTCAGGGAAACCCCCATAAGCTCTAGTTGAGGCTTAATAAAGGAGGTTCTCCATGAATCGTAAAGCATTGATTATCTGCACTGCCCTGGCCGCGTCCCTGACATTTGGCGGTGCAGCACAGGCACATGACTATGACTATCCCTACGGTCTGCTGGGTGGATTATGGCTTGGGTATCACCTGAGCGATGGCTACAACTACGGGCATGGCCATCGGCATCACCACGGGCGACACCACTACCGCCACCGTGAGTATCGCCGCAGCGACAGCCACGGCTATAAGCATCGGGACAGGCATAAGCGCCACCATGGACATGGCAAGCATAAACGCCGTTACGATTATCGGGATTAGTCGGGAGGCTTCTCATGCAGTGGAATGAAGTAACAAAGCGGATGACGTTTGGTGTCGGACTGGTGCTGCTGTTATCGGGTCAGGGTGTAGCGGCGGTGGACACCGCCGTACGGCAGACCCAGTCGGTCGAAGGACCGGCAGCGGAGCAGAGAAGCGACCTGTCGGTGCAGTTGGAGATTGCGCCGATCACAGAGGCGCCGGCACTCGATACTGGCGGAAGCCGACAGGAGCGGGCCACACAGCAGAAACTGATGGCACATCCCATGGGTCGGGTTTTCTCGATCTTCGACGCGCAGACCGTCATCAGTCGGGATGACGACGGGGACGGCTACTACCATCGACTCAAGGTCAGCTTCGACGCAGATGTGGAGAGCGGTACGGCCTGGGTCTACGCCAAGCTCTACCTCAGTTTGGAGGGCGGTCCATGGAACCACTACTTCACCACTGATGTTTTTTCCATCGAGGATGATTTCAGCGATGACGCCTACAATGTGGTGACCCGACTGTTGGACGGCTATCCCACCGGTTACTACGATGTGTTGATCGAACTCTACGACGCAGACTTCGATCTGCTGGTGGTCAACTACGGTCCCTTTGAAGATCGTGATCTGGCGGTACTCCCGCTGGAGGATTTTCATAGGGACGATTTCCACGATGGCGGCGGCGGTGCAATGGGGCCGGCCATCCTGCTCTTAGCCCTTCTCGCGGCTGTCAGGCACTATGGTTTACAACGCAGGACTGGCAATTTGAGGTCGTGATGAATGACAATGGAGTGATCGTGCCCATCGGGACATCACAAAAATCATTCGTCGGGAGTACCCTCCATGTCCAGAATACCGCTGCCAATCCTGGTGTTGATCCTTTTCGCTGTCTCCGGATGCGCCACACTTGAGCAGGTCGGCCAGGTCCTCGAAGGGCAGACACCCACCGCCGAAGTGAAAGGGCTGAGGCTGACCCAGCTCGACTTTAGCGGCGTTGATCTTGCTTTTGACGTACAGGTCGACAACCCCAATCCAGTGGGTATCTCGTTGTCTGGGCTGGACTACGACCTCAAGCTGCTGGGCAGCCGGTTTCTCACCGGTGAGCAGCCGATGGGATTACAGGTCGCAGCAAATGGAAGCAGCCCGGTTGCGGTACCGGTAAGGTTGGAGTTCCAGCAACTGATGACCGCCTATCAGCAATTGAAACATGCCGACAAGGCTGGATATCAACTCGATCTGGGACTCGGTTTCGACGTACCGGTCTTGGGGAGCCTGCGGGTGCCGGTCAGTTATAATGGTGAGCTTCCCATACCGAAGATGCCCGATCTCAAGGTCCGCTCCCTCGATGTGCAGCAACTCAGTATGAGCGGCGCCAAGCTGCTGATGCAGCTGGAGGTGGATAACCCCAATGCCTTCTCCCTGTTTCTGAATCAGCTCGACTATGATCTGAAGCTGAACGGGTTCCAGGTGGGCGGTGGTCAGATCACCCGGCCGGTGGATCTCAAGCAGGACGGGCAGGGGGTGATCAGTCTGCCGCTGACTCTTGATTTTGCCCAGGCCGGTATGGGGCTCTACAAAGCGCTGCTCGGTGATGGGATTCAGTATGACCTCAATGGTTCGATGAGTGCCTCGGGTTCGAATCCCATCCTGAGCGGATTCAGTATGCCTTTGAATAAAAAAGGTACCGTTGGGTTGAAGTAGCTCGGTGTCTTGCCGTTGCTGTTGAGCCAGTGAATATCGGCCACGCATGAGATGAACTAGAATTAAATTGTGGCACCCGAGGGTGCCTGTGTCTGTTCGTAAGATCAGGTCGATGACTGTTGCCGGGCCTTCACCGGATTCGAAGAGCGATATCCGATTTGCCCGGTGAATGCTCGCATCAAAGGAGGAGGTGGCCATGAAAGTCTTCATGCTGATGACCGGAAGCGGCCCGCTGATGATTCTGACATCTCACGCTTCCATCGAAGACCCCCAGATCCTGGAAAAACTCGCTAGCAAGGGTATTGAAAAGTTTCTTGCCTACGAAGTGCCGTTTGAACTGGCACGGAATCGTTACGGCGGGCACTTCAATGTCGTATCCCAGGATCTACATGAGACGGACGACCTCAGGGTACTCGATTATAACGGTGAGCGGGCCTTCAAGCTCTTCTCGTTTAAGGAGTTAGGCAACCCGATTAGTCATGAACCCGGCGTCGGGCTGGTCAACGAGGTAGCCTGACTGCAGCAGGGAATTAGTGCAGGGTCGACAAACTTGCACGATAGCGTTAATCGTTTGCCGGTTACCGGAGAGGTGTCATCATGCTTGTGTTTGACTGCTCCCCTTTCTCAATCACTTATCAGTCGCCTTAGGGTGGGCAGCGGATAATTTCAGACAGAGGACCGCATTCTCGGGCCAGTGAATCATCTATTGAAGAATTTAAGCCTGAACCAGCCGTCTGGAACGAGACCCTGAGTTTTTCATGGATGGCCTCCCCCACATACCGCTGAGGCATGGACGATTGACGACGCTCCCGCTGTTCTTTCTCCTCAACCCAACTGGCCGCCAGGTCAAAGGCCTGGATGAAATCGGGTTGCTTGTCCAGCGCATGTTTGAAGTATGCCGTACCAAAATCGGTAAAAGTGCTCTCAGCGCCGCAGCCGAAGGATTGCCGATCGGCTGCAGCGGCGGTGATGATAAGGGTATAGGGATCCTTCAGGGGTTCGATGAATCCACCGGAATAACAGCTTGAGACGACGATCACCCGCCAGCGGATACCGGCGTCATCCAGCGCCTGCCTGATCTGTTCGGGGCTCAGGTCGTCGAGTGGAACGGGGCCGAAGTCCACGGAGAAACGGTGATTGCGGCTGCCGTGGGAAGTCATGAAGAGAAACAGCATGTCTTCTTCAATATCCATTCTCTCCGCAATGCCATATAAGGCGTCTGCCAGGTTATGGCGGTTTGCCATTGGATAGTTAGTAACCGTACCGGGATTGTTGACCAGGATCAGCGATCGGTTATGAGTGTCGAAGCGACGATCAAAAAGTTGTTGTACATAGTCCACTTCGTTGAGGAAAACGTTCTCCAGGCCGTAACCGCCGACGGCCAGCAGATAGAGATCTGTGATGCCCGGACGATTTTCCTCCAATCCCGCTAAAGCATCGTTGAGCAACCACTGCTGATCGTAAAAGAGATCCTCAATACTCAGCTTGCTGAGTTCGGCATAGGGACTTTCTTCATAGGCGGGCGCATCGCTGTACCAGAGGTCGTTTTGTGGTAGAAACCATAGGCTGGAGAATCCGATCGCGATATTCAGCAGCGCCAGCGCCAACGATTTGCCGACTCTGATCCCGAGTATCGTGATCAACAGGCGGGTAAGAAAATAGAGATGCCAGATCACCGGCAGCACCCACAAACCCCAGGCAGTTGCCGGATTGTCTCCAGCATGCCCCATGGATTGCTCAATGAGGTAAACCGCCAAGATGTAGGGTGGTGTCATCGCAAGGCTGGCCAGCAGCAGGCGTCCCGCATCTGGTAACCCGGCGCCTGCCAGGCGGCCGACCAGGAGGATCAGTAGCAGGTCGAGCAGATAGATGGCACCAAGATAGTTGAGCCCGTAGGTAGAGAACCTGGCCGGTTGCTCCGTCGTCAGATAAGCAAGGATTGTCTCGAAAACAAACGCGAAAGCAATGAGCCAGATGCCCTGGTCGAGTGAGTAGACGAAGTCATCACGGGAGATCGGACGACCGGTCATGAGCCGGAGGCCCGCCAGCAGATTGATGCGCAGTGCCGTGAGTTGTTCGGTCAGCCAGGGTGCGTCCATTGCAACACTCCAATGTTTCCATCGCTATCGAACAATACCTATCGGCAGTAGGACTTCAGACTGAAGTTGTCAGCAGGTTGTCGTTGTAATACGAATTGTGGCCGGCCTCAACTGTCCGGTTCATAGGCCAGGTTGGGTGCCAGCCAACGCTCTACCTCTCCCAGGGGTAGGCCTTTACGTTGGGCATAGTCACTTACCTGGTCCCGGTTGATCTTGCCGACGGCGAAATAACGGGAGTCGGGATGGCTGAAGTAGAGTCCGCTGACCGAGGCGGTGGGGACCATCGCCTTGCTTTCGGTGAGCCAGATGCCGGTGTGATCCTGTACCGAGAGGAGATCCCATAACACGTCCTTCTCCGTATGGTCGGGACTGGCAGGATAGCCCATGGCGGGACGGATGCCGGTGTACTGTTCCGCGATTAGTGCCTTGTTGTCGAGGGACTCCTGGTTGGCATAGCCCCAGTAGCGCTTCCGCACCTGCTCGTGCAGCCACTCCGCCAATGCCTCGGCCAGACGGTCGGCCAGCGCCTTTAACATGATGGCGTGGTAGTCGTCGTGATCCTGCTCGAACTCGGTGATCTTCTCGTCGATGCCGATGCCTGCGGTACAGGCGAAGGCGCCGACATAATCGGGCCTGCCGCTTGAGACCGGTGCGACGTAGTCGGCCAGGCACTCGTTGTACTTGCCATCGGGCTGGCGTCCCTGCTTGCGCAGGTTGCTGAAGGTGGCAAGCGTCTTTGCATGGCTGTCATCGCCGAAAACCCGTATGTCGTCCCCTTCTGCATTGGCGGGAAAGAGGCCGATGACAGCTGCGGCGCCAAGCCACTTTTCGTCGATTATTTGGCCCAGCATAGCCTGCGCATCGTCGTAAAGTTTGCTCGCTTCCTCGCCCTTCTGCGGGTCGTCGAGGATTTGCGGATAACGTCCTTTGAGTTGCCAGGCGTGGAAGAAGAAGGTCCAGTCGATATAGTGTGCCAACGTCTCAATGGGTATCTCATTCAATACCAGCAGACTGGCGCAGGGTTCACCGTCCTGGGGATCGGATGTCAGCCGAATGAGATGGGTTCCCTCCGGGGGCTCAAATTGCGATCGGCAGAGTTCGGGTATGCAGGGGGTGAAGCCGGACCAGTCTACAGGGGTCGGATTGGCCCTGGCCTCTGCGATGGGTATCAGGTTACGTGCCTCATTGGCGCCTGCACGTCGTTGGCGCACGACCTCGTACTCTTCACGCAGTTGGCTGACATACTGGTCACGCAGCTCATCGGAGAGCAGGTTAGAGGCGACACCCACAGCACGCGAGGCGTCCGACACATAGACAACCGGGTGATCGTATTGCGGCTCGATCTTCACTGCCGTATGGGCAACGGAGGTGGTGGCGCCGCCGATCATCAGCGGCTGGGTCATGCCGAGGCGCTGCAACTCTTTTGCGACGTGTACCATCTCATCCAGGGAGGGGGTGATGAGGCCGGAGAGTCCGATGATGTCGACCTGCTCCTCTTTGGCTTTCTGCAGGATGGTGTCTGCGGATACCATGACGCCGATGTCGATCACTTCGTAGTTGTTGCACTGCAGGACCACACCGACAATGTTTTTGCCGATGTCGTGCACATCCCCCTTGACCGTAGCCATGAGGATTTTGCCTTGTGCCTGGACGCCGCACTCGGCCTTCTCCGCCTCCAGATAGGGCTCCAGGTAGGCGACTGCTTTTTTCATGACCCGGGCCGATTTGACCACCTGGGGCAAAAACATCTTGCCGGCGCCGAAAAGGTCTCCTACCACGTTCATGCCATCCATCAGGGGACCCTCAATGACCTCCAGGGTACGTTTGGCCTCTTGGCGCGCGGCCTCCGTGTCTTCATCGATGAACTCGGTAATGCCCTTGACCAGGGCGTGCTCCAGCCTCTTATTGACCGGCCAGGACCGCCATTCGGCATCCTCTTTGACCACCTCGGCGCTTCCGTCACCCTGGTATTTGGGTGCCAGCTCCACCAGCCGTTCACCGGCCTGGGGGTCCCGGTTGAGGACCACATCCTCGACCGCATCACGCAGCTCTGCGGGGAGATCGTCATAGACGGCCAGTTGTCCCGCATTGACGATGCCCATATCCATACCCGCCCGGATGGCATGGTAGAGAAAGACCGCATGGATCGCTTCGCGCACCGGGTTGTTGCCGCGGAAGGAGAAGGAGACATTGGATACCCCGCCGGAGATGAGGGCGTGGGGCAGGGTCCGCTTGATCTCCCGGGTCGCCTCGATAAAGTCGACGCCGTAGTTGTCGTGCTCTTCAATGCCGGTGGCGATGGCGAAGACATTGGGATCGAAGATGACGTCTTCGGGCGGGAAGCCCACCTGCTCGGTGAGCAGCTTGTAGGCGCGGCTGCAGATCTCCACCTTGCGTTCACGAGTGTCTGCCTGCCCCACCTCGTCGAAGGCCATGACGATGATTGCTGCACCGTAGCGGCGACAGAGCCTGGCCTGTTCAAGAAACTTATCCTCTCCCTCTTTCATGGAGATGGAGTTGACGATGGGTTTGCCCTGTACGCACTTCAGCCCGGCCTCGATGATCTCCCACTTGGAGGAGTCGATCATCACCGGCACCTTGGCGATATCCGGCTCCCCGGCACAGAGATTGAGGAAGCGCTGCATGGCGGCGATACCGTCCAGCATCGCCTCATCCATGTTGAGGTCCACCACCTGAGCACCGTTCTCCACCTGCTCGCGGCAGACATCCAGCGCCTCATCGTAGGACTCATTGAGGATCAGACGCTTGAATTTGGCCGAACCGGTGACATTGGCCCGCTCGCCTACATTGACGAAGAGCGATTCGGTCTCGATGTTGAGGGGCTCCAGTCCCGATAGACGGCAGGCAGCATCAGTGTCAGGCAGCTGGCGTGGAGGCTTGTCGGCCACCGCAGCCGCGATCGCTTCGATATGTTGCGGCGTGGTGCCGCAGCAGCCGCCAACGATATTGAGAAAACCACTCTCGACCCACTCGGCAATGTACTCGGCCATATGCGCCGCATCCAGATCGTACTCGCCGAACTCGTTGGGCAGTCCCGCATTGGGATGGGCCGAGACATGGGTCTCGGAAATACGCGACATCTCCTCCACATACTGGCGCAGCAGGTCGGGGCCCAGGGCACAGTTGAGGCCGATGGAGATGGGACGGGCATGACGCAGGCTGTTGTAGAATGCCTCGGTGGTCTGGCCGGAGAGTGTGCGTCCCGATTGGTCGGTGATAGTGCCGGAGATCATCACCGGCAGGCGTACATTATCTTCCTCAAAGACCTGCTCGCAGGCGAAGATGGCAGCCTTGGCGTTGAGCGTGTCGAAAATGGTCTCGATCAGGAGCAGATCGCTGCCACCGGCGATCAGGCCTCTTGCCGCTTCGGTGTAAGCGCTTACCAACTCGTCAAAACCTATATTGCGGGCACCTGGATCGTTGACATCCGGGGAGATCGAGGCAGTCCGGTTGGTCGGGCCGAGCACGCCGGCCACTAATCTGGGTCTTTCGGGGGTCGAGTATTTGTCGGTTGCCTCCCTGGCCAGTCTTGCGCCGGCCTCGCTCATCTCATAGGCCAGGGACTGCATATCATAGTCGGCCATGGAGATGCGATTGGCGCCGAAGGTGTTGGTCTCGACGATATCAGCGCCCGCCTCCAGGTAGGCCTCATGGATGCCGCGGATGATCTCCGGCTGGGTCAGCACCAGCAGATCGTTGTTGCCTTTGAGGTCGCTTGGCCAGTCTGCGAAGCGGTCTCCCCGGTAGTCCTGCTCCCCCAGTTTGTGGCGCTGGATCATGGTTCCCATGGCACCGTCGAGGATCAGAATACGCTCTGACAATAGGGATTTAAGATGCGATTCAGAGGGATGTAGACCTGTGCTGCTCATCAAGATTCTCAGGTTTTAGGTAAAACGGTCGCCAATTATAGAGTGCTACAGGATGGCAGGCGAATTATTGCAACTTCTGGGCTATATCTATTTGAAAACGACATATATTGAGAGATTTGTACCGTGAAACAAGCATTTCTGGTGGATGACTCGAAGTCGGCGCGTATTGTTTTAAGCCGTATGCTGAAAAAGAGCGGATTCGACGAGGTGGAAATGGCAGAGTCCGGTGAGGAGGCCCTGGAACAGCTGAAGGCCATCACTCCGGATGCAATTTTCGTCGATTTCCTGATGGATGGCATGGATGGTCTGGAGACCATCAACGAAATTAAAAAGGATCCCCGTTTCGTCTCCACCCCTGTTGTGATGTGTACAGCCAACGAAGGGGACGAGTATGTCCGCGCGGCTGTGGATCACGGTGCATTGGGTATTCTCGCCAAGCCACCCACCCACGAAAGTCTGGGCGAGATCATCGATATGATCGAGAAACACCAGATGGAAGCGGCTGCCAACGATACTACCGCGCCGGTACCCGAAGCGACATCTTCCGCACCCGCTGACACGGCAGCAGCGGCGGTGCCGACACCCGCGCCTGTCAATACATTCACTGAGGCTGAAATCCGTAAAATTGCCGAAGAGACAGTGGTCCAGCAGGTTGAAGGCAGAGTGTCGGATGCTGCCAGCCGTGCGGTCGCAGAACAAGTGGTTACAGCTGTGACCGGTTACCTGGATGAGCAGTTGGAGCCGCTGGTCAATCGCCTCATTGAGGAACAGATCAAGGCAGTCGAACCGCCTGCGGTCGATACAGAATCCCTGCAGGATGAGGTAGTGAAACAGGTCAATGGACAGTTGGAGGAGTTTGTCCGCCAGCTGAACCAGCGTACTGTGGAGGGCCTGATCGAGGCCAGTATCTATGAACAGATCTCCGATGTTGCCAATGATTTCTCCCAGCGGTTGCGGGATACGGAACAGAGTATCCTGAGTCAGGTGCCCGAAAAGAATGAGATGATCGAACATATCCGTGTCGTGACAGAGGGATCGCTGGAGGCTCAGGTACAGGAGACAGCGAGACATGTGGCCCAGGAGGTCTCCAATTCTGTGGCCACGGAGACGGTCGAGACACTGCTCGACCAGCATCTGACCCACCAAAGTCTGGAGAACCAGACGCGTCCGAACCACACTTGGCTTTGGGTGACGGCTCTGGCACTGACAGTTGCTGTTGGATCAGGACTCTATTACTACTTTCTCTGATACGATCCCACCTGATTTTTACCTCCACGGCGGGATAGATTCCGCTGTGAATAGCTCTCGTATGCGAGCTCCCAAATGATTCAATTAAGTGATGCGTGGTTTTCCCTGGAAGGAACGGCGCTATATTCAGCCTAACTGGCTCGAGTGTGAGGTGAGATATGTTTGGACTTGGACGAAAAACCCAGATGCCTACGATGGATGAGGCCCTGCCGGGTCGTGCCAAGCCGATTCATCCTCCTGCCGAACATTTCGTGAATGGAAATTCCATGGACGGCCCTTTTTGTGATCATCTGCAGATGGCTATGTTCGGCATGGGCTGTTTCTGGGGTGCGGAACGGCGTTTCTGGGAGCAACAAGGCGTCTATTCCACCGCTGTGGGTTATTCCGGTGGTTTCACGCCCAATCCGACCTATGAGGAAGTGTGTACCGGAATGACCGGACACAACGAAGTGGTGCGGGTGGTGTTCGATCCGGCCAAGATAAGCTATCAGTCACTGCTCAAATTGTTCTGGGAAGGACATGACCCCACTCAGGGGATGCGCCAGGGAAACGATACGGGCACCCAATACCGGTCCGGGATCTACACCTTTGACGACGACCAGGCCAAAGCGGCAAATACCTCGAGAGAACACTATCAGCACGCTCTGCAACAGATGAGTGGGGCACCGATCACCACGGAGGTTCTGCCTGCGCCCACATTCTATTTCGCCGAGGACTACCACCAACAATATCTTGCAAAGAATCCTGGTGGCTACTGTGGACTGGGGGGTACAGGGGTCTGCTATCCCGAATAATATGCCGGGTTGCCCCCCTGATCCTCAAAAGGAAGAGGACGGATCGACCATCGCATACGGTTTATGCCAGCTGCTCCTGCAGGAAGGCCGTCAGCTCTGACCATGCAGCCGCATCGGCTTGCAGATCATAGCGAGGGCTTTCCGGATTGGTGAAACCGTGGGCCGCATCATAGCCTACAGACCGGGTCGCTCCACCTGCCGCCTGCATGGCCGATTCGAAATCCTCTTGTTTCTGTGGCCAGTTACGCTCCTGCTGCGCATAGATGGCCAGGACCGGTCCCTGCAGTCTTGATAATTTCTCGGGGTCTGTCTCCATGCGGCAGTAGGCGAGGACAGTGGCATTGATCTTCTCCGGTCGCAACAGACTGGCCTGCATCGCCTGCTTGCCGCCGAATGAGCAGCCATAGACTGCTAGAGGACGGTCGGAACCGGTGAGGTAGTCGATGGCGGCGACAAGCTTGCGGTCTGCTGCCTGTTGATCGATTTCCCGCATCCATGTGGCGGCCACTTCAGAGTCGTCGGTGACCCGGCCGTCGTAGAGGTCGACAGCCATGGCCAGATACCCGGCTTCGGCCAGGCGATCGGCCCAGCGTCGGTTATGCGGCTTTAAGCCCCACCACTCGTGCAGAATCATGACGGCGGCGCCGGCATTCGCTTTGCCGGCAAGATAGCAGTCGAACCCATCTTTATCGGCACAGGTCAAAGTGACATCTCTACCCATGGTGTCAGTCCGCTTTGTGCAGCAGCTCGCCCGTCTCGTTGTAGACCTCGACCCCCACGTCGATGCCTTCGCGGATACTGGCAGTGACTACGCAGAAATCCTCGAACAGTTTCATACAGCGTTCGCGCTTCTTGCTCTCCAGCAGTTCGTCACCGGCAGTGATACGGACATCGATTCTGCCCACACGCAGGCGTTTTTTCTCGTTGCGTACCATGGTGCAGGTGGCCTCTGTCTTGACCGTATTTGCAGGGACATCCTCCTTGGCGAGACAGAACATGAGACTGGCGCTGAGGCAGTTGGCGGCAGCGGCAGTCAGCAGGCGCGAAGCATTGGGTCCGTTGCGTTCACCCAGTGGTGGCGGTTCGTCCATCAGGATGTCGTCCGCCTTCTTCAAGTCGAACTTTACGCGGAACGCGTAATCCTCTTCTTGTTCCATGTGGATGGTGAATTTGCCGACTTCTTTCGACATGCATCTACTCCTCTGTGTGGTTGTTATGTGTCATCGGATATTGTGGTCGATATGAGTCAATCCTCAAACCATAATCGTCAGAGTTCTCGTAGGCTATGCGGCTTTTGAGCGGACTGCCTGCCATGCTTTGTGTTGGGCGACCAACGCCAATGCCTTTTGTAACAGGCCCTTACCCGGGCTCGTCCGATGCCAGGTGGAGGCCCCGGACGGGTGGGGCAGGGGGATGATATCCACGGGATAGTCCGCCAGGCTGACTTGGTGTCGTTGTCCGATAACATCCGTGAGTTTTTTCACCGGCAAGAATTGGGCGATGGCCAGTTTTCCCACCGGCAGGATGAGTTGGGGATGCAACAGGTCGATCTCGGCATCGAGCCATTGTCTGCAGTTTTCGATCTCATCCCGGCTGGGTACCCGGTCGCCGCCTTTGGGGTTTTTACCGGGAAAACAGCGGCAGACGGCGGCCATGTAGACACGCTGTCGAAAAGCGGTTTCATCCAGACCGATGGATTCAAACCAACCAAAGAGTGTTTTACCGGCTGTCCAGGCAAAGGGTTTTCCGGCAGGCCCCTCCTTGTCGCCGGGTGCCTGTCCGACTAACAGCAGCGGTGAACTGACGGGGGTTCCAGTGACCACTGGTCCAATCATTTCGTGACAAATCCGGCAGTCCTTCAAACGGTGTTGATGAGAAATGATTGCTTGCAGATTGGACATGGAGCCCTCAAACATTAAAAATGGTGTCAACCACCCAGCCGGAAATGCCGGCGGACCGGAGACGCAGTATGCAGACGATTTTGGGTTTAGGCATGGGGGCGTTTTTGCTCACGGCCTTCATCTGGTTTCTACCCATTCTACTGATCCTGCGATCGGATAAAACCAATGGAGCGGAGAAACTGTTCTGGATACTCGCGGTGATCTTTGTCTCCTGGTTCGCCTGGATCTTCTATGCGCTGTTGGCGCCACTGGGCGGGCATAGGGAAATACAATAGAAAAATAGTTTCCGGTTGAGTACCGGGTCAAACTATCGATAAAGGATTTCGAGGCCGCACGTCGGTACCGGGAGGAGAGAATGCAAGCGATAGTTATGAGGGAGACTGGCGGTCCTGAGGTGTTGGGACTGGAACTGATCTCCGATCCTGAGATTACCTCGCCAACGCAAATCAAGGTCGAAATCAAAGCGGCGGGTGTCAATCCTATCGATACCAAGTTGCGCAGCCGGGGGGTATTCCTGCCCGAGGGGCTGCCGGCCATACTGGGGTGTGACGGTGCCGGTGTAGTCGTGGAGGCCGGCAGAGAGGTCAGCGCTTTACGGGAGGGAGACGAAGTCTGGTTCTGTGACGGCGGGCTGGGAGGTCTTCGTGGTAACTACGCTGAATATGCGGTTATCGAAGAGTCGGCCTGTTGCAGAAAACCGGCCTCCATCGATTTCGCCCATGCGGCGGCAGCGCCGCTGGTGCTGATTACTGCCTGGGAAGCTTTGTTCGGGCGTGCACACTTGGTGGAGGGCCAGACGCTCCTGATACACGCGGGCGCCGGTGGCGTCGGTCATGTGGCCATTCAGTTGGCCAAGCAGGTGGGTGCACGGGTATTAACGACTGTCAGCAGTCCACAAAAGGCAGAGTTTGTGCGCAGCCTGGGCGCTGACGAGGTGATCAACTATCGCGAGAGCGACTTTGCCCGGGAGGTACTGCGCCTGACTGAGGGGGCTGGAGCGGATGTTGTAATCGATACGGTAGGCCCGGAGGTATTCAGGGAGTCGATTGCGGCTACTGCGCACTATGGCGATCTAGTCACGTTGCTGGATCCCGGGCCAGAGATGGACTGGAAAGAGGCCAGGACAAGGAATCTTCGTGTCGGTTATACCCTGATGCTGACACCGATGCTACGTGATCTGCCTCAAGCCAGGGCCGATCAGGTCGCTATTCTCAGTAACTGTTCCGAATTTATCGACAGCGGCAGTATCAAGATCAGTCTGTCGGACAGTCTGCCGTTATCGCAAGCGGCAGCGGCACACCGCCTGATCGAGGGGGGGCACACCCGGGGGAAGATCGTACTCATCCCTTAGCCGTGTAACCGGAGCAAGTTGAGGCATGATGCTGAGACTTCTGCAGACAAGATATTACTGGCTCCTGCCACTGGTCTTCTGGCTGGTGGTTGCCGGTGCGTCCATGCTGTGGAATCTGAACCGACTGGAGCATGCCATCAGCGACATCGCCATGGAACGGGGCAGGATCATGTATGAGATGGTCAAACAGACCAAGATCAATCCTGTCCTCATGGCTACCGACGCCACTATTTTCAAGAAACAGGCCATCGAGCATATCGGTTATCGCGTAGTCTCCTCGCTACCGAAGAACCATGAGAACCAGGCGGATGCTTGGGAGAACAAAGTACTCGACGGCTTTGCCGATCCATCCGATTTTGCATTCGCGAAGACCGTCCACAACGGTGAAGCGGTGTTTCGCTACATCGGTCCTGTGTTTGTGGATGAGGTTTGTCTCTCCTGTCATGGCGGAGAGGGTGTCAAAGTGGGTGATCTGCGCGGCGGTATCAGTGTGTTGGTAAAGAGCGGGCCTATCTACGATTCCCAACAAGATGCCCGCATGATGATGATCTTCATGCATCTGGCAGGTTTTTTGGTGCTGTCTCTGACTTCGATATTTTTTATGGGTCAGTTACGCACCCAATGGCTGGAACTGACGGAGACCCGTGACGAGCTGATGGATAAGGAGAAATTTCTCTCCGATGTCACCAATGCCATGGGTGAAGGCTTTCTGGTGCTCGATATAGAGGGAGGGGTGACCTACGCCAACCCGGAAAGTGAGCGGCTGCTCGGTTGGCGTGCGGATGAAATGGTGGGAGTAAAATTGATCGATCTGGTCTGTCATGAGAAGACGTTGGATTACAATCAGCACCCTATCATGCAGTCACTGCAGGATGGGACCGCGAGACGGGAGGATGACCATATATTCCTGCATAAGGATGGACGTAAAATCCCTGTCGCTTTCTCAGTCTCCCCGATGTACGAAGGAGAAGCATTGCATGGTGTAGTGATCAACTTTGATGATATCTCCGAGCGTAAAGAGCATGAAGCGGAGAAGAGTCGTCTGGAACGGGAATTGAATCAGACCCATAAAATGGAAGCGGTCGGTCAACTGGCTGGCGGTATTGCCCATGAGATCAATACGCCGATTCAATATGTCGGGGACAATCTGCGATTCATCAAAGATGCCTATGAAGATATCCAGCGTTTATTGGCAGCTTATGCGGATTTACAGGAGCTGGCGGCACAAAATAGCGCACTGAGGGAAAAGAGCGATCAAGTGAAGGATGCTCTTGAGGAGGCGGATCTGGACTATCTGGACGAAGAGGTGCCGAAGGCGCTGGAACAGTCGATTACCGGTACCGAACAGGTTGCACGTATCGTGCTCGCGATGAAAGAGTTTGCCCATCCAGGCACCAAGAGTCTGGCCCTGGAAGATATCAACCGGCTCATCAACAATGCAGTGGCGGTGAGTAAAAACGAGTGGAAATATACTGCAGATACGAGTTTGAAACTGGATCCGGATCTACCTCAGGTTGAATGTCTGGGAGGTGAGCTTTCCCAGGTGTTGTTAAACCTCATTGTCAATGCCGCTCATGCCATTAAATCGGCAGAATATGAGAGCAAAGGCTTAATCACTATCTCCAGCCACCAGGTTGATGAGTATGTAGAGGTTCGTGTGGCGGATAACGGCACCGGTATTCCTGTCGCTATACGTGATTCTATTTTCAATCCCTTCTTTACCACCAAGGATGTGGGCAAAGGCACCGGTCAGGGATTGGCCATCGCGCAAGATATCGTGGCGGTTAAGCATCAAGGGGAGCTCTTTTTTGAAACCGAAGAGGGGGTTGGCACCACATTTATTATCCGTTTACCGCTCAATCGGTCAGAGTCAGTATCCTAGCCCAAACTTGACTGGAACGGATCGTTGAAGCGCAAGACCGACAGTAAGGATTTGATGTGATTAAGTCTGTTCCCGGCTGCCGGTATGAGGTGAACCGGCGCTGGATCGGTTACATTTGAGTGATGCGAAAGACCCTGATTTTGCCGTTGACGACACCGCTCTCTTCGGCTGCCAGTAGCCTGAACAGAACCGCCTGACTCAACACCTGTCCTTTGGCGATCAAGAGTACACCGCTCTCCGTCGAAACCGGCTGATCGAGGATAAGTCCCGGCTCCAATTCGGCAATCGCCAGATTCAGTACCTCGAGTTTCTGGTTCTTCGAGCCGATGGCGAGGGTCTCTACCAGAACGGGATCGTAAAGCTCGGGATTCTCCTTGAGGGATTCGATCGCAGCAGTTTCGTCCTTTCCCTGAGTGACCAGCTGATCATAAGCATTTGCAACTTTGAGAATCTGACCACCCAGTGTCGCTTTCTGTGAATTGTCGAGCTTACCCTGAAAATCGAGTCGGCCGATGCTGTCGTGTTGCTTTTCCACCATCTCCGAGACGATTTCGAGTCTTGGGATATGCTTCAGGAGTCGTGCCCCTACCGCCGGATGACTCCTAAAAAGCTGCCGCTCGCTACTACTCAATTTTTCCCCGCTGCCCAGCTTGCCAATCAATTCCTGGGGTAGGCTGATGAAGCCGATGTGGCAGAGCATGGCCGCCAGGTCATAGTGCCAGCCGTCCTCCAGTGAGAGTGATTGCACGATTGTGTGGACATGCCGCTTGATCCTTGTCGATTGGCTGAAGGCTGTCGGGTTCACCATACTGAGAAGATCGGCCAGTAGATCCACCGCGCCCTTGAGCGTTTTATTGAGCAGGATCTTTTCGGCTGATTGCAAGCGGTACTGCTGGATACTGTCGATGATGACTTGATAGAGCTGCTCGGTCTCCACCGGCTTGTTGAGGAAACGAAAGATATTGCCGTCGTTGACGGCATCGATGGCCACATCCAGGTTGGCGTTGCCCGTTAGCATGATGCGTATGGTATTCGGTGAGATGCTCCTTACCCTGGAGAGAAATTCGATACCGTTCATATTGGGCATCTGCATATCGGAGATGACCACGGCGAATGGTCCACCGTCTCGAACCGCCTGTACGCCGTCCGCGCCGCTTGTGGCAGTTTCCAGAGTCAGGCGTTTGCGGAATTGCCGCCGAAATGAGTCGAGCAGGTTCCTGTCATCATCGACCATCAAGACCTTTTCGGAAGGTTTATCCATCGACTATCTCCGTGGCGAATGCATGCCACTGGGTGAACGCTTCGTGGGTTAGCAACGATTGTAGATGGTCCGTGTCGTAATGTACCTTTTCGGCATCACTGCCCAACGCGTGGAGCAGGAGGTTGGCCGCATAAACAATCAGGCAGACGGTACTCCGAGAAGACTGGCGCTCGGGTGAATGATGCAGGGCGACCGCTTCCACTGCTGAGAAAGGCAGACCCCAAAGACCCATCAGATAGGCACCCAGGGTTGCATGGGAACACCAGATGGATTCGGACTCTACCAGATAGAGGGGCACTCCCTGTCGTCTGGACTGGCGGATAATGCGTCGGTATTCATTGCTGTCACAGGTCGCGAGCACCACTTTTCCCAAGTCGTGCAGCATGCCGGCAAGCATAGGGATCTCACATTCCTGAGGACTCATTCCCGTTGCCTGTGCGAGACGCTTCGAGAGTGTCGCGACGGCAATACTGTGCTGCCAGAGTGTGTCCAGCTCGAACTCCTCCATCAGGCTCTCATCGAGTTGTGCGAAGATGCCTGCGGTCAAGGCAAGATTGGTCACTGTTTCCGTGCCCAGCAGAGAGACCGCATGTTCCGGTGATGCGATCTGCTGAGGAAGACCGAAAAAGGCGGAGTTGACCATCTGTAGTATCTTGGCAGACATGCCGATGTCCTGGGCGACGATCATTCCGATATCTTTCACCGTGGCAGATTCTGACTGGAGCGCAGTGATCAGCCGTTGATAGGTCTGGGGCAGGCTGGGGAGCTTATCCAGGCTGTTGACCAGCGCTTCCATGGCCGGGTTGCCAATAGATTCCCTCAGTCGACTGACCCGTTTCAATGTCGCAACCAGGTCGTCTTTACTGCAAGGTTTTGCTATGAACTGGTGGGCATACTGCACCGTCTCCTGCGCAGGGGTGCGTAGCGCTTGTCCGGAGAAGAGGAGGCGGGTGGTGCGGGGGAAGCGTTGATGTATTTGCTTGAGCAGCTCGCTACCGCTGCTGCCTGTTAGCTGGGTTTCACAAACGACGATGTCCACCTCGAGTTGTGTCATGATCTCCATCGCCGAGACGGCGTCTTCGGCGAAGTACATGATCCATTCTTTGCGGTAATCGCGCAGATTGCGCTTTAGTGACTGCAGTTGATTGCTGTCACTGTCGACGAAGAGGATGACACTGCTATTTTGGTGTTGCATGTTTCAACTGCGCCTGACTTTGTCTGGTTTCTGGCGCAGCTCCTTGATATTTCGCCGGCGTTTACCGGATGTTTCCTACATGCCTGTGCTGAAGCGACAGACGTAATCGCTTCAGCGTATCGTTTTCAATACTATATTGCTATATCGGTATGACAGCAGATAATCTTGAGCTTCAAGCAGGTTTTATTTGGGGTTTTTCCTGGTATCGGTTTTATTTCAGGTAGAAGTTGTTTTTACTTATCCCGACTCACTAGCAAAACTACACCCTGGACACCCGTGACTCTTACTTGGGTGCCAGCAGGACAATCCTCGCCGTTGATCTTCCAGGTGCTGTCGTCGACACGGATTTTGCCTTCGCCATTGACGATAGGTTCGTGCAGTGTGAATGTGCGGTCAAGATACTGCTCACCCCGCCGGTTGAGATGGGGTTGATCGGTTTCAATCGGCCGGCGCTGGAGAAATGCACGTACGGCAACAATGGTGGCCACACTGAGCAAGGCGAACAGTAGGATCTGTACCTGCCAACCGAGATCAGGGAATACCAGCAGCATCAGTCCGACCGCTCCCGCGGCGAGACCCAGCCAGAGCAGAAAAGCACCGGGAGAGAAAACCTCAAGGATCATCAGCAGCACCGCCAGGATCAACCAGTGCCAGTAATCGAGCTGGGAGAGCCACTGCATCAGCCTGCTCCTCCCGTCCCTTTCTTATCCAGGGCCTGCTTTGCGATCTCACCGATTCCTGCGATGGATCCAATCAGGCTCGAAGCCTCCAATGGCATCATGATGATTTTTTGGTTTTCGGCGGCAGCAATCTGCTGCAGGGCGTCGGTGTATTTCTGTGCCACGAAGTAGTTGATGGCATTCACATCGCCCTTGGCGATCGCCTCTGAAACCACTGTGGTCGCTTTGCCTTCCGCCTCCGCCAGGCGCTCACGGGCCTCGGCTTCCCGGAATGCGGCTTCCTTTTCACCTTCCGCCTCCAGGATGGCAGCCTGCTTTTCGCCCTCGGCTTTAAGGATGGCGGATTGACGCAGGCCCTCCGCCTCCAGAATGGCGGCGCGTTTTTCCCGTTCAGCCTTCATCTGCCTTGCCATGGCGTCGACCAGGTCTCGTGGGGGTGAGATGTCCTTGATTTCGATACGGGTCACTTTGACCCCCCAGGGCGTGGTGGCATCATCCACAACGGTCAACAGTTGGGTGTTTATGGTATCGCGCTGAGAGAGCAGTTGGTCCAGATCCATGGAACCCATCACTGTTCGGATATTGGTCATGGTCAGGTTGAGGATGGCGCTGTAGAGGTTGTTCACTTCATAGGCGGCCTGGGAGGCGTCCAGGACCTGAAAGAAGATTACTCCATCCACTGTCACCATGGCGTTGTCCCTGGTGATGACCTCCTGGGACGGCACGTCGAGCACTTGCTCCATCATATTCATCTTTTTACCGATCTGATCGATGACCGGGACGATGAGATTAAGTCCCGGGCGTAGCGTTTTGGTGTAACGCCCAAAACGCTCGACTGTGTACTCGTTTCCCTGGGGTATACGTTTAGCGCCGAGTACGACAAGAACGACAGCAAAGGCCAGGACGGCAAGCACGAAAATATCCATATGATTCATCCTCTGATCGGGTTGTTATGGTGCAAAGATGCTTGATCCTTTGTCCGATTGCAATCTACTGCGTTGGTGGTCTGGCGGCTTCATGCCAAAATAGCCAGATGAAGTCATATGAAAAACCCCCAAAATCGTTACTGCGAAAAGTCGGCCGGGCTATTGCCGATTTCGATATGATCCGGGAGGGTGACCGCATCCTCCTCGGTGTCTCCGGTGGTAAGGATTCGCTCTCCCTGTTGCAGATTCTTTGCCACCTGAAGACCTATGCGCCGGTTCGTTTCGATTTGGGCGTGATCACCGTCGATCCTGAGGTTGAGGGCTTCGATCCCGCGCCTCTCAAGGCTTACTACGATGAGTTGGGCGTGCCCTGGCAGTATGCTGAGCAGCCGATTATGGAGGAGGCGGCCAGGAATATGGATGGCGACTCATTCTGTGCCTATTGTGCAAGGATGAAGCGGGGCATCATGTATAGCGCCTGTCGAAGAGAGGGCTACAATGTATTGGCATTGGGCCAGCATCTGGACGATCTTGCGGAGAGTTTGATGATGTCCCTGTTCCATGGCGGGCAGCTTCGCACCATGAAGGCGCACTACCTCAATGATGCAGGCGACATTCGCATCATTCGTCCGCTGGTCTATTGTCGTGAAACCCAGACGGGGGCATTTGCCGTTGAAGCGGGCTTGCCGGTCATCCCCGACAGCTGTCCCGCCTGTTTCACCGCGCCTACCCAGCGTGCTTATATGAAAGCGCTTCTGGCGACGGAGGAGCGAAAAAACAGCCATCTGTTCGCCAATATGCTGCATGCAATGAAACCTTTGATGGATGAAACGCCACCATGAAAATTAAACACATATCCATTCCGACCAAGGTAGCAAGGCCGGACATGCTGGTGGGTGATGTGATGACGGAGTGTGTTGAAAAGGATGTGCCGGGGATCCCTTTTGTAGATGCGGAGGGAAAGCTTACCGGCCGTTTCTCTGTCAGGCATCTGTTCCTGCTCTGCTGTATTCCGCAAGATATTATACAGGGTGCCCACCTCCTTGGAGACGATATTGAGGCTCTCGATTTTCCCCATGTCCAGGCGGACGAACTGATGGCGCGAAAAGTGGATGAGTTCATTTTTCCTGATGCCATCCGTCTTTCGCCCAATTTTCAGGCAATCAAGGCGCTTGCCATCATGGAGAAGTACAACACGGAATATCTTTTTGTGACTGAGGATGAAGATTACCAGGGAGTCGTCACCCGCCTGAGCATTGCCAAGGCGATCGTTACTAAAGTCTGCTGTGTCGAATAGCTGATCATGGATAACGTCACACTGGATATGTGGATCTCCGCTGCCGTGCTGGTAGTGGCCTACACACTCATATTCTCGGAGGTATTGCATCGAACCATCGCTGCCCTGCTCGGTGCAGTGATCATGATCGGTGTCGGTATGTATATGGGCTTCTATTCACAAGAGGCGGCCATGCTGGCAGTGGATGGCAACACTATACTTCTTCTCGCCGCCATGATGATGCTGGTGGCGCTGTTGAGACCTACCGGTGCTTTCGATTACGCGGCGGTGCATATCACACATTGGGCCAAGGGAAACCCCAAGCTGCTTTTAATCTATCTCAGTCTGGCTGTGAGCCTGATCAGTATGATTCTCGACAATGTCACTACCGTTATCGTGTTTGCGCCCTTGACGGTTTTGATCTGTCGTCTGCTCAAGATCAATCCCATGCCCTATCTGATGGCTGAGGCGATGTTGTCCAATATCGGCGGTGCGGCAACCCTTGTGGGTGATCCGCCCAACCTGATGATCGGCAGTGCGGCGGACATCAGCTTCAATTCTTTTGTGCTGCACATGGGTTTCCCCGTGCTTGTGGTGTGGTTGGGCACGGTAGGGTTGATGCTGTTTCTCTTTCGTGATCAGCTGACGGATGGCGGTAGTGACCCAAAAACCCTGGTTGCCACTCACGCCATCAAGGATGTTGAGGGATTAAAGCGGATTCTTTTGTCGCTTGGGGTTGTGGTGGTACTGTTTTTTATTCACCACACACTTCATGTTCTACCTGCCTATGCCTCCTTTATCGGTCTCAGTCTGGCACTTATACTGATGCGCCCCGATATGGAAAAACTCTTCAGTGCGGTCAATTGGTCGGTCCTCTTCTTCTTTGCCGCCCTGTTCATGATCGTTGGCGGCGTGGAAGCGTCAGGGCTGCTGGATCTGCTGGGCCATGAACTGGCCAAGTTGGCGAAGGATCCGCAGATGCTGCTGCTGACCGGGCTCCTGCTGATGTGGGTCGCAGCGATTCTCAGTGCCGTAGTGGACAACATCCCTTTTACCGTCACGATGATTCCCATCATTCTGGGATTGGAGAGTAGCGGCGTCAACATCGCCCCCCTCTGGTGGGCATTGGCATTGGGTGTCGGGTTGGGCGGTAACGGTACCCATATCGGCGCCACGGCCAATATCATTGCCGTTAGCGAGTCTGAAAAGAGCGGCATGCCTGAAGCGAAAATTACTCCCTTGGTGTGGATGCGGACCGGTATGCCGGTGATGTTTTTCGGATTGATCCTTGCCAGTGCCGTCTACTGGATTTTCTTTGAGATGTTTACAACCATTTGAGTGTTTTACACGGCAATTGCGTCTGTTGATGTGGAATCTTCTCCTGCCGTCCAGTCAACAGACTGACTCTCCCGATCCTCTCAAACTTGTAAAGCCGGCGCGAAATACCACAGGCAGAGCATCTGTATATGGGCAGGGATTTTCTTGACTGTTTTCCTGGGTATTTCTATAGGTAGTGAAAGAGCGTAATTCAACACGGGAGATTTGACCCATGAATATCCGTACCACAACCGATCCCATCACTCTCCGCGAAGTGCCGAACCCCGAACAACATCCCTGTCTTTATGAGGGAGATGGAGAGAACGGTGTCGAGATCTATTTCGAGAGTGAGGAGACTAAGCGGATGTACATCGACATGGAGCTGGAAGACTCGAAAGTGATTATCGGCGATGACACTGACGACTATGTCGCCCAGGGATAAATGCCATGATCTTGAGACGTCTCTATCTGTTGGTGCCGGGAAGGTCTCACGCCGATGCGGTGGTGAGGGATCTGATGGCAGAACGCATCAGTCGCAAACATATACATACCATCGCCAAACCGGGTGTGGATATTGAGGGACTGCCCGAAGCGACACTTAGGCAACGCAGTGACTTTGGTGCAAAGGTGGAACGCTGGTTCTGGGATATGAATCTGTTGGTCTTTTTTGCCGCGCTGGCATTGCTGTTAATAGCGCTTTGGCTGGGTGCCTGGCTCTGGGTGGTTGGTGCCGCAATCGTAGCAGTTACAAATGTGGTTCTGGGTTATCTCTTTGCCGGACATGTACCGAAAACCCATGTCGAAGATTGTCTGACCCCTCTGCGACATGGAGAAATTCTCCTGCTGGTCGACGTACCTCGTTGGCGGATTACGCAAATTGAGCGAAATATCCGTCAAAGCCATCCCGAGGTCGAGATCGGTGGTGTTGGCTGGGGACTGGATGCCCTGGGTATCTAATCTTCATAGTCCACCGGCCCAACAAGGGCGGTGCGCCCGCACCGCCCGGTTTTTTTTTCATATAACTTGCAAGCCTCGGTCAAAATATATTGGCTAGGAGAAATCCTGCCGAATAGCGTCGTTTAGGAATTCAGGCATCTACTGCATCTTTCCTCTGACTCGCCGTGGTAGACTTTGGCGTCAAGTCAACAGTCTGTCACGATCGCCATCACAGCGAGGGAAGCATGAAGCTGCCAAATAAACCGTTAAGTCTGGGTTTCTTTGTACCCTGGATCCTGATCACAGTATTTTTTATCTCCGGTTGCAATCTGTTTACCAGCAACGAGGAACGTTTTCGCAAAGCCGTTGATCATCAGGAAAAAGGTGAAGTCAATGCAGCGATTATCGAGTTCAAGAACGTAATAAAGAGTGACCCGGAACACGCTCAGGCTCGCCTGCTATTGGGAAAGGCTTACCTGAAAATCAATGATGGAGCCGGTGCAAAGAAGGAGCTGCTACGCGCGCGTTCACTGGGAGTCGTGGATAGTGACCTGGCAGTCGAGCTGGCCAAAGCGTATCTGTTGACGGATGAATTGGATGAGGCCCAAAGCCTCCTAGAAGAGACACCATCGCTCCCGCAAGACGGTGAGACCCTGACGCTCAAAGGAGATGTGGTTCTGGCGTTGGGTCGAATTGCGGAGGCGAAACGACACTATCAGGCAAGTCTGTCATCAGACCCTACCTATATCAGAGCGCGTTACGGCTTGGTCCGTCTCGCTTTGAGAGAAAATAACAATGTAGAGGCGTCGCAGCAGATCAAAAAGATATTGGATTTGGATGAGAGTGACTTTCAGGGACTGATTTACCTGGCGGAAGTGGAACTCAATCAGGGAAATCCTCAGGCTGCTATTGAAGCGTATAAGCGTGCCCTGAAAACGGCCGACAATACTTTCGTCAGGATCGGGTTGGCGAGAGCCTATCTGGCGGTGAGCGATACAGAGTCTGCAGACAGGCAATTGGATGCTGTCGCAGAGAGAGAACCGGAAAACCTGGTCGTCAGCTATTTGAAAGCGGTCTCCGCATACCAGAGAAACGATCTTTCAACAGCGAAAACCCTGCTGCTTGAGGTGGTCGGCAAGGCGCCGGACCACTATCCCAGTCTGCTGTTGCTCGGTTCGGTCCATTTCCATCTTGCCGAGTATGAGCAGGCGATAAACAACTTGGTGCGCTATCTGGCTCAAGATGAGAGCCATGTGCGGGCAAAAAAGGTGCTGGCCCAGTCCTATGTCAAGTTGGGGGACCTGGATCGAGCCATCGAACGCCTGGAGTCCGCAGCCGATACGACACCCAATGATCCCGAATTGATGATGATGTTGGGGAATCTCTATACTGGAAAAGGCGACTATGCCAGCGGTGAGAGTTACTACAACAAGGCAATGAAACTGGCGCCGGGTGTCAAGGAGATCGAGACCCGGATGGCAATCAATCGGTGGGCGTCAGGCGATCATGACCAGGCCATTGCCGATCTCAATACCATCACAGAATCGGAGCAGGCCTATCTCCCGGCAGATATCGCACTGATCACGGCGCATATGCAGTCAAAGGAATTTCAGCAGGCGCTGGATGTGTCGCGAAAGCTGATAGAGAAGAAGCCCGACATGCCGATCGGATATGCGCTGGCCGCTGCCGCACAGGAGGCGATGGGGGCAAAAGCCGAGGCGGTGAGCTATCTGGAACAATCCCTGCAGGTCGATCCCGGTTATATGAATGGCTATCTGTTGTTGGCTCGTATGGCGCTAAAAGAGGGGGATGTTCAGCGGGCCAGACGTCGACTTGAGCAGGCATTGACGCAACAGCCGAATGACGAGAAAGCCTTGCTGATGCTGGCAACACTGGAAGAGCAAGCTGGCAATAAAACCCAGGCAACGAAACTGGTGGAGCAGGCCAGGGCAGGTAATCCCAGGGCAGTTACACCGCGAGTCTTATTGGCGAACGCAGCTCTGGGCCAGGGCAAGATTGACGAAGCGAGAGCGTTGACTCAGGAGGCGCTGACGATTGCCCCATCAGATATATCGGTCGTCCTTCTGCAGGCAGAGCTTGAACAGGCCGCTGGAGACAATCAGGCTGCTTTGAAGGCGTATGAAAAAGTGCTGGAGATCAATCCCGGCGCTTTCGATGTCGCCGCGAAAATGGCTGGTATCATGGCAAAACTCGGGGATCTTGCGGGTGCCCAGCGCGTTTTCGAAAGTATTCTGGCCCAGAAGGCAGACCATATCGGTGCCCAATGGGCACTCGGCGGAATTGCCTTACAACAGGGCAAGCCCAAGTTAGCGGCAGAGTATGCCGAGAGATTGATCAAGCAGCATGACGCTTCTGCAGCCGGTTATTCCCTGAAGGGTGACGTGATGATGAGTCGGAAGCAGTTCGAAGGGGCGCTGGCAGCCTATCGGGAGGCCTTCAGCAGGTCCGAAGGGCGAATGACTCTGGCCAAGATCACTCAGTCTCTGCAGACCCTGGGTCGAAAACGAGAATCTCTGGAAATGTTGGATCAGTGGTTGGAGAAGCGCCCTGAGGACATCGATACCCGACTGAGCTATGCGACACAGCTACAGAGCTTGGGAGACGATGCCAGAGCGATTGCTGAATACCAGGAGATTCTGCAGCGGAAACCGGATCACCCTGTGGCCATGAACAATCTGGCCTGGCTGTACTACACCCAGGGGAGTACCGAAAAAGCCCTGGACCTTGCCAAGCGTGCTCACCAGATAGCGCCATCAGTACCGGGTATCATAGATACTTATGGTTGGATCCTGGTCAACAACAACCAGGTCGATGCGGGCCTTAAACTGCTGGAGGAGGCCAGAGCCAAACGGCCTGAGGATCTCGATATTCGCTACCATCTGGCGGCTGCGCATGCGCGAGCCGGCAACAGCGGATTCGCCAAAAGCGAACTGGAAGAGATCCTGGCCTCAAACAAAGGTTTCAGCGAGAAGCAGAACGCGGCTGATCTCTTGAACAGCCTGCGCTAACCGGTGATGCCGCTGTGGCGTAGCAGCGGCTCGATCTCCGGCTCTCTTCCGCGAAAGGCGATAAAGAGGTCCATGGCGTCTTTTGAACCGCCCTGCTCGAGGATCTCCTGCAGAAAGGTCTGTCCAGCGTCGGGGTCGAAGATGCCTTTCTCCTCGAACAGTGAGAAGGCATCGGCGGAGAGCACCTCGGCCCATTTATAGCTGTAGTAGCCGGCCGCATAGCCGCCGGCGAAGATATGGGCGAAACCGTGGGCAAAACGGTTCCAGGTTGGCGCCTGAACGACTGAGACCTGTTGCCTCACCTGATCGAGAATCGGGTAGATACGCCCCCCCTTTTCCGGATCGAACTCGAGATGGATACGAAAATCGAACAGAGCAAATTCCAGTTGACGCACCATCATCATAGCGGACTGGAAATTTTTCGCCTCTCGCATGCGCCTGTATAGATCGTCGGGTATGGGTTCGCCGGTATCCACATGGCCGGAGATGAGATCCAGCGCCTCCTTCTCCCAGCACCAGTTCTCCATGAACTGACTCGGAAGCTCCACGGCATCCCAGGCAACGCCGCTGATGCCGGCCACCGGGGGATAGTCGATGCGGGTCAAAAGGTGGTGCAGGCCATGCCCGAACTCATGAAACAAAGTCTCAACTTCGTCGTGGGTAAACAGGGCGGGCTTGCCATCGACCGGCGGTGAGAAGTTACAGGTCAGATAGGCGACGGGGATCTGATCGATCTCATCTGTGAAGAAACGGCTGGCACAGTCGTCCATCCAGGCGCCTCCTCGTTTCATGGGACGCGCATAGAGATCGAGATAAAACTGTCCGCGTAGGTGGTGGTCGGTATCGCGGATCTCAAAGAAGCGCACATCGGGATGCCAGGTATCGACACCCTCCACCTCCTGAACTCGCAGTCCGTATAGTCGCTCCACCACGGCGAACATACCGGGGATCACTTTTGTTTCAGGAAAGTAGGGCTTAAGCATCTCCTGGGAGATGTTGTGTCGCTGCTGACGCAATTTCTCGGCATAGTAGCCAGTATCCCATGCCTGCAGGTCGGACATGCCGTATTCTCGTTGGGCAAAAGCCTTCAACTCGTCGAGCTCTTGCTGTGCCTGATGGTGGGAGCGCGATGCCAGATCAGTCAGGAAGGCCATTACCTCATCCGCATTGCGCGCCATCTTGCGTGCCAGGGAGCGTTCCGCGTAGTTGGCGAAGCCTAGCAGCCCGGCCTGTTCGTGGCGCAAGGCGAGAATCTGCTCCATGACTTCGGTGTTGTCGAACTTGCCCGCATGGGGGCCCTGATCGGAAGCCCGGGTGGCATAGGCTTCATAGACCTCTCGGCGCAACTCGCGATTGTCTGCATAGGTCATTACCGGCATGTACGAAGGAAAGTCCAGGGTCAGCAGCCAGCCTTTCCGATGATCGCGCTGAGTGGCGGTCTGTCGGGCCAGTGCCATGGCCGACTCCGGTAGCCCTGCCAGTTCATCGGCATTGGTAATCAGCTTGCTCCAGGCATTGGTCGCGTCGAGCAGGTTCTCCTCGAATTTGGTGGTCAGCTTCGAGAGCGCCTGGCTGATCTCCTTGAATCGCTGTTTCTTCTCGGTGGGAAGGTCGACGCCTGAAAGACGGAACTCCAACAAGGCATTGTCCAACAGTTTGCTTTGCGCGCAATCGAGCCCGTTACGGTTGGCTGCAACACGCTTGTAGGCATTACACAGGCTCGAGTTCTGTCCCATCTCAGTGGCGTAATCGCTGAGTTTCGGCAGGCAGGCGTTGTAGGCTTTGCGCAATGTCTCGCTATTGACCACCGAGTTCATGTGGCTGACGGGGGACCATGCCCTACCGAGCTTGTCATCGAGTATCTCGAGCGGTTCGATAAGACCTTTCCAAGTGTGAGTCTGCGGGGCATCCAGGAGGCGCTGAATCTCGTGCCTGTTCTCTGCCAGCAATGCGTCGATGGCCGGTTCAACCATCTCGGGGGTGATCTTCGAGAAGGGGGGTAGGCCTTCCATTTCAAGTAGTTGGTTGGTCATCTCGTCTTTCCAGGCTTTGCGATTATCTTTCGCTGCCGATGAATGGTGTATTGACCAGCTGATTGTCCCGCATGGCCCTGAATACTGCATCGGGTGGGTTCGGTTTGCCGGTGAGCAGGTTACAGATCAGATCCTCATAGAGGATGGTCCTATATTCTCCGCCCTTGGGTATGGCTTCCCACTCAGCGCCCGGCATGGGGGTCAATTTTTCACCGTCGCCATAGGCGTAGGTCTTGTGCTCCCGCAGACCGCAACGCAGCCCCTCATAGCTGCTGTTGACCGCACCCCTGTTGGAACGGATGACCAGCAGAAAACGTGTGACACCGTCACCACCTGTGCGGAGTGAGTCGCGTTCGATGAAATATTGGAAGCGGCTGTTTGGATCGGGTACCGTGAAGGACTGCAGATTATCTTCACTGAAGTGTTTAGGAATCTCTACGGTTTCCTCCTGCCAGTTCTCAACCGGTGCCACATAGTCGTTTCTCTCCTCTTTGTCCAAAGGATCGTAGGCTTGCAGGTCTGAACAAAGAATGAGAAATAGGAGTAGGACGGAAGCGGGTTTCATGTAAATTGGGTTCCTGCATTCGTGAAAGACTTAGTGTCGCATTCTGGTCTGGTGTGGAAAAGCCCTGATACCTTATGTTTGTCCAGGAAATCACCGTGAGGCCGGCTGGCAGCTATTTTACGGCCCATTTCAGTGGAAAATCACTTGGTTATTCAGATGAATCTTGCGGTCAGCAGCCAGACCATAAGAGAACCGAGGACAAAAAACCCCAACAATGCGCCGACAGCAAAACGACGAAATCGCCGGACGATATCAAACTCCTCTTTAGTTGATATCAGTAGAGGGCGTCTGCTGGATTCCGTTCCGCTTAAGGTGTGAATCGACTGCTGGTCCTCCAGCATCTGTTCGCGCACGACCTCGCGGGTCGCTGCTCGACGCACACCCTCCCATTCGTCAAGGTCGATCTGGCCGTCCCGATTGCGGTCGAACTTCTCAAGCAGAGCGGCGTGATCTGTCTTCCACTGGCGGAGCCTGCCTTTGATCATCTCATCACGCATGGCCTGACGGTCGATTTCGCCAACCGATTTGAAGAGGCCGATGGCATAAAGGGGATCCCCGGGCATGATGGTCTCTTCCGTGTAGCGGTAGTCACCGCCAAAGGTGTTATGAACCGATATGTTGACGCCCATGACACGGAAGTTACTCTGATTTGTACCCATGCCCCGGTCTGGTCCTGCCCCGGGTGTGGCATTGGGTCCATACCAGATGTTCTTTTCGCTGGGGGAGACCTGTGCATCCTCGGGATCGATGATGCATTCGCCGGTTTCATCCCGTAAGAGGAATAAACTGTCACTGACGCCGCTTCTTTGGGTGCGCCAGCCCTTGTCGTTTTTTCGCTCGACTTTATAGCGCCACCAGCAGCAGGATGTGCTGCTGAGGGGGGAAAGGATCCGCTCCCCCTTCATTATAGCTGCCTCGCCGATCAGCTCTACGTAACCCTGATGGGCGGATCGGATACGCGAGGTTGGAGTGTCCTCGATCAGTCTGGCCCGATGCAGGTTACGGAACGAATAGTAGAGTGACAGCACGGCCGACAGTGCCAGCAGAGCACTCCAGAACCAGAAGGCGCCGTCGCCCATTTGTGTGATCTCTCGAACCATCTTGAGAGGGGGGTATCTGAGTTAACTGAAGAGCTGGCTCATGTCCACGTCGGTCAATTCCGCCTCATCGAATTCCAGCAACTCAGCTGCCTTGAATCCCAGGCGTTGAGCAACGAGGATATCCGGGAACTGTTCGATTCTGACATTGTTGATATTCACCGACTCGTTGTAGAACTCGCGCCGGTCGGCGATGCTGTTCTCCAGGCCGGTTATACGGGACTGTAAGTGCAGAAAGGTCTCGTTGGCTTTCAGGTCGGGGTAGTTTTCGGCGACTGCGAAGAGATTGCCCAGACCGAGGCGCAACTGGCTCTCAGCGGCACCGACAGCACCAACGTCACCTTGGCGCACGGCATTGTTCACTGCAGCGCGAGCCTGCATGACTTTTTCCAAGGTCTCCTGCTCGAATTTCATATACTGCTTACAGGTCTCCACCAGCTTGGGCAGTTCGTCATGCCGTTGCTTGAGCAATACGTCGATGTTGGCCCAGGCCTTGGTGACGTCATGTTTCAGCCGTACCAGATTGTTGTAAATCAGCACGCCATAGATCAGGATAGCGACTACGATCCCGATCAGGACGAACAGTAAAATTTCCATCAGCTGCTTACCTCCGATTGCCATGTCCAATATACGCCGCTTCGAATCCCACACCCCAAACATTGCCCAGGATGCCTGGGTCGACGAAACGGCTGTCATTATCGGCGATGTCAGTATCGCATCCCAGGCCTCGATCTGGCCAATGTGCGTGCTCCGGGGTGATGTGCATCACATCAAGATCGGAGAACGGTCCAATATCCAGGATGGCTCGATACTGCATGTTTCCCACGACAGCCACTATCTGCCCGGCGGACGTCCGCTGACCATCGGTGATGGTGTGACGGTAGGCCATCGGGTGATGCTGCATGGCTGTGAGATTGCCGACGGTTGTTTTATCGGCATGGGTTCGACAATTCTTGATGGTGCTGTTCTCGAACCCGAGACGATGCTAGGTGCAGGTTCACTGGTGCCCCAGGGGCGAACACTGGAAGGTGGCTATCTGTGGTTGGGTCGACCGGCCAGACGGGTGCGCGCCCTTAACGAAAAGGAAGTTGAGGTAATTCACTATACGGCTAATCACTATGTTCGCCTGTCACAGCGACACCAAAAATAGGATTTAAAAGTCATGCCGGCCGATATTCTGTACGACGTATTTCCTCGACACTGGAGTCACCAATTAAAAAGGAAGTCCGGCAGGCCGCAAACTAATATTAGTGTTAACGGGGCCTGGCGTAATCTACGGATTGCGATTATTGCAAACGTCTTTGCCGAGGGTATGGTGTATATCTGGTTAAGTCGTCAGGCATGAAGCTATAACAGAGTGCCGATGGTGATACGGGGGAGCTTAAGGGTGAAAAAAAATCATATCCTATTGGTTGAAGATAATCCCGATGATGAACTGCTTGCGATGCGCGCGCTGAAAAAGAACAATATTCTCAATGAGGTAAAAGTAGCTCGAGATGGTGCCGAGGCCCTTGACTACCTCGAGAGTCTAGCCGGGGATGATACACTTCCGGAGCTTATTTTACTGGATCTGAAACTACCAAAGGTCAGTGGTCTGGAAGTGTTGAAGACCATTCGTAATAACCCGAGAACCCAGTTGTTGCCGGTTGTGATACTGACCTCATCAGATGAAGAGAAAGATCTGGTGAGTAGTTATCAACTGGGTGCCAATAGCTATATCCGGAAACCTGTGGATTTCGGTCAGTTTGTTGATGCGGTCCAACAGTTGGGAGTCTACTGGCTGGTATTGAATTTAACGCCGCCCGCAAAATAGCTATGACTGACAATTGCTTGCGTCTGCTATTGGCCGAGGACTCAGAGGATGATGCCCTTTTGTTATTGCATCACCTGAAAAAAGACAGGTGGGAGATCGAGCACTATGTCAGGGTGGATAACCCTGAAGACATGCGAGCCGCTTTGGATGACGGAACCTGGGATCTGGTGATAACCGACCACAATATGCCCTCGTTTGATTCGGAAGAGGCGCTGAAGCTGGTGCGCGAGAATCATTCGGATATTCCAGTCATCATTGTCTCAGGCAGTATCGGCGAGGAGCTGGCCGTCTCCATGATGAAGAGCGGCGCGGCCGATTACATCATGAAGCACAATCTAACCCGTCTCGGTGCTGCGATTGAGCGGGAGTTACACGAGGCAAAGTCACGTGCAGCACGTCGCCATGCTGAAGACCAACTGCAACATATGGCGTTCCATGATTCGCTGACCAATCTCAAGAATCGGCGTGAACTGGAACAGGCACTGACAGAAACACTCCGTAGCGCACGCCGAAACCATGAGATTCACTCATTTATGTATCTCGATCTGGATCAGTTCAAGGTGATCAATGATACCTGTGGCCACATGGCCGGAGATGAGATGTTGCGCCAGATCTCAGCGCTGTTGAAGCACCAGGTAAGGGAGACCGATCTGCTGGCGCGCCTTGGTGGTGATGAGTTTGGCGTGATTTTACGCAACTGTTCGCTACTCCAGGCTGAACTCCTGGCCAACAAGCTTCGCGAGGCCGTCGAAGGCTATAAATTTGTGTGGGAAACGCGACCATTCAGCACGGCGGTGAGTATCGGCCTGGTCGATATTACACCCGAAACTAAAAGCAGCGACGAAATCCTGAGTAATGCCGATATGGCCTGCTTCGCGGCTAAAAGTCGGGGGCGAAACCGTGTTCATGTCTACACGGCAGAAGATGACGAGTTGGCATTGCGACGTGATGAGATGCAGTGGATAAGTAGGATCAACAGTGCGCTGGATGAGGGGCGTTTTCTACTCTATCAGCAACCGATTGTTTCGCTGCAAGACGATCACACACCGAGGCATGCCGAGATCCTGCTGCGTATGCAGGGCACTGATGGCAGCATTATAGAGCCTGGCGCATTTATCCCAGCGGCGGAAAGATATGATTTGATGCCGCGTCTTGATCGCTGGGTCGTGAATGCAATATTCAGCTACCTGGGTGAAAGGGCCGGTCTGTGTGCGGATGGTCGTCTCCACTTTATCAATCTTTCCGGTAATTCTTTGAATGATCCAGATTTTTTTCTCTATATACGGGAGCGGATGTCGCATCTGAAAGTCCCAGCGGAATCCATTTGTTTTGAAGTGACGGAGACGGCCGCGATCAATAACCTCAACACGACGGTCAGCTTTATACAGGAGATCCGGGAGATGGGATGCTCCTTCGCGCTTGATGATTTCGGCACCGGACTCAGCTCCTTTTCGTACCTCAAATCGTTACCCGTCGATTTTCTAAAGGTCGATGGGTCATTCGTAAAGCAGGTAGAAGAAGATGAGATGAGTCGTGCCATTGTTGACGCGATCAATAAAATCGGGCATGTGGCTGGGTTAAAGACCATTGCGGAATTTGTTGAGCAGGATGAGACGTATAATTTACTCCAGGCGATGGGACTCGATTTTGCCCAGGGCTACGGTATCTGCAGGCCGACCCCGTTAGCGAGTTAATATGCCAACGAGTTTCTTTCCCGGTTCAAAGCGCCGTTCGAACTTCCAGCCACACTGAACGGCTCTCCATGGGGTAGTCTTCGGGTATCGATGTCGTGCTGGGCTCGCGGATGTCCTCATCAAACAGATTGCGAACCGCCAAAGCCAGGTCGATAGTGTCGAATAGTTTCTTGCGGCGCAGGGTCAGGTTGACGGTGCTGTAGTCATCGATGTCAGAACGCGTATCTCCTGCAGCCCGCTTACGGTCGCCAATCCATATCCACTGGCCGTCAACTGACCACCTGGGTAGGAATTTCCAGTGCGCATTGGCGTAGGCTTGTAGTCCAGGCGCATCCGGTGTCGGGTCGCCGGTCGCTTTGTCTTCCGAGTCTTGCCAGGCCAGATTCCCTGTTAAACGGAGGTTTCGGGTGGTTTCCCAGTCTATCTCCAGTTCAACGCCCTGGCCTTTCTGGTCTCGACTGTTTTGCGAGGTTGCGGATGCCCCGCCTGGATCGGGAACGAACTCGATCAGACCATCGATTTCGTAAACGAAGAGGTTGGCGGCCATTCGCAGGTCCGGTGATGGGCGATAATCCAAAGCCAGTTCCAGGGTATCGATCACTTCCGGATCAAGGTTGGGGTTACCCAAACCGATGGGATTGTTTTGCGCATGCATGTTGCTGAAGCTGGGTGCCCGAAAAGCGCGTCCGTAAAGCAGTTTTGTGGTCAGATCGTGACGCGTCTGCCACACCAGTGCTGCCCTTGGGTTGAATGTGCCGCCGAAGTCGGAGTAGTGGTCGTATCGGGCGCCGAGGGTCAGCTCCCAGTTATGGGTGAAGGCCCACTCATCCTGGGCGGAGAGGTACCAGAGCTTTCGGTCGACATCGGGCATAAAGATGCCGGGCTGGCCGGTAAGATCGGTCAGAGAACCGTCCACCACAGCCTGACTACCGTCTATGACGCCTGGTCCCCAGTTCTGTCTGGCGCGATAGCGGACGTCGGCATACTGGTATCCGAGTGCAAAGCGCATGTTGTGTTGCGCCAGACCGTTATAAAGCGCCGAGGTCTCAAGGCTGTAGCGGTTGAATGTGTGCTCCGGGGCGCCGATGAAACCATCGGTGAACAGGGTGAAGCCAGCAGGGGAGGTGAAGTTAAGATTGCCGTCACTGCCGATGGGCAGAACCGCACCGGCGGGAAACAGCTGCAGATGGTCCTCCTCCTCGTTGTACAGGTAGCCCAATCGGAATCCAAGCGTCCAGTTCTGAAACCACTGGTCATTGCTGTAATCAATATCACCCAAGAGTAGGTTGCTACTCCTCCGGTTGTTAGTGCTCAAGGCCTCAGTAAGACCGGCACCAACTCCTCCATCCCTTTCACTCCAGCCCCACAGGTGGAGCTTCCAGTGTTGCCGGTTCATCACAACGTGCGTACTGATGGTGTTGTATTGGGTCTCTAACGGTCCGGGTGCCAGGGAGGCTGAGGTGCCGAAATTAACATCCAATGCGCTCTGCGTATCCCGCCCGATGATACGCTCGTCATCCCCGTCCGATCGCATAAGGTCGAAACCCACTGCCAGATCCCAGTCTCCGTATTTGCCGCCATGTTGTACCCAGGCATCCTTGCGGCCAAATGAGCCGCCGCGCACGCCTGCCTGAACCCCATCTATCTCCTGGCCATCCTTGGTGATTACGTTAATGGTGCCGGCAAAAGCATCTGCGCCGTGAACCGCAGAGCCCGGCCCACGGATTACCTCCACCCGGGAGATCATACTGACCGGGAGTTGGAACTGGGCGGGGCGAAAGCCCACGTGAAGATTCTGAATAGGTTGACCGTTGATCAACAGCAAAACCTGGGGATTACCCTCGGTATGAATACCGCGAATAGACCATTTTTTTGTAAACAGCGAGAACGAAGAGATGTAGACATGTAGTCCCGGTACAGTCTCGAGCACCTCATCCAGTGTGGCAGCTCCTATGGCCTCAATCTCTTCCTTGGTAATGACGCTGGCAACCGAGGGTGCGAGAAATACGGGTTTGGCGCTGCCGGTGGCGCTGGTCAGAATGGCATCGGTTCGATAGTAGTCCTCTTCGCTGGGACCGCTGAAGAGCCGTTCGGCCTCCTTCATCTGCTGGTCTGAAATCAATGGGTCGTCAGCGGAGGCGGGTAGAGAAACCGAAACAGCCAGCGCCAGGATCATTGATAGACGATGTATATTTTTCATATTGTGGCCTGGAAGCGCACAGCAGAGTGTGAGAGTCTTTTTACCCTACTACTATTAAGGTAGATTTTGTAGTGGTGCTGATGGCTGGACAGTATTCCTTCCGTCAGGCTTATGATGCTTTATCGAGCACTGATTCAAAAAATTTAGTCAGGAAGGTAATTCCTTATCACTCGAAGAAGCGGGTTGTCAGAACAGGAATATCTGGTTGATGTGGAGTCGCCATACTTTCTTGCGAAGGGGTGATTTCTTGTGCCCACCACACTGGCTTAGTTTATGACCATATCTGAAATCGGAGAAAAAACGAAAAGACTCCCACCGATCAGAATCTATCTGATCGTGATGAATCTGGCCCTGCTACTGATATTTGCCGGCATCAGCTTGCTTTTCTGGCAGCAGATCGTTGATTTTCGTGAGCGAAAACAGCAAGAAGATATTCAGGCCATGCACGCTGCGATGCAGGCCAGCAGTGCCTCCTTGATGCGCAGTATGGTTTTGAGCGCAAACCAGGCCGTTACGGGTTATGACTTTAGTTTCCTCAATACACTGATGCAGCAGGTTGCTGAAGGCGATGATGAGATCCGTTCTTGCCAGATGGTCAGTGAAGTGGGAATGGTGATTGCACATAATGATCCGCGTCAGGTGGGTAAAGTACTCGAGGGCGATTTGGATAAGCGGGCATTGGCACTCATGAAGAGTGATTTTCAGGGAGTCGGGCAGAGTGCGCCTCCCATAAAGTTTCTCAGAAGCGGCCCGGATACATCTCAGCCTGGCGATCTGCTGGAGGCCGTATCTCCGATCCATAATGGCGGAGAACTCTGGGGAATCTTACGCTGTGGTTTTTCCACAGAACGCCTGCAGAAACATATTCAAACCCGTGAAAAGGAGTGGGAACAACAGCTTCAGCAAACCAAGATTTTCTATTTATCAGTGGTGGGTCTGTTAGTTCTGCTAGGGTTTTCGGTGGCACTTCTTTTTACCCGGCGATTACTCAAAGTCATCAGCGAGCTTGCTGTGGGAGTCAGGCAGGTGTCCGAGGGAGATCTTCAGCACCAGCTGAATATACAGGATCTTGTCTGTGCCGAATTTGGCTCCCTTGCCCACTCTTTCGATACCATGACTCAAAATCTGGAGACTTCCCGCAGGCAGCTGGATGAGCATAACCGGTCTCTTGAATTGAAAGTTGCAGAGCGTACCTTCGAGCTGGAACGCAGCAACAAGGAGCTTGAGGCGTTTAACTATTCCGTTTCTCACGATCTCAGAGCGCCCCTGCGCAGTATTGACGGGTTCAGCCAGGCATTGGAGGAGGATTATCGCAGTCAGCTCGATGGAACAGGGCGGGATTATCTGAGGCGGGTACGAGCTGCAGCAAACCGCATGGGATTGCTGATTGACGACATGTTAAGGCTCTCTCGATTGGGTCGGCAGGAGATGACCATTGGCAATGTAAACCTGACTGAGCTGGCGGAGTCTGTTGTCAATAAATTACGTGAAACAGATATGGAACGCTCTGTCGCATTTAAGATAGAGCCTGGGTTGCAGACCAGGGGGGATGCCCACCTGCTGGATATCGCTTTGGATAATCTGATAGGAAATGCTTGGAAGTACAGTGCACGTAGAAATCATGCCGAGATTGAGATTGGGCAAACCCAGCATGACGGCAATAAGGTGTTCTTTGTGCGCGACAATGGCGCAGGTTTTGATATGAAATATGTCGACAAATTGTTTGGTGCCTTCCAGCGTTTACATAAGAGTACGGAATTTGAAGGGACGGGTGTAGGGCTGGCGACAGTGGCAAGAATTGTCCACCGCCATGGAGGATCTATTTGGGCTGAAGCCGAAGTGGATAAAGGGGCGACTTTTTACTTCAAACTGCCAGAGTAGATGATTTTTTGAAGACAGGAATCCATAACCTGATATGCGGACTCTCTCTTTGTCTGCTCATCCTGGCAGGGTCCGCGTATGCCGATACGGCGCTGCGTTTTTACTATTTCAATCCCGATGCGCCACAGCATAACCTCGAGCGTTTGAAGCACGACATGGAGATGTTGCTGGATAAGCTGGGTTTGGATGTTGACTTTCAACCCTTTGCTCGTTTGACCGATTTCAATCAGGGCGTGCGTAGTGATCGTCCATCTTTTGTGTTTGCGCCCGATTGGTATCTGCATAGTTATGGCAACGCATTGCAGCTCAAGCCAATGCTGCAAGCAGTTCGCGATCATCGCCAAAGCTATCATAAGGTGCTGGTTTCTGCGCGATATTCACACAAAGACATGCAAGCGTCTGAGCGTATCTCTCTAGCCATGACCAGCTTAGGTCCAGATTCCGTTGAGATTCTCAACATTATTTTTCCCGATGATGAAGTGGTTGACCTGAAAAAGATCCGTGTGGTCGAGGTGCCGAAGGATGTAGATGCCATTTTTGCAGCGGCATTAACGCAGGTGGATGTGGCTTTGGTTTCTCAGGTCAGCCTGCAGCAGTTTCGAGCAATCAATCCGCGATTGATTGATTCGCTGAATGTGTTGGGGAAATCCAAATCATTGGATATGCCGGTACTTGGTTATCTGGAGGATTCATCCACTTCCGAACAGCTGGCGATATTCCGACAATTCATGATTTCAACAGGAAGCAGTCAAGTGATGCGTGCGCTTCGTATAGATGGATGGAGTGAACACAATGAGTAGGCGTTGGCGGGCTTTGATCTTACTGTTATTTACCTGGCCTGCATGGTCTGCAGAGGGCCCCGTGGCTGTTTTATTATCAGATAGTGAAGCCGCATATGAGCAGCCGCTGGCTGAGTTTGAAGCGAAATTGATGCGGGATGTCTCAGTTTACAATCTTCATGGTGATATCAAAAGGGCGCCTGAATTGATGCAAAGGATTATGAATTCCGGCCCGTCCTTGATTCTGGCGCTGGGCGCAAAAGCTGCCTACTTTGCCAAGGCTGCTACCGCATCGAGACAGGATGTACCGGTCGTATTCGCCATGGTACTCAACTGGCAGCGTTATAAACTGATGCAAGGGCAGGGAAACATCGCCGGAATCGACTCCGATGTCTCATCGGGTACCCAATTGCTCTCATTGAACCTGCTCTTCCCTGAAGTCGCGCGGCTAGGTATTCTCTATAGCAAGACTCACAGTTCATCGACCATCGATGAAGCTGTTCGTGCGGCTGAGCTGGTGGGCATGGATGTCGTCTCCTATCCGATCGATAGAGCCAAAGAACTCAAGCAGGGATACCGGCGACTGGTGGGGAGGGTCGATGCGCTTTGGTTGCCGACAGATCCGGTACTGTATACGTTGGACAATATTCACTGGCTGAAACGGCAGTGTCTTAAAGATCGTCTGATCTGCATTGGTCAGTCCGATAATATCGTGCGTTTGGGAATGCTGCTGGCTGTCAATCCGGATATTCCCAGTATTGGGTTGCAGGCTGCAGTCATAGCCGAGGATATTCTGCATCACGGCGTAAAACCCAGTGAGATTGGTGTGCAGGACCCTCTTGGTACTCGTCTGACCTTGAATGCTGGAACAGCAAAGAAAATTGGGCTTACGCTGGCAGAGGATGTGTTGCGGATGGCTGATGAGGTTGTTGAGTAGTCGGAGCGGGCGCAGCAATTGCGTTCCCGGTCAAGTCATTTCACATGTCTCGGAGTATCGGTCGGTTTCAATTGCGCGCATTGCGCAGTTGGGCAATGACAGGCGTCGTTTCCGGTAGGACATCACGCCACAGGCGAAAAGACTCTGCAGCCTGTTCGACCAGCATACCCAAACCATCCAGTGAGCGTCCGGCCCGGCGCTCATTCCCCCATTCCTGGAATGGGGTGGCTTGGTCGCTGTAAAGCATGTCGTAGCACCAGCCGCCGTTCGCCAGTATGGAGCCAGGTATCTTGGGTACCTCCCCTTTGAGTCCGGCGGCGGTACCGTTAATGATCAGGTCGAACTGCATGCCATCAAGTTCATCGAATCCACAACCCGCCACCTGACCGTACTCTAAAAGTCCGTTGGCCAAGGAGTAGGCCTTGCTCGCTGTACGATTGGCGATGACGATCCGTTTCGGATTCTGTTCCAAAAGGGGGCGCATGACGCCGCGTACGGCCCCTCCGGCCCCTAGCATCAGTATCCGCTTACCCTCGAGTCTAAATCCCTGGTTGACAGTTAGGTCTCTTACCAAGCCTACGCCATCAGTGTTGTCGCCCCGCAGCCGATTATTTTCCAAACGGGTTAGCGTATTCACTGCGCCAGCGGTGTGCGCCTTGGAACTCAGTTCGTCAGCCAGACGCCATGCCGTTTCTTTAAATGGCACTGTAACATTGAGGCCCTGTCCGCCCTCGGCAAGAAAACGTCTCACGTCTCCGTTGAAATCGTCGGGATTGCCGAGTAGACGGATATACTCGATATCCTCTCCGGTCTGACGGGCAAAGGCGGTGTGTATCTCTGGAGATTTACTGTGCTCAATGGGATTGCCGATGACTGCGTATCTGTCCATTTATCCGATTTTGAATTATCTATTGAAGCCACTCAGCCGCCTGTTTGGCAAAGTAGGTCAGAATGCCGTCACAGCCGGCGCGCTTGATGCAGAGCAGGGATTCCATGACGACGGCCTGTTCATCGAGCCAGCCGTTCTGGGCCGCCGCCTTGAGCATCGCGTACTCACCGCTGACCTGATAGGCAAACGTTGGGACTTGAAAGGTCTCTTTCACTCGCCGCACGATATCGAGGTAGGGCATACCCGGCTTGACCATCACCATGTCGGCCCCTTCCTGTAGGTCGAGGGCCACCTCATGCAGGGCTTCATCACTGTTTGCCGGATCCATCTGGTAGCTGTATTTGTTGCCGCCACCTAAATTGGCAGCGGAGCCCACCGCGTCTCTGAAGGGACCGTAGAAGCTTGAGGCGTATTTGGCGGCATAGGCGAGTATGCGGGTGTGGATGTGACCGCTCTCCTCAAGTACCTCGCGGATAGCGCCGATACGGCCATCCATCATGTCGGAGGGGGCCACAATATCGGCACCGGCCTCTGCATGTGAGAGCGCCTGCTTGACCAGTACTGCCTTGGTCTCATCATTGAGTACATAGCCTGTCTGGTCGATGAGTCCGTCCTGACCGTGAGTGGTAAAAGGGTCAAGGGCGACATCGGTCATGATACCCAATTCAGGAGCTGCGGCTTTCAGGGCGCGTACAGCACGTTGTGCCAGCCCGTCCGGGTTGTAGGCTTCGCGTGCATCTTCACTCTTGGCGGAGAGCGGGGTCACCGGGAAGAGCGCCATGGCAGGAATGCCAAGATCATGAATGGCTTTTGCCTCTTCGACTAAAAGATCGATGCTCATGCGTTCGACACCCGGCATGGAGGGGACAGCTTCCCGTTCACCGGTTCCCTCCAGTACAAAGACCGGGTAGATGAAGTCGGCTGGTGTCAGTTGGGTTTCGCGCATCAGTTGCCGGGAAAAATCGTCTCGGCGCATACGTCGCATACGGGTTGCCGGAAATGGGGATCGTTGCTGGCTACTCATAATCGTTGGAATACTCTACAGGCTTGGGTCAAACCCTTAAGATAACCTATCATGCACGCCCCAAACCACTCATCAGGCAGATAAGGCGCGATTCATGAGTCAAAAAACCTCGACTTCCCCCCATATCTTCGATGTAGACGAGGCGACATATGAGGAGAAGGTCATCCAGGCTTCCCGCCATCAACCCATACTGGTCGACTTCTGGGCCGAATGGTGCGCCCCCTGTATCTCACTCTCACCGGCCCTGGAGCGCGTGATCGATGAACTGGAAGGCCTGGTGTTGCTTGCCAAGGTGGAAGTCGATGACAACATGCGCCTTGCGGGACGATACCGACTGAGGGGGTTTCCCACTGTGATTCTGTTTGTCGACGGTGAGGAGGCGGGCCGATTCCACGGTTCCCGGGCTACACACTGGCTGCGGGAGTGGATCGATGAGCACCTGGGGGATTATCTCGCTCATGCCAGCCGGGAGTGAATTCGGTGGAAACCGGCGAATCTTGTTCGCAGTTTAAACGAATAACGAGGCTTTCAGATGGGCTTTCGGCAATAAAAATACATAAATAACTGTAAGTTAGATAATTTTTTTCGTTTTTTAAATATAATAATAAATAAGACTAAAGGTCTAGCTGGGACTGCCGCCACTATGGGTAACAGGCAGTATTGTAGGTTTCGATCCTCCTCCGGCGCTAAAACAAGCGCTTTAGGCCCACCCCCTCCCCGGGTGGGCCTTTTTTCTAGCTCCTTACGACTTCTCCGCTGATGGCATTCCTGATCGGCGTGGGGCGGGTGAGACCGCCGGTTTGACCGTGTACTATCCAGTCAACCTCATCTCCGCAACGCAGCCTGACCTGTAACGCGGTGCGCGCCGGTTGTCTACCGCTCAGGTTTGCACTGGTGGAGACGAGTGGCATGCCGGCGACGCGGCAGAGGGCCGAGGCAATGGGGTGATCGGTCACCCGCATGGCCAGGGTCGAGTGTTGTCCGGTCAGCCATGAGGGTGTCTGCTTGGCCGCTGGCAGCAGCCAGGTGATGGCGCCAGGCCAGTGAGAGAGTACGTGATCGAGTGTGGCCTGAGGCAGATCTCCAACGAGGGGTTTCAAGCGATCAAAACTGTCCGCGATCAGTATCATGCCTTTCTCGACAGGCCGTTGCTTGAGTGCCAGGAGCCGGAGAACCGCCGCTTCGTCGAACGGGTTACAACCCAGGCCGAAGACGGCTTCAGTGGGATAGGCCACAATGGCTCCCATCTGAAGCATGCGGGCGGCGGTTCGAATACGCCAGGTATCAATTGACTGTGTCGTCATATCGTATCGTACGGAATGTAAACTGAAGGGGAATTCTACTATCCCATCGCACAAAATGTTGGATACAGCTGTGTGTAATGACCGTATCGCCTTACACATGACTCAACGTCTCTGCAGGATACCACTGTTTTATCTTGATACAGTTTGTGAAATAGTTAGCGTCCGCCCCACGCGGGAGGCGTGGTACGCAGATGACGTCTGGGAACTTGTATGCCAAAGAGACCATACAGCCTTTATCTCCTCATATACCTGTGTTTCTATTGGGTGTCCGCGGATTCTGCACAGATAGCGCGATACAACGTGGCTGAAAAGTCCTGGCTTGATAGCCATCAGGTACTGCGGGTCGGTGTAGTGGAATGGACACCGCCGATTCTCTTCTATGCCGGTGGATCTCAGCCGAAAGGCTTGGTGGCGGACTATCTTCGGGCGCTTGCGATGCATCTCGGGCTGCAACTTGAAATCAAGCGTTTTCCAAACGAATCAGCATTGGCGACTGCATTGGCCAGTGCAGAGGTAGATGTGGTGGGCGCCGTTGCCACAGGGCTGGATGGAAACAGGTCGTGGATATGTACGCGCCCTTATCTCAGTCTTCCTGTTGCACTTTTCAGTAATCAGGAGTTGTCGAGCCGCGGGCTTACTGAATTGAGAGGCAAGACAGTAGCAGTCGTTAGCGGCAGTGTCTGGGACCAGGGACTGACTACTCTGGTTCCAGGTGTGAAAGTCAACGATTTCCCAACGCTTGAGCAGGCGTTACAGGCGGTTTCTGAAAACAGAGCACTGGCTTATCTGGGAGATGTGGCCAGTGCTGCTTACCTGCTTCAACAGACAGAAATTGGGGATATCGAGGAGCAGGTACGTACGACACTGACCTACGATATCTCACTGGCAACACCACAAAGATATCCAGAATTGCAGAGCCTGATCCAAAAGGGTATCGATCGTATCACTAGCGAAGAGCTGCAGGCCATCTGGCTTCGCTGGCCGCGAGTGGAGAGGCCGGATAACTTCCAAGATCCGATTCCGACCTGGGTATTGATGTTACCCCTCCTGATCGCTTGGACGCTTTTTGTCGGCTGGGCGGTTCGGCGCTACACAAGGCAACAGCAGATACATCGACATGGCCGACTGAAACAGACGATTCGTCGATTGCAACGGAGAGAGAGGCACCTGAAGGAGAAGTTGCTGCGCTTAAAACGCAAGGCATTAAGCTATCGTAAGGATTCGCGACGGCATCGGCGACAACTGGGCTTGTTGCAGGATGTCATGCCGAATGCTGCCTGGGTTTGGGATCCGTCTGTAGGGCGATGTCAATGGGATGAGGGTATGTACGGATTTTTCCGGGCGGAAGAGGAAGCGTTTGAGCCGACACCGCAGGCGATTCTGGATCGGGTGCATTCAGAGGATCGCGATAAAGTGTCCGCCCTTTTCTCCGCACAGGAAGAGAACGGTGAGTTGCAGATGAGTTATCGGATTTTGCTGCCGGACGGGCAAATCAGATGGGTGCTTGACTACAGCCACGGGCATATTGAGGAAGGAGTACAGCAACGTGTGGGGATCTGCTGGGATATCAGCGGCTATCAACTGGACAGCGATCACGGATCCTAGACAGGGGCAGAGTATGTTGGCACCTTCACTGGATTAAGTTGTCATAGGGCCCGTTGGGCCATAGTCAGGAATAGAAGAATGAACAGGTTAGTGACGTTGTTTCTGTTAGGGTTGTTTTTCACATCCAGTCTGCCTGCGGCGGTGACGGTGACACCGTCTGCGCGCATCAAGGAGACTGTGGATAATATTCTCGAAGTATTGAAAAACCCGGTATTGGATAAGCGGCAGCGAAGGATACATGTGCGGGAAATCGTCAGGCGTCGTTTTGACTATGAGTCCATGTCTCAGGTCATACTTGCCGCCAGTTGGCGCAAGGCCACTCTGCCTCAGCGGGAACAGTTCATCACGCTGTTTCGGGAACTTCTCGAGCAGACATACTATTCTGCCATGGACAGCTACCGGAACCAGTCTGTACGCATGGGGAGGGAGAGGCAGAAAGGTAAACTTGCTGAAGTCCAGACCTACATCGTCTCATCCAATAAAGAGGTCCCGGTCAGTTATAAACTTCGACAGCGAAAGGGTGACTGGTACGCTTACGATGTCACCGTGGATGGCGTCAGTCTGGTGAGTAACTACCGAACCTCTTTCAGAAATCTGGTGAAACAGAAGGGTATGGATGGTCTTCTGGCTGAATTGGCGGAAAAAGTGGCTACACTCAAAACGAAGAACCAGCTCGCCGAGCAACAACAGGATGTGAATAAGGAGTAGGGCGTAATGGGGAACGAGGTGTCTCCGGCTGTCGCAGCCGAATCTTAATCTTTCCGCCACTTCACTCGTTGGATAACTATTGATAACAGACAGAACGATAACGACCGTAAAATAAGAGATAACACAAGAGGAGAGTCCGATGCACGAGAAAAAGACCATGGTGCTTGCGTTTGCTTCAATACTGGCCTGCAGTCTGCCTCTGTTGGCCGAGGAAGCGACAAGTGAAACCGCAGAGCCTGTAGGGGAGACTGCAGAATCGCCAGAGGCGGTTACACAGCGTGTCGATGTGCCAACACCCGCATCAATACAGAAATCGATCGAGGAGGAGCGGGAGTCGCGCTGGGAGGTGCGTAACGAGCATTATCAGGACCTTAGACAACGTGCAGAAAAGCTGGGTGTGATGTTGCCAGAGAGTCCGCCCTGGAATCGCACGGGTTCTATGATGAGGTCGCGTCCCGATATGGAAGAGCGCCAACGACGGCATGAGAAGATGATGTCAATGACGCCCGAAGAGAGAGAGGCGGCCCGCCTGGAGCACTACCAGGAAATGCGGGAGCAGGCCATGCAGAGGGGAGTCGAACTGCCGGAAACGCCCCCCTGGAAGAGAAGACAGCAGATGATGGATGAGACCTGGGCCAAACACCAAGCCGCGATCGATGGCATGAGTGATGAGGAACGGGCAGCCTGTCATGCCATGCATCAGCGTCACATGGGTATGATGCGAGACGAAGGTCGTGGTCCGATGATGCGCGGGCCTGGTATGGGGCGTGGTATGGGACCGGGATACGGCTATGGCCCAATGCCATACGGACCACAAAATTTCTGGGATCCCAACCAGTAGCCCTTGATACCGTACCTGCTGCAAGTGGCAGGTACGGTTGTCGATCACCTGTCGGCAACAAGCGTGTCTGCCTCCTCCTTGGTGAGATGGCGCCAGGGAACAGGGATCAAGCCTGGGACACGCGCACAGTAGTGATCGTATCTCTCTCCGTGATAGACCTTCAGTTTTCGCTCCTCGAGTCGTGAGCCAAAAATCAAGTAACCCGTGATCAGGAGGGCGCTGACCAGCCTGGCCGCATCCATATCCTGGGTCCAGATCAACAGCAGGCCCAGACTGTACCAGGGGTGACGAACGTACCGATGCATGGGCGAGATGTGCAGACTCTCCTGGTCCTTTATATCCCTCTGGCCTTCGCTGAGCTGTTTCAGTCCCATGAACTCCCGCCCGTCGTAGTAGCGCATTGACCAGAGGAAACCGGCCACGGCCACCAACATGATGGCAAGTCTGAGCCAGTGCCAAACCCCCTCAAACTGCCATAGGGGGGCGCCCTGCAACCAGAACATGTAGGCAACAGGGGGAATCAGTAACAGCGTGGCGAGGGTGTTGAAGATCAACCGGTAAGCGGGCATCAGCCAGTCATGGCGGGCGGCTACTCGGGATTTCAGCCAGAGCGAGGCCAACAGGGAGTGGAGGCAGAAATAGGCTATCCAAAGCAGACCGAGCAGGGTCAGAGACAGGGTCATGAGGGTGAATTACCGGTCAATCGATCTTAACTGTTTCGGCCACTGATAGCGGCTGTGGTTCCCGCCAGTTGTACTGCCGCCCAAGATTGTGGGCGGCAGAGTCAATGTAAAGGGATTGGTGGGCTCTGATCAGATTAACCGACGAACTTGCCTCGTTGTAGGCGTTGCGCCTCCATTAGCTCCAGTTCGCGTGAGCCGGAAATGACGACGCTGTGATCCGGCACAAAATCGAGATCCTCATCCAGCCGCTCATAAGGTACCGCATTGAGAATCACTTTCATGGCGTTCAGGCGGGCCTGGTGTTTATTGTTCGATCGGATGATGGTCCAGGGTGCGTGGGTGGTATTGGTTCGACGCAGCATGTCATATTTCTGTTTGGTGAACTCATCCCAGCGGTCCTGGGCCTGTACGTCTATCTCAGAGAGCTTCCACTGGCGGAGTGGATCGGTCTTGCGTCGATCGAATCGCCTGGCCTGCTCCTCTTTGGTCACGGAGAAATAGAGTTTCACCAGGATCGTGCCTTGACGCACGAGATCTTTCTCAAACCCCGGGCAACCGATCATGAAGTTCTCGTACTCCTCCGGGGTACAGAAACCGAAGATCGGTTCCACCACGGCCCGGTTGTACCAGCTGCGGTCAAACAGCACGACCTCACCACCTCGAGGGCACTGGGCGACATACTTCTGGAAAAACCACTGCGTCTTCTGCTCTTCCGTAGGCTTGCCAAGTGCGACAACCCGATAGTGCTTCTCATTCATGTAGCGGGTGACCCGGCGGATGGTGCCGCCTTTCCCTGCGGCGTCACGGCCCTCGAACAGAATAATCATGCGTTGACGAGTCTGCTCAAGATACTGCTGCATCTTGATCAGCTCAGCCTGGTACGGCTTCAGTTCTTCTTCTTGAGAGTACTTGCGGACGGCCTTTTTCTGAGCCTTTTTCTCTTGCGCCGCATCTGCTTTCAATTTCTGGTATTCGGTCAGCAGTTCATCCAGTCTTACCGGCTGCTCATCGATCAGAATGGTTTCTGGGTTGCTGTTCTGGTCGTTCATTTTGCCTCCCAACAGTGCTGAATCGACAGTGTCGTTTAAACTATCCATTCTAAAGTATTCCGTGCCTATTCGCCGGGCTTTTTAGGGACTGGCTGATCTGGCTCAAAAACGGTAGGCGGATTCGATCTGTGAACGGGTAAGAATGCCCTGGATACGCCAGAAGTGTTGGTTGTCGAACCACTCGATATAGAGTGCCTCGGCACGGCTGTCATCCAATTGCTCCAGCGCCTCCTGCAAGGTTGCCTGCATCTTCAGAGGGGCCAGTTCATAGCGGGTTGCGGGGATCTCCTGCAGGTCGATCTCATCATCCTGTTGCTCTTTCACTGCGCGCACCAGATCGACGCCGGGCATCAACGTGAGTGAGTCGTCGTCATTCGAGATCACCAGCCATTCCGGCGCATCTTCCAGCAGCATCTGTGCGGTCTGACGCTTAATGAGTGGGCTGACCTGGGCGAAGTTGCGGTTCATGAACCGCGCAGCGCCCGTTCGCCGGAGCGATTGCATCACCGGATCAGTATGGTAGTTGAGTCCGGTAGCCTGCAACAGTGTATGAAACATGGATGACTTGCCGAACAGCTCGCTGCTGATGAGGCTGGCGATGACGATAGCCAGCATGCCCGGCATGATGATTTCGGGATTGTGGGCCAGTTCGATCACCGCAGTCAGTGCGGCCAGAGGTCCCTGCAGGGCTGCGCCCATTACAGCTCCCATACCGATCAAGACGTAGACTGCCGGGTCAGATACAGTGCCGTTGAACAGTAGGCCTGGCAGTGGTGCGATGATGCCGCCGACCGTGGCACCGATAAAGAGTGCGGGGCCGATGGTACCTCCCGGTATGCCGAGACCGATGCTTGCGCTGGTCGCGACGAGTTTTGCTATCAGGAGCAGAATGAGCAAGCTCAGACCCATCTCTCCCAGCATGATTGTATTAACCGTGTCGTACCCAATTCCCATTACCTGAGGTAACCAGAGGGCGATGAGGCCGATCACAACACCAGCCAGAGTGGTACGGATCCAGAAGGGGATTTGTCGGCTTCTGTCTGAGATTTTGTCTATCAGGTGCACATAAGCGGCGGCAGCCACACCGGCAACAATACCGAGCAGCAGGATAAACATGAGTTCATGCAGAGACCCCAGTTGCATGATGCCGATATCGAACACCCGTTCACCTTCGAATATCAGCAGGGAGAGGCTGTTGGCGCTGACCGCTGCCAGGATGATCGGGATAAAGCTGACCAGGGTGTACTCCATCATCACCACTTCCAGCGCGAAAATAACCCCTGCCAGTGGCGTATCGAAGGAGGCTGATATCCCTGCGGCGGTGCCACATCCCACCAATGTACGAATACTGTTGTTGGGCAATGAAAGCCTCTGCCCGAGTAGAGAGCCGCTGGCTGCACCCAGATAGACATGAGGGCCTTCGCGTCCTACCGAGTGGCCGCTTATGATGGCGATGGCGGCACCAAGAAACTGTAGCAGAAAGCTGCGCAGGCTCAGATATCCTTGGTGGTAAACGAGTCGCTCCATCACCCGGGCAATCCCCAGCACATAATCTCCCTTGGCCAGGCGGGTAAAGACCAGGCCTAGCAACAAACCACCGGCAATAGGCAAAACCAGACGTAGTAGTGGTGGCAATCCCTCGTAGTTCTCCGGATGCCCGCCCGGCAACATATCGGCCTGAAAGCCCTCCACAAAGAGACGGAAGAGGACGATCACACCACCCGCCAGAAAGCCGGTGACTAGGCCCAGAACCGAGAGCAGTGGCAGGGCGTCGGAGCGTGAGAGCTGAAAACGCAGCCGGTCAAACCAATGAATAACGCTATCAAACAAAAGTAGGGCCTGTTGGGTAGAATGGTGCCTCGTAACATTAACGGAGCGGCGGGATATTGTCAGCACAACAGATGGTAATAGACGATCCGGTGGCCTATGAGACAGCCACCGAACTGGAGATGATGGAGCGATTATTGCCATTGGAGAACGCCAAGGTTCTCGAATTGGGTTGCGGTGCGGCCTGGATCACGCGACATTTTGCGGCACGTTATCCCGCTAGTCGTTTTGTGGCCACCGAAGTGGATCAGAGGCAGCACGAGAAAAATCTCCGGCAGCCATCGCCGGAGAATCTGACTTTCCTTTTCGGCGGTGCCGAGGCGGTTCAGGCGGCCGATGAGAGTATCGACGTTGTGTGGATGCTCAAATCTTTGCATCACGTGCCGGAGAGATTGATGCCTGAAGCAATGAAAGAGATTGTCCGCGTGCTCAAACCCGGGGGGTTGGCCTATTTTTCCGAACCGGTCTACAGTGGCGCATTCAATGAACTGATGCGTCTGATTCACGATGAGAAGATCGTTAGGGAGAAGGCATTCCTGGCCATACTCCGCTTGGTGCAAAGCGGTGACATGCAGCTGCAAGGTGAATGTTTTTTTAATGTGCCGGGATGCTACGAGAGCTGGGCACAGTTCGAAGACCGCTTTCTCAATATCACCCATACGCCACTCTCAATCGACAAGGTGCGCTATGAGAGGATCCGACAGTCTTTTCTTGCCCACATGGGACCTCGGGGTGCCGAGTTTCTCAAACCGCACCGGGTCGACCTCCTGCAGAAGCCGGTCTGATTGGGTTCGGGTGTCACGTCGCAGGCAATTTAACTATATAAGTTAATTGCAATATACTCCATGCTCCCTCTTGCAATATCCAGGTTTTATTGTTTTAATGAGAATCATTATCACTAACATCTTGAGCAGACCGGGTGATTGAGCGTAATAACAGATCGGCGGATACGATGATCTCCCTGGCGAAACTGCCCGTGGGTTCACATGTGTGTATCAAACGTATTGCCGGTGGACGCCAGCTGATACATCGGCTGCTCAGCCTGGGGCTTCGTGTCGGTTCTGAGGTGGAGTTGACGCAACGGCGTGGCGGGGGGGTGGTGGTTGCAAACGCCGGTACCCGCGTGGCGCTTGGTGCCGGGGTGGCTGAGAAGCTGCTGGTGGTGCCTATCACCGGGACCGACTAGAGACAAATATGGCCTGCCACGACGAATCCCCATCAGCTGATCCAAGCAGAAATCAACGACTGACGATCGCCCTGGCTGGCAATCCCAACTGCGGCAAGACAGCGTTGTTCAATATGCTGACGGGCATTCGCCAGCGTACCGGTAACTGGCCGGGTGTTACCGTTGACCGTAAGGAGGGACGTTTCGTCATCGACCGGGATGAGGTTAACGTTATCGACCTGCCCGGGATCTATTCGATGGATGCCTCCTCGCTGGATGAGCAGGTCACGCGGGACTATCTGCTTTCCGACGACGCAGATCTGATCGTCAACATCGTCGATGCCGCCAATCTGGAACGCCATCTCTACTTTACCGTGCAGATGCTGGAGATGGGTGTACCGCTGATTTTGGCGCTCAACATGATGGATGTAGCCCGTAAGCGGGGCATGGAGATCGACATCGAGCGCCTGAGCCAGGACCTTGGCTGTCCCGTGGTGCCTATTGTGGCCGTTAGCGGTGAAGGGATTACCAAGTTGAAGGGCGCGATCCAGGACCTGGCGGCGGGTGATGTGACTGGGGGATTCGCCCTCGCCCAGGATGAGGTGGTGGAGCAGGCGATCACAGCGATGGAACCCGCCCTGCCAAATGGGCAGGCGTTCGATCGTGCCAAACGGCGCTGGCTGCTGCTGAAGATGCTGGAGAGTGATTCGTTCGCCCTCACCTATGCCGATGACGCGCTTAAGTCTCAAGTCTCCCATTGGCAGAATCTCATTGAGGACCGTGTGGATGAGGAGATCGATATCTATATCGCCGATACCCGATACGGACACGCCCACGCCATTTCGCAGAACGTAACCCGAACCCGGGGTCGAGTGGAAAAGACCTTCAGTGACCGTATCGACAAGGTGGTGTTGAGCCGCTACTTCGGGATACCGGTCTTTCTTGCTGTGATGTATCTGATGTTCATGTTCGCCATCAACATCGGTGGCGCCTTTATCGACTTTTTCGATGGGGTGGCGGGTGCGATTTTCGTGGACGGCTTTGGCGAACTGCTGGGGAGTGTCGGCGTACCTGACTGGTTGATAGTCCTGCTGGCCGACGGTGCCGGTGGCGGCATACAGGTGGTGGCCACCTTCATCCCTATCATTACCGCCCTCTACCTGTTTCTCTCGGTGGTGGAGGACAGCGGATACATGGCGCGGGCGGCCTTTGTCATGGACCGCTTCATGCGTTCCATCGGCCTGCCGGGGAAGGCGTTTGTGCCGATGATCGTAGGCTTTGGCTGTAACGTGCCGGCAGTGTTGGCAACCCGCACTCTCGAGAGCGAACGGGAACGCAAGCTGACCATCCTCATGAACCCTTTCATGTCTTGTGGTGCGCGATTACCGGTCTATGTGCTGTTCGCCGCCGCTTTCTTCCCGGCTAACGGGCAGAATCTGGTCTTCGGTCTCTACCTGATCGGTATCGTGGTGGCGATACTGACCGGCCTGGTGATGAAGAAGACCCTGCTGTCGGGTGAGAGTGCGGGTTTCATGATGGAGCTGCCTCACTATCATATGCCGACCGTCAAAGGAGTTACCCTGCGTACTTGGGACCGGGTCAAACTCTTTATCAAAGAGGCGGGTCAGGTGATCGTGATCATGGTGCTGATCATCAACACTCTCAACTCTATCGGTACCGATGGCAGCTTCGGCAACGAGGATACGGAACACTCTGTGTTGAGCGCCACAAGCAAAGTCATCACACCCGTGCTCTCGCCGCTAGGGATCGACCAGGATAACTGGCCGGCAACCGTTGGCGTATTCACCGGTATCCTCGCTAAAGAGACTGTGGTGGGTACACTTGATGCGCTCTACTCTAACTTGGCGCGCAGCGGCATGACGTCACCGCTCGAGGAGGCCCCATTTGACCTCTGGCAATCACTTGCGGACGCCGCCGCTACCGTACCGGAAAACCTGCTGGGCGTACGGGACCTGATCACTGATCCTTTGGCGATGGATGTGGGCGATATCACCACCTACGAAGCGGCAGCTGAAGCACAAGCGGTCAATGTCGATGTCTTCGGCGCCATGGCGGCCCGGTTTAATGGGCAGGCGGGGGCGTTCGCCTACTTGTTGTTCATCCTGCTCTACTCTCCTTGTGTCGCCACCATCGGTGCCATCCGCCGAGAAGCCGGTCCTCGCTGGGCGGCATTCGTTGTAGCCTGGTCGACCGGAATCGCCTATATAACAGCCAGTCTGTACTATCAGATCGCAACTTATGCAGAGCACCCGCAGAGTGCGATGGCCTGGATTATCGGACTGATGATTTTGTTAGTGGCCATTATCGGCGGTTTGAGATACTGGTCGTTTCGCAGCCAGCAGCTGACACCCGAAGTGGCCAAATAGTGCTTAGCGAAATCAAGAATTATCTCTCCAAGCGGGGTCAGGCCACACTGGCTGAGATAGCGCTGCATATGGATGCAGAGCCGGATGCGGTGAGAGGCATGCTGCAGCAGTGGGTACGAAAGGGCAGGGTTGAGCAGCGAAAAGTCGACATGGCGTGCGGGAGCCAATGTCATCGGTGTGATACCGCTTCGACCGAGCTTTATATCTGGCGGCAACGAGATTAGGCTCCGGTGCCTCTTGGGTGCGGCTTCATCCTGGCAGCTTGATATCTCCGATAAATAGGCATTTGGTGCATATAAATATCCTTGGTTGCGTTAGTTGAACGGTTGACTCTCTCTGTCACCCGGATAATCCGCGTTCTCATTGATTTTGTAATACTTCCAGTAGGATAGGCCCCTATGATCTGTCTTGGGCCTATTGCCATCGATCTATTTCCATAATTTCCCTCATGTTTATTTCAGCTTCGCCGATATATTGAGGCAAGACTCTTCTATCGCCACCAGTCCATCTGGTGAGGGGGCACTATGAACGCATGGATAGCCTCATTAATTCAGTCTGCTTTACGAGTTTTCGGACTCAAGTCTCTGGATAAGCAATACTTCGCTTCGTACATCCTGATATTTGCCTTTGCCGGTTTGATGGTGGGCTCTCTTTTTATCAGCCTTGGCTCTGATGCGACAGGGATCAATGTAGCTGGCAGACAGCGCATGTTGAGTCAGAGATTGGCCAAGGAGGCGCTACTTGCAGCGCAAGAGGTTGAGTCCCGAGACACGGTTAACAAGACCATTACGCTGTTTGAAAGCTCGCATCGGAATCTGCTCAATGGAAACCAGGAAGCCGGCATACAAGCCATTGGCGATCCGGTTATTCGGGATCAACTGCATAAAGTGGAAGGGTTGTGGAAAGCCTATCGAAAGTCCATTAACAGTTATCTGGACAAGCCTTCGGATGAGGGGCTGAAGGCCATACAAACCCAGTCGGTAGTCGTCCTGAAGGAGATGCACAAAGGGGTCAATATGATGGCCTCCAGTGCGAATGAAACTGTGCAGACTCAGCAGATATTCACCCTGGTGTTGGCAGGCGGTATCGTGCTTTTGGTATGGCTCGGGCGTCTGTTCGGGACGGCGATTCTGATGAGAAATATCGAACAGCTGAAATCGCGCCTGATGGCTGTAGCGAAAGGGGACTTTTCCCATCCGCTAGAAGTCGAACATGCCGATAATGAGATCGGTGAAACATTTACTGCCTACAACACGATGCTGGATCAGGTGGGAGAGATCGTTAACAGCGTTGAGCATACTTCGCATCATGTACAGACAGGTACCGAGAAGGTCGCGAAGACGCTACAAGACACCAATGAGGGTGTACGTCTACAGCACACTGAGCTCGAACAGGCGGCAACTGCGATGAATCAGATGGCTTCCACCGTGCAGGAGGTGGCAAAGAATGCCACCCATGCGGCCGAGGCGGCACAAAACGCCGATACCCAGGCCGGATCTGGAAGGAGCATCGTTGGTGAAACCATCGCCAGTATCAATGACATGGCGAGGCAGTTGGAAGAGACGTCCAATGTGATGATAAAGCTGGAAAAGGATAGTCATGAGGTCGGACAGGTGCTTGAAGTCATCACGGGTATTGCAGAGCAGACTAATTTACTAGCGCTGAACGCAGCCATTGAAGCGGCACGTGCCGGTGAACAGGGGCGTGGTTTCGCAGTGGTTGCCGATGAAGTGAGGACGCTTGCGAAACGGACCCAAAAGTCAACCGAGGAGATTCGCGAAATTATCGATCGGCTACAGGGTGGAACCAGCGAAGCGGCCAAAGCCATGACCTCCAGCAGAGATCTCGCGCAGAACAGTGTCGAGCAAAGCAGCGAAGCTGATCAGGCCCTGGACAAAATTGTCGAGTCGGTGTCGAGCATCCATGAAATGAATGTCCAGATAGCAACCGCGGCACAAGAGCAGAGCAGCGTGGCTGAGGAGATTAATCGTAGTATTTCAAATATTGCAACGGTGGCTGACACGACAACTCATGCAGCCAGCGAGGCAGTCAACTGCACATCATCCATTCAGAGCTCGATGAGCGAGTTGAACGATTTGATATTACGGTTCAAGGTGAGTCACAAGTAAACCTTGTGGGCGTGACGCTGCCGGTCATAACCCGATGAGATCTATTTGCTATCGGCAGGTGAATGACTGAATCTACTTTTTCAGCTTGATGACAAGACTGGCTATGTTGTTCTCATTAGCCAGTCTGCGCACGGCATTGAGCTGTTGCTGGGTCGAGTAGGGACCGCTGCGTACCCGGTGGAAGGTATCCCGGTTGTTGATGCTGACCTTTTGAATCTCAGCTTCGATACCGATCAGTGCCAGTTTCGCTTTCATGCGGTCGGCGTCACCATATTTTCGGAATGAACCCATCTGCAGGATGTAGGCAGTGCCATCCTTGACCGTTGGCGTAGGTGTCTCTGGCTGGCTTCTGGCGGGTTCGGGGTCTTCCGGCACCATCAGCTCCTCGTCTGGTATGACGACCTCCATCTCCGGCAATATGGTATAGAACTCAAATGTCGGTTTGGGCGTGTTGGACTTAGGCGACGTCGTCGGTTTGGTGACACCCGGTACGGGTGCATTACTGAGATCACCGCCCAGTTTGAGCCAGAGCAGTCCAACGACAAAGGCGCCGGCAACGATGCCGGCGAAGAACCAGATGCTGCAGCTGGTGTGGCCCCGGTTTTTCTTTTTTGGGTTCGCGCGTCGTTTATAATCTGCCATGAATCACATCTTCTCCGGCGCATTCACACCCAGTAGATTGAGCCCGTTTCTCAAGACCTGCCGTGTCGCCAGGATCAACTGCAGGCGGGCATCCCGCAAACCGATATCGTCGATCAGGAATTTGTGTGTGTTGTAGTAGGTATGGAAGTCGTTGGCCAGTTCACGCAGATAGTGGGTGAGTACATGGGGCTCTTCGTTCAGCGCAGCGGCCTCCAGGGACTCGGGATAGCGCGAAAGATTGGTAATCAGACTCTGTTCGTGGGCTTCGGTCAACTTGCTGTAGTCGACACGATTGGGATCGCTCTCGAAGGCAATCCGCTGTTCCGCCGCCTGATCGAAAACGCTGCAGATACGCGCATGGGCGTACTGGACGTAGTAAACCGGGTTGTCGCTCGACTGGGATTTGGCCAGGTCGAGGTCGAAATCCATATGCTGCTCGCACTTTCGCATGACATAGAAAAAGCGGGCGGCGTCTTTCCCCACTTCCTTGCGCAATTCACGCAGGGTGACGAACTGGCCGGAGCGGGTCGACATCTGAATCTTCTCTCCACCACGGTAGAGAATGGCGAATTGAACCAATAGCACATCCAGCTTGCTTGGGTCGTCTCCCAACGCCTGCAAGGCAGCTTTGACCCTGGGCACATAGCCGTGATGGTCGGCGCCCCAGACATCGATGACCCGCTCAAAGCCCCTCTCCAGTTTGTCCATGTGGTAGGCGATGTCGGAGGCGAAATAGGTGGTCTGCCCGTTGTCGCGCACCACCACCCGGTCTTTTTCGTCGCCGAAGTCGGTGGAGCGGAACCAGAGCGCCCCCGACTTCTCATAGAGATAACCGCTGCCGCGTAGTCGCTCAATGGCCTTGTTCACAGCGCCGCTCTCTGTGAGGCTGCGTTCGGAGTACCACTGATCGTAATTGACGCCGAACAGTGAGAGGTCATCCCGTATATCGTCGAGGATGGTGTTCAGACCCAATTCGAAGACGAAACGATAGCGGTTATCTCCCAGGAGGGATTTGGCACGATCGATCAAGGCGTCGATATGTGCCTCCTTGTCACCACCGGCCGGTTCGTCCGCGGGGATGTCGTCAAAGACCTCTTCAGCCGCGTGTTTGTAAGCCTCCGCATGGTCACGGTGCAGGGTGGCGGCGATGTCCCAGACATAGTCCCCTTTGTAGCCGTTGGCGGGAAAGGTCAGGGTCTCGTCGCACAGTTCCAGATAGCGCAGCCAGACCGAAGTGGCGAGGATGTCCATCTGCCTGCCCGCGTCGTTGACGTAGTATTCGCGGTGGACGTCGTAACCCACGGCGGCCAGCAGGTCGGCGACCACAGAACCATAGGCGGCACCGCGACCGTGACCCACATGAAGAGGGCCGGTGGGATTGGCGGAGACATACTCCACCTGCACCCGTTTGCCGGCGCCCAATTGGCTGCGGCCATACCCGTGTCCCTGGTTGAGGATCTGGGGGATCAGGTTGTGATAGGCGGTAGGCCCAAGGTAGAAGTTGATGAAGCCGGGGCCGGCGATCTCGCAGCGCTCCACCAGATCGGAGGCGGGCAGTGCTTCAAGCAGGGCCTGCGCAATCTCCCGCGGGTTTTTGCGAGCCGGTTTGGCCAGGATCATCGCTACATTGGTGGCGAAATCCCCGTGGCGGTTGTCGCGGGTACGTTCAATTTTCGGGCTCGCCAGGGCTTCCTGCGGCAGGAATCCGTCTCCGGCAAGCTGCTGCAATGCGGCTGTGACCAGTTGCTCGATCTGCGTCTTCATCGTCGGTTGTCTTACGCGCTGTTACAAGGGCGGCAAGGATAACAGGAATCGGCCCCTTCGGGGGAGTGCTCCTGTCAGAAAGCGTTCACTCCAACGTCACATGCATGTCATTCAGCCTGCCTAGACTCTACATCGACGAAATTGGAGAAAAATATATGGCCGTAGAGAGAAGATACAGTAAGCGCTACCCGATGGATGGGGATGTCTATATCCGCTACAGAAAGCAGCGGATATTTCCCGCGAAGGCGGTCAACTGCTCCAGTCAGGGGATCTATCTGAAGACGGAGAGAGTCTCTCTCCTCACCGGCGCTTTGGTGGAATTGGAGATTTTTCGCGGCAGTCGCCACTGGGAGATTATGGGTGTGGTCAGTCACTCCGAGGATGACGGCATCGGCGTGATGTTCTGGAAACCGCAGCAGGAACTCTATGAATCGGTCATCGCGGGGAATGGCAGAGCTGAGGCGATCGCCCAGCTATTGCCACCTGAGCCGATTGAGAAGCATCTGTAAACTGCCTGTAAATTAAAGGCATAGCTGTCATCTTTGTGTAACAAAGCTCCGGTTTAATGTGCACATCATGACTCATGATGGATGCAGAGATGACAATTCCGAGAATTCTAGCCGTTGACGACGAGCCCGCTGTGGGCGAGATGTTGCGTTTCATTCTGGAGCAGGAGGGTTTCCAGGCCGATTTTGCCGAAGATGCGACCCAGGCAATCAACCTGATCCGAAGGTCGCGTCCGGATCTGATCCTGCTCGACTGGATGCTGCCGGGCATGAGCGGTATCGAGCTGGCTGGCCGTCTGAAAAATGATAGCGAGACCGAGTCGATCCCCATCATCATGCTGACCGCCAAGGGTGAGGAGAGCGACAAGGTGCGCGGCCTCGACATCGGTGCCGAGGACTATGTGACCAAACCCTTCTCTGCCCGGGAGTTGCTGGCGAGGATTCGCTCCATCCTGCGCCGGGTATCGCCGCTGCTGGCCGGGGAGTCACTGGAATGTTCCGGGTTGGTGCTCGATCCCGTCAGCCACCGGGTAACAGCTGACGAAGAGACGGTGGATCTTGGTCCTACCGAGTTCCGTCTGTTGCACTATTTCATGACCCATCGGGAACGCGTTTTTTCCCGCAGTCAGCTCCTTGACCGTGTTTGGGGAACCAACGTCTATATAGAAGAACGTACCGTCGACGTACATATTCGACGCTTGCGCAAGGCCCTTGAGCCGAGTGGAAAACAGACCCTGCTGCAGACGGTACGGGGTGCCGGCTACCGCTTCTCCGCCAAGCAGTAGCGCCAACAGGAAAACTGACATGGAACTGTCATATTTCTCTCATCGAATGTTCACATTGTCGGCCTATTCTCTCCTCACCAAATCCATATCCAAGACCAATTTACTGGTAATCATAATCTCTATGTTTAAGGAGAGAATCGAAATGAAAAAGCTGATTTCAACCGCTGTCGCGCTTTCGCTGACCGGTTTTGTTGGCATGGCATCCGCCCGCGATTACATCAGCGTGGTGGGTTCTTCCACAGTCTATCCGTTCGCCACCGTAGTGGCCGAGCGGTTCGGTAAGACCTCCAAGTTCAAGACACCGAAGATTGAATCCACCGGCTCTGGCGGTGGTTTGAAACTCTTTTGTGCCGGTGTCGGTGTCGAACACCCCGACATCACTAATGCATCCCGCCGTATCAAGAAATCTGAAGTTGAGCGTTGCGCAGGCAACGGCATCAACGACATCGTCGAGGTTAAGGTCGGTTACGACGGTATCGCTCTGGCCAACTCCAAGTCTGCTCCGCAGTTCTCCGTGACCCGTAAGGACATCTTCCTGGCCCTGGCCAAAGAGGTGCCTGATCCTAAAGATCCCGAGAGCGGCAAGCTGGTAGCTAATCCATACCAGACCTGGAAGGAAGTGAATGGCGATCTGCCTGACATGGCTATCGAAGTGTTGGGCCCCCCTCCCACATCCGGTACCCGCGACGCCTTCGCCGAGCTGGCAATGGAAGGCGGCTGTAAAAAGATTGGCTGGATCAAGGCCATGAAGAAGAAAGACAAGAAGATGTACAAGTCTGTATGTCACACCGTGCGTGAAGATGGCAAGTACATCGAGGCTGGCGAGAACGACAACCTGATCGTACAGAAGCTGGAAGCCAACAAGGGCGCTCTGGGTGTCTTCGGCTACAGCTTCCTGGATCAGAACTCCGACAAGGTGCAGGGCTCTCTGGTTGACGGCGTAGCACCGACCTTCGAGCTGATCGCCGACGGCAGCTATCCGGTCTCCCGTCCGCTCTACTTCTATGTGAAGAAAGCGCATGTGGGCAAGATCCCCGGTATCAACGAATACCTGGCTGAGTTCACCAGTGATAAGGCCTGGGGTGACGAAGGCTATCTGGCGGACAAAGGTCTGATCCCGATGCCTACCGATGAGCGTAAGGCTTTCAAGAGCGATGTTGAAGGTCTCAAGAACCTGAAGCTCTGATTCGTAGCGCCAAGTAAGCTGCAAGGAAGCGGTTGCTTGCAACAAGCAACCGCTTTTTTGTCTGGAAGTTGTGATGCATACCTCCACACTGATTATCGTACTCCTGGGTCTGATGTCCCTGGCGTACTATCTGGGCAGGAAGCGCTCTCTCAACCTGGTCTCCGGCCGGGTAAGAGATCTCCACTCACTGCCTTCCTATTACGGGTTGCACACCGCACTTTGGTGCGGCATACCAGCCATTCTGTTGTTGGTGCTCTGGATATCTTTCGAGGGATCGGTGGTAACTGGTCTGGTTGTGGATTCTCTGCCGCAAGAAACACAGGCACTGCCACCCGAAAGGCTAAACCTGGTGCTCAACGATATCCGCAATCTGGCCACGGGGGACATCGTCTCCACCGCCGTGGACGAGAACTTGCAGAGTGCCGCGGATCACTATGCCAGACTGCAGGGTATCAGCCAGTTGGCCATGTTCGCTGCCGCGCTCAGTTTGGCAATACTGGCCGGGTATTTCGCCCACCGCTCGATCACCCGTCATCAACGTGCCAGGAACCGGGTCGAGAAGGCGATCAATTTCTTTCTGCTTTCCAGCTCCACGCTGGCGATATTCACCACCATCGGCATTGTGTTATCAGTGCTGTTTGAGTCAATCCGTTTCTTTCAACAGATTCCGGTCACAGAATTTATCTTCGGTCTGGAGTGGTCGCCGCAGACAGCTATCCGGGCCGACCAGGTGGGTTCTTCAGGGGTGTTTGGTGCGATACCGCTGTTTGCCGGTACCTTTCTGATCACCCTCATCGCCATGGTGGTCGCGGTGCCGATTGGCCTGCTCTCTGCGATCTACATGGCCGACTATGCAGGCAGGCACTTTCGCAGTCTTGCCAAGCCGGTACTGGAAGTGCTTGCGGGCATTCCCACTGTGGTTTACGGTTTTTTTGCTGCGCTGACTGTAGCGCCTTTTTTCCGGGACTTAGGTGCATCCATGGGGCTGGGTGTCTCCTCGGAATCGGCTTTGGCCGCCGGTGTGGTCATGGGCATCATGATCATACCGTTCGTCTCCTCCCTCTCCGATGACGTGATCAACGCGGTACCCCAGGCGATGCGAGACGGTTCCTACGGTCTGGGTGCCACGCGTTCAGAGACCATCCGTCAGGTGATCATTCCCGCCGCGCTGCCGGGCATCGTGGGCGGAGTGCTGCTGGCCGTCTCACGCGCCATCGGCGAGACCATGATCGTCGTCATGGCAGCGGGGCTCTCCGCCAACCTCACCGCCAATCCACTGGAGGCGGTGACAACGGTAACAGTACAGATCGTCACCCTGCTGGTCGGCGACCAGGAGTTCGACAGCGCCAAGACGCTGGCCGCCTTTGCCTTGGCCCTGGTGCTGTTTGTCATCACTCTGGCCCTCAACATGATCGCACTGCATATCGTGCGCAAATATCGTGAACAGTATGAATAATCAGCAGCAACAGCACGAGCGTACGATGGTGCGGGTCGAGAAGGGGCTTGCGCGCCGTTACCGACAGGAGAGAAATTTCAAGCGGCTCGGTCTGGGTGCGATTCTCCTGGGACTGCTGTTTGTCTCGTTTCTCTTTATCAGCATCATCGCCAACGGCTACACGGCATTTCAGCAGACCTTTGTGAAGCTGGATGTCTACTATGATCCCGAGATGATCGCGCCGGTGGGAGAAACCGATCCCGAAATACTCTCCGCCGGCAATTATGGCGGCTTGGTCAAGGCCACGATGCGGGAACTGTTTCCTTCGGTGACCAACCGTCGGGACAAGAAGAAACTCTATGGCCTGATCAGTACGGGCGCGAGTTACCAACTGCGCGAACGGGTTATGCAGGATCCCTCGGTGATCGGCCAGCGTGAGAGTATCTGGGTCCCCGCTGATGACGATGTGGATATGCTGATCAAGGGGCATATCGACCTGAACCTGCCGGAGAGCGATCGGCGCATCAAAGACGACCAACTCTCCTGGATACAGGGGCTGCAGGAGGACGACCGTGTCGAAAAGCGCTTCAACAAGACCTTCTTCACTGCCGGTGATTCCCGTGAGCCTGAACTTTCCGGTATCAAGGGTGCAGCCTCCGGCTCCTTCTTTACACTGCTGATCTGTTTGTCTATCTCATTCCCTGTTGGTGTGGCGGCAGCGGTCTATCTGGAAGAGTTCGCGCCGAAGAATCGCTGGACCGATCTCATCGAAGTGAACATCAACAATCTGGCGGCAGTCCCATCGATCGTATTCGGTCTCCTGGGCTTGGCGGTCTTCATCAACTTCTTCGGTCTCCCCCGGTCGGTGCCTATGGTGGGAGGGCTGGTATTGGCCCTGATGACCCTGCCGACCATCATTATTGCCAGCCGTGCGGCCTTGAAGTCGGTACCTCCATCTATTCGGGAGGCGGCACTGGGTGTGGGCGCCTCTCCGATGCAGACGATAACTCATCATGTTCTGCCGCTGGCGCTGCCAGGCATGCTCACAGGCACCATCATCGGCATGGCCCAGGCCCTGGGTGAAACCGCACCGTTGCTGATGATCGGTATGGTGGCTTTTATCGTGGATATCCCTGGTGGCGCCATGGATCCTTCCGCTGTCCTGCCGGTACAGATCTATCTTTGGGCAGACAGTCCGGAGCGTGCGTTTGTCGAGAGGACCTCGGCGGCCATCATGGTGTTGCTGGCTTTCTTGATCAGCATGAACCTGCTGGCTGTTTGGTTGCGAAAGAAATTTGAGCGTCGCTGGTAAGCGGGACGCAAGTGAGGTGTAAGGTGGATGATGTGATCAACCAGGACGGCACGGTTGCCCGTGAATTGAAGACAGGCACAGATGCCGAGGTCGATATGCAAAGTACAAATGAGAGTCAAAGTCGCGGCACCGTGGGCGATATCTATGTGGATGATCCACGTATGACCTGTCGCAATGTCAATGTCTACTATGGCGATAAACAGGCGATTTTCGATATCGATCTCGACATCGGCAAGAACCAGGTAATCTCCATGATCGGCCCGTCCGGTTGCGGCAAATCGACCTTTCTTCGCTGCCTCAATCGTATGAACGATACCATCGACGTGTGCAAGGTCACCGGCCAGATCAAGATGGATGGACAGGACATCTACGACGGTGCCCTTGATGTTGTCCCATTGCGTGCCAGTGTCGGCATGGTGTTTCAGAAGCCCAATCCCTTCCCCAAGTCGATCTACGACAATATCGCCTACGGTCCCAGAATTCACGGACTCAGTGACGACAAACAGCATCTCGATGAGATTGTCGAGACCTCGCTGAAGAAGGCAGGTCTCTGGGAAGAGGTGAAAGATCGTCTCGATCAACCGGGAACCGGTCTCTCAGGCGGTCAACAGCAACGCCTCTGTATCGCCCGTGCGATTGCGGTCAGTCCCGAAGTGATTCTGATGGACGAGCCCTGTTCCGCACTGGATCCCATCGCCACGGCAAAGATCGAAGAGCTGATAGACGAGCTGCGTGAAAACTATACCATCGCAATCGTTACCCATTCCATGCAACAGGCGGCGCGTGTGAGTCAGCGGACTGCCTATTTTCATCTGGGTAAACTGATTGAGGTGGGTGAGACGGATCAGATTTTCACCGCCCCAAAACACAGATTGACGGAAGACTATATTACCGGCCGTTTCGGCTGATGGTGAGCAAAGCATGAATGAGATGACTAGCGGACATACCGTAAAGGCCTATAACCAAGAGCTGGAGACCATTAACGGCCTGGTGATGGAACTGGGTGGTTTGGGCATTGATCAGCTGAGGCGTGCGGTACAGACTCTCAAGGACGAAGACACCAAGGCTGCGGGGCAGGTGATCGACCGTGACCAGAAATTGAACGAGATCGATATCCGTGCCGATGAAGAGATCATCCGTCTCATCGCCAAGCGCCAACCGGTGGCCAAGGATCTGCGCGATATCCTCACGGTGCAGAAGACCATCGCCGATCTCGAACGTGTAGGGGATGAGGCGCGAAAGATCGCCAATCTCACCATTCATTTTTTCGACAATGGCAAGACCCCGCCGGGCAATGAGATTTTACGCGATATCTACAGCATGGCGGAGTTTGTCGATGAAATGTTGGTGCAGAGTCTGGAGGCCTTCTCGGAACTCGACCTGCATAAGGCATTGGATGTCATCAAAAGAGACGAGAAGCTCTACGAAGAGTTTCGTGATGCACTGAGACGTCTCTCTACCTTCATCATGGAAGACTCCCGCAGTGTCGGCCATGCAGTTGATATCGTTCTCGCTCTACGTGCACTGGAGCGTATCGGCGGTCATGCAAAGAATATTGGGGGTTTCGTTATCTTTCTGGTGACGGGTAAGGATGTGCGTCATGAAGATCTCAACATCATTGCCGCAGAGATTGCCGATCGGCTTTGAGTGTGGAAACGGTGCGGCCTAGCCGCACCAATCGATCTACAACATCTCCATCGGGTCTACATCGATGGACCAGCGAACCCTGCGCGCTTGCGGAAGCGCGACAATCACAGGTATCCACTGCGACAGCCACCGGTGCAACAGTTTGCGCTGATGGGACTGTACCAACAGATGAGCGCGTATGCGTCCTGCCCTGCGTTCCATCGGTGCGGGTACGGGCCCCCAAAGCTCGATCTGATCGACACCGTCTAAAGACTGACCTGCTGTCGCTGCCCGTTGAAGAAATTCGATAGGATCATTCGCCTTGGTAGACTCGGCACGAATCAATACCTGATGAGAGAAAGGTGGCAGCATGGCAAGCTTACGCTCAGCCATGGCCTCTTTTGAGAATGCGCCGTAACCCTGTTGCGCGAGCATCTGCATCAGCGGATGTTCGGGGTGGCGTGTCTGTATCAGCACCCGGCCGGCACGTTCAGCGCGGCCGGCCCGACCTGCAACCTGCAGGATCAGTTGCGCCATCCTCTCCGGCGCCCGGTAGTCTGCACCGAACAAGCCCTGATCCACGTCGAGAATGCCCACCAGTGTGACTGAGGGAAAGTGGTGGCCCTTAGCCAACATCTGTGTGCCCAACAGCAACGGGAACGCCCCTTCGCGAATGCCTTGCAGTAATTTCTCCAGTGCTCCCTTGCGACTGGTTGTGTCGCGGTCGATCCGCGCCAGGGGTACATCCGGAAAATGGTGTTTCAATCGATCCTCGATCTGCTCCGTACCCTGGCCGATGGCGCGCAGATCCGGACTTCCACACTCCGGACACTGATTGGGCACGCGACGCTGATGACCGCAATGGTGACACCAGAGCATATCCTGCATGCGGTGATGGGTCATGCGTGCATCACATCGCGGGCAGTCAGTCAGCCAGCCGCAGGCGTGGCAGGTCAGCATGGGTGCATAACCGCGACGATTGATAAATAGCATCACCTGTTCATTGTTGGCCAGGGCATTCCGGATCTCATTGATCATGGCGGGTGACAGTCCGCCATCCAAAGGGACTGAACAGATATCGACCAGATGCATTTCTGGCATCTTGGCGTCGGCTGCCCGGTTCGGCAGGTCGAGTTGGCGGTAGCGTCCCTCTTGTGCATTTCGCAGCGATTCCAGGGATGGGGTCGCCGAACCCAGGACGACAGGGCAGTTGGCCTGTTGGCCGCGTACCAGGGCCAGGTCCCGGGCAGAGTATCGGAAACCCTCCTGCTGTTTGTAGGAGAGGTCGTGCTCCTCATCGACCAGGACCAGACCAAGGTTAGGCATAGGCGTGAAGACGGCGGAACGGGTACCCAGCAACACCGATTTGTTGCCGAGACGAAGGTCATGCCAGACCCTTTCGCGTTCACCGTCGGCCAATGCGGAGTGGAGCAGGGCGACACGGTGGCCAAAGCGTTGCTTGAAACGATCCATCAGTTGAGGTGTAAGGCCGATCTCAGGCACCAGTACCAATGCCTGCTGTCCTCGTGCGATAACAGATTCGATCAGATGCAGATAGACTTCGGTCTTGCCGCTACCGGTAACGCCATTAAGGAGAAAGGGGGTGAAGCCGCCAAGATCGGTGCTTATCTGTTCGACGGCGTGCTTTTGGGCCGGATTGAGCGGGTGTTTAACCTGGCTGGGTGTCTCTGTCGGTTCCGGGGATGCCGGATGGCAAGGTTCGATCCAGCCGCGTGCTTTGAGACTGCGCAGGACACTCTCGGTAGCCCCTGATGCCTCGATGAGCCCCGTCTTGGACAAGCCCCCGGGGTGTGCCTGCAGGGTCTGCATGATCGCCAGTTGTTTGGGTGCCCGGGAGAGTGCGGCAGTATCAGCTTCCCGGCCGATGGCGGATAGTCGCCATGCCGCAGGTCGGGTCTGGGTGATGGCGCGAGTCTTGCGCAGGTTGACCGGCAGGGCTTGAAAAACCACATCTCCCAAGGGGTGCTGATAGTAGTCCGCCGCCCACTGCAACAGACGGAGATCCCGGTCGCATAGCAGTGGTTCCTCATCGAGTTGCTTTGAGGCCCGTTTGAGCCGCTCCCTGGGGAGTTCACTGGCGTGGTGAATGGCCATCAATAATCCCACCCTTCCACCACGTCCGAAGGGGACGAGAAACCGGGTGCCGACGACGGGCAACCGGGGCATGCCTGCCGGCATCAAATAGTCGAACAGGGTGCGCAGCGGGCCGGAAAGGGCGATTCGAAGTATGGGCTCAGAAACCATGGCGGGACTGTATCATGGCTGCAAAAAAATTCTTCGATAAAAGCTTAAGTGGCTGACCTGACATAAGAAAAGGGTTTTTCCACAGATCTTGTGGATAACTTTGTGTGTAAATTCCCCCTTTACCCGTAAAAGTACCGCCTCTATTGGATTTTTATTGAATTGACCAATATTTTTGCAATTTTGTTAAATCTTTAAATAACAATCACTTGGTAAATATTAATAGATGCTAATTGTGTGCTGCAGAATTGATTGTGATTGTTGTATTGCAACAATCATATTGATGTGCATAAAACCTGTTGAAATCGGTCAGTGACCACTTACATACCGGTAAAACAGAGCTTGTTGGTAGGCCATTTTCGTTGTCGTAAAAAAGAGACAGAAGTGTGTCCGGGCTGCTATCCTGATCCGGCATCGACTGTCGAGAAGGAGCGTGACCTCATGCAGCCATGGCAGACCATTTCTAACCAGATCAGCGAGGCGACAGGGCAGCCCTTCGACCCACTGGAACCCAGGCATATTGGCGGTGGCTGCATCAACACGGCGGTTCGATTGGTGGACGGGGATCGCACCTACTTCGTCAAACTCAACAACGCCTCCCTGATCGATATGTTCGAGGCGGAGTCCGATGGGCTTAAAGCCATGTCGGAGACTCAAACCATCCGTGTGCCAAAACCCCTCTGCAGCGGTATCGCGGATGGCCAATCTTATCTGGTGATGGAATATCTGGATCTGGGGCATGCCGGCAGGGACGGCAGCGCCAAAGCCGGCCGTCAACTGGCGGATATGCACCGGGCGAACTGGCACAGCTTCGGTTGGCATCGGGACAACACGATCGGTTCAACGCCTCAGTTAAACGACCCCAATGATAGCTGGGTCAACTTCTGGCGGGAGCAGAGGCTTGGCTTCCAGCTCAATCTGGCCGCCCGTAATGGATATGGCGGCAGTCTGCAGCGGGGCGGAGAGCGTCTGCTGGAAGGTTTTCATGTCCTGATCGATCACGAACCCCAACCGTCACTGCTTCACGGCGATCTCTGGGGTGGCAACATGGCTTACGATCGGGAAGGTAACCCGGTCATCTTCGATCCCGCCGTCTACTACGGCGACCGAGAGGCCGATCTTGCCATGACCGAACTCTTCGGCGGATTCGGCAATGCTTTCTACGATGCCTACCGGGAAGCCTGGTCGTTGGCGCCCGGCTACTCGACCCGGAAGGTGCTCTACAACCTCTATCACATCCTCAACCACTTGAACCTGTTTGGCGGAGGTTATCTGGGACAGGCGGGTTCGATGATAGATCGGCTATTGTCAGAGATTTGATACTAGATTGTAAGCGTGAGGTTTCTCCACTTCACGGGGGAGCTCATAGCGAGTGGATTGGTCCGGCTGCATGCGCTTGTCAGGAGGGTATGCTTTCCAATCATTGGAACTGCAGCATACAGGTTTGATTCCGGCACACGGCTGTTGTTTCAAGGGGATGTATGGGAGAGCAGCCCGCGTTAGTCTCAAAATGCCTCGCCACCGCCTCGTAGCATTTTTTTGAAGGCTTATTGATTGCCTTAGTGGTCCCGCAGAAATTGTATGCCACGGCGCAATCCTGATCCTGTTGGCATGCCAGGAATTCTTCAGGCGTACGTGTGACGATCTTATTGACAATATGCGACGGTATGTGAATCACTGATCCATAGCCGCACGCTGGCAGACCTGTCTGTATCGCAGGTGCGGCCTTGTTAGGGGTGGTTGTTTGTGCTGCCGGCGTCGGTTGCCTGGCGTGTAGCTTGGCCAGCATATCGCTCATTTCCTTTTCAACCGCGCGCTCATTATTTTCCCTGGCCCACGACCGCAATTCCTCGCAGGCTCTGATCGCCTTAGCATCCATCCCTTCCTCAAAATAAAAATGCGCCTGCCGCCACAGATTTTTAGCGAGTGACGAAGAAATTTCGGGGGCGTCTTTAGCCAAGGCTTGCGATCCTGTTCCTGGCATAATCAAAGACATAAAAACCAGGAAGAATACAAAATGCTTTAAAAGATTATTCATATCTGAATACCTTCCTGTTTTTCGGAAATGAATCATCCCGGGGTTACAGAGGACTGTTTTGTTTGAGACATGCGGCTATAGATGACTTTTTAATAGCTGATAATACATTAGGTCAGAATCATTCTATCAGGAGAGGCATCCGTCTTAATGGCAAATTTACGGGCTTGCCCAATCCGTTGTAGGATTTGTTTATTATTATCAAGACCGTAAATCAGTTCAACTGAAATAAAAAATAGTCTCCTTATATAATCTTGTATTCTACTATTATATTGGCCGTTTCAATACGGAAGGGTCTGATGCTACCATTTCAACGCCATTGAATATGGCGGTTTTGCCTTCCATGAATCAATACATCCCTAACGTCTCGCTCTGAGGAAAATTTGGAGCACAGCGGAAAATTTTTTCTAACAGCAGCGCCTTGTTAGCTTTACCACTACATGAATTCTATTTAGAAAACACCATTAACGTTTCGAACCTTCCCGCCAAAAAGTAGCCCATACAGCCTCATAGAAAAATCAATGGGTTGTATTGTATCCCAGTGTTCAACCAAACGGCCATCAACCACCTTCCAGGTATCTACGATATTTAAGCCTTGTGAATCATCTCCCCGATGTTTCGCCTTCAGGGTTGCATGAGAATGAATGGTAACGTATTCGCCATCTACAAAAATGCGTTTAACATCATAACTAAACTCAGGTGCATTTTTTACAAAATCACTTACAGTTTTTATAACGCCCTCAATACCATCGGCAATACTACGATTGTGCTGTCTGTAAGGACTGCCTGAGTATCGTTGTGATACTTCCTCAAAAATATGGTCGTTCATAAGCAGCTGAACAAATTCAAGGACAGTCTCTGCATTATTTTTATCATCGTCGCTCCAATGCGCCTTTTTTAGTGTATCAATATCAATTTTTGCATTTGTCATCTTTTCCTCCTAATCACTTAAAACATTTGAAACGCCTACTAAGAGGCGGCTACATATTTAGCTTGCTAATTGCAAGCTAAACGATTTGATTGCATATTGCAAGTAATTTATAATCTAATCATTATTTGTATTCGAAGTGAAACGGTGAGGGAAAATGCCCCGACGTTCTGATTGCCCTATTTCTAATGTTTTAGATTTTGTCGGCGACAAATGGAGTTTGTTGATTCTTCGTGATCTTATTTTTTTTAATAAACACTCGTATTCGGAGTTTCTGAACTCACCTGAAAAAATGGCTACAAATATACTATCAAGCCGACTGGAGAAACTTGAGAAAGGTGGTTTGATAGCCAAACACGTTGATATGAACGACAAACGAAAAAAAATTTATGTGCTAACACAATTAGGCAAAGATATGTTGCCAATCATGTTAGAGATGGTAATTTGGAGCAGTAAACACGACCCAAATATCAATACCCCTGAGCAACTAATTAAAAGGGCAAAAAACGACCGTGAAAACTTAATAAATGACTTGTTAGTTAGAACTGAAAGTGGTCTTACCCACAAAAAGTAGACACTCTAACTATGCAGCTATAGCTGCGTTCCTTTCATATTCATTTGCTATTTCCTATCCGAGTTTCTTGAATTACCTTCTCGGTAACCTTAAGAGCAAATGGTTGGCCTTCGCGTATGGAAGGAGGCGTGTTTGTGGTGTAGACAACGACGAATTCCCCGCCAGAGATGTATTGAACTGGTTCACCAAAAGAGTCTAGTGATAGGCCATTATCGACAATTCTTGAGTAAGGCCCGCACATGAAACGCTCCTTATTCAGGGCTATCAATTCGCTGAATTGTTCGCTCGAAGCTGGAAATGATCCTTGCTTTGTGTGATTGTCTTTCAGAAGCGATGCCGCTTCGCGAACAATGCATTGAGAAGCCATATACTTAGTATACTCTGCCTCGCTCATTCCGCACGCCGATAACAATAGTAGTAAAATAGTCGCGAGATACTTCATAATGATTTCTAACGATTGAGCAAACCAGCGTGGCTTGCTGCGTCTGAGTTGTGCGACTGGTTAGGTGTTTTTATGCCTGATACTTCTTCTATTCTTGATTATAATTGCAGATAAAGGCTTATCTGGCATCTCTACTACCTGCACCCATGCTTTATTCGACAGATTTTTATATATAAGACTGTTTTGTATTATTTCTGGATTGCCGTTCTTTGCTAGTACCTCTGTAATACTTGAGCAATCTTTTATTATGCTCTTAAGATCATTCACTTCCTCTTCGGTTAGACTCTCATATGGAGCTTCTACAGCGCGTGCCGGCAAATGCCCACCACAAAATGCGCAAAACACGATGATATATTTTGTTGTGCCATCTAAGCCCTCATACTCAACACTAAACTCTTTAGTATCTGGGTCGTATTTGACTGGTGATTCTTCAATTGCCGCCAACTCCTGAGTACGCTCACATTCGCAATATTCAAATGATTTTGGGTCATGTTTTCCCATTTCAAAACACCTAACGTTCACTTATCTGGCGCACCGACAAGTGCATCCAAACGAACGTAGTGAGTGAGTTTAAGTGCTTGTTATGCATTTTTCATCCGCCTATAGTTTGCTGCCAGAGCATCAAGGGCCAGACAGTTAATCCAGCAATAAGACAAATGCTTAATACAATTGCTGCCCACCATGACTGGGCATTGTATGCAAAATGAGAAAAGCCCACTTTTTCAGATATGACTTTGGGGTTTAGGTCTTTGTTTGGGCCATACCAAAATATGATTACAAGTAAAGACCAGGTAATTATTAAGAGGACAGTTCCAATTCCAAACGGAACTTGGTGTGGAATTACCTCTTCTATGCTTTTTGATAGAACAACTGATGCAACCGTAATGCCAACAGCAACAACTGAAAGCACAATTAGTAGCTTTTTCTTTACTCCAACTACGATTGCTATTTCTGAATAAATATTGGGTGTCATATCAGTTTCTTTTTATGCATAACAGTTAGGTAGGCACACGCTCTGTTATCTGGGATAGGAGGAGTCTGTCTATCTCAGTGGCGGCCTTTCAGATTTTGCATATTTTCTCTCACCATAGAGGTGGCTATCTAAAGTTTATTGATGTGCTGGTGGCTGACCCATGGCCGCAGGATTGAACGGTTTGCCATTGACGGTCAACTGTCCCTCCTTGAATGCCATGGTGGTCTTGATGATTTCACCTTCGCGTTCCAGATAGCCCTGCTCCATCAGCATGGCGACTTGTTGCTGGAATTGGCCCACGGCCATCTCCCCCTTCTGCTTGATCTCCTCGGTTGATGCCGCGGCCTGATCAGGGTTGGTAGGGAAAGGTGGGTTTTGTAACAGCTTGACGACCATCGTCTCAGACAGGCTGAGGTCACCGCTGGCTTCGACTTTTGAGAGCAGCATCAGGGGATTGGCCAGCATCTCCAGGGTGGCGCCACTGAGTTTGACCCGTGCCGCAAGCTTGGCTTCGCCGTCGGAATTTGCAAAGCTGACGCGATCAAGACTGAATTCGGGATCCTGGGTCAGCAGGGTTTCGGCGTGAGTCATCAGCGCCGACTGAAATCCTTCCATGATCTCTTCCGTGCCGCCGTTGAGTAGGTTGGGATCGCTGTAGATCCCCATCAGTTTCTGGTTGATCTCCGCCAGAGCGCGGGCGTGCAGGTGTTTGAAGGAGAAGTCCATGTGAATGGGGCCGAACGACTCGTCACCGACCGACAGTTTGTCTATTCCCATCCTGGCTAAAACATCTAGATGATCCCCCTGTAGCGGCAGGTCGATGTCGTAGACGAGATTGTTGATAGAGACTGGTTCCATGGCCTCATCGATGCCCGCCATGCTGACTTCGCCGATGGAGAAGCGTGAGGTACCACTATACATATAGGGCAGGTCGGGGAAGATCTGTTGCTGATCGCCTTCGATGACCACATCGGTAAAACGCATCTGCCCGCCCTGTTCGTCGGAGATCTCCAGTTTGGGGGCCTTCATATGCATGGTGAACGCGCTGAGGCCGGGCGAGAAATCCATTTTGCCTTCGATGCCTTCCCAAGAGATGCGGCTGATCTCGCCTGACTGATCGGGCATGATGCTTTCGAATTTCGGGCTGCTGAAGGTGGCGGTGCCACTGCCGTCGAAGCGGATCTCCGTCTGCTGTGTATAGGGAAGCTGATCGCCCATGACTTTGACTACCTCCTCCCTGGCTTCTACGTCCAGTACCAGTTCAGTTTTGGATGTCGCTGCCGCCAGCGTGGAAAAACCGGGAAAGGGTCCGTGCTGGATCCGGCTATGAAATGTCATAAGCAGGCGGTTTTCGTCCGTTGTGTCGGTCGATGTGTTCAGCTTCTCCATTGCAGACAGGTCAAAAAGTGAGAGTGTGACAGTCTCTTTCGATGAAAAGATGCCCCGCTGGTAGTCCCGCTCCACGATTTTTAAATAGGGCTGAGATGCGATCAGATTGCTGTACTGACTCGTTATCTGCGCCTCAACCTCTTTACCCAGATACCAGGCGGATGCGGTATAGGCGGCGGCAGCCAGTGCCAGGATAAGTGTAGTGCTCGCGACTTTATTCATGGATCTATTCCTTAGATGAATGAAACGGCGATCTGATTGGGAGATGGAGGCAGGAGGTGGTTTGCCGCATCCATGTGGCCAACGATCGTGGTTGCGCCATATCCTAGCGACATCGGGATAAGATGCCAAATTAAACGGATGCTAAAGCTCCCCCTCGGCCGGAGGGGGCAGGCGGTGTGATGGAGAGTTACGAGGTCCTGTATTCCTGGCTTTGATCCGACAGGTCGTGCAGGTCGTTTTCACTGACACCCAGGATGGTAAAGATCTGTTTCTGCGCAGTGAGCAGGATATTCCGCTGCTCCTCTTCGTGGGGAATGCTCTTGGCGATGGCCATGGCGCCGACCATAGAGGCGATAATGGCGCGGGACTTTTCCGCTACGGTCTCTTTGTCTGCCTTGAAGGGGAGCTTGTTGAGTTTGCTCAGGGCGGTGATGCGGGTCTCCAGCATCTCCTTCAGGCCCAGGTAGGACTTTTCGTAGAGCCGTTGGATCTCGTCGTTGTCGCTGCCGATTTCGTTGAAGAGGATCGCCTCGGGACCGGGTTCCTGGTGCCGCTTCGGATCTCGCAGGTTGAGATAGTCAGTCACAAAAGTGGTTAGATGCTTGATCGAGAAGGGGCCCTTAACCAGGCGAGCTGCCCGGCTGCGCTTGAGGGTCTCGAAAAAAGAGGCGTTATATAGGGCCTCTTTCGATTCGAAATGGGCATAGAAGGCGCCATGGGTCATGCGCGCAAGCTTCATGATCTGGCTGATCGAGACCTTGTCGAAACCGTAGCGGGAGAAGAGCTCGGTGGCTGACTTGAGAATCCGGTCTTTGGACTGGAGTTTATGCGTTTTGGAGTATGGCATCGGCGGTACCCGTGTCGGGTTCAAAATATTATCTTGATCATATCTTGGCGCGGGCTAGTGTTTCCTGCAATGGTAAATTTGGAGGAGTTATGCATTCGCCCATCGTGATCACTGGAATGGGAATCATCAGTCCGCTCGGATGCGGAGTCAAGCCAGTCTGGCAGCGACTGACCGACGGCCGTTCAGGGATCGGCCGTATCGACCGTTTCGACGTGGAGGATTTTCCGATCCGTATCGCCGGGTTGGTGCCCGGGATCGAGCAGGATCCCGAGGCGGGGTTCGACCCCGAAACGGTGGTCGAGAAGAAAGAGCGCAAGAAGCTCGATCCCTTCACTCTCTATGCCTATGCCGCGGCGCAGGAGGCGCTGACGCAGGCCGGTTGGGCGCCGTCCGATGAGTCGGATCAACGCGCCACGGCCACCGTCGTCGCCACCGGTATCGGCGGTTTTACCACCATTACTCAGGCGCAGAAAACCCTGGATAGCCGGGGACCGAAGCGAATCTCCCCCTTTGTCGTGCCCGCCTTCCTCGCCAACATGGCATCGGGCAATCTGTCGATCAAATATGGTTTCAAGGGTCCCCTGGGCTGTCCGGTTACGGCCTGTGCCGCCGGTGTGCAGGCGATAGGGGACGGCATGCGCATGATCCGCAGCGGTGAGGCGGAAGTGGCGCTGGTGGGCGGCACCGAGGCCTGTGTCGACCCGCTCTCCCTGGCGGGATTCAATGCCCTCAAGGCGCTCTCAAGCAACGATGCGGATCCGGAGCGGGCCTCCCGTCCCTTCGACCGGGACCGGGACGGGTTTGTCATGGGTGAAGGGGCCGGCCTGATGGTGATCGAGACGCTGGAGCACGCGGAGGCCCGAGGAGCCAAACCCCTGGCGATGATCAGCGGTTACGGCACCAGTGCGGATGCCTACCACATGACCTCCGGACCGGAAGACGGCTCGGGTGCCGCTGCCGCCATGCGTGCGGCGCTGAAGATGGCGGGTCTTGAGCCCAGCGATATCGATTACGTGAACGCCCATGCCACCTCCACACCGGTGGGTGACCGGGCGGAGATCGCTTCTCTGCGGAATGTGTTCGGAGATAAGGTTGGTGAAGTACCCGTCTCCTCCACAAAATCCGCCACCGGACACTTGCTCGGTGCTGCTGGCGGGGTGGAGAGCATCTTCACGGCACTGGCGGTCATGAATGACCAACTGCCCCCCACACTCAATCTGGAGAATGTGGACGAAACCATGGCCGATCTCGACCTGGTGCCCAATCAGACCAGGAATCAATCGGTACAGCATGCCATCTGCAACGGTTTCGGGTTTGGCGGGGTCAATGCCTCCTTGATCGTCAGCAAACTGCCCTGAGTCCAATAGCGACGGTGTAGGGTGCGGTCCAGCCGCACCTTTCCGTCCCCCAGTTCTTCGATCATTGGTGCGGCAGGGCCGCACCCTACCGATGAGTCAACCTAACTTCCAGTTGTTGCGGACGGATCCGTACCCGATCGTCTCCACAGTTTTTCCAGGGTAGAGTTTATCCAGATAGCGTAGACACTTTATCCAGGGGAGTACTCATACTGAACGGAATGTTCCTGGGAGGAGAAACGATGTCTATCACGGTACATGGCAAGGTCATAGAACTTGATGAAGAGGGCTTTCTCGCCAATCTGGATGACTGGGATGAGGATGTGGCAGTTGAGTTGGCGGCTGATGAAGGTCTTGAGATATCCACTGAAAGGAGCGTGTTGATACACAAGGCCAGGGACTTCTATCTGGAGAAGCAGAACACCCCCTCGACACGTGAGATTATCCGTATGGTTGCCGAAGGGATGGGGATGGATCCCATCGAGGAGCGGCGCTCCATCGATAGACATCTCTACCAGCTTTTTCCCCATGGTCCGGACAAGCAGTTGGCCAAGATCGCCGGCCTGCCAAAGCCGCTGCCCTCGGACACCGAAGCCTAGTGACCAAAATTTAAGGTTGCGATTGGGCCGCACCCTACACGCTGAGCAAGCCTAGAGCAGGGATTTCAATGCCTCGATCAGGCTTTGATTCTGCGCCGGTGTGCCAACGGTAATCCGCAGAAACTGATCGATTCGCGCCTGTTTGAAATGACGGACGATGACACCGCTCTCACGCAATCCTGCGACGATTGTCCCGGCGTCCTTGTCCGGGTGGCGTGCAAAGACGAAGTTGGCCGACGAGGGCAGTACCTGGAAGCCCATCGCTTCCAACTCGCCAGTGACCTGTGCCCGGTCGTCAATGACCCGCTGGCAGGTCTTTTTGAAGTAGTCGTCATCCTTATAAGAGGCAATGGCTGCGGCCAGTGCCAGACGGTCGATAGGATAGGAGTTGAAGCTGTCCTTCACCCGTATCAGCCCTTCGATCAGCGCTTCCTGTCCCATGGCGAGACCGATCCGCAGACCGGCCAGAGCGCGGGATTTGGAGAGGGTCTGCACTACCAGCAGATTGGGGTAGTCGTTGACCAGTCGGGCGGCGCTCTCACCGCCGAAGTCGATATAGGCCTCGTCGACGACCACCACCGAGTCGGTATTGCGGATCAGCAGAGTTTCGATCTCACTCAGCGGTAGCAACCTGCCGGTGGGTGCGTTGGGGTTGGGGAAGATGATACCGCCGTTAGGGGTGTCGTAATCGTCCAGCCGCAAGCTGTAATCCTCTGCCAGTGGTACCGCCCGGTATTCGATGTTGTAGAGACCGCAGTAGACCGGGTAGAAGCTGTAGGTGATGTCCGGGAACAGCAGGGGGTTCGATTGCTGGAAAAAGGCGAAGAAAGCGTGTGCCAGGACTTCGTCGGAACCGTTGCCGATGAAGACCTGCTCCGGCTGCAGGTTGTGATTCGCCGCCACTGCTTGGCGTAGCCTGGAAGCGGTCGGGTCGGGGTAGAGACGGAGACCCTCATCCGTTACCCTGTTGATCGCTTCTATCACCTTTGGGGATGGACCGTAGGGATTCTCGTTGGTATTGAGTTTGACCAGGTTGTCGATCTTCGGTTGCTCGCCCGGCACATAGGGGGAGAGTTGATTGACGACCGGACTCCAGTAGCGGCTCATGGGTCTGTTCCTGTTTGGCGGAGTTTGAGACTAAAGCTCGGAATATATCGTAAAGGGTGAAGCGGCGCAGTCAGAGGTTGTGCTTGCGGGCTACAAGACAGACTTCAATCCTGTCATTCAACCGTAGGGTGTGGCCCAGCCGCACCACTCACAACCGACTGTTCTCAATCATCGAAGCGATGAGTGGGGTGACGGTGCGGCATGGCCGCACCCTATGGCTTATTTCTTGAAGCGATACTCCGCCGAGCGCGCATGGGCAGTCAATCCCTCTCCCCGGGCCATGACCGACGAGGTTCTGGCCAGGGTGTCGGCACCGTCCGCAGAAGCCATGATCAGGCTGGAGCGCTTCTGGAAATCGTACACGCCGAGCGGTGACGAGAACCTGGCCGTGCGCGAGGTGGGCAGCACATGGTTGGGCCCTGCACAGTAGTCGCCCATCGCCTCAGCCGTGTAGCGGCCCATGAAGATGGCGCCGGCATGTTTGATCCGTTTGGCCATGGCCTCCGGATCCGCCACCGAGAGCTCCAGATGTTCGGGTGCAATGTGGTTTGCCACTTCAATCGCCTCATCCATATCCTTGACGTGTATCAGCGCGCCTCGAACCCGCAAGGCGGTCTCGATGATCTCCTTGCGTTCCATGGTCGGCAGCAGCTTGTCGATGCTGGCGGTGACCTGCCCGATGAAAGCGGCGTCGGGTGAGAGCAGGATCGATTGGGCATCCTCGTCATGTTCCGCCTGTGAGAAGAGGTCCATGGCGATCCAATCGGGGTCGGTCTCGCCATCGCAGACGATGAGGATCTCGGAGGGACCGGCGACCATGTCGATACCCACCTGGCCGAACACGGCCCGTTTTGCCGTTGCCACATAAATATTGCCGGGGCCGACGATTTTGTCGACTGGCGGTACGCTCTCGGTGCCGTAGGCGAGGGCGGCCACCGCCTGGGCTCCGCCGACCGCGAAGACCCGGTCGACACTGGAGACATGGGCAGCGGCCAGCACCAGTTCGTTCATCTCGCCGTCAGGGGTGGGCACGACCATGATCAGTTCATCGACGCCGGCCACCTTGGCGGGGATGGCGTTCATCAGTACCGACGAGGGGTAAGCGGCTTTGCCGCCGGGGACATAGAGGCCGACCCGGTCGAGGGGGGTGACCTGCTGACCCAACAGGGTGCCGTCCGGCTCGGTATAGCTCCAGGAGTCCATGATCTGGTGTTCCGCATAGGCATTGATGCGGTTGGCGGAGAGCTCGAGGGCATCGCGCTGTTCCTGCGGAATGCTCTCCCAGGCCTGCTGCAGTCGGCTGAGGGGAATCTCCAGATCGGCGGCGCTATCCGCCTGCCAGCGGTCGAAGCGGTTGGTGAAGTCGACCAGCGCGGCATCGCCTTTCTCGCGGATGTCGCGGATGATCTGGTTGACCGTATCGTTGACCGCGGTGTCCGAGACCGATTCCCAGGCCAGCAGGGCGTCGAGCTGTTGCTGAAAATCTTTGTCGGTGGTTGAGAGTTGGCGTATCTCGCTCATGCTGATTGTCTCGAGTAACGGTGAGTGTTGTGCCTGAACAGGAAGAATACCATGCGAACGGGCTGGAACGGGCTGGAACGGGATGTGTCTTCCGCCCTCCGGGATGGCGCTGCTTTAAAAGCGATTGTCTCCTGGAGAGATTCCGCTTTGTCCCTTAATGGGAATGTTGGTGCACAGCCTCGCGGAAGGCGTCGATCAACTGCGTGATCAGGCCGTGCTTCATCTTCCAGGAGGCTTTGTTGATCACGAGTCTGGAGCTGATGTCGCAGATATGTTCCAGGGGCACCAGGCCGTTCGCCTTCAGAGTATTGCCGCTCTCCACCAGGTCGACGATCAAGTCCGCGAGACCGACGATGGGCGCCAGCTCCATGGAGCCGTAGAGCTTGATGATCTCCACCTGTTCCCCTTTGGCGGCAAAGAAGCGCTGGGCGCTCTTGACGTATTTTGTGGCGACTGTAAGTCGCCCGGTCTTTTGTGTCGCATCGGGATAACCGGCGGTCATCATGCGACAGCGGGCGATCTTCAGGTCGACTGGCTCGTAGAGACCCTCTCCGCCGTGTTCCAGCAGGACATCCTTGCCGGCGATGCCTATATCGGCGGCACCGTATTCCACGTAGGTTGGGACATCCGTAGCGCGGATGATCACCAGTTTGACCTGTTCGTGATTGGTGTCGAGGATCAGCTTGCGGCTGGTCTCCGGGTCGTCCGCAGGCACGATACCGGCATGCGCCAGCAGGGGCAGGCTCTGTTTGAAGATCCGGCCTTTCGAAAGGGCGATAGTGATGGGTGCGTCGAATTTCATGACTCTCCTCAACTGGGCAGCCGGTGGATCTCGCCACCCAGCCCGGCCAACTTCTCTTCAATATTCTGATAGCCGCGATCGATGTGGTAGATACGATCCACCAGGGTCTCTCCCTCTGCCACCAGCCCGGCCAGTACCAGGCTGGCTGAGGCGCGCAGATCGGTAGCCATGACCGGGGCGCCGGTCAGTTTTTTGCTGCCGGTGCAGATGGCGGTGTTGCCCTCGAGTCGGATCTGCGCCCCCATCCGCTGCAGTTCCTGCACATGCATGAAGCGGTTCTCGAATATAGTCTCGGTGACCACGCCGACGCCTTCGGCGACTGAATTCAGCGCAGTGAACTGGGCTTGCATGTCTGTGGGAAAGGCGGGGTAGGGCGCGGTATGGATATCCACTGCTTTTGGCTGCCTGCCTTCCATGTCCAGGGTGATCCAGTCCTCTCCGACCTCGATTTTGGCTCCCGCCTCTCTGAGTTTTTGTGTCACCGAATCAATCAGCTCGGGGCGGGTATCCCTCACCCGGATACTGCCGCGGGTGATGGCGGCGGCAACCATGAAGGTGCCGGTTTCGATACGGTCAGGCAAAACGTTGTAGTCGGTGCCCTTGAGCTCGTCGACACCCTCGATCGTAATCGTGGGTGTGCCGGCGCCGGTGATTTTCGCGCCCATACTGTTGAGACAGTCTGCCAGGTCAATCACCTCCGGTTCGCGGGCGGCGTTTTCTATCTGGGTTGTACCTTTGGCCAGTGCGGCGGCCATCATCAGGTTTTCGGTGCCGGTCACCGTGACCAGATCCATCACGATACGGGCGCCATGCAGGCGTTTGCAGCGGGAGCGGATATAGCCGTTCTCCACCTCGATATCGGCACCCATGGCGCGCAGGCCGTCGATGTGCAGATTGACCGGTCGGGAGCCGATGGCACAGCCGCCGGGGAGGGAGACGTCGGCCTTGCCGAAACGGGCCAGCATCGGTCCCAGCACCAGGATCGAGGCGCGCATGGTCTTGACCAGCTCGTAGGGGGCGCTGAACTCCTTGATGGAGTTGCTATCCACCTCGATGGCCATCTTCTCGTCCACCACTAGCGTAACCCCCATGCCGCCCAGCAGTTCCATGGTGGTGGTGATGTCGTGAAGGTGAGGTACGTTACCCACTCGCATGGGACCGTCGGCCAGCAAAGTGGCCGCAAGAATAGGCAGAGCGGCATTTTTTGCGCCGGCGATTCGCACGTCGCCAGAGAGCGGGTTGCCGCCGCGAATAATCAGTTTGTCCATGGTTTGTTCGAGTGGTTGCCCTGAAATAGGGGTGATTGGATAAAAAAAGACGAGGAATGATACCCAAAATGGCGGCAAAACGGGAGTTTCATGTAAATCAATCAGCCCGTTTGGGAATCTTAAATTATCACAGGTGCCTAACTCTTAACGTTTCGATCTTTCAGAGACGGGTCTTTCGCCTGAGGTGACATCTATTGAGATGGAGTCGCTGCCACGCCATCCCCCCACCGTCAATTTCGTACCGGGTGGGTGACTGGCGATGAGTTGCATCAGTTCCTGGGAGTTCCTTGGCTGGTCGTCATTAATCATGGTGATGACATCGCCCGGTCGGATGCCGGCCTGACTGGCGGGGCCGTTCTCCAGTACACCCGTAACCAGGATCCCTTCGGCGCTGCGCAGGCCGAAGGCCTCTGCCAGTCTTTCTGTCACGTTCTGGCCCTGGATGCCGAGCCAGCCGCGGACCACGTGCCCGGTGGTGATCAGCTGCTGCATCACACCTTCTGCCAGGTCGATCGGGATGGCGAATCCGATACCCAGAGAGCCACCGCTCTGGGAGAAGATGGCGGTGTTGATGCCGATCAGCTCTCCATGGGCGTTAATCAATGCCCCTCCGGAGTTGCCGGGATTAATGGCGGCATCGGTCTGGATGAAGTTTTCGAACGCGCTGATCCCAAGATGAGAACGTCCGGTGGCGCTGATGATTCCCTGGGTCACGGTCTGGCCGACGCCAAAGGGGTTGCCGATCGCCAGCACCACATCGCCTACTTCAAGTCCAACCGATTGGCCGAATGGGATGGCGGGCAGGCGATGATCACTCTCGATCTTCATCAGGGCGACGTCGGAATCGGCATCGGAGCCTACAAGGTTGACATTGACGCTCTGGCCGTCGGCCAGCACGACCTTTATCTCATCGGCGCCGTCGATGACGTGGTGGTTGGTCAGCATATAGCCGTCTGGGGTGACGATGACGCCGGAGCCCAGGCTGGTATCGAGCCGCTGTCGCGTCTGCTCAGGCAGCATATTGCCGAACAGGTGCTGCAACAGAGGATCCTTGAAACGCATGGACTGGGATTCGGTAGTGATTTTTGCGGTAAAGACATTGACCACGGAGGGTGCTGCTTTTTTGACCGCCTCCGCATAGGAGACAGGACCGCTCTTTTGAACCAGGTCGATACTGTTGGTGGGCGCATTGAGTGAGGGGGATTCCTGTGGCGATTGCAGGATATCCGGTGCGAGAAAAATGACCACCAGCGCACCCGCCAGTCCGGCAGTCAGTGTAGTGAGGAGAAGAGAGAAGAATTTTCTCATTTGCATCGGATTGTTTAACCTACAGCAATGGTTCAACACAGGGCAAACATAGCATGATTGATCTTCTGACGCTTGAGGCTTACAGCAATGAGCTGTTGGCAGTGGATGACTTCGATGACTACTGTCCCAATGGTCTCCAGATCGAGGCCGGAGACCGGGTAACCCGTTTAATGGTGGGGGTCACTGCCTGCCAGGCGTTGATTGATGCGGCACATGAGTGGCAGGCGGATCTCCTGCTGGTGCATCACGGCTATTTCTGGAAAGGTGAACCGGCTCCGATACGTGGCATGAAAGGGCAACGTATCGCCAGCCTGATCAGGGGAGGTATCAGCTTGCTGGCCTATCATCTGCCCCTGGATGCACATGGGGTTTACGGAAACAATGCCCAGCTTGGAGAAAGTTTGGGCTTCGCGGGGGAGTCTGACAGCAATCACAGCAACGGGCTGATCTGGTCGGCCACACTGGACGAGCCGATGACATCGGAAGTGCTTTCCGGGCGAATCAGCCGGGAGCTGGGGCGTGAACCTTTGCATATTCCAGGACATCAACGTCCCTATAGGCGTATCGGTTGGTGTACCGGGGCGGCACAGAGCTATCTCGAGACGGCGGCGGCAATGGGACTCGACGCATTTATCTCCGGTGAGATATCAGAGCCTACAGTGCATCTGGCCCGGGAAATGGGTATCGACTATTTTGCCGCCGGTCACCATGCGACGGAGAGATTCGGCGTTCAGGCCCTGGGTCGGCATCTTGCGGAGCGTTTTAAACTGGAGTACCAATTCGCGGATATCGACAATCCGGTCTGATTTCGAGCGGCGCTCAACCTTACATTCAGGTGCTTTTATCGCACGGAATCTTAGATAAGATCCGCTATTCATCTTGACCTGCAAGCCTTCAATATGCAAAATGCGCGGTTAATTTCCGTGGTTTTTTAAGTATATTCTAATGTCCTGACAGAGAGGGGCTGCTGACGGGCCGGTTCGGCCTTGGCATCTCATCCAGTTTCCCGGGGAGTCATAAAGTATGAGCGCAGATGGCGTTGATTTAAAAAAGCGGCGTACGCTAACGCTGGCTACCAGTGCGGTTGGGGCCGTCGGTGCCGGCTTTGTGATCTATCCATTTCTGGCGGCATGGGCCCCCAGTGAGAAGGCAAAAGCGGCTGGTGCGCCTGTCGAGGCGGATATCGGTAAGCTTGAGCCTGGACAGATGATGCGTGTGAAGTGGCGCGGTAAGCCGGTCTGGATCGTCAATCGTACTGAGCAGAATCTCAACGACCTGCCATCTCTTGATGGAGAACTGGCCGACCCTGCTTCTGACCAGACGAGTCAGCAGCCGGATTACTGCAAAAACCCGACACGCTCCATCAAGGAACAGTATCTGGTGGCTGTCGGCATCTGCACGCACCTGGGTTGCTCGCCCACTTATCGGCCCGAAGTGGCCCCGGCCGATCTGGGTCCGGATTGGAAAGGCGGATTCTTCTGTCCCTGTCATGGCTCCCGCTTTGACCTGGCCGGCCGAGTGTATGCGGGTGTGCCTGCGCCGACGAACCTGGAAATCCCCCCCTACCAGTATCTCTCCGACACCAAGATCCTGGTCGGTGCCGATGGAGGAGCAGCCTGATGAGTATGATGAAGAATTTTATGGGCTGGATCGACGATCGCTACCCCATGACCAAGGTCTGGAACGAGCATCTGGCCCAGTACTACGCACCCAAGAATTTCAACTTCTGGTACTTCATGGGTTCGCTGGCGATGCTGGTGCTGGTGATCCAGATTCTGACCGGTGTCTGGCTGGCGATGAGCTACAAACCCGATGCCGACCTGGCTTTCGGCTCCGTCGAGTACATCATGCGCGATGTGGAGTGGGGTTGGTTGATTCGCTACATGCACTCAACAGGGGCATCCGCCTTCTTTGTCGTCATCTATCTGCACATGTTCCGTGGACTGATGTACGGTTCCTACCGCAAGCCCCGTGAGCTGCTGTGGATTATCGGTGTGATCGTCTACCTGGCGATGATGGCAACCGCCTTCTTCGGTTATCTGCTGCCTTGGGGGCAGATGTCCTACTGGGGTGCGCAGGTTATCGTCAACCTGTTCTCTGCGGTGCCGGTGATCGGTCCCGACCTGGGTGTCTGGGTACGTGGTGACTACGTCATCTCCGACGCCACGCTCAATCGTTTCTTTGCTCTGCACTTCCTGCTGCCTTTTATCCTGGCAGCGTTGGTGTTCATCCATATCGTGGCTCTGCATAAGGTGGGTTCGAACAATCCGGACGGCATCGAGATCAAGAAGGGACCGAAGGGTAACAAGTGGGACGAGAATGCCCCGGCTGACGGTATTCCTTTCCATCCCTACTACTCGGTTAAGGATATTGCCGGTGTGGCGGGTTTCCTCTTCCTGTTTGCCGCCGTGGTCTTCTTTGCGCCTGAGATGGGGGGGTACTTCATTGAGCATCCCAACTTCGAACCGGCCAACCCGCTGAAGACGCCTGAGCATATCGCACCGGTCTGGTACTTCACCCCTTTCTACGCCATCCTGCGTGCGGTGCCTTCGATTGCCGGCTCTGCTTTCCCGGGTGTGGTTGCCATGTTTGCCTCCATCCTGATTATGTTCTTTCTGCCTTGGTTGGATCGCAGTCCGGTTAAATCGATTCGCTACAAAGGTTCGCTCTATAAGGTCATGCTGTGGCTGTTTGTGATCGACTTTATTATCTTGGGTTTTCTCGGTACGCAACCGACCACAGACCTGTATAAGCTGATGGCACAGATCGGCACCATCTACTATTTCGCGTTCTTCCTGTTGATGCCGATCTACAGCAAAATGGATAAAACGAAACCTGTGCCTGAGAGGGTGACCGAATGAAAAAGCTGATTGTCGTAATCCTATTAGCCGCGGCCCCCATGCTCGGACTGGCCGCAGGTGGCGGTGCGCATCTGGACGATGCGGATATCGATCTGGGTGATCAGGCTTCGCTGCAACGCGGTGCCAAGTTCTTTATGAACTACTGCCTGAGCTGCCACTCAGCCAAGTTTCAACGCTACAACCGGATGGCAAAGGATCTTGGTCTGACCGAAGAGGAAGTGATCAACAACCTGATGTTCACCACCGACAAGATCGGTGACACCATGAACATAGCCATGACTGCCGACAAGGCGACCGCCTGGTTCGGTAATCCGCCTCCCGACCTGAGCGTTATCACACGCGCCCGGGGTGTGGACTGGATCTACACCTATCTGCGCAGCTTCTATCTGGATAAGGAGCGCCCGTTCGGTGTCAACAACATCGTCTTCCCCGACGTGGGAATGCCTCACGTCCTCTGGGAGCTGCAGGGTGCGCAAAAGGCAGTCTTCAAGACCGTCAAGGACTCTGCGGGTAACGATACTCAGCAGTTCGACCATTTTGAACCAGTCACTCCCGGTACTCTTAGCCCTGAGGAGTACGATCAGGTTGCAAGAGACCTGACCGCTTTCCTCAGCTATATCGGCGAGCCGATTCAGATGGAACGTAGACGCCTGGGTGTCTGGGTGCTGCTTTTCATCGCCGTCTTCTTCGTGCTGGCCTACCTGCTGAAGAAGGAGTACTGGAAGGACGTACACTAAGGGCTTTTAGCCTGATCTGACAAAAAGGCGCACAGTTGCGTTATACTGTGCGCCTTTTTTCGTTCTATGACGCTGTCTGTCGGTCTGCGGGTTGTGATCCGTGACAACGGACTATTAAGGGGAGAGGCTTAAATAAATGGCGGCAGTTTCCAACAAACGTTCTGTGATGACCCTCTATTCGGATCCCGTGAATCCCTACTGCCATCGGGTCAGGTTGGTGTTGGCGGAGAAGAACATCACCTATGAAGTGGAGGATATCGATCCTCTCAACATGCCTGAAGCGCTGATGGAGTTGAATCCTTACGGTACGCTGCCGACGCTGGTCGACCGCGATCTGAAGCTCTATGAGTCGCGTATCATCATGGAGTATCTAGACGAACGCTTCCCGCATCCGCCTCTGCTGCCGGTCGATCCGGTCTCCCGTTCCACCTCGCGTTTGCTGCTGTTCCGTGTCGAGAATGACTGGTACCGCCAAATGGATATCATCCTCAGTGGTAAAAAGGAGGCAACCAAGGCCCGCAAGGAGCTGCGGGAAAGCCTGATTTCAACGGCACCGGTATTCGGCGCCAAGCCCTTTTTCATGAGCGATGAATTTACCCTGGTGGATTGCGCCATCGCCCCGCTGCTCTGGCGACTCCCCGAGCTTGGTGTGGATATTCCAGCCAGTGCCAAGGGCCTTCACAGTTACGCTAAGCTGCTTTTTGAGAGAGAGTCGTTTCAGCAGAGCCTTTCTGAGCCTGAAAGGGAGATGCGAGGTTAGTCGCGGCCCCGTCAGCAATGAGCACCACTGAAAACATGTCTCCCAACCGTCCCTATCTGATCAGGGCGCTGTATGAATGGTTGGTGGACAATGGTCAGACGCCATATCTTCTGGTGAATGCCGAATATAGCGGTACGGTGGTGCCCGGAAAGTTTGTCGAAGATGGTCGTATTGTGCTCAATATCGACCCTTCGGCAGTCTCCAGCCTGGAACTGGGTAATGATTGGATCAGTTTCAGTGCCCGGTTTGGCGGTGTGGCAGAGGAGATTCTGGTACCGCCTGCAGCGGTGCAGGGTATCTATGCCAAGGAGAACGGCCAGGGCATGCTCTTCCCCGATGAAAGTCAGTCAAACGGGGATGGTCCCGATGACGATCCGGGTCCTGACAAGCCGGGTGGCCGTCCCAAGTTGAAAGTGGTCAAATAGCGCTGCTTGCGGTAGAAATAACCCACACTTTCTTACTGCTCCACATCTTGGGCGGCTAAGCTTTTCTCCTTGTACCTGTAAAGGTGCGTTTCCAGGCGTAACAGCGACAGCACGATGTTTGTTAACGGACGCTAGTGATCCAGTCGACTGCTCTCGGGCTCTTCTTCAGGCAGGTCGAGGTGCAGGCTGACATGTTGACTGCCCATCATCACCAAGTAACCGGTACGACGCCCCTGACCTTCCAGGCTGTAGTCGAACTGGTATGTTCTTCGCAGTTTCAAGCCGCTCCGTACCCAGCGTATTGTCAATCGATGCAACGCCACCGTTTGATCTAGGAACTGCACGCCGTAGCTTTCACAGGCTTTGCGGCCTATTCTTGTGGCTATCTCGCGTACCTTCAGGCTGTCTCGCCAGAACCAGATTAACATCATCAATACGAGCAGCAGGTTCAGGGTGGAATATGACATTACTAGATTTCAAATTGGGGGGTCGGTAGTGGGACAGGTATGCATTGTAACGGGAGATATCACCCGTCTGAAAGTCGATGCCATCGTCAATGCCGCCAACTCCAGTCTGCTGGGTGGCGGTGGCGTGGATGGTGCGATACATCGAGCGGCAGGTCCGCAACTGCTGGAATACTGCAGAAGTATGGGTGGCTGCCCGACCGGAGAAGCGCGTATCACGCCGGGCTTCAATCTGCCGGCAAAATTTGTAATCCATACGGTGGGTCCTGTGTGGCGGGATGGCGGACATGGTGAACCGGGGTTGCTCCAAGATTGTTATGAGAACTCTTTCAGGCTTGCAGCAGAGAACGATATCCGGACGATCGCGTTTTCTGCGATCAGTACCGGTGTATACGGATACCCGAAATCCTTGGCGGCCGAATTGGCGATTAAGGTCATGAGAAGATACAAAGATGACTTTGAAGAGATAGTGGCTTGCTGTTTCAGCCAAGGGGATGCCGATCTCTATCATGATAAGTGCTCAGAGTGTCGGCTGATGAATTGATTTTGAGGTGATGAGAGTCATTTTGCTGCAGTCATGGGTTGAGCTGTTTTTTTCTTTATCGAGTATTCTGTTTGTTTATTAGAAGATATGATCGGCCCTCAAATTCTCGACTATTGGATGCTTCGTAATGTTTACCTGGCTAGATAAAATCCCTCTACAGATGATTGCCTTGCCGGCTGCATTGTTGGCGCTGGCCCCGTTCGTGCCCGAGCCTCACTTATGGCAGAAGTTAAAGATGCTCGCCAGCGGCGAACTGCAGAAGCCGATTGATATCTTCGATCTGCTCTTTCATGGTACGGGACTGATATTGTTGGCGATCAAGCTGATGCGCGGTGAAAGGGAGACTCATTAAGCTGATTCCACCTCATTCAGTTTCTTGGTGGCCGTAAACGATCCAGCCGGAGCCGCTCCCTCTCATCAAACAGGCGCCTGGAGCCGATCCACACGGCAGCGCTGGCGCCGAATCCGGTACCGGCGGCGATCAGTAGCATGATGAGGATCTGATATTTAGCCGCCTCGAACGGCGGGCTGCCGGCAAGAATCTGTCCCGTCATCATGCCGGGCAGACTGACCACACCCGCAGCCGCCATTGCATTGATAATGGGGATCAATCCACTGCGCAGTGCATTGCGTCGAATCTCCCGAATCGCCTCCTCCCAGGTATGCCCCATCATCAACCTGCCTTCGATCTCCCGCTGCTGTTGCCAGGCGTGCTGGGTGAGATTGTCGAGTGCTATGGCGATGCCGGACATGGTATTGCCCAGCATCATCCCGAGCAGAGGGATGGTGTATTGCACAGAGTACCAGGGTTCGGCCTGAATGATGACGCTCAATGCAATCAGCGTCACGCTGAAGGATGAGATGAACATGGATAGCGTACCGATACCCATGCCCCAGTAACCAAAGAAAGGGCGCTGTTGGCGGGCCATGACCTCATAGCCGGCCACTATCAACATAAACAGCGCAAGGGCGGCGATCAACATCGGGTGAGACTGTACGAAGAGGAACTTCAAAACCAGGCCCAATAGACTCAGCTGCATAACCGTCCGTAGTGCAGCGATCAATAACCGCTGTCCGATACCGAGTGAGAGCTGGAATGAGAGAAGCGCAAGTGCCAGCACCAACAAAGCGGCCAGCGAGAGGTCAAATGCTGTCAGCCGGATCAGTTCCATGCCGACACCAATCCTCTGTTTCGGATAACCAGTGAGTGTGAACCTACGCGGCGTTGCTGGTCGGGATCGTGTGTGACCCAGAGGACTGCGGTATCGTGTGTCTTACGCCACTCCTCAATCAAGGTCTCAGCCAGATCGATATTTCCTTTGTCCAGATTGGCGGTAGGCTCGTCCAGTAGTAAGACCTGGGGCTGTCCCGAGAGCAGGCGGAGTAAAGCGAGGCGCTGCCTTTCTCCACTGGACAGTCTGTTGACCTGCCATTCCGTACTTTTGGTGGGCAGATTGAGATGTGCAAGTGCCGTTTTATCGAGCCGGGTAAAGTGGTCGCTGACCTGCTCGCTCCACCAGGCGCTCTCAGCCGGCAGGAGACCGACCTTGCGACGCCAGGCAGGACCTGAGACGTTGTGCTGTGCGGTATCATCGCACCAGGCTTCACCCCCATGAGGGTCCAGGTCGGCGATCGCCCTCAGTAGACGGGATTTACCGCTGCCGGATGGACCGCTCAAGGTGATGCATTCACCGGGTTCAAGTTCCAGGTCGAAGGGGTCCAGCAGCGGTGTGCTGAATGCTTTCAGTCTGAGGCCGGCCACTAGGGCAGGCGCTCGAAAAAAAGGTCCCACACGCCGTGACCCAGACGCTGGCCACGCTGCTCGAATTTGGTCAGAGGACGGGAGTCCGGGCGGGGGGCAAACTGCCCGCTGCCGGCCTGATTGGTAAACCCGGAATGAGCTGACAATACTCCCAGCATATGATCTGCATAGGCCTCCCAGTCGGTTGCCATATGAAGTATGCCGCCGGGCACGAGTACGCGATAGAGTAAATCTGCAAACTCGGTCTGTACAATCCGCCGTTTGTGGTGGCGTTTTTTGGGCCAGGGATCGGGGAAATAGAGCAATACCCGTGCAAGACTGGCCATCGGCAGATGGTGGCGCAATAGTTCCATGGCATCCACTTGCAGGATGCGGACATTGCTGCTCTCCTGCTGCGCCAGTTTGATCATCAGGTGGCCCACGCCGGGGCTGTGTACCTCGACACCCAGAAAATTTTGATTCGGGTTTTGCTGGGCCAGTTGGGCCAGCGTTTTGCCATTACCGAAACCGATCTCCAGCGTGACCGGGTTGCGATTGCCGAAGATGGCCGGGAGGTCGAGCGGTCCCGTATCCAGGTCTAATCCATAGCGGGGCCAAAGCGTATCAAACGCGCGTTGTTGGGCCTCGGTGACACGCCCCTGCCGCAACACATAACTGCGGATGGGGCGGTGCTGTTTTTGTTGGGATTGCTCGTTCACAGGAGAGATGGGAATCGTTGGCCGGCTGAGTCTGCACCTTCAGTTAAAAGAAGAGCCCATCCATCGGAGAGGAGGCTGAGGCGAAACGCTTGGCCGGCATGCGACCTGCCTGATAGGCTTCACGCCCGGCCTGGATCGCCTTTTTCATTGCGGATGCCATCAGCACCGGATTCTGTGCGGCAGCGATAGCGGTGTTCATCAATACTCCGTCACAGCCCAATTCCATCGCCACGGCGGCATCGGAAGCGGTGCCCACGCCGGCATCGACCAGGATCGGGACCTTGGCATTCTCGACGATGGTGCGGATGTTGAGCCGATTGCGAATTCCCAGGCCGGAACCGATGGGTGCGGCCAACGGCATCACGGCAACGCAACCCATCTCCTCCAGCCGCTTGGCCATGATGGGGTCGTCATTGGTGTAGACCATCACATCGAAACCATCCTTGATCAGCTCTTCGGCGGCCTGCAGGGTCTGCACCACATCGGGGAAGAGGGTCTTTTCGTCGCCTAGAACCTCCAGTTTCACCAGGTTATGACCGTCGAGCAGTTCCCGGGCGAGACGGCAGGTGCGGACTGCGGTCTGCGCATCGAAGCACCCGGCAGTATTGGGCAGGTAGGTGAATTCACTCGGAGGCAACACCTCAAGGATGCTGGGTTCGTCCTTGTTCTGACCGATATTGGTGCGCCGCACTGCGATGGTCACGATCTCGGCGCCGCTGGCGTCGATGGCTGCACGGGTCTCTGCCATATCTTTGTATTTACCGGTGCCTACCAGCAGGCGGGAGGTGAATTCGCGTCCGGCGACGCTGAAACTGTCTTTCTGAATCTCGTTTGGCATCAGTTTATCTGTGTCTGAAGTGTTAAAAGTAAATCTTGGGTCTGTGTGGGATATGTTCAGCCACCGCCGACGGCATGGATGATCTCAACCCTGTCATCGGCCTCGATTCTATGGCCTGCGAAGGCGCTTCGTGGTACCAGCTCCTCATTCACCTCAACTGCAATACGCTGATCGGTCAGTTCGAGCAGGGTGATAAGGCCCGCCATATCCAGGTCTGCGGGGATTTGCTTTTCCTCGCCGTTTAAGTAAATCTGCATCTCTATCCGGTCTCTGTGTGGGTAACAGTACAGAATAGGGATTCTACATCAACTGTGATCGACAAAATACGCAGAGCCATCATTCAACAATAATGATCCGCGAAAGGGGTATTGCAGGATCAAGCGGAGGGCTCAGTGGGGCAGTGGAATGAAGATCTGATACCGTTGGAGCAGGCGCGTACGCTGGATGGACTCTTTTATCAGCGGGTCAAGCGCACGCCTGACGGTATAGCCTATCGAAATTACGATCGCGAGCATAAGCAGTGGTATGAACTGACCTGGTCCGACATGGAGCGTCAGGTGGCGATTTGGCGGCAGGCACTCTCCGGTGAGGGACTGGAACCCGGGGATCGTGTGGCCATACTGCTAAGGAACTGCCCGGAGTGGGTAATGTTCGATCAGGCGGCGCTCTCTCTCGGACTGGTTGTCGTGCCTCTCTATACGGATGATCGGGCGGAGGCGATTGCCTACATCCTTCGTGATGCAGCAGTAAAACTCCTGTTGGTGCAGGATTCGGGTCGCTGGAGCCGCATGCAGGATGCAGTCAGTGATCTGCCCAGTCTGCAGCGTGTTGTGGTTCTCGAAAGTAAAAAACCGCTGAATCCGGAAGAAGATGTGGTAAGGGAGGCAAAGGTCTGGCTGCCTGTGAAAGGAGAGCCCCTGTCTCAACGTCGGGCCGATTCAAACAGCCTGGCCTCCATTGTTTATACGTCCGGGACAACAGGGCGGCCCAAGGGGGTCATGTTGAGCCATAGCAATATGCTCTCTATTGCGCATGCATCCTTGACCGTGGTCGATTGCTATACCCAAGACAGTTTTCTCTCTTTTCTACCTCTCTCACACACCCTGGAACGGACGGCCGGCTACTATTTGCCGATCATGGCCGGCTCTACCGTGGGGTTTGCCCGCTCCATTCCCCAGTTGGCCGAAGACCTGCAGACGATCAAGCCCACGGCCATCATCGCTGTGCCAAGAATTTTCGAACGGGTCTATGCCCGGGTACAGGAACAGCTAAAGAATAAGCCCCGTTTCGCCCGTATATTGTTTCATCTGGCGTTGAGCGTGGGTTTCAAAGAGTTCGAATATCGTATGGGACGCCGGGGCTGGTTTCCTGGCCTTCTGATCCATCCGCTGCTGCACAAACTGGTCTCTGGCAAGATCCTCGACAAACTGGGGGGGAGATTGCGGGTGGCGGTCAGCGGCGGTGCAGCCATCTCTCCGGAGATCGCGCGGGTTTTCCTGGGATTGGGGCTGCCTATGCTTCAGGGCTACGGTTTGACCGAGACCAGTCCCGTCATCAGCGTGAATCCGCTGGATAACATAAAACCAGAGAGTGTCGGGGTGACACTGCGGGGCGTCGAGGTCAAGGTTGGTGAGGATGACGAGCTGCTGGTGAAAACACCGGGAATGATGCTCGGCTATTGGAACAACCATGCGGCCACCGCTGCAATGATAGACCAGGATGGTTGGCTGCATACCGGGGATCAGGCTCGTATCGATGAGGATCGGCATATCCATATCACCGGCCGTATCAAGGATATTCTGGTGCTCTCCAACGGCGAGAAGATACCGCCATCGGATATGGAGATGGCCATTGCTCTGGATCCGCTGGTTGAACAGGTGATGGTAGTGGGGGAAGGCAAGCCCTATCTGGGTGCGCTGGTTGTGCTTAATCCCGATCTCTGGAACGGTATTGCTGCTGAATACGATCTCGATCCATCCAGCGAATTGAGTCTGCAGGATAGTCGGCTCGAGAGTGAAGTCTTGAAAAGGATACGCTCGCAACTGAAGGACTTCCCGGGATATGCAAAGATTCGCAGAGTGGCGTTGTTGCTGGAGCCCTGGACGATTGAAAATGGTCTGCTGACACCTACCATGAAAGTCAAACGGCAAAAGGTGTTGGAGCAGTGTAGCGAGCGCTTTAATTCGCTATACGATGATGGACTCGCCTGATCCTGTAACAGCTTGCGTGTCACCGACGGGCTAACCTAGAATGCAATCATATGCGGGTATCGTATATCGGTATTACCCTGGCTTCCCAAGCCAGAGAGACGGGTTCGACTCCCGTTACCCGCTCCATATCTCCAGGGCCGTGGCTATCTGTCAGCCGAACGTAATTGAAGTAGTCGTCGGCGTATAGGTGCAGATGACGCTGAGGTTGTGTAAATCGCAAGTCATGGTTGCGATGAACACTCCTTCCGATACCGTTCCATGGCAGTATGCTTTCTTTGGGGCTTACCCTTCAGTGATTCGATTTTACGCATCAGTGTCTGGCACTTATCGCCATGTGACTGATCCGCTGATAACTCCGGTGGCGTCGTGATGGAGTTTTCCCCCGACTCGAACATGATCGACTGTCCCTTTTCGGCATGCACGCACAGTGGAACTAAGGGAAGAAAACACAGAATCAGATATTTATTGACTGGCATGACTCTCTATCCGGTTGTGATGTCGTGGATTCCAGCGCTTCAGTTTAAGATTCGTTCCATTCTGTAAAGAAGCGTTTGGATGAATGGAAGTCGATAATGGGTTGTTGCAGCTTTTCCAGTTGATTGAAAAGTTGTTTGACCTCGCTTTTTTCTGTTATCGGCAGCAATGTAGTTGCGCTATCGAACCAGATTTCGAGGATGGCGTCATAGGCATCCTCAGCCCCTCTATCTTCTTGTAATCGGCTGTTGGCGTCTACATTCAGGGTGAGGTTCTTGCTGATGCGCCGCGTGCCCGCTTGAACGGACATTTCAGACAGCAGTTGATTGAATGCTGCGCCATGCCAAAATTCACGAAATTTCTCAAGAGAGATCTCGGGTCTCGATTTTATACAGTGAATGAACCTGATCATGAGTATTGCTGCCCTGAGTTGAAAGGCTAACTAGCAGTAGTGCGAGTCATAGCCCACTTTGCTGAAAGCATAGCGGATAGAGAATAAGGAATATACTGATTGTGAGCGCCGGAATTTGATCAGTCTTCTCAACATATTTGCAGATACGATCAGTAGGATATACTGCTCTAAACTAGCGCCATTTTATTTTTGAGGATCGAGATGCAAACTAAAATTTATCTGTTCGCACTAATCTCACTGCTTCTCTATGGGGCAAGCGCACAAGCGCTTAACCTCAAGTGGTTGGAGTTTTCACCCGTAAGGCACTTCACGGCTGAAGATTGGGAGATAGCCCGTGAAGCCGCCCGCCGGGCTCTGTCAGAAGCAGCGAACGGGGAGGGAGTGACCTGGAATAATGAGCGTACAGGGCACTATGGCTCCCTGACGCCGATCTCGGACCGGGATGATGAGGGGAAGAGATGCCGGGATATGGTCATAAAGCACTTTGCCGGTGGTTTGAACGGTGGCGGAACCTATCGTTTCTGTCTGATGGAGGATGGTGTCTGGAAGGTGTTGGGCGGAAAACTGGGGCAGTGACCCTTGCGACTGCGTTGATCGGTATGTTGCGGAGATCCGAAGGGTGGAAGGAATTGATCAATAACTCTTTTGTTTACGATTTGTGAGGGAACCCGTTGAGTGAAGTTGTGTCATCATATTAGGTATCAGTGTCTTACGCTGAGGACACAGTGAAAGAGAATTGATGCAGAAGCTCTACGAAGCGGCAGACCGAGTGGAGGCCCAGATGCTCAAGGACTATCTGGAGGAGCAGAATATTGCGACCGTGATGTTGGGTGATTTCCTGAGCGGTGGGGCAGGAGAGCTGCCAGCTAATCTTTTTCCGGCGCTCTGGCTGGTGAAGGATGAGCAGCTGACCCGCGCCAAATGGCTGATAGACGAGTACATGCAGAATAAAATTGAATCAAAATCGGGAGCCTGGCGCTGTCCGTCATGCGGTGAATCTGTCGATGCCGGATTCGAAATATGTTGGAATTGTTCAACGCCGGGTAAAAAAGTGAAATAGGGAGTGAGTCATGGGTAAATTGTTCAAGGTGCTTGGTTGGCTTTTCGGGATGCTGATAATCCTGATTGTTGCAACCATCGTGCTGGTGCCCATGTTTGTCGACCTGAACGATCATAAGGATCGGATCATTGCAGAAGTGCATAAGGCGACTGGACGTAATCTCACTATCGCCGGCGAGATCGGACTATCCGTTTTTCCACGATTTGCACTCGAGCTTAATGGGCTGAGTTTGAGTAATGCCGAGGGATTTGAAGAGGAGAATTTTGCTGCAGTAAAGCATGCCCAGGTTCGCGTGGATATGGTTCCGCTGCTCTTCAAGCAGGCGCTGGAGGCGGATACGGTCCGGGTCGATGGATTGACACTGAATTTGGCCAAGGCCGCCGATGGTAAAACTAACTGGGATGACTTACTGGGTAAAGCCCCGGCATCCAAGGAGTCCTACCCGGATACGGAGGCTGGAGGTGGTGGGATGATGGCGATCTCAGTGGGCGGGGTGACCATCACTGATGCGCGTATCGTCTGGGATGACCGGGTCAGCGGAGAGCGTTATGAGGTGGCGAACCTGAATCTGGAGACCGGTGAGATCGTACCCGGACGCTCTGTGGATATCAGTTTTGGTACCCGACTGGAGAGTCGCAAGCCCTTGATGAGCGGCGAGATCAAGATGACAGGTCGCTTATTGGTTGATGAGCAGGGGCAGGTTATAAACCTTGATGATCTTGACTTAACCACGGACGTAACAGGTGAAGGTCTGCCCGAGAGTGGAATCAGTGCTCAATTGCAGGCAGATATCCGTTACGATCAGACCCATGATGTTGTGGATATCAAGGAGCTTGGCTTGACCTCAGGCGCGCTGGCCCTCAGCGGTGAGCTGCAGGGGCTTCAGTTGCAGAGCAAGCCCAAGATTGAGGGGAACCTCAAGTTAGCGAAATTCAGCCTCCGTGAGTGGATGAAAACATTCAATCTGCCGATCCCTGAGACGGCCGATCCCAAAGTGCTGGAGGCGATGGAGTTCTCAGCCAACATCGATGCCGGTGCCGATCATGTTGCCCTGAAACAGCTCGCCATGAAACTGGATCAGACGGCGATAAAGGGCGACCTTGAGGTGCTCAATTTTAACAAGCCGACCTATCTTTTCTCTCTTGACCTGGATGCGATCAATATCGATCGTTACTTACCGCCATCAGGACAGGAAAACGCTCCTGCTAGGGGTAAGGGTAAAGGTGCTTCGGGAAATGAAGAGCTGTTTCCGGTGGAGCTCCTGCGTCAACTGACCATGGATGGCAAATTGCTGATCGGCAGTTTGACGATTAACAATATTCATGCCGAGGCGATTCAGCTCAAGGTCCACAGTCGCGATGGCAAGCTGACCGTCGATCAACAGATCGGCCGTTTCTATGACGGTCTGCAAAAGGGTACGGTCTCCCTCGATGTCAGTGGAAAAACACCCTCCCTGAAGGTCACGCAAAAACTCTCGAGAATCCTTGCCGGCCCGCTGTTGCTTGACCTGACAGGCAATGACAAACTGCTGGGGAGTGGAAGTCTGGATCTTGATATGACCAGTAAAGGCGCTTCTATCAATCAACTCAAACGAACGCTCAACGGCAATCTGTCGTTCGACTTCAGAGATGGTGCGGTCAAGGGTTTTAACCTGGCCAAGATGATTCGTGAAACACGGGCAAAACTCTCGGGTGAGGCGGTTGCGATCTCCAATGAGCCGGAGCAGACTGATTTTTCAGAATTGACCGGCAGCGCGACTATCGTCAATGGTCTGGTTAACAATCAAAGGCTCCTGGCCCTATCACCCTATCTGCGCGTGGAAGGGAGCGGTACCGCCAATCTGGTCCAGGAGAGCTTGAACTATGCAATACGACCGGTCATCGTCAATACGCCGAAGGGGCAGGGTGGAGAAGGATTGGATAGCCTGGTGGGAATACCTATTCCGGTGAAGATTGAAGGCAACTGGAATGATCCCCGCTTCAGTATCCAACTGGCGAAGGTGCTGGAGGAGCAGCAGAAGGCCAAACTGCAGGAGAAACTGGATGCCAAACTGGAAGAGAAACTTCAGGACAAGGCACCGGAAGATCTGAAAGACAAGCTCAAAGGCAAGTTTAAGAAATTCTTTTAAGGCAGGTGCCGAAATCACCCAGGAGAGACAGCCCGACGTAGGCTCAATCGATCTGCAAGCAGACAGCTTCGCAAGAAGGGTATTGGGCTGGTTTGAGCAATATGGGCGTAAGGATCTACCCTGGCAGCATCCGCGTGATCCCTACCGAGTCTGGGTATCCGAGATCATGCTGCAGCAGACGCAGGTAGCGACGGTAATCCCCTACTTTGAACGTTTCCTTGGCGCGTTTCCCGATCTGGACACGCTTGCCAACGCCTCTCTCGACGACGTACTTCACCACTGGTCAGGGCTTGGTTACTATGCCCGCGCAAGAAATCTGCACCGATGCGCGATCTCCATTGCAGAAGACTTTGACAGTCAATTTCCCTGCGACCAGACGACATTAGAGTCTTTGCCGGGTATTGGACGTTCCACGGCGGGCGCCATCCGCTCTCTCGCCTGCGGGCAGCCTGCAGCGATACTCGACGGTAATGTAAAAAGAGTCCTGGCCCGTCACTATGCGATCGAAGGCTGGCCCGGTAAGAGTCGTGTGCAAAAGAGGCTGTGGGATATCAGTGAAAGACTGACACCCGAAAAACAGTGTGCCGAGTACAATCAGGCCATGATGGATATTGGATCCATGGTCTGCTCCCGGGGGCGGCCTGCTTGCCATCAGTGCCCGCTGCAGGCTACCTGTCTTGCGTTTGCGCAGGGTAATCCCACTGCCTATCCGCAGTCGAAACCGAGGCGGGAGCTGCCAGTAAAACAGGCGTGTATGGTAATTGTGCTCAATGATCGGGGTGAGGTGCTGCTGGAACAGCGTCCGCCGTCCGGCATATGGGGTGGGCTGTGGAGTTTGCCGGAGTGTCCGCCTGATATTCCGCTGAACAGATGGTGCAGCCGGTATCTGAGTGTCGAAGTGGATCGGCAGCAGCTAATGAGTGAGAGGCGGCACAGCTTCACCCATTTTCATCTCGATATCACCCCGGTGAGGGTGAGGATAAAAAACCCCAGATACAGCCTCATGGATGAAGGCAACAGGGTCTGGTATAACCTTACGCAACCAGACAGCAGGGGGCTGGCCGCACCGGTCAAGCGTATTCTGCAGGAGCTGGAAATTGACGATGAAACCACCTGGGAGACCTCATGAGCCGTACCGTAAACTGTGTCAGACTGAAGCGAGAAGCCGAGGGGCTTGAGCGTATGCCCTATCCCGGTGAGCTGGGCCAACGCATCTTCGATAATGTCTCAAAAGAAGCCTGGCAAGAGTGGCTGAGGCACCAAACCATGCTGATCAATGAAAATCGGCTGAGCCCGGTCGACCCCAAGGCGCGTAAGTTCCTGGAGGAGCAGATGGAGCAGTTTTTCTTCGGTGGGGGATCCGCGCCTCCCCCCGACTATCGTCCTCAATAGCTGATCCAACCGGGCAGCGGCTTGACTCAACAGGCCAAGCCCGGTTTAATACGCCCTCTCCACCGAGGCCAGGTAGCTCAGTCGGTAGAGCAGGGGACTGAAAATCCCCGTGTCGGCAGTTCGATTCTGTCCCTGGCCACCATTAAAACAAAGGCTTACCGTTCAAAAATCCTTTTCAAAATCTCCTTGTGTGAATTTTGCGTGAGGCTATGAACTGCTGAGCCTGTGCAAAACCACGAGTTCGGGTTTTTCACCGGACTTCTGACACACGCTTTCCGCCGGTTCGATCAGTCGTGAAAGCCCTGCGTCTGAATAGTCCGTGGTGATCCGTCCCGATCTATGCCCGAGCAAGTCCTGCCGGTCTTCGAAGCTCACACCTGCAGCGCATAAGCGCCGACCGAATGTGTGCTTGAGATCATGCACGTGGACTTGCTTTAACGTTGCCTTTTCCCTGGCCTGTATCCATACGCTGTTTAGCATCCTTCGCACAGGCTTACCCTCATAGGTGAAGACATGCTTTTCGTGTGTCCATCGTCTTCCACACCAAGCATGGCCGCGAGCACTGCCACACTGTCTGGTCGCGCATTGATCCGGTTCACGAAAAGCCGTTCATCTGGCTTTTGATCATGACAAACTCATGATGGTGACAAGGGAGTTCGTGCGCGACCACAATCTTGAACTCACGAAGGGTTACGCTAAAGACAAAGTCCCCGAAAAAATCCCAGCAGATTTCCGTCTATGAAATGGCGCTGCAGTGGGGCACTGGGCTTTGACGGGAAGACCATAGGCAGGCTGTCACCGAAGCTTTGCAGGCCAGTAATAGTCCCGCAGCCTTGTGCAGGCGTTTGCCGATAAAGGGTACATACTGGCCACTGGCAAGCGGCCCTATTTGCTGGTCGATTTTTGCGGCGGTATACATGTGCTCCCCAAACTCATCGCCGACAAGACCGTGTGCACCAAGGACGTGCGGGCCTTTCTCGAAAAGGACTTCCCGCCGGATGCCCTGCCGAGTGTCGATGAAGCCAAGAAATCAATCGCCGATCACAGGAAATCCATCGAAACCCACCTGAAATTCTAGCAACGTTTCGAAGCGATGGCGGAACTTAACACGTCCAGCAAGTACGGCGGCACGCCCAGGAAAAAGAGGGGGTCATATAGCACAGGCGACAGCATAGGCAGTACGCGGAACTCGCCACCGTTCACCGTGCGGAGCGCGTCGAGCAGCACACGAAATACTTGGTGCAGTCAAGACGTATCAATAGCGAGCGCTATGAAAGACGGCCCACCGGGCTGGCGGGTTTTCTTTCCCACGTAACTGGTATGGAAACCGTGTGCAACAAACTGTATAAATATCAGGATCGAAAGCGGCTGCGCCGCACGACGAGCGCGAGTACCGCCAGCAGGAGCAGCTAGGGAAGGAAGTTGAGCGTGAATTTACGGATGCGGTTCAAGGGAAAATAAAGAAGAAACAAATTGACTTACAGGACGCCTTTAACCGCGCCGCGAAAGACGATGAGGAAAAAGAGCGCGGCTCTTCTGAAGGGCCGAAGCCTGCAGAAACCGGCAAGCCGGAAAACAGAATCCAGTGCTACGGACGTAACAACGACAGAGATAATGATCTCGACCACGACCGGTATTCAGGGTATCTTCCCCACTACTCTCCAGACGCCGTAGGCCTTTCTGTCCGAAGGCTTCCAGCGGCCCGACTCCAGCTCGCATTCTGACGAGAGGGGAAATCTCACCGTTCCCTCCCTCCTGGTGTCATTCCAGGTGCCTTCCAGGTTCCGCCCGCTCTCGTCGAGAGCCAGCCTGGCCTTCTTCTTGCAGCGCCCGCCGTAGCAGCAGGCGAGGCCGCCCTCCGACACCTCACAGACCATCTGGCCGTATCCCGTGCGGTAGCTGCCGGCGATCTCTTCGACCGTGCAGCGCTCACTCGCCGGTGCCGACCGGGCGTTCGCGCTCTCTTCCTGAGTTTCAGCGCCACCGCGTGTCGCATCCCGCGCCTGCAGACGCTGTGCCTGGGCCAGCTTGCGCTGGACTATGGCCTCGCGCTGCTGTTCATCGATTGCCGCCCGATGTTGCTGTGCGTGCACTTTGGGGGAAACCGGCTCGGGCTCAGATGGCAGGTCGCGTGTGCGCATGAGCCGGGCGTGCGCGCCATGCGAGGACCGGCCGACAAGCATCTGCGGTTTTTTCTGTCCATCAACCGGGTTGCCGGTCACGATGAAGGCCAGCGGTCCCATGTTGATGCCCTCGCGGGACGACCAGCTGACGAACAGCACGTTGTCCCGGTGCCGTGCCGTATTGCTGAACCGAACGTTAGCGTCGCTTACGCAATCGAAGTGGAACGACGGCGGCTGATGGCGCTTGTATGTGGTGATGGTGCACTGCCCCGATTCCTTCTCATCGTTGGCGGTGCCTTCGTAGCTGTAGACGCCCTCGACCGGGAACGTGCTCAACGGCGTCAGTTCACTCGTTCGCACCAGACGTCCGGAAATCGAATCGTCGCGATCCCCGTTTGCCACCAGGGCGTTGTGGTCACCGTTTCCCTCCAGGGTGTTGGGATCGGCTTCGTCCGCCAGGTAATGGATAAAGTGCGGCTTGCCGCTGATCTGCCAGCGGATCTGCAGCCAGCCGCTGTGAGGATACCGAACACGCTGCAGGGTCTCACCGCCGGGATGCTGGCAGTGGAGCAGGAACTGGTGCTTCTCCATCATCCCAGTCGGATGCATGGTGCACCGGCCTTCAATGGTTTCGCCGTCGAGGGTTGTCTGGAACACATAGACGCCCTCGAACGGAAAAGCTTTGGTTGCTGCCTTGCGCCGTTCCAGGATCTCGTACACTTCCGCGCTCCTTCGGTTTTGGTTGATCAGCCACTGTGGCTTGGGCAGAGCGATGTGCGCCGCGATCTGTGGCGTTTCGGCGCGCACTTTCGACACCGTGGCCTGCCACTGTGTCTGGATCTGCTCGGCCTCGCGCTGGGTCGCCGGGCATTCCGTCCGCGGCGGTCCGGCGACCACCAGGGCGGGATGGTTCTCGGCCCGTGATAGCAGATGCTTCGGTTCGGCCTCCGCGGGCGGAGGTCGATACCAGAACTTGTAGGCTTCGAGATACAGTGGCATGTTGCGGTCCGCCCGCGAGTACTGGCAGAAGAGCACGAGCGGCCGGACCTGCAAGCTCAGGGTGTAGAAGTCATAGCAGATGCGGTGTTCGATTTCGTTCGTCGGCTGGTCCACGCCTTGGCAGTGGTTGTTCGGAACGACTGTGCCGTGATGAAACGGCCGGACCACCATCACGCTGAGCAGTTCGGGCCGCTGCTTGCGCATGGAGAAACGGACCTCGTGCGGCTTTTCATCCTTCTTTAGTTTTTCCAGCACAATTTCCGAGGGGACCATCGGCATGAAGTCGTCGGGGACGTCGCCGTAATAGACCTCGTGGGCGTACTCCAGGTACTCGGGGATAATGGCGCCCGCCACGCGCTTCTTCTGCAGCTCGGCCTCCGCGTGGAATGCCTTGTAGTTCTCGGCCGCGCAATGACGGAACAGCTTGTGCTGGTCGTAACAAACACCGCCCGGCATCTTGGCATTGCCGGTGAAGACGGTATTTCGGCTCGACTTGAAGTGGCGTAGACAGCCGACGTAATCGTCCACCGCCCGGCGGCAGAACTCTGGCCGGTCATCGGTCCATGTGGGCCGTGCTACCTCGTGGAGTTTCTTCGCCTCGGCCGCCGACAGTCCCGGCGTCAGAGGCATGTCGATCCCCAGCGCCTTGGCCACATTTGGCGGCATGCCCACGGCCACGAAAGCCTGGCCAGCAATCTCCTGAAACTTGTTTTCCGTGGTTTTCCAGTAAGTCAGATCCCTCTCAATCTCAGCCCGCTCGGCGCAACCGCCGCACGCATGGAGCCTGGCCTCGCCCTGGGCGATCTTGTCACGCCACAACCGGCGCTGCGCCTTGTAGTCGCTGTAATTCTTGGCCGCGCTGCCGACGGCCTTGCCCATGTTATCCCAGAACAGGTATTCCGCGATCACGTCCGCATGCGCCGTACGGACGACCGCGCTATCACCAAACGCCGAAAGGAGCGTCATTCCCACAATCAGCAAAGTGAAACGATTCATCGGCATACTTGCCTGGTCACGTGTCGCCCCCATGTTCCAAGGTTCTAGCCCAGATCTTCAGATCTACGCATCAACTGCCATAGGCTATCCAGCCTATTGGATAAGAACGCCCATCATTTGTTTGTATCCTGTGCGTTGGTGAATCTCGTCATGGCCAAAAAGGTCGGAAATCGAACGATTCTTAATGAAATCTATAGTTGTCAGTGACAATTTCGTCAATTGATCAGACATTCCTTAGTCTATAAAAACAATCGCTTACATTTGCATCCAATTCTACGAACCGGGTGGTTGGTAAGTTATTGAAAAGTTTTTAGAGGAGGAAGGTTCGAATCCTTCGGTACGGTCTTGGCTCAATTGAGTACACCTAAACCCCCGGTGGTCTATTCTCTGCGAATAACTCGTGCGGGAGTTTTGCGTGAATCAGTTGTGCATAACCTGCGAAATTCGCAACGGGCATTCGGATAAGTCATTTAAAAAATAGAGATCAGAATTTACGCTACCGTACTGAAATTCTCCATGTCGGCAGTTCGCACTGTCCCCACTTCTTCCGGTGCTTGATCGAGATAGAGACGAACACCTCTGTCAATCAAACTCACCATGACCATCCGGTGACTTGACCGCAATAAATCCCCGGTCAACGCAATTGAATTTCCTTACTGGTTCAGTTGGTTAAGCCATCTTTCGTCTCCTATCCTCAATTTAGGCATTGATGCCTGTCGATGGTCTACTCCGCTGCATGGGGAGAGATGGATTTTTTGGGTCCGACTCTGGAGAGAGACAGTGTCAAAGAAGAAACGCGATAAAGCTGTTTATCACGCCCACAAGCTGCGCCAGGGCGTCGTCCATTGTTTTCCTGCAGGCGGTATTCCGAACATGAGCGTGCTGCTCGGAGATCTGGCCCTGGTGCCGAATGCTGACGCCACCTACGAGTACCTGAATCCAGTTCGACTGGATACAAAGGCGCCTTCGTTCACGCTTCGTTTTGTCAAGCATGACCGGTTTCCGGATTTCATCAATTGCGACCCGGAGGCGCCCCCTGTACCCGGCGATTTTGCAAGTTACCCTGAGGTCAAGTTCGGAATTTCTTCAAAGAAAGAGGAGATCAAACTCGAGGCGGAGCAGCCGGGACGAGAGCCGGACGACTGGGTGCGCTTCCTTTCGCTCGAGTCGTTAGCGGGTCTACCGGACAAAGTCGAAGTGGAACGTATCCGGCTGAAGTTTCGCACGGGAGACGACGAAGGTGTTTACATCCTACGCGTCGATACCGGTGAACAGCCGGTCGAGCCCTACTACGGAGCCCCCTCACGGCCCTACATTGACTACGTATTCATTTACTGCAAGGAGCAAACAACATTCAGCGACGACGATCCCCTCGTCGGCAAACAGATTGCCGACGGTGCGAACCTGTGCCGCAAGAACGGTTGGCTCTGGTTCGTGCATCCGATCTATTTTGCAGAGCAATTGATGAACATTCGGCTGCCAAAGAAAGTCAGGGAGGACATCGCTTACTGCGAGGACCTTCCAGATGATCTTCCGGCGTGCGACGAGGAACTGGTCCGCCTGCAGTGCGGCTATCGTCTCGCCGGTATGGGACGGATCTGTGTGCATGTCGACGTCGATGTCGACGAGTGCATCAAGACAGAAGGCATGCAGGTCCAGGTCTCCGATCCGATCGAACTCACCAGGCTGCTGAGGGAGGCGTGACAATGAGCTTCACTGACGGACGATTCGATTTTGTCGCGCAAATCGAGCGCGGCGCCTTGGACGTCATCGCCGACGTGATCATCAAGACGCTGGAGGCACAGGGCAAAACCAAATTCACGCAGAACGTGGGCGGTGGTAGCACCCAGGGTACTATCGAAGTCGAGCTGACCGACGTTTCGGTACCCGTGATCCGGTCACTGAACATCAACGATCGGTTCAGACCCGGTAACACCCTGGCCACGTTTCGGGCCGACGCGGAACTGAAGTTCGCCATCACAATTCTAGGATTATCCGGAACGATCACCGAAAACCTGTTCGTCGAGATCAAGGACCTGGCAATCGCTTTTGAAACGACCCCGGGCGGTCTGCCCGTCGGTGTTGCACTGGGTTTCGCCGACTTCGACATCGACGTGGGCGGATTGACCAACATCCGCGCCATCAATCAGGTGCTCAACGTCATTGTCGATTTCATCGCGCTGGGTATCAGGACCGCGCTGACACCGCTGCAGCTCGTACCGATCCCCATCGTGCAGTTCGCCGATGCCTTTGCCCAGTTCGGTCTCCTGTTCCGCCCGCCGTCACCCTTGTTCGGCACGAATCAGAACGGCGACGGATTGTTCCTGGCTGCCGACTTTGAGGCACCGGACAACAACTCGGACCCGGCCGCACTCACCGACATCATCGGTCCCAACAGTCAACTCAATATTGCAGCCGTAGCCAGCAATCGGCCGATAAATCAGCTGTTGCCGCAGCTGTTGGCCAGTGCACAACTTACCCAGGTGATCCCGACTGCCGGCGCGAATTTCGTGATCGGCGAGTTGAAGGTGGGCTTCGAAGACCCGGGACCGCTGCCTGCGCGCATTCGTGTGGATGCCTTCGCCGCAGCGCGTGTCAAAGTTCGGAAAGGCGGTTTTTTTGGCCGGCTCTTCGGCGGCAGCAAGAAAGTGACAATTACCGCGCAGGCCGAGGCCGTACTGGACACCGGCATCGTCACCGATCCCAACACCCAGCTCGAAGTGCTGGAATTCCAGTTCGCCGCCACGCTGCAAGCCCAGGTCGCTATCCAGAGTGTTCTGCTGGCCGTACTCACCGTGCTGTTGGGGCCTTTCCTGCTGGTTTTCCTGACGCTGTTGACCCAGCTGCTGAATGTTGCCGCGGGTTTTTTCCTTCCGCTCAAGCTGAACTTTGACGTCAACGGTTCGGATCTCGAGATCCAGATCGATCAATTGCGTGCGCAGCTCGGCATTGGCAGTACCGGAGCGCTCGGCAGCCTAAACAGCGCGACGATCGCAGTGCGGCTCGATGCGGCCGGTCGGGGTCGGTTTCAACTCGACCATTTCACGCAGCATCAGATTGCCCAGACCGGCATTCCCCTGATCGTGGGTTATGAAACAGACTCCATCGCCTCTCGTAGTCTGCCCGTACCGCAGCCGCCGAATCAGCGGGCAAACCCGGGAGAACTGTTCCTCGGCGTCCGCCTGGAGACGTAGTGAGCACACAGAGGAAGTGATGCTATAAGCGATCTGCGGATAGGAACAAACCTGTTACAAATAGTCCTGCGCTGTAGTCCACCGAACCGGTCATTCAGGTGCTGGTCAAGGTCGAGGTGGCCGAATGCGAGGTGCGTTCGATCAACGGCCAGATGAAAGCGGCCAGTTTCTCCGCCTACCGAGACTGGGGGGCTTCGATTTCCTCAAAGCAGCGTCGATGCGGCCTTGATCCGCGACTAAAAATCCCCGCGTCGGCAGTTCGATTCTGTCCCTGGTCACCATTCTTTATCTCTTCCTTTGTTTATATCCTGGCTATCTGACTGGGATGTAGATTGACGTGATTATCTCGTTGGTATGGTTTACCGACGCGGGATCGTTTTCATACACTTCCAGCGATGGGCGCTTGGGCGCCGGCTTGATTTTCTGCATCTGCAGGTGGCTGTAGGCCTGGTACCAGGCCAGTTCCAGGAAGTCGTAACTACCCTGTAATGTGGTCTTGAAATAGCGGCCGCCTGGATAGGATTTCACCTCAAACTCTGATGATGCGGTTTCCGCAGGCACCGGAATCGCCATGTCGCAGTTGAAATGCATATCGCCCAGGTCGACCTTGTGGTAGATGGTGAAAGGATAGCCTGTGGCCGATAGGCCGTTATCATCGACATACCGGCCCAGACGGGGAAAGCCATCCATCATGGCCTTTTTCATCTCTTCAAGATGACCTTCGAAATGGATTGCGAGGGCGGTCTGGTCCGATACCTCACTAGTACCTTCAAATGTGATGTGCGGGACTTCGGTGTCTGTTTCCAATTCGCCACGCAACATATAGAGACCTGTGTCGTAGTCTTTGCTGATGTACTCAGGCATTTTCTTAGCCATGAACCGGAAAAGAAACGGCATTTTACCGGCCATGTTCCAATGGACCAGGGTTGTACCCTTATCCGTTGCTTCAAATTCCCACCAAACTTTGCTGACGGACCTGAACGGGCGCTTGAACTCGATCCGCTGCTCAATCATCTCTTCGTTGGTGAATTTTCCATGTGTCAGTTTGCCTGCGCCAACGATCCTGCCATCCCAGGTATACCAGCCGCCCTCCTTGTTTGGTTTGTCGGAGTAGACGAGCTTTGTTTCGGGTTCGTGCATCAGCCACGGACTCCAACTGGGCCAACTCCTGAAATCACGAACTTTGTCGAATACGGTTTTCCGGTCGGCGTCAATTTCCAGGGAGCGTTTAACCGTAAAGCCACCATCCAGGGTTGCGAGATAGATGATAGGGACAGCAAGAATGACGGCAATTACGATAAAAGCTGTGGTCATGGCTAAGATCCCTCCGCCGGTGGTTATTGATGGACTGTCTTTGGTAACGAAAACACTTGTGTCGAGTATAGGTATCTGACCGTGGGAAGAAAATGGGACTATCATGTGGGAATGTCATCGTTCCAGTTCCATCCGGCTGTCACAGCCTGGTTTAATCGCCATTTCGGTGAACCCTCTGACGTCCAGGCCCAGGCCTGGCCGGCGATACAGGCCGGTCGGAATACATTGATTTCGGCCCCGACCGGTTCAGGTAAGACCCTGGCCGCTTTCCTGGCGGCGATCGATGGGCTGGTTCACGAAGGGCTGCGTTTTCCGCTGGCGGACGAGACCACTGTGCTTTATGTTTCGCCGCTTAAGGCCCTCTCCAACGACATTCATAAAAATCTCGAACTGCCGTTGAACGGTATACGGGATGCGCTTTTGGAAAACGGGTTTCCGGACGTGCCAATCCGGGCGATGGTTCGCACCGGCGACACTACGCAGTCGGAACGGGCGATGATGAAGCGCTCGCCGCCACACATCCTGGTGACCACACCGGAGTCCCTGTACATCCTGCTGACCTCGGATTCGGGGCGTGAAATGCTGGCAACCGTGCGCAGTGTGATTGTCGATGAGATTCATGCGTTGGCCGGCAATAAACGTGGCGCTCATCTGACACTGAGCCTTGAGCGATTGAACCAGTTGTGTAAGCAGTCGCCGGTGCGTATTGGCATCTCGGCGACGCAGAAACCGATCGAGGAGATGTCGCGCTACCTGATCGGTCAGCACGATGACCCGGTACAGCGCGCATGCTCCATTGTCGATACCGGCCATGTCCGCCAGCGTGATCTTGCCATCGAGATGACGGGATCCCCCCTTGAGGCCGTAATGGCGAACGAAGCATGGGACGAGATCTATCGTCGACTCGAACAGCTCATCGAGCAGCATCGTACGACGCTGATCTTTGTCAATACGAGAAGGCTTGCAGAACGTGCGGCAGCGGCGCTGGCAGAAAGACTGGGCGATGAAGCCGTGACTTCGCACCATGGCAGTCTGGCGAAAGAGCATCGGCTCGATGCGGAGCAGCGTCTGAAATCGGGATCGCTTCGTGCTCTGGTGGCGACGGCATCCCTCGAACTTGGCATCGATATCGGTGATGTGGACCTGGTGTGTCAGATGGGGTCGCCGCACAGTATCGCCACCTTCCTGCAGCGGGCGGGGCGCTCGGGACACCATCTGACCGGAACACCCAAAGCAAGATTATTTCCCCTCAGCCGTGACGACCTGGTGGAGTCGGTCGCCATGCTCGATGCGATTCGCAGAGATGAGCTCGATCGCATACCGGTTCCCGAGCATCCGCTGGATGTGCTGTCACAGCAGATCATCGCCGAAGTATCGGGGCGGGAATGGGACGAGAAGGCGCTCTATCGGGTATTTAAATGTGCCCGCCCCTATAACCGCCTCAAAGAGAGTGATTTTCTCGATGTCGTGAAGATGCTGGCGGACGGTTTTCACACCCGGCGGGGAAGACGCGGCGCTTACCTGCACCGCGACGCAGTGAATGGGATGTTACGGCCACGCCGTCATGCGCGACTGACCGCGATTACCAACGGCGGCGCCATCCCCGACCAGTTTGATTATGACGTGATTCTGCAGCCGGAAGGTCTCTTCGTCGGCAGTCTGAACGAGGATTTTGCCTTTGAAAGCATGCCGGGTGATATCTTCCAGCTCGGTAACTTCTCCTATCGGATGCTGAAGATCGAGCAGGGCAGAGTGTTTGTGGAGGATGCTCACGGATTGCCGCCTACGATTCCGTTCTGGTTCGGTGAAGCGCCCGGACGTACCGACGAGCTGTCTCATGCGGTTTCGCGATTGCGCGAGACCATAGATCAACTGCTTGATGAAGGGCAGGATACGGTGCTTCATTACCTGGAACAGGAACTGCGGCTTGATCCTCTGGCCTCTTCACAGTTGATCGAATATCTGGCGGCCACAAAAGCCTTGTTCGGTGTGATACCAAATCAGAAAAAGATCGTGTTCGAGCGGTTCTTCGATGAGACCGGTGATATGCACTTCGTGATTCATGCGCCCTTCGGTTCCCGGGTGAACAAGGCTTGGGGTCTGGCGCTGCGCAAGCGGTTCTGCCGCCGCTTCAATTTTGAACTGCAGGCGGCTGCCAATGAGGACAACCTGATCCTATCGCTTGGTCCTACTCACAGTTTTCCTCTTGAGGAGCCGGCTGGATATCTGAAATCGGCAACAGTAGAGCATATCCTGATTCAAGCCTTGCTGGATGCACCCATGTTCCCGACCCGCTGGCGCTGGGTGACCAATATCTCACTGGCGGTTCCCCGGATGCGTGGCGGCAAGCGGGTACCGGCGCCCTTCCAGCGGAATGATGCGGAAGATCTGGTGGCCCTGGTGTTTCCAGACCAGCTCGCCTGCTTCGAAAATATCCAGGGAGAACGCGAGGTGCCGGACCACCCGCTGGTAAATCAAGTGCTGTGGGACTGTCTGCATGAACTGATGGATATCGATGGCTTGAATGAAGTGCTGGATGGTATCGAGAGCCGTCGTATTCAGGTGATCGCGAAAGATGTGCCGACACCATCGCCGATGGCGCTCGAGATTCTGAATGCGAGACCCTACGCTTTTCTTGACGATACACCGGCCGAAGAGCGACGAGCGCTTGCGGTACAGCAGAGGCGGCACATGGATCCGCAGACTGCGGCCGACATGGGCAGGTTGAACCCTGATGCGATTGAACAGGTGAAAGCGGAGGCCTGGCCACAGCCACGCGATGCAGATGAATTGCACGATGCGTTAGTGATCGCCGGTTTTATCGCGGAAAGTGAAGTTGCCTCGCAAGATCTCGAGCTCTGGCAGCAGTTCCTTGAGAAATTACAGCAACAGCGGCGCGCAACAAGCCTGTCTTTCTATGGCGAGGTAGTGTGGGTCAGCGCTGAACGGTTGCAGGCAATACAACTGATCTCTCCCGACTATGAGATGACCCCGACAATTGAGCCGCTACCGACTGAAGAGGCAGGGTCAGTCGAGACAGCCATTACAGAGATCATACGCAGCCGGCTGGAATGTCTGGGACCAGTCACGGTTGAACAGCTTGCTAAGTCGGCCGGGTTGCCTGTGAATGATGTGCAACGAGCTTTGCTGGCATTGGAACAGGATGGCTGCGCGATCCAGGGCCGTTTCGATCCCCGGCGATCGGAAACCGAGTGGTGCGAACGCGGTTTGCTGGCTCGCATTCACCGCTACACACTCAAGCAATTGCGTAGAGAGATTGAGCCGGTAAGTCCGGCTGAATTCATGCGCTTCCTCTTCAACTGGCAGGGGTTGGATGAGCCCTCTGAAGGTGTGGCTGCACTGGAACGGGTCATGTTGCAGCTCGAAGGTGTCAGCCTCCCGGCCGGAAGCTGGGAGGATGAGATCCTGCCGGCACGGCTGCAGCCCTATTTTTCAGCCGAGCTCGACGAACTGTGCCGCTCGGGTAAACTTGCCTGGTTACGTCTGCATCCGCCTGATATCAAAGAGAACAGACGCAAGAACCCCGCAGTTAAGACAACGCCGCTGGCTTTTATCTTTAGACCCCATCTTGCGGTGTGGTGTCAGATGAATAAATCCGTGCCTGAGGGCTTGAGCGCAACAGCTGAGAAGGTTTTGGATGTATTGAAGCAGTGGGGCGCCAGCTTTTTTGATGACTTACAACAGCAAACCGGCCTGTTGAAAACGCAATTGGAGAGTGCGTTGGGCGAACTGGTTGCCTGGGGTCTGGTTAACTCGGATCAGTATCAGGGACTGCGGGCCATGATCACACCGCAGAAGACCCGGCAGCGCAGCCGCCGCCGTGCGGTGATGCATGCGCCGCTGGCCGAGGGCGGACGCTGGTCACTGATACGGCCACCGATGCAGCATGAGGACGAGTCACATAGAGTTGAACAGGTTGCTCGAACACTACTGACCCGTTACGGCGTTGTTTTTAGGAAGCTGCTGGAGAGGGAAAACGGTTTACCGTCGTGGCGGGATCTGCTTTATGTCTTTCGCAGGCTGGAAGCAAGAGGTGAAATTAGGGGAGGCCGTTTTGTACAGGGATTTGCTGGTGAGCACTTTGCACTTCCCGAGGCGGTCAGCCTGTTACGTGATCAGCGCAAAAAGCAGGATACAGAACAGCTGATAACAATCAGCAGTGCTGACCCGCTGAATTTGACCGGTATCGTCACGCCTGGAAAGCGTGTAACTGGGTATTCCGGGCACCGCATTCTGTACCGGGATGGTAAGCCGATTGCGACAAAGCAGGGCAGTGAAATCGCTATAGGCATTGATGTTCCTGACAGTGAGCATTGGCAGATTAAGATGCTGCTAACACGCAAACAACACCCGGCAAACTTCCATAAATCGCATGGTGGATCTTTGGTATGATGTGTTGTAGTGCCATCTCATAGGTAAACCTGATGTCTGGTTTCTTATTTTTATCAGTTCAAATTGATATTTGAAGAGATTTGCAAGATTAGTTTGGCTTTATCTCTGGGTCAGTGGGTGTGCTCTTGCTTGTAGAGTCTGAGTCTTAGCCTGAATCGTTAGATGTCCTGAGAAGGTAGTTCAATTTAATTTCGGGAATTGCATTCGGTTAAAGGATGTATGTAAATTGATAAAAAGATGAGAATATATGTGCCGCTAAACTAACTTGATGATTTGCTATCGATTTGACGGTAGATTGATGCAAGGATGAACCATGAGTATCCCAGTTCCAAGTGTTAATTTTTTATGTCTTCTTATTTCTTTGTTGTTTTCCGGTCAGCTGTGGTCTGAAACACTCGAATCTGTAATTGCTGATTTTTCGCCGACTAGCGAGGAAAAAAAAGCAGGTGCGGCTATCCTGCGTTATCGTGTTGATATTGATGTTCAAGAGCGTGATCAGATTACTCAGAAATTCTACCTTGCAGTTGCAATTTTAGATCAGCAAGCATCCTCTGATTATTCTAGAATTCGTGAGTCGTTTAACAGTTATTATGACAGCATAAAGTTGAAACATGCGCGCTTGATCGATGCAGATGGTCGAGTGCGATTTCTCGATAATGACGCTGTTCAGATAAAAACCAATGACAACGGGGTTGCATACGACGATATTCGTACGCTGGCATTTTCTATGCCTGCTGTGTCTCCCGGTAGTTTTTTGGAATATGAGATTGAGTTGAAGGGTGTGAAAGCAGTTATGCCAGGTTATTGGTATAAGCAACACTGGTTTAACTCTTTACATAATTCGTCTGATCGCATCCGAATCGATCCAATTCGACATGCAAGTTTGAATTTGGTGTTGCCTGCAGAGCAAAAACTGAACATTAGTACAGATGGCGACGTAGAGTTGTTATATGACCGTGAAGAGGAAGGGCGACGGCGGCTGTTATGGGAAGTGCGGAATCTGCCTGGGATTGTACTGGAGGATGACGTACCTGATTTTTCTGCACTTCTCACTCATGTTGAACTAAGTAATATTCCTGATTGGGAGACTGTTAACCGCTGGGCAGGTGGCGTCTTTAATAATGCGTCGGTTGTAAATGAAGAAATATCAAATTTGGTATCGGGGCTAATTAAGCCCGAAATGAATGAGCAAGATAAGATTGAGTCGATTTTTTACTGGGTGCAACAAAATATTAGATATATCGGAGCTGATCTGAAACGAGGAGGCATAATCCCGCACTCCGCAGCAAAAGTGTTAAGTAGCCGTTTCGGTGATTGCAAGGATCAGGCTGTACTCTTGGTAGGCATGATGCGTGAAGCGGGTATTGAAGCAGACCAGGTTCTCATTTCTCCCGCGCCTGCAAGTGAAGTGAATCAGGAAGTGCCCTCACTGAGATTCAATCATATGATTGTAAGGGTGAAACAGGAGGGTAAGGCGATATGGCTGGATACAAGTGGTGATGCAGGCGCATTTCCTGGTATTGATCCAAGTCTCGAGGGACGACTTGCGTTCGTAATTGACAATAACAAGGAAAAATTCTTTGAGCTGCCTGAATCAGGTATAGATGATAATGTACTGAAGCTGGATATTGACTTCAGATTCTCTGGTGACGACCTTCGTGCTGATGTGAGAGTGCAAACAAAAGGAGTGCATGATTACAGATTTAAGAGAGCACTTAAAAACAATCCTGAGTTTCGAGATTTAATGAGAAATGATTTTAGTAAATTATACAGCTCATCAAGTCATCTTGATAACTTTAAAATCGAATATGATGATAGCCCTAAAGAGTTGCTCGAGATTACAGGTGAGTTGGTATTTCCTGATAAATGGTCACCGAGTAAACGTGAAGCATATATCTGCAATGGTGACGTGACATCGGCTTTAGGGGTTTTTTCGCATCTTCTTTCTATACCTGATAAGCCTAGACGATATGAATTTAAATCAGGCATTCCTGCGCGTTTCCAGATGCGAACTCGTTGCCCATCTCCCGGCGATAGTTACAGGCCGAATAAATTAACGGGAGATGTTGTGATCAACAATCCCAATTTTCACTACATTCGTAATATTGCGCAAGAGTTGGATGGTGTCGAGGTTAAACAGGAATTTATTCTAAAGGGTAACGTTATTGCGGCAAACGACTACCTCACTTTTCGTCGTGATATCAGGGATGTGGTAAAGCAGTCATCTTGGTTGATCGGATTTGAAAGAGATGACAGTTATGGTGCGCAATTGGACTTGAAAAGAAAACTGAAGCAAAACGATCAGGATCACCAGGCCCGTATTGAACTGGCGCGCCAGCATATGGCGGAGGCGGAATACGAGCTGGCTCAGGAAATGATCAGGCATGTTATAGAAAATAATCCGAGTGATGGTGAGGCGCATTATCTTCATGGGTTGGTTCTCGGAATGCTGGATCAGTTCGAGGAGTCGGATATGGCATTCAAAAAGGCTGAGGAATTGGGGTATCGACCATGATTTCGTTAATGAGCAATCATAAATATTTAAAAATAATATTTTTTAATATGGCTTTGTTGCTGCTGATTTCTGGCTGTGCTCCACTTGAATCAAAGTCTCTCGATGCTGAATATTTAAGCTTGCGAGATAAGGTAGAGCGTTCGCCAGAAGATACGTTGCTCCTGGGGCGTCTTGCTGACATGGCAAAGGATAATTATCTATCTAGTGGAAATACAAGTTACCGTGATGATGCAATTGCATATTACACTCGTTATTTGGAGATGAGCCCGGGGCATCTTGGAGCATCTCTCGCAAGATATAGTCTTTTGGTACGTAAGTATATTCAGGAAGGTCGTGTAGAAGATATCCAGAAAATCCGTAAGATTTATCATGACTCGCAAGTTGTGAAAAGTGTACAGGAAGTATCACCACCTTCTTTCATTGAGGCGATCCGTAAAATTAGTGCCGGCGAAGGTTCTTTGGATGATCTTAGATCATTGGTACAAGCTGGTGTTAAGGAGAATCCCCGGCATGTACCATCACGTTTGCTGTTGGCGGAAATCTATATGGGGTTAGATAAGCCCAGGCTTGCACGTGCTATGATTTTTGAGACTGCACGTCAGCACCCAACTAACCCAAAGGTTTCCAGTGCTTATGCGGAGATGTTGAATGATTTGGCGCTTGAATCTCATTGCGACTATGATCGGAAAAAACATAGGGCTGATGTAAGAGAGGCGATCAAGGCAGCAAAGGTGGCGGCGAAAGCTAATCCTAAAGATGCGGATATTGCATATAATCTATCAGTATTATACGAATCTCTTGGTCAAAGCGAGTTGGCAGTTTACCAGGCCAAACGATTAGTAGAGCTGGAGCCTGGACCAGATTCCGAGTGGTTCTTGGTCGATCAATTAAATGCAAACGGCCAATTTGACCAAGCATTTTTACTAGCTACAGAGCTGGCTGGGAATGGGCCTGATGTTGCTGGTGATTTGGAAATTATGGCCATGTCAAAATATCAGCAAGGAGATTATGAATCCGCTTTAAGGTTGTTTCAGAGATATCGGAGGTCTGCAGAAAAACCTTCAATATACTATGTGATGCGTGAAGCTATTGCGGCGGAATCACTCAATAAGACCAGTGTGTCTAAAGAGCTACTTTCATCAATCGATTTAGACTCCCTTGATACTGATTGGGAGCGTTCCCTGTTGCGTTATCTTCGACATGATATCAGTGAGACTGACTTACTCGGTAATACTGAAAACGCCTGTAATAGTACTGAAGGACATTATTTTATTGCCCGAAGGGCGATGCTTGATGGTGATAGGGAAAAAGCACGTGTCCATTTCGAACAGGCAATGAGTTATCAGGTCCCGCGGTTTTATGAGTATTCAAGCAGCAAGTTACGGTTACAAGAGCTCTAGTTAAAGGCCCTGTTTTTATAACGTTGCAGGTTAAATGCTATCCCGGATAGAGTAGTTGGAGCGATGCTGTAATCTGACGGGTGCTCGATTTAAACAATATATATAGTGCAGGAAGAAGTTTAAATATCAGGGCTGTCTGGCAATCAATATCTAAATGATGGTTCAGCCTCGTGACTAACCAGCTGGAGCACAAAAACTCCAGACTGATAGTCAAGGGGTAGAGTGTGCGATCATCTGAATGCAATCTGATTTGGGTTCCATGCGGATCTCATTTCGACTCTGCACTCTGTTGACTGATTGCAAAGTACGATTCTGGCCAGATAGATGGCTCTATCGTCATTGTCGGGACGTTGCCAGATCGGGATCAATTTGGTGGTGTCATGTTGAAAAGCATCCGACAGTGTCAAGTGGTCGTTCAACATACCTGCCAGGTCATCGCAGCGAAGATAGAGTACATTGTTCCGACCCTGAGAGTAGTCGCAAACCCATTGGTTGCGGCTGTCTTGTGGGATTTGGGATGGGTTGGAAAAGCTTTCCCCCATTACATCTGTTGCCAGGCATGAGATCAGCATGACAATAGCGGTTAGGATTGGGTTGTGTTTATTCAGTGCGCGCATTTCAGTTCCCCTGATCAACAACTGCTGGGAGTTCGAATTGACGCGACGCGTACTGCGCTAATATGCAGTAGCGAAAGATGGCTTCAACCAGGTGAGAGTCGGTTGCAGGCCACGGTTTCGGTAATCCATCGGTCATAGGCGGAATACCGCCCTTAGACTGTGATTTTGCGTCCCTGCCTTTCGGCAGGTTTGCCTTTTCGAACACGTTAGAAGCGCTGCATAGTGCTTCTGACTCTTTTAACGGCTAGGACCGTGGAAAACTTAAGGCATGCTTTAGTTCTGCAGAGCGCAGGATTTAGAGATAATTCCAGTGGATTGTTGTTGGCTCAGCTATCTCCGGATATTTCAAAATACTGTGCTAGGGAAATTAGTAAAATAATTAATGGCTTACGCTTATTGTTTATCTGCGGCCAGTACTGGGTTTGCTATCTTGTGGCTGTTTGGGTGGGTGTTGTGGCCTGGTTGTTTATTGTTGGCATAAGTTATTGTGTTTCATTTGAAAAGTGAATTGTCGTCAAACCCGAGTTCAGATGCGGACTATGAGAAGCTTACACTGGTCGCTATCGGAATCTTATTCTCAAGATAACCTGTCGGTGTGGTTGTCTATAGGGCTGTCGTGTGAGGTGCCATCACTTCTATGGGAGCAAGCAGATGGAAGAGTCAAAAGTGAGGGGAAGCTGTCTTTGTGGAAAAGTCAGTTATGAGATCCGGGATCATTTTGGGATTTTTCAATATTGTCACTGCTCCCGCTGTCGAAAATTCACCGGCAGTGCCTTCGCAGCGAATCTGTTGGTGCCGCCCACTGCATTTCAGTGGTTGGGGGGAGAATCTTATGTCGGACGCTATATCCTTGAGGAAGCAAAACACTTTGCAACCGGCTTTTGTAAAGTCTGCGGCTCGTCGCTACCCTGGTTGGCGCAGAGCGGGAAGACAGTGGTGATACCTGCGGGTACGCTGGACCAGGATCCTCATTTCAAGCCGATGCAAAACATCCACTTTGCATCGCGTGCTGTCTGGTATCTCCACCCCGGCCTTCTGCCCGAATACGATGAATTACCCGCGAAAAAATAATTTCACACAGAAATCTGTATCTCAGTTGTGATCAAAAGCATGTAGAGCATCTCCTGGTGACACATATGAAGATTCGCCGCTACTTGATCGGGGAGGAGAGAGAGCTCCTGTCGCTGTTATTTAATACCGTCCATCGAGTCAATCGCAGAGACTACACGCAGGCGCAGGTCGATGCCTGGGTCCCTGCCGACTATGACCAACAGGCTTGGGTCGATCGTCTATCGAAGACACAGCCCTGGGTTGCGGTACAGGGTGACGAAATCCTCGGCTTTGCTGAAATGGACGATATGGGTCGCATCGGCTGTTTTTACATTCACCATGACAGGTTGGGTCAGGGGGTGGGTACAGCATTACTGGAAAGCATCGAAGCGGAGTCTCTGCGTTTGGGTATCCATCGGCTTCAAGTGGAAGCCAGTGTGACTGCGCGGGACTTTTTTCAAAGCAAAGGGTTTTCTCTTGTCCGTCGGCAGACAGTTGAGAGGCGTGGTGAGTCCTTTGTGAACTATCAGATGAAAAAGGATATCGGTTAACAATTGTTGCAGCCATGAGTATCGTCCTGCCTGGCCAGATGGGGATGGGATCGATAGTTGACTTGTGGTGTCTGTTATATTTAGTTGTCTGGTGAATAACTACGGGTGGTTTATCCCGCATGGTTGAATGGTGGCTGACAGTCACTGGGTATTGATGACGAGGGCTGCTGCAGAAACCCTATGCGGTTTTTTTTCTACATACTGGTGACGCTTTTGCTGCCGATGCCGGTTGCAGCACTCGACGTAAAAGTGGATATCGAGGGCCTTGACCGCGAGTATGAGGCCAATGTGCGTGCGTACCTCTCCATTGAGCAGGAAAGGGATCGCGAGGGTCTGACAGTATCCCGGGTGCGGCTGTTGCATGATATGGCGCCTGAGGAGATAGAGAAGGCGCTGCAACCGTTCGGTTATTTTGCGCCCAAAATCGAGTCTGAGCTGGATGTGTCTGAGTCTGAGTTTCTGGCCAAATACCGTATTGATATCGGTGAGAAAGTCCTACTGGGTGAGGTGGATTTTCAGATAACGGGAGAGGGAGCGACAGATCCCCGGGTATCGATCAGCTTCCCACTGTCAGAAGGGGATGCACTCGATCTGGTACTGTATGAAGAGGAAAAACAATCGATTCTCGCGCGGATCACGGAGTTGGGTTATCTGGAGGCCTACTACTCCACGCACAAAGTGAAGGTCGATCGTGACAGCTATAGTGCCCATATCAAGCTCCATCTGGAGACCGGCATGCGCTTTCGATTCGGTGAGATACGCCTAGAGCAGGAGATCCTGGATCCCCAGTTCCTTGCACGCTATCTCAGTTTCGGTACCGGCGATCCTTACAGCCACGAAAAACTCCTGGATCTGCAGAGCAGGCTGATAGACAGCGAATACTTCAAACAGGTCGAAATCAATTCAAGGCGGGACCAGGCTGAAGGCGACCGCATCCCTGTCGATGTTCTTCTAACTCCCAACAAGAAAAACCGCTACCGCGTCGGCCTGGGCTTTTCCACCGATACCGGACCGCGTCTGACACTGGATTGGAAACGGCGCCGTTTCGGCAGGCAGGGACACCGTATGCGATCCGAACTACGACTATCGGCGCCGGAGACGACGCTGTCCTCTGAATATGTCATCCCACTGGAGCGGCCGACAGAGGACTATATCTCCTTTGGCGCCTCACTGGATCACTACGATCTGGAATCCAGTAAAGGAAATAAAGCCCTGATCAATGCCTCACACTCCATCCGTCTCGACAATGGTTGGCGCAGGACTCTGTCGCTCGACTATCTTTATGAGGATTTCGAAGTCGGCTCCCAGGACGATAATGCCCGTCTGCTGGTGCCGGGCATTACCTGGTCGCGCGTCAAGGGCGCAGGCCGGGATTACATAAAAAAGGGTAAGCGGCTCGAATTCCATATTGAGGGGGCATCGGAATCGGTACTCTCTACCGCAACCTACCTGCAACTTTACACCCGGGATAAGTTCATCCACGGCCTGAGTGATGAGTGGAGATTACTCACGCGAATCGAACTGGGGACGACTTGGTCCGATACATTGACCGAGCTTCCTCCGTCTAAGCGGTTCTATGCGGGAGGCGATAACAGTGTCCGGGGATTCGGCTTTGAGGATCTTGGCCCGGAGGATGCAAGCGGCAGGGTGGTCGGCGGACGATCCCTGGCGGTGGGCAGTCTGGAATTTGAGCGTCGCATTAGCGGAAAGTGGAGTAGTGCTCTGTTCGTTGATGCCGGCAATGCCTTCGATCCCGACTTTGATTCTGAGGTGGCCTACGGTTTCGGTTTCGGTGTGCGCTGGCGCTCTCCTGTCGGCCCTTTACGCTTTGACCTGGCCAGAGGACGCTATGTCGATGAACGAACGATCAGGTTGCATGTGGTATTGGGGCCTGAACTATGAGTGCCGTCAGAATCCTGCGATACCTGCTTTATACGCTGACCGTGTTGGTGGTTACACTCCTGATCGGGATTGCCTTCCTGCTCTATTCCCAGTCCGCTGCCCGTTGGCTCTTTGCCTTAGTGGATGAACTAACCCCCTATGCGGTGAGCGTGGAAGCCGTGGAAGGACGGCTCGCAGGTCCCTTATCGGTCCATCGCTTCTCGCTGACGGATGGGGAGATGCGTTTTGATCTGGCGGAGATGAAATTCGATTGGCAACCTGCCGCATTGTTGAAAGGCGATCTCCATGTGACCGTTTTGAAACTGCAGGAGATCGATGTCACGCTTCCGTCAGAAACATCCGCTGAGGAGAAACCGGAAAAATCCCCCTTTGCCGGGGTGAATCTTCCGATCAATTTACAGATCGATCAGCTATGGATCGATGAGGTGACGATCTCCGATCCGGATGGATCGGAGGGCACTTCCGTCGATTCCCTTATCCTGTCAGCCCATAGCGAGCGTGATCGGATTAATATCGAGCAACTTTCAGTGGAGGCCTTCTCGACGCAACTCAATGTGACAGGAAATCTACATCTTTCTGCCGGCGTACCGATGACTCTCAGCTTGGATTGGCGCCACCAGATGCATGATGGGCCGGAGCTGACAGGACGTGGGGAGATCAAGGGGGACCTGGCGCAACTCCATCTTGTACAGGATCTGGATGCGCCGCTTTCCAGCCGCCTTGAAGCCGAGCTTTACAATCTGGAGACCGATCCCCAATGGGAAGCGAACCTGGAGCTGAAAGAGAGCGAACTGGACTGGTTGATCGACTATCCGCTGCGGATCAGTGGCAACCTGGAAAGCCGGGGCAAACCCGAATCGATGAATCTGCTCACAGACCTGACTGCCTGGCAACCCGATTACGGAGAGGTCAGCCTGGCAATGGCTGCGGACTATCGGCAGAAGCGGATCACAGCCCAGTCTCTGCGCCTGACCACGCCCTCTGGTGTTAAGATAGAGGGTCAGGGGGAGTACCTGTTGGATGACGCGATGGGACGCTTCTCCTCGCAACTTAAATGGCAGGATCTTCGTTGGCCGCTTCAGGGGGAACGCGTGCAAGTCCGGAGCCCGCAAGGGTCACTGAGTGTCACCGGTAGGCCTGAGGACTATCAGTACACGCTTGAACTTGAAGCCCTGTCACCTGGTCAGCCCGCCACCCGTGTGGAAGCTGCCGGCCAGGGGGATCTCCAGGGACTCAAGCTGAAGACGTTGGTTGCCAACCTTGTGGAGGGTGTGCTGACCGGATCCGGCGATCTTGCCTGGCGTCCCGAAGTCAAATGGCAGTTGACGTTAGAGGGCAATGAGATCAACCCGGTGCATTGGCAGCAGGATCTACCGGGTCGACTCAATCTGTCACTTGCCACCCAGGGGCAGCTTGGTGAGGATGGTTTGCGAGCCGAGATCAATTTGAAGGCGCTACAGGGGGTGTTGCGTGACTATCCCGTCAAGGCCGACAGTCTGGTCACCGTCGAGGGTGAGCAACTCAATATTCAATCGCTGCAACTCCTGTCGGGGGACAATCGAATCGAAGCGAGTGGATCTGTCGGAGAGGAGCTTGCCCTGGACTGGCAGGTGGATGCCACTGACTTGGCGGCCTTTTGGCCAGATCTGCAGGGGCAACTGGTAGGTGCAGGACGACTGAGTGGGCCGGCAGTGTCCCCGCGTGTCGAGGCGAAACTGGATGGTCAGCACCTTGGCCTGGGCTCGAACAAGGCAGAGACATTGAGGCTCGAGGCCGATCTGTCGCTTGCTGCCGAACAGGCTTTGGCGTTATCGCTCCACATGGATGGGTTGAGTGCGGGTACCCAGGCATGGGAGCAGCTGGCACTGGATCTGTCTGGTGCGATTCCCAAGCATCGCCTCGATCTCCGGTTAACGGGGAGTGGCGCGCCGCAGACTGCGATCAAGCTTGAAGCCGGCTGGTCCGATGCCTCTGTCTGGTCCGGCAGCCTGGAGCAGTTAACGCTGAACCTGCCTGAGATGGGCGAGTGGAATTTGAGTCAGGCAGCGGATTTTTCCCTGTCAGCTGAACAGCAGCGGGTAGACACACTCTGTCTCGAATCCCAGGGCGGGAATCTCTGCGCCTCTTATTCCGCTGTTGATGGTAAAGGTTGGGAGGGGAAAGCCAGTGCCCGGGCATTCCCGCTCGTGGTATTGCAGCCCTGGTTGCCGAACGGGCTGCAGATCAGCGGCACCATGGAGTTAGATAGCCAGTTGAAGTCGGAGCATGAGGGCCGCCCGGTGGGCAATCTGAGCGTCAAGCTGCCAGAAGTGATTGTGGGTCTCGATCTTTCCAATGAGGCAGAGCGTGTGACTATCTCCGGGGGTAAGCTGAATGCCTCTCTGGATAGCCAAGGGGCCGGCGCCAAGTTGATGCTGCCGTTACTAGACCTGGGCGAAATAGCGGGCCGAACTGAGTTGCCGGGATTTAGCATCGATAGCGACGATTGGCGTCAACAGTCTGTTACCGGTCAGCTCTCCGTCAAGGTGGGGGATCTCTCGAGAGTCTCTCTGTTTTCTCCCAAACTGCAGAATGTGCGTGGGAGGATTGAAGGGGATGTCGGCCTGGATGGTGTTTTGGGGAATCCCAAGGTCACGGGTGGTGCGGAGCTGATTGACGGCGCACTGGATATCCCCGAACTCGGTCTTGAGCTGAGGGAGTTCGGCGTGCAGGTCAAGTCTCAGTCTCAGGCTGGATTGGGGCTGAGCGGGAGCTTCAAATCCGGTCAAGGCCGTCTGCGTCTGGATGGAAAACTGGAATTGAATGCCGATACCGGGTTTCCCCTTCAGCTGACGCTGAAAGGCAATGAATTGACTGTGGCCAACATTCCGGAAGCAGAAGTGCATGTCTCGCCCGATATCCGTTTCGAACGCAGTGGGAAAGTGGCCAGCCTGAAGGGGGAGATTCAGATCCCATTTGCCAGGATAAGACCGAGGAGTTTGCCGGAGTCGGCGGTCAGCAGCTCCCCGGATCTGGTTGTGGTCAGTTCGGATACCCCTGAACCGGAGGAGCAGGATGTCCCGCTCTCCACCGAATTGCGTATTGTTTTCGGCGACCGGGTCAGCTTCGACGGTTTCGGTTTGCGCGGCAAGCTAACCGGCAGGCTGTTGGTTATCGATGAACCGAAAAGGTCGGTGATCGGTCGAGGGAGGGTCGGTATTCGTGATGGTACCTACCGTGCCTATGGGCAGGATCTGAAAATAGAACGGGGTTTCGCTTTGTTCGTTGACAGTCCGATAGACAATCCCGGCCTGGATGTGCGTGCGATCAGGGAGGTCGATGATGTAACTGTCGGTATCCGAGTTAGCGGCACATTGAAGTTACCGAAGGTCGATCTCTTTTCCTCTCCTTCCATGAGTGGGAGCGATACACTGACTTATCTCATCACAGGAAGACCCCCGGGAGAGAGTGGCGGACAGTCGGTGGGTATTGCGGCAGCCTTGAGTGCTACCGGTGCGGGATCGGTCGCGAATGAGTTGGGTCGTCAGCTGGGTCTGGATGAGTTGCGTGTGGATGCCGGTAGCAGTCTTGAAGCGGCTTCAGTCGTTGCGGGAACCTACCTCTCGCCAAAACTCTATCTGCAATACATCAATGAATTGGCCTCCCGGGAAACCAAATTGAGGATGCGCTACGACATCAACAAGCGTCTGCAGTTGGAAGCGGAGACGGGTAAATCACAGGCTGGCGACCTCTACTATACATTCGATCGATGAGCCTCGGGTTTCAAGCGTTAGGTTTTGTGTGGATTCCCGTTGAGGTCGAAATTCTAAAATGGGATCAATTAAGCAAGCCGGGGAAAGTCAATGAGTCAGTCACGACCTGATGCACCTGCTTTTGAATCATCCGCCCTGGCTGAGGCCTATTTCTATGAGGCATTTGCCAACATCGATGTACAGGGAATGTCGGAGGTATGGCTCTCCAGTGACGCGGCTTACTGTATCCATCCCAATGGGCGGCCGTTACTGGGATTTCAGGCGGTTCAGGAGAGCTGGCGCGCCATGTTCAGTGGCGGTCAACCGGTGACGCTCTTCTATCGTGTAGTGACGAAGCAGGTGAATGATGGGATGGCGATCCATCTGGTGGAGGAGGAGTTGAGCGCGGCAGATGGCAGCCGGCGAGGACTCATCACGGCGACTAATTGTTATCTGAAGACTGAGAGAGGATGGCGGCTTTTCAGTCACCATGGGTCGCCGATGATTGTGCCGGAGCAGAGTCAGGCTGAAACATCGGCGCGGATACACTGATAGAGATTCCGCGCAAGGGCAGGCTGATCCAAGGCCGCCTGTGGTGAGGCAGCCGGTTCACCCGCGATCGAATCAGTTGCTGCTGCGAACTGCGTCGAAATCGCCTGCGATGAGTGATCTGCTGATGAAGAACGCCTCGGTCTTCATGGGCTTTTGTCTGCGTTTCTTCTCCAACTGGATCGGGCATTCGTGGGGTTGCCAGTCGCAGGCGATCCCGTTCAGGACCTGGTGTGGGCATTCACTGCAGGAGCGGAGTCTATAAGGGCCGGTCATCGTCTTGTGCTCAAAATAAAGTGGATGGTCGTACTGTTTAAACTAGCATAATATCAATCAATTACAATCATATCCTGTAAGTACTTTGCAGAAATGTGACCTAAGTAACTAGTTTCCGTGGGTCGAACCCTAAAAACTGCCCGTCCTACAAACTGGATAGATGGATCATATGAGATTGAAATCAGGAAATTGACATCAAACAGCGTTCTCATCAGAAATGGCGGCACGTTATACGGATAATTAAGATTTTTTTTCGTAAAACTGTGAAATGTTCTGCGTGACCGGCCTGATTTCGCTAGGATTTGATTTGCCTCTCAGCATCATTGGGCAGTCATTCGTTAACGACTGGGCGATCGTGATCGTTGTATCCGATTGTCTCGGATCAAGAGGTGTGTGCAGACTGAGTATGAGTGATGTCAGAGAGTTAAATGAGGAAATGAGTTCCCATGACTTTGTGTATACTCCTCTGAAATGATAGGCGGTTTTTCACGGCAGACTTCTTGCCCTTGGTGATCCCGCAACAGACACATTAAGGGCTTCATTGAAAGATGTTTCATGAATATTTTGGGATTGCAGAAGATCCCTTTTCCATCACACCTGATACCCGCTATCTCTATCTGAGCGAAAGGCATCGGAATGCCTTTGCTCACCTCCTGTATGGAGTGGCTGAAGGGGGGGGATTTGTTCAGTTGACAGGAGAGGTGGGAACCGGAAAGACCCTGTTGTGCCGTAATTTGCTGGCGCAACTGCCGAAGGAAGTCAATATCGCCCTGATCTTCAATCCTCGCCTGACGCCACTGGAGTTGGTGGCAAGCATCTGTGACGAGCTCAAAATCCTCTATCCAATCGGTTGCACAAGCATCAAGGAGATTGTCGATTTTCTCAACGCGTTTCTTTTGGAGAGCCACCGTCAGGGCAGAAGAACGGTAGTGATTATCGATGAAGCCCAAAACCTGAGTTACGAGGCGCTGGAACAGGTCCGCTTGTTGACTAACCTGGAAACGGAAAAACAGAAGCTGATGCAAATTATCCTGGTGGGTCAGCCGGAGCTTAAAAGCGTGCTTGAACAGCCGCAACTAAGGCAACTCGCCCAGCGTATCACGGCCCGTTATCATCTCACTCCGCTATCGGCGGATGAGACCCAGGAATACGTTCAGCATCGGCTGAGTGTCGCCGGAATGAACGATCAGCTGTTTGATTCGGCAGCATTGCGTACGCTATTCAAATTGACCGGCGGGGTTCCGCGGTTAGTCAATGTCCTCAGTAGTCGCGCCATGATGGCAGCATATGCCGCGGATACAAAGACAATCAGCGCCAGGTTGCTAAAAAGGGTTTCCAGCGAGTTGGCGGGTGTGGATACGGAACAGCCAACCAGCCACTCCTGGCGTTGGGTGGCGGCCGCTGTTTTGGTTTTGGGCCTGGGTCTGCTGTTTTTTCAACAAGGTGATGGCCTCAGGCAGTGGTTGGGGCAGACTTCATCATCGGCCGTCAGCGCGGAAACCGGGACACCCTCACCTGAAAGGGTGACGAGTGTCGTCAAGGATACCTCTGCACACACAACCACGATGGCAGAGGAAGCTGTTGCAAAGGATCCGGTCCCTGTCGAGTTGCCGGTTGAAGCTGAAAAGGCTGCTCCTGCCGTTGTTGGTACGGTTACGGAAGCTGATGCTGATGCGCCAGTCGACGTAGAGGAGGTCAGTCTGACAAATGCAGATAATGTTCTTCCAACTGGAATGAAAAATAATAGGACGAACACTAATTCTATTGATGAAGAGGTGTTGATCGGGAGTCGGCCTACTGAGGTCGATGAGGCGATATCTTCGATGACACAACCCGACTCGGAATCGTCACTCAGTCTGATGGGGCTTCTGGGGAATCAGAACAACGCTTTCGCCACGCTTTTTGGATACTGGCAGTCTGTTTATCCCGTGGGTGACGAGACACTCTCTGCCTGCGAGAGAGCGGAGCGGGTTGACCTCAGCTGCATCTACGGACGCGGGGATTGGCAGAATCTGGAGTATTACAACCGCCCTGCTGTGATTGAATTGTTGCTGGATGACGGGCGTAGATATCATGTCGTGGTCAGTGAACTGGATGAGCATCGCGTAACACTCGATCTGGAATCCAGGCGTTTGACCTTCTCCCGTGGTGAAATCGAACCATTGTGGACAGGGAGCTATATCGTACTTTGGCGTCCCCCCAAGCTATCCAATGATTCGCTAAGTGTGGGTGATTGGGGGCGGGATGTGGCCTGGGTCATCTCCATGCTGGATCGTATTGAGGGGGTCTTGACTGAGTATGATCCTCGCAGGGCGAAATTTGATCGGGACCTGAAAGAGCGGGTCATGCGTTTTCAACTCTCCCAGGGACTGGTGTCAGACGGTATTGTGGGAAGAAAGACGGTTATTATGTTGAGTGTGGCGGTGTCGGACTCCACAACACCGGTCTTGCATAGGAGCAAGAGCTGATGTCGTCGATACTCGAAGCGCTTGAGAAGGCAGAAGAGGAGAGGGAGCGTGAATCCGGTGTGCCTCTGAAGCCGGTTGCCACTACACCCAACAGAAAACGCTTCGAGCCGCGGACAATAGGTGTGATTGTTCTTGCGATTCTGGCGTTGAATGCCTTGATCTGGTTCTTTCTTTTGCGTGATAAACAGTTACCCCAGCCCAGGCCTGAATCCGCTTCCACAGATACGCGCGTGCAAGCGACTTCACCGGCAGTCCGGCCCGTGTCCCCCCCGAGAGAGCGCCAGACAGAAGTCGCCAAGCCGTCACCCAAGCCGGTGCTGAGCCTACCCGATCAACTCAAACGTGCCGCATCACCCAGTGCAAAACCACTGATTGATGAGGCGGTCGTGGCCAGGCCTGAGCCTCGGCCGGAGAAAAAGAGGCCGGTTGCTCAAGCGATCAATACACCTGTGGAGACAGAAAGCACCGATCCATTGGAAGAGGACGGAAGCGACCAGGCTGTGATAAAGAAACCTATGGACGGCAAGGATGGAAAAGCCCATCAAGAGATGGTTACAAGCCAGTCCGGGGCGGAGGTGGCTGAGGACCGGCCTTTTCCTGTGGAGCCAGTGGAAACACCGATGGCGGTTGAAACGGATTTGGCGGTAACTGAACAAATACCCCTGGTATGGGAGCTACCCCAGGATCTCAGAGAGAAGATACTGCAGTTGAAAAGCAGCATTCACGTCTATTCAGAGATCCCGGAGCAGCGTTTCGTCATCATCAACATGAAACGCTATCAGGAAGGTGACAGCATGCGTCCCGATGGGTTTCGACTTGAACGGATCGACCGTGACGGTATTGTGATCGATCACGGTGACGGGCTCGTGCGCCTGCAGCGCCGATAACCGGGACCACTAGGTCCTAGGGTACGCTGCAGAGAATGGCGCAATCCTTACCCTGCTGTTTTGCTTGCAAGGTTCGCTTATCCAGTAACTCGAGCAGACTGTGTATATCCTCAATGCCATCGCTCCAGCGTTCGACTACGCCTATGCTCGCTGTTACCGGCTTACCGTCCGGCAATGTGCCGATACCGTTGCTACGAATGCGGTTGACAGTGATGGTGGCCCCGTCGCAGTCGGTGCTGGGCAGTATCAGCAGAAAGCTTTTTTCTCCCCAGCGCACTAGGAGATCGTTGTTTCTCAGATCGTCCCGCAAGATGTCGGCGGCTTCCAATATCACATGGTCGTAGGTGGCATATTCGTAAGTGTCGATGATCGACTGCATATCGTCCACGGAGACCAGCGTCACAGAAAGGGGTTGGTTATTGAGTGTTGCCTTCTCAAACTCCCTGTTGAGATTCTCCATGCCGGACCTGCGGGTAAGTGCGCCGGTAATCGGATCGAAGTCAGTCCGACTGATCAACGAGATCATGTACTGTAGCTGCAGTGTTGAGGAGAAGAAGACAATGCCGAGGATGATAAAAAGCAACCATACCGTTGGCAGGAGTTGCAACATATCCGTGTCGGCGTAGAAGCCCCAACCGGTAATGGTGATAAGCGTTAAAGGCAGGGTCAGTAGGGCACCCTCCATTGCCGTGAGAGGGAAGAGCCCAAGCAGACCAATGGCGATATAGGGCAAAAGAGCGTAGAGCTGAATCGCCAGGTGATTGGTGCTGTTATCGGGCAGTGACAGTACATAGTGAGCTGAGGCGAAAAAAGTGATCGGCAGATTGACCAGCAGCAGGCTCATGGCGATCCAGCTGTTCCGATGTGTGCAGGCAACGTTCCAATTGCGTGCTTGCAGTATGAAGGCAAATGTGGATAGGAGGCGGATCGCGAGAATGGGGAACAGAATGTCACTAGGGAGAAGCATGACATCGACAACCGCCCAGAGAGGTACCAGCAGTGCGAACAGTGTTGCGAGAAATCTGACCCGGTCAAGTATCAGCCGACTGCGATGTTCCTGCAGAAAGCCGGGGTGTTCGTCTGGTGTTATCAGATCCAGCAGTTGATCCAGGGAGTGTATCCGGTAGGTGGTGGCCAGATGGTTAAGTAGGCGTTTAATCATAGGCGTGTATCTGATGCATTTGCTGAATGTGGCAGTTTAATCAATGGCAGTACCCTTTTGCGGTATTACTTTGGGCTTTCCTTGGATGTCCAGCGCGACAAAGGTGAATTTCGCTTCCGTTACTTTGTCTCTGATGCCTATGCGTTGTCTTCTGGCCCAAGCTTCAACGTGAATCTCCATCGAGGTATTTCCCACTCGGTCCACTGTGGTGTAGACACAGAGGACATCCCCCACCTTAACCGGTTGGATAAAACTCATGGAGTTGACCGCTACAGTAACCACGCGACCGTTGGCCCTTGAGCCGGCACATATGCCGGCAGCCAGATCCATCTGTGACATTACCCAGCCTCCAAAAATATCCCCGGAGGGGTTGGCGTCGGCGGGCATGGCTAAGATTCTGGTCATGAGTTCGCCGGTGGGTTTCTCCTGCATCGCCAGCCTCTTTGTTTGCAGATGAGCCAAGCATAGAGTTTGCTGCAGGGGAAGGCAATTAAGAAGTCTTAAGGAAAGAGGTGGTTCTCAAGTTTGAGTGCTGATGAAGTTGGATGCCCTGCTGCACTTGAAGAGGTGGCATCATGGGTCAATGGGCATGATGAATGAGGTGATGCGATCCTATTCAAAGGGCTATGCAGAAAAAAAACCGGCAACGGCCGAAGCCGTTACCGGTGATAGGGGAAAGTGGATCAGGAGCTGCTGTCAGAGTCGATCTGTAAAGAATCGATGTCTCCGTCATAGCCCGCGTCTGTCGCTTTGACCTTGTCGCCTGTGCTTGGCGTCGTCGAGGCGCTGTGTGTGAATACAATACCGAGCAGGGTGATTGTTGTTGCATCCGCTGAGTCAACCGGCGCTTCAATCACCAGCGGAGTAGATGAGTCATCCTCGCGCTCGATACTGTGGGCATAGTAGCTGCCACCGCCGTTTGCGGAGAGCTCGACCTCTACATAGTCGTTCACGTTGAGCTCATTGAGGGTGAAGCTGCCGTCCCCGTCGCCGCTACTGTCGTAAGAGGAGCTATCCTCGAAGGATGTAGAGTTATCGGTTGTGAACGTCAGGGTTTCACCATTACCCAGATCAATGGTAACACTGCCGTTTTTCGGATCGCCGTCAGAGCTGACATCCGTAACAAGTGCCTTTATCTCAATTTCGCCATCCTCACGCTCAACCTCATAGACAACGAGGGTACCGTCGACCATGTGGCCTTCTACCTCGACTTCAGTGCCGATCAGCTGAGGATCTACCGGATCGTTGAAGACAACGGGAATGCCATTGACGGTGTAACCATCCACATCATTGCCCATCAGGATTCCTCTGATCTCGGCATCGTGGTGGTCGTCACTATCGTCGATCAGGTCATCGTCATCAGGCTCTATTTTTACCACCTCAAGATTGCCGCCATTGTCGACCAGTTCAATCTCGACATATGTGCCGACAGGATCGCTTGGCAGATCGGAGTCGATCTCAACACTGCTGCTGATGTCATAGGGGCCGGCGGTGCTACCGTTTTTCAGCTCGATGGTGATGGTCGATCCGTCGTATTGTGTAACAGTGCCTTTTATCTCGTAATCTTTATCGCTGTCGGATTGTAATTCGATTCGAGATGCGACGATTTGTGTGCCGTCGAAGAAACCGCTGACTTCAATCTCCCGGCCCTCGGTTAGACCCGAATAACTGGCTCCGTCATCGAAGACTGTGCTGTTGGCATCTGCGCTGACTGCCATGCCGAAGATTGTGAAGGTAGTGGTATCGCCGTTTACCACGACACTTCCAGCATCGATCGGTCCCTCGAGATCATCGTCGTAGTAGATGCTGTCTGCGGAGCCGGTTCTACCATCGCTGTTTACACGGCCAACCACTTTGACCTTCATGCCGACACCAAGTGCGCTGTCGTCTGAGGCCGGCTGGTCGTCTACGTGGTAGCTGGCGTGGGAGGTGTCATATTTAACGCCGTTGACGTAAACGCTACCAAATCCATCGATCTTCCCAATGCTGGTTGTCGCATTGGTTGTGCTCGCAGAACCTCCTCCGCCGCCACCACAAGCGGTGAGCAGACCTGCAGTGGATAGGGCTGACATAACCATGAATAATTTTTTCAGTTTCATCTCGTTCCTTCCTGTATACCGAGTTAAAGAGTCATTTAATAATGATCGAATTTTATTTTAGAAACTGGGAATTTTTTCCCAATATTGTTATGTGAGAGAGTTTAACCAAAATATTCCGTATTTCAAGTTTTTTTACTGCAGAGTTGCTTGTGACGTCTCTGAAGCAGAGATAAAATTGCTAAAAATGCTGGTATGACAATTGGTTAGCTGGTCGCGCCGTTTTCGGCCATGCAAGCCAATTCGGAGCGGATAATGATGAGAAGAAGGGGGTTTGTGGCGCTTGTTTTGATGGCGGCCCTGCTGCTGGTGGCCTATCGTATCTATTTCACGGACCAGGTCGTGGTGATCCAGCCCTGGTATGAGGGACAGGACATCACCGAGGGCGATGGCCCGGTACCATTCAATGTCAGGTCAGGGATTAGGCTTAAATACCCAGAGCGGGATGACAATGAAGACCTGCCGAGTGATGTCTACCGAAGGTATATAGAGTCTGCCAGACAAGATTATTTTGACTTAAGCCTGCTTACCCTGTCTTCACAGGCAATGTTTGAGAACAGCGCGCCATCCGGTGAGCAGCTTAGAAACAGTGTAGCCACCTATCAGGAGTGTATCGGTACCGAGGAGGTTGCGGATGGGGATTTTGCCGTACTGCGTTTTCCTCCCGCATTGAGGCTCTGTCACCCACTTTTTTTCAAACGGGAGCAGGGTCTGTGGCGACTCGATTTTGCGACAATGCGGGATGCGATAAGCCACAATCACCGGAATTACTGGCACTTCAGTCAGGGGGAGGCTCCCGCAGTATACGCTTTTGCCTTTGCGGGATGGTCGTTCGACTCGAATGGTTATCCAATCGATTAACAGATCAGGTCTAAGGGAATGAGAAAGAGTACCAATGACAAGCCAAAAATCGCCATTGCGCTGGGAAGTGGTGCAGCACGGGGGTGGTCGCATATTGGTGTTTTTCGAGGTCTGATGGCGCTCGATATTGAGCCTGAAATTATCGCAGGCAGTTCAGTGGGGGCATTGGTTGGTGCTGCATATGCGGCAGACCAGATTGTCAGACTTGAAGAGTGGGCCAGGGCGCTGGACTGGAAGGGGATCCTTAAATATCTGGATCCCAGCCTGCTGGGAGGGGGGTTGATCGAAGGTGAGAAGCTTTCCGATCTGGTTGGGCGTTATGTAAAGGACCTCTCCTTCGAGGATCTACCTCGTCGTCTCGGGGTAGTGGCAACTGAGTTGGAAACCGGACGTGAGATCTGGTTTCGCGAAGGCCCGGTGATCGAGGCGGTTCGCGCCTCCATCGGTCTCCCAGGGCTCTTCACCCCTCTGCAGAGGGAAGGCCGATGGCTGGTTGACGGGGGGTTGACGAACCCCGTGCCGGTATCACTGTGTAAGGCGATGGGCGCAGATATCGTGATTGCGGTTAATCTCAATGGTGACATCCTGGGTCGTCACTTTCGGCATGGAGGCAATGCCGGGTCAATGGATGATCAACAGGAGAAGACAGATATATGGGAACGGATCGCCGGACAGGTCAAGAGTACCCTCAATACCCGTAAGGAGGAGCTCTTCTCTCGACTGCTTGGTCAGAGTCGAAACAGCCCAGGCTTGTATGATGTGATTGCCAGTTCGATCAATGTGATGCAGGACAGGATTACACGCAGCCGTATGGCCGGCGACCCGCCTGATATCATCATCACGCCGAGGCTTTCCAACTTTGGCCTGATGGAGTTCGATCGCGCAGCAGAGGCGATTGAAGAGGGTCGGGCCGCGGTGGAGCGGATGAGGCCTGCGCTGGAGACGTTGTTATCACACTATTGAGCTACTCGTTAACAAAAGGGTAGAAGGGCTCGTTCACTTGCCTGCGAGTGGGTTCTTCCTGCAGCATCCTGGCTTTTACCCGGGTCACGGTCAGGCCTTTGTCATCATAGAGCTTGGGAAACAGACGGTAGACACGATTGGTCTCCAGAGGGCGTTTCCATGCCGCCGGCTCAAGGCGTCTCCTCAGGTTGTCATCCAGGTTGAGTTGGAGTAGCCAGGGGGCTTGCCAATTGAAATAGTCCAAAACGAGTTCTTGTTGTTTCGGCTTGGACCACTCACTTTGCAGCAACAGTGGAGGGAAGGCTGCTGCTGGGAGGCGTGTTCCATTGGTGTCGATTCCGTCTCCTGATGTTACCCGTTCGAACCAGCAGGCCGTGGGTGTTTGGCCCGCAGTTTGACGGATGAGCGTTGTAAGATCACTGATACTTCCTGCTTCGGAGTGGAGACTGCGACCCGATGCGCCGCCGGGATACCAGGTGGGTGACTCGACTTCACGTAATGTGTCATCGGTAAGTTTGCTATCAAGTAGTGCTAGAGGCAGTTGACTCTTTCCGTGCAGCAGCCAGCATTCGTAGCGATCGGCAAGAGGGAACGGGATGGATGACGCATGAGATTCAAGTGCATCGATCAACGTATCCCCGATAGACTCGATTAAATTTGAGCTGGAAGCACCACGGATCTTGGATCTTTGACGCCCCTCTGCACAATTCCAGTTGCCATAGCGAACCTCGGAAAGGCCTGTATGACTGATGATGCGTTCATCAGCCACATAGAGCTTCCACTCGAACCCATCCATGCTTTCGGCGATACCGCCAGGGATGGAGATAACCTGTTGAACTCCGTGAAAAGGGGAGAGAAGCCTGCGACTGTAGCGTTTTGTCTGCATATTTTAATTTTGGTTTGCGGTTCGATAAAGCTCAAGGTTGTGCAACATTTGAATGTTATGGGTTATCTAGGCTGAAGCTTGGCAACTGCTCATAACTTATCCCTGGTAGATAAAGGATGAGCGGCGGGAACTAATTTCTATTTTGAGCTTGATGAGCCAATGTTGAATGGAGTTAGGGTAAATCGGCACTTAGGGTCAAACTGACGAGCTGTTTCATCAGTGTTAACAATTGAACCTCTGTCTGGTGTCGGCTTTTTTTACTAGGTGGAATGAGTTTCGTGGAGCATAAATTATAAGAGATTGATTTATATGATGATTTGTGTGTTGGCATCTTAGTTGCTAAAAGATGCACATATCGTTTTTTTTACCGGAGCTGGATGTGTTTAAGAGTTTGTCTAAGAGTAAGGGTCTGAAGTTTTTGTGCTTCGCCTCCATTATGTTTATTTCCTTGCCTTCGAATGCGGGTTTGATGGGGATGTGGTCTGCCAATGGATGGTCTCAGCTTGATGCAGAAGATGGTGCAACCGAGAGTGGTTTTGTCGGACCTGGTTGGGGTGGACAGGCATTTGATGCAGAGTACCTCTTTTATAAGAAAGAGGGATCGATCCTCTCGATTGGTCTTCAGACTGGATTTGATCTTTCCGATGGGCATCAGTGGTATGGCCGTAAAGAGTATTTTGCCGGTGATCTTTCCCTGGGCTTCAATGGTGGCGGATATCAATACGCAATCGATTTCGGTCTGGTAACCAAGGATATCCAGCAAGACAATGTAGGATTGGGTAACGGTAATCAGGATACTGCAGGTCTCTATGCGGTAAGTCAGTGGAATAATGATATTAGTTATGGCCAATCAAGCCCGTTCGCCATGGATGAGGGGAGCTTTCTCTCTGCCATTACAGGCACAAGTGGATCGGCTAACCTGTCGGACGGAAAAAGTTATTACCGGACCGTGAGTTTTGATCTTAATTCACTTGGCTTTGATGTGGCTTCATTCGATGCGCACTGGACAATGTCCTGCGGTAACGATGTCGTAGAGGGGAGTGCGAATGTACCTGAGCCTAACCCGTCCTGGTTGCTGATTGGGGGGCTCCTCGCCCTGATTGGTAGTCGAGGAATCAAAACAACTTTTAACAGCTGATAGAGAAGGATTTCAATACAAGGGAACCACGTTAATTCTGTGGTTCCCTTTTTTATTGCACGTAATTCTGTTGAGGTGATACATGCCAAGTATCTGCGCGTTGTCTGGCGATTGATGGAGTAAAAGATGGTCCTAAGAGCTGATCATTCCTAACGTTAAGTTTTTCAGAATGCTTGGAGCAACAATAAAGCCTCCTGTTTATTTCCAATATTCAGAAGAACGGAATTTTTCGTAAAATCGCCAGGGTTTTTTGCTCACCTAAAGTGGGAACCTATCAAATCCCTCCTGCCTCTTCTAAGTATGGAAACGAAAGAGGCCGCATTAAGCGCACATCTCCAACTATTCCAAATGCTAAGTGACAGTGAGGTCGTTGCTCGAGTGGTTTCGGGTGATCATCCGCTGTTTGAGCTGATTATGCGGCGATACAACAGACGATTGTATCGCCTGTCCTATGGGATATTGGGTGACGAACTCCTTGCGCAGGATGCGGTACAGGAAGCCTATGTCAACGCCTTTCTACATCTGGAGCAGTTTCGAGGTCCCGATGGTTTTGGTGCCTGGTTGATGCGGATTGCCTCAAGGTCGGCACTACGTGCGGCACGTAAAGAGGTGGGTTTGCGAGTTGTCCTTGCTGAGGTCGATAGCGCTCCTTCGCTGACTGGTGAAACCCGTGAACCTGAGCAGGCAAAAATCACAGAAGAGATTGTCGGCCTACTGGAACAGGCAGTCGAAAGTCTGCCCAGGGACTTTCGCGTTGTGATGATGTTGCGGGTGTTTGAAGGTATGAGTACGGAAGAAACCGCAGATCTGCTGAATATTAATCCCGCTACTGTAAAAACAAGGTTGCACAGGGCGAAGCAGCTAATACGCACAAGGTTCAAATATCGACTGGATGAGGTGTTGCCACATGCCTATCCGTTTGCGGGTGCTAGATGTGATGCCATCGTGCAAAAGGTGTTCGACCGAATAAAGCAATTGATTAATCGGCATTGAAAGGAGATTGAATCATGGTCATTCACAAGATGCTGTTGGGTTTTCTGGTTATTGCCGTTTTGGTTGTGTCTTCAATGCCGTCTGTCGCAACCGCTTCGGATCGTGATGTTAGGGACTTTGTGGTGCTTTTGGATGCTATACGTTCCGTATCCAAGGGTCAGCAGGTCTTCCGTCACGATACCTTTGGCGATGAGGTTTTCTGGACAGACCGTCTGAGATTGCATGAGGCGATAGCCGGTGAGTCTCAAGGGGGTGTCGGGTCCGGTGTGGATCCTGCCACTGCGCTTGCGGTGGGGTTGAAAGTCGATGTAAAAGCTCTACCGAAATCGTTACGGCGTGCGCTGAAAAGAGGTGATGTCGATTTGACAGATCCGGCGACGACGATTGCACTACTGAAACTCGATGCGGTTGTTGGGGTCAAGGGCGAAGTGGACGAAGCCGGCAGGTTGTTATCGGTCGGTATTACCTGTGCCCTCTGCCATAGTACGGTGGATGACTCGTTCACCAGCGGGATTGGTCGTCGTCTTGATGGATGGGCCAACAGGGATCTGGATGTCGGTCTTATCATATCCCTTGCGCCGGATCTTTCGGCGTTCAGTAATTTGCTTAATGTCGACGAGGAGACTGTTCGGGCTGTGCTGACCAGCTGGGGTCCCGGTAAATTTGACGCCTCTCTTCTGTTGGACGGTAAGGCGTTCAGGCCGGATGGAAAATCGGCTGCTGTGTTGATTCCGCCCGCGTTCGGACTGGCCGGCGTCAACCTGCATACATGGACAGGGTGGGGATCGGTCACACATTGGAATGCGTTTGTGGCTACGTTGGAGATGGGAGGGCAGGGAACCTTGTATGATCCCAGGCTCGACGATTTTGACAAATTCCCCATTGCGGCTGCCAACGGTTTTGGAGACGTCAGACCTGAGCGGGATCTGGTGACGCCGAAGCTGGGTGTGCTGCAACAGTATCAGCTGGCGTTGAAGGCGCCCAGGGCACCGAAGCGAAGCTATGATGAAGACTCAGCGAAAAGAGGTCAGCGAGTCTTTAATGAAGAGGCGGGATGTGCCCGTTGCCATGTACCGCCTATCTTTACTGAGCCCGGTTGGAATCTGCATACACCGGATGAGATCGGTATCGATGACTTCCAGGCGCAACGAGGTCCGGAAGACGGCTATCGAACAGCGCCGCTCAAGGGTTTGTGGACCCATACCAAGGGCGGTTTCTATCACGACGGTCGTTTCGCCACCCTGATGGATGTGGTTGATCACTACGATTCGACCTTTAACCTTTTCCTGAGCCAGGACGCAAAGGCCGATCTGGTGGAGTATCTCAAGTCTCTGTGAGGTCGGTGTCTGAATTTTGTAATAAATAAGTATGCTGTCTTTGCAGGCCATCCCTCCTCTTGCATTGGGAGAGGAGGGATGAAAGCGCTTTTTTCAATGTCAATGATCAGTCTCGACCAACGGCACTCTGTAGCCAAGCGTTGACCTGCTCGAGTAACAGCTCTTCCTCGCCTTCGAAAAAGTGATCGGCCCCTTCGAGTTCGATCTGCGAGTAGTTTGGATTGTGTCCACCAGCGATATCTTTTCGCTTGTCGGCACTGGCGACAATGCCTTCCAGGTCCTGGCTGCCGAACAGGTCGAGCATGGGGAACTTCAGTTTCTTGAGATGATTGAGGTTATCCATGGGGCCGCCGGCAATGCCGGCTCCCATGCCGATGGCGATGAATCCGTCCACAGGTTTTCCGCCATGGGTCAGGTAGTAGGCGGTCATGGTGGTACCCTGACTGTGTCCTATCAGTACCACGGTTTTAGCGCCCTGTTCGCGGGCATATTCAATGGCTGTATCCAACCGGTCCGGCACCCAGTCGTAGATGGCCGCATAGTCCTTGTGTTCCGCCTCGTTCGGCAGGATCGGCATCTGTATCGACAGGGTGTGCCAATCGCTCTCCGTCAGGCCGACACGAAGGGGTTGAATTACCGTAGGCCAGTCGGGATGGACGCCGGTGCCGTGCATGATGATGGCCGTCTTCTCTCTGCTCTCATCCGCAGAGGGGGTTTCTATAGCGAGAAACCGGCTGCGTTTGCCGTCAAGGTGGATTGCCTCACCATCCAAAATGGCATCGACGATCTGGCTTTCCCAGCGCTGCTCTTTTTGCAGATCGGAGGCGTGGGTTGTCACTGTGAAAAATGTGATGAGTGCAACTGCTATCAATCTGCAATAAACCATTGTCTCATTTTCCTTTGGTATGGGTTTGTTGTCAGGGTTAACCGCCTTGTTGTGGTGCAGGTCCCCGGGATATACGGATATCGAGGGGAGTGCTGGTATCCAGATGCAGATCGCGCTGGGGAAAGGCGATACTGATGCCGGCTTCGTTGAACTTGTTGTTGATCGCTTCATGCAGTGCGGTGATGGTCGCCAGTCGATTATCCATATTGCCCAGATAGGCCCTCAGAACCAGGTTCAGGGTGTTGTCGCCGAAGGCCTCGAAGGTGGCGACGGGGTTGGGCTCTTCAAGCACATTGTCATTCTCGTGTGCCGCCTCGAGCATGAGCGACATGGCTTGGTTGACGTCGCTGCCGTAGGCGACGCCCACGTGGATCATCAGACGATTGACCTTGTCGCTGAGGGTCCAGTTGATGACCCTTCCCGTGATGAACTCCTTGTTGGGGATCAACAGCTCCTGCTTGTCGTAGTTGATTAGCGTGGTGGCGCGGATGCGGATGCGCGAGACCACGCCGGTGGTGTTGTCGAGAGTCACCACATCGCCCACCCTAATGGGTCTCTCGAACAGCAGAATGATGCCGCTGATGAAGTTGGCGACAATCTCCTGCAGGCCGAAACCGAGACCGACGCCGAGTGCCGCCACCAGCCACTGGATACTCGACCATTGAAAACCGATGGCGCTGAAGGCCATGATCAGGCCGGTGCCGGCGATCAGGTATTGCAGCAGGGTGGTGAGCGCGTAGCGGGCGCCGGCATCCAGCGGCAGGCGTTGAAGCAGAGTGATCTCCAGCACGCCGGGCAGGTTCTTCGCCGCGAGCAGGGTCACCAGTAAGGCGAACAGACCGACCAGTAGATCGGTCAAGGTCAGGGGCAGTTCAGTGGCAACTCCGTCCACCAGCTGACTGGTTGTAATGGGGAGATTCACCTCTTCGAAGAATTCGAGAGCGGGCAACAGATCGCTCCAGATCATCCAGGTGCCGATGACCGCACAGAAGAGGTAGACAAAGCGTACCAATCGCTTCGCCTGTTCGCTGAGCGCGTCGAAATTGAGTTCCGGGATCTCCACGGTGATGGGTGCGGCTTCGTCCTCGGAAGCCTGCTGCTCTTGCGCACGTTGCTGCCGCAGCTCCTCGCGTTTTCGCAGGGCGTTTTCATAGCGTAGTCGTCTTTCGGCAACGAACAGGTAGCGCAGCAGCAGCTCCTTGAAAAAGAAGAGCCCGACGAAGAACCAGAAGGTGATCTCGATATGCTCCAGGAGTCTTAGTGCCAGGGTCATGTAACCTAATGCTGTCGAGATGATCAGACCAAGGTTCATCAACATAAGCAAGGGGAACCATAGAAAATGGAGCTGCAGTAAGAGGCTCTCACTACCGGTTCCGCGCCAGCTCTGCATCATGTCGCTGTTCTTGCTCAGCAGGCGGTAGAGAAAGACTGTGCTTATGCCCAGCAGTGCGATCATGGCCAGACGCCCAATGATCTGGGCCTCGGCTGGCAGACCTGCGCCTGCGGAGAGGGCAATCACAAATCGTATCGGTGCAAGTACTGGGATCAGCCATCGGAGTTCACGACTGATAGGCGTACAGATCTGCGTGTTCCATCGCAAATGTCTTGGGCCGACACCATCGGGTCGGCAGACCTGGTACAGCAACAGGGCGGCGACCAGAGTGATACCAACCCGAATCAGCGCTTCGGCGCTGGCGACGGTGAACGGGTCTGCAGTCGGCAGCGTCTTCAGCAACAGGCCCAGGCCGACCAGGACTGCAGGGACAAGGCCGATCCTGAGCAGGGTATAGAGGAGTGCCCAGAACGTTAATGGGAAGGCGTCTGTGCTGATCTTTCGCACCGCCTTCGCCAGCAGTGGCAGTCGGCGGTTGGCGGCGTGCCGCTTCCAGGCCAGCAGATTGATGGCGAGAAATGCCAACAGGGCGAGCGCCGGCCGGTTGTCGGCGGCGGCAATGAGATCCTTGCCCAGTTGCTGCCACTTATCGACCTGCAGGAACCAGCCGATACTGACCGAGAGGTTGGTGAAATTGGTGATGCTGCCGCTGGCGATCCAGATCAGCTGATCGTTAATGTAGGTGATATAGGACTCGCTCACATCGACCAACTGGCGCTCGGCCAGATCGAGCGAGGTCAGCTTGGCGATATAACGGCTGTAGACCTTCTGCAACTCATTCAGTGCCGTACGCCTGGCCTGAACCAGGTCCCGGGCCTGAGCCCTCAGCGCCTCGACGGCCTCCGGTTCGTCCGGTTCAGGCAGGATGCCGATCAACTGCTCGACGACCTGCTGAACATTACCGCGCTCCCGCAGCTGCTCCTCGATGTTGATCTGTCTGTCGGTTGCCCGGTTGATCTCCGATCTACGTTCCGCAGAGCTGCGGCTGTAGCTGCCGATGGAGGGGAGGGCTTCCCGGCGCCGGTAGAGCATACTGCCGATAACCTCGCTGGTTCCTACCACTTCGACCCGCCGACGGGTGCTTTCAAAATCGGTCTTGATCTCTTCCAACTGTTGCTTGGCCGTGGTGAGACGTTGAGAGAGCCGCTTCTCCTCGAAGACCAACTGTTCCAGCTCCGCCCGATTGCCGGCATTCTCATCGGCGACCTGCTTGAGTGGGGTGGGGAGGTCGGCGGTCTCGGCCCTGAGTTGCTCCGCCTCCTCTCTGGCTTGTGCGGCGGCAGATTCACGAAGACGCTCGGCCCCCTTGTTGAGTATCTCCAGGTTCGCTTCGAGACGGCCGATGATCTCCGCAGTTGTATCGCGCTGGACCTGGGCCAGATTGGTCAGCAGACTTTGGTTGCCGAGTTTGAGTTTCAACAGGTCTATTTCAGTCTCACGCAGCACAAGACGGCTACGAAGCGAGATCTCACGGGCGCGGGTCAGTTCTTTGGGTTCTCCTGTTGGCAACTCATTGAGCTCTTTCCTGATCTGTGAGAGCGCCCTGCTACGATCGCCAATCTCTTCGTTGATCTGTTTACTGCCGATGAGTAGCGTTCCAAGCGCTTCCCGCTGCTGCTTCTGCTGTGCCTGCATTCTCGTCAGCTCCAGTTCATCCTGGCTGATGCGAAGCTCGAGTTTGGCCAGGTCGGCCGCCTCGATGAACTGCTCCAACTGGTTTGGGTCCTCCTGCCGGGCGCTCTCTTCCTGCAGGCGCTGGATGGTGTCGGGCGCGTTACTGATCTTGGCTTCAAGCTGGGCGATCTCATCAACCACCTGCTGACGCAGCTGCAGCCAGTTTGATGCCTGGTCATACATCTCCAGCGCTTTGGCCTTCTCCACCTCGTCGAGACCGGGATCGACCTCCGCGCCGGTTTTTGCAGATTCCACAAGACTCAGGGTCGGAGTGTCATCGATTGCTTCGACACGCTGCTGACTCTTTGCGGCGATCGACGGCGTCGCCACGGCGGTGAGAGCGAGGAGTGTGAAAGCTATGAGTAGAGAAGAGCGGTGTCGTCTGGGGGCCATATTGATCCGGCAGTCTGAAGTGGTTGGTTATTCGTGCTGCAAGACGCTAAATAATTTCCCTGTTGGGGCATTTATGCGTACAGGATCGCAGAATCCAATTATTTACTAGAGAGGGGGCGCTTTCCATAACGGGTTGTATCAAGCGGGTGCTGAACAAGCCATGAGCGCTCATTTTTCCCGCATAAGTTTCTGCCTCTGCCTTGTCAATATAGGCAATAGACTGGCTGCCACCTGAGATTGACGCTTTGATACGAAAGTTTTTGGCCCGGAATCTGACTCAATCAGACTTGTTTGGTGCTAACTTAACGGATTGCTTTGTATGATAGAGGAACAAGTTCAGTCCGACACAGAGCCGGGATTGGGTTTGGCAGAAGTTTCAGCTGAAACAGTTAGCCTGGATTGGCGGTCGTCCACGGCAGATGAGACATCACTCTCGGGTTCAGGTCTGAACCAGAGCCATATTGCGACCGCTATCAGGGTCAAACCAACCGCAAGGCCGGTGGGCCAGGCGGGGTTGGCCATCAGATGCATCAGCAGGTATCCCAGAATCATGCCTGCACTCGCCATCAGCTTTCCCTGGCGGGCGATTTCACCCCGCTCTATGAAGTTCAGAACCGGGCGGCCGAATTGAGGATGGCTGAGGATGCGCTCAGTCAGATGGGGAGAGCTGCGGGACCAGAACCAGACGGCACCGATCCAGAAGATCGTCGTTGGGAGTACCGGCAGCACGATCCCCACCACTCCCACGGCAAATAGCAGCCATCCTGCTGCGATCTTCCAGGTTCGGTTGGTCTGCTGGTCCGGTTGTTGATTCTCTTTAGTCATAGGTATCCCTGGCATCCTACACGCCTGAGACAGCACTTTGCAGCTATTTGATCCATTTAGGTTGTGAGGAGTTTCCCACATCGTGTCATCTCAAAAAATCGTGATGCTGGTACGCTTGGGTAAGGGTCATCATCTCGGGTTTCCTCTCAGGTCGCTATGGTGAAATCCTAGATGACGCCTATTAATAAGGAAAATCGTTTATATCATTCATGGCAATAGAGATACATTATTGTTTGTGTCCTGTCATCTAGGCATCTTCATCTTCGGGGCCGATCCAGAAAAAGGGATTATGGGCCACCTCCCAGAGATAGCCGTCAGGATCCTGGAAATAGCCGGAATAGCCGCCCCAGAAAACTTTCTGGCCGGGCTTGACCAGTGTTCCCCCAGCGGCGACCGCTTCGGTGAGCAGGCTGTCCACCTGATCCTCCGACGAGACATTGTGCGCCAGGCTGAAACCGCGAAAGCCGCCGCCTTGTGGAGAGACGGTGGCATCCTCGGCCAGGGCCTCGTATCCGTAGAGGCCGAGCCAGCTGCCGTTGAGGGTGAAGAAGGCGACTGAGGGGGGAGATTCCATCTGTGGGAATCCCAAGCCGTCGCGATAAAAACGGATCGATCTCTCCAGATCGGTCACACCGAGGGTGATCATGCTGATGCGTGGTTTCATCTTTTCAATCCCTGTTGATATGGCGATATCCCCGCTTCAGGATAGCTCATGTTGCACCAGGGACGCTTGGAGCCGATCGTTCAATATTTTGATAAGTGTTGGATGTGCTCCGACCAATGGGCTGATGCTTATCTGCAATCCCGGATGCTGTTGTCGCACTTTTTCGCAGATCGTTTCGATATCACCATCCTGTCCCGCGTGCCGGCCCGGGGACATGAACAACAGAGATAATGTGATGGGGCTGTTTGCATCCTCTGTCGCGGCGCTGTTGAGGACGGTTTCGAGCAGCTCGCCGTTGAAGTCGTAGCTTGGGTCGTTACGCCTTTCCATCACGGCCTCGAAGAGCTCGGCATCGGGTTCCAGTTGGTTTCGCAACTGCGTTGCCAGGTAGCTACGCACCGCCGTGACCTCCGGTATCGGGGAGCCGTGATCCACCAGGACGACGCGTGAGGGCGGGTGTCCCGGAGAGGCGGCGATGATCTGATCGATAAGGATATCGGCCAGCCGGGGCTCTCCTTCTGGCAGAGGGCAGAGCACTGACGCCAGGCTGAGATTGAAATGACCGAAATCGGATTGCAGTACGGTCGTCTGTTCGGTGATAAACGATGTGAGAGTACGGCTGGGCCCGAAGAAAAGGGGCAGCACCAAGAATTCCCGGTCTCCCTGTTCGAGTCTCTGCTGGAGATAAGGGGTGAAGGTCTCCGCAGGTGTACCGCCGAGTGCATCGCTGGGTATTTTGTCCGCATGTTGCAGCGAGACCGGGTGGATACCCAGGCGTGTGAGACTGCTGAGTTCTGCCGCAATACCTCTCAGGCTGAGCACTGATCCGGCTCGACGGGAACCGTTGTCCACCAACAGAATTGTAGGGAGGGCCATGCTGAATGTTATCTACTCGATTTCGAGATGGACATCCTCAGCCCAACCGGGGTGTGTTGGCAAGCGAAAAAAGTCGGATATAGAATCATGCAGCCTCCTTTTAGGAGGTTGATTCGATACAAGAAACTTCGTTTGATATTCAGGCTGTTTGGTGGGGCAGGGCCCCACCATTACAACCGGAATCGAAGTCAATCCCATTGTGGTCGTGTGCAATTGATTGAATAAAAACCTCTGCTCTCGACGCCAGTTGACGGGCTCACAATTGGCGCCATTTACCCCTCTCCTACCGGAGAGGGGCAAAGACTCAATTGAGAGCTAACCGGCCTTGGCAAATGTCTCGCTGTCGATGCCAAGCCCCCTGGCAACCCCTTCTCCATAGGCCGGATCGGCCTGGCTGAAGTGGGCGATCTGCCTCAGTTGGATCTCTCTGGGCACATCGCGCATGGCGCCGACCAGGTTATCGATCAGCTCCTGCTGCTTCTGCGGACTCATCAGCCGGAACAGATTGCCCGCCTGGGTGTAGTCGTCATTGCCGACTCGGTGGTCATAGCGGGCGGCATCGCCGTCGATGCTCAACGGCGGCTCCTGCACACCATAGTCATCCGCTGCACCGTTGAAGCTGTTGGGCTGATAGACAGGCTCGGCGGCACCGTTCCCGTCGAACCGCATATGACCGTCGCGATGATAGGTGTGTACCGGGCATCGCGGTTTGTTGACCGGCAGCGAGGCGTAGTTGACGCCGATGCGATACCGGTGGGCATCAGGGTACGACATCAGTCTCGCCTGCAGCATCTTGTCGGGGGAAGCACCGAAACCGGGTGGCAGGTTGCCGGGTTCGAAGGCGGCCTGCTCCACTTCGGCGAAGTGGTTCACCGGATTGCGGTTAAGCTCCAGCACCCCTACCTCGATCAGCGGGTAGTCCTTGTAGGGCCAGACCTTGGTCAGATCGAAGGGGTTGAGGTGGTAATCCGCAGCTTCTGCCTCCGGCATGATCTGGACTTTGACGCTCCAGCGGGGGTAGTCACCCCGCTCAATGGAGGTGTGGAGATCCCGGCGATGGTGGTCGGGATCCTCTCCGGCGATGCGTGCCGCCTCGTCGGCAGGCATGCAGTCGATGCCCTGCTGGGTCTTGAGGTGCCACTTGACCCAGAATCGCTGGCCGTCGGCGTTCCAAAGACTGAAGGTGTGGCTGCCGAAACCGTCCATGTGGCGCAGGGTGCGCGGGATCCCCCGCTCGCCGAAGAGCCAGGTGACCTGGTGCAGCGACTCGGGCGAGAGAGACCAGAAGTCCCATTGCATGGTGTTATCGCGCATGCCGGTGTCGGGCAGTCGCTTCTGCGAATGGATGAAGTCTGAGAACTTCAGCGGGTCGCGGATGAAGAAGACCGGGGTATTGTTACCCACCAGATCCCAGTTGCCCTCTTCGGTATAGAATTTCACGGCAAAGCCCCGGGGATCGCGTACCGTGTCGGCGGATCCCAGCTCGCCGGCGACGGTGGAGAAGCGGACGAAGGTCTCACAGCTGTTACCTGCCTGGGAGAAGAGTTTGGAGCTGGTGTATTGGGAGAGATCACCGGTGACGGTGAAGCGACCATAGGCGCCTGCCCCCTTGGCGTGCACTACTCGCTCGGGTACCCGCTCGCGGTTGAAGTGGGCCATCTTCTCCAGCAGGTGGACATCCTGCATCAATACCGGTCCTCTGGGGCCGGCGGTAATGCTGTTCTGATTGTCGGCGACGGGGCAGCCGGCTGCGGTGGTCTGGGTTTTTTTCTCACTCATGTCGTGTAGTCTCCATGGGTTGGGTTCAAGGGATGCAGCCCGGTTTCGTGAGTCCGTTTCGGGTGCCGCATGAGGTGAGTTTGGACCTGGAATAAAAATATGTAAAAACGATAATTTCAATGTGATTGATAGTATTTTCCTATTTTTAAGGAAGTCGCCCTTGTTCAAGGGGTTAGGGGAATGGTCAAGTCACATCCCGCTCGTGTTGGTTGATATGTGTGGTGTATCATCTGATATCTAATTATTGTTTTTGACGATCACAATCCATGAACTTACGCGATCTTAAATACCTTATCGCTGTGGCGGAGACGGAGCACTTCGGTCATGCAGCCACCCGTTGTTATGTGAGCCAGCCGACCCTGAGCGGTCAGATAAAAAAACTGGAACAGGAGCTGGGTGTAACCCTGTTCGAACGGACCAACCGCTCCGTCTCCATCACACCTGTGGGCACGGAGATCGTTAGACACGCCAAGCTGATCCTGGAGCAGGCGGATGTGATCAAGCAATTGGCCCAGGCGCAACGGGATCCCCTGGCGGGTGCCCTGCGGGTAGGGGCCATTCCCACGGTCAGCCCCTATCTTATTCCCTTGATACTGCTACCGCTGAAAAAGCAGTATCCGCAGATGCGTCTGGTACTCTCGGAAGAGATTACCGACATGCTGACCCAACGCCTGCTGGCGCATCAGATCGACGTGGCGATCCTTGCCACCGATGTGGTGGAGCCGGAACTGGAGGTGATGCCCCTGTTTGAGGAGCCGTTTTGGCTCGCGCATCCCAGGGATCATGAGATCTACAGCAAAGAGGAGATCACCCGGCGGGATCTGAGTCGGATCAATCTCCTCCTGTTGGCTGACGGGCACTGTCTGACACACCAGGTGATGGATGTCTGCCGGCTCAAAGAGAGTGCTATGGACGATGAGATGGCGGACCTCCGGGCGGCCAGTCTCGAAACTCTGCTGCAACTGGTGGGAGCGGGATTCGGCTGTACCCTGGTGCCGGCGCTGGCTATCCAAGGGGCCTGGACGACAGATTCCGGCATCATTGCCAGAAAACTGAATTTGAAGGATGCCTTCCGGCGCGTGCAGTTTGTCTATCGTAAAACCTTTCCACGCAAGCAGGCGCTGCTGGCACTGGCGGATGTCATCCGGTCGCAGTTGCCTAATACGGTGCAGGCACTGTAAAGGAAATCTGTCCTCAACAGGTTGTAGATTAACTTGATGGCTAGGTTGAGTGCATGAGAAGTCGAATGACCGTAGCCGGAGCAAGTAGAGAAACCGACTCCATTTTTTGACATCCACTGTGGCAAAATAGCGGCCTTTTGGCGAGAGTCGAGTGCGATCGCCATTCACCCAATCCCGGAGAGTTTATATGCAGCAGTTATCCAGTGAGGCGGGGGAGTCTTTCCGTAAGCGCCTGGTCGCCACAGCGAAAGGTTCACATGGCGCCAGAGACATGAACCGGGAGCAGGCGCGGGAGGCGTTGGCCTTTTTGATGTCGGCGGAGGCGCATCCCGTCCAAGTCGGTGCATTTCTTACCGCCATGCGATTCAAGGGCTCCCGGGTGGAGGAGATGAAGGGATTTCTCGATGCCATGGAGTCCAGTGCCACGCTGATTTCTCCCAAGGTCGATGGACTGCTCAACTGCAACGGTCCTTATGATGGACGCAAGAAATCCCTGCATCTGAGTCTGGCGGCGGCGATCGTTGTGGCAGCGGCAGGGGTGCCGGTAATTATGCATTCAAGTACAGGACTGCCGCCAAAGGACGGGGTGACAACGGCGCGGCTGCTAGAGGCTTTGGGCATTCCCGCCTATCGTGAACCCGCCCAGGTAGCGCAGGATATCGAAAACAAGGGCTTCGGCCACCTGCACGCTAGCCGCTATCTCCATGGTGTGGAGAGATTGAAACCGATCCGGCAGACGCTGTTCTACCGCTCTTTCCTGCATGCCTGCGAGGTGATGCTGAATCCCGGGGATGCCGACTTTTCGTTGATCGGTGCAGCGCATAAAAGTTTTCTCCAGCGTTTCGCCACTGCGATGGGTGAACGTGGTCCAGCACGGGTCATGGCAGTGCAGGGATTGGATGGTTGTGATGAGTTGCCACTGCAGCCCGTGGCTGTTGCTGAATACTGCAACGGTGAACTCACAGAGTACACACTGGATCCGGCGGATTACGGTTTCTCATACCAAAAACATCACCCCAGTGAATCTCCTGAAAAGACGGCGCGAATTGTCGAAAAGATACTGACTGGTAGAGAGAGCTCACTAGCGGACAGCGTGATCTACAATGCCGGTGTCCGTCTCTTTCTGTCAGACCGTGCTGAGAGTATTGCGCTGGGTGTTGAGCAGGCGAGAGAGTTGCTGGATTCCGGTACCGCCGGCGAAAAGATGAGAGTGCTGCAGCACTGATCCTTGCCACGTAGTATCTGGTTTATATCGTATGGATGACAGGGTCTGGTACTTCGGCTTGTTGACCTCAAGGATGTGATTAATGCGAAAGAATAAACAATCGACACGATCGCTGGTCGCCTTTCTTGTTACCTGGTCGTTTTTGTTGCTGACTGTCACTGGCGTGGTGCTCTATATCGTGCCTCAAGGCAGAGTCGCCTACTGGGTGCACTGGTCTTTGGCCGGTATGGAAAAGGCGCAATGGGGTTGGGTGCACATGATGTTCGGCGGGGTCTTTATCGTCACCGGCATATTGCATCTCTACTTCAACTGGAAGCCGTTCAAACGCTATCTGGCGGACCGTGTAAAAGGTCATCTCGAGATGAAGCGAGAGATCTTTGTCGCAACTGCTTTGACGCTGATTATCTTGCTGCTCTCCGCATTCAATCTGCCACCGGCTAGCTGGGTGATCGACTTGAACGATTGGCTTAAGTCGGCCTGGGTGACTTCGCCGGAACTGGAGCCCCCATTCGGCCATGCTGAAGAGGTTTCGCTTGCCGGTTTGTCAAAGCGTATGGACCTCGACCTCGACAAAGTCTTGGCGGAGTTGAGGTCTCAGGGTATGCAAATCGAAGGCAAAGGCGATTCGCTGGAGAAGATTGCCCGGCGCAATCACACGACTCCGATGACGCTCTATGGTTTCATCAGGCAGCATATGAGGCAGCGTAGCGATCAGCTTGAAGCTATGACGCCGGAGGCTATTGAGGCAAAGTATGCAGGCACCGGGCTTGGCCGTAAGAGCCTTGAAGAGTTGTGCCGGACTGTCGGCATCGATCTGCAGCGGGGACTTGATAAGTTGGCTGCTGCAGATATCCAGGCTCAAGGTAGTGATAACACCAGGGAGGTTGCGGATCGTTACGGTCTGACACCCCTGGAACTCCTGCAGATCATGATGCAGCGTTGACGCTGGGCTTCTGATAACGACAAAGATCACATAGTCACTATGCAGTTCAATCCGATACAAACGGAATTGACCACCGCCGCTACGGACCTTTTATTGGTGCTGGCCGCCCTGTATGGCACTTTTCGTCTGAGACCGTACCGTCTTGTTGATGCCTGGAAAGTCGATATATGGTCCGTCCTGTTGCTCTCACTTGCCACGGCATCTCTGTTGGCTGCGGTGGCTCATGGCCTGGTGTTGAATGACGCTGTTTCCGGTTGGCTCTGGCGTTTCATCTATCTGTGCTTGGGCTTGGTGGTCTCCAGTTTCGTGGTGGCGGCGATCTACGATCTCCGGGGCAGAAGAGTGGCAATAAGGGCGCTGCCGTTGGTTGCGGCAGTGGTGCTGTTGTTCTTCCTAATGGTGCAGTTCATGGACGGGTCGTTCATGCCCTTTATCATCTTTGAGGGGGTGGCGATGTGTTTTGCCTTGTTTGTCTACGGCTATCTGGGAAGTCAAGATAGGCAGGACGGAGAGAGATGGATCGCCGCAGGGATCGGCATGTCGATTGTGGCTGTGCTAATACAGGCATTCCGGTGGGGCGGCTTCACTTTTATTTGGCAGTTCGATCACAACAGCGCTTATCATCTGATCCAGCTACTTGGGCTGTTTTCCATTATTCTGGGGTTGAATAAAATATTTTTGGCCGAGAAAACATAAGCCGTTGTTTATAAATACCTGTATTGCCCCTCTCTGCTTTTATCTACAATATCTTTTTTTGTCTTGTCCGCGTCATCCCTAACGGGCATTCAAGCAAACCATAGATTCTCGGGAGTCAGTCAATGGAGCGGATCACCATCTCTTTGGATTCAGCACTGGCAAATGAATTTGACCGGTTCATTAACCAGCACGGATACCGTAACCGGTCAGAGGCTGTAAGAGACCTGATCCGGCTCAAGCTGGAGTCCGAGCGTCTGGAGCAGGAGACCAAGGGCTACTGCGTCGGTACCATCACCTATGTCTACAACCATGAAGAGCGGGAGCTGGCGAGCCGGCTTACCACAGTGCAGCATGAGCACCACGATCTGGCTGTCTCCACCATGCATGTGCATCTGGATCATGACGACTGCCTGGAGACCGTGGTGGTCAACGGACCGACCGTCCAAGTAAGGCGCTTCGCCGATGAGGTGATCGCTCGGCCCGGTGTCCGGCACGGACAGCTCCACCTGATCCCGGTGGAGGCGGAACACGCAACCCATCAGCACGGAGAGGCGCGCCGACGCCACCTGCATCGTACACCGAAGACCTGAAACCCACCGAGAACGATCGATCACTGCGCTGTTGCGGGGCCGATAAGACAGGTCTACACTGAGAATGTTCATAACTTTTCTGAAATTTTCATACACAAATGGCCCATATCCCCGATGGTGTTCTTGCCGCACCCGTCCTTATCGGCGGAGCAGTGATTACTGTGGGAGCTTTGGCCGTCGCGCTGCATCGACTCGATACTGAGCGCATCCCCCAGGTTGCCGTGCTTTCAGCGGCCTTTTTTATCTCTTCACTGGTGAGTATTCCCATGGGGCCCGGTAGCGTCCATCTATTGATGAACGGGTTGATGGGCCTGGTGCTGGGCTGGGCGGCCGTGCCGGCAATCTTGGTTGCATTGTCCCTGCAGGCGGTCTTCTTTGGCTATGGCGGTTTTCTGGTGCTGGGGGTGAATACCATGAATATCGCCTTGCCTGCGCTGGTCTGCGGCATGTTCTTCAGTCGCTGGTTGCAAGTGACGGATGTCCGGAGATCTTTTCTTCTGGGTGCGCTTGCCGGTGGACTGGGTGTGCTGCTTACCGGATTGATGGTCGTGATCACCATTGCGCTGAGCAACACAGACTACCTGCCGGCGGCGAAGGTGATGATCTTCACCTATCTGCCGCTGGCGGTTGTAGAGATGGTGGTTGCCGGCGCTGCGATCAGTTTTATACGGCGTGTGGCGCCGGAGTTGTTGTTTTTACCGGAGCGACAGAGTGTTTAGACGAACCTATTGGTTAGTGATTGCGGCTATTCTCTTTACTTGTGAATCGTTACCGGCCCATGGCTTAAAGCTCTTTGTAGTGGTGGAGGGAGATGTCATTGAGGGTCGGGTCAATTTCGCCGGTGGGCATAGTGCCGCATCTGCCGTCATTAAAATTAGCGACAGTGAAGGCCGGCCGTTGGCCGAAAAGGTCCCGGACGAAAAGGGTGAGTTTTCCTATAAGGTCTCCCGCCGAATGGACCACCTGATTGTGGCTGATAGCCGGGAGGGCCATGTGGCCCGATGGCGAGTGAAGGCAGAGGATATCGTCCTCGCATCACCAGAACCGGTGGAGAAGCCGGTGCCGATAGTCGGTGAACGGGTTGAGCGATCAATTCCGGATGCTGCGCTACACGATCATGCCGCCGAGTACGATGAATGGATCGTCGGCACAATCGAACAGGTCGTGGCAAGGCAGGTGCGACCGCTGCGCGAACAGCTTGCGGCCTATGAAGAGCGTGTGCGCCTGCGAGATATCGTCGGTGGTTTGGGCTACATCATCGGTCTTACCGGTTTGGCGCTCTGGTGGCGCTGTCGCAAGCAGGCCAAAGCCTGATGGGAGATCCCCTCCTCGCCGTCGATGTGCCGCAGCGTTGGTTGACCCTGCGCGACCCTCGGGTACGTATATTGAGCGTGTTCGGGTTTGCTTTGGTGGTACTGGCGCTTGATGATCTTTTGTTGTTGATGTCTACGCTGCTCCTTGCCGTCGGCCTGGCGGTCGCAGCGGGTTTGGGTCCGACATTGATCATCAAACGTCTGGCCGCACTGGAAGGGTTCATGCTGGTGCTGTGTATCCTCCTGCCCTTCTCCGTACCGGGCGAGACCTGGTTCCGGGTGGGTGCGTTCAGCGCCACCTGGGAGGGATTGCAAATGGCCGTTGCCATCCTGCTTAAAGCCAACACTGTCGTACTGGCGCTGCTGGCGCTGGTAGGGACCATGGAGCCGGTGGTGCTCGGCCACGCCCTGGCCCAACTCAAGGTGCCGGAGAAACTTGTCCATCTCTTTCTTTTCACTATCCGTTATCTCGACCTGTTCCACAGCGAATATCATCGTCTGCACAGAGCGATGGTTGCCCGTGGTTTTGTGGCGAGAAGCGATCTGCATACCTGGCGCTCCCTGGGCTGGCTGGTCGGTATGTTGCTGGTGCGAAGCCTGAGACGCTCCCAACGGATTCTTGCCGCAATGAAGTGCCGGGGTTTCAGTGGCCGGTTTTACCTCATGGACGGTCAAACCTGGGAACGTGGCGATACGTTGTTCGCCCTCTTGTCGATTGGGGTGATGATCGGCCTGCTGTTCATGAATGGTCGGGCAGTATGATGCCGCTCTTATCTCTCGAGAAGGTCAGTTTCAGCTATCCGGGACATCCGGTTTTGCATGAGATCGAATTCGAGCTCCATCGGGGCGAGCGGGTTGCGTTGGTGGGTGAAAACGGGGCCGGGAAAAGCACCCTGTTGCAGTTGACTGTCGGTCTTCACCCACTCGTGAGTGGACGTATCATTGCCTATGATCAGCCATGTGAATCCGAGAAGGCGTTCCGCCAGGTCCGGCTGCGTACCGGGTTACTGTTCCAGGATCCGGACGATCAGCTCTTCTGTCCGACGGTATTGGAGGATGTTGCCTTCGGTCCGCTCAATCAGGGCAGGTCCCGACAGGAGGCGGAGGAGATTGCCCATGACACCCTGGGAACGCTGGGACTCGACGCGTTGGCCCATCGTGTCACCCACAAGCTCTCCGGGGGAGAAAAGCGACTGGTATCCCTGGCGACTGTGCTGGCCATGCAGCCGGAGGTTCTGCTTCTGGATGAACCTACCAACGGTCTCGATGAAAAGACCGAGCAGCGTATGATCCGGCATCTCGAGGGTCTCTCCCAGGCCATGGTCTTCATTTCGCACGACCGACGATTCGTCGAGCGGCTGGCGACCCGTGCCGTGCTACTGAAGGATGGCATGCTGCACGACGCCGTCCTGCATACCCATCCTCACAACCATACCCATTCCCATCTCCATATCCATGCTGCCGAGGGTCTGGATCACGGTCATGCATCCGGGGAGTTGCCCCCTGAGCATGGCGATCATCAACATGGATGACTGTGTAACTTTTGCTACATAAACCGTCTGCTCTTCCTTTTAGTCTGTCTCCACCGGTTTCTCGAATATCAGCAGGAGACAGACATGCAACCGATGAAGTTCTATATCGATACCCACGACAGTGCCAGTGAGACATTTCCCGCCGGGCTGACGCCGGAGCAGTTTGAGCGCTTTTATGCCAGTTATGAAAAGGCCTGCTACGAAGAGGATGTCGTCCCTCTGCGGGTCCATGTAGGTTACGGGGATGGACGGGCATTCTGTTTCACCATGGCACCCGATGCCGACGCGGTCAGGCGTGCGCACGAAAAGGTCGGGTTGCCTTTCGACACCATTACCGAGGTGACGACAGCAACACCCGGAGATACATTCTTCAAGTGCACTGCAGCCTAGGCAGTTTTTGGGGCCGGCGTGGGGAGTAAGAAGTAGATTGCGTGCTCCCCATGCCGACTGCTTTTTATCTCAAAACCGATACAAATTTGTTGGTAGCAGGTGGCAGCTATGATAAACGGCGATATGAATCTCATCCTGGTAGCCGTTGTTGCGCTAGTCGTCGGAGTGGCCGTGACCATAGCAATGGTGCGTTACGACCTGGGGCCCAAGGGCAGGTTGGCCAGGGGAGGTCAGTGGCTCTTGGCAACGGCATTGGGAACCGGGGTGTTAGCATTTGCCGTCAAGCTTGTGTTGATCGTGGCCATAGCCAGCCTGCCCGAGTTAACGATCGATCCGTTCATTGAGAAAGATCCTATCGCGCGACCGGCGTCTGTTAGAGATCCGTTAGACGGCCTTCTGGCCTCGTCGCGTTTTCTGTGGCAACCCATCTCTGAGAATGAATCGGGTGCTGCTGCGGTGTCAGAAAACAAACAGAACGAAACCGCATACATTTGGCAGACATTGCCGGATACCGCGCCAGCACCTGCGCAGAATCCCACCACGCCGGATAAGACCGAGTTGGGGGAGAGGCTCTTCTTCGATACCGACCTGTCGCGGGACGGCAGCCTCTCCTGTAGCTCCTGTCACGATGTATTGGGTGGCAGCGGGGGGGATGGCCGTCCCACATCTGTCGGTATCAACGGCCAGGTTGGCGGCCGAAATGCGCCGACGGTATGGAATACGGCATTTCAGTCACACCTCTTCTGGGACGGTCGTGCCGCCTCCCTGGAGGAACAGGCGAAGGGACCGCTTGTCAATCCTGTGGAGATGGGCATGCCGTCACTGGAGGCGGTCGAGTCGAGAGTGCGTGAGAAGCCTGAATACCGTGAGGCCTTCGACAAGGCATTCGGAAAGGGACAGCCGATCACCATCGACCGTATTGCCGAGGCGATTGCCGCTTACGAACGAACACTGATTACCACAGACTCACCCTATGACCGTTTTGTGCGTGGTGATCTCGATGCACTGTCGCCGGCGCAACTCCGTGGTATGTCCCTGTTTCAGCGTGTCGGATGTGTGCAGTGCCATTATGGTCCCAACTTCAGCGGCGCCAGCCTGTTCGATGCGCGCACGCCCTTTCGCATATTCCCGGTCTATCCCACGCCCTATGAGACGAGCTACAAACTCACCGAGGACAGTGGTGCATCACCCGCTGGCAGCGGCCGCGGCAGCTGGCGTGTGCCCTCGCTGCGCAATGTGGCTTTAACCGGGCCATGGTTTCATAACGGTTCTGTCAACGATCTTGAGGAAGCGGTTCGCATCATGTCGAGTGTGCAGTTGGGGTATACCGGACGTTATCTGGTGTGGTCCGACAGCCACAAGGTGATGACTGAACTGAATGGTCCGGTGCTGGATGATGAGAGCGTGGCTGACATCGTTGCCTTTTTGCATGCACTGAGCAGTGATGAGCTGGTAAGACGCATTGCAAATAAAGGAGATGATTACTCTCAGGAGAGAGGTCCGATGACAGCCGGGCTTGAGCGTCAGCGGTTGTCGACAGCAAAATGAGTGCACCCGCATTGGAGGTGATTGATCAAATGGACATGGTAAGCTGTAATCCGCGTGTTGCTGCAAAGGCGCGAAGTACACAGGAATCCGTGATGGCAAGGTCTGAAGCCCCCAATCCGTTGGCGAATCTCTCACCTACCGGACGAGTCTTACTGGAAAAAGGCGTGCAGCGGATCCAATTCGATCGCGCTGCACCGGTGATCCACAAGGGGCAGCAGGTCTCCGGCGCCTATCTGGTTACCCAAGGCCAGCTGCGCGTCTATACCTATACCCCGCAAGGTAACGAGGCGACGCTCTATTTCATCCGGCCGGGGGAGACCTGCGTGCTGGCACTCAACTGTCTGTTCAACGATCTACGCTATCCCGCCTGGGTCGAGACCGATGCTGGGACCTGTGTGGATGTCGTGCCCGGTCCTCTTTATCGACGACTTTTCGAAAGTGAATCTTCAGTGCAGGATCTTACCGTCAAGACTCTCTCCACCCTGGTCTTTCGCCTGATGGATGAACTGGAGCAGATTCACGCCTGCACGCTGGATCAGCGCCTGGCCAGTTTTATCCTCAGCAATGCATCGGATGCCGGCGAGCTGCGTATGACCCAGCAGATGCTGGCGGACCATCTCGGCACGACCCGGGAGGTGATAGCTCGCCTGATGCAGGGGTTTGTGGCGGATGACCTGGTCACGACCGGACGCGGTCTGGTGACCATCAACGATAGCGTACGCCTCGCTCAACTGGTCAGTGAACATGAGTAACGCTTGATGATCAGTTCTGCTTGCCGATCGGATTAGTGTTAACGGGCCCTATGGCCTGTTAAGAACGGCACATACTTAAGCGGACATCGCTAGGGTGATATGAGGATTTTCTCAGATTTTCACCATCGGAATGCTGGGGCAGGGCCCCACCAAAACAAACTGGAAGCCCGCACGACCCCTTCTATTGTGAATCAAATCCCTTTAAGCATGCGCCTTCGGGCCTGTAACCACTAACCCAATAGGCCATGGTTTCCCTCTTGAATCTCACCCTGGATCACAATGACTGAAGGTCCCTGACTGCCTCCTATTGGAGCCGGTCTGATAAAGATATCCCACGCAGGACCGACAAACATAGAAGGTTTCTAAGTAGGTCTAAACGCGACATGCCTTCAGAGTCTGCGCGGATTGCAGAGAGATGGATGGAAAAACTCTCACACCTAATCAGTGGTGTAGGTTCCGCCGTGGTGGTGGAATTCCCCCTGTCGGAGGCGGAGAGTGTCCATCTCTGGCCGCCAGGAGAGGCAGGAGAGGCAGGAGAGGCAGGAGAGGGATCACTGGCCGATCTCGCGATGGAAGCCGCGACATCACGTCGACAGATTGTGAAGCCGTCAATGGAGGAGACAGCGGATCGTCCCGATCTGATGGCGGTGCCGTTGATTGCGGGAGAGCGTCTGCTGGGCGGTGCGGCGATAGCCCTGACTCAACGCTCCGATGCGAAACGGAGAGCCGCCATGCAGGCCCTGCAGTGGGGCAAGCAGTGGTTGGAGTGGATGCTGGAAGAGGGCAGTGACGACGATCTGCCTCTGCTTCACTGGCTGAACGAGATATCGGAGAAGCCAACTGCCGGCGGCGATATCGTCGATGACCTCATCTCCCGCTTCCGATGTGATCGGGCCACCCTCACCATCGGTGATCACCGTTCATTGGAGATCCTGGCGACGCGGCCCAAGGTTGAGATCACAAAGGAGACCGGCCTGGTGCGCGCTTTCAAGGAGGCGATGTTCGAGGCGATGGACCAGGCGTGCCTGCTGCACTACCCCGCCATGCTCGAAGCGGGGGAGAAGACCCTGCGCTTTCATCAAGCCCTGGCCGGGAAGATCGGTCCATCCACCCTGCTCACCCTGCCGCTCAGGGTGGATGGAGAGACGTTGGGCGCCTTGCTGCTGGAGCGTCACCGGGATGAACCCTTTACTGAGTCTGAGATCCGGCAGTGCCGTCAACTTACCGCCCTGGCCGGGGTGGTATTGAGTCAACGCCACCGGGCCGAGAGACCGATCTTTCAGCTGTTGCGTGAGCGGTTGCGGACCCGCCTAGCAGATTGGCTGGGTGCAAGGACACTGTGGCTGAAGGTCTCGCTGCTGCTGGCGGCAGTGATGATCGCTCTGCTCGGGTGGATCGACGGCGACTACCGCATTAACGCCGATGCGGCCCTGGAAGGCAGGGTGCAGCGCATGGTGATCGCCCCCTATGACGGCTACCTCAAGCAGTCCCACGTGAAGGCGGGGGACCTGGTCGATGAGGGCACGGTACTGTGTGAGCTGGATGACCGCGACCTGCGGCTGGAGCGGGCGAAATGGGAGACCCAGCTGGCCAAGCTGGAGAAGGAGCAGCGGGAGGCAATGGCTTCCCACGAGCGCGCACGGGTGGCCATTCTGCAGGCACAGCGACAGGAGGCCCAGGCGGAGCTCGATCTGGTGCAGAAGAAAGTGGCGCGCAGCCGGATAGTGGCGCCCCTGAGCGGTGTCGTCGTCAGTGGCGATCTCAGCCAATCCCTGGGTGCTCCCTTGAAACGCGGTGATGTGTTGTTCCAGGTCGCACCCCTGGACAGCTACCGGGTGATGCTGCAGGTGGATGAGCTGGATATCGGGGACGTGCAGCCGGGTCAGGACGGTCGCCTGATCCTGACCGGGTTTCCTCACCGGATGCATGCGTTTCAGGTCAAACGCGTCCTGCCACTCTCCACCGCAGAGGAGGGCAGGCATCTCTTCACCTTGGAAGCGGAGCTGGCTGAGACGGTTGAAGGGCTGCGGCCCGGCATGCAGGGGATGGCGAAGATAGATGCCGGTGAGAGAAGCCTGCTGTGGCTGGCCACCCATCGGTTGGTCGATTGGTTGCGTTTGCAACTCTGGGGCTGGTGGGGCTGATGACTCAGCAGCGGCGGGATGCGGTTCCGGTCGATGCGCTTTGGCGACAGATAGCCGAGGCCAGGCCCTCCCTTAACCCGCAGATCAGGATACGGCGACAGCGCTATGCCGGTGAGACCTGGTATCTGCTGCAGGATCCGATCCGCGAACGCCATTTTCGTCTCTCTCCCGCCGCCTATCATCTGTTGGATCGCTTCAATGGCGAGCGGAGTCTGCAGGAGATCTGGCAGGTGACACAGGCAGGGTGGCAGGATCCACCGACGCAGAACGACTTTATCCGTCTCCTGATGCAGTTGCAGGGTGTGGGCGCACTGCAGGAGAAGCCGGGCAGTGATTCGCTGAAGCTGCTGGAGCGAAGAGAAAAACCGCGTCGATGGCTGACTCAGTGGCGCAATCCTCTCTCTCTGCGACTGCCGTTGTGGGATCCGGACAGGTTGTTGGATCGGTTGCTGCCTGGTCTGCGGATCTTCTTCGGTCGTCCGGCGTTTCTGATCTGGCTGTTGCTGGTCGGTGCCGGCCTGCTGCAGACGGGGACTCACTGGCCGGAGATCTCCCGGCATGTCACTAGCCAGCTGTTGTCGGCACAGAATCTTGTCCTGATGGGGTTGGCCTATCTTATCATGAAGGCGCTGCATGAGCTGGCTCACGGCATCGCCGTCAAACATTGGGGGGGTGAGGTCCATCAGGTCGGCGTGCTCTTCCTCGCCTTGATCCCCATGCCCTATGTGGACGCATCGGCCTCGGCGGGGTTTGCCGAGCGGCGGGCTCGCATGGCGGTGGGGGCGGCAGGGATCATGACGGAGATGGCGCTCGCTGCTTTGGCTCTCTGGCTCTGGCTCGCCACGGAACCGGGTACAGTCAATGCCCTGGCCTATAACATGATGCTGATCGGCGGTGTCTCGACCCTGCTGGTGAATGGCAATCCGTTGTTAAAATTCGACGGCTACTACGTCTTTTCAGATCTGCTCGACATCCCCAATCTCTCTACCCGCGCCAACCGTTATCTCGGCTATCTGATACAGCGTTATCTCTTCGGTCTGGAGGCAGTGGAGTCACCTGCGGACAGCGGTTGGGAGCGGGGTTGGTTTGTCGGTTACGGCATTGCAGCCTTCTGCTACCGGCTCTTCATCCTCTTGACCATCGCCCTCTTCGTGGCGGGGCGCTATCCGGTGGTCGGTAAGGTTATTGCCCTCTGGGCGCTGATCGGCATGGTATTACTGCCGCTATCGAAACAGCTCAAATATCTGCTCATCAGTCCCAGACTGCAGCATCGGCGAACCCGTCCTCTGCTGGTCACGGGGTTGGCTGTGATGGGCGTCTCGGTGATGCTTTTTCTTGTGCCGGCACCCCATGCCACCCTTGCCCATGGGGTGATCATGCCACCGGACGGGGTCGAGGTCAGAGCGGGAACGGCGGGGCGGGTGGCGAGATTGCGGGTCGATGCTGATCAGACAGTGGCGGCGGGAGAGCCGTTGTTGGAGCTGGAGGATTCTTTTCTGCAGGCTAGGGTGGAGAGTCTCCGTGGTCATCTCAAGGCGCTTCGTCTGGAGCGAGACGCCCTGTTAGGAGGGCAGGAGACCGTGAAAGCGGAGATCCTACGGGATGAGATTGCCCTGGTGGAGGCCGACCTTGCCCGGCAGACCCTGAAAACCGATGCTTTGACGGTGAGAAGTCCCTCCGAAGGACGTCTCTACCTGCAGCAGCCGAACGATCTGCCCGGCGCCTACCTGGCGCAGGGGGAGCTGATTGGATATGCCATCGATGATCAGTCGCCGGTGATCCGCGTGGCTGTCACGCAGCAGGATATCGGCCTGATACGTGAATCGACCCTGAGCGTGGAGGCGAGATACGCGGCAAGACCGTCCGAGGCGTTGCCCGTCAGACTGGCGCGCGTCGTGCCGTCGTCTCAACAGACCCTGCCCAGCCCAGTTCTCGGTGCGGCGGGTGGTGGTCCCATACCGCTTCACGCCCTCGATGAGGACGGTACCCGGTCGCTGCAACCCGTGTTCGAGCTGTTGCTCCATCCTGAAGTCCCGTTGCAACGGCTTGGGGAGCGTGTCGTGGTGAGGTTCGATCACGGTAGCGCGCCACTGGGATGGCAGTGGTACCGCAAACTGAGACAGTTGTTTCTGAAGCGTTTGGGCGTTTGATGGAACTATCGCTCTAGCGGTATGGCAGGAATGGCGATCCTCGAATAGGAATTCACCTCATTAAATACTTAATTTGAGTAGGGTTTCTCGCCGTGTTTGGTAAAGAAATCCCTTGTTTAGACGCTATCTAAAATAATTGGTTGGAAATTAGGAAAGGGATTCTGATGCTGCGGCGATTCCAGGTGGACTGCCGCCGGTCATCACTTGTCCTGGATTATTAGGGTTGCGAACGATTACCTATGAGACGAGTTAAAACAACAACTGCGTTTTGCTTGTTGGTGTATGTCTGGTGCTATGCCGGTCTGTCACTCGCTTCGGCTGGTATGGAGCTGGATGGCGTGATAGAGCCGTTCATGAGTGTCGAGTTGAGCTCCCGTATCGACGGTATTCTCGAATCGGTGGAAGTGGATGTCGGCGATACCATCACCAGACGTCAGGTGGTGGCCAGTCTGGAATCCGAGGTGGAGCAGGCGGCCCTCGCCTACGCCCGGGCCAGGGCCTCCATCAAGAGTGAAGTGCGACTGCAGGAGACCAGTCTCGCCTTCGGTCAGCGTCAGTTAAGGCGCATTCAAGAGCTTCACGGCAAAAGCCTCGCTTCCTATCAGGATCTGGACGAGATCGAGACGGAGACCAAGCTGACCCGCTATCGACTGTCTCAAGCCAAAGAGAGCAGATACCTTGCGGAACTCGATCTGGCACAAGCCCAGGCCGTGCAGGATCGCCACGCGATCCGCAGCCCCATAGACGGCGTGGTGGTGGAGCGGTTTCTCAATCCGGGTGAGTCGGTTGAAGATCGTCCCATCATCAAGATCGCACAGATCAACCCACTGCGGGTCGAGGTGGTGGCGCCGGTCACCCTGTTGGGCAGGATAAAAGCGGGGCAGTTGGCGATGGTGGTGCCAGAGGCGCCGGTCGGTGGTGAATACCAGGCGGAGGTGAAAATCGTCGATCCGATACTGGATGCAGCGAGCGGGACGTTCCGCGTGCGTCTTGAGATCCCTAATGACGAATACAGTCTGACCAGCGGGTTGCGCTGTCGAGTCCGTTTTCTCGACAAGATGGCGAGCAGGAGCCCTACTCCAACTGCAGCAAAAAAAGAACCGGCGATCGCCTCTCCGCAACCGAAGGCTGAAATCAGTCAACCCCAACCGGCACAAAAGAGTGAAATGCCGGAAAAGCTCAATGCCGTTTCCGCAAAAAAGAGACAGGCCAGCCGGTACCTGTTGGTCACCAATGAATCGCTGCTCCCGTTGCGTAAAGCGGTCAATCAGGCCTCGGAATTCAACCAAAAGGGGGTGAAAGATACCTGGGTTATCGCCAAGGGATCGTTGAAAGGGCATATCTCCCTCGGGTATTTCAGCAGCCGCAAGAAGGCGGACGCCTATCAGCAACAGCTCACGGATATGGGTATAGACACCAGGATTGTCGAACGATGAGCCGTCCCCGGCCCAGGCGGGCTCACACCCTGGTTTTCGAAGAGCTGGAACCCCGACTCCTGCTTTCGGCCGACCTGGCGGGTATCGCCGTCGACCCGGTGCACTATGAGGCGGATGACCAAGTGGACGGGGATGAGCTGTTGGCGATAGAGCGGACGTTGCAAGATGACCACTTGCTCGCTGACGTGAGCGAGGCCGGCGCCGGCAGCTACGAACTGGTTATCATCGACACTGATACCCTCGATTATCAAAGCCTGGTGGATGATCTGATCGATCGCGAGGGGAGTGACATCAATTTCGAAATCGTTCTGCTCGATAGCGCCGGCAACGGTATTGAACAGATCGGCCATATTCTTGATCAATACCGGGATCTGGATGCGGTGCATCTTATCAGTCACGGTGGTGATGGGGAGGTTCGACTCGCAAATGCGACCCTCGATTTGTCAGCGCTCAACGACTCATCGGAACAGATTGGTGGATGGGGGGATGCCTTTGCGGCCGAGGGGGATTTGTTGATCTACGGCTGTAACCTGGCGTCCACGGCGGATGGCGAGTTGTTCATCGACAGGCTGGCCCAATTGACCGGTGCGGATGTAGCCGCATCCGATGATCTCACTGGCGCCGCGACACAGGGTGGAGACTGGGATCTGGAGTACCAGCTCGGTACCGTGGAGGCCGGTATTGCCTTTTCCGGACAGTTACAGAGCAGTTGGAACGGTACGCTCGACATCACCACCGGCCTGGTGGGTCACTACGATTTTGAAGAGGGTAGTGGTAGCACCGCCATCGATAGCAGTGCGACGGGTAACAACGGTACGTTGATCGGCCCTCCGGTCTATACGGCCGGTGAGGTCGGTAGTTATGCGTTAAGTTTCAACGGCGACTTCGATCGTATTGAAGCGCCGGACAGCCTGGCCACCAACTTCGGTACCGGTAACTTTGCGGTGAGTTTCTGGTTCAACTCAACCTATTCGGGTGGCACAGCGAGGCTGGTCGGCGATATGGATGGCGGCGACGGCTATGTCTTCTACACCACGGGGGCTGGTGATGTCACCTTCGGGGTGGTATCGGGAATCGATTCAGTTGCTTTAGTCTCAGGCGGACTGTTCGACGGTAACTGGCACCACGTTGTAGGTATGGTAAACGGTGCAGACTGGTCGCTGTATGTTGACGGCACCCTTGCCGATTCAGTAAATAACGGTTTTATAGGCAATATCGATAACAGTAATACCCTGCGTATCGGCGCCTCGAGTGCCAGCCACAATGAATACGATGGACTGATCGACGATGTCAGGCTCTATGATCGTGCCCTCGCGATGACGGATATCAATGAGCTTTTTGCGTTAGCCGAAGATCCGCCGACCATCACTGGTGCCAGCCTGACCCTGACCGAAGGTCAGACGGTAACGCTGGGCGGTGCCAACTTCACTATCTCAGACCCCGACAGTTCGAGCTTTACCTACTCATTGAGCAGTGTGACCGGTGGTTACTTTCAACTCAGCACCAACCCTGGTGTATCGATTACCAGCTTCACCAGCGCCAACCTGACGGGAGGGCTGGTGCAGTTCGTGGACAACGGTGATGAGACCGCTCCGGCGTTTAGCGTGACGGTCAATGACGGTACCAGTGATTCCAACACGCAGTCAGCAACGATCAACTACACACCTGAGAATGACGCGCCTGGGGTGGTGAACCTCGATGGCGACATCCTTAATTACTCAGAAGGCGATGGCGTCGTTCTGATTGAGCAGGGCAGTGATGTCGTCGTCAGTGATCCCGATTCAAGTAACTTTGCTGGTGGTTCGCTCACCGTGGAGGTTGATAGTGGCCTGCAGGCGGCTGAAGACAAGTTTTCCATCGTCAATCAGGGGACGGGTACCGGACAAATCGGGTTGAATGTCAGTGATGTGTCTTACAGTGGTGTCGTGATCGGGACCCTGTCCGGGGGAACGGGCATAGACCCGCTGACAGTCACACTCAATTCGAATGCGACATCCGCCGCCGTCACTGCATTGATTCGCAATATCAGTTATGAGAACAGTAATGTCGAAAATCCCACTGCTGGTTCACGCAGTGTTGTGGTCGATATAACCGATGGCGACGGCGGAACCAGTATCACTCAGAACCTGACACTGAATGTCACTGCAGTGAATGATGCGCCGGTTGTTGATCTGAACGGCTCCAATGGTGCGGGTGCGGACTTTGCAGTGACCTTCACGGAGGGTGCTGGGGCTGTCAACGTGGTCGATACGGATGCGACCATCAGTGATGTGGACAGCGTGGCCTATGAGAATCTGAGTATCAACCTGTCCGGTTTCCTGGATGGCGGTAGCGAGCAGATCGTGATTGCCGGCTATACATTTGCCTACGGCACTGCTGATACCGTCACTCGAACTGTCGGCAGCACCAGTTTTGCCATCGATTTCGACGGTTCGGGTTTTAATGTCACGCTGGGTGGCGTCGGTTCGATGCCGGAAGCCGATCTGCAGACCCTGTTGCGGGGTGTCACCTACGAAAACAGCTCCCAGGATCCGACTGCGGGCGATCGTACGATCGATATCTTTGCGCAGGATAGTTCTCTCCTGGCTGGTTCCGCTGCAACTTCGACAATTACCGTCAATCCACAGAATGATGGACCCACGGCGACAAACAACACCAATACCGTTTCTGAAAACGGTTTTGTATCGGGAAACGTTATAACGGATGACTCCGGATCCGGGATTGACAGTGACCCGGAGGGAGATCCACTGCAGGTGACTCAAGTGGATGGGGGGGCCTACACCCCCGGACTTCCGGTAACCCTCGCTTCTGGTGCACAAGTCACGTTTCAGTCCAATGGCAGCTATACCTATAACACCAGCGGTCAGTTTGATGGACTGGGTGCCGGTAACAGCGTGGATGACAGTTTTACCTACCAGGTCAGTGATGGTAACGGAGGTTTCGATACAGCAACAGTCACCATTACCATCAATGGCAGCAACGATGCGCCGGTGCTTGATAGCGCGAGCCTGACGGTCAGTGAAGGCCAGACGGTGACCTTGAGTGGTGCCAACTTCGGCATCACCGATCCGGACAGTTCGAGCTTTACCTATACCGTGAGTGGAGTGACCGGTGGTTACTTTCAACTCAGCACCAACCCCGGTGTGTCGATCACCAGCTTCACCAGCGCCAACCTGACGGGAGGTCTGGTGCAGTTCGTGGATAACGGCGATGAGACCGCCCCGGCGTTCAGTGTGACGGTCAATGACGGTACCACAGATTCCAACACCCTGGGGGCCAGTATCAGCTACACAGCGGGTAACGATGTGCCGGTGCTCGATAGCGCGAGCCTGACGGTCAGCGAAGGCCAGACGGTGACCTTGAGTGGTGCCAACTTCAGCATCACCGATCCGGACGATACCGCTTTTACTTATACCGTCAGCGGAGTAGCCGGGGGTTACTTCCAGTTGAGCAGCAACCCCGGTGTCTCGATCACCAGCTTCACCAGCGCCAACCTGACGGGTGGCCTGGTGCAGTTCGTGGATAACGGCGATGAAACCGCGCCGGCATTCAGCGTCACTGTGAGCGATGGCGCAAATAACTCCAATACTCTGGCAGCAGTGATCAGTTACACTGCAGTCGATGATCAGCCCACAATCACGAGTGCTGAACTGACCCTGACCGAAGGTCAGACTGTCATTCTGTCGAACACTGATATTGTTATTAGTGATCCTGATAGCATTGATTTTAAGATTTTTGTGAGCGGCATTTCAGGCGGTTATTTTCAGTTGGGTAGTGCCATTGGAACACCCATTACCGCTTTTGGCAGCGACGACCTGTTAGCTGGCTTGGTGCAGTTCGTGGATAACGGCGACGAGGTGGCGCCATCTTTCAGCGTGACTGCCTATGACGGCACAACCAACTCCATTCCCCTGGCGGCGGCGATAAATTTTACGTTACTGAATGATGTTCCATCAATTACGAATGCCAGTCTCATTTTGAGTGAAGGGCAGACGGTAACGCTGAGTGGTACTGACTTCGGGGTCACCGACCTGGATGATACGGCCTTTACCTATACCGTGAGCGGTGTGACCGGAGGTTACTTTCAACTCAGCACCAACCCCGGCGTCTCGATCACCAGCTTCACCAGCGCCAACCTGACGGGTGGTCTGGTGCAATTCGTGGATAACGGTGATGAGATCGCACCGTCGTTCAGCGTGACGGTCAATGACGGTACCACAGATTCCAACACCCTGGCGGCCAGTGTCACCTTTACCAATAGCAATGATGCGCCGGTACTCGATAGCGCGAGCCTGACCCTCGGCGAAGGCCAAACCGTGACCCTTTCTGTTGCCAACTTCGGTATCACCGATCCGGACGATACCGCTTTTACTTATACCGTCAGCGGAGTAACCGGGGGTTACTTCCAGTTGAGCAGCAACCCCGGTGTCTCGATCACCAGCTTCACCAGCGCCAACCTGACAGGAGGTCTGGTGCAGTTCGTGGATAACGGCGATGAGGTCGCACCGGCGTTCAGCGTCACAGTCAATGACGGCAGCAGTGATTCGAACACCCTGGCAGCGACCATCATTTACACGACGGGTAACGATGACCCAGTGGTCAACAGTGCTAGCCTGGCAGTCAGTGAAGGTCAGACTGTCACCCTCTCAAGTGCCAATTTCGGCATCACCGATCCGGACGATACCGCTTTTACTTATACCGTCAGCGGAGTAACCGGGGGTTACTTCCAGTTGAGCAGCAACCCCGGTGTCTCGATCACCAGCTTCACCAGCGCCAACCTGACGGGAGGCCTGGTGCAGTTCGTGGATAACGGCGATGAGACCGCACCGGCGTTCAGTGTGACGGTCAATGACGGTGCCAGTAATTCCAATACACTGGCGGCCGGCATCAGCTACACCGCGCTCAACGATGCACCGATAGCGAACAGCGATATTGCCGTGGTCGATGAAGGCGGCAGTGTCATTATCGATGTGGCCGGCAACGATGCCGACAGTGACGATGGGTTGAATGTTGGCGCTATCGTCATTGCAGTGTCGCCTTCAAACGGGACGCTGATCGACAATGGCGATGGTACTTTCCTCTACATACACGATGGTTCAGAAACGGTTTCCGACTCATTTGCCTATACGATCGACGATGTTGGTGGTGCGACTTCCAACAGTGCCGTTGTCAGCGTAAGTGTCAATCCGATCAATGATGCGCCGGTGATTACCAGCCATGCGGGTAATCCAGATGTAACGTTGTCTATTGATGAGAACCAAAGCAACGCCTCATTGGTGAGTGCGACCGATGCCGAGAGCGGCGTAACTTATTCAATCAGTGGCGGTGACGATCTTGGACTGTTTGCCATCGATCCTGTAACCGGTTTGCTGAGTTTCGTTCTGAGTCCTGATGCTGAAAATCCGCTCGACCAGAATGGGGATAATATTCACCATGTGGATGTATCGATCAGTGACGGGGATGGCGGGGTCTCTGTGCAGCGTTTTACCATTATCGTCAATGATGTTGATGAGTTCGATGTGGGATTGTTGATGGACATGCAATCGGATGAGGACCAAGTAACGACACAGCATCTTGCCGGTTCCGATGTCGGTATTAGGGTTTGGGCCGCAGATCCCGATGTGTCCAATAATGAAGTCGTCTATTCGCTGGTCGACGATGCCGATGGATACTTTGTGATCGATAGTGCCACGGGCGCGTTGACGCTTGCGCAACCGATAGTCTCCGCCGAGACGACTCAGATGGAGGTTATGGTACGCGCCACCAGTGCGGATGGGTCCTTCTCCGAGCGAAGTTTTACGATCGATGTGATACCCCTGACGGATCCTCCGGTGGATGTAACAGAGCAGACACTGGATGAGGTGATCGTCGATCTGCTGCCTGACGATCCCATTCCCGATGACGGGACGGACGAGGTAGATACTGCTCGTCAAGTGGTTTCAGGCGGTTCACCGATCCTGACGGTGGAAGACGAGGAGGCTGAAGAAGAGAGTGGGGATGGTCAGGCGGAGAGTGATCTGATCCCCAACGGGGTCGACATCCTTGAGCAGAGTGCAGAGCATACTGATTGGAGCGATCGCTCCATGACCTGGCTTTACGAGACGGAGAGTGCTCCCCACTATTCCTACCGGTCTATCGACCTGACCCCGGAGTCAGTCGATATCGATAGACTTCCTGGGCTGGATACATTGTCGGTGAGTGAAGATATTGCTGTGCCAAAGGCGGTTTGGGCTCTGCTCGATGCGATGAACGTTGAGATGTCCGAGCATCAAAGCGAGGTGAGCGAGAACTCCGAGATGGTCTTCCAGGGCGTGACCCTCGGTGCGGTCGGGCTGACCGCCGGCTATGTCGCCTGGTTGTTACGTGCGGGTATTCTGTCGGCAAGCCTGCTCTCCTTTTCGCCCCTGTGGCGCCAGGTCGATCCATTGCCGGTGCTGTCGGCAAGTGCAAAGACCGGGACAGGGCAAGATGACGACGAAGCGAAGGAAGGCGATCAGGAGAGGCGTATATCCAAGTGGTTTGAAGGAAAAAAACGCATCCGCGACATTTGGCGTACGGGATAGGGATTATCAGTCATGCAGATGAGTCCGACTTTAAAGATCACAATCGGTTTGGTGCTCCTCACCGTGAGTATCCTGCTTCTCGGCAGGCTGGTGGGGTTCGTGCCCGATGAGGGCAGCTCGGAGCTTGAGGCGAGAAAGAAATTCTGTGAGGCTCTCGCAGTTCAGATCTCTTCGATTGCGGCCAAAAATGATGTAGGCAGCTTGCGGAATACCCTCGAAAGTATCGTGGAGCGTAACGACGATGTGCTCTCCAGCGCATTGAAGAGTAAGGGCGGACTCTCATTGGTGGTGGGCGAGCATGAAAAGCATTGGGTCGATGTGCCGTTGGACAAGTCGACATCCACCCATGTACGCGTACCGATCCTGGCCAATGGCATCCGGTGGGGCACATTGGAAGTGGCGTTTGAGGAGATCGGAAGCAGTGGCTTCAGTCTCGGTACTCTCGGGGGACTTCTGCTCTTCGTGGCGCTGCTGGGTTTTGTGCTCTACCTGATATTCATCAAACGCACCCTGCGGGAGCTGGATCCGAAGGCGGTCATCCCGGAGCGGGTACGTTCCGCTTTCAATGCTCTCTCGGAAGGCTTGATTATTCTGGATGAGAAGCATCAGATTATTCTTGCCAATGATTCATTTTCGGAAAAGACTGACCTGGATCAGGCATCGTTGGTCGGTCTGCGTGCGGATGAACTGCGATGGAAACAAAGGGAACGTGGGTCTATGGTTGATCTCTATCCTTGGCAGATCAGTCTACAGAATCATCAGCGCAAGACCGGCGTACCCATGCGGCTGCAGTTGAAAAACAAGCGCGAGCGCACCTTCTCGGTGAATACCGCCCCCATATTTGACGGTAAAGGTAAGCCAAGAGGTGTTTTGGCGACCTTTGACGACATGACGGATCTGGAGAAGAAGCACAGGGAACTTCAATCGACGCTGGAAAAACTACGTAGCTCGGAAAAAGCATTACGTGATAAAACTGTCGAGCTGGAATTACTTGCGAGCCGTGATCCCCTGACTGGTTGTTTCAACAGGCGCGCCTTTTTTCAAAAGTACGACCAGCTCTTTACCGAGGCCTATCGAGATGGACATGGCCTGGTTTTCATGATGGTGGATATTGATAACTTTAAATTAATAAACGATCAATATGGTCATGCTAATGGTGACAAGGTGATCAAGTTTGTCGCTGATATGTTGGTGTCAAAATCCAGGCCAGAAGATATTGTGGGGCGATATGGAGGCGAGGAGTTTTCGCTCATTATGCCGCACACAGACATCGAGCAGGCGGTAGGTATGGCTGAACGCTTGCGGATGGAGATACAGCAAAAGGGATATGAACTCTTCACCAATAACAGAACTGTGACGGCCAGTTTTGGACTGGCGGAATTGACCCAATCAATTGATGAGCCGATGTTGCTGATCAACAATGCCGATGATGCACTCTACAAGGCGAAGGAGCAGGGACGTAATAATGTGTTGAATTGGTTGCCAGAAATGGCTGAGGAACTGAAGCAGTCGGCGGGTGATGGAGTGTCAACGCAGGAGTTTCTGTCTCAAGATAGCCATGCAGCCGAGAAATCGCTCAAAAACGAGATACACCGATTGGAAGACACGGTGCAGGCTCTCGAAGAGCAGTTGGAGTACAGCCGGGAGGAGATCAAGCGACGCGAAGGCAGGGATGAACTGACGGGATTGCCCAATACGATTATCTTTCGGGACAGGATCTCGCAGGTGCTGGCCAGATGTCAGCGATACAACAAGTCTGCGGCAGTGCTGTCACTCGATATTGATGGGTTTCACACTATCAATGAGGCGTTCGGTTACGCAGTGGGTGATCAGCTACTAAAGGTTATTTCCACACGCTTAGTCGATACTCTGCGCGTGACGGATACTGTTGCCATTATTGATGAGTACAAAGAGTCAGAGTCCTCAACAATTTCACGAATCAACAATGATGAATTCGCATTAATCCTGACCGATGTTGATGATGTTGAGGGTGTCGCTTGGGCAATTCGAAGATTGTTGAAGTCGCTGAAGACGGACATTGAAATTGACGGACAGGAGCTGTTCGTCTCATTCAGTATTGGTGTATCGCTCTATCCGCTCGATGATGATCAGTCTGACGGACTGCTGAAGAAGGCGAGCGCGGCTCGCTACGTTGCCAAGCAGGCTGAGGGGGGAGACAACATCCGTTTCTTTTCTCAAGAGATCAATCGTGAAGCCTATCGAAAGGTTTGGCTCGAGAATCAATTGCATAAGGCAATTGTACGAAAAGAGATCCAGGTGGAATATCAGCCAATCGTAGATATAAAAACCGGCCGTATCACAAAGATGGAGGCTTTGGCACGATGGTCTCACCCCAAGGTCGGAATGATACCGCCGAGCGAATTCATCCCGATTGCCGAACATACAGGATTGATCCACAAACTGGGTTTCTGGGTTTTACGTAAGGCTTGTCGTGATCTCAAGATGTGGCACGATGACGGCTATGACGACCTGGAAGTCTCTGTCAATCTTTCTGCGGTGCAGTTTCGGCATGATGATTTGATAGAGAAGATCATGCGTATCTGCTCAAAAAATGAAATCGATCCCGCTTTTGTGAATCTTGAGATAACAGAGAGTTCATTTGTGGAGAAATTCGATGTAGTGCTTCGTGTGATGAAGCAGATGAGTAGTGCAGGTATTGGTTTCACCCTCGATGATTTCGGTAAAGGATTCTCCTCCCTTAGTTATTTGAGCCACTTACCGATCAACAGTATCAAGATCGATCAGTCCTTTATCCCCGGTACCTTACCAAGTGAGCAGGACCAGACGATTCTTAACGGTATTATTGCTCTGGGAAAAAGCCTAAGCTTGAATGTCGTGATTGAGGGGTTGGAGACGGAGGCGCAGCTGGCTGTACTGGCCACATTGGGATGTGATGAAGGACAGGGAAAACTCTTTGCAGAGCCCATGTCAAAATCGGAAGCGACTGAAATGCTGCTATCTTTTAACGGCACTGGCAGTGAGGGAGACACTTAATACTCCAGTCGCTTCTTCTGTCTGGTAGTGTGCCGATTTCGTTTTTCTCTTCGGTTCTTACTGTCTATCGATTTATTGAACTACCATTTGCGGTCTGCATGGGTCAGTATTGTTTCTGAGCTTATTCTGGCAGGGAAGGGATGTCTTTCACTGTATGAGAAGGTAAGGTGTCGGCTCAATAGAGCAATGTCGGATAGAATAACATGTTAAGAATTTTGCTTCGGTGGTGTCTGCTGTTGACCGCCATTTCGATCTTATCTGCATGTAGCCGGAGCCCGACGGATCATCAGCAGACACTGCTTGTCTTTGGAACCCTGCTCGATATCAAGGCCTATACGGACAATCCGGATCAATTCAGTCAGGCCGTACGTTCTCTGGATGAAACCTTTCAGTCCATGCATCGGGAGTGGCACGCCTGGAAAGGGGAGGGTGAGCTGGTCAGGCTCAACCAGGCTTTTGCCGAAGGGCGGGAGATGAGGGTGTCTGAATCGCTGGCTGAGCTGTTGCGTCAGTCGCAAGATTATTCGCAGCAAAGTGAGGGACTTTTCAACCCGGCGATAGGGCGTCTTATCGGCCTCTGGGGGTTTCACAGTGATGAGCCCCCCGGCGGTCCACCACCAGACCCTGCAGCAATTCAGTCATTGTTGAAAGCTGCGCCTTCGATGGAGGATGTTCGTTTCGATGGCAATTTGCTGACTTCAGTCAACCCCAGTGTCGAGATCGACCTGGGAGCGTTCGCCAAGGGCTATGCCCTCAACCTTGCCATCGAACAGCTGAAAACCTTCGGTATCGAGCACGCCATCGTGAACGCCGGCGGCGATCTCTGCGTCTCCGGCAGACATGGCGATCGTCCATGGACAATCGGTGTCCGCCATCCGCTAGGAGAGGGTGTAATCGCATCTGTGGAGGTTTCGGATGGCGAGTGTGTGCTGACATCAGGCAACTATGAACGCTATCGGGAGTATGAGGGTATTCGATATGCCCATATCCTCGATCCGCGCTCCGGGTATCCGGTTGAGCATGTGGCATCGGCCACAGTCATCAGTCCGGATGGAGGTCTCGCCGATGCGGCGGCAACGGCCTTGAGTGTGGCAGGGCCCGATGGCTGGCAAAAGATCGCTCACCGGATGGGATTGAGTCAGGTGATGCTGGTGGATGAGAAGGGTCGCATCCACATCACCCCGGCTATGAAAGCGCGTATTGAATTTCAGCAACAGATCGAAGAGATCCTGGTCAGTGAGCAGATGAACAGATGATGTCCTTCCGTGGACAGCTACAGGTCCCTCTGCTTTAGTTCTGCAAATCCGCCAGTAAGGTAAAGATATCCATCAGCAGTGCCTGTACCATTCCATCGTATTCACCGAAACTGCCGCTGGCGCAAAGCGTGATCACGGTATCTTTGCCATCCAGATAGAGCATCTCCGTCCGATAACCCGGGTCTTTCCCGCTATGTGAGTAGATCAGGTCGCCGGTCTGTTCCACTGGCCGGATATTGATGCCGAGACCGTAGGTGGAGGGCGGTGTACCGAGCTGAGAGGGTTGAAACATCTCTTGCCTCATCTGATCGTTGAGCACCAGGTCGCTTTTCATCAGGCCGAGCAGAAATCTGGCCAGGTCCTGTGAATTGGTTTGTATACCCCCGTCCGCCAGGCCGAAGTGGCTGTACCAGGGATGGGTATCGAAGCGTTCTCCCGTTTCGTTGAAGTAGCCGTGTACCAGACCGGGCGTGCCTATGGCTTCATCGCCGTGGAGGGTGTATGCCAGGTTTAACGGTGCTATCACACGCTGTCGGATGGCGTGCTGCAGCGGCTCTCCGCTGACAGCCTCGATGATCAATGCCGCCAGGATATAGTTGGAGTTGGAGTAGCTATAGTCGGTGCCGGGTTCGAAGTGCAGGGGTTTGTCCAGGAAGAATGGCAGGACGTCCGATTGTGTCCAGTGTCGATCGGGTCCAGAGACGAGAAAAAACTCATTGTCCCAATCCTCTCCGTCGTTCTGAAAGTCGTAGATTCCCGTGGTGTGGTTGAGCAGCATTCGCGCCGTCATTTGGCTGCTCGACGGGATGCGACCGGTGATCGTATCCGGCAGCCAGAGGGAGATCGGATCATCCAGGTTGAGCAGGCCTTCTCCGGCCATCTGGACCAGGGTGGCTGCCAGAAATGTCTTACCGGTGCTGGCTACATAGAACCGGTCATTCAAACGGACGGCTTCACCGGTAGCCAGATCGGTCATGCCGGCGACGCCGGTAAAGTCGATGTTGCGTCCCTTGATCGTGACGGAAACTGCAGGCAGGCCCTTTTCCACCGCCTCGTTCAGAACCGCCTGAAATTGCTCGTCTGGCGTGGCGTCAGAGATGTTTGACGAGTTGCAGCCCGTCAGCAGGGACAGGGCAAGGCCGGTCGCGAAGAGTGCGTGTGCGAAGGATTTCGAGCATGAGGGTAGATGTTGAAACATTTGAATTCTCCCGTCTGTGACAAGGTGAAAGGTTGTTACGGACAGCCTGGGCTGATGGGGAGAATTTTGGTTCTTTCTGGTGTGAGTTTCGTCCTTCCCTATAAGGTAGGACTTTTTATTACAACAATAATATCAATGAGTTATGACAAGCTATCCGGGATCTTGTTTCGGTTTCGGTACTGCGAAGGCGTCTGGCCGGTATGGCGCTTGAACGCGGTATAGAAAGCGGATTTTGAGTTGAATCCCGCATCCAGTGCGATGGCGAGAATATTGCCTTTTTCCGTTGAGGTCTTCGTTAGTGCCTGCTTTGCCGCGTCGATGCGATAACTGTTGATGAAGTCGAAAAAGTGCTGTTCCGCCTGTGCATTGATAACCTGTGAGAGGTAGTTGGCGGAGATACCGAGCTGCTCCGCCAGTTGGGATAGGCTCAGCTTATTGTCGAGGTGGGGGGCCTCCTGGATCATGTGAGCCTGGAGCTCCCTGAACAGCAGTGTGCTTGTCTCACTATCCAGTGCAGACCGTTCATACTTCCGACCCTCCCGAACACCCCGAGATTGCGTTACATGGCTCTCGATTGCTGCTTCTGGTTTGCCGGTTCCTTTAACACTATGGGTGAAGATTGCCGGCTGGCGCAGTCCCATGTAGCCCATGATGTAAATCACGATCACGATCATGGGGTAGTGGATGGCAATGACCGCCTCATTGAGATCAAAAGTCGCTACGAAAAAAATCTCTGCAACGTATAGCAGATAGAGTATCGCCAGGGCGATCAGAAGGTTTCGCAACCAGGTGAGACTGATACGTTCCAGGAAGGAAAATTCGTCCTGGAGCGTATGGCGATGCCGAATCAGTTTTCGGATAGAGATCAGGAGGTAGGCTGCCATCTGGACGATCGAGGTCATGCCGACAAGAAAGATCGAAGTCTCAGCCCAAAGGATGGAGGGGATCTGTTCCGTTCCATTGGCATAAACAAGCGAGATGAGTTGCGGTTGATCCAACTTGAGGAGCGGGCTCAACAACAGCAACCCGAGGGTAAAGGGGAGGAGGTGAAGCCATTGACGGCTGGTGAGTGTGAACCCCTCTCTGTCGGTCAGTGAACGGACATAGAGATAGGTCAACGGACCAAACAGGAAGTCGATATTGAGATCGGGGACCAGGAGCAGCGGAATGCTTGCCATGTAGCGGGATTGGTCGAGAAACTCAAAACCAAGATCGATGGAGAAGAGCAGGGTCAGTAGTGCAAGTAACCGATGGCCTGTGGTGTTCCCCCTTTTCGCATTCAATAGGGCAAGAGCGAGAAAGAGGCCATGAGCCGCGCCCAGTATCAGAACAACGCCGTAGAGATCGATTGAGGGTTCCATTGTCTATTCAGCGCTCTTCGATTGTGGGCCTTCCTGACCCGGAATCGTGTGCGTGGAATGCCCGATTATTCACTGGTGCTAGATAGGACACTTCTCCACGACCTGGACCACGGCCCGGGTGAGTGTGTCGAGGTCCTCTCGGGAGATGACATAGGGCGGCATCAGATAGACCAGTTTGCCGAAGGGTCTTACCCAGACGCCCGCTTCGACGAAACAGGGCTGGATGGTCCTCATCTCCACGGGCCTTTTCATCTCTACCACGCCGATGGCGCCAAGCACTCTGACCTCTTCCACTTGCGGTAGCTCACGGCAGGGAGCCAGGCCCTGCTTCAAGTCCTCCTCGATATCGCTGATTCGCTTTTGCCAGGGGGTCTCGAGCAGCAGCTCCAGGCTTGCCAGTGCCGCGCTGCAGGCGAGTGGATTGGCCATGAAGGTTGGGCCGTGCATAAATAGACCCGGTTCGCCCTCGCTGATGGTTTTACTGATCTCTTCGGTGGTCAGGGTGGCCGCCAGGCTCATGTAGCCGCCGGTGAGCGACTTGCCGACGCACATAATGTCCGGTGTCACCCCGGCATGCTCACAGGCGAACAGCTTGCCGGTACGGCCAAAGCCCGTGGCGATTTCGTCCAGGATCAGCAGGACTCCATACTGATCGCAAAGGCGCCTTACCTCCTGCAGATACTCCAGAGAGTAGAAACGCATGCCTCCAGTACCTTGCACTATGGGTTCCAGAATAACGGCTGCGATCTGTTCGTGGTTCTCCCTGAGTTGTGCCTCCATCGACTTGGCTCCGTCCCGGTTGCAGGGATGACCGAAGAAGCAGGTTGGGGCATCGGCGAAAAACTGCTGGGTCATGGCATCTGCAAACAGACTGTGCATGCCGGTCACGGGGTCGCACACCGACATGGCGCCGAAGGTGTCTCCGTGATAGCCCTTGCGGATAGTGAGGAAATGCTGTTTGGCAGGGACCCCCTTGTCGTGCCAATACTGGATCGCCATCTTCATGGCGACCTCTACGGAGACCGAGCCTGAGTCGCTGAAAAAGACAGTCTGCAAGGTGGCGGGGGTGATCTCTACCAGCTTTCTGGCCAGCGCCACCGCCGGTGGGTGTGTCAGGCCGCCGAACATCACATGGGCCATCTCATCCAATTGTGCCCTGATGGCCTGGTTCATCTGCGGATGGTTGTAGCCGTGGATGGCGCACCACCAGGAGGACATACCGTCGATCAGTTCCCGTCCATCCGCCAGTCGCAGCCGGACACCCTTGGCGCCGACCACGGGGTATGTCGGCAGATCGGCGCCGATGGCGCTGTAGGGATGCCAGACATGTTGTTTATCGAATGCTATCCAATCGTTTTTGTCGCTCATCTGATAACCAGAGATTGATCCGGGAGGCAGAGATTAGCAGAAATTAACCGATGATGGTGTTGTGTTTTTTTTACCGGACTTATGTGTTAACTATGTGGCATACGAAGAGAAACCATGCGTACGCGCAATAAAACGACTGAGGAGTATGAGATGGAAAAACCTGTTGTGGCCGCCAAGCAGCCTGTCGGGGTCGAGTTGGTTGCGGGAAAAGAGTATTGGTGGTGCGCCTGCGGCCGCTCGTCCACTCAACCCTTCTGTGACGGTTCCCACCGGGGCACAGGTATTGAGCCCCTGGGATTTAAGGCGGAGAAGAACGGAGAGCACTGGCTCTGCCGTTGCAAACAGACGAAGACGCCACCCTATTGTGACGGCAGCCATAAGCAGGTGGATGACTGATCAGTCGACAAGTTTGGCCCGCCAGGTGCCGGGTTCACTGATTCTCCGACTGAGGCTTTCGATACGGTTTCGGCCCTTGGCCTTAGCCTGATACAACGCTTGGTCCGCCGATGCAAGTAAGTGTTCACCAACTTCCTTGTGGCGTGATTTTCCCAGCATCGGTAGTGTTTCACTGACGCCGATGGAGACGGTGATGTTGAGCTGGTTGCCATCATCGAGGTGAATCGGGCTGCTGGCCACCTCGAGTCGTATCCGTTCCGCCAGCAGCAAAGCTTCGCTGAGTCCGGTTTGCGGCAGCAAAAGGGCGAACTCCTCACCGCCGTAGCGGGTCGCCACATCGCTGGCCCGTAACTGAGAGCGAATACGATCGGCGAGCTCTCGAAGTGCCGTATCACCCGCCTGGTGTCCGTAATTGTCGTTTATCTGTTTGAAGTGATCCGCGTCGATGAAGAGGCAGCTCAGGGGCTGTTTGTATCGACTGGCGCGGGACAGCTCCTCATCCAGGCGACGGTCGAGGTAACGGCGGTTGTGCAATTCTGTTAGTGGATCGGTCAGGCCGCTGATGAGGAGGCGTTCCCGGTTGATGGTGTTTTCCAGACAGACCCCACAGATTTTTCCCAGTCTGGCGAGGAAATCGGTAGCCAGATCCCGGGTGAAGCGGGTTGGGTCCCGACTGCCCAAATTGATGCTCCCCACCAGACGGTTACGACAGAATATGGGTAGAATCGCCATGCTGCGCAAACCCGATGCATCCTGGAATAAATGGTTGTAGTCGGGCGTCAGAAAGGGGCCGAGCCAGGGGCTGTTGAGTCTGCCGAAGCGGGGATTGATCGAGAGTATGTCGTCGACAAACTGCAGATAGGCATACGAGGAGTCGTGGTACCCGCTGTTATTCAGTAGCAGGCGTATTTCATGATCAGGGTCATCCAGGAGTACCCGCAGGCTGTCTACCTGGAAAGAGAGCAGCATCCCTTCCGTCATCACCTGGAGCAGTTCGGCCAACGTGTCGGCGCTCAATAACTCCAGTTCCCTGGCGTGAAATCGCTCCAGCGTGGCCTGGCTGCGCTTCGCCTCCTCTCGGAGCCCCCGCAGCTGCCGGTAAAGCCTTCGGTTCTCTTGTTCCAGATCCATTGCGCTATTTTGGCCCTGTGATGCTGTGGTATCGGCCTATCCGCCCGGTTCTTGAGTTGACTTCCGTTTCATCCGTATAATCCTTGCATCAACCTGAAAAGGAGTTTGGGTGATGATTCACATAACCTGTCGTGCAGACTTTCTCTTGCTGCTGCTATTTCTCTTGCTCCCGGGCTGCCGCCAAGTGATGGCCGGGGATGTCATGCTCTACCGCTGTACCGTTGACGGTGTGGTGGAGTTTCGCCAGACCGCCTGCCTGAAAGGCGGTGAAGGGAAAATCCATATCAAAGATCATAGCAAAGGGATCACCCCTTCGGCACCTGGTCTACGTCTCAAAAAGGTGTCAGAAAAGTCTGACGCTAAACCGCTGTCCAAGAACAATGGGGCCAGCGAAGAGCGTTGCTGGAAAAAGCGGCGACAACTGGAGCGCGTAGAGCGGAAGCTTCGGGCCGGGTACAAGCCCTCACAGTATGAACGGCTGCATGAGCGGCAGGAGACCTATGAGTCCTATATCAGGAAATTCTGTCGTTGAAACAGGCCCTAGAAACCACTGTTCACCCGCCAGCGCTGATAGTTCGGTTCGGTCTGGTAGCCGCGGCTGGTGATGTAATTGATGACCTTGCGCAGGCGATAGAAGCGGACCACCGAGTCCACCCGTATGATCTCGTTTCCCAACTCGTCGAAAAAGAGCAGCGACGGGGTGTAGAACAGTCCTAACTTTTTCGCCCATTCGCGGGCTGTTGTCTTCTTGCCGTCTGGGGTGATGAGTGGGGTATCGCTGCGGATATCGAGCTGGACATTGTCGAAACCCATTACCAGCTTGAGAATGGCCGGATCACGCAGCGGCTGGCCATGTAGTACATCACAGGCATGGCAGTTGCCTTGCTCGAAAAACACCACCAACGGCCGCTGGCCCGGAAACCGGCTGCGATCCAGGTTGTGTGGGGGTGGAATGAAGAACTCCTCTTCATTCAGGTCGCCCGGTTCGAAGGCGGTACCCGACTCCCCGCGAGCCAGATAGTCGGGAAAGGTCTCCCGCTGGTAGTGGTCGTCCGCCACATACTCCAGCGCTGCCCGGAACTGATAGGGCGGGTAGTAACCACGTAATCGCAGTGCTTCCCGGCCCCCCTTGTCGTAAAAGATGAGAGATGGCGTGAAGTTGGTCTTCTCCTGCAGTGAGAACTCTCTCTGCGAGAGTGTTGTGCCATCCAGGGTGGTCAGCTCCTCGGTACTCCAGATATCGATGGGTATGATGTCGAAATGGCGGCGTGTATAGGTGGTGATGTCGCTGAGTCCGAAGTTGGTATCCAGCAGCATCTTGCAGTAGGCACAGCGTCTCTGGCCGAAATAGACGATGATCCCTTTTTTTCCGTCATCGACCGCCTCCTGCATGTCGTCAGGCAGATCGAGGAAGCTCTTCTTGAACCAGTCGGGATACTGGAGCAACTCCTCCAGCGGAAAGTCATCGAAAGCGAAGACATCCTCTTCCGATTCGATGGCTTGAGCAGTGCTGTAAAGGATTACCAGCAAAAACGCGCATAAGGTTATGCCGCCTTTTGTCAGTAGATCGGTCATGGTCAATGGCTCGCCTTGGTAAGTAGGGTTGAGCCCGGAGCAGTATTCGGTCTGTATGTTTTATAGATGTGTGTTTTGACCGGTTTTTTCTTCCTTGATTCCAGCAAGCATAGCTGACACGACGGGAAATCTGAACCGGTGTGTCGGGATATCGGTGGATTTCGGGCGAGACCAACCGGCGTCTACAGTCCCTAAGTGAGGTAACTGGCCCAGTTTACCGATGCGTCACCAAAGACAAAAAAGTGGGGGTTCAAAAGAGAGTCCTTGGTGTTGTAGCGGAGCGGTTTCAGATCGAGTGTGGTGACCCGTCCCCCCGCCGCCTCGACAACCGCCTGGGCGGCAGCGGTGTCCCACTCTGAGGTGAGGCCGAGGCGGGGGTAGAGATCTGCCTTACCCTCCGCTACCAGGCAGAGCTTGAGGGAACTGCCCATGCTGACCAGGTCGTGATCTCCCAGATTGTCCAGGAAGCGAACCAACGAATCGCCGGCGTGAGAACGGCTGCCGGCCACCACGGTGGGTTGCCTGCGCCGGTTGACCACTTGGATCTTTTCGGCCGCTTGCCGGCCCACCTGTTTCCAGGCACCCTCGCCTCTTATGCCGTAATAGAGCTTGTCCAGTACTGGCGCATAGACCACGCCGAGGGTGGGTTCATGGCCCTCGATAAGTGCGATGTTGACGGTGAACTCCCCATTGCGTTTGACGAACTCACGTGTGCCGTCGAGGGGATCGATCAGCCAGTAACGCTGCCACTGATGGCGGGTATCGAAAGGGATCTCGGCCGACTCTTCTGAGAGTACCGGGATCCCGGGTGTCAGCCGTGACAGTGTAGAAACAATAAGCTTGTGAGCTGCCAGGTCTGCCGCAGTCAGGGGAGAATTATCCTGTTTCTGCTCCACTTCGAACTCTGTGTTATAGATTTTCAGGATCTCATTACCCGCATCCCGGGCCAGTTGGAGGAGTTCTTCTATTTGTAAAGGTAGATTCATTGCACGAAGTCCCGGGTCATGTAGAGCGCGGCGATGGAGCGTGCCTCCGTCAGATCGGGTTGCGCCATCAGTGCCGGCCAGTCAGAAAGGCGCCAGGGTACCACTTCAATTGGTTCGGGTTCATCCCCCGGTTGCTTATCAGGAAACAGGTCACGAGCCAGCACGATATGGGTATGGTGTTGGATGTAGGCTGGTGCAATGGTGAGCGTGTCGAGGATCTGCAGGTCGCGGGCGCCATAGCCGATCTCCTCGCGCAGTTCCCGGTCGGCAGCCTGAAGGGGATCATCATCCTCCGCTTCCATGCGTCCTTTGGGCAGGCCGAGCTGGTAGTCGTGGCTGCCGGCAGCATACTCACGCACCAGTAATACGGTATCGTCATCCAGCATTGGTACCACCAGTACTGATCCCTGCGTGCCGCCCAGCAAGCGTTCGTAGGTTCGATGTTCGCCGTTGGAAAACTCGAGTTGTAGCGTTTCCACATGGAAGATACGTGAGCATGAGATTTTGTCTCTGGTGAGGATCTTGGGTAGTTTTGGCATAGGTTAGTGGTATTCCTGCTTAGTAAACTCAAACTCGGTATAGAGTCTCCCCTGGAACCAGGCGTCCCAGCGGATCTTACCCTGCTTCGGTGTGTGCTTCAGTTGTTTTGGGGGCTTGGGTCGGACACTATGGAGATGCAACGCATCAGGGGGGTAATCGATGGCTACGGTCAGTCGCATGGGATAGTAGCCATCGAGAAAGCGACGCATATAGGGGCCGTTTCTTAGTATGAATCTCCCGTTGTCCTGGATATGCAGTGCTCGACTTTCTGCCTTCAGGCAGAGTCTGGCGTCGGCTTGAATATCCCTCAGCTCCACATTTGGCCCCATCACCCGGCTGCTACCAATGTTTTGATTTGAGATAATATGGATATTGCGGATTCGTTGCGGATGGTAGACGATCTCCAGCAGGGAGACTGGATCCAGGTGATGATGACACTGCTCCATCTTTACCCAGCCGTCATAAAGGCTTGTCGTCGTGATCTGTATATGGTTTTCGTGGTGGTAGAGATCGGCAGCCTGGGGAGTGGAGAGAATCTCCAATTCGCCCTCATTGACGGCTTCTATACGGTCGAAGGGGTCGTCCTCCGGGAAAGGGTCCGCTGACATATCCGAGGATGCCTCGGATAAAATGAAGATGAGAATGATAAATACGGTGATATGCAAAGGCTGAAGCATGATTGACTGGAACCAAATTGATACGGTGTTATTGGACATGGACGGTACCCTGCTGGATCTCCATTTTGACAACCACTTCTGGCTGGAGTTTGTCCCACAGCAGTTCGCGGATGCCAAGGGTATCACGCTGGAGGCGGCGAAAAAGGATCTCTACGATCGATACGAGAGCCGTCTCGGCACGCTCGAGTGGTATTGTGTAGACCACTGGAGCCGGGAGCTGGAGCTCGATATCGTGCTGCTGAAAGAGGAGGTCGACCATCTAATTGCGGTACATCCCCATGTTATCGATTTCCTGGATCAACTGATGTGTGCCGGCAAGCGGCGGATTCTGGTTACCAATGCTCATCAGAAGACACTGGCATTGAAGATGGAGAGGACCCGGCTGGCTGGTTTTTTCGATCAGGTTATTTCATCCCATCAACTTGGCCTGCCTAAAGAGGACCCATTATTCTGGCCGCGGCTGCACAATATCTACCCATTCGATAAAGAGCGGACTTTGTTCGTGGACGACAGTCAGTCCGTGTTGGACTCGGCCAGAGAATATGGTATCCGCTGGCTATTGGCAGTGTTGCGTCCAGACTCCAAGGGACCGCTGCGTGAAGCCGGTGACTATCAAGCTATTCACGATTTTTCGGATATTACCCGCGGGTTGCGTTGTACCATCTAGCCGCACCTCAGCTGATTCGTTTAACAAAAAAGCTATCCTGAGCGGTAAAATTGAATGGAAGCCATATTGGATATATTAAATAACTGGGTTGGAGAGTATTCCGTTTTCTTCGAGCGACTCAGTGCCGTCGACTACATTGTACTTACAGTCAATATCCTACTGATGATCTATGCGCGGCGCATATTGACGTTGATCTATCATGATAAGGTCAGCGGCAGCCGCAGTCTCAACCGTGTCCATGTTTTCAGGGCGCTTAATTTACTCATCATACTCTCCTTCGGTTATTACCATCTCTATCTACCCGTAAGTGAGCGTGGTATAGGCCTGAAGTTTGTGTCTGTGTTCGTTGTGATCTACCTGGGGTATTTGTTTGCACATATCATTGGATACGTGGCGCGCCGGAAGTTCGGTAAAGAGAGAGAAGTGAATGGCGTTAAAAAAAGTGTGGAGACATATAACAGCCGCCTGCTCGGATTGCTGTCGGGTATATTTATATTCATTATTGTCCTGATTTCGGTTGTTCAGATACTCGGATTTAGCGGACTTTTGGAAGCGGGTGGGGTGATCGGCTTCATCGGTGTCTTTTTGGCATTAACCCACAATGCGTGGGCACCGGATATCTTCAGCGGCCTCATAATACTGAACAGCGGTATGGCGGAAGAGGGGGATGTGGTAGAGATTACTGAAGGTACTCCCTATTTGGGTGTGGTTTACAAAACAAAGATGTTCCACACTGAAATCCTCAATCTGGTGAACAATCACCGAATCATGCTGAAAAATTCAAAATTCAGGGATTACACGATTCATAATCTGTCAAAGTTCGCTTCTGCAAAAGGGTTGCGTGAGAAGTTGAACTTTAAGATTGGCTATGATGTAGAGGCGAATAAAGTGAGGGCTATGTTTGAGGAGGCCTTTGATACCGTAAAGAAAAATGCCGATTCGGGCGTCGAAACTCAATTCGAACTGGATGTGCGTATCAATGATACGGCGGATCATGCTGTCGAGTGGGTTATCTATTATTACACAAAAGATGTTCGAAACCTGATTAAAACTCGTCAATATTTTCGAGAGGTGATATTGGATACGGCCAAAAGCTATGGAATAGTGCTTGCGACACCATTAACCCATTCTATCGTTAACCAGGCAATCTAGAATCCGGGGATGAGTATGCTTGTGAAGAGTTTTCACTCTAACCGCTACCATTATTTAAGAGTATAAAAATGGTTAACGGGTTTAAAAGTGAGCCAGGGAAAGCGTCTCTGATTGGAAATGACCTGCAGCTGATTAGTTGAAGAGTCAGTAAAAGCGACGGATATATATATCAGGGATTTGTCGTGGGTTAAGTTGCAATATTTGGTATGTCGTAAATGGTGATTTGGGCGTAATTACCTCTTATGCTTGTTGTGAGCCGCTAAGAATTTTCTAGAAAAACGATTAGTGGTCTGTGAGTAACAGGCTCCACGTGTCAATCTGAAGTGCGGCGACCTCGAAGCGGAAGTGTGAGTATTCTGTCTCTTAGCCGCTTTAATGTTGATTTTGCTTTGTACGCCAAAACAAGGAGTGTGCAGCGGATGTTTTTTGTATAAAGCTCATGGTTGTTCAGTGTGAAACTGGCATTTGAGAAGTGAGCATGATACGGCAAGTCTGTCATGAGGTTTATCGTTTTGATCTTCTTGCTGCATGCATATTTTATCGTTTCTAGAAGGAGTAGTTCTCCCGGGCTGTATCTTTTGTAGTCTTCGTTATATGAGGTCTTGCAAACAAATAGCGTATCATTCGAATGGATACATATACGTCCTGACACGACGACATCATCTACTTCAAGTAATAAAACCAAGCTTTCATCAAAGCCCACAATCCCACGGAAAAATCTGGTTTGCCTGTCAGTGTTCAAAATAGCGTTGCCGCTGTCTCCCTTCCATGTACTTTTTTCTAAGAGTAAGAATTTTTCCAGTAAGTCGTTTATGTTTGATGGGTTAGAGATGCTTAGTCTGATGTTGCCTGCCTTTTCAAGCAGACGACGTCGCTTTTTTATTCCTTTTCTCCTGTTTTTGCTCAAGCTATTAAGAAAATGGTCATAGTTTAAAGGGCATATTATCGCTCTTGCAATGTTTTGGTGGTTTCGTGTGAAAAAAGTGTCCTTAGTATCTAGTATGCGAGAAAGGTTGTTATTGTAGACGCGTTTTAATTTCAAGTAATCAAATCGTATATCCGCTTGTTTCAGTGCTTGGATAATGTCATTGAGCTGGAATCTTGTTTCTTGGTCAATATTTCCCGCAAGGTCATGTATAAACATGTGGTCTGGCTCGTAAAACCCAAGATAGGTATATAGAATACCGAAATGTTTTTCTTTCAGTATCTGGAGCGGTAAAATCGCAACAAGGTCGGTCTTGAGATAAAAGCAGATAAATACAAGATCACCCTCTTTTCTGCAGCTGGCCAGCAGCTTAAGCCAGTTATATTCCTGGAAGTAGTAATCGCTCTTGAGTTTGCTCCATTTCTCTTTCAGTGACTGAAATTCTACGTCGCCTTTCAATATAACAATATTTTTATTAGATTTATTCATGCGATAAATCTCTGTCTAGGGTGTATTGAGCTGGTGTAAATGCAATAGTTTTAAGAGCAGTGGCGGAATATAATTACCTGCGTTGATTTCTTGAAGGCTAAGATTATGAAGGTATGAAGCGCCTCAATAAATATCTTGTTTTGTTAATGCCCTGTAAAAACATGCTCGGCATTGGGCCGAAAGTAATAAAGCCACTGATTAAAGTACGTTGGTCCTTCCAGATTTTCTCAATGTATGAACCTTCTTCAGACCCACTGTCTATATATTCGTAGCCTGTGTCATTGTTGATTAGATACTTGGTGAATTCATACAGGTCTATTGCGCAGGGAGCGTATTTCTTGTAAGCAACATCCCAGCCTAGTTTAAAAGCGAATATGGCATTCCCCGAGATATAGTTGCTGGTCGCAGAAATGGCTTTCCCGTTGAGCAATAGTTCCGTGCAAATCATTTTATTGCTACTCAGGAAGCCTGATGCCATTTTTATAAAGAATTTTTGGTTGTGTTCTGTGGATAGTAGTGATGTTCCAAGTTTCTTTTTCCAACCTGTGTGTTCTAGTTTTAAAAAGTCGTCGACACAGCGTTGGCAGTCTATGGGGTCGTCAAATATTCTCCATTCAACAGATCCAATCTCTTTTAGTCGCCTTTTTCTTCGGCGAAAATCATTCCGGTGTTTAGAGTTAAAATTTTCGATGAAGTAGTTATATCTTCTTTCTTTTAATGAAAGAATTGCTCTATGCTGTTCGTCATATTGGATCCACGAACCTTCAAGCTTATCCAGGCACTCTTTTAAGTAATTGAATTGGTCTCCGTCGCCGGGAATATTGTTGAATTTTATTGGCGTATTGGAGTATTCGTGTTTTAAGAAATCAATCAATGCATAAATCGCATCACGTGCGGATGTTTTGTCTATGAGCATCCCCTGTAGAAATGTATGTTCAGATGAATACCCTTCAAAGTGTCTGAATGGGTAACTCCGATCGTGTGTGCTCTCTTGGAGGATGGCTAAGGCAATGAGCCTGTTCTCGGATGAGGTTGCAGTTATAAAATGTGGTGTAATATTAGGTGAGAGATATTTTAGGGATGGGAGGACAAAATATGGAGACAAGAACATATTGTATTCGAGAGAGTTTTCTTCCAGCTCAATCCATCTTTCGATAAATGCTTTGTCCTCAAATCCAGTTGAGAATATTTCTACATTTATATGTTGTAGAGTTTCCATACGTATGATTTTATCGCTGTCTATTTGTGATTATTATCTTAGGAAGACTCGTTCAAAATTCAAGGTCATAGGTTGGTGTGTGTCGGTCCATTGATTGAATTAGTGACGAGTTCCCATGTCAATATGCATGTCAGGTATACGGTATTGCCAGGAGTCAGGTTTCCATCTGCTAAATTGATGGGGTGCGAGTAGCTGGAGTCTCGGACTGTTTGGCTATTGGATAATGAGTTGTAATGCCGTATATACGTGAGGCTAGGCTAAAAAAATTTATGGGTCGGTCCTCTGGATTGTGATATTTGCCGCCTTTCCTGGCGACTTGGATACAATGAGTATTTAGTATTAGGATAGCACGTAACAGTGTCTTTAATAACATCAATTAAGACCTGGCTGCAGTGGAAAAGATGCTTTCAGTTTATACAAGTATTTGTCGTGCGCCATACACCCATCTTGGGGATTTTACATGACTCCATCCTGAAATAACCTGATACAGTCAGGTAGTTCATTGGCTGAGTCGGCGGTGGAGCTGGTGCTTTGTTATCTATATAGTAAAATTCCGCTAATAAGAGGGTGTTCGTGATGGTTGATTAAATGGATGTTAGTCAGGTAAGTGAATCTGCACAGATACTTGATTTAAGTATCTGATTGGGCCACAGATTATTTGCTCTTCTGTTCTGACATTCTTTTAAGCGTTTCTTCCATGTTCATCAATCTCTTTGACATCTCTAGTGTCCGCGCCTCGATCCGATGTACCTCACCTGCCTCCCCCTCGCCTGTTTCTCGAGAGAATTGCTCGTGTTCCCGTTGAAGGGTTTCCAAAACTATACCAATCATCATGTTCAGAAAAACAAATGCCACAATAAAAATGAAGGAAATATAGAAAGACCAGCTTAAGGGGTGTACTGCCATAGTCTCGTACATGACGTCGGTCCAGTCCTCAAAAGTGGCGATACGGAAAAGGGTCAGCATGGAGATGGTGATGTTACCCCAGAGCTCCCGGTTGATCTCATGGAAGAACATGCTGCCCATTGCAGCATAGATATAGAAGATGATGAACATTAGCAGGGAGACATAACCCATGCGCGGGATGGCGGTGACAAAGGCATTCATCAGTATCCGCAGCTCGGGGATGATCGATACCAGGCGCAATACACGAAATACCCTGAGCAGGCGCCCCAGCAGGGCGACCTCGCTGTCATCCACGGGAATCATGCTGGCGGTGACGATGAGGAAGTCGAAGATGTTCCAGCCTTTAGTGAAAAAGCGCTTCAGATTCTTTTCCGCTATCATGCGAATGATGATTTCGGCGAGAAAGAAGAGCGTGATGCCTATGTCCAGCATGCGCAATACTTGTGCGACGCCTGTAGGAATGGGGTAGGTTTTGGCGCCGATCATCAAGGCGGATATGACGATGACAAGGATGACGAAGGTCTCGAAGATCTTGTTGGAGCGAAGCTGTTCGAAACGATCTTGTAAGGTAACTGTAGAGAGCGTCATGACGGGTTAATGGGTAAAGGGCTTGAAATCGAGGCGCGCATTATACAAATCGCAGATGAAAAGTCAGTACTCACATGCTGTGCGTTTTAGTGGCATGAAGCCTGAGGCAGTTCCCTTGTTAAATGAGATATCAGATGAATTGGACAGAGGCTCGGGTTGGAGTCAGCGTCCCCAGGTCTTGAACCGTTTCTTGCAGTAAGTCAGCAACTCTTTGTGGTTGCGGAAGTAGAGATCGAACCCCTTCTCTGCGGGGGCGTCGAATTCACACCAGTCGTTGTCGTAGTCGCGGCAGATCTGCGGTCTTGTATCGTAGATGCCGCAGGCGCCACCCGGCCCCAGATGTTCACAACGGCCGTTGATCAACAGGAACCAGCCGTCTTCATCTTTGTAGATCTCCACGCCATCGTGGGAGACCTGCCAGAGTAGGTGTTCAAAGTCGGACTTGGATCGCGGTGCCTCACCGATCGCTTCGGTGGTGTAAGTACAGCATTTCGAGTTTGTGCAGCTGCCACACTTATCGTCCATGACTACTCCGTGCCGCTACTCTGGGGTGGTTTGGGGCCGCGACGTCTGCGTCGCTTTTTCGCATGCTCCCCATCTTTTGGTTTATGTCCTTTATGGTGATGCCCTCTGCCGTGCGCCTTACGCCCGTCTTTGCCGCGATGAGGTTGGCGTGAACCTTTTTCTGGATAGACCCGGCTTTTCGGGTCGACCTCAGCCAGCAAGGTCGGGTCAACGGTCTGTGTGGCGATAGAGTGGCCTACATACGCTTCGATATCGGGCAGCGAGAAAGCATAGGTCTCACAGGCGAAGCTGATGGCATCGCCGCTGGCCCCGGCACGAGCGGTGCGGCCGATGCGGTGGACATAGTCTTCTGCGTCTTCGGGCAGATCGTAGTTGATGACGTGGGTGACATCCGGGATATGCAGGCCGCGGGCAGCCACGTCGGTGGCTACCAATACGGAGAGTTCTCCCTCCTGAAAGCGTTTCAGCAGGCTCAGGCGCTTTTTTTGCGGGACATCGCCGGAAAGCACGGCAGCGTCTATGCCGTTTCCCTGTAGATAGCCCCAGACCTTGTCCGCAACCCGCTTTGTGTTAATGAAAACGATGCTGCGGGCGTCGGTTAGCTGCCTGATCAGGCCGATCAGCAGAGGGATCTTCTCCTCATTGGCGGTCATGTAGCAGGTTTCTATGATCTGCTCAGCCGTGACCTGTTCGGGCGCGACCTCGATACTGTGGGGGTTGTTCATATGCTCGTAGGCCAGCTCCTTCACCCGATAGGAGAGGGTGGCGGAGAAGAGCATCCCCAGGCGTTTGTCCGGCGGCGGACAGCGCCGCATCATGAAGCGGATGTCCTTTATGAAGCCGAGGTCGAACATGCGGTCCGCTTCGTCGAGTACCAGAACCTGTATCGCCTTCAAGTCATAGATATGTTGCTTGAGGTAGTCGATCAAGCGGCCGGGCGTACCGATCAGGATGTCGACACCCTCTTCGAGTTGCTTGCGTTGCTTGTCGTAACCGGTGCCGCCGTAGACGGCTGCGGTGGTGAATTCGGTGTGCTTGGTGAGTGCCTGCGCATCGTTGTAGATCTGCACCGCCAACTCACGGGTCGGGGCAAGGATCAGGGTCCGGGGCTGGTTGGGCCTGCGCCTTTCGTCTGCCGGATGCTGCAGCAGGTAGTTCAAGGTGGCGATAAGGAAAGCGGCCGTCTTGCCTGTACCGGTCTGTGCCTGTCCCGCCAGGTCCTCGCCGGCGAGCGCAATCGGCAGCGTCTCCGCCTGGATAGGGGTGCAGTATTCGAAGCCGGCCTCGCGGATGCCCTGGAGGACGGGCTCTGGCAGGTCGAAGCTGTCGAAACGTGTATCTGTAAGGTGTTTTTCACTCATGGCGGGCAAGGATACAGGATATTGAGGTCCAGGACGATGTGTGTGAATTTTGAATGGTGAATTTTGAGTTTTGAATTGGGATGTGCTGCAAGCCGCACTTTCATTAAGCCATTTTCCCGGAAAGCGGGGGAACTTTTTGAAATACACGCTGGACGCGGCTTAATCCAAACTATGCAAATGGCGCTAGCTCAGTCCCTATCCTGAGCGAAAATATCCCCGGCTGCCGGTTGAGGAGTCGGCTAATGGTGTGAAGCAGGTGATGAGCGTAGCGAATACACCAATTCAAAACTCAAAATTCACCATTCAAAATTCGTGCATCCCCCAACCCACCCATTCGACAGAAATATCCCGTACAATCTCACTGCATGAATATCTATCTGATCTCAGTGGGAAACCGTATGCCGCGCTGGGTGGTGGAGGGCTATGAGGAGTATGCCAAACGACTGCCCGGCGAGTGTGCGCTGCAACTGATGGAGATTACTCCAGGTCATCGTGGGAAGAATGCGGATACTGTGCGGACGATACGTGATGAGGGACAGCGGATGCTCAAAGCCATCCCCAAGGGTTGCCGAGTGATTGCACTGGATGTGACCGGCAAGGCCTGGAATACTGAGCAGCTCTCCGCCAGGTTGGCGCAGTGGATGGCGGACGGACGAGATCTGGCGCTCTTGGTCGGCGGGCCGGAAGGCTTGGCGCCAGAGTGCCTGGCTGCGGCTGAGATGCGCTGGTCGCTTTCGCCGCTGACCCTTCCCCATCCGTTGGTGAGGGTGTTTCTGTCGGAGCAGCTCTATCGTGCATGGAGCTTAATGAGAAATCACCCCTATCACCGGGCGGGTTGATGGATGCGTTGATCTGTCTGGCATCACGTTCGCCTCGACGGCATGAGCTGTTGCTGCAGATCGGGGTGCCTCACAAGATTCTGGATATCGAGGTCGATGAGAGTGTCCGGACTGAGGAATCTCCATCCGACTATGTGTTACGGATATCACAAGATAAGGCAGTGGCGGGGTTAAATGCTCTCGCTCAGGGTGAAAACCTGCCCGTATTGGCCGCTGACACTTGTGTGGTGGTCGATGGCCGGATGCTGGGAAAACCCACAGATCCCGACGAGGGATGTTGGATGCTGCAGCAGCTTTCGGGACGGACCCATGACGTCTATACCGCTGTGGCGTTGGACAACGGTGGGTTGCAGAGCCGGATCAGCATCAGTCAGGTGAGCTTTCGACAGCTGTCGCTCAGGGAGATCGAGCGTTACTGGAAGAGCGGTGAGCCGTCGGACAAGGCAGGCAGCTATGCGATCCAGGGTCTTGCTGCCATGTTTATCAGCGAGTTGAGAGGCAGCTACTCCGGCGTGATGGGGTTGCCTCTGTTCGAGACTGCCGAACTCCTTAGCGGGGCGGGGATCGAACTACTCAATATCAACAATAATAAACTGAAATAACGCGAAGGAAGTATGAGCGAAGAGATTCTAATCAATGTCACCCCGCCGGAGACCCGAGTGGCCGTGATCGAAAACGGTGTCGTGCAGGAGCTGATTGTCGAGCGTGCCGGCAAGCGCGGTCTGGTGGGCAATATCTACAAGGGGAAGGTTTGCCGGGTATTGCCCGGCATGCAGGCGGCCTTTGTGGATGTTGGGCTGGAACGAGCGGCATTTCTGCATGTCTCCGATATCGGCGCAACCGGGGACGAACCAAAAACCGATAATATTTATGAGCTGCTGCGCGAGGGGCAACATGTCATCGTCCAGGTGCTCAAGGATCCGATAGGCACCAAGGGTGCCAGACTAACCACCAATATCTCCATCCCCTCGCGCCATCTGGTCTTCATGCCTTCGTTGGGCAACATGGGCATCTCTCAGCGGATCGAAGCAGAGGATGAACGCCAGCGCCTGCGTGAGTTGCTGAATCAGGTTGCGGAGGCCGGGGAGATATCCGGCGGTTATATCGCCCGCACCGCGGCCGAGGGGATCGATGAGGAGTCACTGAAGTCGGATATGCGTTTTCTCGCCCGCTTGTGGGGCTCCATACAGGAGCGCAGCAAGTCGGCACAGGGTATCGAGCTGGTTCACGAAGATCTCTCCCTGCCGCTGCGTTCACTGCGGGATCTGGTGGGGCCGGATGTGGAGCGGGTGCGTATCGATTCCAAAGAGACCCATCAGAAGTCGATCGAATTTGCACAGAAGTTCATCCCCGATATCAAACACCGGATCGAGTACTACCCGGGGGAACGGCCCCTGTTCGATCTCTATGGTGTGGAGGATGAGATCCAGAAGGCGCTGGAGCGCAAGGTCCAGCTCAAATCGGGCGGACACCTGGTGATCGACCAGACCGAGGCGATGACCACTATCGACGTCAATACCGGCGCCTTTGTGGGACACCGTAATCTGGAAGAGACCATCTTCAAGACCAATCTGGAGGCGGCTCAGGCGATCTGTCGTCAACTGCGTCTGCGTAACCTGGGCGGCATCATCATTATCGACTTTATCGATATGCTCGATCCGGAGCACCGCCGCCAAGTGCTGCGCGCACTGGAGAAGTGCCTGGCCCATGACCATGCCCGTACCCATATCACCGAGGTTTCCTCGCTTGGACTGGTGGAGATGACGCGCAAGCGCATCCGCGAGTCACTGGAGCATGTCCTCTGTGAGCCCTGTCCCTGTTGTGCTGGCCGCGGTTCTATCAAGACCGCTGAGACCACCTGTTACGAAATATTTCGCGAGATCCTGCGCGAGTCGCGTCAGTTCGATGTGGAGTCGCTACTGGTACTCGCTTCACAAGAGGTAATAGACCGTCTACTGGATGAGGAATCGACTCACCTGGCCGAGCTGGAACAGTTCATCGGTCATCCGATCAAACTGCAGGCGGAACTGCTCTACAGTCAGGAGCATTACGATGTGGTGCTGGTCTAGTGTTAACAGGCCCTAGCCCGAGCCTGCCATGCTGAAGGTCGCCCGCTACCTGCACGGAAAATTCTGGTTGGCCATGGCATGGCTGGTCATCCTGTTGGCGATCACATTGACGGCGGCACGACTTACCTTGCCGCATATCGATCTCGCTCCCTACAAAAACGAGATTGAGCGAATCGTCGAGGCGGGGGCCGGAAAGCCTCTCAGTATCGGCGGTATGCAGGCGCAACTGCGGGGATTTCGCCTGGCGTTGAAATTTACCGATGTCGCCTTGCGCAGCAAGGATGGTGATCAGCTTCTCTCCCATGCGCGAGAGGTGTATGTCGATATCGAGTTGCTGAACTCGCTACTCAGTGGCGAACTCATGCTCGGACACGCCATGGTAGTGGGTACCCGTCTGCAACTGGAACGGCGCGCCGACGGTTCTATTTCACTGCAGGGCTTCGAGGCAGAGGGCGGTTCGGATTCGGAGGCTGTTACCGAGTTACTGCTGGGACAGCCCCATCTGCGGCTCTTCGACAGCGAGATATTCCTCAAAGGATCCCGTCCGGGCAGACCGCCCCTTCGACTTTCGGAAGTCGCGGTGGATCTACTCAACGAGGATGATCGCCATCAGCTATCCGTGAAAGCGAAAATCGGTTGGCAGGATTCAGAGACGATTCGCGTTATAGCCGATCTGCGGGGGAGTGAGGAGAACCCTCTGGCGCTGGACGGGCGCTTCTATTTGAAAGGGGAGAATCTTATCGCTGGCGGACGCCTCTCCGAGTGGCTGCCTGAAGGCTATGCCGTTGATCGGGGTGTTCTGCAATTGGAGCTGTGGGGGCGGTTGGCTCAAGGACGTATGAAGCGTCTTCACGGTACCTCTGAGCTGACCGACTTTCAGATTACCGGGCCGGCCGTTGAGACACCCTTTCAGTTGGACCGGCTCGCCAGCGATCTGGATTGGCATCAGCAGGCAGAGGGGTGGCAGATCGATCTGGACAGCCTGGTGCTGGTTCGTGACGGGCAGCTATGGCCACCGGGTCGTCTCAGCCTTGCCTGGCATGACAGTGACAAATCAGGTCGGTTGTTGAGACTGGGGGCGGATTATCTGTCGCTGAAAGAGTTGAACGATTTCCTCTCTATCATCGAACTGCCGAATACTGAAATGGGCGATGCCTTGACGGGACTCGCCCCCGACGGCCATCTAACCCGCTTTGGCTTTACCCTGCAGCAACCGCCAGAGGGTGAAGCGCTGTGGCACGTGGGAGGGAGTGTTGCACGATATCAGAGCCGCCCCTGGCAGAGTGTGCCCGGGCTTGCCGGACTGCGGCTCAGTTTCGAAGGCAATCAGGCAGGTGGTTGGCTGCGACTCGACTCCTCCGATTTCGCTATCGAATTTCCCCGGCTTTTCCGTAAACCGATCACAGCCAAGCGTTTGACCGGAGATTTCCGCTGGCGCTTCGACACAAAAACCGGACTACATCTCAGCAGTGACCAACTGGAGATGTATAACGAGGATGTGGAGACACTTTCTCGTATCGATCTGCAGGTACCGCTGAGCGGCACAGATCTGTTTGTCGATATCCAGACCGATTTCTGGAATGGCGACGGTTCAAGAAAAAGCGACTATCTCCCTGTGGGCATCATGCCTGATGCCCTGGTGGCATGGCTTGATCGCTCGGTTGTGAGCGGTCATGTCATTTCGGGCTCCTTTCTCCTCTACGGCCCGTTGAATCAATTTCCTTTTCATGGCCAGGAGGGCCGATTCGAGGTCTGGTTCGGTGTGGAGGATCTTGTGCTCGACTATATGCCTGACTGGCCACGGGTGGAGCAGGGCATGGTTGAAGCCAGTTTCATCAACAACAGTTTCGAAGCGGTGCTGAGCGACGGTTTATTGCTCGGTAACCGACTGCACAAAGCACATGCCCGCATCAAGGAGCTCAAGGGGGCGTCACCGGTTGAGATAACCGGAGAGATCGGCGGTTCTTTTTCCGAAGTTGTGAAGTTGCTCAGCGAGACGCCACTGCAGGATCGTTTCGGGCCCTTCGTGGAGGCGGTTGATGTGGGTGGGGAGGCTGCGGCGCGCATAAGTATGGCCATCCCGCTGAAAGAGGCAGATCAGTTTAAGATCGATGGTAGCCTGAAACTCGCGGATGCCTCCATGAAGGTAATGCTGGCCAATCTGGATGTCGAGAAAATCAATGGTGAGCTTAGCTTCAGTGAGCGCCAGGTCCAGGCTGAGGGCATCAAGGCTGAATTGATGGGGCAACCGGTGTTGGTGGATGTGGTGCCCCGGGTGAAGAAAAAGGGGCGCTGGACGCGGATCTCAACCCGGCTGGATGCCTCCCTGCAGCAACTCGAAACTCTCTATCCTGACTGGTGGCTGCCACCGGGTAAAGGGGTTGCAAGCAGCCAGGTCTCTCTTGATATCGCACATCACCAGAGCAAGGTGCCGGTCAGGCTTAAGGTCAAGTCTGACCTGAAAGGCTTGGCAGTGAATTTACCCTCCCCAATGAAAAAGCCGGCAAAGTCCTCAAGAAAAATGGATCTGAGTGTCGATTTCCGGCGTGATCAGAATACCGATCTGAGGTTGTTTTACGGCAAGACGGTTCATGCTCTCGTCAGGCTGCCTGCAGATCCGAAAAGATTACCGCAGATCGCGATCGGACTCTCCACTGAGCCCAAATTGCCAAAAGCAGGTAGGGGGTACCGCATTGACGGCTACCTGGAGAGTCTCGATGCGGATCTCTGGCTGCAGTGGATTGCCTCCAATACCGAGGGGGAGGATGCCCCCATACCCATCGACATTGATCTGAAGTCAGATCGTATGCGTATTGCGGATATCGAATGCCCCAATGCCCATTTCACCGCCAGGAACTATGCCGACGGTTACCGTATCGGGCTGGAGTCGGAGACAGTGCAGGGTATGGTGCAGGTGCCGGGGAATTTGCAGCAACTGCCACTGCTGGGACGATTTGACTACATCAAATTGGATCTGGATAAGGTTGCTGCCACCATTAGCGGAGAAGAAACTCAGGGGGGCGGCGCCAGTGATCTGGACCCCAGAGTGTTGCCGGCAATGGATCTGTCTGTGGATTCGCTCTATCTCAACGACCTGAATCTGGGGAAATCCCATGTCAGCTGGCAGAAAGAGCGTGATGGAATCACTATTACTGGTATGACCCTGGTCGGCGAGCAATTCGATCTATCGGGACAGGGATACTGGCGCTTGACCGAAAAAGGACACCTCACCTCACTCAATCTGAAGACGAATATCGCCAGTCTTGGGGATCTGCAGCGTAAGCTGGGTATGGAAACCGGCATCAAGGAGGCGCCAACAGAGTTGAAGGCGGAACTCTACTGGCCCACCTCACCGCTCAATATGGGAGCCGAAGGCTTGTACGGCAGTATTTGGCTGAAGGTGGGCAAGGGGCAAGTGACTGATGTGGATCCAGGTGTGGGGCGCCTGATCGGGCTGTTCAGTCTAAATGCATTGGGCAAGCGCCTGGCACTCGATTTCAGGGACTTCTTTTCAGAGGGGCTCTCGTTCGATGGAATCGAAGGTAATTTTACGGTACGTGACGGGGTCGCAGAGACCCAGGATCTGACAGTGAAAACAACCTCTGCCAATATCGAATTTTCGGGACTGACGGGATTGGTGAATCGCACCTACGATCAAAAGGTGGTTGTTACACCCCATCTCAGCGCCACTTTACCCTTGGTGGGCGCCCTGGCCGTGAATCCGACGGTGGGGGTTGCCCTGGCAGTGACGCAGAAGCTGTTGGGTAAACAGTTCGATAAAATCGTCCAGCGAACCTATGAGGTTACAGGGGGGTGGGATGATCCGGAATTCAAACAGGTGGCGAAAAGGCCCATTGTCAATGAAGAGGATAATGACCTCGATGTCGATTTACCGGGTAGAGGATGACTGTTGGCAGGCTGGTCTAGTGCAACATTATTATCCGTTATCCCATCTCCGGGTTTTGACGGCGATATCAGCGTTGAGTAAACCGGATTTCTCCGCTGGCGAGCCCGTACGGGATGATGCTATCCTCATGAATCAGAAGTTTTTTTACCTGAATAACTGAAAGTGCTAATGGGAAAAGTTCCGTTATGAGCGATAAGAATTCGAAGGTCGCGGCTATCCAGATGGCCACCAGTCCAAACATCAGCGCCAACCTGCTGGAGGCGGAACGCCTGATCGGAGAGGCTGTGGACGGGGGTGCGGGACTTGTCGTGCTGCCAGAGAATTTTGCTTTCATGGGGGAGCAGGATCAGGAGATGCTTACCCTGTGTGAGGAGCCTAACGATGGACCCCTGCAGGGGTTTCTCAGCCAAATGGCGAAGCGTTATGGTGTCTGGATTGTCGGCGGTACCATTCCGCTGCGGGCTTCTCAGGGCGGCAAAGTGCGGGCTGCGTGCCTGGTGTTCGATGATCAGGGCGTACAGGTCGCCCGGTATGACAAGGTCCACTTGTTTGACGTCCACTTGATGGAGACGGATGAGCGCTATGTGGAGTCCAATACCATTGAACCGGGTATCGAAACCGTGGTGGTTGATACCCCTTTCGGCCGTTTAGGCGTTGCGGTCTGCTACGACCTGCGTTTTCCTGAAATTTTCCGCCTGCTACTGGAGAAAGGAGCCGAGATATTTGTCGTACCCTCCGCCTTCACCGCCATAACCGGCAAGGCACACTGGGAGACCCTGGTTAGAGCCCGGGCGATTGAAAACCTCGCCTTCGTAGTGGCTGCTGCACAGGGGGGGTACCATATCAACGGTCGCGAGACTCATGGACACAGTATGATTGTCGATCCATGGGGTACGGTCCTGGCTCAGGTGCCCAGGGGTACCGGCCATGTCAGCATTGAGCTGGATCGGGAATACCAGCAGACCATTCGCCGTACCTTTCCAACCATTGATCACCGGCGGTTATGAGCGGCTGATCTGGCAGTATCATTACCTTATCTCTCTTAATATCAGCCCTTGTCGGCTGAGGAAATCATGTCTGATCTGATTCAAATTGCGCAAGACACCATCTTGGTCCCCGTGGGGCTGATTGAAACCGACCTCGATCGGATGTTGGGTGAACTTACCGGCAGTGCCATCGATGCGGCCGATATCTATTTTCAGTCGAGTCGCCTTGAGTCCTGGGTGCTTGAGGACGGGATTATCAAGGAGGGTTCCCACAATATCGAACAGGGGGCCGGTATTCGAGCTATCAGTGGCGACAAGACGGGTTTTGCCTACTCCGATGAATTACAGCTGCCAATGCTGCTGGATGCAGCGAAGGCCGCTCGTGCTATCACCAGTAGTGGTGGCGATCGCACTGTGAGAATCACCGGAAAGGAGGTGGCCGGTCGTCAACTCTATGCTCCTATCAACCCTTTGCCCAGTCTCAGCGAGACCGAGAAAGTCGAGCTGTTGCGGCGTGTCGACGCAGAGGCGCGAAAACAGGATCCACGAGTGAAACAGGTGATCGTCAGTCTGGTCGGCGCACAGGATGTGGTATTGGTCGCGGCAATCGACGGCACCCTGAATGCTGATGTCAGGCCGTTGGTTCGTCTCAATGTCCATGTGATCGCCGAACATAAAGGACGTAGGGAGCAGGGCAGTAGTGGTGGCGGTGCACGGGACGCCTTCGATTTCTTCCTGCAGGAAGAACGTGCCCTGGGGTTTGCCCAGGAAGCAGTACGACAGGCTCTGGTGAATCTGGAGGCTGTAGAGGCTCCTGCCGGTACTATGCCCGTGGTACTGGGCCCGGGTTGGCCCGGTGTACTGCTGCATGAAGCCGTGGGGCATGGACTCGAAGGTGATTTCAACCGCAAAGGGACTTCCGCTTTCAGTGGCCGTGTCGGTGAGCAGGTTGCCTCCAGTGTCTGCACGGTAGTGGACGACGGTACCCTGCCGGGACGTCGGGGCTCCCTCAATGTGGATGACGAGGGCACGGAATCTCAGTATACGGTGTTGATTGAAAAGGGCGTGCTCAAAGGCTATATGCAGGATAAGCACAATGCCCGCCTGATGAAGGTCGACTCCACCGGCAACGGCCGGCGCGAATCCTATGCGCATCTCCCCATGCCTCGTATGACCAACACCTATATGCTGGCGGGTGAGAGCGAACCCGATGAGATTATCTCGACTGTCGAAAAAGGACTCTATGCAGTCAATTTCGGTGGTGGGCAGGTGGATATCACCTCCGGACAGTTTGTCTTCTCTGCCAGCGAGGCCTACCTGATCGAAAACGGCAAGATAAAACAACCGGTTAAGGGGGCGACCCTGATCGGGAACGGGCCTGACACCATGACCAGGGTCAGCATGGTCGGGAATGATCTGAAACTCGATGCCGGTGTTGGTGTTTGTGGTAAGGAGGGGCAGAGTGTCCCGGTCGGTGTCGGTCAGCCGACCCTGAAGATTGATGAGCTGACCGTGGGAGGTACCGGCCAGTGATGGATATGCAGCAGCGCCAGAGACAACTCGAACAGCTGGTCGACGATCTGCTCACCGAGGCCAAACGATGTGGGGCCACGGCTGCGGAAGCCGGCGTCAGCAGCGATGCGGGACTCAGCCTCACTGTGCGCATGGGCGAGCCGGAAACTATCGAGCATACACGGGACAATGGTCTCGGCGTGACGGTCTATTTCGGACAACGTAAAGGCTCGGCCAGCACCTCCGATCTCAGTCCGCAGGCTATCAGGGAGACTGTTGAGGCAGCGTGCAATTTCGCGCGCTATACCTCTGAGGATGTGTGTGCGGGATTGGCGGATGAGAGCCTGATGGCAACGAATTTGCCGGATCTGGATCTCTATCACCCCTGGGACCTCACAGTGGATGATGCGATAGCGCTGGCGACACGCTGCGAGACGGCTGCCCGCGAAGAGGACGAGCGTATCTTCAACTCAGAAGGGGCTACGCTCAATTCTCACAGCGGGCTGCACGTCTACGGCAATACCCATGGTTTTATCGGCGGCTATCCCTCATCCCGCCACAGCCTGAGTTGTGCGGTTGTGGGAAAAGAGGATGAGAGCATGCAGCGGGACTATTGGTATACCCTCTCCCGTCTCAGCGAACAGTTGGAGTCGCCGGAAGCGGTCGGGCAGGTCGCTGCCAGACGGACCGTCTCCCGCCTGGGCGCTCGGCCTATTACCACCCGCCAGGCGCCTGTGATCTTCCAGTCGGATGTGGCCGTGGGCTTACTGCGCAGCTTTATCGGTGCGATCCGCGGATCGGCACTCTATCGAAAGGCGAGTTTTCTGCTCGATACCCTGGGCGATCAGCTCTTTCCCGATTTTGTCAGGATCTATGAGGAGCCCCATCTGTTGAGAGGCCTGGCGAGTGCTGCCTACGACAACGAAGGTGTCGCCACCACCCACCGGAGCTATATCCAGGATGGCCTGCTTCAGAGTTATGTACTTGACAGTTATGCCGCGAGAAAACTCGGTATGCAGACCACCGGTAATGCAGGCGGTGTGAGAAATCTCAGGATCGATAGCGGCTCACTCGATCTGGCGGGTCTGCTGAAGAAGATGGATAGCGGGCTGCTGGTTACCGAACTGATGGGCCAGGGATTGAATATGGTGACGGGGGACTACTCCCGGGGTGCTGCCGGGTTCTGGGTGGAGAACGGTGAGATTCAGTATCCGGTGGAGGAGATCACCATTGCCGGTAATCTCCGCGAAATGTTCATGGGCCTGCAGGAGGTCGGTACCGATGTGGAGACCCGCAGCAGTGTGCAGACCGGTTCCTGGCTGATCGACAGGATGACGATTGCGGGCGGATGACCTGTTTGGTCAGCAAATGAACGGGAATCTTAATCCTGCGTAGGGTACGGCCCTGCCGCACCCTACGATGGTAATGGCAGCCAAGCTAATTCGCGTTTACTGATCCCGGCGTCTCTCTGCCATCTCCGCGGCGACCTTGACGGCATATAGCAGGCTGCCGAGATTCGCCTGTCCGGTACCGGCCAGGGGGAGGGCGGTACCGTGATCAACGGAAGTACGTATGATCGGCAGGCCAAGTGTGACGTTGACCGCTTGGCCGAACCCCAAATGCTTGAGAACCGGTAGTCCCTGGTCGTGGTACATGGCCAGTACCGCATCCGCTTGTTGCAGCTGTACCGGTGTAAACAGGGTATCAGCCGGCAGCGGGCCGATCAGTTGCATGCCGGCGGCATTCAGCTCCGCCAGCACCGGCTCTATGATCTCGGTCTCCTCACCACCCAGGTGGCCCTGTTCTCCCGCGTGGGGATTGAGGCCGCAGACCAGGATACGCGGTTGCTTGAGACCGAAACGCTGTTGCAGGTCCTGATGCAGCGTGGTTGCTACTAGCCGCAGCCGCTCTGCTGTGATCGCCTGACTGACTTCAGAGAGCGGAAGATGCGTCGTTACCAACGCAACTCGCAGGCCGGGTGTCGCCAACATCATCACCGGGTGGGCATCACTGAGTTCGGCCAGGTATTCTGTATGTCCGGTGAACGGCAGTCCGGCGTCATTCATCACGCCTTTGTGTACGGGGCCTGTGACCAGTGCGTCGTAGGTGCCTGCCAGGCAACCCTGGGTGGCGATCCTCAGTGTCTCCAGCACGTAGGGTGCGTTTCCCGGCTCCAGACTGCCGCACTTCACCTCCTTCCTGAGCGGCACCGGAACAATCTTCAGTTGACCGGGTTGCGCGGTAGTTCCGGACGTTTGTGAGTCAACCGGCAATAGATCCAGTTTCAAACCCAGCAGTTCGGCACGTTGCTGCAGCAGGTCGGGGTCTGCGACAGCGATGAGATCGGTGGAGGGTGTGGGCCTCTGTGCCAGCATGACGCAGAGATCGGGTCCTATTCCGGCGGGCTCGCCAGGAGTCAATGCAATTTGGGTAATCAAGGGGTGTCCAGCTCATCCAGGTGAAGTTCAACATAGGCTTCGTCACGAAGACGACGCAGCCAGAGTTCAATGGCCTCTTCCGATTTCTGTTTCTGAATGGCCTGACGCGCCGTGTTTCTCAGCGCCTCTTCTGTATTGTCATGTTGCCGGCGCTCCAGGGGTTGCACGATGTGCCATCCGAACGGTGTCTGGAAGGGTTCGCTGATCTCATCGATCGGCAGGGCGTCCATCTGCTCCTCGAACTGGGGCACCAAGTCGCCAGGGCTGGTCCATCCCAGCTCTCCGCCTTTGATGGCCGAGGCCTTGTCGTCCGAGTGGGAGCGGGCCAGCGTCTCGAAAGACTCGCCACCCAGAATGCGCTCTCTCAGGGTTTGCAGACGCTGCTTCGCTTCGCGGTCGGAGACGATCTCATTGGTGTTGATGAGGATGTGGCGAGCCCGTGTCTGATTGATGAGCAATTTTTCACCACCCTTTACCTCAAGCAGTTTGACCATGTGGAAGCCGGAGGCGTTTCTGACAGGTTCACTGATCGTACCCGGTTCCATTTCGTCCACGACCTTGGTGAACAGGCTCGGGATGCGTGAGGTCTCGATCCAGCCGAGATCTCCCCCTTCAAGGGCTTGTCGGCCATCGGACACACGTACGGCTGTTTCTGAGAAGTCGGCTCCTGCCTGAAGTTCATCATAGACATCCTGCGCCCGTTGTTTTGCTTCCTGTACGTCCTTGGGGGAGGCGCCTTCGGGTGTGGCGATCAGGATATGCAGCAGATGGACAGCGGAACGCTGTCGTTGCGTGCCTATCTCCCGTGCCAGGAAATTGCTGATATCCTGTTCGGTGATAACGATTCTGTTAATCACTTCTTTCTGCTTGAGGCGATTGATCAGAATGTCTTCTCTGAGCTGCTCACGGAATAGTGAAAAGTTGATACCGTCTCTCTCCAGGACCTCGCGTAGCTGCAGCAGGGTGATGTTGTTGGTTTGGGCGATATTGGCAATCGCCTTGGTGACAGTGGCGTCATCGACACTGAGGCCGAGCCTTTCTGCTGTCTGCAGTTGCAGCCGTTTGGAGATCATGCGTTCGAGTACTTGCTCTCGGAGGATCTCAATGGTTGGCAGATTGGCCCCTTTCTGGCTCAGTTGGGCCATCATCTCCCGTACCCGGCTGTCGAGCTCGCTTCGGGTGATGACATCTTCATTGACCACGGCCACGATCTGGTCGAGTGGCACTACGGCCGCTTCCAGTGTTGTGTTCGCGGTTAACCACATCAGCAGTGTGATCTGAATGATGTGAATCCATCTTTTTGTAGGGTGTCTCATTGATCAGCCCGGTAACCGTAAATGTTTTCCTCGAATGTCTCGTCCACCGTAGAACCAAGTGCACCCAGGCCTGTGAGTTCCAACTGCAGTAGGAAACGGGTGTCCTCATCCTGTTCGGCGATATCCTCATCGGCGATATAGCGCTGATAAAGGGCGCGTAACTTCCAGCAACAGCCGCCACCATATTCGAGGCCGAGTATTCTATTCACATTTCGTTCATAAAGATAAGAGTATTTCCATTTTCCCGACAGGGTGAACTTGTGGCTGAACGGCCAGTTAAAGGAGAGATCCAGATCCTCGATGGTGTCTCGAGCGAAGTTGTAGTCCAGGTTGATCAGGTGCTGCTTGGGGGTGCGATAGTGGATGCCGAGACGACCTCTGTCGATATTTTTTTCTTCCACGTGAGGGTCTCTTCTGATCGTCAGGGTGCTGCTCCAGTAACGTCCTATCCGAGCTGCTGCTTCAGCCACCACGGATGAGGAGGGATTGTCTTCTACTGCGCCTGTCAACTGTACTTCCCGATCCTGTTGGTAGTAGATCTGACCGATGCTTGCACGTAATCGTTCCTGGCCGTTCTCCGCAGCCAGCCAGCGAGTGGTGATGCCAAGACTGATCTGATTGGCGTCACCGAAACGGTCGCTGCCGCTGAAACGGTTCTCCTTGAACAGGTTGTTGAAAGTCAGATTGAGGTCGGCAGTGTCGAAATCGGGTATATCCGACTGATCGTCGAATGATGCGTTCAGGTAATACAGTCTCGGTTCCAGGGTTTGGTATGCCGCATCGCCGAACCAACTGGTCTCCCGTTCAAAGATCAGACCGCTGTCGAGGCTGAAGGCTGGTACAAAGTAGTCGGGGGACGGGTCGGTTGGTGAATCATCCTCATCTAAACGGTAGGTGGCGTAGTTGAGGCTGATGCGTGGAATCAGATGCCCCCAGCTGCGCCGCATGGGCAGACTTATTGCCGGCTTGAATGTGAATCTCTCTCCGTTGATCAGAGTATCGTGGCGAAAGTCTGTGTATTCAGTGAGTAAGCTGAAATCCAGGGTTTCATCAGCAAAAAGGTCGGTATAATTGGCCAGTAGTTGAGGCAATCTGCGGTAGGGATGATTTCTAGGATTGAGGCTCTCATCGACGGTTTGGAACGATTGCACGCGTCCGGTTAGCTGCAGGGCGCCCTGCCGATAAACCACCTCCCCGACACGCTCCAGGTGGCGAGTGCTGGTGATGGCCAGGCCGGTGCCGAAGTCGTCGAGATAGTCGTCGTCACTGACTGCACTGGTATCGATGCGGGTAGTCAGACCAGGGGCCAGACGGCTGCCATGGGTAAACCGGAAGGCCCGTCGCTCATTGCTGCGTTTTTTGCTCTCCACTTTGTCGTCAGGGAGGATCTCGCCACTGACCACAGCCTGTTGATGTTCACCGAGGTAGCGAAATTCACCACCCAGCATCATACCTCTTTTACTCATCCATCTGGGAGAGAGCGTGGCGTCGTAGTTCGGTGCCAGATTGAAATAGTATGGGGTCTCGAGTTCGGTGCCGAGCCGGTTTGATGAGCCGATGGCGGGCACCAGGAAACCGGTCATACGCCGGTCATCGACTGGAAAGGTGAAGTAAGGTGCATAGAAGATCGGTACCGGGCCGAGATGGAGTCTGGCATGTTTGGCGCTTCCCCAACCGTCAGCGAGATCGATATCGAGCTCGGAGGCTTTGAAGTACCAATCCCGCCTATCGGGTGGGCAGGTGGTATAGATCACCTGGTCGTATCGGGAGAGGTCTTCATTGAGCATCTCTGCTCTAGCGGCACTGCCGCGGGCATTTCGTTCGGTCAGGCGAAATTCTGCCTCTGTCAGCCAACCCCGGTTCTCATCCAGTTCCAGGTGACCGGTATCGGCGGTTAACCGCAGACCGGATTGCTCGACAAAGAGGTTTCCAAACAGATCTGCGGTGGCTGTCGACTGATGATATATGACACGATCCGCCTCAGCGTATCTTTCGGGCTGCCATAGCCTGACCGAGCCTTCCATTACTCCCCGGCCCGCCTGTTGATCAAATGCCGCCTCATCCGCCTCGAGTTGCGGTTTATCGATCGGCAAAGGGGCAGAGGGCATAGTGAGATCGTGTGCGGGCCCATCCGGATTGCAGTAGTCCCAGTTCAAACCACGGTCAATTCCTTGCGACGTATCTGCATGCACCGGATGGTGTGGCACGATAGCCGTTACGCAACAGAGCAGCACCTGAAATAGGCGAGGTATAAGAGTGTCTGAGTAATTCAAGGGTGCTGCTCGGGAACCTATGCTGACCAGGATTGACGAATCATCACGCGGGCAGGCACAAAATCGCATAGAATCAGCCTTTCTTCAAATGATTGTACCAACAGGCACAAAGGAGTCTCTCTCTTCCGTGACTTCCACCACGCGTCGACTGTTAATCACACTGTTCATTCTGTTTGGCACCATCTTGTTGGTGGCGCTGCTCTGGGCGACCCGTCCGGAAGCGAAGACGGAGATGAAGTCACCTGTTGTCACCCGCGTTGAGGTGGCGGTGGTTGAGCGGCGGGATATCCAGCCTAAGGTGCCGCTCACCGGTATTCTTCGGCCTCGTCAGTCGGCTTCATTGCGGTTTGAAGTGTCGGGAGAGCTGATGCAGCGGGCGGTCGAGCCGGGGCAGTCTGTCAATACTGGAGATCTGCTCCTGCAGTTGGACGATGCCGACTATCGTGATGCGCTTGTGGAATCCGAGTCCCAGCTAACCGAAACAAAGGCGGCGCTGGCGCAGGACCAGGCGTTGTTGAAACTGGCGCGGGAAAATCGGGACCTGGCCGAAAGGGAGTATCAGCGGCTGGAGAAGCTTGGCAAAGGCTCCTTGGCCTCTGTATCGACCCGTGAGAGTGCGCGCCAGCAACTGAACAGTCTTGAGAGTGAACTGGCTCGCCTCACATTTAGTGTGCAGAGTAATCGGGCGCGCCTCTCCCGGCAGGAGGCGGCGCTGAACAGGGCGCGCCGCAATTTGGATCGTACCCGCCTGCAGGCGCCGTTTTCGGGTAGAGTCAATAAGGTCATGGCTGAGGTGGGGGACTATCTGCAGGCCAATAGCCTGGTACTTGAATTGATCGATACCGGCAGCCTCGAACTGAAACTGGAGGTGATGGGAGACGTAGCTTCCGCGCTCGATCTGGGTCAGCAAATTGATGTGGAGGTGGACAGTCAGCGGATTCCCGGGGAACTGGTGGCCATGCAGTTCGATCCCGACCCGCAGACACACACCCATCCGGTCAGCATTCTTGTCCCTGGTGAGGGGTTACTGCCCGGACAGCTCGGTCATGTCAGGCTGCCATTGCGGCTGAGAGAAGACGCCTTGGTGGTACCGGCTTCGGCCCTGTTGCGGGAGTCGGGCGGCGAATACCTCTTCCTGGTCAGGGAGGGTCGACTGCAGAGGCAGCCGGTCACTACGGGCATCCGTCAGGGAGAACATCAGGTCATTCGTCAGGGCGTTGATCCGGGGGATTTGGTGGTCAATCGGGATGTTGAGGTGCTGAGCGATGGGCTGGAGGTTGAGATAGACGTCTCGGAGAAATTGCCTTGATCGATTTTTCCATCCGTAATCCCCTGGTAGTCAATCTATTCCTGGTGATCATCCTGTTGGCTGGCGTGGTCTCCTGGTACGCGATGCCGCAGGAGATGTTTCCGGTAGTGGAGCAGGACAAGGTCAGTATCAAGGCCGTTTTCGAGGGGGCATCGCCGGAAGAGGTCGAGCGTCAGGTGACCCTGCCTATTGAGCAGGAGCTTGACGGTCTGGCCGATATCGATGTGATCAGTTCCACCAGCACCGAGGGCGCCTCCAGTATCCTCATCGAACTGAAGAGCGGTTCCGATGTGGACAACTTCATGCGCAAGGTGCGAACGGCGCTGGATCAGGTGGACGATCTGCCCGTGGAGGCCGAGGAGCCGGAGTTGGCCCGGCTGGAGACTCGTTTTCCGGTGATCTCGGTGAGTCTGTTCGGTGCGATATCGAGGGGTGAACTCTACGACCTGGCCGAGCAGGTCAAAGATGAACTGATCCAGCTGCCAGACATTGCCTCCGTGGGTGTGGCGGGGGATCGGGAGTGGGAGGTGTGGGTCGTGGTAGACCCACAGGTACTAGCGGCAAGGGATGTCTCGCTGAATCAATTGGGTCGAGCGCTGCGAGAGAATCTGCGGGACCTGCCCGGTGGCACATTGAAGTCGAGCAGCGGTGATATTCGCCTGAGGGGTATGGGCGTGCCGCCAGATCCCGATCGCATGGCCGCCATTGTTTTACGTAGCAACGACCAGGGTGGACAGCTTCGCTTGGGAGACCTGGCCGATGTCCAGTTGCGGTTGGAAGAGGCCCAGACCCTTGGCCGTTTCAACGGAAAACCTTCGGTCAATCTTACCGTCAACAAGACCGGTAAGGCCTCTACTATCCAAGTTGCCAAGCGGGTCAGGGAATATGTGGCTGAACGCCAGCAGAGCCTGCCAGCCGGCATCAGTTTGGATCTGTTCAGCGATCTCTCAGTCTACGTGAAGAATCGCCTGGAAACGGTCAAGTCGTCGGGTATCGTCGGTCTGGCGCTGGTGTTGCTGGCGCTCTACCTGATGCTGAATTTTCGTGTCGCTTTTATCACCGCCTTGGGTATTCCAGTTTCCTTTCTGGTGGCGGTGATCACGCTGAACCTGTTGGGTTACAGCATCAACATGGTTTCCATGTTCGCTTTCCTCATCGCCCTGGGGCTGATTGTCGACGACGCCATTATCGTCAATGAGAATATCTACCGCCATCTGGAGATGGGCGAGAGCCCCGCCGGGGCGGCCGCACTGGGGGCCAGGGAGGTCTACTGGCCTGTGGTGGCTTCCACAACCACTACGATCGCAGCCTTTATGCCCATGTTTGCCATCGGTGGCACCATGGGGGCCTTCATTGCGGTAATTCCCGTGGTGGTCAGTGCTTCACTGGCGGGTTCACTGCTGGAGGCGTTCGGGGTTTTACCCTCACATGCCAAGGAGTTCTTGCGAACTGCCCGGCAGCGCAAGGCTGGTCGTATTGACTGGGCGGCATTGAATCGACGCTACACCCAAGTTCTGAAAAAGTGCCTCGACTATCGCTATCCAGTCGCTATGTTGAGTGTGGGAATATTGGCGGTGACGATCACCTTTGCTGCCACCCGTGTCCCATTCCTACTTTTCGGCCATGTGGATGTGGGACAGTTTTTTGTCAACGTAGAGGCGCCCAGTACCTACAGCATCGAAGATGCCTCACGACTGGCTGATCGATTGGAAGAGACAGTCATGGAGACGCTGGGTGAGGATGAGTTGAAGACATTGCTGAGTAATGTGGGTGTCATGTTCATCGACTTTCACCGGGTCAAGATGGGGAGTCGTTATATTCAATTGATCGTCGATCTCAAGAAGCAGAAACCCATGGGATTCATCGAACGCTGGATTTCACCGGTCGTGAGTCTGCAGTTCAAGTGGGAAGGGAGTCGGGAACGGAGTTCCAAAGAGGTCATTGATGATCTGCGTGAGAAGCTACAGCAGATACCCGGTATCCAGCGTATGTCGATACTGAGACCCCAGGGCGGTCCAGCTGGTGCCGATGTGGAGATCGGTCTGGTCGGTGAGTCGGTGGACAGGCTAAGCCGGCAGGCTGAAGAGATACGAGACTTTATCGCCAGAATTCCCGGGGTCTCAGATGCACGCCAGGATATGGATGCAGGTAAGCTTGAGTATCGCTATGAGCTCAACGAACGAGGTCGTCAGCTGGGGTTGACGCAAAATGCGCTGGCAGATGCCGTGCGCACCGGCTTTCTCGGTCTCAAGCTGACGCATGTCAGCTGGCGGGACAAGCGAATCCCGGTGCGATTGATCTATACCGATCAGCTGCGTCAGGATGCGGGTGCGCTGGATCGGTTGCCGATCACATTGGATGATGGTCGGACGGTCTATCTGGGGGACGTGGCAGAGATTGATCAAGCTCGGGGGTACAACAGCGTCACCCGTCGTAATCTCGACCGACTGGCCACGATCACTGCCGAGACCGATGCTAAGATCATTACTCCCAACGAAGTCCTGGAGCGGGTTAAAGCGCAATTTGCAGACCTGCCGCACGAACAGGCGCTGATATTCCTTGGCGAAAAGAAGAAGGCGCAGGAATCGATGGCCGGAATGAAACGCGCCATGCTGATTGCCCTGGCGATCATCTTTTTTATTCTGGCAGCACTTTTTAAATCGCTCTTGGACCCCCTGGTAGTGATGTTTGCGATACCCTTCGGCGCCATCGGGGTAATTTTCGGTCATGTGCTGTTCGGCTTTCATCTACAGTTCCTTTCGTTGATCGGTTTCCTGGCGCTGACCGGGATTGTGGTCAATGACTCCCTGATCCTGATCGACTTCGCCAAACGTCTGAGAAGGGACGGTTGGGAGCGGAAGGATGCCTTGGTTGAAGCGGGCCGGGTGCGTATCAGACCGATATTGTTGACGACCGCCACCACCTTTCTAGGTATCTCGCCGTTAATCTTCTTCGCCACGGGACAGACGGCATTCCTCTCGCCGATGGCGGTCAGTCTGGGGTTTGGGCTGCTGTTTGCCACAGTGCTGATTCTGCTGGTTTTACCCTGCTTCTATCTCATTGCGGATGATTTGCGTCGCAGTGTCGGTAAAAGGCGTAGTGCCCCTTCGAATGCGTCTCTCCTCGACGCAAACCAGCCCATGTAATAAAAAGGCAATAAATATGTAACAATGTCGAGTGTTTGGTCCCGGCTCGACGTGGGTGCTAGTGACTATTTATAGGGATCTGTCTTGAAAAAAAAGCCACATAGAGAGTGTCAACCTTGTACTGGCTGTTGTGATGGTTGGGTGCAGATGGTGATCGGTGGCGTGCCTGTCTACCCAGGTTGCCCTTGTCCCCACAGCACGGGCAAAGGGTGTGATGATTACGCCAATCGTCCGAAAGATCCTTGCGATAATTTCAATTGCGGCTGGATCGTTGAGGATAGTCCTCTGCCCGATTGGATGAAGCCAAGCAACAGTAAAGTAATCGTGATATTCAATAAACTCCAATGGAATGGAGTGCCTGTGGATCTGGCCGTTCCCGTGGGAAGACGAATCCCGCCGCGGGCATTAAACTGGCTCAAACAATTTTCCGAGAAATACCATCGGCCGCTGATCTATACCGAGCAGATCGTTGAGAACGGACAGTTCCAGAAACAGCAGCAGATTTTGGGTTATGGCCCACCGGATTTTCAGCAGGAGTTGTTACAATGGCAGAGTGAGGGCAGGCAGTTATGGTAGATATCGCCGCGAGGTTTATAGGCGATCATGTACACAAACCAATTGAGCAATGATGATTAGCCAAATTCGATAGTCCTCATCATTATATGCAGGCCGATTCTGCCCTTTTTAATTGACCAATAGCATTCGGCACCCCGCTCCCCCTTTTATTAGATATGTATCTCCGAATATCAGGCATGTATCATGCCGCTCGAGGATTGGCTGTCAGGGAATAGCCGTGACAATCAATAAACGCATAAGGCCCTGAACACTTACTGTTCCGGGTAATAGTGATAATGATACAAAGAACGGAACAGATGGTGGCTTGGCTTGAGTCGCTGCAGGACCTGAATGAGTTTTCATACGAACCCGCTTCCGGCGATGCTAGTTTTCGCCGGTATTTTCGTATTCATTCAGAAGGCAAAAGCTTTATTGCAATGGATGCGCCTCCCGCAAAGGAAGATATCAGTCCCTTCATTGAGGTAGCTCGAAGTTTTGAAGCGATCGGACTCAACGTCCCCCATATCTATGCAGAAGAGCAGAGCCTGGGCTTTTTACTGCTTGAAGATTTAGGCTGCACCCTCTATCTGGACAGGCTGACGGATGAGTCGGTGGACAGGCTTTACGGAGATGCGCTAGGTGCCCTGGTCACCATTCAGGCCTGTGGTCCAACGACAGGATTGCCGTTGTACGATCGCGATTTGCTGATGCGGGAGATGGAGCTGTTCCGAGAATGGTTGATCGGTCGGCAACTCGCCGTTGAGCTGACCGGTGACGAACAGCGCATGCTCGATGAAACCTTCCTGGTGCTTGCGGACAATGCCCTGCAACAGCCACAGGTCTGTGTTCACCGGGATTACCATTCACGCAACCTGATGGTCATAGAGCGGCACAACCCGGGTATTCTCGATTTCCAGGATGCCGTTTTCGGTCCGGTCACCTATGACTTGGTTTCACTATTGAAAGACTGCTATATCAGCTGGCCCAGGGATCGGATAGAAGCCTGGGTGAAGGGGTACACTGAGCTTGCCTTGCAATCAGGTGTAATCCAGTCTGAGCACGAAGCGGCCTTTCTGGGCTGGTTCGACCTCATGGGAGTACAGCGCCATCTCAAGGCCAGCGGTATCTTTGCCCGATTGAACATGCGTGATGGGAAGCCGGGTTATCTTAAGGATATCCCGAGGACCCTCGGGTACATCCTGTCTATTTCAGCCGATTATCCAGTATTACAGGGGCTGGCCGCCTTTCTGCAAAACAGGGTGATCCCCGCAATTGATGCCGATTCCGCTTTTTTGGGGGAGACTTAATCCGCTCTCTTAGGGTCAGTCTGGATAAACCCGTTGTCGACATCCGGTCGTATGCTGGGGATCCGGGAGACACTGTTATTTGTATTACTGTATGTGCTGGAATGGCGAGTTAGCAGAATACGCCTATGTTATCGCAAGTGAAATCAGATTGGTTGCGTGAAAATCCTCTCCTGAATATAACGATAAATATTACAACTTACTGTATTTATTGTGATTTATAGTTATTTGTGACTTTGTTTGTTGTCTTGGCAGAGAACTAGGAGAAAATCACAACAACAGTATTGATGGCGAAAAAATGTCACAGTATTAAGTGCTGATTAAAATCTTGCTATAGAGATAACTAATTGAAAATAGTAAAGTATTAAATATATTTCTGATGTTTGTTGTATTTTTGGTACAAAAAATATTTCTGTGTCTTTTTTACAAAAAAAGCTTGCCATCAGTATTTGGGTTGTCTATTATTTGCATCGTAGTTACATAATTTCTCAACCACTCATTGGAGCTCACTCAATGAAAAAAGTACTTTCTCTGGCAATTGCCGCTGCTCTGGTTGCACCTGCTGCCGCCATGGCTGACGCTACCCTTTTTGGTAAGGCTCACTTCATCGTCGAAAATGTTGATACCAAGGCTTCCACTACCGCTCAGAGCGGTGACGTTTGGGGCGTGGACAGCATCCACTCTCGCATTGGCGTGAAAGGCAGTGAAGATCTGGGCGATGGCCTGAAAGCCCTCTATCACTTTGAATTCCGCGTGATGAACGATGCAGGTACCGGCCTGGGTGATCGTAACCAGTTCGTCGGTCTGGCCGGTGGTTTCGGTACCGTCCTGCTGGGTCGTCACGACACCCCGCTGAAAATGTCCCAGGGCAAATTCGACCAGTTCGGTGATCTGCCGAATGGTGATATCACTGGGGTCATCCCGGGTGAAGACCGTGTTGATAACGTCATCGCTTACGTCTCTCCTGCTATGAGTGGCCTGACCTTTGTTGGCGCATTGGTTTCAGGTGAGCTGGGTGACGGCGGTGCTGCCACAGACTCTGATGCTCTGACTGGTCTGGCTGACCACATCTCTCTGGCTGGCCTCTACAGCAACGGCCCTATCTTTGCTTCCTTGGCTTATAACAGCTACGACCTGGGAACAGCTGCAGTTGGTGTTGAGCCTTCTCTGCTCCGTGGTACCTTCATCTGGAACGCTGGTATGTGGCAGGCCGGTGTAATGTTCAGCTCATTGGATCTGGACATCCCTGGTGCTAACGATCCTGATCAGATCGGCGTGAGCGGTAACGTTAAGGTTGGTTCTGCTGGTAAAGTTAAGGCGCAGTACCTGATGGGCGACTCTGCAAGGACTTCGGTATCTAGCTTGCTGGGATCATCTTTCTCACCGAATGTTAGCGTAGCAAACCCTGTGTCCTCACCTGAGAATGAAGTCACTCAGATCAGCGTGGGTTACGAGCATGCCATGAGCAAGCGTACTACCCTGCATGCTGGTTACACCGTCTACGAAGAAGATCAGACTGGTAGAGAAGTGGATGCACTGTTTGGTGGCATCATCCACAACTTCTAATTGTCATTTGACAATATGAAGCTAAAAACGGGGCCTTCGGGCCCCGTTTTTTATTACATGAATTTCGAACCAGACACGATTGCAGATTAATAATTTTCCGGATTGCCTTTCACGACCTTGGTCCAGGTCCAAACCTCTAAATCTGGTTTCATCACTTTCTTAGCCTTTCGATACTTCGAATAGGTGCCATCCCCGTTGTTTTTGATAAGTCGACAACGCGGACCTTTTCGGTAACTGGGAAGATCGATACAGAGCATCCCATCGCTCTGAATCTTCCAGGTACCTACTTCTCTGTTCGTGCCGTCCATGTCCTGGCGGTGAAAACTGCCGTCACTCTTATGAAATACCACCCCTGGCCGGTCGGGCTTGATAGTATGCTTGCCTTAGAAAGTGGTGTCTGCGATGAGTGATTGGACCTCGTCAGGTGACATAAAACTGCCAACGTATGCGAGAGAGCCTAATGAGAGGCTGGTGATCATTGAAGCAATCAGTAGTTTCTTTTTGTATTTCATGGAATCCCTCCTCGGCAAAGAGAAAAGGCTGCATGAGCACTAAACAATGACACACATATTGCGTAGTTTCATCTACTGTATCGGGAGCCTGAGGTTTGTATAGAGAAGTTCTGAATAATTCTGTTTTCGTCATTCCTTCGTATGCCAGGGATCCTGGTGAATTCATCGTATAGATTCCAGAATGCACAGGAATGACGAATTAGTCAGAATTTTTAGGTTGTGATAGTGGTGGAAAGGTTGGCAGGGTGCGGTATTGCCGCACCCTGCTGATGGGTTCTGGCTCGTGGTTAATGCAGGATATATGCGAAGGCGTATATCATGATTAACTTAAGAATCTGACTCTTGTTGTCGTCATGCTGCCTGGGGAATCGGTTTTGTTTCTTGCTTAGGTATTGTTTGTTATTTGGGCATGATCGTCTTTGGCCCGGATTCACTCCCTAAAATAAGCACATCGGCGCCACGCAGAGCGAAGATGCCGGTGGTTACCACGCCGGCAATCGCATTGATCTTCTGCTCCATGTCCATCGGCTGCATGATCTCGAGGTTGTGGACATCGAGAATGACATTGCCGTTGTCGGTGGTGAAGTTTTCGCGCCAGACCGGTGTACCGCCGAGTTTGACCAACTGCCGTGCCACATGGCTACGGGCCATGGGGATGACCTCTACCGGGAGTGGAAAAGTGCCAAGTATATCAACCAGTTTGCTCTCATCAGCGATACAGACGAACTTCTTGCTGGCCCCGGCAATAATCTTTTCCCGGGTTAGAGCTCCGCCACCACCTTTGATCAGGTTCAGGTAGTGATCAGACTCATCCGCGCCATCGATATAGACTTCGAGTTCACCCGTGGCATTGAGGTCGAGAACCGGAATGCCGTGGCTTTTCAGTCGTTCGGTAGAGGCTTCTGAGCTGGAGACGGCGCCGTCGATCTTGCTTTTAACGGTGGCCAGGTAGTCAATGAAATGGTTGACCGTGGAGCCAGTGCCGACACCGATGATGCCGTCGGTGACATAGTCTAGGGCTGCCTTGGCTGCCTGTTGTTTAAGTTCGTCTGCCGTCATTGGATCTTCTCCTTATCTTTGTGTGCACTGCAACCAGGGTTCTGGTGTTGGTTGCTGAGCAATGTTTTTATTCGGTTTCGACCGAGTGTGCGTAATAATACCCATGCGGCTGATGAAAGTCAGTCGTTCACTTCAATCAGTATTGGGATAGTTTGATGCCGCAACGCTATATCGAAAAGATACTCAGGGCTCGTGTCTATGACGTGGCCAAGGAGACGCCGCTCGATTTTGCGGGGCTTCTCTCGAAAAGACTCGACAATCATGTCTATCTGAAAAGGGAAGACCTGCAGCCGGTGTTCTCCTTTAAGCTGCGGGGTGCCTATAACAAGATCGTAAATCTTCCTGAGTCGGTTCGAGAAAAGGGTGTGATTGCCGCATCTGCGGGAAATCATGCTCAGGGCGTGGCATTGGCTGCCCGCGAACTGAAAATCCAGTCTCTGATTGTGATGCCGAAAACTACGCCGCCGATCAAGGTGCAATCTGTCAGGAACCTGGGCGCCAAGATCGTATTGGCAGGTGACTCTTATGATGAGGCCTATATACGCTCACAGGAGTTGGCCAGCGAGCAGGGTATGACTTATATCCATCCTTTCGACGATCCGGACGTCATTGCAGGTCAGGGCACTGTTGCCATGGAGTTGCTGAGACAGCATCCGACACCGCCTGATGCGGTCTTCATACCTGTTGGCGGTGGTGGTTTGATAGCGGGTATGGGGGCCTACATCAAGTATGTCTATCCCTCCGTGAAAGTGATCGGTGTAGAGCCTGAAGATGCTCCCTCTCTATATACTGCCCTGAAGGCGAAACGCAGAAGCAAACTGAAACAGGTCGGTATCTTTGCCGATGGTGTAGCGGTCAGACAGGTGGGTAAAGAAACCTATCGATTGGCACGTAAAGTGGTCGATGACGTTATCCTGGTTTCTACCGATGAGATCTGTGCGGCGATCAAGGATGTGTTTGATGATACGCGTACGATCACTGAACCTGCAGGCGCCCTTTCTGTTGCCGGCCTTAAACGCTATGCAAAAGGGGAGGGTATTGAGGGCAAGACGCTGATTGCAATCAATAGCGGGGCGAACATCAATTTTGACAGATTGAGGCATGTGGCGGAGAGGGCTGAGTTTGGTGAGCGCAGAGAGGCATTGTTTGCAGTGCAGATACCTGAGCGTCCCGGGAGCTTTCTGCAATTCTGCCGCTTGATTGGAAAGCGAAGTATCACTGAGTTCAATTATCGCTACAGTGACACCTCTGTCGCGCAGATTTTTGTCGGTGTTGAATTGAGCGGTGGCGATGAGGAACGTAAGGCGCTTTTCTCCCGATTCGTCAAGAAAGGATACTCCATTGTGGATATGACGGACAACGAAACGGCCAAGCTGCATATCCGTTATATGGTTGGTGGACACGCCAGGGGTGTAAAGAACGAAAACCTTGTGCGTTTCGAGTTTCCTGAGCGTCCGGGGGCGCTCTTATACTTCCTTAGTCAGTTGGGAAAGTCCTGGAATATCAGCCTCTTCCATTACCGGAACCATGGAGCGGCCTATGGCCGGGTATTGATGGGAATCCAGGTGCCGCCTGAGCAGAAATCGGCCTTCAGGCAGGTACTGAAAAAGCTGGACTACCCCTTTTGGGAGGAGACGGATAACCCGGCCTACCAGCTGTTCGCCGGCGTTGACGGTGAGGATTAACTCACTGTCGAGCAAGCCAAAAAAAGAAACCCCGCAGTGCGGGGTTTCTTTTATATTGAGTGCCTAATTGTTTAGGCTCTCTTCTTCCGTGGTGTTACTTTTCTAGGACGAGCTGGCCGCTTCTTTACGGCCTTCTTTTTGGCGGCTTTCTTCTTAGGTGCCGCCTTCTTTTTGGCGACTCTCTTTTTTGCCGCCTTCTTCTTGGCTACCTTCTTTTTAGCAACCTTCTTCTTAGTCGCAGCTCTCTTCTTTGCGACCTTCTTCTTGGCTACCTTCTTTTTCGCTGTCTTCTTCTTCGCTACTTTCTTTTTAGCGACTCTCTTTTTGGCGGTAGCTTTTTTCTTTGTCGCCGCCTTCTTCTTGGTGACTTTCTTCTTCGGTGCTGCCTTACGCTTCGTTGTCACCTTCTTGCGCGTAGTGGCCTTCTTAGTGGTTGCTGTACGCTTAACTGCTGCCTTCTTTTTGGCGGCCTTTTTCTTAGCCATTGTAACTGTCCTCCCGAGACATCTACCCATTAGATGAACAGAGTATAATTCAGCTTAAAAAAAAATCCAGAAATGAAAGCACTCTTTTGCTAATTATTTCAATTTGTTGCTTGTGTAGTCGTGAACGTAAGTGCATTTTTTGTCATTGTACGTATAAAGCATGGTTACCAACTGATGTATCAATTGATCTCAGTGTTATTAAACGTATGGATACATGCTTCAGTAATCACTGCATCGAGCGGTATATCCCAATGTTGGTTGGGTAAGCTGTCTACATGTTGGAACTCATGTGCAACACCAATCAATCGTGGGCCTTTCCAGTGGTTACGTTGTCGCTTAAAGGCGAATGTGCGGTCATAGTATCCACCGCCCATACCCAAACGATTACCGGAACCGTCAAAAGCTACCAGGGGAACGAATACAGTATCGATTGCCCATGGCATGATTAATCTTCCATGCTGAGATCTCGGTTCTGGGATGCCGAATCGATTGTCGATCAAACGGTCACCGATGCGATAGGGCTTGAACCACAAGCTATTGGCGGGGCGGTTTCTAAGCGCCGGCAGATAGATCAGCTTACCTGCACGCATAGCCAGATACATGAGCGGCATCGGGTCCATCTCCCCTCTGGAAGCGAGGTAGAAAGCGATACGACTGCTGTGCCTGAAAGGTTTGTAATTAGAGGTGAGGCGAAGGAGCTGCTGACTGTGCTGTCTCAGTACCTGTGGGCTCAGTTGCTGCCTTCTGGCACGCATTTCTCGACGTAGTTGAGATAGTTGCATAGGCGGGAGAGGTATGGTGATAGAGTGACATCCCCCACCTGTGCCGTCGCCGACCTTTGTTCTTGAACCAGTTGGTTCAAGTGGGGACAACAGAGGTGCTTCAGGCTTTCCGCATGGGAGCGGACATGCACACCGGCACTTTCATTATGACCCCAGGGTAGAAATTAGGCTCAAGAAAATACCCGGGTAGCTAACGAACACCGCAGGGGATGTCATGTCTCTAGGCTAAACCGATTTGACTCAAAGTTCCAGTTGATTAGTCGTGTTTAGTGCAATTTCGATTTTTTCCTGCAGGCGCTGGATGCGACGGGTGATGGTTTGCGAAGAGTCATCCTTGCTTTTCTTGTCGGAGAGAAGATCGTTGGCGATGTTGAGTGCCGCCATGACAGCAATGCGCTCGGTGCCGATAACACGGCCTGCCTGCTTGATTTCCCGCATCTGGCCGTCAATGAAGGCCGCAGCCTGTAATAAGGATTCCCGTTCCTCCGACTGGCAGGAGATACGGTACTCTTTATCCAGAATATTGACGGTGACTGCTAACTGGTTACTGCTCACTGGGTGGTTTCCATGGCTTTGAGACGGGTGATCATCGCTTCCACGCGGGTTCGTGCCAACTCGGTCTTTTCAATCAGTGAGGCTCTTTCCGCCACTAGTGAGTCCTGACGAGCGCGCAGCGATTTGTTTTCGTCTTTTAGGTAGGAGCAGGCATGAATCAACTCTTCGACCCGCTGTTCGAGTTTACGCAGGTCGTGTTCGGCGCCGTCCGCTTTCTCTTTATCTGTCATGAGCTTCAATATAGTGGGCTGGATGTGGTGGGTCAATCTCTACAACTGCATGCTATGATTCGCGTCTAATCATAGGAGAATCCGCGGAAAATTGCATGAACGAAAGCCCTGACATGCCCGATTACGGCCGCTTTGACCAGGCATTGGAGTCCATAGGACTGGATATCGGTGGAAGTGAAGCCCATGGATTGGTCTGTGGACTGATCTGTGCGGGTGCATCTGAGGCACATGTTGAGTGGATAGAGAGTCTGTTTGCCGACAGGCCATCGAACGATCTGTTGGTACGCGAAGCCCGCCGTATGTTTGGGCAACTCTATCTGGCGACTCGTCACCAGGTAGCGGATGAGAATCTGGAGTTCGCCCCCTTGTTGCCGGAGGAGAACAATGCATTGCAGGTTCGGGCGCAGGCGTTGGTGAATTGGTGCGAGGGTTATCTATACGGAATGGGCCTGGCGGGTATTTCTGAACAGCAGTTGGTTGGCGATGCCAAGGAGGCGCTGAACGATATCTCAGAGTTCACGCGTCTTGATCTGGATAGTCTCGTAGATGACGAGAGTTCTGAGAACGCCTATATGGAACTGTTGGAATTTCTGCGAGTGGCGACGCTGCTGATCTGGGAAGAGCTGGCGGAGAGTCGAGCAGGCCAGAATAACGACATAGGATAAAAATCGATGGTGGCGAGTGAATATAGACGGCGTCGACGTGAACTGATGCGTATGATGGGGCCGGACAGTATTGCAATTGTGCCGACGGCACCACTTCTGATACGCAATCGAGACGTACACTTTCCCTATCGTCCCGATAGCGACTTCTACTATCTGACCGGTTTTCCAGAGCCGGAAGCGGTCTGCGTGCTTATCCCGGGGCGAAAACAGGCGGAGTATATCCTGTTCAACCGTGAGCGAGATCCACTGAAAGAGCAGTGGGACGGTCCCCGTGCCGGACAAGAGGGCGCTTGTGAACACTATGATGCAGATGATTCGTTTCCCTTTGGCGACCTGGATGACATTCTGCCAGGGATGTTGGAGCAGTGTGAGCGTGTCTACTACGCCATGGGCTGCAACCCGGATCTCGATAAGCGCCTGCCGGAATGGATCAATCATATCCGATGCGAATCCCGCAGCGGATCGCAGGGACCGATTGAGATTATCGCATTGGATCACTATCTGCATGAGATGAGGCTCTTTAAGAGTCGTTCCGAACTTAAGGTGATGCGCAAGGCGGCCCAGATCTCCTCTTTGGCCCACAAGCGTGTGATGCAGGCCTGTAAGCCAGGCGTCTGGGAATATCAATTGGAAGCGGTGTTTGTGAAAGAGTGTACCCACAGGGGGGGGAAATCGCAGGCTTATCCGCCTATCGTCGGTGCTGGATCCAATGCCTGTACACTGCACTACATCGATAATCGGGATCAGGCAGGCGACAAACAGATGTTGCTGATCGATGCCGGCTGTGAATTGGATTTCTACGCCTCAGACATTACACGGACCTACCCGGTCAACGGAAAATTCACAGAGCCGCAGCGGCAACTCTACGAACTGGTACTGGCAGGCCAACAGGCAGCTATTGCCAAAGTCAAACCGGGTAATCACTGGAACGACCCCCACGATGCAGCAGTTCGCACAATAACGCGGGGCCTGATCAAGCTCGGTATCTTAAAGGGTACACTCGCAAAGTTGATCAAAGATGAGAAGTACAAGGCCTTCTTTCCGCATCGTACCGGCCATTGGATAGGCATGGATGTCCATGATGTCGGTGACTATAAGGTGGATGGCGCATGGCGTCTGTTAGAGCCGGGTATGGTGTTGACCATAGAGCCGGGTATCTATGTGCCAGCCGGTACCAAGGGTGTGGCCAAGAAGTGGTGGAATATCGGTATCCGTATCGAAGATGATGTGCTGATTACCAAGGAGGGTAACGAGGTGCTTTCCAAAGACGCACCGAAAACGGTGGATGAGATAGAAGCGGTGATGGCACAAAAATATGCCGGCTGATTACGACCTCTTGATTATCGGTGGCGGGATGGTGGGCGCCAGTCTCGCTCGTGCCATGAGCGGTCAGGGGCTTCGTCTCGGTATCGTCGAGACCTTCCCTATTGAATCCCAGTCACAGCCGAGTTTTGATGATCGGGTGATCGCACTCTCCTGGGGGAGTCGTATCATCCTTGAGGCAATTGGCGTTTGGGATGCCCTGGATGGATACGCTGAGCCCATTCGTCATATCCATATCTCTGATCGCGGTCACTTCGGTTTCACCCATCTTGATCATTCTGAAGAGGGTGTCGACGCACTGGGTTACGTAGCCACTGCTCGCGCAATGGGCCAGGTATTACAGAAAAATCTGGCTGATCAACCCGACATTGAGTTTATCTGTCCTGCAAAACTCAAGCGTTTCACTGTACAAGATGATGCAGTTGATGCGACGCTCGACGTTGATGGAGAGGAGCGACAGGTAAGCGCAAAATTGCTTGTGGCTGCGGATGGCGGTGATTCTCAAGTGAGGGCCATGTTGTCCATACCCTTGAAGGAACAGGGCTACGACCAGACTGCCATTATCGCCAACCTGACCACATCGAAGTCTCATGACGGTGTCGCCTATGAGCGTTTTACCGACAGTGGGCCGCTGGCGATGCTGCCCATGACAGAGGCCAGAGTCTCTATGGTCTGGACAGCAAGGGATGAACAGGTTGATGATTTGATGTCTCTCACCGATCAAGCATTTCTCGACCGGCTGCAGACACGCTTCGGCTATCGTCTTGGCAGGATGGAGAGTATCGGCAAGCGAGTCTCCTATCCACTGAAACTGAGGCAGGCGACACAACAGACCAGCCATAGGGTGGCATTGATCGGGAATGCGGTGCATACCATTCATCCGGTAACCGGTCAGGGTTTCAACCTGGGACTGCGTGATGTAGCGGTATTGGCTGACCTGATGAGTGATGCGGCCGTAAAGCGTGGTGATATGGGTGATTCCACATTACTCGATGGTTACGACCAATGGCGCAGACGGGATCAACAAGCCGTTGCCATGATTACGGACAGTCTGGCAAGGTTTTTTGCCAACCCTCTGGGACCGTTGGGTATGGCGCGGAATATTGGGCTTCTTGGTCTCGATGCCTGGCCAAGCCTGAAACATCTGGTGGCAAAGCAGTTCATGGGACTGAATGGAAAGTTGCCGCGACTTGCACGGGGGGTCTCCCTTGGCTGAACGGGAATCTGCAAACGATAAATTCGATTTGATCGTCGTCGGTGGCGGTATGGTCGGCAGCGCCTTGGCTTGCGCCACGGCTGAGGCAGGTTTCAAGGTCTGTGTGCTTGAGATGAGAGAGCCAACGCGCAGTTGGCCCGAGGATGAGGTTGATCTGCGTGTCTCGGCATTGACCCGGGCATCCCAGCGTGTGCTGGAGAATCTTGATGTATGGGAAAGGATGAAAAGCCTGCGGATCAGTCCTTACACCGACATGGAGGTCTGGGATGAAGGGGGTAGCGGTCGTATCCACTTCAATGCGGCAGAGATCGGAGAAGCCAATCTGGGGCACATCGTGGAAAACCGGGTGACCCAACTGGCACTGTGGGAACGCATGGAGTCATTGGACGATGTTGACTTGCGCTATCCGGCGAGGGTCTCTCAGTTGCTATTGGATGGGAGCCAGGGAGTGATGTTGGATGACGGCAGTCACCTGCAGGCTGAACTGATCGTGGCTGCAGACGGCAGGGATTCACAGATCCGGAGCATGGCCGGTATCGATACCAAAGGCTGGGATTACGACCAGCATGCCATCGTTGCCACCATCACTCCGGAACAGCACCACGGCTATGTGGCACGCCAGCGCTTTATGAAGGCAGGGCCTTTGGCCTTCCTGCCTATTGATGACGGACGTTGTTCCATTGTCTGGTCAACATCTCCACAAGAGGCAGAGCAGTTGATGGCAATGGATGATGCTGCCTTCTGTCACGCTTTGGGGCATGCCAGTGAATCGATGTTGGGTCAAATCAAGGCCGTTGGACCCAGGGGTGTGTTCCCTCTGCGCCTGGGGCATGCGGAAACCTATATTCGCCCTGGCCTTGCATTGATCGGTGATGCGGCTCATGCCATACACCCCCTGGCTGGACAGGGTGTCAATCTGGGCTTTCTTGATGCGGCCACCCTGGCGGATACAGTTATTGAGGCCAGGAAGGCGCAAAGAGCCATAGGTGCTTTTTCTACTCTGCGTCGATATGAGCGGGCGCGTAAAGGGGCCAATATGGGGATGCTGGCTGTGATGGATGCCTTCAAAAGGGCCTTCAGCAATGAGATACCTCCGTTGAAGCTGGCCAGGAATCTGGGACTGACATTAGCGGACCGGTCGGGGCCGCTGAAGGATCTATTGATTCGAAGGGCTATGGGATTGAGTGGCGAACTGCCATCCCTAGCAAAATACCAGCCCCACGGGAATTAAATTCATCAACCTGATTGGCGGCTTTAAGGTCCCGTCTCCCATCTGACTCTTATTCAGGTGTATTAATGCTATGTCGTGCATGAGGTTAGCGTGTTCGATGGGGTGTATGTCGATACTCTCTCATTGCTTATTTCGTGATGGGTGTTGCAATCCTTTACCTGTTTGATGTTTCTCTCATGGTGCTATCGCTATATACATGTATGTGAAAGCACGTCAGATGCACTGAGGAGAATTCAACATGTTCAATCGCCACCTCGCTTGGGCGCTATGGCCCATGGCTCTCTATGTTTTTACCTTGGTCGCCGGTTGTGGTATCGGATCCTCCTCTTCAACAACGTCAACAGCAGGTAAGACGGGCTCTGTTGGTATTATGCTGACCGATGCCCCGGCCGATCCCGACCTGTTTTCCGAGATTAATGCCACGATCGAGCGGGTAGAGTTGATCGGCGGTGATGGCGGTAGGATAGCCCTTTTCGATGGTCCAGCGGAGACGGTGGATTTACTAAGATTGCGTAATGAGTCGGTCCCCTTCACTTTCAGCAACGATGTGCCGGTGGGCACTTATTGCAAAGTCAGATTGACTTTGGCCAATCCCGATGGCCTTGAGCTGGTTTTAGCAGCAGATGACAGCCGTCACTTCCCCAAACTGCCCGGTAACGGAAAACTCGACCTGTTGGCGAGAGATTGTTTTACCGTGGCTCCCGGCGCGTCTGTTACTCTCCAGTTGGATATGGATGCCGGCAACTCCATCCATGTCGTGCAGACGGGCAGTAAGACCACTTACAATTTTCGCCCCGTGGTCTTCGTCGATATCATCAATGAGAGTTTTACCGGCAAACTGGTGCGTGTGGAGGGTGTGATAGCCGATGTGGATGCGACTGCGCAGAATCTTTTACTCTGTGGGGCATTGCCGACGCATCAAACTGACGGAAGGGATTGTGTAGCGGTCAGTCTTGGGGTCGATTCGGCCTTCTTCGATAACGTCACCCGCAACGGTGATGCTGCGTCATTGGATGATCTTTTACTGGAGGGCAATGTAGGACAGGCAGCTGCAGTCGTTGGCCTTGTTCGTTCTCTGGTCATTGATGATGCTGCGCCGGAAATACCCGCATCCGAACTGCCCGGTAGTGGTCTCTGCCGAATTTGGGATACTGCCTTCGATGCTGCGGCTCAACCCTTTCTTAATGACGTGGATTGCAATGATCCTGCAATGTCATTACCGGTAGGCACGGTCCTGGTTGATGGCCAGGGGCATATCGTTATCGATCACCGTCCACAACTTGGCCTGGAGGGATTGGCTGTGGAGATGGGACGGTTCTCCCAGGTTCATGGCATTGTTGTAACCGATGCGGACGCGAACGGCTTCACAATGAATGCGCCTGACACCCTGGATGTCGTTTTGCAAAGCCCGGTTGGATTTAATGGTACCCGTATTCTGTCCAAGTCAGGTCAGCTGATCGATTACACCGCTATTCTGGTGCGACGGGCTCTGAAAGTGGATGGTGTGCAGCAGACCCTGTCAGATCCTCTTAAAGCGGCAGTCGCTATCGTCGATACCGAGATGGACGGCAGGGTAGCCGCTTCGGGTGAGGTCGGCGGACTGATCACGGGCGGATTCATTCTGCTGCCGGAAGCGGGGACGACACCCTGCGGCGTCAGTGGGGATTTGACAATACTCCTGGCGCCGGATGCGGCGGTCACCACAGTCACGATTACCGAATCCACTGTGGATGTCTCTCCCGGTGGCGTACTGGCGAGTGGGCAAGAGGTTGGTGTCAGCGGCCAGTGCGGTGCTGACAGCCTGTCTGCGGATACTGTGGTGATAGTCGACGACCAGAGGCTTTGAAGGGCTGCCTGGCTGGCCAGGGGTCTCCTACAGGCTCCAGGGTTTTTGCAAGTTGGCTTTCCGTCTGGGGCGGGGTATAGTCTCGGCTCGACCCAGCCCTCGTGGGAGAGATCGGTTCAGCACCGACGCCGAAGGCGCAATTCCGCCCGGAATCGCTCAGGCAGAAGGACCGTGAGGGCAAGTCAGTAGATATGACTTAGGTCGACTCTGGAGAGTGGTGTGAACACACCCACCGACGGGGCAGGCGCTGAGTGTCGCATGAATACTGCACGAGAGTATTTCGGTTGACACATTTCAGGCGCCAAACTCTCAGGTTTTGGACAGAGGGGCGGCGTGGGGGATAATCCCTGCGCCGCCTTTTTGCATTTGAGCCGGGAGTCAGCGATGGATAAACAGACCGTTCTCTACGAAACCCACAAATCCATGGGTGGAAAGATGGTGCCCTTCGGTGGTTGGGCGATGCCGCTCCACTATGGTTCACAACTGGAAGAACATCACCAGGTGCGCCGCGATGCCGGTATGTTCGACGTCTCACATATGACTGTCGTCGACCTTGAGGGTGTGCAAGTGAAACCCTATCTGCGGCGTCTGTTGGCCAATGACGTGGAAAAACTGAAGAGTGCCGGTAAGGCGCTCTACTCCTGTATGTTGAATGAGCAGGGGGGTGTGGTGGACGATCTCATTGTCTACCATATGAGCGACACCTGGTTTCGCATGGTTGTGAATGCCGGTACCACCGAAAAGGATCTGGCCTGGTTGGAGCGGCAGGCGGAAGGCTTCGATGTGTCGATTACGCCGAGACGGGATCTGGCCATGATTGCGGTGCAGGGCCCCAATGCGAGAGACAAGGCGCTTCCGCTCATGTCCGAATCGCTGCAGCAGGCCGGTGTGGCACTCAAACCCTTCTCTGCGGTTATGGATGGAGATTGGTTTGTTGCCAGAACCGGTTACACAGGTGAAGACGGCTTCGAGATCATGGTGCCGGGAGACCAGGTGGAATCGTTCTGGCGGCAGCTCAATGATGCCGGTGTTGCACCCTGTGGCCTGGGTGCACGGGATACCCTGCGTCTTGAAGCGGGCATGAATCTCTACGGGATCGACATGGATGAAGAGGCATCGCCGCTGGAGTCGGGGCTTGGCTGGACGGTCGCCTGGGAGCCGGAAGAACGGAATTTCGTCGGCCGCAGCGCGTTGGAGGTTCAGCGCGGCGACCCCAACAAACAGCGTTTCGTCGGTCTGGTCTTGACCGGCAGAGGGGTGCTGCGTAACCATTTGAAGCTGTTCGACGGTGACGAGCCGATCGGCGAGATCACGTCCGGCGGATTTGCGCCGACTTTGGAGCGGTCCATTGCCTTTGCCCGGGTCAAATCAGGCATCGGTGAAAGCTGCGAGGTCGAGATGCGCGGTAAAAGAGTTCCGGCCCAGGTGGTAAAGCCACCTTTCGTGCGCCAGGGTAAGTCGCAACTGACTTAACGGTTTTAAAACATGACTGGTAGATAGATAAGTTGCCAGACAGGTAAGTTATAACCATCAATCCAACGAATTAACAACCAGACAGGAAAAGATCATGAGCAATACACCTACGGATCTACGCTATGCCAAATCCCACGAATGGGTACGAGACGAAGGGGATGGTACGGTCACTGTTGGTATTACAGAGCACGCTCAGGAGCTCTTGGGCGATCTGGTTTTTGTCGACCTGCCTGAAGTGGGGGCGCAGCTGGAGGCTGGCGGTGATTGTGCCGTTGTGGAATCGGTGAAGGCGGCCTCCGATGTCTATAGTCCGGTCACCGGTGAGGTCACCGAAGTGAACGAGGCGCTGGACGGCGCTCCTGAGACGATTAACGAAGATGCCTTCGGTGACGGCTGGATATTCAAGGTAAAGCTCGATGACGCAGGGGAACTGGACAACCTGCTCGACGCGGATGCTTACAATGCCCTGGTCGCCGAGGAAGATCACTAGACACATTAAGAGACCGTCATGCCATTCATTCCCCATACAGAAGAGGACATCCAAGAGATGCTCACCGCCATCGGTGTCGATAGCATCGATGCGTTGTTCGATGAAATTCCCGATGAACTGCGTTGCGGTGAGTTGGATGAGATCCCTGCCGGGATGCCTGAGATGGAGGTCTCCCGTTTGATGCAGGGGAGGGCGCGGCAGGATGGGCAGCCGCTCTGTTTTCTCGGTGCCGGCGCCTACGATCATCACATTCCGGCGGCTGTCTGGCAGTTGACCACCCGGGGTGAGTTTTATACCGCCTATACGCCCTATCAAGCCGAAGCGAGTCAGGGCACCTTGCAGCTGCTCTACGAATACCAGTCGATGATGACGGCTCTGACCGGTATGGATGTCTCCAATGCCTCCCTCTACGACGGTGCTTCTGCGCTGGCCGAGGCAGTATTGATGGCGGTCAGGGGTAATCGCAAGTCCAAGTCGGGAAGAATCCTGGTGCCGCGTACGCTGCATCCCCTCTATCGTAGAGTGACCCATAGCATTGTACGTAACCAAGGGATTGAGCTAGTTGAAATCGACTATGACAGCGAATCCGGACAAGTGGACCTTTCAAGTCTCGAACAGCATGCCGGTGAAGACTTCGCAGCCCTGGTTATTCCGCAACCTAACTTTTTTGGGGTGCTGGAGAATACGGATCGGTTGACCGACTGGGCTCATGCAAATGGCATGCTGGCCATCGCAGTGGTCAACCCTTTGGCCATGTCGATCCTCAAACCAGCGGGAGAATGGGGTGAGAGTGGTGCTGATATCTGCTGTGGTGAGGGGCAGCCTATGGGGGCGCCGCTTGCTTCCGGCGGTCCTTATTTTGGGTTTCTCTGCTGTCGTGAGAAGCTGGTGCGACAGATGCCGGGACGTATCATCGGTAAGACGGTGGACCTCGACGGCAAGCCCGGTTACGCACTGACGCTACAGGCGCGTGAACAGCATATTCGTCGCTCAAAAGCGACTTCGAACATCTGTACCAACCAAGGCTTGATGGTGACAGCCGCCACGATCCATATGGCCATCATGGGTGGTGAAGGTCTGCAACGTGTCGCTGCCGCCTGTCATGCGAATACCAAGAAGCTGGCCCAGACGCTCTGTGATTTACCGCAAGTGGAATCGCCGTTTACCGGTCCCGTTTTTCATGAACAGGTATTGCGCTTGCCATTGGCGGCCAAGGATGCGCTACGTGCCCTGGCAGCGCATAACGTGCTGGGCGGTTTCGATCTGAGCGATGACTATCCTGAGTTGGAGAACGCTATCCTGGTATGTGCCACGGAGCTGCGTAGCGATGAGGAGATCGAGCAGTACCGGAGCAAGCTGGAGCGTGTTATCGCTGCGCAGGTACAGACGCCGTGCCAACTCAAACCGGATTGGTAAAGGGCAAATACGTCGCCCTCGTCAAATGAAATGATATAAACGGCCACGCCACTGATGGCCAAAGCGGAACGAAGATGATCTACGAGCAATCAAGAAGCGGACGCCAGGCAACAGCCCAGACAAATTTTGAGATGCCGGCGCTGCCGGATATTCCTCAGGAGTTGTTGCGTGAACAACCTGCCGGTCTGCCTGAAGTGTCTGAGATGCAGGCGGTGCGCCACTATACCCGTCTTTCGCAGAAGAACTTCTCCATCGATACCCACTTCTACCCATTGGGTTCCTGTACCATGAAGTACAACCCCCGTGCCTGTAACTCGCTGGCCAGCCTGCCGGGTTTTCTGTCGCGCCATCCGCTGGCGCCGGATACCCATAGCCAAGGGTTCATGGCTTGCATGCATGAGCTGCAGGAGATTCTCAAACACGTCACCGGTATGCATGCAGTTTCGCTCTCACCAGCAGCCGGCGCCCAAGGTGAGTTTGCGGGGGTGGCGATGATCCGTGCCTATCACGATGCCAGGGGCGATGATGCCCGTACCGAGATTCTGGTACCCGATGCAGCTCATGGCACAAACCCCGCTTCTGCAGTGATGTGTGGTTACAAAGCGCGTGAGATTCCCACCGGCCAGGATGGGGATATCGATCTGGAAGCGTTGAAGGAGGTCTTGGGACCGCAGACTGCGGGGATCATGCTGACCAATCCCTCCACTGTCGGCGTGTTTGAGCGGCGGATCAAGGAGATTGCGGGTCTGGTACACGATGCGGGCGGTCTGCTCTATTACGATGGCGCCAATCTGAATGCCATCCTGGGTAAAGTGAGACCTGGAGACATGGGTTTCGATGTCATCCATATGAATCTGCACAAAACCTTTTCCACGCCCCACGGCGGTGGTGGGCCGGGGGCCGGTCCCGTCGGTGTGAGCCAACGCCTGGAGCCCTATCTGCCGGTGCCCATGGTCGATTTCGACGGTAGTGACTACGTGTGGCTGACCGAGAAGGAAAGGTCGGACACCATCGGACGGCTATCTGCTTTTGCGGGTAATGCGGGTGTACTCTTGCGTGCCTATGTCTATGCGAGGCTGCTGGGACGGGAGGGGATGCATCGTGTGGCAGAGTTCTCCTCTCTCAATGCCAACTATCTGCTGAAGCGCCTCATGGAGGCCGGCTTCGACGCCGCCTATCCCGAGCGGCGAGCCAGTCATGAGTTTATTCTTACCCTCAAGAAGCAGGCCAAAGAACTGGGCGTCAATACCATGGATTTTGCTAAACGGATGCTCGATTATGGTGTGCATGCACCGACCACCTATTTCCCCTTGCTGGTACCGGAGTGTTTGTTGGTTGAGCCGACAGAGACCGAAGCCAAAGAGGATCTCGATGACTTTGTCGAGATCATGAAAACCATCAAGCAGGAAGCCGAGACCCAACCGGAACTGGTAAAGCAGGCACCTCACACCATGCCGGTACGACGTCTGGATGATGTGCGGGCTGCCCGTGAACTCGACCTTGCCTGGAAAGGGCAGGAGTGAGTTAGCCAGAAAGGGTGCGTAAAATCATGTAACCATTTCGTTTCATAGATTGGGTAGAGATACAAAGCCCAACGATTGCGTATGCGTGGGTATTTGCAATCGGACCAAATCCTTGCGAATCGTAGTATCATCCCCCGCGTAATTGATCGATCACGCAACCATTCACCAAAAGTTAAGAGGCTAGTTGTCTATGTCGGCCCTGATATGTGGTTCCTTCGCTTTCGATACGATCATGGTGTTCCATGACCATTTCAAGAATCATATCCTGCCCGAGCAGGTACATATTCTGAATGTCTCCTTCCTGGTGCCGGATATGCGCAGGGAGTTTGGCGGCTGTGCTGGGAACATTGCGTACAATCTCAATATGCTGGGTGGCGAAGGCAAGCCGGTCGGCACCATAGGCGAGGATTTCGCGCCCTATGCAAAGTGGATGGACGAATGTGGCGTCAGTCGGGAGCATCTTCGCGTCATTCCTGGCAGTTATACGGCGCAGGCCTATATCACGACCGACAAGGATGATAATCAGATTACCGCCTTCCATCCCGGTGCCATGAACCAGGCACACGATATCGATGTCTCAAAGATTGACGGATGCAGCATCGGCGTGGTCTCACCGGATGGAAGACAGGGCATGATCGAACATGCGCAGCAGTTTGCCGATTCCGGGGTGCCTTTCATTTTTGATCCGGGTCAAGGCATGCCTATGTTTGATGGCGATAGTCTGCTGACCTTCGCCGAGCAGGCAAGCTGGCTGGCATTCAACGACTATGAAGCGAAGCTGATGATGGAGCGAACAGGTCTGGACCTGAAGCAGCTCGCAGAAAGGGTTGAGGCGGTGATCGTGACGCGAGGAGGAGAAGGTTCCGAGATCGTCACCCGAGATAAGTATTATGAGATCCCGGTTGCGCCTGCCAAAGCTCTGGTCGATCCCACGGGATGCGGTGATGCATATCGGGCGGGCCTGCTGTATGGACTCATGAACGATATGGATTGGGAAACCACTGGTCGGATTGCCGCCTTGATGGGGGCCATCAAAATCGAGCAGGCAGGTACGCAGAATCACTTCGTTTCAAAAGAGGCCTTTGCAAACCGTTTCGAGCAGGCCTTCGATTATCGTTTTTAACCACAATCATTGGTAAGGATTATGTCCGGACACTTTACACAGAGCGATTTCGTACCACTCAATCTGGCTATCCTGACGGTTTCCGACAGCCGTACGGAGGAGACCGATAAGTCCGGCGATACGCTAAGAACAATGGCTACCAAGGCAGGGCACAATGTTGTTGAAAAGTGCATTGTGCCTGATGATGTCTACCAGATGCGTGCCGTGGTCTCCCGTTGGATTGCGGACAGTAATGTGCACGTGGTGGTTTCTACCGGGGGCACCGGTATTACCGGCCGGGACAGTACCCCGGAAGCCATGCTGCCTCTGTTCGACAAGGAGATTGAAGGATTCGGTGAACTGTATCGAACGGTTTCTCTGGAGGAGATCGGAGCCTCAACCATCCAGTCTCGGTGTGTCTCGGGTCTTGCCAATGGCACCCTGATCTTCTGTCTGCCGGGTTCCACCGGGGCTTGTCGCACAGGCTGGAGCAAGATATTGGAGGCGCAGCTCGATATCCGAACCCGCCCCTGTAATTTTGCCCAAATGTTTCCCCGATTGCTGGAGGAGTAGGAGTCAGTTATGGCAGATTGCGGGTGCGACAGTCACCAAACGGTAGCCCTTAAACCTTTCGATGAGGCGCTGAATTTTCTCCTGGCCCAGGCCAACCCTATTACTGAGACCGAGACCCTTCCCCTTGAGCGGGCGTTGGGCCGGGTGTTGGCAGAGCCGGTACACAGTCATGTGGATGTACCGCCATGGGATAACAGCGCAATGGACGGTTATGCCGTCAATACCCGGGATCTTGAAAAAATGGAGAGCCTTCGGGTTGCGCAAAGGATTCCTGCAGGCGCTGCAGGCAGTGAACTGCAAACGGGTACGGCTGCGCGTATCTTTACCGGTGCGCCCGTACCGCCTGGCGCGGACGCTGTTGTCATGCAGGAGGTCTGCACGGTAGAAGGGGATCAGGTCTCTGTTAATGATGGTGTGAACGCCGGTGCCAATATTCGTCGTGCCGGTGAGGATATCCTGCAGGGAGAAAGTATCCTTGCGACAGGGACAAGGCTCTCTCCACAGCACCTGGGTCTGGCTGCCTCTGTGGGAGTCTCGGAGCTGACAGTCTATCGACCGCTGAAAGTGGCAGTCTTCTCCAGTGGTGATGAACTTGTGATGCCCGGTGGGGAGCTGGGTCCGGGACAGATCTATAACTCCAATCAATTTACCCTCGGCGGCCTGTTGCAACGCATGGGCTGCGAAGTGATCCAACTGGGTATGGTGGAAGATACCCTGGATGCGACATGTGAGGCCCTGAGCCGCGGTGCTGAGTCTGCCGATCTGATTCTGGCTTCTGGTGGTGTTTCAGTCGGAGAAGAGGATCACGTCAAACCGGCGGTGGAGCGGTTGGGATCGCTCGACTTGTGGAAGGTCGCCATTCGTCCTGGAAAACCGATCGCCTTCGGCCAGGTTGATGGAACGCCTTTTTTTGGTGCGCCGGGAAATCCGGTCTCTCTCTTCACGACGTTCACCGTATTTGCCCGTCCTTTCATATTGCGTATGCAAGGTGTGGAGGGGGACGTGCTTCCCATGTCTTTCAAGGCCATTGCGGGATTTGAGAAGGCGGGCACCGACAAACGACGAGAGTATGCCCGGGCAAGAATAGAGCATGACGAGCAGGGGCGGGCAGTGGTGAAGCTCTTTGCTAACCGTTCTTCCGGCGTGCTCAGCTCTGTTGCTTGGGCAAACGGGTTGGCGGTGTTGCCGGCAATGACGGCTGTTTCTCAGGGTGATACCGTTGAATTTATTCCTTTCAGCGAGCTGATGACATGATCGAATTGCGATATTTCGCCCGTTTCAGAGAGGAGTTGGGCGCTGAGGCGGAGCAGATAGAGATTGAGGGTGAACATCGTGTTGGGGACCTTCTCGCCGATCTACGCGCCAGGGGCGGTGCCTGGTCACGTCTCTTTGCGGAAGATCAGCGTGTCATGACGGCGGTCAACCACGAAGTCGCAGATCTCAGTACTCCGCTAAAAGACGGTGATGAGGTTGCACTCTTTCCTCCCGTCACCGGCGGTTGATGCAGTGAAGTATATTCATATACAGAGCGAGCCCCTGGATCCCCACTACGAGGTGGATCAGCTGCGGGCCGACAATCCCACCATTGGCGGTATAGTGAGCTTTATCGGTTTGATGCGTGACATCAATGAGGGCGATAAGGTCAGTCGGCTCTTCCTGGAGCACTATCCCGGGATGACGGAGAAGGCACTGGAGAAAATCGTCGATGAGGCGATGCGTCGATGGGATCTGGCAGGCTGCCGAGTGGTTCATCGGGTGGGTGAAATGTCTCCCACCGATCCGATTGTGGTTGTGGTGGTGGCGAGCCGGCACCGTAAAGAAGCCTTCCTTGGTTGTGAATTTGTTATAGACTATCTAAAGACACAGGCCCCATTCTGGAAAAAGGAGCTGACGGAAGGGGGCGAGCGCTGGGTGGATGCTCGCGTCAGCGACACGGAAGCAGAAGAAAAGTGGCGTACCGACGAGCTGTCGGATAACTAAAGAAATCACCCTCGCTGCCGCTGAGTCGTAAGTATTGGCAGGTTTGGAAAGGAACCTGGATTTCAGAGAGGCATTTTTATGGATAAACGACTCAGGGTGAAAATTGGGCTGCTATGCGCAAGCATGTTAGCGGCACCCGCCGGGGCAAGCGATCTGGCACTGACCGCCAAACTGGGCACGCTTGGGCTCGGTGTGGAAGGTACTTTTGGACTCACCGAACATTTCAACGCCAGATTGGGCCTGAACAGGTTCACCTACGACCGAAACGAGACGGTTTCGAATATCGAGTATGATCTCGATCTGGAGTTGCAGTCCGTTTCATTGCTTGCCGACTGGCATCCTTTCGGATCAGCATTCCGCTTCACCGCGGGTTTGATGAGTAACGGCAATGAACTGACCGGCGTCTCTACAACGGACGGCCTCACGATTGGTGATACTTTCTATCCCGGTATTGGCCTCAATGCCAAGCTCGATTTCGATTCGACCGCGCCCTATTTGGGTGTTGGTTGGGGCAATGCCCTGGCGGCCGGAAAAGGTTGGGGGTTCAATGTGGATCTCGGAATCATGTTTCAGGGATCGGGTGATGTGACTCTGACGCCTACCGGCCCCGGCTCATCTCTGGTCGATCCTGCGGATATCGCACTTGAGGAGCAGCGATTCGAAGACGATATCAGCGGCTATAAGTACTACCCGGTCTTCTCACTTGGGGCTTCATATAAATTCTGATTTGTTTGCCATATCAGAAACATAAAACCCGGCGGAAACGTCGGGTTTTTTTATGGGTGGACGCTGGTTCCTGTTTCCTCATGCAACTATGTCTCACTGCTCATGCACCTGCTTGGCAGATAGTGGATAGCGAAAATCGCCGGGATGACGCACCGCATCCCGGCGATTTTTTGTAGAGGGGGGTTATTTCTTGCTTGAATGCAGGAGTACTTGTTCGAAGATGTTCCGTTTAATCCGGCTCCGCAGGGGTTCCGGGAGGCGGTGCCAAGCTTTGGCGACTTCGGTTGCCTCTTCGTCAAGAACCGTACTGGCCTCTTCGCCGAACATCAGCCAGGCAGGATTAACATCCAGTACCTGGGCGATCTCATCGATCTTTCTCGGTCGCAGGCTTTTTCCATTCTCGATCTTCTGGATAACCGCTTGATTGGTCCCGGCGCGCAGGGCAAGCTCTTCCTGGGTCCAACCACGTTCCCGCCTTTTACGTCTCAGCCGAGAGCCTAGGGTATCCATTTTACGCGGTATGTAAGTTTCAAATTTCTGTGCGTGTGCGTAACTCATAGTCCTTCCCATTTGGATGCTAAAGGGTGTTGCATCGTCTGTACGAGATAGCGGCGATGCGTACAAAAACTTGACACCCCGCAGAAGTCCGTCGCGTCGTCTGCGAAATTAATTCCGTTATCTGGGAAGAATGTGACTTAATTCACAGAATTGTAACATGGTTAATGTGTCGTAAATTGTCATATTTACGGATATTTGGCGGATTCGTGAACCTTATTCCTTGTGATACCATGCGCGACCATGATCACCTACCCAGACATTATTGATCCGGTATTGCTTGAGCTCGGACCGCTTAAAATCCATTGGTACGGTGCGATGTACCTAATCGGATTTCTGGGCGGCTGGTGGCTTGGGCGGGTTCGCGCCGCAAAACCCGGTAGTCTCTGGTCCGCACAGCAGGTCGATGACATGGTGTTTTTCATCGTTCTCGGTGTGGTGTTGGGAGGACGATTCGGCTATGTGTTTTTCTATGGATGGAACAATCTCATCGAGAATCCACTCTCGATTTTTCGGGTGTGGGAAGGCGGTATGTCCTTCCATGGAGGGTTGCTCGGGGTGTTGTTGGCGATGTGGCTGTTTGCCCGCCGTCACCGACGTACATTCTTTGAAGCGACCGATTTTATTGCCCCTCTGGTGACCATCGGCTTGGGTGCCGGTCGTCTGGGCAATTTCATCAACGCAGAGCTTTGGGGTGGCCCGACCAGCCTGCCATGGGGTATGCGGGTACCTTGTGCGGATGCGCCCGGGCTTTGTAGTCGCCTGGGCCAGCCGATGGATGCGCTCTATTCATTGCCGGTTCATCCCAATCAGCTCTATGAATTCCTCCTCGAAGGGGTCCTCCTGTTCCTGATCCTGTGGTTCTTCTCCGCAAAGGGTCCGCCCCGCATGGCTGTATCGGGAGTTTTCCTGCTCTGTTATGGTCTCTTTCGTTTTATAGTAGAGTTGGTGCGCATGCCGGATGCCCATATCGGTTATCTCGCCTTTGACTGGGTGACGATGGGTCAGATCCTGAGTGCACCGATGATCGTGTTTGGTATTGTTTTACTTTTTTTGGCTTATCGTGTGAAAGCCCCTTCGGAATCAACTTCATGAAGCAGTATCTCAATCTATTGCGTCACGTGCTCGAACAGGGTGCGGTGAAAGAGGATCGTACGGGAACCGGTACCCGCAGTGTATTCGGCTACCAGATGCGCTTTGATCTTGCTGACGGTTTTCCCGTGCTGACGACAAAAAAACTGCATCTGCGGTCGATCATTCACGAACTGCTCTGGTTTCTCAATGGCGATACCAACGTACGTTATCTGAAAGAGAACGGGGTGAGTATCTGGGATGAGTGGGCGGATGAGAACGGCGATCTGGGGCCTGTCTACGGGCATCAGTGGCGCTCATGGCCTGCGCCTGATGGAGGTAAGATTGACCAGATAAGTCAGTTGGTCGACCAGATCAGAAACAACCCGGATTCACGTCGCCTCATCGTCTCTGCCTGGAATCCGAGCGATATCGAGCGGATGGCGCTGCCCCCCTGTCACTGTTTGTTTCAATTCTATGTGGCTGATGGGCGTCTCTCCTGTCAGCTCTATCAACGCAGTGCCGATATCTTTCTCGGCGTGCCGTTCAATATCGCCTCCTATTCACTACTGACTCTGATGATGGCGCAAGTCACCGGTCTGCAGCCCGGTGAGTTCATTCATACGTTCGGCGATGCCCATCTCTACAGCAACCATTTAGAGCAGGCGCAACTGCAACTCAGCCGTGAACCGCGAACCCTGCCTTCCATGCGGATCAATCCTTCGGTCGAGGATATTTTCAGCTTCCGCTTCGAGGATTTTCAACTGACCGATTACGATCCGCACCCCCATATCAAGGCGCCGGTAGCGGTCTGATGGAGCAAGATGCTCCAAAGATTTCACTCATTGTGGCGATGGATAAGAACGGTGTCATCGGTCGAGACAACCGCTTACCCTGGCGATTGCCGGCCGACCTCAGCCATTTTAAGCAAGTGACTATGGGTAAGCCCATCGTGATGGGGCGCAAGACCTGGGAGTCTCTGCCGGGTGTGTTGCCGGGACGCAAACACATCGTGATCACACGGGACCAGGCATACCGGGCCGAGTCGTGCACAGTGGTTCACTCCGCAGAGGAGGCCATTGCAGAGGCAGGCAATGTGGCTGAGATCATGATCGTCGGTGGCGGGGCTATATATAAGGAGTTGCTGCCCAAGGCCGATCGCCTCTATCTGACCCTGGTGGATGTGGAGGTGGATGGCGATGCCTATTTTCCGCAAATCGACTGGGATGCCTGGCGTGAGATGAGTCGGGATTCTCATCCGGCGGATGAGAAAAACCCCTACGCATACACCTTTCTCGAACTGGAGCGGACTAAGTCCTAGTCTTCTCCACGCTCTTTCCCACCGCCTTGTGGGGCATGCTGCAGAATTCTGTCTGCCATACGGGAGAAAGGTAGACTCTGTATCCAGACCCTCCCGGTGCCGCTCAGGGTGGCGAGGAAGATCCCTTCTCCACCGAATATCATTGACTTGAGTCCACCTGCCATACTGATGTCGTACTCGATCCCATCGGTGAAGCCGACCAGGCAGCCGGTATCGATGCGCAGGGTTTCGCCATTGAGCTGCTTTTCAATCACGGCTCCTCCCGCCTGAATGAAGGCCATACCGTCACCTTCCAGCTTCTGTAGAATAAAGCCCTCGCCGCCGAACAGCCCACTGCCGAGCCGCTTATTGAAGGCGATATCGAGTTTGGTGCCCAGGGCGGCACAGAGAAAGGCATCTTTCTGGCAGGTGATGCGTCCGCCAAGTTGGCTGAGATCGAGTGGCATCACGGAACCGGGGTAGGGAGCGGAAAAGGCGACCGTTGCCTTGTTCGTATCTCCACTATGAGTGAAATGGGTAGTAAAGACCGATTCTCCCGTGAGCATACGTTTGCCGGCACTGAATAGTTTGCCGAATACTCCTTCATCGGGATCGGCACCGTCACCCATTTTGGTCTCGAAGCTAATCTGATTGTCCATGTAGGTCATGGAGCCCGCTTCGGCAATCACCGTCTCGCCCGGGTCGAGATATATCTCCACAAGCTGCATGTCGTGACCGATGATCTTGTGCTCAATCTCATGGGCGCGCATGGGTTGCTCCTTTTTCGTAAACTTGCCTGACTGGGTGTCGGCGGCCTATTTTTTAGTTGGTTTCATGATGCCGGAACAGTTTAAGTGAATCGCTTTGGGTGGTTGCGATTTACGCACGCGAAGCGCGGTGAGCTCTCCACCCCAAAGACAACCGCTGTCGAGGCACCAGACATTGCCTGATTGATGATAGCCCAGGGTCGACCAGTGACCAAAGATGATGCGGTTGTCACGGGAGGCGCGTCCCGATACGGCAAACCACGGCAGTGCTCCATTGGATTGAGAACCTGGCGAGCCTTTGTCACGCAGAGAGAGCCTGCCGTCTTTGGTGCAGTAGCGCAGTCGGGTGAAAGCGTTGGTAATGAACCGTAGTCGGTCGAGACCTTTCATGTCATCACGCCACCGGTCAGGTTGGTTTCCGTACATCTTCTGGCAGAAATCATGAAAACCGGGTCCGCGCAGCGTTTGTTCCAGCTCTCGTGCGCAGGCTTTGGCCGTGTCGAGGTCCCACTGGGGGGGTAAGCCGGCGTGGATCAGACTGTAACCCCTTTTTTCACTGTGGTGCATGAGTGGCCTATGTCGCAGCCAGTCGGTCAGGTCGTCCAGGTCGGGTGCGTGAAGAATCTTATCCAGGGTGCCATGTTTATAGTGGCTGCGGTTGCCCTGAGAGAGGGCAAGCAGGTGGAGGTCATGGTTTCCGAGTACGGTGATCGCCCGCTCTCCCAGGGATTTGACGAAGCGCAGTACTTCGAGAGATTTGGGCCCGCGGTTGACCAGGTCGCCGGCAAACCAGAGTTTATCTTTATCCGGGTTGAACTCAATCTTCTCGAGTAACGCCATGAGTTCATCATAGCAGCCCTGTACATCACCGATCGCATAGACAGCCATTAGTCGGTATCCAGTTTCGCAAGTTGCCGGTCGTGAGCGGATGAAAGCAATAGCAGCGAGGTGCTTGCCCCGATCAGGGCGAGAAACATGTCTGTTTGCGTATCCCAGGGGTCGCCTTGGGTGCCGAGAAACGCTTCGGCCGCCTGGTCGCTGAGCAAGGCCACCCACCACTCGATCAGCTCATAGAAGGCACTGAAGGCGAGGCAGATGGAGAGAGAGATAAAAAACAGCCATCGTCCTCTTTGTAGAGGAGAGCGTCTCAACAGGATTTCCCGGGCGAGAATCGCCGGCACGAAGCCCTGTACAAAATGTCCCACACGATCATAGTGATTACGGGAAAGGTCGAGTGCTTCCTGCAACCAGTTGAAGAGGGGGACCTCCGCATAGGTATAGTAACCGCCGATCATTAATATGACGGCGTGAATGGCCAGCAATCGACAAAGCAATAAGGTCAGTGGGAAGCGCTGCCAGGTCAGCGTGAGCAGGACCAGGCCAATCATGACTGGTGAGGTCTCAAGGAACCAAGTATAGCGGTCAGCGACCGGATCGATGCCGCTGAGGATGAGCAGCAGTAAAACAGTGGCGGCCAACCAGATTGGTTCAGACAGCCGCAAATTCCGCTCCATGTTTACCTCTTTTTTAAATCCTTGTCAGTCAGTGCCGCCTCAATGGAGACTGCCTGGCCTGGCCAGCGAGAAGGGCGGGATAGTGGCGTCAAAGTGTTTACCCTGGTTATCGATCATGTCGTAGCTGCCTTGCATGCTGCCTACCGGTGTATCGAGTACAGTTCCGCTGGTATAGCGAAAGGTCTCACCGGGTTTTATATTGGGCTGTTCGCCAACCACACCCTCGCCGCGTACCTCCTGAACTTTGCCGTTCGCATCCGTAATGATCCAGTGGCGGTTCATCAGGCGCGCCGGGATCTCTCCCTCGTTTCGGATGGTGACGGTATAGGAGAAGACAAACCGTTGCTCGTCAGGTTGTGACTGGGATTCTACGTAGTTGGTCTCAACCTGAACGTCGATTCGGTTGGGTGATTCTGATTCCATGGAAAGCTAAATTCCGGTCGTTTGATATTTGCAGTGTAAGGGTACTGAGGGGGCGCTTGATGTGCAACGGGTAAGACAATCAGGTTCTCGTGACAAACGGCTCCCGATTTTTATCGATCGAGATGGAATACCGAGAGTCAACGCCTGATCACAAAGAAAATGTGAATGGGATCTACAGGGTGCAATGATAATTTCAAGAATTTAAAGCTTGTGCCGACAGGTAAAGCATTGGTACGGAAAACCTAAGGTTTTGAGATGAGAGGTATTTTTTTAGCTCTGGTTCTGGTCGCCAGTATCGGCAGCTCTTGGGCTGTGGATGGGCCTGAGATGACCCGCTCACTGATTGCGGCCGTCTCTCTCGGGGAAGTCCGGCAAGTGGAGGATCTGCTCGCCCAAGGTGCGAATGTCGACAGTACGAATCAGGCCGGCAGGACACTGCTTCAACTGGCAGCCATTCGAGGCAACACCTACACCGTCAGGGCCTTGTTGTCTGCGGGAGCCGATGTGAACCTTGCCGGGCCCAGAGGTAGTACGCCGCTAATGGAGGCATCAGCATTCGGTCATCTGGATGTGGTTAAGCTGCTGGTACAGCGTGGTGCCGACCTGAATGCGGCTGATCAGACGGGTAATACCGCCCTTGGATTGGCTAATCGTGGCGGTCACGACCCGGTCTCTGCCCTGTTGAGCGAGATGGGGGCGTCAGAAACGGCGCCCGATGGGAAGGAAAAGTAGTAATTGAGCGCTATTTGGACAGCAACGTGAACAGGTTCAAGGTTAAGTTGATGGTAAGGATTAATATTTTTACTTAACTGATTGATTATTTTGGTGTGCTATGAAGACAAGATATTCCCATAGAAGCCCCGACTTTTTCGCGGTTCTATTGGTTCTGGTAGTAGTCGGGTTTGGAATGACACTGGCGGTGCAGATCGGCACCTCGGATCGGGATCGCATGGTGGATACGGAAGTGGTTCAAGTTAACCCGAATGCGGGTTGAGTCTCGGTGTGCTATCAGAGGTAGTAGACAGATTTCGTCATCAGTTTCGACGTCAGTTTCATGGCCATTTTGATCGGCCCCGGCAGTTTCGCGCCACCCGCCTCCAGCGCCACCGTCGCGTGGTGAATCTCATCATCCTTCATCTGTTCCAGGACCGCGCGGCTCTTTTCGTCCTGCGGGGGAAGGCGCTGTAGATGATCCTCCAGGTGCGCTTCCACCTGATGTTCAGTCTCGGCGACAAATCCCAGGCTCCATTTATCACCCGCCAGGCCGGCTGTTGCGCCGATCATGAAAGATCCCGCATACCAGAAGGGGTTCAGCAGGCTCTTACGATTGTCGAGGGCTTTCAATCGGGACTCGCACCAGTCGAGGTGGTCGTTCTCCTCCTGTGCTGCCCGCTCCATACTGTCTCGGACTTCAGGCAGTTTGGCGGTTAGCGCCTGTCCCTGGTAAAGCGCCTGCGCACAGACCTCTCCGGTATGATTGATCCGCATCAGGCGGGCAGCCAAGTCCCTCTCCTGATCACTCATATCGGACTCAGGATGGGCGTTTGCCGGATCCGGTCGCTCGGTGACCTGAGGACGTCCGAAAAGTGTGCGAAGGGCTTGATCGACGCCGATAATAAATCGGTCTGCTGGGTGGTCTGTTCTCTCGGGCATAGCGGAACCTTAGCTTCAGCGGGCGTCTGGATCAAGCACGGGTTTCCAGTTGCTGTGCGAACAGCTCCACCGGGTGCATGACCTCCATCTCCAGATCCATCTGCCGGATCAATTGACGAAATTGAAGTGCGCAGCCGGTATTGCTCGTGATCAGAATATCCGCTTGTGAGGCCCTTAGGTAAGCTGTTTTCCACTCTCCCAGGGCGGCAGAAAGTTTTGGCTGGGTCAGTAGATAACTCCCCGCCGCGCCACAGCAGATCCCTTCCTCAGGGAAATTGGTGATTTCAAGTGATGGAATACGCTGTAAAAGGTCTTGGCTGCGGTCGTTGTGACTGGAGCAGGGCGAGTGAACGATTACCTTTTTTTTCAGCGGCAATAACCTGGGCAGCGTCTCTTCAGGCAGATCGAGCAGAAAGGCAGTGAGGTCTTTGATCGGAAGCTTTGTCTTCAGGTGCTCATCCAGCTCGAGTTGGCATGCGGTTGCGAGTGTGATCAGGCAGTCGGCACGACTGATTTCGGTCTGCCGCCGATTCTCCTCGAGGAGTCGATCCGCATCGTCCGGATAGCCGTTATGCCGATGCAGTGCGCCACAGCAGACCTGTGATTGGGGAATCTCAACAGCGTAACCGAGACGGGTCAGGAGAGAGAGTGCCTGCATTATCAGTGTCTGCTCGGTCTGGCTGCCCACACAGCCGGTGAAGAGTTGTACCAGTCTCCCCGTAGGTTGCTTGGATGCATGCAAGCCCACCAGCGTGTTGCCCTTACTGGGCAGGTATCTGCCGAAGGCGATCAGACGCCGAAGTGTCTCAGATGGTACTAGACTGGCGAGACGGGTCAGGCCTAGACGGCGCAACAGGTTGTGAAGTGAACTCCATCGGGCCAGTCTGTTCCGGTCGCTGAGTTGATCGAACAGCCTGCGCCAGAGCGGGCTTCCATGGTGTTCTTTATTGATTAAAGCCCGGCCGCCATCGATGAGCTCCCCGTACCTGACCCCTGAGGGACAAACGGATTCGCAGGCACGACAGCTCAGGCAGCGTGACAGATGGTTCTCAAGTGAAGGGTCCTTTCTTAGCTCCCCTCTGGCAAGTGCTTGAATCAGGCTGATTCGACCGCGCGGAGAGTCGGCTTCGTTCTCCAGCACCAGGTAGGTGGGACAATGAGGGAGGCAGAGGCCGCACTTCACGCAGCGGTCTGCCTCTTTGAGCAGTTGTTCAGGGGTCACAGTCGGGTGTGTGGGTATTGATGAATCAGGCCCTATAATAGCGGTTAAACGGCTGACTATCATCGCAGGAAGAGTGTTTTTTATGTCTTACTATCGCTACCACCTATTCTTTTGTGTCAATGAACGGGTGGATGGCCGTTCCTGTTGTGGCCAGCACGGTGCCAAAGAGATGCGGGACTACCTGAAGCAGAAGGTCAAAGATGCAGGGCTGGCCGGGCCTGGCGGTGTACGTGTCAATACGGCAGGCTGTCTGGACCGTTGTTCGGAAGGTCCAGTGTTAGTGGTCTATCCTGATGAGGTCTGGTACACATTTGTGGATAGAGAGGACATGGACGAGATCTTTGAAAAACACCTGGTCGGCGGCGAAGTGGTGGAAAGGCTCTGTATCTGAGCTTCAAATCGCAGTCGTACGGGTTTTGCTGCAACGTTTACAACGGTGGATGGTCACTAACCTGCCCTGTTTGACATTGAATATCGATCTCTTGTCGATGATCCATTTGTGGAACCCCTCCCGACAGAGACCCTTACCTTTAAATTTTTCGCTGGCACTGGGCTTTTTAAATTTTATGATCCGGGACATAGCACTTGTCTCGTAATTAACTGGAATCTGGTTGTCTTCCTGCATGAATAAACAGGCGTGATAATCCGTACAGAGTATGGCGTGGGATGGTTTGTATCAAATAATTCAGTAAGTAGACCTGATTAAAAGATTCGATAGCCGACAAATCCTATTTGTGTGCATGGTCAGCGCTATCGCTAATGATCGCTTGACGGTTGAATCAGCCACCGACACAATGGCCAGAATTTGGAAAGTCACATCTGAACTGCTGTGAACACAGTCCCATCCCTGATTAAAATCCGTAATCTCCACTTCTCCCGCGGAGACCGCTCTATCTTCAATGGCGTGGATATCGACATCCCCCGTGGCAAGGTCACTGCTATCATGGGACCCAGTGGCACCGGCAAGACCACCCTGCTGAAACTGATAGGCGGCCAGCTTCGGCCCAGTCAAGGCACCATCGAGGTTGATGGTCAAAATGTGCACGAACTTTCCCGCAAGGCGCTGTTCGAGCTTCGTATGCGTATGGGGATGCTGTTTCAGACCGGCGCCCTCCTGACCGATCTCAACGTCTACGACAATGTGGCCTATCCCCTGCGGGAACATACCAACCTCCCGGAGTCAATGATACGCCGCCTGGTTCTGATGAAACTGGAGGCGGTAGGTTTGCGCGGTGCTCGCGACCTGATGCCGTCGGCATTGTCGGGCGGAATGGCAAGACGGGTGGCTCTGTCCAGAGCAATCGCGCTGGATCCGATGATGGTGATGTATGATGAGCCGTTCACCGGTCAGGACCCGATCTCCATGGGGGTATTGGCGCAGCTGGTCAGACGGCTTAACGATGCCGCTGGGCTGACCAGCATCCTTGTCTCCCACGATGTGGAGGAGACCTCATCTATTTCAGATCTGGTCTATGTCATCAACGGGGGTAAAGTGATCGAGCAGGGGACGCCCAAGGAGTTGGCGGATTCAACCTCCGCTTCGGTCCGACAGTTCATGAGCGGACTGCCCGACGGACCGGTTGGGTTTCACTATGAGGCACCCACCCTGGAAGAGGACTTACTGAGTATGCGGGGAGGCAACTGATGCTGGATCTTCTGGCCGATTTCGGCCGTAAAGGGGTCGAGGCATTCGAGCGTTTGGGTCGAGGGCACCTGCTGTTTCTTCAGATTCTTGCGGGTATTACGAGCCTGCTGCCCCGCCCCGGCTTGCTGCTGACACAGATACATAGTATTGGGGTGCGCACCGTCACCATTATCGTGGTCTCCGGTCTCTTTGTCGGTATGGTGTTGAGCCTGCAGGGTTACTATGTGTTGTCCCAGTTTGCCGCAGAAGACAGTCTTGGCGTGATGGTGGCTGCCTCGCTCGTGAGGGAACTCGGTCCTGTGGTGACAGCGTTACTGTTTGCCGGGCGTGCGGGATCCGCCCTGACGGCGGAGATCGGTCTGATGAAAGCTACCGAGCAGCTTTCCGGATTGGAGATGATGGCGGTCGATCCGGTGCGCAGAATACTCACTCCCCGATTCTTTGCCGGGTTTATCTCCATGCCTTTGCTTGCCGCGCTCTTCAGCGCAGTGGGTGCGATTGGCGGGTATTTTGTCGGTGTTGGTCTGCTGGGCGTGGATGAAGGTGCTTTCTGGAGCCAGATGCAGTCCAAAATCGACTGGAACGAGGATGTGATCAACGGTGTCATCAAGAGTCTGGTGTTCGGTGTTATCTGTACCTGGATCGCCCTTTTCCAGGGTTATGACACTGTGCCTACTTCCGCCGGTGTAAGCCGCTCCACGACCCGGACGGTGGTACACTCGGCACTGGCCGTACTGGTACTCGACTTTGTGCTGACCGCACTGATGTTTGGAGATTGATAGATGAAAATGAGACAGCTGGAAATTACCGTCGGTGCCTTTATGGCTGCCGGTCTGGTGGCGCTGTTTTTTCTTGCCATGCAGGTGAGCAATCTGGCCAATATCACGACCAGTGAGGGCTATGAAATCACTGCGCGCTTCGACAATATAGGCGGGCTCAAGGTGAGATCACCCGTCTCCATGGCAGGGGTCAGGATCGGCCGGGTTGTCGATATCGGGTATGACCAGAAGAGCTTTGAGGCGGTGGTCACAATGCTGATCGAGCCGGACTATAACCAGATTCCCGAGGATACCATTGCCAAGATCTATACCTCAGGATTATTGGGTGAGCAGTATGTCGGTCTTGATCCGGGTGGCAGTATGGAGAGTCTTGAGCAGGGTAGTGAAATCATGATTACCCAGTCGGCCTTGGTATTAGAAGAGATTATCGGTCAGTTTCTCTTCAGTCAGGCGGAAGAGAACGCCATGACCCAGGAATAACGGATGACGACTACGCGTATCGAGCGTGACGGCGCCTTCCATTTTCATGTGGTCGGTGAGATGACCTTCTCCACAACAACGATGTTGCTGCAGCAATCAGAGACTTTTTTTTCTGGATCACAGGATGTGGAGATCGATCTGTCACAGGTAACCGCTGCAGACAGTGCGGGGCTCGCTCTGTTGTTGGAGTGGAAGGCGGTGGCGGCTCACAAAGGGGTCCAGGTAGCCGTCAAAGAAATACCTGGAGATATGCTGTCCATTGCCCATCTTTGCCAGATTGACTCACTATTTGAGGATTCTGAGACCGGGGGATAGCTTCAGAAAGGAGAATTATGCTTTAAATGGCACTGAAGTCTTGAAAAATGAGGCGATATGGGCTTGAATATCCAGTCTCATCCAGAGGTCCTCCCCGTTTTTTCGTTTTTCAATGTCCCATGGAGTCGTTCTGGATCCTTGGCAAGGTGCGCAGATGCAACCCGCAGACGCCCCGGTAAACTCCCAAAAAGTCGGAGATACTCAATCCAATGAGTGAGCATATTGTTCATGTGACCGATGATTCCTTTGAGTCAGACGTCTTAAAATCTAATGAGCCTGTACTAATAGACTACTGGGCGGAATGGTGTGGTCCCTGTAAAATGATCGCTCCGGTGCTGGATGAGATCGCTAGCGAATACACAGGCCGGTTGAAAATTGCCAAACTGAATATCGACGAAAATCCCAATACGCCTCCCCGCTATGGTATCCGTGGTATTCCCACGTTGATGCTGTTTAAGAATGGCGAGGTCGAGGCAACCAAAGTGGGCGCCGTCTCCAAATCTCAACTCGTAGCTTTTATCGATAGCAACCTATAGATACAAAATTCAGGACTGGGCGCGTTTAACCGCTCTCCAATCGCCTTCCCCAAGACCAAGTTCGGACAATCCTGCGTCCCAGCCTGAAAAGTGATCACTGAATCCATCACGCCAGCCTAAGGCGATAACCGCCCCAAACTAAAAAATTCCGAAAACCAAAACCTTTAGACAATTATGAATCTGACTGAACTGAAGAAGAAGCCGGTAGCAGAACTGGCAGATCTCGCCCGAGAAATGAAAATCGAGGGCATGGCTCGAACCCGAAAGCAGGATCTGATCTTCGCCATATTGAAGGCCCACGCCAAGAAAGGTGAGAGTATTTTCGGTGACGGGGTATTGGAAATCCTACAAGATGGGTTCGGGTTTCTTCGTTCGGCGGACAGCTCCTATCTGGCCGGTCCCGATGATATCTATGTTTCTCCCAGCCAGATTCGGCGTTTCAGTCTGCGAACCGGCGATACCATCTCCGGCAAGATCCGCCCCCCGAAAGATGGAGAGCGATATTTCGCGCTGCTCAAGGTTGATGAAATCAACTATGACAAACCCGAGAACGCCAAGAGCAAAATCCTGTTCGAGAATTTCACGCCGCTGTTCGCCAATAAGCGGTTTCATCTGGAGATCGGGAACGGCAGTACGGAAGATATTACGGCTCGTACCATCGATCTCTGTGCACCCATCGGTAAAGGGCAGCGTGGTCTGATCGTCTCCCCGCCGAAAGCGGGTAAAACTATGATGCTGCAGAACATTGCACAGTCGATTACCCATAATCATCCTGAGTGTTATGTCATTGTGCTGTTGATCGACGAACGCCCTGAAGAGGTGACCGAGATGGCTCGTTCGGTACGTGGCGAGGTTATCTCCAGTACCTTCGATGAACCGGCAACACGCCATGTGCAGGTTGCGGAAATGGTCATTGAAAAAGCCAAACGTTTAGTCGAGCATAAAAAGGATGTGGTGATCCTGCTCGACTCCATCACCCGCCTGGCCCGTGCGTACAATACCGTCGTACCCTCTTCAGGCAAGGTGTTGACAGGTGGTGTCGACGCCAACGCATTGCAGCGTCCCAAGCGTTTCTTCGGTGCGGCACGAAATGTTGAAGAGGGAGGGTCACTGACCATTTTGGCCACCGCCCTGGTCGAGACCGGTTCGCGTATGGACGATGTCATCTATGAGGAGTTCAAGGGTACCGGCAACATGGAGGTGCATCTGGATAGACGAATTGCAGAAAAGCGTATTTTTCCGGCGATCAATATCAACCGCTCAGGGACGCGCCGTGAAGAGCTGTTGATGAAACCGGATGAACTGCAAAAGATGTGGATCTTGCGCAAGATTCTGCACCCGATGGATGAACTTGCGGCCATGGAATTCCTTTTCGATAAACTGAAGGTGTCGAAAACCAACGAAGAGTTTTTTGATGCCATGAAGGGATAATTCCTACCCTTCATTATCTGTATTTGTGAGAGGGGGCCGAAAGGCCCCTTTTTTTCTGGGAGAAGCAGTGAAAGCAAAATCGGGTTGGCAGCGTAAGTAGCAGTGAAAGACGTTTTATTACTATTTCACATAACTTAAGGGAAAGGTGATGAAAAACAATCACTATTTTTGCTGCGACCCTTATGGTTTTCGGTTTTGCCAATGCCCAGTCGCATGAGTTTTTATAAGGCACTTGGCGGCAATCGTGACTTCTACTCAGGTATCACCAGATCAAAGGCGCTGCCGACTGTATCGCAGGATGGTTCACATGACTTCTACGGATCAGGTACCAATGATTTCTATGCCATAGTACCGAGAATGTCGGTATCGCATATTGCCCGGTGATTGCTCTGGTGGGTAGTGATGATGGCTTTGGCAGCAGCCTGCTAGATGCTGGACATGATATTAGGTGGTAACCCCGAGAAGTATCCCATAGGGATATGGCACTTGAAAAAACAGTCCGCAATGCGGGCCGTTTTTTTTATGCATAAAAGAAAGCAAATCTGAATGGCCCGGCCTCATGTTGGGTCAAATGGTGAAGTGAACACAAGTTTTACTTGTCACTGCCTGCTTCCGGCATTGTATGATGAAATCTGTTCCACCTTGTGTATTGAACGGTGAACCGGCCGCAAACTTGGGATAGCAATATGAAGGCAATGATACTGGCCGCCGGTAGAGGCGAGCGCATGCGTCCTCTCACCGATACCATGCCGAAACCATTGATACCGGTCGCAGGCAAACCACTGATTGTCCGCCATATCGAACGCCTTGCGGCGATGCGTATACAAAAGATCGTGATCAATCATGCCCATCTTGGAGGGATGATCGAAGATTGTCTCCAGGATGGCGCGCGTTGGGGCGTGGATATCCGGTATTCCCCTGAGGAACACGCACTGGAAACGGGCGGGGGTATCTTCCGTGCACTACCATTACTAGGAGAGACCCCTTTTCTCGTGTTGAATGGTGATGTCTGGTGTGATCTGGATCTTTCCCGCCTAGTGCTGGCTGATGGCAAACTGGCACATCTAGTATTGGTGCCTAACCCAGAGCATCACCCAGAGGGGGATTTTTTGTTACAGGGCGACTCCGTCTCTACCGGAGAAGGGAAGCGCCTGACATTCAGTGGTATCGGTGTCTATGATCCACGCCTGTTTGACGGGTGCCAACCGGGTCCCTTTCCATTGGCGCCTCTGCTGAGAAGTGCAATGGCTGAGAGTTTGGTGACGGGAGAATGCTACACAGGTCATTGGATAGATGTCGGTACGCCGGAGAGATTGAGGCGTCTGGAGCTACAGCTCGGAGGCGCGTGAGAGAATGGGGCAGGAGATACCTTCAAGTCGCTTTCAGGATGCGGATTTCGCCGAGTTTCAGCGTCGTTTGGAGGTGGAGACCCGATTGCTTGCCGAATGGTTCGAGTCCGGTCTGTTTTCGAGTCCTGATGCATTAGGTGGATTTGAACTTGAGGCTTGCCTCTTGGATAAGCAGAGAGGTGAACCCGCTCCGAAAAATCAACAGTTGCTGGAAAACTTCGATGAACCTCTGGTGGTACCGGAACTGGCCACCTTTAATGTGGAGTTCAATAGTCGGGTGCGCCGTTTGCAGGGTGATGTGTTCAGCCGAATGGCAGAGGAGCTGGATACGTTATGGCGGCGGGTCAATGTTCATGCCGATGCGCTGGGATTGAGGCTGGGCATGATAGGTATTCTGCCGACCTTGCAGCAGAACGCGCTTTCCCTCTCCAATATGTCACCGCTGAATCGCTACCGGGCACTCAACGAACAGGTCTTCAGGTTGCGCAACGGCCTGCCTGTCAGATTGGAAATCGATGGGAGGGAATCTCTGAGGCTGAGCCATGAAGACGTGATGCTGGAGTCGGCGGCAACCTCGTTTCAGATCCATCTGCAGGTGGATGGCGCACACGCTGCTGATCTATACAATCTGTCGAAAATCGTCTCTGCCCCGATGGTTGGTGTCAGCGCCAACTCACCCTACCTGTTCGGGCGTGATCTTTGGGATGAGACGAGGATACCCTTGTTCGAGCAGTCGATCTCTGTGGGTGCTTCAGATCTGACCAAACGGGTCAGTTTCGGTATTCGTTACGTCTATGACTCGATCATGGAGAACTTCACTGCGAATTTTCAACGCTATCCGGTGTTGCTGCCACTATTGATGGATGAACCACCGGAAAAGCTGGCCCACTTGAGACTGCATAATGGGACCATCTGGCGTTGGAACCGGCCTTTGATCGGCTTTGACGATCAAGGTGAGCCGAAACTTCGAATTGAGCATCGTGTGATTCCTGCAGGACCGAGTGTGAAGGATTCGATAGCCAATGCCGCCTTCTATTTTGGCCTGGTCCATGGTCTGCTTGAGAATGAAGAGGCACCGACAGAAAAGTTGAGCTTCGAACTTGCCCGTAGGAATTACTATGCAGCGGCGAGGCTGGGTTTACAGGCTGAAGTTTCGTGGTTTGATATCGAGAAGATCAGGTTGGCACAGTTGGTGACTGAGCGTCTGTTGCCTGTGGCGGCTGAGGGTTTGACGAATCTGGGAGTCGATCAAAGTGAGAGCGAGTTTTGGCTTGGTATTATCAAAGCGCGGGTACAAAAAGGGATGAACGGAGCCAAATGGCAGCGTAGCTGGGTGGCTGCTCATGGCACCGATTTCCATGCATTGATGGAGGACTATTTAGCACATCAGGAGAGTGGGAGGCCTGTGCATGAGTGGCCGGTGTGAGTATGGTTTGTGGGCAGCTTGCATAGTGTTGAAAGATTCTGGTTTCAAAGGTTAGCGAATGCTGCACGAATTGAATAATCTGCCTCAGGGCATACTGCAGTTAGAAGCGCATGAGCTGACAACCGCTCTTGCAGGACCCAGTCTGATTCACCTGCCCGGAAGGAGGCCGGAGCCGCTCTTTGTGTCCGTTCTCATGCATGGCAATGAGACAGTCGGGTGGGATGCAGTGCGTCATCTATTGGCTCGCTATGAAGGAGGTAAGAGCCTGCCCAGGGCGATGAGTCTTTTTATCGGCAACATCGCGGCGGCGGCTGAGGGTTTGAGGCGACTGCCGGGCCAGCCGGACTATAACCGGGTCTGGCCGGGGAGTGAGGAGGCGGATTCGGAAGAGAGCCGGATGATGGCGCAGATCGTGGAGATCATGCGCCCTCGACATCCCTTCGCCAGTATCGACGTGCACAACAATACCGGTTTCAATCCGCACTATGCCTGTGTCAATCGGCTCGATACGACGTTTCTTCATCTGGCGCTGCTGTTTGGGCGTACCGTGGTCTATTTTCTGCGACCGAAAGGTGTGCAGTCGATGGCCTTTGCGGAGTTGTGTCCTGCGGTAACCCTTGAGTGCGGTAAAGTGGGGCAGGCATACGGTGCCACCCATGCTGATCAGTTTCTGGATGCTTGTTTGCACCTCTCACTACATCCGCAGCATCCGGTATCGGCACAGGATATCGATCTTTTTCATACCGTGGCCAGGGTCACTGTTTTACCTGATGTCACTATCGGTTTTGTGGCGGGTCAGGGTGAGATCATCTTCGAGTCTGACCTGGACCGGATGAACTTTCAGGAACTGCCGGCAGGAACTCCCCTGGGTCGAATCAATGGCTCTGCCCCGGTTGATTTATTGGATGTGAGAGATGAACGGGGCCGTGAAGTGGCAAGTGACTATTTTACTTTCAAGGAGGGCCTGCTCTGTCTTCGTCGTCCTGTAATGCCTTCCATGCTGACTAAAGATACCAACGTTATTCGTCAGGACTGCCTATGCTACTTGATGGAGCGTTACGGTGCGCATCTGAAAGATGCCAAGTAGCGGTCTGCCCCTTGGCCTTTCCGGTTGGCGGCGTTATCGCATCAGGTACCAGAGTAGTCCGAGATACTCATGAACCGCATAGCTGGTTTCTCTGATTGCGTTTCCACTGGGCAGATACCTGGCAAGAGGAGAGAGAGTTTCGCTGGCAATTGAGAGAAAGTTGGTGGGTGCAGGTAAGGGTTTGATACCGTTTCGCTCGAAGGCGTAAAGTGCCCGACTCATATGGCAGGCATCGGTCACCAGAAGGATGCGCTGGATACCTTTCTGTTTCATGAGCTGGGCTGTATAGCGGGCATTCTCCCAGGTGGTATTGCTGCGGGATTCGATCTCAATGACTTCAACGCTAAGTTCATCCTGCAGGATCGATCGGGCAAGTCTGGCTTCCGGAACACCTATTGCACCGGGGTTGCCGCCACTGGGTATCACCGGGAGGCCGTTTTGACGCGCAAGAACAGCGGCGTAGCGCAGGCGTGTCAACATGCGTGGACTGACCGTGTCGCCGCCATACTCTGGTGCATCCAGATACCGGCCGCCGCCCAGCACGACAATCACCTGCGGTTCTTCTTTCTCTATCTGCTTTGCGGTGACGGGCGGATGGCGTTCGAGGCTGAGAAAAAGCAGATCGGCAACCACTGGCAGGCTGCTGAGCCAGAGCAGGAGTAAGGAGACCCCCAGCATTCGCCTACCGGTTTTAAACCGCCAGAAAAGCAGTCCGATAAGTCCCAGAAAAATCAATCCACCCGGCGGCAGCAGCAGCGACTCGAGCAACCGGGTGATTGTGACGTCCATGACTACTTACCGAGTAACGGGTTGGCCTGCAGGTCTGCATGATAGGAGGAGCGTACCATCGGGCCACTGGCAACGCTGGTGAAGCCCATATCTTCCGCCGCACGCCCCAACTCATCGAACTCCTCTGGTGTGACGAACCGCTCCACCGGTAAGTGTTCACGGCTCGGCTGCAGATACTGTCCCAGGGTGAGCATCTCGCAACCGTGTGTGCGCAGGTCGCGCATTACCTGAATGACTTCCTCTCTCTTCTCTCCCAGTCCCAGCATGATGCCGGATTTGGTGGGGACTTCGGCTTGAGAGGCTTTGAAATCACGCAGCAGATCAAGTGAGCCTTGGTAGTCTGCACCCGGTCTGGCCTGCTTGTAGAGACGAGGTACGGTCTCCAGATTGTGGTTGAATACATCCGGCGGTTGCTTGGCAAGAGTCTCAATAGCCACGCCCATGCGACCGCGGAAATCCGGGACCAGTATCTCCACCTTTGTCCTTGGCATACGCGCCCTCACTTCGGAGATACAGCCTGCAAAGTGCCCGGCGCCACCGTCACGCAGGTCGTCTCTGTCGACTGAAGTAATGACCACGTACTTGAGTTGCATGGCCTCGATGGCATCGGCCAACTGTACCGGCTCCTCTGCATCGAGCGGGAGGGGCTTACCATGGGCCACGTCACAGAAAGGGCAGCGGCGGGTACAGATATCGCCCATGATCATGAAGGTGGCAGTCCCATGATGGAAGCACTCGCCCAGATTGGGGCAAGCGGCCTCTTCACAGACAGAACTCAGACCCTTCTCACGTAAAATACGTCGGATTCGACTGACATCCTTACCGATGGGGGCTTTGGCGCGAATCCACTTGGGTTTTCGCAGCGTATTTTCCTGCGGCTCTACTTTCACCGGGATGCGGGAAAGTTTCGCCTTTCCGCGTTGATGGCTCTCTGGTGTGTTGCGTGATGGGGGTAGATTATCGTTTGAGCCGCTCATGTGTGCTGTTTCGGGGAATCGGTGGAGGTGGAGATGAGAGTGTAACCCAAACCTTGAGCCAATTGCCGTGCTAAATCCTCTCCGACCTTGTGTGTATCGGTTTGATTTGAGATCTCTGACAATTGCGTGACGGGGAGGTCCGGATAGCCACAGGGGTTGATACGGCTGAACGGCTCCAGATCCATAGCCACATTCAGGCTGAGTCCATGAAAACTGCAGCCTTTGCGTACCCGCAAACCGACAGATGCGATCTTCGCCGTCTCTACATAGACACCAGGCGCATCTTTACGTGCCATCGCGCTTACACCGTAGCTTGCCAGCAGTGCGATAACCGCATCCTCAAGAAGTGTTACCAGAGAGCGTACACCCAGTCCGGCGCGTCTCAGATCGAGCAGCAGGTAGGCGACCAGCTGTCCGGGGCCATGGTAGGTGATCTGACCGCCTCTGTCGGTTTGAACCACAGGAATAGTGCCAGGCGACAGGAGATGCTCCGCTTTGCCGGCCTGCCCCTGGGTGAAGACCGGGGGGTGTTCGAGCAGCCAGAGCTGATCCTGGCTGTTTTCATCTCTCTGGTCGGTATAGACCTGCATCTGACGCCAGGTTTCGATATAGGGACACTGGTCGAGATGCTTGACGAGGAGGGTGCCGTTACGGGGCATGGGTGTTTGTTAAATATGAAAATTCAATTTTGATCTGTTAATCATGTTGCCGCCGTCTGTTGGAGATAAAGGCAGTACTGTGAAAAGCGCTTACGGCAGAGATTAAAACTCAGTATGAAGTATCAAAGCGCCATCACGACTTTTTCATGGGCAGTCAGGTCGAGATAGATGGCGTCAATTTGCGACTTACTCTCCGCTCTCAGCGTGACAGTGACAGAGATCCATTTGCCTCCTTTGCTTTCGCGGCAGCTGACAGCACCCTCATGCAGATCGGGTGCATGTTTTCTGACCAACTCAACAATCATGGCATCGAAGCCAGGTTCCGCCTTGCCCATGACCTTGATGGGAAAGTCGCAAGGGAATTCCAATAGGCTCTCTTCTTCCGTACTCACAGTGTTACTCCAGCCAGAGCAGGGCGCTATCTTTGATCTGTTGCCATAGATTGCCATCGGCTACCCTTTTCAGGGCGATCAGATCGACGGAGGCAATGGACTCTCCGTTGAGAGATACGTCGACTTTTCCCAATATATCTCCCTGTTCCACGGGGGCCATGATTTTCGGCTTAATCTCAAGTTGTGCATCCAGATTCTTATACTGGTGGCGCGGTATTGTAATGTTGAGGTTTTGAGCCAGTCCCAAGGGGAGTTTCTCCTTCTCGCCTTTCCAGATGCGGGCACGGTTGAGCACATCCCCCGCGGCATAGAGCTGGTGTGTCTCGTAAAAACGAAACCCGTAGTTGAGCAGGCTCTGGCTCGCCTTGGCGCGGGCCTCCTCGCTTTTGGTGCCCATAACCACGGAGACCAGCCGCATATTTTCACGTAGCGCCGAAGAGACAAGGCAATATCCGGCGGCCTCGGTATGGCCGGTCTTCATGCCGTCCACTGTCTCGTCCCGCCATAGCAGCTTGTTCCGGTTGTGCTGCTTGATATCGTTAAAAACGAAAGATTTTTCACGATACCAGGCATAGTATTCCGGGAATTCGCGAATGGTGGCCATGGCGGCTTTGGCGATATCGCCCGGTGTGGTGTAGTGATCTTCGTGGGGCAACCCGGTACTGTTGACGAAGTGGGTATTGAGCATGCCGAGACGCTGGGCATGGCTGTTCATCAGCTCAGCAAAGGTTGCTTCACTGCCTGCTATGTGTTCCGCCAGGGCGACGCAGGCGTCGTTTCCCGATTGAATGATCATACCCTTGATCAGGTCGATGGCTTTGATCCGTTTACCGACCTCGATGAACATGCGCGAGCCCGGTGTCCGCCAGGCCTTTTCACTGACCAGAACGCTATCTTCCAGCTTGAGATTACCCTCTTTCAGCTCCCGAAAGATGGTGTAGGCGGTCATGATCTTGGTCAGGCTGGCGGGTTCCAGTCGCTGATCGGCGCCTTTCTCAGCCAAGACCTTACCGCTGTGAAAATCGACCAGCAGATAACCGGAAGCGGAGATCTCGGGTGGGGCCGGTGTCGGTACCGCGGCCTGCAACGGCAGCCAGCTGAGGCAGATCACTAGGAGCAGGAATACTGTCTGGGAGAGGCGGGAAAAGGTCATATTGCTCGGATTCGTATTGGATTAAACGGGTATTCTATTGAACCACCTTGCGTCTAGGCAATGCGGATGCTTGTCTATCGGATCACAACATGGGGATTACCTATGCCCATGCTGTCAAGCCGTTGGGTCAGATGGTCCGCCAGCTCCACGCTGGCGATGGGACCGATCTGCACCCGGAAAACAGGGTTTGTGCTATTGATAGTCTTCTCTATGAGTACGCTCACCTGCAGTTGTTCCTCAATGCGCTGTTTGAGTCTGTCGGCGTTGGTCGGGCTGCCGAAAGCGCCAACTTGAAGAAAGAGCTCAGGCAGGCCCTTGAGAATGGGTGGGTTGGTATTCGTTGGAATGGGGGCTGCCACCGGGTCAGGTGCTGTTGGGTCGATAGTGATGACCTCAACGAGTCCTGTGCCTTCGCCGATAATGCCGAGCTTCCAGGCGGCTGTATAGGAGAGGTCGATCAGCCGGTTATCGTGAAAGGGGCCGCGGTCGTTGACTTTCACTACTATACTGCGGTTGTTTTTGAGGTTGGTGATCCTGGCATAGCTGGGTAGCGGCAGACTTTTGTGAGCGGCTGTCATGGCGTACATGTCGTAGGGCTCGCCACTGCTGGTGCGTCTTCCGTGGAATTTGCTGCCGTACCAGGAGGCAATGCCTCGCTCGCTGTAACCCCGCGCCTCCTTCAGCGTGTAGTAACGTTTACCGAAGACCACGTAACTGTCAGGATTGCCGTAGCTGCTCAGGGGCTCGGTCTTTGGTAAGGCGTCGGGGATGCTGGCGATATCCTTAGGCGGTGGCAGATGTCGGCTGACACCGTCCCGCTGAGTTGTGATGGGCCTGCTGCTACAGGCGCTGACTATAAGGAGAACCAGCATCAAGCCTGCCAGCCGCCTGTGAGTCGTACTGTAGTGGAAAAGACCTTTCATATCGGATCGATCAGGGTTTTGCATCCGCAGCCCGTTTGGCAGCGGCGATCTCACGGCTTAGCTGATAGGCTGCCATGGCGTAAAGGTTGCTGTGGTTATAACGGGTGATCACATAAAAATTGTGCAATCCCAGCCAGTATTCGTCTTGTTCTCCCGCATCCAGTTTTATCAGGCTGCTGAGTGCGTTGGAATCGGGGGCCTCACCCGGGTTGATTGGGCGTAAGCCGCTGCCAAGCAGAGACTTGACGCTGACGCTGGGTTTCATGCCTGCATCGACATAGCCTTGCAGGCCGGACTGCCCATTGGGCTTGGCCTGTAACGTGATCGGCTCACCGGCACGCCAACCGTGCACTTTAAAATAGTTGGCCACGCTGGCAATAATATCGGCATTGCTTTCGAATAGATCCCGCTTGCCGTCACCGTCATGGTCGACGGCATAGTGTCGGTAACTGCTTGAGATGAACTGTGGCTTGCCCATGGCGCCGGCATAGGACCCCTTTGCCTGCTGAACGTCCACAGACTCTTCCCGGCTGAGCAGAAGAAACTGCTCCAGCTCGCTGCGAAAGAAGGCTGCCCGCTTGGGGTAGCCGAAGGCGAGGGTGGTGAGCGAGTCGATAATCCGGTATCGGCCGGTGAACTTTCCGTAACGTGTCTCCACGCCGATGATGGCGACTATGATCTCCGGCGGGACACCATAGGTTCGACTGACACTTTCCAGCAGTATTTCGTTCTCTTGCCAGAACTTCACACCGCCCTCAATACGATCGGGTTTGAGAAAGATCGGCCGGTATTGGTGCCAGGGCTTTGCTTCTGCTGGGCGGGTGATGGCAGCAATGATGTCATCCCGGAAGACGGTATCGCTGAGTATCTTTTCCACTTCATCTGCGGAAAAATCGTGTTTTTGTGCCATTTCGGTTGCGAAGGTTCGAATCTCAGCCTGGGTCTTGGGGCTGTGGGCACAGGCTGGCTGTGTCATCAGGAGGCCGGTAAGTAGAGATATTTTAATGAGCTGTCTCATGATCATTTTTTTAGGTTGGCAGCAGTTTTCTGTGTGTGTGGATCGACATCAGGATACCGAAGCCGATCAAAATGGTCACCAGTGAGGTGCCGCCGTAGCTGATTAGCGGCAGCGGCACGCCGACTACCGGTAGCAGTCCCGTGACCATTCCGGTGTTGACGAAAAGGTAGACAAAAAAGACCAGGGAAAGTGCGCCGGTCAGGATTCGGCTGAAGGTATCCTGTGCCTGCGTGGCGATATAGAGTCCCCGCAGAATAATGAAGAGATAGAGACTGAGCAGGGCCAGTACGCCGACCAGTCCGAACTCCTCTGAGATGACGGCGAAGATAAAATCGGTATGACGCTCCGGGAGAAATTCCAGATGCGACTGGGTGCCGTTGAGCCACCCTTTGCCACCAATACCGCCGGAGCCGATAGCGATTTTTGATTGGATGATGTGATATCCGGTTCCCAGAGGGTCACTCTCGGGATTGAGAAATGTGAGCACCCGTTGACGCTGATACTCATGCATCAGGTACCAGACTGCCGGGCCCAGGGCGGCCAGGCTCAGTCCCACTGCCGCAATCAGGTGCCATGAGATGCCTGCCAGAAAAAGGGCCATAGCGCCGGCCGCCCCCACCAGTAGCGCAGTGCCCAAATCGGGTTGTTTTGCGATCAACAGCACCGGCACCAGTGTCATCAGCCCGGCGGCGAGCAGACGGCTCAGGCTGGGTGGCAGTCTGTGGTCCGCCAGAAACCAGGCGATGGCCATGGGTAGGGAGAGTTTGAACATCTCCGAGGGTTGAAATCGCACGATGCCGAGATCGAGCCAGCGCTGCGCCCCCTTTCCCTGCTCACCCACCAGAATCACTGCCACCAGCATCAGAATTCCCACCAGGTAGAGCCAGGGTGACCAACGCCGCAAGTGCTGTGGTGGGATCTGTGCGATCAGGATCATGGCGGTGAAACCAACCCCAAGTCGAATCATCTGTTTGTTCACTAACGTGGTTTGCTGATCACCGGCACTGTAGAGTACGGCCAGCCCGAGAGCGGAGAGCAGAAGCAGGCCGGTGAGCAACGGAAGATCAATATGCAGCCAGGCAAGCAGACCGGTAGGGCGGGCAGGCTGGGACTCCTGGAAGGAGAGGGCTGATTTGGGCATCTCTCTCATGTGTCGTCCCTCAGCAGATACTTATCCATGATTTTTCTGGCGATGGGTGCTGCGACAGCGCCACCGTGTCCGCCGTTTTCCACCACCACGGCAATGGCGATCTGCGGATCCTCCACCGGTGCAAAGGCGATGAACAGTGCGTGGTCGCGTCTGCGTTTCGCGACGGTCTCTTCATCATACTCTTCATCCTGCTTTACACTGAAGACCTGAGCGGTTCCCGTCTTGCCGGCGATTCGATAGTTTTCACTCAATATCGATCGGGCAGTACCGCGCAGGCCTTCGATGACCTCGGTCATGGCATCGATTATCTGATTCCAGTGGATTGGTTCGAGTTGCTGCAGATCGTCGACGATCTTTGGACTGGGTTGGGCGGTGCCGTCCGGCTTCTCTATCGTGGCGACCACCCTGGGGCGAATATGGTGACCCTGATTGGCCAGGGTGGCGGTGGCAGCTGCCAACTGTAACGGCGTGGAGAGATAATAACCCTGGCCGATGCCCACGATCAGCGTCTCTCCCGGGTACCAGGGTTCTCTGCGTGTTTTCCGCTTCCATTCCCGGCTGGGTAACAGGCCGCTCAATTCGCCGGTTAAATCGACCCCGGTCGGTTGTCCGAAACCGAAACCCTGGAGGAATTCGTGCAACCGGTCGATCCCGAGTGTACGTGCCAGCTCGTAGTAGTAGACATCGCAGGACTCGACAATCGACTCCTCCATATCCACCTCGCCGTGCCCCCACTTCTTCCAGTCCCGGTACTTATGCTCTTTACCCGGTAGCTGATAGTAACCGGGGCAGTAGGTCTCCTGATGGTAGCCGGCGACACCATACTCCAGGCCCGCGAGCGCAATGAAGGGTTTCACAGTGGAGCCCGGCGGATACTGACCACGGATCGCCCGGTTGAAGAGCGGTTTGTCGATGGAGTTCTTCAGGGCGGTATAAGCTTCTGTGCTGATACCTTCGACAAAGAGATTGGGGTTGTATCCGGGTTTGCTGACCAGTGTCAGTACACCACCTGACTTGATCTCAATCGCGGCGACCGCGCCATTGTTGTCGCCCAACGCCTCAAGTGCGGTTCGCTGGAGTTCCATATCGAGAAACAGATGCAGATTGTCACCCGGTCTGGGGGAGCGGTTCTCCAGTACTCTCAAGACCCGCCCTTTGGCATTGACCTCCACCTGCTGGAGTCCCACCTGGCCATGCAGCAGGCTTTCGTAACTCTTCTCCACCCCGTTCTTGCCGATGTAACTGGTGCCGCTGTAGTTGGAGGTGTCGATGTAATCGAGTTCCCGTTCATTGATGCGGCCCACATAACCCAACAGGTGTGCCGTCTTCATGGCCTGCGGATAGTCACGCAGTAGTGTCGCCTTGACATCGACGCCGGGGAAGCGGTGGCGGCTGACCGACAGTCTGGCCACCTCATCCTCCTGCAGCCTGACGCGTATCGGGATACTGTCGAATCGACGATGCTGCCTGCGCAGACGCTGGAAGCGCTCGACATGTTCATCCGTGATGTTGATGATCTCTCTCAACGCCTCGATGGTGGCGTTGATATCGGGTGTCTTCTCCGGTGTGATTTCGAGGCTGTAGGCAGGTAGGTTCTGAGCCAGGATCAGGCCGTTTCGATCGTATATGAGACCGCGGGTCGGCGGCAAAGGCTGCAGCTTGACCCGGTTGTCTTTCGACAGGGTGGTAAAATGGTCGTGGTTGGCCACCTGCAGGTAGAACATTCGTCCCGCAAGCACCATCAGGACCATGATCACCAGTATGCCGGAGACGAGGGCGCGGCTGAGAAAGAGCTGGCTTTCGAATAGGTGGTCTTTGATCGATGACTGGGGCACGTTGCGGCTCTCAGCTGACGTGGAAACGTCGTCGGGTATCCCTGAGCAGGATATAGATCCACGGCCATAGCAGCATACCGACCACGGGTGTTGCCCAGTACCAGAGGGAAGGGGTCGGATAGCCGGCTGCACCGGTTGACCAGAGGGCCAGCAGTCGTTCCACAAGCAGCAATATGAATATCGTGAATACCTGTTGACGCAACGGCATGACCCGCACTCTGAGATGGAGTTTGATTGTCAGATAAGCCACCACGGACAGGCCCAGGGCGTGCTGTCCCAGCAGTGTGCCCGTCAAGACATCAAGCAGCAGACCGACGAGGAATCCCACTCCCACTCCGATCCGCTCCGGCAGCGCCATACACCAATAGATGAGGATCAGTGCCACCCACTGTGGTCGGAAGCTCTGTGCCCACTCCGGGAGTGCCATCAGAGTCAGGAGATACCCGATGATGATAGTCACATAGATAACAGAGTTGCGGCCAGAGGCTGGGGCGATCATTCTGTGTTCTCCGTAACATCCGCTCCATCCGATTGTACCGTCTCTGGTGACGTCTCATCGGTTATTATCTGTGGCCGCTCGGGATTCAGAGTCCAGACCATGAGAACCTCTCGCACCCGATCCAGATGCGCGGTGGTCTCAGCAATGACAGAGGCGAAAGGTCGTCCGGGTTCCCGTTCCACAGATACTACCTGGGCGACAGGATAGCCGGGCGGAAAACGTCCTCCCAGACCCGATGTCACCAGCAAATCTCCCACCTTGATGTCAGCATTGTTCGGCAGGTGTGGCAGCTCAAGCTGGTTGATCAGGCCGGTGCCCAGAGCGATGGTGCGCAGACCGTTTCGATTGACCTGAACCGGCAATGCGTGGGTGGCATCAGTGATCAGTAGCACACTGGCGGTGAAAGGGTTGATATGCGTTACCTGTCCCACCACAGCGTTAGCGTCTAGGACTGGTTGTCCTTTGAACAGGCCTGATGTCTTGCCTTTGTTGATCAACACGACCTGTCGGAAGGGGTCCTGCTCCACCGCCACCAGCTCTGCGATCAGTACCCGGTCACCGACTTTGAAGGAGGAGTCGAGGAGCGCGCGCAGCCGCATATTTTCCGCCTCGAGGGCCTCGAACTTTTGCAGCCTAGCCAGCAACTGCAGGTTTTCATCGTGCAATTCGTCACGATCCTCCTTCAGTTGACTGCGGCTGACAAAGGCATTCCCGGCCGATTCGCTCAGTTGTGTGGGCAGGCTGGCGAGGTACTGGACCGGGTAGAGCACAACCGAGAGAGTGGAACGAAGCGACTCCAGGGTGTTGAAGCGGTGATCCAGCACCATCAGTGAGATGGACAAAAGCGCCGCTACCACCAACCGGGTGGTGATAGAGGGCCCCTGGGTAAAAATCAGTTTAATGGCTGAATCCCTCCTGTTTCAGACGATTGTCTGTCCGCTCCCACTGCGTGCAGACAAAAAGAGACCCTAGTCAACCATAAAGAATTCGCCACCTCGTTCGTCGATCATTTCCAGGGCGCGTCCACCGCCCCGTGCGACACAGGTCAGCGGATCCTCTGCTACGATGACCGGCAGACCGGTCTCCTCCTGCAACAGCCGGTCGATATCCTTCAGCAGAGCGCCGCCGCCAGTGAGGACGATACCCCGCTCAGCCACATCGGCACCCAGCTCGGGAGGGGTCTGCTCCAATGCTGTTTTGACGGCGCCCACGATTCCCGAGAGGGGCTCCTGCAAGGCTTCGAGAATTTCGTTGCTGTTTAGGGTGAAACTGCGTGGAATACCTTCCGCCAGGTTTCGACCCTTAACATCGATCTCTTTCACTTCGTTACCCGGATAGGCGGATCCGATCTCGTGTTTGACCCGCTCTGCCGTCGCCTCACCCACCAGTGTGCCGTAATTACGGCGGACATAGTTGACGATGGCCTCATCGAATCGGTCGCCGCCCACTCTGACTGAATTGGCATAGACGATGCCGTTGAGTGAGATGATTGCCACTTCGGATGTGCCGCCGCCGATGTCGAGCACCATGGAACCCCGGGCTTCATCCACGGGCAGGCCGGCGCCGATGGCGGCTGACATTGGCTCTTCGATCAGGTAGACCTCACGGGCTCCCGCACCGGCTGCTGACTCCTTGATCGCACGGCGCTCCACCTGTGTCGAGCCGCAGGGGACACAGACGAGTACCCGTGGACTGGGGCGAATGACCCGGCTCTCATGCACCTTGTGGATGAAATACTGCAGCATCTTTTCGGTGACCGTGAAGTCGGCGATGACGCCCTCCTTCATGGGGCGGATGGCGGTGATGTTGGTCGGCGTGCGACCCAGCATCTTTTTTGCATCCTCACCCACCGCGACAACGGACTTGGCGCCGCCGCGTCCCCGGTCCTGCCGGATCGCAACCACTGAGGGTTCATTGAGGACGATGCCCTGGCCGCGGGCATAGATCAGGGTGTTGGCAGTGCCCAGGTCGATGGAGAGATCGTTTGAAAAAAATCCACGTATGCGTCGGAACAGCATTAAAGTCTTCGTCTTCTTGGTTTGGGTTGGGGTTTATCCCTGTCCGCGACGGTTGATTGTTGTCGCTGAACCGGAGCAAACCGTAAAAAAGGGTTAATCTAGCAATGGTACAGGAGTTGGGCAAGAAAGGGGATTTTGAAATGTGGGATATGTGGCCTTATCAACAGATCACTTGGTAGATCCGTAATATTGGTACTGACGCCACATTTGGTTGCTGAATAGGGGGCGTGACCGAATATAGTACGCCCCCTTCATTTCATGTTTTCTAGTCTGGCGATATCGAAGTCGCAACCAATGGACCACTTCCGGCGAAGGTACCGACCACTTCAATCCGTTGACCATCTGTGGGTGTGAATGGAGGAGTGATAGTCGAGAATTCGATCGTGACATCAAGTACGGTCAAAATCCCACCAGAAAATGTAGACACACCTTCCAGTTCGGCATGGTCCGTTCCGGGTAGAACCTCACGCTCGATCTTGGTGGCGACCAGATCGCCGTTGCCGTCGGTGAAGACATAGACTTCGACATAGTCGTTGGTTGTATCACCATCGCCGATTGCACTCTGCAGCTGAGTGAGATTGAACGTCTCCTCTCCCGGCAGGTCGCTCTTCAGGATCGTCGAGTTGGTGACCAGTACCGTCCGGCCGAGCAGGGTGATGGACCCGGACCCTCCGCTACCGACCACCACGGCGGTCACATTGCCACTGATCTCTTCTTTGCTCGACTCATCCGCTTCGACTTCGATCTCCTCGGCCAGCAGGATGTCACCGTCCATGGTGCCTTCGACTTCAAGGATTCGGGGTGATACAAGGTCTGCAGTTGTGGCGCCGTCCTTGAACTCGGTGCCAGGGATTAGTACCTCCACCACCTGTCCGTTCAGGTTGAAGCGGTTGGTCAGGGGGTCGAAATCAGCCGTTACCTGCCCTTCCACCTCGATCTCTTCGCCATCGTCACCGACCGTACCGTCGCCGTTGCCCACGATACTGATGGAGTCAGTGGAGTCAATGGTGAGGACACTACCAACGGGAGCCGTACTACTTTCAATTTCGACCAGCGTGCCTTCCGGTGGGATTGTATGCAGGCCGTTGGTCTCGATCGTCAGTCCTCCGATAAAAAAACGGGTGCCGACAATCGTCATGACCTCACCGGTCACTTCGAAGGTTGAAATGATCACGCCGGTCTTGTCTTCGACTCGGGTCGCCAGGATCATACCGGAGCTGCCGTCGGTGAAGCCGCTGATCTCGACCTGGTCGCCGATCGACAGATCTACGAGCGTGGGATTGGTGAGAGTCCCTTTGTAGACCGTGTCAGTGTTGATACTGATGGTCTGTCCCATTGCACCGAAGGTATCGGTGTTGGCGTCATAGGGGACATCGACCGTGCCCATCACCAGGCTGCTGTACTCGATAGCTTCGGCGGCGCCGGTGAAGGTTGTGTTGTCCTTGCTGCCGGACAGCCGGACCACCATACCCACAGCCAGATCACTTTCACTGCCCGAGGTGCCGTTGATGTCAAAGGTAGTGGATGCATCGGTTTCGTATTCGATGCCATTGACGAAAACCGACCCGAATGCTGTGACGCGACCCATTGAGATGCCGGTGCCACCGATACCGCCTTCCGCCACTACAGTGCCACCACCGCCACAGCTGGTAAGCGTTGCACTGACTATCGCGCTGAAAACCAGGGTAAGGGCTCGTTTCATCTTACTCATCCTCTTTCACATCCCTTTCGAAGTAGTAGATGCCGACACCGGCCTCTTTGCGCCCTTCCCCCTCGACCTCTGTATTGATGTCTCGGTCCTGCTGAGAGAGGATTTTATCGAACTCCACCAGTAGTGCTTGAGACTTCTCCGCGCTGAGGCGGCGGAATTCCGCCAGGCCTTCGACCGGGAGGTTGTTATAGGCGACCTTACGTTGGAAACGGGGTGTTTGTCCTCCCTGCTGGAGATTGTAGTCGATGGTAGACAGCAGGAACTGGACATCGGTTCCCAGGATATGGAGTTTGCTGGTCTCTCCGGTTCTCGGGACATAGCCGTCTGTGACCAGGTTGACTTTTCCGTCCGCGTCCTTGACTACGGTGCCGACGCGTAACAGCTCATCCAGGATAGCCCGCGGCGGGATATCACCACTGTGTTCACGTACCAGGTCGCTAAAATTGTGCTTGCCCTGCTCGAAGTGCAGGGGGGCAGGCTGGCCCTTCTTAGTGAGAAAGCGTTTGTCCCGCATCCAGCCGGAGATGACCCGGGCGGCCCGGTTGTATTGGTGGGAGATGGCGGAGTCGTCAGGCGTTTCGATTTTCTGCAGGCGGCTGACCTCCTTACGGGTCAGGCCGGTGATGACAGAGACGCGGGAGACAGTCTGCTTGCGACCGGGTACACCGAACTCCCTATGGGCGACATCCATGAAAACCCACTTGCTCAGATCGGCGAAGTCACCATAGGTCACACCATTACGCAGCAGCAGCCGAACCAACGGCCGGAGCAGTTTGATGATAGAGGCGTTGAGTGTTTTTTTGATTTCATCCATGTGATTGACTCATAAACCAAAAATCGACTGTGTCTCTGGATTCTACGTTCAAGTGCATCTCTTTGTCTTTGATAATTCTTGTACAGGGAACAATTGCCATCTCTGCGAGCAATGACTCAATTTGTCTCGCTGGTCGCCATCAATAATCCGATCGGATCGATCTTCTCTACCTTTGAGTCTATTGCCACCTATCGACAGGTGGACATTTTCCTTTATGGCTCGAGTGCCAGGTATACAGCCAGGCAACTTTAATTATAGTGGGAATATTATCCCATTTTAATAGTAGATCAATGTTTTTCTAAGATTTATTTTCCTGTAAGTACCGATTTTTGAGAGGAAATTGGCATTCTGAGGCTATGTAGAGCCTGTCTGGATATCGACGGAGCTGTGAGTGACGGCTTTTGCCAGACATGAAACAGGCGCAAATACAGTCTGCGGGTGGTATGCGAATCAGCGACCTGGCATGTATCGGTTGCCTGAATTGTGTTAACTTTCGCTGTTTTTCAAGCACAGGATTCAGATTCCATGTCACTCGATCGTTCCGACGTAGAGAAAATCGCCCATCTGGCGCGAATGGAGATGGATGAGTCTCAAATCGATGCCTATGCGAAAGACCTCTCCAATATTCTGGGTCTGGTCGAGGCATTGGAGGCTGCGGACACCGACCATGTGGAGCCCATGGCACACCCGCTGCATATGGCCCAGCGCCTGCGGCCGGACAGGGTGTCCGAGGGTGATCATCGTGAAGAGAATCAGGCGATTGCGCCCAATGTCGAGGCGGGCCTCTATCTGGTGCCCAAGGTGATTGAGTGACGGCCGTAAGGCGTGGAGCAGGCAGTACCTAAATAATATGCAAAATCAAACGATCGCAGAACTGGGCGCAGGTCTGAGGGCCGGTGAATTCTCCAGTGTCGAACTGACCCAGCACTTCTTGCAGCGCATCGAGCGTCTGGACGGTGAACTCAACAGCCTGGTGACGGTAACAGCAGAAGCTGCGCTAGCTGCAGCCGAAGCGGCTGACCGGCAGTTGGAAACCGGAGAATCAAGTCCTCTGATGGGCATACCCATCATACAGAAAGACATCTTCTGTACCCGTGGTGTCAAGACCAGTTGCGGTTCCCGTATGCTGGATAACTTCATATCGCCCTATGATGCGACGGTGACGCAACGGCTGCTACAGGCCGGTGCTGTCAGTCTCGGCAAAGCGAACATGGATGAGTTCGCCATGGGCTCATCCAACGAGACCAGCTACTATGGGCCGGTTAAGAATCCCTGGGACACCTCCCGCGTACCCGGTGGTTCTTCCGGCGGTTCGGCTGCGGCAGTGGCGGCAAGGTTGGCGGTTGCCGCCACCGGTACCGATACGGGGGGATCGATTCGTCAACCGGCCGCACTCTGCGGTATCACCGGCTTGAAACCCACCTACGGCCGCGTATCCCGGTTCGGCATGATTGCGTTTGCCTCCAGTCTCGATCAGGCCGGGCCGATGACCCATAGCGCTGAAGATGCCGCTTTATTGCTCCAGACCATGGCGGGTTTCGATGAGAAGGACTCCACATCTGCCAATGAGCCGGTTCCCGATTACAGTGAGGGGCTGAATGACAGTCTGCAGGGCCTCAGGATTGGTCTGCCGAAAGAGTATTTCGGTGAGGGTCTGGATCCTGCGGTGGCGGCTTCCATTGAGTCTGCCATCGATGTGTACCGCGAGCTGGGTGCGGAGGTGAAGGAGATCAGCCTGCCCAATAGCGGTCTGGCGGTTCCCACCTACTATGTGGTCGCACCCGCGGAGTGTTCTTCCAATCTCTCCCGGTTTGATGGTGTGCGTTTCGGTTACCGGTGTGATAACCCCCGCGACCTGGAGGATCTCTACAAGAGATCCCGTGGTGAGGGATTTGGGCCTGAGGTGAAACGGCGGATCATGATAGGCACCTACGCCCTCTCAGCAGGCTACTATGACGCCTACTATCTCAAGGCGCAGAAGACCCGGCACCTGATATCCGATGATTTTAAGCAGGCATTCGCCGAGGTGGATGTGATCATGGGGCCCACCGCGCCGACAACCGCTTTCGGCTTGGGCGAAAAGGTGGATGACCCGGTCACCATGTATCTGAACGATATCTATACCATCGCCACAAATCTGGCGGGTCTGCCCGGTATGTCCCTACCGGTGGAGCCGGCCAACGGTCTGCCGGTGGGTTTGCAGATCATTGGCGACTATTTTGCCGAGGCTAAACTTTTGAATGTCGCCCACCGTTTCCAGCAGGAGACGGATTGGCACAAGCTGACCCCCGAAGGGTTTGCTTGAGGATAATAATGAATGTGGGTTGTGATGATTGAGTGGTTGCTTAGGAAGAGCAGAATTCCAATCCAAATATTCACAATTTACAATTCGAACATTGATATAGAGTAGTGATATGCAGTGGGAAACCGTAATCGGCCTTGAGATTCACACGCAACTGGCCACTCAGTCGAAGATCTTTTCCGGCGCTTCCATTGCCTATGGCGCCGAGCCGAATGCGCAAGCCTGTATCGTCGACCTGGGGTTTCCCGGCGTGCTGCCGGTATTGAATGAAGCGGCCGTCGATATGGCGCTTAAGTTCGGCCTCTCGATCAATGCCGAAATAGGGGAGCGATCGATCTTCGCCCGCAAGAACTACTTCTATCCCGATCTGCCAAAGGGCTATCAGATCAGTCAGTTTGAGTTGCCTATCGTCGGCAAGGGATCGCTGACCATCGATAGGGAAGACGGTTCGCAGAAGGTGATCGGAATCACCCGGGCACATCTGGAGGAGGACGCCGGCAAGTCGCTGCACGAAGATTTTCACGGCATGAGCGGTATCGACCTCAATCGTGCCGGTACTCCGTTGTTGGAAATCGTCTCGGAGCCCGATATGCGCTCCATCAAGGAGGCGGTGGCCTATGCCCGGAAGATCCACCAGCTGGTGGTCTATCTCGGTATCTGCGATGGCAATATGCAGGAGGGTTCGTTTCGTGTCGATGCCAATCTATCGATCCGCCCCAAAGGCGAGGAGGCCCTGGGAACCCGTACTGAGTTAAAAAATATCAACTCTTTCCGCTTTCTCGAACGCGCCCTTAACTATGAGCTGGAACGCCAGATCGATCTGGTGGAGAGTGGCGGCCAGGTGGTGCAGGAGACCCGCCTCTACGATGCCGACAAGGATGAAACCCGCTCCATGCGCAGTAAAGAGGAGGCGAACGACTATCGGTATTTCCCCGATCCCGACCTGCTGCCGGTGGAGATTGATTCGGCGCGACTCGAGTCGATCCGGCAGGGGATGCCGGAACTTCCAGATGAGAAGCGGTCTCGCTTTGCATCTGAATATGGTCTTTCCGCAGAGGATGCAGGCAAGCTGACGTTGAGTCGCCCGCTGGCAGATTACTATGAGTCTACCGTAGCGGCCGGAGCAGAACCCAAGATGTCGGCCAACTGGGTTACGGTCGAGCTGGGTGGGGCACTCAACAAGACCGGGCTGGAGCTGAGTGAGTCACCCATCTCACCGGAGCAGTTGGGTGGATTGCTGAAACGCATTGCCGACAACACCATCTCCGGTAAGATAGCCAAGCAGGTGTTTGAGGCCATCTGGAGTGGTGAGGGTGATGCCGACAGCATCATCGAGGCCAGGGGCCTGAAACAGATTACCGACACAGGGGCCATTGAAGCTATTATTGATAAGGTGATCGCCGACAATCCCAAACAGGTGGAGCAGTTCAAAGGGGGCAAGGAGAAGCTGCTGGGCTTTTTCGTTGGCCAGGTCATGAAAGCGACCCAGGGTAAGGCCAATCCGGGTGAGGTGAACAAAATACTCCTGGGTAAACTCAAAGACTAAGTGAACAGGCCTGTAAACAGAGACATCAGGCTAGACTAGAGAGAGTGAGGTTCAGCTTGATACGTGTTTTTCAAAGATTGGCTCCTTGCCTGATCATGGCGGTATCGATTGCTCCGGCCTGGGTTCAGGCCGCTATCTGGCAAGACCTGTCTTCTTTGGATCTCGCTGCCAAAGGACTTGATCAAACACCGGTCTTCTATCGCGCGTTAAAGGCAGACCGGTCGCAGCTCAGTCAGGTTTTGTCGACAGCGCCGTTGGAGAATACAAGTACTCAAGGGGCCACGTTGCAGCTACCCATGCCCGATGGCAGCATGCAGCAATTCGAAGTAGTAAACTCTCCCATATTGTCGCCAGAGTTGGCGCGGGCCCATCCCGATATTGCGACCTATGCCGTCAGAGGTATCGACGATCCTTCGATCACTGGCCGGCTCGACCTGACGCCGGCCGGTTTTCACGCCATGCTCTCCTCACCCGGCGGGACTGTATTCATCGATCCGGATAGTAGCGGTAACTATCGGAGCTTCTACAAGCGGGACTTTATCTCTGCCGGCAACGCAATGCCTGCTGACCGAGGCTGCCAGGTCAGTGAGGCTGTCGTCGATGCGGCAGACACTCATTCGGCAGCGCTGGCTGAGCGTACTGTTAGCAGTGTACATCGGCGGATTTACCGTTTAGCTGTAGCCGCAACCAGCGGATATAGCCAGTACTTCGGTAATTCAGAGTCGCTTATTACTTCCAACATTACAACGGCAATCAATCGTATTAATCAGATCTATGGTCGGGATCTTGCAGTATTACTTGAGTTAACTGCAGTGCTGGCTTATACGGACCCATTCAGCGATCCTTTCAGGAATCTGACCACGTCACAGATGCTGGCAAAAAACCAGGAGGTGCTCGACTTTGAGTTTGGCATCAACTCTTACGACTTGGGTCATCTGTTTGATGTATCCGGCGGCGGGTTGGCTCAACTTGGGGCGGCATGTACCTCGCTTAAGGCGCATGGGTTCAGTGGGTTTCCAGCCCCCGACAGCGATGTTTTCTATATCGATCTGCTGTCACATGAGATCGGTCATCAGTTGGATGCCACACACTCTTTCAACGGCAGCACAGACTCCTGCGGCGGCATCAATCGGTCACCGATAACTGCTGTGGAACCGGGTAGTGGCTCTACCATCATGGCCTATGCCGGTATCTGTGGCGGGGAGAACATCCAAAGTAATTCTGACCCAGTGTTTCATGCCGCCAGCATCCAGCAAATCAACGGTTTTGTCTTCACTGGCACGGGAAGGAATTGCGGCACGCTGGTAACGACAGGCAACGCTTTACCGACATCGATCGATGCAGGGCCATCGGTGACGATCCCGCAGGGAACGCCCTTTGCGCTGACCGCCCAGGTCACAAGCGATCCGGATGGCGATACGCTTTCCTATCAGTGGGAGCAGATGGATGCGGGTATCACTCCGACAACGGTGGCAACACTGGGCACGGATCAAGGTGATAATCCACTGTTTCGCAGCTTCGTTCCCAAGAGTACGCCTACCCGCTTTTTCCCCCGTCTCAGCAGTCTGTTGTCGGGAGTTTCAGACAAGGCGGAGACACTACCCACCGCGTTGCGGAACCTTAACTTCAGAGTGAGTGTGCGGGACGGAAACTCAGGGCTGGGTGACGATGATCTTGTGGTCAGTGTTAATCCGACTATGGGGCCTTTCCAGATCAATAGCGTTACACAGGGTAGCGGCACCTTGACGATTGATTGGGATCCGGCCGACACCAGTATCTTTTGTCCCGAGCTCCATGTCGGTTTGCTGGCCTTTTCCAATGATGGAACGACCTACTGTGATACGGCAGACAACCCTGACTTGGATCTGAATCCTACTCCGCTCATCTCGAACGCTGCAGGTAGTACGACGATCAGTCTACCCACGAGCCTTTCTGTGACCCGCGCCAGGTTAATGCTTTCCTGCTCAACCAATGTCTTTTTCGCGCTTTCCGATACGGACCTCACGATTACTACCCCGAATCCTCCTGTGGCCAGTAACTGTAAGACCGTTGATGGTGAGACAGTGGCGCATGGCGGTATTCCTCTGCCACCAACGAATGGGAGCCTGAATCTGGGTGGAGGAGGTGGTGGTGCGTTATTCTGGCTGCCGTTATGGCTGATCGTGAGTGGACTGTTCAGGTCGGTTATGGCTTCGGGTCGCAGGAGTGTACTGAATTACAGCGGTAAATGATGGTCGGCCTCCGAGGCCGGAAGCTTATCGGTAATCGATTGCAGATCCTCTATATTTCGAGGCGCGGTATCTTCCTTGTCATGGCTTGCCTGCTCAGAGTGAGTAGAGGGTTGCCTGGCGAGCTGCAGTTCATCCGTAACCCGGAAAGATGGGAATGGCAGGTGACCTGGCCATTTGCTTGAGCTTTTACATACACTGGTCAATCACGATCCGGTTGTAATCTGCAGCATACGCTTCTGCAGCCTGGAGCAGTTTCAGGTGCGTCTCCCCCATCACCATGTCGGTAGATCCGGGCAGGTAACGTACACCGCAGACGATCTTGGCTTTTGATATCAACTCAGGAGCGATACCCGGTATATTCGATCCACGCGTCGCCATCGCTAGTAGACGCTTGTCACCACGGTCAAGATTCTGCTTGGCGTCATACGTTGCATCGGCCTGTTTCAACCATATCAGAGACTCAACAGCGTTTTTTTCCTCGGGTGTGACTTGGCTCATGTCGATCTGCTCCCCGGTCTGGCAAGCGGTCAGTAACAGAAGCAAAAACAGTGGCGGAAAGATCTTTTTCACCCGGTAACCTCATGGTGGCGTAGTTGCGAATAGCCGCGTTCGATGCCCCATATTAAGACGCCACTGATCCCGCCGTAAAGGTGTGCGTCAACAATTACCCTCCCGGCCACCCAGGACTCACTGCCAGGAAGGGGTCCCGATAGCTGCTCCCAGGCAATCTTGGTCATAATGAGTGATAAGAGAGCGATGGATGAGCGGGGCTGGATGCTTGCCTGGTGTAATAGCGATGTAATGAGCAGACCGTGCAGTACGCCGGAAAGGCCTCTGTACCAGGAGACTTCCGGGGTCAGCCAGAGTAGCCCTAGTGAAGTGCCAAGTGCAAGTAAGGGCAGGCGAAATGCACAGCCGGTGAGGGCGTTTTCGTGCCGGACAAATAGGTGCCATATCAGCCACAATCCGGCCAGATTCATCAGTAGATGCTCCCATCCCAGATGAACGAAATGCGCAGTAATGAGACGCCACCATTCATTCGTCTGAACGGCAGTTCGCTGATATTGCAGCAGATCCTCTCCCCCTTCGGGTAAAAGTCCCGGGGTTAGGCAGAGGAGAGTGACTAGTATCGGACAATAAACAGGTTTGAACTGCAGCCTCATACGGCCCCTTGAGACAGTCTGGCCGGCAGCGTATCAATGGCGTAGAGATCCCTAAGACGGCGGCGGGCTGATGCATAGGGATTCGATAGTGTCAGTGCTCCAGTGGGATCCTTCATGACGGGTCCTTTCCGCAGACAGGACAGGCCGGATCGGGTTTCAGGCCGATCGTACGCCACTCCATCTGTAGGGCGTCGAACAGCATCAATTTTCCCACCAGGGGTGTGCCCGCACCGGTCAGAACCTTAATGGCCTCGATGGCCTGGATGCTGCCGACCACCCCCACAAGTGGCGCCAGGACTCCATTGGCGGAGCAGGTCTCGTCAATCTGCCCTTCACTGGGATATAGGCAGTGATAACAGGGATCTCCGGGTTGTCCGGTGAAGACGCTGATCTGTCCCTCCATGCGGATGGCGGCGCCGGACACCAGCGGGGTGCGGGCGGCTCGGCAGGCCGCATTGACGGCGAACCGTGTGGCGAAATTGTCTGTGCCGTCGATAACCACATCGGCCACTTCGATTTGCTCGGACAGCGCATCACCTTCCAGGGGGTGGTCGATAGTCAGGATCTCGGTCTCCGGGTTGAGTGCCAACAGTGTTTCCTTGGCGGACTCCACCTTGGGGCGGTCAATGGCCGCGGTAGTATGTACGATCTGCCGTTGCAGATTGGTCAGGTCGACCCGGTCGAAATCGACCAGTACCAGGGTGCCGACACCCGCCGCAGCGAGGTACATGGAGACCGGAGAGCCGAGGCCGCCCAGTCCGATGATCAGGGCACGGGCGGATTGCAGCCGTTCCTGTCCCTCAATCCCGATGGAGGGCAACATGATCTGGCGGCTGTAGCGCAGCAGCTGCTCGTCATTCATTGGGTCGGGGTCCTGCTGGGTAGGCATGGGTCAGAGATATTTCCGCCAGTGTTCAGGTCTGTGGTCACGTAGCCCGTGATCGAGACGCTGATAGCGGTCGGCAAAGATTTGGCGGGTACATTTACTGTCCGACCGGTTGCAGCCAAGGTTGGCACGCTCGGTATCCTCTGTGTAGTAATAGAGTGCTCGCATCAGTCGGTAGAGAAGACGGTTGTCCAGGTGCAAACCCATGGCCGTTAGCCCATGTTCGATCTGCTCCAGGCTGAGCTGCATGAGTTGGTAACTGATGCGCAGGTGGGTTGTCGAGACGGGTGTTGCGCTGACGATGCCCTCAATATCGGCAAGTAGGTGGCTTGCGGTCTCGGCCTGATTTGCAACCGGGTGGAGCTCGACGAAGTGAATGTCCCGGTGTTTCACCAAGTCGTGTGGCGTGTCGCCCATAGTGCTCAATCCTAGTGAATGCAGGGAAATAATCAAGCGCTCCAGCGCTCTGTCGAAAGGTCAGGAGGAGGGGAGTTTACCCTCTGTAACCCTGGGCAGACCCGCCATATCCATATAGGTGCTGACATCCGTAAAGTCATGATATTGATAGATTTCTTTTACTGCATCTGCCTGCTGATAACCGTGTTCCAGCAGTAACCAGCCACCAGGTTTGAGGTGAGTGGGCGCATATTGAATGATCTGTTTGATGTCAGATAGGCCGTCACTGCCCGATACCAGGGCCGAAAGGGGTTCTCTGGGCAGATCACCTTGTGTGAGATGGGGATCGTTCGCCTGAATGTAGGGCGGGTTGCTGATCAAAAGATCGTATTTTGTACCGCCTGGCAAAGCCAGATACCAGTCACCAGCGTAAAAACAGATGTTTTTTATATTCAGCTCATTCGCATTGGATATGGCTATCCTCAGGGCCTTCTCCGAGCTGTCGCTGGCGTGGATCTGTGCATCCGGCCTTTCACTGCCCAATGCCAGGGCAATAGCGCCACTTCCGGTGCCGAGATCGGCGATGGCCGGTTGTGAAATGGCTCCAAGGTGCAGAAGTGCGCGTTCGACCAGGAGTTCTGTCTCCGGTCTGGGTATCAGGGTGTCGGCCGTAACCTTGAGCGCCAGTGACCAGAATTCCCGTAGACCGATGATGTGGGCGATGGGTTCACCGGCAAGTCGCCTCTGTATCAGTGCCTCGTAGTCGGCTAGCTCCTTCAGCGTAAGTGTGTTGTCAGGCCAGGCGTAGAGATGGCTACGGGGTTTATCCAGTACATGGCATAACAGCAGTGCCGCTTCCAGGTCTGCAGCGGCATGCTCAATCGAGGCAAGCTTTTTTATCGCCGCTTGTTGTGCCTGTCGCAGGGTATTGGGGGGGGATTGCATGGATTCTTCGATATACCCTGGAAAAGATCATCACCGGTGTCGGCCAGGCCGACATTCGGGGAGTCATGTATCGTATCTATTCACTCTCGCCCATGGCGGCTAACTGCTCTACCTGATGCTCCCGTAACAGGGGCTCGATCACCTGATCCAGTACGCCGGTCATCACCTCGTCGAGTTTGTAGAGGGTCAAGTTGATCCGGTGGTCGGTAATGCGATTCTGGGGGTAATTGTAGGTGCGGATCCGCTCTGAGCGATCACCACTTCCGACCTGGAGCTTGCGTGAACTGGCCTGGGCGCTGACGATCTCCTCCTGTGCCTGGGAGAGCAGTTTTGCCTGCAGCAGAGACATGGCTCTGGCCTTGTTTTTGTGCTGGGAGCGCTCGTCCTGACACTCCACAACGATACCACTGGGCAGATGGGTGATGCGCACGGCGGAATCGGTCTTGTTGACATGCTGTCCCCCTGCGCCCGATGCGCGGTAGGTGTCGATACGCAGGTCATTGCTGTTGATCTCCACATCGTCCACCTCCTTGGCTTCCGGCAGGATGGCAACCGTACAGGCGGAAGTGTGGATACGTCCCTGGGATTCGGTTTCAGGAACCCGTTGTACCCGATGGGTGCCCGATTCGAACTTCAGGCGGGAGTAGACCGCGTTGCCGGTGACTCGACAGACTACCTCTTTGTATCCGCCGTGTTCGCCCGGGCTCTCGCTGATGGTCTCTGTCTGCCAGTGATGTTGTTCCGCATAGCGAAGGTACATACGGTAGAGGTCGCTGGCGAACAGCGCTGCTTCCGCGCCACCGGTGCCTGCGCGAATCTCCAGAAAGATGTTGCGCTGGTCATTGGGATCGGGCGGGATCAGCAGTAATTGCAGTTCAGGTTCCAGTGACTCGCGAATCTGTTCAGCCGCTGCCAGCTCCTCTTTGGCGAGGGGAGCCATCTCGGGATCGTCCATCATCTCCCTGGCGGCTTCTATGTCGGCCTCGGTATCGGTGTAGCGCCGGAATGTCTCTACCACGGGCTCGAGCTGGGCGTACTCCTGTCCCAGGGAGCGAAATTGACGCTGGTCGTTCTGGACTTCGGGATCGGCAAGGAGGGCGGTGATCTCTTCGAAGCGTTCGGCGATCTGATCCAGCTTGCCGCGCAGTGATGGCTTCATGGATTGTTGTCGATTTTCTTGAGCTGAAACAGTGTGTTGGCAGCCTCGAGCAGCTCGATCTGGCCATTGAATCCGGCCTGGCGCAGCTGGGAGCTCGGGGTGTGCAGCAGCTTATTGGTCAATGTGTGACCCATGAACTGCAGCACCTCTTCCGGGGATTTGCCTTTGTTGAGTTGCTGTATCGCTTTTCTGATCACTTCATCGCGAAGGTTTTCGGCATAGGCGCGATAATCCTGTATCAGCTCGACGGCATCGAGTGAGCGCATCCATCCAAGATATTCACCCACGTAGTGTTCGATGATCTCCTCGGCCTGTTTTGCCGCTTCTTCACGCGAACGCATGTTCTCCTGGATGACCTCATCCAGATCATCGACCGTATAGAGATAGATATCGCTCAGATCGGAGACTTCGGGCTCTATATCCCTTGGCACTGCGATGTCGACCATGAAAATGGGCCGGTGTTTACGCTCTTTGAGCGCGCTTTCGACCGTGCCTTTGCCCAGTACCGGCAGGGGGCTGGCCGTTGAGGAGATGACGATGTCGGCCTCTGCCAGATGGCTGCTGAGTTCCGTCAGTGAAATGGCGAAGCCGTCGAATTGGGCGGCCAGGGTATGCGCCTTTTCAACAGTACGATTGGCGACAATGATACGGCCGATACCGTTTTGGCTCAGGTGTCGTGCGGCCAGTTCGATGGTTTCACCGGCGCCGATCAGCAGTGCGGTCTGCTCCGATAGCTCGCTGAAGATCTGTTTGGCCAGGCTGACTGCGGCAAAGGCCACCGACACAGGGCTGTTGCCGATCGCGGTATCGGTGCGAATCTGTTTGGCAGCGGAGAAGGCGTGTTGAAAGAGTTTGCTGAGGAGCTTGCCGGTGGCGCCGGCGTCAGTTGCTGTCTGGAAAGCTGCCTTGACCTGTCCCAGGATCTGGGGTTCGCCCAATACCAGAGAGTCGAGTCCGCAGGAGACGCGCAACAGGTGCTTGATTGCGTCATCGCCGAAATGGCTGTAAAGGTAGGGACTGACCCGGTCGTTCTCGACGCCGTGGAATTCACTGAGCCAGTCGGCCAGGGGTTCGTGGTCCTCCTGGCTTAGGCAACAGTAGGCCTCAGTGCGATTGCAGGTGGAGAGGATTACGGCCTCCTGGACCGCGGGATGGGTCTTCAGGCTGCGCAGGGCTCCGGCGATGATATCCGGCCCAAAGGTCAACCGTTCCCGTATCTCGACAGGTGCGGTTTTGTGGTTCAGTCCTAGGGCGAGTATCGGCATGAGTTCCGGGTTTGATCGATAGTCCGAAGGGAAATTTTGTTATATCAATGAGTTGAATTCAAGTTTAATGCAGTTATATGTGTATTCCTACGACTGATGAAACAATATTAAACCCAAAATTAAGCCAGGCTTAAGAAAGGTGTTTTTTCATGAGGATTTCGCAAGCTATTGATAAAAACAAAAATAGAAATCTTCAAATGTAAGGTTAACCCCGATTGCTAAACTGTCTAACAGTCTGGTATTAATGTAAGGGCTTTTCCTAAGTCACTCATTAGAAAAGCATAATTCAATAATATATATATGGGCGGCCGGTAAAAGCCAGGGACCGTCCCACTGAGGAGGATCGAAAATGCAGGTGCATAAGCTTGTGTCCGCAGCTGCGGCAGTTGGTTTTATCTTTTCCGGTATGGCAGTTGCCGGCGTGCCCAAGGACCTACCGCTACCCACCGGTACCCCCACTGCCGATGAAATCGCCGATCAGGTCTATTTCGTCAATCACTTCTACGCGCTGAAAAAATACGGCATCACCAACAACAACCGCGACCCTAAGAAAAGCCGTAAAGCCAAACCTGGCAAGATTACCGTATTGGTTAATAAGTCTGCAGGCAGTAGGCCGACCACGATCACACTGGAACGCTATCTCAACAACGAATACAGCGACGGCGCCACCAACGCCCAGGATATTGCCATCTTTCGTTCCGGCAAGCTGAAAGGCACCGGCATGTTGATCACCGACTATGTGGATGACAACAAGAGTCAGTCCTACTCCATCTGGCTGCCGGCCCTGCGTAAGATTCGCCGTTTTGCGGAACCCGCCCATGATGATGCCTGGGGCGGTACTGATTTCACCTTCGGCGATGTGGTGTTGCGCAAGCCGCAACATGAGACACATGAACTGCTGGGTACCGAGACCTTCAATGATTGCCTTGGCGCGATTGCCAAGGATGAAGCTAAAAACAAGTATCTGCCCAATCCGCCCGATGCAGCCTGCGATCACAAAGGAAAAGAGGTCTACAAGCTGAAGAGCACGACCAAGCGGGAGAACTGGTGGTATGACAATCGGGTGAGCTATATCGATACCAAGACCTTTGCCGACTACCGCACTGAATATTTCAAGGGCGGTGAACAGGTCAAAGTGATCGACCGCAACTGGGTCAGTCTCGGTCTGGATGATCCGCGCGCCCTCTCTTGGGGTTACTGGTACGGCAAGACCCTCGCTACCGGACATGAGACCTGGGCGGTTATTCCACAGGATGTGGTACAGATCAACCAGGATTGGGAGTCCGATTTCTGGTCGGAAAAGACCCTTAGAAAAATCAAACGCTAAAGATAAACGGGGATGCCTGATCTCAGGCATCCTCAAAAAATATTTACCGCCACAACATGGTGGTACACATCGCTTCGAATCCGGCATAAAAAATATTTGAGATCCGGTTTTTTCGTCGAATCTGGGAGGAATCATTAGATGTTCAAACGCTGCAAGATTTATCAGTCGATACTGCTCGCCTTGGTAGTACCAGGGTCTGCGATGGCTGAGATTGAGATTACCGGGTTTCTGAAAAATGAGACTTCGGTTTTTACCCGGGATGGTCAGGTGACGGGTGAGGCCGAAACCATGCTTGATGAAAGGGGCCATGAGAAGGGTGATCTGCTGAAATTCGAGAATTCAGCACGAGTCTTCATGAATGGAGATATCGGTGAAGAGAGCACTTGGCATGCGGATCTGAACTTCATCTACGATTCTGAAGGGATTAATAGTGATTACAAGGGCCATAAGCTTTATACCCAGCACGACTATCTGAGAGAACTCTATCTTGATTCTACGCTGTGGGATTGGGATCTTCGTCTGGGTAAACAGCAGGTTGTCTGGGGAACTGCTGATGGTATTAAGCTGTTGGATATCATCAATCCTACTGACTTCCGTGAATTAAACCAAAACGCCATGGAAGATTCCCGTATTCCCATCTGGATGATCAATGCAGAGAGAAATATTGGAAATAGTGGGAATGTGCAGTTCATAGTCTCTCAGGTCGAGGAGAACAAGATACCCGGTCTGGATCGTGATGGTGCTGCGGGCCATCCGTTCTTGATGAAAGGCGTCGATACCATTACGGGAGAAGTGAATGGATTTCTTCATGTTGCACCTGCACTGGCGAATGTGGCTGGTAGCTTTACCAATGCTACCCAGGCCCCGCTTTTGCCGGGGGGTATTCCCAATCCTCTGTTTAGTCCGTTAGGTCTGGTGCCTTTTTCCGGTTTGACCGTTGATGGATTTGCCAGTGGACCGTCGATGTTGCCTCTTGGCAATCCCACGGGGGCCGGGGATTTGGGTTTCATTGCTCAATGCGGATTGAACTTTGCCTGTTCTGCAGCAACCCTGGGTGACGATCCTAATGCAAATGCGTTCGTTACCAATCTGATGCCAGTGAATAGCTCAAGTCCTGTTGATACCAGTTATTCTCCATCCGCACCAACCTCTGCGTTCGAATATATGCCGATGGCATCTTTCGCCACCTTCAATACCTTCGCAAAGTTAGATCCGTCTTTAGGGATGTTTACTGGCGCAACTTCCGAATATGTCCGTGACTACCCGGATGATAGCGATGTTAATGCAGGTTTACGCTGGAAGCAGTCTCTTGACAACGGTTTTAACTACTCACTTAACTATTTCTACCATTACAGCGCCAATCCGGATGTGAATTTGAGCTGGCACGATGCAGTTACGGGAGAAAAACTAACCGAGCAGTTGTCGCCTGCGGGTGACTTTATTGACAATGGCACAGGTTTACCGGGGTCGGATGGAATACCAGATCTTGCAGATTTCACCCAGAGCCTGACGCCAGATCAACTTCCTACCAATGTGTTGCCTGGTCAACAGCTTCCCGTTACAACCCTATTACATAATGGTGCAGGTGAGTTTTATGGCGCATTCGATCCTACTGGCGGGATGGGGTTATACAATCCGAACCCTGTAAAGTTACGGTTTACTGAAACATTACACAGAGTTCACAGTATCGGTACTTCCTTTGACTATGCAATAGATGCCGGTGACTTGCCCATTGTTCTGCGTGGTGAGTTTTTGTATGACAGGAATGACAAGCAGCCGGTGATCTATCGTCATCTGCTGGCTCATGGTGCTCTTGCCAGCTCTCTTGTCATGGAAGATGCCGACTACTTCAAGTATGTATTGGGTCTGGATGTTACCGTTATGACCAATCTGCTGGTCAGTGGTCAATTCATCCAGTTCAACAACTTGGATTATGTTGAAGAGAATCGTACTTGCACCACACAGACGGGTCAGAGCGCCGATTGCTCAACTTACACAGCAGACTTCGCAACACTCCACCTGACCAACGGCCTTAACATGGGCTACGAGAATAAAGAGTTCTACTCCCTCTTTTTCTCCAAGCCTTTCGGTCCTTCTCAGGAGCATCGCTGGAACAACATCACGATCTACGAAGAGGGTGGCGGCAAGTGGAACCGTTTCGATGTTGAGTATTCCTTCACCGATACCCTGATCGGGTCTGCAGAGTGGAACCACTACTGGGGTGATGAGGATTCGACTTTCGGACAGTTCGCCGATTCCTCCAACCTTCAGGTGGGCATCAAATGGCTCATCGAATGATGCGCTAGCATCGAAATCACATACAGAAGGGAGTGGCAGGGGACCGAGGTTATTCGGGCCCCTGCCTAAACTGGTCGATGAAAATCACAGGATCTAAACCATGAGCGGTTCCGCATCCAATCAATCTCAAAACAACCAGTGGGCTGAGCGCTACGCCGATTTTGTCATTAAGTTTCGCTGGCCGTTGATGCTGATTTTGTTGGTGGCAACCATCGTTGCTGCGCTGCAGGTCAAGAATCTGGATATGCGTAACGATCCGGATACATTGTTGCCGCCCACCAACCGCTACGTTGCGACCAACCTCTATGCCGAATACAACTTCGGTATGGGTAACCTGATGGTCTTTACCCTGCGTATCAACGAGGGTGATGTCTATAAGAACTGGTTTGTTAATAAGGTGCAGGAGATTCACAATCGCCTGGTTGAATTGCCCACCGCACGCGAATCCAACTTTATCGATATTGCGGCGAAGAAGATCAAATTCATGGGAGCCGATGAGAACGGCCTGGTCTTCAAGCGGCTAATTCCCACGGAAGGCATCAGCGATGATCCTGATAAAGCTGAGCAGCAGCTCGCATTTCTCAAAGAGGGTATTGAGACCAACCCTGTGATCGGGCCCATGCTCGTGGGTTTCGAAGATGCGGAAGGCAACAAGTGCGAATTTACCGAGAAGGATGAGAAGAACTGTGTTGCCAAATCGCTCTATATCATTGGTGACTACACCGATGAGGTGAAAGAGATCTACCTCCCCTGGGTGCGTGAAATTCGGGCGATGATGGATGAGTATGGGGAGGACGACCGCTTCGAGGTCTTGGTGGCGGGTGAACCCTACTTCCTCGCCTGGATGCTGGCGGACCTTGTCAATAAATGGTGGCTTTTCGTGATCTCATTCGCCATCGTCATCGGCGCACTCTGGTTCGAGTTCCGTAACTGGCGTGGTTCCCTATTCCCCATTCTCGGTGTCAGCGCGACTATCATCCTGACCCTGGGTCTGATGGGTTTCTCTGCTTTTAAACTGACCACCATGATGGTGCTGACCCCAATGCTGTTATTGGCTATCGGTATCGGCCACTCGGTTCAGGTTACGCGCAGGTTTATGCAGGAGCAGGCAAAATCGGGCGACTGCGAATCGGCCGCTAGAATCTCCATCTCTCACACCATCGTGCCGGCCACCCTCTCAATCATCACCGATATGGTGGGATTCGCCACCCTGGCCACCGTGGATATATCCTTCTACAAGGCCTATGCCTACTTCGGTATGTTCGGCATGCTGACGCTGCTGTTTACAACGACCACACTCATACCCCTGCTCATGATGACCTTCCCCTGCAGCAATGTGGAGATGGGCGAGGGACATGAGCGATCCTGGGAGACGAAGGTTGGGGGCGTAGTCTCGAGTATGCTGAAGGGACCAGGAAAGGCTATTCCCATCGGTATCGTGCTTGTGATTATCGCCTGGTCTACCTACTACACCGAGATCGGCCGGGGGGTCTCAGCTTTAATGGCAGGCGAATCGGGTCGGAGCGACCCGGAAGTGGCCAGGATTCAGGACGAATTCGATATCATGCCGGGGGTTGAGAAGGGCATCAATTACTCCCGTGCCGCCTTCAAGGAGAAGTCGATCACCATCCAGCATATCGAGCGTCTGAACGATATCATGCCTGGGGTTATCTCTGTCTCTATCCCGATTCGGGGCAAGGAACCGGTGGCTGAACTCTGTATCGAGACCTACTTCCCCGAGGAACTCTACGACATCGAGGACCCGGATGAGAAGGTGGCACAGTGCGAGAAGTACAAAGCGGAACTTGGCTGTTGGGATCCGGATCCCTGTGGTGCTCAGGGCATCTTCAACCAGGCGTCTGTCTTAGCCGATATCGAAGCGCTGGAGGAGTGGATGCGAAGCCATCCTTTTATCGGCTTTACCGGCTCTTATGCTCAATATATCCGCTTGGTTAACATGCTGCTGACTGCGGAACCCGGTGAGCAGCCGGATATCAAGGATCTCTACATTCCGACCTCGGAGAAGCTGCGTTCCATCGATCCTGAAGATGACCGAAACGGTGACGATATCGTTCAACTCTACAACGGTTTGCTGGAGACCATGACGGAAGAGGGTGATATGGACTCGTTCGTCATGAAGAACTGGAACGAAGGCGTGGTGATGGGATTCATCAACACCATGGATCCGATAGAAACCCATCAGGTTACGATGGATATCCAACAGTATATCGAGGATCATAAAAACGATCCGGGATTCAGCCAAGTCCATTTCGGTCTGCGTTCCGGTCCGGTAGATGATCTCTCGGGAGATACTGATCAACTGTCTCAGGATGGCGCCAGCTATGTCAGGCCGGCGGTAGGTGGTTTTCTCGGCGCCACCGAGGCAACGCGTGAAGTAGCGGTGGACAATTGGTTGACAGGTCCGCTGCTGACTGCGGCCGCCGTTTTTGTAATTGCGACGCTGATTTTCCGCTCCATTGCCGTATCGACCATTTTGATGGTACTCCTGTTTATCACGCTCTATGCGCAATATGGCTTGGGCGGTTATATGACTGTTATCGGTAACTGGTCAGGCAACCTGGCGTTTCACCTGCAGGTCGCATTGAGTATCGCCATGGGGTTGGGTATCGACTATGGCATCTACATGATGTCGCGATTGCGTGAAGAGATGCAGAACACCGGCGGGGATTGGCAGGCTTCGCTGATCAATACCCTCAATACAACGGGGTCAGCGGTGATTATCTCGGTTATTGTCTTGCTCGGCTGCTTCATACCCCTGTTGAATACCGACCTGGCCAATACCTGGGGACTGGGTGTCTACATTAGTCAAGCGCTGCTGATTGACGTGGTGACCGCCTTGACCATTCTGCCAATGCTTGTCGCCTGGCTGAAGCCCAGGTTTGTCTTTGGTGAGTACAAAGGTACAGTCGCAACTCAAAAAGCGTGAATAAAGCCGGCCTTGTGCCGGCTGTTATTCTGTCGCCGTATTTTTGGGCCTATTCAGGAATGTCTGCTGTTATCCTTCGGTGACTGCTTTCGGCGACGGCGGCTGAACATGCGGTTCAGCTTGATTCTTACCCGCTCTCCCAACGGTTTGTTCTGAACCGGGCAGGCGCTGGAGATTGAGATCGGTGGCTTCGGAATGGTACTCCACTCATCCACAATCTGACCGTCAGCTAATTTGATCAGACGGCTTGCGGCCTCCTTCACATCCGGGTCGTGGGATGAGATCAGGAAGGTAGTACCAAGCCGCTGGTTGAGGCCCTGCATGAGATGGATCAGATTGCGCCCTGTCTGGGTGTCGAGATTTGCGGTAGGCTCGTCTGCCAGAATGATCTGTGGTTCGGTGGCAAGTGCCCGTGCAATGGCCACGCGCTGTTGCTGCCCACCGGAAAGCTGATCGGGTTTGCGGTAACCCAGGTGTTCTATCTCCACCTCGCGCAGCCAGTGATTGGCGATCTCCAGGCTCTCCTCTTTGCTCTTGCCTTGCAGTTGGCAGACATAGGCGATGTTCTCCCGGGCGCTGAAGACACGGATCAGGTTGTAGGCCTGGAAGACGAAGCCGATGTGATCGAGCCGGAAGCGGGTGCGCCGATCCTGAGTCATTTGCAGAATGTTCTGGTCGAAGACCTCGACGCTGCCGCTGTCCGCTGATTCAAGCGCACCGATAATATTGAGCAGAGTGCTTTTCCCGGAACCTGATCGACCGGCAAGGACTGCGAACTCGCCCTGCTCGATATCGAGATCAATTCCGTGCAAGGCCGGGTGTGGCATGGTGCCCACCCAGTAGCATTTGTGCAGATCTCTCGTTTTGATAATACTGGTCATGCAGTAATCTCCGACCCGCCTATTGTATGCGCAATGCCTGGCTGATTGAGAGCCGCGTGGCTCGCCAGGCCGGGTAGACGCCGGCCAGCAGGGCCGCGATCAGTGTTGTGCCCAGAATTCTCAGTGCTGAGTCACTGGTTAAGTCTGGGTAGATTACCGGGTTCATATAGAAAAACTGGAATGCGTTGGCGTATCCCGTGAGATCGATACCTGTTCCCGACAGGGCGTACACCAGCAGACTCCCGACCAGATAACCCAGGCTGGCACCAATAAAGATCAGTAGTACGGCCTCCAGCAACAGCATGCTAAAGATCTGGATTCGGGTGGTGCCGATTGCGGCAATGACACCTATCTCCTTGTTACGCTCGTGAAGTGATATCAGCATGGTATTGAGAATCTCGACCAGGACCAGAATTACGACCACGAGGATAATGACCAGGCCATAGGCGTCACTGAACTCCAGCCACTGCCTGACCATGGGGTCGAGTTCCTGCCAGGGCATGATCTCATAGGATTGGCCGGAGAGCTGCTGTGCAAATAGGCGAACCACCTGGCCGGTGTTCTCGTGGTGGTCCGCACGCACGACAATGTCGGTGACGGACTGCCCCATATCGAGCCAGGTTTGAGCCGTATTGAGTGGGATCAGTGCGAGGGTGCGGTCTATCTGTGGTGCACCGGTCTCGAGAATGCCGCGCAGAATAAAGACTTCTGAGACCATATCGCCCGCCGGGCGTTGCGCCATCAGTATGACCCGATTTCCCAGATCCGCGCCGATGGTTTCGGCAACTGTGGCACCGAGCAGCAGATCCCTCGACATACCGGGTCGAAGCCAGTCGCCCCAGGTCACATGCTCATGGATCGACGTGACCCAGGTCTCTTGTTCAGGGTCGGTTGCCATGATCTGTACGCCGGCACTGCCGCCGCCTACCGATGCCAGGCCTGAGGTTCTGATGCGCTGAGTCCAGCCCACAATCTCAGAATAACTCTGCATCAGCCGGGTCACCTCTTCCGGCTTGTTGATCCGGTCTCGCAAATTCTGGGAAGCCTCGAAGCCCCTGGCATGTATTTGAACATGCCCCGTATAGCTCAGGATGAAGTTGGTCTTCATCTGGCTCAGCCAGCCATCATTGAGTGCGCTTAGCAGGGTCAATACGGCAATACCGAAGATCATCGTCAGCAGCGTGATCGTTGTACGGCGGCGGTTTCGCATCAGGTTGCGAATTGCGAACATCAAGTAGGTTGTGATTCCCAGTCGCGTCCGGTTAGCCATAGCGGATCGCCTCCGCCGGTTGCAATTGGCTGGCGCGCCAGGCCGGGTAGAGACCAGCTACCATCGAGGCTATCAAGATGGCACTGATGGTGATACCGAGGCGACCCAGTTCCAGCTGTGGATAGACCAGAGGGTCCACGTAGAATCGGGAGGTGGAGCCGAGCAGGATTGAGAGGTCGATACCGGTGATACCCGTGATGAAAACTGTAATCAGCCCCAGTAGCGTTCCACTAAGCGTACCCAGAATGCCGATGAAAAGTGCTTCGGTAATCAGCAGGGCCGCCACTTCCTGGCGGGTGGTGCCGATGGCCATGAAAACGCCGAACTCCCTCGTACGCTCGAGCATGGAGAGCAGCAGTGTGTTGAGTTCACTCGCTATAACGATGAAGAGAACGACACCGATGAAGAGGTAGAGAAAACCGTTGTGGAGCGTTACCCACTCCTTCATTACCGGGAACATGACATACCAGGGCATGATCTCCAATGGTTGCTCATGTAGCTGCTCGTTCAGCTGTTTGACTGCCTTGTCGATGTTCTTTTCCGGTAGATTGATGACAAAGGTCGTGACCTGACCTGGCATGTCCACCATCTCCTGCAGGGTCTCCAGGCTGGTAATGGCCATGCCGCGATCGAGCCCCATCTCTCCGCTGGTGATAATGCCGATCAGGGTGAATGATTCCGCCACCATGACACCATAACGATCGTAACCGACGACGATGACTTCATCGCCGAGACGGACGTTCAGGTTATTTGCGGTGGTGGCGCCAAGTATCAGGGTATAACTGTCCCCGGGCTGAAGAAAGCGGCCGATACCGATACGCTTTTCCAGCTCTGTGACCCGGGTTTCCGTATTGGGGTCCATGCCAATAAGCATCACCCCCTCGGTTGTCTCATCCGAAGCGACCAGACCGAAGGATTCCAGCCGCTGACTGTGATTTTCTATGCCGGATGTCTCAAGCGTCTCTGCCACTTTTTCTGGATTTCGAATGTAATCCGAAAGCTCTGGTTGTTGGAAATACCCTTGGTGATGAATTTGAATCGAGCCGATGATGGCCTGCTGGAAATTTCCCAGCATATTCCTATGCAGTCCCTCATTGAAACTCCAGAGAAAGATCAGCGAGGCGAGACCTACCGCGATGGCACCGACGGTGAGCAGGGTTCGCGGCAGGTGACCCAGGAGATTTCGTAATGCGACCGCCAGTGTTATCTGATTGATTGAGGGGCGTGACGCGTGCATGCGGTGATTTTCTAGGGCCCGGATCTGGCACCCCTGACCTCAGGGGTGAAGAGTGTATCGTCCAGGCTGACGTTAAATTCGATCGTTGTCAGTGTGATGACGGTCCGTTTGCCTTCATCGTCCATGGGGGTCATTGTCCAGCGGGTGGGGATGGTCCGTCCTGCCATTTCCTGAATGTGATCAAAAACCATACGGCGGCTGGCACGTTTATTACACTGATATTCGAGCGCTAGCGGCATACCGTCAGCCCGGATTTTCTGGTGCAATCTCTTCCAGGTCACTGTGGCAGTGGGTGAGGGGGTGGATTCTATGGTGATGACAGCCTGATCGCCTGTTCCCTTCCGCTCGATGATACGGTGGGTGTAGTTGTCGATCAGCGAGTCGGTTTCCAGGAGGTCCTGGTTGTTGAAGTCCGAGCCCATCCAGGGATCCTGCATCATGGCCGGTGAGATGTTGATGCGTCTTTCCAATTTGGGTAAATACATGGATAAGGTGTTATCGACTTTCAGGAAAACCGTACCTTTGGTTTTGCGTGGAGAGAGTATCTCCATCCGGAACCGGTTGCCCTGCATGTCATCATGGCTGCGGAATGACATGCTCCGTTGCCAGTCTGGACGGACGATGTCGACCCGGTATTCTGCAACGGTTGAGCTGGAGCGCATGAGTGACTCACTTTTACGCAGCAGTTCGACAGCCTCCGGGTCGCTCTCTCCCGCGAGGACGTTGGTAACCAGAAGTGCCAGTAGGTAACTTGTCTTTTTAAACAACGACATGAGTCGATGGTGCTCCGCGCGCAATAACTGAGTAAGATAATTAGATTATAAGCATTTCATAATATATAGCCAATGTAATGGTTGGGTTTGTGACCCCATTACACAATAATTAACCCATTAAAAATAGGGAGATTTGTGTCATCTCAGGGTTTGTGGCAAGCAGGCGTCGGAGGACGAGGTGATCCACCGCGGCTGACGCACGGTTGGATACCGCTCAGCGACGTGTGTGTAGCTGGTTCATTGCCTGTTGCAGGCGACCGCCGATAATATCGTCCAGACATGAGATAGCGCGATCGATGCTGTCCATGATTGTTTCACGTGCCGCTTTGGAGGGACGTCCCAGGACAAAATCAACCCCAGGTCCCTGCCTTTCCGGTTGATCGATGCCGATTCTCAGACGGTGGAAGTCACGGCTGCCCAGTGCGCTCATGATATCTCTCAGTCCATTGTGTCCGGCGTGTCCACCACCGGTTTTCAAGCGGATCTCACCCGTGAGAAGATCCAATTCATCGTGTGCCACGAGGATTTCATCTGCCGAAACTCTAAAATAATTGGCCAGACTCGAGACCGATTGGCCGCTGCGATTCATGAATGTTGACGGTTTCAGCAGACGGCACTCCTGGCCGTGAGTCATGAGCTTGCAGATCTGTCCGTGATGCTTTGACTCATTTCTAAATGGTTGGTTATGGCGTTCCGCCAAGCGATCGACAAACCAGAATCCTGCATTATGGCGGGTCATCTCATAGTCACTGCCCGGATTACCCAGGCCGACAATGAGCTTGATGGGGGGGGTGGCCATTATAGGAGTGCAGGGGGACAGGCGTCCCCCCGGCAGATGACTTATTCGGACTCTTCTCCGCCCTCTTCAGCCTCACCTTCCTCAGGCGTTGCTTCTTCGTCAGCACTTCTGTGTGTGGTGTGGATTGTGAGAACGATGGGGTCTTCGCCGCTGTCGCTGGCAGCCAGTTCGACGCCCTCGGGCAGTGTCAGCTCTGAGGCATGAAGGACTGCGCCCATCTCCAGGTTGGACATGTCGACCTCGATGAACTCCGGCAGATTCTTGGGCAGACAGCTGATCTCCACGTCGGCCATGACGTGACTTGCCTGTCCGCCAGACTTGATGCCCGGACAGGTGTCTTCGTTGACGAAGTGGATCGGTACGTGCAGACGGATCTTCTCATCTGCCTGAACGCGCTGGAAGTCCATGTGCAGAATAAACGGTTTTGCAGGATGCCGTTGCAAATCTTTGAGGACCACGGTCTCCTTCTTTTTGCCCAACTTGAGGGTGAGGAGACTGGAGTAGAAGGTCTCGCTTTCCAGCGCGTGGACCATCTCGTGGTGCGTCAAGCTGATCATAGTAGGCTCTTTGTGAGCACCGTAGACGATCCCCGGTACTTGGCCCAGACGACGTAGGCGGCGGCTCGCACCTTTCCCCGTATCATTCCTGGCCTCGGCAGTAATTTCAAAATTGGCAGACATATCAATCTCCCGATAACTGTATGATTGGTTTGTGGAAACGCCGATTCGCGACCAAAACGGCGTACTTTCCGCTGTCAGGCAGCGGACGCGGGATTCTAGCAGGATCTGAGCTTTTTTCCACTCCTGCGTCACATAGCCACTCCAATTCGCCAGGTTGTGAGATCTGAGTATGGTGGAGTGATTGATGAAATCTGTGTTGTCGAATAACTTTACACTGCTTAGCCTTCCATCTGGCTTCGGAGTGATCTACCTATTTGAAATCAAAGTAAATTGAGATTTTAGGGTGTGAAAGTTGCATGGATTACTATGTGTGTCCGGGTGCTTGCCAGATAATGCTTCGTATCTTGAGACGATACTGTTTCAAGGTGAGTGAGAAGTGCGTGGTCACCACTATATAAATTGTTAAATCAAGGAGTTATACATGGATCGTTCGATTGTTTTTACAGGAGTTTTCATCTTGATGCTATTCTCTGCGGGGAGTCTTCCTGCCTCTGTCATCGTTACTAACGACTGGGCCACGGCCACTGTGCAACTGAGGGATCAGAAAGGTGGTGCGGTTCAGGCCTCCTATACAACCCAGGGTGAGACAGGTTTCGATATCGATGCAGAAAGCCCGGGAGGTGACTTTGCACATGCGGAGATTAATCGGACCACAGGTTCCGGCTCCCTGGTTACCGCAAGAGTTGTTACTGACGACACTGCCGCAATGGAAGTGGAAGCGTGGCTTGAGACGAGCTGGCTTTTTTCTGTGACCGATACGTCAGCCGACTTTCGCATCGGTCTTTTTGTGGATATCGGTGGCGAATTTACGTCCGGTTTTTCCCTTTATGATCTGTCGAATCAGGCGCTTGTTTCCACGGAGGCGCTATTCAGTTATGGATATATCGGCGCAGCAGGCACATTGCTAGCCGGGCATGACTACCTATTCAAAGCGAGCATACCCAGAGTGGACGGTGATGAACTGAGAGATCTTGTTTATGACGGAACCTCCGGCCTGGATTTCAGTGTTGATGCTGAGATTATCTACAACCCGGACAGAACCCATATTCAGATTTCTGTGCCAGAACCAAGCCCGATGCTGTCTCTCTTTGTCGGTCTTGGATTGCTTGGGCTCGTCAAATGGAGCCGCTGTTAACAGGTTCTTTCTGGCAGGTGTTTGATCGTTGCGGTAACGAACCCTCCATACTTGATCGGGTTCGTTACCGGCAATGTGTAAGCGGATCAGCCCTTTTTCACTGATAATGGTCTGGATAGGGCGCCCGGGCCACGCCGCTCTCCACTGCGGCTCTGGCAACTGCAGCAGAAACTCGTGATCTGAGTCGGGGATCCAGCGGTTTCGGGATGATGTAATCGGGGCCAAAAGTTAGATCAGGAAGATCATAGGCATCCAGTACATCCTGTGGAACCTGTTCGTGAGTGAGGTCCTTGAGTGCATTGACGGCAGCAATCTGCATGTCTTCATTGATACGCGAGGCCCTTACGTCCAGGGCACCGCGGAAAATAAAGGGAAAGCCCAGAACATTATTGACCTGGTTCGGATAGTCGCTGCGTCCAGTGGCCATGATCACATCGTCGCGGATACTGGCCACGACTTTGGGACGAATCTCCGGAACCGGATTGGAGAGGGCGAAGACGATGGGTTTCGGCGCCATGCTGGCAAGCATCTCCCGGTTGACCAGATTGGGCCCGGAGACCCCGATGAAAATATCGCACCCTGCCATGGCATCTTCAAGCGTGCGTTGTTCCGTGTCGGCAGCCACACCCCATTTGAATGGATTCAGGTCCTTACGCTGCGTATGGATGATTCCCTTGCGGTCGACTACGAAGATATTGTTTCGATGGGCACCCATGCTCGTGAGCAGTCGGACGATGGCGATGCCCGCAGCGCCCGCACCCAGGATGGTGACTTTGGCGTCTTCCAGTGTCTTTCCCTGTAGTTCCAGAGCATTGATCAGTCCGGCTGCGGCGATAATGGCGGTGCCGTGCTGGTCGTCGTGGAAGACCGGTATGTCGAGCTGCTCGATCAGGGCCTGCTCAATTTCAAAGCAGTGGGGTGCAGCGATATCCTCCAGGTTAATGCCGCCGAAGGTAGGGGCAATACGCATGACCGTTTCGATGAACTCTTGCGGCCGCTTGGCATTGACCTCGATATCGAAAACGTCGATGTCGGCGAAGTGTTTGAACAGGACGCCTTTTCCCTCCATGACCGGCTTACTCGCTAACGGACCCACGTTCCCCAGACCGAGGACGGCACTGCCGTCGGTGATTACGGCTACCAGGTTTCCCTTGGCGGTGTAACGATAGGCGCTTTCCGAATCCTCGTGGATCTTGCGTACGGGCTCTGCGACACCGGGAGTGTAGGCGAGTGAGAGATCTCTTTGGGTATGGTTGGGCTTGGTGACATGGATAGCGATCTTGCCCGGTTGCGGTTGCTCGTGATATTCAAGCGAAGCCTGGTTGATTTCGGCATCGAGTTCTTCGTCGTGGCAATCGGTCATGAATATCCCCGCAAGTCTTGCGTTGTTTCTTGAATGGGCTGGGAGAGACGCCGGCTCGATTGCGGCGTCTGGATCTATAGAGGCGCTGAAAGCTTAGTCGATAAAGAGGGAGCTCACCGACTCCTCGTTACAGACACGCCGCACGGTTTCAGCCAACAGTTCAGCAATGCTTACCTGGCGTATTTTTTTGCACTGACGTGCATCTTCCGAGAGAGGAATGGTATTGGTGACCACCAATTCGTCCAGTTTCGAGTTAGTCAGGTTGGTAACGGCAGGCCCGGAGAGAACCGGGTGGGTGCAATACGCTACTACCTTTGCGGCGCCATGCTCTTTCAAGGCATTGGCGGCCTGACAGAGTGTGCCTGCGGTGTCCACCAGGTCGTCGATGAGGACGCAGCTGCGCTCCTCCACCTTGCCGATGATATGCATCACCTTGGCTTCGTTGGGGCGGGGCCGCCGCTTGTCGATGATGGCGAGTTCCGCGTCATCCAGGCGCTTGGCCAGGGCACGGGCACGGACGACGCCGCCGACGTCGGGAGAGACAACCACGATATCCGGGTGTTTCTGCCGCCAGACATCACCTAGCAGGATAGGGGAGGCGTAGACATTATCCACCGGAATGTCGAAGAAACCCTGAATCTGATCGGCGTGCAGATCGACGGTGAGGACGCGATCGGCACCTGCAGTGGCGATCATCTTTGCGGCGAGGCGGGCTGTGATGGGTACCCGCGCCGAGCGGGGGCGCCGGTCCTGTCGCGCATAGCCGAAGTAGGGTATGACCGCCGTGATGCGTTTGGCCGATGACCAACGCATGGCGTCGATCATCACCAACAGTTCCATCAGGTTCTCGTTGGTGGGTGCCGAAGTCGGTTGTACGATGAAGACATCCCGTCCGCGGACATTTTCATGGATCTCCGCCATGACTTCGCCGTCGCTGAAGCGACCGACCTGCATCTTGCCGAGCGGGAGATTGAGGTGAGTGGCGATTTCGCGGGTCAGCTCCGGGTTGGCGTTGCCTGAGAAGACCATCATGGCAGTGGCGGGCACGATCTGATTCCCCTATATCAATGGGTGGACGGCGATAAAATGGCTGGGGCGGGAGGATTCGAACCTCCGCATGCAGGGATCAAAACCCTGTGCCTTACCGCTTGGCGACGCCCCAAATTTAATGCTCATCTTGCTGGAGTCTATCCAGCAGCGGGGAACGGTTGATACCCCGCGCAACAAAACCTTTCAGGCTGTCCGGCAGTTTCTTTAGTGCCGTCCGGGCCTGTTGTTCGTCGGCAAAGGCGGCGAAGACACAGGCGCCGGTCCCTGTCAGTCGGGCAACGGCATGCTGGTTCAGCCAGTCCAATGCTTCAGCCACCTCGGGATGGCGTCGGCGAACTACGGGCAGGCAGTCATTGCGGCTGTCGCCCTCGAGAAAGTCGCGTATTTTGATCCGGGGTGAGTGGCGTGTCAAATCAGGTTGAGCAAAGACTTCCGCAGTTGAGACGTGGCAGTCGGGTATCAGCACCAGGTACCAGAATAGAGATGGTTCAATATCGACGAATTGCTCACCTACGCCTTCGGCCCAGGCGGCTTGTCCGTGGATGAATATCGGCACGTCTGCACCGAGTTGCAGGCCGATCGATTGCAGCTCTCCGGCTTCCAGACCGCAACCCCAGAGCAGATTGAGTGCGACGAGTGTGGTGGCGGCATCGGAGCTTCCGCCGCCAAGGCCGCCGCCCATGGGAAGATGCTTGCGGAGTTCGATCCCTATCCCTCTTTCGATTCCGCATGCCTGTTGCAGGGCAACCGCGGCGCGGTGGCAGAGATCCGATTTCTGTGGAACACCCTGAATTGGATTGATCAGGTGGATTTCATTGTCGTCCCGGTGATGAAACAACAACTCATCATAGATATCGAGGAACTGAAAGACTGTCTGTAAGGAGTGATACCCGTCAGGCCGTTTCCCCGTGATTCTCAGCATCAGGTTGAGTTTGGCCGGTGCCGGCCAGGTGGGTGGTGGCATTCGTCTTCAGTTTTCCACGCCAAGTCGCTGCATCACGGGTAGAATGAACCGATTGTCCGGCTCTCTGTCGGTGGCTGCTTTCCATACCGACCTGGCTTGGTCTCTCTGACCAAGTTGCCATAAAACCTCACCCAGGTGTGATGCGATCTCGGCATCCTGGCTGAGCGCTGCAGCCTGCTCAAGATAATCGAGGGCTTTTTGCAGGTTTCCCATGCGGAATTCAACCCAGCCCAGGCTATCAAGAATGGCTGGGTTGTTGGGTTTCATCGCATTGGCTCTTTCAATATAGCCTTTGGCTTCGGCCAGTCGGTCGGTTTTATCAGCCAGGGTGTATCCCAGGGCATTCAGAGCGTCTGCGTGGTCGGGTTGAGTAGTAAGGATTTTTCGAAGATCTCTCTCAAGCAGGTCCACGCGATTCATGTCGGCGGCATTGAGGCCGCGAGCATAGAGCAGCTCCGTATTGTCCTCAAACAGCTCCATCGCCTTTGTATAGACTTCGTGGGCGGCATCATATTCCTGGTGTTCACGCAGGAGTTCCGCCTCGATCAAGTAGAATTTCAGGTGGTGGTGTGACTGGTTCACGCGCAACCGCTGCAGGATCTCCCTGGCTTCATCGAGGCTGCCGCTGTCGGCCAGTATCTTGGCGATACGTACTTGTGCATCTGCCTGTTTGTCCCCTTCCACGCGGCTGTACCAGTCGAGGGCGTTTTCCCAGGCTTTCTGCTCTTCGGAAATAACGCCAAGATAGTAGCTTGCCTCGTTGTTACGTTGGCGACGATCCACGAGCTTCGTCAGGTGGCCTTTTGCATCTTCCAATCTCTCCAGTTGTAAGGAAAGGATGCCAAGAGCGTAGAGTGTGTCTGGGTTTTCCGGTTGTTGTTCATACAGGATCTGGTATTGAGCGAGAGCCCTCTCCGTATCATTCAGGTCAACCAGGGTTCTGGCGTAGGCATTACGCAGCGTCGTATTGTCGGGGAAAGTCTTGACCGCCTCCGCCAGGAATTCGATACCTTCCTCTCTTTTGTTCGAGGCGATCAATGCATGAGCTTTGAGGATTAAGGCATTCGTAGCCTTTGGGTCAAGTCGTAGTGAGCGGTCGACATACTCCAGCGCAAGATTCATCTGTTTGGCCCGGCTGGCAGTGAGTGCAAGCGCGTATAGGGCGTCCGGGTTGTTACTCTCAGTCGGAATCAATTGCTGCATGATGGCCAGGGCTTGTGGGGCGGATGCGGCCTTTTCCGATATCGCCGCTGCCTGCAGATAGCCCGATTGCCCGTTATTGTTGGCGATATCCACTACGCGTTGCAGATGTCTGATGGTGGCTGGCAGGTTTTGCAGTCGTGTGTTGAGAATTGCTGAAATCTGATGGGCTTTGAGGGAGTTCGGTGCGATTTCGACCCAAAGCTGGGCGCCCTTAAGGGCCTGCTGGGGACGGTTGGCTTGCAGCCCGAGACTGGTTGCTCTCTCCGCTGATGTGGGGCTGCGTGTCTCCAGGGCGGCTTTGTAAGCGTAGTCGAACGCCAGATCGGACTCTCCCCGTTGTGCTGCAATTTCACTGGCTAGTGTGTTGTAGATGAGAGTTGGTGAGGCGCCTCCGACCGATTTTTTTTCAGTTGGTACCTGCTCGATGATGGTGTTGTCGGCGCTGTTGTCTTCTGGTCTCGTGTCATATGGTTGAGACGCACAGCCGCTGAGTAAAATGATAAGCGCCGTTAGGGCTGGGAAAAGGGTCAGTTTCATCGATTCTTTGCGAAATTTCAGTGAGGCTCTAGTAAAGAGGTAAATGGTCGGGGCTGCAAGTCCTGAAAACGCTTTTTGATCGCTTCCGCATCAAATTTTTGTGTTGGGGATGGCCCTATTTGAAGGTTCTAAGGTTAGACAGGAAATTGTTCCTGTTGTTGTATTGACTTTGGCGAGACGAGGCGTCAGAATGCCCGGCTCTCGCTTGGAGGGGTTCCCGAGTGGCCAAAGGGATCAGACTGTAAATCTGACGGCTCCGCCTTCGGAGGTTCGAATCCTCCCCCCTCCACCAGGTGAAGTCGGGAAAACGGTCAAAAAGATCGTTAGGCCCGATGAGACTTTCTCGCTGTACAGCGGGAGAGGAGGCGAGCCGATAAGAGGTTCGACGATGCCGCTGAAAACGGTATCGAATATCGCGACGAACGCGATGGTCTGGAGGATGGATTGTCAGGCGCCATTGGTGCTCCCCTCCAGGCAGGTTTTGGTTATTAGCGGTTGTGGTGAGCGAAACGTCGCTTGGCTGCGCGGGTGTAGTTCAATGGTAGAACTTCAGCCTTCCAAGCTGAATACGTGGGTTCGATTCCCATCACCCGCTCCAAATGATCCGCGCTATATATATAGTAGCGGGTAGTGACGGCGGTACTGTGAGCGCGGTACCGCCGTTTGTTGTGATCCCGGCGGGCAGGTACCGATGGGTACAAGGGATTGATGGCGAATTTCGCCCAGATAGCTCAGTTGGTAGAGCACACCCTTGGTAAGGGTGAGGTCGGCAGTTCAAATCTGCTTCTGGGCTCCATTTGACAACGGCGTGCGGAAGCGCGCGAATTTATCTTTATGCAATAGAGCACCTGGAGAATACTCATGTCCAAGGAAAAATTCGAACGCACAAAGCCGCATGTCAATGTGGGCACGATTGGTCACGTAGACCACGGCAAGACCACGCTGACAGCGGCCATCACCACGGTACAAGCTTCCAAGTTTGGCGGCGAGCAGCGTGCCTTTGACCAGATTGACAACGCCCCGGAAGAGCGTGAGCGTGGTATTACCATCGCGACCTCTCACGTGGAATACGAGTCAGATACCCGCCACTATGCCCATGTGGATTGCCCGGGCCATGCGGACTACGTCAAGAACATGATCACGGGTGCGGCGCAGATGGACGGTGCGATCCTGGTGGTATCGGCGGCGGACGGCCCCATGCCTCAGACCCGTGAGCACATCCTGCTGTCGCGTCAGGTCGGCGTACCCTACATCGTGGTCTACCTGAACAAGGCGGACATGGTGGACGACGAAGAGCTGCTGGAGCTGGTGGAGATGGAAGTGCGCGAGCTGCTCGACAGCTACGAATTTCCGGGAGACGACACCCCGATCATCACGGGTTCGGCGCTGAAAGCGCTCGAGGGCGACACCTCCGAGATCGGCAGTCAGTCGATCGACAAGCTGGTCGAGGCGCTGGACACTTACATTCCTGAGCCTGAGCGTGCGGTAGACGGCGCGTTCCTGATGCCGATCGAGGACGTGTTCTCGATCTCCGGTCGCGGCACCGTAGTCACCGGTCGTGTAGAGCGCGGCGTGATCAAAGTGGGTGAAGAGATCGAGATTGTCGGCATCAAAGAGACCACCAAGACCACCTGTACGGGTGTAGAGATGTTCCGCAAGCTGCTGGACCAGGGCGAAGCGGGCGACAACGTCGGTGTGCTGTTGCGTGGAACCAAGCGTGACGAAGTGGAGCGTGGTCAGGTACTGGCGCATCCGGGCAGCATTACCCCGCACACCCATTTTGAGTGTGAAGTGTACGTACTGAGCAAGGAAGAGGGTGGCCGTCATACGCCGTTCTTCAGCAACTACCGTCCGCAGTTCTACTTCCGTACGACGGACGTGACCGGCGCCTGTGACCTGCCTGAGGGCGTGGAGATGGTGATGCCGGGTGACAACGTGAAGATGGTCGTGAAGTTGATTGCGCCGATCGCGATGGAAGAGGGTCTTCGATTTGCGATCCGCGAAGGCGGCCGGACCGTGGGTGCCGGTGTGGTATCCAAAATTATCGAGTAATCGATTAGTAGAGTAGGCGGGGCGTGGTCTTTGGGCCGCTCCCCGTTTTAACGTTTTAGGCCAATAGCTCAATTGGTAGAGCAGCGGTCTCCAAAACCGCAGGTTGGGGGTTCGATTCCCTCTTGGCCTGCCATTTAATTCGGCATGCAGAACATATGAGTGCGAATTCCCAGGTAGAGGCGTCCAGTTTCGATACCGTCAAGCTTTTGTTGGCTGTGGCGATCGTGGTGGGCGCAATTCTCGGCTTCTATTTTCTAGATGCCTATTCGCAGTTGCTGCGTGTGCTCGGCTTGCTGGCAATGGTGGGGCTTGCTGCCTTTATTGTCTACCAGACAGCGGTGGGTCGCACAGTTTGGGATTTTGCCTCGGCCGCCAAAGTCGAAGTGCGTAAGGTAGTGTGGCCGGGTCGCCAAGAAACGGTGCAGACTACGCTGATCGTGTTTGTCATGGTGCTGATCATGGGTGTCGTGCTCTGGTTGTTCGATATGATGCTGGGCGCGATTCTCAAGGCGCTGACCGGAACGGGGTAAGGAGACGATATGGCAATGCGTTGGTATGTGGTGCACGCCTATTCCGGCTTCGAATCGCAGGTTCAGCGGTCGTTGAAGGAACGCATCGAGCGTTATGGCATGCAGGATAAATTTGGTGAAATCCTGGTGCCGACCGAGGAAGTGGTCGAGATGCGCGCTGGGCAGCAGCGACGTAGCGAACGGAAGTTTTTTCCGGGTTATGTGCTGGTGCAGATGGAGATGACCGACGATACCTGGCACCTGGTCAAGGATGTACCCAAAGTGATGGGTTTTATCGGTGGTACCGGTGATCGTCCCGCGCCGATTTCCAATAAGGAAGCGGAAGCGATCCTGCATCGTATGCAGGAGGGTGTCGAAAAGCCGCGTCCGAAGGTGCTTTTCGAGCCAGGCGAGGTGGTTCGGGTGACCGATGGTCCGTTCAACGACTTCACGGGTGTGGTCGAAGAGGTGGATTACGACAAGAGCCGCCTCAAGGTGTCGGTGCTTATTTTTGGCCGTTCCACGCCGGTGGATCTCGAGTTCGGCCAGGTAGAGAAGGGCTGACGCCCGGAACAAGATCTAAGGTATCGGGTCTATTGGGTTGTGCCGGCGATGAGCTGACCGGAAAAACCGACCTCCCATACCGATCAGCTCAATACTTAACTCGGGGAGTCCTGGTGAGAGTCCAGCGCGCTTGTACCCGACTGAGAGGAAAACATGGCTAAAAAAATCATGGCTTACATCAAGCTTCAGGTGAAGGCTGGTGAAGCTAATCCAAGTCCCCCTGTGGGCCCTGCGTTGGGTCAGCACGGTGTGAATATCATGGAGTTCTGCAAGGCGTTTAACGCCAAGACCCAAAGTGTAGAGAAGGGTCTGCCGATTCCTGTGGTGATTACGGTCTATAATGATCGTTCCTTCACTTTCATTACCAAGACACCTCCGGCCTCAGTGCTTTTAAAGAAGGCGATGGGTCTCCCGAAAGGCAGTTCTACACCGAATACGGTCAAGGTCGGTACTGTCACCCGTGCTCAGTTGGAAGAGATCGCCAACATCAAGATGCCGGACCTGACCGCGGCCGATATGGATGCGGCGGTTCGCACCATTGCGGGGAGCGCCCGTCAGATGGGTCTTGATGTCGAGGGGGTGGAGTAAGTCATGGCCAAGTTAAGTAAACGTGCAAAAGTGATTCGTGAAAAAGTCGAGTCTGGTAAGGCCTATGATGCTGCCGAAGCCTTCGGCCTTTTGAAGGAGGTATCCTCTGTCAAATTTAACGAGGCTGTTGATGTGAGCGTCAATCTGGGTATCGACGCCCGGAAATCCGATCAGGTGGTACGCGGTGCATCGGTTCTGCCTCACGGTATTGGTAAGACGGTACGGGTTGCTGTCTTCACTCAAGGCGCCAACGCTGATGTGGCGAAAGAGGCGGGTGCGGATATCGTTGGATTCGAGGATCTGGCTGAAGAGATCAAGGGTGGCAAGATGGATTTTGACGTTGTGGTCGCCACGCCTGATGCGATGAGGGTCGTCGGACAGCTTGGGCAGATTCTTGGCCCCCGGGGTCTGATGCCCAATCCGAAAGTGGGTACTGTGACGCCGAATGTGGCCGAGGCAGTACAGAATGCCAAGGCCGGCCAGGTGCGCTACCGCACCGATAAGGCGGGTATCATCCACTGTACTATTGGTAAGGTAGACTTTGAGCCGCAGAAACTGAAAGAGAACCTTGAATCTCTGCTGGCCGCCCTGGTCAAGGCCAAGCCAAGCTCTGCAAAGGGTGTCTATCTGAAAAAGGTGACAGTTTCATCGACCATGGGTCCGGGGCTGGTTTTGGATCAGTCCTCCCTGGCCGTTTAATTTAGAGATTCTGCCGTTGGTGATTTGTCATCAATGGCAGCAAAGCGAACTTTGGGGTGCCGGATTTTCGGCGCTGTCAAAGACCGCAGGCGCATGATCGGCATGCTTAATGATCGCCTGCGCAGACGGAGCACCCCCAGTCAGGATTTTTCCTGGTGATGGTGCACGTTAAGGTGTGACATCGTTTGATGTCGCGTGGTGTTGACGGGAGACAATTACGTCTTCCCATTATCAGGAGGTAACGAGTTTTGGCACTCAACCTTGAGCAAAAGAAAGCCATCGTTGCCGAAGTCAGTGACGTAGCCAGCAGTGCGCTCTCCGCAGTTGCCGCTGAATACCGGGGATTGTCCGTAGAAGAGATGACCGCATTGCGCCGTGAAGCGCGCAACAACGGGGTCTACCTTCGAGTGGTCAAGAACTCCCTGGCCAAGCGGGCCGTGGAAGAGACCGATTTTGCCTGTATGCAGGAAGGGATGACGGGTCCGTTGATCCTCGCCTTTTCGCAGGAAGATCCGGGTGCTGCCGCACGCGTCATCAAGGACTTTGCCAAAGAGCATAAACTTCTCGAGGTCAAGATGCTTTCGATTGGTGGCAAGATGCTTGCCCCCAACGAGATCGATGTCTTGGCCAAGATGCCGACTTACGACCAGGCAATCAGCTTGCTGATGGCTGTGATGAAGGCGCCGATAGAGAAGCTGGCTCGCACCGTAAACGAGGTGCCCGGCAAGCTGGTCCGGACTGTGGCTGCGATCAAGGACGCCAAAGAGGCGGCCTGATCGGCTTCATCCTTTTACAAAATATCGTGCTTATCAATTTTCAGGAGTTAAACAATGGCCGTTTCTAAAGAAGAGATCCTCGACGCAATTGCCGAGATGTCCGTGATGGACGTAGTTGCGCTGATCGAGGCAATGGAAGAGAAATTTGGTGTCAGTGCTGCCGCTGCTGTGGCTGCTGCACCTGCAGCTGCTGCCGGTGGTGGTGAAGCCGCCGCAGAAGAGAAGACCGAATTCGACGTGGTGCTGGCTGAGATTGGCGGTAACAAGATTGCCGTCATCAAGGCTGTACGCGGTATCACCGGTCTGGGTCTGAAAGAGGCTAAGGAAGCCGTCGAAGGCGCACCGACCACTCTTAAGGAAGGTGTCAGCAAGGAAGAGGCCGAAGAGGTCAAGAAGCAGTTGGAAGAGGCAGGCGCTAAAGCTGAGATCAAATAAGATTCTTATCTTTAATCGTCTGCAAACAGGCGGGTTTGGGGCTGGTGGCGTGACGCTGCCGGCCTTTTCCCGCTTGTTGTCCGGGGTCATCTAAGCTCCCGGGTTACTTGGTTGCCTGAGCCATAAATCAGGCATGAGATTGATGCGGCTGTCGGTTTCCTGCGGGAAGTTGAATCCGGCGCCGTAAACACAAAGCCTATGACACTGAGGGATGGCAGCATGGCCTATTCTTTCACCGAAAAAAAGCGTATCCGCAAAGACTTCGGCAAACGCCCCAGCATTCTGGAAGTTCCGTTTCTTCTGGCGACACAGATCAATTCGTATCGTGATTTTCTGCAGGATGGCGTTGTGCCGGACGAACGTCAGGACGTCGGCCTGCATGCCGCCTTCAAATCGGTTATGCCGATTACCAGTTATTCCGGTAATGCTGTTCTCGAGTATGTGAACTATAAGTTGGGCGAGCCGGTTTTTGATGTGCGCGAGTGCCAGCTTCGCGGCACCACTTATGCAGCACCCCTGCGTGTGCTCGTGCGTTTGGTGATCTACGACAAGGAGGCCCCGGCGGGATCCAAAGTGGTCAAGGATATCCGGGAGCAGGAAGTCTACATGGGCGAACTGCCTTTGATGACCGATACTGGCACCTTTGTCATCAATGGTACAGAGCGTGTCATTGTCTCCCAATTGCATCGTTCCCCAGGTGTTTTCTTCGATCATGACCGCGGTAAGACTCACTCCTCGGGTAAGTTGCTCTTCTCTGCGCGAGTGATTCCCTACCGTGGTTCCTGGCTCGATTTTGAGTTCGATCCCAAAGACAATGTTTTTGTGCGAATCGACCGTCGCCGCAAACTGCCGGCGACAATTCTGCTGCGTGCCCTGGGGTACGATACCGAGCAGATTATCGAAATGTTTTTTGAGACCGATACATTCAGCCTGACCAAGCGTACGCTGAAAGTTGATTTGGTACCGGAGCGTCTGCGCGGTGAGACCGTCACCTTCGACATCAAGGCGGGTGACAAAGTGCTCGTTGAGGCTGGACGCCGTATTACTGCCAGGCATATCCGAGAGTTGGAAAAAGCAGGTGTCAACAAGCTGGATGTTCCCCGTGACTTCATTGTTGGCAAAGTGTTGGCGCACAACGTTGTCGATAAGGAGACGGGTGAGCTGATCGGTGAGGCCAATGCCGAGATCACGGAAGAGATGTTTGACGGTCTGGTCGAAAAGGGTGTCAAGAAACTGAATACGCTTTTTACCAACGACCTGGACCATGGGCCGTTTCTTTCCGAGACTCTGCGAATCGACGCCACCACCAATGAGTTGGAGGCGCAGGTCGAGATCTATCGCATGATGCGTCCCGGCGAGCCGCCTACCAAGGAGGCCGCGCAAAATCTGTTTAATAATCTTTTCTTTACCTCGGATCGCTACGATCTCTCCGCCGTGGGCCGTATGAAGTTCAACCGGCGCCTGGGCAGAGAGGATGAAGAGGGAGAGGGCGTACTCTCCAAAGAGGATATCGTCGATGTCCTGAGAGAGCTGATCGACATCCGTAACGGCAATGGTGTGGTGGATGACATCGATCACCTGGGCAATCGCCGTATCCGTTGTGTCGGTGAGATGGCGGAAAATCAGTTCCGCGTCGGTTTGGTCCGTGTGGAGCGTGCTGTAAAAGAGCGTCTGACGCAGGCTGAGTCAGAGGGGTTGATGCCTCAGGAGATGATCAACGCCAAACCGGTTTCAGCCGCGATCAAGGAGTTTTTCGGTTCCAGCCAGTTGTCCCAGTTCATGGATCAGAACAATCCGCTTTCCGAGGTGACGCACAAGCGTCGCGTCTCGGCCTTGGGCCCGGGCGGCCTTGCTCGTGAGCGTGCCGGCTTCGAGGTGCGTGACGTGCATCCCACCCATTACGGTCGAGTCTGTCCCATCGAGACCCCTGAGGGTCCCAACATCGGTTTGATCAATTCGTTGGCTGTTTATGCCAGGACCAACAGATACGGTTTTCTGGAAACCCCTTATCGCAAGGTTGTGGACGGTAAGGTTACCGACCAGATCGACTATCTCTCGGCCATCGAAGAGGGGCGTTTCGTCATCGCGCAGGCCAACGCGCAACTCGATACCAAAGGTAAACTGACTGACGAGCTCGTCTCCTCACGTTTCCAGAATGAGTTCACCCTGTCCACACCGGACAAGGTGCAGTATATGGACGTATCGCCCAAGCAGATCGTATCCGTGGCGGCTGCGTTGATCCCCTTCCTGGAACATGATGATGCCAACCGCGCACTCATGGGTTCAAACATGCAGCGTCAGGCGGTGCCGGTATTGCGCGCTGAAAAGCCCCTGGTGGGTACCGGTATCGAACGCGTTGTGGCAGTCGATTCAGGTGTCACCGTCGTAGCCAAACGTGGCGGTGAGATCGAGTCGGTCGATGCTGCGCGTATCGTTGTACGGGTCAATGATGATGAGACGGAAGCCGGTGAGCCCGGCGTCGATATCTACAATCTGACCAAGTATACCCGTTCCAACCAGAATACCTGTATCAACCAGCGTCCGCTGGTCAACGTGGGTGACATGATCGCACGCGGTGACGTCTTGGCGGATGGCCCGTCAACAGATATGGGTGAGTTGGCCCTGGGTCAGAACCTGCGTGTCGCCTTCATGCCCTGGAATGGATACAACTTTGAGGACTCCATTCTCATCTCTGAGCGCGTGGTGGAAGAGGATCGTTTCACCTCTATCCATATCGAAGAGATGACCTGTATGGCCCGCGACACCAAGCTGGGTCCGGAGGAGATCACCGGCGATATCCCGAATGTGGGTGAGGCTGCGCTCTCCAAACTGGACGAGTCAGGTATCGTCTATATCGGTGCCGAAGTGCGTGAGGGCGATATTCTAGTTGGTAAAGTAACACCCAAGGGTGAGTCGCAGCTGACACCGGAAGAGAAGTTGCTCCGCGCCATCTTCGGTGAAAAAGCCTCCGACGTGAAGGATACCTCCTTGCGAGTCTCGTCCGGCATGGTCGGTACGGTGATCGATGTTCAGGTCTTTACCCGCGATGGTGTTGAAAAAGATGCCCGTGCCCTGCAGATCGAAGAGGTCGAGCTGGATCGGGTGCGCAAGGATCTGGATGACCAGTTGCGCATCATGGAAGACGACACCTTCAGCCGTATCGAGAAGATGCTGTTGAGCAAGATCGTCGACGGCGGCCCCAATAAGATCAAGGCTGGCACCAAAGTTACCAAGAACTATCTCTCTGAGCTCGAGCGTGATAAGTGGTTGGAGATCCGTCTTCGCAATGAAGAAGCGGCGGCTCAGCTGGAGACGATCGCCGAGCAGATCAGGGCGCAACGGGAAGAGTTCCGCAATAAGTTTGAAGAGAAGAAACGTAAGTTGACCGCTGGTGACGACCTGGCGCCGGGCGTCTTGAAAATGGTCAAGGTCTACGTGGCGGTCAAGCGCCGTGTGCAACCGGGTGACAAAATGGCCGGCCGTCACGGTAACAAGGGTGTTATCTCCACTATTGTGCCAGTCGAGGATATGCCGTTCGATGAGAACGGTGAACCTGTGGATATCGTTTTGAATCCGCTGGGCGTACCTTCCCGAATGAATGTCGGCCAGGTACTGGAGACCCATCTGGGGTTTGCCGCCAAGGGCGTAGGTCGTCGTATCGGCGCCATGCTGGAAGAGCAGGCAAAGATGACCGAACTGCGTAAGTTCCTGGACAAGGTTTACAACACCAGCGGTAAGCGGGAAGACATCAAATCCCTCACTGACGATGAGGTGGTGGCCATGTGTCGGAACCTGCGTGGCGGCGTACCCATGGCAACACCGGTCTTTGACGGTGCGCACGAGACCGAAGTGAAGCAGATGTTGGAACTGGCAGGGCTACCTGAAAGCGGACAGTGCAAGCTGTTCGACGGTCGTACCGGCGAGTCCTTTGAGCGCGATGTCACGGTTGGCTATATGTATATGCTCAAGCTCAACCATCTGGTCGATGACAAGATGCACGCCCGTTCAACCGGTCCGTACAGCCTGGTCACCCAGCAACCCCTGGGCGGTAAGGCGCAGTTCGGCGGTCAGCGTTTCGGTGAGATGGAGGTCTGGGCCCTGGAAGCCTATGGTGCCGCCTACACCTTGCAGGAGATGCTCACCGTCAAGTCGGACGACGTCAACGGACGTACCCGTATGTACAAGAACATCGTTGACGGCAACCATCAGATGGAAGCCGGTATGCCCGAATCGTTCAATGTACTGGTCAAAGAGATTCGATCTCTGGCCATCAATATCGAATTGGAACAGGACTGAGGCACTGACTCAGGTCAGTAACCGAATGCAGGAGAGACGATCTTGAAAGATCTACTGAATATTCTTAAGCAGCAGGGTCAGACCGAAGACTTCGACGCGATCCGAATCGGCTTGGCGTCACCGGATATGATCCGTTCCTGGTCCTATGGCGAAGTGAAGAAGCCGGAGACCATCAACTACCGTACCTTCAAACCGGAGCGTGACGGTCTGTTCTGTGCCAAGATCTTTGGCCCGGTCAGCGACTACGAGTGTCTTTGCGGCAAGTACAAACGTCTCAAGCACCGCGGTGTGGTGTGTGAGAAGTGTGGCGTTGAGGTAACGCTGGCCAAGGTGCGTCGTGAGCGCATGGGCCATATCGAGCTGGCCAGTCCGGTAGCCCATATCTGGTTCCTCAAGTCGCTGCCCTCGCGTATCGGTCTTCTCATGGATATGACCCTGCGCGATATCGAGCGGGTACTCTATTTCGAGTCCTTCGTGGTGGTCGATCCGGGTATGACACCGCTTGAGCGCGGGCAGCTGCTGACCGATGAGCAGTATCTGGACGCCATTGAGGAGAACGGTGACGAATTCGATGCCCGCATGGGTGCCGAGGCGGTCTACGAGCTGCTGAAGACCATCGACATCCCTGAAGAGATCAAGCGTCTGCGCGAAGAGATTCAGGGCACCAACTCCGAGACCAAGATCAAGAAGTTCACCAAGCGTCTGAAGCTGCTGGAATCCTTGAATGAGTCAGGTAACCGTCCCGAGTGGATGGTGATGACCGTACTACCTGTGCTGCCGCCGGAGCTGCGTCCCCTGGTACCTCTGGACGGTGGCCGTTTCGCGACTTCCGATCTGAACGATCTCTATCGTCGGGTCATCAACCGTAACAACCGCCTCAAGCGCCTGCTTGACCTCAATGCGCCCGATATCATCGTGCGTAACGAGAAGCGCATGCTGCAGGAGTCTGTGGATGCACTGCTGGACAATGGTCGTCGCGGTCGCGCCATTACCGGCACAAACCGCCGTCCGCTGAAGTCATTGGCGGATATGATCAAAGGTAAGCAGGGCCGCTTCCGTCAAAACCTTCTGGGTAAGCGTGTGGACTACTCCGGCCGTTCGGTCATCGTAGTCGGTCCGACCCTGAAACTGCATCAGTGCGGTCTGCCGAAACGGATGGCGCTGGAACTGTTCAAGCCGTTCATCTTCAGCAAGCTGCAGTTGCGCGGTCTGGCCACAACCATCAAGGCCGCCAAGAAACTGGTTGAGCGCGGTACCGGCGATGTGTGGGATATCCTCGAAGAGGTCATCCGCGAACATCCTGTCATGCTCAACCGTGCACCGACGCTGCACAGACTCGGCATCCAGGCCTTCGAGCCCGTACTGATCGAGGGTAAGGCGATTCAGCTCCATCCCCTGGTCTGTACCGCGTTCAACGCCGACTTCGACGGCGACCAGATGGCGGTTCACGTACCGCTCTCCCTGGAGGCGCAGTTGGAGGCACGCAGTCTGATGATGTCGACCAACAATATCCTGTCGCCGGCGAATGGCGATCCTATCATCGTGCCTTCACAGGACGTGGTACTGGGTCTCTATTTCATGACCCGTGAGCGGGTCAATGCCTTGGGTGAGGGTATGGTTTTTGCCGACCCGGACGAGGCGAAACGCGCCTATGAAGCGGGTCAGGCAGATCTGCAGGCGCGAGTGAAAGTCCGTCTGCGGGAAGTGATTCAGGACGAGCACGGTGACCGAGAGGAGTCGACCCGGATCATCGATACCACTATCGGTCGTACTATCGTCTTCTCCATTGTGCCCGAGGGTCTTGCCTACGATTACGTGGACCAGCCCATGGGTAAGAAGCAGATCTCGAATCTGATCAACGCCTGTTATCGTCAGCTGGGTCTGAAGGATACGGTGATCTTTGCCGATCAGCTGATGTACATGGGATTCCGTTATGCGACCCGTGCAGCTGTCTCTTTCTGCTCCAACGACATGGTAGTGCCGGAAGAGAAGAGCGATATCCTCTCCCGCGCTGAGAGCGAGGTGAAGGAAATCGAGAATCAGTATACCTCCGGTCTCGTCACCAACGGCGAGCGCTACAATAAGGTGGTGGATATCTGGTCACATACCAACGACCAGGTGGCGAAGGCGATGATGGCCAAGCTCGGTAAAGAGAAGGTCACTGATCACGAAGGCAATAAGGTTGAGCAGGACTCTTTCAACTCGGTCTATATGATGGCTGATTCCGGTGCCCGTGGCTCGGCAGCTCAAATACGCCAGCTTGCCGGTATGCGTGGCCTGATGGCCAAGCCGGACGGCTCTATTATCGAAACCCCCATCACGGCTAATTTCCGTGAAGGTCTCGACGTACTGCAGTACTTCATCTCAACCCACGGTGCCCGTAAAGGTTTGGCGGATACCGCGCTAAAGACCGCCAACTCAGGTTATCTGACCCGTCGCCTGGTCGACGTGGCGCAGGATATGGTGGTTCTCGAGGTGGATTGCGGTACTGAGCAGGGGCTGCTGATGCAGCCCATCATCGAGGGCGGCGACGTTGTTGAACCGCTGAGAGAGCGTATTCTCGGTCGGGTAACCGCTGAGGATGTTCTGCGCCCGGGCAGTGATGAGGTCGTCTGCGAATCGGGTACGCTACTGGACGAGGGATGGGTCGATAAACTCGAACTTGCCGGTGTCGATCATATGGTGGTTCGATCCGCCATTACCTGTAATGCGAAAGTGGGTGTCTGTGCCAAGTGCTATGGACGCGATCTGGCACGAGGCCATGAGGTCAATATGGGTGAATCGGTCGGTGTTATTGCGGCTCAGTCAATCGGTGAGCCTGGCACCCAGTTGACCATGCGGACCTTCCACATTGGCGGTGCAGCTTCACGTTCTGCGGCTGTCAACAATATTCAGGTGAAGGCTGCCGGTACGGTCAGATTGCACAACATCAAGACTGTAAAGCACTCGGCGGGTCACTTGGTGGCGACTTCACGTTCCGGTGAGCTGACCATTGTCGACGATGTGGGTCGTGAGCGTGAACGCTACAAACTGCCTTACGGTGCCGTGCTCCACGTCGAGGATGGAACAGCCGTCGAAGGCGGGCAGATTGTTGCGAACTGGGATCCCCACACTCACCCGGTGATTACCGAGGTGGAGGGTGTGCTCCGTTTCGTCGACTTCGTTGACGGCGTAACCGTACAGAAGAAGACCGACGAAGTGACCGGACTCAGTTCATTGGAGATCATTGATCCCAAACAACGTCCCCCGGCAGGTAAGGATATCCGGCCGATGGTGAAGTTGGTGGACGATAAGGGTAATGACCTTAATATTGCCGGTACCGACATACCTGCCCACTACTACCTGCCCGCAAACGCTGTTGTCAGCGTGCAGGACGCTGCCGGCGTGGTCGTGGGTGACGTGCTGGCGCGTATTCCCCAGGAGTCTTCCAAGACGCGTGATATCACCGGTGGTCTGCCCCGGGTTGCGGATCTATTCGAAGCCCGTAAGCCGAAAGATCCTGCAATTCTGGCTGAAGCTACCGGTACGGTCAGTTTCGGTAAGGACACTAAGGGCAAACAGCGCCTCATCATCACAGATGCGGACGGCGAGCAACACGAAGAGCTGATTCCGAAATGGCGTCACGTCAACGTGTTCGAGGGTGAGCAGGTCGTCAAGGGTGAGATGATCTCGGACGGTGAACTCAATCCGCACGATATCCTGCGTCTGAAGGGTGTGACAGATCTCGCGGAATATCTCGTCAAAGAGATTCAGGACGTCTACCGCCTGCAGGGTGTAAAAATCAACGATAAGCACATCGAAGTGATCATTCGCCAGATGCTGCGTAAGATAGAGATTACCCAATCCGGAGACAGTAAGTTCCTCAAGGGCGAGCAGATTGAGAAGTCTGCCCTCATGGAGGAGACCGAAAAGCTGACTGCGGATGGCAAGCATCCGGCACTTTACGTGCCCCTTCTGCTGGGTATCACCAAGGCCTCCCTGGCTACCGAATCCTTCATCTCTGCCGCCTCCTTCCAGGAGACCACAAGAGTGTTGACGGAAGCGGCAGTCCGTGGGTTGGGTGATCGTTTGAACGGCCTTAAGGAGAACGTGATTGTCGGGCGCCTGATCCCAGCGGGTACCGGGCTCTCCTACCATAACGAGCGTCGCCGCCGACGCCAGGAGGAGCTTATGGAGCCGGAAGGCAAGCCTGAGCTTGTGGTAGAAGAGGTGGAGCAGGCCTTCAAGGAAGCCCTCAACACCCCGGAAGGCGAGTAAACCGACAGGGACAGTCAGTCAGTCCCTTGACAAGCGTATGGAGCAGGCATAGAATGCGCGCTCCCTAGACAGGCCGGCCCTCGCCGGCCTGTCGTTTCTGATACACAAAGCAGCGGCTAAGCCGTTGTTGGGTAAAGCTATTTCAGCCAGAGAAATCGGGCTGCCCTGAGTGCAAAGCACGAGAGCATGGGTAGGTCGTCGTTCTTCGGCTTTTTTTAATGCTTTATCACAAACATCAACGTCCCTGGAGACGGAGTTAGATGGCGACAATTAACCAACTGGTGCGTAAGCCCAGGAAACGTAAAGTCCAGAAGAGTAACGTACCGGCACTGGAGGCCTGTCCGCAGCGTCGCGGCGTCTGTACGCGTGTCTATACCACGACACCGAAAAAGCCGAACTCAGCCTTGCGTAAGGTTGCGCGTGTGCGTTTGACCAATGGTTACGAAGTGACCAGCTATATCGGTGGTGAGGGACATAACCTTCAGGAGCACTCGGTGGTGTTGATTCGTGGTGGTCGTGTAAAGGATCTGCCTGGTGTCCGCTACCACACGGTGCGCGGCAGCCTGGATACGTCGGGTGTAGAGAAACGTCGTCAAGGACGTTCCAAGTACGGCGCCAAGCGACCGAAAGGTTAACGGTTTCTAAGTACAAGATTTATTGACAGGGTTGAGATAGAGCAATGCCTAGAAGAAGAGTTGCGGCACGGCGGGAGATTCTGCCGGACCCAAAATTTAAGAGCCAGCTGCTGACCAAGTTCATCAATATGGTGATGGTTGACGGAAAAAAATCGGTTGCTGAGAAAATTCTCTATGGTGCTCTCGACACTGTGGTGGACAAGCGTGGCGGTGAGCCGCTGGATCTGCTTGAGACAGCGCTTGAGAATGTGCGGCCTCTGGTTGAGGTGAAGTCCCGTCGTGTGGGCGGTGCTACCTACCAGGTACCTGTAGAGGTACGTCCGAACCGTCGCAACTCTCTGGCCATGCGCTGGTTGATCGATGCGTCACGCAAGCGCAGCGAAAAATCCATGGCCATGCGTCTGGCGGGCGAGCTGATGGATGCGGCGGAGAACAAAGGCGCTGCAGTCAAGAAGAAGGACGATACGCATAGGATGGCGGAAGCGAACAAGGCGTTCTCGCACTATCGCTGGTAAGCATAACCCTTAACCCTAACTTAGCTCTTTAAAAACAGGTTTGTAACGTGGCACGGAAAACTCCTATCGAGCGCTATCGCAATATCGGTATCATGGCGCACATCGATGCTGGTAAGACGACAACGACAGAGCGTGTGCTCTACTATACCGGTGTGTCTCACAAGATTGGTGAGGTACATGACGGTGCGGCTACCATGGACTGGATGGAGCAGGAGCAGGAGCGCGGTATTACCATTACCTCTGCGGCTACGACCTGTTTCTGGAGCGGTATGGCTCAGCAGTTTCCTGAGCATCGCTTCAACATCATTGATACTCCCGGACACGTGGACTTCACCATTGAGGTGGAACGTTCCCTGCGTGTGCTCGATGGGGCTGTCTTCGTGCTCTGTGCCGTAGGTGGCGTCGAGCCCCAGTCAGAGACAGTCTGGCGTCAGGCCAACAAATACAATGTCCCCCGTATGGCATTCGTCAACAAGATGGATCGTATGGGTGCGGATTTTTTCCGTGTTGTCGAGCAGTTGAAGGATCGCCTTGGTGCCAACGCAGTGCCGATTCAGGTGCCTGTCGGTGCTGAAGAGGGCTTCAAAGGTGTTATCGACCTTATTAAAATGAAGTCCATTGTCTGGAGTGAAGAGAATATGGGTGCTCAGTTCGAGTACGCCGATATTCCAGCAGATCTTCAGGATACTTGCGATGAATGGCGCGAGAATATGGTCGAAGCGGCGGCTGAAGGCTCCGATGACCTGATGGAGAAGTATCTGGAAGATGGTGATCTTTCAGAAGAAGAGGTGCTTGAGGGGTTGCGTCTGCGTACCCTGCGCCTGGAGATTGTGCCGGTCACCTGCGGCTCCGCTTTCAAGAATAAGGGTGTACAGGCAGTTCTCGATAAAATTATTGAGGTGATGCCGTCGCCTGTCGATGTGCCTGCGATCACCGGTATTCTGGATGATGCGGACGGCACCGAAGAGGAGCGCGCATCAGACGACAATGCTCCCTTTTCAGCGCTGGCATTCAAGGTTGCCACCGACCCCTTTGTCGGTACCTTGACCTTCTTCCGTGTCTACTCCGGCGTGCTGAAATCGGGTGACTCTGTTTATAACCCGGTCAAGGGCAAGAAGGAGCGTGTCGGGCGTATCTTGCAAATGCACTCCAACTCCCGTGAGGAGATCAAAGAGGTACTGGCTGGCGATATCGCTGCAGCGGTCGGTCTGAAAGATGTGACCACCGGTGACACGCTCTGCGCCCTCGATAAGCCCATTACGCTTGAGCGTATGGAATTCCCCGAGCCGGTTATCTCAGTTGCCGTCGAGCCTAAAACCAAGGGCGACCAGGAGAAGATGGGTATCGCGCTCTCCAAGCTGGCGCAGGAAGATCCTTCTTTCCGTGTCAGTTCCGACGAAGAGTCCGGTCAGACCATTATCTCAGGCATGGGTGAGTTGCATCTCGACATCATCGTCGACCGCATGCGTCGTGAATTCAAGGTTGAGGCCAATGTGGGTGCTCCCCAGGTGGCCTATCGCGAGACCATCCGTAAGTCCATTGAGCAGGAAGGTAAGTTTGTACGTCAGTCAGGTGGTCGCGGTCAGTTCGGCCATGTCTATCTGAAAATCGAGCCGCAGCAACCGGGCGATGGTTACGAATTCGTCAATCAGATTGTTGGTGGTGTCGTGCCGCGCGAGTATATTCCCGCGGTCGACAAGGGCGTGCAGGAAGCCATGGGTAACGGTGTCATTGCCGGTTACCCGGTGGTCGATGTGAAGGTTACTCTCTATGACGGTTCCTACCATGATGTGGACTCCAGTGAGATGGCTTTCAAGATCGCTGGTTCCATGTGTTTTAAAGAGGGTGCCCGCAACGCCAAACCGGTTCTTCTGGAACCGATGATGAAGGTCGAGGTGGTGACGCCTGAAGAGTACATGGGTGATGTCATGGGCGACCTCAACAGCCGAAGAGGCATTGTCCAGGGTATGGATGACACACCGGCTGGACGGCAGATCAAGGCTGAGGTGCCGCTGTCTGAAATGTTCGGTTATGCCACCGACCTCCGCTCGGCCACGCAGGGCCGTGCCAACTACAGCATGGAATTCGCCAAATACGCAGAGGTGCCGGCCAGTATTGCCGACGCCGTAATCAAGAAACAGTAACGGGTATAGGGGTAGCACTGTGTCCAAGGAAAAATTCGAACGCACAAAGCCGCATGTCAATGTGGGCACGATTGGTCACGTAGACCACGGCAAGACCACGCTGACAGCGGCCATCACCACGGTACAAGCTTCCAAGTTTGGCGGCGAGCAGCGTGCCTTTGACCAGATTGACAACGCCCCGGAAGAGCGTGAGCGTGGTATTACCATCGCGACCTCTCACGTGGAATACGAGTCAGATACCCGCCACTATGCCCATGTGGATTGCCCGGGCCATGCGGACTACGTCAAGAACATGATCACGGGTGCGGCGCAGATGGACGGTGCGATCCTGGTGGTATCGGCGGCGGACGGCCCCATGCCTCAGACCCGTGAGCACATCCTGCTGTCGCGTCAGGTCGGCGTACCCTACATCGTGGTCTACCTGAACAAGGCGGACATGGTGGACGACGAAGAGCTGCTGGAGCTGGTGGAGATGGAAGTGCGCGAGCTGCTCGACAGCTACGAATTTCCGGGAGACGACACCCCGATCATCACGGGTTCGGCGCTGAAAGCGCTCGAGGGCGACACCTCCGAGATCGGCAGTCAGTCGATCGACAAGCTGGTCGAGGCGCTGGACACTTACATTCCTGAGCCTGAGCGTGCGGTAGACGGCGCGTTCCTGATGCCGATCGAGGACGTGTTCTCGATCTCCGGTCGCGGCACCGTAGTCACCGGTCGTGTAGAGCGCGGCGTGATCAAAGTGGGTGAAGAGATCGAGATTGTCGGCATCAAAGAGACCACCAAGACCACCTGTACGGGTGTAGAGATGTTCCGCAAGCTGCTGGACCAGGGCGAAGCGGGCGACAACGTCGGTGTGCTGTTGCGTGGAACCAAGCGTGACGAAGTGGAGCGTGGTCAGGTACTGGCGCATCCGGGCAGCATTACCCCGCACACCCATTTTGAGTGTGAAGTGTACGTACTGAGCAAGGAAGAGGGTGGCCGTCATACGCCGTTCTTCAGCAACTACCGTCCGCAGTTCTACTTCCGTACGACGGACGTGACCGGCGCCTGTGACCTGCCTGAGGGCGTGGAGATGGTGATGCCGGGTGACAACGTGAAGATGGTCGTGAAGTTGATTGCGCCGATCGCGATGGAAGAGGGTCTTCGATTTGCGATCCGCGAAGGCGGCCGGACCGTGGGTGCCGGTGTGGTATCCAAAATTATCGAGTAAGTGATAATGGCAAACCAGAGAATACGAATTCGTCTGAAAGCGTTTGATCATCGTCTGATCGATCAATCCGCACGTGAGATTGTAGAAACTGCCAAGCGCACGGGCGCGCAGGTACGCGGACCGATTCCGTTGCCGACCAAAAATGAACGTTTCACCATACTCATCTCACCACACGTCAATAAAGACGCAAGAGACCAGTATGAGATCCGTACCCACAAGCGGCTGTTGGATATCGTTGAGCCGACAGACAAGACCGTGGATGCGCTGATGAAACTCGATTTGGCCGCCGGCGTTGACGTGCAGATCAAACTGAACTGAGGTTAAGAAGATGGCGATTGGAATAGTCGGCCGCAAGGCGGGAATGACCCGGGTCTTCACTGACGAGGGTGTCTCGGTTCCTGTTACCGTGATTGAGGTGACACCAAACCGTGTAGCACAGCTCAAGCAAGAAGAGAGTGATGGCTATCTGTCCGTACAGGTAACGGCCGGTGCAAGGAAAACTTCCCGGGTGAATAAGCCTAAAACCGGACACTATGCCAAGGCTGGTGTAGAGGCTGGGCGAGGACTGTGGGAATTCCGTGCCGAGGCTTCGGATCTCGAGGATATCGAGGTCGGCAGTGAGATTAAAGTGGATCGGTTTGAAGCCGGTCAGATGGTGGATGTTCGTGGACGCACCCAGGGTAAGGGTTTTCAGGGTGGCGTAAAACGCCACAACTTTCGTACACAGGATGCCACCCACGGTAACTCGCTTTCACATCGTGCTCCCGGTTCCATCGGCCAGTGTCAGACACCGGGCCGTGTCTTCAAAGGCAAGAAGATGGCGGGCCATATGGGTGCGGCGCAAAGATGCCAGCAGAATCTCGAAGTTGTACGTGTCGATGTTGAGAGAAATTTACTGCTGGTCAAGGGTGCTGTTCCTGGGTCGAAAGGCGGAGACGTAGTCGTTACGCCTGCCGTGAAGATGAAGAATAAAGGGTGACTCTAATGGATCTCAATGTACAAACAGCCGTAGGTGCACAGACGCTTCAGGTGTCAGACGAGGTCTTTGGCGCTGACTTTAAGGAAGCGCTGATTCATCAGGTGGTAACTGCGCATATGGCGGCCGCCCGAGCGGGCACAAAAGCACAAAAGAACCGTGCTGCAGTGCGCGGTGGCGGTGCGAAGCCCTTCCGTCAGAAAGGTACGGGACGTGCGCGTGCAGGTACCAGCAGAAGCCCGATCTGGCGCAGTGGTGGTGTGAATTTCGCAGCTTCGCCCCGCAATTTCGCACAAAAGGTCAATCGTAAGATGTTCCGCGGCGCGATCCGCTCGATTCTTTCCGAGCTGAATCGTCAGGAGCGCCTGGTGGTAGTGGATGACATCAAGGTCTCCGCACCCAAGACCAAAGAGTTGGTCGGTAAGCTGAAAGATATGGAGCTCAGTGACGTGCTGATCGTCACGCATGATACGGATGAGAATCTCTATCTCGCGTCCCGAAATCTCTACGGTGTCGATGTCTGCGATGTCAGTGAGATCGATCCGGTCAGCCTGGTCGCCTATGAGAAGGTCATGGTCACCGAGGCTGCGGTGAAAAAACTCGAGGAGCGTCTGGCATGAATAACGAACGTCTCATGAATGTCCTGTTGAGCCCGCTCGTTTCCGAAAAGAGCAGTGTAATTGCAGACGCCAATCAGCAGTACACTTTTCGCGTTACAACCGATGCGACCAAACGTGAAATTGCCAAGGCCGTCGAAAAACTTTTCGAAGTTCAGGTTGATTCGGTTCAGGTTGTCAACGTGAAGGGCAAGCGGAAACGCTTTGGTGCCGTTCAAGGCAAGCGTTCCGACTGGAAAAAGGCATATGTTCGTCTCAAGCCCGGTAGCGAAATCGATTTCGCGGCTGGTGCCTGAGCTAAATAATACGGGATTGGGATTATGGCAGTCGTAAAATCTAAACCGACTTCTGCAGGCCGCAGGTTTGTGGTCAAGGTTGTCAATGCCGACCTGCATAAGGGGCAGCCTTATGGGCCGCTGCTGGCAAAGAAAAGTAAGACAGGTGGGCGAAACAACAATGGTCACATTACCACTCGCCATCGCGGCGGTGGCCATAAGCAGCGCTATCGTATCATCGATTTTAAGCGCAATAAGGAAGGTATATCCGCGGTGGTTGAGCGCCTGGAGTATGATCCGAACCGAACCGCACATATCGCTCTGATCCGCTACGCGGATGGTGAGCGTTCTTACATCATCGCTCCCAACAACCTGCGTGCAGGTGATGTAATCGAGTCCGGTAGCAGTGCCCCGATCAAGACAGGTAACTGTCTGCCCTTGAGGAATATCCCTATGGGTTCCGTGGTTCACTGCATCGAAATGAAGCCGGGTAAGGGTGCGCAGATGGCGCGTTCTGCTGGTGCTTCAGTTCAGCTGGTTGCACGTGAGGGCGAGCATGCCACTTTGCGTCTGCGTTCCGGCGAAATGCGGAAAGTGCCGGCGGATTGCCGGGCCGTTATCGGTGAAGTGTCTAACTCGGAGCACAATCTCCGCTCGCTGGGTAAGGCTGGCGCAAAGCGTTGGAAGGGTGTTCGCCCGACCGTACGTGGTGTGGCCATGAATCCGGTCGATCATCCGCATGGTGGTGGTGAGGGCCGTACATCCGGTGGCCGTCATCCGGTTTCTCCATGGGGAACACCGACCAAGGGTTATAAGACCCGCACAAACAAGCGTACGAACAAAATGATCGTACGTCGTAGAAATCGTAAATAAATGATTAGGGGTTAGAGTCGTGCCACGTTCAATCAGAAAAGGGCCGTTTGTCGACCACCATCTTGCGAAAAAAGTGGAAGATGCCGTTGCGCAGAACAACAAGCGTCCGATCAAGACCTGGTCGCGCAGATCGTTGGTTCTACCTGAAATGGTCGGCCTGACCATAGCTGTGCACAACGGTAAGCAGCATGTACCCGTGTTGATCTCCGAGAACATGGTGGGACATAAACTGGGCGAATTCGCGCTGACACGTACTTACCGTGGTCATGCAGCGGACAAAAAGTCCAAGTAGAGGATTAGACGATGCAGACAACAGCAAAATTGCGTCATGCCCGTATCTCTGCTCAGAAGGGGCGCCTGGTCGCTGACCAGATTCGCGGTTTACCTGTCGAGCAGGCGCTTAACATTCTTGCCTTCAGCAAGAAAAAGGGTGCCGTGTTGGTGAAGAAAGTGCTGGAATCGGCCATTGCCAATGCCGAGCATAATGAAGGCGCCGATATCGATGAACTCAAGGTCTCTGCCGTCAGTGTTGATGAGGGCCCGACCATGAAACGCATACGTGCGCGGGCTAAAGGCCGCGCATCCCGGATTCTCAAGCGTACCAGTCACATTAACGTGACTGTCGCAGACAAGTAACAGGCAAGAGAGGCCGCAATGGGTCAGAAAGTACATCCAACCGGTATACGTCTCGGTATCGTTAAAGACTGGACGTCCAAATGGTATGCAGATTCTAAGAATTTTGCCAACCTGCTGAATAACGATCTCGAAGTCCGTGAGTTCTTGAAGAAGCGTCTGTCGCAGGCCTCTGTCAGTCGTATTCAGATTGATCGTCCGGCCAACAATGCGCATATCACCGTACACACCGCACGTCCGGGCCTTGTGATCGGAAAGAAGGGTGAAGATATCGATGCGTTGCGCGCTGAGGTCTCAGGCATGATGGGTATTCCCGTCCACATGAGCATTGAGGAGATCCGCAAGCCCGAGCTCGATGCCCAGTTGGTGGCTGAGAGTATCGCGCAACAGTTAGAGCGTCGTGTCATGTTCCGTCGCGCAATGAAGCGATCAGTACAGAACGCCATGCGTTTAGGCGCTGGCGGCATCAAAGTCAATATCGGTGGTCGACTGAATGGTGCGGAAATCGCGCGCTCCGAGTGGTATCGCGAAGGCCGTGTGCCGCTGCATACTCTCCGCGCTGATATCGATTACGGTTTTGCCGAAGCGAATACCACTTACGGCATCATCGGAGTGAAGGTTTGGGTCTTCAAAGGCGAAGTCTTTGGTGATCAGGAAGAAGTGGAAGCCGAGCCGAAGTCAAAAAGCAAGGCTGCGCCGGCTGGAAAGAGGTCGTAAGTCATGTTACAGCCAAAGCGAACTAAATTTCGTAAGCAACACAAGGGTCGCAATCGCGGTCTTGCCTTTGCCGGCAGTGACGTCTCCTTTGGAGAATATGGACTCAAGTCTACCGGTCGGGGGCGAATTACAGCACGCCAGATCGAAGCGGCGCGTCGCGCAATCACACGTCACGTAAAACGTGGCGGAAAGATCTGGATCCGTATTTTTCCCGACAAGCCGATTACCAAGAAACCGCTTGAAGTTCGGCAGGGTAAAGGCAAGGGTAACGTAGAGTACTGGGTGGCACAGATCCAGCCAGGCCGCATGTTGTATGAAATCGAAGGTATATCCGAAGAGTTGGCGCGTGAGGCATTTGCACTTGCTTCTGCGAAGCTGCCTGTCTCGACCACTTTTGTGAAGCGGACGGTGATGTAATGAAAGCAACAGAATTGCGTGAAAAGTCGCAGGATGAACTGAATTCGACACTCGATGAGTTGTTGAAAGAGCAGTTTAATCTGCGCATGCAGCAAGGTACGGGGCAGCTGTCGCGTCCGTCCCGCATGAAAGAGGTGCGTAAAGATATTGCGCGCATCAAGACACTTATGAACGAAAAGCAGTTGGGTGATGCATCATGAGCGAACAGGAATCCAACAACCGCACTCTGGTAGGACAGGTAACCAGCGATGCGATGGATAAATCAATCACGGTTTCCGTTGAGCGCCGCGTCAAGCATCCGGTCTATGGCAAATTTCTGCGTCGTTCCACTAAGGTTCACGCGCATGACGAAGCGAATGAATGCCATGTTGGCGATACAGTGATGGTTGAACAGTGCCGTCCGTTGTCGAAAACAAAGACATGGCGCTTGGTGAAAGTGCTGGAGCGCGCTAGCTGACAATCACTGTCAAGCAGGCGACCAATCTAACTATTTGGAATTAGGGCAATACCATGATTCAGATGCAGACCAACCTTAGTGTGGCTGACAACAGCGGTGCGAAGCGTGTTCAGTGCATAAAGGTGCTTGGTGGTTCTCATCGCCGCTATGCTGGTATCGGAGACATTGTGAAGGTCAGTGTCAAAGATGCTATTCCCCGCGGTAAGGTTAAAAAAGGCGATGTGTATAACGCAGTCGTCGTGAGGACCAGGAAGGGCGTACGTCGTCCGGACGGTTCAGTGATCCGTTTTGATACGAATGCTGCAGTGCTTCTCAATAATGCCCTGCAGCCGATCGGTACACGTATTTTCGGCCCTGTTACCCGTGAATTGAGGAGTGAGCGATTTATGAAAATCATATCGCTGGCTCCTGAAGTTTTGTGAGGCGGCTCCAATGGCAAACAAGATTAAAAAGGGTGATGAGGTAATCGTCACAGCAGGCAAAGACAAGGGTAAGCGCGGAACCGTTACCAGGGTTCTCGATGATGACCATCTGATTGTCGAAAATGTGAATATGGTGAAAAAGCACACCAAGCCGAATCCTAACAAAGGCGAGCCGGGCGGTATCCTGGACAAGGAGATGCCGCTACACATCTCAAACGTGGCCCTCTACAACCCGACTACCGGCAAAGGCGATCGTGTGGGCTTTAAAACACTTGAAGACGGCAAAAAGGTTCGGATCTACAAATCGAACCAAGAAGTCGTAGATATCTAAGGCGTGATATGACATGGCTAGGTTAGAGCAACACTACAAAGAGAAGGTTGTCCAGGATTTGATGGACAAGTTTCAGTTCAAGAGCGTCATGCAAGTGCCGAAAATCACCAAAATCACCTTGAACATGGGTGTTGGCGAGGCAATCGGCGACAAAAAAATTCTCGAGCACGCAGTTGGTGATATGGAAAAAATCGCCGGGCAAAAGGCAGTGATCACGCATGCCCGTAAGTCCATCGCCGGATTCAAGGTCAGGGAAGGGTGGCCAATTGGATGTAAGGTGACGCTCCGTAGAGAGCAGATGTACGAGTTTCTCGACCGCCTTATCAGCGTCGCTATTCCCCGTATCCGGGATTTTCGTGGTCTGAGCGCAAAGGCATTCGATGGTCGTGGAAACTACTCCATGGGTGTTAAGGAGCAGATCATCTTCCCGGAGATCGATTACGACAAAATTGACGCCCTGCGCGGTATGGACATCACGATTACCACCACGGCAAAAACTGACGAGGAAGGCCGTGCCCTCCTTGAGGCCTTTAAATTTCCTTTCAAGAACTGAGTTCAGATATGGCTAAAAAGAGCATGATCGCACGTGAAGTAAAGCGTGCAAAAACCGCAAGCCGCTTCGCAGCCAAGCGTGAGGCGCTAAAAGCAGTGATCAAGAACCCCGACAGCACCTTCGAGCAGATCGAAGAGGCGACGCTGAAATTGCAGAAGTTACCCCGTGATGCCAGCCCCGCCAGAAAGCACAATCGTTGCCGGGTGACTGGACGTCCACATGGTTTTTACCGCAAATTCGGCCTCTGCAGGAACAAGCTGCGTGAGGCTGCCATGCGGGGTGACGTACCCGGTCTTGTAAAAGCCAGTTGGTAACAGTATAATTTCGCGCTTTTCCGGGTCAGATGGCCCGGATTTGTTATTTTTCGGTATCGCGTCGTAAAGGCGGACTGACCTAGGAGCTCATCAATGAGTATGTCGGATCCCATCGCGGATATGCTTACGCGCATCCGTAACGGACAGGCAGCTAAAAAGACGACAGTCGAGCTGCCTTCATCCAAGCAGAAACTGGCAATCGCCAACCTTCTGAAAAACGAAGGTTTTCTTCAGGAAGTGAATGTAACAGACAAGGCGGGTAAGCCGACCTTGGTGTTGGAGCTTCGCTATTTTCAAGGTCGCCCGGTGATCGATCTGATCAAGCGTGTCAGCCGCCCAGGCCTGCGGGTCTATAAAGGCAGAGATGAGCTGCCGAAGGTGCGCGACGGTTTAGGCGTGGCAATTATTTCCACCTCCAAGGGTGTGATGACAGACCGTGCTGCCCGCGATATCGGCCAGGGCGGTGAAGTTGTCGCCTTCGTCGCTTAAGGGGGGCTAAAAATGTCACGTGTTGCAAAAAGTCCAATTTCCCTGCCCTCTGGCGTCACAGTCAAACAGGACGGTCAGTCCTTGTCTGTTAAAGGTCCCAAAGGTGAGCTGGGCATGGATATTCACCCGTCTGTGGAGCTCAGCGAGGAAGACAGTATTTTGACTGTAAAGCCCCTTGCGGAGGACAAGCAGTCATGGGCAATGGCCGGCACCATGCGGGCTCTGGTCAATAACATGATTACCGGCGTTACACAGGGTTTCGAACGGAAACTTCAGCTGATCGGTGTTGGCTACAGAGCGCAGGCAGGCGGCAAGGCGCTGAATCTTAATCTGGGCTTCTCGCACCCAATCGATTATCCAGTACCGGAGGGCATCAGTATCGCGACGCCATCCGCGACGGAAATCGTTATCAGTGGCAGTGATAAGCAGAAAGTTGGTCAGGTGGCTGCGGAAATCCGCGCCTTTCGTCCGCCTGAGCCCTATAAGGGTAAGGGCGTTCGCTACGACGATGAGCATGTCGTACGCAAAGAAGCCAAGAAGAAATAGGTATTACGATGGACAAGAAAGAATCACGTATTCGGCGCAGTCGTCGCACCCGTTCCAAGATTCGCGAGCTGGGTGTGCACAGACTCTCGGTTTTTCGTACCCCTCGTCACATCTATGCGCAGGTTATCAGTCCAGACGGATCGCAGGTACTCGCCAGTGCTTCGACACTGGACAAGGCGGTCCAAGGTGAGATCTCCGGCGCTACTGGCAATGCAAGTGCAGCATCCGTAGTCGGTAAGTATATTGCCGAACGCGCAAAAACCGCAGGTATCGAATCTGTGGCATTTGATCGTTCCGGTTTCCGTTTCCACGGGCGCGTTAAGGCGCTTGCTGATGCCGCGCGTGAAGCCGGTCTTCAATTCTAAAGGTCAGGATTATGGCAAATTTCAACGCAAAGCCTGAGGGTGACGAGCTTCTGGAAAAGCTGGTCAATGTCAACCGGGTTGCAAAAGTGGTTAAGGGTGGCCGTCAATTCGGTTTTTCAGCATTGACTGTGGTCGGTGATGGTAAAGGCCGGGTCGGTTTCGGTACCGGTAAGGCGCGTGAAGTGCCGATTGCCATTCAGAAGGCAATGGAGACCGCTCGTAAGAATATGGTTGATGTGAAGCTGTCCGGTTCAACCTTGCAGTACTCGCTTGTCGGCAGACATGGTGCTGCCAAGGTCTACATGCAGCCTGCCTCTGAAGGTACCGGCATCATCGCTGGTGGTGCCATGCGTGCGGTATTCGAGGTCTTGGGTGTACATAACGTACTGGCGAAATGTATCGGCACGAATAATCCAATCAATGTGGTACGCGCAACCATCAATGGGCTGAGCGAGATGACTGACGCTGAGTCTGTTGCACTGAAGCGCGGCAAGTCCGTCGAAGAGATTCTGGGGTAATAGTCATGGCTGGCAAGAAAATGATGCAGGTCACCTTGGTGCGCAGTACGAACGGTCGCCTCGAAAGCCATAAGGCCTGTGTGAGAGGTTTGGGCCTTCGACGCATACACCAAACGGTTGAAGTTGAGGACACGCCTTGCACACGCGGCATGGTGAATAAGGTCAATTATATGGTCAGGGTCGAGGAGGCCTAAGATGCGTCTGAATACGTTACAGCCCGCCACGGGCAGCAAAACGGATCGCAAGCGGGTCGGCCGTGGTATCGGCAGCGGCCTTGGCAAGACCTGTGGTCGCGGCCATAAAGGACAAAAGTCCCGATCCGGTGGTTTCCACAAGGTTGGTTTCGAAGGCGGACAGATGCCGCTGCAGCGTCGGTTGCCGAAAGTCGGGTTTGTTTCCCGGGTTTCACTAGTGGCGGCCGAGGTTCGCTTGGGTGAGTTGGCAAAGGTCGAGGGTGATGAAATCAATCTCGATACGCTGAAGAAAGCGGGCCTTGTTTCCAAAGCCACCAAGCAGGTGAAGATTTTCGCCTCTGGCGAAGTGACTCGTGCCGTCAAGGTAACCGGTGTGCGCGTCAGCAAAGGCGCTAAAGCGGCGATTGAAGCGGCAGGCGGTACGGTAGAGTAATCATGGCCAAACAAGGCGCGCAAATGATGGGAGCACTGAGCGGTATGGGGCGACTGACCGAGTTGCGTCAGCGCTTGCTGTTTGTGGCTGGTGCGCTTTTGGTCTTTCGTATCGGTACATTCATTCCTGTTCCAGGCGTCAACCCGGTAGCGCTGGCTGCGCTTTTCGAGCAGGCACAAGGCTCGATTCTGGACATGTTCAACATGTTTTCCGGTGGGGCGCTGGAGCGGGCCAGTCTGTTTGCATTGGGCATTATGCCCTATATCTCTGCGTCCATTATCATGCAGCTGATGTCTGCAGTGGTACCCACGCTGGAGCAGTTGAAGAAAGAAGGTGAGTCGGGCCGCAGAAAAATTACCCAGTACACCCGCTACGGCACGGTGGTTTTGGCGACTTTTCAGGCTGTCGGCATATCAATCGCCTTGCAAAGCCAGACAGTGGGTGGTGAAACGGTTGTTATCCATCAGGGTGTCGGTTTTATCGTTACCGCTACAGTCTCTCTGGTCACCGGCACCATGTTTTTGATGTGGCTCGGTGAGCAGATTACAGAACGCGGAATCGGCAATGGTATCTCGATGATCATCTTTGCCGGTATTGTTGCGGGTCTTCCTTCAGCCATAGGCGGTACTCTCGAGCTGGCCAGAACCGGAGAGATGAATGCTTTGACCATTCTTCTGTTGTTCGTGCTCGCCATCGCAGTGACCGCGTTTGTCGTCTTCGTGGAGAGAGGCCAGCGCCGCATCACGATCAACTATGCCAAGCGGCAGCAAGGTAGAAAAATGTTGGCTGCGCAGAGCACGCATCTACCCTTGAAGTTGAATATGGCGGGTGTAATTCCTCCGATCTTCGCATCCAGTATTATTCTGTTTCCTGCCACGCTCGGGCAGTGGTTCGGCAATACGGAAGGGACCCGTTGGATCCAGGACATTTTTTCCAAGCTGTCTCCCGGTGAGCCGGTCTATGTGATGGCATATGCGGCGGCAATCATCTTTTTCTGTTTCTTCTACACGGCGTTGGTCTTCAACTCCCGAGAGACAGCAGATAATTTGAAGCGATCAGGTGCGTTTATTCCTGGAATACGACCTGGTGAACAGACCGCAAAATATATCGACGGTGTCATGTCCCGTTTAACACTGGCCGGCGCTATTTACATCACGGCGGTTTGTTTGTTGCCGGAGTTTCTGATCGTGGGTTGGAATGTACCTTTCTACTTCGGAGGTACATCTTTGCTGATCATCGTGGTGGTAGTGATGGATTTCATGGCTCAGGTGCAGGCGCATCTGATGTCACATCAATATGAAGGCTTGATGAAGAAGGCGAATCTGAAAGGCAGCGGTGCCGGTCTGATACGCTGATTCGAGTCTGAATTTAAGACAACGACTGGAGTTGATTTCATGAAAGTGCGTGCATCAGTAAAAAAGATCTGCCGCAATTGCAAGATCGTGCGTCGTAACGGCGTGGTTCGTGTGATTTGTAAAGAAGGCCGCCATAAACAGCGCCAGGGTTGATTGTCGATTTTTAATCAGCGGTGCCTTGATAGAGGCTGCCGCCTAGAGTAATATTGCGCGTTTCCCTTCGGTGGGTTACCGCTAGGGTTGTTCAGGAGACTATACAATGGCTCGAATTGCTGGGGTCAACATTCCGGACCGTAAACATGCTGTCATCGCATTGACATCGATTTACGGTATCGGCCGCACACGTGCCACCGATATCTGTAAAGAGGCTGGTATCGAGCCGCAGGTCAAAATTCAGGAATTGAGCGAAGATCAGATCGAAAAGATCCGCTCGATTGTCGCCCGCTATACGCTTGAGGGTGATCTGCGTCGTGAAATCTCAATGAACATCAAGCGTTTGATGGATCTCGGTTGTAACCGTGGTATCCGTCATCGTCGTGGTCTTCCGCTTCGTGGCCAGCGTACTCGCACCAATGCGCGTACACGTAAGGGCCCGCGTCGCCCGATCAAACGTTAACAGAAAACTTATTTTCGAATCTGTAGGTACAGAAGATGGCAAAACCCAGTAGCCGTGCCAAGAAGAAGGTCAAGAAGAGTGTCACAGATGGTGTCGCTCACATTCATGCCTCCTTCAATAACACCATCATTACTATCAGCGATCGCCAAGGCAATGCGCTTGCATGGGCCACCGCAGGTGGTTCAGGCTTCCGTGGATCGCGCAAAAGCACGCCTTTTGCCGCGCAGGTTGCTGCAGACCGGGTGGGCCAGATGGTCAAGGAGTACGGCGTGAAAAATCTGGACGTCAACGTCAAAGGCCCTGGCCCTGGACGCGAGTCGGCTGTACGTGCACTGAACAATGCGGGATTCAAGATCACCAGCATCTCGGATGTCACACCGATCCCTCACAACGGTTGCCGTCCGCCCAAGAAGCGCCGCGTCTAATTTCTGGAGTTAAATCATGGCAAGGTACATCGGACCAAAATGCAAACTGAGCCGGAGAGAAGGCACGGACCTGTTTCTCAAGAGTCGAGTGCGTTCTCTCGATTCCAAGTGCAACATGGAGAAGGTGCCGGGACAGGCGGGCGACCGTAGACGTCGTGTTTCCGACTACGGTCTACAGCTGCGTGAAAAGCAGAAAGTACGTCGAATCTATGGCGTTATGGAAAAGCAGTTCCGAAACTACTACAAGGCTGCCGCTCAGACGAAAGGTGCTACCGGTGAAAACCTGCTGCAGCTCCTTGAGATGCGTCTCGATAACGTTGTCTACCGCATGGGCTTCGGTTCCACACGAGCTGAAGCTCGCCAACTGGTGAGCCATAAAGCCATCGAAGTGAATGGGAAGATCGTCAATATCCCATCCTTCAACGTAAAGGCAGATGATGAAATCTCTATTCGCGAAAAAGCGAAAAAACAGCTGAGGATTCAGGGAGCGCTCGAGTTACAGGGTCAATACGGCTTTGTCGACTGGGTAGAGGTGGATCCCAAGGCGATGAAGGGTAAGCTGAAACGCATACCTGACCGTTCAGATCTTTCCGCAGAAATCAACGAACAGCTGGTCGTCGAGCTCTACTCCAAGTAGTAGACACTGACGAGAGGAAAATACATGACCGAAAGCGTTACGGAGTTTCTCAAACCTCGCATCGTGAATGTTCAACAGATCACCGGCACGCGTGCAAAGGTGACACTGGAACCGCTTGAAAGAGGGTTTGGACATACCTTGGGTAATGCCTTGAGACGCATTCTGCTCTCATCGATGCCTGGTAGTGCGATCACTGAAGTCGAGATAGCTGATGTGCTTCATGAGTACACCACAATGGAGGGTGTACAAGAGGATGTGCTTGATGTGCTGCTGAACCTGAAACAGGTTGCCATCGTCATGCATACCCGTGATGAAGCGACCTTGAGATTGCAGAAAAAGGGGCCTGGTCAGGTGCTGGCGAGCGATATCACCATCGATCACGATGTGGAAATCGCCAACCCGGATCTTGTTCTTGCAACACTGACGAAATCCGGCGAAATCAATATGACGCTGAATGTCAAACGCGGACGTGGCTATCAGCCGGCTGCCGTACGACAGAGTTCAGCAGGAGACGATCGCCCCATCGGTATGTTGCAGGTGGATGCATCGTTCAGCCCGGTACGAAACGTGGCCTATTCGGTGGAGTCTGCGCGTGTTGAGCAGAACACAGATCTGGACCGGCTGGTGATCGAACTGGAGACGAACGGAACAATCGATCCCGAAGAGGCGATCAGACGTTCTGCCAATATCCTGCGTGATCAGTTATCCGTATTTGTTGATCTCGAAGCAGAGGCGGCGGAATCCGTCGCAGAGCCGGAGGAGCCGGCAATCGATCCGATCCTACTGCGGCCGGTCGATGACCTTGAGCTCACAGTTCGCTCTGCCAACTGTCTCAAGGCTGAGAATATATTCCTGATCGGTGACTTGATTCAGCGCACTGAGGTTGAGCTGCTGAAAACCCCGAACCTGGGTAAGAAGTCACTCACTGAGATCAAGGATGTGCTGGCCCGTCGTGGTCTTTCGCTCGGTATGCGTCTGGAGCGTTGGCCGCCGGAGAATATTGAGGAACAGCTGGCTCACTAGAGCAAATTGTTTCTGGCGTTAATAAACTTTGAATTTAGGAAAGTCGACCCATGCGTCATCGCAAATCAGGACGGCAGTTAAACCGTAACAGCAGTCATCGCAGTGCCATGTTCAAGAATATGGCGGTCTCTTTGATCAAACATGAGTTGATCAAAACCACTGTGCCGAAGGCAAAAGAGCTGCGCCGGGTAGCTGAGCCGCTTATCACCATGTCGAAAACCGATAGTGTGGATAAACGCCGCCTGGCCTTCGCCCGTCTGCGCGACAAGGCTGCGGTGGGTAAACTTTTTGCTGAGCTAGGTCCCAGGTACAAAGAGCGACAGGGTGGCTATCTACGGATCCTGAAGTGCGGCTATCGTCCCGGTGACCAGGCCCCGATGGCCTATGTGGAACTGGTTGATCGTCCGGTTGAGGAAATTGCAGAAGAGGACGTAGAGGAAGTGTCAGAAGACTGATCTTTCAGTTCACTTTCGGATTCCTGCATAAAAGGCCCGCACATGATGTGCGGGTTTTTTTATGTGTCAGGAAAACTGAGATGCCTGCATCCGATGAAGTATGGTTGTGCTCGATCGGCAATTGATCGAGATGATCAGTTATTGTGAGAATCTACTGTTTGAGCGTTTTGATGAGGTTTTCCAAAGGGATAGTCTGTTCTCCGGGATTTTGATTTGTTGTTAACTCAGAGATTTCAAATTGCCTAAAACCATTGATCATGGCCGAGATGTCACCCGCCCTATTTGAAGTGTCGTGTGCAAAAACCGCGATCATGTGCAGGACGGTAAATGTCAGGATGAAGTAGAAGCTCAGTAAGTGCAGGTCCAGCATGCTGATGCCGACCGCAAAAAACATGTTGTTGAGTATGAATAGGCCGCTTGCAGCCGATAGTATGAGAAAGAAAAAAAGCGCCAGATAAATAGGTCCCCACAAAGGATTGTGGCTGTACCATTTGGGCAGCGGCAACTTACCGAGGGTAAGGTAAAAACGAATCACTTCCCATGCTTGTGAGAGGCGATGGAGATTCGGCTCACAATCCTCGAGAAGGTCTGTGCCGCTGCCGAAAAAAAGCAGATACAGGCGCAGCAACAGGGCGGGTAAAAAAACACCACTGAGAAGATAGTGAAGATCGGTGATAATTGTGGAGTACCCGGTGTCCAGGCCTATTAACCAACCTGTCATTAAGAGCCCGAGTGTGGCGATGCCAAGTGACCAATGGGAGAGTCTGAGCCAGCGGCTCCAGACCAGTACTCGGGTGACTGTTTGAACTTGCATGATACTATTCCTCTCTATTCATGAGATTAATGCTCCCTAGACAGATAGACCACCCTCAATTTTTGGCATTATTGCCGTGACCGACTATTCATCTATCCATTCAACCTGTTAATTAAGCCTATCCATGTTACGCCAGAGAAAAAGTAAACGTGAACGCCGGGAGGCGAGGGATCAGGCGTTGTTGCGCTATACCAAACAGCGACAACGGAACTTGCTGGCCAATCCAGGATGCCATGACTTCATCGTGGTACTCGATCATATGAAGGCAGGGTTCAACGTGGCAAAGATATTTCGCAGTGCGGAGGTGTTTGGCGCAAATGAGGTCCATCTCATCGATATTGGGCCTTTCGATCCGGCCGCAGGTAAGGGGGGGTTCAAGAAGGTACCGGCAAAGTTTTTCAGTAGTTTTGCCGACAGCTATTCTGATCTGAAAGCGCGAGGATACGAGGTCTTTATGCTCAAATCTGGCTGTGAGTCCGCATTGATATCGAGCCGGCTACCCTTGAAATCGGCTTTCGTGTTGGGACATGAAGAGTGGGGGCACAGTTTTCAGCAGGAGGATTATCCTGACATTGGTTGCCTCTCGATCCCGCAATTCGGTGAGATAGAGAGTCTGAACGTCTCAGTGGCAGCGTCTGTGGTTATGTACGAGTATGTCAGGCAGCGGCAGGGCGGCAACTGAATCGCTGCTCGCTGTGAACCAAATGCTTGACGACGTTTTACGAAGGAATTTTAAATTTCTCAGTAACTAACAAGGAAATAATGATGCCTGCCAGGGCGGGTAGTACAAGTAGCCATATCATGGGTCGTCTCCTCATCAGTGTGAAGGCGTCCGTTCCCTTAGGTCTTTTTTATTTTATACGAGACATTGTGGGCAACAGATTCCCATAAGGACTGTGATTCAGATCTCACTTTTGATCCGACAGGCGCCTTCTTCCCATGAAAACCAGGGTTGCCGGTCGCTCGTCATCGATTTGAATTCGTGAGAGCCTCGCTGTTTCGATTGATAACCGGTACATGGTGTTGATAGGTGCGGCAAGTGTCTGAGTAAGAATACTTCTTATTACGCCTGCGTGTGCGATGATCAGGATGTGTTTCCCTTGGTGTTTATGGACCGCATCTGTGTAAGCGTTATTGACCCTGGAGTTAAACGTTGCAAGAGGCTCCGCTCCCTCAGGTCTGTTGTTGGCTGGATCCCGGTAGAATCGTTTCAGAATATCCTTGTCATTTGCTCTGAGTTGATCTCTGGTTAACCCCTCCCATGTGCCAAATCCCACCTCTTTGAAGCGCTCGTCTATATCAAGAGGGAGGGAAAGTTGCTCACTTAAATAACAGGCAAACTCACTGCAACGTCGGAGTGGAGAGCTGATGATAGCCTCCCAAGGGGTTTCCGCGGATACCGCGAATTTCATCTCCCCCCAGCCCCGCTCGCTGAGTGGGTCATCGAGCTGCCCTCTATAGCGCTTACCGCCGACCGGTTCTCCGTGGCGTAGTAGATCGATGGTGGTTTTTGTCGTCACCTGGTTTAGAAAACACCGGTAAAAGTCAGAATGGCAACGATGATCAGAAAGACCACCAGAGAGCGCCATACGAGTGCCATGGCGGCCTGAGGCAGATGACAGTAGTCGTGGGCAGACTCTTCCGTCTCATCCAAGAGAGTGGTGAGTCGCATGGCGCCAGCACCCGTGCAGATAAGAATGCCGCTGTTACTGTCATTGAAATCGTCGAATCGCCGATCCTGAAAACTCCGCCAGCCGTAAAGTGCATCCTCGAAGCTGCCGGCAATGGCATAGCAAAGTGCTGTTATTCGTGCAGGTAACCAGTCGAGTATTATGATCAATTGGCCGGCGCTGAGATGAAAGTCCAGGTCTTTGTTGGCACGCTCAAGCAGGGGCAGTCGGGTGGCCAGGCGATAGAGCAGGGCGCCTAAAGGCCCTAGCAGTAAAAACCAGAACAGTACGGCAAAGATCCGCCGGTTGGCCTGAAATAGAGTCCCCTCAGCGACTGCCTGTGAGCGTGCGGGTTCACTGGTTGGGGGCTCGTCCTCGATTATCTCTCGAGCGATGCTTTTGATCGACTCGTCGTCATCCTCTTCAGTAGATTGCGTATAGGCCTCTATACGGCTGTCCAGGTCTTCCGGTCCCAGTGTGTAGAGGAGAACCAAACCTGCGAAAATTACACTCAACAGCCCGAACAGTCCGTCGGAAAACAGTTGCTGCAGGATGCCGGCAACCAGCAGGGGTGGAAGCAGCAGTATAAGGATCTGCATGATCCCCTGGTTCATCCATGCCACATACTTCTGCTGCGACAGCCAAAGGCTGTAGCGATCCAGCCAGTGCATTTGCCGCAGGTGCTGGTGTTCGAGAAGAAAACGTTCTGCAATCAGGCAGAAGACAATAACCATAAGACTCATCGGACAAGTTTCGGGTAATTGGAAAAAACTTTCAAGCGACTGGAGCTTGTTTGCACGTAGGTGATTAAAGCAATAGCGCTAGGCAAGGTTCGAGTTTAGTGATGCCAGATACTTGGACCAATCAAACAAAGGACCGGGATCTGTTTTTCGACCGGGAGAGATGGCGGCATGACTTGTTATCCTGCTTTGGTCTATAGCCGGAAAGTGGGTGATGATAGCCCGTGTAGCCCGAGTCAATGTTCGGTACTGCTCTTCTGTGAAGGGCTGGCCGTCCGCTCCTTCCAGTTCGATACCGATAGAGAAGTCGTTGCACTGCTCCCTGCCACAATAGTTAGAGATACCCGCATGCCATGCGCGTTGGTTGAGGGGGACGTACTGTATGAGCCTGCCGTCACGACGTATCAGGAGATGGCAGGAGACCTTTAACTGGTGGATCTCCCGGAAATAGGGGTGTGCATCGGGGTCGAGTCGATTCATAAAAAAATCATCGATCCATGGCCCGCCGAATTCACCGGGTGGCAGGCTGATGCTGTGGATCACCAACAGGTCGATCTGTGTGCCTGACGGCCGTTCATCCCTGTTTTCACACAATCGGTACTCGGCTTGATCGAGTAAAATATCTTTATTACCGATCAAGTTGCCGTCCGTTTGCGATTGAGCCCTTTCAGCACCATGTCGGTGTAGCTGACGATACCCACCACTTCGCCATTTTTAACCACAGGCGCACGCGAAAGATCAAAACGGCTGAATATCCTGGCGCAGTAGCGGATGTCCATATCGGGTGAGACGGTCAGTGCAGGCTTTGTCATGATCTCGTAGATATTGACCCGTTCTGGAGCCCGATCCACGGCAAGAACCTGACGTGCGATATCCGACAATGTCACCAGACCGAACTCATCGTCCTCATTGCGTTTTTTCACAATCAGGCATTTCGTCTCAACGTGCAGCATGTTTTTGTCCAACGCCATTTGTACCGTATCCATGCCATCGACCATGTCAAAATCGGCTTTCATGACATCCCTGACCCGAATGACTTCATGCTCGCTCATAGCTCCTCCTCGATAACTTGTGACAGTGTCTGGATCTGGTGGCTGACGCCTACCGCATCCTCGATGTCGATTTGAAAGGCAATACCGGTGCCGGGCTGTTCGTCAAAATGGCCGGCCTCTGCGATCTCTTCCAGGATGGTTCGACAGAGATGCTCCTCGACCAGCAGCATGAGCACGTCCCTCTGGGTCTCCAGTGTTAGGCCAAAAAATGTTTTCGACTGGCTTACGCCTTCACCTCTTGCCTGGTTGATGACCGTAGACCCGGTTGCACCGGCCGCCCGGGCGGCCTCCAGCACCTTGTCGGTAGTGCTATCCTCCACCAGGGCGATGATGAGTTTAAAGTGCATGATGATTTCCTCGAAATATCACTGTTTACGCTTATTAGATCGCCATTCGCTCAATTGTGCGTATGCCATGACGGACATGATGGGAAATAGGCTGGCAAATGCGATCAGGCCGAAGCCGTCCAGTAGCGGGTTGCGACCGGGAATGTTACTCGAAAGTCCCAGTCCCAGGGCTGCGACCAGCGGTACCGTGACAGTGGATGTGGTGACACCGCCGGAATCGTAGGCAAGCGCGATAATAGTGCGTGGGGCGAACAGGGTTTGTATGATCACCACCACATAGCCGGCCATGATATACCAGTGCAGCGGTGTGCCGCTGATGATGCGGTAGCTGCCTAGAGCAATTCCCAGGGCCACCCCTATCGCGACAGAGATGCGCAGTCCCCACTGGCTGATGGCACCGCCCGAAACCTGGTTGGCCTTGATTGCCACGGCGATCAGCGAGGGTTCCGCGATGGTCGTCGAGAAACCGATACTGGCTGCAAACAGGTAGACCCAGAAATAGTGGTGCCAACTGACTGTTATCGTCTCTTTGCCAATACCGAGGAGCTCCGGAGATGTCAGCTGAGCGGCCATCAACTTGCCCAGTGGGAACAGCGCCAGATCGAGACCCTCCAGAAAAAACACCAGGCCCAACAAGACCATTAGCAGGCCGATCATGACCTCTTTGGGGTTCTTTACCGGGCGCCTGAGTACAAGGAACTGAAAGCCGAACAATATGCCGGCGATGGGAAGCACATCGAGTATCGTGTCGGCCAGGACCTGAAGAAAGTGGATCAGTATCTCACTCATAGCAGCATGCCGTAACCCATGACGAAGATCATTGGTGTCAAAGAGGCAAAAGCGATCAGACCGAAACCGTCGGTCATGGGATTTCTACCCTTGATACTCGATGCCAGTCCAACGCCAAGCGCCGTAACCAGCGGTACGGTGATGGTTGACGTGGTGACCCCTCCGGAGTCATAAGCGATGCCGATAATCTCTTCCGGCGCCAGTGCTGTCATGATGACCACGCCCAGGTAGCCGACAATGATTAAATACTGTACCGGCCAGCCTTTGATGATACGAAGCACTCCCAGCACGATGGCAAAGCCCACAGAGACTGCAACCGTATAGCGAAGACCATTCGCGTAGTCATCCTGTGATTCTAGATCTGGCTCGATCATGCCGCCATTGGCAGCTATTATTGAGGCTTCTTCGGCGATCTTGATAAGCGCGGGTTCGGCGACCGTGGTTCCGAAACCCAATGCAAAGGCAAATACAAGGAGCCAGCTCAGGCTCCCTTTACGGGCAAAATCCCAGGCCATGCCTTCTCCAAGGGGAAAAAGGGCCATATTCAGTCCCTGGATGAACAGGCTCAGTCCGAGCACAACCAGGAGGGTGCCTGCCAGGAGAGCACCGAGATTGGGTATAGGTTGTTGCAGGACGAAGAGCTGAAAGAAACCGATTACAGCCACTATCGGCGCCAAATCTCGAAGACTGTCCAGGAGAGATCTGCCGAAGTGCCTGAGCAAATGCATGTGGGTCTAGTGATTCTTATGAATTTGGCAGGCCAGACGATACAGTAGATATGGACTCCTGTGCAATGACAGTGAAGAGGCCTTAGGAGCCGTCTCCATGACCGGATAAATCGTGGCAGGGTGGTCGATTCAGTCTTTTCATTCCCAAAAGGCCGTCTGGATCACCGTTTATGATGATGCGAAAGAGCTACAGTGGGTATCGGAGGGGCTTTTTAACATCCCGTCAGACTTACAATTTGTTGAATGTACGGGGGGTTAGTGCTAATTTTTAGGTACAGTTGCGAAATCGCGATGTGCAAACACAAGGCACAGGCCCCGTCTTTTGTGAGGGTATTCTCAGTCACAGGGTGCGGTGTGGCGTACCTTAATCAATAGGTGCGGGTGAAAGATCCTGTTGCAACGGGTCTTTAATGGTGGTTTTTACTAGTGTCTACAGATGTCAGGACAAGACAACATTATTACATTCGGCTCAGCAGTGCCTCGTCGAAACAACATTTCACTTGACGTCAACGGACGCAGGATTGCGGCCGAGTGCCGTAATCTGATTGCGCAGACGCTGCCCAAGCTCATGGGTGGCCTGTTTGAAAATCTCGATGATGCCCTCTACGAGATGGCCAACAAGTCTGACAGTAACACCCTGCAGAATATCTATTTCGACTCCATGCGCGAACTGCGCAAACAGCGCAATAATATTGATCGCGCTCTGAACCAGGAGATCCTTAGAGTCTATGATCGCTTTTGGGAAACGGGCGAAGTCAGCGTCTCACAACCCAGTCTGGATGAGCTTAGCCACGATACGGAGATGGCGCTGCTCGACAATGAAGAGCTCGAGGACTCCTTAGCCATCACCAACATGGTCTCCAAGGCGGAGAATCGCTTCACTCGTGAAATCTACGCCATGGGCCAGCGATTTGCCTACATCATCGGTGGCGGTCATATCGATGAACGTTTTGCCCAGCAGACACCGCTGTCCCCTGCGGTCCTCTGCGGTGCATTTCAGAATGCCATGAGCAACGTGCCAGTGGAGTTACCCGTAAAACTGGTCGTCTACAAGCTGTTTGACCGTCATATCATGCACTTTATCGGCGGGCTCTATGACGAGATCAATATCCTGCTGGGCAAAGCAGGAGTGATTCCCAAGCTGACGCCCAAGGTTCGACGCAATCCCGTATCCCCTGTGATGGTGCGTGGGGATGGCGGTGAGAGTCAGCTTGCAGGGGAGTCGTCCTATCTGACGGATCATGCAAGTCAGTCGGTCTACACCACCTCGCCACAGAGTACTGAAGTGCAGGGTGAAGTCTTCAACGCTCTCCAGCAGCTGCTTGGTGTGCGGCGTGCCCGGGTATCCGATAGTGGTGCCGCTTCCAGTTTGATGCTCACGGCACCTCAAGGCACCGTGCCGGTAATCGATACGGGTGAGTTGCTGGGCGCACTGAATGCGATTCAGCAATCAAATGTGGTGATGCTGCCCCAGGGCAGGCGTGCCACACAGCCCCTGAGCCCGGATCAGATGCGTGCTCAACTGGTCAGTGATCTACAGATTGCTAAAGAAGGTCATGTTACCCGGGCCTTGGGAGATGCGGACAACGACACCATCGATGTCATCTCCATGCTGTTCGAATTCATCCTGGATGACTACAGCCTGCCGGATGCCATGAAGGCGCTGATCAGCCGCTTGCAGATACCGATGCTCAAAGTGGCCATCATCGACAAGACATTCTTCAGTAAGAAGATCCACCCGGCCCGCCGGCTTCTCAATACCCTGGCGCAGGCAGCCGTCGGCTGGAACGATACGGGTGACCGGGCAAACGATGTCCTCTACAACAAGATAGAGTCTGTCGTAAAACGTGTGCTCAACGAGTTTCAGGATGATCCCGCGATCTTCTCGGAACTGGATGATGAGTTCAGTGCCTGGTGGCAGCAGGAACAGCGCGGGGCGCAGATCGCCGAGCAACGTACCAATCAGGTAACCCGTGGCAAGGAGCAATTGAGATCTGCCAAGCAGACGGTTGTTCATGAGTTGAATGAACGTTTGCGAGTCCAGCAGGTAGTGCCTGAGGCTGTGATGTCGCTGTTGGAAGATGGCTGGAAAGATGTTTTATTGCTGAACTATCTAAGACAGGGGGCTGACAGCAAGGAGTGGAAGGAATCACTGGAAGTGGTCGATCGGTTGCTCTGGAGCGTACAACCCAAATCGGACTATGCGGAACGTCAGAAATTGCTGCGTGGCATCCCTGAACTGTTGAGGAATTTGCGTGAGCGCCTCAACAGTATCTCATTCGACCAGCATAAAATGGCACGCCTGTTTAAAGAGCTGCAGAATTGCCATATCGGCTGTTTGCGGGGGGGCGATCCCAATCTCATGGGGGGTGCGGGCACTAATCCCTCCCCATCAAGCGAAGTCCATTTTCCCGATAGCCAGATGGTTTCAGGTGAAAGCCAAATGAGTCAGCTGGCGGACGAAGCAGTCGATGAGCAGGACGAGTTCTCCCGTCAGGCGAGTGAACTGAAGATCGGCACATGGCTGGAGATGCAGGACGGATCCGTGAAGAATCGCGTCAAGCTCTCCTGGAAAAGTAACGTGACCGATACCTATATATTCGTCAACCGGAAGGGTATGAAGGCCATGGAATTGACCTCTGCCGGCCTGGCGAAACGATTCCGTGAAGAGACCGCACAGCTGGTCGAAGTGTCGGATACACCGATTATCGACCGTGCGTTGGATGCTATGCTCACTGCTTTGAAAAACACTTCCCCATCTTCCGCTTCAGCCTAGGGCATATTCACAGCCTTAGTCACGCATTGACAGCCACCTGATCCCCGATAAACTGCTGACTTTTGCCCGTCAGGCATCATGCTTTGTCTGATTGACCCATAAGAGGATTTCCGTATGAGTGAAAAGATCACAGATTCCGGTCTGAAGTACGAAGACCTGAGTGAAGGTGAAGGGGAACAGGCCGCGGCCGGTCATCGCGTTTCCGTTCACTACACAGGCTGGTTGTTGGATGGAGTAAAATTTGACTCATCCCTGGACCGCAACCAACCTTTCGATTTTTCGCTCGGCAAAGGCATGGTGATACAAGGCTGGGATGAGGGGGTTGCCGGGATGAAGGTCGGTGGTAAGCGCCGACTAACCATACCGCCTCACCTGGGATACGGGCAGCGGGGCGCAGGTGGTGTGATTCCCCCCAATGCCACCCTGGTGTTCGAAGTTGAGCTGCTCGCGATCTCCGCATGAGCACCGTGCCGACTCAGGAAGACCTGTATCGGCAGGTCTCCCTGGCTTTAAAAGAAGATCTGGGTAGCGGTGATCTTACCGCTGCACTGATCGATGCGAATGCCCAGTCAAAGGTTGAGATAGTCTGTCGAGAGGCTGCGGTACTTTGCGGTACGGCTTGGTTTGATGAAGTGTTTCGTCAGCTTGACGAAGAGATCGAGATTGAGTGGCGTGCGCGGGATGGCGATCGCCTGGCGGTGACACAGGTTGTTTGTACTCTGGCAGGTAAGACGCGTCCCCTGTTGAGTGGTGAACGGACGGCATTGAATTATCTGCAGACACTCTCAGGTACTGCAACGCTGGCGCGACAGTATGCGGATAGTGTTGCGGGTACAGGCGTGCGAATTCTCGATACACGGAAGACTGTGCCGGGCCTTCGTCTGCAACAGAAATATGCGGTCAGTTGCGGTGGATGTGATAATCACCGGAGCGGTCTTTATGACGCCATACTGATCAAGGAGAATCATATCCATGCTGCGGGGTCGATTGCAGCCGCCCTGCGAGTGGCGAAGGAAACCGCACCGGCCGGAGTCACCATTGAGATAGAAGTTGAGTCCCTCGATCAGATGGAGGAGGCGCTTGCGAACGGCGCCACGCGTGTACTCCTGGATAATTTCGACCTGGAGACAATGCGGGCTGCGGTCGCGATGAATGCCGGCCGGGCCAGACTGGAGGCCTCCGGCAATGTCAATCTGCAGACGGTTCGCGCAATCGCTGAGACGGGTGTGGACGACATTTCAGTCGGTGCTTTGACCAAGGATGTCAAAGCCGTTGATCTATCGATGCTGTTTGTTTGAAACCGGTAAATGGAAGCCGAGGTGCCTGAAAGACGGCAATAATGCGGATGGCTTAGGGCTGTCTTGTATGAGCGGTGTCTCAGGCGCGTTCGTCAAGCAGCGTGCCCAATACATCATCTGCGGCCTGTAGCGCTTTGACCGATGCCTTGGTCTGATGAGCGTGGACTTTCATTTCCACCATAGCACGCGAGAGATCTGTCGGTTTAGCCTGCTGTGTTTGCTGGGTGCTCGCGATCTCTGAAGCGACACGACGCATCCCCTGCATCCCTTTCTGGATACCCAGTGTCGCCGGTCCCATGATCGAATTGATAGCCATACTGCGCCTTGCTGATGGGTGAATCGAGTCTCTCTAACCCGGTTGTTGGCAGATAACAGGGATACTTTAATCGATTAGGTCTTGGGTGTGCGTTGTGTCGCGAATTTCATGAACCGGATTCCTGCTCAGCTCCACTGGTGCCTGGGCGGGAAGACCAGGCGTGTACCCGTGAAGTGGAAACGTTCCGCCGGTGCTGCCCAGTGGCGAAAACTCGATCGTCGCAACACCCTTTGTGTATGGATGCTAGCGCCACGCATGACCTGTCCTGATGTCTGGCTTGTACTATGCTCATCCGGATATGGGGTGTATTCGGGATAGGTGTGATATGAGTTGCCGCACCACTCCCAGGCCCGTCCTGACTGTTTCAGTACACCGCTTCTTGCCGCAACCTCCCACTGGTATTCATGTTGCAGGATGGCGCCCTCGTACTCTGCCGTCGACTGGCCTGCCCACTGGGCAAAGGCCTCGGCTTCGAAATGGTTGATGCCCACTACGGGTTCGTCGGGCGGTAGGTCACCCTGTCCATTGAGGGCGATTCCGTACCATTGGCCTTTCGAATCCTGACGCCAGAACTCCGGTCGATAGTGAGGATTCTCCCGCAGCCAGTCCTGGCCATGTTCGCTCCAATATGAGGAATCTTCATAACCTCCAGCTTGCATAAAGGTGAGGTACTGAGCGTTACTGACGGGTGTGAGGGCGATACGATAACTGCTCAGCTCCACTGCCTGGGGCGGCAATTCGTTGTCATATGCCTTGGGCTCATCTCTGGCTCCGATTCGGTAGTGGCCTTGGGAGATCTCGCGTATCTCCCAGTCCGGCTCCGCCGCTATCAGGGGGCGCTCACAGACAAATCCTGCATCCAGGGTATTGAGACTGCGTTGATTCAACACCTCAAGCATCGATTCATAGATTTTTGCCTGTTCCTGCAGTAGGAACCACTGCAAGCGGTCATCAGTCGTTAATGAATGGTCGGGCAGCGCCCCCGGGGTTGCCAGTCTTCTCAGATGCTCATCTCGAATCTCCCTGGCCCATTGCAGTAGGTGTGATCTGGGGGGAAGTTGTTGACACTGCTCCTGACGTGAAAGCGCTCCCACCTCGAAGAGATGTCTGACACGCCGGCTCAGGTCGTTTTCCTGTTCCAGTTTTTCTCTCAGCCAATAGAGTTCCAGGTAGACACCTCGACCAAAATACCAGTTGAGTGAGGGAAGCTGTGGATGAAACTGCCTAGCGGATTCCGATTCGGATACCGATTCCAACAGTTGCTGTTGCAGCTCATACAGACCGTTGAGCTGGCCGAGAATCATGGGTGTGGTCATTGGCCAACTCCGGTCAACAAAAGGCGGATATGTTAACCAAGCCGGAGGGTTGGGAAAAGCTCAGACTGCAAGACGGCATGGAAGGGCGGTGATTTACCCGCCCTCCCATACCCAGGGGTAGGGGTCAGACGCAACCGGTGGGTTTCGGTAAACCGCCATATTTGGTGATCGGTTTCATCGGTCCTGTCAGCCAGAGTTTGAACATCGCCTTCTGGTCTGCACCGAGATATTTAGAAAACTTGCGTATCGGAGGTACGACATTGAACTCGTCATAGTACTCACGCGCTTTGACGATCTGTTCCCATTTTTCGTCATTCAGCTCAAAATCGTCCGAATCGGCCATTGCTCTGGCGATTTCAGGTGTCCATGCATTCATATCCGTGAGGTAGCCGTCACCATCGCGTTCAGGAATTACAACACTCATCGAAAAACTCCTATTACCAAGTAATTTGCTAGGTTATTTTGGTAGGGAAGTCTACGATTAACTGCCGTTGGGAATCCACCCCTGAAATATTCCGGTTATTCTCCGGGGTCTGTTTACCGTGCCGGTCTAGCTGCTCTCTATCATTGAAAGAAAACTTCGCTCATCCCGAACAGGAGAGTCGAAATGTAGTCGTAGCAATCGGTCTCCCTGTCGGATATCCAGTCCAACCAGGTCGGCGCCAACGGCCTGGACAGAGTCATCGGAATCAATCTGTCTGTGGTTAAGATAGGTTTTCAGGAGTTGCTGTTCCTGGGCATTGAGTTGATAAAGAATCTCCAGTTCACTGGCGGCCGGCAGGTGGCCTTTCTCAAGTAATCGGCTGACATCGAACCAACGGGCCGAGCCGAAACCCGCAATTAAGTAGAAATGTCTGGGTTGCAGTCGATAGAGTTGGAAGTTGAGCTCTTTGTGGTAGCGTCTGCCATCGGGATAGTACCGGCAATACCTTTCCATGGATGCATTTGATGTCACGGGCTCGACATCTGCGAGACAGGTAAGGCGTCCCCACTGCAGGACATCAGCATGGGTGGGCTGGGTCAGGGTCAGTGAGCAACGGGGGTCCGCATCCAGATTGCGTGTGTGCTGGGCCAGGTGCGAGATCATTATCAGTGGACGGCCCCGGCTGTCGAGGCAGATGGGTAGCAGTGAGCCGAATGGATAGCCTTCGTATTTCAGGGAGTGGGTAGAGAGCAGGCCATGAAAGCTCTCGTGCCACATTCGTTGCACGGCCTTGAGCAGATCTTCCGACAAAGATTCATGGTTCATCGATATCCCCTAAATCACTTTTGAGCTGATTTTCGTGCCAGGTGAGTTCAGTCCGGAATGCAGTGGCGTCGTTATTCTTGATTTGTGGAAACCGTACCTATTCGGTTTTCCACTGAGTGAATTTTTCCTGCCAGCCGTCCCATTTCACCTTGGCGAATATCCAGCTTGATCGACGAGTAGATTCGCCTGGCGCCTAATTGTTGCAAAAGCTCACTCGATTGTTTGACCAGTTCGAGTGCCTGTTCAGTGGTTTCAGACTCAATGACGGTGCCCATGGGGGTGAGTTGATAACTGACACCGCTATCACGGATCAGTTTGATCACCTGGCTGACAGGACCGCTTACACTCTCACCCTTATCCATGGGAAAGATGCTGAACTCAAGTAAAACTGACATCGAAATTCATACTCCTCTGATGGGTTGCTTCCAATAGCTTAGCTGAAAAGGTTTGTCTCAAACGAAGAGGCGTTTTTGAGCGGTCTATGGCCGCTGACTGACAAATTGTCACTTCGAGTTAACAATTCTTAACAGGCATCGGCTTTATTGTCACACGAGAACGTCATAAGCTGCTTTTGCCGATGGGAGAGGACGTTTTGTACATTCAGAAGTCCACCTATCTTCCTATCTACTCACGGGTGATCCTCATGAGTATCTATTCCTCGAGTAGAGGCAGGTCGGCAAAAACATTATTTATTTAAGGTATATGATTCGAGATTTTTGTTATAACAGGTGACGACCGCACGGTCCGCAGGGGAAGTAGGGCGGATCTTAATGGCAGCCAGATCGGTGATACGGCTGTGGGGGGGCGGTCTGCTCCGCTGAGGATAAACAACAAAATCAATTGAACAATAAGGAGTTCATCGTGGAACTTTCGCTCGAAACAATCCTGAATGCTTACATTATTCCATGGGGTACCAAGATCGTTCTTGCGCTGCTGGTCTTCATGGTCGGTCGCTGGATTGCAAAGCTACTGGTCAAGGCGCTGCAAAAAGTGATGACCAAAGGGAAGGTCGACCAGATGCTGGTCAGCTTTCTTGGCAACATCGCCTACTCAGCATTGCTGGCGGTTGTCGTTCTCGCCGCCCTGGAGCAACTTGGAGTCAACACCACATCCGCACTTGCCATACTGGGTGCTGCCGGTCTGGCTGTCGGTTTAGCCCTGAAGGATTCGCTGACCAGCTTTGCTTCAGGCGTAATGTTGATCATATTCCGTCCTTTCAAATTGGGCGATTTCGTTGAGGCCGGTGGAGAGGCAGGCGTGGTTGAAGATATTCGAATCTTTCACACCGTGCTTAAAACCGGCGATAACCGCGAGGTGACCATGCCCAACGCGCAGATCTACAGCGGTACGATCATCAACTACTCTGCGCGGGATAAACGCCGCATCGATCTTGTCATCGGTATCGGATACGACGATGACATCAAAAAGGCACGAGACCTGATCAATCAGGTATTGGCAGCGGATACAACCGTTCTCAAGGATCCGGCACCGACCGTTATGTTGCTGGAGCTTGGTGCCAGCAGTGTCGATTTCGCCGTGCGGCCCTGGGTGAACACCAGCGATTACTGGACTACGAGAGCTGCGTTGTTAGAGGCCATCAAGGATGCCTTTGATAAGGAAGGCGTCTCCATTCCCTATCCGCAACAGGATATCCACGTATTTCAACCGAGTGCTGGCTAACTGTGCTTGGCGTAACTTATTTTATTTGACCATGAACCCGAAAAGCTTTCCGGAGGTACGGATATGCAGATGAGAAAAATCACAATTGCTTTGGCGTTGGTGCCAATGTTTTTCAGCACCGCGGCAATGGCGGAGAAAGGCCTGGCATATGATGCCACCAATAGCGGATGGCGCACTGGTTACGGTGAATGCTGGACCACCACTTTCCGTGACAAGGATCCGGCAAGTACCGGCTGTTTCGGTGAGCCTGTGGCTATGACGGAAGGCGATGCGGATGGTGATGGCGTGGTCGACAGTAAAGATCAATGCCCAGGTACGCCTGCCGGTACTCAGGTGGATGCCAAGGGGTGTGCGCTGGACAGTGATGGCGATGGCGTAGTGGATGCCAAAGATAAGTGTCCCGGTACACCGGCCGGTGCAAAAGTGGATGCCAATGGCTGTGAACTCGATAGCGATGGCGACGGCGTGGTGGACAGCCGCGATAAGTGTGCAAACACGCCTGCAGGCGCCACGGTCGACAGCAAAGGCTGTGCTCTGGGAATCGTGTTGCGGGATGTGCGCTTCAAGCTCAACAGCGGAGAGCTGACCGCAGATTCCAAGGCGACGCTTGATAAGGTGGCGGCATCACTGAAAGCGCGTCCGGACATCACCTCGGTGGCCGTCATTGGTCATACTGATTCATCCGGCGCTGCATCCTACAACCAGAGCCTGTCAGAGAAGCGCGCCAAGGCTGTAGCTGACTATCTTGTCAGTCAGGGTGTTGATGGCGATATCCTCAGCTCCAAGGGGATGGGGGAAAGCTCACCCGTAGCTGATAACAAGACAGCCGAAGGTCGTGCTCAGAATCGCCGCGTTGAGTTGAAACTCAACTGATTCCACGACTGTCATGAGTGATGAAAAGGCAACAGCGAGTCCATCCGCTGTTGCCTTTTTGCTTATGCCTGGAGCACTCAATTGTTTTCAGAGACGATCATAGTGCTTACGGGCCCTAAATAGAAAAGCGTGAAACGATCCATGCGTATTGCTTATCTGGAAGACGACAAAGTCCAAGCGGCTGTAATGAAAGAGTGGTTGGAGAGTGAGGGGTTCATCTGCCATGAATTCAGTGACGCCGACAGTTTTATGCGTGAACTCCGACACGAGACCTATGATCTTCTGATCATGGACTGGGAGTTGCCCGGAAAGAGTGGCGTTGAGGTACTCTCCTGGTTACGTGATGAGCGGGAATGGGATCTGCCCGTGTTCTTTATCACGCACCGGGACGGTGAGTCTGATATTGTTGAGGCGCTGGAGAAGGGTGCTGATGACTATCTGACCAAACCGGTAAACCGGGAGATCATGCTGGCTCGGGTCAAGGCCTTGGTGCGACGCCACAGCGCACGAAGGGACAGCCTCGATATCGGGCCTTTCCAGTTGTTCAAAGACACCAAATCTCTGCTGTTCAAGGGAGAGGGAGTGGAGATGACAGAGAAGGAGTTCCAGTTGGCCTGGATGCTTTTCAGCAATATCGGCCGGCTGCTGTCGCGGGACCATCTGCTGGAGTCAATCTGGGGTTTTGGCCCAGGGCTGATGACACGTACAGTGGATACCCACATCAGTCGCCTGCGTCGAAAACTGCTCTTAACGCCCGAACATGGGTGGCGTTTGAAGGCTGTTTACCACCAGGGATATAGATTGGAACAGCTGGAGGAGGCCGCTGAATCACCAGCCGGAGACTCTTAGTGGCGCACTAAGGGAGTAGAATCACACATTTCAGAGTTGTTGACCGATCCTGACAGCGCCTATGCCGATGGATGAGTGATCGCCATGTTGAGAAGAAATCTGTTACCGATCATCTGCCTTTATCTTGTGTTTCTGTTCCCGGCAGTTGCAGCAGAGGATTGGGTATATCGTATGCATCAGGGCGATACTCTCACCCAGGTCGCAGAGCGATTCCTGAAACCGGAATTCACACCCGAACAACTCCAAGTCTATAACGGTATCATCAAAGATAGGGCGATCCCCGTCGGCACCGAGATCCGTGTGCCCATCGATTGGATGGATCAGGAACTTGCTGGGGTGGAAGTGCGTTTTGTCTTTGGCGAGGCCGCGCTGTTTCGTCGCGGGGAGAGTGAGTCCGTGGAAATGGCGCTCGGTACTGTTCTGAATGCCGGCGACAGAGTGGTGACGGCAGAGAAGTCTGCGGTTTCACTGGCTTTTGCCGATGGTTCTCATCTCTTGATCGGGCCGGAAAGCGAAGTTGTTTTCGACGCGCTGTCTACCTTCAAAGGAAAGGGTATTCTGGATACCCGCATACGTCTCCAACGAGGCCGGGTGGAGAATCGCATCAAACCGGTCAGAGGTTCCGGTTCACGTTATGAAATTCATACACCGGCGGCCGTGACAGTGGTGAGGGGTACAGATTTTCGCGTCGCCGTGGATGCACAAAATCAATTTTCCCGTAATGAGGTGACGGAGGGTGAGGTGAACGTCACCGCTTCGGGTGAAACGGTAGCGGTGGCAGCGGGTGAAGGTACCCTGGTCGAACCGGGTCAGCCGCCGTCACCACCTCGCCGACTGTTGGACCCTCCGGATCTGTCCGGGCTGGACGCAAGTTATACGTTACCGATGCCGGGAATCGAATGGCCGGCATTGTCGGGTGCGGTCAGTTATCGGGCTCAACTCCTGGATTCCGGGTTATCGGTGGTCTTCTCGCAGCTTGTCAATGACAGGTTCCTGACCCTACCCGAACAACCGGAGGGCAGTTACCAGTTACGTGTTCGCGGCATTGACGAGCTGGGCTTCGAGGGGCTCTCCGCAAAACACGATATCGAACTGAAAATACAACCGCCCCCCGATCCTGAGCCGGTACAGAATGCCACACCGGTGCTGCACCCCCCCGTTTTCGCCGGGCCTTGGTTGAATCTTCACTGGCAGCCAGCCGATGATGCCTGGTCACATCGGTTGATTCTGGCACGGGATGCGGAGCTGAAAGTATTGGTCTTTGATCAGTTGACCCAGGCCGTCGGCGCTCTTTTGCCAGTACCTCAACCAGGCCAGTACTTTATCGCCGTGGAGGCCCTCTTCAACGATGCCGAGTCTACCTCTCGCTCTCAAATCTATCGGTTGGAGGTACCCGGTTGGCGGTGAGTATGCCGGTGGTGTTTATAGAGGTTGATGGTCTTTCATGTTTCGGTATGTGTAAGGTAAAAGTGGTTTTTCACAGAAACACGGATCGAGGTGGCGATATCCATCAGAGTGCGATATGTTGCGAAAAAGCCCTTTTTAATGAATTCCCTTAGGTGGCCTGTCGATGAGTAGAGGCTCCCAGGGCCTGCCCGAACGCTTTCGTAGCGCCCTAATCCTAATGCTGTTTACCTGCCTGATTGCGGCCAGTGGTTGGCTGTGGCGGTGGGATCAGGTGCTATACGACCTGCAGCTGGGCTTTATGTCCACTGATCCATCGGAAGATATTGTGATCGTAGCGGTGGATGAGAAGAGCCTGGAAGCGCTTGGCCGATGGCCTTGGTCGAGAAGTGTCCATGCCCGACTGGTTGAAAAGCTGTCTCTGGCAGGGGCCAGGGCGATCGTACTCGATGTGTTGTTTGCCGAGCCGGATCGCACCGACCCTGAAGGGGATATCCAGTTGATCCATGCCATAGCCGCCAGCGACCGGGTCTTTATGCCGGTCATCCTCGAACAGCAGAGGCTGGGTGGTATGCTTGTGGAGTCGATGCCTCTGCCAGCTATGTCCAATGTGGCTGCGGGTTTGGGGCATGTCCATATGGACCTGGATGCCGACGGTATCGGACGGGGTATCTACCTCTACGAGGGATTAGGTCAAGCCTATTGGCCCCATCTGATGCTGGCTGTCCAGCAATGGCTCGAATCCGATAAGGCGCAGACTGAGCCGGTACCGGTGATGACCCAGGCACCCAATGTACATATCATCAGCCGGCGTTCTCACCGACTGATCCCCTTTACCGGTCCCGCCGGTAACTACCCCCGGTACTCCTACAGCGAAGTGCTCGAGGGCGCATATATGCAGGATCTGTTTCGAGACAGGATCGTGCTGGTCGGGGTCACCGCGACCGGTCTTGGAGATGCTTTGCCGACACCTGTCTCCGGTCACGGGGTGCCGATGCCCGGCGTGGAGATCAATGCCAACGTTTTCGACAGTCTCAGGCGGGGGACATCCATTGAGCAGGTCGGCTTTATCCCGCACATGATCGGTAGCGGGTTGATCGTGATGATTCCGTTCCTGCTCTATGCCTACTTTCCCACGCGTTTCGCACCCTTGGTATCCCTGACGGCTCTCATTGGCTTTGTTTTATTCAATTGGATATTGCTGCAGGGTGCGCATGTCTGGTTTCCTCCCTCATCCGCGGTCCTGGGCCTGGTGTTGAGTTATCCATTCTGGAGCTGGCGCCGCCTCGACCAGGCCGTTCGATATCTCAATGACCAGTTGGAACGGATGCAGTATGAGCAGAAGCATCTATCCGCACAGCAGCCCGAAGGCGATCTGGTGGGCGCAATCCGTTTCCTCTCGCACCTGATGCCGTTGAGCGGTTGGGCCTTGCATGACGCCAATGGACGGTTGTTGATGCATGGTGGTGAGTCTTTGAACGAACCGATAGACGGCCTCGTGCAGGGGGAGTGGAGACGATCCGGCGCGGAGCTCTGGACGCGCATCCCGAGACAGGAAAATGAATGGCAAGTGGGTATGCTCTGGCCAAGAACCCAGGTTCCACAAGGTCGTTCCCTGAATCTACTTGACGATTTCGCACAGCAGTTCGTGGTGGACCCGGAAGAGGATCACGACAGTGTGTTGGAGCGGGTTGAGTTGCGCATGCAGAAAATGCAGCAGGTGAATGTCAAGTTGCAGCGTTTTCGTCATCTGATCAGCAGCGCAGTGGGTCAGATGGATGACGGACTGATGGTCATCAACAGTCTGGGGCAGGTGGTGATGTCCAATCCTCGCGCTGCTTTCTATCTGGGACGTGAGAAAGAGGCGGACCTGCTGGGTGAAGAGGCCGACAAGCTGTTGCAGGTATTGGAGATCCGCGATGCCTGGCAATGGCCCGAGGTCTTCCAGCATGTGTTGCTGAAGGGTGAGCCGATCCGCTTCGAGGCGTTTAGAGCACCGGACACGGAGCTCTTCGTACAGCTAAAGCCGCTGGATGAGTCGGGCGCGGGTATGCATGGGGTTGTGGTCAATATCTCCTATATCGGTACCCTGAAACGCTCCGAGCGTACCCGGGTGAAGATGCTCAATTTTCTCTCCCATGATATTCGCTCACCCATCACTTCGCTGCTCTCTCTGACCCAGTCACGCAAAATGCACGAGCGCACAGCCACAGAGTTGGCGGAACAGATACAACCTCTGGCAAGGCGTTCTTTGAAACTGGCAGACAACTTTCTCCAACTGGCCCGTGCGGAAGCCGTGGATACGACCCGTTTCGAAGATACCGATTTCATCTCTGTGGCGCACAATGCGATTGATGAAGCCTATGTCCAGGCAAAAGCGGCCGGAATCACTCTGCGTCGACAGTTCGAGGAGGATGAGATATGGCTTCAGGGTGACCTGGGATTGCTGGAGAGGGCGCTGTTCAATCTCTTGGAGAATGCGATTAAATTTTCTCCATCCGGTAGTGAGGTGGTGATGGATGTCCGCCGTGAAGATGGTTTTGTGGTCTGTTCCATCCGGGATCAGGGGCCTGGTATTCCACAGGATCAGCTTACAAATGTTTTTCTGCCCTTTACCTATGCCGAGACAGAGAATACCTCCCAGGGAAATGGGGTGGGTCTGGGGCTGAGCTTCGTCAAAGTGGTTGCAGACAAACACCGGGGAACCATCGAAGCCGCCAATGGAGGAGATGGTGGTGCGGTATTCATCCTACGAATACCCTGCGAGTCTGAGAGCCCTGTCTGAATTTCCTTGCCGCTAACGGGTTTGTGGAGTTCTAAGTCATGCGTGCATAATGGGCAATTGATAGACAGTTTTTCGGAGTTACAGATGCCGCAATACCGCTCCCATACGACCACCCATGGACGCAACATGGCCGGCGCCCGCGCCCTATGGCGTGCAACCGGCATGAAAGATGACGATTTCAACAAGCCGATTATCGCCGTTGCCAACTCTTTCACCCAGTTCGTGCCGGGTCATGTCCATCTCAAGGATCTGGGGCAGCTGGTGGCGAGGGAAATCGAGGCGGCCGGCGGCGTGGCAAAGGAGTTCAATACCATCGCGGTGGATGACGGTATCGCCATGGGTCACGGCGGAATGCTCTATTCCCTGCCCTCAAGGGATATCATCGCCGATTCGGTGGAATACATGGTCAATGCGCACTGTGCCGATGCGCTGGTCTGCATCTCCAACTGTGACAAGATCACCCCCGGTATGCTGATGGCCGCACTGCGGTTGAATATCCCCACTGTCTTCGTTTCCGGAGGACCGATGGAGGCAGGCAAGGTGACACTCTCCGGCAAGGGGGAGCTCAAGCTGGATCTGGTGGATGCCATGGTCTCTGCCGCAGATCCCGAGGAGAGCGATGCGGATGTGGAACAGATCGAACGCTCAGCCTGTCCCACCTGCGGCTCCTGCTCGGGGATGTTTACCGCCAACTCCATGAATTGCCTTACCGAAGCGTTGGGCCTCTCACTGCCTGGGAACGGTTCGCTTTTGGCCACCCATGCCGACCGTGAGGCCTTATTCCTCGAAGCCGGACGTCGTGTGGTGGAGCTGGCCAGGCGCTGGTATGAAAAGGATGACGAGCGTGCGCTTCCCCGACACATTGCGACCTTCGAGGCCTTCGAGAACGCCATGAGCCTGGATATCGCCATGGGCGGTTCGACCAACACCGTACTCCATCTGCTGGCAGCCGCCCACGAGGCGGAAGTTGACTTCACCATGGCGGATATCGATCGTCTCAGCCGCCAGGTCCCCAATCTCTGCAAGGTGGCGCCGGCCACCCAGCAGTACCATATGGAGGATGTCCATCGTGCAGGTGGCGTGATCGGTATTCTGGGCGAACTTGATCGGGCCGACTTGATCCACCGGAAGGTACCGACAGTCCACTCAGCCACGCTGGGTGAGGCGCTCGATCTCTGGGATATCATCCTCAGCGCCGAAGAGGAGACGACTGCGCGCTATCTTGCCGCACCCGGCGGTGTTCCCACCCAAGTGGCCTTCAGTCAGAATGCCCGCTGGCCAGACCTTGACCTGGACCGGTCGAACGGCTGTATTCGCGATCTGGAACATGCCTACTCCAAGGATGGCGGGCTGGCGGTCCTTTATGGCAATCTGGCTGAACAGGGCTGTATCGTCAAGACGGCCGGTGTGGATGAGTCGATTCTGCGTTTTTCCGGGCCGGCCCGGATATTCGAGAGTCAGGATGCGGCGGTGGAAGCCATTCTGGGGGATCGCATTCAGGCGGGTGACGTGGTCATCATACGTTACGAGGGGCCTAAGGGCGGACCGGGTATGCAGGAGATGCTCTATCCCACGAGTTATTTGAAATCGAAGGGGTTGGGTAAGTCCTGTGCGCTGATCACCGACGGCCGTTTCTCCGGCGGGACATCCGGCCTCTCCATCGGCCACTGCTCTCCCGAAGCCGCCGAGGGAGGCAACATCGGTTTGGTGGAAGAGGGTGATACCATCGAAATCGATATTCCGGAGCGAGTCATTCGTGCTGTTCTATCGGAGGATACGTTGAAAAAACGCAGGGAGGCGATGTCCGCGCGTGGGGACTCAGCCTGGCAGCCTGTGGCGCGGGAACGGGTGGTTTCAAAGGCCCTGCGAGCCTACGCGGCACTCACCACGTCGGCGGCTAAAGGTGCAGTTAGGGACCTTGGTCAGCTCGATTGATAGGTGTGATTTGTCTTTTGCCCGTTATTGTTGGGTCCTGTCGGCACTACTGGTCGGTTGCGGCGGTGATCCTACCGCCACGGACCCGGAATTACTCTATGAAGACGGGTTCGTGACTCCAGCCGCCGAGGTGAAGATTCTCGCGGAGGGAGGCACAATGGTAAAGGGCCTCGATGCCTGGCTGAAACTGCAACCGGTACAGGCTGAAATCGAGCCGAGAAAGTCCGATACCTATCGTTTTCGTGACTGTGCTGAGCCCTTGGCCTGGTTTCAGGATGTCACGGGAGATCAGGAACTGAAACCGGGGTATAGCGGTCTGCTCTGTCAGGAAGCAGTTGAGCCGCGTTTCGATTTCGATAACGGTCGTTGGTTGATTACTGACCGTAACAGGGGCATTGTCTTCTATCGGATCTGGAAGAAGTTCAAATAGTGTCATAATCAGACAACCGGACAGTATTAATCGATTCAGTATCAGTGAGTCGCAGTATCTATAAGCGGAAGTGCCAGTGCCATTTAATCTAAGAAGCTATGTACTGTTTTCCCACCTGGATGATCGTCAACTTCAGATCACCGAAAGTATGGCGCGTGAGGTTAAGCTGCGGGACGGCCAGCTCTTTTTTCAGGCAGGCGATCCCGCAACCCGCTTTTTTCTCGTCTTGGAAGGCCAGATAAAGCTATCCAAGCTCTCCTTGAAGGGTAGCGAGAAGGTGATCGAGATTATTCCTGCCGGGGAGACTTTTGCCGAGGCGCTGATGTTCGGTGAGCAGCCTGCCTATCCGGTCAATGCAACGGCTATCGGGTCGACCCGGCTGCTCAGCTTCGACAGCGCTTCATATCTTGAGGTGCTGCGAGGTTCCAACGAGACCTGTTTCAGACTCATGGCCGATATGAGTCAGCGGCTCAAACATCTGATCAGCGAGATCGAACTGCTTAGTCTGCAAAATGCCGCCTTTCGCCTGGCCAACTTTCTCTGGAAACGGTGGGAAAAGCTGGATCCGGCGGACGGTTGTATTGAGCTGCAGGCGCCAAAGGGTGTCATAGCATCCCGTTTGTCCGTGACACCGGAGACCTTTTCCCGGACGCTCCACGATTTCTCAGAGCAGGGACTGATCCGGGTGGATGGAAACCGGGTTGAGATTCTCAATCCCGAAGGTCTGAGGGCAATTGCAGACCCGCTGGATCTGGGCGACTAGTATTCGTTGCGGTTTTGCCGATTTACGGGAGGCAATTCCTCCGTCAGGCAGTTATACTCTGCAATCCTCAGCATTCAGCCAACCCGAACAGTCAAGAAATGAAGGACGCTTACCCCTATCCCGTTGCCCGTATCGGCCTGATCGGCGGCGGCCAACTGGGCCGTATGATGGTCAAGGCCGCAAAACGTATCGGCTGCACTTGTGTAGTGCTCGATCCCTATCCCATGTCTCCGGCCGGACAGGTGGCGGGGCATCAGATCATTGGCGGGTATCACGATCCGGCCAAATTACGAGAGCTGGCGGAATCCTCCGACGTGGTGACCTTTGAACTGGAGGATATCGATACGGATACCTTGGTTCAGCTGGAGCGGGAGGGACATCAGATCCATCCGGCACCGGCGTTGCTGGCCACATTGCAGGATAAATTGACTCAAAAACGGTTTTTACAGGATGCGGATATTCCGACTGCCGATTTCGAGGAAATGCCGGAGGCCGATCCTGAAGCTTTTGCCGCCTTTGGCTATCCATTGGTGCAGAAGGCGCGACGCGGCGGCTACGATGGTCGTGGTGTCTCTGTCATGCAGACCGAAAACGATTTTACACAGCACTTGCCAGTGCCGTCCCTGGTGGAGCGTTTCGTCTCAGCGAAAAAAGAGCTTGCGGTGATGGTTGCACGCAACCGGAGGGGGGATTGCCGTGCCTATCCCACCGTGGAGATGTGTTTCCGTTCCGGTGAGAATGTGCTCGATATGCTGCTTTGTCCTGCTGCCATCCCTGAGGATGTAGCCAGTGCCGCCGAGGCCCTGGCCGTGCGCACCATCGAGGCGCTGGATGGGGTCGGTGTCTTCGGTGTCGAGATGTTTCTCACCGAGGATGACCGCATATTGGTGAATGAGATCGCGCCACGTACGCACAATTCAGGGCATCACACCATAGAAGCCTGTATTACTGACCAATTTGAACAACATTTACGCGCCATTCTGGGTCTGCCCCTGGGGGCGACAGACCTGCTAACCCCAGCGGCTATGATCAATCTGCTGGGTGATGCCGGCTCCGACGGCAGACCGGTCATTAACGGCATGTCCGCTGCGATGGAGATCCCCGGTGTCTGCCTGCATATCTACGGTAAGGCGGAGACCAAGCCCCATCGCAAGATGGGACACGTCACAGTACTCGATAGAAATATCGAAGAGGCCCAGAATAAAGCCGAACGTGTGCGCGATTTAATTACAATCACGGGAGAGCAACATCCATGAGCAATCCGTCGGTAGGCATTATCATGGGCAGCGATTCAGATCTGCCTGTGATGCAGGAGGCGGCCAAGGTATTGGGAGAACTGGGAGTCTCTTACGAGATGACGATAGTGTCTGCCCACCGGACGCCTGCGAGACTCTACGAGTATGCACAGAGCGCGGTCGACAGAGGCCTGCAAGTGATAATTGCCGGTGCCGGCGGAGCGGCCCATCTGCCGGGTATGGTGGCGGCTATCTCCCCCTTGCCTGTGATTGGCGTACCGGTAAAGAGCGCTGCGTTAAGCGGGGAGGACTCCCTTCTCTCCATCGTCCAGATGCCTCCCGGTGTGCCTGTAGCGACTGTGGCCATCAACGGTGCCCGGAATGCAGGAATTCTCGCTACTCAGATCCTCGGTACTGCACAGCCTGAGCTACGTGAGCGGGTGACTGCGTTTAAAAGGGCGCTGGAGACGATGGTGTTGCAGAAGGCGGCGAAAATGGAAGCTGAGCAGTCTAACTAAGTTCCGGATAAGCGGGAGAACCAGACCCGCAGGGCCCAACTTATCTTTCTCTGTCGGAAAATTTAAACCCTAATGGCCGCCTATGACTTTTTGGGGCAGGTGATTATGGATCACCGCCAACGGTCTGGGATGCTCGATGCCATGACCCTGACCGTAATCGATGCCGATCATTTTCAGGTGTTCCAGTATCTGGTCGTTTTCCACGTATTCCGCTACCGTCTTTATCTTCATACTGGTGGCGACATCCTGAATTGCCTTGACCATGGCATAGTTGATCGAATCATCCACGATATCTTCGATGAAACTACCGTCGATCTTTAAATGGTCGACCGGCAGATGCTTCAAATAGCCGAAAGATGACATGCCGCTGCCGAAGTCATCAAGGGCGAATCGGCATCCCAATTCCCGAATATGTTCGATGAAGGTCTGAGCTTTTTGCAGATGGGTGATGGCGGCTGTCTCAGTGACTTCAAACAATAGCTGACCCGGATGGGTCAGGGTACTGCATAGCATGGTGAAAACCTCATCAAGAAAATGAGGATCAGTCATCGACTGAGCTGAGAGGTTGATGGAGACAAGCCCGGTGTAGTGGCTCTCCTGTAACCAGGCCAGCGTCTTTTTAATCACCATGCGATCCAGATCGATCATCATGCCATAGCGTTCTGCGGCGGGGATGAAGGCGCCTGGCATGATCATCTCTTCGTCCGCCCCTTTCAGTCTGAGCAATATTTCGATGTGATCGTTTTCCACCAGGCGGTCGTTAAGCGGAATGATTCGCTGGCCGAAGAGTACGAAGTCATCATTATCCAAAGCTTGGCGCAGGCGTGAAACCCATTGCATCTCACCAAATCGTTGTTCGATAGCCTTGTCATCTTCAGCATAGAGATGAACTCGATTTCTGCCTGCGTCCTTTGCCGCATAACAGGCGCTGTCTGCTGCGCTCAGTATTTGGGTTAAACCATTGAAACTGGCGTTGAAAGAGACCACGCCAATACTGACACCCAGGGCGAAGGGCTTGTCATCCCAGGTGAAGCGAAAATCACGAATCGCATTGCGCACATCCTCTGCCAGTGAGAGCGCACGCTCCGTAGGACAGTATTCGAGGAGTATGGCGAACTCGTCACCGCCCAATCGCGCAACCGTGTCATTGCGTCTGGCAGTTTGATTCAACAGGTGTGATATCTGTTTTAGCAATTCATCGCCGGCAATGTGTCCGCAGGTATCGTTGACAACCTTGAACTGATCCAAGTCGAGATACATAAGGACATGATCCGCAAGATCGGAGCGGCTGCGTTCCAGTGCATCCTTGAGCCGGTTCTCAAATTCAAGCCGGTTAATCAGACCAGTCAATGCATCGTGTGTGGCCTGCCACGATATGCGGTGTGTCAGGTGATGCGCGTCCGTGATATCGCGCACGACGAGGACATTACCAACGACGGATTGGTCATGGCTTTTGATTTCCGAGATAGAGAGCTGAACAACACGATTCTGCCCGTCGGCACAACATAATTCGAGCGGTTCCTGGTTCAGGCTCTGGATTTCATCTGAGTTGAGACATCTATTCGTCGGCAGGCTGCAGGGGGTCTCGCTTGAAATATTGGACAGTTGAAGAACATCTTTGAGTGAACAGCCGTTGGTATGTGAATGGTTCCATCCTGTCAACACTTCTGCAGTTCTGTTCAGGGCGGTGACAACACCCATGACATTGGTGGTGATGACTCCATCACTGATGGAAGAGAGCGTGATCTCTGCCAGGTCTTTACTCTCTCTCAACTCCTGCGTCCGCTCTTCGATCTCATATTCAAGACGACCTTTTGCCGCCAACAGTTCGGCCTCGGCAAACTTACGTCGATGTTTGTTTCTCGATGTCAGCCAGGCCATGGCGACACTGAATATGAGAAAGACAATGAATACGGAGACTGCCTGTTCAATTATCTCGCGACTGTAGCCGGTGAACAGACCCGCATCTGCAATATCCACCAATCGCCAATAGGTGCTGGCGATCGTCTTGTGTGCCAGAATTCTCTGCTCCATTTCCTGTGTCAGCACAACCGGCATGATTTCACCAATTTCCTGGCGGCTGCCTTTCTCGGTGATCTCTATGAGATTTCCCTGGTCGGAATTGATCAGTAATAGTTGATGGTTGGGCTGGCTGGAGTTCTTCAGGCGTTCGACAATACTTTTGGTTTCAAAACCAACGAACAGAACATGCTCCGATGGCAGCTCAGTTCTTACCATAATGTCGTAGAAATACTGCTGGGGATTGGAATGAATCTGAGGCAGGTGATCCAAACCGGCGGCGAAGTTGAAGATATCGTGCTCGATTTGCAGATCAATCAATTCACTATCACTGTTGATCAGGGGTTCACCGATCGGGTTTGCCAATGTGAAGGTAAGCGCATCGGGAAAGTAGTTAATGATCTTCTCTTCCACATCCCACAGCAGAACGTGGTCTGTCGGCAGGGTTGCCAATTGCGCCAGGCTTTCTGCCTCATAATCGGAAAAGAGTGTCAGTAGACGACGCTTTTCGTCCATCAGCTGAAGGATTTCGTGGGAGACGATATCGACCGTATTCTCGGCCAGAGTCGAGTGATAGGCGCGAAAGCTATCAATCCGCTGTACCGTGATCATGGTTAACAGCAGTGCGATCAGGAGCAAAAAGACCCCGAAAAACATCAGTGGATTGCTATCTGCGGCCAGATTGACTTTCATATAATGCAGATTGTTGCCTACGACATTGCTGTCCGGTCCCCGATTTCAATGGTGAGTAGTCTGTCGGCAGCTTACGGAAAAGATTTAAAGTTTTTTCGCCAAACTGCTTGAAAATATGTGATTTCTCCCCCATTTGTGGGGTATTCAGAGAGATTCGGAGTAACACCATGCGTATGGATAAATTGACCAGTAAGTTCCAGATGGCGCTGGCTGACGCCCAGAGTATGGCAGTGGGTCGGGACCATCAGTTCATCGAGCCCGCCCATCTGATGACAGCCCTGCTCGACCAGGAGGGCGGCAGTGTGCGGCATCTTCTGGCCCAGTCCGATGTGAACGTTAATCAGTTGCGCTCCGGTCTCAGTGCGATGTTGGATCGCCTGCCCAGTGTGGAGGGTGCTGCGGGGGATCTGCATATATCCAACGACCTGGGCCGTCTGCTCAATCAGACCGATAAACTGGCCCAGCAACACAAGGATCAGTACATCTCCAGCGAGCTCTTCGTACTTGCCGCCATCGAGGATAAGGGAGAACTGGGTGATGCGCTGCGTAAGTCCGGTGGATCCAAACAGGCACTCGAGCAGACTATCGAGAAACTGCGCGGCGGGCAGAGCGTGGATGATCCGAATGCTGAGGATCAGCGCCAGGCATTGGAGAAATACACCATCGATCTGACGGAACGCGCTGAACGGGGGAAATTGGATCCTGTGATCGGGCGTGATGATGAGATTCGCAGGACGATCCAGGTTCTGCAGCGTCGCACCAAGAACAACCCTGTACTGATCGGCGAGCCCGGTGTGGGTAAAACCGCCATTGTCGAGGGGCTTGCCCAGCGCATCATCAATGGTGAGGTTCCGGAAGGCCTGAAGAGTAAGCGCTTACTATCGCTGGACATGGGGTCATTGATCGCGGGCGCAAAATTTCGTGGTGAGTTTGAAGAGCGCTTGAAGGCTGTGTTGAATGATCTTGCCAAGCAAGAGGGACAGATCATTCTCTTCATCGATGAACTGCATACCATGGTGGGGGCCGGCAAGGCCGAAGGGGCCATGGATGCAGGCAATATGCTGAAGCCGGCATTGGCTCGGGGTGAACTTCACTGTGTCGGTGCAACAACGCTCGATGAGTACCGAAAATATCTCGAGAAAGATGCGGCGTTGGAGCGCCGATTTCAGAAAGTGCTGGTGGATGAGCCCAGTGTCGAGGACACCATCGCCATTTTGCGTGGACTGAAAGAGCGCTACGAGGTGCATCACGGTGTGGACGTGACCGACCCGGCCATTGTGGCAGCAGCTACTCTCTCTCACCGATATATCACCGATCGCCAGTTGCCCGATAAGGCCATCGACCTGGTGGACGAGGCGGCTTCTCAGATCCGCATGGAGATCGACTCGAAACCGGAGGAGATGGACCGTCTTGAGCGGCGTCTGATCCAACTTAAGATCGAGCGCGAGGCGATGAATAAAGAGACCGATCCGGCCTCGCAGAAGCGTCTTTCCGACCTGGAGTCCCAGATTACGCGGTTGGAGCGGGAGTTCTCCGATCTGGAAGAGATCTGGAAATCGGAAAAGGCGGCACTACAGGGGACAACCCATATCAAAGAGTCGCTGGAACGGGCGCGTCTGGAGCTGGAAACCGCGCACCGGGCCGGCGATTTGGGCCGCATGTCGGAACTGCAGTACGGACGTATTCCCGAGCTGGAGCGTCAACTCGATATGGCGACCCAGGCCGAGATGCAGGAGATGAAGCTGCTGCGAAACAAGGTCTCCGAGGAGGAGATCGCCGACGTGGTTTCCAAATGGACCGGAATTCCCGTGTCCAAGATGCTCGAGGGTGAGAAAGACAAGCTGTTGAGGATGGAAGAGGCATTGGGGAAGCGGGTGGTTGGCCAGATCGAGGGTGTACGCGCAGTGAGCGACGCCATACGGCGCTCCCGTGCGGGACTGTCGGATCCCAATCAGCCCAACGGCTCCTTCCTCTTTCTCGGTCCGACCGGCGTGGGCAAGACCGAATTGTGCAAAGCGCTGGCCGAGTTCCTTTTCGATACGGAAGAGGCAATGGTCCGTATCGATATGTCGGAATTCATGGAGAAGCACTCGGTCGCCCGCCTGATCGGTGCGCCACCGGGATATGTGGGTTACGAGGAGGGGGGCTACCTTACCGAGGCCGTGCGCCGTCGCCCCTACTCCGTCATCCTGCTTGATGAGGTGGAGAAAGCCCATCCCGATGTCTTCAATGTGTTGCTCCAGGTCCTGGATGACGGGCGCCTGACCGATGGCCAGGGGCGTACCGTGGACTTCCGGAATACGGTGATCGTGATGACGTCCAATCTGGGTTCACAGGCGATTCAGGAGCTGGCCGGAGAGGATCGTTATGACGAGATGAAGGCTGCCGTGATGGAGACGGTAAGAGAGAGTTTTCGTCCGGAGTTCATCAACAGGCTTGATGAAATTGTGGTGTTTCATCCCCTGGCGGGTGAACAGATACGCGCGATTGCCGGCATCCAGATCGAATATCTGCGGCAGCGCCTGGCAGATCATGAAATGGGTTTGGAGGTGACGGATGCCGCACTGGATCGTTTGGGCCTGGCTGGTTTCGATCCTGTATACGGTGCTCGTCCGCTGAAGCGGGCGATCCGTCAACAGCTTGAAAACCCATTGGCGCAGGAGATACTGGCGGGTCGCTTCGGACCTGGCGATATCATCCAGGTGGATGCCTCCGGGGATTCGCTGGTCTTCAACAAACAGCAGAGGGTGACTGCGGCTTGAGCCGCAATATGTGAGGTGCGGATAGGTCGTCATGGGTTGGTCCTGCCTCAGACACGGCGGTCGGACGGGTGTCTGACAGGAGCAACGCAATATGACAGGAATGTTGACGTATTCAAGCCAGCTGCAGGGTGGGGCCCCAGCCCCACCCTACCATCCGATCTCATGGCCTATTGGTACGACAAGGCCGTATCCTACGATTTGTACGAGTCAAACCCACACGGATCGTTTGCTGACGATTCTCAGCTGACTCACTCTCTATCTTTTGAAGCAAGCGCCAGATAGCGCCGATGCATCCGCTCGGTGGCCTCGATCAACTCCGACAAATTGCCATTATTCTCGATCACGTCATCGGCCCCGCTCAGGCGTGTTTCGCGATCGACCTGGGCGGCGAGAATCTGCCGGATCTGCTCCTCACTCAGGGCGTCGCGGGCAGTGACTCTTGCGATTTGTTGGGATTCCTCGCAGTCTACAACCAGCACTCGGTCGGCGAGGTCGTGCTGACCGGTCTCAAAAAGCAGAGGGATCACCAGTACCGCATAGGGCGCTGTCTGTTGTCGTAGCCAGTTATTCATGGCTTGCCGGATACGTGGGTGAAGAATAGCCTCCAGGCATTGTCGCTTTTCCACGTTGTCAAAGACGATCTCACGCAGAGCCGCCCGATCCAGTTTTCCCTCCGCATCGACCAGATGCTTGCCGAATGCTGCCTGGATCTCTCCCAATGCCGGTGATCCGGGCTCCACCATCCGGTGGGCCAGCCGGTCAGCATCGATCACTGGTATACCAAGGGTTTCCAAATGATGGGAGACAGCACTCTTGCCACTGCCGATCCCCCCCGTGAGGGCGATCACCAGCATCAGATCAGCCCGGACCAGCGTAGGTAGGCTTGATTGATCTGTTCGCCCCACATCAGGCTGATCCAGCCGGCGGCTGCCAGGTAGGGGCCGAAGGGGATAGGGATATTTCTGTCTCGTCCCCTCAACACAATTAATGAGACACCGACAATCGCACCGACGAGAGCGGACAGCAGAATAATCTGGGGCAAATATTGCCACCCCAGCCAAGCACCGAGCATGGCAAGGAGTTTAAAGTCGCCATATCCCATCCCCTCCTTACCCGTTAAGCGCTTAAACAGCTGATAAACACTCCAAAGCGAGAGATAACCGGCTGCCGCACCCAGTATGGCGGATTCGGTATCGGTAAAGAGCGCCGTCATGCTGATCAATAGACCGAGCCAAAGAAAGGGCAGGGTGATGTTGTCGGGTAGAAGTTGTGTATCGAAGTCGATCATGCTTAAGGCAATTAGCGCCCAAGTTAACAGCAAGGCTCCCAGCATGGCCCAATTGAGGCCGAAATGTAGCGCAATGGCTAAAGAGAGCAGGCCTGTAACGGCTTCGATTATGGGATAACGAGGGCTGATTGTTTTACCGCATTCCGAACAGCGGCCCTTTAATAACAGCCAGCTGAGTACTGGAATATTTTCCCATGGCCTGATTTTATGTTTGCAGTTGGGGCAATGAGAGGACGGTCGGTTTAGATTGAATGGGGCCTCGCCCGAAACATTGTCTTGCCCCAGGTGTTCACGACAATCCCTTGTCCACTGGGCTTCCATCATTATCGGCAGGCGGTAGATGACGACATTGAGAAAGCTGCCTACGGAAAGCCCCGTCAGGCAGATGAACAGCAGAAATAGCCAACTGTTTTGTTGTAGAAAGTCGAGTAGCGCCAAGATGCTGGAACCGCGTTAGCCCATGACGGCCTTGCCCATACTGAATATAGGCAGATACATTGCGACAACAAGACCACCGATCAATGTGCCCAAAATGACCATGATAAGAGGCTCAAGCAGACTGCTCATGGCGTCGACGGCATTGTCAACCTGCTCTTCGTAGAAATCTGCCACCTTAGTCAACATGTCGTCCAATGAACCGGACTCTTCACCAATGGAGACCATCTGTATAACCATGTTGGGGAATAGGTTGCGCTGCTTCATGGAGAGTTGCAGCGACTGGCCGGTAGCGACATCTTCTCTCATGCGTAACACGGCATCACTATAGATGACATTTCCCGTTGCACCGGAGACTGAGTCCAGTGCTTCCACCAGGGGTACGCCAGCAGCGGACATGGTGGCCAGAGTTCGTGCGAAGCGGGCGATTGCAGCCTTGTGCATAATCGGGCCGATCACCGGGATTTTCAGCAGTATTCGATCGAGGGTCTGGCGGAATTTTCTCGATCGCTTCCAGAACCCGGTAAGTGTGTAACCCGCAAGAATAGTTGCGCCGAGAATCGCCCACCACCAGTCCTGCACAAAACGCGAAATTGAAATCACGACTCGGGTGAAGGCAGGCAAGTCAGCACCAAACCCCTTGAACAACTGTTCGAATTGGGGAATAACAAAGATCATTATGATGGCGGTGACGATAATTGCGACGATGACGACCGCTGCCGGGTAGAACATCGCCTTCTTGATTTTTCCTTTTATCGACTCTGTTTTCTCTTTGTACAGTGCGATTTTATGCAGCAGTGATTCGAGCACGCCCGCATGTTCTCCCGCCCTGACAAGGTTGACGAACAGGTCATCGAAATGTAGGGGATGTTTTCTCAGGGAATCAGCCAGGGATGTGCCCCCCTCCACATCCGATTTGATGGTCAGGATCAGTTCCATCATCGAGGGATTCTCGTGTCCCCTCCCCACAATATCGAAGGCCTGTACCATGGGGACGCCGGCGCTCATCATGGTCGCGAGCTGGCGGCTGAAGACGGCGATATCCCCCGTGGTGATCTTCTTCTTTCTGTTGCTGAAGATCGATGTGGCTTTCTTTCTAATCTTCAGGGGGTTGATGCCCTGACGACGGAGGTCCGCGCGTACCATGGCGATATTTGTAGCACGGCTCTCTCCTGACATTCTTGAGCCTTTCTTATCAGTACCTTCCCAGGTATACAAATTGGATTTCGGTTGGTGTTTTTTCGGTGGAGGTGCCATGGGCTAGTCCTTGGTTACCCGGTTGAGTTCTTTGAGACTGGTAATGCCTTGCATGACTTTGCGTAGTCCCGATTTCCTGAGATTGAAGACCCCTTCATTCTCAGCCTGCTCTTCCAGTTGCAGCGAAGTCCCCCCCTCCATGATGATCTTGCCCATTGCCTCGGAGACCGGCATCACCTGAAATATACCAACACGACCTTTGTATCCGTTGGTACACAGGTCACATCCCACGGGTTTGTAGATTGTAAATCCCGAGGCGATATCGCTCTCGGTGAAACCCTCTTCCAGCAAGGCCTCTTTGGGGAGGTCGTCGGGAGCCTTGCAATGTTCACACAGGCGTCTGGCAAGACGTTGCGCCATGATCAGCAGGACTGACGAAGCAATATTGAATGGCGGGATTCCCATATTCGCCATTCGGGTCAGCGTCTGGGGGGCGTCATTGGTGTGGAGTGTGGATAGAACCAGGTGCCCGGTCTGGGCGGCCTTGACCGCGATCTCTGCGGTTTCCAGGTCTCGGATCTCGCCGACCATCACGATGTCGGGGTCCTGTCGCAGGAATGCACGAAGCGCTTCCGCAAATGTCAGCCCGGTCTTGGGGTTAGTGTTGACCTGGTTGATGCCGGCAACCTGGATCTCAACAGGGTCTTCGGCGGTGGAGATATTGACCTCGGGTTTGTTCAGCATATTGAGGGCGGTGTAGAGACTGACGGTCTTACCGCTACCGGTTGGCCCGGTAACCAATACCATGCCGTAGGGTTTGTTGATGGCTTCCTGAAAGGCTTTTCGCTGCTCCTCTTCAAATCCCAGCGCCTCTATACCCAGTTGGGCACTGGTTGGGTCGAGGATACGCAGTACGATCTTTTCCCCGTAGAGTGTCGGGCAGGTGTTGACACGAAAATCGATGGAGCGGGATTTCGAGAGCTTCATTTTGATGCGCCCGTCCTGTGGTACGCGCCGCTCGGCGATATTCATCCGCGACATGACCTTGATTCGGCTCGAGAGGCGATTGGCCAGATTGGAGGGCGGGTTGGCCACCTCATGCAACATGCCGTCCTGTCGATAGCGGATTCGGTAGGTGTGCTCATAGGGCTCGAAGTGGACATCAGAGACCCCCTGGTTGATCGCGTCGAGCAGGATCTTATTGATGTAGCGCACGACGGGCGCTTCATCCACATCCAGATTTGCATCGTCACCGGCCTGGTCTTCGTCTCCTGTCGAGATATCAAGATTATCCAGGTCGGCATCAAGCAGCTCGTCCATGCTGCCTTCCTGATCCTCCATGACCTTTTCGATCATTTTGGTGAGTTTCTCTTCCTCGACCAGGATGGCTTCGGATGCCAATCCGGTGCTGAATCTGATCTCATCCAAACCCTGATGGTTGGTGGGGTCGGATACGGCGAGAAAAAGACGGTTGCCGCGCTTGAATATGGGGAGTGTGTGGTGGGTGCGAACCAACTTTTCCGCCACCAGTTCGCGGGGTATTACATCCAGGTCGATTACGTCCAGGTCAAAAATGGGTACGCCAAATCCACGTGATGCGGACAGTGCGATATCGAGGCTTTCGAGAAGATTGTTTTCAACGAGATAGGTGACAAAGGGTGTTTTTTTCTTGAGTGACGCCTCAAACGCCTTCTCGGCCTGGTCTTCCGATATTAAGTTGTCCTGAATCAGACAGCGGGCTAAACCGCTAAGATTCAGTTGAGGTTTAGTCACCATCAGCGGGTCCTGAATTATATATCCAGCCGATATTTTGCTGGAATTTTACCCAACGGAAATTCATCATCGCAAGCTGTAGATAATTTGTAAATTCAATCGAGTTCACATTATAAGAATCAATAGGATACAGGCTGAAATACTAGCAGATTATCATGGCGCGTGCTCCAGTAACACTGACGAATATCGGCACAATATCTGTTTTCTTTACTTTTTTGGGCCTGGTTACTGCGATTCTGCTGATATGAATTCGTGCATCGCTGATGCATTTTTCACAAAGATCAATTCTCTGTAGCGATTGGATAGCGAGAGATATTAGATAAACTGAATATCCTTGATTTCGTAGCAAAGGTGCTAAGGTCGTGATATCCACCCTTGCTGCCAGAATCGAGGGTGTAGCGTGGTATGCCCATTCTCTGAATGCGTGACGATCCAGACAAATTCGTCTCTACTTAAATGCAGTACTTCGGGAAAGAGAACGGAGGTGAAACGAATCAGTATTAGAAGTACAGCGGCGACCAGAAGCCACTGCGGTTTGTTTTTTGGTTGGGAAAGACGCGCATTCACACTGCACTTCTGATGCATCCCCAGCATGAGCCCAACGACGAGGCACATGGTGACCTGGCTGATCGGCATCACGATGGTCCCGCTGACGAGTGAATAGATTGCGCCACAGAGCAGAGAGTATGTTAATGCGATTTCAATGGGGGTTGCGCTCGTCATACACTTTCTAATCCAGGACACGAACCCCCAAAAAAACAGAGATAGCATGATGAGCGCGGCAGGTAATCCCCATTCAGCTGCAATTTGCAACAGGCTATTGTGAGGGTGGGCGCCGAGGCCGTTATAGTGGTTGGCGTAGTGGATTGGGCCGACGCCGAGTATGGGGCTGTCTATGATGTAAGCAAATGCTTCATGCCATAATATGGCCCTGACATTGACGCTATCGCCGATGTGTGTGAGATAGCTGCTTTCATTCGATATCAGACTAAAACAGAGATAGAACCCTAGACCCAATAATAATACCTTGCCTTGAATCGATATCCATAATCTGAATTGCTTTCCACTAAGCAGCAGTGCCAGTAGCAATCCACTGACTATGAGGCTGATGGCCAACCCTTTGGCACTGTTGAAAAACGCAATACTCCACCACAAACCGGCTGCCAGATGAATTAGGTATCGATAGACAGTGTTGAGTTTTGAACCGAAAAACAGCGGTAGTGAAACCAGTGGTAGTGTCCACGCCTGGAGTTGTGCAAGCTGCCTGACATTCGATAAGCCGGGTGAAAAAGTGTTGTTACTGAATGGGAAGAGCACATTGACGTGAAAAATCACAGAGTAGGTAGCAATCGCAAAAAAAAGTATCGCTATGAGTTTTGATGTGATCGACTCTTTCCTGTGATTGACCTCAGTCGCAATGATAAGAGTCAGGAAAAACAGTAATGCGAATAGGCCTGTTTCCAGGAACGCATAACGGGGCAGCTTGGAAGATAGTGTGGATGCGACCCCCATCCCGAAAAAGAGAATAATACCGAGACGCCCTAATTCAGGAAGTGATCCGAAGACATCAGTCCACTGGTGCTGCAATCTCCTTGATAACAACAGTGTCAACAAGGCACCGCTTATGAGACATATCTCAGCGATTCTGTGAATGTTGAATATGGAGTAATCTATGCCTGTGAGTACCCAGAAAGGAGATAGGGTGAATAGCGCAAAAAAGAGTGCGATCAGAATAAGAAGGCGACTGCCGGTATCTCTCAACATGACCCGATGCGGTTTTTCAGGCTAGGTGCAGGAACGCCACCGGCAACCCTACAGGTTGAATATCATGGACAGGAGAAGGTGCCTTGTGCCTGGTTTCTGTTGCAGGTGACAGTTGCGGCTGCGTCTTGGATATGAGTGACAGTTACGGTGTAGCAGGTGGTGATTGCGCACCCTCCCGCAGCGGCTGAGACGCTATAATTATACATGTCACCGTCACCATCCGGATGCCAGCCGATATTGGCATCCAGCGTCTGCGCGCCACCAGGGATCCAATCGCCTGTGGCATAGGTGCCGTTTTCCAAAAAGAAATCCTCAAGCGCCAATCTCAACGGCTCAACGTTTATTCTGGCACTACTGATTCGACTCTCTTCCACATAGCCGATATAGGCCGGTATGGCGATCACGGAAATGATCGATAATACGGCCAAAGCAATCATCATTTCCACGAGTGTGAAACCATTCGATGTTTTCGAATAATGATTGGTGGATGTAGATGTGGCTAAGCGTTTCATAACTTCATCCAGAATATTCTAATGGAAAGGGCAATCCTAAAATGCGACGAAGGTGACGGGAGTGATTCCCGTCACCTTGACTTCCCCAGGTTACAGCGGTTAGGGATTATGAACTATAAGTTACTGTGCTTGTGCTAGTTACAGTAGCATCATTGGCGGTTAAGTCTGAGTCGTCTGTCAGTGCGCCATTGCCGTCAGCATCGTAGTCAGGAAGCGCGATAATCACTGTTGGGTTACCTGCAGCATCAACACCCACTGACACACCAATACGGCCACCGGCGGTTCCTGCAGCGGCATCAACAAACTGATTGTTGCCATCAGGAGCGTTATTGCCATCGGGGTTAAAGATGGCAATCCAGTCAGCAGCGGCCATAGCATTGCCAGCATTATAATTACCGCCACGAGACATAACTGTCTGACGCTTGGCCATCTCAGACTTGGCGGCACTGGTGGCTTCCGTCCATGCGGTGTTGATGCGTGTGGCATTGGCCTCAGCAATGTAGCCGTTGTAGGCCGGGATGGCGATAGCGGCCAGGATAGCGATGATCGCGACAACGATCATCAGTTCGATAAGGGTAAAACCAGCTTGTTTTTTCATCAGTTAACGCTCCATTTTTGGGTTGGTGCATGGGTTATCGGTGTCATTTTCCGAAACTTTAGCCCGAGTTTTCACGGGGTTAACCAAGAGAAAGCAGGTGGTGTGCCAATATTGGGTGTGGTAATGGTAAAGCTGGCTGTTTTGTGATGTAACATACTGATCTATAGGCCGTTAATTTGTGATGACCAAACGGAAGTGATGGTATGTCAGTAAGACCTGCCATTTCGTGATCGAAGTCACGAATGCCTCTTGACGTCACTATGTGACAATAATTGTCACAATCAGGGGTGAGTTAATGGCCTGGTCAGTGCCCTGAGTCACGTGTCTTCTGTGAAACAGGCGGCTTAAATCGTAAGAATTGTGATGGCGATCACGTTTTATCGATGTGATGATTACTCGATACCCAGTTTCTCGAGTCGATAGCGCAGGGATCGAAGACTCATCCCCAGTTTTTTTGCCGCTGCCGTCCGGTTCCAGCGGGTCTCTTCCAAGGCATCCACAATGGCCTGTCGCTCGACTGCTTCCATCATATCTCCCAGCGGCTGTGTCTCCTGATGTTCTGCAGCAGATAATTGGGAAGTCTCCGGCAGATAAAGGTCTTCTGCCTCAAGTATGGCGTCATCGCATAAGGTGACAGTTCTTTCGAGGATATTTTCCAGCTCTCTGATATTGCCTGGAAATGAGTAGTCACACAAACGCTTGAGTGCTGCGGCAGAGAGTTTCGGTTTGTGGATATCGGATTGGCGTGCCAGTTGGGTGAGGAAGTGTTGTGAAAGCAGGGGTATATCCTCCTGTCGTTCTCGTAGTGGCGGGAGCGGTAGCTCGATCACGTTGATGCGGTAGAAGAGATCCTGTCTGAAATCACCCTCTTCCACCAGATGCGTCAGTTTTTTGTGGGTAGCGCTGATGATTCTGACATCCACTGGGAGTTCATGTTGCTCCCCCACGGGCCGGACATGCTTCTCCTGAATCGCCCGCAGCAGTTTAACCTGCATATGTAACGGCAGATCCGCGACCTCATCAAGGAACAGAGTGCCTCCATCTGCACTCTGGAAAAGACCTTCTTTATTCGAATGGGCGCCGGTAAAACTCCCTTTTTTGTGGCCGAAAAACTCACTCTCCATTAATTCCTGGGGAATGGCGCCGCAATTGACCGCGACGAATGGTTGCTCCACTCGGGGACCCTGCTGATGGATCAGGCGGGCCGCCAGCTCCTTGCCGGTGCCCGATTCACCACTGATGTAGACGGGGGCTTGGCTGCGAGCAAGTTTGGCGATGAGTCGGCGTACTCGATCCATCGATTTGGATTTGCCGAGCAGCGGGACGGCGTCGCTTTTTTGCTCTGCCGGAACGCCCTCCGCAGTCGGTGGGTTTCCCAGTTTGATGGCTTTTTCCACCAATTTGCGCAGAATGTCGAGATCGACCGGTTTGGAGACGAAGTCGAAGGCGCCGGCCTTGAGGGCCTGGATCGCCGACTCCATATTGCCGTGCGCGGTAATCATGGCCACCGGCAGCCGGGGATAGTTTTCACTGATGTGCTTTACCAGGTCGATGCCGTTGCCGTCAGGCAGGCGCATATCGGTCAGGCAGAGGTCGAATGATTGCTCTGCCAGTCTTCTCCTTGCTGAGCCGAGATCGAGCACGGATTGTGCATCTATGCCCATACGCATCAGGGTGATCTCCAACAGCTCGCAGATGTCCGGTTCGTCGTCAACGATCAAAGCCAGTGGCTGCGTCATCGGGTCTTGTCCTCTCTCCGCCAGTGGTTGAAATGGAGTCTAAAACAACTGCCGCCGGTGGGGCCAGGGATATACTCCAGGCGAATGCTGTTAATCTCGCAGAGCTCCTTGGCGATATAGAGGCCCAATCCGGTGCCCTGGTTTCTTGTGGTGAAAAAGGGCTCGAAGATCTGTTTGGCGGCTTCCGGCTCGATGCCGGGGCCGTTGTCTATGATGTCCACCACAGGATGGTCGTACTCTTTGGTAAGCCCGCCGGCTATAAGCAGTTTCAGGCTGTTTGAGTCATCCATGGCTTCCATGGCGTTGTTACACAGGTTACTGACAACCTGCCTCAACTGCTCAGTATCAGCAATGATTTGGCAATTCGCCGGTTCAATCTGAGTGTGTAGTGTTTTCGCGTTGAAGCCATGGTTTTTTATCAGTTCTTTGCTCAAGATCTCAAACCAGGGTTTCAGATGGATCGGTTTCGGGTCGCCGGGGCTACGGCGCGAGAGCTGGAGTACGTTTTCGATGACCTGGTTGACCCGCGCGGAATTGGTCTTGATGATCTCTGTCAGGCGCTTGTCTGCAGGATTCAGATCGGGAGACTCATCGAATAGCTGACTGGCATGACTGATGGCCCCCAGAGGGTTGCGGATCTCATGAGCGATACTGGCGGTCAGACGCCCGAGTGAGGCCAATTTCATCTGCAGCGCCTCGCGGGTGATCTGGGTCGTATCTTCGAGAAAGATCAGAACATCCCCCGCATCGCGGCTGCCCAGGGGTCTGAAATGTGCCTTGAGTTCCGGTCCCTGCCGCTGTGACTGAAAAGTGGGAGGATTGGAAGTGATGTCTTTGCGCCAATGTTGTATCTGGTGGCTCAATTCGGGTGAAGCGGACTGGAGACTGCTGCCGACGGCTGCCGTTGGCATGCCCAGCAGGTGCCAGGCAGGATTATTGATCATCAGTATGCTGTCGTCGGCATCGAGAACAAGCACACCGGTTCTCATGTGCTGGATGACATATTCGTTGATCTTGGCCATCTGTCCCAATTCATCCGCTCGGGCGCGGGCGAGCGCTTCACTTGCTCGTGCCCTTCCGCTCAGAACGAGAGTCAACAGGGCGGTAGCGAAAAAGACGGTACCCAGAAAGCCTGCCTGGGCAAAACGTACGCCAGGTATGCCGTTGAAGTAGTCGTAGAGTTGCTCTGCAATGACTGCCAGAGCGGCTAGTGCGGCAAACAGCAGTGCAGCACGTCCGCCCATTATCAGTGCGCCGCCGGTGATGGAGACAGCGATCAGCATACCCATACCGCTCTCCACGCCCCCGCTGGTGTGCATGAGAAGGGTAATGGCGCTGATATCGACAAAGAGAATCAGGTAGGCCTGGTGCTCAGGTTTAGGGGAGCGCCAATACCAGAAGAGTACGGAGAGTATGGCCAGGCCGGTGTAGAGAGTGATGATAAAGGCAAAAAGCTTAGGATCGCTCTGACCGAGAAAATCGGGCCCGGTCCCGCTGTAGAAGAAGTAGAGCAGTGCCAGTACCAGCGTAATGCGATAGAGTAGGAAGAGCCGTAGAGACCGCCAGTGCAGCAGATTATCGGGATCGAGGCGTTTCTCCTTGCCGCCGATCCTGTGTTGTAGGCTCTCCAACCTCGAATTCATAGGATACTCGCTCAAGCATCCCTATCCGGATTGTCAGCCAAAAGATGGGCTTTACTGCAGTAGTAGTTTTGGCCGTGGCTGATGGCCTCTTCCCGCGGCAGATGGAGACCGCAGTGTGCACACTGTACGCTGTCGACCGCCTTGGTATTTGTCGGACGGCGATGTTGCATTTTTTTCTGTCGGATCAGATGGCGAATGATGAGGTAGAATCCCCACAACGCCAAGCCGAGAAATAGGTATCTGAGTCCCATGGGGTGTTTCTGTCCAGGCCTGCTTTTTGAAATAATAACACTTCTGGGCTTGTGCTGAATCAGTACATGGCACCGGCATCGAAACCCACTCGTGAGGAGTATCCATTGAGTCTTAGAATCAAGATCGCCCAGTTGAATTTCCTGGTGGGTGATATCGAGGGAAATGCCGACAAAATTATTGAAATGGCGGAAACCACAAAAGGTTCGGCCGATCTGATCGTTTTTCCCGAATTGGCTTTGACCGGCTATCCGCCGGAGGACCTTCTCCTCAGAAATCACTTTATCCGTCGGGTGGAGCAGGCCGTCGCCAGGATCGTCTCACGGGTGGCAGGGATATATCTTGTGGTGGGCTATCCCCTGAGACGGGATGGCAAGCTCTACAATGTGGCGGGCGTATGGTATGACGGGGTTATTATTGCAGAGTATGCCAAACACCTGTTGCCCAACTACAGCGTATTCGATGAGATGCGTTATTTCACGCCAGGGCATGAGGCTGTGACCTTTGAGTTAAAGGATGTTCGCATCGGCCTGAGTGTCTGTGAAGATATCTGGGAGGCGGAACCGGCAGCGATGAGCCGTGCCGCAGGTGCGCAACTTTTACTCAATATCAATGCCTCTCCCTTTCATCTAGGCAAGGCGCCTGAGCGTGAAAAGCTGATCCAGCAGCGTGCCCGGGAAAATCATCTGCCGATCCTCTACGCCAATCTGGTCGGCGGGCAGGATGAACTGGTTTTTGACGGAGGGTCTTTTGTGGTGGATGCCGATGGGGAGCTAAAACAGCGTCTGCCATTTTTTCGTGAAGCGCAGGAGACGGTTGAGTTCAATACTGATCAAGAGGTTCCCCGCCCCAGTCTGCAAACCGTAGAGACGGAGATGGATGAGGTGCAGCGGGTCTATGAGGCTCTGGTGCTGGGGGTGCGGGACTATGTGCTGAAGAACGGATTCAATGGTGCTGTGCTGGGGCTTTCCGGTGGCGTCGACTCGGCGCTGACATTGGCGATCGCAGTGGATGCCCTGGGGGCGGATCAAGTGGAAGTGGTCATGATGCCTTCCCGTTATACGGCCGAGATGAGCAATGAGGATGCGATCGCAGAGGCTGAAGCCCTGGGTGTGGACTATCAGTCGATCCCCATTGAACCGGCGTTTCAGGCCTTTCTCTCCATGTTGTCCAAGACTTTTGCCGGCAAACCGGTTGATGTCACGGAAGAGAATATTCAGGCGAGGTGCAGGGGTATTGTGCTGATGGCAATCAGCAACAAACAGGGCCGTATTCTGCTGACGACCGGTAATAAGAGTGAGATGTCGGTGGGCTATGCAACCCTTTATGGGGATATGGCGGGTGGTTTTGCACCTATCAAGGATGTGCCGAAGATGCTGGTCTATCGACTTTGCGAGTATAGAAACAGTCTGTCACCGGTCATCCCGCAGCGTGTGCTTGACAGGCCGCCATCCGCCGAATTGGCACCGGATCAACAGGACAGTGATTCACTGCCCGATTATGCTGTGCTGGATGCCGTATTGGAGTGTTATGTGGAGCGCGATATGGGCATTGATGAAATTGTGGCCAAAGGATATGAGCGCGGGACAGTGGAGCGGGTGATCCGCTTAGTGGATCGGAACGAATACAAACGGCGCCAGGCCCCGCCGGGAGTCAAGATAACACGCCGGGCCTATGGGCGGGATCGACGCTATCCATTGACTTGGGGCAAGGGGTATTAAGTCCGGTAGTCTTTAAATAGGGGTGACCGCCGGGTCTGTTTGGGAATAACAGGCCCAAGGAATTGGCGTCGTGAGTCATGGGACGTTAAACTTCACGGTCCGTACTCGATAGTAAGATCTGTCATTTCGATTTTTGGGGAGCAAGCCGCGATATGAAGAAAGTTGAAGCAATCATCAAGCCCTTCAAGCTGGAGGATGTCAGAGAGGCGCTCTCGGAAGTGGGAATTACCGGCATGACGGCTACAGAGGTCAAAGGCTTCGGTCGCCAGAAAGGTCATACGGAGCTCTACCGTGGTGCTGAGTATGTTGTTGATTTTCTTCCAAAAGTAAAGCTGGAAATGGTAGTTGCCAGTGATCAGGTCGAGGCCTGTGTCGATGCAATCACCAATGCTGCCAGAACCGGTAAGATCGGTGATGGAAAGATTTTTATCTCCTCTGTGGACCGGGTCATCAGAATCCGTACCGGAGAGGAGGATGAGGCCGCAATTTAAGGTCGTATCTGAGAGGGTGTGTGGGCTTTCTGGATCCGTGCAGGGATCATATTGTCACTCTTCCAGATTCAGAGGGCTCAGCAGGTTGGAGAGGAAAGTCGAATCGTCCTCTGTGTCGGTCGGGATAGTCAGATTGCCATTCTCGATATTTAAGGCCAGGACTCGATCGGCGTCTTTCGCCAACTCGGTCATACCGAGTCGGGTATAGGCGTCGACCATGATTTCCAGCGCCTCCTTTACCGATTCGGTACGTTGGAAATTCGTCACCACCCGATTAGCTCTGTTGGCGGCAGCCAGGTAGGCGCCGCGTTTCATGTAGTATCGGGCCACATGGATCTGATATTTAGCCAGATTGCTGCGCAGGTAGAGCATTCGTTGCCTGGCATCGGCAGAGTATTTACTGTCTGGGTACCTGTTAACCAGCTCCGAAAAATCATTGAACGAAGAGAGTGCGGCGCCTGCATCCCTTTGTGACGGGTCCGATGATATCAGGCGTGTGAGCAGGCTCGTATTACGGTTGTAATTGACCAGCCCTTTCAGGTAGTAGGCATAATCGACGAATGGACTCTGTGGGTTGAGTTTGATGAAGCGATCAGCCGCGGCGATGGCGGAGTCGGGCTCATTGTTTTTATAGTGCGTGTAGATCAGGTCGATCTGAGACTGGGTCGCATAGGGGCCGAATGGGAAGCGTGCCTGCAGCCCCTCATAGTATTTGACCGCCTGGTCATATTCACCATCCAGCATGGCCTGTTTGGCCTCGGAATAGAACTGACTGGCGCTCCAATTCTTGGTTTCGTCCTGTAGGTCGGGCACTGCACAAGCGGCAAGCAGAATGAGTGACATGAGGAGAGCGGTCAGATGTTTGTGGCTCATGGGCTGGAACTGTCTACTTATGAAATCGAAATGAGGCGTGAGTATAGCGGAATCCGCTTCTCAAGGGTTAACCATGACATCTGATACCGAGCTGCCACCAGAAGTTCAACCCCTCGAATTGAGGGTGCCTGAGCTGTTGGCGGGTGTGCGTTTGGATCAGATATTGGCGGAACGGTTCTCCGACTATTCCCGCAGCCGTATCCAGCGATGGGTCAAGATGGGGTATGTGCTGCTGGATGGCCAAACCTGTCGCGCCAAAGATAAGGTATTCGGCGGCGAGCATCTGGTGATTTATCCCGTGCAGGAGGATGAGGTATCCGATAAGCCCGAGGCTATCGCTCTCGATATCCTCTATGAGGACGATGCACTGCTGGTCGTCAACAAGCCAGCCGGCATGGTGGTACACCCGGCAGCAGGCAATCACAGCGGCACGCTCCTCAACGGATTGTTGGCACATCAGCCGGCACTGGCCCAGATCCCCCGAGCCGGCATCGTGCATCGTCTCGATAAAGAGACCAGCGGCCTTCTGGTGGTGGCGAAAACTTTGCAGGCCCAGAACGATCTGGTCCAACAGCTCCAGGCGCGCACTGTTAAACGTGAATATCGGGCTGTGGTCCAGGGTGTGATGACGGCAGGGGGGAGAGTCGATGCACCCATTGCGCGACATCCGGTCAATCGGCTGCGAATGTCGGTGATAGAGACGGGCAAGCCGGCAGTGACCCATTATCGGGTGCTGCAACGCTTTCGCGCCCATACCTATCTGAAGATCAATCTTGAGACCGGTCGCACCCACCAAATCCGCGTTCATATGGCACATATCCATTTCCCGCTGGTGGGTGACCCGCTTTATGGTGGCAGACTTAAAGTGCCCTCTGGCGCTGGAGAGGATCTGGTAAACGCACTCAGAGGATTTCGCCGCCAGGCGCTCCACGCAATGCGTCTGTCACTAACTCACCCGGAGAGCGGCGACACCATGAACTGGGAAGCATCTCTGCCGGAAGATATGCAACATCTGCTGAAGGTGCTGGCAGAGGATAATGCCGGATGATCACACCGCTGATTCCAGACTGGCCGGCGCCAATCCAAGTGAAAGCGGTAATAACCACCCGGAAAGGAGGTATCAGCCGAGCTCCCTACGCCAGCCTGAATCTGGCGACACACGTGGGGGATGCACCGGCGGCGGTAAAAGAGAACCGGGAGCGGCTGATATCGGCATGTGGACTGCCGGGTGGACCATTCTGGATGAATCAGGTGCATGGCAGTCGGGTTGCGGATAGTGCCACCGATTCTCCAGGCTGCGAGGCCGATGCCGTTTTCAGTGACAGACCCGGTGCGGTGTGTGCCGTGTTGACGGCAGACTGCCTGCCTCTGCTCATAGCTGACCGCTCCGGCACCCGGGTCTGTGCTGTCCATGCGGGTTGGCGCGGGTTGGTCGGTGGGGTCATCGAATCCGCGGTTTCCCGAATGGGGGTAACGCCTGCCGAGCTCCTGGTTTGGATGGGTCCGGCGATCGGGCCAGAGAGTTTTGAAGTGGGAGCAGAGGTGCGACAGGCTTTTACCGACGCCTGTATGGATGACAGTGCCGCATTTGTATCCCATAAGGATGGCCGGTGGTTGGCGGATATCTATCATCTGGCCAGATTGAGACTGGCACGTTTGGGGGTGGGTTATATCGGTGGTGGCGGTTACTGTACGGTCAGACAGGCGGATCTGTTTTACTCCTATCGACGGGAGGGTGTGACCGGTAGAATGGCCTCAATGATCTGGCTTGAATCGCCATAGATTAGACAAATATACGAGGATTAGTGGATGGATTGGCAGATGTTGACACTGGTGGGTGAAGACCAACCGGGTATTGTGGCGCAGGTGACTGACGCACTCTATCAGAGCGGATTCAACTTGGGCGAGACTTCAATGATTCGGCTCGGCGGCAACTTCACCATTATGATGATGGTAGGTGACGGCGAGAACGGTGAGAATTTGACCGCCACGCTGACGCCGGTGGCTGAGAAGCTGGGTTTGCAGTTCCACATCGACCCGATTCGGGGGGTATTGCATCAACACCGTGTACCCAATTTCCAGGTCAGGGTGAATGGCGCGGATCGTGCGGGAATCGTGGCCCGTGTCACTGGTGTGTTGGCATCCTGCGGTTTTAATATTTTGGAGCTGGAGTCCGATGTGGTGGGGTCGGCCAAAGAGCCTGTCTATATCATGACTATCCAGGGCTATACCGAATCCACACTGGAGTCTCTCGAGGGTGCACTTGATGTGTTGAAGGCACAGGATATCGATGTCCACGTCTCGCCAATCGAAACCCTGATCGGGTGATTGCATGGCGATTCTGGAGATTCTGAAACTGCCGGATCCCCGGCTGAAAGAGATTGCCGAAGCGGTTGCTGATTTTGACGATGAACTGCACAGTTTCATCTCGGACCTGGAAGAGACGCGTCAGGACGGGCCTGCCGCTGTCGGTATCGCCGCCACGCAAGTGGGGCGCATGCAGCGCATTGTCATTATCGACTGTTCTCAGACCCGAAAACCGGTACCGAACCATGGCCGTCTGGTCCTGGTCAATCCGGAGATCACCGAATGGGACGGTTTCGAACTGGGACGGGAGGGTTGCCTGTCGGTGCCCGATTACACCGGCAATGTAATACGCGCTGAAAAGATCAAGGTCAAAGCCCTGGATCAACAAGGTCAGGCTTGTGAATATGAAATGGAGGGGTTCGAGGCCCGTGCCCTGCAACATGAGGTGGACCATCTGGATGGCGTCCTGTTTGTCGATCGCTTGGTCAGTCGGAGAACCGATCTTTTTCAACGCAAGGTCTATCGTAAAGGCGGCAAGCAGAAGAAACGGTCAGGCTGACTGCCCACCTTAACGTGAATAGTACCCTGCTTATAATCGGACTGATCGCTGCAGCGCTTTTGGTTGGCCTGCTGTGGCTATCCCGTCTCTGTCTTGCCGTAAACAGGACAGATTGGGGCTCACCCTGGTTGAACGGGCTGGATGGACTGAATCTGCTCTTCTGTACCCGCTATCATCGCCTGTCTCTGGTTGATCTGCCGCTGCCGGAACAGGGGCCGGCAGTAGTAGTTGCCAACCATGTTTCAGGTCTGGACCCGCTCTTGATGATTGCCTGCAGCCGACGTCCACTGCATTTTCTCATCGCACGGGAGCAGTATCAGCGATTTGGTTTGCAATGGCTTTTTCGTGCCGCCGGATGCATTCCGGTCGATCGTGAACGGTCGCCGGAAAAGGCTTTGCGAAAAGCCTTTGGGGCCTTGCGAGAAGACAAGGTTGTGGCTGTCTTTCCTCATGGCAAGATACATTTGGACAGCGATCCTCCCAGGCGAACGAAGGCGGGTGCTTCCCGTCTGGCTCAGATTACCCAATCACTGGTGGTTCCGGTACGTATTTCCGGCATCAGCCGAGAGGGACATGTCATAGCCTCTGTCTTTTTCCGCGCGAAGGCAAAAGTGGAGTGTCTGCCCCTCATCGAGGTGAAGGAGAAGACGGCAACAGCGCTCTATGAAGAAATTGATGAGGCGGTGAACCGTATGGTTGACTGAGGGTATACCGTGGATAAGGACATCTTATCCCGTTTCATGTGGGATGAGATGCCTATCGATATCGTCTCAATACGTGTCTTAGTGCTCTTTCTTTTTCGCTTCCCGATTCGTGATGACCCAAGTTCCGTCCGCATACTCTTTCGCGGCATGCTGCACATTCACGAACAGGGTGTGAGGATCTTTGCCGAAGTAGATGCCGGTACCCTCAGCGCCTGAGTCGACCGTGGCGGCAAATTGATAGACCGGATCGGCCTTACCGTCGTGGTTGCGATCGTAGTCGGCCACCCAGATATCGGAGCCTTTTGTGTCCTCGACGATCCAGAGGCGGCCTTCCGGGCCCTCAGCCAGGTTATCAGGGTTGTTGAAGTTGGGGTTCTCGTCGCCACCTGGTGCGTTATCATCCTTGGTCACGAACGCGGTGAGTATGTTCCTCTCCAGGTCGATCGCCAATACACGATCCTGGCTCGTTTCAGCGACATAGAGTATGTGCTCGATGGCTTCCACGTCTTCCGGACGGCCGAATTCCGTGGCATTGACCATGTCAGCCGCCACCTTGGCGTCGATCTGGACCTGATCGCGATCCAGGGCCACCCATTCAAATGGGCCGGTGTGGGGATGAGTGCTGCCATAGGTCTGTTCTTCTTCTGTCAAGCCGGTCAGCTTCAGGGCGTAGAGTGTACCTGAAGAGAGATCACCCCGATGATCGGCGATAAACTTGAAGATGGAGCCGCCGTTATCCACTTCGTGGGTGCGGTAGAGAAAGCGACCTTTTTTACGCCCTGTCTCATTGACGCTGTTCATATCGGTCAGATCCGGCATGTCACGTTCAATGGTCTTCGTCGGATTCGGGTTATCCGTGTAGATGTTGAGGTCAGTCTCGTCCGAAACCTTATACATCCGGAATCCTTCCGGAATGATGTGCGGCTGTTCCCAGTCATCAGTCAGTACTGTGGCAGATCCGGAAATGGGGTCAAACTTCATTGGGCCCTTGACTGTCTTGTCCTTGCCAGCCGAGGCAACACCTGTGGTGACGGTCATAATGACACTCAGGCCGAGCATCAGCGATTTCAGCTGAAAATTCATGGTTTATCTCCTCGCAAAGTTTCTTATTTGAAAAGTGGGAATGAGATCCCTAATGCGATGGGGATTATGAGAGTGCTCCTGTGACAGGGGTGTGTAGGAAAGGTTGCCGAATGCTGGCAATCCTATAGGCTATCCAATGACAATCGCTCACAGGAATCAACAAGCAAACAATTGAAGTTCTCATGTCCCTAGACCGACACTATCAAGATCAACTCAATCAACACGGATATCAGCCCGATGCCGATCAGCAAAGAGTATTGGTTGCGTTTGAACGACTGACGGCATCTTTGAATAATAAGCCGAAACGCAAAAGCTGGTTGTGGAAGAAGGATGTTGAACCGGTCCAGGGTATCTATCTTTGGGGTGGAGTCGGTCGGGGAAAAACCTGGCTCATGGATCTGTTTTACACGCATCTGTCAGAAGTCGCTGTCGAGCGTCATCATTTCCACAGTTTTATGCGGCAGGTACATGAGGGTATGCGACAGCATGAAGGGAAGGCGGCGCCGATGGATCTGATTGTCGGTGAAATGGCACAGCGATTCCGCGTGCTTTGTCTTGATGAGTTCCATGTCATCGATATCGGTGACGCCATGTTGATGCGCAGTCTGCTCGAGGCGTTAGAAAGGCATCGGATTTCCCTCGTGACGACTTCCAATCAGCCGCCCGATAGCCTTTATAAAAACGGTCTGCAACGAGACAGTTTTCTACCGGCCATCGAGATATTGAAACGTTGCAACCAGGTAATAGAACTGGCCGGAAGCAAGGACTATCGCTTAGCACTCTTCGAGGCATCCTCTGTCTACCACACCCCATTGGGTGAGGCATCGACTCGCCAGTTATCGCAGGAGTTTGATCGGTTGACTTGTGAAACCGTTATCGAGGGGGGGCGATATGAGGTGCCCGGCCGGGCGGTACGCTTCATCAAGCGTGCCGGTGGTATTATCTGGTGTGATTTTAACGCACTTTGTGGTCCGCCAAGGTGGCAGAACGATTACCTTGAACTGGCCCGTTGTCACCATACTGTGTTTATTTCAGAGGTGCCCCGGCTGGATGGCACCTGGGATGACAGAACCCGGCGGTTTATTAATCTGGTCGATGTCTTCTATGACCGAAAGGTCAAGCTGGTGATCAGTGCGGAGGCCTCACCGGATGAGCTCTATACCGGCAAGCGGCTCGCTTTTGAATTCAATCGTACTGCCAGCCGGCTTAACGAAATGCAGTCAACTGCCTATTTGGAGGCACCTCATCTGGGCTAGGTACCGGCTGCCGCTGTTTCTCTTTCTCCGTTCAGTTATATCGCTACTGACGCATGAGTGCGTCTGATATAAAACCATCCAGACCCTGGCGGTAGAGGTTGGCATTGCTCATATGGCCATGGTTGTGACTGCCGCTGAGTTCAAGTAATTGTTTTGGTGGATTGCCCGCCTCATATAGCTTTTTTCCCTGTGAAAAGGGAATGATCTCATCGTCACGGCTATGTACGATCATCAGTGGTATCCGCACATCCGCCAGGCGGCTTCGCGTATCGTAGGTGACACGGGTCAGCCAACGTGCGGGTAACCAGGTATAGAGTTCTGCAGCCATCTCCGGTGCTGATGTGAAGGTTGATTCAAGCACCAGTCCCAAAGCTGCATGTTGCGATGCCAGATAGGCTGCCACAGCGCCTCCGAAGGAGCGGCCAAGCAAAAGGATCTCATCAGCGGGTATCTCACGGGTTTCAGTGAGGTAGCGCCATGCTGCATCAGCGTCCCGATAGATGCCGGATTCGCTGGGCTCGCCTTCACTGCGGCCATAGCCCCGATAGTCGACGATAAGGACTGATAATCCCAACTGGTGAAAGAGCCTCAGGGAATCGAGCCGGTGTGAGATATTTCCGGCGTTGCCGTGGAAGAATAGCAATGTAGCCCTGGCGGGGGCTGCGGGGACGAACCAGCCATCCAGCCTGACATCATCCTCTGCTGTCAGTGTGACGGCTTCAAAATCAAGGCCGATTCGATCCGGTGTCAGCCTCACTTGGCGAGTGGGCAGATCGGGCAGGTAGATGATGTTGTTCTGGTTGAAGTAGAGATAGAGCAGTAGCGCCAGATAAACTGCCAGTCCTAAAAAGAGGAGCCTGGTGATATCTTTGAGAGGCAGCTTGAGCATGGGGTTCATCCCTGGGTGGTCGTTTGGTCGGTAGTCCGCTAAACCAGTACCGTTCCGCTATGCTGTCTTCTCGTATGTGCCTAATATGACTGCTTGTTCAATCACATGGCTGGCCATGGCATTCTCCACTTCTGCTTTGGTGGGTGTTCGCAAATCGTCAAGCATGATGTCGAGAGCGTAGAGCTTATGGTAATAGCGGTGGCTGCCGATGGGTGGGCAGGGTCCGTTGTATCCGGTTCGTTTCCAGTCGTTGACGCCTTCACCGGTACCAATGGGAAGATCCGCAGTTGAGATGGCTTCCGACAGTTCCAGGGTGTTCGGCGGCAGGTTGTAAAGCACCCAGTGGACCCAGGTCATCTTCGGCGCATTGGGGTCTGGTGCGTCGGGGTCGTCGACGATCAGCACCAGGCTCTGTGTGTGATCCGGTACCCCGTGCCATTGCAGCGGTGGTGAAATGTCATCACCTTCGCATGTATATTTGATCGGAATCACTCCTCCTTCGGCGAATGCGGTGGAAGTCAGCGTCATTGACATCGTTTCCTCCTTGGTGATGCAGGTGGAGCGTAAGGTGCTTTCAGGTTAAGTGTAAACAATCTCAGAGAGTTTGTTTGACTGGGCTATGAATACATTCTGGGTTTTTGGCGGGAGGGAGCGTAATAAGTTATCTACTCTTTGGCAGTGAAAACGGATTTACTGTCCCGCCTCATTGAATGGTCTGAAACTATAGTGATGCATTCCCACCGAAGCCTCGATCAGCGCGCCACCCTTGAGTTGGGTAAAGAGCGCAACCTCTTCGTTGAATGATGGTGTAGAGGCTGCGCCCAGGGTTGCCAGGGCAAGATTTGCCTGTCCCGCAAACTCATAGGTTCCCTGGGAAAAGAGGTCGAATGACGCTTCTGTCTTGAAGAACAGAATCTGCCGATAGAATTGGAATCCAATGGTGCCAGCGGAGAATTGCCAAACTCGACTGCGGCCAATCCACTCGCCATCCCGGTAGACGAATCCATTGCTATAGGCACCACCGAACCCCAGGCCAACCCTTGTATTATCCGGGTAGATAGCAATCACCGTGGCTTGGTCGAAGTACGGTTCGAGACGGGGATCGGCTCGGAAGGCATCGAGACTCAGTTCGGCTTTTGCTTGATTGTCCGGGCTGATTGAGACGTGCTTTTCAGGTTGCGATGCACAACCGGCAAGCAGTATGCCGGAAAGCAGGATAAACAGGGTAGTCAGTGCTTGTATTGGTCTCATTGTTTACACTCAAGGTGGACTGTCAGGACATCAGAACCGCCGGCGACATTGCCCAGGATGTCGGAGATTGCGAATATGCCGGAGCGGTGTACTATCGTCAGCCCTGCATAACAGTTGTCACTCCCCAGTTTGCCGAACAACAGACTGGTTGGAAAGTCGATCTGGGCCTCGAGATAATTCAGGAAGTGCGCGGTATTGGCACCACGTCTCTCTTGCTTGATTTGCTCGATGATGGGTACGCTTTCAGCATAGGAAAAGCCGAAACCAAATCCGTAGCGGAAAAGCTCACGTTGGCTCCAGGGAGAGTATCCGCTACCCATCGCCATCACATAAGCGACATATTCATTGAAATTGTCCTGATAATCATTCTCCAGGCGGCGGTTAATGGAAAATCGTCCCCAATAGTCGACCTTTGGCCCATCCTGTAATAATTTTCCTATGGTAAAGCCGGCAAGATAAGTGTGGACATCGCGGCTTCTTTGGAAGTAGCCGCGATGGACCTTGTTGAAGGTTTCCTCCGCTGTGTAGCCTGCATTAATGCGCCAGCTCCATTCCCCTTTTCGAAACGGGGTCACATCACTCCCGCTATGCACATTGCCGAAGAAATAACTCGCGCCGATGAAAGCTGAGCTGAGGTGGGTTTTATCGACCAGAGGGCTTTCATGAATGGTATCCGGGATCTCCTCATAGCCCAGGTTCAGATAGAGATACCAGCGCGGTGTCAGCCGGTAGGATGTGTTCAGGCCCATGCGCCAAAAATTTGCACTATCGGCTATATAGTGTGGACGGCTGGGCGTTGCCTCATCTGGCGAAACGCCGAAATAGTAATTCGTCAGATCCTGGCTCTGATAAACATAGCTGGCATAGGGCGACAGGGTCCACCGGCCAGGTCTGAAATCGTAACTATAGGTCAGGTCGATCTCTTCGCCTCGATGCCGGTCGAGGGTATCTGTCACGGCAGTGGCGGACAGCTTTCCCCAGGGTTGATTGAAGAGCGAAAATGAAAGTCCGGCATCGAGGGACTGAAGCCGGTCCTGCATGCCGGCATAGAAATCGCTGGCTTCCGTCTGGAGTCGATCGAAGCGGTACTGGGCAATCAGATCAACGGCGAAATACTGATTCCGGAAAAGGTGTGCACCTGCCGAGGTTCCATGGAAAAAGAGATATTTTCCTTCATAAAGGTAGAGCGGGACGAGGTCGCGTTGACTGTCGTTATTTGTGCTGGAGATGTCTTTGATATCGAAATAGGGGCTGTCACCGCCGCGCATGCCAAAACCCAGGCCTACTGTGCCGGGCGGAGCGTCAAAAATCGGTGTCTGTGTTAAGAGGCTGGCTGCATCTGCACTCCCTAAGCTGTAGCTGAAGAGTACAATTGCAAACAGGCGCTGAAAAGTCTGAGCATCAATCATCTAGGGCCTGTTAACACGAATCCAATCATCCCTGCTGGGGCTATTTTTCCGTCCAGCAAGGCAGAATGAGCGAAGTGTAGTCACTCTACATGAGCGATTGATAACGCGGCTGGACGGAAAAATAGCCCCGGCCCTTCGGGTTGCGCCCCGAAGGAAGTGCCCTTGGGGTGCGCCTGAAAAAGCGCCACTCGGCGTAGCTCGTTGTTCATTTGGAATGACCAAACCTCACTCCTCGCGCCTCGATTGGCGCTTTTTCAGGTGCAACAGGGCCGATTGGATTCGTGTTAACAGGCCCTAGGGTATGATGCCAACAGAAGAGATCTCTGAATAGCCTTTCAGCTCGCACTTGCCGGTGACAAAGACCCTGACTTGCTTACCTGTAGTGACTGCTTCCAGCAGCGTGCGGAACATCTGATCTGAACCCGGCACGAGGTAGTCCTGATAGAAGGTGTCTTTATTTCTACAGCCGCTAGGGTTCTCTGAAACGTTGAGCTTGACGATGTAACGATGATGAATAGTTGGTCTGAGCTCAGACACTGTTGCATAATCCGTCCAGCCTGCGGCGGCCAGAAGATTTACTGGAACCAAGAGCGGGATTATCAGCCATGTGAGGTGGTTTATTCTACTGCTCATCGGATGACCTGTATGCGCTGTGTGATTTTTTATGTTGCCAAGTTGCCGATTCCCATTAGATGAGCTTAGCACTCTTCTGAGTGTCCGCCCTGATGGTCGATACGCATGTGAATTAGAGCAGTGCGTCTTCCTTCGGGATTTATCCTCTCTTCCACGGCATAAGGGCGAAATCCCAAACTCGTATAGAGCAGCAGGGCGGAGGAGTTGTCGCCGAAAACGGAAATCTTGACTGTCGATAACCGATGTTTATCAAAGGCAAGCCCAAGCATATGCCTGACGAGCCGCTTTCCAATGCCCCTGCCTCGCTGTTTCCGATCTACGATGACGTTACCGATAAATGCCGAGTGGTTCGCTTCGAAATTATAGAGATTGGCAAAACCGATAATCCTGTTTTCCTGAGTCACAACACTCAGATCGCTCCTGACCTTGGCGATCTCTGACAGTTGTTCAATAGTGAGTGGATAGCTACCACCGGGGTATATCCTGTAGAGCTCGGATTTGCTCGTCACGAGGCGACAGATGAATGCATAGTCTTTTTCCGTGGCTTGCCTGATTTCACACATGCGATGTGGCTCTCGATATTGCAACTTTCCGTAGCTATCTCAGTATTGCCATGGGTGATCTATTATCGGCTCGTGTCCAGAAATCGATTTCGGCTGGACGAATAGTGTTTGTATGATGATAAATTAATAGCAGAGTATTGACGAACTATCGTGGATGCTCCAGTTCAAAAACATATAAACCGTCGACAGGGTAAATGGGTGCTTCATGTTGATTGATGGTTCCGGCGCATTCGTTAAGCCCTTTATTTGACTCGGTTGAGAAAGTCGATGTCATTCCCGGAGTTTCAGCTATTCCAAAGAGCGGTAGTAGTGGTTGCCGGGTTCTCCCTTTTGCTGTTTCTCAAGTTTGCGGGAGCCATCGATCAATTTAATCTGAATATCGGCACGATTTCCTCATCTGTCTGGCGGGTGGAACGTTTGCGCTTCGCTCTGGACTGGGGTTCTCTCACAGACGCGGGTTACCGATTGGAGATCGGCAGATTGGAGTTGTCGACACTGAAACAAAGCTTTGACAATGTAAAGGTCGAGTGTCGGCGTGGAGAACTGAATGATCGCTTCGTCAGCTGTCATGAGGGTGAGGTTCAGTTGTCACACCCTTTGCTGGATCGTGATGCGATGACCCTGAGTTTCGAACTGGATCGGGACCGCAACATATTAACAGGGAAACTGCAGGGCATTTCGATTGCCGATGGCCGAGTGGATCTGAATTTTTCACTCGATGCGGGTAACTGGCGCCTGGGGGTTCAGGGGAAATCATTGCAGCTGGAGACGCTGCTGGCACAGTGGCCGCAGGGCCGGCGATACCTGGTGGATTGGCATCCCACTGCGCGCCTCAATCTGGGAGCGCAGCTATCGGGCCGGGACGATAGGCTGAATAGTGTGAAATGGAAAGGTGAACTTACCGGCCTGAGTTTCGGGGACGACCTTGGGGCTTATATCGGAGAAGGGTTGGCGATCAGGCAGACAGGGAGACTCTCCAACGCGAAGAAAAACTGGCAAATCGAGACGACGCTGACGTTGACACAAGGGGAGTTGCTGACGCCCGCCTTCTATCTTGATGCGGCGGCTCATCCAATTGAACTGGAGGGAAGCTTACTACTGGGCCGGTCATTTGAGACCCTGGCCTTACGAGATGGACACCTACAGCAGCAGGAGTTGATGGATCTTCGCTTCGAGGGGGATCTGCGTTTGTCCGCCGATCAGCCTCTGGAACAGCTCAAACTTCAAACGCAGCCCTTTCAGGCGGGGGATGTCTATCGCGAACTATTGCAACCGGTTTGGGCGGGTACCTCCTGGGGTCGCTTCGAAATGGCGGGAGAGATCGATCTCTCTCTGCATCTGATGGGACAGGCCCTGAGCCTGGATCTCGGTCTGAACAATTTCAGTCTGGATGATACCCAAGTCGAGGGAACACCCAGGAGGCTGGGGCTCTATGATGTGAATGGTGAGCTGAAATGGAACCGGGGCAGTGAGGTGAGATCTTCAAGACTCGAATGGCAAGCGGGCCATTTGCTGGAGCGCGTCGATATTGGACCGGGAAAGATCGATTTTCTGGCATTCAATGACACTTTCCGTCTAACCAGGCAGATACGGGTCCCCGTGCTTGACGGTTTTCTGGTGGTCGACAGGCTGTCGCTTGAAGCGTTGGGCATGCCGTCAGAGAAGCTCCAGTTCGATGGCTTCCTTGAGCCGATCTCCATGGACGCCCTCAGTAAAGCGTTGGGATGGGTGCCTCTCTCAGGCAAGCTCTCCGGGGTGATTCCTGGCCTGACGTATGAAAACGGACTGTTCACTGTCGATGGTATCCTGCTGATGCGTATCTTTGATGGAGAGGTCCAGATCGAGAATTTACGCACCCGGGATCTGTTCGGTGTCTATCCCCAATTGCAGGCGGATGTGGAGCTGCGAGACCTGGATCTCGACAGCCTCACCAGCACTTTTTCCTTCGGGAAGATTACCGGAAGGCTGGACGGATATGTCCATGACCTCAGCCTGGAGAACTGGCAGCCGGTCACATTTGATGCCCGTTTTTACACCCCGGAGGATGACGATTCACGCCGACGCATCAGCCAGAAGGCGGTGGATAATATCTCCAATCTGGGTGGCGCTGGGCTCTCCGGTTCGCTGGCCCGCTCCTTCATGGGGCTCTTCGAGACATTTCGCTATAAACGGATCGGTATAGGATGTCGCTTAAGTCAGGGTGTATGCGATATGGTTGGCGCAGGAGAGGCCAAACAGGGCTACTATCTGGTTGAGGGCAGCGGCATTCCCCGCATCGATATCATCGGTTACAACAGGACGGCCGACTGGCCCCGGCTGGTCGAACAGCTGAAACAGATCACGACATCGGAAGGCCCGCGCATCGAGTAGAGAACCGAACAGCAATTCCGAGTGTCTCAAGAGTGAATTAAAAAAATGGAGTCTCATATGAAAACCCTCAAGCTGCTATTTGTCGCCTCGCTGTTGGTATTGGCCGCCTGTGTCACTATCAATATCTACTTTCCCGCGGCGGAGGCGAGAGAGGCGGCTGAGAAGATCGTTGATGACATTCTCGGTGATGAGACTCAGAAACCTGAAGCGGGAAGCGATGACCAATCGATGGACTTAAGGCCGAATCGTCCGGTTTATGCGCGAAATCTGTTGGATCTGCTGATTCCGCCGGCTGAAGCCGCCGTGCCCAACTTCGATGTCAATACGCCCGCTATCAGAAAACTCCAAGCTTCAATGAAACAACGTCATACGCAACTTAAGGGTTTCTATCAAAGCGGTGCGATCGGCTTTACCCAGGATGCCCTGGTCGGTATCCGTGACCTTTCTGCCGTGTCCCTCAAACAGCGGGGGCAGCTGAAGAATCTAGTGAAAGCCGAGAACAACGACCGCAATCAACTTTATAGGGAGATCGCCCGTGCCAACGGCCATCCCGAGTGGGAAAAGGATGTCCGTTCAACTTTCAGCAAGACATGGATCAGTAATGCGGCCAAGGGGTGGTGGTATCAGAACAGCCAGCGTGGTTGGGTTCAGAAATAGCTTGAAAGTTTGAATCCCGGTGGTTAAAGGTGCGGCAGGGCCGCACGCCTAAGGCGTCGGCTGCGCCTTCCGGATTTTATACATCGTTTCCATGCCTTGTTTAGCTTGATAGTGGACTGAGGCTGTCTCCCTGTAAATCGTAACAGTGAAGTTTGCTGTTATCGACCTGCAGGTAGACCGTCTCCCCGGGTTTGAAATGGCGATGCCCCGGTATGATGACCGTAAGGGTGGGTCGTCTCAGCAAGGTGCTTCCAGGATCCTCTGCATCGGTTGCCACGGCTTCGATGTCGGCATCGACGTAGAGAATGGTTTCATGGCCGAGGGGTTCTGCGCTGCTCACTCTCGCCGGTAGTGAATCTCTTTCGTCCGACTCCGCCAGGGTAATGGCTGACGGACGGATACCCAAGAGGAGCATCTGGTTGGATCCGTTCCGCAGGTCCGGGTACCTCTCCATAACCGGCTGAGTCAATGGGAGACAGTACTTGCCTAATCTGAAGGCGGGTACCTTGTCCGCGGTTTCCAGCATCGACCGCAGCACGTTCATTCCCGGGTTACCGATGAAGCCTGAAACAAAAACATTAACGGGATGTTCGTAGAGTTCGCCTGGGCTCGCAATCTGCTGTAGTTTCCCGGCGCGCATCACCGCTACCCGGTCCCCCAGGGTCATGGCCTCCACCTGGTCATGAGTGACATAGAGGGTGGTGATGCTCAGGCGTTTCTGCAAGGCGGCGATCTCGCCGCGAAGTTCAACGCGTAGTTTGGCATCCAGATTGGATAGGGGTTCATCCATCAGGAAGGCGTTGGTATCGCGCACCATGGCCCGCCCCATGGCGACCCGCTGGCGTTGGCCGCCTGAGAGTTGCTTTGGATGGCGACTGAGCAGATTGCCAAGGCCGAGAAGCTCAGCCGTCTGTGTCACCCGCCGACTCACCTCGTCCTGTGTGAGTTGTTGCATCTTCAACGGAAAAGCCAAATTCTGCTTTACCGTCATGTGCGGATAGAGGGCGTAGTTCTGAAATACCATGGCCAGGTTACGCTTCTGCGGCGGCAGGTGGTGGATGGCCTGGCTGTCAATCAGGATCTCTCCTGTCGAGATCTCCTCCAGTCCCGCGATCATGCGCAACAGTGTCGACTTGCCACATCCGGACGGGCCTACCAATACCAGCAGTTCACCGTCCCGGATCTCCAGATCCATCTCCTCGATGACGGCACTGTGGTCATCATAGTGCTTACTTACCCTGTTGAGTCTGATCGCTGCCATGGGCTATCCCTTGATCCCGGTAGCCGCCACCCCGCGGACGAACCAGCGTTGAAAGAGGATAAATAACAGTAGCACCGGTGCGACCATCATCACGCTAAATGCGAGGATATCGCCCCATTGCAGCGGCGGCAGCGTGTAGAAGGCGGCAATTGCCACCGGCAATGGGCGAACCTCCGGACCGATGGTCACCATCAGTGGCCACAGATAGGCGCCCCACCACATGAGAAAGTTGAGGATCGCCACGCTGGCAAATACCGGTTTTGAGTTGGGCACAATGATGGAGAAGAAGGTGCGCAGGGTCGAGGCACCGTCGAGTCGTGCCGCCTCCTCCAGCTCCCGTGGCAGGCCGATGAAGAAGGCGTAGAAGAGATAGATCGAAAAGGCGTTGGCGATAAAGGGCAGTATCTGCGCCAGATAGGTATCGCGCAGGCCGAGAAGAGAGACGCCGTAGAAGAGGGGAACCGCAATCGCCTCCAATGGCAGGATCATTACGGCTAGTACCAGATTGAAGAACAGGTCTCTGCCGCGCCAGCGCAGCCGGGCAAAGGCGTAGGCGGCCAGAGCGTTGACCAGCAACCCGAAAATGACGATGGTGCCTGTGATGAAGAGCGAGTTGAAGAGGAAACCGAGAAACTCGGTGCGGTTAAAGACATCGGTGTAGTTCTGTAGAGAGACCTCTCCGGGAATGAATCCGGCAAGACTTCCCGCTTCCATCAGCACCCGTTCATCAGGTTTCAGACTACCTGCCAGCATCATCATCACTGGTATGAAAAACAGTAATGCCAGTGTCGTGAGTAGGGCGTAGCTGAGGATGATGCCGACACGGCTCCGTTGCAGCCTCATTCGACCTCCCTCGTCTCTCGCACCAGGTGCCGTTGAAGCCAGGTAACTCCCAACACCAGTAGGAAGAAAATGACCGTCATGGCGCTGGCTCGCGCCACCTGCTGACGGGTGAAGACCGTTTCTACCATCTCATACATGACGGTAGTAGTGGCATTGTCCGGTCCGCCACGGGTCATGATCTGTACTTGATCGAAGAGACGGAAGGCAAGGATGGTGGTGATCAGCATGACAAAGGTCAGTGGGTTTCTGAGTTGTGGTAGCGTGACATGCAGAAACCGCTGCCAATGACCGGCACCGTCAAGTGCTGCGGCTTCATGGAGTTCTTGTGGGATCGCCTGCAGTCCGGCAAGCAGAATCACCATTTGGAAACCGGTTCCCTGCCAGATGGAGAGGAGCATGATGGCCGGCAGCGCCAGAGCTGGATCCCGCAGGAAGTCGCGGGGTTGCCATTGGCCGAAGCTGAGAAGGTCGAGCAGGCTGTTCATCATCCCGTTGGGGCCTGGAGCATAGATCAGAATCCAGACGACAGCCACCAGTGACATGGGAAAGACTACCGGCATGAAAAACAGGGTACGGTAGATGACTGTGCCCCTGAGTCCCTGATTCAGCAACAGCGCCAGCCCCAGAGCGAGGGCGGTTTGCAGGGGGACTATAATCAGGGCAAACAGGAAGTTGTTGCCCATAGCGCGCACAAAAGTAGGGTCACTGAGAATACGAGTGAACTGTTTCAGACCGACAAACTCCAACGGAAGCGGTGAACCCAGGCGGAGATTGGTGAAAGCGGTCAGCAGTGCAAACAAGAATGGCACTAGGACGAACACCAATAAGCCGATCAGTGCAGGACCGGCTATTAGCAAGACAACGGGTGTGTGGTCATCAAGACGGGCGGGGGGGCTCATTGTCTCTCTACCGCTGTGAAGAGCCAGGGGTAGCCCTTATTGTCTTCGATCTCTAAGTCGATGGACCTCGCGGCCTCATCCAGTACCGCTTGTACATCGCTGCCACTGCGAATGCGTTCGAAGGCACGTTGAAACTCTGCGGTAATGACCGGATAGGCCGGCGTACGGGGACGAGGTATCGCATAACCCGCTTTGAGTTGATCAACGAACAGCTGTAACGCCCCGCCTGTTCGATAGCGGAGAGATTGTCCGATAGCACTCCGGGTGGCAGGCACGGCGCCATTGGCATCGGTCATGGCCAGTACCTCTTCCGGTTGAAGCAGAAACGCGAGAAAACGGGCTGCAGCTTTGGGATTGTCGCAGTTTGATGTGATTGACCAACTCCAGGATCCCTGTCCGGTCTTCGATCCATATGCGAAATCCGGCAAAGGCAGTAGCAGGAGATCCTCACCCAGATGCTCGTGATAGCGAGCATAGTTCCAGTGTCCACCCATGGCCATTGCAACCCGGCCGCTGGTAAATGCAGCATCGTCGATATTGGGGTCGACCCATCCGGCTTCTATCCAACGCTGTATTGTATGGAGTACGTCAGCAGTCTCAGGGCCGTTGAGCGAACCCTGCGCTGAGTAGACTTCTCCGCGGCTGACAAGGTCGCCGCCTGCCGATTGTATCAACGGTGATAAAGCGTAGGTGTACCACTCCCCTCCATAGTTGAGTTTAAGGTCAAGTGCCTGTCCGTCAGGATCGGTGTTCACCAGTCGTTGCAGGATATTGTTGAACTCATCCTGTCGCCATGGGTTTTCAAGCGTTGGGATACGAGCACCTACAGCCACCAGTCTGGATCTGTCGGCGTAGAGACCGAGACCGGAATCGAAGATGCCGACCGACCAGAGGTGGTCACGATAGCTGCCCTGTTGAAGGATGGAGGGTAACAGATCGTCAATGAGAGTCTCAGGCAACAGGTTATCCAACGGTTGCAGTCTCCCCTGCCAGATGTACGCATAGAGGAAGGGGCCATCGAATTCCAGGAGATCCGGTAGGTTGCCGGCCACTGCTGCAGCCTGTACCTGAGCGTTGTAACTTCCCTCCGGGATCAATGTCAGGCGGACAGGATGTTGAGGATGATTTTTATTGTAGCGCGCTACCTGTGATTTGAGTGTATTGCGTTCGCGCTCCTGACCGGCATGGGCCCATACCGCCAGGGCGTTAATATGCCCCTCAGGATTATCAGTGTCAGTACAGCCGCTGATAAACAACAGTGCTGCAAAGGTGAGAGCGATTAGAATATACACGGGTAGATATTAGACTTTTTCGGACGGTCTGTGGGAAATTCGTAGGTCTTGCGATTGATCATCGACAGTTTTTATACCAACCAACTGACTGTCGTATGACTAGATTGACTTCGAAAGCAGAATCACTATCGGTCCGGGTAAAATGGCAAAACTGATCAACAGAAGGAACATTGGATAGGAATAGAGCCGACTGTTACCCGCGATCATTGCAATACCGCCTCCACCACCAATGACGGCATTTCCCGGTAAATTGAATAACAAGGCTAAAACCAGGTAACGGTGCCTCAATAGAATAGGCAACGCTTTTTTGGGGAGATTTCTCGCAAGATACACTAAGCGCTGATCGGGGGGTATTGCATCAAACTGTTTTAATAACGTCGCTGCACGATCAAGATTGAGCCACTGTAGGAGCGATACTATAAGTTGTGTTGGAAAAATCCTGCCAATTGAAAACCCAATTGATAGCGCAATCAGTGTACAGATATAGGTTACCAGGACACCCTTTGGACCAAGAACCATCATCAGTATCAGTCCCATTTCCAGTCCAGGTAGAAAGGGTATGGCCATCAGGATGATGTATAACACTATTCCGATAACGACGGCGCGATCCACGATATCGAGATGCTCAGGCCAGATTTGGATCTCCAGTGCGCTAATCAGATAGGAGATCAGTATATTTGCCGCAATCAAGACCAATAAGATAATGGAAACCTTGATCAAGGTGGCCATCCAAGTGGACGGGCTTTCATCTATACCTGACGGCCTTTCCGTATTCATGCTGTTTTTTTAAGGCTTGTTTTGACGGTATCCCTTGAACCAATACTTACGGTCGATCGTCCAGTACCAACGTTTGTGAAGCCATTGAAATTCAGCTTCCGCTTCATCTTCCCGAATAGTTCCATGCCATATCAGTCTGCCTCTGTCAGGGCTGACAAGGGTGGCTGAAAAATGGTGGGTATCACCCTTCTTTTTCGCATGATAGGTGGCAGGGCCAAATCCCCATTCCTCGCAGTCCAGTGATCGAAACTGGCCGTTATGAAAGGTGATGGTGTCTTCGTGGTGGTCCCCTTTCCCATGCTCGCCTGTTTGACCACGAAACTGAAGACCGTCCAGGGATGATGTGCTTATTGTTTGACTATCCGCGATTAAGGGGAGGGTGTGTAAGGAAACGATAACAACACAGGACGCCAGAAGATGCTTCAGAAGAAACATTGGATCTGTCTCCGGGTTGGTTCTATTTATCCAACTGAGCAGTTGAACGGTTGTATAGGCGAATTATAGCTTACCCCGGCAGTGGTCATCGCACCTGACTTCAGGTTTTTTCCTCGAGTTTAGGAAAGCGTGTGTCGTGATCACACTTCGATCGGGGTTCTGGATGATGCGTGACGGTAACTTTAACTTTCGTTGAGAGTGGGCTTTTTTTTACCATAGGCTATTCGGTACTAGCTGAATCAATTCTAGAGCTGTTAACGGCGTAAACAGAACAGTGGCAAGTTCTACGAAGGTGGCATTGGTAGCGGAAATTGGAGGTGATTTTACCGCTCACCCACTATTGGGGAATCAAAAAGCGAAATCCCCCCAGAGGGTCTGAATTGCTGCAATCGCTGCCAGCGGGGCGGTCTCGGTTCGCATTACCCGGGGTCCAAGTTTGATCCCGGTGAATCCCTTCCCCTTGGCCAGTTTTCGCTCCTCGGAGCTCAAGCCTCCCTCCGGGCCGACAAGGATGCAGATAGAACCTTTGGGTTTTTTAATCTCGGTTAAAGTCTTGTTGCTGCGATGGTCGAGCAGAAGGGTGGTATGTGCGGTCTGTTCCGAAACGGCATTGCCAATCTCAGCAGGACTATCGAGTTCAGGTAGCAATGCACGCCCCGACTGCTCGCAGGCGTTGACGATGATTTTCTGCCAGTGCGCCATGCGACTGGCCCGCTTCTTCTCATTGAGTTTGACGACGCAGCGTTTGGTAAATACCGGGGTAATTCGATTGACGCCCAGTTCCGTCGCTTTCTGCAGGGCGAAATCCATGCGCTCGCCCCGTGAGATGCCCAGCAGAAGCTGGATGGCGAGTTTGGGGGGGACTTCTTCTCGGATCAGGCCGCCGATTGTGGCAGATGCTCCGTGCTTGCCGATTTCACTGATAGTGGCTTCGAACTCACCGCCTTCATTGTTGAAAAGGCTGATCGAGTCGCCAGACTGCAATCGAAGGACATGAAACAGATGGTGGGAAGAGTCCTCTTCCAATAAGACTTCATTACCGCTCTGTAGTGGTTGCTCGGTGTAGACGCGTTGGATTCTCATGGTCAGCTGGTGACGCCCGCCGCTCCCTCTGAGGTTTCTATCTTCATGGCGGTTCTGGCCGCCACCCGTTTATCGATAAGGTTTTTTACCATGATAAGCAGGCCGAGACCAATAAATGCGCCGGGGGGGAGGATGGCGATCAGCATACCGGGGAAATCCTCGATCTTGAGAGTCATGCCCTTGGCTGCTTCACCAAACATCAGATGGGCCTGGTCGAAGAGAGTGCCCTGACCAACGAGCTCACGCATGCCGCCCAACGTCACCAGCACCAGCGTGAAGCCGATGCCGATACTCAGACCATCGACGATTGAACGCTGCAGGTTGTTCTTGGAGGCGAAGGCCTCGGCTCGTCCAATGATGGCGCAATTAGTGACGATCAGGGGGATGAAGATACCGAGGATCTTGTGCAGTTCGTGGAAATAGGCGTTCATGCCCAGTTCGATGGCGGTGACGAATGAGGCGATGACCATCACAAAGACCGGCAGCCTTACTTCGGGTCGAACAAGGTTGCGGATCAGAGAGACGGTGGTGTTGGAGGAGACAAGCACCGCGGTGGTGGCCAGTCCGAGACCCAGGCCGTTGATGGCTGTGTTGGTGACCGCCAGCAGGGGGCAGAGACCCAGTAGGGCTACCAGGGCCTGGTTATTGTGCCAGAGCCCGTCGGTGACAATTGTACGATAGCCGGTATCAGCCATTTCTTAGCTCCGGTGCAGTCATTGAGTCTCCCCCCGCTGAAGGGAGAGATTTGGCCAATTCAGGCTCGTGTATATGTGAATCACAGATCAACCCTCCGCCGTCACGCTATCGACGGCAACCTGTTTGTCGTACAGGGCATCCTTGTTGGTCTTCACATAGATCAGGGTTTTTTTCACGGCGGCGACGATGGATCTCGGTGTTACCGTAGCGCCGGTGAACTGGTCGAAGACACCCCCGTCCCTTTTAACCTTCCACTTTTCAATTGATGGGTTGCTGAGGGATTTACCGTTAAAAATGTATATCCAGTCCGAGCGCGCCTCTTCCATCTTGTCTCCCAACCCGGGCGTCTCCTTATGACTGATGACCCGTACGCCACCCAAAGTACCATCGTATCGGACGGCTACCAGCAATTTGATCGGGCCGCTATAGCCGTTGGGGACCATGGTAGTGAGTACAGTCGCCACCGGCTCTCCCTGCAGACGGCCACGGTAGACTGTGGTCATAGCCCCGCCGAGCTGCTCGGGATCGGCGACCTCCAGTGTGTCGACCACCATGTCATTATCCACGCTCTCCGGTGGCACCAGGGCGTGAAGGGTATGTAGCAGGGTCTCCCTTTCGTTCGCGGCGATGCGTTCTTTGGTGGCGGTATGGGTAAAGGCAACCAGAGAGGTGCCGGCAATGGCGAAGAAGCCAAGAATGGCGGCAGCCATGATGATCGGCAGGCGCTTATCCACCTTTGACCCCTCCATGTCCGTAGACTCGTGGGCGGGTATAGTAGTCGATGGTGGGGGCCGCCATGTTCATCAGCAGCACGGCGAATGCCACCGCATCAGGATAACCTCCCCAGGTGCGGATAATGTAGACCAGGATGCCGATTGCCGCTCCGTAGATCAATTGACCCACACGGGTGGTGCTGGCGGTGACCGGGTCGGTGGCGATAAAGAAGGCTCCCAGGATCGCTCCACCGCTGAAGACATGGAACAGGGGAAAGGGGAAACTCTCGGGATCGAACAGCCAGAAAAGGGTGGCCATACCGACCAGACCACCGAGGAAGGACAATGGAATCTGCCAGGTGATGGTGCGCTTGTAGACCATCCAGATACCGCCCATCAGAAACCAGTTGCCGACCCACTCCCAGCCCTGGCCACCGAAATCCCCCCACAGGGGGCTGGTGCGAATCTCGCTGATCATCTGATTGAGGTCGAGTTGGGTGCGCATCTCGTCCAGGGGGGTCGCCATGGTGATGGCATCCATGGTTAGTCCCTGCGGTAGTGTCCCGACGAATTTGATGCTGAGGACCTCTCCCAGACCCAGGCTGTGCTCCGCAAGCAGCATCGGCGGCAGCCAACTGGTCATCTCGATCGGATAGGAGATCAGTAACAGCACATAGGCCGCCATGGCCGGGTTGAATGGGTTGTAGCCCAGGCCGCCGTACATCTGCTTTACCATGATGATGGCGAAGGCCATACCCAGTACCACCATCCACCAGGGCAGCAGCGGTGGGACGGCGATGGCAAAAAGTAGCGCGGTGAGGGCGGCACTGAGGTCGAACAGGGGCGGCAGTACCGGACGGCCGCGGAGTTTCATCACCAGCGCCTCGAAACCCACTGCTGCGCCAACCGCAAGTATCACGTTAAGCAGCACGCCCCAGCCGAAATAGAAGATCATAGCGGCCGTACCCGGTATCAGGGCCATGATCACTTGCAGCATAACCCTGTCGACCCGGTTGGGACGGCTGGTATGCGGCGAGCTGTGGGTCTGGAATTCCATCAGGGCTGCTGCTCCGTTTCGCTTGTGGCTGCGGTCTCTTTGGCATTTTTGCGGCGCTGTTCCACCGCATCGATCTTGGCCTGCTGGGCAGGGGTCAGGTTCTCAATATTTTTGGGCTGTGCCTGTTGCTTGGCTTTTTTTTCTGCAGCCCGCTTCATGGCGGCTTCGATGGCAGCCTGTTTACTCTCCTTGTCCGGTGCTCCCGGCTTTGGTTTTTTGGTTGCGGGAGGTTTTTTATCCAGTGCCTCCTTCTTTTTGCGCAATCTGGCTTTACGCGCTGCTTCCAGCCGCTCCAGTCGAGCGATACGGTCATCGTGACGCTGTTTGGCATGCTCGGACTCGCGTCGCTCCTGTTCCTGTGCCCAGCTCTCATGCTTGGCATAGCGATAGTATTGCACAAGGGGTATGTGTGATGGGCAGACATGGGAGCAGCAACCGCACTCGATGCAGTCGAAGAGATTGTAGTCCTGCGTCTTCTCCAGATCTTTCGCCCGGCTGTACCAGTAGAGTTGTTGCGGCAGCAGGTGGGCTGGGCAGACATCGGCGCAGCGTCCGCAGCGGATGCAGGCCTGGGCCGGCTCAGGGCGGGGCAGCTCTTCTAGGGTGGGACAGAGCAGGCAGTTGGCTCCTTTCGTGATCGGTATCGTATCACTGCTCAGGTCAAACCCCATCATGGGGCCGCCTAAAATCAGCTGCTCAGGATGATTCTGATACCCTCCTGCCTGTTCAATCAGGTCACCGGCCAACGTGCCGATCAGTGCCTTAAAGTTACCGGGCTCACGAATTCCCTCGCCCGTGAGTGTGACCAGGCGAGAGATCAGCGGTTTACCCTCCAATACCGCATCAGCGATGGCGGCGGCGGTGGCCACATTGTGGCAGATCACCCCAAGCTGCGCCGGAAGGCCGGAACTGGGTACCTCGCGGCCGGTGAGGATACGGATCAACTGTTTCTCACCGCCGCTGGGATAGATGGTGGGGATACGTATCACCTCGATGGGTTCATCGTCCCGTACCAGATTGTGCATGGCCAGGATGGCTTCGGACTTATTGTCCTCAATGGCGATCAAACACTCCTCACTCTGCAGTATGTGCTGGAGGATACGCACCCCTTCCATGACCCGTTCCGGTTCGTCCTGCATCAGGCGATCGTCGCAGGTGATATAGGGCTCGCATTCGGCACCGTTGATGATAAGGGTCTTGATCGGTTTGCCTGGGTTGAGCTTGACCGCAGAGGGGAAGGTGGCGCCCCCCATGCCGACGATGCCCGCCTCACGTATACGTGACCTGAGGGTGGCGGCATCTGCCGATCTGTAGTCGTCGATAGGCTGGGGCAACTCGCCCCATTCGTCACGGCCGTCCGGTTCGATCACGATACAGAGTCCCGGCAATCCGGATGGATGGGGGATGGGATGATTGCCGATCTCTATGACCGTACCGGAAGTTGGTGCGTGTAGCGGAGCGGTGACTGGGGCGGTAGAGTCGGCGATCTTTTCACCCTTCAATACACGCTGGCCCACTTTAACCAAGGATTGTGCCGGGGTGCCGATATGCTGGTGCAGGGGCAGTACCAGACGAGTCGGCAGGTCCGCCTGCCGGACGGGGCCGGTAAGGGAAATCGTCTTGTTTTCGGGCAGATGCAGGCCGCCGTGGAATGTCCACAGCTCTCTCGATTTGCCTCTCTTCGCTTCGACGTACATAGATCAGTTCGGTGAGGGGACTGCGGCGATCGGGTCCTGTCCGCTCTCGGGGAAGGGCCAGCGCCAGTTATCCGTAGTTTGTGCAATGGGTTCCATAACGATGCAGTCAACAGGACAGGGCGGCAGGCATCGTTCACATCCCGTACACTCCTCCTCAATGACTACATGCATCTGCTTGGCGGCGCCGATGATGGCATCCACCGGGCAGGCCTGCAGGCAGAGGGTGCAGCCGATGCACTCCTCTTCCTTGATCAGGGCCACCGCCTTGGGTTTGGTTTCCGCGGTTTCTGCGTCGAGGGGCACGGGGTCACGACCAAGAAGATCCGCCAGTGCCACCATGGTGGTCTCGCCACCGGGAGGACACTTATTGATCTCCACCTCCCCGGTGGCAATTGCCTCGGCGTAGGGGCGGCAGCCGGCAAATCCGCATTGACCGCACTGGGTCTGGGGCAACAGCTTTTCGATCTGATCGGTGATCGGGTCTCCTTCCACATGGAATCGGATGTTGGCATAGCCCAACAGTAGACCGAAGGCTGCAGCGAGCAGAGTGATGGCGAAGATGGCGATCAACATGGGGGCAGACTCACGTGGCCACCAGGCCGGCAAAACCCATAAAGGCCATCGACATCAGTCCTGCGGTAATCAGCGCTATGGCGTTGCCCTGCAGGGGCTCAGGGACATCGGCCACGGCAACCCGTTCGCGTACTGCCGCGAAGAGCACCAGCACCAGGGAGAACCCGGCGGCGGCACCGAAGCCGTAGAGTGCAGATTCGATGAAGCCGTGCTGTTCCTGAGTGTTGAGCAGGGCGACACCGAGGACGGCACAGTTGGTTGTGATCAGCGGCAGGAAGATGCCAAGCACCTGGTAGAGCATGGGGCTGGTCTTGTGCATCACCATTTCAGTGAATTGGACCACGACGGCAATCACCAGGATGAAGGCGATGGTGCGCAGATACTCGATACCCAGGGGTACCAGCATGTATTCATTGACCAGATAGGAACAGATGGAAGAGAGGGTCAGTACGAAGGTGGTGGCCAGCCCCATACCGGTGGCGGTCTCCAGCTTACGCGATACGCCCATGAAGGGGCACAGTCCGAGAAACTTCACCAATACGAAGTTATTCACCAGGACGGTGCTGATCAGGATAAGGGCATACTCTTGCATGAAAAAATCGGCTCTATTCGTTAACCCGCTAAGGATAAGCGGCCACCAAGCCACTTACAACTCATCTCTATTAATGGAATAGGTGGCATTACTATGCGCCATCAGGCCATGTGTTGGCATTGATAAGCCGCAAGGGGCATAAGTCCCATGGTGGTCGCCTATCCCTCATGGAAGGGATCCATGTTAGTCTTTAAACGCCTCATATCGCTTATGGGGCCAAGCGATCTGGTCGGCCACCGGGGCTGCTTTTCGCGTGAAATAAGAAACATAAACTGCCGGGGATCGCTAGAGAGAGCCCAGGCAGCGATATCACTGAGGATGAGGAACAGACATGAAATTAGAATCCCTGGCGCTGCACGCGGGTTATTCATCGGAACCGACCACCAAAGCGGCTGCGGTGCCGATCTACCAAACGACTTCTTACACCTTCGACGACACACAGCATGGCGCCGATCTGTTTGATCTGAAGGTGGTCGGCAATATCTACACCCGCATCATGAATCCGACCACTGCGGTACTCGAGCAGCGGATGACCGAGATGGAAGGGGGGATAGGCGCGCTGGCTGTGGCGTCGGGTATGGCGGCGATCACCTATGCCATTCAGTGTATCGCGATGACTGGCGACAACATCGTCAGCACCAGCCAGCTCTACGGCGGTACCTACAATCTCTTCGCACACACTTTTCCGCGTCAGGGCATTGAGGTACGAATGGCCTCCTTCGACGATTATGAGAAGTTGGAGAGCCTGATCGACGACCGGACCAAAGCGCTCTTCTGCGAATCGATCGGCAATCCCGCCGGCAATATCGTCGACCTGGAGCGCTTGGCGGAGATCGCCCATCGTCACGGGTTGCCCCTGATTGTCGATAATACGGTAGCCACTCCCTATCTCTGCCGCGCGTTCGATCACGGCGCCGACATCATCATCCACTCCCTGACCAAGTATATCGGCGGTCATGGCACCTCAGTCGGCGGTATCATTGTCGACTCCGGCAAGTTCGACTGGGTGGCCAACAAGGAACGTTTCCCCATGCTCAACGAGCCCGACCCCTCCTACCACGGGGTGGTCTATACCGAGGCCCTGGGCCCGGCGGCCTACATCGCCCGCTGCCGGGTGGTACCCCTGCGCAATACCGGTTCGGCCATCTCACCCCACAATGCTTTCCTCATCATGCAGGGCCTGGAGACCCTCGGTCTGCGCATGGAGCGCCACTGCGAGAACAGCCTCAAGGTGGCGGAGTTTCTGAAGCAGCAACCTCAAGTGAAGTGGGTCAACTATGCGGCCCTGCCTGAGAGTCCCCATTACGAGCGTTGCCAGCGAATCACCAAGGGTCAGGCATCAGGTATTCTCAGCTTCGGTATCGAAGGGGGTATCGAGGCAGGTGCCCGCTTTATCGATGCATTAGAGATGATTCTGCGCCTGGTCAACATCGGCGACGCCAAGTCACTGGCCTGTCACCCTGCATCCACCACCCATCGGCAGCTCAACGAAGAGGAGCTGGCCACCGCCGGGGTGAGTGCCGATATGGTACGCCTCTCCATCGGCATCGAGCATGTGGATGACATCATTGCCGACATCGAGCAGGCGCTGGTGGCGGCAAAGGGTTGAGCTGAGGTCATCGACCTTTCGGTCAGCAGAAGGTCCCCTTGCTCCAAGCCCTCTACCATAGTGAAAGGGACAGGGTGAGGGGAGCTGAAAAGAAGCTGTCTGACCGTGTCGAATAGTATGCGGAGTGATTTACAGTGCTGAAGTGCATGGCTGTTTCCCTCTCATCCCCAGCGGGAGAGGATGCAGTAGCAGTTCATCAGGCGGAAAAGAATAAACCCATCCGGTTTAAAGGATGGGTTTATTATTAAAAGCCAGATTCAGCGTCCTTGCTGTTTAAGTAACTTCCCTCTCAGTCATCGATAAAGTTGGCAATGTTTCCATTCAAGCCGCGTTCCGGTCTGGTGAAGTTATGACAGGTTGAACAATCTGTCCCTTTTTCACTGACATGCTTGTTGTGCACCTTGGTGAAACTCATACTGCCTTTGTTTTCGTGGCACTGGGTACAAACCTCGGCTTCGCTTCCTTTCAGGCCATACCCCAGGTCATTTACCAGATCCATGCGAAGCGGCCCACCGCTGAGACTTGCGTGACATGATCCGCAATCAAGTGCTGCTGAAGCGTCTTCAACACCATGGTTAATGGTCTGGTATGTATGGATCTTCTTGACCGTGTAACTGTCACCGCTTCTTCCCGTCTGCTCCAGAGCACTTTGCACCGCGGTGTCGAAACTGCCGGTACGGAAGAATTCAAAAGTCGAATGAGCGATCAGGCTGTTGGTCGCATCATGCACGGCTGAGTTGGAGGTATGTTCCTTCATGGGATAGATCTTGGCATTCTGCGCGTTTACCCAGCCATTGGGCAGACCGAGGGTGATCGCTTCGCTGCCGTCTTCCAATACGGCCATTGGATAGTCCGCCAGGTTTTCTCCCAGTACATAGACTTGGCTGGTACCGTCAAACCACTGGTATGAAGGTGTCAGGTTTAATGCCTTGTCCTCTCTTGGTAGCCAGCCGCCACGTCCGTTACAGGCAGCAGCAGAGAAGTGGGGATCTTCCCAGTCACGATTGGTTTCCGTGGCTACACCCTTGGCGTAGGTTGGAATATGACAGGTTTGACAGGCAACCCGGGTGGCATGTTTGTCACGGCTGCCCCCTGCCCGGTTGCTGTAGTCACCATGAGGCTGGTCGTGGCAGCTTTCGCAGGTGAAGTGCTCAGCGACATCATTGGGCCTGAGATCGAGTCCACGTCCCTTTAAGCGGTGTCCGCCTGCATCGTGGCAATTGGCGCAGCTGAGGTTCTCACCAGAAGAACTCATGTGGATATCGATCTGTGGATCGGGATCGACCAGGGCCGAAGAGAGATCACCGCGCTTGGTGCCGTCACCACCGCCGGCCTTGGCATGACAATTAAGGCATGCCTTCCTGGTGGTCGCATGTACACTCTGTGCCGCACTCAGGCGATCCTGCATCATAGGCGTCCCGCCAAGGCTGACCAGTGCGCTATTGGCATCGGCCGGTTCGAAAAGGAAGTCGAGGCTGTTTTGATCAACCACAGGAATACCTTTGGCGCCGGTCCTTACAATTGGGGGCAGAGTGGGATCGGGTTTTCCATCTGCGCCAATGTCAACGATTTCCAGAGGTTCAAACTCGCCAGTCGGGAAACGCTTGTAGCTGTCCTGATGGCACATCAGACAGTCAATGTTGCTCAGCTCGGCCTTGCGCTCAACCTCGTTTACGGGCAATTCCGAACTGGGGAATCGACCGTTGCCCACATGACAACCCGCACAGGTAAAGCGGGGTGAGTTTTCATGTGAACCACAGTAGGTATTGATACCAATGGCACCATCGCCGCGCTCACCAGCAACGGGCCAACCATTGTTGCTGAATGGTGTGACGTCATTGGTCAGGTTTATGGTTTCGCCTGACTGTTGATAGTGTACGGAACCATGCATTGCCACTGCCTCGTCCTCGTGACAGTTAATACAGGTTGAGGGGCCTTCATAGACCGTGATAGTGGCGTGAGCCTCTGCAGCAGTCTGAGGTGGCTCGGTCGGTGGAGGGGGCTCAGTAGGTGCCGACTGCACAGTGATCTGCACGCTGTCTGGAAGACTGGACTCGCCCAGGTCGTCGATGACCAGAAGGCTGTATTCATGAACGCCTTCGCCGAGACTGACGCTTGGCGCAGCGATATCTTCGGGATTGGGTGTGCCATCCCAAATATACTGGGAAATGGAACCGTCAGGATCAGCTGAGCCGCTGGCGTCAAGTATAACTGTCAGACTGGTCTGGCCTGACTGCAAGCTGTGGACCTGATCGGCACCAGCCTCCGCTGTGGGAGCCTGATTGACAGGCGGGGAGGGCGGCTCGGATGGGCTCTTTGGCGAGCACCCTACCGGTAATCTTTTTGTCTCCTTGCTGATGACATCCCGTTCCACTGTTTGGGCGGTATCTTTAAGTGTTGCCCTGACCCGACAGGGAATCTGCGCGGGTGAGCGGAGCCTGACCCTGAGACTGTCCTTTCTCAGCCTGGCGTCAGCAAGTACTTGGGCAGGATTGTATGCATTTTCAATCAGAAGGCTCTGGCCCTTGTTAGCTGCGGCCTCTATCACAAGAGTCGATCTATCAGCCTTCCATAGCGCCTTTACTATCTTGAGTTCTGCAGCAGTTGCCATGCCGCTGATAAGCAAACAGAGAACTGCGATTGACAATATTCGGGAAGACAATTTTTTCATAACTCACGCCCCAACCATTTTCGATAAAGAAACAAGGCAACTTCGGTTGTCTTGTGGCGGTCGCGTTTTTGAGCCTTTCATGACTATTTCGCGCTGAAATTGAGGAAAAAGCTCAAAAACGCTTGTGTGAAAAAAGCCTAAATTTTTGGGGGAATAAAATCTGTGAGCCTGTTGGTTTATTATTTTATTAGGGTTTACCAGTATTAAAATATGGGAATTTAGTCACAAATATGACAGTCAGGTGACAAGGCTTTTATTTATCAGAATACTGATTAAGGGAAATAAAAGCCTATTTTCAGGCCGGCGGCAGATGCTTTTTTTTTCGACGGATCAACATTCGTGACGCCAAGTCACCCCCGGAATCTTCAAACATCCAGAGCTCAATGTAGTGAGCGGGGCAGGGCGGGATTGGTTTCAGACATGAAGCGCCTCTTCGCCGACATCGAGTCAGCAGTGGCGATAGAGAAACGCTGGGATGTAGATTTCGGAACTCAAGGTTTCATAGCTCTCCACACCCCCGGTGCTCTCCTTGAGGCAGAGGCTGGGCTGAGAGGCCAGAAAACAAAATGGTCTCCGCGATCTTGATGCTTGGCATTGAGCTGGTCTGCATGCATGGCTACACATACACGCTTACCTGCAGACAGTTTGAATTTACCCCTACTTCACCCGCATCCCTGGCTGCGCCCCTTCATCCGGATTGAGAATGAAGAGATCCTTACCGCCTGGCCCGGCCGCCAGCACCATGCCTTCGGAGACGCCGAAGCGCATCTTGCGTGGCGCAAGGTTGGCAACCATCACCGTGAGTTTCCCTTCCAGGTCTCCCGGCGCGTAGGCCGATTTGATGCCGGCGAAGACGTTGCGGGTCTCACCGCCCAGGTCGAGGGTCAGCTGCAGCAGCTTGTCGGCGCCATCCACGTGCTCTGCCTTGGCGATACGGGCGATACGCAGGTCCAGTTTGGCGAAGTCGTCGAACTGGATGGTTTCCGCAATGGGGTCCTTGGCAAGAGGGGAGTGTGACGCCGGTCTTGCAGTCTGAGCGGTTGCCTGAGCTGCCAGATCCTCTTTCGAGTGCTCCAGCATTTTCTCGATCTGCTTGGGATCGACCCGGGTCATCAGGGGTTTGAACTTGCCGATGGTGTGGCCGCTCAGAGGGGTGGTCAGCTGTCGCCAGGTCAGGGGTTCGATCTGCAGGAAGGCCTCCGCCATCTCAGCGGTGCCGGGCAGGATCGGACGCAGATAGCCGATCAGCAGGCGGAAGAGGTTGAGGCCGTCGCTGCAGATGGCCTGTAACTCTGACTCTTTACCCGCTTCTTTGGCCACCACCCAGGGCTTCTGCTCGTCGATGTATTGGTTAGCGCGGTCGGCCAGGGCCATGATCTCGCGAACTGCGCGGCTGAATTCTCTTTTCTCGTAGTGCTCGGCAATGGTTTCGCCAGCGGCGATGAATTCGTCGAACAGGGTCTGTTCGCTAACCTGCTCCGCCAATTTGCCGTCAAAACGCTTGCTGATGAAACCGGCGCAGCGACTGGCGATGTTGACTACTTTGCCCACCAGGTCGCTGTTTACCCGCTGGGCGAAATCCTCCAGGTTGAGGTCGATGTCGTCCACGCCTGAGCCCAGTTTGGCGGCGAAGTAGTAGCGCAGGTATTCCGGATTGAGGTGATCCAGGTAGGTGCGCGCTTTGATGAATGTGCCGCGGGACTTGGACATCTTTGCGCCATCCACCGTAAGGAAACCGTGGGCGAAGACGGCACTGGGGGTACGAAAGCCCGCACCGTGGAGCATCGCCGGCCAGAACAGGGTATGGAAGTAGATGATGTCCTTGCCGATGAAGTGATAGAGCTCGGTATCTGAGTCTGCCGCCCAGAACTCATCGAAGTCGAGACCATCCGTTTTGTCGCACAGGTTGCGGAAACTGGCCATGTACCCGATCGGGGCATCGAGCCAGACGTAGAAGTATTTCCCCGGGTGGTCCGGGATCTCGAATCCGAAGTAGGGGGCGTCGCGGGAGATGTCCCACTCCTGCAGACCGGCCTCGAACCATTCACCCAGCTTGTTTGAGACCTCGCTCTGGACATGACCGCCACCGGTCCACTCCTTCAGCATCTCCTCGAAGTCGGCCAGCTTGAAAAAGTAGTGGTCCGATTCGCGCTGCTCAGGTACCGCGCCGGAGACAGCGGAGACCGGATTCTTCAGCTCCGCCGGGGAGTAGCTGGCGCCGCAGACCTCGCAGTTGTCACCGTACTGGTCCTCTGAGCCGCACTTGGGACAAGTGCCTTTGATGAAGCGGTCGGGCAGGAACATCTCCTCTACCGGGTCGTAGGCCTGGGTGATGGTGCGTTTGGCGATATGGCCGGCATCCCGGTTGCGTTCGTAGATGGTGTTGGCGCAGACCTGGTTCTCCGGTGAGTGAGTCGAGTGGTAGTTGTCGAAGCCTACCCGGAATTCGGCAAAGTCTGCCTGATGCTCTTCGGCTACGCGGGCGATCAGTGTTTCCGGCTCGATCCCCTCCTGGCGGGCGCGCAGCATGATTGGGGTGCCGTGGGCATCGTCGGCGCAGACATAGAGGCACTGGTGTTCCCGCATTTTCTGAAAACGCACCCAGATATCGGTCTGAATGTATTCCACCAGGTGCCCGATATGGATGGGCCCGTTGGCATAGGGCAGGGCGCTGGTGACGAGGATCTTGCGGGGTGTTTGGTTCATCTTCTGTCCGACTAGGCTGCAGGTCTTGGAGCTTTGCTCCCGAAAACCGAGGATTATCGCATAACAGGTTGGTAAATGAACTTTTCAGTTGTTATTGGAAGGTGGGTTCGAGAAGTTGTCGATCCTAGCGATGTCATGCGTCACTGATCGATATCCACTACGTCATCCAGATGTCATCTATTCGAAACCTGTTTCTCATCTACACGCAAATCCTGCGTCATCTCGGTTCGATATGCTCAGGCCGTTTAAAAGTTAGGAGCCCACAAGGTGCTGAATGTAGAGCAGGTACTGACAGAACGCTTTCCCGGTTTCTTCAACAATAAACCCAGATTGTTGACGCGGCCCATGCTGACACTGTTGCGTATGCTTTTCCATGAGCGTGAGATCAACCGGTTCCTGGAAGAGAACCGGGGGATCAGGGGATTCGATTTCATTGAAAAAGTACTGGAGTACTTTGACCTCGATTACCTGGTCTCGAATCGCGACCTGGAAAATATCCCACCTGCTGGCAGGGTGGTGTTGGTGGCCAACCATCCGTTGGGAGCACTCGATGCCTTGAGCCTCATCCAGATGATCAGTCGCGTGCGAACCGATATCCGGGTAGTGGCCAGCGACCTGCTATCTTCCCTGGAGCCGTTGGGCGACCTGTTGTTACCGGTGGATAATCTGGGCGGTGGCTCAAGCCGTAAGGGGATCAAGCAGGTCTATGCCGCCCTGGAACGGGATGAATTGGTGATCGTCTTTCCCGCAGGGGAGGTTTCCCGTCTGCGGCCCAACGGAGTACGTGATGTGCGTTGGAAGGGTGGCTTCCTGCAGTTTGCCAGGCGTACCAACTCACCCCTGCTGCCGGTATTCATCGATGCCAAGAACTCGCCTCTCTTCTACGGCGTCTCCATGCTCAACAAACCCATTGCAGCGCTGTTGCTGGTTGGCGAGATGTTCAGGCAGCGCTCCAATACCATCGGCTTTCGCATTGGTGAGTTGGTTCCCGCAGCTCATCTCAACGTGGAAGGAATTCGGCCCAAAGCGCGGGTACGTATGGTGCGCAAGCATTTCTATCGTGTCTCCCAACGCAAGACTGGCGTCTTTACCACTGAGAAGAGTATTGCGCACCCTGAGTCTCGCCAGACACTGAAAAAGGAGTTGAGTCGGGGGCAGCTCTTGGGTGAGACCCGGGACGGCAAGCAGATTTTACTCATGGACTGGGAGGCCGGCAGTGCCTTCATGCGCGAGATCGGGCGACTGCGGGAGTTGAGTTTCCGTAAGGTGGGTGAGGGGACAGGCAAGCGTCGGGATAGTGATCGCTATGATGCTCACTATCGCCATCTGGTCCTGTGGGACGAAGCGGAACTGGAGGTAGTGGGGGCCTATCGCCTGGGTGAGGCTGACACAATCCTGCAGAATCAGGGGGGGTCAGGGCTCTATACCCACTCGCTGTTCAAGTTCGATCAGGCCTTTGAATCCTATGCCAAAGAGGCGATCGAACTGGGCCGAAGTTTCGTACAGCCCCGCTATTGGGGTTCCCGGGCGCTGGACTATCTGTGGCAGGGATTGGGTGCCTATCTGCGGCACAATCCCCGGATCCGTTATATGTTCGGTCCTGTCAGTATCAGCGCCCGGTATCCCAGAGCCGCGCGAGACCTCATGGTCCACTATTACCAAAGTTATTTTGGTTGCCGGGACTTTCTGGGAGGAGCCAAGATACCCTATAGGCTGAGTCAGGCCAGCCGCGAGGAGTGCCGGGTGCGTTTTACGGGTGACGATTTGGAGCGGGATCAGCAGGAGTTGAAAAATCAGCTGGCTCTGTTCGATCTGACTATCCCGACACTCTTTAAACAGTACACGGATCTCTGTGAACCGGGCGGTGTCTGTTTTCTCGATTTTGGCGTCGACCCTGATTTTGCCAACTGTACCGACGGCATGATCCTGGTCGACACGCATAAAGTGAAGGCAGCCAAACGAAAGCGCTATATGGGTTCTTGAATGTTGATTTCGTCCACCATCGATATCGGATCTATAATCTGTGGTGGCATGGCAACCTGATGGAGGATCGGTTGTTGAAGCCCCGCTTCATCAACATGCGCTGAGTGGATTTACCAACCATTCCCCCTGTTAAGGGTCTAAAACCCAGTAAATAGCTTGGTAAATGATCCCGGTTTTCGTGTAGAATCCCCCGCCAAGTTTTTCAGTCAACAAGATGGGTGCCCGATTTGGGACCCGCAGGAGTAATTGGCGATGTCTGATCTGACGCAAGATACGGTTAATGAAGCGATCAAAGGCTATATCGAACCTCATCTGGAGAAAGACCTGGTGGCCGCGAAGGCCGTTAAAGGTGTCGAAATTGATGGCGGCAAGGTGAAAGTCGCCATAGAGCTCGGATTCCCGGCCAAGGGCTGTATGGAAGAGATCAAGACCAACGTCAGAGAGAAGGTGGCGGCCGTGGAGGGCGTCTCTGATGTTGAGGTCGCAATCTCCAGCAAGGTCGTGGCTCACTCCGTGCAAAAGGCGCTGAAGCCGATCGACAACATCAAGAACATCATCGCGGTGGCTTCCGGCAAGGGTGGTGTGGGCAAGTCCACCACGGCTGTCAATCTGGCGCTCGCACTGGCGGAAGAGGGTGCGAGGGTCGGCGTACTGGATGCGGATATCTACGGTCCTTCCCAGCCTCGTATGCTTGGTATTTCCGGTAAACCGGAATCAACTGACGGCAAGACCCTGGAACCGATGGAAGGCTATGGTCTGCAGGCCATGTCGATCGGTTTCCTGATCGATGAAGAGACCCCTATGATCTGGCGTGGTCCGATGGTCACCCAGGCGCTTGAGCAACTCCTGAACGATACTAACTGGGCCGATCTCGACTACCTGGTGGTTGACCTGCCCCCGGGTACCGGCGACACCCAGCTGACCCTGGCGCAAAAGGTCCCTGTCTCCGGCGCGGTGATCGTGACCACACCCCAGGATATCGCCCTGCTGGATGCCCGCAAAGGATTGAAGATGTTCGAGAAAGTAGAAGTACCTGTGCTGGGTATCGTTGAGAACATGAGTACCCACATCTGTTCCAACTGTGGCCATGAAGAACATATCTTCGGTCAGGGGGGCGGCTCCTCCATGGCAAACCAGTACCATGTTGATCTGTTGGGTGCATTGCCACTGGATATCCGTATCCGTGAGGAGACCGATGGCGGAAAGCCCACGGTTGTGGCTGAACCCGATGCCCGAATTTCACAGATCTACCGCGAAATCGCTCGCAAGACAGCAGCCAAACTCTCACTTCAGGCGAAGGACTATGCGGCCAAATTTCCCAATATTGTGATTCAGAACAACTGAGTTCGATGCTGGATACTGATGATGAGACCCCCGCAACCGCGGGGGTTTTTTATTGCGGCTATTGGAAACCGGAACACTCCCTGGCAACGCCTAGAGCAGCCCTTCGTCTTCAAGGACGGTTTTGAGTTGGTTGGGATTGAATCCGACAAACTGCTGATTGCCGACAACAACCATCGGCACGGTTTGTCCGCCTAGGGCAAAGAATTTTTTCTGCATCTTGCCGGGTTTGCCGACATTGAAGTCGAGAAAAGGAACCTGGTTCCTCTTCAACCAGCGTTTGAGGTGTTGGCAGTGGGGGCATCGCAGGGTCGTGTAGATAACGACTCGGGCAGTCTTTTGTTTTAGTTGTTCCTGCATTTCAAGGACATATGAAAGTTGATGGCTTTTTGCTTCATGGGTCAGGATAAAGCGATATCACCATATGCGTACGCTCTATCCTCTTATGTTATCCAGCGTCCCCCTGTCGAGAAATCTTGAGTTTTTTGATCACACTATCGACAGATCGCGAGAAATTCCATCGTATTCCTTGGACTTATGGATCAATCTTAGAGGTCTTTCCATGATAATTCCAGTGACGTTCACTGGCCTGTGATCCGTCTCTCCGCCTCGCGATATTTCTCTGCCGTTTTCGTGATGATCTCTTGTGGCAGGTCCGGTCCGGGTGCTGTTTTATCCCAATCCAGCGTTTCCAGGTAGTCCCGCACAAACTGCTTGTCGAAACTGGGTGGGCTGATGCCGGGGCGATAACTGTCGGCGGGCCAAAATCGGGAGGAGTCTGGTGTCAGTACTTCATCGATCAGGTGGAGTTTGCCCTCATTGTCCAGACCGAACTCGAATTTGGTATCGGCAATAATGATTCCCCGCTCGCGTGCGTAGGTTGCGGCTTCTGTATAGATCTTTAGGCTTAGATCCCTGACCTGGCTGGCTAGCGACTCCCCAAGCAGCGCCACGGTTTGATCGTAATCGATGTTCTCATCGTGGGCGCCGACTTCAGCTTTTGTCGACGGGGTGAAAATAGCCTCCGGTAACTGGTCCGCCTGGCGCAATCCGGACGGCAACTCAATGCCGCAGACCTGACCGCTCTGTTGGTAATCTTTCCATCCGGAACCGATCAGATAGCCTCTGACGATCGACTCCACCGGCAGGGGTTTCAATCGCCGTACCACCATTGCCCGGTCACCCAGTTGCGCCCGTTGTTGTGGGTCTTTGACGATGTCCGCTAATTTGAGGTGGGAATGATGGTTCGGGATCAGGTGGTGGGTTCGGTTGAACCAAAAGTTCGCAACACGAGTGAGTACTTCTCCCTTACCGGGTATTGGCTGCGGCAGGACCACATCGAATGCTGACAGTCTGTCGGTGGTGACGATCAGCAGGTGATCCTGGTCCACTGCGTATATGTCGCGCACTTTACCGCGGTTGATGAGTTCCAGGTCGAGTTGGGATTCGAAGAGGGTATTGCCCGTATTGCTCATGATGATCGGCGCCCGAATGAAATCCGCATTATAGCCCACACTTGGAAATGGCTGCTTGGGTTTTGTATAGGGCCCTGGCCCCTGGTCTGAGACTCTCTAATCATCGAATGATCTGGTATGTTTTCAGATCATGCACTGCTTCATGATAGATTCAGTCATCTGTATATCTTTTGGAAAGTGCTTGTGTGCGACGCTGGACATCGCCGTGAGGCATACGTTATGACGCGCGCTGATGAGGGCAAATAGAGCGGGAATTAGATGAGCGGGCAGGAAGACTTTTTACAAGCCTTTAGAGGCAGCTTCACCTCTGCATTGCGTTGGCACCACCTGGATGCCTTATGGGATGTCGTCAGGGCCGACGCGGGGGCGGGTTGGTATCTCTATGCTGTCGGTGAATCTCCGCCGGATAGACAATCCGACGGGGCCAGGGTACTGAGGTTTATCGATGAGATCGACAAACTTCTGAGAGCCGAACACGCGGAGGACTACTGCGGAATCGTCTATGCTGACGACCTGGCTCAACCGAGTCTGATCAAGATATACGATCCCAACAACTTGGGTGTTTCCTGCGGCTATAGTGACAATCCACCCCTGCCGGGATGGGTAATGAGCAAGCGTCCGCCGGTGGATCTGCCTGCAGCCATGGTGCCGAACAACCGCAGGCGGTGGTGGCAAACGCTTTTCGGTCAATAGGGCCTATACCGTGATTTTCTTGAGGAAATCGACTTGTGATTCATGTTAGACTTCCTCAATAACCAAGTTAAATAGTCAGGAATAAGGAGCTCAGTATGAGCGATAGTGAGCAAGCGGTGACAGAGAAATCGGCCTCAGACCAACTGGCAATTACTCGGGGCACAATGAATTTGCTCGAAAGCTGGGGGTTGCATGCTGAAGAGATGATGGCCTTGCTGAATATGCAGGGCAAGCCACGTCACTTTACTCAGTATCGTTACAATACGCCTTTTCCTGACGAACCCGGATTGATGCGCCGTATCGAATACCTGGTCCGTATCGATGAGGCGTTGCGCACCACCTATCCAACCAACCCCACCATGGGTAAGCGCTGGCTGCGTCAGCGCAACCAGAAATTCAACAGGCATAGCCCGTTGTCGATGATGATTGACGACGGTGAACGGGGGTTGGCCTATGTGCTTTCCCGTCTCGATTGCACCTATGCCTGGGATCAGAGCGGTTCCAAGCCCAGCTAGTGTGGAGTGAGCGACCCTAGGTTTTCGCCTCCGCGGCTGCTTCCTCCCGCTTCTGCAGCCAGACTTCAAGACCCTGGGCATCGAGTTCCATATCCATCGACATGAGTTGTTCGATCTCCTGGGGTATTTGGGAGCAACCGTGTTTTTGCAGTGCTTCCTGCAGCCATTTGAAGAGCCCGGCTCGGATCTGGGCCGTTCTTGCCTTTCCCGGTTCCGCGTCTGCCGCCAGAGCCGTTGCCGTGAACTGATTTAATGACTCCCTGAGCTGTTTTACCAGCAGTTCGGGTTTTCGCACTTCACAATAGTGGGTCAGATAGATGACTTCAGGTGAGAGTCCCATCAAGCGGTCAAGCGTCTCATGCCAGGCGTCGGGATCAAACTGGATGGGTGTCGAGGTGGCCAGGAGGAACGGCCCCTTCTCCGTATCGAATTCCCGATAGGAGAGGCCGAAGGTGTCGCCGGTGAAGATGCCCCGGCTCTGCTCGTCATAGATGCAGATATGGTGCCGGGCGTGACCAGGGGTATCGATGCAGAGCAGCTCCCGGCTCCCTAACTGGACGCGATAACCGTCGGGCGCTTCGATGACACGGGATTCATCCACCGGAATCAGTGAGCCGAAATCTGCCTGAAACTTCTCTTCCCCATAGACCGCGGTGGCGCCGGCTTCCAGTTTGGAGGGGTCGATCATATGTCTGGCGCCATAGGGATGAATGACTAGGCGGGCATTCGGGAACTGCTGCATGAGGGCGCCGACACCGCCGGCATGATCCAGATGGACATGGGTCGGGATGACATATTTCACCTGCTCGGGGGCAACGCCCCTGGCTTCGAGTACCGACAACAACATCGGTACTGTGTTGCTTGTGCCTGTGTCGATGAAGGCGGCTTCACCCTCTGATTCGATCAGATAGCAGGCGGCCAGGCCGGGGCGCTGGTACTCAGTGTCGATACAGGTGATCTGATGGGGAAGTGTCCGGAATCGGGGCTGAGACATGGTTGCAGTCTGCTCCTGTGATTGGTTTGAAACAGATTATTCCCGGTCGGGACCAATGCCGTTTTCATTGGCTATCTTACCTTCCTTGCCGGATAGCATATTCTGGATGTTGGATCGGTGGCGCCAGAAGAGGATCAATGAAATGACGACCTGCATCAGCAATAGTGCCGGGGATGGCCAGATCAACCAGACTATCAGCGGAGCGACCGCCATGGAGACCAGTGCCGAGAGGGATGAGATATTCACCACTTTTGCCATGAACAGCCAGATGAGCCCAACGGCTGCCCCTACCCCCCAGTGCAACCCAAACTGCACACCCAGGGCCGTAGCTACTCCCTTGCCTCCCTTGAAGCCAAAAAAAACCGGGTAGAGATGTCCCAGAAAGGCGGCAAGGCCTGTCAGGGCCAGGGCGGTCGGTGATGCATGCATCAGGTGGGCCGCCAGCATGGGGATGAATCCCTTCAGCGAGTCGCCAAGCAGGGTTATCGCCGCCGGCTTCTTGCCTCCGATTCGAAGCACGTTGGTCGCCCCGGGATTGTTTGAACCCTGGGTGCGTGGGTCGGGAAGACCCATCAATCGACAGACGATGATCGCACTGGAGACGGAGCCGAGCAGGTAGGCGCCGATGACGAGTAGTGTTTCAGTCAGCATCGGACAATTGGAACCGCAAGCGATGACCAGGTCAAGCCGTCGTTGTCAGGTGCCCCGATCCTTGTCGGGGTTTATGATCGGGCCTGACTGCTCTACCATGAGTCCCTGATTCAAACAGCAGAAACCATTGACTATGGATATTGTTTTTATCCGAGAGCTGCGTGTCGATACGGTTATCGGCATCTACGACTGGGAACGGGAAATTCGACAGACCGTCGTGTTCGACCTGGAGATGGGGGCGGATATCGCCAAAGCGGCCGCTACGGATGCTATAGAGGACACCCTGGACTACAAGGCAGTCAGTAAGCGTCTCTTTGAGTTTGTCAGGCAGAGCGAATTTCAGCTGGTGGAGACGCTGGCGGAACGCTGCGCCGCCATCGTACTTGAGGAGTTCGATGTGCCGTGGGTGAAGTTGACGCTGAACAAAGTCGGTGCTGTGAGCGCCGCCCGTGATGTGGGTGTGATTATCGAACGGGGCCGACGTGGTTGAGTCCGACCCGGTCAGAGCATGGTTGAGTCTCGGTAGCAATATCTCTCCCCGGGAACAGATCGTATCCGCCGTCACTGCGTTGCGAGAGATGTTTGGGGAGCTGACCGTATCTCCTGTTTATGAGAGCCAGGCGGTTGGTTTCAGGGGTGAGAATTTTCTCAACCTGGTTGTGGGGATCAGGACGCAGTTGACACCAAAGGTGCTGGTTTCGGTCTTACGCGAGATCGAAGAGAGCCAGGGCCGCGTGCGGGGTGCAGAGAAGTTTTCCTCAAGAACCCTGGATATCGATCTGCTGACCTACGGGGATCAGATTATCGATAGCGGCAGCCTTCAGCTTCCCAGGGATGAGATTCTTCGATACGCATTTGTCCTGCTGCCGCTATCCGATGTGGCGGGCAGTGAGCGTCATCCTGTGACGGGGCAAACCTATCGGGGTCTTTGGGAGGCATTCGACGCAAGTGATCAGCCACTCTGGCAGGTGGCCGAAGTGTCTGGGGATTTCGGGCGTCGGGACGAAAAGCGTTCAACCTGATTCAAGCGGACAAAAAAAATCCTGGTCCCCTCATCCATGGGTACCAGGATTTTATGTCGCAATGATTGGTTGGCAAAGTTTGGTCCGTGTACGTCCCTGTTCGTGTGTGTTTTCCCTAACGTCCCTTAATGCGACAGTTATAGTGTATGTAATTAACCATGAAAAATATGCAGGTTTATTCTCACATCTATGTAGGGAAATTCTTACACGATCGCTGTTCAACTTGCTTCTCCGGTCTCTCTTTTGAAACAATCGCACCCTCGATGAACCAGTTTCGGCGAAAACCGCCACCCATCCCAAGGCATAGAGGTACCGATTCATGCCGCTGATCAGAGCTTTTACCGGGTTGCGTCCGGCCCCAGGGCGGGCCGATGACGTTGCCGCGCCACCCTACGACGTGATGAACGAGGCTGAAGCCAGAGAGATGGTGGAAGGTCGTCCCTGGAGCTTTCTGCATATCTCGCGTCCCGAGGTCGACCTGCCTGAAGGGGTCGATCCCTACGCACCGGAGGTTTACGACAAGGCTGCGGAAAACCTGCAGAAAATGGTGCAGGAGGGCGTCCTGGTCAGGGATACGAAACCCTGTTATTACGTCTATCGGCTCACGATGGGTGAACACCGGCAGACAGGTCTGGTGGCGGCAGCCTCGGTGGAAGCGTATGACAACGACCGGATCAAAAAGCATGAATTCACCCGTCCCGCCAAAGAGGATGACAGGGTGCGTCAGATCGATGCCCTGAATGCCCAGACAGGACCGGTGTTTCTGGTCTATCCCAGTGCGCCGCAGGTAGACAGTGTGCTGGCCGAGACTGCACAGACCGAGGCGGATGTGGATGTCACGGCGGCAGATGCCGTACGTCATGAGATTTGGGTGGTGGATAATGAAGCCACGGTCGCGCAGCTGACGCAGGATTTCGATGCCATGCCGGCGCTCTATGTGGCTGACGGCCACCACCGTTCGGCAGCCGGGTCCCGTGTCGGCGCCGCCCGTAAGGAGGCCAACAGCCAGCACACGGGTGACGAGCCCTATAACTACTTTCTAAGTGTCATCTTTCCCCATAACCAGATGCAGATTCTCGATTACAACCGCGTGATCAAGGACCTGAACGGTCTGGATAAGCCAGACTTCCTCTCTCGTGTCGGGGAGCGTTTCAGTGTTGAGACCAGTGAGCAGCCGGTAAAACCGGCCGGTCCCGCCGAGTTCGGCATGTATCTGGACCGGCAGTGGTATCGTCTGCGTCTCGATCGCGCCAGGATTCCGCAGGACGATCCGGTGGCCCGGTTGGATGTGAGTCTGTTGGCTGACAATCTGATCGAGCCGATTCTCGGTATCTCCGATCCCCGCCGGGATGCACGGATCGATTTCGTTGGCGGCATTCGTGGATTGGCGGGACTGGAAAAAAGGGTCGACTCCGGTGAGATGGCGGTGGCTTTTTCGCTCTTTGCCACCGGCATGGAGGACCTGATGGCCGTGGCCGATGCGGGCGAGGTGATGCCGCCGAAATCGACCTGGTTCGAACCGAAGTTGGCGGATGGTCTGGTCAGCCACGTTCTGGATTGAGCCAAAGTCTGATTTCCGCACAGTCCCGATAGGCGGATAAGCCATATGGTCACCACAACCAGCAGACTGCCGGAAGGCGATGAGATCGTCGCGGAGGATGTCACTCGCTGGATCGATCGGTTGCCCGAGGATCTGGATAGTGAAGACAGACGCTATCTGAAGCAGGCCGCCGAGATGGCCTTGGCGGCGGAGCCCGATACCCGCACGATCTTTGGTGAATCCCAGTTACGTCACGCGCTATCCGTGGCTGAGATATTGGCCGAGATGAAAATGGATCGGGAGACGATCGCGGCCGCTATGCTGTTGGGTGTTCTCAGCGGAAGTAAAATCACCCTCGAGCTGCTAAACGAAAAAATGGGCGAGAATACCGCCCGTATGGTTGACGATCTGACCCGCATCGGTCTGCTCTCCGATCTCTCATCGGAGGTGCCAGTTGGCGATGTAGGCGAGCATGCCGAGAATCTGCGCCGGCTCCTGCTGGGTATCGCGGAGGATATTCGCGTGGTGGTGGTTGTCGTTGCGGAGCAACTCCACCGCATGCGAATCGCTCGCGGACTCTCTCCTGAGCTGCGCCATCGCCTGGCACAGGAGACCCGGGATATCTATGCACCCCTGGCCAACCGCCTGGGTATCTGGCAGATCAAGTGGGAGCTGGAAGATCTCTCTCTGCGCTTCCTGCATCCCGATGACTATAAAAAACTCGCCAAGCAGCTGGACGGTCGCCGCGCCGATCGGGAGCGATTCATTCGCCAGGTCATCGAGCTGCTGCATGAAAAATTCCACGCCGTTGGTGTGAACGCCGAAATCAGTGGGCGACCGAAACATATCTACAGCATCTGGCGCAAGATGCAGCGTAAATCCGTGGATATCGAGCAGATCTTCGATCTCAGGGCGGTGCGGGTGCTGGTGGAGGATATTGCCCAGTGTTATGCGGCGCTGGGTGTGGTGCACGGTCTTTGGAAGCATATACCGGGCGAGTTTGACGACTATATCGCGACCCCGAAGGCCAATCTCTATCAGTCGATCCACACCGCGGTGATCGGGCCCGAGGATAAGACACTGGAAGTCCAGATTCGTACCAGTGACATGCATCATCATGCGGAGTTGGGTGTGGCGGCGCATTGGCGATACAAGGAGAACACCAAGCACGATGCCGACTTTGAGCGGCGTATCGTGTGGATGCGGCAGTGGCTGGAGCATAAAGAGCTGAGTGAGGCAGGTGAGCTGCCCGATATGCTTGATGCCGAACTGGAAGCGACCCGTATTTACGTGTTGACCCCGCAAGGGAAGGTGGTGGAGCTGCCGAAAGGCGCCACCCCCCTCGATTTCGCCTACTCCATCCATACGGATATCGGCCATCAATGTCGAGGGGCCCGGGTCGATGGCCATATCGTACAGCTCAACCGGCCGCTCCGCAGCGGAGAGACGGTGGAGATACTGACCGCCAAGAACGGTACGCCAAGCCGGGACTGGCTCAACCCACATCTCGGCTATCTGCATAGTTCGAGGGCCCGTAACCGGGTCAAGCAGTGGTTCAAGCATCTCGACTATGCGCATCATGTGGATCTGGGGCGCGCAGCCCTGGAGCGTGAAATGGTGCGCCTGTCGGTCACCGAAAAGCCCGATCTTGAAGTCCTGGCGAGGAAGTACAATTTGCAGCACGCCGAGGATGTCTATGCAGCGATAGGGCGGGGCGACCTGTCACCGATCCAGGTCGCAGGAGTGGGTAGGCGTGAGCGGCAGGTACAGCCTGTAAAATCGGTGTCATCCCCACAGCGGACCACGCAGGTCAAAGGTGAAGTGGTGGTGGCCGGTGTCGATGATCTGATGACCAGTATGGCGCGTTGTTGTAAACCCGTTCCCTACGATTCCATCGTCGGCTTCGTCACCCGGGGGCGGGGCGTGACGGTGCATCGGCGGGATTGTGCCAACATCCGTGCGTTGGATGATGAGAACAAAGAACGGTTGGTGGATGTGCGCTGGAGCGACCAGCAGACACAAACCGCTTATGCCGTGGATTTTCTGGTGGTTTCTGGAGACAGGAAGGGGCTGCTGCGGGATATATCGGCCATCCTGGCCAATGAGGAGATCGATGTGGTCGGCGTCAATACCAACAGTGACCGCAAGACCGACACGGCCACCATGCGATTTACCATCGAGGTCTGCGATATGGAGCAGTTGAGCCGCCTGCTCTCCAAGGTGGAGCAACTCCCGGATGTGAGTGTGGTCAAACGGATCTCATAAAATTTATGATTTGCGATCTGTCCGTTTGCCAGGTTGATCTACCAGGGCTAAACTAACGCGTTGTTATTTTATAGATTTTTCTCTCCAACCCGTTATTCGGCAATATCATTGAGAACGTCCTGCATTGACTACTGACAGCAAAACCAATCTGTTCGATCTCGATTGCAAAGAGATAGAGACGTTCTTTCTGGATCTTGGCAGCAAGGCCTTTCATGGCCGTAATGTTTTCAAATGGATCCATAAACACGGCGTTACCGACTTCGACGCCATGACCGATATCTCCAAGCGCCTGCGCGAGCAGTTGCTCCAGGTCGCAGAACTCAACCTGCCGCAATTGATCTTCGAGCAACCGGCGCTGGATGGTACGCGAAAGTGGTTGATTGAATTGAAGGACGGACAGCGGATAGAGACAGTCTACATTCCGGATGGGGGTAGAAGCACCATCTGTGTTTCGTCACAGGTAGGTTGCGCACTCGATTGCAGTTTCTGTTCGACGGCTCAGCAGGGATTCAACCGCAATCTTTCCGTATCGGAGATTATTGGTCAGGTATGGATCGCAACTCGCGAACTGGGCGAATCACCCAGCAATATCGTGATGATGGGTATGGGTGAGCCGTTGGCCAATTTCGATGCGGTGGTGACCGCCATGAACATCATGCAGGACGATCTGGCCTACATGGTTTCAAAATACCGGGTCACCATCAGCACCTCGGGAATCGTGCCTGCACTCGAGAAGCTCAAAGCGCTCAGTGATGTCAGCCTGGCGGTCTCGCTGCACGCGCCGGACAATGCGCTTCGTGACCAATTGGTACCCATCAATCAAAAATATCCATTGGAGATGCTGATACCGGCCTGCCGGGAGTTTGTCCGTGGAGATAAGCGGCGTAAAGTGACCTGGGAATATGTCATGTTGGATGGTGTCAATGACAGTCTGCAGCATGCCAAGGCACTGATACGGTTGCTTGAGGGAACCCCCTCTAAAGTCAACTTGATCCCGTTCAACCCTTTTCCCGGTACCCAATACCGGGTTTCACCTGAGGAGCGGGTAGAGGCATTCCGTATGCGGCTGAAGCGTTCCGGTATCGTCGCCACGACACGGAAAACCCGAGGTGAGGATATCGATGCGGCCTGTGGGCAACTGGTTGGAAAGGTCAGGGACCGGAGTCGCAGAGAACTGCGAAGGCCGGAAGCTGAAAATCTGAAGGTGAACATCAGATGAGGTTATTGCGCAACGTTCAAATCGCTGTACTGTTGGTCTTAACCGCAGTTCTCGCAGGGTGCGCCACCACAGGCGGTGTCCAGGATGCCACTGGCAACCTGGGCGTGGAAAAGCGTGACAGCCCAGGCAAGATCTACGTGGAGATGGGCATTGCCTATATGCGTGACGGTCAGGATGCAGTGGCTCTGCAGAAGCTCAGGCGCTCCCTCGAAGTGGATGAACAGAACCCTGAAGCTCATAACGTTATCGCGATTCTCTATGAACGGCTGGGTGAGGAAGCATTGGCTGCCCGCCATTTTGATCGGGCTGCCAACCTTGATCCCCGGGACCCCTATATCCGGAATGCCCGCGGCAGCTTCTTCTGTAAACAGAGTCGTTATGAGATGGCCGAACAGGAGTTTTCGCTGGCGCTCGAAAATCCGCTCTACCCGACACCCTGGGTCGCTTTGACCAATGCGGGACTCTGTGCCGAACGAGCCGGTGATTCGGTCATGGCTGAGACCTATTATCGTCGTGCCCTGACGGCGAATTCCCGCTTCTCTCCCGCGCTTTTCCAGATGGCGGAACTCTCATTCGAACAGCAGAAAGACATGTCCGCACGGGCCTATCTCGAGCGTTACCACGGGGAGGTTGCCGGTACTGCAGCATCCCTCTGGTTGGGCGTGCGTATAGAGCAAAGGTTGGGGGATCGTCACAAAGCGGTCGAGTACAAACGCAGGCTTTTGAAAGAGTTTCCCGATGCGCCTGAGATACAGGCGCTGAATCAGTCAGAAAAACAATAATGAAAAGTAAAACAACAGATATAGATAACTCTCAGTCAGAGGGCCCTATCGACGGGCCAGGATCCCAGTTACGCAAGGCGCGCGAGCGCCAGGGACTGGAACAGGCCAAGGTGGCTGCTCGTCTGCACCTGAGTCACTCCACTATCCAGGCCCTGGAGTGGGATGATTACGAGAGTCTCCCGTCAGCGGTATTCGTACAAGGCTATTTAAGAAACTACGCCAGGCTGGTGAATGTTGATGAAGAAGCTGTTATCACCGCCTATCAGGAGTTAAATCCCTCTGCAGAACATGCGCCTTTGCCGAAAAACCAGCCGGATGATGTCGCCAAGGAACTGCACGGCGATCATCGCCTGTTCCGTATCCTGACCTGGTCGGTTGTTTTCCTGTTGGGCATCTTGCTTTTCTTCTGGTGGCAGGGCCGAATCGATCTGCCGGAGACAGAGTCGGAACCGCCTGTCGAGACACCCGATATTGGTTTATCCGGATTTCCCGAATCCGTACCCGAGACGGATGGCGGGGATCTGCCGCCGCTGTCTGACGCCGGTAGCCCGACTCAGACAGAGGGTTCTTCACCGCTGACGGAAATCGACAATCTGCCCGAGATAGAGAGAGAACCCTTACCGGCTGAGCCTGAACCCGAGCAGGTTCTCTCAGAAGATCCGGCGGAAGTGCTGACGGAAATGCCTGCTGCAGATGAGGTGTCCACGCCAGCAGTGACTGATGAAACCGTTGGATCCCCAGGAATCGAGCCGACACCAGACCCTGTTGCGGATGTGCCCGTGACATCGGCCGAAGAACCTGTCGAGGTCGCTGCCTCGCAAGGTACAGTGGGATTCGAGTTCACCGGATCCTGCTGGATTGAAGTGAGAGATGTTACCGGCAGAGCGAGAATTCTGGGTGTGAAAAGAGATGGGGTACGTCGTACGCTGGATGGACGATCCGGTCCCTACCGCGTGGTGATTGGTGATATCAATGCGGTCAAAGTCACAGTCAACGGCAACGACTTCGATCTGAAACCTTACGCCCGTGGCAAGGTGGCCCGCTTTACACTCGATCCGTCACGGCTCTAGAGCCAATGCCGGGTTCCATGTTACCCTTCCGCGCCTTATCCGACATAGACCACTTTCCGACTCCACACGACTGATGGCAAAGCAAATCCAGGCCATTCGCGGGATGAAAGACATCCTGCCGCAGCAAACACCCCTCTGGCAGTATCTTGAGGGCCGGGTGCGTTCCGTGCTTGGTCGCTACGGCTATGATGAGATCCGCATGCCTATTGTGGAGATGACCGAGCTGTTCAAGCGCTCCATCGGTGAAGTGACCGATATCGTCGAGAAGGAGATGTACACCTTCGAAGATCGTAACGGCGACAGTCTGACCCTGCGTCCCGAGGGCACCGCCGGGTGTGTTCGCGCAGGACTGGAGAACGGTCTTATCTTCAACCAGACGCAGAGGCTCTGGTATCAAGGTCCCATGTTTCGTCATGAGCGGCCTCAAAAAGGGCGCTACCGGCAGTTTCACCAGATCGGTGTTGAGGCTTTCGGACTCGAAGGACCGGATATCGATCTGGAACTTATCTTGATCACCGCGCGTCTATGGAAAGAACTTGGTCTGCAGGGACTCGAACTTCAACTCAATACCCTGGGAACGGCTGACGAGCGCGCGCGCTACCGTGACGTTCTGGTGGACTATTTCCAGGATCACCACAATCAGCTGGACGAAGACAGCCGACGAAGGCTGGAGAGCAACCCCCTGCGCATACTGGATACCAAAAATCCGGAGATGGCTGAGGTCGTGGCTCAAGCGCCGACCCTGATGGAACACCTCTCTGAGACGTCCCTTGATCACTTTGCGCAGTTGCGCCAGGGACTCGATAGCGCCGGTGTCTCCTATGTGCTGAATCCGAGACTGGTACGGGGTCTGGACTACTACAGCCGGACGGTTTTCGAGTGGGTTACCGATCAACTGGGTGCTCAGGGTACCGTCTGTGCCGGGGGACGTTATGATGGCTTGGTGGAGCAGCTGGGCGGCCGTCCGACCAGTGCCGTGGGTTTCGCCATGGGCCTGGAGCGGTTGATCGCCCTGTTGGAGACGACAGATGCGACACAACAGCTTCCCACTGTCGACCTCTATCTGATAATGATGGGAGAGACAGCGAAATCGAGGGGGATGCAACTGGCGGAAGAGTTGCGCGATGTCCTGCCTGATCTGCGGCTGATCAGCCATTGCGGCGGTGGCGGTTTCAAGAGTCAGTTCAAGAAGGCGGACAAGAGCCAGGCTCGATATGCCGCCATTTTGGGTGATGATGAAGTCGCCAAAGGCGAAATCGGGTTGAAGCCACTGCGGGATAACGGAGAACAACAGCAGGTGAAGATCAGCGATCTTGCAGGTATCCTGGCCGACAAATTGTAAGAGAGAGAACGGGATTCAGAACATGAGTGAATATCAGACCGAAGAAGAGCAGGTCGAAGCGTTAAAACGCTGGTGGAAGGAGAACGGCACTTCGATTATCGCCGGACTCGTTATCGGCCTAGGCGGTGTCTTTGGCTGGCAGGCCTGGGGCAACTACCAGGACCGGGTAGGCAAATCTGCCTCCGAGTCATTCAATCAGATGCTCAACGCCGTACAACAGGGCGATATTGATTCTTCCAGCAAACAGGCGGAACTGTTACGACTGGAGTACGACAGTAGCAACTACGCTGTATTTGCCGCACTTGCCCAGGCCAGGCTAAAGGTGGAGCAGGGCGATACGGCCGCCGCTCGCTCGCAGCTTGAGTGGGCCATCGCGCAGGCGGATGAGTCGTCTCTGAAGGCGTTGGCTCAGCTCAATCTGGCACGCATTCTCCTCAGTGAAGGGGATCTGGATGGCGCGGAAAAACTGGCCGATTCGGGTACAGGAAGCGGCTTTGCCGGTGAGTTCACCATGCTGCGTGGCGATATTGCGGCGGAGCGGGGCGATAAGCAGGCCGCCCACCAAGCGTATACGCAAGCCATGACCCAGGAGGTCAGCAACCGGAATCTGCTGCAGATGAAGCTGGATGATCTGGCGTTGAATAATCCCTAAGCAGATGATCAGACCCTTACTACTCTGGCCGCTACTGTTGCTGTTGACCGGTTGCAGTGCCTTCTCTACCAAAGACAACGCGGATCCTCCCGCAGAACTGGTCGAGCTCGAGTCCGAACTCAGGATCAAGACGCTATGGAGCCGCTCACTGGAAGGTTCCGAAGATGCCTACCTGAAGATCGCCCCGGCCATCAGCGAGGGGCGTCTCTACGTTGCCGAACCTTCAGGCGAGGTCATCGCCTTCGATGCACAGACGGGCAAGAAGGTCTGGTCCGTAGACCTGGATGTGCCGATTTCCGGCGGACCCGGTGTGGATGAAGGCGTGGTTGCCGTGGGTACGCAGGAGGCCGAACTGATCTTACTGAACACCGAGGACGGCAGCGAGCGTTGGCGACGGACAGTCTCCAGCGAAGTGCTCTCGGTACCCGCCATCGGCCGTGGCCGGGTGGTCTGCCGTACTGTGGATGGCAGGGTGGTCGCACTGGACATAGATACCGGTGAGACGCTCTGGACCTACAACCGCAGCGTACCCGTTTTGACACTGCGTGGTGACAGTTCACCGGTCGTCAGCGAGAACCAGGCACTGGTCGGATTTGCCAACGGCAAACTGGTATCGCTGCAACTCGACAACGGCGTGGCGGCCTGGGAGGCGGCGATTGCAACCCCGAAAGGCAGAACCGAGCTGGAACGGGTAGTGGACATCGATGCCGAATTGAAAGTGGTTGAAGGTACGGTCTATGCAGCGGCTTTTCACGGTGAGGTCGCAGCGGTTTCAGAGACCAGCGGTGTGGTGTTGTGGCAACGTGAACTCTCTTCCCATGCGGGTCTGGACGCGGACTGGCGTCAGCTCTACATCACCGATGAAGGGGACCATATATGGTCCCTGGATACCACCAACGGCGCCACCCTTTGGCAGCAGAAATCCCTGCATGCCCGGCAACTCTCCGCTCCCGCCATGGTCGACAGCTACCTGGTGGTTGGAGACTACGACGGCTATCTCCACTGGCTGTCGCAATATGACGGTCGCATGTTGGCGCGCACTCGCGCCGGTGGCGACAGGATAAGGGTCAAGCCGCTGGTTCACGACGGCATCGTCTATGTGCTGGGCGAAGGCGGCAAGCTCTCCGCCCTTCAGGTCGAGCCCGTGGAAACGGACAATCCCTGAGCAGTCATGTTACCCGTCATCGCCCTGGTCGGTCGTCCCAACGTCGGCAAATCGACCTTATTCAATCGCCTGACCCGCAGCCGTGATGCCCTGGTGGCGGATCAGCCCGGTCTGACCCGGGATCGCAAATACGGCACCGGCAAACTGGGCAGTCAGCCCTATGTGGTGGTGGACACCGGGGGTATCAGCGGTGACCGGGAGGGTATCGACCAGCTGATGGAGCAGCAGGTGCGCCAGGCCATCGGCGAGGCGGACCATATTCTTTTCCTGCTCGATGCCAGGGAGGGTTGTACCGGCGGCGACGAGATCATCGCCCAGGAACTCCGTCGCACCGGCAAACCGCTTACACTGGCGGTAAATAAAAGCGAGAGTCTCGACGAGAACCTGGTCGGCAGTGACTTTTTTCGTTTGGGACTCGGAGAGCCGCAACTGATCGCGGCCGCCCACGGACGCGGCGTGAGGAGCATGATCGACTCGGTGCTGGCGCAGATGCCGCCCCCGGAAGAGATCCTGGATCCGCAAGAGCGGGGTATCCAGATTGCCGTGGTGGGTCGCCCCAATGTGGGCAAATCGACCCTGGTCAACCGCATGCTTGGCGAGGAACGGGTGGTTGCCTTCGACCAGCCCGGCACCACCCGGGACAGTATCTTCGTCCCCTTCACCCGCAACGACAAACACTACACCCTGATCGATACCGCTGGGGTGAGGCGCCGGGCAAGAATCAAAGAGGCGATCGAAAAGTTCAGCATCATCAAGACGCTGCAGGCCATCGAAGAGGCCAACGTGGTGTTGATGGTGCTCGATGCCCAACAGGGGGTGGGGGAGCAGGACGCCACCCTGGCGGGACATGTGCTGGAGAGCGGTCGCGCCCTGATCCTGGTGGTCAACAAATGGGACGGTCTGACCCAGGATCAGCGGGAGTGGGTGAAAATCGAGATTGAGCGCAAGCTGCCTTTTCTCGGCTTTGCCCGGCATCACTTTATCTCTGCATTGCACGGTTCCGGCGTCGGCGATCTGTTCGAAATGGTGGAGCGGGTCTATGCCAGCGCCATGCGCGATCTCTCCACACCGGACCTGACCCGCATGCTCGAGGCCATCACCCAGGAGCATCAGCCGCCCCTGGTGCACGGGCGCCGCATCAAGCTGCGCTATGCCCACCAGGGCGGGAAGAATCCTCCGATCATCGTCATCCACGGCAATCAGACGGAGCATGTCCCCGAGCCCTATAAACGCTACCTGGTGACCCGCTTCCGCACGGCGCTGAATTTGAAGGGAACACCGATCCGCATCGAGTTCCGTTCCGGCGACAATCCCTACCAGGGAAAAAAGAACAAGCTGACCAAGCGCCAGATTCAAAAGCGACAGCGACTCAAGAAGCACGTCAAAGGCAAGCGCTGATGGTCGGCGGCCCATGGCGTTATGTCGTCCCGGGTAACTGAGAGGCCCATGACTGCGACACCGCAATCCAACCGCTATGAAGATAGACTGCCTGACCATATGTTACAGGCGGGATCCGAGCGTCTGGCGGATGAGCAACAGGACTTTCTGCGCAGCCAGGCATTGGTCTATCGCTTTACCCAACAGGAGCTGAGACAGCTCTGCGATATCGCCGCCGATCTGGCCATGTGGAGTGCCGATCCGATCGATCGTATCTGGCCTGAGCTGCCCGAAGACCAACTGGGGCCAAAACAGCGGCGGCAGCGGATACTGAAGCAGATCAGGGATCATTGGCAGGGCCTGAGAGAACAGCCGGCGCACTATCCCGCCATCCCCGTTGCCCGCGGTTATAGCGCCGAGCGCATCCGGCGGGTGCAGGTGGAGAAGGATCGACTGGGTCTCGGCTGGTGTCCCGTGGCATCGCCCCGCACCCGATGCTGTAACCTGATGACCCTCGACGCGGTGGAGAACTGCGGTTTCGATTGCAGTTATTGCAGTATCCAGTCCTTCTATCACGGGGACGAGGTGCGTTTCGACAGCCGCTTTGCCGAGAAGCTGGCCCGGCTCGAGATCGATCCCGAGCGTACTTATCATATCGGCACCGGGCAGTCCTCCGATTCCCTCATGTGGGGCAACCAGGCCGGTATACTGGATGCGCTGCTCGACTTCGCCACCAGACATCCCAATGTGATTCTCGAGCTGAAGACCAAGTCGAAGAACATCAACCACCTGCTCAAACATGAAGTGCCGCCCAATGTGCTCTGCACCTGGTCCCTCAACACGCCGACCCTGATCGCCAATGAGGAACACCTGACCGCTTCACTCGACGAGCGCCTCAAGGCGGCGCGGCGGCTGGCGGACAAAGGGGTGGTGGTCGGTTTCCATTTCCATCCGATGATCCGTTATGATCGTTGGCGGGAGGAGTACGGCGACCTTTTTCAACGGCTCACCGACGAGTTTGATGCGCAGGAGGTGGCGCTGGTCTCCCTGGGGACGCTGACCTATATCAAACCGGTGATCAAACAGCTGCGCGCGCGACCCGAGTTCCAGAGCAAGGTGTTGCAGATGCCGATGGTGGAGGCGGACGGCAAGCTCTCCTATCCGGACGAAATCAAGCGGGAGATGTTCTCTTTCGCCTATCGCACCCTGGCGCCCTGGCACGATCGGGTCTTCTTCTATCTCTGTATGGAGAACCAAAGGTTGTGGGAGCCGGTATTCGGTTTCGACTATCCCAGTAATGAGGCCTTCGAAGCAGCGATGAAGGCCAGCTATCTGGAAAAAATAGAACAAAAACGCCGTAACTGATCGGTGATGAGAGGAGAGGCATGGATCAGAGAGAGCTCCTGATATCGCTCACATTCGCCGGCTATCTGCTGGTCATATTGGTCATCGGCGTCATCGCCTGGCACCGCACCCGCAACCTCTCCGATTTTGTCTTGGGCGGACGCCGCCTCGGCAGTTGGGTCACTGCACTCAGCGCCAGCGCCTCCGACATGAGTGGCTGGCTACTGCTGGGTCTACCGGGATATGCCTATGTGGCGGGGCTGGAGTCCTTCTGGCTCGCCTTCGGTCTGCTGGTGGGTACCTGGCTCAACTGGCGCCTGGTCGCTGGTCGCCTGCGTATCGCCTCGGAAGAGGCTGGCAACGCGTTGACCCTGCCGCAATATCTGTCGAACCGGTTTCACGACGACAGCGGTCTGATACGGGTGGTCTCCTCACTCTTCGTGCTGCTCTTCTTTCTCTTCTACACCAGCTCCGGACTGGTCGCCGGCGGCAAGCTGTTCGAGGCGGTCTTCGGCTTGCCCTATCTGTGGGCCGTCAGCCTGGGGACGCTGACCATTATTCTCTATACCGCCTTCGGCGGTTTTCTCGCGGTCTCCTGGACCGATCTATTTCAGGGCCTGCTGATGGCAGCGGCGCTGGTGGCAGTGCCGCTCTTTGCAATGGATCTGACAGACGGCGGCGCTGGCGCCATCGCCACCATCCACGAACAGAACCCCGAACTGCTCGATCCCTTTACCAATAGCGACGGTGAGGCGTTGGGGATAATCGCCATCCTCTCCCTGCTCGCCTGGGGGTTGGGTTACTTCGGCCAGCCCCATATCCTGGCCCGCTTCAAGGCGGTGCGGGATGCCTCTCTGGTGCCACAGGCGAGGCGTATCGCGGTCAGTTGGGTCTTCCTCACGCTGACCGCCGCCTGCCTGGTCGGGCTGATGGGGATTCCGGTGTTCGAGACCCCGCTGGAGGATGCGGAGAAGGTCTTCATCCATCTGGTGGATCTGCTCTTCCACCCGTTGATCGCCGGTATCTGCCTGGCCGCTATCCTGGCGGCGGTGATGAGTACCGCCGACTCGCAGTTATTGGTCTCTTCGAGTGCCTTTACCGGCGATATCTACCGTGTCCTCTTTCGCAAAGGGGCAAACGAACGGGAACTGGTGCTGGTGGGACGCCTGGCGGTATTGACCATCGCCCTGGCCGCCTTTCTCCTGGCCATGAATCCGGAGAACAAGGTGCTCGACCTGGTGGCCTACGCCTGGGCAGGGTTCGGCGCCGCCTTCGGTCCCGCGGTGCTGCTCTCCCTCTACTGGCGTGGAATGAATCGTTGGGGCGCCCTGGCCGGGATTCTGGTCGGGGGTATCACCGTGGTGGTGTGGAAACCCTTGGAAGGCGGTCTGTTCGATCTCTATGAGATTGTGCCGGGGTTTGTCGCATCGATGCTGGCGATCGTTCTGGTGAGTAGGTTGAGCCAGCCGAATTCATCGTCACCAGGGCGGTAGATGGCACTAGGTTTAATCGTCGGTAACAGAGCTGACAAGTAGTGTGAGATTTAGCTTAAAACGGACGTTCGTAGACGGCTATGGCGGATGTCTCTGATGCGACCTAAGCAGACTTTTCTGATGATGAAAATCACCGCCAGGGCGAAACCATAGCGGTGTTCTTCGGCTAATCTAACTGAGGGTCTTATGTCTTCTTTAACTGTTTACGGCTAGCAAAGCCAATACCGACTAGGCCTGTTGTCATGAGCAGGAGGGTAGTGGGTTCAGGAACTGAAGTTGTCGCAACCCATGCCCCGATTGGTCCAGGAAATCCAGGTCGATCAGTAGCGTCATCTGAAAGATAATGTAGGTCTGAGTTAAACAACATAGTGGCATAATTATACGGATTATCCGGATTCATAAGATCGTGAGCCACCCAGTGATCATCCGCATTATCCATGGAAGGCACGACAGGCCCGCCGAATCCACCTGGGCCCATGTTAGTGAATCCAAGCCCAGCGGTACGACCATTAAACACAAGGGCTGGTGTGAAGCCGCTCCAAAATGCCCCATCATTTAAATATAGTGTAGGCGTGAAGAAATCGGTGGTAAAAACATCATAGGCTATAAACGGCGTACTATAAGTCAAAGGATCAGTAGATGGATTGCCTAAATTGGCAAAATTAGTTTGAAATTTATCTACTGTTGCCATATCAGCCAAAGAATGTTTCAGGGTTGTTGTTTGCATTCCACTTGCCATGAACCAATCACTTGATCCTGCATAATTTAGGTTATCAATAGCAGTAAGCTGATCTTCCCTGGTCATGCCAGTAAATTGATTTATTGATGGATACCAATAAAGATTGTTGTAAGTATCATAAACTACCCTATCGCCCTCATATGTCTGATTGATCAATGCGGCTGAAGCATTACCGCCAATCAAGATGGCGCCTAAAGCCAATAAAGAGTGTACTCTTTTCATGATCTGCTCCCCTTAAACAGCGATTCCAACTCATTTAGTTCCCTGCAAAAAATACTCCATAAAATAAAACCATAAGATTTATAAGGATTTATTGATTTTTTTGTGAAGTCATAGTTACCGATATGTAAAAATTATCGACGTATTATTGTTCAACAAGCATGAATGGGCGCGCATGTCACACGCTGTCCGGATTTTAATTCTGATTATCTGCACTGAAGGCCACACTTAGCCCAGGTCAATCATCAATTGACACTGAATCTGATACGAAATGTAAAATATTTCGACATTGGTTACATATTAGTTAGGTGTCTGCTTCAGGCGCTGACCATTCGTTGTTGTACAATTACATGACCGTCCGCTTCTGGCCGAAAGTAACCGTTTGGTTCTTCAGATCTGCCTGGTGTGTCTCTTAAGCGACCATAGCGAACATACTGCTCCTGCCGTTGGATCGTAGCTTTTATTCGCTCTATAGCATGGCCAAGTCAAATAGCGTCGAAATGAGATACTGCATTCATTACGCAATTCTTCGGACAAAGGGCACTGTAATCAGGGCACGTTAACAATTTGAGGTGGAGTGGTTCCTACGCCATGTGTCGAAGGAGGCATCACTGAAGCCATTCTGGTTGCACAAGCCGCTTAGGGAACTCCCGCTTCAGCCTCCTACATGAAGCCAATGTTCTGTTCTTCTGATAATCGCTTTCATGTCAGTCTCCCGCTCTGAAAAAGGACGCTACGAAGTTCAGGTTGGTGCGGTGATTGGGGACAGTTCAGAGGCCATCGGCCTGCCCGAAGCCACCACAGAAAACCTGTAAGTCATTTATCAAGTAACTCACCGGGGAAATCTGCCATTCAAGCAATCAACCGATAACCATGCTGAAAGGATGGTAAAAATCGGTAGAAAAACTGCTTCTATCGTTGGAATTGGCGGATATTGTCGACAATATTCCCTTATATCGCTGTGGATATCGATCCCAATAGCTAAATTTAACGTGAAATGTCGACAAATTTCATTTATATTGCAGTGCAGCATCAATACCCTACCCAAGTTACCGCTTGATGAATCTGGAGGCAGCCGTATGACGATGCATAAGACAGATGTGCTTTTGATTGGTGGGGGGATTATGAGCAAGACACTGGCAATGCTGGTGACACAGCTCGATTCCTCCCGCCATATCACCTTGGTTGAGCAAGCGGCAACATTAGCCACTGAAAGTACACATGCCTGGAATAATGCAGGCACAGGGCACGCGGGTTACTGCGAACTCAATTACACTCCACAGCAAAGTAATGGTGATATCGCTATTGAAAGAGCGCTGGGTATAAACGCCCGGTTCGAGGAGTCCCTGCAGTTTTGGAGCGGATTGGTTCGCAAAGGCGCTCTGTCGAAACCTTCGGCCTTTATCAATCCTGTGCCTCACGTGAGCTGGGTGGAGGGAAAAGAGAACGTCAGTTACCTAAAGAATCGTCAGAAAGCACTGGTCAGCCATCCTTTATTCGAAGAGATGGAATATGCGGATGATCCAGCCACCCTAAAGGAGTGGTTACCACTGATGATGGCTGAGCGTGATATGGGGCAGCCCATGGCCGCTACACGTGTGGCACACGGAACAGACATCAACTTCGGGGAGTTGACCCGCTCGATGGGTGAGCATTTGTCGCATGAGGAATCCGTCGACTATTGGCTCTCAACAACGGTCTCGGGATTGAAGAAGGTTGGAGATCGCTGGCATGTGACGACCAAGCACGCGCTTGCAGGAACACGAACCATCGACGCACGTTTCGTATTTGTTGGCGCGGGTGGGTGTGCTTTGTCTCTGATGCAAAAGGCAGGCGTGGATGAGGTTCGAGGTTATGGCGGTTTCCCCGTTGCCGGAATCTGGCTCGCCAGTGAAAACATAAAAGCCGCGGCGACCCATAACGCCAAGGTCTATGGCATGCCACCTATTGGTGCGCCTCCCATGTCGGTACCGCATCTCGATACCCGCGTGATCGATGGACGCCCCGCATTACTCTTCGGGCCCTTTGCCGGTTTCACTACACGCTTTTTGAAAAAGAGTAGTTTCTTTGATTTGATCAATTCGGTTCGATCCCACAATCTCAAACCCATGATGGAGGTAGCAAGAGAACATTGGGCGTTAACGCGTTATCTCATCAAAGAGGCCATGAGTTCTGGTGACCAACGCCTCGAACAGCTACGCACGTTTATGCCTTCGGTGCAGCCAGGAGAATGGCATCTTCGCCCCGCGGGTCAGCGAGTGCAGATTATCAAACTGGATGAGAAGGGACGTGGCAAATTGCAGTTTGGTACCGAGGTTATCAAAACAGCTGATCGCTCCTTGGCAGCCTTGTTGGGCGCGTCCCCTGGCGCCTCTGTCAGCGTGTCTGCCATGATGGATGTTATCGAGATCTGCCTACCTGAATTGATTCAGGGTGAAGCAAGACACCGCCTGGAAGAATTGATTCCATCCTATGGTCACTCTTTGGATGATGATCTCGACTTGGTTCATGCCGTGCGACGTTACACCTTAGAGACGCTGGCTCTAGATGACAGAAATCCTGCAGAAATTCCCGAACAAGATGCGTTTTTGCAAACTGGTAGTTGATTGGTCTAAGAGCGTAACGAAGCAGGTTTGGCTCGATGAGACATAGTCGTATTCGTTTCTGCGAGATCGATCCAGATCTGATCTGACACCGCACTTGAAAATGAGAGTTACCCGTTTGATGGAGGTGCGAACTGACCATCAAAACCGAAAAGGGAACCCGCAGTTACCTCACCCAGTTCTCCATGCTGGATTTGCTCACGCCTCTCGACTCGCAAGCCGCTTTGATCGTGAAACCCCGGTCGACAACCAATTAGGTTGTTTCCAGTCGAGATTCCGGACTGAACGTCATTAGGGCCTTTGTTATTTTGTCACCTGCCTTGTTACGAGTGAGAACATCAGCCGGATTCAGGTGGTCTAATCGACGATGCCAATACAGACAGGAGTGGTTAGTGCTCATGTGAAAGCTTGTGGCCTCCCTGATATCACTCGACCGTTGCATTTACCTCACCGATGGATATGGTGATAAATTCAGAAATCGTATTGGCTGTATGCGGTATCTTTAACGATTCGATACGTTGCCTGATATTATCCAGTCAGTTATTGGATTCATCTCTATCCAATTCATAAAAGACTAAGGCAAATTCTTCGCCGCCAATTCTGAAGGCATAGTCACCAGGCCACCTCATTTTCGATAGAATCGTATGGCTAATGTCTGAGACCAGACGCGCATTTGCTGATAGTTCGAATTTATTTCGTGGCGGCTTTCGAATCAGCGACGGTTTGCCGATAGTTTACGTGTAGTGGGTTGCGCCGAACATGCGGAAATAGATGCCGGATACTACCTGATGGACCACTACAACCAATAGCAACCGTATCAGTTCAATGACGGTTTACCGCCGGTAAAGGCGGGAGAAAAACATCAACTACTGTCCAGGATTAGTTGAACACTACATACGTTCTACCGTGAAAATAGGGTGTTTACCTACTAATCATCGCCCTTCATGCAGTCTAATTATCCCATTGTATAACTCTTATAACGGACATCAGGCCGCGGTTTGGCCAGGCGATGTTGCCGGCGAGGGGCGGTCCGTCAGGGGAACTAAAGTGAGCACTCGATGGGGGGTGGCGGCGGGTTTTTAATTCGCTCGCGGTGTGGAGAATAATCCCTGCAGGGGTCCGGCCAACGGCCGCTCGAAAGGTACCCGACTAGCGGGTCACTGTTACGAGCGCAATATTGAAGACGGCTGCAGCTTTCTTACATGCCGGTTAAGGGAAAAACCAAAATGAAGCGAAAAGATGCTTTATCCGCCGGCGGACATCTGCCATCACAGCCCGTGGAATCCGCCAATGATTCACTGCTGAGTCAGGTCGCGGCCAGCTTCATTGTCGCGGAGAACGGGCGAACGACACCACCGTCAATGCCCAAGAACCATATCGAGCGCGTAGCTACCAAGACGGGTGAGTTGATGGAGGTTATTCACCGGTCGCGCCTGGGCCTGACAAGTCAACTCGACCGTACCGGTTACGCCCGTCTGATCACGGATATGTTGCAAGACGCGGGTTGCGCCGCCTGTGAGTACATCGTGAACCGCGAGTCTGTGCACTTCACCACCAGAAGTTGTGAATTCAGCCACTGCTCCATGGAATCGGGAGCCTGCCATCTGGTCATCGGCGTCGTAGGATCCGTGGCCGCGCGAAATTTCGGCTACGCCAAGGTGGATCTGCAGCGCTTTTGTACCGGTGAAGAGTCTATTTGTGAGTGTCGTGTGGACCTGGACCCCAACGCGGCCGCGCATCGTCCGGGAACCGAATTTTCGGACGCGCCGGGGGCACTTGAGAATATCGCGGATAGTTTTGGCTGCAATTCGATAGCACAACCGCAGGCTGCTACAGGCAATGATCACCGACCCGATATCGTTGCCCGCTCGCCTCAGATGCAGCATATCCTGGACCTTGTGGAAAAGGTGGCGCCGACGCCCGCCACGATTCTGATCACCGGGGAAACGGGAGTCGGCAAGGAGTGTTTTACCCGTATACTGCATGCCCTGAGTGGTCGCCCCCATGATCGCTTCGTTGGTGTGAACTGCGGAGCGATCCCCGAAAACCTGATAGAGAGCGCCCTGTTCGGCCATGAGCGCGGCGCATTCACCGGAGCACATGCCAGGTACAACGGCTATTTCGAGCGCGCCAGCGGCGGAACCCTGTTTCTGGACGAGGTCGATTCCCTCTCACCGGCGGTACAGGTCCGCCTGTTGCGAGTCTTGCAGGAGGGAGAATACGAGCGGGTCGGCGGCCGCCAGACCCTGCGTAGCGGTGCACGCATCGTCGCCGCCACCAACGCACTGCTATCGGACATCGTTGACGCCGGCAGGTTTCGCCGTGATCTCTATTACCGTTTGAACGTGGTCAATATTCATGTCCCGCCGTTGCGCGAACGCCCCGACGACATTCCCGCATTGTCCCGGCACATTCTTGGAAAATTGAACCAGCGTTATGGGGGGCAAGTCACTGGATTGGCGCCCCTCGCCGAGCGCAGCCTGATGGCATACCATTGGCCCGGCAACGTGCGCGAGCTGGAGAACGTACTGGAGCGTAGTTATCTGTTTGCCTCCGGGTCCCGGCTGGATAATGTGTTGATCGACCTGCCGGCGACAACGAATGTCGGCTCGGATACGCTGCCCTCACTGGCGCCAGTGAAGGAACCCCCCGGCTGGAAGGGGCGGAAGAAGACGACGATGCAGGACCTGGAGCGACAGGCGATCGTCTCTGCGCTAAAACGGCATCGAGGCAATGTGGCGCGCGCAGCCGAATCCATGGGTTTCTCGCGTCGTGCGGTCTATCTGAAGGTGCACTCCTACGGCCTGGAACTACAGGCCTTCCGCGCCTGACCTGCTTTCTGCCCGTTCTATTGGCTAAGCCAGTCCTGCACTCGTGCGCCTGTCACCTGACCGTCTTCTGGGGCTGGCTGCATCCAAATATTACCTTGAGGGTGTGCTAGAAGACACTGCACTAGTTTCAGTATGCTCCACCGTCGTGTTGACGACGATGCCAGCCTGGATTGATTTGACGTGCTCCAGTTCAGACAGGATGACGTCGTGTATCAAGTGGCCCAGGGCAACATAGAAAGGTATCCGGCAGCCCGTCTGCAACCGTTTGACGAATCCTGGCAGCCACTGGGACAGCTGCTGTTGCAGGAAGTCCTTTTGCGCCCGCAGATAACCTTGCAGCAGTTCCTCCGTTCCCTCCTCATTCGCCTGATTTTCCTTGAAGGTCAGAAAATGCATAAACTCCAGTTCGGCGCTGAGATGATCCGGTACCTCCCGGCGGCCGTCCCCTTGACTCATGACCAAGCCAAAATGTTTGTAGTAACTACTGACACGTAGCATGTATTGGGTACGTTCACCGCCACGATAAATCCCCTCATAGAGTGGGCAGGGCGGCTCCGGGTATCCCACCTCAAAGCTTGCGGTGTAAAGGCTTTCGAATTCCTCGAACGGCATCTCCCGGAGCATCGGCAACGGCCCCAAACCGGACTCTGCGGTTACGGCCGGTAGGGTGGAGATATGGGGCAGGCACTCGATGCACTCTCCTATCTCGGCCTGATAGATTCCGTTTTTCAAGGCGGCGAAAATCTCTCGTGACGGATAGCGAAACCCCACCGCCAGCAACAAATACAACCGACTTCGGATGGCTGGCTCCGAGCGTAGTGTCTCGGCAGTGGTTGGTTCTGACATGGATGCCTCCTTCTGAAGCGTTGTTCGGGGTTTGCCTAATGGTGGCGGGAGGTAGTCGTTGGTTCGCCACCTGTCGCCATTCCGGGCATGCGGCCCCAGTTACTCGATCACGAGCCTGTCCCAGCTACCGCGCACGTACTTGTTGCCGTTGCGCTCCTCTACATGGCCGTCCCACAGGGCATAAGCAATGGAATACTCCTGGCCGCGCACATAGCTCATCTGCTCATTGGCATTCTCCGAGAGCATCTTGCGTCCCACGACCACGTCCCACACGCCTTGTGCGTGTTGGCCGCCCTGTACCAGGGTGAGCGCCGATGAACCGGGTGTGATCTGGACGCTTCCCTCGCCCACACCCGTGATGTTCTGCGGCCGCACCAGATCGGCGCGCCAGAAGATGATATTCACCGGGATCTGGAGGCTGCCCATTTCGATACCCTGTTCCCCGGGGACCATACCCGTGAACGGGGATTCAATGGCCACGGCATCGGCGAAAAGCGTGGGATCGCCCACAGATGCGTCGGCGGTGCTGTCCGCCCACTTGAAGTTGAAGTAGATGAACTCCCCGTTATTGAGGGATCCCACCCACAGGGTCTTCTCGTTCGGCAGCCCCGGAGGTACCGGTACGTTTGTCAGCTCGTACTCCTGCTCCATCTCCACCGCCTCGTACCGGGCACTGTTCCAGACCGGATCGTTGGGGTCTTCGGAGATCGGCTGATTAACATGGACGGAGACTACCACGCTGCCGTTGCCGTTATTCTGGGCAAGACTCGGATTGATCGGGCCGGTCAGGACGCCAGCCAGGGCAAGGAGCGGGACCCCCTTGGTCATGGATCTAATTAGCTGCTTAATCTTAATCATGGTCGTTGTCTCCCTACCGCTACGTCAGCTGAACTTGCTCGGTATCGGTTGTCGCCACCAGAATGCGCACCAACTCGGAGTCCATGCCCTTGGCACGCTCGGTCTCCAGGATGTCAAAGATCTCCTCGATACGTGCTTCGCGCTGAGCCAGCGTTTGATTGCAATTGTCTCCAAACATCCTGGCGAGCACGCTCACCGGAATGCGGCCCTTGCTGTCGAGGTCGCCGTTGGCCAGATAGCCCGGCGGACTCATGGGCGGGATGTAGAAAGTGTTGGGCTCGGTGCCGAACTCCGGATGTAGACGCAGTGCCACACGCCAGTTGTTTACCAGCTTGTAGAGGTTGGACGCCTTGTTATCCCGGTAGGAAACCCAACGGATACGGCCGACGCACTGGGTGACGCAGAAGTTTCCCTCACCCTGCTCGATACGCGGGTAACAGAATATGCACTTTTCCGACTTCCCGGTCACCGGATTGAAGTAGATCTTCTTGTACGGGCAGCCTTGGACGCAGAAACGATAGCCGCGACACCGATCCTGGTCGATGAGCACGACACCGTCCTCCTCACGCTTGTAGACGGACCGGCGGGGACAGGCCGACACGCAGGGCGGATCCGAGCAGTGATTGCAGATCCGTGGTAGGTAGAAGTAGTAGTTATTGGGAAAGGCGCCCACGCCCACATCCTCGTCCCAGTTGGAGGCGTAGGCGTCGGGGCCATCGGGTGACGGAAAGGGGACGACGACCGATCTAGACGCGTTACCGCCTTCGGTTTTCAACACCTCCCCGTAGTTGTACTCCCACGGGGCGCCGTAGTCCCCTTCGATATCCGGCAGGGGCGTCAAAGCCGCCTCGTCGTCATTTTTCGGCTGGCAGGTACCGATGGTGGCGCCCGACTCCTCCCAGTTGCGGGGATAACCAAGACCCGGCATGGTCTCCACATTGTTCCAGTACTGGTACATCTGACCCTCGTTACGATCGGTCCACATGGTTTTGCAGGCCATGGTGCACGTGTGACAGCCGATGCACTTGTTCAGGTCGAAAAGCATCTGAACCTGTCTTTGTATCTTTGCCATATTCCTCTCCTCCTAACTCAAGACTGACTGCGCGATCTGCGATGGAATCCCTGCGGTTCGGGCCTAGGCATTGCCGCCCGCTCTGCGGATCTCGACCCGCGTGTCGCGCTGGTTCCCCGTTGGTCCCCAATAGTTCAGGCGGAACTTCAGCTGACCATAGCCACCGACGATCTCGGTGGGCTTGATGCGGATGGTGACCGGGGTCTGCCAGCCATTGTTGAGGAAATAGTGCTCCCAGCCGTGGTACATCATGGCCACGTTGTCCGGCAGGCGCGGCGCGATATTGAGGTGGGCCTCAAAGCTGCCGTGGCCGTTGAACACCTCGACCAGTTCGTTGTCCGCGAGACCGCGCTGTGCGGCCTCCGGCGGGCTGAGGTAGACAACCGGCCTGCCGCGCTGCAGGCGCAGCTGGAACTTCGCATCCCGCCAGGTGGAGTGGATGCTCCAGCGACCGTGCGGTGTCAGCCAGCGCAAGGGGTAGTCATCCACGTTGATGGGTCCCTTGGCGACCGGCAACTGCTCACCGAAATCCAGGAACCAGTCCTGATCGATATAGAACTGCTGGCGTCCCACCAGGGTGGTCAGCGGACGCAGGTTCTCGGTCATGCGCCGGAAGGTGGAATAGGCTTCGCCGTCCACGATGTCGCTGGTCCAGTCACGACTGGCCTGCAGGAAGCGTTGCGGGTGCTTGATGATCGAGTTGGCCGAGCGCCTTTTCCTGATCGTGAGGCCGTTGGTCTCGGGTGATAGATCGAGCAGGTGCTGGCAGGCGGCCCGGTCTCCCCGAATATTCTCTCCGTGGGCGCCCGTGGTCAGATCGTCGAACAGGGTGGTGAGATCACGGGTGATGGTGTCGCCGTTGGGTACCGTATCGTTGTATATCAGCCCACGGCGCCCCAGTACCCTGGCCAGCCCCTTCCATATCCGCCAGTCTGTGCGGCTGTCGAATTGCTGGGGGATCACGGGTGTGAACGGATGTACAAAGGTGTGCAGGTCGGTAGTGGATAGGTTCCACTGTTCGTACCAGCTGGCCGCCGGCAACACGATGTCGGCGTACAGGGCCGTGGTATCCATGCGTGAATTGATATCCACGATCAGTTTCAGTTTGGGGTAGAGGTTGGCGAGCACATCCATGTTGCCCTTGGCCTGGTTGAGGTAGTTTGCACCCCAGACGAACAGCACTTCGGGACTGCGGTCATTGTTCACCGTCCTGGATAAAGGGTCGTAGGTGATGTTGCCCTTCGGCCAGACTGGCATCCAACCATTGTTGACACTCTCGACGATGTACTCACCCACGTCCTTGGGCCAGAGGTCGTCCACATCCGATGCCACGTCACCATGGATGTAGGTCCAAAGGGTCGTATTCTGGAACCGCTGCCGTGCTCGGCTCAGGGGGAAAGCGAACTCGAAAAAACCCTCCTCAGCCCACAGCTTCTCCTGACCCACGTAGTGATCGAAGCCACCACCCGGATGTCCGACACAACCGCACAATGCCGGCAGCAGCATCTGGGCCCGGTTAATGAGATCGTTGTGGTAGTAGTGGTTAGTACCTGCGCCCTCTATCACGCGTGCCCGTGGCGCGGCGACGGCAAATTCCCGGGCCACCTGGGCGATGATGTCTGCCTGCACGCCGGTGACACTCTGCATCGCGACAGGCGAATAATCGGCCAGGCTGTCGCGGAGCCGTTCAAACACCGGCAGGACCATCACGTTTCCGCTGAGCGTGGCAACCGTGTAGTTGCCCTCCAGGGCCGGGTCGACGTTGCCCAGGTCCAGGGTCCAGCTCCCCTGGCCGCTGGTGGGCTGAGGACCCGCCGGCTTTTCACCCAGGGTGCCGGGGGCGAGCACTGCCTGCTGGGTCATGTTGTCCCAGAAGTAGAACTTCTGGTCGCTGCCGCCGGCAACCACATCGCTTTCGCGCAGCAGCTTGTTGTTGTCGTTACGCACCAGCATGGGCATATCGGTGAACTGCCGCAGGTAGGCGGCGTCGTAGAGCGCCTCCAGGACGATGACATGCGACATGGCCAGGGCCAGATGCCCGTCGGTGCCGGGTGTCACATGTACGTGCAGGTCGGCATGAATCGTGGACGGATTGTACTCCGGGTGGATGGAGACGATCTTGGTGCCCTTCATGCGGGCCTCGGTATAGAAGTGGGCGTCCGGTATCCGCGTCTCGACCACATTCGAGCCCCACATGATGAGGTAGTCGGAGTTGAACCAATCGGCGGATTCACAGGAGTCGGTCTGTACGCCCCAGGTCATGGGTTCCCCCGGGGGCAGGTCGCAATACCAGTCGTAGAAACTGCACACCACGCCGCCGATCAGGTTGGCGAAACGGAAACCGCCGGCCAGCGTCAGGTGGTGCTTGGCGGGAATGGCGGAGAAGAAGGTGATGGCATCGGGCCCGGAGTGCGTGATCGTCTCCACCATTTGATCCGCGATGGCATTGAATACCTCGCCCCAAGTCGCACGGCGCCACTTGCCCTCACCCCGCGCCCCGACGCGCATCAGGGGATACTTCACCCGCTGCGGACCGTAGATATACTCCTTGTAGTTGGCGCCCTTCTGACAGCCCCGTGGATTGTAGGACGGGAGCTGATCGCTGATGGCAGGAAAGTCGGCGTATTGCTCCTCCTTGAACAGGATCCCGTTTTTGACATAGCCCTTCCAGGAGCAGGATCCGGTGCAGTTGATGCCGTGGGTGGTACGACCGGTCGAATCCCAGGTGAACTGATCCCGGTAGAAATCCTCCCAGCCGCGGTAGGGATAAGCGCCTAAAGGATCATCGACCGGCTCCAGGAAGAACAGGCCGAAGGCATTGCTCGTCGCAGTCGATCCTAAAGCCGCGACGGTTGCTTTCAGAAAATTGCGTCTAGTCCAGTCGCTCATTGTTATGCCTCCAGACGATGGTGATTGCTCCAGGGCGTGTCGTTACTGAAGCTCTGTATGATTTCCCTGGCAAAAGAGAGGCAAACACCGCGCCAAGAGAAATTACTCTTAACTATCAGTAGGTTACAAAATACCATCAGTGTGTGGGAGCAACGCCTGGGCGCTGAACACAATGGGCAACTCAGATATTATCCTTAACAAACAATACCTTAGCGCTGTGAAAAAAATTTCACAGATGTGAAGTTATTTGCACAGATGGAAGAGGGTGGCGGCATCGACAAATTAACTGGCCGCAATTGGCCGCTTTGAGCCATTCGCGAGATGGGTTTCTTGTGGCTTCAAGCGTCCGCTTTGCAATGTAGGTTCGACCTGGCCTGGTACTGCCAGTCAGTTCAAGTCTGATCTGTCACACACCTAGGGCAACACTTCGACCTTTACCCATACTGCCTCTCTCTGTTCGAGGCGTGTGGTTCCCCGCATGGTGATGTCCGATTCGCGCTGTTGCCGTTGACTGCTTAGGTTGACCAGGGGTATCCACTCGCCAATCTTTCCCGATACGCTGTTGCGGCTCTGCCGGCGGTCGATTGTCCGCCGGTCCGGCAGCGGGGTTTCGCGCTGGGTGGTGATCTCGATCCTGACCCGGTCACCGATCAGATGGGCGGTGGCGTAGAATCCCGAATCGATGTTGCGGTATTGGTAGTCGGCCCGGTAGCCGGGATAGGGGCCGGGTGCGTATCCGCCACCGGTGAAGAATGGTTGACTGGTACCGCTGACGATCAGTGTGGGCGATCCCTCCAGGGTCTGCAGCGTACGCACGCTGTCGTCCGTCTGCCGGGTCTCATACTGCTTGAGCCTGATGCCCGACTCGCCGGGACGGCCGATCTGCACCCTGCCGCGATCGGTATGGAGTTCGAAGCGGTCGTTGCTGCCGCTCATCGGTTGGGTGTCCCGTACATGGATCAGCAGACGCTGGGGCGGCCGGTCGAACTCGTGGAGAATTCTTCGAACCTCCGCCATGCGTTCCGCCGATGTTCGAACGATCAATTGATTGTGCATGCCGGTGACGGTGCCGTTAGGACCGACAAAGGGTTGGATCAGGGGGATGATCTCCTGGGGTGTCCTGCCTTTGAGTTCGAAAATCTCCATCTCCTCTGCCGCCGGCAGGGAGAGGCTGATGAGAGAGAGGCAGAGGAGCGTGAGTGCCGACGCAACGGTTTTTATAAAGCAGCTCATCCTGATGGTTCGACTCCCGGATTCGGATTGAGATTCATAGGCTCACTATGCAGTGTAGAGCCTGATCGGGAAATAGGGGAGGTGTTGAGGTCGGCGGACTAAAGCCGGGAGAGAATATAGGCCCCTGTGAGCAGTACCAGCAGGAAGGGTACGAACCCCATCACCTGATGTTTGCCAGAGAGATCCCGGCGCGAGACCAGAGAGAGCGTGAAGAGAGTGAAGGCGAGGGAGAAAGAGAGAAAGTAGAGTGCGATGAAGGTCAGTGCCGCAGCGGTGGCACCCGCCATCCCAGGCGACCACTCGATGAGTCGCGGCAACCCCAGCGCCATCGCCAGTGTGGCCAGGCTGGCGATGAAGAGCGAGGTATGACGTCGCACTAGGGATTCATTCATAGAGTTCGGCGTTCGGTGTCGAGTCAACGCGACAGTTTTCCCGGTCGATTGTGGATGGCATTGGTTGTGCAATCAATCCTTTCCGGCCAGTGAGGTTGCGGATGAGCCGGATGACACGTTCGAGCGCTCAGGCAACGTAGCCATAATATTGGGCGTTGAAGTAAAAAACATCGCAGGCGAAGCGATTGGCACCGTCAACGAAGCGATGAGAGTAAACAAGGCAGTGAATGACGTCGTCAACAGCGCCATAAGCTTCGTGAACGAAGATAAAAGTTGCACAAACGAAGCAAAAAACCTCGTGAACGAAGTGATCAGCAGCCCAAACGAAGGTCATGTTTTCATGAGTGGAGCTATTAACACCACAGAAGAAGCAATAAGCATCGTGAATGAAGCTAGTGGCTCCAACAACGAAGGTTAAAGCATCGCTAGTGAAGCTAATAGCTACAACAACGAAGCAAAAAGCATCGTTAACGATGCTATTAGCTCAGACAGTGAGGGAAAAGGGATCGTTGATGCAGTCAATGGCATCGATAGCCGGGTTAAAAGCTTCGTCAGAACCGTTCTTGGCGTCTGCTTCGACAATCAGTCATCAGGCATTGAAATGAAACCAGCCAGGTACGGGCCTGACCGATTGTCCGTCACGATGATTGCCGTCTCAGAGCACCAGATAGAGCAGCGCACCGCCCAGCAACAGACGGTAGATGACAAAAGGGGTCATGCCGATGCGTTCGATGAACTGCAGGAAGAAGTGAATGCAGAGATAGGCGGCGATGAAGGCGAGACTCGCGCCAATCCCCAGGGAGAGCCAGTCCACGGCGGTCTCGCTACCGATCAGGTCGAGGGTGAGTAACCCGCCGGACATGATGATGGTGGGAATGGAGAGCAGAAAGGAGAAGCGGGAGGCGGCCTTTCGGGTCAGTCCCAGAAAGAGACCGGCGGTCATGGTCGAGCCGGAGCGTGAGGTGCCGGGGATGATGGCGATGGCCTGAAACAGCCCTACGATCAGTGCGTCGCTCCAGCGGATGCTGTACTCGTCCCGGTTGCGCTTGCCCATTTTGTCGGCGGCCCAGAGCAGCAGGCCGAAGCCGATGGTGGTGATGGCGATCACCAGGGGGGAGCGCAGATCGGTCTCCACCAGGGATTTCATGAGCAGGCCGAATAGGCCCACGGGGATGGTGGCGATGACGATCATCCAGCCCAGTCCCGATTCCCGGGAGCGGGCAGCGGGATCGACCCAGGAGCGGAAAAAGTCGCCGCCGATGGCGATCACCTCATGGCGGAAATAGCCCACGACCGCGGCCAGGGTGCCGACATGTACGGCCACGTCAAAGGCCAGCCCCTGATCCGCATAACCCAGGAGATGAGGCGCGAGGATCAGGTGGGCCGAGCTGGAGATAGGCAGGAATTCAGTCAGACCCTGCAGTGCAGCCAGGATGAAGATCTGCAGCAATTCCATATCGATTATCTATTCGCTGTGGATGAGAACAGATTCGATCGGCGAATCTGCACTGTGTCTGCCTGGTTTAGTTCAGTCGTTTGACCACGGGTTCTCGAACTGACTTCTTTCCCAGGCAAGGGCGGAGCTGGCAATGGTGCCCAGGTCGTCATATTGGGGTATCCAGCCAAGCACTTCGCGGACTTTGGTGGCGCCTGCGATCAATTCCGGCGGATCACCCGCGCGGCGATCGGCCTCGATGATGTTGAGCGGTGCCCCGTTGGCTGTCTCCACTGCCTGCAGCAGCTCCCTGACGGAATAGCCGTGACCGTAGCCGCAGTTGAGGACGGCTGATTCCCCCCCGTTTCGCAGATAGGTGAGTGCCTTCACGTGAGCGTCGGCCAGGTCCTCCACGTGGATGTAGTCGCGAACGCCGGTGCCATCGGGAGTGGGGTAGTCGGTACCGAAGATATAGACCGCCTCCCGTTTGCCGACAGCAGCCTCGCAGGCCACCTTGGTGATCAGTGTGGCCTTGGGTGTGGACTGGCCGATCTTCCCATCCAGGTCGCAACCGGCGACATTGAAATAGCGCAGGGCGACATAGTTCATATCACTGGCGAGAGAGAGATCCCTCAGCATCATCTCCGACATCAGTTTGGAGGTGCCGTAGGGATTGATCGGCTGGGTCGGTGCGTCTTCGAAGGCGACGCCTTTTTCCGGAATGCCGTAAACCGCGGCGGTGGAGGAGAAGACGAAGTTCTTCACTCCCGCCTCGGCGCAGCAGGCCAGCAGGTTGCGAGTGTTGCAGGTGTTGTTGCTGTAGTACTTGAGGGGGTTTTCCACCGACTCCGGCACGATGGTGTGGGCGGCAAAGTGCATCACCGTGTCGATATCGTGCTCTTTAAGGATACGGCTGACCAGCTCGCGATCGCCGGTATCGCCAATCACGAGTTCGCCATAGAGTACCGCTTGTTTGAAACCGGTACAGAGATTGTCGAGGGTGACGATACGCTCACCGGCGATGCCCAACTGCCTGGCAGTGTGGCTGCCGATGTAGCCTGCCCCACCGGTAACGAGTATCCCCTTCTGAGCCATTATGCTATCCCCCTGGTTGTTCTTCGTAGCAGCACGACATGATAACGGCCATGTCTATTGGAGTCATGCCTGATTGTGTAAAAAAGGAATGAGTGCGTGTGCAGGCATGCGCCGATATAGGGATAGCGTCCGGGAGAACGTAGAGTTTAATCGAGGTGAAAGAGCCTTCGGGTATTGATGGAGGTCTGTTCAGCGATCTCTGCGGGATCCTGGTCCCGCAAACGGCTGACCGCCTTGAGGACCTCCGGCAGGTAGGCCGGTTCGTTGCGCTCCCCCCGGTGGGCGCTGCCGGGCTGGTCCGGTGCGTCGGTCTCCAACAGGATCGAGCTGAGGGGCAGATTTTGCACCAGCTTGTGCAGGCGTTTGGAGCGTTCGTAAGTGACCGGTCCGCCGAAACTGACGCAGAAGCCCATGTCGATCAGTTGCCGGGCCTGTTGTTCGCTGCCTGCGTAGCTGTGCAGTACGCCGGTCATACCGGGATAGTTTCGCAGGGTGTTGATGACGGCTTCCACCGAACGGCGGGCGTGAATGATGACCGGCAGATTACTCTGCCTGGCCAGATCGAGTTGCCGTTCGAAGTAGAACTGCTGGGTTTCCGGTTGCGGGTCGTCGATATAGAAGTCGAGACCGCATTCGCCGATGGCCACCGGCTGTTCACGCTCCACCCATTCATGCAGTTGGTCGAGATGCTCCGTACGGTGATCCTCAAGGTACATGGGGTGCAGGCCGTAGGTGGCGTGAAGCCCGGTGTAGGTTTGGCTGAGTTGTCGGATTCTCGGCCACCACGCTGCTTTCACGGCGGGGATGATCTGTGCTTCGACGCCGACATGTTCCGCCCGCGCCAACGCCTCTGCCCGGTCGCTGTCGAAACTGGCATCGTCGAAATGGGCGTGGGAGTCGATCAGCCGCGGACGAAGACCCATTGATCGTCCTTCGACTGCTGTTTGCTGAAGCGGTAGCCGTCGGTTTTGAAGCCTTTGATCGCCTCCGGGTCCGTGAGGCGGTTCTCGATGATATAGCGGCTCATGAGGCCGCGGGCCCGTTTGGCGAAGACGCCGATCATGCGATAGCTGCCGTTCTTCTTCTCTTTGAACTGGGGTGTGATGATGCGGCCATTCACCAGTTTCGGTTTGATCGACTTGTAGTATTCGTTGGAGGCGAGATTGACGAGGATGTCGTCACCCTGCGCCTTGAGCGCCTTGTTGACGGCCTGGGTGATCGACTCGCCCCAGAAGGCATAGAGATCCTTGCCGTGCTCGTTAGGCAGTTTGGTGCCCATCTCCAGCCGGTAGGGCTGCATCAGGTCGAGGGGTTTGAGTACGCCGTAGAGGCCGGAGAGTATGCGCAGGTGCTGCTGGGCGAATTTGAAATCCTCCTCCTCAAGACTCTCCGCATCGAGACCGGTGTAGACATCCCCCTTCATCGCAAGGGCCGCCTGTTTGGCGTTCTTGGTGTTAAAGGGGGTTTTCCAGTCGTGGTAGCGGCCGAAGTTGAGCTCCGCCAGTTTCACGCTCAGTTTCATCAGCTCCGCCAGATCGAGGGCGGAGTAGTTGCGCAGGTTGTCGATCAGCTGCTGGGACTGTTTCAGCATGGCCGGTTTGGTGTGGCTTTTGGTGGCCGGCGGGGTTTCATAGTCCAGGGTCTTGGCGGGGGAGATGACGATCAGCATGGTTGGGATCTTCCGGGTGAAACTACTACGGGATCAATCATCGCCAGAGTCGAGGATAAAAACAACCGTCGGCAGCTTGGGGGTACTGACCTAGAGCGGGCCTTTGGCTCATGATAGGCTGCATTGAACAATCATGGTGCGGCCCTGCCGCACCGTTACTACCGATTGCTAGACAAGAACAGGTTTAATTGTTATGAAAGTCGTCTCCTTCAACACCAACGGGATTCGCGCCCGTGAGCATCAGCTCAATCAGCTCAAGGCGAGCTATGAGCCTCATATCATAGGTATCCAGGAGACCAAGGTGCAGGACGCCGATTTTCCCGTGGATATGATCGGGTCGCTGGGCTATACCGCCCGTTATCACGGCCAGAAGACGCACTATGGGGTGGCGCTGCTTTCGACGCTGGAGCCGGAACAGGTGCGGATGGGTTTTCCTCATGACGGAGAGGGGGCGCAACGCCGTTTGATCAGCGCCCGATACACCTCCCCCAAGGGCGCGCCGCTGACTGTGATCAACGGCTATTTTCCCCAGGGGGAGAGCCGTGATCACGAGGTGAAGTTTCCCGCCAAACGTAAGTTCTATACCGATCTGCTCAATCTGCTGCAAAGCGAATACGATCCTTCGGAGCCTCTGTTGATCATAGGGGATATGAACGTAGCCCCCCTCGATAACGACATCGGCATCGGCGAGGACAACGCCAAGCGATGGCTGAGAACCGGTAAGTGCAGTTTCCTGCCGGAAGAGCGTGAGTGGCTGCAGGCGCTGCAGGATTGGGGACTGCAGGACTGCTATCGGGTGTTGAATCCCGATGTGGACGACCGCTTCAGCTGGTTCGACTATCGCAGTCGCGGCTTTGATCGGGAACCCAAGCGCGGACTGCGTATCGATCTGATGCTGGCGACAGCGCCAATGGTGGCCTGCTGTCGTGACGTGGGTATCGCCTACGATATCCGGGCTATGCAGAAACCCTCCGACCACTGTCCGATCTGGGCGGAGTTCGATTACTGAGAGCCATGGAGCTTGTCACCCTTCGTTTCTACGAAGAGCTGAATGACTTCCTGCGTGCTGAGTGTCGCAAGCGACCGTTCGAGCATCCTTTTCAACCCACGCAAAGTATCAAACACCTGATCGAAGGGTTGGGTGTTCCCCACACCGAGGTGGAGATCATTCTGGCCAACGGGGTGTCTGTGGGCTTTGACTACCTACCCAGGAACGGGGATCGCATCAGCATCTACCCGATGTTCGAACGGGTCGATATCACACCCTTGTTGCGACTACGCGACAAGCCGTTACGGCAACCCTGCTTTTTGGCCGATGCCCACCTTGGAAAGCTGGCCAGATATCTACGTCTCATGGGGTTCGACACTCTCTTCTTCAACGACGCAGGAGACCGCCGTCTGGTGGAGATCTCCGTGGATGAGCGGCGGATCCTGTTGACTCGAGACCGGGACCTGTTGATGCATCGGGCGATCACGCATGGTTGTTTTATCCATACCCTGGATACCAAAGCGCAGGTCTCAGAGCTGTTCAATCGACTGGACCTCTATGCATTGGTGGCACCGTTTACCCGCTGCATGATGTGCAACAGTACGCTGGATCAGGCGGCAAAGGAGGAGATAGCCACAGAACTGCCCAAACGGGTGGCTGAACTCTATACTGAATTCTGGCGCTGCGGTAATTGTGCAAAGATCTACTGGAAGGGCAGCCACTACAAGCAGCTGGCCGGTTTCGTCCGGACCCTCGTGGCTGCTGACGATAATGAATAGAGAATCAGGAGACGATGATGCCTAGACGCGGTGCGACCTTGCTTATGGCGGCAAGCCTTGTTGGGCTGTCCTGGGAAATCCATGCGGATGCCGACTGTCTGAAGCGGGTCTTCGGTATCTACTGTCTCGGCGGCAGTATTCAACAGCTACGGCAGCAGTACCCGGCGGGTATGCCTTCACAGCAGCAGGGTGATCGTTCCGCGATCGTCTATCGGCAAGGCCGTGAGCGAACCTATGTAATGGCTTTTAAGGGGAAGATCTACAAGGTATTGCATACTTATGATCCGGCGAGTCAGATCACCCTCAAGAATCTGCGCGAAAAACTGGAGGCGAAATACGGACCCTATCGCGATCGGAGTCACTATCCCGCCTATGCCCGCACCAAGGCATCCAAGATCGGTGCTATTCGCAGGGGTGAAGGGGAGCTAAAACACGTCTGGCCAAGCAGTGATAAATCCTGGCGGATTGAGTTGGAGTGGACACGCAAACTGGGTATCTCTCTTTCCTATATTTCCACTGTGCAAGATACGGAACAGCAAGAGGCACGGGATCGGGAATTATAAGTGACCAGTTAGCTGAAGTGTGGCCTGTTCCCATCTTTTTTTGTGGATAAGACGGTATCTTTCCCCTGTTTATAGAGATTAGGTCAGAGGGGACAGTTCGATGAAAAGGCCACTTCTTTTTTCAATCTCGGTTTTTTGCACAATTCTTCTGCTCCAGGCCTGCGGTGGTGGAGGCGGTGGAGGAGATACGACACTCAACAATGCGCCGGTATATTCTGGTGTGACAACCCAGGCAAGGGTAGAAACGACCAACTCCGAAGATCTCTCGACAGCCGCTGCATCCGGTGCTCTGCAGGTACTGGCATCCGATGCAGCTTCGGTTTTTTCGCTGCGTTCGGCCCCCAGTCTTGAGCATAAATTGTTGGAAATCGCTCCCCTAATTTCACAATGGCTCAAGTCGGATGACACGGCCTACGCCGCCAAGCTTACCGATGTCAGTGCTGATTTATGTAATGCAGGCGGTAGTGCCATAGCCGATACCAATGATGCAGAGACAGTGGGAACGATCACTCTGACCAATTGTGCAAGGCATGATGGGACTGGAGGTATCATTCTCCTCAATGGAGTCGTGGATTACACGGCAGCTGCGGACTTAAGTTCACTGACGATGGTGTTCAGAGTGACCGTTACTTATGCCGGTGAGTCTGAGAGCATCAATATGACAATTGCTTGCATTGGTTCAAGCTGTACGGTGACTTCCGACTTCCTCGGCGTTGATGACAGGGTTTATCGGATAACCGGGATCAGTCTGTCCGGCAGCGAGACCTCGGGTTTCTACATAAGCGCCACAATCTACGATCCGGATCACGGCTATGTTGCCATGACGACTTCATCGCCAGTCACCTTCGGTTGTCCCACTGGTGTGCCAGGTTCCGGTGTCGTTACGCTCAGTGGTGCTGCCGGTACATTTGCCACTGTCAGTTTCGATAGTTGCAGTGCATATACAGTGACCATTGAAGGTGTTGGCTATCTGTTTAACTGGTAAACCATTGATATAAACTGTGGAAAGCGCGCCTTTGGGCGCGTTTTTTATTTTGTGTGATCGAAAATGTTTCCCGTTAACAGCTGCCTGTCTGTTGAAAAGTCGTTGATGTGTACTTGAAGGATTCGATTTTCCAGTGAGGAGCCTTCTGTGCCCGGTACCGATATACGGAGATAGTTGGGCGAGTAACCATTCCAGCCCTGATTGCTTCTTCCTTCAATTAATACGGGTAGTGTCCGTCCGATATACTCTTTCAATACCGCTTCTTTCGCTTTCTGACCTATTTGGTGCAGTGCTTCACTGCGTTGCCGCTTGACCTCCCGGCTGACCGGGTCAGGCAGGCCTGCCGCCTTGGTGCCCTGGCGGGGGGAGTAGGCGAAGATATGCAGATGGCCAAAGCCGATCTCCTCCACAAAGTCGAGAGTCTGTTGCCACTCGGATTCCGTCTCGCCTGGGAACCCGACGATGATGTCGGTGGTGACATTGAAATCTTTCACTTGGCTTCTGGCCTGTTGGATCAGCTCCCGGTACTCGTCTGTTCGACAGCGGCGGGCCATGCGCCTCAATACGCTGTCGGATCCGCTTTGCAGAGGCAGGTGAAGGTGGGGCATGAAGCGGGGGTTGTCGAACAGGGACCAGAACTGCTCCGGCAGGTCCCAGGGTTCGATGGAGCCGATTCGCAGGCGGGGGATGTCGGTCTCTGCCAGCACCTGCCTGATCAGGTTGGAGATATCAGTGCCGATATCGCTGCCGTAGCCGCCGATATGGACGCCGGTCAGGACCACTTCCTGGATCCCCTCCTGGTGCAGCCGATTGATCTCGTCGATGATCTCGGCAGCAGGTCGGCTACGCTCCTCGCCCCGGGCAAGGGTGACGATACAGAAAGTACATCGGTAACGGCAGCCGTCCTGTACCTTGATGAATGCGCGCTGGCGTCCCCGTTCGAGCAGGCCGGTGGTGCCGGGTTCCGTGGCTGACTGGGGCATGATCTCCCAGTCAAGCTCCCGGCTGACGATCTCCACCAGTCGGTCCTTGTCTTTGTTGTCTATGACCAGGTCGACACCCTCGGCTTCTGCGGTGGCGGTAGGATCGAGGGAGGCATAGCAACCGCTTACCACCAGGCGGGCGTTGGGATTCTGACGACCGGCGCGTCCCAGCAGCTTGCGGGATTTTCTCACCGCCTCCTCGGTGACGGCACAGGTGTTGACCACCAGCAGGTCGGCATCCTCCGGATTGTCGGTCATGCTGTGGCCCTGGGCCTGAAAATCACGGCTCCAGGTCTCGAGTTCCGCTTCATTCAGTCGGCAGCCGAGGGTTTTCAGGTGTATCTGCATCTTGGGCGTTTCGGGTATCGCGTCAGTGTCGAATCAGAGCGGCAAAGGTAAGGATTGTCTTGTCGGGATGCAAGGGCGAGCAGTCGATATACCATTATCCCCATTTGACGATCTGTGTCACACCGACGCTTCTCGCACAGGCTCAGGTTTTGAGCCTATGGTTGAGGTATAGTTCGGCTATGGAATGGTTCACTCAACTGACACTTGCGGAGCAGCTGACCCTGATTCTCGCCAGCGGCGCAGTGCTGTTGCTGGGTTGGGCGCTCTTCTGGCTCTCACGCCTGCTGGAAGCCCAACACCACGCGCACGAGATCCAGACCTCGGGTCAGCAGTCATTGGAAGGGCTGCTGTATGAGCAGGAGAGGCGCTTCTCAAAGGAGCAGCACGAACTGCGGGATCTTCTCACTGAGCGGATCGCCCGCGGTGCCCTGGCTCAGCAACGCCTGCTGCACGGTATGCAACAGGCGCTGCTTGAACGTTCGGATAAGCTCTATCAGGGATTGGAACGGCGCTTCGGCGAGATGCAGAAGCATCTCACCGACGATGCGGGACAACTTCGTATCGACCTCCTCGAGCAGTTTGAATCGCTGAAAAAGGGCGTCACCGAAACCCTGGGTGAGGGCAGGCTTGCCCAGCAGGAGAAGCTGGGCGAACTGCGCGAATCCCTCAGCCACTCACTGGTTCGTCATCGTGAGGCCTTCGACGAGCGGCAACTGGAAGCGATGCGTCAGCAGCATGAGACGCTGCAGAATGGTATGGCGGAAGTGCGCAAACAGGTGGCCGAGGCTTTGACCCAACACGCAGACGATCTGGGCAAGCGGGTGCAGGGTCTGACCGAAAGTACCGACCAGCGGCTGAAGGAGATCAGCGGCCAGGTGGAGAAACGCCTCAATGAGGGCTTTGAAAAGACCACGGAGACCTTCACGCAGGTACTCACTCACCTGACCCGAATCGATGAGGCGCAGAAGAAGATCACCGAGCTCTCCACCAATGTGGTGAGCCTGCAGGAGGTGTTGTCGGACAAGCGTTCGAGGGGCGCCTTCGGCGAGGTGCAGCTCTCCGCCTTGGTGCGAAACGTGATGCCGGAGTCGGGTTTCGCCCTGCAGCACACTCTGAGCAACGGCAGGCGTGCCGACTGTGTCCTGTTTCTGCCGGACCCCACCGGCAATGTGGTGATCGACGCCAAGTTTCCTTTGGAGTCCTATCAGCGGATGCTGGACGACCAACTGGCGGAGTCGGATCGGCAGCAGGCGCAACGACAGTTTCGCAGCGACATCAAGAAGCATATGGACGATATCGCCGGCCGCTACATTATTCCCGGTGAGACCTCCGACGGTGCGGTCATGTTTATCCCGGCGGAGGCGGTCTTTGCCGAGATCCATGCACACTTCCCCGAGCTGGTGGAGGAGGCGTTTCGCAAGCGGGTCTGGCTGGTCTCTCCCACCACCATGATGGCGATCCTGACAACGGCGCGGGCAGTACTCAAGGATGCGGCGACCCGTGAGCAGGTCCATATCATTCAGGATCATCTGCGTGCGCTTTCGAAGGATTTCGGACGCTTCAAGAACCGCATGGACAATCTGGCCAAACACATCGGTCAGGCCCATCAGGATGTCAGCGACGTCAATATCTCCGCACGAAAGATCAGCAGCCGCTTCGAGAAGATCGAGAAGGTCGAACTGGAGGAGGAAGAAGGCCCCGATCTGCCCGTTTTTCGCAAAGCCTCGCTGCCTGAGGGGGCAGATGAGTAGAAGCGCTTTCCGTCTCCCCGTTTCATCCACTTATCCAATATAAATTTTTTCGCGCCTGTTGATGGAGTGATGGCTTGGATATCCGTTCAGGCAGGCGGGGAATAATAATTAAACGCCTCAGGATGTGTGATGAATCACTCAGTATTTGTAAGGAATTTCCTGCTGCTCTCCATCTCTGTGATCCAAATCAACCCAGAATTTTCTGCAGGCAATTAGAAATGTTGACCAAATTCAGGGATTAATCGTCTTTCGAGGTGGATCAATGACGAAATGGCATAGTTTGAGTCTGATTTTTTTGGCATCACTGATGACCGCATCCTGCGGCGGTGGTGGCGGCGACACCGGCACCACTTCGGGTGGCTCGACGGTCACCATGGTCGAACTCGGCAGAAAACTCTTTTTCGATACCGATCTGTCGAGCGGCAGTAATCAGTCCTGTGCCAGCTGTCACGACCCGGCTAATGGTTTTGCCGACCCTAGGGTGACGGTCAATGCGCCCGTATCGGAAGGATCGGTGGGTGGCGCATTCGGTGATCGCAATGCGCCGACTGCGGCTTATGCCTCCTTTGCTCCGTCGTTCGGTACCGTTGCCGCAGGGGATCAGACACCGGAGACCAACTCGAAATATCAGGGGGGGCAGTTCCTTGACGGCCGTGCGCTCGATCTGGTGGAACAGGCCAAGGGGCCTTTCCTGAATCCGGTAGAGATGAACCTTGCCAACGCAGCCGAGGCAGTGGCCATAGTACAGAATGCAGCCTACTCCTCCGACTTCATCGCCATTTTCGGTGCCAATGCCTTCACCGATACGGATACGGCCTATCACAATATCGCCACTGCCATTGCCGCCTTCGAGGCATCCGACGAAGTCAATCCGTTCAGTTCAAAATTCGATGCCTTTCTGCAAGGAAGCTACACCTTTACCGCATCGGAGCAACGTGGTTTCGTTCTGTTTCAGGATGCGACTAAAGCCAAATGCGCTAATTGCCATACGTTGGGCAGTACACCAGAGGAGTCGCTCTTTACCAATTTCCGCTACTACAACATCGGCACGCCGAGTAATCCGCAGAATCCCGCCAATATCGCGAACAGCAGCTTTGTGGATGAGGGACTGGGCGCGAGTGCGGCGATCGATGCTGCGGATCAGGCGGCGGAGCGGGGCAAGTTCAAGGTGCCCACCTTGCGCAATGTGGAGTTGACGGCCCCCTACATGCATAACGGTGTCTATGCGACATTGGAAGAGGTCGTGCTGCACTACGATATCCAGGTCGCCAATCTGTTTATCACGCCGGAAGTGGACGATCCCAATATCGCGGCTGAAATGAATGCCGGTACCTTCGTGGGTTTGAATCTAACTGATCAGGAACGAGCGGATCTGGTCAATTTCATGTTAACCCTTACCGACGGTTACCTTTAATTCATGTTGGAACTGTAGGGTGCGGCCCTGCCGCACCTATACCCGCAGTTCCTGACATCACGGTATCCGGTCCTGGACGGAACAAGGCCTGGGCGGATAATGGGGATTCTCGCGGGAGTGGCAGATAAGGTACGGCAGGGTCGCACCCTACGAGATTGATCATAATATCTTCGGGATCGCCTTGCCCGGACGATTCTGATTCACCTAAATCGGCTCTTTCCTTCCCTCTTCATCCAGGCAGACATAGGTGATGCTGGTGGTGAAGATGCTCTCTTCCTGACCGGTCTCCGGGTCTTCCGAAAAGACATTGGCCTCATACTGCACCGAGGTTCTTCCCTTTCTCCCCTGGTGAATATCGAAACGCAGTATGGCGCCTTCCCGGACACTGCGATGGAACTCCACCCGGTTCATACCGATGGTGACGAACCGGCGTCCGGGATAGTCTCTGACTGCGGCTATCCAGGCGTACTCGTCCACCCACTTGAGTAGATTGCCGCCGAAGAGATAGCCGTAGTGGTTGAGGTGTTGCGGCAAGACCAGCTTGTGGTTTTCCATGCTTAGCCCATCTCCGGCATCTGCAGCCCGGGTGGCGGCGGTGTGGGAGAGTTTTGGTGCATCAGCAGTCGCCACCCTTCTGATCCCTTGCGGAAGATGTTGCTGGCGTAGACCGATTGCGGCTCCCCCTGTCCCGGTACCTTGACCCGCTCCTCCACCAGATGGATCGCGATCTCTCCCGACTCTATCCAACTGAGATGTTTGATCTCGATATCGAACTTCATGTCGCCCTGCAGGAAGGGTTCCCAACACTGTCTGATGGCGCCAGTGCCCCTTTGTGCTGGCATCATGGGTAGGAGACAGAGTGTCTCGTCACTCTCCTCCCAGACCGACATCATGGCCTCAAGGTCTTGATCGTCGATGGCGTCATAGTAGGCGTCTTCAGCGTCCTGTGGGGATGGGTGACTGGTGCTCATAAGATGTTCCGGTAATGTCTTTTGTTGAGTGTGGCAGGTGATTCTAAAGGAATATGCAGCCGGTTCGAAATCGGAAGGCGCCATTGATGGAAATCATGGCAGCATCATCGACGGGGCAGGAGAATCCGTGAGAAATTCGTTGGCACCATGGTTATGTGTATCACCATCCCCTCGTCGGCTAATGTAAAAAAAGCCCGCCAATGGCTTTTCTGGCAGTGGCTGTCCGCGACGCCGCTCAGGTTGTTTACCGCAGGCGGCGTGCTCTGTCTTGCAGGCACTGTTTTGCAGGCGATAACCTTAGGCCTCTCCCCGAGGGGCTGGACAGTATACAATCTGCTTTTTTCCGTACTGCCCATTTTATTGCTGGGCCCCCTGCTGACATATCTACCATATACGTTGAGAGTGTCAGCGGTCAGCTATGTGCGTTACGTCCTGCTGTTCTCACTGTTGCTGGCCTCTCAGGTCGTTTTTTATCTTGTCACACCATCGGCCACTCTTGCTGTCATTCTCTACCTGTCTCTTTTACTACCGGCATGGATTGCGATCATTCTCTCCATCAAAGGAATGCAGACGGTCAGTTACAGTAGTGATATCGGTTTGGCACGAACACTGTTCTATACAATGGTACTTGCCGGTGTTGTGGGATTGACCGCCGGCGTTGGTTTATTGTTGGAGTGGCCGTATTGGATGTCGACTGCAATGTGGAGTGTAGTCCCTCTTTATATTATCGCTGCGGTCTGCCTGGCGGCATTGGTCATCAGGCGCCGATCTCTACAGACCCGTCGATAATATCTATCGGTTATCGGTCACTTTGTGGTGAATCGGTGATTCCCTCGGCGGTTCTCATTCCGTATCATCTCCCATCATTTTTTGTCACAGCCGCCAGCGGAAACCATGAGCGACGATTTCGACCAGAGTCTAGAGGGTATCGAACAGGTACCCCTCAGCCAGTTCACAGAGAAGGCCTACCTGGACTACTCCATGTACGTGATTCTCGACCGGGCACTGCCACACATCGGCGATGGCCTGAAGCCCGTGCAGCGGCGGATTGTCTACGCCATGTCGGAGTTGGGACTGAGCGCCAGCGCCAAATATAAGAAATCGGCCAGAACCGTGGGTGATGTCCTCGGTAAGTTTCATCCCCATGGCGACAGCGCCTGCTATGAGGCCATGGTGCTGATGGCGCAGAACTTCTCCTATCGGTACCCGTTGGTGGATGGGCAGGGTAACTGGGGTTCACCGGACGATCCCAAATCCTTTGCGGCGATGCGCTACACCGAGTCGAAATTGACCCCCTATTCGCAGATTCTGTTGTCGGAACTGGGGCAGGGGACGGTGGATTGGGTGCCCAACTTCGACGGGACCCTGCGCGAGCCTTCGATCCTGCCGGCACGACTGCCCAATGTGTTGCTGAACGGCACTTCGGGTATTGCGGTGGGGATGGCGACCGATATCCCCCCACACAACCTGCGTGAGGTGGCGGCGGCCTGTGTGCATCTTTTGGAGTCGCCCAAAGCGACGACCGCCGAGCTGATGATGCATATTCACGGTCCCGACTATCCGACAGAGGCGGAGATCATCACGCCGACCCAGGATCTGCTCAAGCTCTATGAGTCGGGCAATGGGTCTATCCGAATGCGGGCGGTCTATGAGCGGGAGAACGGCGATATCATCGTCACTGCCCTGCCGCATCAGGTCTCGGGTGCCAAGATCCTAGAGCAGATTGCCGCACAGATGCAGGCCAAAAAGCTCCCCATGGTGGAGGATCTGCGGGACGAGTCGGATCATGAGAACCCCACCCGCCTGGTGATCGTGCCCCGTTCCAATCGGGTAGACGTGGAACGTCTGATGTCGCATCTCTTCGCTTCCACCGACCTGGAACGGACCTATCGGGTCAATCTCAATCTGATCGGTACGGATGGTCGGCCTGCGGTCAAGGATCTGCGTACCCTGTTGAAGGAGTGGCTGCAGTTCCGGACCGAAACGGTGCGCAGACGGTTGCAGTATCGTCTGGACCAGGTGAATGAGCGGCTGCATATTTTAGAAGGCCTGATGATCGCCTACCTCAATATCGATGAGGTGATCGCCATCATCCGCTATGAGGACGATCCGAAATCGGAGCTGATGAAGCGCTTCTCTCTCTCCGAGATCCAGGCCGAGGCGATCCTCAATCTTCGCCTCAGGCACCTGGCCAAGCTGGAGGAGATGAAGATCCGCGGTGAGCAGGCGGAGTTGGAGAAGGAACGGGATTCGCTGGAGAAGATCCTGGGTTCCAAGCAGCGATTACGCACACTGATTCGCAAAGAGATTGAAGCCGACGCAGAGGAGTTCGGCGATGAACGGCGTTCTCCCATCGCCGAAAGGCCTGCTGCCGAAGCCATCTCCGAGACCGACTTGACACCCAGTGAACCGGTGACAGTAGTCTTGTCGGAAAAGGGTTGGGCGCGTGCCGCCAAAGGTCACGAAATTGACCCTGAGGGGCTGAATTACAAGGCAGGTGACGGCTTTTTGGCGGCTGCGCGCCTGAGAAGCAACCAGCAGGCGGTCTTTATCGATTCCAACGGACGCAGCTACTCCCTTCAGGCCGGTTCCCTGCCATCGGCGCGGAGCCAGGGCGAACCGTTGACGGGCCGTCTGTCACCGGCCAATGGGGCGGTTTTCCACGCGGTGTTGGGAGGCGAGCCCAAATCAGAGTACCTGCTGGCCTCGGATGCGGGGTATGGATTCAGGACTCGTCTCAATGCCATGTTCGCCAAGAACAAGTCGGGTAAGGCTCTCCTCTCACTGCCCAAGGGGGGTAAGGTGCTGTCTCCCGTGCCGGTGATTGATGCGGCTACCGATCGGGTGGCTGCGATCACAAACGAGGGGCGGATGCTTGTCTTCCCTGTGAAAGATCTGCCTGAGCTGGCTAGGGGTAAAGGAAATAAGATTATCGGTATCCCCCCCAAGCGGGTTGCGGCGAGGGAAGAGTTTGTGGTCGCTCTGGCGGTTATTCCCCAGGGGCAGAATCTGACCGCGCATGCCGGTAAGCGCTATATCGTGCTGAAGCCGTCGGATCTTGACAATTATCAGGGTGAACGGGGAAGGCGGGGCAATAAGCTGCCCAGGGGCTTTCAGCGGGTCGACCGGGTCGAGGTCGGCTAAACGTTTCAATCTAGCCGGGAATCGCTGTAATTGGCGTGGAGCCGGGGGGGATTCGCAGTTATAATGCCCGGTTTACGGTCAGGCAATAGTCTCAGCCTGGAGTGTATATTTGCGAAAGTGGCGGAATTGGTAGACGCGCTGGATTTAGGTTCCTGTGGGGCAACCCGTGAGAGTTCGAGTCTCTCCTTTCGCACCATTTTACTACTACCGGTGTAAACCGGTGATCGTCGGATTAATTTCCTGTTTTTCATACAAATAGTCAGTGACAGAACAGGCTGTCAGGAGAAGATACATGCAAGTTTCGGTGGAATCGGGTGAAGGGCTTGAACGACGTTTGACGGTCGATTTGCCTGCTGAGCAGGTGGAGGCGGAAGTCAATAAACGCCTGCAACAGATTGGCCGGACCGCCAAACTGGATGGTTTCAGGCCGGGTAAGGTGCCGATGAATATTCTGCGTCGCACCTACGGCGGCCAGGTCCTGCAGGAGGTCTACGGCCATATGATCGAGACCAGCTATCAGGAGGCGATCCAGCAGGAGAAGATTTCACCTGCAGGCATGCCCAAGATCGAGCCGAAAGCGGCCAATGAAGAGGGACTGTTCGGCTATGTGGCCACGGTTGAAGTGATGCCTGAGATCGTGCCCGCCAAAATGGAGGGGAAGATTGACCGTCCGGTTGCAGAGGTTGTCGACCAGGACATCGAAGACATGATCGAAAAGCTGCGCAAACAGCGTGCAAGCTGGAATCCTGTGGATCGTTCCGCTGCGGAGGGCGACCAGGTTAAGATCAGCTTCAAGGGTACCGTCGACGGTGAGGAGTTCGAAGGAGGCAGCGCTGAAGATGTGCCGCTGGTGCTGGGCTCCAAGCGTATGATCGAGGGCTTCGAGGATGCCCTGGTCGGCATGATTAAAGAAGACAAGCGTACTATCGAGCTGAAATTCCCTGAGGATTACCGGGTGGAAGAGCTGGCCGGCAAACCGGTAACGTTTGAGGTGAGCGTCAGCGAGGTGGCTGAAGAAACGCTGCCGGAGGTCGATGAAGACTTTGCCAAGGAGTTCGGCTCGGAAGAGGGCATGGATAAACTGAAAACCGATATCCGTGAAAACATGGAGCGTGAGTTGGCACAGCGTGTGCAAGCCAAAATCAAGAGTCAGGCGATGGACCTGATCTATGAGCTGAACAAGATCGAGGTTCCCAAGGCGCTGGTAGAGGAGGAGATCGATGCCTTGCGCAAGCAGACCAAGGAGCGTCTGGGACAGGGTGCTGGTTCCCTGGAGTTGCCCCGTGATATGTTTGAGGAGCAGGCGAAGCGCCGGGTGACCCTCGGATTGGTGATCGGTGAGATCATCAAGCAGAACAGCATACAGATCGACGAGGATCGCGTACGCAAGACAATCGAGGAATTCGCCAGCAGTTATGAGCAGCCGGAAGAAGTAGTCAAATACTACTACGGCAACCAGGAGCAGCTGGCCGCAGTACAGAATGTGGTGCTTGAGGATCAGGTCGTCGACTGGGTGCTCGAGCAGACTGAAGTTATTGATGAGCCGACAACCTTCGCGGCACTGACGTCCGAAGGCTGAACGCATCGAGGAAAAGAGCAGTTATGAGTCAACAATTCGCGTCAGGCGCGCAGGATGCGCAAAATCTGGGTCTGGTCCCTATTGTTATCGAGCAGACCGCTCGTGGAGAACGATCTTTCGATATCTACTCGAGGCTGCTCAAGGAGCGGGTGATCTTCCTGGTAGGCCCGGTCGAGGACCATATGGCCAATCTGGTGGTGGCCCAGCTGCTGTTTCTCGAGTCGGAGAATCCGGATAAGGACATCCACGTCTATATCAACTCGCCGGGCGGTTCGGTGACGGCGGGGCTGTCGATCTACGACACCATGCAGTTCATCCGTCCCGATGTCAGCACCATGTGCGTCGGACAGGCTGCGAGTATGGGTGCGTTGCTGCTGGCGGGTGGTGCCAAGGGTAAGCGTTACTGCCTGCCCAACTCCCGCATGATGATTCACCAGCCTTTGGGTGGATTTCAGGGGCAGGCTACCGATATCGAAATTCATGCGAAGGAGATTCTCCTCCTGCGCGAGCGTCTGAACACTATCCTCTCCTATCATACGGGGCAGCCGTTGGAGAAGATCGCGGTGGATACGGAGCGTGACAACTTTATGGGTGGCGAAGCTGCCGCAGAATATGGTCTGATTGACAGTGTATTAACCGACAGATCGGCCGATAAAGAGGAATAACCAGTTTTGGCAAGCGGTTGAAGCGTCCGGTTTCGGACCTGATACTTTGATCAGGCTTTCGGGAAACCGTCCTTGCCATCAGCGCGCAGTTGGATATGATTGAGTAAGAGTGGCCGATTTTTCGGCGGGAAGGAGTGAGATATGGGCAGTGACAAAAACGGTAAAGGCGATGACGGCAAGCTGCTGTATTGCTCCTTTTGCGGCAAGAGTCAGCACGAAGTCCGTAAACTGATTGCCGGTCCCTCCGTTTTCATCTGCGATGAGTGTGTCGAGCTCTGCAACGATATCATCCGCGAGGAGATGCAGGATACCGGTGAAGAGAGCATCAGCCGGTTACCGAAGCCGCAGGAGATCAAGAAAACACTCGATCAATACGTCATCGGTCAGCAACGTGCTAAAAAAGTCCTTTCTGTAGCGGTCTACAACCACTACAAGCGGCTGGACAGCATCGGTAAGGACAACGATATCGAGCTTGCCAAGTCGAATATCCTGCTGATCGGCCCCACAGGCTCGGGTAAGACATTGCTGGCGGAGACCCTCGCCAGGCTGCTGAATGTGCCGTTTACCATTGCCGACGCGACAACGCTGACGGAAGCCGGTTATGTGGGCGAGGATGTGGAAAACATCATCCAGAAGCTGTTGCAGAAGTGTGATTACGATGTAGAGAAGGCGCAGACCGGTATCGTCTATATCGACGAAATCGATAAGATCTCCCGTAAGTCGGATAATCCTTCCATCACCCGGGATGTTTCAGGTGAAGGTGTGCAGCAGGCCCTGTTGAAACTGATCGAAGGCACGGTAGCCTCCGTCCCGCCTCAGGGTGGCCGGAAGCATCCTCAGCAGGAGTTTCTGCAAGTCAACACATCCAACATCCTGTTTATCGTGGGCGGTGCCTTTGCTGGACTTGAGAAAGTCATTAAAGACCGCTCAGAGAAGGGCGGTATCGGCTTCTCCGCCGAGGTGAAGAGTAAAGACGAGAGCCGCTCCGTGGGCGAAATCATCGTCGATGTGGAACCGGAAGATCTGATCAAATACGGACTCATACCTGAATTCGTCGGTCGTTTGCCAGTGGTTGCCACCCTGCAGGAGCTGGATGAGGACTCCCTGGTGCAGATTCTCACCGAACCCAAGAATGCCCTGACCAAGCAGTATGGACGCCTCTTCGAGATGGAGGGGTGTGAGTTGGAGATACGCGAAGACGCCCTGCGAGCCATTGCCCGCAAGGCCATGCAACGCAAGACCGGCGCCCGTGGTCTAAGGACCATCCTTGAGCAGGTGTTGCTGGATACGATGTATGATCTTCCCTCAATGGATGAGGTGGCCAAGGTGGTGGTGGATGAGGCGGTGATTGCCGGTGAGAGCGACCCACTGATGATCTACGAGCATAGCGATAAGCAGCTTGCTGCTTCTGACTGAAACCGGAAATTCCGTCCTTGAACGGAGTTATCGCTACAGCTATTGAATCTCTAACCCTCAATCCCCATATATGAAAAAACCCGGCTTAGCGGCCGGGTTAACTATTACTAGCCTACCCAACTCTTTGGATTGACGCTGTGTCATCCCTGCGGTTGTAAGAGTCGAGCAGCAAGTCTGCGAATGCGAGGACATTTTTTTATGGGCCAAGAACACGAGAAATCCGGCAACATGGTGGATCCAATGAATACGGTGCCGGTTTTGCCGCTGCGAGATGTGGTGGTCTACCCGCATATGGTGATACCGCTGTTCGTGGGCAGGGATAAATCGATCCAGGCACTCGATGCCGCGATGCAGAGCAATAAACAGATTCTGCTGGCGGCGCAGAAGAGTGCCGATGTGGACGATCCCGATGTCAGCGATATGTATGCCATCGGCACCCTGGCCAATATCCTGCAACTGCTCAAGCTTCCCGATGGTACCGTCAAAGTCCTGGTGGAAGGTGGTGAACGGGCCAGAATCACGGAATTTCTTGAAATCGACGAATATTTCACCGCCAGACTGGAGAGTCTGAACGACACGCTCGATCTTGACGGTCGTGAGACCGAGGTGCTGATGCGTTCGGCGACCAACCTGTTCGACCAGTATGTCAAGCTGAACAAAAAGGTTCCGCCTGAGGTGCTGACCTCCCTCTCCAGTATTGATGATCCCAGCCGATTGGCGGATACCATTGCCGCGCACATGTCTCTGAAGCTGGATGAGAAACAGCATGTACTGGAGATGCCCAATGTGCGCGAACGCCTGGAGCATCTGATGGGTTTGATGGAGGGTGAAAACGACATACTCCAGATGGAGAAGCGGATTCGCGGCCGGGTTAAGCGGCAGATGGAGAAGAATCAACGCGAGTACTACCTCAACGAGCAGATGAAGGCGATTCAGAAAGAGTTGGGGGATATGGATGATGCACCCAATGAGATCGAAGAGCTGACCAAGAAGATCGAGACCGCCGGTATGACCAAGGAGGCCAAGGGCAAGGCCTCGAATGAATTGAACAAGCTGAAGCTGATGTCTCCCATGTCCGCCGAAGCGACCGTGGTCCGCAACTACATCGATACCCTGGTCGGGCTGCCGTGGAAGAAACGTACAAAAATCCGCAACGATATTGCCGCCGCCGAAGCGGTGTTGGATGAAGATCACTATGGTCTGGTGAAGGTGAAAGAGCGGATCCTGGAGTACCTTGCGGTACAGCAGCGGGTCCGTAAGCTCAAAGGCCCCATTCTCTGCCTGGTCGGTCCGCCCGGTGTGGGTAAGACCTCTCTGGGGCAGTCGATCGCGCGTGCCACCAATCGTAAATTTACCCGCATGGCGTTGGGTGGTGTTCGTGACGAGGCGGAGATCCGCGGACACAGGCGCACCTATATCGGCGCCCTGCCAGGAAAGATCATCAATAATTTGAGCAAGGTGAAGACACGCAATCCGCTTTACCTGCTCGACGAGATCGACAAGATGGCCATGGACTTCCGTGGCGATCCCGCCTCAGCGTTGTTGGAAGTGCTGGATCCCGAACAGAATCACACCTTCAACGACCACTATCTGGAAGTGGATTTCGATCTCTCAGAAGTGATGTTCGTGGCAACCGCCAATACTTTGAATATACCGCCACCGCTGCTGGATCGTATGGAAGTCATACGGCTGTCCGGTTATACGGAGGATGAAAAGGTCAATATCGCAGAGCGTTATCTGGTACCGAAGCAGATGGAGAATAACGGTCTCAAGCCGGATGAGTTGAATATTCGCGAATCCGCTATTCGCGATATTGTCCGTTATTACACCCGTGAGGCCGGTGTGCGTAATCTGGAACGTGAGATCGCAAAGGTCTGCCGCAAGGTGGTCAAAGAGATATTGCTGAAAAAGCCAAAGGGTACAATTACCGTGACACCCAAACGCCTTGAAGAGTATCTGGGCGTGAAACGTTTTCGATACGGGCGTGCTGATGAACACGATCAGGTGGGCCAGGTCACAGGTCTGGCCTGGACCGAAGTGGGTGGAGAGTTGTTGCGTATCGAAGCCGCATTGATGCCGGGTAAAGGGCGTCTCAGCCACACAGGTCAGCTGGGTGAGGTGATGCAGGAATCGATTCAGGCGGCGATGACCGTGGTCAGAAGCCGTGCCGACTCACTGGGCCTTGAGGAGGATTTCCATCAGAAGTGTGATGTTCACATTCACGTACCGGAAGGAGCCACACCGAAAGATGGTCCCAGTGCGGGTGTTGGAATGTGCACATCACTGGTCTCTGCCTTGACGAGAATTCCTGTCCGGGCCGATGTGGCAATGACAGGTGAGATCACTCTGCGCGGTGAGGTTTTGCCTATCGGCGGACTTAAAGAGAAACTGCTTGCCGCACATCGTGGCGGCATTTCGACAGTCATTATTCCGGAGGAAAATGAAAGGGATCTGGTTGATATTCCAAAGAATATTAAACAGCACCTGGATATCCAGCCGGTTCGTTGGATCGATGAAGTACTACAGATTGCACTGCAAGAATCGCCGGCCCCGAAGGGGGAAAAACCTACTGAAAACCTGGGTCGCGACAGTAATAAAAACGAGACGGAAAAATCGAAGAAACGAGGTGCGCCAACAAAGCATTAGCTGCGTCACAACACAGGCCATTACTGGGTTTGCGTGAAGAACGTTGCTTGACAGGGTTTCGGGGAGCCGGTATAAATTCTGGCGTTTCGTGCCCTGTTCAGGGGGTGCACATAGACACCACATCTTATGGCGGTAAATGAAATCCGCCAAGACCATCACAAGGGGAAAATGATTAATGAATAAAGCCGAATTGATTGAGGCAATGGCAGACTCCGCAGATATTTCGAAAGCGGCAGCCGGACGCGCACTGGACGGAATGGTAGAGGCGATAACAGACGCTATGAAGAAAGGCGATACGCTCTCCCTGGTTGGCTTTGGTACTTTCTCTGTAAAAGAGCGTGCAGCCCGTGACGGCCGCAATCCGCAGACCGGCGAAACTATCAAAATCAAGGCTTCAAAAATCCCGTCATTCAAAGCTGGTAAAGCATTGAAGGATGCCGTAAACTAGCGCGCCTTCTGTGGGGTGCTTAGCTCAGCTGGGAGAGCATCGCCCTTACAAGGCGAGGGTCGCAGGTTCGATCCCTGCAGCACCCACCAATCCGGAGCGGTAGTTCAGTTGGTTAGAATACCGGCCTGTCACGCCGGGGGTCGCGGGTTCGAGTCCCGTCCGCTCCGCCAATTTGAAATCAGAAACGGGGTATCTCTACAGATACCCCGTTTTTGTTTATAAGATCCATTGAGAATAATTACGAGTCGATCATCATGCTTCAGAACATCAGAGACAAGGCCCAGGGCTGGATCGCTTACGGTATCGTTATCCTGATCAGTGTGCCTTTTGCCCTCTGGGGAATTCAGGAATATATGGGCGTCGGATCTGAACCGGTAGCGGCCAGTGTAAATGGTAACGAGATCACTGAGCGTGCACTGGACAACCAGTTTCAACGCTTCCGTCAGCAGCTGCGCGAACAGTTGGGTGCGGCATACCGGCCGGAACTCTTTGATGATAGCCGCATGCGCAAGGAAGTACTGGATCGCATGGTGCGTGATGAACTGATTCAACAGGTATCCCACGACATGGGACTGCGGGTGAGTGATGCAAGTGTTCAAGCTGCACTGCTGGGTATGGAGATCTTTCATAAAGAGGGCCGTTTTGACCAGCAGACATTTGAACGTGCGGTACGTCTGCAGGGACTGACGCCGGCGGGTTTCATGGAACGCGTACGACAGCTTCTACTATCGCAGCAACTCACCCAAGCGGTTGATGCGGGCACATTCGTCACTGAATATGAGAAGGCGGCAGCCACTCGATTGATGAATCAACAGCGGGAGATCTCCTATTTTATCGTTCCGGCTACCGACTATCTGGTAGATGGCGGTGTGTCGGATGAACAGATCGATAACTACTATCAAGCCAATCAGAATGCCTTCGTCATTCCTGAGCGGGTAAAACTTGAATATCTGCTTCTCGATGCGGAAAGTGCCGGGAGCACAGTCCAGGTGGATGATGAAACACTGCGCGGTTTCTATGACAGTAGTCAGGAGAAGTTCGGACTGCCGGAGCAGCGCAGGGCCAACCATATCCTGATTCTTGCCCAGCAAGGCGGGGATGAATCCGCTGTCGCCGAGGCAAAGCAAAAGATCGATGAGCTTGCCGAACGTATTGCGCAGGGTGAGGATTTTGCCGAACTGGCAATGACACATTCACAGGATCCGGGATCCGCCGCAAAAGGGGGAGATCTGGGTTTCTTTGGCAGGGGGGTTATGGATCCCGCTTTCGAGACAGCGGCATTCTCGCTGCAGAAAGATGAGGTGAGCGAACCGGTACGGAGTAATTTCGGGTTTCATCTTATCAAAGTCGCTGAGATCAAGGCTGGCGATGTCAAACCCTTCGATGAGGCGAAAGCCGAAGTGGAAAGCGAGTACCGTAAGTCGGAAGGCGAGCGCCTCTATTTCGAGATGGCTGAGCGGTTGGCGGATCTGAGCTATGAGGATCCCACCAGTCTGGAACCGGCTTCCGATACATTGGGTTTGTCGCCTCAACAGAGCGGCTGGGTCTCCAGGGATAAGGCAGATGGTGTATTGGCTACACCCAAGGTGTTGGCCGCTGCATTCAGTGAAGATGTTTTACAGGACGGTAACAATAGTGAACTGATCGAGATCGATGGTGAGAGTGCTTTGGTGCTAAGGGTCGTTGAGCATGAAGAGGCCTCAATAGAGCCGCTGTCGAACGTCAGGGATCGTATCGTCGAGATACTGCGTCAGCAGAATGCAGAATCCCAGGCGAAGGCCGAGGCGGAGAAGCGCAAAGGTGAAATGGACTCAGGTAGTGCTTTGTCTCAGGTGGCGAGTACCTATGAAGTAACCGGACCGGTGACAGTCGGACGCAATGACCGCACTGTTCCTTTTGAGTTGAACGGAGCTGTTTTCAGTAGCGAAAAGCCTCAGGCTGGAGAGATCAGCCCGGGTATAGTCAGGTTGGCCAATGGTGACCATGCTGTCTATGCCCTGCAAGCCGTTATCGAGGGGAAAAGTGATGAAAACGCCGCGGATATGCAGGTGCAGAACCTTCGCAGAGAGTTGCAGCGTGGCCACTACAATGAGCTTGTAGCCGATCTTGAATCACAGGCAGACATAGAAATTCTTCTGAAGCCCGCGAGTGAATAACTTTTGGTGAAGAGGGCTTAGACCGGGTTGTCTGTCGTCGAGGTGTAATTAAATCGAACTGCATGGTAATGGATGGGCCGGCTCCCATCACCTAGTTTAAAGACTTGATGCTTTGGATCCAGGTGCGGCACAGTCTCACCCTATTATGGTTTCAGCGTATTGGATCAGGGCCTGTTGACAGGCCCTGAACTGAATAATAATAAGCTATACCATGCCTACAATGTGGTACCCGGAATCGACATAAATAATGTCTCCGGTGATACCCGAGGCAAGATCGGAACAGAGAAAGGCGGCTGTATTACCGACCTCCTGTATCGTCACATTGCGCCGCATCGGGTTCTTCTGCTCTGCCTCATCCAGCATACTCTTGAAGTCCTTGATTCCGGATGCGGCAAGGGTGCGAATGGGTCCGGCAGAGATGCCGTTCACACGAATGCCTTCCGGGCCCAGAGAATCGGCAATATAACGCACATTGGCCTCCAGGCTTGCCTTGGCAACCCCCATGACGTTGTAGTTGGGCACGGTCCGTTCAGCACCCAGATAGCTCATGGTGATAAGCGCTGCGTCACGTCCCTGCATCAGAGGACGTCCCGCCTTGGCCAGAGCGGCGAAGCTGTAGGCGCTGATGTCGTGGGCGAGAGCAAAACCGTCGCGGGTCAGATTGTCGAGATAGGTGCCGTCGAGGTGATCCCGCGGTGCGAAACCGACCGAATGGACGATGCCGTCGAGGTGTCCCCACTCTTTCTCCAGTGTGGCGAACAATTCTGCAATTTGCTCATCGTTGGTCACATCCAGTGGCAGAACGATCTTGGCGCCGAACTTCTCGGCGGCATCGTCCACCCGCTTTTTGAGCTTTTCGGTCTGGTAGGTGAGTGCCAGCTCAGCACCTTCTCGATGCATGGCTTCGGCGACGCCCCAGGCGATGGAGCGGTTGCTGGCAATACCAACAATGAGTATACGTTTGTCTTGTAGAAAACCCATGGAACGGTTCCTTAGTGGCGTGATCGAATGGAGTGCGGATATCGCAACCGCTTTGCCTAAACAGGCGTGAAAATCGTAACGCACAAAGGTACCGGAAATTCTCATCCGCGAAAAGTGCGGAGTTGTCTGTAAATCCCATTTGGGATACATCATGATGAGGCTTTATCGTGCTACGGGTTAGTAATAGACTCTGTAGGCCAAACCAATAACAACCCTGAGGCAAGGGAGATACTCATGCAGCGTCGACTCAATGGTCGGGATATCCTCTATTTTGGCGGTCTATTCGTAGTCCTCATCACTGTGATACTGACCATGTACATGATCGATCGCCAGTGGGAGAAGATGGCCCGCATGGAGCAGTTGATGCGTGAGCAGGCCGGTGATCTGCGCGATATCGGGACACAGGTGAGGAATCTGGATGCGAGGATCGGCAAAGGTGTGACGCTTTCGGCTGAAGGCGTCGATGCATCCGAGTCAGGTGTGCCGGCAGCCTTTCAGCGGTCCTATGAGGCAACCTTAAAACCGGACTACGCTGAAGGTGACTGGCTTGTGCGTGCCTTTGGCGTCAATCTCAAATCTCTTACGCCTTTCATATCGACCGATGCTTACTCAGCCAGAGTCCATGCCCTTATCCAGGAGAGCCTGCTGGATAGGAATCCTGAAACGTTGGAATGGAAGGGACTGCTGGCAGAATCCTGGACCGTTAACGAAGACGGCCTGACCTTCGTCTTCAAGCTGCGTGATGGCCTCACATTCTCAGATGGCCAACCGTTAACTGCCGAAGATGTGGCCTTCTCCTTCAACTTCATCATGAATGAGGCGATTCAAGCGCCCCGGGAGCGCTCTTACTACAAGAAAATCGAATCGGTGGAGGCGCTCGACCGGCTTACCGTGCAGTTCCAATTTAAGGAGCCCTATTTTCAAGCGCTTGAACTGGCCGGCGGGCTTGCTGTCATGCCAAAGCATTTTTATGGGCCCTATCTTGATAAACCCAACGACTACAACCAATCCAAGGGGTTGTTGTTGGGATCTGGGCCCTATCGTCTCGAGGATCCGAAAGGCTGGTCTCCCGACAAAGGGATAGTGGAGCTGCGGCGCAATCCCCGCTACTGGGGACCGGTTCAACCAGCTTTCGATCGCATTATCTGGCAATCGATCGAAAACGACAGCGCTCGTCTTACCACTTTTCGTAACGGTGACATCGATAGCTATGGTTCCAGGCCCATCGAGTATCGGAAACTGGTGGAGGACAAGGAGCTTGCCAAGAAGGCTGAACATTGGGAATTCATGAGTCCGACGGCGGGGTATGCCTATATCGGCTGGAACCAGCAACGGGAAGGAAAACCGACCCGTTTTGCTGACAAACGGGTGCGACAGGCGATGACATATCTGATCGACCGCGAACGTATCATCAAAGAGATCTACCTCGGTTATGCCAACGTCGCCATGAGCCCCTTCAGACCCAACAGCAAGCAGCACGATCCGGATTTGCTGCCGCGGGCTTATGATCCGGAAAAAGGAATAGCGCTGTTGCGCGAAGTGGGATATGAAGACCGGGATGGTGATGGTGTACTGGAAGATCAGGCTGGTGACCCCTTCGAATTTGAGTTGGTCTACTTTCAAGCCAATGAAGACACCAGTCGCCTGGTGCTCTTTCTCAAAGATTTCCTGGCTCGTGCCGGTATTCTGTTGAAGCCCAAACCCACTGAATGGTCGGTGATGATCGACCTGATGAACAAACGGAAGTTTGAGGCCATTACCCTGGGCTGGACCAGCGGCTTGGAGACCGATCTCTATCAGATATTCCACAGCAGTCAGATCGAGGGTACAGGCCATAATTACATCAACTACCGCAATCCTGAGCTGGACCGCCTCATCGAGGAGGCCCGGGCCACCGTTGATGAGAAGAAGCGTATGCCCCTGTGGCAGGCAGCAGAGCAAGAGCTTTTCGAGGATCAGCCCTACGCCTTCCTGATTCGTCGAAAGAGTCTTATGTTCATCGACAGACGGATCAAGAACGTTGTGAACACCAACCTGGGACTCAATTTCGGTAGTTTGCCGATGGAGAACTATGTTCCATCCCTGGAGCAGCGCTATTAATAGGAACCAGCCATGCTGACCTACCTGCTCCGCCGTCTCATGCTCATGTTCCCCACCCTGTTGGGAATCACACTAGTGGTGTTTGTGGTCATGGCTGCGTCACCAGGAGGAATAAGCGCGGAGAGTCTTGTGGAGGGACAGAACCTCGACCCGGAGGCGAAGCAGGAGATTATTGCCTATTACAACCGGCGATACGGTCTCGACGACCCGGCTTGGCTGCAGTACCTGCGTTGGCTGAATAATGTCTCGCCGGTGGGTTTTACCTTTGATGATGAGAATGAACTGAGCGGCTTCTCCTTTTTCAAGGGCTCCAATCTGGGTAAGAGCTTCTACTATGGTCGCCCCGTGACCGATCTTCTGTCTGAACGGGTACCGATCACCGTCTTGCTCAATGTGCTGAGTATACCCATCGTCTACCTGTTTGCGCTGTTGGTGGGGGTACGCGCAGCGGTGGAACGGGGCCGATCCTTCGATGTCAGCAGTGGCATGGTCATGCTGGGGCTTTGGTCGGTGCCGACCATGTTGGCGGGTGTGCTGCTGATCGGCTTCTTCGCCAACAAACAGTATTGGCATTGGTTCCCCACCGCCGGTCTGAGTGACCGTGTTGCGTTGGACCAGGTGTTCCTGCCCCACTGGTCGAACCTGTGGGACGTAGGGCTGATGTTTTTGCTGGTGACTCTGGGTGCGGGCGTTTTTCTTGCTATGGCGAACGCCGATCGTCGCCTACGTATGGGTTTCATCGGTATTTGCTGGACAGTGCTCGGCGTAGCCATGGTCTGGCAGCTTCCTGAGACTGGACGTTCGCTGATTCACTGGCTTCTGATACCCGGCACTTTAGCACTGCTCTCTACATGGCTCGCCAGCAGTGATTACCGGCTACTGCGACAGTTCGGTTTCCTCACAACCGGTCTGTTGGTCGGCCTGCTGCTGACGGTGTACTGGATGCAAGGGGAGTGGCTGCGCGGTTTTATTCTCGACCGGATCTGGCATCTGGTGCTACCTGTGCTCTGTCTCTCATACGGCGGCCTTGCGGCTTTGGCCAAACTGACGCGCACATCAGTGTTGGAGAACCTACTTTCCGACTACGCCCGAACCGCCCGGGCCAAGGGGCTGGCTGAGTCCGCGGTGCTCTGGCGCCACGTCTTTCGCAACAGTCTGCTTCCGCTAATTACTGTGGCGGCCAGTCTACTACCGAGCCTCTTGGCGGGTTCGATAATTGTCGAGAGCATCTTCAGTATCGAAGGTATGGGAAAGTTGGCGGTGGAGGCGGTGAAGGGACGTGATAGAGAGTTGGTACTCTCCATCACTTTGATCAGCGGCTTGCTGACCCTGCTCGGTTATCTGTTGGCTGATTTTCTCTATGCCCTGGCAGATCCGCGGGTGAGCTATGACTGATCGTACCGTAAGACGACAGAGCTATTGGCGTCGCATTATCGGCCAGACTGTTGTCCGGTGGGGGGCTCGGCTGGGGTTGTTTTGGGTGGGAATTCTGGCTGTGGTCGGTGTCTTTGCGCCCTTTCTCGCCAGCAGTTTCCCCCTGCTACTGAGTGAGGGCGGTAAGCTGTCCAGCCCGGTGCTTGACTATCTTCAGCCCGTGGACCTGATCTTGCTGGGTGGCTTTTTCACGCTACTGTTGATGATTCCACTAGGGCTCGCCCTATCCCGGGCACTACTGGTGCTGGCTGGTGTACTTGTTGCCACTACCATCATTGCCTATAGCGCCATCTCCCCCCCAAAGCTTGTGATCTACGAGCAGTATCGAGTGGCGGAAGCTGAGGGACGTTACGACTGGGTGATTTATGCACCGATTCCCTATTCACCCAAGGACTACCAGCGCGACAGGGGGGAAACCGGGTTGGAGGCACCGTTATCAAAAAGTGAACGCAATCACTGGTTCGGCACAGAACAAAACGGTGCGGATGTACTGAGCCGGATGATTCACGCCTCCCGCATTGCCCTCGGTATTGGTTTTGTCGCCACCGGTATCGCCATGATTCTCGGCATCATTATCGGTGGACTGATGGGCTACTTCTCGGGGGTAGTGGATATTCTTGGCATGCGGCTGGTAGAGATCTTCGAAGCGGTACCGACCCTCTTCCTGCTGCTCACCTTCGTCGCCTTTTTCGGTCGAAGTCTCTACATCATGATGGTGATCATCGGCATCACAAGCTGGCCTGGCTACGCACGCTATGTGCGGGCGGAATTTCTGCGCCTGCGCAAACAGGATTTCGTGCAGGCAGCGGAGGCGGCGGGGCTGCCGCTGCCATCGATCCTTTTCCGCCACATGCTGCCCAATGGCATGGGGCCGGTGTTGGTGGCGGCGAGCTTCGGTGTCGCCTCGGCGATCCTCGCTGAAGCGACCCTCAGCTTTCTCGGTCTCGGTCTGGTGGACGACCCCTCCTGGGGCGAGATGTTGAATCAGGCGGTACAGTCCTCCAGCTTCAACTGGTGGATGGCGACCTTTCCCGGCGGCGCTATCTTTCTCACCGTGTTTGCCTACAACCTCATCGGTGAATCCCTGCGGGATGCCATCGACCCCTATCTGAGCAAGTCGAACTGATGCTGCTGCGGGTGAAAAATCTCCATACCTGGTTCCGTCATCAGGCGAAAACCATTAAAGCGGTGGACGACGTCAGCTTCGAGATCGATCGTGGCGAGACCTTCTGCCTGGTGGGGGAGTCGGGTAGCGGCAAGTCGATCACAGCGCTCTCCATCATGCGGCTGTTGCCCCAGTCGAACCTGGAACGGCACGAAGGGGAGGTCAACTTCCAGGTTGACGGTCAGCCATCAGTCGATCTGACCGGGCTGCCGGAGAGTGAGATGCAGCAGGTGCGTGGTAGCCGCATTGCCATGATTTTTCAGGAACCGATGAGCTCTCTGAACCCGGTATTCACCATTGGTGAGCAGATTCTGGAGGCGGTCCAGCTCCATTTCCCCGAGCTGACATCGGAGCAGGCGTGGGCGCGTGTGATGCAGTCGCTGCATGAGGTGCAGCTGCCCGATCCGGAGACCCGGGTGTACAGCTATCCCCATCAGTTGTCAGGCGGTCAGCGCCAGCGGGTGATGATCGCCATGGCGATGGCATGCGAACCGGACCTGCTGATCGCCGATGAGCCCACCACTGCGCTGGACGTGACAGTACAACGAGAGATTCTGCGGCTGATGAAGGCGCTACAACAGCGAACCGGGATGGCGATTCTCTTTATCACCCACGACTTCGGTGTCGTTGCCGAGATCGCCGATCGTGTGGGCGTGATGCAGCAGGGGAAACTGGTGGAGACCGGTGAGACCGATCAGATCATCCACCGTCCCGGCCATGAATATACCCAGGTGCTGATTGCTGCGCTGCCGGAAAATCTGGCGCGTCATGAGAAGCACGAGACAATAGTCGATGAGACCCCGCTGATACGCCTAAGTCAGTTGCAGATCCACTTCCCGGTGCGTAAGGGGCTTTTTCACCGGGTGGCGGACCATGTCCGTGCGGTTGACGGGGTCGACCTGGAGATCACCCGGGGAGAGATATTGGCGCTGGTGGGGGAGTCCGGTAGCGGCAAGACGACCCTGGGACGCGGTATCCTGCGCTTGACGGAGCCCACCGGCGGCCAGATCGATTTCGACGGCACCGATATTACCGGCCTGAAGCGATCCCAGCTGCGACAGTTTCGCCGCAACATGCAGATCATATTCCAGGACCCGATCTCCTCTCTCAATCCGCGTTTGAGTATCGCGGGTATTATTACCGAGCCCATGAAGGTTCACGGTATCGGTGAGAATCAGGAGGAACGAATCGAGATCGCGCGTGATCTTTTGCAACAGGTACAGATGGAAGAGGATGCGCTGTGGCGCTATCCCCACGAGTTTTCAGGCGGGCAGCGTCAGAGAATCGGGATTGCACGCGCCCTCTCTCTCGATCCTTCATTTATCGTCTGTGATGAGATCACCAGCGCTCTCGATGTCTCGGTACAGGCGGAGATCCTGCGCATGCTGTTGGAACTGCGCAGACAACGTGAACTTACCCTGCTCTTTATTACCCACAATATTGGCGTCGTAGAGTATGTCAGCGACCAGACCGCGGTGATGTATCAGGGGCAGATTATCGAACAGGGCAATACCGCAGATATCGTGAACCGGCCGCAACATGAATACACCAAACAGCTGATTGCCGCAGTTCCCCGAGTGCCTGTCTGATCTGTTGGGGAACATGGCGGAAATACTGAGATTTTGAACGAAAGGCTACTCAGGATTAGGGGACTGAAAATCGGGCTTGAACGAGCCGGTCAAGAATTCACCCTGGTCGACGGTGTTGATCTGAATATCGCTCAGGGTGAGACGGTTGCGCTTGTGGGTGAATCGGGATGCGGCAAATCGATGACCGCCCTTGCCTTGATGGGGTTGCTGCCACCAGGCTGTCGTCTGGCTCAAGGTAGAGTCGAGTTTGAAGGGCAGGACCTCAGCCGGATGGTGCCAAGCGAGATGCGCCGAATTCGCGGCGGTAATATGGCCATGATTTTTCAAGAGCCGATGACTTCGCTCAATCCGGTCATGCGGGTCGGAGATCAGATCGCCGAGGCGGTGCGTTTGCATGACAAGCCTCGGCAGGGTGTGGAGAAAAGGGTTGTCGAGCTGCTTTCGTCTGTGGGCATTCCGGAACCTGTAAAACGTGCGAAAGCCTATCCGCATCAGCTCTCCGGCGGCATGAAGCAACGGATTATGATCGCCATGGCGCTTGCGGGACGCCCCAGGCTACTGATCGCAGATGAACCCACCACGGCCCTGGATGTGACGATCCAGGCACAGGTGCTCGAGCTGCTGAAAGATCTGCAGCGAAAGACGGGCATGTCAATTCTGCTCATTACCCACGATTTGGGCGTGGTGACAGAGACAGCGGACCGACTTGCAGTGATGTATGCGGGCCAAATTGTAGAGACTGCAACTGTCAGTGACTTTTTTCATGGGCCAAAGCATCCCTATAGCCGGATGCTCCTGGAGGCACTACCCGACAGCCAGCGGCGTGATGAGAAACTGGCTGTCATCAAGGGCTCTGTGCCCCCTCTGAATACCCTCTTTACCGGTTGTCGATTTGTAGATCGATGCTATGTGGATGACAGTCGTTGCAGCCAGGTGATCCCACAATGGCACAGCCTGGATGTTGAATCTGGTGTGCGGTGTCTTCTCTATGGGGATAATCCGGTTACATCTTCCAGGCAGAACCAACGCGAGGTGGGACGACATGCCTCTCAATCTTCGGGCAATGAGGTGCTGCTAGATGTCAAAGGCCTGAAGGTTCACTTCCCGATGCATAAGGGGCTTCTACATCGAGTGAACGGTCATGTTCGTGCAGTCGACGGGATAGACTTAACTTTGGCAAAAGGACATACACTGGCGCTTGTAGGAGAGTCGGGTTGCGGCAAGACCACGGCCGGTAAAGCCATACTGCAATTGATTCGTCCGGCTGAAGGACAAGTGCTGTTCGAGTCTAACGAGCTAACCCGGTTAAAGGAAAAAGGTCTGCGCCAACGGCGTTCGAAGATGCAGTTCATTTTCCAGGATCCGATGGCCGCCATGAATCCCAGGCTGCGGGTAGGCAGCATAGTGGATGAGGGCATGCGTGCGTCGCGGATTTATTCCAAGGCGCAGCGTGAGAGGCGGGTGACCGAACTGTTAGTGAAAGTGGGACTCCCGCCTGAAGCGGTAAACCGCTATCCGCATGAGTTTTCCGGTGGACAACGGCAACGTATCTGTATTGCCAGGGCGCTGGCAGTGCAGCCGAAACTGATCGTCTGCGATGAACCGACCAGCGCATTGGATGTCTCGGTACAGGCACAGATTCTCAACCTGCTGAAAGAGCTGCAGCATTCGCTCAATCTCTCATATCTGTTTATTACTCATGATATTTCAGTGGTGGCCTACCTGGCCGATGAGGTGGCTGTGATGTATCTTGGCCGTATTGTCGAACGGGGTAGGGTCGATGAGATACTGGAGAATCCGGCGCATCCGTACACGCGCGCGTTGATGTCGGCTGTACCAGTGGCTGATCCTGATCGAAAGCGCTTTGTTATTCAATTGGAAGGTGATATGCCGTCGCCTTTAGAACCACCTTGTGGATGTCACTTCCACCCCAGGTGTTTTGAAGCAACAGAGGAATGCCGGAAAGACTACCCGACAGAAAAGCCACTAAGTCAATCGCATCGTGTCTGTTGCTACAACGCGAAATCAGTGACGTGACTTTGCGGATTTCCTGAAGGATATATCGCGATAAATCTCCACCCTCTTACAAATCAGCCATAATTATTATTGAGAGAAGAGGAAACTTGAGGGCTTTATGACCTACGTAAAACGTTTAATCTTGGATGTCCTTAAACCACACACACCCAACGTGCTTGAGTTCACCCGTCAGTTGGCCGAACAAGGCAATCTAAATGTCAAACTCTCAGTGTTAGAGATGGATGATAAGACTGAGACCCTTCAGATTGTAATCGAAGGCGAGAATATCGATTTCGAACGTATCCAGCAGGCAATTACCGATAACGGCGCTTCACTCCACAGTATCGATGAGGTGGAGATATTGGGTGAGCTGACAGAGGCAGAATAAGCTGAGTCATTACTGTTTCCTTTGAAATGCACAGAGGTATTGCATGGGGATTTTTGAACGGCTGAGATATTTGTCTCATCTCGGAGGCTCGGATGATATCGCTCGCCGCTATTTTGTCGTGAATGGCTTTGATGGCGCTTTGACCATGTTAGGCTTGATTGCTGGCTTTCAATTCTCCGGTACTGGAGATCTCAAATTAATGATCAGTGGCTGTACCGGCGCGGCAATCGCCCTGGGTATCAGTGGTGTGACCAGTGCATACTTGAGTGAATCGGCAGAGCAGCGACGATCCCTGTCCGAGCTGGAGGAGGCAATGATCAGTGATCTCTCCAACAGCGAGCATGCAAGCGCCGCTAAAATTTTACCGGTGATGGTGGCGATGACCAATGGCCTGTCGCCACTGCTGCTATCGATAATCATCATTTCTCCGCTTTGGTTGGCTCATGCAGGTGTGGCATTGCCGCTTGCGCCTTTGACTCTTGCCATCATTTTGGCACTGACATGTATCTTTTTGCTGGGTGTTTTTCTTGGCAATATCGGTGGTACGTCATGGCTTGTCAGTGGTGTGAAGACGCTGCTGATCGCTGTGGTAACGATGATTATAATCATGCTGCTCTAGTGTGCCACGGCTAATTGAGTCTGATTGAATCTGTGGATTTAAGCGGGAAGATCAAATGCAGTTGGTGAAAGTGAGCCGGTACAAGAGGATTTGCCATCCGCTATCAGTCCACTTAAGGATTGTTTTTTTCCATAGATGCCAAGGAGTGCTGTGATATATCTCACACCAAGATAGCCCAGTCCGTTATTTGAGTTATGAATATACGAAATAACCATCAAATTTATAGTATTTATATATTGGTTTAGAAGGTCAGTAGTTTATTTCTAATCAAGTTTGCGCCCCGTTTTGACGATAAATTCTAAGGAGATGTTCCATATCCTAATCGAGTTTCAAGGGGCAAAGTCATGAAAAAAGTCAGCATCCCGCTGTCCGTTCTTATTCTCATGTTTGTTGTTATAGGCGACGTTATGGCTGTAACGGCAAGCGAATATGCCATTGTAATTAATCTCTCCGGACGGCAAAGGATGCTGACTCAAAAGATGTCCAAAGAGATGTTGCTGATCGCAAATAAAGTGGATGCTGAAGGCAACAGGGCGAGTCTTGCAAAGACCGCGAAGCTGTTCGATACCACATTGAAGGGGTTGCGTGATGGCAATGCCGATATGGGGTTGCCTGCAACGGAAGGAAGAGTGATCCTGAAACAGTTGGCCAAGATAGAAAAGCTGTGGAAAGAATTTCACAGTTTGGTTTCAGATGTGGTGTCCGGTGGAGATGTCGACATCGGAAAGATTGCTGAACTCAATCTGCCACTACTGAAGAATATGAATACAGCCGTACGTCTGTACGAGAAGGAGGCCAAGAAGGCAACAGGAAAGAGTGCGGGTATCGTTATTAACCTTGCAGGTAAACAACGGATGTTGACACAAAAGATGTCGAAAGAGATGTCGCTCGTCGCCTTAGGTCATCAAGTGGATCACAACAAATCAAATCTTCGCAGTACCGCTTCACTGTTTGATAGGACCCTGAAGGGACTACTGGATGGTGATTCGGATTTAGAGCTTCCAGGTACGAAGGATGAGGCTATACGCACTCAACTGGGTGTTGTTGAAAGGCTATGGAAGAATTTCCAACCTGTCGTTGAGAGGGCGTCGAGCGTGGATGTTGAAGGCGTTGCAAAAGATGATCTCGTGCAAATGTCGAAACTCAATCTGCCTCTGCTCAAAGAGATGAATAAGGCAGTCAAAATGTACGAGCAACTGGAACAGTAGTTGTAACATCTTTAAGAAAGAGGTGACTTAATATGTCAGTCTCATCCTGGTATGTCCGAATCGTCAGTATTTTTTTCGAGCGATTCAAAATTCGCACTTTGGTATTCATGGGGATGGCATTTTTCATCTCCCTGATGCTATTCGCCACACTATTTGCGCTTTATCAATTGGGGCGTACCACGGATGACCTTTCAAAAGCGGCAGGACAGGCGGCAGATATTCGTACTGTGGTGAAAGAGGTTGAGCAGGATTCCAAGCTTGCGTCGTCTTCAGCCTCCAAGCTCAGTGAGGATATGAACAATACGCTCATCAAAATGCTCAAAACCAATGTCTCTGATATGGGAATGATCCAGTCGGCATTTGAGAAGATGGTGAAAAATCTCAATACGTTGATTGAAAGTGGGGAGGAAGACCCCACTATGTTGATGTTGGAAATTGAAGATATCTATGAGCAGTTGAGAAAAGAGTCCCTGCCTCGTGTGCGCAGTATTGTCGGTGAATTTGAAAAAGCGGCAGTGGAAGGACAACGTCAAGCAAAGGTGGCGATAGAGTTACAGTCGTTTGCTGAGACGTTCAAGGAAAAATCTGTCAAAGCAGCGGAAGCGTCAGAGGTTATTGAGCAAGACTCTGCGCTATCTGTCGGGAGAGCAGAAGACAATATGCGGCTGTTACTGATCATTATTGTTGTCTCGGTTATTTTCGTCTTCATTACCTCATTCAATACCTACCTTGTCATCAACCGGCCTATCTCACTGATGCGTGAGCGGATTAAAGATATAGCAGAGGGTGAGGGAGATTTGACCAAGCGGCTCAATGAAGATGCAAACAATGAGCTGGGTGAGCTTTCCCATTGGTTTAATGTCTTTATGGATAAATTGCAGGGACTGGTGGGGAATGTCAAAGACTCGACGGCGAAGATGGGTGATGCAACTTCTCAGATGCTTGAGATGACAAAGGAGTCGAGTTCCGGTGTCCTTCATCAAAAAACCAAAACGGAAGACATCGTGCATGCCATACAAAATCTCTCGGTCACTGTCGACAGTGTTGCCGAGAGTGCCGCTGAGGCAGAGCAGGCAACGGAGTCGGCTGAAAAAGAGTCTGTTAAGGGGGGTAAGGATCTGCGAATGACTATCAGCAGCATCACTTCCCTGGCTGAAGAGATTGATACTGCCGCCAGCATCATCAACGGCTTTCAGAAGGACAGTGAGGACATTGGTGGTGTACTTGATGTTATCAAGGGTATTGCGGAGCAGACAAATCTACTGGCGCTCAATGCGGCCATTGAGGCTGCGAGGGCTGGGGAGCAGGGTCGTGGATTTGCTGTGGTTGCCGACGAAGTGAGAACGCTGGCAACGCGTACTCAGGAATCGACACAAGAGATACAAGCCATTATCACAAGACTGCAATCCGGTGCCGAGCAGGCGGTTGATGCCATGAATTCAGGCAGGACCCGTGGTCACGAGACTGCAGAGCAGGCGAAGCAGGCAGGTGTATCTTTGGAATCCATAACACGTGCCGTCGACCTTATATCAGAGATCAACTCGAAAATTGCAGGTGCTACGGATGATCAGCGACAGGTGGCCTCTGATGTGAATGAGGGAATAACCACCATTAGCCAGGTGTCGGAGCAGACGGCGACCCGGGCTGAGCAAACTGAGCAGCAGGGGCTTGTCGTATCCCAGCTTGCACAAGAGCTGCAAGCTTCGGTTAAGCAGTTTAAAGTGTAAAAACAGCTCACACGAACGGCAGTTGAGCGGGTTGGTTGTCGGATACCAACCCGCACTGCATCAGGACATGTGTTGCCCACCATTAATTGAGAAATCCGAGCCTGTCACATAGCCACAGTTCTCGCTACACAGATAGGCAACTGCCTTGCCGATCTCCTCAGGGGCGCCTAAACGGCCTACCGGTATCTGTTTAATAATCTTGTCCAGAACTTCCTGCGGTATTTTAGCGACCATGGGAGTCAGCACATATCCTGGGGAGACCGTATTTACCGTGACGCCCTTGGCGGCCACTTCCTGTGCGAGGGCCTTGGTGAAGCCGTGGATGCCTGCTTTGGCAGCTGAATAGTTGCTCTGACCAAATTGGCCTTTCTGAGCATTTACAGAAGAGATATTGACGATGCGACCGAAGCCATTATCGAGCATCGGATTGATCACCAGGCGAGTCATATGGAACATACTGTCCAGATTGGCGCTCAGTACCTGATCCCACTGATCCCAGGTCATTTTCCGAAATGTTCCATCGCGTGTGATACCGGCATTGTTGACCAATATGTCGACTGTACCCTCTGCAATCTCCTCTACATGCTTGACACACGCTTCGCATGAATCGGCGTCCGTGACGTCACCATACGCAGCCAGCATTTTGTAGCCATCCGCCTCTTGCTCTGCCAGCCAGGCCTTGGCTTTGTCATGGTTGCCACCGGCATTGTAACCGGCAACGACTTTAATGCCGTCATCGGTCAGGGCGCGGCAAATGGCGGTACCGATACCGCCGGTGCCACCAGTCACCAGAGCGATTTTCTGGGTCATATCCACACTCCTCATCTTCTATTGTTATTTATGAAAATATAGGGTGGTCATAGGGTAAGCCAACAAGCGACATTCGGATGATGGACTTTGAGACCAGTGTGGCAAAGGGTGGAATAGCCCAATCACACTGCCCGATGACAGCTCTCCATGTCAGTAAGAATAGTCATGAAACGGTTAAAAATCCCCCTTTAAAATTTTGGATATCAATCGAATTTCGCTATGCTCTCCGACGTCATGCGCATCACGATCCAGACAAAACTGTTTTTTAGCCATTTCGCAGCGATCATTCTGGTATCAGGCAGTGTCGGCACCTATTTCTATCAAAGTGCGATCGACAATCTGACTCAGGCGCTCAGATCCCGTCTCCAGAACAGTGCGGCACTGGTCAGCCAGGGACTGGGAGGCATTAACCTCGATTCAATCAGTCAGCCGGAACACAGGGCTTTGGCGGTCTATCAGAAGGGCGTGGCGCTTTTACGGGAATTTGTTAAGGCCAATCCGGATATCGCATTTATCTATGTCATGCGCAAAACCCCGCAGGGGGTAGCCTTTGTGCTCGATTCGGATACCGACGACCCTGCGCTCCCGGGTGAGCTGTATCCCCATCATGTCCCGGCACTGTTGGAGGGGTTCATTCGCGCCTCTGTTGATGAAGAGATCACACAGGATCGCTGGGGTAGTTTTCTTTCTGGCTATTCACCCCTGGATGCTGGCAAGCGTGACTATTTGGTGGGTATCGATATGTATGCCGATGAGGTGGAGTCAAAGCTCAAGGAGATCCGGATCGCCGGTATGCTCTCTTTGGCGCTTTCCCTGATACTTGCCATGATTTTCAGTCGATACCTCAGTGCGAACTTCACTCAACGTATCGTGGTTTTGAAAAACCGGTTCGCCACTATCGTGCCGGGTGAAGCAGCAGAACCTATGGCCGACCGAGGGGATGAGTTGAATCTGCTCGCCCAATCCTTCGACCAGATGGCGACTCGACTGGAGAACAATCGCCAGGAGATCGAACTCAACCAGAGAGAACTGCGTAAGGCACACGATGAACTTGAGCAACGGGTAAAGGGAAGAACTTCCGAGCTGCTGCTGGCCAATGAGAAGCTTCATGAAGAGATTGCCGAACGCAAACGGATTGAGGAGAAGCTGGAAGAGATATCCAGGATCGACTATCTGACCGGTATCCTTAACCGGAGAGCCATGACACAGCTACTGGAAGAGATGTCGAAAGAAATCTCCAATGGCGCCGAGAGTTTCTGTATCATCCTGGTTGATCTTGACCATTTCAAACAGATCAACGACAGTTTTGGGCACGATGTGGGTGATCAGACACTCAAACATGCAGTCGAACGGTTGCGGCATGGCATCCGAGAGACTGATCTGCTGGGCCGTTGGGGCGGTGAGGAGTTTCTGATCATGTCGCCATGCACCAGCCTTGAAGAAGCGCAAAGCCTGGCTGAGAGGCTCTGCAGTAGCCTCGCCGGCAGTCGAGTTGAAGCGGGCAGCGACTCAGTTGCCGTGACTGGCAGTTTTGGCGTCTCAAGGTTCAATCCCGGCAGAGATAATCTCGACGACTGCCTCAAAAGGGCGGATGATGCGCTCTATCAGGCTAAATCCCAGGGACGTAATCGTATTGTCGTTGATGGCATCGAGACTGCCTGATCCACTTTGCTGTCGATTATCTCTGCCTCTGCTTGTATTCAATGACATTCGGTACTGTGCTCCGTTTGATGAGGGAACACATGCGGGATGGTTTGCTGAATATCTATAACCATATCGGTATGATTACCTCGTCAGGCTGATCACTTAGTACAGTATTCTCAGCATCGAGCCTGCCAATCAGATCCAGTGGCAGTGCAGTACAATGTTGGAAGTGGGTCAAGATGGGTTGACCCAACCAGTTTCTACAGACAACTGTGAGGAGAGGTCGTGTCTATCGACTGGCAGAAGACACACGCCGCCATCTGGCGACCGCGTAAGGGATATCTGAGGCCCATCGTCCATATCGATACCATCGGGTTTGATCAATTGGTGGGTATCGAGGAGCAGAAGGCGGCTCTGGTTCGTAATACTGAACGTTTTCTCAATGGTGTAGGTGCCAACAACGCCTTATTGTGGGGGAGTCGAGGTAGCGGTAAGTCTTCCCTGGTCAGGGCTATTCTGAATCGATACAAGGACAAGGGACTGCGTATGATCCAGGTGGACCGGAACGACCTGATCGAACTGCCGGAGATCGTGGACGACATCCGGGAGCTGCCTCTCCATTACATCGTCTTCTGTGATGATCTCACCTTTGAGACCGGCGAGGCCTCTTACCGGGCTCTGAAGAGTGTGTTGGATGGCTCCATCGAGGCACCTCCACCCAATGTACTAATCTACGCAACATCGAACCGTCGCCATCTATTGCCGGAGACCATGGCGGAAAACCAAGAGGTAAGGCTGGTGGATGGTGACCTGCATCTTGGGGATACCATTGAAGAGAAGCTGGCGCTGTCTGACCGGTTCGGTCTCTGGCTGGCGTTCTACCCGGTCAACTGGGAGGGGTACCTGGCGATCGTTGACAACTATTTCAACGATTACAAAGGCGACCGCCAGGCCCTGCATGAGGCTGCCAAGCACTTTGCCATGGTGCGTGGGGGTGGCAAAAGCGGCCGCGCGGCGATGCAGTTCTACAAGATGTATTCTGACTGAAGGTACTGCCTTTTTTATACCCTGGGATTGGCCGTTATGCTCTACCGTTTTCCTATGTCTTGACGGTGCACTTCACGCTTTCCGGTCCGGTCTTGATTGGCGGCTATGAATATGTGCTAACATCCGGGCCGCGATTTAACTACATGGAGCAGGAATTATGCACGGAAAAGGCGTATCGGTAATAGCAATCCTTGGTCTATGCGGTTGTGCTGCACAGCCCGTTGACAACTCTCCCACCCACGCTACTTCAAAAATCAACGCCAAGTATGTACTGACGGGGGCGTATGTTCCCGATTTCAACGGCGTTCAAACCGTCTATACACGGCCGGAGATGCGCCGTATTCACAACAAGACGGAGTTTGACAATTTTTTCATGCGCTGGGCCAATTCCGATCAATCGAATCTCTTTCGGATAGATCAGAAAAAGCTTTACCAGCTCGATCACAAGAATGAGACATATATGGAGTGCCCCATCTCCGGTTGCATTCAACAGTCCCTCTTGGAGCGGATAAAAGACGCCGGAAAGCGTTCAGAGGACGAGGAGGAGTACCAGTCATATGAAGAGCGCGGTTGTAAAACGACGTTGGCAAGTAATACATTCGAGGTCAAGGATACCGGCCAGACCCGAATCCTGAGTGGCCTCGATGCTAACGAATACACGGTGGACTGGAAGGTGGAGTTCAAGGATCAGACCGGGAAGGTGGACATGAATCACCTGCGTTTTGTGTTCTGGACTACCACCCCCACTGCCGACATGCAGCAGGCATGGAAGGTACATCGAGAAGCCACCGATAACTATCTTGCCGCCAAGGGCGATGATCCTTGGCTTCGTCTATTAGGCAAAGAGGGCTTCCAGGCCCTGAGCGCTTTTACCGGCGACATCGAAAAAGCTGACGAGCAGCACTACAGCAAAGTGGGCAAGCAACTGGCGACTATCAAGGGCTATCCGCTCTCCATTAAGGCGGAGTGGTTTCAGAAACTGGGTGGAACCTGCGATCAGGGCAAATCCGAGAGTAGTGCGAAACCTAAACTATCGGCTTCCACCGATTTGGCTGGAATGGCGAAGAGCATGGTCGGCAGCTTCCTGGATAAAAAAAGGGATGCCATGCTTGCGGAGTGGAATAAGGAACCGCGTATCCGCTATATCTATGAGATAACAGGCGTCCAGCAGGTTGCGGTCAAAGACAGTGTTTTCGAACTGCCACAGGGTTACAAGATGGAGGACCGGCAGTAATTCATCGTATAGCAGCGAGTAACCTTTTTTCCAAGGGACGCAGGGCATACTGTCGGGAGCTTTGATCCCGGCTTCATGCTTGGCGTCCTTTGGGGTAATGCGGCCCCCGGTTTGACTTGAATATGGCTTTGGATGGTTGCCTTTGATACAGGGCTGCTCCGGATTGGCTCCTCTTAACACTTGCTGGAGTGTCACTGCCAAGACGGTTTTCCGTCCGGCAAGGCAGAAGATGCGATGACAGCAATCCAATCCGCGTTAACAAACCTTAGAACTCCACCCCCTGTTCGGCATTGATTCCGCTGTCGAAGGCGTGTTTTATCTTTCTCATTTCACTCACCGTGTCTGCGATTTCGATGATTTCAGCCGGGGCCTCCCTGCCGGTGAGGATCAAGTGCATCCAGGGGGGCTTTTCGCGACGGATGAACTCGGCAATCTCTTTCCCGCTGATCCAGCCGTAGCCGCAGCAGTAGTTGATTTCGTCCAGCATTACCAGATCGTATCGATGTGTTCGGATCCTCTCCTGACAGAAAGTCCAGATCTCGCGGCTAGAGGCCCGGTCCTGCTCCGGGTTGTGTGTGTCCCAGGTAAAGCCATCTCCCAGGGCGTGCCACTCGATATTCTTGAAGCGGGTGGCGGCTTGCTGCTCACCCGTCTTCCACTTGCCTTTGATGAACTGCACCACCAGAACATTCATGCCCCAGCCTGCGGCGCGGAAAACGACACCGAATCCGCTGGAGGATTTCCCTTTGCCTTCACCGGTATGTACCAGGGTCAATCCGTGTCTCTTGTTGCGGTTTTTCATGTTGGGGTACCGAGGGAGTGCCGGAGAATAAATCAGGTTCTGGTTTAGCTGTTGAAAATAAAAATGCGAATCGTTATCATTATGAAATAATATTTTGGGAATTCCGCTAAAGCAATTTCGATTCTGGAGATTCACTGTGTCAATTTCTACCAAACTTGTCTATTTGTTACTCGCACTCTCTTTCATGGCGCCCTCCTTGGCTATGGGCGACGGCGAGGTCAATCTCTACTCCGCCCGTAAGGAGAAGCTGATCAAGCCGCTGTTAGATCGGTTTACCCAGAAAACGGGTATCACCGTGAACCTGGTGACCGGCAAGGCTGATGCCTTGCTCCAGCGGCTGCAGAGTGAGGGCAGAAACTCCCCGGCGGACCTGCTGATCACCACGGATGCCGGCAGGTTGCATCGGGCGAAACTGGCGGGTGTGACGCAGGCTGTTGACTCCTCTGTCATGAATGACGCAGTACCTGCCAGCTTCCGCGATCCGCAGGGGCACTGGTACGGGCTATCTCTGCGTGCGCGTCCGATCCTCTATGTGAAGGATAAGGTAGACCCATCCCGCCTCTCATCTTATGAAGCCCTGGCTGACCCCGCATGGAAAGGCAATATCTGCATTCGATCATCGAATAATATCTACAATCAGTCCCTGGTGGCCTCTATGATTGCGGCGAACGGCGTGGATGCCACGCAAAAGTGGGCCGAGGGATTGGTGAAGAACTTTGCCCGTCCCCCCAAGGGCGGCGATCGGGACCAGATCAAAGCTGCTGCGGCAGGCCTCTGTGATGTCGCGATTGCGAATACCTACTATCTCGCGGGTATGTTGACCTCAAAAGATGCGGCGCAGCGACAGGCAGCAGAAAAGATGGTTGTCTTCTGGCCGAACCAGGCAGGACGCGGTGCCCATTTCAATATCAGCGGCGCAGCGGTGACTGTGGCGGCTAAAAACCGCGAGAACGCGATTCAACTGCTTGAGTTCCTGGTCAGTGAGTCATCACAAGCCTGGTATGCTGAAGCCAACGGCGAATACCCGGTGCGCCAGGACGTGGCGCCTGGTGCACTGCTCAGGTCCTGGGGGGAATTCAAGATGGATACACTCAATCTGGGTCAACTGGGAGAGCTCAATCCCGAAGCGGTTCGCCTCATGGATCGTGCTGGCTGGAAGTGATGGCTGGCGTTATCTCCAGCTCAGACAACCTCACAGTGTGATGATTGCTGTCAGGTTGATCTGAGGGAGGTGGATGGCAGAGCGATAGTTGAATCGTTCTGTGCTGGATAGCAAGATTTTAAGGCATGTCTGTGACGCGGCGGGTTTTGGGCAAGTCAATAACAACAAAAGGCTAAGGCCTGCTAACAGATCTTAGACTGAGAAGCTAATGCAGACCAGAGTTGCGCAAATGAGAGGAATGCTCAAGCTCACCGGGCTAAATGCCTGGGGCATCGGCGTACTCTCCATAGCACTGCTGTTGGCAATCCCGGTGCTGCTGGTTCTCTCTTTTCTATTCGAACCTGCCGGGGAGGTCTGGCAGCATCTGGTCGATACGGTATTGCAGGACTATGTGACCAACTCTCTGTTGTTGATGCTGGGTGTGGCGATCGGTGTGCTGGTACTGGGTGTAAGTACCGCCTGGCTCACCAGTATGTGCGATTTTCCCGGGCGCGCAGTTTTCGAATGGGCCCTGCTGCTGCCCATGGCGATTCCTGCCTATATCATCGCCTATACCTATACCGGTCTTTTCGATTTTGCCGGGCCGGTACAGAGCCTGCTACGGGAATGGACCGGTTGGTCATACGGTGACTACTGGTTTCCGGAAATCCGGTCTCTGGAAGGGGCTGCACTGATGTTGTCCCTGGTGCTCTATCCTTACGTCTATCTGTTGACGCGTGCCGCATTTCTCGGTCAGTCGATCTGCGTGTTGGATGTGAGTCGAACCCTGGGTAACGGGCCCTGGCGCACCTTCTTTTCTGTCGCGCTGCCGTTGGCGAGGCCCGCCATTGTGGCGGGTCTTTCCCTGGCGTTGATGGAGACACTGGCTGATTATGGGACAGTGCAATATTTCGGAGTCTCCACATTTACCACCGGTATCTTCCGTACCTGGTTCGGACTGAACAATGCGGCTGCGGCGGCTCAGTTGTCAGCGTTATTACTGTTGTTCGTTTTTGCCCTGATCATTATAGAGAAGGGGTCACGGCGTCACGCCCGTTACCACCATACCTCACAACGACACCAGGCGTTGACCCGTTTCCAGCTAAACTGGCGGCAGGCCACGATGGCCTTTCTGATCTGTGCCGGTGCGCTTTTTTTCGGTTTTCTCCTGCCTGCGGGACAACTCTTCTGGTGGGCGCTGACAACTGCAGAGGAGAGTTTCGACGGACGCTTTCTCAGTCTGATCAGCCACAGTCTGCTGTTGGCGGGTGGGGCATCGTTACTGGCGCTATTACTGGCACTCTTTCTCAGCTATGGCAAACGCCTGCATGGAAACTGGCTGGTAAAGCTTGCGGTCAGAGTCGCCGGGATGGGTTACGCGATTCCGGGTACTGTGATTGCGGTGGGCGTTGTGATTCCCTTTGCCGCTTTCGATAACGCACTCGATGCATGGATGAGAGAGCAGTTCGGCTGGTCTACCGGGCTCTTGCTCAGTGGTACTTTAGTGGCACTGCTCTTTGCCTATCTGGTCCGGTTCCTGGCGGTCTCACTGCAGACAGTGGAAGCCGGTCTGGGCAAGATACGTCCGACCATGGACGAGGTGGCGCGTTCACTAGGCGGCCGTTCAGGCGAGATTGTGCGGCGTGTACACATACCAATGCTAAAGGGGAGTCTCATGACAGCACTGCTCTTAGTATTCGTGGATGTCTTGAAAGAGTTGCCCGCAACCCTGATACTGCGCCCCTTTAACTACAATACCCTGGCGGTACGAGCCTATGAGTTGGCGTCGGATGAGAGACTGGCCGACGCCTCCTATGCGGCACTGACCATTGTGCTGGTCGGGATATTGCCGGTTATGTTATTGAGCCGATCCATCACCCGGTCACGTCATGCAGAAACAGCTTGAAGTCAATCACGCCAGTGTCAGCTATGGCAGCCAGCGAGTGGTGCATGATGTCAGTTTTGATCTGGACAAGGGAGAGATCGGCTGTCTGTTGGGTCCAAGCGGTTGCGGCAAGACCAGCCTGTTACGTGCCATTGCGGGATTCGAGCCCCTCACAGATGGCGAAATTCTACTGCATGGCAGATCTGTCTCTCGTGCCGGTTCCACCCTCTCGCCTGAGAAAAGACGGGTCGGCATGGTGTTCCAGGATTTCGCCCTCTATCCCCATCTCACCGTGGAACAGAATGTGGCCTTTGGCCTGAGGGGGGAGTCGGGCGGTGAAAGGCGTGAGAGGGTCAAGGTGTTGCTCTCGCTGGTGGGGCTTTCGGGTATGGAGAAGAAGTATCCGCACCAGCTTTCCGGCGGCCAGCAGCAGCGGGTTGCCTTGATACGGGCGATGGCCCCAAGACCCGATATCCTGCTGTTGGATGAGCCCTTCTCCGGCCTCGACGTTGAACTCAGGGAGCAGCTGGCGAGGGAGGTGAGGGGGATTCTCAAACGTGAATCCGTGACTGCCATTCTGGTGACCCACGATCAACTGGAGGCCTTTGCCCTCGCTGATGCCATCGGTGTATTGAGCGATGGCCGTTTGCGCCAGTGGGATTCAGGATACGATCTCTACCACAAACCCAAAGATCGCTTCGTAGCTGATTTTATCGGCCAGGGGGCGATGATACCGGGTTGTGTCAGCAAACGGGGAGATGTGGAGTCGGCACTGGGTGTACTCAAGGGGATGTTCGTCAAAGACGTCACACCGGGGGAGAGGGTCGAGCTGTTAGTGCGTCCCGATGATGTGGTTCACGACGATGAGAGTGAGTTTCAGCTGGAGATCGTGGACAAGGTTTTTCAGGGGGCGGAGTATCTCTACACTCTCCTGCTTGGAGACGGTAGTGAAATTCTCTGCCTGGTTCAGAGTCATCACGACCATGCCATTGGGGAAAAGATCGGTATCAGACTGCATATCGACCATCTGGTAGCCTTTCCCTCTGGCGAAGGCGGGCCCGGATGAAGGGAACAGCGTCCATGCCGTTCTTCGATAGTGTTAACTGGCCCTAACTCGATCTGTTTTTTTGCTTGACGGTTTTCGCCACTTTGCTGCGATTGAATTGGGCTGCGCATGCCTGAACCCGCTTTGCCTGCCGCTCCATGGTTTCAAAATAGAAACCGGTCCCGAGGGTTGCCGGCTCATCGGGCCGCTGTGCGCATGAACTCACCGCTTCAGATGAGACCTTTATCGTACCGCCTTCATGCAGTGGTGTGATCATTGCCGCTGGGATGAACCTGTTTGTGAAGTACTGTTCAAACTGGTTTAGCACACTCTCCGGTATGGACCCCTGTGTCGAGATGCTCGCCGCTATCTCACGCGACATCTGCTTGATCCTCTTCAGCAACTGAATTTCATTATCCAGATAGCGTTCCGTATTGTCGGGGTCGAGCCGAACCAGTGTGGGTGTGATTTGCCTGACTGCCATAATGGCGATTTTCGGGTCGTGCCAGAATTTCAGATCCCGGGAGTTCTGGCGTGAGGCGGCGATACCGTCGAACTCCTTCTTGAGCAGCAATGGAACCGTTTTGGAGAGGGCCATGGTGTGATCTTTGATTGGAGGCATGCTGTTCAGGGTATCGGATAGCGATGTCTCGAGTCCTGAGCCTATCCAGATAACCAGGTCGGCGGTCAAAAGCTCACTCTTCTGAAACGGGTCAAGGGTGGTCGACGCACTGCTGTCATGGTCGTAGAGAAGTACCGGCTCACCGACACCCTGCATAATATTGGTGACCAGTGAGTGGATCGCAGGAAGACTGACGACCACGCGCGGTCCGGCGAAGACCGATTGAGATAGAAAAATGCCCAGCAGCAGGGTACTCAACAAGATTCGATTTTTTAATTGCATGATCCTCATCCTCGGTATTGTGGTGTTCTTTTGGAATTACAAGAGGCATGCCAGATGAAAAAACAAAGAAAATCATGTGGATACTGCAAGTAGAAAACCAGCGCAGTGTGTGAAATGAACTGTTTTTGTGGGATATCACGACATCTCAGCACTATCAATGCGGCCGAGAAATGGGCGGGGTCGATACGATTCCGCGGTCGGTGGTTAACCGATGATGTATCGACAAGTGGGCCTTTGGCTTCAGTTCCTAGCGCTTTGCGCAGAGGTGTTTGGCCAAAGCCCGGCTGTACTCTATCAGCAGGTGAAAAGACGGTCTATTGCGTCGAGACCCTCCTGTACGATGATATCCAGATCCTGGGGATCGTCATCGTGTTCGTAGGCAAGCATGGAGTAGACTGCGAGGGACTTGAGCCCGAGGGCGATCTTCTCTACATCCGGTAGATTCAACTCCACTCCCTCTCTCAAACGGCAGTCTTCACTCATCGGAAGTACCTCTCATAATACAGCCAGGTTGGCTGATAGTTCATGAGGGTCATCAGGCTGTCAAAAAAAATCGCCATTCCATTGATTCAGGTCAATGGAGTGGATCAATGTCTGCCAACAGCCTTAGAGTGTCTGTTCTGTTACGTCGACGTAGAGCTTAAGTCTTTGACCAGGTTGCAGATATTTTCCATTGAGCGTATTCCAGCGACGGAGATCGGCGATGGAGACCTTGAAGCGTTGGGCGATGCGGGAAAGCGAGTCACCCTGCCTGACCTTGTAATGCAGAGAGCTTTGTGTGCCGCCAGGCTGCAGGTCGAGCAGAGAGAGGGCGGGGTCGGATGATTTTTTCTTTACCCAGATAACCAGCTGCTGGCCGGTCTTGAGTGGATCTCCCGGTGCCATGCCGTTCCACTTGGCCAGCTTTTTATAGCTGACACGATATTTCTTGGCGATGGTCCATAGACTGTCGCCTGACTTGACCACATAGTGCTGTTTATTACCCTGTCGAGCCTTGTTCTGTATTTTTGCTTTACGCTGCTCGGCGCTGAAGACGTAGTGTTCGTACGCCTTGCTGGAGACCGGGATCAGAAGATGCCGGCCGGCGCGAATGTTGTTGCCCCGGATTTTGTTCACCTGGCGAAGCAGCTTTACAGTGGTATTGTGTTTGCTCGCGATCACACTCAGTGAGTCGCCACTTTTGATCTTGTAACGCTTCCATGTCAGCCTTTGCTCAGGTGGTAGTAACGCCAGTTTTTCCTTGAAGCTCTCCACTCTGTCGATGGGGAGATTCAGGCGGTGGGGGCCGTCCGGATCGGTCGCCCAGCGATTGAAGCCCGAATTGAGCAGATAGAGATCCTGTATCGGCAGGTCTGCCATTTCGGCTGCAAGAGCGAGGTCTAACTGCGATTCCAGATCGACAGTGGCAAAGTAGGGCTCGTCAGGAAAAGTGTGCAGCGATACCTCATACGTATCAGGATTACGGAACACCTCGGCCAGCGCTAACAGGCGCGGGACATAGGCGCTGGTCTCGTCCGGCAATTTGAGGGACCAGAAATCGGTGGGCTTGCCTCTCTTCTTGTTTCGCCGGATGGCGCTTCGTACAGTGCCTCCCCCCGAGTTGTATGCCGCCAGCGCAAGTTCCCAGTCGCCGTTGAACTGCTTACTCAATGCCTGCAGATAGTCCAGGGCGGCCAGGGTCGAGGAGGCGACATCACGTCTGCCGTCGTACCACCAGTTCTGTTTCAGCCCATAGATGCGTCCGGTAGACGGGATAAACTGCCACATACCGGCAGCCCGTCCGTGTGAATAGGCGAATGGGCGAAAAGCGCTCTCAACAGCGGGCAAGAGTGCGATCTCCGCAGGCATGCCCCGCTTGTCGATCTCTTCCAGGATAAAATGGAGATAGGGTTCGGCCCTCTGCTGTATGCGGTCGATGTAGTTAGGGTGCTTGTGATACCAATTGAGCTCCTGCTGGACGCGTGGGTCCTGGGATGAGTTGAGAGAGAACCCCGACACCATCCGGGACAAAAGATCTTGTGGTGCCGTCTCCTCGGCTATCTCATCGACGATCTGCTGGATCTGTTGCGCCACCAGTGGCATGTTATCAACGCTCACTTGCGCGCTGTCGCTGGATGCCTGTGTTTGTACCACCTCGGTGGTTGCCGGGGAGAGGCTAGGATTCTCTACCAGCGTCTGGTCTTGCCCGCTGGGCAGAGACTGACAGGCAGTGAACAGACAGAGGGAAACGAGGTTCATAAGGAGTAAAGTGCTTTTTTGATACGGCATATCGGTTGGACTGGTGGTTGTCGAGGGACTGCGAATCGGAGGAAAATAGTATCAGAGCTGGGTATCATTTCCATATTGTCATCTCCTTTAAGGCCAGACTCTGATTAATTTGTGATCCGGTGCCCATGGGTTTGCGGGCCTATGTCTCTTTTATCGGTTACCACCCCAGATGTCTTTAATTATGAATACAAACAAGGACTTCAAACTGGGAAGTTGCCAGCAAAAACAGCTCGAGATCTGGTTTGAGAGCCGATTGGGACGCCATCTTCTGGCTCAGGAGCAGGCTTGTCTGCAGGAAAAAGCCGCGGGGATCTTTGGTTATCATGTTGTTCAGATCGGTTCTCCCAGCCATCACTTCGACCTTTTAAGGAAGAGTCCCGCGCACAATCGGGTCGTGCTGGATCGGGGTGTTGTGTCGACTCAAATAGATCTCACGGCCGATCCCACGCAACTGCCGCTGGCAGCCGATAGCATCGACGGGGTTATTTTGCCGCACACATTGGACTTCTCTCCCAATCCCCACCAGTTGGTGAGAGAGGTGGAACGGGTATTGATCCCTGAGGGAAAGGTGTTGCTGAGTGGATTCAATCCCTGGAGTCAGTGGGGGGTCGGGCGGTTGTTTCGTCGACGTTCCGGGAATATGCCCTGGTGCAGCCACTTCTTCAGCAGCAGGCGGGTGCAGGACTGGTTCTCACTCCTTGGGTTCGATCTGGAATCTGTGGTCTATCTCAACTATCGTCCCCCCTTCCACAATCAGGCGGTCATGCAGAAACTGGCCTTTATGGAATCGCTGGGCCAGCGGGTCTGGCCGGGGCTGGGCGGGGTTTATGTACTGCAGGCGATAAAGCGAACAGTTACCATGACACCCATACGCAAGCCGAAGTGGCGAGTAAAAAAGAGGGTTCTGCCCGCAGCGGCTGAACCCACAGCGAGGAGCAGTAGTCGGATCCATGACGCAATCCGTTGAGATATACACTGATGGCGCCTGCAAGGGTAATCCCGGCCCCGGTGGTTGGGGGGCATTGCTACGTTACGGCAAGCACGAAAAGCAACTCTATGGTGGGGAGCGGGAGACCACTAACAACCGTATGGAGCTGATGGCGGTGATTGAGGGGTTGCGAAGCTTGAACCGTCCAAGTCGGGTCCGGATTACCACCGATTCTCAATATGTCAAGAACGGTATCACGCAATGGATCCACAATTGGAAGAGGAACGGTTGGAGGACAGCCGCCAAGAAACCGGTTAAGAACGCGGATCTCTGGCAGCAACTCGATCAGGAAGTGGCCAAACACGAAATCACCTGGCACTGGGTTAAGGGGCATTCCGGACATCCGGAGAACGAACTGGCGGACAGCCTGGCGAACAGGGGAATCGAGGAGATGCGAGGATGACTCGACTGATCGTGCTCGATACGGAGACCACAGGTCTTGAGCCGGAACAGGGACACAGAATCATCGAGATCGGTTGTGTCGAGATGGTGGATCGGCGATTGACTGGAAACAACTTTCATCAATATCTGCAACCTGACCGCGAGATCGATGCCGCTGCGGTGGAGGTGCATGGGATCACCAATGAGTTCCTTGCCGACAAGCCCCATTTTGTTGATGTGGCGGTGGACTTTATCGACTATGTCCGGGGCGCCGAACTGATCATTCATAACGCCCCGTTCGATGTGGGTTTTCTCAATCATGAGCTGCAGCTCATGGGAACGACAGATCGGATAGGGGAGCTATGCGCCGTCACCGATACCTTGGTGATGGCAAAGAAGATGCATCCAGGTCAGCGGAACAGCCTGGATGCCCTCTGTAGGCGATACGATATCGACAACTCCCACCGGGAGTTGCATGGGGCCCTGCTGGACGCCGAGATACTGGCGGATGTCTATCTGATGATGACCGGTGGGCAGACTGCCCTCAATCTGGATTCGGGCGTTGGCGAAAGTGGCTCAGATAACGTCTCGGACGGTATCCGGCGTCTACCGGCCGGGCGTCCACCACTGATGGTCATCCAGGCCAATCCGGATGAACTCACAGCCCACGAGAAGGTATTGGAAGCGATGGGAGAGTCCTGTCTCTGGTCCAAGCGCTAGCGGCCACAGGATGGTTGGGATCTTGATGCGGTGAAGCGCACTCAAGAAGCTCTGGCTAAAGCCGTCTCAGCCTCTCGATTGAGTGGATTTAATACTGTCGGCGCCCTGAACGATGTCGTAGAGCCGCGGCAGATCCTGCAGTTGTACATGTTTACGTTCCACATGCAGCAGGCCTTCATCCTGAAAACGCGTGAAGAGCCGGCTGACGGTTTCGACCGCCAGGCCGAGGTAGTTGCCGATCTCGTGACGCGACATGCTGAGAAAGAAGTCGCTGGGTGAAAACCCACGCTGCTTGAAGCGCTCGGAAAAACTAAGCAGGAAGGTGGCAAGGCGTTCTTCCGCGCTCTTCTTACCCAGCAGGGTCAGCATCTCGGTCTCCTGGCCTATCTCGCGGCTCAGGAGGCGGTACATCTGATGCTGCAGGCTCGGCATCAGGCTGCTGAGCGATTCAAGCTGGCTGAAGGGGACTTCACAGACGGCAGTGGTCTCCAGCGCTACCGCTGAACAGTTGTGATGATCGTCCTGGATGGCATCGAGTCCGATCAGTTCTCCAGGCAGATGGAATCCCAGTACCTGCTCGCCGCCATCCTCGTTAGGAGAGTAGGTCTTGACCGAACCACTGGTGATAACACGCAGGCTCTGGAACTTGTCGCCACCACGGTAGAGGTGATCGCCACGATGATAGGGCCGGCCCCTTTTGATGATACTGTCGAGGCGCTCTACATCCTCCGAGCTCAGGCCCATGGGAAGGCAAAGCGTGGAAAGGCTGCAGTTTTTGCAGGCGACCTTGATATTTTCGAATGAAACCACTTTTCGGTTAGTCAAGGATAGGCTCCAGCATGATGGACCGTTTGCCAAAAGGAACTGACAGCCTATTCTTCCAGATAATCTTGATCAGGATCAAGTCATTTAAAGTCTTTTGTAGCGCGTGGACATTTTAAAAGCAAAAAAAGACCGACCCAGAGGGGTCGGTCTTTTATGCCCAGCTGTAATATCTGGCTTATTGAGCCGGTGCAGCAGGCGCAGCCGGTGCTGCAGGAGGTGCAGGATAGCCATAGGGGGCACCATAGGGTGCGCCATAAGGTGCGCCATAGCCGTAAGGCGCGCCGTAGCCATATGGGCCATAGCCATAACCGTCATAGCCACGGTAGTAGTTGTTGCCGCGACCATAGCCGGAACCGCGGCCACTGCCGCTCATGCCGAAGCTGAAGTCGCCGGAACCATCACCCCAGCCGTCGCCCCAGCCGTCGTTGTTCCACCCGCGATTGCCGTAGCCCGGGCCTCCCCACCATGCAGAAGCGCTGGTTGAAACGGCGACAAGAGCAGCGATGCTGAGTGCTTTTGAGAATTTGGTCATATTTACTCCTCACTCTGAGTTGAATTTTCTACAACTACACCATCATGATCGAAACAAGTGGTTGGTCAGGTATCCCATCAGTAGCTGACGAGGGCTGTACTCGATGATCAACGTTGGAATCTGTAGAGTCCGGCCAAGCCTTGGCCAACTTGTTTATGTAGTTATTTTGCGAAGAACGCTTCTCGATTATAGCCCCTAAGTGCGGATTATCAACCGTTTATTCGAGCCTTAATATTTGCTTACCAATGCCTTTTTTAGGGCAGCTTCCCATTGAGGGAAAGGGGGTAATCTGGTACTGTTCACTCCCGTCTGTTACCCCCCACTCCTGACATCAGAAGTCTCATGACCAGATTCATATTTATAACAGGCGGTGTTGTCTCATCCCTTGGAAAAGGCATCGCTTCCGCCTCCCTTGCCGCACTGCTTGAAGCGCGGGGCCTGAACGTCACCATGATCAAGCTGGACCCCTACATCAATGTGGATCCCGGCACCATGAGCCCTTTCCAGCACGGTGAGGTTTTCGTCACCGAAGACGGCGCCGAGACGGATCTGGACCTGGGGCATTACGAGCGCTACATCCGCAGTACCATGGGGCGCAACAACAACTTCACCACCGGGCAGATCTACGAGAGCGTGATCCGTAAGGAGCGTAAGGGTGAGTATCTCGGTGCGACGGTCCAGGTCATACCGCATATCACCAACCAGATTAAAGAGAGTGTGATGTTGGGGGCGGACGACAAGGATATCTGTCTGGTCGAAATCGGCGGTACCGTGGGCGATATCGAGTCACTCCCTTTCCTCGAAGCGATTCGCCAAATGGGTGTGGAGATGGGATCGCAACGGGCCATGTTCATGCATCTGACCCTGGTGCCCTACATCAAGGCCTCCGGTGAAATCAAGACAAAGCCGACACAACACTCGGTTAAGGAGCTTCGCTCCATCGGTATCCAGCCCGATATCCTTGTCTGCCGGTCTGAACAACCGTTGCCGGCGGCTGAACGCAAGAAGATCGCTCTCTTTACCAATGTACAGGAGAAGGCGGTCATCTCGGCGGTGGACGCCGACTCCATCTACAGAATTCCGGTACTGCTTCATGCGCAGGAGATGGATGAGCTGGTCAACCAACAGTTCGACCTCGATCTGCCGCCTGCCGATCTCTCCGAATGGGAACGCTATCTGGACGGGCTGGACAACCTGGAGCGGGAGGTCAGGATCGCGATGGTGGGCAAGTATGTCCATCTGACCGAGGCCTATAAGTCCCTCTCCGAGGCCCTGGTGCACGCCGGTGTACATACCGGTAACCGGGTGGTGATCCACTATGTGGATTCGGAGCAGTTGGAGAAGAGCGGTACCGATAGTTTGAAGGGCATGGATGCAATCCTGGTCCCCGGTGGCTTCGGCAATCGTGGTGTCGAAGGTAAGATCGAAGCGGTTCGCTATGCCAGAGAGAACGGGGTGCCCTACCTGGGAATCTGTCTTGGCATGCAGGTGGCGGTGATCGAGTTCGCCCGCCATGTGGCGGAACTCGAGGATGCTCACAGCACCGAGTTCAATCGCAATACGCCCCACCCGGTTATCGGACTGATTACCGAGTGGTTGAACGCAGACGGGAAGTTGGAGAAGCGCAATGAAAGCTCCGACATGGGCGGCACCATGCGGCTGGGTGGGCAGGAGTGCCAATTGACGCCCAACAGCCTGACCAAACAGTTATACGACAAAGATGTCATAGTGGAGCGGCATCGGCACCGTTATGAGTTCAATAACAGCTATCTGGACGACATCGTGACGGCAGGCATGAAGATCGCCGGCCGCTCGGTGGATGGCCGTCTGGTGGAGATTGTCGAGATTCCCGATCATCCCTGGTTCGTGGCTTGTCAGTTCCATCCGGAGTTCACCTCAACACCCCGTTACGGTCATCCGCTTTTTTCCGGCTTTATCGAAGCTGCCAGAAAGCACAAGGATGCCAACTCATGAAACTCTGCGATTTTGATGTCGGCCTGGAACATCCGGTCTTTCTTATTGCTGGTCCATGCGTCATCGAGAGCGAGGCCTTGGCTTTGGAGACAGCAGGTCAGCTCAAAGAATTGACAGCTGACCTCGGTATGCCTTTCATCTACAAGTCCTCGTTCGATAAGGCCAATCGCTCCTCAGGCGACAGTTTTCGCGGACCCGGGCTGGAGCAGGGATTACAGATCCTGCAGAAAGTCAGGGATCAGATCGATGTGCCGGTATTGACCGATGTGCATGAAGACACCCCCCTGGACGAAGTGGCCGAGGTGGTGGATGTACTGCAGACGCCTGCATTCCTCTGCCGGCAGACCAATTTCATTCAGGCCGTGGCCCGCCAGGGGAAGCCCGTCAATATCAAAAAGGGGCAGTTTCTCGCACCCTGGGATATGACAAACGTAGTGGAGAAAGCCAAAGCAGTCGGCAACCAACAGGTGATGGTCTGCGAGCGCGGTGTCTCCTTCGGCTACAATAACCTGGTCTCCGATATGCGTGCTTTGGCAGCCATGCGCGAGTCGGGTTGCCCCGTGGTCTTCGATGCCACCCATTCGGTTCAGCTGCCGGGTGGTCAGGGCAGCAGTTCCGGCGGACAGCGGGAATTCGTGCCGGTGCTTGCCCGGGCCGCCGTCGCTGCGGGTGTCGCCGGTCTCTTCATGGAGACTCATCCGGCGCCTGAAAAGGCCCTGAGCGATGGTCCCAATGCCTGGCCTTTACCGCGTATGCAGGAGTTGCTGGAAACCCTGATGACAATCGATAACGCCGTCAAAGAGAAGGGGTTTATCGAGTCGGAGCTATAAGCCCCGCGGGCCGGCCAGGTGTAATCTTTTTCAACCTTAGTTATTAACCCACAACAGAATACGGAGATATCATGTCCGAAATTGTTGACGTACGTGGTCGAGAGATCCTCGATTCACGGGGTAACCCAACCATCGAAGCCGATGTGTTTACCGCCGACGGTGCCATTGGCCGTGCCTTGGTGCCCTCTGGCGCATCGACAGGTTCCCGCGAGGCCCTGGAGCTGAGAGACGGGGACAAGTCCCGATATCTCGGCAAAGGCGTCCTGAAAGCGGTCTCCCATATCAATGGGCCGCTGAAGGATGCCCTGGTGGGTTTCGAAGTGACAGAGCAGGCTGCTCTCGACCAGGTCATGCTTGATCTGGATGGCACAGAGAATAAGGGCAATATGGGGGCAAACGCCTTGCTGGGTATTTCCATGGCTGCGGCACACGCTGCAGCGCAGGAGAGGACGCTGCCGCTCTACCGCTATCTCTCTGCCGGCCCCTATAAACTGCCTGTGCCGATGATGAATATCATCAACGGCGGCGCTCACGCCGACAATAGCGTCGACCTGCAGGAATTTATGATTCTGCCGGTCGGTGCCGGTTCGATTCGTGAAGCGGTACGTTATGGTGCAGAGGTATTTCATGCGTTGCAGAGCGTACTCAAGGGACGCGGTATGGCGACAGCCGTGGGGGACGAGGGCGGTTTCGCCCCCAATCTCCCATCCAACGAGGCGGCAATCGAGGTGATTCTCGAGGCGATCGGCAAGGCCGGTTTCAGCGCCGGTAGCGACATCTACCTGGGACTCGATGTGGCCAGCTCCGAATTCTACGAGGATGGTGTCTACAACCTGGCATCCGAAGGCCGTAAGTTCAGTGCCGAAGAATTTGCCGACTATCTTGCGGCCTGGGTCGACCAGTATCCCATCATTACCATTGAAGACGGTATGGACGAGAGTGACTGGGCAGGCTGGAAGCGGCTGACCGAGAAGCTTGGCGACCGGGTGCAACTGGTGGGGGACGACCTGTTCGTGACCAACACCAAGATCTTACAGCGCGGCATCGACGAAAAGATCGCCAACTCCATCCTCATCAAGGTCAACCAGATCGGTACCCTGACCGAGACACTGGCCGCCATCAATATGGCCAAAGAGGCCGGTTACAGTTCGGTGGTCTCCCACCGTTCCGGTGAGACGGAAGATACCACCATCGCCGATCTGGTCGTGGCGACCAGCACCGGGCAGATCAAGACCGGATCTCTCTCCCGTTCTGATCGCGTGGCCAAATACAATCAGTTGATGCGTATCGAGGATCAACTGGGTGAAGATGCGGTCTATGCGGGCAAGGATGCCTTTCCTGTCGACATCGCTTAGTCGAGAACACCTCCCCTGTAGCGGGGGAGGTGTCTCTTCCCCTTTCCCTTTTGTCCTTCCCTGTTTACGCTTGTCTCCATGCGTCTACTGATCACCATTCTCATTCTCCTGCTGATTGTGTTGCAGTATCGGCTCTGGGTCGGTCCTGGAAGCCTGGCCGAAGTAAACAACCTGAAGCAGGAGATTGCCGAATTAGAACAGGAGCTGGTGGGGCTGAAGGAGCGCAATCGGGCATTGCAGGCGGAGGTCAAGGACCTGCGTGGCGGTCAGTCCGCCATTGAGGAGCGTGCCCGCAGTGAACTGGGCATGATCAAGGAGGGGGAGGTCTTCTATCAGGTCATCCAGTCTCCGGAGATTCCTGCTGATGAGTGAGAGATACTGGGCCGTTGTGCCTGCTGCCGGTGTCGGTAAGCGGATGGGAAGCGATATTCCCAAGCAGTACCTCGATCTTATGGGGCGGTGCGTGATCGATCACACCATCGACAGACTGCTTTCGCATCGGTTAATCGATACCGTCTATGTGTCTTTGTCTGAGGTGGATGGTTATTGGGGACAGACCGAACGTGCCGGTGATCCCCGTGTCGTTCGAGTTAAGGGGGGAGATGAGCGCTGCCACTCTGTGCTCAATGCCCTGCATGTCATAGGCGGCTCTGCGCATGCCGACGACTGGGTGCTGGTGCATGATGCGGCTCGACCCTGTCTCACTGAGTCGGATCTCGATCGACTCATAGATAATCTGAGGGATCACCCGGTGGGAGGCCTTCTTGGTGTTCCCGTACAGGATACCCTGAAGCGTGTTTCTACAGAGGGTGAGGTTGTGACTACGGTGCCAAGACATGAGTTGTGGCAAGCCTATACACCGCAGATGTTTCGTCTCGGTATGTTGACCAATGCACTGGAGCAGGCCATCGATAGGGGGGAGTTGGTTACCGATGATGCCAGTGCGATGGAACTGGCAGGACATCACCCATCAATTGTTGAAGGACATGCCGGTAATATCAAGATTACCCGTCCAGTGGATCTGTCGTTGGCGGCCTACTATCTTTCGCAGGACCGAGCGTAGTCGGGCGATTGATGTGAAAGCACCTTGCCCGGCGAATTCGTATAACGGGGGCGCGGTTTCTATCCTGCGTCAGGCAGTGCCAACATCTCCCGGAGTTCCCTTATCTGCTCCTTGGCGTTCTCCAGCACACCGATAGAGTGCCGGGGCGTCAGTTTACCCAGTGCCAGCTTATGGAAGGCGGGTACCAGGTCAAGCCGGGGAAGGCTGTGCATTTTCGTGGTACCGACATAGGCGTGTAACTGGGCAACCACGACCAGGTCGACATAATCCGGATCGTGACTGATATCCTCCATCCAGTCCTCCGCGTGCAGTGCCGCTTGTACGAAATAGTCGGGAAACTCCCACTTGCGCAGTACCATGGCCCCCACTTCCGCTTTCAGGCCTTCGATCAATTGATCTAGAAGGGCACCGTTTTCCGCCAATTCGGGTTTGTTGCGGGCTGCACCGAGGATTGCCAAAGCACCGATGTCGTGCAACAGGCCGCAGAGGAGTGCCTGATCAGGTTCCAGGCCTGGTGTGACCCGTGCCAGTTCGTGACAGATGGGCGCCACGTAGCTCACGTGCTGCCATAGCTTGGTCATGCGGGTCTGTAGTAGCCCTGAGCGGCCATGGAACAGCTTGCCCAGTGCGAAACTGATCACCAGGTTATGGGTCGCGCTCCGTCCAAGGCGGGTGACGGCATCTGGCAGGTTGTCGATAGATTGCCTTCCCCGATAGGCAGCGCTGTTCACCACGCTGATAATGCGGGCGGCGATGGTTGGGTCAGCCTGCACGACCTTGGCAATGGCATGGCTGTCTGAGTTCCTGTCATGTACAACCCTGGCGATGCGCATGGCGATATCCGGCATGCTGGGAAGTTCAAGTCTATCTTCACGGATCGCTTCGTGAAATTCCCAGTAGAGGTCGGCTTCCGGACCGCTGGAGTCGAGCAGTTCGATGGGTTGGCTGGACCGTTTATAGGCGATGGGTGGGAGGCTGGTAATGGCTTCGTACAACTCCCTTGGCAGGCTGAGCAGATCGATAGCTGAATTTGCCTGGATGGTGGAATGAGATGGAGATTCGGCATTCAATGGCGACTCACTGCAGTCACTGTCGGCACGGCAGACTGTCTTATGACCGTCCGCGTGGGTGATGGATATCTCACCCTCGAGCAGATAGTACACCTCCCCACAGACATCTCCTGCCTGTGAAATGAGAGCGTCCGCGTTTTGATGTTCAACGTGGGTTTGACTGAGGACGTAGCTCAGCACACGTTTGGGGAGATTTCTGAAGAGACTGAACTTCTTGACTCTGTTAGCGCTGACGGCGGTGACTCTCTGAATCATTGTTGTAGGTTCCATAGGGTGAACTGTCCGCAAAGTGCGTGACGGTTCAGAAGACGATTATTCGCGTACAATAGGCCCGATCGCCGTAATGGCGTTGAGGCAGGGTCCAGGAGATATAGCGGCCTGCGTCGTTGACACTTAAGCCACAGGGGACTGGGAAAGCATGCGAATCGGCCAGGGTTATGATGCACATCGGTTTGAACCGGGAAAACCATTGGTTTTGGGCGGCGTCTCAATACCGCATGATGAAGGTCTGAAGGCCCATTCGGACGGGGATGTCCTGATTCATGCACTCTGTGACGCGTTGCTGGGTGCCGCCGGAGAGGGTGATATCGGACGGCATTTTCCCGATAACGACCAGGACTACGCTGGAATCGACAGCCGGGTATTGTTGCGGCAAGTGGTTGAACGTCTACATGCGGCCGGATGGCGGACCGGAAATGTCGATCTGACTGCGGTCGCTCAGCGTCCCAAGCTGGCTCCCCATATCGATCTCATGCGCGAGCGGATTTCTTCGGATCTTGATGTAGAACCGCAACAAGTCAATATCAAGGCGACCACGACTGAGGGTATGGGCTTCACAGGCCGAGCTGAAGGCATCGCAGCTTATGCAGTCGTACTGCTGACGGAAGACGAGGGTGGATGAGTCTGCCTGGCAGCCGTTGTCGGAGATGCCCCGTGCTTACGGTCCATCTCTCGGAACGGCGAAGATGCGTGTTTCCAGTGAGGACTTTCAAGTCGATGAAGTCCTTGGCTTCGAGCCGGATGGGGATGGCGAGCACCTATTGGTGCATGCCAGAAAGCAGGATACCAATACCCAGTGGCTGGCAGGCCAACTGGCCAGGTATGCCGATCTGCCCGCGAGGGATGTCAGCTACGCGGGACTGAAAGACAGATATGCCATCACCAGCCAATGGTTCTCCCTGCGTATGGCGGGCAAACCCGAACCCGACTGGTCTGAATGGGATTTGGAAAAGACAGAGTTGCTCGGTATATACCGCCATCGCCGCAAGCTACGCCGAGGGGCACTGCGCGGCAACCGTTTCCGGATTTTATTGCGCAGTATTCAGGCGGACAGGACACTATTGGAAGATCGATTGGAGAGGATGAAATCCGAAGGCATGCCCAACTACTTCGGCGAGCAGCGATTCGGCCATGGCTACCAAAACCTGCGTTCATTCTCAGACCTTTTCCGCGATGGAAGGCGGCGAATCGACCGGCAACGCAGAGGGTTATATATATCGGCTGTTCGTTCCCAGCTTTTCAATGAGGTCCTGGCGCAGAGAATCCGCCAGCAGAGTTGGGCGAATGCTCTGCCTGGTGACTACTTTATTCTTGACGGAAGGCGTGCGGGGTTCACCGACGACCCTGAAGATGATCGATTGACAGAACGTTGTCGACAACAGGAGATTCATCCGTCAGGTCCGCTCCATGGTCGTGGGTCGATGAAGGTGGAGGGAGAGGTGGCCTGCCTGGAGCAAGAGCTGCTGCAGCCGTTTGAGAGCTGGCGACTGGGGCTGGAACAGCTTGGGCTGGAGCAGGAGCGCAGGCCGCTGCGAGTGAAGCTGGATAGCCTGCAATGGCAATTTGAAGCGGAAGATGTTCTGACGCTTACATTTACGCTTCCGGCGGGTGCCTTTGCGACAGTCCTGCTGCGTGAATTGATGGATGTCTCCTCACCAGCAACGAATTGAATACCCTGCTATATGCAGGTGGTAAAAGGTGTCTGCACCGATAGGATTGAGCCTATGGGCCAATGACCGCCGATGGGGCGCTCGTTGCCGGTTTATACAGTTCAGGCTGAGGAAATGCATAGTTCACTACGTCAGCTCTGCTGCACAGTGCAAAAAAACTGCCATATCTCCGATGCGCGGCACGGCACGGATTACGGTCTCTGCACCTATCTTCTCAAGATGCGTGAATTCTATCGATGGGAACACGGCATCGATTTCAACACCGCGTTGACCAATGAGTCGGTGGGTGAGTGGCTGACCGCTCGTGAGGCCTTGTGGGAGAGTTTGAGCGAGGATGACTTTTCACTGCTTCCTCTGCAGGGCATGGAATTCGATCCTTTCGATGTGGAATCGCTCAATGCCCATCTTGAACCCTTGGGATTGGTCTATAGCGCAGGCTATGGACTAAAGAACAAGCCTCTCTTTTTTCTCGGTCACCTGGAACGTCGGGAGGAGCCGGGTGGTGTCACTGTGTGGGTGGCCGGCCGTGAATTGGCGCGGGATCTGATGGCGCCCGCCGCCATGTGCCAGGGAGACCGAATTTATATCCGGCAGGAGTCGTTCCGCCGCCTGCTTTGGGAGAAGTTGGAAAGCTGGCGCTGGCACCGGCCGGACAATGCCCTCGGCAGAGCATTTGCCAACTATGATTTTGAGCGGGACCTGGAAGGTTCTCTCGATGAGATGGCCGAGAGAGAGCTGGATGCCGTGTTACTGCATGAGCAGGGTGAGTATCATGCGGGGCTGGAGCTTGGTCAGACCTGGAACGATTTTCTGAGTGACCTTGGCCATTCACCCGCAGAACTGATGGCCAGGGCGGTGCGCGACCATTGGGCCGACTGTTGTGTGACCCTGCCGGTGTTGATCGAACGCCGTGATAGGGCCTCGATCCATTTCTATTTCGGCAGTCTCAGTGGCATGCGGGAGACGCTATTTCCGGACTTGGCGGCCGCGTATGAACAGTGGCACAGCAGTGATGATTGGTTACTGCTCGAAGAGAGTGTCAGTCGTGGCGAAGATCATTGGTCATCACTTGCCGCTCAGTTATTGCAATTCCGGGAACTGCCCGTATCAGAGGCAAAGGAGGCGGTAAAAAACCTAGTCGAGGCGAATATTCTCTAGCAGTCGACCCAGGGTTTGTCAGAGGACATGATTACCTTCAGCCTGTGCTGCCTGCCCCAGCGCTGAATGTGGTCTCTTCCGGCTCACCGGTATTATCTATGACCACCTGCCTGATACTCGGCATACGGGATACAATGTATCCGCCCATCATCAGGGCCAGCCCTTCATTGTTAGTCTCCAGGGCGGTCAGGAGTTTTCCCGCAACAAGTTGGCAGCGTTGTCTGGAGCTGGGGTCGCCCACCCACTTCTGGCCGATCTGCCAGCCCCGGTCCATATCTTTGTCCATTTTGTCGAAGGATTCGTGCATGGTCTCCAAATATCCTTCAGGTATATCCAGGTCCATTGACCAGTCATCGATAATCAGATTTAGTTGCATGATCGAATAACAGTGTGTCGGTAGAAGAAAACCGCATCATGATCCGGTGACGGGGGAGTAAAATCAAGCGTATGGAAGATCGGGAATTACTGGCATTGGTGGAACTGGGGGGCTATCCGAATTTTATTCCCCTCTATCAGCGCCTGGGTTATCGGGTGGAAATGGTCAACTCGGTACGCAAGGCTCAGGCCTGGTTGAAAGCCCATCGCCCCAGTGTTGTGGTGGCCGAGTTTTACGCGGACCCTCAGTTTAGAGACCGTATCAGCAATCTCGAGTCACTGTTGGCGACTTTGCAACGCTATAGCATCGAAGCCAAGGTGATTGTCTTTATCGACACCCCATATCTGGATCACCTGGAAAAGGTTAAGACCCGATATGAAATACATTCGGTGCTCACCTATCCGATAAAGGAAACCGACCTCAATAACTCGTTGGAAGCTGTTGGAGAAACATAGTCATGCTGGTGGAGATCGAAGGCCTGCTGCAGCCCGCTCAACTGAATAAAATCGATGAGGTGTTATCTCAGGCAAACTTTGTCGATGGACAGTTGACTGCCGGTAAGGCGGCGAGCCGTGTAAAGAATAATGAAGAGTTGAAAGGCGAGCCACGGCAGATGGAACTGTTGATCCGCATTCTTACCAGCGCCTTGGCGAATAATGCGACATTTCGTTCCGCTGTTCTGCCCTATCGCATGGCCGATCCGATTTTTGCCCGCTATCAGCCGGGTATGACCTATGGTGATCATGTGGATGATCCTCTGATGGGGCTCAGTGGGCAGCGCTTTCGCAGTGACGTGTCGATGACCATTTTTCTGCGCGATCCGGAAACCTATGAGGGTGGGGAACTGGTGGTTCGCACAACCTTTGGCGAAAAGCGCATCAAGCTGAAGGCGAGGAGTGCGGTGATCTACCCCTCATCCAGTCTACATCATGTCGCTGAAGTTACCGGTGGCGAACGAATGGTCGCGCTGGCCTGGATACAGAGTTATGTGCGGGATCCTGCGCAACGGGAGCTTCTGTATGAACTGGATCTGGCGCGGGAACATCTATTGGAAACAGCGCCTGATGCACCCACCACGGGATTGGTGGATAAGTCCTATGCGAACCTGTTGCGGATGTGGGGGGATGTTTAGACGGTGGGTGGTGCGGCAAGGCCGCACCCTACACAGAATACGTAGGGTGCGGCCTTGCCGCACCGATGACAACGATATTATGCGTTATACATCGGTAAGGGATTAATAACCGCCCTTACGCTTAGTCTCAGGCAGGCCGGCAACCTTACTGGCCTGCTTGGCCGGGCCCTTCGGAAAGTGAATATAGAGGGCTTTGGCATCCACTTTCCCTTCGTCGGTCCAGACGCCTTTGAAGTGCTTGACCATGTGACGTTCGTTGGGCTGGTTGCCACCGTTATTCAAATACTCATCACGCAGATAGTTGATGATTTCCCAGGCCTTTTCGCTCAGCTCGAGACCTTCACTTTCGGCGATGGCCTTGGCCACATCTTCGCTCCAGTCGGTCTGATCAACCAGATAACCGTTGGCGTCGGCCTCGATGGATTTACCGTTTACTTCATATGCCATTGATCTCTCCTTTCAAACAAATAAATACTACAGGCGGGATTTGAATACCCGTCTATTTAGGAATTTTGTAGTTCTCGGCGCGGTATCTTATACAGTCTTGTGTGGAACAAACAAGCCGAAACCGCGCTCCCGAAGTGGTCCCATCCCCTGTTCCTGCAGGGTGATCGCATCGTCGAGTGATAGTCCGGCGACCATCAAACTGCGTGTCGAGATCGGGTCCTGAGGGGTGGCAAAAGTGGTGCCTTTACCGCACAGCACTTTTTTAAACCGCAGATTGAGTTCGTGCAGCGTGTCTACTGCAGACTGAAGAAATTCATCCTCACTGTGTGTCGGCTCGGCAACCAGGTATCGGCAGTAGAGTGTCGTGGACATGGCAAGAAACCGGGTATGTGAGGCACCGATTTCCATCTTGTTGCCCTCGATATCCAGTGTCTCACCTGTGAGCGCGGCTGCATCCTCCACCCGCTCTTTGGGCAGTCGCAGGATCAACGGTGTGCGGCGGGAGAGATAGAGGGTCTCCCCGCCGTCGCTGGGCCGCTCCCAGCCGTTGCCGGAGTCAGCGCCGTAGACCAGGTGGAGTCCTGCCTGCTGCTCGTCGGGGAACCATGGGAGTGCCTGGTGGATCGCGACTGAGAGGGACCAGGCATGATCAACGGGCAGGGTGGGACACTTGATCTTGAAGATCAGGTCGACCACATTGTCAGGAACCACGTACTGCTCTTCATCCACGTCTTCCTGCCAGAACGTCGCGTTCATATCATTGTCTCTCGTCGGCTGGAATCTTAGCGCGTAACGTATCCCTGTCGAACCACCAGTCCTCTTCGACGATGACCTCGAGTACCTTGGCCAGCCTGGGCAGAAACTTGCCGGGATCGTCCAGTTCCATGCGCTCGACCCAGAAATCGAAGATCTCCTGCTCCTCCACCTGGCTGTGGCGCCGGGCGACTTGACCCAACAATTGGTTGGTAAAGAATTTGAGATCCTCCCTGTCCTGATCCTGCGTGCGAAGGTCTACCACGTAGCAGGCGGTCACCGCGGCGACGGCAGCGCCGTCAGAGGTATCGGGTGTTTCATCGATGAGGTGTTGCAGCATGGCCACACTCAATTCGGGATCGATGGGAAAGGTCACCCCCAGCCAGATGCCGTGCGCCAATGCCTTGATGGCATCGGCCTGATCCGATTGATAGAGAATGTCACAGGCCTCAACGGCGCGCAGCCATAGTTCCTCATCAATCGCCTGGTCCAGTACAGCCTTACCGATTTCCCAGGCCTCCTGTTGCTTATCCAGATCGAGGAGGATGTATGCGGACTCGAGTTGCAGTTCAAAACGCCTGTCGTGGGGGGCGTCTTCCGGCAGGGCGGCCAGCGCGTCACGTTTCTCATCGAGCTTAATCTCCAGCAGCTTGCTCGACTTGACTGCGTCTTCCGAACACTCGTTATCACCGATAAAGGCTTCAGATTCTAGGTACTTCACAATGGTCTTCTCGGTTTAGGGCCTTTGGACTGTTGTCGAAAGGTCCTGGTTTCGGTTCAGGTAAAAGTCGCTTCTAGGCGGTCTTCCCAGTTGTCCGGAGTATCGGAAAAGGGCGGTTTGACGTCGATGCGAAAAAACATCTCTGTCTTCGACCGCTCTTTTACGACTTCGAGGAGCTTGTCGAAGGTATCAACCTCCGGGTGTTGCATCATAACTTCACTCAAATACAGCATGTTTGGTTGGTCCATGTGGGCTGACGACAGCCGAAATAAAACCGCAGTAAAATGCTCGGGTATTAATATTGAACATCAAGTGTGTTCGATGATCAAGGCTCATTGCACTCAGTTTATCGGTAAAGCTCACCCTGATGAAAGTAAGGGAACAATTTGAATATTAGAAATGAATAAAAGACTTTAAATATTTGTTTTAATGGTAAATTATATCGTTCATGAGGAGCTGTTTTTCCCTATTTTAGGCATAAATATATCCCAAATGGGATAGTCATTAATATCTCTTTACCCCCCATCGGAAGGATATTGGTCTTCATTAGACATCCCTAAACTTTCGCTCCAGTAGAAACAGGCCAACTGCCTGTAGTAGCGGTTTCGGATTGCAGGTCGATTGGCCGGTTCTCTATGCCAGGGTGTTTGGCGAAGCTAAATAAGATCAGGCAAAGAAACAGCCAAAGACCGAACAAACGACCATTGGGAGAAAGAGTGATGGCAAAACAGATGCATGATACCCCCATGCTTGACCAGTTGGAGAGCGGCCCCTGGCCCTCGTTCGTGACTGGCCTCAAGCGTCTCGCCAAAGATAACGATATGATGGTTGATCTGCTGGGTCAGCTGGAGACTTCTTATGAGACACGCAAAGGTTACTGGAAAGGCGGTACCGTAGGCGTTCTCGGATATGGTGGCGGTATCATCCCGCGTTTCACCGAGCTGAAGGGTGACGACGGTCAGGCCCTGTTTCCTGCCGCTGCTGAATTCCATACCCTGCGTATCATGCCGCCTCCCGGCATGCACTACGACACCAACACCATCCGCAAGATGTGTGATATCTGGGAAAAGTACGGTTCCGGCCTGATCGCCTTCCACGGCCAGTCGGGCGACATCATGTTCCAGGGTTGTACCACGGACAACGTCCAGCCTGCTTTTGATGCGCTGAACGAAATGGGTTTCGATCTCGGTGGCGCCGGTCCTGCTGTGCGTACCGGAATGTCCTGCGTGGGTGCCGCCCGTTGTGAAAACTCCTGCTTCGACGAAGGCCGCACCATGCGTATGCTGGTCAACAACGCCCTCGACGACATGCACCGTCCTGCGCTGCCCTACAAGTTCAAATACAAAGTATCCGGTTGCCCCAACGACTGCATGAACTCCGTGCAGCGCGCCGACTTGGCCACCATTGGTACCTGGCGCGACGACATGAAGGTCGATCAGGATGAGGTCAAGAAGTTCGTCTCTGAGCGCGGCCGCAAGTATGTGATCGACAACGTCATCACTCGTTGCCCGACCCAGGCCCTGTCTTTGAACGACGACGATACCTTGGCTGTCGACAACCCCTCCTGCGTTCGTTGCATGCACTGCATCAATGTTATGAACAAGGCGCTCTCCCCCGGCGACGACAAAGGCGTTACCCTGCTCTGCGGCGGTAAGCGTACCCTGAAGATCGGCGATCTGATGGGCACCGTGATCGTGCCTTTCCATAAGCTCGAGACCGATGATGACTACGAATGGCTGGAAGAGCTGGCGACCGAAATCCTGGACTTCTTCGCTGAGAATGCGCTTGAGCACGAGCGTACTGGTGAGATGATCGAGCGTATTGGCCTGGTCAACTTCCTGGAAGGTGTCGGCCTCGAGATCGATCCCAACATGATCGAGCGTCCGCGCATGAATCCTTACGTCCGTATGGATGGTTGGGACGAAGAAGCGGCCAAGTGGGCTGAGCAGAAGGCTCAGTAATCCAGTTCTTGTATTAAAGGGGGGCAACGGGTTCGCCCGATTGCCCCTTAAAACGAATCAATTACCCTATTTTTTTGGAGGTAGGTATGTCGGAACCTCGTATGCCGATCGAGAGTGGCGTCCCGGAGATGGAGCCCTACTTACACCCCGTCCTGAAGAAAAACTACGGCCAGTGGGCTTGGCATGAGCGTCCTCGTCCCGGTGTGCTGCATCACGTCGCCAAGAGCGGTGACAGCATCTGGACCGTACGTGCCGGTACCCAGCGTCAGATGGATCTCTATACCATCCGTAAGCTGATGGATATCGCCGATGAATTCGCGGAAGGTTATGTCCGTTTCACCATTCGTTCCAACATCGAGTACATGGTGAGTGAGGAGTCCAAGGTTCAGCCGTTGATCGACAAGCTGGAGTCAGAAGGCTTCCCGATCGGTGGTACCGGTAACTCCGTATCCATGATCTCTCACACCCAGGGCTGGTTGCACTGCGACATCCCCGGTACCGATGCATCCGGTGCTGTGAAGGCTTTGATGGATGACCTCTACGACGAGTTCGTCAAGGAAGAGATGCCGAACCGTGTACGCATCACCACCTCCTGCTGTCAGATCAACTGCGGTGGCCAAGGTGATATTGCTATCAACATCCAGCATACCAAGCCGCCGAAGATCGACCACACTCAGGTCGCCAACGTTTGTGAGCGTCCTTCGGTTGTGGCTCGCTGCCCGGTAGCTGCTATCCGTCCCGCTATGGTCAACGGCAAGCCGTCCCTGGAAGTGGATGAGAAAAAATGCATCTGCTGCGGCGCCTGTTTTCCGCCGTGTCCTCCGATGCAGATCAACGATCCGGAGCACTCCAAGTTCGCTATCTGGGTGGGCGGTAAGAATTCCAATGCCCGTTCCAAGCCGACCTTCCACAAGCTGGTTGCTGCCGGTGTACCGAACAACCCGCCGCGCTGGCCTGAGGTTTCCGATATCGTCAAGCAGATCCTCGGCGCCTACAAGGAAGATGCGAAGGATTGGGAACGTATCGGTGAGTGGGCTGATCGTATCGGTTGGCCGAAGTTCTTCGAGAAGACCGGTCTGCCTTTCACCAAGTATCACATCGATAACTGGCGCGGCAGCCGTAATAACCTGAATGCCTCTGCGCATATCCGCTTCTAAATTCGGAAAACGTAAAGGCAACTACAGGAAGATCTACTGATGAAATTCGCGATTCAGGTAAACGAGGGTCCGTATCAGCATCAAGCGACGGACTCGGCATACCAGTTCACCAAAGCGGCGCTGGAAGCGGGACACGAGATTATGCGTGTCTTCTTCTATCACGACGGTGTCAATAACGGCACGAATCTGACCACTCCTCCACAGGATGATCGGAATGTCGTCAACCGCTGGTCCGAGCTGGCAAAACAGCACGATCTCGATATGGTCGTGTGTGTGGCGGCTGCGCAGCGGCGCGGTATCGTCGACGAAGGTGAGATGCAGCGCAACGGTAAGGATGCGCAGAACATCGCCGAAGGCTTTCGTATCTCCGGGCTTGGCCAGTTGATTGAAGCGGGCATCCAGTCCGAGCGTCTTGTGGTTTTCGGCGACTGATTATAGGGGTTGATGATGTCTGAACAGATTAAAAAATTCATGTACGTCAACCGCCGTGCGCCCTATGGCACCATCTATGCCTGGGAGTCACTGGAAGTCGTACTGATTGGTGCTGCATTCGATCAGGATGTGAGTTTGGCTTTTATGGACGACGGTATTTACCAGCTGGTCAAAGGCCAGGATACCTCTGAGGTGGAGATGAAGAATTTCTCTCCCACCTATCAGGCGCTGGGAGATTACGACGTCACCAAACTCTACGTCGAGAAAGAGTCATTGGAGGAGAGGGGGCTGACGTTGGAAGATCTGATGCCTCTGACATACGAAGACGAGGATGACGATTGGGCAGAGAAGGATTCCATCCGTTTGGTAAGCCGCGCTGAATTGGCGGATATCATGGATGAGCAAGATGTCCTTTTCAGTTTCTAAGTCGGAGTTACGAGCATGAGTATCCTACACACCGTCAATAAATCACCTTTTGAAAAGTCTTCCATGGACACCTGCCTGGCCTATGCCAAAGAGGGCAGCTCCGTCCTGATGTACGAAGACGGTATCTATGGTGCGATCAAGGGCACTGCTATCGCAGATAAGGTTTCCGCCGCCAGCGGCGTGAAGTTTTATGTACTAGGCCCTGACCTTAAGGCACGTGGTGTTGCCGAAGACAAGGTCGTTGATGGCATCGAAATCGTGGACTACGCCAAGTTTGTCAGCCTCGCTGCCGAGAACGACAAGGTACAGGCCTGGGTCTGATTGCATTAACTGAATAACTTTCAACTCTATCTGGGAGAGAAACTATGGCTATCGAAGCTAACGGCAAAACCTTCGAAACTGATGAAGAGGGTTACCTGACCAATCTGGCCGATTGGGAGCCCGCTGTTGCTGAGGCAATGGCTGCGGAAGATGATCTGCCGCTGAACGACGAGCATTGGGAGATCATCAACTTCCTGCGTGAGTACTATGAAGAGTACCAGATCGCTCCTGCTGTCCGCGTTCTGACCAAGGCGGTGGGCAAGAAGCTGGGTAAGGAAAAGGGTAACTCCAAGTACCTTTATGCACTGTTCCCTTATGGCCCGGGTAAGCAGGCTTGCCGTTTCGCCGGTCTGCCCAAGCCGACTGGCTGTATCTAAGTAACTGTGCTTGCAGAGGATGACGTCTGTCATCCTCTGCACACCTGATCACTATTTGAGGAAGCAGGATCATGTCATCTGTCTACGCGTTGCTGTTTATCGTAGCGACCTTAGTGCTTGTTCTTGGTCTGGCCAGGAAGATTGTCCAGTATGCCAAAGCGCCTGCTCCATTAAAGATTCCGACTACACCGGCACCTGTTACTCAGACTGGTGTGGTCATGCGGCTGTTTCGGGAAGTAGTACTCTTCGAAAGTCTGTTCAAGAGTACCAAGTGGACCTGGATTTTTTCCTGGATGTTTCACCTGGGTCTATTCCTGGTGCTGGCTCGCCACGTACGTTATTTCATTGATCCTGTTTGGCTGCCTATAGCGCTGATTCAGCCCTTTGGTAAATATGCCGCATTCGCCATGATTGCGGGTCTGGGTGGACTGCTGATCCGAAGAATTTTCGTTGATCGCGTTCGCTACATCTCATCACCTTCTGACTATCTTTGGCTGCTGTTGCTGCTCGTTATCGGTATGAGCGGTGCGATGATGACCTTTGTTGTTCACACAGATGTGGTCGCGGTCAAACAGTTTTTCACTGGATTCTGGACCTTCAGCGGTGGTGATCTGCCTATGGATCCAATCCTGCTTGTTCATCTGACCCTGGTTGCTGTACTGATGATACTGCTGCCGTTTAGCAAGCTGCTGCATATCCCAGGTGTCTTTTTCAGCCCAACCCGTAATCAGGTGGATAATCCTCGAGAGAAGAGGCACGTGGTCGAGTGGGCGAGAAAACTTGAAGATTCTTAAATTTATCGCTTGGCCGATGAGGGCTACAAATGGCTAAAGCTGAATTCGAAACACCGGAACTGACAGAGTTTATCGAGGTTCCCAAGCTGGTCGAAGGCACCATGGAGCACATCACATGCTTCGTGGCTAAGCCGGAACATCAGGAAGCTTTGGGTTTTCCCGGTGAAAAAGTAGAGAACTGGAAAGAAGTCGCCATCGACAAGATGGGTGATCTGCTGAGCCGCTATCGTTCCTTCCAGGTATTCTTGGATTCCTGTGTCAAATGCGGTGCCTGTACCGATAAGTGTCACTACTATCTCGGCACGAAGGATCCGAAAAATATGCCGGTCGGCAGGCAAGACCTGCTGCGCAAGGTCTATCGCCGTTACTTTACCTTTGCCGGAAAATACTTTCCCAAGTTGGTTGGTGCCACCGACCTGACAGAAGAGGTGATCGACGACTGGTACAGTTACTTCCATCAGTGCTCACAGTGTCGCCGCTGTTCGGTCTTCTGTCCTTACGGTATCGATACGGCTGAAATCTCCATGGCGGCGAGAGAGATTCTCGATTCCATCGGTGTCGGACAGAAATACTGTAACGAGATTATCGGCAAGGTTCACAAGATCGGTAACAATCTCGGTCTGCCCGGACCTGCGATTGAAGATACTCTCGAGGGTCTGGAAGAGGACGTCTGGGAAGAGACCGATGTGGCGGTCAAATATCCGCTGGATGTGAAAGGTGTCGACATTCTTCTTGTGACACCTTCGGCCGACTTCTTCGCCGAGCCACACGTTGACGGTTTAATCGGATACGGAAAAGTATTTCACGAGGCCGGCGTCAGCTGGACGCTGAGTACCAAGGCCTCCGAGGCCGGTAACTTCGGTATGTTCATCGGCAGCTACGAGAATATGCGTCGCGTATCTCTGCGCATCCGCGAGGCGGCACTTGAGCTGGGTGTAAAACGTATCGTCTTCGGCGAGTGCGGTCACGCCTGGCGTATCGCCTACAGCTTCCTGAACACGCTGGCCGGACCTTTCGATTTTCTCGACCCCGATTATCCGGTGCCGCAGCATATCTGTGAGTTCACCCTGAACGAGATCGAACAGGGAACCCTGGAGTTCGACAAGTCCGAGAATGACGACATGTCGATCACCTTTCACGACTCCTGTAACGTGGCCCGCGCATCACGCATGGGCGACAAGCCGGGCGGTCAGTTCGAGATTCCCCGCAAGGTGATCAAAGCGGTGGTTAACAACTACCACGACATGGAGTGGGACACCATCCATGAGCGCACCTTCTGCTGCGGTGGCGGCGGTGGTCTGCTGACCGACGACCTGATGGAGGTTCGCGTCAAGGGCGCCAAACCTCGTATGTCAGCGTTCAAGAACGTCATGGAAGAGAAGGGCGTTACCCACCTGGCGGCGATCTGTGCGATCTGCAAGAGCCAGTTCACCAAGGTGTTCCCCTATTACGGGATGGATATGTTCCAGATCGTCAGCGTTCACCAACTGGTCAGTAACGCGATCGTGATGAACAGAAAGACGCCACCGGAGGAAGCCCCCGGCTATGGCGAAGACGATGACGACGAATAGTATTCGATAACTAGCGCAAACAACGATTCCTACCCTGTGTAGGGCACGACCAAGACAAGTTCCATAAGGAGACTGAAAATGGCAACTCCTAGTGAAGAGATGAAAAAAGATATTACTTGGCGCCGCTTTGAAGATGGTGAGCAAGAGTGGGATGATTGGGGTGACAAGATCTTTCTTGAAGATACCTCATACAAGTGCCCTACCTATATCAACCGTACACCTCCCTGTCAGGGTGGCTGCCCCTCTGGCCACGACATCCGCGGCTGGCTCGCTATCGTGCGTGAGCAGGAAAAACCTTCCGAAGGCATGGAGTGGGAGCAGTACGCCTTCGAGCGTGCCGTAGAGGCCAACCCCTTTCCTTCCATGATGGGCCGGGTATGCCCCGCACCTTGTCAGGACGGTTGTAACCGTAACGATGTCGAGGATTTCGTCGGTATCAACTCAGTTGAACAGTACATCGGCGATACCGCTATCGAGAAGGGCTTCAAGTTCACCCCAGGCGCCGATACCGGAAAGAAAGTGGCAGTCATCGGCGGCGGTCCCGCTGGCATGGCCGCGGCTTTCCAGCTGCGTAAGATCGGCCACGGCGTGACGGTTTTTGAGAAAGACCCCGAGCTGGGCGGCATGATGCGCTACGGCATCCCCAACTATCGTATTCCCCGTGACAAGCTGCAGGCGGAGATCCAGCGTATTGTCGATATGGGTGTGGAGGTCAAGACCGGTGTTAAAGTCGGTGTTGATATTCCGGTGGCCGATATCGAGAAAGAGTATGGCGCCATTCTCTGGGCTCTGGGCTGCCAGAACGGCCGTGACCTCCCGGTGGACGGCTGGGTCGGTACGCCAAACTGTGTTTCCGGTGTGGCTTTCCTCAAGGCCTTTAATGAAGGCCGCATGAAGGTTACCGCAAAGAAAGTTGTCTGTATCGGTGGTGGTGACACCTCTATTGACGTCATCTCCGTTGCCCGTCGTCTGGGTACTAATGACGCTGCCGGGAAACCGGAAGATGTGGTGCTAGACACCTCTATGAACCAGGATAACGCACTGGCCGACGGGGCTCAGCCTGCGGCTGCAACCCTGACCTCCCTGTTCACCAAGGACAAGATGTTCGCGGCTCAGCACGAGATTCACGATGCGCTGCACGAGGGTTGCGAGATTCTGGATGGCGTGATGCCCCTGAAAGTGGTCGTCGGTGACGATGGTCGTGCCACCGGCCTCAAAGTCTGTGACTGCACTATGGACGGCATGACCCCGGTTCCCACCGAAGGTACCGAGCGGGTGCTGGAGGCCGATCTCATCGTCTCCGCCATCGGCCAGAGCGCCGACATGGAAGGCCTGGAAGATATGGCCAATGACCGCAGCCTGATGGATGCGGACAAGTTTTATCAGGTGCCCGGTAAGG
>JAHXIO010000011.1 GCA_025655595.1 Candidatus Thiodiazotropha sp. (ex Monitilora ramsayi)
GGTTCTCCCCACTATCCAAGACTTTTGATCGCTTCACATCTCACCGTCGTTGAATGAATCATTCAATACCGACGATTCAGCCAACCACGTAGGAACGGATCGTTCAAAGTAACCAGTGGACCGCACGAATGGTCCGTGCATGCGCGGATTCATCCAGTCCACCTCCATATCGCGTTTCGATTGAACGTTTACTCGCTTGAGAGTTGGCGTCTTGAACAGAATGTTCAGTATCTTGATCCATCGAAGGGAGTGGAACGATGGGTGAACGTCATAGGAACCTGCGACTCCCGACTGGCCTTAATCCACTTAACCTCAGAGAGCCATTACAGTTTTACGTGATTCACCGCGATCGATTCGCATGGTTACCCTTCACTGATCATCCCTGCGCATGAACGTGGCCCGGTTTTTGCCTTTCTAGATCGGTTAGATGCCAATAAAAGAACATCTGTGCACAAAAGAGGCGAAACGGAGAGAGGCTTGAATAAAACACCCAATCAAAACGAATCCGAAACGCCCGCAAAGCAGCGCACCTCCTGGGGACCCAAGCTGTTCATGCTCGTCCTCACTGCACTCCTGGCCTTTTTCTATTGGCTGTTGATCTACTCGGGGGGCGTTACCGTCTATCACGGCTAATCAGGCGATCCAACATGCAGACAAATAACACGCTCTTACTGCTGGGCTCGATCATCGTGTCGTTCGTAGCCACATTGGGCTTTTTCTACGGTCTCGACCACCTCGTCATGAGCATGCAGGGACTACCGCTAAACCTCGACCTGACACCTGCCGGTTGAATGGCGCTTGAGGAAATCGGATATGCACGCTAGACACTCCTGCCACCAGCGGTTTCTGCCATCGGCATCAAAAGTACAACGATGCATTCTCTGGTTACTCACGACGGTTCTATTAGTTACGACAGGACTCTTACAGGCGGGGGAAGACTCCGACACACTCAGTCGTATTGCGCCAGTGGGTGTCGTGCAGATCGCAGGTGAACCACCTGTGGCCAGAGCGATTCCCGTCGCAGCGGATGCAGAGAAGACAGAACCGATGGCTGCGCCGAGACCGTCACGCAGCGACTATCCGAATATCGGGGTCAGCAGCCGGGCGGTGGTCTGGATACTGGCGCAACTGCACCTGTTCTTCGGCGCCCTTGTGCTGGCCGTCCCGCTGTTCGTCCTGATCATCGAACTGCTGGGCGTCTATACCGGCGATGAGCGCTATGACAACATGGCCTACGAGTTCATGAAGATCAGTCTCACCGGCTTCTCCATCACGGCGATTTTCGGTGGTTCACTGGCCCTGGCCCTGTTCCTGCTCTACCCCGATTTCATGAGTTACATGATGCATGTCTTCGGTGCGCAGGTACTGGTCTACGCCATCCTCTTCTTCCTCGAGAGTTTCTTCCTCTACACCTACTACTACGGATGGAACGCCTTCCGCTACGGCAATCGGAAGTGGGTGCACCTCTCCCTGGGGCTGATGCTGAATGCCTCCGGACTGACGATCATGGTCGTCGCCAACTCCTGGGCCACCTTCATGATGGCACCGTCCGGCGTGAATGAAGTGGGCGCGGTGGTCGGCAATATCTGGGAGATCATGAAGGGGCCGCTGTGGAATCCGATCAATCTGCATCGTTTTATCGCCAATATCGCTTTCGGCGGTGCCGTTGTCGGGGCCTACGCCGCTTTCAAGTTTCTCAGCACCAACGATTCCGAAAAGCGGGCACACTACGACTGGATGGGCTACACCTCCAACTTCATCGCCATCCTCGCCTTCCTGCCGCTGCCCTTCGCCGGTTACTGGCTGATGGCGGAGATCTACGCCTACTCCCAGCAGATGGGCATCACCGCCATGGGCGGTATCCTCGCCTGGCTATTCATCGTGCAGGCGGTGTTGATCGGTACCATACTGCTCGCCGGCAACTTCTATCTCTGGGCGGGCATGTCCCGTACGGAGGGCTCCGGCCGTTACAAGGGCCTGATCAAATTCATCGCTGCCGTGCTGGTGGTCTGCTTCCTGATCTGGGTGACACCGCATACGTTGATCCTCTCCGCTTCCGAGATCTCTCTACTGGGCGGCAGCCATCACCACATTCTCGGTCCGCTGGGCATCATGCCGGCGAAAAATATCGCCGTGAATCTGATGCTGGTGGTGACCTTCCTCTCCTTTCAGCTCTACCGGCGATCCGACAAAGTGGCCACAGTCAGTTGGGCACCGATGGGCAACGCCTTGATGGTATCGATCTATGTGGTCGCGTTTATCAATATTATCTTCCTAGGCGTTTACTACGGTTACTTCACCAACACGGTCTATAAGGTCGGCTCATCGGTGGCACAGGTCGCCACGACCCTGGTGGTCATCATTGCGGGTATCGTGATCGATACCTTGATGTTCAAGAACGCCAAGACCCTCCCCTCCCACTGGGGACGGATACCGGATCGTGCCCAATATGCGCTGTTCGCATTGCCCATCGCCTTCACCTGGCTGATGGGACTGATGGGTTACGTGCGCTCATCGGTCAAGACCCACTGGCATGTCTATACGGTGATGAAAGACAACTCACCGGATAACTTCATACCCACCATCGCCTACGCCGGTAACATGATCACGGTCGTCACCATTCTGTTTCTGCTCTGCGTCCTGTTCATGTTCTGGGTGGCCAATCTCAGCACCACCAAACAGGCCAAACCCACACCTGCCGTAGCCGGAGGTGTGGCGTGAGTGTGCTCTTAAAAACCCTGGGTTTCAGCCTGGGCCTGACGCTGCTCTTTACCCTGGTCACCTACATCCTGCCCCAGGTCGAGGGTGAGGCACCGGTTGAAAAAGCGGTCGACCTCAGCGCGCTGACCATGGATGACTTCATCGCCCTGGGCGAAGATCTGTTCAACAACAAAGGCACCTGCACCCTCTGCCACAAACCGGCGCCGCTGGGACGGGCACCCGATATTCAAGGGGCCGATATGGTCTCCCTGAGCAATGAACGTCTCGCCGATGCGAACTATCAGGGAGAGGCAAAAGACGCTGCCGGCTATATCCTCGAATCGATGATCGAGCCCGGCCGTTACGTGGTCCCCACCTGGGGCAAGAAAGGCACCAACGACACCGAATCCCCGATGCCGGCTGTCGATAAATCGCCGATTGAACTCTCCTCCATCGAAATGGACGCCATCATCGCCTATCTGCAAGCCAAGGATGGCAATGAAGTGACCGTCTCTCTGCCTTCGCCGGAGGAGACGGAATCCGTTGCAGGCGCAGAGTCCAAAGCCCCGGGTTCTGCAGCACTACCCATGCCGGCTGCAACCGCCGAAGAGGCGCTTGGAAAATTCGCCTGCAGCTCCTGCCATGCCCTGGACAGTACCGACACCCTGGTGGGGCCGGGTCTGGTCGATATCGGCGCCCGCCTCAGCAAAGAGGAGATCAGACAGAGCATCATCGATCCCAATGCAGTGATTGCCGAGGGATTCCCGGCGGCCATGCCGGCGGATCTTGCAGAGAAGATGACGGTGAAAGAGCTGGAGTTACTCGTCACCTATCTGGCGGAGAAAAAATAATGAAAGGGTTCAGGGTTACGGCATTCTGGCAAGCGGTGATTGTTGCGCTTGTCGCTTATCTGCTGTTCAAGTATGCCTTCCCGCCGGTACTGCCAAAAACGCTGATGGTGCAGTACATGGTGATCACCCTGATCGGTATTCTGCTCTACTTCGCGTTCGACGATGAGAAGTGGGAGGAGTTCAAATCCCCCCTGCTCGCCGCCCTGCGAGACGACAATAAGGCAGTCGTACGCTGGGCACTGCTCATCGCCGCACCGTTGATCGTCGGCTATACCAGCTACGATATCGTAAAGCCCACCAACGATGCACCGGTTGAGCTGAGGCAGGTCCATCCGGCCCCCCCGGCCTCCCTGAAGGTCTTCGGCAACAACTATGATCTGGCGACGCTGGAAAATCCGATCAGAGAGGAGATACTCGCCGCACTTGCCGGGGATGATGAGGCGGGCTGGGAAATGTACGATGAGGTGGTGCTCGCCGGCAGGGATATCTACTACCAGAACTGCTTCTACTGCCACGGGGATCTGCTGGACGGTCAGGGACACTACGGGCAGGGGTTCAATCCGCAACCGATCGATTTCCAGGATCCCACCATCATTCCACAGCTCCAGGAGGCCTTCCTCTTCTGGCGCATCGCAACCGGCGGTCCCGGCCTGCCGAAAGAGGGTACACCCTGGAACTCCGCCATGCCTGTCTGGCATGAGATCCTCTCCGAAGAGGAGATCTGGCAGGTCATCACTTTCATTTTCGACTACAACGGCCAGGTGCCCCGTATCTGGGACCCGGAGGTTTCCAAACAGGTCACCGGCATGAAGGATCGGGTGTTGGCAAAGCGCAACGGTATGATGGGCAAGGAGCTCTATCAACTCCGTTGCGAGGTCTGCCATGGAGAAAGCGGTGCCGGCGACGGCATCGCGGCTGACCTCATGTATCCCAAGCCAAGGGACTTCTCTCTCGGCCTGTTCAAATACAAAACCTCTCCCGGCACACTGTTGCCGCGTGACGAAGATCTGTTCAATACCATTAAATTCGGGCTGCACGGCACCGCCATGCCCGGCTGGGGCATCAAAGGGCGGGCGCTGCTCACCGACGCGCAGATCGAGTCGCTGATCCCCGTCATCAAGGGCTTTGACATCACCGTGGCATGGCCGCCCGAGGAAGCCGAAGATGAAGATTTCGACGATGACGGTTTCTATACCAAGACCGACTTCCAGCAGATCACAGAGAAAGAACCCTTGTCCGGACAGATCGCCTACAGCGAGGAGTCCGTCGCCATAGGCAAAGAGGCCTTCATCAAATCGTGCAAGGAGTGTCACGGCGAAGCGGGCCGGGGCAATATCACCTCCGGCAAGAAACTGGAAGACGATTGGGGCAACCGCATCTGGCCGCGGGACCTGACCAAGCCCTGGACCTGGCGCGCCAGCCAATCCCAATCGTCCGAGGAGACAGAACGCGACGAGACCATCAGGGCGATCTACACCCGATTGTCGATCGGCATCCCCGGCACCCCCATGCCGGCACATCGGGCCATTGAAGAGGGCAATAAGGATCCCGTCAGCCTGGAGGATCGCTGGCATATCGCAAACTACGTCTACAGCCTTCGCTTCAATGCGGTTCAACCGGAAGACGGTCCGGTGGTCACCGGATTGAAACTGGAAGGCGCACTGCCCGATTCAATCAGCGACGACCGCTGGCAGCAGGCACCGGCCACCACGCTCCACCTGGTGCCGAATATCATCAAGGATGAGCGGCTGTTCACCCCGTTGAATGATGCCGTGACAGTGCGTGCGCTCTACAACCAAAAAGAGATCGCCTTCCTGCTCGAAGTGAATGACCGTACCGAAAGCCGTCCCGGCATCGACTACTTTACCGATCTGCAGGATGAGAATCTCGAAATGCACCCGGATGCGGTTGCGATTCAATTTCCCCACGAGGCGGCCTATGTGTCTGCACCCATGGTGGAGAAACCGCTCTATCGGCACGGTGACAAGTCACACAACACCACCATCTGGTACTGGAACGCAGGCAGTATCGATCCGCCTCGTGATCCTGCAGGCATGCTACTGGATGGCAAAGGGCCCGCTCAAAAACTGGCGATGCGTCAGGATGACAAGAGCCTCACTGCCAGCGGGAGCTGGAAGGATGGCCAGTGGAGAATCCTCATGAAGCGACCCCGCGATGCGGGCAATGGCGACGCAGTCTTCAACGAAGGCACTTTCATTCCGGTCTCTTTCGCCAACTGGGACGGCAGCAATGGTGAGATCGGCGCCAAACATACACTGACAACCTGGTACTGGCTGGTACTGCCGCCAGAACTCGATACGGCCAAGGTCTATGGATTGCCCTCCGGCATCGCCCTGCTCGTGTTCGGTGCCGGTTTGTTGCTGGTGAGAACTCAACGTAACAAACAATAATTCGCTGCAATTCCGTCGCATGATATAAAGCGAAAAGCGATTCATCACTACGGAAATTGAAAAACAGAAGTATCAGATGTTCAACCGAGCCCTTCTACTCACTGCGCTGCTTATCCTCTATACAACCACTGTTTGGGGAGAGGCGAGAGATCCTGACGAAATCCTCGAGATCGCAGACGCACCTATAGGCGGTGACTTCACCCTGCACTCAAGCCGGGGGGAGGTCTCACTGAAACAGTTGAGGGGTAAGGTGGTGCTGCTCTATTTCGGCTATACCAAGTGTCCCGATGTCTGCCCCACCTCCCTCGCCTTTCTAACCCAGGCATTGAACGAACTCGATGATGAGGAGCTGAAATCGGTACAAGGCATCTTCATCAGTGTCGATCCCAAACGCGACACCTTTACGGTTTTGGATGAGTACGTCGAATATTTTCACGCCAACCTGATTGGGGTGACGGGAAGCGACAAAGAGATTGCGGAGGTCGCCAAGCGCTATGGCGCGCAATACTATGAAGTCTCCCTCGAGGATTCCGCTTTCGGCTATGCAGTCAACCACTCGTCTGCCACCTATCTGATCACACCGCAGGGTGAATTGCGTTTTCTCTTCCCCCACCAGACGCCTTCCTCCGTCATCCTCGAGGCGATCCGTCACGTACTCGCGGGAAAATAGTTTCCGGCGTTAACGATGAGGCATCGGCTTCATCGTGCTTGTCGGCTTATCCGACAGTGCCTGTAAAACTGAACAAGCCGAGCAAAATCATCTCCAGAATAAGTTCACTTGGAACGAACCATTCAATCGATCCGCACCGGAAAAATGATCCAGATCAGTTAACCATATCTAACTTGCGGTTTTTTAAAGAATAAAAAAAACAGGTGAAACTGGCCCACATCATGCAGTGGTAGTACGTGGTTCAGAACGCTTTCGAACAAATCATTTTGTGCGGCCTGAATCATTTTTCAGAACACGACTTAAGTAAAACTGACCTGGAGGAATTCCAATGGGTGCACGAGTCACTACTGGGCGTACTCTCCTGGCTGCCGTTATGGGGTTTGGAGTCGCGCTTAGCGCTCAGGCTGCAGAGTATCCGGATATCGGACCGCTGCCGCAGCTGAAGATAGATAAAGCAAAGGCTGAATTGGGGAAACGCCTGTTTTTTGATAAGCGGCTCTCCGGTGACGCCGCCGTTTCATGTGCCACTTGCCATGTACCGGAAAAAGGCTATGCCAGCGAAGAAGCGCTCTCCCCGGGTTATCCCGGTAACGGCCACTTCCGTAACGCCTCTTCTCTCGTCAATGTCGCACATAGAAAAGTGTGGAACTGGGATGGTCGTATCGGCACCAACCTGAACGACATGACCCGCGAGATGCTGACCGAAGATTACACCATGAACATGGACATGCGGATCATGCAGGAGCGCGTTAAGCAGGATCCGCTCTATGTAAAGATGTTCAAGGATGCCGGTTACGGCGAACCATCCAATGGCTCTGTACGTAAAGCAATCCCCGAGTATCTGAAGACACTGACTTCCGCCAATGCCCCCTTCGATACCGGCAAGATGTCCGCCTCTGCCAAACGCGGCATGAAGCTGTTCAAAGGCAAGGCCGGCTGCATCCAGTGCCACAACGGCCCGATGATGACCGATCAGAAGGCTCACAACACTGGCGTTCCTGAGAACTTCGACGTCTTCATGGATCCGATGAACCATCAGGCTTTTATCGCTTTCACCATGTTTCAGGGCATACCCAACTACATGAACCTGAAGCGCGACCCGGGTTACTTCAACGTCACGCTGTTGAACGAGGACATGGGTAAGTTCCTCACTCCCTCTCTGCGCGAAGTGAAATATTCGGCACCCTATATGCACAACGGCATGATTAAGACACTGGCCGGTGTGGTTGATTTCTACAACCAGGGTGGCGGTAAGGACAGCAATAAGAGCAAATTGCTGAAGCCACTGAAATTGAGCGGCAAAGAGAAGAAGGACCTGGTGGCATTCCTGGAAGCCCTGTCGGGTGACAAGCTGACAAGTGACAAACATGTCTGGAAACAGCCCTACCCGTCAGAGTATGAAGCCATCGCAAACTGGACGGAAGTCCGTAACTAGTGGAGGTATAAACCATGCATTTGAAGAAAATAACGCTTAGCCTGGTTGCTGCCGCCGTTGCGACTGTTTTTGCCGGTTGCCAGGCTACCGCCGCCAAACACGAGGGTGCCGCAGCACCGACAAAAATGGCGTCAGCCCAGATGGCGATGACCCCATCCGGACCGCCTCCGCTGGCACCATTGGGCGATGCCCCCATCCCGCCGGACAACAAGCTGACACCTGCCAAAGTGGAACTCGGCAAACTGCTGTTTTTCGACCCACGAGTCGGCGGTGATGCATCAACCGGATGTTCCACCTGCCATGAACCCGAACAAGGCTGGGCCTGGGCGGAAGACTTCTCCCGCGGCTATCCCGGTACGGTTCACTGGCGCAACAGTCAGTCCATCATCAACAGCGCCTACTTCCCCCGTCAGTTCTGGGCCGGCTCTGCCTCATCCAATGAGAAACAGGCCAAGTCCGCTGCCAAGGGTGGTGTCGCGGGTAATGGTGAGGATGACATCATGGAAGCGCGTCTGGCTCTCATCCCTGAGTACAGAAAACGCTTCAAAGAGGTGTTCGGCACCGAATGGCCGATCATCGATGATGTCTGGCACGCCATCGCCGCTTTCGAGCGCACCATGAACACCACCGGTGAGCACGAAGTACCGCTCGATAAATACCTCAAGGGAGACAAGGGTGCCCTGAGTGAAGAACAGGTTCGCGGTATGGCGCTGTTCAACGGCAAGGCAGGATGCATCAACTGCCACAACGGTGAACTGACCAGTGATACCGACTACCACAACATCGGTGTGCCGCCGAACAAGCGTTGGGAAGAGGACGGTCTCGCACAGATCACCTTCCGCTTTGAACAGTATGCCAAAGGCCAGACTGAAGAAGGTTACCGCAATGCCAAGTCTGACTGGGGCTTTTACTACCGTTCAAAGAACAAATGGGACAAGGGTAAGTTCCGTACCGCGCCACTGCGCTACATCGCTTACACCGCACCCTATATGCACAATGGTGTCTTCTATACCCTGGAAGAGGTGGTCGACTTCTATAATCGCGGTGGATTCGATGAGGAAGGACGCACCACGCTGTTCCCGGAAACCAAGAGTTCACTCATCAAGCCTCTCGGCCTGAGTGACCAGGAAAAGGAAGACCTGGTGGCCTTCCTGGAAGCATTCTCCGGTCCTGAGATCGAGATGGAGAAGCCGGAACAACCACCCTATGCTCCTCTGTTCACCATGGCTGATCTGAAAGCCGCACAGGAGGCAAAATAATGACTGATCTGAAGAAAAAAGATGAGACTGCGGCTGAGCATGGCAAATGCATGTTGAATCGCCGACAGTTCCTGATGTATTCAGGTTCTGCCGCGGCTGCCGCAAGCACAATCTCTATCAGCCTTTTCCCGGGTCAGGCCCAGGCGAAGGCACGCGTCGTTGGCTACCCGCGCAAGCTGGTTGCGAAGCTGAGTCAACTGAAAGACAACCAACCGCTGGATTTCAATTATCCTGACGACGGCCCCAACACCAGTTGTTTCGTGGTCAAGATGGATGGCGCAAAAGCCGGTGGCGGTATCGGTCCTCAACGGGATGTCGTTGGATTCAGTTACCTCTGCACCCATCAGGGCGGTTATCTCACGGGTAAGTATCAGGCTGTGGGTGAACACCGTGTTCTGGGCCAGTGCCCATTGCATCTGTCCACTTACGATCTGACCCGTCATGGCATTATCGTTTCAGGTCAAGCTTACCAGAGTATCCCTCAGGTCCTGCTGGAACTGGATGGCGATGATATCTATGCCGTCGGCATGATGGGTCTTATTTTCGGCCGTAACGATAACCTGATGGAAGGCTAGGAGGAGATAAACAATGGCAACTAAATATTACCTTCCCGAAGACAAAACACCGCTGCCGCCGAAAAGCGCCGAAGTCCTTACCACCTGCTGCGACTACTGCATCGTTGCTTGTGGTTACAAGGTCTATCGCTGGCCGGTGGGTGTGCCTGACGGAGGCATGAAAGCGTCTGAAAACGCCTTTGGCGTCGACTTCCCCAGTGGCCCGCTGCAGGCATGGGTCGCACCGACGCAACACAATATCGTAATGCACAAGGGGCGTCCGCACAATGTCATCGTCATTCCCGACAAAGACGCCAAGGTTGTGAACATCAGCGGTGACTCCTCCATCCGTGGCGGCACGATCGCGCAGAAATGCTACAACCCTGACAAACCCACCAATGATCGTCTGATGTCGCCGATGGTTCGTATCAACGGGACGCTGCAACCGGTCTCATGGGATATGGCACTGGATATAGCCACAGATCTGATGAAGTACACCGTCAAGCAGTATGGCGCCAACGCCTACGGCATGAAGATCTACTCTTATCAGTTTGTTGAAAACACCTATGCCGGTTCCAAGTTTGCCCGTCGCTCCATGAAGACGGCCAACTGGACCATGCACGACACGCCGGCCAACGTGACATCGACACCTGGTTTCCGGGATGCCGGTTTCGATAACTTCGGTCCTGCCTACAGGGACTGGGGCGACGCCGAGGTACTGATGATTTGCGGTACCGACCCCTACGAAACCAAAACCATGATCTTCAACCAGTTCATGAAACCTGCCATTGACAGCGGACAGAAGACGATCTGGCTGAATGTGCGTGAAACTGCAGGCATCGCCTACGCCAAGAGCCGGGGCAACGCACTTTTCATCCAACTCGATCCTGGCACAGACACACCCGTATTGGGCGCCATCGCCCGTGTCATTATGGAAAACGGTTGGGAGGACAGTGACTGGATCAAGAAGTGGGTCAACAACAAGTGGGAGTCCAGCTCAGGCTTCGGCCAGGGTACCCGTAACACCCCATGGCAGTGGCGGACCACTTGGGGCAAATTCCAGACCAAGGGTTTTGAGGACTACAAGAAGTGGAACTTCGCACAGGATGAGTTCGATCCCAAGAACGCCGCCAAGGTTGCCAACATTCCGGTTGAGCAAATCTATCAGGCCGCTGAGTGGATGGCCAAGCCCAAGGCTGACGGCACCCGCCCGAAGACCTCCCTGGGTATCGAGAAGGGCTTCTACTGGTCCAACAACACCGGCAACACCAACGCGGTAAGCTCGCTGGCCACGATCTGTGGTGCAGGTGGTCGTCCCGGTCAGGTAGTCGGTCGCTTCGGCGGACATCAGCGCGGCGGTACCAGCGGTGGCGGCTACCCACGCAACAAGTCGGCACAGAAACGCCCCGGACGTCGTCGTCAGGCATTGGATTGTGATCGTTACTTCTACTCGGGCAACACCCGCTTTGCCCATGTGGTCGGCACCACCTGGATTCAGTCCATGTGCGGATCCGCGGGTTTGAACACCAAGTTCGAAGAGTTGGTGAGTAACAATCCGCATCAGGTGCGCTCCTTCGACAAAGCGGAGATCATCGAAACCCTGAAGAAGCGTATGGACAGCGGCGGTACGGTGGTACTGAACCAGGATATCTACTTGCGTGATCCCATCGGGTCCCGCTTCGCCGATATCGTGTTGCCGGCCGCAACCTGGGGTGAGGAGGACTTCGTCCGTGCCAATGGTGAACGTCGTATTCGTCTCTACTCCAAGTTCTATGACGCACCCGGCGACTCCAAACCTGACTGGTGGATCTTTGCCCAGCTCGGTAAGAAAATGGGCTTCGACGGTTTTGACTGGAAGAACTCAAACGATGTCTGTGAAGAGTCATCCCGTTTCAGCCGCGGTAACCGCAAGTCCTATCACATGATCAAGGTCGCCGCCCACAAGGAGGGTAAGACCCTGCATGAGAAGCTGCGCGAACTGGGCACCGAGGGTATCCAGGGACCGGCCTTTTACAACTACAAGACCGGTGAGCTGCTGGGCACTGTCCGCCTGCACGATACGACAATGTCAGAAGAGCAGATGGTGGCAGAGGGCCGTACCCAAGGCGCTAATATGGTCAACAAAAAGGGGACTCACTTCAATTCGCAAACCGGTAAGGTGAACATCCAGAAACATCCCTGGAGCCTGTTCTCCGACTACTGGGTGTGGATGAAGCCAAAAGACGACGAGCTGTGGCACACCAACGGCCGTATCAACGAAATCTGGCAGTCCGGTTTCGATGATGTGGACCGACGCGCCTACATCTCCCAGCGTTGGCCCGAGAACTGGACCGAGATCCATCCGGACGATGCCGCCAAACGGGGCATCGAATCGGGTGACCAGGTTCTGCTCTACTCCGACCGTGTCCCCAACTTCAAGCAGACCATCAAAGGTGTGCACGGCAAGGACTTCAATTTTGCCGAATTGTTGAAGAACGGCTGGATCAAGTTGGACAAGGCAGCGGTAACGGCTGTGGCGATCGTCACACCGCATGTGAAGAAGGGAACCATGTACTCCTACTTCATCAATACCGCTCAACCCTCCAATGCCCTGCAAGGCCGGGTACCGGACCAGATCAGCGGTAACTACAACTACAAGATGGGTGTAGCGCGGGTCAAGAAGATCGGCGAATCGAAATACAAGAGCGAGTTCCGTTCCATGTCTTTCGCTCCGCGTAATATCGTTTGACCTGAACTCAACTGTCGTTGATTGATAGGGGTGGCCATCGTGCCACCCCTTTTTTTGTCACCCAAAGCATTATCCGCACTTTTTTGTGTGATTCTGCACGATGGAAAAGTCGTTCTTATCAATAACAAAGTTTTAATCGTATGATCCAGGTGGCATATCGATTGCGAGCATACATATTATGGAAAACCATTAAGCCGACAATCGAAATTATAAAATTTCACAAAAAACACCCGCAAAAATGGGAATTTAATTTCACAATATTGAATTTTCTGTCATAGACTTAGAAAACTTCACCCGTTGTCATGAGAAGTGAAGCGTAATCAAGACATCCAGTTCGAGGAGAGAGGAATGGCGGAAAAACGCAACCGCATGGGGCCCATCCCTTCAGATCCTGAGAATCACATCACCGAACAACAGGTTAATGGGCTAGTCATACTGAAGAAGTTTGGATGGAAGCTTGTCTGTGTCAGGCGTGCTCCCGATACGACAAGTACAACAATCGTAAGAAACAAGCAGGAAGGAACCGTAGGTATTTTAGAATCTAATGGGATTCTAAAAATCACCAACTCCTTAAAGATCCGAAAACGCAAGAAAGAGAGTGTTGAAGAGCTCGAAATGAAGACTCAGCAGCTGATCGAGAGAATGTCTCACCTCTCCCATATCGGACGCTTTTTCTGATTACCGCTTCAGCGACCTGGCTGTCGGTTTAGTCGTTTCAATTCATTCAGCCTCAATGCCTAAGTTGCAATCGAAAAGCCTGCTAATGCAAAACATTGAGATTCGAATTCAATTGCCTCAATACGTTATTAAGACAGTTATTGGTAATCGATCTAAGAATGAGACAAGAGACTGATACACGATCGGTACATATAGCGGTTTATAGAGAGCCGTCAACCGGCGTTTTCGGGTTGAATTTCTCCCCGGATAGCAATACCGCACATCCGTTCATGCTCAGATCGATTACGCATGAAATCTGCAGTTCTCCAGAAAGCTTTGCTAAGCGCCTTGCGTAGAGATGGATCGAGGTCCATCTCCTCCATGGCGCGATTCATACAGGTCATCCACTGATCACGTTCTGCAGTACCAATCGTAAATGGCATATGACGCGCTCTCAGGCGGGGATGACCATATTTCTGAATATAGAGATCAGGACCACCCAACCAACCGGATAGAAATAGGAAGAGTTTTTCCCGCGAGACTTTCAGGTTTTTGGCATGCATCTGCCTTAGCCCAGCGACGGCTTCCTCATGATCCATGATGTCATAGAAACGATCGACCAACTCCCTGACACCCTGCTCACCACCGATCTGTTCATAAGCTATCACAGTCTTAACCACCTGAGTTTCTCTCTTGCATAATAACGATTACACATCATGTCAGCCCGACAAAATATACACCAATCTGGCCCAGTTCGATGACAATCCTCAACTCTTATAAATGGTTCCAGTGATTTAATTGACGCCAGACTGGCCTTGCATTCGGAAGATACGGCGCTCGCGTTCTCTCACCTTCCATGACCGAATGAATACGCACAGTTTGAAGGGTTCAGAAATACGCGGCTATTATACAATCCAGTATAATGCCAGCTTCAAGAGAGTCTTCACCAGCACAGAAACAGTTCGAGCCCGGCTTACTGAGTGAAGGGTTGAAATGACCTGTGCTATCGTCTGGTTTAGACGCGATCTGCGACTGACCGACAATCCGGCCTTGGCTACCGCGCTACAATCCTGTCGAACGATTATACCCCTCTATATTCATCACCCGGATGACAAGACTCCCTGGCAACCTGGTGCAGCCAGTCGATGGTGGTTGCACCATAGTCTGTACAACCTAAGCCAGGCATTGAGACAACAATCGAGTCGACTCGTGATCGAGAGAGGTGAAGTCAACGTTGTTTTAAGGAGACTGATCAATAAGCATAACGTCACTCATCTCTTCTGGAATCGCCTCTACGACCCCTGGATTGTCGAACGTGACCATGTCATCCAACAGGCGTTCCAATCAGCGGGCGTTCATTGCCAGTGTTTCAATGCCTCCCTGCTCATTGAACCCTGGAAGATCACAACCCGCTCCGATCTTCCATTTCGGGTCTTCACACCCTTCTGGAACAGATGCCAGCAACTGTTGGCTTCAATCGACCATCCTATACCAAGGCCTGATGCTCTTCTCCCTCCGCCAAAAGGGATTGCATCACTCACTCTCGAAAGCCTTGGGCTCCTACCGGCACACACATGGGATGAAGGCCTGACTTCGATATGGCATCCCGGCGAGACGGGCGCGTTGAATCAACTGAGAAGGTTCCTCGATACACGGCTCACGCAATATATCACCGACCGGGAGATACCGGGCCGTGCAGGCACCTCCCGTCTCTCCCCCCATCTGCATTTTGGTGAGATCGGGCCTCGACAGATCCTGCATGCACTGGGCGCCGCAACTATGGGAAGTGCAGATCATGGCAATGACAGCGCAAGGGGCTATCTCCGAGAGCTGGGCTGGCGTGAGTTTGCGCATCATCTGATCTACCATTTTCCTGAGACTCACCATTCTCCGCTTAACCCAAATTTTCACCATTTTCCCTGGTCATGGAGAGATGAATCAGCCGAGACACTCTCCGCCTGGCAATATGGAGAAACCGGCATACCCATCGTCGATGCAGGTATGAGAGAACTCCGGCATACGGGTTGGATGCATAACAGGGTACGCATGATTGTCGCCTCTCTGTTAACGAAAAACCTCGGCTTTCACTGGCTGGAGGGAGCACGCTGGTTTTGGAATACCCTGGTCGATGCAAACCTGGCCAATAACACGCTCGGTTGGCAATGGACTGCCGGTTGTGGTGCTGACGCCGCACCCTTTTTTCGTATCTTCAACCCAATCAGACAGGGAAAACGATTCGATCCCAAAGGCGACTATGTGAGACGATGGATACCGGAACTCGCGACGATACCGGATAAACATGTTCATGCCCCCTGGCTGGTTGACAAGAGACTGTTGATTAACTCGGGTATTGAACTGGGTAAAAGCTATCCTCAACCTATCATCGACTTGAAGTCATCACGGCAACAGGCATTGAGCCATTGGCATCGAATCAAATGAGCTGGCAAATATAATGAACTCCGTAAAAAGCCCACCTCACCCTATAGTCGGTGTCAGCGCCTGCCTGCTGGGCCACCAGGTCCGCTACGACGGAGGGCACAAAAAGAACGCTTTTATCACGGATTCATTGAGCGAGCATCTTGAGCTATTACCAATCTGTCCAGAGACTGAGATCGGTCTTGGCATACCCCGGCCCACAATACGCTTAATGGGTGATATCGAACATCCCAGACTGGTTGGTACGGTCGATCCGACCATGGACGTCACCGATACCATGGAATGCTATTCCGAACGTCAGGTTCAGAAGCTTGGCGAACTCTGCGGCTATATCCTGAAAAAGGATTCACCCAGTTGCGGTATGGAGCGGGTTAAGATTTACAATGTATCGGGAACTCACCCAACCCGCAGAGGCAGTGGGGTGTTCGCGCGTATCCTGATGCAGCGTCATCCCCTTTTACCTGTAGAGGAGGAGGGACGACTCAATGATGCGGTACTGAGGGAGAACTTCATCAATCGCATATTTGTCATGCAGCGCTGGCGGTCGATGCATCAAACAGGATTGACCGCCGCACGCATGATCGAGTTTCACACCGCGCATAAATACCTTGTCATGGCCCACTCCCAGGCAGCTTATCAGCGACTTGGCAGACTCCTGTCCGATCTCTCCAATAGAGATCTCTCAGCCATTGCCCAGGTCTATATCGAAGAGTTGATGCCGACCCTGAAACGGCGGGTCACCCGCCGCCGCCACGTCAATGTTCTGCAACACATCATGGGCTACCTTAAAAAGCACATAGAAAGTGGTGATAAAGTGGAGCTGAGTGAGAGTATCGAGGCCTATCGTCGCGGTGAAACACCGTTGGTGGTTCCGATCACACTGTTGAGACACTATTTTCGAAGACATCACGATCCTTATATGGAGCAGCAGATCTACCTCCGACCCTACCCTGAGAAACTGGGGCTCCGAAACACAATCTGAAAAACATACAGATATCGGTATTTATGCATTCCATCATCCATTCATTGATACCCATCTTGAGTCTGATTCTCATTGGCCTGGTGATAAAACAGAGCCAATTTATCTCCGACACCGGCTGGTCCGGTATGGAACGGTTGACATACTATCTCCTCTTCCCGGCACTGTTGATACACACGCTGGGCAGACAACAGCTTGAGGGCATCCCCTGGGATGGGATACTTATTGTGGTGGTAGTGGTACTCACAGTCTCCAGTCTGATACTGATTCTCTGGTACCGTCTGCTCTCGTCATCATCCGGCCCCACCTTCACCTCAATATTTCAGGGTGGTATTCGTTTCAATACTTATATCGCACTGGCACTCGCCCAGGCGCTATACGGTGAGCAGGGACTGGCAATGGGTGCAGTCGCTGCCGGTTTCATGATCGTTTTGATCAACCTGCTCTGTATATCGATACTGTCGATATGGGGAGAGGGAAAGCAACGGAACGTTAAAGGATTTGCCAGAGAGATCATCGGCAATCCCCTGATCATCGCCTGCGCGATCGGTTGGACATTGAACGTTACAGGCATCGGACTGCCAGGCCCGAGCAATGAAACCTTAGAGATTATCGGCAGGGCCGCTCTCCCATTTGGCTTGCTGGCAGTGGGTGCCGCCCTGAAGCCGAGGGCGATTCCGGGCCATCTTTCCCCTTCCCTGACCTCCGCACTGATTCAATTCATTCTCAAACCTTTGCTCACCTATGCCATGCTAAGTCTGACCGGTATCAGCGGCGTTGCAGCCAGTGTACTGATCATTGCCTTTATGGTGCCAACAGCGCCATCGGCCTATATCCTTGCCCGGCAACTTGGAGGGGATGCGGAAACCATGGCATCGATCATTACGCTGCAAACGTTGCTCGCCTTCCTTGTCATGCCACTGATCGCCTATCTGCTTCTTAGCTAGAGAAATCTTTCCACAGGCAACGCTTGTTTTACCCAGTCAGTTATTGATACCTCTTGCCTCTTTCCATTGACGCTGAACATTATTATTGAGCCACACAGCCTCCAGATAGGGAACGGCCCCGTTCTTGCGGATAATCTCCCTGCCCTCCCTGCTATGGGCAAAATTGAGAAACGACCTGACTGCCGCCAGATTGTCACTCTCTCTGTTGGTGACGATATAGAGTGGTCGGTAGAGTAGATAGTCACCCCGTTTGATGTTTTCATAGCTAGGCTCCCTGCCGTCCAGACTGACGATCTTGAAGTCCCGTTTGCGCGCGCTGCTGATGCCCGTGACGGCAATAGCGTTGGGATTCTGTTCGACCGCTTTCTCCAACGGACCCGACGATTTGAAGCTCTCGCTTCCCGTAAATTCTATAGCCTCATCTCCGAACAACAGCTTCCTGATTGTATGCCCGACACCGGAGACCTTGCCGTTACGGACCAGCAGTTCCAAGGGTTGATCGCTCCCCCCAAGCTCAGACCAATTGGTGATTTCTCCCTTGAAGACATCCCGCAACTGTCCGATTGAGATGCTTTCGATTGGATTGGACCTGTGAACCACAACGGTCAGTGCATCCCAGGCCACCGGATTGAACTGAATCAGGGAAGTGGAGATCCTGTCAGCATCTACGCGAAAACGGCAGGAGCCGGAAAAGTCCACCTCTCGATTGGCGATTTTCCTGATTCCCTTGGTGGCACCGCCACCCTCCAGTTCGATGCGGGTACCGCTTTTCTTCTCATAAGCTGCCGCCAGCTCCGCCATAAAAGCCTTCTTGGTAATACCGCAGCCTGCCCATGAGAGGGAGATCGCAAAGCTCGGGAGAGATATGGCGCTGAGAATCATCAGCAGGAACAGAGATGTGAACTGTCGGCGCATCGATCACCTCGGGGCATTTTTTATTCAGGATCTCCTTATCGATTATGAAATCAGTCTGCCAGCAGACCGCACCATTCCGTGTAGTGTGACGAATCGTCTGAATACTAGGAAAGCCCAGGGAAATGTATATTGTGGTTAGCCTGAATCCCGGGGGGATTCCCCCCAATGAATACATTTAGGCCAGTTCCAAATAGCATGGGCAACTTTTTGAATTACCATGCAGAATGCCCAATAACCCTTACCGATGCCGTGCAGAACTCACAGATGTAAAAGTGTGACGCTCTTCACATGGCTTCCGAGTCAAACACGGGCAATGTGGACAGTTATCCCTAACAAGTGAAGCCAAGGGGGGGGGGGAGAATCAACTCATTCTGTCTTTTCACCCCAGACCGCATAGACCGGATCGGCAAAAGGCATCTGTCTCGAATACTTATCCCCTGCCGGTCTCAGCAGACCCCGCAGAGACCATGTTTCAAGATTCCCATAGCCACCCGCAGCAAGAAAATATTCCAACACCAACCCCATCCGTTCGAACTCATGCAGATCCTGCCAGATATTGATTATCTTGGGCGGAAACCAGCGGTTGGAAAAAGTGATGATCAGTCGGCCTCCCGGCTTCAAAACCCGATGCGCCTCTTTGAAGATCTCCACCGGCTTGATCAGGTACTCGACTGAAACCGTACAAATAATGGCGTCGAAACGATTCTCCTCATAGGGCAACACCGGCTGCAAGTTGAGATCATGCACCAATCGATGATCGAGACGGGGATTGGCATCAAGCTCCTCCTGGTTCAGACCCAGCCCCGATACATGATTAAGTTCCAGTTGATCGGGAAGATGTGAGTTCCAACTCGACATCAAATCCAACACCTCCCCTTCTGCGGGAATCAATCGATTATAGAGGGCTGCGATCTGACCACTGGCGGCACTATCAATATGGTCCGCCAGACGGGGCATCTGGTAGAAGTATGCGTCCGGCTCGTCCGACATGCGGGCAAATGGGAGATCCGACCAGAAGTCGGTCGGCTCCCCGTGCCAACGTGCTTGCATGCCCGGGCCGGCCAGGGTCGTCATCTCTGCGATATCATGACAGGCGCCTCCATGTTCCTCACCTGCCTGACGGATATTGAGTATCGTTGCCGAAAGACTCATCTCCCGATCGGCCAGGGGATGGTTCAAATCGACACCCAGCCCCTCAATATGCTGTGTAACTCGGAATGGCGTCATGTCTTCCGGGAAGATACCTCGGACTTTCGCGATAAACCCCTTAGGATAGAATCGCCCTGAACGGGGTTCGACAGTGCGATTATCCTGAAACGAACGGTTGAACTGATGCGGCTTGATGCTGAGGCTGTCACTCGTACGATAGGACTCGATCAAGCCCCCCGGCATGAAATCGTGTCTGGCGACATGGCCCACACGCCGGTCAAGTACATCAGTCTCCAACTCGGGCGGAAAGATATCGCGCCAGAGATTCAGCTTCTGTGAGATCTGAGAGTCTGTATGGGTTGCGTGTTCGGAACGCCAGTGCAGATCGAAACGCATGGCGCACAGCGCCTCACGGCTGGTCATTTCAAGCCTAGAGGCGGGAGTGTCCTGGTTAGACTCTGCCAGTATCTCAGCAGGTGGAATCAACAGGCTTTCATCCATTGTAGGGGACCTCACAGGGATTCAGGTTCTAAACTGCAGAGATGTTATTCTGTTATTTCCAATTTTACTCGCGTGATTTCGATCGCAACAATGACAGATATGCGGTTTTATCCAACGGATGCACCCAGTTTCAATTGGGTGTGGAAGGAGTTGCCATGAGTGGCGGTGAATTTGGACTGATAGTGATTGGTGATGAGATCCTCTTCGGCAGCAGAGAAGATCAGCATCAGGCCCATTTTCGTATTCTCCTCAACTCACAAGGACTGAGTCTCTCTCGCTTTTGGCTGCTACCGGATGATAAAGGAATTTTGACCTCGCACCTGCGATTCTCCATGCAGTCGGCACTCCCCACATTTGTCTGTGGCGGCATCGGCGCCACTCCGGATGATCTCACCCGTGCCTGCGCCGCAGAGGCGGCTGATCGCCCCCTGGTCCGCCACATGGAAGCGGCGGCACTGATTGAGGCACGCTTTGGTGAAGCGGCCTATCCGACCAGAATTCGCATGGCAGATCTGCCGGCGCACTGTGAATTGATTCCAAATCCTCATAACCAGATCCCGGGCTTCACCGTCTCCCATCATTTTTTTCTTCCAGGTTTCCCCGAGATGGCCTGGCCGATGGCTGACTGGGTGCTCGATCACTACTACGCGGAGACGCGGGGAGAGAGAATGGTCGAGGCTTCCCTGCAGATCATCGATACCCCTGAAAGCGCACTGGTACCGGTGATGGAGGCATTTTCAGGACGTTACCCTGGACTCAAGCTCTACAGTCTCCCGCGTATGGGCCAACGATCAGGTATCGAATTGGGTCTAAGAGGCCATGGTGAGATCGAGTCCGCACTCAAGGCATTGAAAGAAGCGCTAGAAAAGGCTGGCATCCCGCATCGGGAATCTATGGGGCAGTAACTAAGGGTGTGAGATCAGCGATCATCTGGTCACTATGCTGCTTGGGATCCACATCCCGATAGATGCGCGCGATACGGCCCTTGGGATCGATGATAAAGCTGTGACGCTTGGCAAACTTGATCGGACCGATCTGGAACAGGGACCCGTATTGTTTGGCCACCTCTCCATCCGCGTCGGATAGCAAGGGGAATGGTAGTTGGTACTTCTCCGAAAATGCCTGATGACTTTCGATATCGTCGGTACTGACACCCAATAACGTCACGCCCTTCTCAACAAAATATGCATGGTCATCACGAAATTCACAGGCCTCTTTGGTGCAACCCGGGGTATCGTCTTTCGGATAGAAATAGAGTACTACCCACCCCCCCTGGTAGGCGGACAGCCGATGGACCTCGCCATTCTGGTCCATCAACCTAAAATCGGGGGCCAATTCACCCTTACTGACATCGGCCTTTACCTGGCCGAAGGAAAACAGTCCCAATACAATGAGGAAAAAACTGGATTGGCTCAGCATCTATATCTCCTGAAGCAAATCTCCTAAGTCGACACGGGTCTTACGCTTGGCGGTATACCGCCTCCCCGTCATCTAGTTATCTCGGAGTGATCATTTGACCGACAAAAACCGTCAAAGTTTGCCCTTATTGAAGACCGGGAGCAGCCGCTCAAGTTCCATGAGACTCTGGAATTTTGGCTGGATTGGCGAACCTCAGCAGCAGATATCCCGCCACAGCTGAAAGAGCTGAACCCACAAGGATTCCAAGGCGATCTCCCAGGATGATCGCATCCGGTCCACCACCCTGCTCGAAGGCGAGAGATGCGATGAAAAGACTCATAGTGAAGCCCACGCCACAGAGAATGCTGGTCCCATAGAATCCCCACCAGCTCGCACCTGTGGGCAACTTGGCGAAACCCAGCCAAATGCCAATTCCACAGAAAAACAAGATACCGATCTGCTTGCCAAGGAAAAGGCCGGCAGCAATACCCAACGGTATGGGTTCCAACAGTGAATCGAAGGTAAAACCGGAGAGCGAGACCCCCGCATTGGCAAAAGCGAAAATCGGCACGATTAAGAACGCCACCCACTGATGTAACCCATGCTCTACAGACTTCAGGGGAGATTGTGTACTGTCTTTGGGGTCTTTGAGAGGGATTATCATGCCGACAATGACCCCCGCCAAAGTGGCATGCACACCGGACTTGAGGACTGCCACCCAGAGAATGACCCCCACCACCATATAGGCAGAGACACGGGTCACATTCATCATATTCATGCCCAACATGACCGCTACCGCCAACCCGGCTATCAAGAGGCTGGTAAATGAGAGGTCTGCTGTGTAGAAAACAGCGATAATCAGCACCGCTCCCAAATCATCAAAAATAGCCAAAGCCATGAGGAACACCCGCAGAGAAACAGGCACCCGGTCACCCAGAAGAGCCAGGATTCCTAGAGCGAATGCGATGTCTGTGGCAGCAGGAATCGCCCATCCGTTCAAAGCCAGCGGGTCTCCCTGGTTTAGCCAGTAGTAGACTGCAGCAGGGACCACCATCCCGCCGATTGCACCAAGTCCCGGTAGAATAATCTGGTCGGGCTTCGACAACTCCCCCTCCAGAAATTCACGTTTGACTTCAAGACCGATAAGGAGGAAAAAAACCGCCATCAGACCATCATTGATCCACAGCAGGAGTACCTTATCCAGATGCAGCGCGCCGACCCGGATCTCGACTGGTGTGCTCAGCAGCGCATCATAAACCCAGCTCAGCGGTGAGTTTTCGATCAGAAGCGCCAGAACAGCCGCGATCATCAGCAGGATACCGCTGGAGGAGTCCTGTTTCATGAACTCCTCCAGCCATTCGGAAATGCCCTCACCCGATCGAGTCTGTTGCTTCATGCTATGGTTACCGTCTTGACGAAAGTGGAAAGTTATATCTACGCCAGGAATGTCCCAGCTGCTCAAGCAGGCTATTCTGCCAAACTGTCGAACGTTGTTACAGCAAAACTCGACAAGATCCCTAACAAACGACCGCCACTGCTCTCGATCATTTCAGGGTGCCGTGTTTCTCCATGGCAAACTCAATTGTCGTGGGAGCGAAGTGTAGAACAGTACTTCTGGAGCACCTTGATATCTGCACGCAGTGTTACCTTCGCGTCTGTCAGTTAATCTAACCCGCCTAATCACGCCTGACTTTCCAAGCCACCTGCGACTTAAATCCAAAGAAACTCCTACGAATCGCTCCTGCCAATCAGACAGTTGCGATTCAATTCAGCCACCCAACCCGGGCGTCTCCCGATGCCTAAAAACCTCGTGATCCGCAAGTACTCCCCCGATTAGCACATTTATGAGAGGTGAATATCTCCTTTATATCAAACAGGCGCAGTCAAACTGAACAGAGTATCAACGGGCTTCTCCACGAATGTAGCACGGTAGGCCACTGCAGATTCCACACCTGTGGCTAAATGAACTGAACCAGATACTAAAGAATCCGGCTGCAGATCATTAAATTAATTACTTTGCGGTAGTCATCAATTATGTATTGCATTGAGATTATCTTATCGGATATTAGTATGAACGCGTTTGTAGTATTCCAGTGAAGGAGCAACCCACTATCCACTCCGAGGACGAATAAACCATTAAAATTTTCCTGTTTCTCGATTACTCTCCACATATCCATGTTCAATTGCCAAGACGCGCTACACTATAGTGTGTTGAGCAATATAACCATGAGGACGAAGATATGCCCTACATCAACATCAAGGTCACACGCGAGGGCGTAACCAAGAGCCAGAAACAGGAATTAATCACGGGAGCCACCCAACTGCTTGTCGATGTTCTGGGTAAAGACCCTTCTACAACTGTCGTTGTGATTGATGAAGTGGACACCGACAACTGGGGTTTCGCAGGTGAGCAAATCACCGAACGGCGTCGCAGGAACAGACCATGATACGGTTTTTACAAGGGTATCAGTCAATATGACATACTGATGCTATACAGTATTTATCATGAGTAAAGTTGCATTTATCTCAGATATTCATGGCAACATCGAAGCGCTTGATGCGGTTCTTGACGATCTCACAATCAAAGGAGTGGACAGAATAATTTGCCTGGGTGACATCGCATCTTATAACGCTGACCAGGATCGCTGCATGGAACGCATTCACGAATCTCATATTGACTGGATCGCGGGCAATCATGATCTTATGGCCGCCGGGATACTCTCCCCATTATCTTGTAGTGAAAGCGCCTTCTATTCCGCAACCAAATCCAGAAAATCCCTAAAACCGAAGTGGCGCGACATCATCCAAAGCCTGCCACTAATGATTACAAACGATCTATTCTGTGCATTTCACGCGACACCGGAAAACATTACCGAGTATCTAACCAGAGAGAAAAGGCTATTCCGTACGATAGAAATCATAAAGACACAGAAACTACCTAATATTGCGTTTTTTGGCCATACTCATCAATCTCTCGTCACAACCCTTCAAGACGGTCGTCTGGTCAAATTTACTGAAGACTATATCACCCTGGATGCTGAAGCTATTTCACTAGTGAATGTTGGCACTGTTGGCGAACAGAGAGGTGAGGATAAATCAGCCAATTACACGATATTTGATACCGGCACACTTGAGATTTTCAACCATAAAGTTCCCTATAACCACGCCATAAGCCTGAGAAAATCCATCGATAATAAATTCCGGCTCGATCAGAACAGCAAAATAAGTGTAATCATAAACAAATTTCGCCAAAAATTCCTTTTCATACGACACAGGTTTTTTCCACGCAATATAGATGATCCGTCATTACCGGGTATTATAAAACGAAGTAGCAATGAAGTTTCCCGATCCATAATTTAAATAGCACCACCATGAGTCCTTTCATATTTTAAATGTCTGAGGAACTTTTTAAGGTATTGTTTACAACTTCTGTAGAATGCAACGAGAAACGGCATCGGATCATTCCAAACAAAAACAGAATAAATTTTTGGCTTCCCAATCAAAGAGCGTATCCACTGTATTGTTGTAAGCTGTTTTGTAGGTCGGTAGTCTTTTATGAATGAGCGCAAATCTATTGCAAGATTCAACCAATGCAGCCCGCTTTGGTAGTCGTTTATTGGCTGCACAGGTAAACCACAGAGATCTCTATATGAAATCAATGCCAGGTTAATTCCTGCTTTTGCGCCAAGATAATCCCATAAATTGAAACGCAGATTGATTTCGAGCACATAAAAACGATCATTGTGAGTATCTTTTTTGAAATCTATTTTTATAACACCGGTTATCTTCAGAGCATCAACCACTTCCATACCAAGAGATTTCACTCGATCATTTTTTATTAACTTTATGTAACTACTTTCTCCTCCGACTGACGGATAAGTACGTATTTTTTTTCCTACAAAAGCACCAAGAGACTCTCCCGACTGTGACACGTAGGCATGAAAAGAATAGATCTCGCCCTCGTCACCGGGTATATATTCCTGAACTATAAACTTATCCGTAAAATCACGGATACCGCTCAATGCTCTTGCACATTCACCGCCATCATTCGCCAACAATACCTTTTGCGGCATGTTACTTGTATCTCTCACAATATCTGATTCAAACCATCCTATATGAGAGTCTGGCTTAAAGACACAGGGAAACCCAATTTCCGCATCTATGGTTATACAGTCTAGCGAATCACTAGAAATCAGACTTTTAGGAATCGGCAAACCATATCTTTGTGCTGCTCGTATGAAGTCATATTTATGATAGCAAGCTTCCAATATCTCTTGATTAGGTACAGAAAACCGGTAGTAATGAGAAAGTATCTCGTGATGCTCTACGAGAAACAGCAGTACTGCGTCATCCCCATAATAGAGCACCGGCTTGTCTTTTAGGCCTTTACTAATCTCGATGAGAGAGTGTAGAAAATGGTCAGAATCTGATTTCAGACCCTCCATGGTTATCCCGGCATTTTTAAAATAACGTGAATAGATACATATATCATCATGTGAGCGCGGAATGACAAGCAATGGAATCCCATAACCACCCAACTGCCGTAAAAGCGAAAGCCCCCCTATGACAACTGCGGTTGTTGTGTAGCTTGCATTCATGAAGTGATGACAGGTAAATAATAGTTGGTGAAATTCTATTCATTTAGTCTAGCCCACATGCAGGAATGAACTACACATTTCAATCTCTCTTATACACTCTAACTAATTGAGGTTTTCTTTATACTCAAGACCTAATGATAGAGCACATACGAACAACGCAACAGGTAAATTTCGCGCCTCAATAAAATACTGATTAAGAACAATAGACATCCACAGTCTGCATATACATTGCCTGACAGCCTGTGAGTTGTAATATCTACTCAGGCTCGCCATACACCCGTATATGAGCTGCAGCAACCGGACTGGCCATTCTACAAAGGCTCTTCTCGATAATCAATTAACCATATATCTGCATAGATATTAGACCAACACCCTCATTCTCCAGACCCATAAATCCAACCCAAGAGCACACATTCATTGCTCGAATGGACTTACGACTTGTTATTCACATTAATGATGGGTCACTACATTGACGCGTTCCGCATCGTCCAATAATCGTGAAAACTGCTTACCTGTCACCTTAACAAGATGCTCGTGATCACCTGACTCGAAGTAGATTTCAGACTGATAGAGCAGACTTGAATCAACAAGAGTAATCATTCTATATGCACTTCCCAGCGGTGGAATCGCTCCACCTTCACAATCCGGAAAAAGCCTGACCAGCTCCTCCTCAGTAGCAAGTCCGACTTCTCGCCCAAGCAGGCGGTGCAGCTTGCCCAGGTGAACGTGGTAATCTGTTGGTACAACCACCATTAAATACTCATCTCCCTCTCTTACGATAACCGCCTTTGCCAAATGGTCACAGGCAATGTGGGCTGCACCTGCACTCTCCTTACTCGATCGTGTGTGGGCATGGGGAATCAACTCATACTTGATCGATTTTTTCTCGAGGCTGTTTTTCACAGTTTGGGAAATACTCATGGCAAGCCTCCACATAGATAGACTGAAAGTACTGCCACTACGTATGGTGATTCTATTTCTATAGTGCAGAATTATTCTTTTGTGTGGAATCAACCACATATTGTAAGTGAATATTCGATACCCTCCATTTCAGCTGACATAAAATCACCGATATGCCAGGAATGTAAATATTCCACAATTCTTCTACATAATTTCTCACTGATAGCCTTACTGCATCAGCCTATATTTAGAATAAATCATGAACGCATTGTTTTCAGGGAGGAAAAAACCATACGCACAATCAGAAGCATGGCCTGAAAGGAGCGAAAAATGTCAAATCTCTATGCCACAGCCTATGAAACCTCCGCAGCCGGTATCCAGGGACAGGACCATGATGAAACAAATTCACTCAAGAACGATATTGCAAAGTGGCAGTGCAGCATCCGTGAGTTAGAAGCGATTTCGACCCACCTTCGTAACACCGGAAAACATGTGGCAGCAGATCACGTGGATATCCGCATCATGTCATTGCTCGAAAAAAAGATATACCTAAAAGCTGTTGCACAAAGCCGACGAAAACGTCTAAGGACCAAACAACAATCTGATTATTAGCTTCGATATCTTGTTGATATATATACTAAGTCAATGACAAAATTCCTTGAAACCCCCTTGAGATAGCAAGCGCAGAATCAAGAGACTCGCCTTAGTTTTTTCACTTGCAGCCCTAACGATCTATACAGTCTTACGCGGCTATCGCCGATGTACTACAGCCTCACGCCATACGCGGTCAAAAATCATTACTCGATCTTTCAGGCTTCCCCGATATAATAGATCCGTGCCCTGCCCCAAAGCGTAGCGATAATCTCTCTATTTTAGGCATGGGGAAAACCCACCAACCGATTGAGATCAGCCGTATGTCCGCTGCTATCTCGTAGACTTCTCCCTCGATACAGCAGCTCCCTCTCTTGACTACACAAGGATAGGAGACCAGATTCACCCTCTCATATTAAACGCAGGACATGCAGATACCACAATATCGCGCTGTATTTAATAGATGATGATTGACTCCACTCCGGCGCTAAGTGCCATAACCAAAGCCCGTGAAGTGACTTCACCGAACCAAAAGAGATGTGTAGTGGAATTTTGGATAAACCCAAAATGTAGCAACAGCCAACTGACCCAAGATGTTCATTAAATAAACCCCATTAGTTACCGAAACTCAAATACACATAGTATGTAAATCATCTTTCAATCTTTATCTGTCACTCAGGTCTACAATGAAGAGACGAAATCTGCACAACCCAAAGCCGTTACTACGTGCAGGCAGGATACTAAGGATGATTCAACAAAGGATACCCTTATTTGCCATTTCTTTATAATACTCAATGGCTTACAGAGAGAGATCATGAGACTCAACACAAAACAGTCTGAAAATAACCAGTTGTTCCTATTCAGACTAATGGCTGCTTACACACTATTCTCACTTATATTTCCAACACTGGCCTGTGCAGCAGCCACCATAGAGACAGAAAAGCACTCGATCACATATCAGATTGTCACCAGCGGTCTGTCACACCCCTGGTCTCTTGCATTTCTGCCCGATGGCCGCTTCTTGGTGACTGAGAGGAACGGTCAACTCAAACGGGTCGATACTCAAGGTAATCAGGAAAAAGTGCTGATCGAAGATCTTTCGCCGATCGAACAACACGGGCAGGGCGGCCTGCTCGATGTAGTACTCCACCCAGATTTCAAGGACAACCGCTGGGTCTATCTCTCTTTTGCCGAAAAGGGCAAGGGGGGCTATGGAACGGCGGTGGCACGTGGAAAACTGATAGACAACCGCATAAACGGCGCCGAGGTCATCTTTCGCATGGCATGGAAAACTCACTCAACCCGCCACTTCGGCTCCCGCCTGATATTTGACAATGAAGGCTTCCTTTATATCACACTGGGTGACCGCGGCGACCGCCCACGTGCACAAGACTTAGGAGACCACGCCGGATCACTCATTCGTCTCCATGATGACGGCAGTATACCCAAGGACAATCCCTTTGCAGGCAGGCTTTTCGCCAAGAAAGAGATCTATAGCTACGGCCATCGTAATATACAAGGGGCTGCTATTCACCCCGACACTGGCGAGTTGTGGATTCACGAGCATGGTCCCCAGGGGGGCGATGAGATCAACATCCCACTACCGGGCAAGAACTATGGCTGGCCGATTATCACCTATGGTGCAAACTATGGAACCGGTACCAAAATCGGTGAAGGCACACACAAGACGGGGATGGAACAACCCGTCTATCACTGGACTCCTTCCATCGCACCATCAGGTATGGCCTTTTATGATGCTGACCGATTCAGTCATTGGAAAGGCAGTCTTTTTGTCGGTTCACTCAAATTCCGCCTGCTGACAAGACTGGAACTGGATGGTGAACAAGTCATTCATGAGGAGCGCCTACTGAGTGGAGAGCTCGGCAGAATACGTGATGTTCGACAAGGCCCAGATGGCCTGCTCTACCTGCTCACGGACGATGACAATGGAAAACTGGTACGAGTGTTGCCTTCGCCGGACAGATAAAAGTAATCACCTTAGCGGCTGAGTTCCATATTATTCTGCGAGCTCCATAGCCTCCCAAATAGCAGCGATACCGGCTTGTGCGCAAGTACCGTCGATGCTGTCCCGCTCTGACTTTCCAGGGCGCGCGCCAGACACACCGATAGCCCCGACAGTTTCACCTTGCGCCACGATTTGCAATCCGCCCCCTACCAATAGAGCACCCGGATTGTTCTGTACCTGATTGGGGATACGTCCCTCCTCCAGCATGGCGGCCAAATCCGCGGTTGACTGCCGAAAACTGTTGGACGTCCAGGCTTTTCTGATCGCAGTCTCAACTGTATGCGGCCCGGCAAATCTGTCGCGAAGCAGCGCTTGAAGGTTACCTCCCCTGTCAACCACTGCAACGGCAACCGAATAACCTCTCTTTCGACAGTCAGAGAGCGAAGCCCACGCCGCCTTATCCGCAAACTCCACACTTAAACTGCGGTATCTCTCTAACACTGCTACTTCTGCATATGCTGATGGGATAGCGATAAAAGTGAGAAGAAGAGATATCAGCAGTGAGATAACTTTGTGTTTAGTCATAAATACAGGTCTCCTGAGGACTAATCGTTACAATATCGTCATCAGGTTCTCACGTCGCAATCCTTGTCAATGTAACAAATGTTACACTTCACGACATAAAGTTGGGAACATCGATTCATATGTAAGATATCAGGCCGCAGACCAGACCTATGAAAGAGGCAATACAGCCGGCGACCTGAAGAGCACTTTCAACTACTTCTTCATTGCTTTAATGGCATCGTCTGTTGTCATTACGGCATTCGCGATCAGACCGTAGTTCACCACCGCCGCATTGTAAGCATCCTTGCCCGGTGCAGCCACAGCGTCTTTAACGACGACAACCTTGAAACCATTTTCAACCAGTTCCCGCAAGTGAGAATCGGTACATAGATTAGCGGCCAATCCCGCCAATACAACTGTATCGATACCGTTGCTTCTCAGCTGCAGCAGAAGATCGTTGCTGTCAGGTCCATAAACCTTGTGGGGACTGGTGACAACCGTCTTCCCATCCAGTATGTATGACTTGTACTTCGGGAGAAAATCGGCGCCCGTATTTTTCAGACCATCCGCATATACGGCATCCTTTCTTCCGAATACCTTCAGCTCGAGCAGTTGCTTCTGCAAAGCACCCGGATTTTTCCAGCTATGGTCGTGCTGAAAGTAGGCATGCGGGCTGACAAACACTGGAATAGACTGACTTTTAGCCGTTTTAAACAATCTCTCGATATTATCTATGGTACCGAGTGATTTAAGATTTTCCTCGAATAAGCCGTATGCGACACCTTTCTCATTGAGGAAATCGTTTTGCGGATCAGTCACTACCAGAGCGATCCGTCCTTCGGGGAGAGCCAATGACTCTTTCCCCTTATCTGAGGCTACTGAAGCCGCTGATGAGAAAATCAAGGCACATGAGAGTGCGAGTGTGAATAACTTCATGGTCTGTTTCCTGCTGTTGATTGATAGAACCCACGTCATGACACTCAGGCGGATCAACAACCAGTGATCCTGCTGGCGTCAGGAGCACTTTATTAGCAGAGTGAATGAGGATATGTAGCTTATGCTACATAGCAATAAAAACACTTTACTCATTCAAGTCAATCATCCAGATCTTTCTCTCTATCAGTCAGCATTGGCGAAATTCTATATATCAGGCGCTCCACAATATTCGTTTTTTCATGTTAGTGTGGATTCGGAAGCAGCCTCGCCCCTGTTCTGATCTCATCATTCTTGCCCCAGGCCTTCAGCGCGTCTACAAACCATCCAGGTTTGGTGGGGTGTGGCATGACAACAATGTGCTCAACAAAAAAACTACCATCTGCATGAAATAAGAGCGTACCCAGTTTCTTTCCCTGTTCATTCAGCCAATCACCAACGAGGCTGTATTCACTATTAGAAGGATCTCTTTCCAATCGATATTCAGCTTCTGCGGGTCGCTTGAGGTCGACTTCATTGGCGCAAAATCCTAACTTATCGATCTCTTCGTAGAAGCGATCAAGTACTTCATTCGCAAGCATTTCAACTTTAAAAAACCTCAGTGCAACAGACTCTTCCATCATTTTCTCACTATAGCGGACAAGCAAACACGATGAATTGTCTCCTAGTATAATTACAGTCTTATGAAACAGAGCTGATCTTTATGTGTCTTGAAATCCGATAAAATCGAGCCAGTTTTCAAAGCTTACATCACGTACTGAATCCTCATTCTTTTTTTTAGCTTCCTTTGAATTTACATACTGAGTCCGCTGGAATGATCCGACTATGAAAAGCCATTGGCACATACATTGGGGCGTGAAATGCATATGAGCTGTTGACCTATTGAGTTCAGAATCTGAATCTTAAAGAGACTCAATACCCTCAACTTTCAATAGCTTTTTAATTCAAATACTTATAATTTCTATGGCTGATCTGTTCACCGCAATTGATATGCGGTGTTATTGTCTACAGAATAATTAAGTATTGAAGCCATACTCATAGGCGACAGATAGGTTTATATTTGACGATGACCTCACACCCGATATCATCAACTCAGGTTAACAAGCGCTATTGGGTGGAGCGAGACTTCGTGTGATGATAACGCCGACACGAGTAGGAGTCCTGCTGATCCTTCTGCTCATTATCGCGTTGGCATCCTGGTCGAAGCTCAGATTTGTAGATGAGGACGCACAAGAGCCTCAACGCTGGAGGCTAGAAGAGTACCCCGGCCTGCAACAAAATTAGATTCATTTGTCATTGAACATAACCACAAACGGCTGACTTTTTGGCTGATCAGTTGCATTCGATATGCCTGATAACCCTGTGAGATACCCAATATTGGATCATCACAAGACCCTCAAACTGGCTCTACTTCCAAATAAACACAAAATATTATCATTAATAATCAATAGGTTATTAATATACAAATAGCTTACTCTTCTAGCACCCACTAAATTTAATTTTATTTGTATATTATGAATTTCTTATAATACTGAATTAGGAAGTTACTTCATAAGCGTCAGGAACATTTAACGCAAATGGGCAAGAGGGGATCGAACGATGTCAAAAACAACACAAACCACAAAGCAGGCTGCGCAAAGCGCAAAAAAAATTCGCAAAGCCGTAACACATAACCTGGTTGAGTTGGACGAAAAGGGAGTCGAACGCACCAACCCGAATGAGCTCAACCAAAAGATCAACCAGATCGACACCGATTTGGATACCCTCAGAAGTGAACTGAGCAGTACCAATAAGGGTCTGAAAACCAGCCTTTCAGACCTTAGTGATAAAGATACCGATCTCACCACTCGGGTATCGGAAGCCTATCAGAAACTTGGCGCACTCGATGCCTCTTATCAATCACTGACTGAGAAATCGGCCAATATCAGCAAAGAGATCAAAACCATCTCAAAGACTATCAATGAGGTCAGCCAGAAATCGGATGAGGATATCGGCAATCTGAGCGATGGCTATGAACAGTTAATCGCAAGAACCGAAGAGCTGGCCCACAAATCAAAGCTGACCACGCAGAACCTCAATAAAAGCATCAAAGCCAACGCCAAGGCAATCAAGGAGATCGAGCAAAACCTGCTCGCCGAGATCGATGGCGTGGACAAGAATAGTCAGGCGCGTGATGAGACACTCAATGAGACAACCAAGGGCCTCGAAGACAATCTGACCAAGGCTGAGGAGGAAATCCGCACCAGCCAGGCCAAACTGTTAAAGATGCAGGCGGTCGATCAGGCACTGGAAAAACGGTCTGAAGCCCTGGAAGCCACAGCAGCGGAACTGACAAAAAAGAGCCGCGAGCTATCGAGATCGACAACCACTCTCAATCAGCGTACCGGGCAACTGGCCGAGGCGATCGATGCACTACAGGTGATGTCGGAAGAACACAAAGGTCTTATCATCGATCTACAGGATCGCGCAGAAAGGACAGCCAGCGCACTGGTTGCATTGATCATGCAGGAGAAACGCCACTTCCGTCTGTTGGGTGGTGGGCTGGCCCTCTTTCTTCTGGCCTTCATCGGCTACATGTTTTATCAGAGCGCCAACTGGAACAGCGAGTCGGTTAACAATGCCTCTCTACAGGCGGGATTGAGTAATCTCAGCAATGATCTCGCCGTCACCGACAACGACGTCGCCCGGGTGGACAACCAGGTTGCGGAGGTCCAGGGTCAGATGGTGCAAGCCGACAACAAACTGCAGGCCGAGATCTCCGATATTAACCAAAAGATCGCCACTATCGGCGACCATGTGGACAGCCTGGATGGCAGAATGAACAACATCCGTCCCCATAAGTCATTCGGTAACGGTAATGTCATTCACGGTCCAGAGTGGCTGGCGGCACAAGCGGCCGGACAGTTTGTCATCCACCTGGCCACAGTTTCTGAGAAGCAAGCACTATACAAGCTTGCGGAGCGCTACAGTCACTATCTGAAAGATGATCTGGCCTACTTACCGATAGATGTCAACGGGTCTCAACGCTTCGCCCTCGTGTATGGACAGTTCGAGAACGAGGCCAAAGCGACTTCCGCCATGTCAGGCATGCCTCGCTACATAGAGCGACAGCGCCCTTCGGTGCATCAGATGGGTACGGTGCAACGGTATCTTGCGGATGGTTCATAACAACAAGTCGGTCAGTATGTCGTAATATCAATCTTGGTATTTCAAACTCATCCGGCACCGGAACGTTAATTCGAACCGGTGCCGAATGTTCTTCCTGCGGGCTGCGCTGTCGACATCTCCCCCCTGTCATCGATGGACTGGACGTACTAATGACCAGGTACAACCACCCTACCCTATACGTCTTCTTACCAGGTTCACCGGCAATTGCATACTAAACTCACTCCCGCATCTATCACCTCGCCCAGCACCTGCTATCATTGATGAACCGTTCATCACTCGCCCCATACTACGGCAATCGTCATGATCGGAATCCGATGAAACAAGAGGCACAATTCGTAAAACTCCCCGACGGTAGAAGGCTGGCCTATGCCGATTATGGGAGCCCGGATGGTACACCGGTAATCTACTGTCACGGCTTTCCCGGCTCCCGTCTTGAGGCGGCGCTTTTCGAGGCGCCGGCTCGTCAATACAATTTACGGGTCATTGCGCCGGAGCGTAGCGGACTGGGCGAATCCGAGCCCTATCCCGATCGACGACTACTCGACTGGGCATCGGATGTGGCAGCCCTTGCTGATCAGCTCGGGATCGAGCGCTTCTTTCTCATTGGCGTCTCCGGCGGAGGCCCCTATGCCATGGCATGCGCTTATCAATATGCTGACCGTTTGAGCGGGATCAGCCTGGTCTGCCCACTGGGACCATTGGATCAACCCGGTATGCTCGAAGCCATGCGCTGGCACGCCCGAATCAATTTCAGATCGATCAGCATCACACCGCTGTTATCAACACTGGCCTTCCGACTCGCGGTTATTCCCTTGGCCCAGCGATGGCCACAGGGGATCTATCAGATAATGCTCGCTATAGCACCGCCTCCCGATGCTGATGTTCTGAACCGGTCCGATGTCCGGACAGTGATTACCGCTTCCATCCACGAAGCCATCCGTCAGGGGTCAAAATATCTACTGCAGGAAATGGCCCTCTATACCCAACCCTGGGGATTCGACCCGGCAGACATATCCCTGCCGGTTCGCCTCTGGCATGGCACAGCTGATGAAACAGTGCCAATTCTGCATAGCCAAAGTCTGGCAAAGCGGTTACCCAACTGTAAAACCCATTTCGTTGATGGTGAAGGGCATTTCTCCCTCCCTATAGATCGGATGGACCAGATTATCGAAGATCTTTTCGCAAGCAGGATCAACCGCCAGGTAACAGGCATCGTTGACGAGCGTGATCCATAGCGGAAGATCACACTAGTGAGTGATCGCACATAGACCCATTCAGGTTGATTTATGAATTATCGATGTTATTCATCTGCGGGGCTCAAAAGTAAGATCTGGAATAACTTGATCGAAGTAAAAAAACCGAATGGATAATATTTCCCGTCTCAACAGGCTGACATATCGGATCTATCGGCACACAACCGTTGGATGCAAATACTGAGCTGAAACAAGGATAGATATATGCTCAGAAGTTTTGTGCGCCGATATTATTACTCTACCAGTCGTGTCAATTATCAATTGGCTCAGACACCATAGAGAGAATCGTGCAGATAACGTTTGAAATGCTTCAATACCGGTTTGGGAATAGCCTCTTCCGTGAATAGGCGCAGCTCATGTATCCGATCAACCGAAACTGTACCAGCAGCATGCAGTGCCTCATCGATCTCCCGATGTATGGAGGTATCAAAGAACAGACCCTTTCTCTCCCTGACCACGCTGTAGACCGCCATCAGCGCCATCTGCTCCTCGGGTGCCAGTTCACACTTGTTGTCCAGAATCCTCAGCATCACCGCGGTGACACAATCGACCTGGAGCGGGTCGAGCGGTGCCGTTTGTGCCCACAGGGCTGCCGGATGAGGGGTTTCAATGGCTGTCTGAAGGTTCATGTGCCTTAACCTTGTCCAATCTCGTGGGACAGATGACCGATCCATACCAAAAAGCCTTCGAGCAATCGGGCATAGACTCCAGCACGATTCTCCTCGACCGACGACTAAAACAATCAGTGTCTACCACTTTTGTCTTATTAAAATCTGCCGATCCAAAAAAGAGGAAGATATTATATCACGTCGTGACTTTTTATAACCGCGATATGACAAAAATTCACGTCTTTACCTATTCCGTCGCATACAGTCTGGCCTAGCTCGTATAAGCCCCCAAATAGAAAAGAAGGCACAGGCATAAGCCATCAACAAACGCCTGCGAATAATCATTGTTTGACATCAGAAGACGCACCCAGTGTCCGCCCCCCTTTTTGATTACAACAATAGGGAATAACCCAGACCGATGACAGCGGAAGCTCCGATGACAGGAAGGATCCCTATCTTATATCTGAAAAGAGCGATAAATGCGGCGATGCCAATTAACAGGGAGACCCACTCGAAAGTTCCATTAAACCCTTCTGGCCAAAGCACATGGTAGGCAAAAAACAGAGCCAGATTGAGAATCACACCGACGACAGCAGCCGTAATCCCCGTCAATGGTGCAGTGAACTTGACATCATGCCTTGTCGCTTCAACCGCTGGCCCACCGAGCAGGATAAAGAGAAATGAGGGTATAAAAGTAAACAGTGTGGCGATACCTGCACCTGCAGCTCCCGCCATCGGCAACATTTCCGGTCCCAATATTTCTTTTGTCCAGCCCCCCACAAATCCGACAAATGCAACCACCATAATCAAGGGACCTGGAGTTGTTTCGCCGAGTGCGAGGCCATCGATCATTTGTGTACCGCTCAACCAACCATATTGCTCCACACCTCCCTGATAAACATAAGGAAGGACAGCATAGGCACCACCGAAAGTCACAAGGGCTGCTTTTGTAAAAAACCAGCCCATCTGGGTCAGCGTACCCTCCCAACCATAGCTCGTTGAGAGCATTGCCATTACCGCACCCCATATGAGCATGCCGGTGGCAGCAAAGGCAATTAGCCTTGTCCATTTGAATCTGGCGTGCTCGGGAACAGGCGTATCATCATCGATCAGGGCAGGTCCAAAAGTTTTACCCGTATCCTCATGATGTCCACCTGCCCTGAAGTGTCCAGGTGAAAAGCGTGAACCCACATAGCCGATAATACCAGCCATCAAGACAATATAAGGAAACGGAATATTCAAAGCGAATATCGCCACAAAGGCCAATACAGCCACTGCGCGAAGTATGTTATTTCTTAAGGCTCTTGCACCGATCCGAAAGGCAGCAAATACCACGATGGCCGTCACAGCAGGTTTTATTCCATACAAAACACCTTCCACAACCTGCACATCTCCATAAACCAGATAAATCCATGTGAGAGTAATAAGGATGAATAATGATGGCAGCACAAAGAGAACACCAGCAGCAATACCACCCCATACCCCATGCATCAGCCAGCCAATATAGATTGCCAATTGCTGGGCCTCAGGACCCGGCAAAACCATGGTGTAATTGAGTGCATGGAGAAATCGATGTTCCGAAATCCATCGTCTTTTCTCGACGAGTTCCTGATGCATCATGCTAATCTGGCCTGCCGGTCCGCCGAAACTGATGAATCCCAATTTCAGCCAATAGATAAATCCCTCCCCAAATGTCACCGGTTCGGGCTGCTCTGTAATATCCTGCGTGATCGTTGACATTGAGACTTCACCCTGCCTTATATTGTTGTTTTCAATGGAATATAGCCGATATATTCATACGCCACAGCCATATGCCAAGCCGTAAATGATAGGGGCATTCTTCTTGTTATCACCATAAATTTTTCGTGGTTTGGCTTTTACTGCAAGGGCAAGTAAATGATGGCGTAACTGTAATATACGCCAAGTTAGAGCAGACACACCGGATTGGCTTTTTTCGGATCAATCTTACATATCTCCCACGCCCCCGAAATCAAGCTGGCCTATCCAATCACACTAAAATATGACGCCTCACTAATATACGTTTTCAAAAACCTGAAATCATCATGAAACCAAGACGGCATCGTAGACGTAATAAACAACGTCGGACCAATCACTGTTCCACTGACGAGTGAACGACCAGTAAATTTTTTACTCACACTCATATTTGACAAGATGGGGCAGTAGACCATCACAAACAAGTTGTAGTTGATTAGCTCGAGGACCAACCCTGATCAATGATGTTCTTGTTTAACATTACTCTGAGGAATGAAGAATGAATCGAAAGGCAATAAATACAGTCATTGCAATGATGAGTATGATATTTTTCACCATGGGAACTGCCTCTGCGGCCAATGATCCTTCGATTAGTGGCGATACCCGAAGTAAAGTAAACTCTGCCATGAGCGAGTTGATTAATCGCAATACCGTAAAAGGCGTATACAGTCACTTTGATCCTGTCAAAGGCGTCCTTCACGATCTGGAGCTGGTGAAGTTACATGACGGAATTGTAAAGAAAGGGAATTACTACGTCAGTTGCGCAGACTTCAGGACTTCAAAGGGCAAATTAGTCGATATCGATTTTCTGGTACTGGAAAATGATGGCAATTTTGTTGCTACGCAGGCTGTCGTACACAAAGCGGATAATAAGAAACGGAAGTATCATTTAGAGAACTAATTAATATATAGGATAGGGCCACGTTTTTACGTTATTCGTAACAGTATTTCGTGGCCTGTCCTCTATTATTATCTGGAAGATAAGGTCGGGCGAGATGTTTTGATATTCAGGAATTTTGTTTTTAAATCATTTCATCTGCTTCTTCGATCTCTTTGAGACCCTGAGTGATTTCAGGCACTACTTTTGCGATATGAACCAGACTGAATATTAAAATTCCATGGTGTGCACCAATAGCTTCTTCACCAAAACTTTTCCATGTCTCATATCCAGAGGTAAGAAATAGAATTATTCCGCTAAAAAAATTTAGATATGGGCTTTGAGCAAGGTACTTTAACATTTAAATTTTCCTTCATTTTCTATTACAAGGATTTTGACCGGTAACGCGTAGCGATACGGTGAATCCCAGTGAACGGTGGTAACGGTCCTGTCGGTATCGAAGGTCGCGACCCCTATGTCTGATGCTGAGACCATCCAAAAAAACCATCCTGTCGGTAGTATCGACTAACAGCATGTACCAAAGACAATGGCGGCATCCAAACCCCAGACTTAAGCTTTAACGCTCAAAACCGAGAATCAATAGCGTGATAATTTTCCACAATCGGTTGAGACATAGAGTACTGAGGAATGATGTCGACGCGCCTTACGTAGTGCAGGTGACGGTAACAAGGCCGGCAACTTGACCATCGTAATTCCAGGGGATCAGATAAACGATAACTTGATCATGTATAGCTATAACTTAAAAAGGGGGTATCGTACGAAGATGCTACCCTTCCCCCAAAACCCGGTGCCGCAGGAGCCTAAGGTCTACAGGCAGCAGAATCAGGATCATCAACCCCAATAAAAGCACTGCCGCCATCAGGTGAAAGCTCCAGACACCCGATAAGAGTAATAGGCGAATACCTTCTGCCAAGTGATGCAGGGGATTTATCACGAGCCAAGCCTGCGCCAGCAGGTTGTCACTCTCGAGAGGAAAATAGGTACTGCTCGCGAATCCCAGGGGCATGATCACCAGATAGAATGGGATGTTCATATGATCGATAGTCGGGACAATCGCAGTGAACAGTAATCCCAAAGCGGCAAAGGCGACGCCGGCCAGAAAAAGCAGCGGCAAGGTGGCGATCACGCCGCTCCAGTGCAGATCCAACCAGCCGGCAATGGAGAATCCGGCTAACACGAACATTACGATGACCGCATAGGCCAGACCCAGGGTAGCGGCCCAAAGAGCCTCGCCCCAAACGACATGTTCCAATCGCACTTGGGTGGTCAACTGGCCGTCCCAGGTCTTCTGGTAGTGCATCCGGATGTAGGCGGCGAAAAGCGCCTGAAAGAATGCCGTCATGAAAACGGTATAGGCGAGGATGCCCGGGGCCAGATAGGCCAGGTAGGTGACGTTCTGCGCCTGCCAGTCGAAAGCGGGGATGTTGCTGCCCAGACCGACACCGAAGACGAGCAGCAGGATCACCGGTTCAAAGATCGGCGGCAGCGCGGCTGTATGCCAGTTGCGCAGGTAGACCACCATATGACGATTCAACACGGCCCAGCTCTGCCAGGCGGCCACGGCGAGATAGTGTCTCATAGGGTGTTGTCCGACAGCTGCAGAAAGAGGTCATCCAGGTTCGGCGGCCGCACTTCGAAACGCAGTTCGCCGAAGGCGGCGGAAAAGCGGGCCAGCCCTGCCCCGTCAAGTGCGATCTGCCAGGTATTGAGGATGCGGGTCGGTTCACCGATGCCCTCCTCGCGCAGCCACTGCTGCACCGCCCCGGCTTGCAGGATGTTGGCATCGAGCACCACCACATGTTCGCCCACCAGATCCCCCAATACCGTACGCGGTGCACCCGACGAAACCACCCGCCCCTCTTTCAGCACAAGCAGATTGTCAGACAGCCGCTCCGCTTCATCCATGTAATGGGTCGTCAGGACAATAGCCAGTCCCTCCTGACGCAAACTGTCCACCAGCTCCCACACCGACATACGAGCCTGGGGGTCGAGCCCAGTGGTCGGCTCATCGAGAAATAGCACTTTCGGCTGGTGCACCAATGCCCTGGCGATCATCAGCCGCCGCCGATAGCCCCCTGAGAGGGTATCGGGCTTGGCGTCGGCATATCGCGCCAGGTCGAAACGGGCCAACAACCGCTCCACCCGCCCCTCCAGGCCGGATGGCCGCGGACGAAAGTAGTGTCCAAAGCGAAGCAGATTGTCACGGACAGTGAAGTCGGTATCGAAGGTATCGTCCTGAGTGCAGACTCCGATCAGGCGGTTCGCACCATCCGGATCATTGACGCGGTCGATACCGTCGATGCGTACTTTCCCGGCATCGGGACGCAGAAAGCCGTAACACATACGTAAGGTTGTGGTTTTACCGGCACCATTTGCCCCCAGCATGCCCAGAATTTCACCCGATCGGCATTGTAGACCGACGCCGTCCACCACACGCTTAGCAGCAAAATGTTTCACCAATCCTTGAGCGTCCAGTAGCGGAGAGGTATCTGTCCGGTTCGTTACGTCCATGGGGGTAGTGTGGCATATCCGTTGAGAGGTTGGGTATAGAGACATACTCAATCTCGACTACCAACTCTCTATCAATCCTATCAGCCATCAGATACCAATCGATCATTCAACGAAGCTGGAGATGCTGAAAAACCAGCAGCGGCCCCGTTCATGGATTCCGTCCACTGGATACCATAAGTGAAGAACCCGGCCAATCCAGCCCTCACTGACCTCATGACTATTTTTCATTGATTCTCTGAAATCGAAGCTTAGTGAGTTCACCCTCTCCCGATGCGTCGTAGAATGATATGTAAAATCTGGTAAACCATTAAAAAACCCAGTCCATACAGCAACATATCAGTTGCGGTATATAAGCCTGCTGCATTAAGATGTATGAGGTTGCATGTTGTATAATTACCACATGCCACTAGTGCCACCATCCCGAATGCCTCTCACTTCTGAACAGAAAGAGAGGCGACAATAAAGGTTTGATGGTTAGCGGGCGCTGGGACAGTGGATCGTTGAATCAATAACAACAGGTGCCTGATGAATATTAAAAAGGACGGTTGCATTGTTAAGTGTGAGCATTGTCAATGCGTCTCACACGACGGTCACGGCGGCTTTGACGTACAGGTGCCTATCCGTACCGATGACAAAGGCGTTACCGGTATCGCAAGACTCCACTGTGCCGTCTCAGCCGAACATCACCAGGTTGAACTGGTGGACTGGAAAGATGCAGATGATCAACCAGGAACTCCACCGAAAGAGATTCAACAACGACTCTCCGCCGCACTCGGTTTTGTCGCCGATCATAGGGTCTGCGGCAACCAAAAGATCTGTCCATCAGCGGTCATCGAAATCGTAGAAAAACACGGCAAGCATTAAAGCGTTTTTCAGCAAGACGTTTCACCAAAATTGCTACGATATCACTACAGCTATTGCGAATTGTTAAACTGAGTATAAAGTGCGCTGACACCTGTATTTTATGCAATTGACGGAGTCAGTGCCATTAACACCGACCCCGTCGGTCACCTACCCCTGTATCGTAATTGATTTAATCCTCAAACTTTATTGCCGCCCTTTTTTCCATTGCTGTGACGCCCTCATCGTGGAGCGGTAGAATCGTCCGAGCGCTCTTTCTCTGGCGCGCTTCTCTTGAAGACTCGCACTATTCAATGCCTGCTCACGCATCAGCTTTTTAAAACTCGTCAGACGACGCTTATCCAGCTCTCCTGCTTCGATCGCTGCCCTCACGGCACAGTCGGGTTCTTTATCATGGTGACAATCGGCAAACCGACACTGTCCAGCCAGTTTATCGATATCAGCAAAGGTTTCCCTGATGCCCTCCTCACAATCGAAAAGCTGCAGCTCCCGCATGCCGGGTGTATCGAGTAATAGGCCACCGGCAGGCAGAAAGTGGAGCGAACGGGTTGTAGTGGTGTGCCGCCCCTTGCTGTCATCTTCCCGAATCGATGCGATGGCCTGTACCGAACTGCCCAACAGGGTATTGACCAGCGTCGACTTGCCGACACCGGATGAGCCAAGCAGTGCAACGGTCTTGCCGGTGTAGCACCAGGACTCCAGAACATTGACACTAATAGGATCGAGTCCGTTGACCACCTCGACCATCAACATGGAATCGAGTGACTGAACCTGCCTGACATAGCCATCGGTTTCTTCACAGAGGTCGGCTTTGGTCAGCACAACAACCGCTTCGACACCAGCCTCGGAGGAGAGCGCCAGATAACGTTCGATACGGTTCAGATTGAAGTCATCATTGAGTGAACTCACAACAAAGAGCGTATCCACATTGGCGGCGATAAGTTGGGCTGCCACCTTGGTGCCCGATGCTTTACGCGAGAATAGGGATAGCCGCTCCAGAACACGATGGAACCGCCCCTCCCTGTCCAGCAATGCCCAGTCACCAACCGTTAACTCCGGCATGCCCGGTATGATATGCAGCGTACGGTTACCCTGCTCAGTGGCGAGTTCAATCATGGACCGATGCCGTTCAATGACACGACCCACGATGGACTGCTCCCACTCCTCCAGAGAGAGTTGTTGCTGAAAAAAAGGTGACCATCCCAATTGGGAAAGTGAAAGAATAGTAGACATACGAGCCCCTGACGCATCATTTGCGTCTCAATTAACACTATCTTGGGGCATGTGCCCCGGCTCAAAAACCGGGCAGAAGAATTATGGGAAGCCGACTATCAGCTCACTGCCCGGAAGGTGTTGACTACACTCATGTCTACCCTCCAGTCTGTTTTGGTTTGATCGATACCGAAAAAGTAGCAGATTGATTTAGGTTCATCAACCGGAATGATGACCAGTCACCAACTATCAGTTGCTGTCTACTGCCAGGGCAACAGATAAATGTAGCAGATGATGCATCATCACCTGCGCCACGTCCTACCACATATCTAACGCCTTTCCTGTGGATTTTGCTCTTCTCTTATTCGATCCACCATCTCCTTGGCCTGTCGCAGCATTCCTGCTGAATCTTTTCCAGTTTGAATTCCCTGATCGCGCAGATGTCTGAAAGCACGATCCATCTCATCACTGAGCGGCAATGCCGGATAGAGTCTCTCGTCGTGATCCGGTATTCGGATTACTTCACCTTCCGGGATCTCCAGGATCCATCGTTCGCACTCCACCTCGATGATTTCGACGGAGGAGAAGGTCTTCACCGTCTCCCAACGGTACGGATTTCTTACGTTCGGGTATTCGGCAAGTAAACTGCCATCCAGATCAATCAACCGTTGTATCTCTTGCAGTCTCGCTCTGACCTTGTCGGTGATCTCCTGTACGGAGTCGAGAAGTTCTGCCATATCTGCAGCGGAAAAAATATCACCCAGAATCGGTGGTATTGCCGATTCGGCGGCCATCAGGCCGATATCCACCAGACCAGCGACAACCCCCGAAGTTGGATCATGGTAGTTGGCCAGTGCATTCAGTGTCGCATCAACAAGAAAGCGGAGGGCGAACTGTTGAGCATCGCGTAACTGACCCACATCGACCCGGAGGTAAAGACAGAGGGTACCTGTTCTAATGGTAACCTTTTGGTCATAAACACAATACTCACGGATCTGGTAACAACGCCCACCCTGATGGGCATAACGCATCTCGATCACTACCGAGCTGAGACTGGGGTCGATCTCAGTATACTCGTCCGACTTCTTCCATCTGTCTTCTATCCAGAAACGGGGCAGCCAGTCTGGAAGATTGAACTGATCACGGGCTTGTTGACGATTTTCGTTGTGGTTATCAAAGACAATTTCCAGGTAGTCCATCGCCTTCTCCCCTCACACATACGGTGCGATATGTTTATGACTCTATTGGAGAAAGTATAGGCAGATTACCGGGTACCAGTGACCAGCAAACACTGCTATTTACCGTACAAATATTACCCTTTGTATTGGCCGCAACCCAACTGTGAACCCACCACGAAGACTGCACCATCAGATTCGGCAGTCCAGACTGGAAGCACAAAATCTCTCCCATCCTGCTTCAAACACAGGAATCAGAAGATCAGTACTTTGTCTGCACTCAATGTGTATTGCGCCAACTCATCCATGTTGCTTCGTACAGCCCCCTCGAGAACCTCCTCATCCCTTAGGCCTCTCGCATCCATACAGGTACTACACAGTAAAACCTGACCTTTTCGGATCACGGACTTGAGCATCAGTTCGATATTGTAAAACCCTTGGGGTACTTGTTGTCCACGTTTGGCGCAAATCACAGCATCCGCCATTAAGAACACGGTAACCTTGGCATCTTTTCTTGACACTGCCTTGACCAGGCGCAAACCGTTATAGCTTCGTTCGGTTCCATATGGGGGATCATTCAGTATGACAAGAATATCCATCGTTCCCTCCTAAGCTGGACTTATAACTACGTAAACTATAGTGAGGCCTACCATGACATGATCACCACCGCCGATTGATAGTGTACTCACCCAGCTCGCGAACGAACGGAAGCATCAACATACCCGGAAGACTGTCTACCTGTTTGGGATCTCGAAAGCCCTCCAGGCCAATCTCCATTTCCGTATGCCCTTCCGGTGGCTGCGCCACATAAGTCCCGAACAGGCGGTCCCACCAGGGAAGGTTGAAGCCAAAATTCGAGTTGGTCAGAGGCGCATGAACCGAATGGTGTACACGATGCATGTCCGGCGTCACGACAAAAAGCCGTAACACCCGATCGATCTTCTCCGGGATATAGATATTGCCGTGGTTAAACATTGCAGTGGCATTCAGCAAAACTTCAAAAATCACCACCGCCACTACGGGCGGCCCCAACAGCATGATAGTGGCAAATTTAATCAACATCGAAAGAATGATTTCAATGGTGTGAAATCTCGCACCCGTTGTGACGTCGTAGTCGAGATCGGCATGATGCACGCGATGCAGTCGCCAGAGTACCGGTATGGCATGGACCATGACATGCTGTAAGTAGATAACAAAATCCATTGCGATTACCGCAACAACCACTGAGAGAGCAAAGGGCAATTCAGCATTATTAAGGATACCCCAACCTTTCTGCTGGGCAATAACGGCTACGCCTACTGCTGCAGCCGGAAACAACAACCGTAGAACAATGCTGTTGAGAATGACAAGGCCAAGATTGTTGGCCCAACGAACCGTTTTGGAGACAGACAATTGCCGGCGCGGGGAGAGAATCTCCCATACTGCGATAATCCCGAATATGCCGAAGAAAAAAACCAGGCGAACGGACAGCTCATTCCCAAGAATCCAGTCAGACCAGTTCACGATAAGCCCTCCTCAGATTTCCTCTGCGAGATTTATTAATGCCTTTTATTCAATACTTCTATTGAATTATAGAAGACCAGCAGAGACCGGATGTCAATGGGTAACTTCAAACATAACCTTTTTTATCAGTTTGCCGGTGTCGTGAAAGCGATAACTGACGGTTATCAACTCGATTTACGGGAATTGCCGGCCCCAGGAGAGCGCAGTGTAGATGCGTTTTCACAGGTGCCGGGGCTGACTATGGCGAACACCTCCCAACACCTGCAACAACTGAGACAGTCCGGGTTGGTATCAAATCGAAAATCGGGACACAAGGTCTTCAATCCGCTAAGTGGTATGGATGTCGCTGCCCTACTCGGCTCATTGCTGGAGGTGGCTGAATACCGTTTGATTGAAGTGAATCGCCTAGTGGATGACTATCTGACACTCAGGGACAGTCTGGAGCCAGCGCCTGCGATAGAGTTAATGGAAAAGTCCAGGGAGGATTTGCTTACCGTTCTGGATGTTAGGCCAGATGAAGAGTTTGTCTCAGGACACCTGCCGGGGGCCATTAATATTCCTCTGCGTGATCTCGAAACGCACCAGGATAAGCTGAATCCCAATCAAGAGATCGTCATCTACTGCAACGGTCCTCATTGCGCGTTTGTATTCGACGCCGTCGACAAACGCAGGAAAAAGGCATGAATGCACGACGACTGAACGGCGGCCTCCCCGAGTGGAATTTATCTGGTCTGCCTGTTGAGGCTTGAGAGAGCTCACTGATCAAGATAGACACACACTGAAACAACAGTTGTCTGGCCGGTATGGAGCGCTGCCTTCAACACGCTCCATACCGGCCAGACGGGAGAATGTGAATCGCTAAGCAGATTTCTGTAGTGCTTTAGCCTTCCAGACGCCCGACTCGATCACCTTCTGAACATAAGTCTTGAAGTCTGTCGCCGGTCTTCCCAATACCTCTTGCACACCTGACGTCACTTGACTGTTCCTACCATCGAGAACTTCGGTGAAGAGCTCTCGCAGCAGCCATTGCATCTCATCCGGCATACCCTGTTCTTCCAATGCATCGATGTAGGTATCGACCGATACTTGGGTGTACCGTACAGGCCGACCCAGGGCTGCAGAAATTTCACTCATACATTGGGCAAAACTCATCGCCCGAGGGCCGGTGATTTCAAACAATCTGTTACGGAGAGACGGTTCGGTTAAAGTTGCCGTAGCAACGTCGGCGATGTCATCCACATCGATGAAAGGCTCAAGCGTGTCTCCTGCAGGCAACACCAGCTCACCCGCCAAAATCCCATCCAACATAAAGCTTTCACTGAAATTCTGACAGAACCAACTGGTCCTGAGGATGTTCCATGAGAGACCGCAGGACTTAACGATCTCTTCTGCACGCTGCGCGCCCGCTTCACCTCGCCCTGAGAGAAGAACGATATGCTCCAATCCAACCTCACGGGCCGTCTCCACAAAGGCCTTAATATCCGATGCTGCATTCGGAACCGCCAGGTCTGGCTGATAGATTACATAGGCGGAACGCGTGCCTTCCAGAGCAATTCGCCATGTCTCAGGTCTCTTCCAATCGAATGACGGGGATGTTGATCTGGAGACACCTCGGGTGGAGTATCCCAACGCCTGCAGTCGCTCGTCGACCCGGCGACCGGTTTTACCGTTTTGTCCAATGATGAGTATGGGGGAGTGGTCCATGATTTTTGTGTCCTCTGTTGGATATGGGGGTAATAATGCTGGAGCAAATTCACTTCATGTCTTTAGGCTAGGCCAGTAAATTCGGACTTACCATCACACTTTGTCTATAGTTATATGCAGATCGTCCAATCAGATAGACGACCAAACTTATTCTCTGGCAGGGTAGTATTATGAAATTGCGGACCAACACATCGATGCCTGACTTGAGCGATCCATTGGGCGAAGTCCTGCACCTGCTGCGACTCAACGGTACCTTCTACTGTCGCTCCGAGCTGGCTGCACCCTGGGGGGTTGAATTGCCACCGTTCGAGGGCCGTATGATGTTTCATGTGGTGACCGCCGGGGAGTGCTGGCTCGAGGTGGAAGGCGAACCACCTCATCTGCTGCGGCAAGGCAGTTTGGCGTTGGTTCCCCACGGTAACGGTCACACCATTCGTAGCCAGCCCACCGAAAAAACAGTGCCCCTTTTTGACATACCGGTCGAGCGGGTCAGCGACCGCTACGAGATCATGCGTCACGGCGGAGATGGTGATTTGACCCACCTGACCTGCGGTGTCGTACGTTTCGACCATATTGCGGGTCAACAACTCATCAGACATCTGCCCAAGGTCTTGCAGATCGACACCTGGGCCGATGAGGAAGGTAGCTGGCTGCACAGCACCTTACGCTTTATCGCCCAGGAAGCCCGGGAGTTGCGACCGGGAGGGGAAACAGTCATCACTCATCTGGCCGATATCCTCATCATTCAGGCCATCCGATCATGGCTGGACGCCTCACCCGAGGGTAACCAAGGATGGCTTGCCGGCTTGCGTGACATGCACGTGGGCAAAGCACTCGCCGCGATCCACCGCGAGCCCGACAAAGCGTGGACCGTCGCATCACTGGCCAAAGAGGTCGGCATGTCGCGTTCGGGCTTTTCCGCAAGATTCACCCACCTGGTAGGCGATTCGGTTATGCGCTATCTCACTCGGTGGCGAATGCAGCTGGCCCGGAGCCAGCTCCTGGAAAACCCGGAACCACTTTCGATAATCGCCGGTCGACTCGGATATCAATCCGAAGCGGCATTCTGCAGGGCGTTCAAACGAGTGTTTGGCAGGTCACCTGGCAGTATTCGGAATAACACCATTCTATCGCCGTAGTCCCAAAGGACACTTGAAAGTTGCATCCGCTTTCAGCAAAACCCGAAACAGCAGAGATCGACGCAGCCCGGAAAAGCTGTCCCAACAAGCTATCTGCACATTGCATTACATTGATTTAAATAGAATTTAATCCTTGTATTTTAGGAAAATCGTCTTTCAGGCACCGTCATTTCCACTCCAGATGAATTAGCAGTTTCTAATATTCTGTCTGGGGAGTTATCTACCTTCACAAAGTACCGGAGTAGTTCAATCGATTTGATGAATTACTCAAGATTTCAATCAAACTGACGATATTCTAACAATATGTTGATGAGCACCACTTTATAAGGTATTCAGACACTTACCGCTGATTCCAATAGGGCAATTCTGTTGACTAAAATTAGTGGAAATCAGTTTTCAGCGTCGTTGGCAGAAGCAGCATTCGAGGCGACTGACAATGGAATCCTTGTCGTTGACAAAAAAAGGAAAATCGTAAAGTACAATTCCCGCTTTGCAGCATTATGGAAAATACCTCCGGCACTGCTTGATTCAGACAAAGACGATGAGTTACTGAATTATGTATTGGATCAGGTTTCCGATCCTGATCAGTTCCTCGATAAGGTCATCGAGCTTTATGGCCAGCCTGAATCATCGAGTCACGACACGATCACATTTAAAAGTGGGCGTGTTTTTGAGCGCTTTTCCCAACCGATGTATATGAACGGCGAGGTAGCTGCCCGCGTCTGGAGTTTTCGTGACGTTACATCCGCCGTAAAAGTCAAAGCAGAACTGGGAAAAGAAGTTGGGCTTCGTAACACCATTATTAAGACTTTACCTGATCTAGTCTGGCTAAAAGATCCAGATGGAGTTTATCTTGCCTGTAATTCACGTTTTGAGGATTTTTTCGGCGCTTCTGAAGCAGAAATACTGGGCAAGACTGACTACGATTTCGTAGATGCGGCATTAGCCGACTTCTTCCGGGAACACGATTTAACCGCCATGTTAAAAGGCGAGCCCTCTGTCAATGAAGAGTGGATAACATTTGCCAGTGACGACCACCGGGAGCTCCTTGAAACAACCAAGACACCCATGCACGATGAAAATGGAAAACTCATCGGTGTACTTGGCATTGGCCACAACATCACTGCTCGAAGGCGAGCTGAGGAAAAACTCAAAAAAAGTGAAGAGCAGTTTTCGCTGGCCATGCGGGGAGCCACCGATGGATTGTGGGATTGGGATATTGAAACAGGCGATGTCTATTATTCCCCTCGCTGGAAAAGGATGTTTGGTTATGATGATGGTGAGCTTGAAAACAATTTAATCACCTGGATACACCTTATTCACCCCAAAGATACGGAATCTGTTCTGGATAAGGTCCATGCTTACATAGCTGGCGAATTCGATTCATTCGAAGTTGAATTGCGCATGCAGCATAAGGATGGTCACGACATTTACGTACTATCCCGTGCCTTTCTCGTCAATCGAGAGCCTGACGGCAAGCCGGTTCGCATGGTCGGTACCAATATCGATATTACCGAGCGTAAAAAATCTGAAACCTTCAGTAACAAAAGCGGCGAAATTCTGGAGATGATCGCAACAGGAAAGCCTGCATCTGATATCTATGAAGAGATCGCATTATTGTATGAGGGGCGGCATCCTGGAATGCGGTGTTCCATGCTCGAGTTACATAACAATAAACTTATGCACGGAGGTGCGCCAAGCCTTCCTAAGGCGTATTGTGACGCCATACATGGCCTGGAAAACGGTCCCAATGTCGGCTCATGCGGGACATCCACTTATACTGGCAAACGCGTCCTTGTTGAGGATATTGAGATGGATCCCAAATGGGCCTTAATCAAACATGTCGCCCTTCCCCATGGCATGCGCTGCTGTTGGTCTGAGCCGATCATGAATTCATCCGGAAAAGTACTAGGTGCATTTGGCATGTATTATGATCACCCCGCTCTTCCGAACGAAGAGGAGTCCGATGATCTCACATCAGCAGCCAGGCTATCCGGAATTGTCATGGAGAGGGATCAAGCCAATAAGCGTATTCGCGAACTGGCTTATACAGATGAACTGACCGGACTTGCAAGCCGCGCCCATTTTTACCAAAACCTTGAGTTATTGATAAAAACATCCGACCGGCAGAACCGTCGATTTGGACTTTTATATATCGATTTGGATGATTTTAAAAGTGTAAATGACAGTCTTGGTCATGACGTGGGAGACCTGCTTCTCAAAGAGATATCCAAACGTCTGGCAAATGTGAGCCGTGAAATTGATTATATTGCACGCCTCAGTGGAGATGAATTCTGCATCCTCGTTAAAGACGTGGTTGATGATTATGCCGCTGCTCATCTGGCTCAACGCTGCCTGGAGATAACATCTCTGCCAATCGAGCTTTCTGCAAGACGAATTACACCGTCATGCAGTATAGGAATTGCACATTACCCCGATGACGGAAAGGATGTATCGACCTTACTTAAAGCAGCAGACACATCACTTTACGCCGCAAAGGAACATGGAAAAAATCAGTATGCCTTCTATATTCCTGAACTGACCCACAAGGCAGAACATCGTTTCAAGATGGAGCAATTTCTACGGGAGGCAATAGAAAAACAGGAGTTATCAGTCGCCTATCAACCTCAGGTTAATACAAAAACCGGCGAGATCATCGGAGTCGAAGCATTGTCTCGATGGTTCCACCCATTACTGGGCCAGGTTCCACCGGTTGAGTTTATTGCCACAGCCGAAAGAGTTGGCATGATAAAACAACTTACTGAATACGTATTAAATACAGCATGCAGACAGGCAGTCGCCTGGAAGCAAGCCGGCATCCCCGCTCTTCGTATGGCAGTCAACATCTCACCAAGTCTTTTTGTCGACAGCGATATCGTGTCGCTGATTAAGGGTGTTATCGACAAGACAGCCATAGAGCCATCAGAACTGGAGCTGGAAGTTACCGAAAGCGTCGTCCAGACGGAACAAAAGAACCTCTCTATTTTTCAAGACTTGAAAGATCTCGGTATCTTTCTGGCCATCGATGATTTTGGTACGGGATACTCCTCTTTTGCGTCTCTTAAGCACCTTAGGGTCGACTGTCTGAAAATCGACAGATACTTCATCAATGATATGCTAAAAGATACGGAAACCGGCCTCCTAATCAGTTCCATGATAGAAATGGGACATAATCTGAGATATGGAATTATCGCTGAAGGTGTGGAGACATTAGAACAATTTCATAAGCTTCGAGCACTTGGATGTGAGACAGTTCAAGGATATCTGTTTAGTAAGCCGATCACTGCCGATGAGCTTACAAAGTTTCTAAGTGATAACCGTTTTGACGGAAGATGTATGTGTCCGCATGAGCTCGCAATATCATGATGCAGAACGCTTAGTGACTTTATCATCGCAGAAAGCTGATAATAACCGGCCGGGCGATCTCTATCTGTTCGTTAACCTGCACTGACAAACCAAAATACTGAATAAATTCAATACATTGATCAGGAACAGTGGTGGAATAGAACGTACTGCCCCCCCGGAAAACAGCACCATTTCAAAACCGGATTAAATTATATTCATGTACCACAAAATGTCTGATAGCCAATATCGGCATCCGCTGGTACATGCTGGTATTGTCGCGTCTTGGAGGAAGTCGCGTAAGGTGACAATAGGGCATCCAGGAACGCTTCTGCTGCAGTGCTTTCTCCACTCTCCAGGCACGCTTGAATAACCCGCTCCATATGGTAGTTGCGTGGGATCACTACAGGGTTGGTCCTCCTCATCAAAGCCTGCGGCTCAGCATCTACCACATGACCAATACGCAGTAGCCACTCTGCATACCAATCCCCCAACTCTTCTCTGATCTGTTTTTCAGTCGCTTCAGAGGATATTGACCGGGTCAGCCGATCAAAGGTATGAGTGTAATCGAGCTGTTTCTGCTCCATCAGATCCAGTAACCTGAATATCAGCTGATGATCGGATGGAAGTAATTCGGCGATACCGATTTTTCTACTCATCATTTTCAGGTACTGCTCCTTAAAGAGACCGGAAAATGTATCAAGGTAGGAGCGGGCAATATCAACGGCCACTTTTTCATTTTTATCAATCAGTGGCAACAATGTTTCCGCAAAGCGGACCATATTCCATTGCGCTATGGCCGGCTGATTGCCAAAGGCATATCGCCCATGCCGATCGATCGAGCTGAATACTGTGTTTGGGCTGTAAACCCCCATCATGGCGCAGGGGCCGTAATCGATGGTCTCGCCCGATATGGCGGTATTGTCCGTATTCATCACGCCATGAATGAAACCTACCCGCATCCATTCAACCACCAGCGCTATTTGTCGCTTCATGACTTTTTCAAAGAACAAAATAAAGCGTTCCTCGCCACACCCCTGAAGATCTGGATAATGGCGATTGATGGCGTAATCACACAGCCGCTCGAGAGCCTGATGGTTTTGTCTCGCAGCGAAATACTCGAAGGTACCTACGCGCAGGTGGCTGGCAGCGACCCGTGTCAGCACCGCGCCTGGTTGCGGTACCTCACGATAGACAGTTTCTCCCGTGGTGATCACTACCAGACTACGTGTTGTGGGAATGCCCAGCGCGTCCATGGCTTCGCTCATGATGTATTCCCGGATAGCGGGTCCCAGGGCATACCGTCCATCACCGTTTCGCGAGAACGATGTCCGACCAGAACCTTTTAGCTGGACGTCTTTTCTCTGGCCAAATTGATCTGTAATTTCGCCTAAGAGATGCGCTCTGCCATCCCCAAGTTGAGGTACGAAGTTGCCGAATTGGTGACCAGCATAAGCTAGAGCGATTGGTTCCGTGCCAGACAGGATGGTGTTTCCAGAAAATACCTGGGCCATAGCCTTCTCGGACAAATCCAGGCTATCTGAAAGTAACAGCTCCTCAGCCAATTTTCTGTTCCATAGAAAAGTATTGGGATCTTTAACCGGTTCAGGTAGGACAGTTTCGTAAAAAATGTCGCCGAGACGCTCATAGCTGTTGGATAACTTCATTTTTCCAACATAGCATAAGCTGAACTTTACCTAACCCATGAAGGATAAGTGGGATAGAAAAACAAACATCATGTTTACAGCACCGGATTTAACGCGTAAAAGTGGCTATTATGATGGATTTATAACAACCAAATACCAATTCGTAGTTGATAACAACATCTCGAGTCAACCACACGAAGCCGTGAAGACCCCACAGCGCATAACTAATCTGCTTTAGACTGCTTACTGCATTGAATTTCATGCGGTGGAAACGTGTGCCCTGATTCCTCTGTCTAGAATAGAGACATGTGCGTGATCACTATAAAAAACCTTTGTTTCACCTCTGTTTTGTGCCTGATCCTATTCATATGCTCAGGAACAGCTTTAGCGGACTCAATCACTATAAATGCGGACGAGACTCATAGCACAAGACGCGGGGGCGCTCTTCCCTACATGTTTACGACTGAGACATTGGGCACTGGATTGGGCATAGGCGGAATCATATCCGGCATATATGAGCCTCAATCCAGCCTTATGGCCACCGTATTCATTACTGACAATGACTCCTGGTTGATTGCAGGAGGATTGAATAATGTACGTTTTGATTCGCTTGATCGATGGTTCTTCGATATCTATATCCAAGACAGCCATTATACTGACCAACGGTTCTACGACAGCGCCCATCGTTCAACGACCGAGCGCGCAGGTTTCAACGACTCATCAGAAGACGATTACGTTTTCGGAATCAGTGATGATATTCATCTGGAATTGACTGCCCGTTATCCTCTACCGATTGGTGTAGCTAAAAATGAACCTCTGACGACTTATAAGACCAGAGATGGCTTGCTTGTCTCAGAGCCACAAGGGGGTGGCGAGTGGAATCCATTGACCAGTGGGAAGACGACACTCAGATTTCGTTATTTTTATCGCTACAGAAATCTACAACAAATAGAACAGGAGAACCTACTTTCTTCAAGTACGAATGGGATATCAGTGCGGTTGGATTATGACAACACAGACTTTCTTCCAAATCCCAGCCGCGGCAGCCGACAAAAAATCATAATCACCCGAGATTTTGGCTGGTTCAACAGCAGCACCAGCTGGACCAATATTGAACTGGATGCAAGTAAATATATTGATTTGGGGACATCTGACTGGTTCAGGCATCAAGTATTGGCCATGAACTTTTGGACCTCATATACGCCCAGCTGGGATCTTGACCAAGATACAGGCAGAATCAATCATCGGTCGCCACCAGGCTATGGGGCATTTCTCGGAGGATTTGACAGGCTACGGGCATTTCCAACGAGCCGTTTCCAGGATAAATCTGCCGTCTATTATGGGATGGAATTGCGACTGATACCCAAGATCAACGGATTGAATACATGGCCATTACTGAAACACTTTGAGATCGACTGGTGGCAATTTGCGACCTTTGTGGAAGCAGGTCGAGTTGGCCCTGATTACGATGCAGATCTCTTCACAAAAGATCTGAAATGGAACCTGGGCCTGAGTTTTAGAATCATGGCCTTCCAACAGCCTCTGCGGTTGGACTGGGCCGTGTCTGAAGAGGATTATGCTATCTGGGCCATGTACAGCCAGCCATTTTCTCGATAAATGGCTTTTTACAAACGCTGGCTACTGCTCTTAGTCGTTTTACCCCTATGAAAGAAAGATATTCACCGAGTATTTAGACTTCTATTACTTGACCCAGATGAGGCTTTTCTAGGGAGGTATATACTAAGTACTTAGTTGAAAGCGGCTATTTATAATAATTCCTATTCAACGAATACGGATCAGAATAATCTCAAATAGTAAAAAATTATGAAAAACTTACAACATCTTACGCGAAAACCCCTCTCCAAAAGATATTGGATAGCCCTATTACTCACAGGGTCTGCTTTTGGGCTGCTATCCGTACCAGTTTTAGCCGAAACAGTTGCTGGCGGCGATGAGATCGACTGGTTCAGACTGGGGATGGGGTTGTTCGGCGGCCTGGCGATGTTCTTGTTCGGTATGGACCAGATGTCAGAAGGACTGAAGGCGGCAGCTGGAGATACACTTAAAGAGATCCTGGGACGGTTGACAAAGAACCGTTTTTTAGGCGCTGTAACCGGAGCTTTCGTAACAGCCGTCCTCAACTCATCATCCGTCACCACTGTGCTGGTAGTCGGGTTCATCTCTGCGGGTTTCATGACACTGGCCCAGTCGGTAGGTGTCATTATGGGCGCCAATATCGGCAGCACCTTCACGGCTCAGATTGTCGCCTTCAATGTAACCCAGTACGCCTTGGTAATGGTTGCGATAGGCTTCTTCATGCTTTTTGCAGGCAAGAGAGAGAACACACAGCACTATGGCTCCATGGTGATGGGGCTGGGTCTGGTCTTCTACGGGATGGGCGTCATGGGTGAGTCAATGGAACCCCTCCGCAGCTATCAGCCCTTCCTGGATCTGATGATAAGCATGGAGAAACCGGCTCTGGGCATTCTGGTCGGCGCTGTATTCACTGGCCTCGTACAGTCCTCCGCCGCCACCACCGGCATAGCCATCGTGATGGCTACGGAGGGACTGATTTCCCTGCCAGCAGGTATTGCACTGGCCTTTGGTGCCAATATTGGCACTTGCGTAACCGCCATACTGGCAGCGCTCGGCAAACCGGTAGAAGCCGTACGAGCGGCCGTGGTGCATGTCTTGTTTAATATTGCTGGCGTCCTGGTCTGGGTAATGTTTATTCCTCAGTTAGTCGACATTATTGTCTCTATCTCACCCAGCGCACCGGAGCTGTCCGGGAAAGAACGCATGGCTGCAGAGGTGCCACGACAGATCGCCAATGCCCATACCGTATTCAATATCGCCAACACGCTGTTATTCATAAGCTTTACCACCTTATTTGCGCGAGTGGCTGAGAAGCTGGTGCCAGCACGGCCCGTGGAGAAGAAGACGATCATCACGCCTCGTTATCTCGATAATGAGTTGATCACGGTGCCATCCATGGCTCTGGAACGGGTTCGCCTTGAGATTGGCCACATGGGCGAGATCATCAATGATATGTTTTCAACACTGAGAGAAGGTGTGGAAACAAGGGACATGGCCAAGTGCGACAGTGTCCTGAAGATGGACGACAAAGTGGATATTCTGCATGAGGCCATCTTTGAATTTCTAAGTGACATACGCAAGGAGCCGCTGACGGATCATCAGAGCGATGAATTTCAGGTATTGATGAGCGCCACAATTAATCTAGAGAATCTTGCGGATGTATTGGAGACGGAACTGGTTAGCATAGGCAAGGCGATTATTAATCAGGGGATCAGGCCCACTGAGGTTGCAGAAGCGCTACTGCGTGATCTGGGTAACAAAGTACAACTATCCATTGCGAATGTGGTTAAAGCAGTGCGAGAAGATGACCAGAAGGCGGCTGAGGAGGTGATCATCATAAAGGATGAAGTACGACGAATTGCAGAACAGTTTCTCGCCCACCAGACTGAGTACATCGGCATCTCCGAAGGTAGCCGCCTTGCTCAGCTCAGGCTGGAACTGGAATTACTCGATAAACTACGTCGCATTTACACCCTTGCCAAACGTGTGGCCAAGGATTTTGTACCCGAAGAGGTGGCCAATAAAGCCTGAGATAGCCTATCGAGAAAGCGAGGCCGCCAGCGCTACAAACGCTGAAGGAAACCCGAAATAGCGGAGAAGACCCGGGCCAGTGCCTCCCCTGACGCGTCCAGTTGCTCTGTAACCCACAGCGTCTCCGCCCGAGATCATTCTATAGAAATAGCTTGATATCCCTGACCGACTCGAGCAGGACGTCTTCATAAAATGATTCACCGAGATAGGTATAGCTGCTCGAGAAGTTCATCAGAGCAACATAACATATGTTCTGTTTACCCAATTGCATGAAGGATGAGTGAGATAGTCACGTTCATACCCAGTCTTCTGTGAACGATTCAGTCATTTCCAAGCCGCAGTGAAGATTGGCATGATCTGCATTCTCTTTGGCACCTTGTGCGAGTGTTTTAAGCCACCCCCCTTGCTACCTTTTACTCAAGAAACTGAAACATCCAGGCTAGCAATCAAGAGGCACAACCATGACACAGTCTTACTGGGATACAGACGACATTGCTGACCAAACCGATAGACAGGTGGTGATCACCGGCGCGACCAGCGGCATTGGAAGAGAGGCAGCCCGTATACTGGCAGGTAAAAATGCATCGGTCACTATCGGTGCTCGAAACCTGCAAAAAGCTGAAGACGTTGTCGATAAGATTCGCAACGAATTCCCGAGTGCAGATCTCTCTGTCCGAGAACTCGATCTGTCGAACCTGGCGTCGGTCGCTCGATTTGCCGGTTCCATTATCAGCGATTTCAACCGGCTCGATGTATTGATAAACAATGCCGGGATCATGATGTGCCCACATTCGAAGACAGAAGACGGATTCGAGATCCAGATGGGAACCAATCACTTGGGTCACTTCGCCTTAACGGGACACCTCCTGCCACTTTTGCAAAAAACAGCAGGGGCACGAATCGTTGTACTGTCCAGCCTGGCTCACAAGATGGGCAATATCGATTTCAACGATCTGAATTGGGAACAGCGAAAGTACAACACCAACACAGCCTATGGCGACAGTAAACTGGCCAATCTTCTCTTTGCCTACGAGCTGGCCCGCAAATTGGAACAGTTTGACAACAACCCTCTGGTAACAGCCGCGCATCCGGGATGGACCGGCACCGATCTGCAACGCCATTCCGGTTTAATCAGCTTTTTGAACCGCTTTTTCGCTCAGGGGGTTGATATGGGCGCCCTGCCGACCCTCAGAGCCGGATTTGACAGTGAAGCCCAATCGGGGAGTTTCTACGGGCCTTCCAGGTTCTTCGAGATGCACGGCAACCCGATTAAAGTCAAGTCAAATGGGCGGTCACATGACCAACAGGCTGCGAGAGAACTCTGGCAGCAGTCAGAAAAGCTAACTGGCGTCATTTATTAAGAGATCGACAACGAAGAGATATCGATAAACCTCAGACTACTCATGGACACTGGGTATCTTTTCAGTTAGCGCTGAGCGCAGGACCATCAATATCAGAACCGCTCATGAAAACGACTTTCTCAAAGCCACCAAACGCGTCAATGACCAGCCCTGCTTTTGATAAAAATCCAAAGCGGGTTGGTTGTCCCGATCGGCAAGAAGCTGCATTCTCGTTGCACCTTGGCTCTCAGCCCAGCTCAGCAGATGGTCCATGAGCTTGTGGCCGATCCCTCCGCCGCGATATGGCTCACTCACCACCACATCCTCTATCACTCCGGAACGACCACCCTCCGCGGTTGAAACAACTAGCTGCAGCGTGGCCATGCCTGCAATCTCATCCCCCTCTTCAGCCACGACCACCAACGCACCCGGCGAATCGATCAACAATTGAAGTCCACGGCGTTGCTTCTCCCTATCGGGTGAGAAGTCCTGTTCAATGGTGAAGAGTTGATCCAGCAACAGCGACATTGCGTCGATGTCCGTTGCTGTTGCCTGTCGAATGTTCATGCTTGTGAGGGTGTATATTTCTCTCTGTCTAACGCCAGCATACCGACAATAGCACCAGTGGTATACACATCTCACTACCGGATGAAAACATCTGGGGGAACCACCCCACAACTCTCGTGACAAAACAAGATTAGAGACATAGCCTAGAGATTCTCCAATGTATTGCCGCTGTAATTATCTATCTTTTGTATTACATGAGGTTAGAGCACAACAATAAGGCCTGCTTCACTAGATGGCTGAAATAGTCGCGATTTCGGGATTCATAAATAGAGACCCGTAAAAAATTCCAAAACCGGGCCAACTAAACACACACATTTGTCATGTTTTAATAACCCCCCTCTCAACGAACAATGTAATGATTATACGTTCTACATTTTTCACCCCTACACTACTTGCGACATGGCAAAGGGAGTCCCAGCAGTTTTTTACTTAGCTAGTATGTAAAAATAGTCAGGTTCCTATGAACGCATTGATGATATCTCGGAGATAACGCATGCAGACACTCACGATAAACGGCATCGATCATCAATTCGACGCACCGGATGACATGCCCCTGCTCTGGGTCATTCGTGACCTGATCGGTCTGAAAGGGACCAAATACGGTTGTGGTATCGGGCAATGTGGCGCTTGTACTGTACTGATCGACGGGGTGGCACAAAGATCCTGTATGGTGCCCGTCTCAAGCATCACTGGACTCAAGATCACTACGATCGAGGGGGCTGATGATGCCACTGCCCGGGCCGTTCGGACTGCATGGCAAGAACTTGCCGTACCTCAGTGCGGCTACTGTCAATCCGGTCAGATCATGGCGGCCACAGACCTGCTGTCACGCAACCCAAACCCAAGCGATGAGGAGATCTCCAATCAGATGGGCAGCACGATCTGCCGCTGCTGTACCTACCATCGCGTCAAACTTGCCGTTCGCCGTGCAGCGGATACGTTGGCCTAAGCCGGAGGATCTGGAGATGAAAAAAGCACAGCCAATCAACGTCTCACGCCGCCACTTTATTGCCGCCGGTCTCACAGCCGGTGCCGGCCTCACGCTCGGCCTTGCGATACCGGGTATAGCCAAATCGGAAGAGACCGGCCCAGGCCTCGCCGGGAGCGACCAGGCCGATAGTACACTGGCGCCCAACGCCTTTGTGCGCATTGGTACTGATGATCAAGTCACCGTCATCGCAAAACATCTGGAGATGGGCCAAGGTACCCACACCGGGATGGCAACGCTGGTCGCAGAGGAACTCGATGCCCGCTGGTCTCAGATCGAAGTGGTCGCCGCACCGGCGGACGCCAATCGTTACAACAATCTGCTGTGGGGGCCTGTCCAGGGAACCGGCGGCAGTACCGCCATCGCCAATGCCTATGAGCAAATGCGGAAAGCCGGTGCCGCGGCGCGTGCAATGTTGGTCACTGCGGCTGCAGCGCGTTGGCAGGTCTCTGAAGAGACGATTACGGTCCGCAAAGGCGTCGTCAGTCATGAAGCCAGCGGCAGACGAGCCAGTTTCGGCGAACTGGCTGAAGAGGCTGCCGCATTGCCGGTTCCCGATGCAGTCCTGCTCAAATCGCCTGACGAGTTCCATTTGATCGGTAAAGATGTGGTGCGCAAGGATGTCGGCGTAAAAACCGACGGCAGCGCCTTGTTTACACAAGATGTGGAACGTCCGGGCATGCTGGTCGCCGTCGTTACCCACCCACCGCGTTTTGGCGCGACGGTAAAGTCGCTCGATGACAGTGCGGCGCTTAAACAAACCGGTGTACGTGGTGTTGTACAGATCAGCTCCGGTGTCGCTGTGCTCGGGGATCACACCTGGTCTGCACTTCAGGGTCGTAAGGCACTGCGGGTGGAGTGGGATGAAACGAATGCAATGCAAATAGGCAGTGATGAGATTTTTGCCGACTATCTGCGTCGCCTTGACGAGCCGGGTGTCACCGCGCGGACTGATGGCGATGCCGACGCACTATTAAGTGGCAGTGGAAAAGTGTTGAGTACCGATTACCGTTTTCCTTTCCTGGCTCACGCAGCAATGGAGCCACTGAATTGCGTCATCGAACAGCATGACGACGGTAGTGTCGAGCTCTGGTATGGCGCTCAGATTCAGACCATGGACCAGGGAGTCGTTGCCAAGACCCTTGGGATCGAGCCGAGCAAGGTCCGCATCAATACACTTTTCGCGGGTGGCTCATTTGGACGCCGGGCCAATCCCGCCGCCGATTATGTGCGTGAAGCCGCCGAGATCCTGAAGGCGACCGGCGGCAAAGTACCCATCAAGCTGGTCTGGTCGCGGGAAGATGATACACAGGGCGGCTGGTATCGTCCCGCTTACATGCACCGCATAGAGGCCATTCTCGACGACAACGGATTACCCAAAGCCTGGCGCAACCGGATTGTGGGACAGTCGATTGCCGCCGGAACAGCCTTCGAGGAAGTCATGGTAAAGAACGGCGTGGATGGCACTTCGGTGGAAGGTGCGGCCAACCTGCCATATGCTATTCCGAACTTGAAGGTGGAGCTGCAAAGCACAAAGCTACCGATACCGATTCAGTGGTGGCGATCTGTCGGCTCGACACATACCGCATTCGCTACCGAAACCTTCATCGATCAACTTTCGCATGAGGCAGGTATCGACCCAGTCGAATACCGACGTCAGCTGTTGAAGGAGCATCCACGCCATCTCGGTGTACTCGATCTTGCCGTCAGGCAGAGCCAATGGGGTCAACCTATTTCATCGAATCGAGCTCGCGGTGTCGCCGTACATGAATCCTTCAACTCCTATGTCGCCATGGTCGCTGAAGTCACAGTCAACGATGACAAGAGCTATACGGTCGATCGTGTCGACGTTGCCGTCGATTGTGGTATCGCAGTCAATCCCGATATCATCCGGGCACAAATGGAAGGCGGCCTCGGATTCGGTTTGAGTGCTGTGCTGACAAGTGAGATCACGATAGACAATGGCGCAGTAGTACAATCAAACTTTCACGACTACACCGTACTTCGCGCCAACCAGATGCCGGACATCAGGGTACATATCGTCCCATCCGCTGAAGCACCAACCGGGGTGGGTGAGCCCGCAACGCCGGTGATCGGCCCTGCCGTGGCAAACGCACTCTCATCCCTGACCGGCAAGACCTATCACCAGTTACCCATTCGAGCAGCATGAGTGAACATACTTCCGATTACGGGAGCGATTTTGAAGTACTGAGCGCCCTGAACAGCTGGACCGAGAATGGCGATACCGGCGCTCTGGTGACAGTACTGAGAACCTGGGGATCATCGCCGCGACCGCCAGGTTCTCTACTCGCCATTCGTCAACGTGACGGAGAGATGGCGGGGTCGGTCTCCGGCGGTTGTGTCGAGGCCGACCTGGTTGATCGCTATCTCAATCGACAACTGGCCGATTGCCCGACGACACTTGATTACGGTGTCGACCCGGCGGGGAGCGCTCGCTTCGGACTACCCTGCGGTGGACAGCTGGAGCTGTTGGTTGAAGAACCGAAAGCGGATGCGCTGCAGCCGATAATCGATGCCATGGCGCAAGGTCGTCTCGTAGAGCGCCGTGTCTCCCTGTCGACGGGAAAAGCCAGTCTTCATCAGCCGGGCGGTGAGGAGGAGTTCCTACTCCGTGACGCCACTGTCTATAAGCGCTTCGGACCCCATTGGCAGCTGCTCCTCATCGGCGCAGGACAGATTGCCGACAACCTGTCACGCATCGCCTTGACCCTCGGCTTCGGCATCCTGGTTTGTGATCCGCGAGAGTCTTTTACCTGTCACATCGAGGGTGTAAAGCTGTCTCGTGACATGCCGGACGACAAGGTCAATGATCTGCGCGATCAACATCGCACTGCGATAATCACGTTGGCACATGATCCCAAGTTGGACGATATGGCCTTGATGGAGGCATTAAGGGGAGATTTTTTCTATGTTGGCGCACTCGGCTCAAAGCGGACATCCGCAGCCCGCAACAAACGCCTTTTAAGCCTTGGCCTGTCTGAGAGACAGATAGAGACATTGCGGGCACCAGTCGGTATCGACATCGGCAGCCAGACGCCCCCTGAAATTGCTGTGGCAATCGCTGCCGACCTGGTTGCGGCGCGCCATGGCGTCAAGTCATCTCAATGAAGAGCATCGGCCTCCTGCTGGCTGCCGGCAAGAGCCAACGCTTCGGCAGTGACAAACGTCTGCAGCGTCTCCCCGGAGGCGATACATTACTCATTCACAGTGCAAAGATATTGCACAAGGCTGTTGATGATGTATTGGTCGTTCTCGACCCCGAAGACGAAAAGCTGGTTGAGGGCCTTGAACGCATAGCCGTTCGCCACTGTTTCAATTCTCAAGCGGATGAAGGCATAGGGAGCAGTATCAGCTATGGAGTGAAAACCTCACTGGACGCCGATGCGTGGCTGGTGATGCCCGCTGACCTGCCACTGCTTAGGATAGACACTATCCAACGCGTACTGTCAGCATTGTCCCCTGAGGGAGCGGTAGTCCCTGTCTGTCATGGCTCACGGGGACACCCTGTTGCTTTTTCCAGGCGCTTTGTCGCTGAACTGACGGCACTCACCGGCAGTACGGGCGGACGCTCGATTCTACAACGACACAATCGGGACGTAACCTGGTTAAACGTCCATGATCCTGGAATTTATCGGGATATGGATACATTAAAAGACCAGCAGTCTCTCTTGCGGTTTATCAATGGTGATTACATTTCATAATGACAGAATATGACATACCGCTCATACATCGGATCTCGTTGATGTATGAGACTGTTTTCTATCAAAATCAAATCCATAGATGCGTATCGGATGGCGGTATGCACTGGAACCTAGCAAAACTCCACGACTCATTCCGAAATAGCGCGCCTTCCTTCAGCAATCACTTACACAAATTATGGGAAATGAAATCAACCAGTCGACCCAGCAAGTGGAACTTGACGTAGGAGATAAAGTCATCTCTCATGTTGTATTAGCACAAAGCAATGGCAGGAGAGATCCGCTCCTGGCCATCCACCCTGTGCACTCCCGAATCAAGCACGGATGTTAACCGTATGTTAAAGAAACTGGTCTTAACCTTGATAGGTCTGGCGATCCTTATTGGTGTGCCGACCCTCATCAAGCTGAAGCAATTCGAAACCATGGGGGCTGCGCAGATGGAGATGCCGCCCGAAACAGTGACCTCCGACAAAGTCCGTAGGGATCGCTGGCCAAACTCTGTCAGTGCCACCGGCTCTTTGGTCGCGGTACAGGGCGTGACCGTCAGCACCGAGCTGGGCGGCAAGGTCGAGGAGATTACCTTCGAGTCTGGTGATCGGGTTAAGGCCGGCGATCTGCTTGTCCGCATCGATGTCTCCGCCGAGGTGGCACAACTCCGCTCAGCCGAGGCCGCGGCCAAGCTGGCCCGCATCAATCTCGACCGGAGTCGGGATCTGCGCGCCAACAAGACCGTCTCCCAGGCCGATCTGGATACTGCAGAGGCCAACTTCAAGCAGGCTAACGCCCAGGTCGACAATGTGCGCGCTACCATCGGTAAGAAGACCCTGCGCGCGCCTTTCGCCGGTCAACTGGGCATACGTCAGGTCAATCTGGGGCAGATCATCGATCAGGGCACCCCCGTTGTAACCCTGCAGACCATCGACCCGATCTATGTGGACTTCTCCCTGCCCCAGCGCCAGTTCTCTATCCTCTCATCCGGCACCGAAGTGCGCGTCACCACCGATGCGGCGCCCGACCAGGTATTTAGTGGCAAGATCATTGCCGTCAATCCAGAGGTCGACGAAATGACCCGCAGCGTGCGTGCCCGGGCCACCCTCTCCAACGCGGAAGAGCTACTCCGTCCCGGTATGTTCGCCAACGTGGAGGTGGTGCTCTCGGACGAGGATGAGGTCCTCGCCATCCCGGCAACAGCGGTGCTCTACGCCCCGTACGGCGACACGGTGTTTGTGATCGACGAGGTGGAGGATGAATCGAGCGGAGAGAAACAGCAAGTGCTGCGTCAGCAGATCGTTCGCCTGGGTGATACCCGGGGCGATTTTGTCGCAGTGGAGACAGGATTGAAGGAGGGCGAGAGCGTGGTCACTAGTGGCGTCTTCAAGCTGCGGCCGAAGATGTCGGTGGTCGTCGACAACAGCCTCGCACTCGATGCAAAGATGGCGCCAACACCCGCCAATGAATAACCGGGCTGCCACTTCGCAACAATGAACGCCTATCTAAGGAAACACCCATGGGCAGGATGAAAGCCTTTACCGACCTGTTTATCCAGCGACCTGTGCTGGCGATCGTGGTCAATCTGTTGATCGTCATCGCAGGCTTTCAAGCCTGGAACAGTCTCAACATCCGTCAGTATCCGCGTAGCGACAACGCCACGATCAACATCTCCACCGTCTATGTGGGTGCCAGCGCGGAACTGGTACGCGGTTTCATCACCACACCGCTGGAACAGGCCATCGCCTCGGCCGACGGTATCGACTACATCGAGTCTAAGAGCCTGCAAGGCTTCTCCATGATCAACGCCCGCCTTAAGCTCAACTACGAGCCCACCAAGGCACTGGCGGAGATCACCGCCAAGGTGAACCAGGTGCGCAACGACCTGCCGGCTGAGGCCCAGGTGCCGGCGCTGTCGATCCAGTCCGCGGACTCCGAGTTCGCCTCCGCCTATATCAGCTTCTCCTCCGAGATCCTCTCTCAGGCGGAGATCACCGACTACCTCATCCGCGTAATACAGCCGCAACTGGCCGCGGTCGCCGGCGTACAGCGCGCCGAAATACTCGGTGCCCGCACTTTTGCCATGCGTATCTGGCTCAAACCGGACAAGATGGCCGCGCTGCATGTCAGCCCGGCGCAGGTACGACAGGCCCTGGCGGCCAATAATTTTCTCGCCGCCGTCGGGACTACAAAGGGCGCCTTGGTCCAGGTCAATCTGACTGCCAATACCGATCTACATTCGGTGGAGGAGTTTGAACGCCTGGTGATCCTGCACGAGGGGGACAGCATCGTGCGCCTGCGGGATGTGGCCGATGTCACCCTCGGCGCCGAGGACTACGACACCTCTGTGCGCTACCTGGGCCAGACGGCCGTCTTCATGGGCATTTTTCCCTTGCCCAACGCCAATACCATCGATGTTATCAAGCGCGTGAGTACCGAGATCGATGTCATCGAGAAGGACCTGCCCGCCGGCCTTGAGGTTAAGATCGGTTACGATGCATCGGAGTACATCGCCAACGCCATCACCGAGGTCACCAAGACCCTGGGCGACACACTGCTGATCGTCATCGTCGTCATCTTCCTCTTTCTCGGTTCGCTGCGCTCGGCCCTGGTGCCGACCATTGCGATACCGGTCTCCCTGATCGGCAGTATCTTTCTGATGCAGATCTTCGGCTTCACCCTCAACCTGCTCACCCTGCTGGCGATCGTACTCTCAGTGGGCCTGGTAGTGGACGACGCTATCGTTGTGGTGGAGAACATCGAACGCCATCTGCGGGAGGGCCGCAGCAAGCGCGAGGCGGCACTGCTGGGCGCACGCGAACTGGTGGGACCGGTCATCGCCATGACCATCACCCTGGCGGCGGTCTACATGCCGATCGCGCTGCAGGGGGGCCTCACTGGCGCCCTCTTCCGTGAGTTCGCCCTCACCCTGGCAGGCACTGTGACCATTTCGGGTATCGTAGCATTGACTCTCTCACCGATGATGTCATCCCATATGCTGCGAAGTGCCGCAGACGAAGAGCGCGGCTTCACCGGCTGGGTCAACCATCACTTCGACCGTCTGCGTCAGACCTACGGTCGCCTCATCGGCAACACCCTGAAGGCTCGCCCCTTCGTCTACGCGATCTGGCTCGCCATCGCCCTGGCGGCCATTCCGCTCTACAACATGTCACCGAAGGAACTCGCTCCCGGTGAAGACCAGAGTGTGATCTTCGGCATTATCAATGCCCCCGCCAACGCCACCGCCAATCAGAAAGCCTTCTTCGGCAAGGCGGTGGAGGACGTCTTCCTCAGCACACCCGAGGTCGACCTTACCTTCCAGATTCTGCTCGCCCCTTCCGTTGGCGCCCTCTACGACACTGACGGCTTCTCCGGCATGGTGGTCAAGCCCTGGAAGGAACCGCGGGAGCGCACGGTGTTCGAGATCCTGCCGGAGATCCAGGGTAGGCTGTCACAGGTGCCCGGTTTCCAGATTTTCGCCACCACACCTCCCGCGCTACCGGGCGGCAGCAACTTCCCTATCGAGTTCATCATCTCCTCGACTGCGGATGCGGAGCGGCTGCTCGACTTCGCCCAGCAGTTACAGGGCAAGGCAATGGCCAGCGGGATGTTCCTCTTTCCGCCGCAGATCGACCTAAAATATGACCAGCCCCAGGCCCAGGTCGTGCTGGACCGAGATAAGATCGGCGTTCTCGGGCTCAATCTCAACCAGGTCGGCAGCGACATGGCGGCGGCCCTGGGCGGCGATTACGTCAACCGCTTCAATATCGCCGGCCGCAGCTACAAGGTGATTCCACAGATCGAACGTTCCCAGCGGCTCAATCCGGATCAACTTACCGACATCTACATCAACGGCCCCGAAGGGGAACTGATACCGCTGAGCAGCGTGGCTCACATCGAGAACAAAACGGTGCCCCGCTCCCTCAACCGTTTCCAGCAGCTCAACTCGGTGAAGCTGTCGGGCATGAGCAACCGCACCCTCGACGAGGCACTCACGGTACTGGAAGAGGCGGCACAGGAGATCCTGCCCCCCGGCTACTCCGTCGACTACACCGGAGAATCACGCCAGCTGCGCCAAGAGGGCAACAAGTTCCTGCCCGCCTTCGTGCTCGCCATCGTATTGATCTTCATGGCGCTGTCGGTTCAGTTCAACTCCTTCCGTGATCCTCTGATCATCCTCTTTGGATCAGTGCCACTGGCCATGTTCGGCGCCCTGCTCTTCACCTTCCTGAAGATGCCTGACCCTAACATGCCCTTCTGGACCAGCGGCTGGACCACCACCCTCAACATCTACGCCCAAGTGGGTCTGGTCACCCTGGTCGGACTGATTGCAAAGAACGGTATCCTCATCGTCGAATTCGCCAACAAGCTGCAGGAGCAGGGATTGTCGAAGATCGACGCTGTGCGAGAGGCGGCAATGACCCGTCTGCGTCCGGTATTGATGACGACCGTAGCAACAGTCGCCGGTCATTTCCCTCTCATACTGGTGACGGGCGCCGGTGCTGCCGCACGTAACTCGATCGGCCTGGTACTGGTTGGCGGCATGGCCATCGGCACCCTTTTCACTCTCTTTGTTCTACCGTCTATCTATGTTCTTCTGGCAAAAGAACATAACGCCGAGCCGATTGACGACGAAGATATTTCTGCAACCGCAGACGGCGTTTCACCTGCTCTCAGTAATAAGTGAGCCCGGCATCCATACACGCTACGTCCACTCAATCTACGATTTCATAATCACTAACAGATAGGTGGGGCACTGCCCCACCATTTGCAATGGTTAGACAACCAAATCATCATGCGTCTCTACCGTAAATAACAAGCATGATTAACAACGCAAACATTCTCTACGAGTGGTACATCTCAGGTTGTCCAAATAGTTAACTTCCCTCCATCAAGTCAGCCTCTACGATATTGCTGGCGAAGTCGTGGTAAGCAGCGCCGATCTGCTTGGCCATAGCATCCGGAAATGCATGGAACTCTCCCACCTCAAGGGCATCGATAATCGCTTTGGGAACAAGTTCCGCTGGTTCCGCGATTTCACCCAAGCCTGCATTTTTTGCCATATCTGTTGCAATAGGTCCAGGGTGCACACTGACCACATGGGTCCCCTGTTCCCGGAGAACGTCACGCAATCCTTGTGTAATGGAGTAAGACGCCGCCTTTGACGCCGAATAGGTCGCGAAGTCAGCAAAGTTCTTGATCGAGGCGAGGGAGTTGAGTTGAACCAGTGCACCACCGCCGTTCGCTTTCAATAGGGGTGCGAACGCTTGAGCCATACGAATCAACCCATAGACATTGACTTCCATCTCATCCTGCATGGCCGCCACCGCATTGCTGGCCAATGGACTGGCAATATTCAGCATGCCGGCATTATTGATCACAATCTCGACGTCGCCGGCGAGCACTGCGGCGGCATTGATGCTGTCCGGGTCGTTCAAGTCGATACGCAACGGCACAATGCGGTTCCCATACTGCTCAACCAAAGGTTTAATTGTCTCCGGATTTCGTGCCGCTGCATAGATTTTGCTTGCGCCCACTCGCAGAAACTCCTCAACGATACTCTTTCCAATGCCACGGTTGGCACCCGTCACCAAGACGATCCGATCTTTCACTGATTGCATGAGATGACTCCTAATTTAGTTGGATACATATTGTACCGTTCGGTACATATTTGAATTATTATACCGATCGGTACATAATGTCAAGAAGGAGTCTAATCTAGAAAGCGGTAGAATGATGAATGCAGGCAGGAAGAGAACTTTTGATAAATTTGATGCACTGGACAAGGCGATGCGTGTTTTCTGGGAAAATGGCTATTCAGGCACATCCGTGAATGACCTGACTGAGGCACTCGGCATCAACAAACCCAGCCTATATGCAGCTTTCGGCAACAAAGAGCAACTATTTGCCACGGCACTGGAACACTACATGTCGCACTACGGCACGCCGCTTATTGAACAGCTTACCCAACCTTCAGAGGCACCTTTCACTGAGCGTATTCGGGACTATATGTTGGGTATCATCGATCTGGTCAACAATAAGGCATCACCCAAGGGGTGTCTCTTCGTGAAGAGCAGCTGCGAAGCGGGCGGCACAGCAATACCAGATGATGTTTCACTCACACTGCAGGCAATGAGATCGGTTAACGAACAGGCTTTGAGAAAGGTCATAGAAGCCGAACAGAAAAGAGGTCTCCTGTTGCAAACAGCTAAACCAAGGGATCTTGCAGAATACCTGTTGTCTGTGTTGTACGGTATCTCCGTTCTTGCGAGGCAAGGCAAGTCGCGTAGAGAGCTGGTCAGGGTCGTCGAAATCGCAATCAATGCCCTACCACTTCCTCAAAGTTAGTACTGGAAAGCAAATTCGGCGGGATCGATTAGCTTGCAGTCGCAAACCACCTACAACAGAGGCAGATGGAATCAGATCTGCCTGAGCATGATATTCAAGGTCTGTATCCAATTGCCGATCTGACGAGGCATCCCGACATGAAGACGGACGGGCTTGGCCTGGATCCAACCAGCCTGTACCAAGGCGGTGATGACACTCTCAAATCATCCGTATCGCTATTTACCTACAGCTAACAGCGGATCCTAAGCAGATACGACGACTTTAACAGGATGATGAGTAGCAGGAGAACAATCTCTACTGACTGATTGCGATAAAACCCGTAACAAGGAAGATCTAACCACTTCTGGATATCATCTCGACGAAGACCGATAATTGTCTATCATCGACAGACGAACCACTTCGACAAAAGAGACCATGGGACGCTATCGCCCCCCCGCTCCACCCAAATCGCCTTATATCACTGCACTAGGCTATGAACGCCTCAGGGAGGAGGAGCAGGCGCTATGGATACGTCGTCGGGATGTCACAAAGGCATTATCAGCCGCGGCCGCCGAGGGAGACCGTTCCGAGAATGCGGAGTACATCTATCGCAAAAAGGAGCTGCGGGAAATCGACCGTCGTATCCGCTATCTACAAAAACGACTACCCAGTCTCAAGGTAGTGGAGGAACCCCCGACCAATCCCGAACAGGTCTTCTTTGCCGCCTGGGTCAAACTGGAGGCGGAAGACGGCACCATCTCGGAATACCGTATCGTCGGCCCGGATGAAATTGACCATCAACCAGAGTATATCAGTATGGATTCTCCCCTTGCGAGAGCCCTTCTTAAGCGGCTGAGGGATGACGAGGTCAAGGTCGAGACACCCGGTGGCGAGACCCTCTACTGGGTACTCGAGATCAGATATGAGACAGAGTAGATCCAGCTGATGCTATCGCTCACCCAGTCTCTATCGTATAGAGCCACGGCAACAACCAACTGTAGGCAAGCCACATGATGAGAATCAGCGGCAAACCGACACGCACAAAATCGGCAAACTTATAGTTGCCCGCACTCATTACCAGTAAATTGGTCTGGTAGGCCATGGGCGTGGCATAACTCATATTGGCGCCAAAGAGTACAGCCAATACAAATGGCTCCACGGGAAGCTGCAGCGTGTTTGCGATACCGATGGCTACCGGTGTGCCGATAACCGCGGCGGCATTGTTCGAGACCACATTGGTCAATATGGCCATCAAGAGGATCAAACTGCTGATAATGAATGCCGGCGGCGTCCCTTCAGTCATATCGACGAAGCCGGCTGCCAGAAAGTCGCTCCCCCCCGTCATCAACAGGGCATTCCCCAGGGCAAGACTGGCCACGATAATCAGGATCACCTGAGCGTTCAGCGCCTGGCTCACATCCCGCCAGGAGAGACAGCCACACATCAACATGAGCAGTACACCACCCGTCGCACTTACGGCGATCGGCAGGATACCCAGCGCTGCAAACAGAATAATGCCGAACATGATGGCAAGGGCGTACGGTGACTTTTTGGTGTGGGGAAGATCGGTGGTAGCATCCAGCACCATCACGATGGACTGCTGCTTCAGTTCGTTGATATGGTCACGCTTTCCCTGCACCAACAGCACATCACCCACCCGCATACTGAGATTGCCCAGACCCTGCGGCATCGATTTGATCCGTGAACTTGCGCGGTGAATAGCCAGTACGACAAGTTGATAGCTATCGGCAAAACGGATCTCATTCAGGGTTCTGTTCTGCAGCGGCGAACCTCGAAACACAATTGCCTCCGCCAACTGCTGGTCTTCCGCCTTCAGGGGGTGGTCTTCATCGACTTCATCGCCCGCAGAATAGAGGGTGGCACCGAGTTGTTGCTCAAAGGTTTTTAGATTCGCCGGCGTGTCGTGCACCAGTAATCGATCCCCGGGACTGATAACCGCATCCGGCAACGGCATGATGTAGGTGGTCTCACTGCGACGGATACCCTCCACATTCATCGTATCGTGTGTGAGCGATATGGCCTCCGACAATTTCAGGCCCACCGACGGACTCCCCTCCTGAATCACCAGATGGGCGGTAAAAACTCTCGGCGAAGTGTCCGCCATCACCAGTTCCCGCTGCGGCAGGATCCTTGGGGCAATCAACCAGAGGTAGACCAATCCGAATCCGTTGGCGATCAGGGCGGGCAGAATGAAGTCGAACATCTCCATCTTGCGCTGCCCCATATCCGCGGCTACACCGATCACCAGCAGATTGGTGGAGGTTCCGATGGAGGTGCTCATCCCACCGATGAGGGTGGCGAAACCCATCGGCATCAGCAGCGCAGAGGCATTGGAACGGGTCTGCAGCGAAACACTGACCAGTATCGGCAACAGGAGAATGACAATCGGTGTGTTATTGATAAAGGCGCTGAGCACCGCCGCAATCAGTAATGTCATGAGAAAAGAGATGGTTGGACTGAATCGCCAGAGTTTCGCCAGCGTCCTGCCCACCGGCTCAAGTGCACCGGAACGTACCAATCCATGCCCGGCCACCATGAGTGCGGAGACGGCGATCAGTGCCTCATGACCGAATCCCCTGAAGAAATCGATAGAACTGACCCGGCCACTCTCTCCCTGATAGGGGAACAACTCGAAACCAACAGCAAGGATCGCCAATACCGACAGAGAGGAGGTCTCCAAGGGGATCTTTTCGCGACTGAAGAGTATCAGTGCGATCACCGTGAGGGCCAGCACGGCCAAGGTATGGGGATTCGGCAGTCCGGTCTCTATCATGAGCATCCTTTTTTGCAAAGAGTATAACCCTTTGCTGAAACTATGCTGTCTTTACCCGTCAGGACCAGACCAGTGGCGGTTCATCCATTTTCGCCAGCTGTTCCCGTAACGTCAGGATATGGTCCTCCCAGAAATTGAGGCTGTCGAACCACGGAAAGGCCTGGGGAAATGCCGGATCGTCCCAGCGTTTAGCCAGCCAGCCTGCATAATGAACCAAACGCAGGGTTCGCAGAGCTTCCACCAGATGGAGCTCCGAGGGATTAAAGTCACAGAAGCGGGTATAGCCGTCGAGCAGATCGGCGAGTCTCGCTGTCATGTAGGGCCGGTCACCGGACAGGAACATCCACAGATCCTGTATCGCCGGCCCGGTACGGGCGTCATCGAAATCGACGATTTGCGGTCCGTCGTCCCGCCACAGAATATTCCCAGGATGGAAATCACCATGCAGTCTGATATTGATCACAGATCCGGCCCTGGCATAGCAAGCCTCTACCCGCTGCTTTAGATCGCTGACCAAACTCTCATAGGCATCGATCAGATGGACAGGAATAAAATCGTATGACAGTAGAAAGGCACTGGGTTGTTCAAGGTAACTCTCAATATCCACCCGAGGTCGGTACAGGAATGGCTGTGCGGCGCCCAACATGTGGATTCGGCCAATGAAACGTCCCAACTGTTCCAGCTGATCCGGGTTGTCCAGCTCGGGCGCCCGACCGCCCCGACAGGGATAGAGGGCAAAGCGGATGGAGTTGTAATACCTGAGGGTTCGGCCCTCATCATCAACGAGAGGGGCTATTACGGGGATCTCCTCTTCCGCCAGAGCCTGGGTAAAGCGGTGCTCTTCATTTATCGCCTCATCGCTCCACCGGTTGGGCCGGTAGAACTTGGCCACCAGCGGCGGCCCCTCCTCCATCCCCACTTGATAGACGCGGTTCTCATAACTGTTGAGCGCCAGAAACTGCCCGTTGCACAACGCCCCGGTCGATTCGATGGCGTCCAGCATAGTGTCAGGAGTGAGTGCTGCGAAGGCTTGGTTAGGCGAGATCTCATCACTCATGCTCATGGCCTGAAAACCCCATCAGCAGCGAGTGCTTTGGTGCGCAATATTGTCAGTAGCATTATTTTTCGATCGCCTAAAAACGATGATGTTACACGAGAGACAATCAGGATGACATTCCGGCGAAAACCCTTCATCACTTAACATTGACCTTCTCAATCAGGTAAACATGTCGGTAGCAACCTGTTGAGAATGAGCGTCACTCGATTTTGTTCGCAGCGTTTTACCGTTGGCAACCTTAGAATGATAACAATGAATCCATCGTGTTGATTCTTATTGAAACACACATACAGCTCGGACAATCACTCCTCATTGATACAGTGAGTACCAAGCTTCTCAAGCACTGTTATCAATGCTGAGTGATCAAGCGTTTTATCGCAGGCGTTAAAAAGCTCTTGTGTAGATGCGGTGTTGGGCAGACTGAGACCGAGTTCGCGCGCACCCTCGAGAGCCAGACCCAAATCTTTTTGGTGAAGCCCAACACGAAAACCCGGGTCGAAATCCCGATTGATCATTCGCGCACCGTGGACCTCAAGTATCTTGGAACCTGCGAAACCTCCTATCAGCGCCTCACGTACCTTGGCAGGATTAACGCCGGCCTTGCTGGCAAAGAGTAACGCCTCACCGACCGCCTCGATAGTCAATGCGACGATAATCTGGTTGGCAACCTTGGCGGTTTGTCCGGCTCCATTGGATCCTATCAGGTTGACATTCCGGCCAAGCAAATCAAACAAGGGAAGCGCCTGCTCAAAGACATCGTCATCACCGCCGACCATAATCGTTAGGGTGGCGGCCTTTGCACCCACTTCTCCCCCCGATACCGGCGCATCGAGATAGTCACACCCCACTTGGTTGATGCGTTTGGCAAAATGCTTGGTGCTGGTCGGCGATATAGAGCTCATGTCGATCACCAGCTTACCGGGAGTAAGACCTTCGATAACTCCGTTCCCACCAAATAGCACGCTCTCGACCTGAGGGGTATCAGGCAACATGGTGATAATGGTCTCTGATTTCTCGGCAACCACTCTTGGAGAGGTGCAGGCAATCGCACCGGCATCCATTACTTCGGACGGTAGTGGTGAACGATGTTTAAGGACGTAGAGTTCGTGGCCTCTATTTTGCAGATGACCGGCCATGGGTCTTCCCATGACACCGAGTCCGATGAATCCAATCTTACTCATTATGTTTTCTCCAACTCATAGTCTTCAATGCCACTCGCAATATGACTGATACTATATATTCTGTAGCATACCTATCACGTATCCCATTCAAGTGCCGGCCCGTGAGAGTAGCGTACAAGTTTCCTAGCACAATCGATCATCCTATTCCGTTTTTCCACTACCAGATAGAGACAATTGTGTTTACTCTCGAATAATGCCTTATATAAAAAAACACCCGATATTTGATATATCGAACCATTAGATTGATAAACTTGGGCTTTCAGACAGATAGCACGCTTTATTTCGCATTCCGTACCCAATACCATCATGCAGATGAGTCAATATCTACACGCCCCCTTACCTTCCAGGCAGATGCCGGCAGGTATCCCCTACATCATCGGCAATGAGGCAGCCGAACGCTTCAGTTTCTACGGTATGCGCGCAGTACTGGTGGTTTTCATGACCCAGTACCTGCTCGACAACAGCGGCGCACCCAATCCGATGAATGAGGAGGAAGCCAAGGGCTGGTTTCATCTTTTCGTCTCCGCTGTCTACATCACGCCATTGCTCGGCGCACTGATTTCGGACGGCCTGTTGGGCAAGTACCGCACCATCATCTTTCTCTCCCTGGTCTACTGCCTCGGACACTTCGCACTGGCGCTGGATCATAGCCGCCTCGGCCTGTTAATCGGTCTTGGCCTGATCTCCCTGGGCGCCGGTGGAATCAAACCCTGTGTCTCTGCCCATGTGGGGGACCAGTTCGGACAAAGTAACGCACATCTGTTGCCACGTACCTTTGGCTGGTTCTACTTCGCAATCAACCTGGGGGCATTCGCTTCAACCCTTGCCACACCCTGGCTGCTGCAGCAGGCAGGACCTGCTTGGGCATTCGGTATTCCGGGCGTCCTGATGGTAGTGGCAACGGTCGTCTTTTGGAGCGGACGAAAACGTTTCGTACACATACCACCCGGTGGTTCAGCCTTCGTACGCGAGACCTTCAGTCGCGACGGCCTTTCGACACTGGCACGATTGTTCGGGCTCTACCTCTTCGTCGCTGTCTTCTGGTCCCTGTTCGACCAGACCGGTTCAGCCTGGGTACTCCAGGCCCAATCCATGGATCGGCTGCTGTTCGGCGTGGAGATCCTGCCGGCGCAGATCCAGGCCGCCAACCCCCTGCTGGTGATGCTGCTTGTGCCGACCTTCTCCTACCTCGTCTATCCCGCCATTCAGCGACGATGGCGCTTGAGCCCCCTGCGCAAGATCGGCTACGGTATGCTGCTGGCCGCGCTCGCCTTTGCCATCTCCGGTTGGGCACAACATCTGATCGATAACGGCCATCAACCTTCCATCGTCTGGCAACTGTTCGCCTATCTGGTACTGACCAGCGGGGAGGTGATGGTATCCATTACCTGCCTGGAGTACTCCTACACCCAAGCACCAAACCGAATGAAATCCTTTGTCATGGCTTTTTTCATGATGTCTGTTGCGCTGGGCAACCTGTTCACCAGCGGCGTCAATTTCGCCATTGAAGGGACCAGTGCGCTGCAGGGATCGGACTACTATCTCTTCTTCACGCTCCTGATGGCCGGGACCACAGTGTTGTTTGCCCTGGTATCGCACCACTTCCGGGAACAGACCAGACTCCAACAGGAGTCGGATCATCCAGCTCAAGAGAATCCGAAAAACAACTGAACGAAGACCCCGAGGGTGTTGGCATCACGACACCGGAGAGATTCTTGTAAAATTTTCTGATATTCAAGCGACTCGGTTACGAAGATCTCCCGCGAGATAAGCCTGAATATTTGCAGCCACCTCATCGATCAATCTCTGCCTGGACTCCCGGCTGGCCCAAGCGATATGTGGTGTGACAATCAGATTCGGCACTTGAGGGTCCAGCAGTGGATTACCATCTGATGGCGGCTCGATAGTGAGTACATCAACACCAGCGCCGCCCAGATGACCTTTAATCAGTGCATCCGCCAAAGCCGACTCATTCACAATACCACCACGTGCTGTGTTGATCAGCAACGCGTGAGGCTGCATTAAACCCAATTCGATGGCTCCGATCAGATTCCGGGTATTTTCGGCCAGAGGCACATGCAGGCTAAGCACATCCACCTGCGGTAACAGTTCGTGCAACGGCATGCGATCGGATGCCGATACACCACCGGGGCGTTGGGCCACCAGCACCTTCATGCCGAAGGCCTCTGCCACATGGCTAACCGCCCTACCCAGTTCACCAAAGCCCACAATACCCAGGTATTTACCCGACAGCTCCCAGATCGGATAGTCTAATAGGCAAAACTGGGTGGCGTGTTGCCAATCGCCTCTTGCGATTGCTCGCCGATAAGATGGCTGCTGGGTGACAAGAGAGAGGATCAGGGAGAATACATGCTGCACCACTGAAGCGGTTGCATAGCCGGTAACGTTGGCCACTGCGATACCCCTGTCTTTGGCCGCTTCAAGATCCACATTATTGGTACCCGTCGCCGCGATACAGACTAGCTTGATATTTTCACTTGCAGCCAAAAAGGACCGATCCAGCAATACCTTATTGCTAATCACAAGGTCCGCATCAGTTAATCTCTCCCGCGTTTGCTGCGGCGTGGATGCCTGATGCCACTCCCACTGATGAGCCGAAGATTTGAGTGATGACCAATCTATATCGCCGCGATCGACCGACGCCACATCAAGGAAGATGCCTTTGTTGAACAGAATCGCCTCCGACATTCTGATATCGATGTTCGAGAGTATAGCTCCATATTCAAATCAACCGTGCGAGCTCACAGTCAGTAAGTTTCCAATAGTCGCTCCATCCACATAATCTGCGAACAAATTCAGGCAGTACCACCACAAATCGAGAGGTTATCTCTACCTGACTCCTCACGGTGACGAGCGGGCATGAGGCCTGTCTACTATGATAATCGGGATTTGTAACGGGTATTGACCGACAACTATCAACTACTGCGGCGTGGTGACTGTTTCGCTATAATGCCGTCCTGGTCGGTACTCCTCTGTCTCGGTATATGCTCGAACCCTTCAGCACACTCAGCTCGTTGGTGACAAGTCTGGTACTGATCGGTCTTGCCGAGATAGGCGATAAGAGTCAGATTGTCTGCATGATTCTAGCTTCCCGTTACCCCGGGACGCCGATTCTACTTGGTGCAATTACCGCTTTTTCGTTACTCAACCTTCTGGCCGTTGTATTTGGCGCAACCGTAGCTGCGGTTGTTCCTGATTTGGTGGTCGCACTACTGGTCGGCGCTCTATTTGTCGGGTTCGGCATACATACACTGCGAATCCCTGACAGCAACGAAGAGACGGTGGTCACCGAGAAAGATGGACAGAGCATTTTTTTCACCACTTTTCTGCTCATTGCTACGGCAGAGTTCGGTGACAAGACCCAGATTGCAGTGGCGGGTCTGGGCAGTACTATCGAACCGGTAACAGTATGGATCGGGGCGACGATGGCACTCGGCGGGATTTCGGCCATCGGTATCATTGCAGGTAAAACGCTGCTGCAAAAAATACCTCTGACATTGCTTCACAGCATCAGCGGCTGGTTGTTTATCGGTCTTGGACTGACTGCATGGAGCGGACTCTATTGGCACACACCCTAACGGAAAGTGGAGATGCATATTCATTCCCTTGAACAGTGGCGTCACGACCACGATTTCAATCTCGATACCAGCGAGGGCGAGCGTCGAACCCGATGGGTAGTGATCCTGACTGCAGTGATGATGGTGGTCGAAATTATTGCGGGCTACCTCTTCGGTTCCATGGCACTGTTGGCCGACGGTTGGCACATGGCGACGCATGTAGCCGCCCTCGCGATATCCCTCTTCGCCTACCGCTACGCCCGGAAGCATGCACAGAACCCGCGATACAGCTTCGGCACGGGAAAAGTCAGTGCCCTGGGCGGTTTCGCCAGTGCCGCCTCGCTCGCGGTTGTTGCCCTGATGGTGGGACTGGAATCGATTGAGCGACTGATCTCACCGGAAGAGATTCGATTTAACCAGGCGATCGCAGTTGCGATCGCAGGCTTGGCGGTCATCTTGCCAGTGCCTGGCTGCTGCAAGGTGGACATGCTCATGCTCATCACCATTATCATGAGCATGGGCATCATCACCACGATCACAACCTGCGAGCAGCCTATCTCCATGTCCTGGCCGATGCGCTGACCTCCCTGCTGGCGATTTTCGCCCTCATTGCCGGTAAATACTTCAACTGGATCTGGATGGATGCGGTAATGGGTTTGGTTGGGGCTGCACTGATTACCCGTTGGAGCTTTGGACTGTTACGCGAGACCAGTACAGTCCTGCTCGATGAAGTGCCAAGCGAAGATATGATGGAGATGATTACAACTAAGATCGAGGCGGATGCTGACAACAGAATTGTTGATCTTCATTTGTGGCAATTAGGCCCGAATCAGTACGGCGTAATCATTTCTCTGGTAACTCATCAGCCTAGAGATCCGATACACTACAAAGTACTGTTAACGGATGTGAAAAATCTTGAGCATGTCACCATCGAGGTTAATCACTGTGATGGTGAACCCTGTATTTAACGGCTGATTATCTGGATCGATAAATTTGCACACACCACAAACTGATTAAACCAACCCCATTCAAGAGCTATGCTGCATTAGCCAGCAAACCGACCTGAGTGACGATCTCTGACGGCTCCATACGTTGGGTATAGTCAGCGTTTATAAAGGCGTATGCTATGACCCCATCCTGTCGAACGATATAGGTCGCCGGTATGGGTAGCGTAAAGCTGAGATCACCGTTATAAGCGGGTATATCGATACCCAGGCTTTGGTAGATTGGGCGCAAGACCTCTGGCAACTCATACACCAAACCCAGCCTCTCCGATACCAAATTTCCCTGATCACTGAGTATGTCAATCTCTAGCTCGTGATGCAGTGAGGTCAGTTCAGCCTTATCCGGTGTCTCCGGTGCCATACCGATCAACCTGGCCCCCGCTGATACGATCATGGGCAGGGTATCGTGCAACGCCTTCATCTCCATATTGCAGTAGGGACACCAACCACCTCGGTAGATATTCAGCACCACAGGAGATCGACTCAGATAGTCTGAGAATCTACGGCGATCCCCGAATTGGTTGGGCAACTCAAAATCGGGCATTCTATCCCCGGCCTTTACCGCCCGATCCTCAATTCCGCTCGCTTTCAGATCACTGGTGGCCTGAGCCATGACACCAAGAGTCTCTTCAGGGATCAGACGAGCCTTTTCTCTGTTATAGGCAGAGATGGCATCTGAGAGTTTACCCATCGGGCTGTCTCCCACTTTATTGAACGATTACTCAAGAACACTAGATCATGCAATACGATCATTCAAGTTTTATTTGAACAATCGTTCAATATGTCTACACTGACGGATAAAAACAGGTGAAAAAAAATGCCACGAACTGCTAAATTCGATCGCGACCTTGTGCTTGAACGAGCCATGCAGACATTCTGGAATCAGGGATATTGCGCCACCAGTCTGACCAATCTGACAGAAACCACCGAACTGAATCCGGGAAGTATTTATGCCGCCTTCAAATCCAAGCAGGGTCTGTTTCTGGCCACACTCGATCATTATGGTCGGCGGAGTGTAGAGGAGATCACCCATACCCTCTCAACCGCCGAGACACCAATGACAGGTCTTCGGAAGCTTTTCAACCAACTGGCGGGCACTGCAAACAACACAGGCCCAGGGCGCAGCTGCTTTCTTGTCAATACTGTGCTGGAGGTAACCCGGCACGACCCGCAGGTGAGAGAAAGTATCAATAGATACTTCGATATCATCGAGAGTAAGATCTTTCATACTTTAGAGGCGGCACAATCATCAGGCGAATTGAGTAACGCCAAGAACCCAGCAGCCATGGCGACGTTTATCATGACAACTATCTGGGGTATAAGGGTTTTGCTTGTAACTGGTGCGGATCAGGTGAGAGTTGATGCGGTCATTCAACAGCTATTTGACCTTTTGGAATGATCTCACATCATGTAACAGCAGTCATTTACGGCAACGACACCAAGGTGCCTCCTGAATGTGCTCTTCTATATAGATATAGCAGGCAGATTACAGCAACGAAACACCAGACCACCACCCATATCAACTCTGGTATGTGAGTAATTTCAGCCAGCGCCGAACCATCTCCAACACTCTTACCATCCACCAGTGATAACGAACTCCGTATTGAGTTCAACACGACATATACACCAGAAAACTGAACGATATACCGTATCACACCAAGGCCGACAAACCGGTACGCCATGACAAGCAGGATGAACATGGTAATCAGTATTACGAGAGTGACAACATCTCTTGCCCATAGAACAGTGACTAGTGCAATGACCGATGCCGGGACCAGCATTGCGATTGTTGAATTATAAGCCTTAGTTGAAGAGCCCGAGATGAAAACCAATACACCCCATAGTGAACTACCGGCATAACCCGATATCAGGATAAGGACTTGATTGCCACCAGATGTAAAGCAATATCCAGATCCATCAAAACCTAGCTCTATGGCGAGTAACTTTCCACCGGTTAACAACGCAGCCAGACCATGAGACAGTTCGTGAAAAAGTGTCTCAAACCAGCCGAACGGATAGTGGATAACGGGCACGGCGCTCAGTACGAGCGCAAGCATTACCTGAACGATGAAACTGCCTTTCGATCTTAGCAATTGAGTTGTCAGTCTTTTGTTACGGCAGGGGCTTTTTTCGTAAGTTTTCGTTTTGTCCGTGATGTCTTGACCATCGACTTCTCGAGTGAACCGATCTGTTCACCTAAAAGCTTAACCCGTTCCCAGATATCATGGTCCATTTTCAGCTTGTGCTCCATTGCCTGCACTACAGGCAACAGGGAGTTATTAATTGCATCACCCATGGCACTCAACACCTTATCCATGCCTGGCACCGGCTTGTTGACCACTTCGACATTGAGTTCCAGTTTTTCTATCAACGATATCAGTTCTCTGAGTTCACTTTGAATCATATCCACCGAGTTGCCGGAAGCAGCCGTACCGATGGATTGCTGGATAGCATTGAGTTCCCCGGAAACACCTGCTATCTGGTTGGCGATCTTGGTCACGGAATCGGCGTCCTCACCCCCCATACTCTGGATACGGGCAAAATCTGCTTTGATCTTGTTCCAACGGTCGACTTCATTATCGGTCAATGAGTCAGTGATCTCACCCAGTTTCAGCAGATTCTCCTCGGCACCACTGGTGAGTGTCTGGGCCTCTCCAATATAGTGGTCACGAATAACCTCATTCAGCTCCTTTTCATTCATTATTGAACTGACTTTTTCAGCCAGTTTATTCATGTTTCTGTAGCTTCCCTGCAGTTTAAATGGTGGTTCGGTACGATATTTATCAGCCTGTGCCGCTGATTCGATATATTGTTGATTGACTCTCATCACTGTCTGCTGGACAGTGATGAGCTTGCGTAATACGGATACGATCTCATTGATCTCTGCGCCACTGTATGCGTATGAGAAATCGCTGGTCGGGATATTCTCCCCTTTCGCCAGACGAACGAAACGGTAGACATCCTGCATATCCCTGATTGCCAGCGGTGCCAACACGCGGTTCGAAGTCAGAGAGTTTTCGATATAGCTGAGCGCGAAAGCCTCATCACGACCGCTCAATACATCGCCCAAATTGTAAATATCTGCCCGATTGGCCAGCATATCGGGAATTTTAAAAACCTCACCCGACTCGGTATAAGGATTACCCGCCATCACAATGCAGAATTTTTTACCTCGAAGATCATAAGTCCTGGGTTCTCCCTTCCACACCCCCTCAATGCGTCTCGTACCGTCACTGAGGGAGATGAATTTTTGAAGAAACTCCGGGTTGGTATGCTGAATATCATCCAAGTAGAGCATGACATTGTTGGCCATCTCCAGGCCCAGGTTAAGTTTCTCCAGCTCCTGACGTGCCGTAGCGTTGGGTGCCTGAGCGGGATCGAGAGAGCGCACATCATGCCCCAGGGAAGGACAGTTGATCTTCATGAAGATCTGTCCCATGCGGTTGGCGATATACTCCATCAATGTAGTCTTGCCATAACCCGGGGGGGAGATCAGTAACAGCAGCCCCATCAGGTCGGTTCGCTTCTCTTCGCCGACGGTACCCAGCTGCTTTGCGAGATTGTCGCCGATAATCGGCAGATAGACCTCATTGATCAGACGATTGCGCACGAATGAGGAGAGGGGACGGCCCTTGAAATCCTCGACCCGCAGCTGTTTTCTCGAGGCATTGATCAGTTCCGAACGAAGCGCTTTGAACGACTCATACTCTGGCAGGACGGACGTGGTGAAGTGATTTAACCGATCAAGAAATTCCGGAAGTACCAGGGAAACTGATTGCGCATCGATGATTGGGTGATCGCCCAGCAGGCCTTCAAGCTGTTGCCGGATGCTGACATCTCGTTTCTCTACCGGAAGACTGTCACCCACCAGGATCAATGCTGCCGCTTCCGCCTTGAAGAATTCATACTGATCCAGTTTGCGAAAACGAATGATTCCATCCAGCCAGGTTGAGACCAAAACCCACCGGTTTGCAACATCTCCCTGCAACTGGTCGAGCGCCTGTGAGAAAACCCCCTGATGCTTGAGGGTGCGCATCTGCTCCAACAGGCGATCTGCAAGATTCCTTGCATATTCACTGACTTCGAAACCGAGTGTTTGCTTGGACAGTTCCAGAGAGAGGTATTTAGCGCTCATCGACGCTTCGTGCGGTTGAAAGGGCAAGCCGGCAGTGATCACATAGTCGTTGATCTCCCGATCCAGTTCCTCACGCAACGACTGGAATGCATCCGAAGCACCGAAAACCTGTTCGAGCTGGCGAACACTCTTTGCCCGTTCGATCCAGGCCCTTGTCTTGACGAACTCAGTGTCTCGACTTCTCTCATGCCAGTAGAGCATAGCCAACGCACGGCTTCTGGGGCTGAAGCGCAACAGGCCTGCACTTTGATACATGTCGAGAATCACCGTCAGCAGCTTCATCCCATCCTGGTCATGAATGCCTTTCTCGTAACCTTCCTGATAGCGCGGCAGCATGAACTTACGAATAATTTTCAGCAACGCATTCTCATCGCTGCGACGCTCCATCAAAAGTTCCATCGAAAGGCCTGACTCACCCCGCTCCGCCGCGATGAGCAGTGTATAGATCATGTATTCAGCGCGGTAGACTTGACTGTTTTCAGAAGGAAGGCTCTGTTCCCAATAGCCTTGCAAAGCCACCAGACGTTGGTCTTCCAGCGGCTCAAAGTAGTCTGTACCGCTGAGATGGAGCGCCATGGCATCTCCATGGGGTACGATAGTGAGATCTGTCTCCTGTACATTGACACTGAAACGGTGTCGACCGAATTTAATCACATCACCGCTCTCTTCGAACAGGTCCTGTTTATCCCGCTGGGAGCGTATTGATTGTTCTTTGGCGTTTTTCAGACGAGAGTCGATATCGTCCGACCTTACTGTATCCCCCAGGTCCCGAATGGTATCTGACAGCACCCGGACCTTCTTGACCATCGGATCTGATGCAAAGTAGGTGTTGATTTCGTCCTGTGAGCGCATCTTCTGGGTACGCTTTTCGATGCCGTCAAGCAATCTCCCCGCTGCACTGTCCAGATTATGGATGCGACGCTGCCTCTCATCTAGAAGCGTCTGCTTGCGTGCCTCGAAAGTTTCATGGACCTCCTCGCGTTTGGTAATAATGTCATTGAGGAACTCGTCATATTCGCTGAACTTGCTTTCGAACTCTTCCAGCTGCAGGAGCAGCTTGGAGAGTTGCTCGTCACTCTTCTCCGGAGTGGTAGCCAAACCAAGCGCATTGATAACCGATTGCGAGAAAAGTGAAAACTGCGCCCCAAACTCGGCAACGGCCTCTCCTTTGCCAACCTCCTTAAACCGATTTCTCGCCTTCGCTTTTGACTGGTTAAGGCGTGCGTATACCGTGGACATGGTTTCGAGGATTTTAGTGCGGACCGTGGCGTCCTCGACGCGGAGCGAATTCAGCATCTCGGTCAGAAGATCCAGACCATTTCCTATCTCATCAAGTCCCTGTTGAATCGGTTGAATATCAACAGCAGTCTCAACATTGTCAAGGGATTTCAATGTCTTTTCAATCGCATCCTCGTAACTTCTGAAGGCATCATCCCGCTGTAAAAATATCACTGTTTTGGTGGAGAGTTTCTCATCCGCCTCAAGCAGTGTTTGATCGAGCCTGTCCAGTGCAGCTTGATCAATATATCGTTGTTCACGCAATGTGAGAATGTGCCCGCGATGCTGCTGAATTGCCTTCAGACTGGCAACATAATCTTCCGGTCTTTTATAGTCTCTTCGGCCTACCGCCTTTAGTGTTTTCTCCTGTGCTTCCTCAGCCTCAACAACGGCCTTTACTGCCTGCTGTTGAATCGCCTGTATTTTCTCGAACTCATCCAGCACAAGTTCAGCAGTTTCTCGAATCTGCTGAATGATATGCCCGATAGCGCCTACCTGCTGACTGTTGATCCAGTGGAAACCATCAAGAATTTCACCGCAACTTTTAATTAAATCCTCATAAAGAATAGCGCTTGGTTTCTGTTCCCGAATCCGCCGTATCACAGTGTAGAACTCAGAGATGGCACGAACCAGCTCCGCATTACCTACCTTACCCAGGAAGCTGTTGCCCGCAGGCTCCGACATCATATGGCGATCACTCGAAAAGGGTGTGTTCCATACCTGCATCGGATGATTGCGGGTAGGTTCATCCGATTCGGTACTGAACAACATTGCCATACCATTATCAAACCGGGCGAACCCGTGTCCCAGCAGCGGGGTCTGCAGATCTTTTCGGATCAGATTGTAGACATAGATTGCCAATCGCCCGGTGACAGGTTCATAGAATCGGTAAAGCACATCCTCACCATTAGGCGATCTCACTTCCCGTTCGAACTGCATGCCCCGTCCATCTTCACCAAAGGACTTGGCCTCACCGTTCTCGAGATAAAAACCGCCGGGAAAAATCAGACCGTGATCCTCGGGCAGTTGTTTGCATGCATCACCGATTGCATCGATACGTAACACGGTTTTATTTTTCGTGTTAAACACGAAATAGCGCCATGTCTGTTCACGATAGGGCAGGACCTTCAGAACGATCAAGCTGCCCGCTTTTGCATATTGCACATCGGCGTCGGCGATAGACTGGTTTTTATCTTCCACGGGCTCATCGTAGATTCCCAGTCCTGCCTCGGTATTGTTTTCCACTTTGATCGTGAGTGAGCCGTTGATCGTGTCGATGAACACCTCATCGAGAACACTGATATGGGGAAATCTACCGGTAATAAAATTTTCCCGATCGCACGGTATCCATTCGAAATCGTAGCGTGGCGGTTCGGGCACATCCCTTTCACCACGATTATCGATATAGCGAACGTCGCCATCATTGCCGATCGACCACCGGAACACTTTGACATCCGAGGTCTTGTCACCAATCTGAAATGTCGCCAGAAGATATTGATTGGTGACCAGCAGTTTGGTGAAACGGGTCTCTCTGTAGTAGGCGTAGAGCTCTCTAAAGTCGGCCACAAAAGCCGGCGAATCCAGAAAGGAGCCCGCTATCGGCAGCGTCTCAATATCCAGCCCCTCTTCGTTCTCATTGAGCCGATAGAGACCAAATACGTCAGCGACACGTGTCTCTTTTCTCAGGCCGATAAATACATTGTAACCGAACAGCAGTGTATCACCCACCAAGGCGATATCCCGGGCTATGCAGTTATTCTCGGTATGTACGCGAACCCTGCCGACAACCTCCATCGAAGTGTCGCCAAACTCTTCCAGCCTAGCCTGATTAAGGGAGGTCGCCTGCTCACCCAGTGCATCCGCCTGGTCCATCAGTCTTCTGCGTATAACCTCATACGCACCACCCTCGGCTACGGCGCGGGCAAGATCCTCTTTTACATCCGGTGTGTCCACGTCAGACATGTCATCTCCTTCACAGATCCTCTGTTAATACAAACCGGCAGGAAAGCCAGTCGGCTTTCGCTGCTGGGCCATATCATGCAGGGACAGATGACTCCTGACCGGAGACTGAGCCGATGAGACGCTGCAACATATCCTTCTGTTCCGAGGTGCCTTCGCGCATTAACTTGGCTATAAAGGCACTGACAGTAAGGTTCTGCAGGGTGTCGCTATTACCGCCGAGTCCGGTCGCGATATCCTTGATATCCTCGATCAGACTTGCATCGCCTTTCAGGTGCCTGCCCAACAGTTTTTGCGCCGTCTCGCCGCGTACGACACCATCGATCGATTTGCCGACTGCAAGTGCGTTGACAAACTTCTCGAAATAGTCACCGCTGCCGCCTACGATATCGATATTGGCATCACTAAGCGCCGAGGCAAGAATATCGGCCTGCTCCTTGGCGATTTCCGTATTGGCCTCGATCCAGTGCATGGTCTCTGTATGACTCAAGTCGAGCTTGAGGCGGAACTCCTCGTGTTCCCTGGCGTGATCTCCCATGGCATCCATGGCGGCAAACTTCTCTTTGAGACCGTTGGCCTCGGCAAGGATACGCAGCTCCACATTCTTTGCATCGGCTTCACCCATTTTCTCGACAGCATCGGCTTCAGCTTCCCTGACCCGTACCGACGCCAAGCCAACCTTTTCGTTACCGATGGCTTGCGCTTCCAGCTTCTCACGCAGCACAACAGCTTCGGCCAATCCGTCTTTTTCCTTGGCAACAGCGGTGACTTCCATCACTTCGGCTTTAGCCAATCCCGGTGCCGCTTCACGGGAACGCGTTGCTTCCGCGTGCTTGATCGCCGCTTCCGCATCGAGAGTCGAGGCATTTTTTCTGCCCTCTGCCAGGGTAACTTCTTCCTTGGCTTTCTGAATCGCTTTTTCCGCTTCCGCCTCAGACGCCTTCACCTCTTTGATCAGGTCTTTTTCCGCTTCAGCCTCGGCTGCAATGATGGCAGCTTCCTTTTCACGTTCAGCCTTGGAGACCAGGCGAACTTTCTGAATGGTCTCCTCCTCGACAGCCACCTGCTTCTCGACGGAGATCCGATCACTCTCAAGGTCTGCTATCTCCTTCTTCTGCTGCTCAATCTCTTTTTCCTTGGCATAATCGGCAAGCGCGACGATCCGCTTACGTTCAACGACCTCCAACTCCTTGGCCTTTTCGACACCTTCCGCTTCTTTGACTGTGACGCTCTGACGCTGGTAAGCGGCAACTTCGACTTCCCGTTGTTTATTCTCCTCCTGAATGGCGATCGCTTCCTCCATCTTGATGCGGGCCTCTTCTGCGCGGAGATTCTCCTCGGACTGGATTTTCTTGGTCTCAGCCTCTTCCCGTGCCTGGATTGTGGCTACTTCACGCTGCTGGCGGGCCAGTGCATCCTCTTCCTGCTTTTCAAGTTGCAATACCGCCTCGCGGGTCTCCACATTCTTTTTCTTGATCGCCTTCTCTTCATCCCGCTGGAACTCGTTCGTTCTGATATGCTGAGTCGCGGTAAGCTCCGTGATTTTACGAATACCTTCCGCATCGAGGATATTATCCTTATCGAGTGATTCGACCGGGGTCTGCTCAAGATAGTCGATAGCGGCATCTTCCAGCACATAGCCGTTCAGGTCCTTGCCGATCACCTTGATGATGTCATCCCTGAAAGCATCGCGTTCTTCATATAGCGAGATAAAATCCATCCGTTTACCGACTGTTTTCAAGGCTTCAGAAAACTTAGCGGAGAAGAGCTCTTCCACCGATGCCTGATCGGAGGCACGCTCAACACCAACAGCCTGGGCAACTTTAAGCACATCATCCTTCGTCATATTGACACGCACGAAAAACGTCACTTTGATATCCGCACGAATATTATCCTTACAGATCAGGCCATCGTGCCCACGACGGTCGATTTCTATTGTCTTCAAAGAGATGGTCATCATCTCTTTCAGATGAATAACCGGCAGTACCAATGCCCCGGTAAATGTCACCTTGGGACTTTTACTCAAAGTGCTGACGATCATCGCCTTACCCTGAGGTACTTTTTTGTATAAGCCGGCAAAAAGAGCAAAGACCCCAAACAGGACAATTGCTGCAGACCCGATGATAAAAAGTATTGATTCCATAACGCTATTTTCCTCTCACAAAAAACCGAATCCTACCCGACATTCGCGGAGTCAGGATCTTTCCAACAATTGTTGATACTCTTCCTCACTAATGACATCGTATACATCATTCTCTTCGTCATATTCCGCAATTCTGACTTGTATATCTTTCACAAACTCTCTATCGTCTGTGCTGCGAATATTGACCTGCAATGGTGATCCACCAGTCTCGATTATTCCTATCCCGAAATCCTGGCTGACGCGAGATGACGACACCGTACACACATGCCCAAGAAAATCCTTTTTTGCAGGCGCAAAATGCTTTACGAAAAGTGGCTTCATCGGCTTGATCATCTTAGAAGTGACCGGGATTGCCACTGCGAATGCTGCAATCAGTACCGCGGTGCCTGCCACATACTGGATCAGTGCGGATCCGAGGGGCTGCAGAATGTAAACGGATACGACGTAGCAGAGCGTGAATCCAATAAGTGCAACGATACTGACAACCAGGGTGAATGGAACACCGGTCAAGCCTAGTGTGTGCAGGAGACCGATAAATCCCGGTATCTCGCCATCAAAATCAGCATCGATCTCCAAGATACTTTCATCCACATCACCTGGCACCAGGTCGATGTCCAACATACCGAGAATGGCAAAAATCCAAAAAACCAGCATGATACCGAGAATCACGGTATAGACACTTGTCGGATAACTGCTGATCGTATCTAAAAATGCATCCAAGTCGATCTCTCCTTATATCCTTCTCAGTCCAGACATTACGATGATTTTTTGGCGTAGTTCCTGATCTCTTCTATCATGCAAGCCTTTATTGCCAGACGCTCTGTGGGCTTTAAACCATATTTCTCTGCCAGACTCTGGTAGTCGCCTTCCTTAAGCGACATGGTGAGGCGCGGTCTTACCGGTTTAACGGTGACATTCAGACCGACGATATGGCGAATCATATCTGATGGTGCGATACCTCGCTGGCAGGCTTCCTTCTTTACCACATCGATAATCTCGTTCTCGACATCAAATGCAACCTGGGTTGCGCGAATCGCCCTATCAGAGTCTCTCCATCGCTTAGGTTTCGATTCTTTTCGCTTCGTCATCGGCGGACACACAGTCGCGTATCGGCCCGGTATGACCCATGCGAGTCATACTGGGAGTGACAAACAGGCTCATTTCGAACGAATATTTTCAACTGGTCTGTCGCTTGGCTTTAAGGCGCTCCAGCACCTGTTTCTTTCGATCGGCATCTGCACCGATACCGGCAGCCTTTAATTTATTCTCCAGTGACTCGCCGCTCAGTTCCGCATTCAATGTTTCGGAGGCTGCCATACGGTCACTCTCCTCCTGTTGGCGATGCTTGATTCTCTCCAGACTCTCTTTGGCAGCCACCATATTGGAGCTACCCCCATCAATATGCTGATTGATCGACTTAGCAGCTTTTTGCACATTGTCCGTGGTTTTCACCATGGATATTTCACGCTCATGCTCGCGGATCTTTGCATGCGTCTGTTTGATCATCTCTTTGACTGACTCGACATGCGCGGAAAACTGTTGCTTGGCAACCTTTTGGGTATCAAGCTCCACCTCCAACTCAGCAATCTTATCCGCAACTTCACCAGCAAGCGCTTCATTATCCTGATCGAGCGCGCTCAATGCCTTCGACTCGTATTCTGCGATCTCTTTTTCGAGGCGTTCAATTTCACGACCGGCCTGCATCTCCTTAGCCATCACACCCGTCAGATCCTGCTCTGCCTTTTTTATTGCCTCCTTTGCATCGTCAATCTCCTGCTCATAGATTCTGATGCCCTGACTGTCGATGATTGCTTCACCCAGCTCACGTCCACTACCGCGAATCGCTGTCATCAGTTTTTTAAAAAAATCCATCGTTCGGCTCCTGTAAAAATCAGTTCAGATATTCGCTCATGGCATCGATCGCATCGAGCGCATTATCGCTGAGCACTGTCAGCTCCCTGGCGATGCTCTCTGCTGATGAATCGAGTGAAAGCGCACCAAAAATCGTATATCGATTCCCAATACGTCCAAATGAGGAAAGTGGTACCGAAATGTTCATATCCAGCATCACTTCCAGCATCTCCGATCGTTTTTTAGAGATGATCTCCTTCTCCTCCCATAGGTAGCAGATGCATAGCATCTGGCTGTCTGACTGGGTCAAATAGATCGGCAGTTCTTCCCTGTCCTTGAATACGACCTGTATCACCTCAACATCCCCTGGAATGGGATTGAACTCATACTCAAATCCATTAAGGGTTCCGGTATCCGGCATACCGAGCACCGTCTCCAGCTTTTCCAAAAGACCGTTCATATGTTTCTCCCTTTACAAGATATCCAAACAATACTTGCCTCGACATATTATGTCAACTCCTCTTTTTTTCAAGGTATTTAGTCATTTATTTCCTTATCCATCAAAAAAAAAGCGCCCAGATGGGCGCTTTTCATCGTCTAACCTGCTGTACTTAATACTTGTAGTCGGCTAATCCCGGATTACCATCAACCCCCACCAGCTTCGGCGTATTGAGCTTCTTGATCTTCACCGTCTTCTGGTCCCTCAGATAGGTCGCAACGGTATCCCAGATCGGTTCTCCGGGGGCTTTTGAGCCCACGGTCGCCCAGCCGGAGACCACATAATTCTTGTCCGCCTCGACCTTTGTGCCGTCATTGAGGGTCATGTTGGTGATACGCTTACCGAAACCACCGCCGGGCTCGCAGACATAGTCAAGCCCACCTACGCGAACCATATCACCGCCCTGCTGATAGTAGGGGTCCTTGTTGAACAGGTTGTCGCAGACATCCTCCAGAATCGCTTTGATCTCACTGCCCTTCATCTCTCGGCGGTAGGTTTCTGGATAGGTGATACAGGTCTGGTCCATGACGTTATCCATGGTAATCTTCTGTCCCGGCAGTACCGTGGTACCCCAGCGGAAACCGGGTGAGAGAGAGATCTGCGCATCATTGACGGTGGTCAGGGCATCGCAGATAACCTGATCGAAGGTACCGTTGAAGTTACCGCGACGGTAGAGGGTCTCCTCGGCCACGGCCAGTTCTTCATTCAGTTTGTCTTTATAGGGCGCACGCACACCATCGATATAAGCCTGCATCTCTTTATCTGCCTCCAGCAGGTTGGAGAAGATCGGTAGCAGACGGTAGCGGAAGTCACGCACCTTGCCGCCCTTCACGTCGAGATCCATGACACCGAGGAACTTACCGTTGGAGCCTGCATTGGTCACCAGAGTCTTGCCGCCGGCGTTCTTCACAATCGTGGGCGCCGGCATGCCGTCATGTGTGTGACCGCCAAAGATCGCATCGATACCGGAGACTCGCGAGGCCATCTTCAGATCCACGTCCATGCCGTTGTGGGAGAGCACGATCACCACATCGGGTTTTTCGTTTTCGCGTACGGTATCGACCACGCCCTGCATCAGCTCGTCCTGGATGCCGAAAGTCCAGTCGGGGATGAAGCGCTGAGGATTGGCGATTGGCGTATAGGGGAAGGCCTGTCCGATCACCGCTACACGGGCACCGCCCACATTCTTGATGACATAGGGCTTGAAGGCGTTGCCGTTATCTTCATCGAAGCCTTCGAAATCGGGGAACTTGTAGTCGAACAGAGCTTCTTCCCTTACCTTCACGTTCTGTGCCACGAAGTCGCCCTTGAAATCGGCCACATTGGAGATCACCTCTTCATCGAGATAGGTAAACTCCCAGTGGCCGGTCATCACATCCACACCCAGTTTGTTGCAAGCGCCGACCATATCCTTGCCTCGTGTCCAATAGGCGGTACCGGATCCCTGCCAGGTATCTCCGCCATCGAGCAGCAGGCTGTTGCCAGGACCGCGATCGTCGCGGATTCTTTTCACCAGGGTCTGCAGATGAGCGAAACCGCCCACCTTGCCGTACTTTCCGGCAGCAGTATCAAAATCGAGGTAGGTAAAGGCATGTGATTCGATACCGCCAGAATCGATGCCGAAGTGTTTCAGTAATTTGTCACCTACCAGATGCGGTGCTTTATTGAAGGCGTAGTCGAGACCCAGATTGACGTTGGGCTCACGGAAGAAGATTGGATTGAGCTGCGCGTGGGTATCGGTGATATGCAGTAGAGATACATTACCGAACTTTGGAACTTCATAAAGATCGGCGGGTTGGCGTGCTGCCGCAAAAACGGATCCTGGCATCATGCCTGCTGCGCCGGCGAGTCCCATCAGTCGAAGAAATTCACGTCGCGAAATACTCATAATCAATCATCCTCCGATATATGGATGCGGTATGCATTAATGCGCGTCTTTGTGATCGTTCTTTATGAAACGCGCTGGATACTATTCAGTACTTTCTTGTGCCATCAAGTATATGGGCCGATGAAAACGGAATCACCCCTTGGGATGAGTTGTTTCCTGCTTGTCTACTACCCGCTTATCGGCACTGAAAAAAAACGGCCAGCAGAATTGCGGGAAGGCGCCTGTCTATTCGATTCTCCCCACCATCCAGCTGGCCCTGTTCAGTGCCTCTTCATCGAATACGATAGATAAGGCCGACAAGTAAATCCCCAACCACCTGCTCCGGGCTTCTATCGGGGAGCGGCTATTATCTAACTCACTGTTGTCATGTGAAATTCTGAGATACTGGACAGAGACTTATGGTTTTCCATAATCCTGTTCCAGGGTAAGCATCATACGCATAAGATGGGAGAGGGAATCCGCCTGCATCTTCTCCATGACCCGGGATCGGTGGGCCTCCACGGTGGAGAGGGTGATACCCAGCTTTTCCGATATGTTCTTGTTGCGCATGCCGCCGATAACCAGATCGAGTACCTCGCGTTCCCTTGGTGTCAGCATATCCAGGTGCTCGCGGATCTCAGATTGCCGGGAAGCCTCGCCCCGCCGCTCCGCATCCATTTCAATGGCACGATGGACACTGTCGAGTAGAATCTGATCCCGAAATGGTTTTTCGATGAAATCGACCGCACCGGCCTGGACGGCTCGTACCGCCATGGGAACATCTCCATGGCCGGTGATGATAATAACCGGCGGATGGATCGGCTTTTCCGCGAGCTTCTCCTGCATATCGAGCCCGCTCATGCCGGGCATGCGGATATCCACAACCAGACAGCCCGGCAGCTTCTCATTGAAACTTTCCAGATAGCCCAGAGCGGAAGCGTAACAGATCACCGGCAGCCCGACCGATTCGAACAGCAGCTTCAGTGCATTACGCACCTCTTCGTCATCATCAACGACAAAGACTGTCGGCGTGTTCTGCTCCATGGTTCAACTGGCCTCTGCTAAAGGTAGATAAAAGGTAAACTCAGCCCCTTCCCGATAGGACGGATTGACTACCAGTTTACCACCGTGAGCGCCAATGATCCCGTGGCTGATGGAGAGTCCCAAGCCCATACCCTGGGACTTGCTGGTGACAAAGGGATCAAAAAGGGTATCCGCCACATCGGGTCTGATACCGGGACCATTGTCCCGCACCAGGACTTCAATTCTCTCACTACCGACCCGATGGGTTCGGATGCTGAGTTTGCGCTCCCCCTTCTGGTTTTCCAACAGGGATTCAATGGCATTTCTGGCCAGGTTGAGGATCACCTGTTCGATCTGGATCGGCTGCACCGAGATTCTCGGCAGATCCCTGTCCAGATCGAGCTCAAGTACGACACTGGCACGCCGGATTTCGGGACGTATCAGCACCACCACGGCATTCACCAGATCGTTGACATCCACTTCCGAACGCTCCAGCGGCTCCTTCCTGACAAAGCGCCGCAACTGCCGGATGATCTCACCCGCTCTGTCTGCCTGGGCGGCGATGCGTTCCATCACATCGACACAGACATCGAGGCTGGAGCTGTTGGATTCCAACAGACGGATGCTGGCTTGTGCATTGGTGGAGATGGCTGTCAGGGGCTGATTCAGTTCATGGGCGATACCTGAGGCCATCTCGCCCAGGGTACTGAGTCGGCCGACCCTCGCCAGCTCAATCTGGTGTTGACGGGCATCCTCTTCCGCCTTTTTGCGCCGTGTGGTATCGCGAAACACCACCACACTACCCACTGTTTTACCGTTTTCATCCCAAATGGGAGTACTGCTGTACTCTACCGGAAAGCTGGTGCCATCCTTGCGCCAGAAGACGTCGTCGGAGATGTATCTCGCCTTGTTGTCCCTGAAGGTCTGATACACCGGACACTCCTCCGCCCAGTGGGGCGAACCGTCAGCGTGGGTATGATGGAGAATCTCGTGCTGGTTGAGCCCGATCACCTCTCTGGCCGACCAACCGGTAATGCGTTCCGCCGCCTTGTTGAAGAAGGTGGATCGACCACGCAGGTCGACACCATAGATACCGTCCGCCACCGAATCTACGATCAGTTCGTGCTGTTGCTCCAATCGGGTCTTGGCGCTATGTAGTGCCTTGTTCAGACGCATCACCCAAAGCGTCATAAAAACCATAAACAGCAATACCAACAATCCACCAAAGAGCCAAATGCGATAGCGCTCGATGGCATCCGACAGGGTGAATTTTCCGAGATCCTGATAGGGCGGCAGTTTCAGCTCACGGAAGAGTTCATGCACCGGTTGATAGTCGAGGGGAATGGTCCAACCGGCATACTTGCCCGCCAGGGCGGCGTGATGGTCATGGGGCATCTGCAGGAGGGCGACGGCTACCTCTTGTGCCAGTGAGTCCGCCGTATGTGCCACCTTACTGAAAGGCCACTCCGGATAGAGCCTTGTACTCAGGGCAAAGGGGAACTCCGGCTCCTGCCTGGGATTAATGATATGGAAATCGTCGATATCGATAGTACCGGCAGAAGCCATGCGCTCCAGGATATCGGTACGCACGGTACCCACATCAACATCCCCGTGCAATACCGACATTACCACCAGGTCATGGATGCCGCCGAACTCCAGGGACTTAAGATCACGATAAGGATCGATGCCGCTGGCAAGCATCTCGCGCATGGCCATCTGAAAGCCCCCCAAGGAGGTGGAGTAGACCGCCATGAAACTGTGGCCCCTCAGATCCTCCAGGGTGTTGATCTCCGGATGGTCCTTGCGGGTAAAAATCACCCCGCCGAAAATCTTGTATGGCACATTGTTGCGCCGGTTATAAAGGGTGGCGATCCGCGATACCCGGTATTTGACCTCAAGATTGACGTAGATACCTGGATTAACCAGTACGAAATCCACCTTACCGGCATCCACGACGGGATTGACCTCGTCAAACTTCAATGGATGGATGGTGAAATGATGTCCGGGAATAATCGCAGAGAGATAGTCGGCCGTAGGACCCCACATGGCGCGGGTGACCACATCGCCTCGATGACTCAACACGCCGATGCGAACTTCCTCGTCGGCATAGGATAGCGGAGACAGGAGAAGTAGCAGTACAACGGGCAATAACTGCCCTATCGTTGAAAAAGCCGGCCTGGAGCGCTTCATCCAGGGAAGATTATTGGAAACCCAATCCCCTTACAAGCCGGAGATGGAAACTGAATGAACAGTCTCTACTTCTCCACACGCTCGGTAAACGATTTCAGTTTACCGAGTAAAGAGTTTCGGCGCTCCTCCTCCTGCTCTTCTCGCTCACGTTGAATCGCCGCTTCCAACTCAGCCTCACGTTGTTTTTTTGCCGCTTCCAGCTGTTGCCGAATGGCTGCCTTATTGCTGTCGTCGATTTCCAGCTCATACAGATTCTTTCTTCGGCGGAGCAGATAGTTCCCCAAATTGTCCAGCCAGGCCTCGTCAATACGTTCCGGCTGCACCACACTTTTTTCCACCTTGAAATCGTGAAAATTGGAGACCAATAAAGTAATGGCGCCATGCTCCAGGTCCGCTTTGAAGATGAAGTTGACGCCCACTTTGACAGCAAGCTGGAAATTCAGGCCCACGACCCCCTGCTGTGGATCCCTGATGGGCCACTCGGCATAGCGCATGGTTTGGGTTTCGAGAAAATCCCGCGTCTCATCCGCTGTCGATTTCGGCTTGACTGCAAACTCCCTCTCCCTGTCATCGGTACAAGTGAAACGCAATCGGATGGTTTTGGTGTTTTCAGTGCTGTCGGCGTTAACGATATATTCGCCCTGGTGCAGCTCGCTGACCAGACCGATACCCGGCAAGGCGTAGCCCACCTTTACGTCGGGATCGACCAGCTTCAGTTGCTCTGTCAGCTCAGAGAGATAGTGCAATATCGACAGCATAGCCGGCCGGAGCCGCTCACGATAATTTGCCTCAAGTCGAGCCTGCGCCGCATCAGCATCATCTGACGTTTTCAGCGTTTCCGCTTCCTTTTTTAAATCATCCAGTAGAGACATGACACTTACCAGCGTTTATTCCGTCTTCGCGGGCAACAGTCTATGTGAGGCGGACCATCTCGGCAATACATAACGCTATACAAACATCAATAGGAAGCCTTTTCCTTCAAAAAGCGTATAGAGCTGCGATCTCCTCCGCCCAGATTGTCTCATCGATGGTCTCCAACACCATGGGGATATCATTGAAGCGCTTGTCTCGCATGATGTAGCGAAAGACTTCCCACCCGAGTTTGCCCTGACCGAGACTATGGTGGCGGTCGACCCGGGCACCGAGATCGGGTTTGCTGTCATTGAGGTGCATACCTCGCAGGTAGTTAAAGCCCACAATCGACTCGAATTGTGAAAAGGTATTGCTACACGCCTCAGCAGTACGAAGATCGTATCCCGCCACGAAAGTGTGACAAGTATCGAGACAGACGCCGACCCTGGACTTATCTTCCACCTGATCAATTATCTCCGCCAGATGCTCAAATCGGTAGCCAAGCGTGCTGCCCTGCCCTGCCGTATTCTCGATTACCGCAGTCACCCCATGGGTTTGCTCCAAAGTCCAGTTAATCGAATCGGCCACCAGTCGCAGGCTCTCTGTCTCGCTGATCTTCCTCAGCGTCGCACCTGGATGGAAATTGAGCAATGAGAGTCCCAGCTGCTCACATCGCTGGACCTCTTCAAGAAAGGCGTGCCGTGACTTCTCCAGTCCTTCTGGCTCGGGATGCCCAAGGTTGATCAGATAGCTGTCGTGAGGCAGCACGTAACGGGTATCGATCTTGACCGCTTCCAAGTTTGATCGAAAGGCATCGATGGCTTCTGTGGTCAGTGGTTTCGCACGCCACTGCCGCTGATTCTTGGTAAACAGGGCAAAGGCTTTTGCCCCTATCGCCTGGGCATTCAGCGGGGCGTTTTGCACACCGCCGGCAGCACTGACATGCGCGCCTACATACTTCATAGCTGATCGAATCCTAAACGTCGTTACGCGGAATACTCCGCGCGATTAAGGGAAGTATCCCCGCTTATTCACCTGAGTTGGCCGTAATTATGTGATTCAGAAAAAACGGAGATCACAGAGGGAGACCCAATTATCAAGTTGATGAGTGGCTCAGTCGGATATCTTACAGGCTGTATACAGTCTGTGGTCAATGCGCTTTGAGTGTGGATTTTTATCGTCCACCGACCTCAAGCAGGTTGCGCCAGCATCAATCTTACCGCCAGTACCACGAAGATCAGGGCAGCCACCCAATATATGCCCCGTTGCAGTCGTGGTTTCCGGTTCAGCCAGGGGCTGACGGCTCCCGCCAGTAGCGCCAAGCCGCCAAATACCAGTAGCGTGGCGAGGATAAACAGCAGTCCAAAAACAATCATCTGCCAGACCACCGAGCCCGCCTGCGGATCTGCAAACTGGGGCAGAAAGGCCAGAAAAAAAAGCGAGACCTTTGGATTGGTGACATTCATGATGATACCCCTGCGATAGAACTGCCAGGGCTCTAACGGGGGTATGGATACGGATCCGGGCTCGATCATCGGCATCCGCAGGTATCGCCAGGCCAGGTAGAGCAAATAGGCGGCACCGAATATTTTCAATAAAGTAAACGCGAGGTGGGAAGTCTGAAAGATCGCCGCCACGCCCAATGTCACAGCCAGGGTATGGAAAATGAGGCCGGTGGAGAAACCGAGGGTTGCCATCAGGCCTGCCCAACGGCCCTGTAGCACTGACTGGGTCAAGACAAAGAGGTTGTCCGGACCGGGGACCAGAGCCAGCACCACTGCCGTGGCGAACAGGCTCATCATCGTCTCAATGCCGACCAACAGTCACCCTCCTTTCGCACACTTCGTCACAATCGCCTGAGTTACCCCGACACCGGGTAGATTCTCCGGTTGTTCGAGCCTATACCCGGATGAAATCCGTACATTTCAACAGGTGCAACGCCACCCTTTCGACAGCGCCATCATACCGATCCAATTTCCTCTTTACTCCCTGATAGTTGTCACTCCCTGGTGTCAGATGACAAAGTGTGACAGTTAGGCCCCAAACTCTCAGGTGGAATCTGTTAAGATCCAGCACTTTGCAGTAAGGATTTCGTCATGGCAAATACACCGCTTGACGGTGCCGGGTATCTGATTCGCGGTCTTCGCCTGATTAGCAAACCGGGGCTGCGACCTTTTGTCCTGGTGCCCCTCCTGGTCAATATTGTCGTCTTCTCACTGCTGGTCTGGTTGGGACTGAATCAGTTCGAGAGCTTGATGGACAGATTCCTTCCCGCCGACGAGAGTTGGCTCTCCTGGCTGCGCTGGCTGCTCTGGCCCCTGTTTGCCATCGCAGTGGTATTGATCATCTTCTATACCTTTACCGTAATCGCCAATCTGATCGCTTCACCCTTCAACGGCCTGCTGGCAGAGAAAGTCGAGCGTTACCTTGGTGGGGACTTGCCTCAGGAGCCCGGCGGGATGAAGCAGGTGATGAAGGAGGCCGTGCCGTCAATCCTCTCCGAACTGCGCAAAATGAGTTATTTTCTGTTGCGTGCCATACCGTTGTTGATCCTCTTTCTCATCCCCGTGGTCAATCTGGTGGCGCCTTTCCTCTGGATGGCGTTCAGTGCCTGGTTCCTGGCGATTGAATATGGCGACTATCCCATGGCCAATCATGGCTTGAGCTTCAAGAAACAGTATCAGCGTCTGAAACAGACTCGTCTCACGGCACTCTCTTTTGGCGGCGGCCTGACATTGATGATGATGGTGCCCTTGGTCAATTTTCTCGCAATGCCGGCAGCGGTTGCAGGGGCGACTGTCTTCTGGCATGAGCGTTTGCGGGGAATGACGGATTAGAGAACAATCGTTTTGTTCCTATCCCTGGTGCGGCAAGGCCGCACCCTACGCATCTCTGTGACTCCGCGATTGGTGCTGAATCAGGCAGCGATGAAGCGCCGAATTCGTTCCACACCCTCTGAAAGCTTCTCTAAATCGGTTGTGTAGGCAAAACGCAGGTGCGCCTCGGGCTGGTGGGCACCAAAATCGAGTCCCGGTGTCACTGCCACCCCGGCCTGCTCCAGCAGATCCTTCGCCAAGGTTCGACTGTCGTCGCTTATCTTCTCGCAACCCGCATAGAGGTAGAAGGCGCCCTGAGGGGTTACGGGTATGGAGAAGCCAAGTTCACGCAGGGCGGGAAGAAGAAAATCCCTTCTCGTTTCAAAGGCCTGTCGACGCTCCTCGAGAATAGCCAACACCTCCGGCGAGAAAGCGCTGAGGGCCGCGAACTGAGACAGGGTCGGTGCGGAGAGAAATATATTCTGCGCCAATCGATCCAGCGGATCGATAAAGGGTTGGGGCGCCACCAGCCAGCCAAGCCGCCAACCGGTCATACCGAAAAACTTGGAGAAACTGTTGATGACGAAGATATCGCCGGCAAAACGGAGTGCCGTCCCCCCTGCCATGCCGTAGACCAATCCCTGATAGATCTCATCAACGATCAGTATGCCGCCAAGACGTTTTACCGTCTCATGAAGACGCTGCATCTCACTGTCCGACACCAGGGTGCCCGTCGGATTGGAAGGAGATGCGATCAATACCGCTTTGGTGTCGGGCTGCCAGGCGGACTCCACCAATTCTGCCGTCAACTGGTAGCCACTCTCCGGCCCCACGGGCACCGATAGCGGTTTGCCGTCGACCAGTTCGACGAAATGGCGGTTGCAGGGATAGCCCGGGTCGGCCATCAACACCGATTCACCGGGATTGATCAATACACTCAGCACCAGCTGCAATGCCCCGGATGACCCCGGCGTGACGATAATCCGCTCGGGATCGACTGGAGTCCCGTAACGTTCAAGATAGAAGTCTGCGATAGACTGGCGAAGCGCAGGCAGCCCCCTGGCCGGTGTATAGTGAGTCTGGCCTTCAGCCAGTGCACGCTGCCCTGCCGCGATGATCGGTGCCGGCGTATCGAAATCGGGCTCGCCGATCTCCATATGGATGATCGAATGCCCTTCGGCTTCAAGCTTACGCGCCTGTGCCAGCAGATCCATGACATAGAAGGGGGCGATGCGCTGCATCCGCTCCGCTACCAGGCTCATCCCGTGATACTCCCGTGCAGGTCTCGAAGTAGCGCCAAATCGACAAAATCGTGGCCGTTTACCTGTCCCGACTTGACCTGAAACGGCGCCTGGGGTTCACCCATTTGATCCACAACCAGTTTGGCGCCGTTGAAATCGTCATCAACCGTGTAACCGTTAGTGGTCACCAGAATTGTCCGGATATCGGCTTGCAGCGCCGACTGCACCCCATTGTGTGAGTCCTCGACGGCCAGACAGGCCGACGGCGCCAGCCCCATCTGCTCCATCGCCCATTGATAAATATCCGGCGCCGGTTTTTTCGCCGGGACGATATCGCCTGCGGCAATCACTTCAAACCAATTTTCCGCATCGGGATCCAGACTGTGTTGCAACAGGGCACTGACATTCGCCGGCGTGGTTGTAGTGGCAATCGCCAGACGTAATCCCGCCTCTCTCGCCTCCTCCAGCAGCCGTTTCACCCCACTGCGCATTGGGATCAACCCTTCCCCAAGCATCTGCGTGTAGTGTGCTGTCTTGGCGGCATGAAGCCCAGCGATGAAACCGTCCAGATCATCGGGGCGTTGAAATTCCCGGTGATAGTTATCGAGAAAATGGCGGATTCGCTCTTTCCCCCCCGTGACCGCCAATAACTTCCCGTAGAGGTCCACCGACCACTCCCAATCGAGGCCGGCATCGGTAAAAGCACGGTTAAATGCCACCCGGTGGCCATCTCTTTCGGTATCCGCCAGGGTACCGTCCACATCAAATATCAGTGCTGCTAACTCTGTCATCTTCACATCCAAACTGCTGATTTGGCGCTAGCTTAACCAATGACCATTCAGCTTTCATCCCTCCTGCCGATAAAGAGAGGCGTGTAAAGCCTGTCAGGTCAATTGAGGCAGGGATTTCAACCTGTTAAACACATCGAAATAGTCCATGATTCTGTATGGGAAAGCAGTTGGCAATGGGGGCGTGTCTCTGTTGTTTCACACTTCTCTTTCTGGTATAGATAGGCGCCTTCACTGAAGAGGTATCTTGAATGGCCCAAAAGAAAGCCAAAGCACAACAGGAGGCGGGAGCCTTCGGTATCGAGCCCTATAAGATCAGGAAGGGCGAAGAGTACATGAATGAGAAGCAGGAGGCCCACTTTCGGGTGATCCTGCAGGCCTGGAAGGCCAATCTCATGGAGGAGGTCGACCGGACCGTGCATCACATGCAGGACGAGGCCGCCAATTTCCCTGATCCGAATGATCGGGCTACCCAGGAGTCTGAGTTCAGTCTCGAGCTGCGTACCCGTGACCGTGAACGGAAATTGATCAAAAAGATCGACTCGACACTGGAGAAGATCGACAACCACGAGTATGGCTTCTGCGACTCCTGTGGCGTGGAGATCGGTATTCGCCGTCTCGAAGCCCGTCCCACCGCCTCACTCTGCATCGACTGTAAAACCCTGGATGAGATCCGGGAAAAACAGATGGGATGAGGTTTATTCACAGTATTGCGACAAAAAACCGGCTTAAGCCGGTTTTTTGCTTTCCGGCATGGAAAAATCCCGCGAAATAAACGGGGCCTACAGGGGGCGCTTCGCACCCTCTCCCACGGGTCCGCTTCACTTCGGCTCACTCGTCACCGCGCTGGGCAGCTATCTCGATGCCCGCAGTCATCAGGGAGAGTGGCTGGTACGCATGGAAGACCTGGACCGGACTCGGGAAGTGGAAGGTGCCGCTGATTGGATTTTGAATGCCCTGGAACGGTTCGGCTTCGAATGGAACGGTACCGTAATCTACCAGTCACAGCGGACACAGGCATATGAGGCGGCGCTGGAAACCTTAATGCGAAAGGGTCAGGCCTACCCCTGCATTTGCAGTCGCAATGAGATCGCGATGACCGCTCAGACAGGTAAAGAGGGCCCTATCTACCCAGGCACATGCCGCAGAGGAATAGAGAGATCGGATACGGCTCAGAGCATCAGACTGCTCACACAACACCGGGAGATTGCCTATACCGACAGGATTCAGGGTCGGATACGCCAGAACCCAAGCCTGGAGATCGGTGATTTCATCATCCGCCGCCGTGATGGCTTTTACGCCTATCAACTGGCCGTCGTCGTTGACGACGCTTGGCAGGAGATCAATCAGGTGGTTCGGGGATCGGATCTGCTGATGTCGACCCCACGGCAGAGATATCTGCAGCAATTGCTGGCACTGCCGACACCTGACTACGCCCACATCCCCTTGGCCGTGGACGGCGAGGGGCGAAAACTCAGCAAACAATATCGGGATGCGCCGGTGGATATCAACCGCCCCATTGATAGCCTGCTGCAGGCCTTGAGCTTTCTTGGCCAGCCACTACCTGCAGAGCGCCCCGACAATCTGAGCGAATTTTGGAGATGGGCTATCAGACACTGGTCAGTGGAGAGCATTCCAGCCAAACAAGCGCTGCCTGTCCAACCTCCCGCCTGCTGAATGCGACAGCCTGACTCATGTATGAGCCGACAGGGTCAATTCGGCATCCCACTTTTCAGGCGGACAGTTACAACCCGCTCACTTCCCTCAGGTATTTGAAAAGCTTACGGTATGCGGTGGGCGGCTGTGACTTTTCGCGCTCACGATGGACAGCCTGGATCAGGTGGCGGAGGTGTTGCCTGTCCGCATCGGGATAGTTGGTGAGAAACTCACCGAAATCCTCACTTTGTCCATCCACCAGCCGATCCCGCCAACGCTCCAATGCATGAAAACGTGCCACGTCGGTCTGGTGATTCCCGTCGATCTCGTCGACCACCTGGCGGATGGCATCGAGCGCTTCCCCTCGCAGCAGCTTGCCCAACCTTCGATAGTGGCGACGTAGTGCATTGTGGGATTTGATCCGGGCGGTTTCCGCCAGTGCAGCCTGCATCTCCTCGCTCAGGGACATACGCGCCAGTTGAGCGGTCGGCAGCAGGGTCAGACGCTCCCCGAGCTTCTGCAGGGCAGCCATGTCCCGCTTGATCTGGCTCTTGCTGGGCTCAAGCGCTTCTACATCATCAAAATCGTCGTCTACGGGTTCGATTGAATATACTCCACGATCAGTTGCGGCTGTCTCACACCGCGAAACTCATTTACATCGAGACGGTACGCAAGCTTCACCGTCTGAGTACTCTTCGGCAGCATTGACTGGTTGAAAGCGATACCCTCGACGATCTCACCGCCCCGCCCTGTCGAAAGCCTTAACTTGAGATGCCGCTCTCCCACCACGCGCTGATGCTGCAGCCGGAACTCTCCCTCGAACAGCGGTTCCGGAAACGCCTGACCCCAAGGCCCGGCATCCCGCAATGTTTGCGCCACTTCCAAAGTTAAATCTTCCGGTTCCAGCTCGCCGTCGGTCAACAACAGACCTTGCAGCATAGTGGAATCTACACTCTCTTCGACCTCTTTTTCAAAAGCGCTCTTGAAGGCCTGGAAAGAATCAGTATTCAGGGTCATCCCCGCTGCCATGGCATGACCGCCGAAACGCTTCACCATATCGGGTTGACGGGTGGCGATTCGATCCAGCAGATCCCGCATATGAAGCCCCTTGATCGATCGGGCAGAGCCCTTCAGCTGACCGTCACCACCATCGGCAAAAGCGATCACCGGGCGATGATACTGCTCCTTGATGCGGGAGGCCAATATACCGACCACACCCTGATGCCACGCCTTATCATACAGACACAGCCCGGCCGGCAGCTCACCTTCGGTCATCCGATGAAGCTGCTCCAGCGCATCCTCGGCCTGCTCCCTCATCTCAAGTTCGATACTACGCCTGGCCTGGTTCAGCTCATCCAAAGTTTCGGCCAGCTCCTGGGCTACTGCCTCCGACTCAGTCAGCAGACACTCAATCCCCACTCCCATATCCTCAAGACGGCCCGCCGCATTGAGTCTCGGTCCAACCGCGAAACCCATATCAGACGCAACCACCCGGGACAAAGGCCGCTTGGCCACTGCCAGCAATGCTCGAATACCGGGACGACAGCGACCGGCGCGAATCCGTCTCAGTCCTTGCGAGACCAGGATTCGGTTGTTTCTGTCCAATGGAACCAGGTCGGTGACCGTGCCCAAAGCCACCAGATCGAGCCAATCCGATATCTTGGGAGCCAGCAGTTGTTGTTGCTCAAACCAACCCGTTTCACTTAGCGCATTATGCAGCGCCGCCATTACATAGAAGATCACCCCGACACCGGCTAAATTTTTACTGCCGAACTCGTCTCCCGGCTGGTTTGGATTAACGATAGCCGCTGCTGCTGGCAGCTTATCGGCAGGCAGGTGATGATCTGTCACTAACACGGGTATGCCCAGTGCATTGGCTCGATCGATACCGGACAGGCTGGAGATACCATTATCGACCGTGATGATCAGACCCGGCTCACGCGCCGCCGCCAACTCGGCAAGCTCGGGGGACAAACCGTAACCATACTCGAACCGATTGGGGACCAGGTACGATACATCTGGCGCCCCGAAGGACTTGAGAGCCAGCATCGCAAGCGCGGTGCTGGTCGCACCGTCTGCGTCGTAGTCTCCTACGATGAGAATCGACTTTTTCCCCTTCAGAGCATCCATCAGCAGGGCTGCTGCCTGACCCACACCTTTCAGGCTACTCACTGGCAGAAGATGCGCCAATGCCAGGTCCAGCTCATCATCACTGTAGATCCCCCGAAACGCATAGATACGCTGCAGGACCGGGTGGACCTCAATGGAAAAGCGATTAACATCCTCTGCCGGCGTTCTTTGTACTATTTTCACGGATAACCTTGGCACACGTGACGGGAGAGAGAGGGTCCACAATCCTGGACCTTCATCTGCAGAGAAGCCAGAATAAGGGGGTTACCCCTTGAAACTTATGGCTTCATGCCCAATCTAACAGGTTGCTCATTATACTGCCTGAAAGGAATAGTGGCGAAACAGTGAAACATCATTGGACCCACCCAGCAGCAAGCCAATGAAACCGCATACATCACAAAACTCATTCGTTTTTCAATATCTGATCGCCATACTGTTGTTGGTGCTCGCACTTCCCATCCAGGCGGCTGTCTCAGCCAGATTGTCGAATCCAACCGCATATCAGGGACAACCGATCAGACTGACTCTCGATATGGAAGGCGATCAGTCGGATACACCCGATCTGAAGGTACTGGATAAGGATTTCGAAATCCTTGAACGGGCCACCCAGCAGAGCATCTCCATCATCAACGGCAAGATGTCGTCCAAACGCTCCCTGGTACTGACTCTGCTGCCCAAAAGCTCCGGCACACTTACCATCCCGCCAATCCCCTTCGGCGCACAACAGACCGCCCCCCTGACACTTGAGGTGACAGAGCAACCCTTGGACCAGGACACCCATACACAGCAGGCATGGGTGGAACTCAGCCTGAATAAAAACAAGGCGTACCCGGAAGAGGAGATCATCCTGACGCTCAAACTCATTCGCCAGGCCGGTGTTCATGCAGAGCATCTGGACGATCCCAAACCATCACTAAGTGATACTCGCATTGAACTGCTTGATGAAACACAGTACACAACCGAACAAAACGGAGAACTCTACCGGGTACTGGAGCGTACTTACGGACTCTTCGCCTACCAGACGGGCAGGCTGGAGATAGCGCCAGTGGGATTTCGCGGAAGAACGGGTGGCCGCTCCGTTTTCAGTCTGCTTGACGACCCCTTCAGCCAACGGCCCAGAACCCAACGCTTCATCCAATCCCAATCCGAACCTGTCTCATTGGAGATTGCCCCGATTCCTGCTGGATTCACAGGTGACCAATGGTTACCGGCCAAACATCTGACACTTGAAGATGCAGGCATCGACGGGACTTCGCCTGTCGTAGCCGGCAAGCCCCTCACACGCCGTATCATGTTAATCGCGGATGGCCTGATGTCCTCTCAACTGCCGTCAATCACCCAGGAGGTTCCTTCAGGCATCAAACCCTACGAGGAACACCCTCACCTCAATGACACACCACGAAAGAGCGGGATCAGCAGCAGTCGACAGAACGTCATCACACTGATTCCGACCGAGGCCGGGATCTATACCCTCCCCCCCATCGAGATAACCTGGTGGAATACAGAGCAGGACCGGCAGGAGATAGCGCGGCTCCCCGGCGTCGAGCTGAAGGTCATCGCTGCACCGACAACCACTCCCTTCGATCAGCAACGGCAGAACACCGCCTCAACCACCAATGAGGGATCCCCGCAGACACCAGACGATGAAAATCCGTCAAACGAGACATCTTTAGCAGATGACGGCAATGGCGTAACCTGGGTGGCCTGGCTGCTGGCAGCTGCCTGGTTAGCGACATTGGTAGGTTGGTGGATTTCACACAGAAGAAAAGATACCGCTCAACCACCGGTACCTGATGAACCGGCAGACAAACCCATTAACCAGTCACAATCCGAGCTGGCTACCATCATCGACAGGCTGAGAAGGGCATACGAAGAGACCGATGCCCCGGTTGCTCGGGAATCATGGCTGCAATGGGGCCAGCTGCAATGGCCCGACAACCCACCGAAAAATCTGGCTCGTCTCGCTGGAAGATGCGATGCGGACCTGCCGACGGCGATCCTGGCACTGGAGAAGGCGCTCTACAGTCCTGGAGATGAGTCTGGATGGACGGATTTCGATCCCGAGATACTACTTACTCCCCAGCCGGATATGGACCGCCATGGAGCAGAGACTGAACATCTGCTGCCCCTGAATCCTTAGCCAGGGAGCAAAATCACTCCTCTTCCCAGCCCCCGTAGTCGAACGTGATCTCGTGATGGGGCTTGATGTCCCTCAGGGCAAAGAGATCGAAACCGTCGAACTCGGCATTTCCCTCATCCTGGTGATTCAGGTATCGCAACAGATTTCTGCCACTTCGACCCACCGGCGACTGACCCTCTTCAAAGACCCAAAGCACGTAGGTACCGTCCCGCTTGGCAGTGGGCCCTTCGTAGGTACCGATATACTCCCCCTTGCGGATACCGACCTTTGCGAAAAGGCCATTACCGTGTATCTTCGATGGTGCCTTATAGACGATATCCCCTAGCCGCATTTTTTTAGGCGTTGCTGCCATGCCCCCGATTACCTCTCAATACTTCACTCGGCAAGTCGACGGGACAACTGTCGCCGTAAACTGCCATGATCGCACGCAGTTCCTTCAAAACCTTGAGTCGGGCCAAGTCATCCAGCACCGCCAGTTCGGGCAGAACCACACCTTGTTCCAGCAAGCGGATATCGTCTCTGACCGATTGACACCCTTTCTGGCAAATGACTTCAATACAATGTTCAATCTGTTTGTCGCGCATGATCGAATACCAACAACCGGTTGGCCGACTTTATTAGAAGTTACTCATAGAGCTATACGGTACCGGGAACCATAGCACTATTCAAATTTCTAACAAGATTCAATAGGATTGCGAGTTAACCGATAAATTTCTCCTGTAAGGAATGAAAATGCCCTGGATCAAACGTTTACTGCTACCCATTCTCATGTTTTCCATTTCATCCGTCTATGCGGAGTGGGGTGAAGGATGGGATCCCATCGAGCCCCCTATCGCCACGTCCGTCCCTGACGGCAAAGTGGAAGTGGTTGAATTCTTCTGGTACGGCTGCCCACACTGCTTCACGATGGAGCCAGCGCTCAACGCCTGGCTTAAAACCAAGCCCGACAATGTGGTATTCAAACGGGTGCCCTCTCCGCTAAACGCCAGTTGGACCGTACACGCCCAGTTTTACTATGCTGCGGAAGCGCTCGGCGTGACTGATCAACTGCACGAACCCTTGTTTGAGGCCATGCATGTCAAGAAGCGCAAGCTGTTCGACAAGAATTCACTGATCGACTTCGCTGTCGAACAGGGCGTCGACAGACAGAAATTCAGTGATGCCTGGAACTCGTTCGGCGTCTACGTCAAGGTCCAGCAGGCGAAAAAGCTGGGACAACGATACGGCCTGGATGGAGTACCCGCGATCGGCATCGATGGTAAATACAAAACCAGCGGTAGTCTTGCCGGCACCTATAGCAAGATGTTCGAGATTGTCAGCCAGCTGGTTGCAAAATCCTCAAAAGACACACCCTAGGGCCTGTTAACAGACCCTGGCGCGCAGTATCAGTTGGAAACTGCGGATGAGGCTACCGCCCAGGAACCTTTCTCCCGGAAGAAACTTTCGAAACGTGCCTCAAAATCCGGGAGGACAGATGCCTGGGAGCTGGATCTGGCAAGCAGTGACTCAGCCCAGCCCTTAACCTGGGCTGAGTAAACGGATGCAACTTCAGGACGATACGCCATCAGGATGGACAGGCGCAGGAACAGTGGTGCGAATGCCACGTCTACCATCGATAGACTTTCGCTTTTCCCGAAGAGTCCTTGCCCGATGGGTAGATCCAGCCGTCGCAGGTTCTTATCCAGCAGATCCAGCTTGTCACGGAACGTCGCCTCGTCCTCAGCTACAGCGAGCGCGTGCTGCTGCATCAACAGATCAGAACCAAAGGCAATCCACGCCTTATGCTGAGCCCTGAGTAATGGATCCGAAGGATGCAACCTGGGCTGGTAGATCTCATCGAGATAGTCGAGTATCACTGAGGACTCAAACAATACGTCATCGCCGATCAACAACAGGGGGACTTTGCCCAGTGGAGAACATTGTGCAAACCACGTGGGAGGATCGGCCAGGTCGATGTAATCGATTTCATGGCTAACCCCCTTCTCCTGCAGCGCGATGACAGCCCGCTGAACAAAGGGACAGAGGTGAAAACTAACCAGTTTGATACTCATAGGCCGACAAACTGCCAGAGTCTTCTCCAGAGAACAAGCTCTTGTCATTGATCACTTTAATTCCGACAGTGGGGAATAAAATGCCTGACTTATTGCAGGGAACAGCTGAATGAGAGAGATTATATGGTGATTTTACAGGCATTTTTAAGATGGAATCATTGTCATATCAGTCGATTAGAGCTGTTTTTGAGTATATACTTAGGAAACGAATGGGTATTACCCAGTAAATTGCAGGGAATTTACACAGCGGGCCAAATTGAGTATTTTTGTGACTCAGTTAACATTTTTTTGGTTGGTAAAGCTCATGGATGAGGATGTACTGTCAGCACCTGGCACATGGAGGGGGTACCTCCGGGTGCACTTCTCCACGGTCAGGCTGGCTAAGTAGACCTAGAGTGGCATGGATTGTCTTATTCCCCGCTGCATATTCCAGAGAAAAACCACTCTGTACCCGAATGTTCAGGATCGAACATTCAGGCGTCCTCCGTATTGGACGATATCCTGAATGTGGCTATTCTCTGGTTTAATAATGTGAGTAACAACTGAAGCGTTTACAAAAATGGTGAGCAATCCAATAGGCCTTCGCATCCCGGAGCAACTGCCTCCCAAGGGCAACCCTTTTTTCCTCAACGATAAGGAGATGAACGCTTGGGTCGAGCAGTTACCAATCGCCAATATTGGTGAAACTGCACGCCAGCTGTTTCAGGCCCTGAGGACGTTCAATCGTACCCGAATCCCGTCAAAACGACGCTTACAGAGTGCCGAATATTTTCGTAATCCACTCAGCTACATCTCGGAAAACCTGAGCAAGCACTATCTGGATTGCGGTTTTCCCTTAAGCGAGAAAGCCTATAAGGTCGCGGTTCTCAATCGAGAACTACATAGCGGCCTGGCAACGGCCTATAAAGCGGTCGTCGTCGAACTACTGATGGAAAACCCGGGCAAACCCGACAGGAAACTCCTCCTTCAGGCCATCCATCGGTGTATAAGCTATCTCTCCCGGGTGATCCTGCTGTCGGTACTCGTCTACGATCCGTACCCCAAACGCATCTGGCGTGAGCTGCATGCACTTCACCGCCTGGCCGTCCGCTACAGTCTCGATTCCGCACCAGTGGAAGATATGTTGGAATCTCACCGGAAAAGTTCCAGTATCGAAGATACCTACCGCCGTTGTGTACTGTTTTCTCTGGCCTCGCCTTACAAGATGAGGCAGAAAGATAATATCCTTATCTTCGATACGCTACTTGAGTGGAGCCATCTAGCCAACTTCCACAGCTATGAAGATGCCCCCGAAGAGGCCTCAATCGTCATCAGACAGGACACCGACCTGGCACCAGCCCATGAAACTGCACTGAGTGAGTCTGAGACCAAATACCTGCTAAAAATGGATGCCTCCCGATTGATCGGACAACTGCGTGCGCAGTTTGGCGATAATCAGGAAGAAATCGGCCAGCTCTGGGGAATAAACGAGCTTGATAAAGGCCTTGTCAGGCAATTGATCAAACTCTGGTCGAAGGCCCAGAAAAGGGCATTTGTCCGTACCAAGCTCAATTTTGAATTAAGGATCGCCGTCGGCTTGCGCTCCATTCACAAACTGATCACCTACGGCGGCGAATCATCGCGCGAAGAAGAGAAGAGCGTCGACGATGGCACATGGATCGAAACCGCTTTCGCAGAGGGCCACAATCCAAAAATCTCTGCACATTTCTCACTCATGCCGCTGGATACGGGCAGTTACAACCCAAGACGTGGAGATTTTGAGGAGTTCGGTCCCAACTCCCATGATTTCGACGATATTGAACCTGCCTCTCAAATCTGGGAGAGTGAAACCACAAAGCTATCCGAACCAGCTACCAACATACTGAAGACCATCAACGAAAGTGCAGGAGGATACTGCCTTGACTGGAAGGGCGAGCAGATCCCGAAAATTCAGGTCGGTGAACTGATAGGGGTGCAGTCCGCCATGTCGGCCAACCAATTTGGTGTCGGCATGGTTCGGTGGATGCGGAGATCCCCTGACGACAGCCTTCAGGTCGGCGTACAGATGGTGGCTCCCAATGCGATGGCGGTTACCGCGAGACTGGAGAGTAATAAGGCAGATGACTCCCAGGAGTGCCTGTTACTACCGGAAGTCGGCACTTCGGGACAGCCCACCAGCTTTATCTGTCCCTCTTATCCCTATCAGCTTGGAAATCTGCTGATTGTCAATGAGGGTGAAAACCTTCGCGAGATAAAGCTGACTCGACTGATGGAAGCAAGCGGCTCAGTTTCTCAATTTCAGTTCGCCTATCTTGATCAGGGTGATGCCAAGGAAGGTGATGATTCACAGGAAGATAGCGGTGATACTGATTTTGATAACCTTTGGTCAAACCTTTAGTATCGCAAAGGGTTATGACATTATTAAACCCGCGCTAAGATCGGCAGCGATTCATGGCCATGAGGCATGAATCGCCTCAAAAGCCTGCTTTTTCGTACCAGCGCCTGGCCTCTTCCGGATCTTTCTCAACACCCCTGCCCTCTTCATAGAGCATACCCAGTGTCGTCTGAGAGCCTGCCAGGCCCTGCTCAGCAGCCAGTTTGAACCACTCGACCGCCTTTGTCAGATTCTGATCTACACACTCACCTTCCAGGTACATGAATCCTAAACCATGCTGCGCCATGGGATGCCCTGCCTCAGCAGCGGCTTTCATGAACTTGTATGCCATCAACTCATTGACCACCATACCCAGGCCGCCTTGCGCCATGATCGCCATACGATATTGCGCTTCCGGATTTCCGTTCTCCGCTAGAGAAGAGAGCAATGAAGCAGCCCGGGAGAAGTTTTTCCCCTCAAAAGCAGCAATTCCGCTACTCAACTGAAAATCGATATCGTCATCTCTGTCACTCATTACATCACTCTCAAATATCTTTACATCATCATCTACGCTGGACAGCGCCTAGCGTTCTGGTTGTCACACCCTGTGGTCTCAGCGCAACCCGATTCCTGACCCAGACCACCAGATTATCATCCCGATCGTAAAAACCGAATTCAAAAACCGGCGTACTCCGACCTCGCTTTGTCAGTTCATCGGCAATCTCATTCACTTCGGCATCAGTCAGCTCGAATCGCAATTCCAGATCGGTGAGCCCGGGGGCGCGAAAATCGACATGCAGCTCACGGGTCCAGACAGCGTATAGCGGAAAACGTCGATGGCAGGCCAGCGCGGGAATCGGATCTGCCAGGGATGCAATGCTGCCACCAAACATAGAACCACCGGGGTTACGGTTGTTCTTGTTCAATGGTAGCAGGATACGTGCCTTACCCCAGTTATCATCCAGTTCCAACACCTTGATACCGAGCAGACGAAATGGTGTGAAAATTTCCAGACGGTGTGCAGCAGTTTCAGTGCTTGTTTCACTCATAATCGGAACTGAAAATCTTTTATATCATCCATAGCCCGCCAAACTCCCGCTTGCTTCTCATGGGATCTTTTATGATAGGGTTGGACTCAGCAGCATAACGCATAAACCGCTCCACCAGTAGACTTCAATGCAGATATACAAATGCTAGTATTTATTCAATGAGATATTGAATACGAAGACTGAATGAAACTCGGACAACCGATCACGACATGATCATCATGACAATGATAAAGAAACCGTTTCTGTTCATCTTTTTCCTATTGGCTTACTGGAGTCTATCTGCGCAGGCGTCAGGTGGAATTTCAGATACAGACCTTTTCACTAAACAACGCACAACGTTCCTGGCAGCAGAAGCCGCCCTGACTGCAGAGGATCACATTCAATATCAAAGCCTGAAAGCATCCTTAACGGATTACCCTCTCTACCCCTATCTGGTCTATCAGGAGAGCTTGCAAAGTCTGAAGGATCAGACATCGAGCCGTATCCGGGAGTTACTTGCATATTTGGGGGATACCCCCCTGCAGAATCAACTGCTCAACCACTGGCTGTCACTGTTGGCGGATGAAGGGCTCTGGTACACCTATCTTGAGTTTTCCAAACCAAGTGGAAATATCCACAGACAATGCCAACGCCTTCGAGCATTGATTGAGACAGGACAACGGCAACTCGCATTCGAGTCCGTCAAGAGTGTATGGCTCAGCGGCCGTTCACGCCCCAAGGTTTGTGATCCTGTCCTGACTGCATGGATAGACGCCGGAAACCTCGACCAGGACTTAGTGTGGCAACGCTTCAGTATGGCCATAAACGCAGGCCAAACCAGACTCGCCCGTTATTTAAGACGGTTTCTGGCGCCTGAAGACACAGCCTGGGCCGACCATTGGCTGGCAATCTACAATGATCCGTCACGCTGGCCACAACTTATCGGCAAGCACCATTCTATGCGCGATGAGATGGCACTTCAGGCAATCCAGCGTCTCGCACGAAAGGATGTTGAGAAGGCATTCAGCGCTTGGCAGCGACTGACACAAGAGATTGCCTTCTCAGACTTACAGCATTTGAAGGCTGCACGTACCCTCATGGGACAGCTGTCCAGGCAAGAGGCCAGTCTGAAGAGTCGACAAATTACCGAATTTCTTCCAAAAAAATATCTCCATCTCGATAGCCGGCTATCCGATAAGCGGCTGCAGTTCGCACTGCAAAACAGTGATTGGGAGGACCTGCTGCAAACCCTCCGTGAGATCCCATTGCAAGAGCAGAAGAGTAATCGCTGGCGTTACTGGCGAGCCAGAGCGCTACTCAATCTGGGACGAAACGAGGAAGGAGAAGCGATACTGAAAACACTTTCTGTCGACCGAAGTTATTACGGTTTCCTCGCAGCTCAGCGGCTTGGTCATAAACCTAATCTGCTGCATCAGAAGTTGGAGGCCGATCTCAGCCTGGTCGAAGAACTTTCTCTGCAACCCGGTCTCAAACGGGCACATGAACTACATCATCTTGGACGGCCCCTGCAGGCGCGACGTGAATGGAATCTTGCCCTAAAAGGTGGAAACAGTGATCAACTCAGGGCCGCAGCCCGGCTCGCCGAGAGATGGAACTGGCCTTCTCAGGCCATCCTTACCTTGGCGCGTCTGAAACAGTGGGATGACCTTGAGCTTCGCTTCCCGCTAGCCCATCAGCAAGCCGTCACCACGTTATCCCGGGTACAAGGCATCGACAGAGCCTGGGTCTACGCTATTTTGCGCCAGGAAAGCGCGTTCATGACTGACGCCAAATCGAGGGTTGGAGCCCGCGGTTTGATGCAATTAATGCCGAAAACCGCCAAGGCGGTCGCCAACGAATTGAGCGAATCGATACAATTTCCCGACGACCTCTATCTGCCGGAGGTGAACATCAAGTTGGGCACCAGCTACCTGAATAAAATCTATAGACAGTTGCAGGAGAACCCCGTACTCGCAACCGCCGCCTATAATGCCGGTCCCTGGCGGGTACAAGCCTGGCTGCCCAAGAAGACGCAACCTGCAGATATCTGGATAGAAACCGTACCTTTCCGTGAGACTAGAGAGTACCTCAAGCGTGTTCTGGCCTACACGGTGATCTACAACTACCGGTTAGGGCTGGACCCCGCACAGTCATCATCATCCTGGTTACAGCCCATCGAGGGACGCAAAACCGAGGCCGATGTCGCCGATAGCACCCTATCCGATGTTTGATTAAGCCAGGCCCGCTACTTTGGGGGACCTGTTTGACCTATCCGCCCGTTTTTTACTCAGCTTCCCTTTAACACGACCAACCAGGTCGGCATCAGTGATCACTTCGTAGAAAAAGCTTTTATGATCTTCTCCGGAATCCTCTGATAACCGATCATCTTGCCAACCCTTGAGTATTGCCTCCCTGATCACCAACCAGTGAGAAGAACCCAGCCTGTCCATGAAGCGTCCCACGAAGTAGTAGTGAGTATCACCTGAACGGCTGTGCAGTTTCACTTTATGTAAAACCATTTCCGATTTAAGTTTCTCAAATGCAGGCGGATCAAGCTCAATTCCATTGACGTTGTAACGCAGACGCTTGCTCGTATCGGAAGACCTCTCATTTTCCAGCCGCATGACCTCCACACGGTGACGCTGACTTCTCCGCCAACCGGTATCCTTTCGTAACTCGGCGGAGCATGAGGAGAGCCTATCCGCCTGGTTGATGGCAGGAGAGATCATGATTTTTCTCTTTTCATCATACAGATAGGCAGGAGCATCATCACAGAATGCAATACCCAGTCCCAACTCCAGCTTGGGCAGATCGTAGGCTCGGTTCTGACTGTTTTGCGCCTCCATGACCAGGAGCATTTTCCTTGCAAGACCGCAGGCATTGGCAACAGTCATCGCCTGGGTACCCGCCCCGCCGGTCTCTAATACAGCAAGAATCAACGCATCCCCCTCAACGAAAACCTTTTGTGCACCGAACCGGTCCAGTAACTTTGTGATGGGACCGAAAAAATTCATGCTGAAATGGGTGGCAGGATTTAGCCGTTTTTCGACCAACTGTCGTGTAATCTCCGTGGAGCCCCGCACATCCGCCTTGAGCACGACATGGGCCTTCACCTTATGGTCATCCGTCTCCTTGTCACTACCCAGCCTAAATTCGTAAAGAGCACCATTATCACGGGAGAGCTTGATACTCTCAACATCCTGCAAAACCCGTAAACGACTCATCTGCTGATAACTGTAATAGGCCAGTTTTAGATCCCTGCGAAAGGTGAGAAAATCCCTCAGGTAGCGCAAAACATAATCCTGGTGTTTGGCGGCGGGCATCCTGCGAATGTAATTCAACACCACATCGAGTGCTTTAAGAGCAGCAACACCTTTGTCAGGTGTGGAAGCCAACCGCTTGCTCAAGACCTTTTTCGGTAGCTGGTCAGCCAGATAGAGATAGACCTCCTTTATCGGCAATTGCCCCCGGAGTTGATGGTATAGTCGAGGTGTTCGATAGGCTGCAACCGCACGACGGGTAATGCCAGCCCGCTCCAGCCGTTTAAACAATTCCGCCTGTAGTTTCTGCTGTAGTTTGTCGCATTCAGAATTTTGCCACGGACTCACATCCTGTGATCTGTTTTTGGAAAACCAGCCGCCCTCCTGGTTGTGTCTGCGCATCAGGAGTTCGATATTCGTCGGCACATCGAGCCAAGTAACATCAATAGTTTTGAACTCCTCCTCGCTCAGGCTTCTCTCGAGCAGACGCTGACCCTCTAAAAACTCTGAGAATCCGCTATGTAACTCCCGGTTTCGTATCTGAAATGGCTGGTTTGTCTTCTCCCCCAACACCTTGGAGTCCTGTCTGTCAGCCGCTTTGGTCCAGTGAGGCAGATAGCCCTGAAAGGTCTCTGTGATGATACGATTGGTCAGATCAAAGAAGTTCCCTTCATGGCGATCCACACATAGTAGAGGATAGTGATTGAGGAAAAACTCTTCAGTGGAGAGATCAGGTAGATGCAACAGCGGATTGAATAAAATCTGTTTCGACACTGTCCACGAGTGTCCCACTACAGATTTTCTCAGTTTCCGCAGTTCCTTGGACTCCAGCCTCATGACAACCTTGAACAGCCTTCTCAACGTCCTGTAGCGAATACCCGGCTCCAACCTCGCCAGATTGGCGATTCTCTCATGCAGCTCCAGCGAACGTCCGCTATCCATACCCGCAGGCGAATCAGCATCTTGCTGTAATTTGTCACGCAATCGGGTGACGGCATCACCGGGCGATTCAAGCAGCATCTTCAGTAACGCCATATGCAGCAACTGCAGCAACTCTTTGAGTGCCGCATTTTCATGTACCCGTTCGAGCGCCCCCCGCATGATGTCCCGATAGACATCGCGCAAGCCCTCAAAGTCGCTGTTTGAGGGGGGTTTGCCCATTTTGGCCCAACCGTGCTTAACAAGATCCTCATGCACGATCTTGTCCGATAATTCGGCCAGTGTTTCACGGAATTTATGGCTCAAAGCCACATCGATTCGCTGATTGTCGATGCCGATCTGAAACTGGTTCAGGTGGACCTGTGGTGCCTTGCAACTGCGTAAAGGCAACAGGAATTCGTCAACTTCCGGTGTACGATTTAACAGCTTAGAATCCTCATGTTGACCGCTTCATGCACATGGATAACTGATAGTTCCGGCATTCTCCCTAGCCGGCAAGGATTACCCTTCTAGAGCAGAAGCGCGTTAAAAAGTACAAACTTGCTCAATGGCTTATATCAGACCAAGCATAGTTGATGCAGGTCATTTGGGAAAAGGGTGAAAGCGGAATTCCATTCGCCAGATGGAGAGAAATGTGATCGGCGTACGGTATAGGGTGGTTGAGCCATTACCAGTTGATTGGCTTGGCGTTTATTTGGTCCCATTAGACGCCTAACGCGCCAACATACTAGACAGCAACTGATCCTCAAGCTCAATTCTGACTGCCAACTCTTCGCCCAATCGTGACAGATCCTCCGGTAGATGATCCAGCTCCAATGCATGATCAGACAGATCATATTTATCGTTGAAGGCAACAGCCGTTTCACTCGCAAGAACAAATTCAGGATAGATCGCCTTAGCCAGCTGCAAAACGCCGCTACGACGCTCATTGCCGCTGCTGATACGCCCGAAGACCTCAAAATGCCCGAAGGCAGTGTAATCAATGAGCACCTGACAAAAAGTCTGTAACAGTTTGTCGAGCGATTCGGAACGCCGGTATGGCTCCAACCCCGCCACGCTGCAAAACAGGACAAGCACCTCCTGGCGTTCCGCCAGAAGTTTATCGATAAGATCCTGTGTGGTTGTTCTGCGTTCCTTGGTTCTCTCTTTTTGAGAACTCATGACTCTCTCCTCCGGAAACCCTCTTTTTCTCTATTATCCCGGATTCATCCGAATTGAATCCATATTTTTGTGCATTATCATGCCAGCGACTTCCATTGTCCCTTTCAGGGGTAAAGCTAACCACCAAAGGCCGCATCTGGCAAGAGTCGATTGAATGTATCGACATCGGCTATGATTGTACTCTTCGCAGGAAACAAAACCTATGATTACTGGATCTGACTGATTATGAGCCGTTTATTCACACGATCAGACCATGGACTGGAGCTAACACTCATCTTGTGTCTTGCACTTGCGACCCCAGTAACTTCAAACGCCGAGACACCTTCCAGCATCATGAGCAGAGCTATGATCGCTATGATGGACACTATGGGTGACCTGGCCCATGAGTTCAAAGGCAAAAGCAATTGGTCTTTCGGAAACAGCAATTCCCCTTACTCTGGTTGGTCAGGTCCCGGCGGCTCACCATGGAGCACATATAGTATGCCTGGCTATGGTCCGGGCTGGCCTGGTGGACCGCCTTTACAGTCGCCCCTACCGGGAATGGGTGGTGTCCCACCCTTAATGTCTCCCCGGTCAGATCCGGCAGGGGCGAGATCGCCAGTTGACGGTATCTGGCTGGGACAGAGTGGTGAGATTGTCCTTGTGATGTATGGCCATTTCCGCATCTATGCAAGCGCGGAAACCTATCGCGACGGCCAGTTCGAGATTGATGGCGATAGATTGGCCATGTACGACCCGGAATCGGGCTACATCATGGAGTTTGACTATCTGCTCAACGACGGACGCATGATCATGCGTAGCGAAACAGGCGCCATCATGCTTTTCAAACAACTACCGATCCCGATTCCGCCCTATAGCCTGTTTGCCGACAGCCCTTCATCCTACCAGTAGTTTGGTACCTATCCCCAACAGGAAGATGGCGAATATGCGTTTCAGTACCGCCCCCGGCAAACGGTGGGCCAGGTGCGCCCCCAGCGGTGCAAAAAGGGCACTGGTCAAGATAATAACCAATGCCACCGGCCAATAGATAAACCCGGTACTGCCCGGCGGCAGGGTCTCAATACCCCAACCGGTCAGCATAAAACTGGCCCCACCCGACAGCGCGATGGGCAGTCCGCAGGCACTGGATGTCGCTACCGCCCGCTTCATCTCTACTCCCGTCGCATTCAAAAATGGCACTGTCATCGAACCACCACCGATGCCCACGATAGCTGAGATCAGCCCAATCACAAGGCTGACCAGACTTTTCACCACTACCCCCACCTGCCGGATCATCCCCGTGGACTGAACACTGAACAGCATACGCAACCCCACTGAAATGGCGAATATCCCGAAGATTCGCTGCAGTACCAGGCCATCGAGCATACCGGCCACCACTCCGCCCAACCAGGCACCTAGCAGGATGCCCGGTGTCAGTCTCCAGAATTCAGGCCAGATCACTCCCCCTCGCTTGTGGTGGGCCCGGATCGATGAAATGGAGGTAATGACGATAGTCGCCAGTGAGGTCCCCACGGCCAGATGCATGTTGTAGTTTCCGTCCACCCCGATCAGGGGCAGTCCCCAGACCAGTGCCGGCACAATAACCAATCCTCCTCCGACACCGAACAGTCCGGCGATCACACCGACCAAACTGCCGAGCAGTAAAAAGAGCAGCACAGCTTCAACGGTGAAGGCACTAAGAATTGATGTCATAGAGGAGTTTTCACCTATCGAAACCGATGAGCCACGGCATCAAAATCAATGTGTCAGGCGGAAACAGATGCCATTGGGTATTGTCAGTAGGCGAAATCGCGTTCAGAATTTCGTTCTGATAAAAAAACGACAATGGCAGGTTACCGAAGTATATGAACAGGATCTGTATTCTAGGTGGAACGGGTTTCGTTGGACAGCATCTGATTGCCAATCTTTCAAAACGGGGCATTCAGTGCCGTGTTCTTTCACGGCATCCCCAGCGGCATGCCAACTTACAGGTCAATCCCGGTATTGAGCTGATCAAGTCCGAAGCGCTGGAGTCCGACTACCTGACAACCCAGTTTGAAGGTTGTGATGCCGTCATCAATCTGATTGGAATACTCAACGAGTCCGGCAAACGGAACCGTTTCAGAAAAATCCATGTTGAACTGGTGGATACCATTGTCGAGGCTGCCAGCAAGGCGGGGGTCGGTCGCCTGCTTCATATGAGCGCATTGCACGCTGACGCCGCTCGGGGCGGCAGTGAATATCTACGCAGCAAGGGAGAGGGAGAGAACCGAGCCCATACTCACGGCGGGACCTCACTGAAAGTCACCAGTATCCGACCCTCGGTCATCTTCGGCAGCGGAGACAGTTTTTTCAACCGTTTTGCCGGGCTGCTGAAGCTGTCGCCGTTTCTCTTTCCCCTGGCCTGCCCCAAGAGCCGCTTTGCACCGGTCTGGGTAGAAGATGTGGCTGAGGCGTTCGCCCGCTGCCTGGAGGACGATAGCACTGCCGACATGCACTATGATCTATGCGGCCCAAATATATACACCCTGCAGGAACTGGTCTCATTTACAGCGAAGACGACTGGACTCCGCCGGGTAATTCTGCCACTTGGGAACGGCTTATCGAAGATGCAGGCACGATTGCTGGGACTTCTGCCCGGCCGCCCGTTTACCATGGATAACTACCTGTCGCTTCAGACAGACAGCATCTGTGAGGACGACGGATTCGGGGGTCTCGGAATAGATCCACAGGCCATTGAGAGCATTGTCCCACGCTATTTGGCTCAAGGTGGCTACCGAGGTCGCCTGGATCGTTATCGGCGAGAATTCACAACAAGAACCTGATCACAATTTTGCTGAAAACCGGGTGGAACGGCCCAAAATTTTACAATTACTTATAGATATATAAGTATATTTTGATATACTGCAACTACTCCCTTAGTAGTAGTTGTCGATATGTTGAAGCAGTACCTGATTTCCTTCGCTCTGATCCTCTTCACCCTACCCGCCTCAGCTGAAAACTCCGCCTCCGCAGTTGACTGGTCCGATGTCGGCCGGATAGCGCGTGAGCACCACAGCCCGATCCTTGTAGTATTCAGCGCAGATAGCTGCAGTTATTGCGTAAGACTGAAGAAAGAGATTATCGATCCCCTCACAAGAGACCGAACCAACGACCATACTATGTTGATTCGTGAATTCGATATCAATTCGGGGGGCAAGATCATCGATTTTGACGGTGATGCCGTCCGCAGCCGGAAGTTCAAACAGCGTTACGGCATCTACGCCACCCCCACACTGTTGATCCTCGATGCAGAGGGCAGGCTCCTGTCCGATCCTATCGTCGGGTACAATTCAGCACCTGAGTATATGGAACTGCTGAACGCTTCGCTGGTCAGTTCACTGGAAGCGCTCAAATAGCACAGCTGGAGAAGGACCCTCCCATCCGACGGTCAGACCGGCCGGGCTACGTGGAAGAACAACTAGGTCCTGACAGATGCCTCAACCAAAAAAAGTAGTGCAATTTCTCCCCTTACCACCTGCCATTGCGCTCTTCTGCCTCCTGGCTGCAAGCAGCCTGCATGCAGATTATGGCGGAATCGCTCTTGTAGACGACCTCAGACAAACGGCTGAGAAAGCCAAGAAAAAACAGGCGCCCATCTTGCTGATGGTCTCACAGCACCACTGCGAGTTTTGCGAATTGATGAAACAGGAGGTGCTGCACCCCATGCAACTGAGCGGAGACTACGAGGATCAGGTCGTCATGCGGGAAGTGATGATCGACCCCGGAGAGATGGTGACCAACTTTGAAGGCAAACGCGAACCGGCATCGGACTTCGCCGACCGTTACGGCGTCTTCGTTACGCCCACACTGCTATTTCTTGATACCGACGGACGGGAGGCTGCAGAGCGTATCCTCGGCATCAACACTATCGATTTTCTACTCTTCTACATAGAAGATGCCATTGAGACAGCCACCCCAAACCCATCCAGGTAGATCAATCGGATTGACTTTCAAAGTCGGCAAGTTCAGAAGGTAGCGGCAATTCCGGGTATCGCTTTCGGAAGAGAACCAATTCTGCCCGTAGCGCCTTTAAGTCACCCTTTCTCAGCATCGTTAACATGGCATCGATCCAGGCCTGAGGTGTGCGGATGGACTCTCCGACCTCTCTCTCCGGCATCGCCGGTGCGGTGCTGAATCTCTGCTGTTTCATCTCTGCGCTGCGCTTTTCCTTTGGCACTGAGACATCAGCATCTGTTGCGGCGCGAGAAGGCAAGGCACTTTGCAACTCCACCGCGGGTTGACGCGCTTCAGGCATAATAGCCTGACGTTTTATGACCGGCGCTGCTGCAGGTGGAGAGGCAGGACCGGGACTTTGCGGTGCCAGCTCCTCCGAAAAGGCATCGTCCATCTCATCCGGCGCCATAATCTCTGTTGGCGGCTGCACCAGCGTCAGGGTGAGTGAGGTCCCCAACAGGATGACAGCCGCAGTTGAGAGGGGAATCAACCAGCGTCTACGTCTGGATCTGGCATATCGATGTGCCTGGGCAAGAATCTCCCCATCCAGATCTGCAGCCGGCTGCTCCCGACGTGAAGCCTGGTAGAGTGCGCTGAGCGACCTGTCCTCTATCTTCTCCTGGTGTTGATCTTGTGTTGTCACAGGCAATCCTCCAACACTTTTCGCAACTGCTTCAGTGCATATCGCAGGCGGCTTTTGATGGTCTCTCGCCCGACACGGACCATCTCCGCGATCTGCTCCAGGGTAAAGCCCCCCTCTTCCTTGAGCAGGAACGCCTCAGACTGTTCCCTGGGCAACTCAGCCAACTGGCGTTTCATACGCTCGGTACAATCCTGTTCGTTGGCTCTGGCATCGGGCGTCGGCGAGGGATCTGAAACCTGCGCTACCACCTCATCATCGCTCACAGGTATCAGATGCTCACGGCGGTAGCGATCGATCTGCAGATTGCGTGCGATACGGAACAGGTAGGCCTTGAACGAACCTTCGCGGAACGGCTTGGTCGCCGTGATGACCCGGGACCAGGCATCCTGATAGAGTTCGTCGGCATCCGCAGAGGAATCGCAGCTCCTGAGAAGAAAGAGATAGAGGGATTGGCGATAGCGCTGGTACAACGTCTCGAATGCCGGCGCATCACCCTTGCGATAGCGCCGGAAGAGGACCTCGTCACTCATCCCATCCACTTCTCTCATCTCCTCACTTCGTGGATTGGGCCATACTCCGACCCAACCCTCCAAGATTACACTTTCTCTACCCTGAATGATTCAGCCACCTATCCACCCAAGCTGGAGGCCAGATTGACCAGGCGTAAGAATTCGCCACGGTAGCCATAGGGATCACTCCCCCGGGCTCCTTGTGCGAGAGAGGCCACATCCCCATAGTCGAATGTTTCAGTATAACGCCCGCCACGTAGCAATTGGGCAAAAGCGGCAACTGAGGCGCTGAAACGGAAATTGTCGCTCGTTCGAGTCGGATCCTGCTCGACAGACCGGGCGAGTATCGGCGTTTCGATCAGCCTGGAGCGCTCTCCGTCAGGGGCCTTGTAGCGCAGACGAAGATGAGCAAGTTCATCCCGCTTTCCTTTTGTTTGCCTGCCGGATGTGTAACGCAGGGGCTCCAGACGCTGTCCCTGACTCCCCGATAGCACGATCTCATAAAGTGCCGTGACTGTATGGCCTGCACCAATATCGCCCGCATCCACTTTGTCGTTACTGAAATCCTCCCTTGCCAGCATTCGGTTTTCGTAACCGACCAGGCGATATTCGGCGACCACGGCGGGATTCCACTCGATCTGAATCTTCACATCCTTGGCAATCACTTCCAGTGTAGCCTCCAGCTCATCCACCAATACCTTCTGTGCCTCATTGATGGTATCGATATAGGCGTAGTTGCCGTTTCCTTTATCAGCCAGTTGTTCCATCAAATAGTCATTGTAGTTGCCCTGACCGAAACCCAGAGTGGTGAGTGTGACACCCTGCTCACGCTTCTCCTCGATCAGATCCATCAACTGTTCGTGGTTCACCGTACCCACATTGAAATCACCGTCGGTGGCGAGGATGACGCGATTGATCCCATCCTCGACCCTTCCCTGCTTCGCCATGGCATAAGCAAGCTGGATGCCGGCAGAGCCATGCGTCGATCCGCCTGCACTCAGACGCTCCAGAGCCGCCATAATCTTTCCCTGCTGATCGCCGGGTGTCGGCTCGAGTACCACACCGGAGGCCCCGGCATAGACCACCAGTGAGACCCTGTCTTTACCGTCCAACTGTTTGACCAGGAGTTTAAATGCTGACTTGAGCAGGGGCAGTTTATCCGGGGCATTCATGGAGCCGGAGACATCCACCAGAAAGACCAGATTGCTGGCAGGCCTCACCTCTCGCTGGGGTACATAACCCTGAATCCCCAAATGGACCAGCAGACTGTCCCGATTCCAGGGTGTGTAGGCAACCTCGGTTACAACTGAGAAGGGTTGCTTGCTCTTCTTTGGGGTCGGGTATTCATAGTTGAAATAGTTGATTAGCTCCTCAGCGCGTACTGCATCCTTGGGCGGCAAACTGCCTTGATTGAGATAACGCCTGACCAGGGCATATGCGCCACTGTCCACGTCAATACTGAAGGTTGAGACCGGGTGTTCAGCCACTGCCATAACCCCGTTATCTTCTATGTTGGCGTAGTTCTCACGATTCACCCCAGCCGAGGGTTGACGGATACCCGCCATATCGAAGGCCTGTTTATGCCGCATCACAGTAGCCATGGGCGCCGCAGCCTTTCTCTCATGGAGAACCAGAGCATCGCTCTCCTCAGACTCAACAGCCGGCATTGGAATGATATTGCTTGCCGAGCCTCTATTCACAGGGGTGGCGGCATCGTTATCGACTGCGGTACCACAGGCAGCGATGGCAGCCGCCAGAAGAGCGGCCAGGACAGATCTCAAAAGTGGATTTAAAGATGACATGTTATGACTCCTGAATGTACTTGGTATTCAGGAGAACGTTCAAAACCCCGGAATGGGGTTAACCTATTTTACAACCGCTCGCAAAAATCCCGCAGAGTGAACCCTTGCAGATTGATGTCGATACCCTTATTCAAGGCCAGGACCTTGAATCGCTCGCCCATCTCCGAAGGCAGGGTCAACCGTTTCACCCCCTGCACCAGTGCCATGTGCTTGGCCACATCACCGGGATCGGAATCCGCCAACAGGGCATCGAGCCCATTGCCGAGAAGGAAATGGGCCTGGGTAGTGTAGCCGCCAAGATGGAAGCCGGCTTCGAGTCCGACTCTGGCCGCTGCAGTAAAGTCCACATGGCTGGTAATGTCCTGCAACCCCACGCAGCGAAAAGGATCAGCATGAGCACGATGACGGTAGTGGCACATCAGGGTTCCCCGACTGCGTTGCGGATGGAAATACTCCTTGGCGCAGTAACCATAATCGATCAGCACTACCACGCCACTTCGCATCGATTGGGCCAGGGCTCTGAGCCAGGAGGCCTGGCGTAGGTTAATCTCCGAAATATACCCCTCCGGCAAGCCTTCCTCAGGCTGTATGGCATTTTCAACCGCCATCTTCAGTCCCGGTGTCTCAGGCTCACCAAACCGCTCCTTGAGCCCCCCCCCGTCGTAAACCACGAAAGACTCCTCGATATCAGCCTCGCCCATACGGAAGCGACTCACCGGCATGGCATCCAGCAATTCATTGGCAATGACGAAACCGTTGAATTGGACAGGCAGGGCCTGCAACCATTCAACCCTCCCCACCAGGTGGGGTACCCGCTGTTCAATCATCTCCCGCTGACGGATTTGCAATTCCGGGCTGATCTCAAGAATGGCATATCGTGAAGGAAGACAATCCAGCCGCTCAAGTTCAGCCAGCATATCCGCGGCCAGAAGACCCGAACCCGCCCCGAACTCAAGGAGTTCCCCTTCACCCAAACCATCCAGGACCTGCTGCGCCTGCCTGGCAAGACACTGGGCAAACAGTGGCGACACCTCAGGTGAAGTGATGAAATCACCCTCTTCACCGAACTTTCGACTGCCGGCGACGTAGTACCCCAACCCCGGTGCATAGAGCGCCATCTCCATGAAGCGATCGAACGGGATACCTGCCTGGGACTGGTCGATCGCCCTCTTGATCTGTTTCACCAGCCTATCACTGACCGCCTGCGCCATATCATCGGGCATCGGAAGATTCTTGATTGAACCGGTAGGCGTCGGGCTTAAGCAGTCGGGCATGAGTTCAGAAACCTATATGAATCCGTTAGAGTAGAATAAATCATCTCACTGGGTGAGTGGCTAACGATTCGCCTGTTTCACGTTTTGTGGAAACGGCATCTCCAAGGGCGAGCATTCTACCTTAGTGATTGGGTCGTCGCAGTTGTTATTGGTTCCCAATGATCGAGAGCAGTTCCTGCATGCGGGTATATAGAAGTCGGAGTGGTTCGAATGAGTGACAGAGAACAGAAGCTGAGGGGAAAATGCGCCCTGATCACCGGTGCGGCACACCGCATTGGAGCGACCATCGCACAACTGCTTCATGAGAATGGGATGGATATCCTGGTCCACTATCGCCACTCGTCTGCACCCGCCAGGGCATTACAACAGGCACTGGAAAGCCAACGCCCTGATTCGGTCGGTCTGATACAGGCAGATCTGCATGACGATGACTGCTGCCAAACATTGATCGACGCGGCAATCGATTTCCGTGGACAACTGGATCTACTGGTCAACAATGCCTCCAGTTTCTACCCCACACCTATCGAGACCGCGGATGGTGCGGCGTGGGATGACCTCATCGGCAGCAACCTGAAAGCGCCTTTTTTCCTCTCTCAGGCGGCTGCTCCCCTATTGAAGAAAAGTAGAGGTGCTATCATCAATCTGGTCGATATCCACGCTGAGCGCCCACTCAAGGATCATCCTATCTATTCAGTCGCCAAGGCGGGTAACGCTATGCTGGTAAAGTCACTGGCCCGTGAACTGGGCCCTGAGATCCGGGTCAACGGTATCGCCCCCGGCGCCATCCTCTGGCCAGAGCAGGGCCTGAGCGAAGAGGACCGGGGTGAGATCCTGCAACGCACCGCCCTCAAACGCCCCGGCACACCGGAAGATATCGCACAGACGCTTCTCTTCCTGGTCAGCGAGGCACCTTATATCACCGGACAGATCATCGCCGTCGATGGAGGGCGCACTTTGCAGCAGTAATCATGAGCCACGACGACACCACACGTAAAACCGGCGACTGCGCCTCCAGCTATCCAGTCAGCCGACTGGCCCCTGCATTCGGACTGGTCGATCTGGCCCGTGAGATCGCCGAGGCGGATGAGATGCTCGCCAACCGGGCTGGCGCCCAGCTGCAGATCATTGCACAGCAGGTGAAACAGCTGCAGGCCCAGGCCAGGGAAATCCTGCAGCAGACACAGCGGGATCAACAATTGCATCGCGCCCGCTGCAATTTCCAGAAAAAACCGGGACAGATCTACCATCTCTATCAGGATTCACAGCAACAACCGATCCTCTCCATGCTCTCCCCCGACGACTGGCGGGGAATGCCACCCAATACTTTCGTTGGCAGTTTCCGTCTCGAGAGCGACCGTTCCTGGACCCCGTTAGAGAAGATCCGACAACAGCAGGAGGAGGATCCGCTGCGGACCGTGCAGGCGCTACTTGCAGAAGAGAGTGACAACCCGGCAAATTGCGGGATAAACCGCTGAATCGACTACACTTGAAGTGATCCCTTTCTGGACCAGATGAGCGCCAGCACAAGAAGCGAGAAACTATGGCTGAAGTAACTTCCGGTCTGACTTTCAGACAGAGTGTCGATCATATGGTCGACCGGGCCCTGGCACTGATGGAGCTGGAACCGGGCATCGCCAATGCCATCAAGAGCTGTACCTCTGTATTGCAGGTTAGTTTCCCGGTAGAGATCCGTGGCAAGGTGGAACTCTTCACCGGCTGGCGCGCAGTGCACAGCATCCATCGCCTGCCGTCCAAGGGCGGGCTGCGATATTCAGAGTCGGTCGATCAGCAGGAGGTGGAAGCCCTGGCAGCGCTGATGACCTATAAGTGCGCCATTGTCGATGTCCCCTTTGGCGGCTCCAAGGGCGGGCTCTACATTAACCCCGATAACTACTCCCGTGAAGAACTGAAACGGATCACCCGGCGCTTTGCACGTGAACTGTCCGCTGCCGGTTTTTTGAATCCCGCCACCAACGTACCGGCACCCGACATGGGCACTGGCCAACGGGAGATGGCATGGATCGCCGACACCTATAAACATCTCTATCCGGAGGACGTCAACGCCCTCGCTTGCGTCACCGGCAAACCGGTCGCCCACGGCGGGGTCAACGGCCGCACCGAGGCTACCGGTCGTGGAGTCCAATACGCCCTGCAAGAGTTCTTCAGACACAAAGAGGAGCTCAACGCCAGCGGACTGGATGGCAGCCTCGAAGGGAAAAACACCATCCTGCAAGGCCTTGGCAATGTGGGTTACCATGCAGCCAAGTTCCTCACCGAAGAAGACGGCGTAAAAATCACTGCCATCATCGAGCAAGATGGCGCTGTCTACAATCCGGACGGCGTCCACGTGGAGGAAGCATATTACCACCGTTGCTCCCACGGCGGCCTCAAGGGATTTGCCGGTGGCGAGTTCATCGAGGACGGTACCAGCGCCCTGGAACTGGAGTGTGACATCCTTATTCCCGCCGCCATCGAAGGGGTGATCACCGAGAGTAACGCACCCAACATCCGAGCCAAACTCATCGCAGAGGCCGCCAACGGTCCCATCACCTTCGAAGCTGACCGTATCCTGCGTAACCGGGGTATCACCATCCTACCCGATGCCTATGTGAATGCCGGCGGCGTCGTAGTCTCCTACTTCGAATGGATCCGCAACCTCAGCCACATGCGCTTCGGCCGAATTGAACGGCGTCTCGACGAAGCCAGAGGACGCCATGTCGTCAGAGCGCTGGAAGAGACCACCGGCCGCAAAGTCCCGGAGTGGATAAGCAACAGCCTCTCCCGCGGTGCCGATGAACTCGACCTGGTACGATCCGGTCTCGACGACAGTATGCGACAAGCCATGCAGGAGATTATCGATATCCGTAGTCGCAAGCCGGAGATCGAGGACTTTCGTACCGCAGCTTACGTCATCGCACTGCAGAAACTTGCACGCTCATATCTTGATATCGGCGTGTAGTGGAGAAACGGCAGGTCAAACCGCCCGTTCATCGCTGGTTTGTGATTCAGGAAAACTCGATACCCCTTGAACGCGTATTGATACGCAGAGGTGTTTATCAATTCGTGATAACCTGCAGCCGAATCACCAAAAAGTCTGGAACTCCCCTTGTCATCTACTGTCGTAACTGACCGGAACCGATCGGCATCGGCTTGTAGACCTAATTGCGAACGGTTAACCATCAAAGTACACTTTGAATGTAATGTCACTCAGCGCCTACAGAAATCTCGATCTCAAGCGAACCATTTGCCTCCTGATGGTGATGGCATTTCTTTCGTCTGCGCTGATCCACACACACTTCCACCTGCAACATGCAGACGAGATTTCCGCTGAAGGCAGTTTCAGCGATACCCACGAAGCGGTCTTCCATTCAAGCCTGGATTCCCATGATGTGGATCACCACCTGAGTGACCCCGGCACTCATACCGTCGAATCCAAAACGGACATCGCCTTAAAGGCATCGAATGGACAGCTGCCTTTCGTAGCCCTGATCCTGGCGCTGGTATTGCTGCTTCCCTTGTCCAACCGGACAGTGAACCGGCCTCATGTTTCCGTCCGGTTCAACCTCCCTCGTCTCTATCGACATCGAACCCCGCCGTTAAGGGCGCCGCCGCTTAACTAAACATCCCAACTCTCTTCCGGCACCTCTACCCCTGCCTCAGGCAGGTGTTTCGCTCGTGCCGCTCTGATTGTTTTTTTGGACCCACGATCGGTCCAAGGATGTTTTGTTATGCGATTCCATATGGGGATAATCACCCTGCTCTGGGCTGCGTGTCTGACCGCCGCCCCTCAAACTGAGATAAAGCAGTCCCTTAATCTGGCCCAGGCGATCGCCGCTGTGCTGGAAAACAACCCACAGCTGCAAACCGCAAATTTCGATACCCAAGCGGCGGCCGCGCGTATCCGTCAGCAAATGCAATCTCCCCCCATGAAACTGGCTGTGGATGTGGAGAACCTGGGTGGCACCGGGAACAACAGCGGTATCAGGCAACTGGAAACCACATTCAGCCTGACACGGATGCTCGAATTGGGCGATAAGCCGATGTTGCGTGGTGGGATTGCCCGAAGTGAGGCTGCACTGCTGAGCAATGAACAGGATGCCATCCGCCTCGATCTGCTGTCTGAAACCGCTAAGCGATTTCTTGACGTTGCCAACACTCAGGAACAACGCAACCTGGCCCGGGAGCGAATCAGTCTGCGCCAGAAAACCCTGAAGGTGGTTCAACAGCGATTTCGCCTCGGCAAGGCTGCGGCTGCAGAACTGAATGGTGCACGCATCAATCTGGTACGGGCTGAGCTGGCACTGGAAGGAACCGACCATCAGCTTGCCAGTACCCGGCGTGCATTGGCGGTACTGTGGGGTGAGCTCACACCAGGCTTCCAGACGGTGACAGGGAATGTGTTTGCCTTGGCGCCGACACCGGATATCGCCACCCTGGATCAGTTGCTGGAACAAAACCCCTCGCTCGTGCGCTTCGCCACCCAGCGGCGGTTGGCTGAGACCCGCCTGCGCCTGGCCGAGTCGGCCCGTCTGCCAGACATCGAATTCAGCGGCGGTCTGAAGCACTTCAATGCATCAGACGATGTCGGGCTTCTGTTTTCCGTGAGCATCCCGCTGGGCAGCGACAAGCGTGCGCTCCCCCGTGTGAACGAAGCCTCCGCACTGGCTGAGAAAGAACCCCTGTTGGCCAAAGACAAGCGCCTGGCCCTGCGCTCCACGCTATTCGGATTGCATCAGGAGCTTGTCCACGCCAGCCATATCGTGGAAACCCTGAAGACAAGGGTTCTCCCGGAAGCCAAAGCAGCACTGGAGGACTACACACTGGGATACACCGCCGGCCGCTACTCCCTGCTCGAACTGGTCCAGGCCCAGGACACCTTGCTGCAGGCCCGATTGGAAGTTTTGAATGCCGCCGCTGACTACCAGCGCAACCGTTTAGAGATAGACCGCCTGACCGGTGGTGCCATGAGCCCGATTTCCGCACCTGGAGGTGCCCAATGATCCGCAACACCCTTTTATCCCTGCTTGTCATGACGGCCATCGGTTTTGTCGCCTGGCAGATGACTGGCGCAACGCCCCCGAGCGCTTTGATCAATACCGCAATCGGTGGAAACAGCCACCCGTCGACGACATCATCAACCGATGACCATCCCGATCATGAGGAACACAGCACTGACAGTCACGAGAACCCCATGGGAGAGATCCCCAAGGGTCCGAAAGGCGGCAAGTGGTTCGAACATGACGGTTTCGCGATTGAACTGGTGCTCTACGAATCCGGCGTACCGCCGGAGTTCCACGCCTATCCCTACCTGAACGGCCAGCTCCTGTCGCCTGAAGCAGTCGACCTGGCGGTGGAATTGAGTCGCCTGGGCAACCGCGTGGACCGTATCGGCTTCAAGCCCTTGAAGCAGTTTTTACGCGGTCAGGATGTGGTTGCGGAGCCTCACTCCTTCGATGTCCGCATCAGCGCCAGCCATGCCGGCAAGCGGTACGAGTGGCGCTTTTCAAGTTATGAAGGCCGGACTGAGATTCCCGCCGAACTCGCACAAGAGGCGGGTATCGAAACCGAAGTGGCAGCATCGACCAACCTGCACGAAACCATTGATCTCACGGGCCGGGTACAGGCGGATCCCGCCCGGATCGCCAAGGTGTGGGCACGTTTTCCCGGTATGGTGCTGAAGGTGCACAAGAACCTGGGCGAGCCAGTCAGGAAAGGTGAGGTGCTGGCACGGGTACAAAGTAATGAGAGTCTGCAAGCCTACTCGGTCAAGTCTCCTATCGACGGCCTGATTCTGCGCCGCGATGTGCAGTCAGGCAGCAACACCGGCGATGAACCCCTGTTCGTCATTGCAGACCTCTCCCGGGTCTGGGTGGAACTGGATGTGTTCGGCCGTAACCTGGGTCGGATCGATACCGGACAGCCGGTAAGGGTGCGAACCCTGGATGGCGACGCCCTGGAAGGCCACATCACTTTCATCTCACCCCTGGCACTCCACGCCAGTCAGAGTGTGCAGGCCCGTGTGGTACTGGATAACAGCGACGGCCGGCTCCGGCCGGGACAGTTCGTGCGCGGACTGGTCACCGTGGCCGAACATCCGGTGGATCTGGCTGTACGCCAATCCGGCATTCAGCGCTTCCGAGACTTCCAGGTGGTTTTTGCCCGCATCGGTGACTCCTACGAAGTACGCATGCTGGAACTGGGTCGCCAGAACGGTGAATGGGTGGAGGTCCTGGGCGGCCTGGAACCCGGCACCGAGTATGTCACAGCCAACAGCTACCTGATCAAGGCCGACGTCGAGAAATCCGGCGCCAGCCACGACCACTAAGGAGGCCCGATCATGTTGAATCGTATCATCGCCGCCTCGCTGGCTCACCGCTGGCTGGTCCTGACACTCACCCTGGGTGCCGTGATTCTCGGTATCTTCAACTTCAACCGTCTGGTCATCGACGCCGTGCCGGACATTACCAACGTCCAGGTGCAGATCAACACGGAAGCACCCGGCTATTCGCCGTTGGAATCTGAACAACGCATCACCTTTCCCATCGAGACGGCTATGGCCGGCCTGCCGCGCCTGGAACAGACCCGATCGGTATCCCGTTACGGCCTCTCCCAGGTAACGGTGGTGTTCGAAGACGGCACCGACATCTATTGGGCACGCCAGTTGATCAGCGAGCGGCTGACCGAGGTGAAAGGGAGTCTGCCCGACGGCATCGAGCCCGCCATGGGACCCATCGCCACCGGCCTGGGCGAGATCTTCATGTATACGGTCTCTCCCAAAGAGGGTTCAGACCTCTCACCTATGGAGTTGCGTACAGTACAGGATTGGATCGTACGACCCCAATTGCGCCAGACACCAGGCGTGGTGGAGGTCAATACCATCGGCGGTTACACCAAGCAGATCCACGTGCTCCCCGACCCGGACCTGCTACTGGCCCACGACCTGACCCTGCAGGACCTGATGCAGGCCTTGGCGCGCAACAATCTGAACAGCGGCGCCGGTTACATCGAGCGTTTCGGCGCCCAATACCTGATCCGCTCTCCGGGCCAGTTGGTCAGCCTGGATGATATCCGAGGGATCAGTGTGGCCCAACGTGAGGGCGTCTCGATCCGACTGTCCGATGTGGCTGAAGTCTCCCTCGGCAGTGAGCTGCGTACCGGTGCCGCCACTCAGAACGGCGAGGAGGTGGTGCTGGGTACAGTATTCATGTTGGTGGGAGAGAACAGCCGCCAGGTGGCCCAGGCCGCAGCCGACCGGTTAAAGGCCATTGAGCCTTCGCTGCCGGCGGGTGTGGAGTTGAAGTCTCTCTATGATCGCACCTCCCTGGTGGACAAGACCATCGCCACGGTCGAGAAGAACCTGGCGGAAGGGGCATTGCTGGTCATCGCGGTGCTGTTGTTGCTGCTTGGCAACTGGCGGGCGGCCCTGGTCACCGCTGCTGTGATTCCCGTGGCCATGCTGATGACTATCACCGGCATGGTGGAATCACAGGTCTCCGGCAACCTGATGAGCCTGGGTGCCTTGGACTTCGGCCTGATCGTGGACGGTGCGGTAATCATCGTGGAGAACTGTCTGCGCGCGCTCGCCGGTTATCAGGCTATGCACGGCGCACTACCGAACCTTGCGGAGCGGCTGCGACTGGTACGCGAGGCCACACTGGAGGTTATACGCCCGAGTGTATTCGGCGTGCTCATCATTCTTATCGTCTATCTGCCCATCTTCAGCCTGGATGGCGTGGAAGGGAAGATGTTTCACCCCATGGCCTTCACCGTGGTGACAGCCCTGCTGGCGGCCCTGGTGCTGTCTATTACCGCAGTACCTGCGGCAGTGGCCCTATTCGTCAGCGGGCGGGTGAGCGAGAAGGAGAACCTGCTGATGCGAGGACTGCGGGGGATCTATGAGCCGACATTGCGTCTGGTGCTCGGTTATCGTTGGCCAGTGGTTATCACCGCCGCCGGTCTTGTGTTGTTGTCGGTCATGCAGGCCAACCGTATGGGCACCGAGTTCGTCCCCAATCTGGATGAGGGTGATCTCGCCGTGCATGCGCTACGGATACCGGGTACCAGCCTCAGCCAGGCAGTTGACATGCAACGCAGCCTGGAGGCCCGGTTCAGTGAGTTCCCAGAGGTATCCCATGTGTTTGCCAAGCTGGGCACCGCCGAAGTGGCCACCGACCCCATGCCGCCCAACGTGGCCGATACCTTTGTCATGCTCAAGCCACGTAGCGAGTGGCCGGATCCTGATAAGTCCAGGGATGCACTGGTGGCTGAGATGAGCGCTATGGCCGAATCGATTCCCGGCAACAAATATGAGTTCACCCAGCCAATTCAGATGCGCTTCAATGAGCTTATCGCAGGTGTCCGTTCCGACTTGGCGGTCAAGATTTACGGTGACGACTTCGACACCCTGGTGGAGACGGCGGAGCAGCTCGAGGCGGCAGTGGCTGCAGTTCCCGGTGCAGCCGATGTGCGTACGGAGCAGGTTACCGGGCTTGCCATGTTGTCCATTACACCGGACCGATCCCGACTTGCCTCCTACGGTCTCGACGTGGCGACCCTGCAGGAAACCCTGCGCGTGGCCATGGGAGGAGAGAGTGTCGGTCAGGTATTCGAGGGCGACAGGCGATTCGATTTGGTAGTGCGCCTACCTGAAACGCTACGCACCGACCTGGAGGCCCTGGATCGCCTCCCCATCCGTCTACCGCCGGCAGACGGCAGGGAAATAAGGGGTGACGCCAGTCAGATAGGTATCGCCGAAAATCCTCCCCACCACGTTCCCCTGGGTGAGCTTGCGGACATTTCGTTCACGGAAGGTCCGAGCCAGATCAGCCGTGAAAACGGAAAGCGCCGGGTGGTGGTGACGGCCAACGTACGCGGTCGCGACCTCGGAGGATTTGTCTCCGATGTACAGCGGGCAGTGAGCGGGCAGGTTACCTTGCCGGCTGGCTACTGGATCGACTACGGCGGAACCTTCGAGCAGTTGATATCGGCCTCGAAACGCCTCTCCGTGGTGGTACCGATCACCTTGCTGATCATCTTCGGCCTGCTGCTGATGGCGTTCAATTCAGCCAAAGACGCCGCCCTGGTGTTCAGTGCCGTACCCCTGGCCCTCACCGGCGGCGTGGCAGCGCTTGTGCTGCGCGACCTGCCCCTTTCCATTTCCGCCGGTGTGGGTTTCATCGCTCTCTCTGGCGTGGCGGTACTCAATGGTGTGGTGATGCTCTCTTTCATCCGCGATCTGCGTAAACAGGGTATGGATCTGGAGGCCGCCATTGTGAATGGCGCGGTCCGGCGCCTGCGCCCGGTGCTGATGACCGCCTTGGTGGCAAGCCTGGGATTTATTCCCATGGCATTAAACGTGGGTACGGGAGCCGAGGTGCAACGCCCCCTGGCCACGGTGGTGATTGGCGGCATTATCTCGTCGACGTTCTTGACGCTGCTGGTACTACCGGCGCTGTACCGTCTGGCCCACAAGCCTCAACCGGGATCGTGAACCATGAGAAGTACACCCGTCACCTTATTAACAATCAGGAGATAGATTATGTATAAATATATTTCCACCGTTCCATTACTTCTCGCCATCAGTGCTTGCGCCTCCCTGTCAGGCAATATGCAAGAGAGCACTCACCAGATAAACATCGACAAAATCGATTCCAGGTCGACAAAAATCGGCATGGTCTCACTGCAGCCGGAGGAAACCGGCCTGTGGGTACGTGGTGAAGTCGCGAGAAAAATACCTATGCGAGGCCCGATATTCGGACACGTCCATATCGATGTTTTCGGAGAGAACGCAACAAAGCTCGTTAGTCTAATTGCGAACCACCAGCGACCCAATCGCCAAGCACTGAATGCAAGGTTTTCCAAACAGATCCCTGTCGAACCCGACCGCGTGAAACGAGTGGAAATCACACACCATCCTGATCGGCATTGCCAATCTTGAGAAGGCCTCGGACACCGGTGAATAAGGAGTGTTCACCCATCCCCAAGAATGGTGTTATGTGAAAACTGTAAGCATATCTCCACTCACGGCTCAATTCATGGATGACGAAATAGTTTATCAACGAGGTAAGTACAATGAATCGATGGCAAATCTTTCTATTGACTGTGGTTTTGACCGGCTCCGCCTATGCGCAAGATGATCGCGCTGAGGCATTGGTCGCAAGCAAGCCACAAGCGGATATGACCTATCGTCAACTCATGGAGATTCTGGGGCGCGCCTCTTCGATGATTCACGACGGAATCATCAGGGAGAACAAGCAAATGGTAAAAGAAGGAGCAGGCTTAATTCTGAATCATCCAGCCCCTAGCCATAAACCCTGGTCTATCATGCCTGAATCCGATCAGGCGGGCTTCAAAAAGAGTCTACTGGCATTCGATGAAATACTGGATGTACAGGCGGGAAAGACAGAGAGTGAGGCCCGCGATGAGAACTGGCTGAATGCGGCCAAAGCACTAAACGACCTGAACGCCGCTTGCATTACCTGTCACGCCATGTGGCGAAAAAAAGCATCGCAGTGAATATTCCGGCCCGAAGTTAACGGTACGGTATGATGGTCATCGAGATCATCGCGGAATACTTGTATGGTCCTATGGCACTGCTGGCCGACGGCTGGCACATGGGTACCTATGTGCCAGCCCTTAGCATTTCGTAATTTACCTACCGCTACACCCGGCGCCACGCACAAAATCCCTATATCAGTTTCGGTACGCGAAAGATCAGTTCACTGGTTGGCTTCTTAGGTTAACTGGCTAGCCATGAACATTGTCAACACACGCTTGATTTAAGAACTATTCTCAAATAGGCTCTGATACTTGCTGCAAGGACTCTTTGCACATTGACAACCCGCTTCTACACTTCTGTAAAGTGTGGGCCATTGTCATTCAACTGGATACCCGGGACACGGAATATGGTTTCAAGCAAGCTTCACATTAACCACTTGCTGATGGGTTTTCTCCTTGCCATGTCAGTTTCACTGACCACCACAGTTTTTCTCTTCTACACCGGCGAACGCATGGCGACACAGCATTCTCCCTTGATCGATGCGGCTATGGAGATAAAACTCAATGCGACACAGGGGCATCTCTGGTTCGAGGAAATTCTCTCCGGCGATCGTAATGAAAATATTGATAAGGTCTGGAACTATCTCGATCAAGCTGATTGGTATGCGTCGGCCATGCTGGAAGGTGGAACCAATGATAAAGGTGATTTCTTTCCATTAACGGACCCGGAGATGCGGCTGCATATTGAATCCGTACGGACTGCACTGCACGAATTCGATCAGGTCGCTCTTAAACGCTATAACAATCGCCAGGAATCTCATCCGGGGTCCGATATCGATCAGGCATTCGATCGGATCTTTACCGACTTGATGGGAAAGGCTGAACATGTCGAAAAGCTGCTGAATTATTCGATAAACAAGGATCTGAACAATTTCCGTAAGATGGCGTTGTTACTGATTAGTCTCTCGGTCGGTATATCCCTGGTCATCGCCTATGTTTTATACCGATTGGAAAAGCAACGACAGGCACATATATCAGCCATTGAAAAGGCAAATGTCGAAATTCAAAAGACCCATACCGAACTGAATTATCTCGCCCATTTCGACAGCCTGACCGGGCTGCCCAATCGCACATTGTTTAAGGACCGCCTCGACCAAGCACTGGCACACGCCCATCGCAAGTCAGCACATGTGGTATTGCTTTTTATCGATCTGGATAAATTCAAGGCCGTTAACGATCGTCTCGGTCATATCTCTGGGGACCAAGTACTCAAGCATACTTCCAAACGTTTGCAGAGACGTGTGCGAGAAGACGACTCGGTCTCACGCCTTGCCGGTGATGAATTCACTGTCATCCTACCGGACATCGACAGCACGGCAGGAGCGATGGACGCGGCCCAAAAGGTATCAAGCTCAATACTGCAGGAGTTGTCCGATCCATTCACTTTCAATGGAAATACCGTATTTATTACCGCCAGCATCGGTATTGCCATCTATCCTCAGGATGGAAAAAGCGGGGATGAACTGCTGATCAATGCCGATCACGCGATGCTGGAGGCAAAATCGACCCACAAGGGTGGGTTTCTTTTCCATTCACCGGAAATCAATCAACGCGTGCAGCGTCAGTTACAGATAGAAAACGAGCTACGCAGCGCTATCGATGACGATCAGTTAATTGTTTACTATCAGCCGCAGTGGGACGTACAAAGTAACAAGCTTACCGGTGTCGAAGCGTTGGTACGCTGGAATCACCCTGAAGAGGGGCTGCTGCAACCCAACGACTTCATTCCCATTGCAGAGACAAGTGGACTGATCGAAAAGGTCGATATCTGGGTATTGGAATCGGCTTGCCGACAATACCGGGAATGGCGGTCTGAGGGTTTAAACCCAGGCAAACTCGCCATCAACATTTCTGCCACACTCTTCGGTCGTCAGGACCTGATTCATATCGTCACCAGAAATATTGCTGAATACTGCATACTCGATGGTGAACTTGAACTGGAACTCACCGAATCCGCATTACTGGAAAATTCAGAGCATACGCAAACACTACTTCAACAGTTACGAAGTCGAGGCATTCATCTGGCCATCGATGATTTTGGCACCGGATACTCCTCAATGGCCTACTTACGCCAATTTCCGGCGAAAACACTGAAGATAGATCGCACCTTCATCAAAGAGATCCACTCGGACAAGGCCGCGGATGCCATCATACATAACATGGCTGAACTCGCCTCGAGCATGAACATGGAAGTGGTCGCTGAAGGCATTGAGACACGGCAGCAAGAGAAATTTGTCAGATCCCTTGGATGCCGGTTTGCTCAAGGTTATCTGCTTGGCATGCCGATGAGTAGTGATGAGCTGCGCACCCTGATGATTTCTCAAACTGAAGATAACGTCAGCCTGCTACCACCAAATAGCCGATAGCGTCTGATTCGGCTACCCATCGAGTCATGGACTCAGCCAGTTACAGTCAGTCCGGCGGCCAAGTCACGACACACCCTCACAACAGATGCAGGTGGAACACCGTCTGTGCCACTTATTTTTACAATTGGTTACAATGCGGCAGCTGGCTTCATCAATCCCTTCCTGCCCTGATATCATTAGTGCTGTCAGATAAGGTTTACCGATCAACGCATCGTCTTTCGGCTGGAGATGGTTCATCGTGACGGCATGATGTTTGGGTACGACCATAATATAAGGGTCAGCGTCTGGGGATTGACATCACGGAACATGGGTGAGATTGCCTTTTATTGCTCTATATCAAGAGATCGCCTTAACAGCCGCAAACGATTCTGATAAAAGAATTTCTTAATCAAGAGTAAGGACAAAAAGTGGGTTTTCCGTTACGCTGGCTTCGAGCACCCAGTATGATTAATGGACATGGCTGCGGATCACAATTCATATCACTGACTATCTGAACCCAACCACTATCACTCAAGAGTAAAAACCGAATCATCATGACTGCGCTGAGCTATCCAACCAGATTGCGACAAGACTCATCGGCAGAGGTGCTAATTCAACCATGATGTCAGCACTCACCCTGAAACAGATCTTGACTGCCAGCGTGGAAACCGTCCCCCCGGATTCCCCCATCGACAAGGTCCTGTTACGAATGGAGCAGCGCCAGATCAGCTGTATCGTCGCAATCGCCCCGGATAGACGCCCCCTCGGCATCTTCACCGAGCAGGACGCAATAAGGCTGATGGCCGAAGAGCAGCCCATCCACGAACTCTCTATGGGTGAAGTGATGAGCACCTCCCTCCTCACTGCCGAAGAGAGTATGGATTTCCACGATGCCTATCGCATCATGACCGAAAAATCCTATCGTCACCTGCTGATTGTCGATTCCGAAGGGTATCTGAGCGGCTTGGTCAGTGAGGCCGATTTCCTCCACCACATGGGGATGGAGTATCTGGTCGAGCTCAAAACAGTGGACTCGACCATGTCGCGTCATGTAGTAACGTTGGATCCCACCGCAACCCTGGTCAAAGCGGTGCGCCTTATGGCCGAACGCAATATCAGTTGCGTGGTCATCTGTAATCATGGCAAACCCTTGGGCATATTAACCGAGCGTGACATCGTCCATCTTGCAAAAACGCTGAGTCAGCGAGACGAGATCACGGTTGAGCAGGTAATGCATGCACCCGTGATCTCGTGCCGAGCAGACACACCCATGCAGGAAGCTGCGCGGATCATGGAGAGAGAACGTATTCGTCGCCTTGTAGTCACTCGGGCAGACGGCACACTCAACGGTATCATCACCCGCCACGATATTGTCAAAGCCCTGCAAGGTCGTTATGTAGAATATCTGCACGAAACGCTCGCGCGCACCAACAGGGACTTGCAATCCACCCTGAGCAATCTGCGCGAAGCCGAGCAAAAGGTTTTTCTACTCAATCTGATTGAACATATCGACTATGCCATCTATATCATTGAGTCAAAATCGGGGCGCATCATCGAAGTCAACGAGAAGGCATGTGACATGCTCGGATACAGCCGGGATGAACTCTGTGGCATGATGGCATGGGAGATCTCCACATCCGTAGAGAACGAGAGCAGCTGGAGACGAATAGAGGCAAACCAGAAGATTCAGGGAAGTCTGACGCTACCCACCCTCCACCGCCGACGCGACGGCAGTCTTATACCGGTCGAGGTCAATTCGAAATATCTGCGGCATGAGAAGACGGACTACTCTCTTGCCGTCGCCAGAGACATGACTCATCTGAACCGGCAGGAAGAGAAACTGCTGTTGCTCAGAGAGGCACTTGAGGCAACCCCCAATGCTATCGCCATAACTAACACCGACGGAACGATAGAGTGGGCCAATCCTGCTTTCAATCAACTCACAGGTTATACGGAGAACGAGGTCAGCGGCCTCTCTTTCGACGAAATCGTTAAAGCCGAAGAACTGGAAAAAATAGTCCTGAGTGAACTTTGGCAATCCATGGAGGCAAGAACCACCTGGCGCGGAGAGACTTCCAATATCCGCAAAGACGGCAGTCGCTATCAAGCCGCTTTCACTCTGACACCTGTGGTCGACGATGGCGAAGTGATCAGCCATTACATTGCAGTGATCGAGGATATCACCGAACGTCATAAACAGATGAACCGTCTGCGTCTCTACGCCACCCTGTTTGAAAATACCCGCGAAGGGGTGATGGTAACCGACGCCAAAGGTGTCATACGCATGGTGAATCAAGCATTCAGCAAACTGACCGGATATACTGAATCGGAAGCGATCGGAAAGCAGCCAGACATCCTGAAGTCGGGCAAACATGATACGGCTTTTTACGATAAGTTATGGAACGATCTCAGGTTGTCCGGACACTGGCAGGGCGAGATCTGGAACCGACGCAAAAACGGTGAAATCTACCCCGAGTTATTGAGTATCAGCAGCGTCTATGGTGACCTGGACGAGGTGAAATACTATGTGGGGGTATTTTCGGACATCAGCCAGCTGAAACAGACCGAGGCCAAACTCGAGTATCTCGCCCATCACGATCCACTGACCCACCTGGCCAATCGCCGCCTGCTCATGACACAACTTGAGTATGGGCTTAAGACGGCCCATCGCAAGCGGGAAAGAGTGGCGCTGCTGGTCATGGATCTGGATCGTTTCAAAGACATCAATGACAGTTATGGACACGTGATCGGCGACCAGTTGCTGCAATTGGTTGCCGGTCGACTCAATCACCGTCTACGGGAAAGTGACTTGGTCACTCGCCTGGGCGGGGACGAATTCGCCGTTCTTATGCAAGGTCTCCAGAATCCTGAAGATGCCGCCATTCTCGCCAGCGAGATCATCCAGACTTTGAATGATCCCTGCCAACTCCCCGACGGGCTGGAACTCCAGGTCGGCACCAGTATCGGCATCAGTCTCTATCCGGAGCACGGATACAGCGCGGAAACCCTCCTACAGCATGCGGACTCAGCGCTCTATCAGGCCAAAAAAGAGGGCAGGGGACGCTTCTGTTATTTTTCCGAAGAGATGACGCGGGCCGCTCGCCAGCGCATCGAGATTCATAACAACCTGAGACACGCGCTGGCAGAAGAGAAGTTGAGTGTCTACTACCAACCTCAGATCGAATTTGATAGCGGACGTATCGTAGGTGCCGAGGCACTCTTACGCTGGCATGATCCAGAAATGGGAGACATCGCACCAAACCTGTTCATCCCGGTGGCTGAGGAGACCGGTCTGATCAGCCGCATGGGTGAATGGGTCATACGCGAGGTCTGCCTGCAGGGAAAAAGGTGGATCGAACAGGAACACCCCCCCTTATCTCTCGCAGTCAATCTCTCAGTGCACCAGTTGCGCCAGGGAGATTTGGCTGAAAAGGTCCAACAGATCATCAACACATCGGGATATCCGGCGGGACAGCTCTCTTTCGAGGTGACAGAGAGCGCCCTGATGGAACGGGAAACTGAAGCCCTCGAGGTATTGAGCCAGCTGCGCAGGCTGGGACTACACCTCTCCATCGACGATTTCGGCACCGGATACTCCTCCCTCGCCCATCTGCAACGGATGCCGCTGGACGAGCTGAAGATCGACAAGACCTTTATCGACGATATACCGCACAAGCGTGAAGATATGGAGATCACATCCACGATTATCGCAATGGCGAAAAACCTCGGCCTGATCGTGCTCGCCGAAGGCGTGGAGACCGAAGCGCAGTATCAATTCCTGCAAGAGCAGGGTTGCGATTTTTTTCAGGGATTCCTGGTCAGCCCCCCGCTCAGTGCGGAGGCATTCACCAAGTTGCTGAATCAGGAGCCAGTACACTCAGGCACATCAGCCTTTCAACGCTGGAAACCACAAGCGTAGTCCACTGGAAATAGGCGATTACCGGTTCATCCCGGTGGCCACGCCATAGTGCGACCGCCCAGCAGGTGCAGGTGGATATGAAACACGGTCTGTCCCGCCTGTTCATTACAGTTGATCACCGTGCGATACCCGGCATCTGCAATCCCTTCCTGGTCAGCCACCTTCTTTGCCGCCAGGTAAAGTTTCCCTATCACTGCCTCGTCTTTTGGTTGCAGGTCGTTTAGCGTGGAAATGTGCTGTTTGGGTATTACGAGTATGTGTGTCGGTGCCTGGGGGTTGATGTCCCGGAAAGCGAGCACATCATCGTCTTCGTAGACCGTGTCCGGCTTGATATCGCCATTGACGAATTTGCAGAAAAGACAGTCACTCATCGCATCTCCTCCCGGTTTTTATCATTGCCTATATTTCGGATCTTCCATGGAAAGCGTGAGCCAACGTCGCACCGTCCACAAATTCCAGCTCGCCGCCCATAGGCACACCCTGGGCAATGCGTGTGGTTTTGATCCCTCTGGCCTTCGCCATATCATGGATATACTGTGCCGTCGCCTCTCCCTCCACCGTGGGATTGGTCGCCAGGATAATCTCCCGGATCTCCCCTTCGGCAAAACGCTGGTCCAGCAGTTCGAGGCCGATCTCCCGAGGCCCGATGCCGTCCAGCGGCGACAGATGTCCTCCAAGTACAAAGTAGCCGCCCCGGTAATCGATGGCCTGCTCGATGATCGCCAGGTCGGCTGGCGTCTCGACAATACAGAGCAGGCCCGGATCCCGCTGGGTATTGCTGCACAGGTGGCAGAGCTCACTCTCACTGAGGGTGCGACAACGGCTGCAGTGACCGATGTTATCCATCGCTTCGGCCAGTATCACCGACAGGTGTCGACCCCCCTCTCTGTCACGCTCCAACAGATGGTACGCCATGCGCTGGGCACTCTTCGCCCCCACCCCCGGCAGACATCTCAGGGCGGCGATCAATTGTTGCAGCAGTGGCGGAGAACTCACAGTCGAGTAACGTCAGAAGGGAAGCTTCATGCCCGGTGGCAGTCCCAGTCCCGATGTGAGTCCGGACATACTCTCCTGCATCTTCTGGCCCACCCGTAACGCCGCATCGTTGACTGCGGCGGCCACCAGATCCTCCAGCATCTCCTTATCGTCGCCAACCAGCGAATCATCGATCTCCACGCGACGTACCTCATGCTTACCGTTCATTACCACCTTGACCAGACCACCACCCGACTCGCCGGTGACCTCCTCCTGGGCAAGACGCTCCTGCGCCTGCTGCATCTCGGCCTGCATCTTCTGGGCCTGTTTCATCAGATTGCCAATACCACCTTTCATGGGTTGTTCCTCAAATATCGTTTCATAATTCACTTTGGACTGTGGTGAGGCTAAACAGCCACACACACGCATACACAAGCCTCAGTCCACCGGCCGTATCGAGTCGGACACTAGCTTGGCTGAGAAGTGCTCCTCCATCTCCCTGACCAACGGATCCTGACTCATAGACGCTTCCGCTTCCCGCTGTCGATCCCGTTGCTCTCTCTCCTGGCGCATAGCCGGCGTTTCCGCCTCGGGAACCGCCTCGCTGATTTTCAGTTTGACCGCTCTGCCCAGTTGATTACTGATGCCATCCTGCAGCCTTGCCTCCGCCTGTCCCACTCGCAAATGGCGGTGCGTGGAGTCGAGTTTGAGACAGAGGGTCTCTCCATCCCAACTTTCGAAAACAGAGTGGTGTGCCAACTGGCTGGCGATACCCCCCAGTTTCAAAGCTGCTACGAAGTTATCCCACTGGGCAGGATCGGCTGCTTGTGGCACCGGTTCCCTGACTTCGGGACTGCCAGATATCTCCGCCTTCACACTCTGTTGGGGAGAAGACTTTTGCCCTGTTGACGGTCGGATCGGCGATGTCCGCTGTGCGGATCTGCCCTGTTCAATGGTCGGTTGCCGGCTTTTCTCTCCACTTCCACTAACCGATCCTGTGGCGCCCACCGGCCGAAAAGCCAACATCCGCAGCAGCAACATCTCGAAGCCACTGCGGGGATCCGGTGCGAGAGGGAGTTCTCTCTGACCGGTCAGCCCGATCTGATAGTAGAGCTGCACATCTTCCGGGTTAATCCCCTCAGCAAAGCCCTTGAGGCGCGATGCATCGAAAGCCTCATCCGGTGCGATTTCCGGCACTGCCTGCAGGAGGGCGATCTGGTGCAGCATAGCCAGCAATTCCCGGGTCGCAGAGGTAAAGTCGGTCGCCAATTGGCTCATCTTCTCCACCTGCTGCAACAACCCGGTGCCGTCTTGTGCCATCAGGGCGTCGAGTAGTCGATAGACCTGATCGGCGCCCACCGTACCGATCATGCTGCGAACCTCATCCCCTTTCACTCTACCGCCACCGAAAGCGATGGCTTGGTCGAGCAGGCTGAGACCGTCACGCATACTGCCATCAGCTCCCCTGGCCAGTAGGGAGAGGGACTCGTCATCGAAAATGATCGACTCCTGCTCCAGGATATGTTTCAACTGCTGCTCGATCTGCTCCCGGCTGAGCCTTTTCAGATTGAACTGCAGGCAGCGAGAGAGCACAGTCACCGGAACCTTCTGCGGATCGGTGGTGGCAAGCACGAATTTGACATGGGGAGGCGGTTCCTCAAGAGTCTTCAACAAGGCATTGAAACTACTGGCCGAAAACATGTGAACTTCATCAATTAGATAAACTTTATAGCGGCCGCGCACGGGGGCGTATGGAACGTTATCCAGGAGCTCCCGGGTCTGGTCCACCTTGGTACGGGAGGCGGCGTCAACCTCTAACAGGTCGACGAAACGCCCCTCGTCAATCTCGCGGCAGGCGTCGCAGACGCCACAGGGTATGGCGCTGACACCCTGTTCGCAGTTCAGCGATTTGGCGAAGATCCTCGCCAGTGTGGTCTTGCCCACCCCCCGCGTACCGGTGAAGAGATAGGCGTGATGCAGTCGCTCATTATCCAGCGCATTGGTCAACGCCTGGACCACATGCTCCTGGCCCACCAGCTGGCTGAACAGCTGAGGCCGCCATTTTCGGGCTAAAACCTGGTAGGACATACACCGTATTCGCTGTCTGTTGATTGAGGGATGGCAGTTTAACCCGAATTCCGGGTGGAATCACTGCTGCCGACTCGCCCCGATTCCTGAGAAATAGAATCCCTTCAGAATCGTCTGCCCCTGGCGATATGAGTAGATAAGGTAACACCCTGAATATCAAACAACCGGATCGATCAGAGATTCGACCAAATCTAAAAGGTGCCAGAAAGGTATCTCATATTCAGGGCAAGATAATCCGCTCCGCCTGAGCGATTTCATACCATAGGGATAGGCAGTGACAAGGACCGCGAACCATAGACAACTGACGCTAGTACTCTCCACGGATGATGGATCCGCCGTACCGTCTGCCGTCTTAGATGATCCTCGCATCGAGCCTGCCTTTCTGGAAACCGATATCACAAGCCCCCCGGTCGATGACGCAGCTTTTTGTGAAAAACTTAAAGCGCACTACGCTCGGGCGATCGCCCGAACACCGGCCGCACTACGTCTACATGTGGCGCGAATCGAACTCTATGTAGTAACAACAGACACGAGGGTTCCGGGGGCGTTGCTCGACCTCTTTCTGACCCTCAAGGAAAAAGGCTTTCCCCTGCGCAGACGCATGCTGGCAATCAGCAAATCTCTGCTAACACCCCACGACCTCAATCTGTTTCTGACCGGCCTCCAAAAGGGAGAAATCAACCTAACCGCGGATCCTCCTGAGGCCGTGAGCTCAATACTCCGCAGCGGCATCACTGGCGACACCCGCCTGGTAGAGAAATCTGTCCAAGTTGCATCCAACGCGACCGACCCGCTGACCATCGCACAGGAGTATTTGGAGTACGGCCAGGTCGAGCTGGCTCAGGAGATCCTGGAAAGGTCGCTACTGGCAGCTCCAAACCACGAGGCACTGCATCATGCTCTCCTGGAGATCTATCGTCATACCAGACAACTCGCACCCGTCAACCAGATGTGGGGACATCTACAAGGCTTGGATATTCCAGTAAAGGCTGAATGGCAGGCGCTCCTATCACAACTGAGTGAGGATCATCAGCAGGTATGACTTCTCCCCCCAAATCCCCTGTCCGCCTTGGCGCTATCGGCATGGATCAGCGACAGCTCAATGCCCTGAGCTTGCTCTTCAGCAGCAAATGCAACAACCGTTACATCCTGGTCGAGGAGGAGTCGGCAGAGATCTGCATCCTCGATCTGGATGTCTTTGGCGGAGAGCGTCTCTGGGAGGAATGTCGAGAGCGGCATCCCGATCTTCCGCTCATATTGGTTTCACTGAAGACACGCTCGATCTCGGATAGTTATACCGTTTTCGTACAAAAACCCATTCCGGTGAAACTGCTCATCATGGCCATCGAGAAGCAACGCCGTCTTCTGTTGATCACAACCGCAGACGAAGCTGACCTGATTGACGAAGAGACGCCTGCAGCAACTGAAATGAAAGCTTTGGAGAGGCCTGATACTCCATGTGAGGCACCGAGGGCGCCACCCAAAGTCAGCCGGGCCGCCTCGCTCATGAGTGTGACGGAAGAAAAGCACTTCGTCGGCACTGCACAGGATATCGATTCCAACAACCCAGCACAGTGGGAAAAGATCTTCTACAACCCTGATCATTATCTATTAGGACATCTTCAGCAGGCACTGAATCTGGCGGTAAAACACAATCGCAATGTAGCCGTCGAAGGCCCTTGGCCAAAGATCCATCTGATGGCGGAGACACATACCGTTCGAGTCTACAGCGAAGAGAGACATCTGCGCCCTTTTTGCACGATACCCGATTCAACCCTTGAGGCATCTTTGCGCCTTTTCGATGAGGTGAAATCACAAGCATCCACCTTCCAGGAGTATCCGGTGTATGCCTTCTTCTGGAAGCTCGCTCTCTGGGCCTCCCGAGGACGGTTGCCGGAAGGTACCAATCTAACGCAGCCAATCTATCTGCGCCGCTGGCCAAACTTCACTCGCCTGGTGGTCACACCCCACGCAATCGCCATTGCCGCCACCTGGACTGAGCAACCCCGCTCCCTGGTTGATACGGCGGCAGCCCTAGGAATCCCCCAACGCTATGTCTTCGCCTTCTATAGCGCAACAAAGGCCGTGCAGCTGGCCGGTGAGACGAGGCGCGCTGTAGACACTCTGCTTGCCCCACAGTCGATTGAACAGTCGAGTAGACGGGGGCTGCTTGGACGCCTGTTGGATCGCCTAAGAGGATAAATTTTTCATGAACGATTTCAAGATCATATTCAGCGGTCCCGTCGGCGCAGGCAAGACTACCGCCATCGGCGCCATCAGTGACATCGACCCGGTCACCACTGACGAGCAGGCCACCGACATGACCAAGGTGCAAAAACCGGGCACCACGGTGGCCATGGACTATGGGCAGATCACACTCGATGAAAGCGAAAAGATCCACCTATACGGCACCCCGGGCCAGGAACGTTTCAACTTCATGTGGGACATTCTCACCCAAGGCGGCATCGGCTTGGTTCTTCTGCTGAACAACACCCGGCCAGACCCTTTTCGGGACATGCACTTCTTTCTCAATGCCTTTCAAGCTTTCATTGCCTCCAGTAAAGTTGTCATCGGCGTGACCCAGATGGATCTGTCCAGGACACCCACTATTGAGGACTATCACCTGCAACTGGAGAACAGCGGCACGAAGGTTCCCATCTTCGATGTGGATGCGAGGGATAAGCGGGATGTCTCTCTTCTGGTCGAGGCGTTGCTCTACTCCCTGGACCCGGGATTGGGTGGCTGAGATGGCCGACTATCGACTGATCGAGAATCTCTATGTCCTGCCGACACCCGGCGGCGCCTTTCATGCCGTCTCCCATCAGGAGAATGATCCCATGCGCGGGATGCTCTGCACGATGTTGCGTGAGTCATCCAGTCCCCTATTGACCCAAGAGGCGCTGGAGGGTTGGAGCAACCTGACCGGTGAGGATGCCCAGGAAGCCCTGTTTCATATCCAGAACCAGGGCTGGATAGAAGGCTTCACTGAAGTCAGAACCTCTCTTCCGGGTGCACTGGAATCGATACTGCCTGAACTGTTGCCTCCACTCTCCGCAAACGGTAAGACACTATTGGCCGACAGCCACGGTTTCACTGTGGCGTCAGTTGGATTCACCCATGAGGCTGCGGTGGAGCTCTCCGCCCTCAGTGCCGACATCGCCTCTCTCGACGCCCGCCATTTCAACCTGACCCGACACAATCTGCGCCTGACCAGCAACGCCTGGACACTGGCAGACGCTGCAGGCAACAGTCATCTGGGTTTCTGGCCCCTCTTTATCGATGAGCATCGCTTCGTCCTCGTGATTCAGGGCGTCCCGCAACTGAACCAGCCGGCATTCACCTCGATGGTCTGGGCTCTCTACACGCGCTACTCGAAAAGAGACGGCTAGCCCCCAATCACGACAGCATCCAAAGGAGACAGAGAGAAACCAGCCCGAGCAATCAAGAGACGCGAAGCAAAAAACAGACAAGGAGAATGGACGATGGAAGAGATCGACTTCAAGACACTCACCCCCTATGCCAAAAACTTTACCGGTCTAACAGAAGTGCATGAGGCGTTACTGGTCGAGGTCGGACCGATGCTCAAGCCCTCACTGGGTGAGGTCACCGAGCGGTTCTACTCGACCCTGCGGAGCATCGACAAGACGGCCCCCTTCATTGAAGGAAGACTCGAGTCGCTGAAACAGACACATCGCAAATGGCTGGAAGGCCTCTTTACCGGCCCTTTCGACGAAAGCTATGCCCAGTCGATGTATCACGTGGGCCAGGTACACGTAAAAGTCCATCTGCCGGTGGAGTTCATGTCCGGCGGCATGAGCCTGATCAACGATGAACTCATCGCATTGGTCTGCAAAACCTTTTCGGACTATCCCGACCGTATCACCGCGCTGCTTAAGGCGATCAATGCGGTAACGGGATTCTCGTTACTGATCATGCAGCAGTCCTATCAGAGCTCCTCCCTTTCGGCGGAGCTCGACCGATTCCTCGCCATCACCGGCATGAGCAGGAGTCTGTTCAACAACCTGGCCGGGGCTTACCACAACTGAATTCCATACCTACACAGGGAGACGTCATCATGCGTGCAGACATGCTTAATTCCATCCTCAGCGAACTCAACGGCACCTCGGCGGATATCGAAGCCTCGGCGGTCATCTCCACGGACGGCCTGATCATGGCCTCGCAGCTACCCCAGAGTCTCGACGAAGATCGCGTCGGCGCCATGAGCGCCGCCATGCTATCCCTGGGTGATCGCACCGCTCAGGAACTGGCGCGGGGGGATCTTGAACAGGTACTTGTCAAAGGCAACAACGGTTATGTCCTGATGGCTCATGCAGGGGCTGAGGCAGTAGTCACCGTACTGGCCAAAACAAACGCAAAACTGGGACTGATATTCCTCGATGTGAGGCGGGCGGCGGAAAGTATCGAGAAATTGATATAACCGGACATGCTCCCATCTCATCAGGCCACTGCTGAAACAGCAATGGTCTCCGGTTCTTCATTCAGGCAGGTAATTTCGTCCTGCACAGACGAATACCAAGAGGTTTTTTACAATGAGTGAGAGCGCATTTTTTCTCAGACGCATGAACGATCATGTCCAATATCTCGGTAAGATCAAAGCGACACTTGCCGATAAAGGGGACTTCCAGGGTACCGACCACCATAGCTGTAAACTCGGTCAGTGGCTCGACACAGAAGGACCTGAACAGGCCGCTGCAATCAGTAATGAGGCACGCGCCATTTTCGACTCACTGCTGGAACCTCATGAACAGTTCCATAGTGCAAGTCACCAGGCGCTGGCGCGAAAAGCGGCCGGTGACAACGAAGGCATGGAGCAGGCGATGACCGAGATGTTCAAACTCTCGGTCAATCTGGTGGATACCCTGATGAAGCTCGATACTTTGAGTCAGGGTAAATAGCGCATTTGCAGCAACTTTGGGAATGGTGCGGCAGAGCCTCACCCTACAGGGTGGCTGTTGTTAATAAACGCCCGATAACCGTAGACGCACGCATTTTCAAATGACGTCACTTTCCGGTATCAGACTTAAGCTGGCCATAACCGTAGGGTGCGGCCCTGCCGCACCTGGATAGCGATTCATCGAGAAAGGGAATTGACAGGGTCTGGGACCGGTTGCTCAGGCTACACTGGTTGTGCGAATCGAATTGACCAGCTCTACGAACTCCTCATCGTCCGGATTCTCTCCGCCCACGCACCAGGCATGAATGATGGGATCGGGAAGTTCTAGTAACTGCAGGAAATGTCTCTGCAGACGGGGACTCAAACTGGTGTACTGCTGATCGAGAAAGGCTTCCAACAGCACGTCGAGTTCCAGCATACCGCGCCGGCACTGCCAGCGCAGTCGTTCTATATTCTTCAGTTCTTCGTCGGGAATCATTATCACACCGGCTCTCCGACAGGCTTAGCAAAGTTGATGAATCCTTAGATGGCGTCCTTCAACATGATTGCCTTGATGTGACCGATCGCCTTGGTCGGATTGAGTCCCTTCGGACAAGCCTCCACACAATTCATAATGGTGTGGCAACGAAACATCTTGTAGGGGCCTTCGAGACTGTTCAAACGCTCTTCACTCGCCTGATCACGACTGTCGGCAAGAAAACGGCAGGCACTGAGCAATGCTTGCGGCCCGAGGAATTTATCCGGATTCCACCAGAAGGAGGGACAGGAGGTGGAACAGCAGCCGCACATGATGCACTCGTAGAGCCCGTCCAGCTTATCCCTCTCTTCGGGAGACTGCAGGATCTCCTGCTCCGGCATGGGCTCCTTGCGGATCAGCCAGGGATCGACCTTCTTGTACTGGGCGTAGAACTGACTCATGTCAACTACCAGGTCGCGAACTACCGGTCGACCGGGGAAAGGCCGCACCTCTACCGTCTCCTTCAACTCCGACAGGGGCGTGATGCAGGCAAGCTTGTTACTGCCATTGACATTGACCCCGTCAGAACCGCAAACGCCTTCACCGCAGGAGTGGCGGAATGTAAAAGACTCATCCTGCTCCTGGATCGCCATCAAGGCATCACGCAACATCATGCCCTGACGGGTTTCGACCTCGAACGCCTGCATGTAGGGCTCGTTGTCGGTGTCGGGGTTGTAACGGTAGACACTGAATTTCATCTCAAATCCTCTGCAGATCAGGAAAATTTTGAATTTTGAATGCTTAATTTTGAATGACGGTGTTCGCTTCGCTCACAACTTCCTTTTTAACGAAAACACCTTCTTCAAAACCCAGCGGTGCACATAGCACACACAACCAGTTCAAAATTCAACATTCACAATTCAAAATTAATAAACCCTTTCTTTCGGCGGAAAACTCTCCACCGTCAGCGGCTGCGACCGCACGCCCTTATATTCGAGCTTGTCGCCTTCGCGCCAGTAGAGCGTGTGTTTCATCCACTCGGCATCGTCACGCTTCGGATAGTCCGGACGTGAGTGTGCACCGCGGCTCTCTTTACGATGCAGCGCCGAGACGGCGATGGAGAGACCCACATCGATCATGTTCTCCAGTTCCAGCGCCTCGGTACGGTTGGTATTGAAGGTCTTGGAGTGGTCGGTCAGCCTGACATCGGCGAGTTTGTCGCGGATCGCCCTCACCTTCTCCACACCCTCCTGCATCATATCCTCGACACGGAAGACGCCGGCGTGGTCCTCCATGGTCTTGCGGAACTCCTTGCGCAGTTCGCTGACAGTGATGCCGTCGCCTTTGGCGTCCCACTTGTTGAAACGGTCCATGGCGGATGAAACACTCGCCTCATCCAGCGGACGGTGACTGGGATTGTCCCTGACATAATCGATGATGTTCTTACCGGCCAGCCGGCCGAACACCAGGATGTCGAGCAGAGAGTTGCCGCCGAGACGGTTGGCGCCGTGCACCGAGGCACAGGCACACTCACCGGCGGCATAGAGACCGGGCAGGTGGTCGCCATCATCATCTGACGTCGGCATCACGCGGCCAAAGCGGTCGGTTGGAATACCACCCATGACATAGTGAGCGGTGGGAAAGACGGGAATCGGATCCTTGACCGGATCGACTCCGGCAAAGATCTTGGAGCTTTCGCGAATGCCGGGCAGCCGTTTGGCAATCACCTCTTCGTCGAGGTGATTCACTTTGAGCATTACGTGATCCGCCTCAGGTCCACAGCCTCGTCCCCCACGCACTTCGGTCACGATGGAACGGGCGACCACATCCCGACTGGCCAGATCTTTCGCGTTAGGTGCGTACTTCTCCATGAAGCGCTCACCGTCCTTGTTGATCAAATAACCGCCTTCGCCACGTACACCTTCTGTGATCAACATCCCCTTGCCGGCGATGCCGGTGGGATGGAACTGGAAGAACTCCATATCCATCAATGGCAGTCCCGCACGCAGAATCATCGCCTTGCCGTCGCCGGTATTGATATGGGCGTTACTGGTGGTCCGGAAGACCTGGCCACAACCACCAGTCGCCAACAGCGTGGTCTTCGCCTCGATCAGTAGAGGCTCCCCGGTAGCGATATCGAGCACCAGGGCACCGAGGATAATCCCCTCCTGGTCACGTATCAGGTCAGCTGCAAAGTACTCATCAAAAAAGTGTGTCTTGGCGCGGATGTTCTGCTGGTAGAGGGTATGCAGAATAGCGTGACCGGTACGGTCAGCAGCGGCACAGGTTCGCGCCGCCTGGTCACCACCGAAATTCTGACTCTGGCCGCCGAATGCCCGCTGGTAAATCTTGCCGTTGGCAAGACGTGAAAAGGGCACACCGTTGTGTTCCAGTTCATAGACGGTGGGGATCGCCTCCCGGCACATATACTCGATGGCGTCCTGATCACCAAGGTAGTCGGAACCTTTGACCGTGTCGAACATGTGCCAGTGCCAATTGTCCGGCAGTACATTAGCCAGAGCGGCATTCACCCCTCCCTGTGCAGCCACGGTATGGGATCGGGTGGGAAACACCTTGGAGACCACCGCCACTTTCAGGTTGGCGTTAGCCAGCTGTAAAGCTGCATTAAGACCGGCGCCACCCGCACCGAGAATCAGGGTATCGAATCGTTGCTTTTCCAGTGCCATGTATATTGACCCTTTGCTATCAGGCGATTTGTGCCAGGATGATGATCTGGAGTACCCAGGCGGCACATCCCACCAAAACAAAACCGGCCACCGTCAGTACGGTGACGCGAATCGGCGTGGGATGTACATAGTCGATGATCACATCGCGAAATCCGACCCAGGCATGCAGCAGGAGCGACGCAAAGAACAGCAACAGCCCCAGGGAGACCAGCGGCGATGCGACCCACGCCTGCCAGTCAGCATGATTCGCCGGCGGTGAGAAGATCATGTGTTGCAGCGCATAGAGTATGAACAGTATGAGATAGATGGCGGTGGCCCGCTGCAGAAACCAGGCTCTGAGACCGCTTGCTTGTCGACTCATTAGAGACCTCCCATCAGGATCAGGGCCAGTACGGGCGCCGCCACCATCACGGCCCAGGCCGTCTGTTGGAACAGGGGTTTCTCAACCCCGATATCGATATCGATCAGCAGATAGCGGATCCCGGCAAGCAGATGGTGCATCAGCCCCCAGAGAAAGAGAAAGAGTATCAACTTGACCAGAATATTGCCGAACAGGTTCGCGGCATCGGCAAAGCCGGCCTCACTGGAGAGTGAAAGACCGAACAGATAGATCAGTAAGGGTATGGCAAGTACCATCACCACGCCTGTCACCCTGTGGATGATCGACATCACACCGGCAACGGGCAGGCGTATCTTGATGAGATTGAGAAAGACCGGTCTGGGTTTCACTTGTTGCATGGTTCTCCGTCCGCTCTACTGATTAATTTTTAATTCTGGATTTTGAATGTTGAATTATAGTGCGCTCGCTACGCTCGCAGGTGTTTTTATAAAACCGGTGCGCACAATGTGTGCACAGCTCAATTCAACTTTCATAATTCAAAATTCATAATTACTGAATTCACCACTGCTTCATCAGGCAACTGGCCCTGACCGATGCCAGGGCCGTCATATTCAACAAACCCCTCACGGAGATGCTTGGCGTGACCACATGGGCAGACTTGGCAGCACCGATCAGTATCGGTCCGATCGTGACCCCGTCGCCCAGCATCTTCAGCATGTTGAACGAGATATTGGCCGCATCCTGATTCGGCATCACCAACAGGTTTGCCCTATCCTTCAAGCGGGAATTGGGGAAACGTGTCTGGCGCAACTCTTCTGAGAGGGCCAGGTCAGAATGCATCTCGCCCTCGACCTCCAGGTCCGGCATACGCTCTCTCACTAACTCTAGAGCATTTTGCATTTTTTTCGCGGACGGGGAGTCGTGACTGCCGAAATTGGAGTGGGATACCAGCGCCACCTTCGGCTCCATACCAAACCAGAGCACCTCTTCCGCGCAGAGAGAGACGATCTCCGCCAACGCTTCCGCGGAGGGATCCTCCTGCACAAAGGTATCCGCGATGAACAGCGTGCCGGAGTGGAGCACCAGCGCATTCATGGAGGTGAGCTTCTTCACACCGCTTTCGGTGCCGATGATTTTATCAACCAGATCCAGGTGGCTGATGTAACGACCCACCGTACCGCAGATCATCGCATCCACGTCACCCACCGCCAGCATGGTTGATGCCAGCGCGGTGGAGTTGCGGCCGATATAGGTACGCGCCTCCTTTGGAGAGAAACCACTGCGCTCAACCTGTTTGAAGAAAGCGTCCGTATAGCGATCGAAATCGGGGTTATCGAGTTGATTGACGAGCTCGTAGTCCTCGTCTTCGCGCAACCTCAAGCCAAGGTTCTCAATGCGTTGATGGATCAGATCCCGGCGACCGATGAGTACCGGCCGGGCGATCCCCTGATCGACCACCTGTTGCGCCACCTCGAGTACCTTCTCGTTCTGGCCTTCGGCATAGACCACCCTTCGCAGCTCCTGCTGAGCCTTCTCAAAGATGGGCCGCATGGTCAGGCTGGTACGAAAGACTCGATTCTGCAGACGCTCACGATAGGCCTGAAGGTCTGCCAAAGGACGTGTCGCCACCCCCGACTCCATGGCCGCCATCGCCACGGCGTAAGGGACCTTCTCCATCAGGCGGGGATCGAACGGTTTGGGAATCAGATATTCGGGACCGAATTGGAGCTGTTGACCGCCATAGGCGGAACGCACCACGTCTGACGACTCTGCCTGAGCCATCTCGGCAATAGCGCGCACGCAGGCAAGCTTCATTGCACTGTTGATCTCGGTAGCGCCCACATCGAGCGCACCGCGAAACAGGAAGGGGAAGCAGAGAACGTTGTTGACCTGGTTGGGGTAGTCGGTCCGGCCGGTGGCGATGATGGCATCGGGCCGGATCGCCTTGGCCTCTTCGGGTAGGATTTCGGGTGTCGGATTGGCCAGCGCCATAATCAACGGGTTGTCGGCCATCTGCGGCAGCCAGTCCCCTTTCAGCACACCAGCGGCAGAGAGTCCAAGGAAGACATCGGCGCCTTCCAGCGCCTCCTGCAGGGTTCTCAATTCGGTATCGACGGCGTATTCGGCCTTGTAGGGATCCATCTCTCCATCACGGCCCCGATAGACGACACCGGCAAGATCGGTGACGATGATGTTCTCCTTCTTCAGTCCCATCTCGACCAGCAGACCGATACAGGCCAATGCCGCTGCTCCCGCGCCGGCGGTCACCAGCCTGACTTCGTCGATCTCTTTGCCAACCACCTTCAAGCCGTTGAGGATCGCAGCGCAGACGACAATCGCCGTACCGTGCTGGTCGTCATGGAAAACCGGGATTTTCATGCGCTCCTTGAGCGCCTTCTCGATGATGAAGCACTCAGGTGCCTTGATATCCTCCAGATTGATGCCACCGAAGCTGGGCTCAAGGCGGGCAACAGTCTCGATGAACTGTTCAGGGTCCTTCTCATCGACCTCGATATCGAAGACGTCGATATCGGCAAACTGCTTGAACAGGACTGCCTTACCCTCCATCACCGGCTTCGAGGCCAGGCTGCCGATCGCGCCCAGGCCGAGCACCGCGGTGCCATTGGAGATGACGGCCACCAGATTACCTCGAGCCGTATAGTCCGCCGCCGTGCGGGGGTCTTCCGCAATCATTTCACAGGCCGCCGCCACACCCGGCGAATAGGCCAGTGCCAGATCCCGCTGGTTGGCCATGGGTTTCGTGGCCTTGATCTCCAGCTTGCCTGGCTTGGGATAGAGGTGGTAGTCGAGCGCCGCTCGTCTCAACTCATCAGACATAGTGATTTGTGTCCTGTTGATACCGTTCTGCCAATCCTGTTCCCCCAGTGTCGTCGTCAGAAGGATCAGTCAGTATGTTGAGGCAGAAAAATAATGTGAAATAATGAATCGTTATTTAATATAACGATTCATTATATAAAATCCATTCTTTGCCGGTAATTCAGTGCGTCCGATTCGGCACCAGGAGCACTGGCAGATGGCTGACCTGGGTCACATGGCGGGCAGTGCTCCCCAAAAGGCCATGGGCGATGAAACCCTCGCTCGAGCTGCCCATAACAATCATATCTGCATGGTATTTCTCCGCTTCCTCGGGAATCTTGTCGGACGGACGCCCCGTGGCGACCACAATATCCCTCACCATGGAGTCCTCCTCTCCGCAGAGTTCGATCTCGTCACGGCAAAAATCCTCCAACCGTTTCTTCATCTGCTTGAGGATCTTCTTCATCCCGTCACGTTCCAGCTTCTCCACCTTCTTCTCCGGCAGATAGGCAGAGATGACCGCCTCCCCCGTGCTGCCGAGCGGTTCCACCACATGCAGCATCACGATCCTGGCGTTGAGATGCTGCGCCATACTGATGGCGTGACGGAAGACCGGACGCATATGGCGGCCCAAATCTGTCGCATAAAGAATCGTTTTTATCTCGGGTATGTGACTCATGTCGGTGTCCCTCACTTGTAGCCTTGCAGCTGGTCAAGATACTCCGGCAGGAACAGCGACACCTGCGGAACGTACGTAATGATAATCAGGAATAGCAGCAGCAGTGCCAACCAGGGCAGGACCGCCTTGATGACCCAGCCGATGGAGTTGCCGGTGATGCCGGCGGTCACGAAGAGATTCAGCCCAACCGGCGGCGTCAGCATACCGATCTCCATATTGACCACCATGATGATGCCGAGATGGATCGGATCTATGCCCAACTGGGTTGCGATGGGGAAGAGAATCGGCGCCATGATCAGCAGGATGGCTGAGGGCTCCATGAAGTTGCCCGCCGCCAGCAGCAACAGGTTCATGACAATCAGAAACATCCAGGGCTCGAGACCCCATTGAACGATGGTATCGGCAATGACATGGGGTATGCGTTCGGTAGTCAGAACATGGGCGAACAACATCGCATTGGCGATGATGAAGAGCAGCATGATGCTAACCTTTGCCGCATCCAGCACCGTGTGCCGTATCTCATCGTCGGCAAGTGCACGGGGAAAGGCCAGCACCGACTGCCAGAGGTTCCTCGCCACCATGACACCCGCATTCTCCCCCTCATGCCGCCATGGCATCTGCTTGAGCGGACCCATGTCACGATAACCGAAGACAGAGACCAGGAAGGCGTAGACGGCTGACACCGCCGCAGCCTCTGTGGGACTGGCAATTCCGCCGTAGATGGATCCCAGCACGATAACAATCAGCATCAGTCCGCCGGAGGCACTGAAACCTGAACTCAAGATTTCTCTCAACCCCGGCCATGGCTGTGAAGGAAGACCTTTGATACGCGCCACGACATAGATCGCCAGCATCAGCAGCAGTCCCATCATGATGCCGGGGATGAAACCGGCCATGAACATCTTCGCCGCCGAGACCTCTGTAGCCGCGGAGTAGACCAGCATCACGATGGAGGGCGGGATGAGTATGCCGAGCGTACCGGCGTTGGTAATGACACCGGCAGCAAAACTTTCCGGGTAGCCGGAGCGAACCATGCCGGCAATGACTATCGTACCGATGGCTGCCACGGTAGCGGGTGAGGAGCCCGAAACTGCGGCAAAGAGCATACAGGCCATGACGGATGCCATGGCAAGACCGCCTTTGATATGTCCTACACAGTCGACGGCGAAACGAATCAACCGTTTCGCCACACCGCCGGTGGAGAGAAAGGAGGACGAAAGAATAAAAAATGGTATCGCCAGCAGCGTATAGTGCTCCGACAGTGCCTCGAACAGCTTCAATGCGATCGAGGCAAGGGAGTCGTTAGAGAAGAGCAGAATGGTGACGATACTGGAGAAACCCAGTGCGATAGCGATCGGCATGCCGATAAGCATGCAGCCAAACAGCAGAATAAACAGAGTGGCTGTTGTCATTGTTTCTTCTCCCCGAAGCTCTCTTTTTCCGCTGCCAGCTCTTCTGCCAGATGCATGCTCTCCTCCGCTTCATTGATGTGCCTGAAGCCGGTGGTATCGCCCTTGGCGATATGCCAGAGCAGCTCCAACAGGCGGATGGAGAGAAACACCAGACCGATCACCAGGATGCTATGAGCGATCCAAACCTCGACGGGCAGATCCTCGAGCTCGATCTGGATCTTTTTCATCTTGCTGAGATAGATCCAGGATCCGTAAATGAAGAGCCCGCAATAGACCAGGGAGAAGACCACGGCGACACCGGAGAGGACGCGCTGCACCATTGGAGACATCAGTTTGATGAAGGCATCAACACCGATGTGCGCACCCACCTTCAGGCCATAGGAGACACCGAAGAGGACGAACCAGGCGGAGATATGCAGGGTCAGCTCCTGCGCCCAGAGAAATCCGCTGTTGAAGCCGAAACGCATCACGACTTCGAGAAAGACCAACAGGGTCATCGTCACCAGCAGTAGGGAGATGATACCCTCCTCTGCCTTATTGATTATGCGCTTAAACATCGCATTCCTCCTCTCATGGTCCGGTCTGCGCGGACTGCCCGGTTTATCGGTAAAACCCTTCCCGGGTCTGTCTTTTGATCAGAAACCCAACACCCCCCGAAAGCACAAAGCGCCATCGGGGGGTGTTCTAGTGGCTTTTCACCTACTCTTAGATATTGTTGGCGTTGTAAGCCGCATCGATCAGGTCCTTGCCGATCTCGTGCTCGAACTTCTGCCATACAGGCTTCATCACCTCGACCCACTGGGCGCGCTCTGCATCGGTGAGGGTCATCACTTCACTGCGCCCTGAGTCGACGATACGCTTGCGGTCATCGATCGCCTTCTGGGCTGCTACCTGGTTGCCGAAGACGATGGCGTCATCCAGTGCCTTTTTCACTTCGGGGCGGAGATCGTCAGGCAGATCCATCCAGAACTCGGCGGAGGTCACCACCATATAGTCGAGAAGGCCATGATTGGACTCGGTGATATAGCGCTGCACTTCGAAAAACTTCTTGGAGTAGATGTTGGACCAGGTGTTCTCCTGACCGTCGATGGCCTTTGTCTGCAGCAGTGTGAATACTTCAGAGAAGGGTTTCTTCAAGGGGGTGGCATCCACCGCCTCGAACTGGGCTGCCAGTACGTCGGAAGTCATGATACGGAACTTCAGGCCGTTGGCATCAGCCGGCACACGCAGGGGCTGACTAGAGGAGAGTTGCTTCATGCCATTATGGATGTAGCCCAGACCCACAAGACCTTTTTTCTTCATGGAATCGAGCAGCTTCTGGCCGGCTGCGCTCTTCTGAAAGCGCTCCACCGCCTCCATATCCTTGAACAGGAAAGGCAGATCGTAGAGCTGCAGTTTGCGGGTAAAGCTCTCGAACTTGGACAGTGACGGCGCCGCCATATGAACATCGCCCAGCAGCATTGCCTGCAGTACCTTGTTGTCACCGAACAGCTGAGAGTTGGGGTAGACCTCGACCACCACTTTGCCACCAAGGCGTTCGGCAACGAGTTCTTTGAATTTGTTGGCCATCTGGCCTTTCGGGGTGTTCTCCGCCACCACGTGTGAAAACTTGATGACGATGGGTGCAGCAGCCAGGGGAGCGGCGATCAGGGTCGCGGCCATCGCCACTGCAAAGATCAATTTACGCATGGTAATCCTCCAATGTGGAACAGGATGTTTTTGTCATCCGAACGTTTCGGATAGGACACCATGAGCAAAATAGAGGCCAACACAGCCTGATGGGCAGCAGCGGCTTGTCGCCAGCCGCTCTCTGTGAGCCATACGGTATCTGGATAACTGACAAATGGGCGGAATTCCGCCCATTTTACTGACGATTCGGGGGGAAATCCGCTAATTCGGACTCAAGACTGACGGCTACAAATAATTGCAAACTAGAAACTGAAAACATAAAAACACGGGAGACAGTGAAGCATTTAGACCTGGACAGGCTGGAAATAGCTACTGGGGATAGCTTGGTATCTGCCCCGAACTATTGATCCTTACGGACATCGTCCCAACTCACATCCCAGGGACTGTTCAGCCAACGCGCCGCAGCTTGAGAAAAGCCGGCAGGTTCGGATACGGGTTCAGCAACCACAGCATCGATCACGATCTCCTCCACATCGAACTCCTGCTCGTCTACGGAGACAATCTCCTCCGCATCAGCAACGAAGCTCAACCGTTCAACCGGTGCACCCTTTGCGAGCTGTGCCAAATCCTGGTCAAGATTGTCGACCACATCCCTAAGCATCGATTTCATGGCTTCCGGATAAGCAGGATTCTCTATCATCCCGCCTATCTCCTGCTGCATCTCTTCAATTTTATTCTTGATTTTTCCCCGCTGGTTGGTCTCCTCCACTTCCAGATGATTGAGGTGCTGCTTGATCACTTCAGGTGTAACAGGAATCGCAGAGCCCGGTGTCTGCACCCCCCTTTTCCTCAATAGTACCCGGAGAGAAACTGCAGTCTGTGCCGTCCGTTTGAAGGAATCCAAAAGATCCAACGGGTTTTCTCCCTCTGAATCACTGGACAGTGTAATGAACTCGATATCATCGCTTTCCGAGAAATTGACCCCGGAATAACCGAGAATCTTATTCAATTGCTTCTTGACCAGGATTTCGAGGTTGCTGTAGTACTCCTTGATCTTATTGACCGGTAGATTGCGTAAACTCCCGCTCAGGGAGCTGTAGAGATTCAGGGCATCCTTGGGCAAATCCTTTGAGGCGACACCGAGTACCAACACTGCATTCAGGCTCTCCTGCATACTCTCAATGGCGCGCGTGATATCGACAATCTTCTCCAGAATCTGGCGCTTCTGTTCTATTTTTGAGATATCACTGCGAAGTTCGGTGTTTTCAATCGGTGTTGTCATTGTTGAATCCATCAGTCTCAGCCAATACCGTCTTGAGACTATTTCGAAAAAGCATTATGCAGGACCTTTTGATTCACACTGCGCCGAGACGCAGCCCCCAATCCTCATTAAAAGAAAATCATCTTTTCTATCCCTCTTGATATCGACTCTGCTGTCGTTCACTTGAGAAGTTTAGGTGCCAAATTCCCATTCAAACTGATGACGGGAGAAAGAACAGTCCAAGAGACAAACACAGTTATACCCATGTTGTAACAATGGTGAATTGCTGAATTGTAAAGATGCGACAGAGGTCCATTTTACTGCCATGCAATTGATTTTGATCATGTACTCCTTTGAGGGTATACCTTATCGTCCCGACTTATTTCTTTACTGAAGACTTTTCATTCAATGTCCCATAATCATCACGATATCCTCGACCCTTCATCCATTCCACTGGTTTCCCTTGAATCGATGAATGAGACCCACCGAGAGGAAGTTGAAATGGTTAACAGGCTTGCATCTCTTCTGAAGCAGGCGCTGGAGGGAGAGCCTGACGAGGCGGCAATTACAGCTGAAGCCGAGGCCTGGATTGCACATACACGACTCCACTTCAAACGGGAGAACGAGCTCATGCTTGAGTATGGTTTTCCCGCATACCCTGTGCATAGTGGTGAACATGAAAGGGTACTGGCGCTCCTCGAAGAGCGATATCAGGCATGGATGACCAACCACTCCGCAGAGCCCTTTGCAGCCTTCCTCTTCGAGGATTGGAAGGATTGGTTCGAAGCACATGTCAATACCATGGACAACATCACCGCCCAATTCATCATTCAGCGCGGCGGTGCCTAGAGAAAATATCGGGTCAATCACTCAATTATTTAGAATCCCGATTCAACCCAAACGATAACTCATCAATTCAAGGCAACCTTAGTGTTCGGTATAAACCCTATGTTTGACATGCTCAAACACGGGGTTTGAATTATCAGCTCCAGATCGAAAGCAACTCCTCCCTGACAGCTACTTTGAGGAATTCTCTGACAGTAGCCATTCACCCTCAAAATACTTGCAAAGACTTACTCGACAACAGGGAGTTGAGACACCTCAGCGGCTCTATCGCAATCAGCCATTTGATTACTGCCTCATAACACTACTTCCAAGGTGAGATAAAGCCATCAGGTAATGCTTAACTGTAGATGAGTCAAACAACTATTATTTTTAACTTTATTGATATTTTCGCGACATATCCGCCATATACTTTGTCGATGTAGGCCCGCCCACCCTCTGAATAAACAAGGTTTGCCATGAATTTATATAATTTTTTCTATAAGCGGCCGATCACCACACTCATCATCCTTATCGGATCCGGATTAACCTTCGGCGCAATGACCGTGAATATTTTCCGATTGTTCGCTGCAAACTGGAAATTCATTACCACTTACGGACTCGTAGCCCTACATGAAGGCGCGCTACGGCAAACAATAGAATTGATCATGACCGGCATGCTGGCTATGGTCGTTTTCCTTATGTTCAAATTTTGCGAGAAGGTTCTGATCGATAGAATGAGCGCCTTTAGTTTCAAGCGGAGAAAAAAGGCGGCCAGCAGCTAACCTCTATTTTTCCGGCATTAAAACCATCGTGTGGTTGTCGATGGTCTTCATTTTCCATAACCACTATGGATCATTTGGCAATCAGCTCAAAGCTCGCATCCAACAGACGGGCAAGATCATCCGCACACAACTCCAGCTCCAAACCGCGTCGTCCTGCACTGACAAAGATAGTATTGAAATTGCTCGCTGAGATATCGATGACTGAAGGCAATTCGCGCTTCTGGCCTAACGGACTGATGCCGCCAACAACATACCCCGTTGCACGCTGTACCTCAACAGCATCCGCCATCTCCGCCTTCTTCCGACTGAAGAGACGGGCAACGGATTTCATATCAAGGTGACTGGAAACAGGTATGACCGCCACAGCAAGGGCCTGATGATCCAAACAAACCACCAGTGTCTTAAAGACTCTGGCCGGATCGAGCGAGAGCTTCTCCGACGCCTCCATTCCATAAGAGTCATGCGCAGGATCGTGCTCATACTGATGGATCTTAAAATCGATACCTGCCCTTTTTGCCATCACAACCGCAGGCGTCATGCCGGTTCTTCCTTTGTATAACTGACAACCCTGTGCGTGATATACATGATTAACAACACGGCGGCTCCAAACAGATAGAGACCGGGATGTATCTCAACTTGTGCCACCACGCCCAGCTTAACCGTTACTATCATCACCGCTACAACCATGACATCGAGCATTGCCCAACGGCCATAGTCGTGCATCATACTCAACAGTTTCCCGAAACGGGCCGACCGGATTTCTCGGTGGTACAGCAACAGGAAAAGCAGCCCGATCTTCAGTATGGGCAGAAACACGCTGAAGAGACCGACTGCGAACAAGATCAACCACTGTCCCCTTGAATAGAGCTCGACCAGACCAGTGACGATTGAAAAAGAGTTGGCGATAAAGAGAAACTTCGTCAAAGTCAGCATCGGCATGAAGTACCCGAAAACTAACAGTATCGTGGTCAACACCAGCAACCAGTGTAATCTTCTGGCCGCCTTGAGCGGTATCATCAAGGACTCAGTCATTCTCTCTTCAAACAAACTCACAATAGATATGATCTATTGTACAGATTCTTCCAGTTCCGAGTCGGCCCCGATCAACCGATAGAACTTTCTGGCATTATCATACAAGAGCTGCCTGACGCCATTGCCGCATAGTGCATCGCCGATGCGCTCCAGGTCTAGAGAAGTAAAGGGTCTGGGGGAGCGAGTACCGGGAAGATCGGAGCCAAACATCAGACTGTTGGGGTTGGCTGCATAGATGCGCCGTATCATTGGAACCGGATCGGACTGTACCCGACCAAATCCGCTGGCTTTGACTCTCATGCCACTTTCCACCAAATCTAAGAACCTTTCCGACGCTACATTACTAAGTCCCATATGATCGATCGAGACCATCGGCAACTCCCGAATCCACCCGTACAGTTGATCTATCTGAGACATGCTGATGTAGAGCTCAACATGCCATTGGGCACGCTCATAGATCCTGTGTGCGAATGACGACAACTCGGACAAATTGACGGGGTTACCCCTGAAAAGGTTGAAACGCACCCCCCTGATACCTGATCGGTCCAATTGCCTGATCCGATCATCACTGACCGAACTCTCAAGCTGGGTCACACCGTAATATCCCGGACCCAACGTCTTCAATGCTGCGAGGAGATAAGACTGATCGAACGCCTGAAAGGATCCGGAAACCACTATTCCGCCTTTGAGTGCCGTACCCCGCATACGCTTAAGGTAGTCATCACATGTGAAGGCAGTTGGCAGATACCCCTGGTTTTCCACTAACGGGAAGCGAGAATCAATGATATGGAAATGGGCATCGAACAGCGGTATTTCACTCAGGTTCATTGCTCAGATTCCAAACTGTCACTGATAAAGTTTTCCCTTATGACGTATCCATCCATCCTGATGACGCCCTTTAGGATCGTGATGCGTCCAGTGGATGACACCCCCCTTATCGTTCCACTCGTACTCTCCGTAGATCTCGACCCGGTCATCGACAGCGATCCCATTCACTCTGGGGGCCAAATCGATGTTGTGTGCCACCAGTATCGTTCTTCCAGTACCGGTTTTAATAATGAAGCGCTGATGACGACTGCCATCCCGATCATCCGGCAACAACCGGATCACATGACCGACAGCCTTCAGCTGGACATCGCTTGCTCTCTGCCTGATTGCATCTTCCAGCTTCTCTTCAACGGAGGAAGTCGAACGCTCAGAGGTAACATCCGGCACACCTCTCTGATCGGGAAAAAGGCCATAGTAACCAGCGGCCAGGATAACCAGCAGAATCAGTCCGTTTCTCAAAAGCGTCCGGATTGGCATCAGAGGTGGCGGGTCAGTTGACCTTCTGTCCTGTTATGTAGTGGCCGTCGTCGAAGGCCGTAAAGAATTCGTCGATCAGCGGATGGGTAATCGGCTCGGGACTGGGATCACGGGTCAGATTGCGCTCTGCCACATAGGTTTCGTCATTGCTGTCGTGAACCAACACCCGATACCAGGGTTGGTCTTTGGGTGGTCGTGACCGGGCCACCTGTTCATACCACTCATCGGACAGCATGAAGCTCGGGTCCACGTCCACGATGACTCCCCGATAATTGAATAGCCGATGATGAATCAGATCACCGACGGAGAACTTCGCCTCAATCATTTTTGAATCTGGTGAATTCACATTTAACTCTCAGCTGTCAGATACCCGGGTACTGTTAGCAGATTCAAGGTTCAATCTCGGCCAGGATAGCACGTGCCAATCGTTCCATACGCTCCAGGCTGACATCTGCCTTATCGAGAAAGCCCTCGTCGAACCGGCTCGGATCCGCCCATCGCATCCCTGTAACCTGGCATCGTTTGGCAAGCTTCATAATACCCAGATCCTGCAGGGTAAAGCCAAGCCGGGTCCAGAGTATAGTGAGGTGGCGTTCGACACTGTGATCCGGCTTCCCCGCCTCCTTGACCTGGCGCAGGTAGACGGCAGTCTCACGGGCAGCCGTAATCACCTGCCTCAGTGCCTCTACCGACTCTTCCAGGCGCGCACGCTTGGCGCGCCGCAAGTTGCCTAGCCACTGTAAACCGTGCCTGAACAAACTATAGAGCGTGCCGCTGTTAATTAATTCCATGACTGACGTCTTTTCGATTATCCAAAGGACTTCATCACGAACCCCTGCCGGCCTTCAATGCTGGATCGACCTCGGCGCCAATGACAAGAACTCCGCTGTTGCATCATAACCCAACTCATCAATAACTGCCGGATAGCCCATATTTATAAAGGGCAATGACAGGCCAGCTTTGGTCAGGACAGCCGGTGCTGATATGATTGCGCGCTGACTGGATCCATACGCAAAAGAGAGAAGACCATGCAGCTGGACGATTTTTACACCCGGAACAACAACAGCTTTCAATTCAGTCGGGATCAGGCGAGCCGCTTTGCCAAAGAGGTCGCCAATGACTTCAATCCTCTGCACGATGCGGATGGCAAAATGTTCTGTGTTCCGGGTGACCTGCTCTTCTCACTGGCGCTAAACCGTCTTGGTCTCAACCAACAGATGTGTTTCACCTTCTCCGGTATGGTCAGCGACAATGCGGTCTCATTTCCCGATTCAGATGAAGACCGCATAGATGTCACCGATGAAACCGGCAAATGCTATCTCACGATCGAGCGAAAGGGTGACAAGAGTCATGATGCTGAACTGATCAAGCGACTTGCCACCGGTTATGTGGCCTTCTCCGGCAAGACCTTTCCCCACATTCTTGTGCCCCTGATGTCGGAACAGGGAATGATGATCAATCCCGCTCGGCCGCTTGTGATCTATCAGAGTATGGAGATTAGCCTCGACCGTCTCGACTTACACAATCCCACCCTGGAGTCGGCTGGCTCAAGCTTTGAGGTTCAGGGTAAAAAGGGAACCGTGCAGCTCGACTTCCACCTCAAGGAAGGCGAGGAAGTCATCGGTCGTGGCGCTAAGCACATGAGTCTGCGTGGCCTACAGCCCTACGAATCCATCGCCATGCAGCGCCTGGTCGAGGAATACGATGGGTACAAACAACGTTATCGGGAACAAGCTGCAGGCTGAGATCTGGGTAAAGCCTATTTATAGTGGCTCTTATCCAGACCATACTTGCGCATCTTGTCGTATAGCGTCTTGCGCGGCACGCCTAGTGCTTCCATCGTATTTTTTAGATTACCTTTCTGCAGCTCCAGCTGCTGCTTGATCAGACTCTTTTCAAAACAGTCCACCTGTTGCGGTAGCGTGATGGCTGTTTCCGCCACCTCACCTTGCAGCAGCTGATCCAGATCGTATCCCACGTTTTCCCCCAACAGAACATAGCGCTCAGCGATATTGCGCAGCTCGCGAACATTCCCCGGCCAGGGATGGGTCATCAGCGCCCGTATGCGATCGCCGTCCGGAGGAGGAACCTCCCGCTCATAGCGGGCTCCCGCCAGTAGCAGAAAATGGTGAAATAACAGGGGAATATCCTCTCTCCTGTCACGTAGAGGAGGGATTTCGATGGTCACAACATTGAGCCTGTAGTAAAGGTCCTCCCGAAACTCACCTCGTTCTCCCGCCCCCTTCAGATCGATCTTTGTCGCCGCCACCACGCGCAGATTCAACGGCACCAGTTCATTGGAACCAAGGCGCTCCACCACCCTTTCCTGCAACACTCGCAGGAGATGAATCTGTACCTGCAACGGCATACTTTCGATCTCATCGAGAAACAGCGTGCCCTGGTTTGCGTGTTCGAAGCGTCCTATCCTCCGCCCCTTGGCGCCGGTAAAAGCGCCGGGCTCATGACCGAAGAGTTCGCTTTCAATCAGATTTTCCGGCACCGCGCCACAGTTGACGGCAACGAAGTTGTGCGCACGTCTGCGACTGTGCTCATGTAACGAGCGGGCGACTAACTCTTTACCGGTACCGGTCTCACCAAAAATCAAGACATCCGCATCCGTATCCGCCACCTGTGCGATCGTGGAACGCAGGCGTTGTATCGATGGGGTTTGTCCGATGATGCGCGGCCCCGGCGCGCTCTGTGCCTCCAACTCCAAGCGCAGGCTGCGGTTTTCCAGCGTCAAGGCCCGTTTATCCAGTGCCCGTTTGACCGTCTCCACCAACTGCTCGGCCGGAAATGGTTTCTCGATAAAATCGTAAGCTCCCTGCTGAATCGCCTTAACCGCTAGGGCGATGTCCCCGTGGCCGGTAATCAGGATCACGGGCAGGTCGTGATCGACAGCCCTCGCCTCCTGTAGAAACTCCATACCGTCCATACCCGGCATTTTGAGATCAGAGACCACGACCCCCGGCCAGTCATGACTGAGCAGCGGTAGTGCGGTTTCCGCGCGATCCAGTGCATGTACCTGATATCCGGCCAACTCCAATGTCTGAGCATTGGCAATACGGATATGTTTTTCATCATCGATAAAAATAACGGGGAGCGGTTGTGTCATATATCAGGCCTGTCTCCAACCTATGCCAGAGGAAGCTCGAGACTGAACAGGGCGCCTCCCTGTTCACTGTTCTTCGCCATCAGTGTACCACCCATGCTCTCGATGATATGTTGAGAGATAGAGAGGCCCAGCCCAAGCCCTGTCTCCCGGGTAGTAAAAAAGGGATCGAATATGCGTTTCAGGTGCTCCTCAGAAATACCGGGCCCGTTGTCATGTATGGTCAATCTCAAACGATCGTCGCCAGGCTCGATTCCAATCGAAACCCAACGTTCTGTCTGTTCCTCCATGGCATTGACCGCATTACCGATCAGATTCACCAGCACCTGCTCCAGCCTTACCGGGTCTGCCATCACCTCTATGTCCTCGCTCAATGACTGCAGACGTACCTCAGTGCCTGTGCGACTGAGTTGCGGCAGAAGAATTCTCTTACTGGCCTCTATCGCGTTGTGCAGCAAAACCGGTGAACGCTGACCATCCGTCTTTCGGGCAAAGAGTTTCAGTTGCGAGCTTATTTGTGTCATTCCGCTGATCAGCTCGGCAATCTGCTCGAGATTCCAGGCCACATCATCACAGCGGTCCTGCTGCAGAAACTTTTTCGCATTGTCCGTATACGACCGTATCGCAGCCAGGGGTTGATTGATTTCATGGCTGATGCTGGCGGACATCTGTCCCAGCATAGCCAACTTGGCTGCCTGAATCAGTTCGTCACGAGTTTGCCGAAGGGCATGCTCCATGCGTCGGCGCTCTGCCATCTCCTGCCTGAGATCGACAGTTCGCTCCTCTACCCGTTGCTCCAGCCTGTCTCGCGCCTCTCGCAGAGATTGATTAGCCTGCGCCTCATAACGTGTCCGCTCTCTCCGCCTCTTATATCTCTGCTGCAACACCAATATCATCAGCGCCAATGCAACAAAGGCAAATGTCGTAATGATCAGTGACCAACCGATACGTCTCTGCACCTGCTTTAACGGTGTCATCAGATGAACCTGCCACCCCGCTTCAGGCATGGGTATCCGCTGAACCAGATAATCCTCCTCCCCGGAAAGATGATCCTTCCCCTTCATCGGCCCCAGTGTGAGCAAGCGGCTTTTGTCGCTCAGCTCCTCCCGCTGACGGATATTGAGCGGTTCGACCTGGGTACCTGAGTATCGTCTGCTCTGATTAATCCGTTGCCTGTCGGTTTCGTTCAAGAGGTAGAGGCTGCGAAAACGCCAGTCCGGTCGAGTAGTAATGAAGATCACCCCTTCCGGATCAGTCACCACAACCTCCTCCTGACGACCGCGCCACTGCTGCTCCAACAAAGTCAGATCGACCTTGATCACCACGGCACCGAGGATCTCCTCCAGGTTTCTTACCGGATAGGCGAAGTAGTAGCCCCGTCTCCCCGAGGTACTGCCCAGGGCGAAATAGCGGCCGAGCCGACCCTGCATCGCCTGCTGAAAGTAGGGACGAAAGCTAAAATTCCGCCCGATGAAGGGTTTTTCCGACTGCCAGTTACTCGCGGCGATAGTTAAACCCTCGCGATTCATCAGATAGGTATCCGACGCGTTGGCAATGGTATTGATTGTCTCCAGATACCGATTCAGGGCTTCGGTGCGCTCCCGATCGCCGGGACGCTTCAGCAGCTCGACCAAGCGCGCGTTCGTGGAGAGAAGTTCGGGCAGAAATTCATACTTTTCCAGCTGCCCCTTAAGGTGTGTGACATAGATGTTGAGCTGGCGTTGCCCGTTTATGTTCATTTCGGACAGGGTCTGTTCCTGTACCAGTTCTGCAATCTGCCAGAGGGTAAGACCGTAAAGGCCGGCTACGATCAGAGTAACCAGCCACTTTTTTGAAAGATTGGGTTCCCGTCTATCCAATGTGATGTTTCAGGAATTGGGGCATCATGCAGCAAGACTAGCGGATTCCGCTACAGAGGTGAATCTCACATAGCGGCAAAAGAGATAGGGTGGCAGCCGGTACCAGCCACACCCCGGCACACGACTCCACTGCTGCCGCTGCTCCCTTCCGGGCCTGACGGGGTTCACAGCTTCACGTTGCGGGGGGACCGATACCGTCCGCCATAGAAGCGTGGGATTATACCGATAATTAGCATAGATAACAGGTCGACCTGATCGTATTCGTACCTCAGAGAATTGGATAAAACACAAACTTCCCCCTGTATCGATCCATCGTTAAATGTTGATTCCGCCAGAGAAACAGGTTGTTTCCCTCGACCGATGAAATGCGGAAGTTTGCTGATAGAGATGCTGAATCATCAGCCGGGTTTATTCTCGTGCGCCAGGTTCACTTGCCATGGATGCGCTCCGACAACCGGCTTCCAACAAGGGCTCAAGCTTTTCCCAAACGTTTTCCAGTAGTACCGGTTGCGCCGCGTCGTTGGGATGGATGCCATCCGCCTGCATCAGCTCAGGGTGCAGCGCCACACCCTCAAGGAAAAAAGGCAGCAAGGGAACCGATGCGGCATCGGCAACATCAAAGTAGACTTGATGGAAAGCCTGCACGAAGTCAGGACCATAGTTGGACGGCAGTTTGACACCGAGCAGCAGCACCTCGGCCCCATCAGCCTGCGCCAGTCGTACCATGCGTAGGAGGTTGTCATGCATGGTCTTTGTATCGATGCCGCGTAGCCCGTCGTTGCCGCCCAGCTCGATAATCACGATGTCAGGATTGATACGCTGCAACAGAGGTGTCAGGCGTGTCATGCCTCCACTGCTGGTATCACCGCTGACGCTGGCATTGATCACTTCGACAGCATGGCAATGTGTGCGTAACCTATCAGCCAACAAGGTGACCCAACGATGTTCCGCCGTGACGCCATAGCCAGCGCTGAGGCTGTCACCCACCACCAATAGCTTGGGTGAACCCAGCACGGGCAGGGATATCGATAACAGTAAATAAAGTAGGATTCTTTTCATGTTGCAGACATCATCACTTCAACACCCTGTGACCGCAAGCGGTCTGTCGAAGTTCGTCGACACCGGCGAGGGCCGCCTGGATATTCTGCAACAACTGGATCTTGAGGTATCAGCCGGTGAGGCCGTCGCCATCCTTGGCGCCTCGGGTTCCGGAAAATCGACCCTGCTGGGTCTGTTGGCGGGACTTGACGAGGCCTCTGCCGGTGAGGCCAGCCTCTTTGGTACCCCACTCCACACCTTGGACGAAGACGGCCGCGCCGCCCTGCGCGCAGGCCGCGTGGGGTTCGTCTTTCAATCCTTTCAACTCCTCAGCGGGATGACGGCGCTGGAGAATGTCATGCTGCCGCTGGAGCTGGCAAACCACCCTAGCCCCGAACATGCTGCAAAGGAGGCGCTGGCCCAGGCCGGTCTGGCCGAAAGACTCCATCACTATCCCTCTCAGCTCTCAGGAGGCGAACAGCAACGCGTGGCGTTGGCGCGGGCTTTCGCACCCGGCCCACAAGTGCTCTTTGCGGACGAACCCACCGCAAACCTCGACGCCCATACCGGTGAGCGGGTGGCGGAGATGTTATTCGCGCTACAACAGAAAAACGGAACCGTCCTGATCCTGGTGACCCACGACGAGATGCTGGCACAACGTTGCGACCGAAGGCTCTACCTGAAAGACGGCAGGCTCACGTCAGACCGATGAATACGCTCTCACTGGCATTGAAGCTGTTGCGCCGCGACTGGCGCGCCGGGGAACTACGACTCCTGGTCACTGCCCTGGTCATCGCTGTCGCTTCTGTCGCCTCGGTAGGATTTTTTACCGACCGGATCGAAAGGGCGATGCAGCGACAAGCGGCGGAGGTACTCGCCGCCGACCTCAGACTCGACAGCGGGCAACCCTTCGATGCCTCCCTGTTGCAGACAGCGAAATCACTGCAGCTCGAAATGGCTCAAACGGTGGGATTCCCCAGTGTCCTACTGCATGACGGCAAGACCCAGTTGGTACAGGTCAAAGCCGTCTCACCGACCTATCCTCTCAGAGGGAAACTGCTTACCAGGGCCTCCGCTACCGCAGATGACACGATTACGGACGAAATACCCGCACAGGGTGAGATCTGGCTCGAAGATCGGTTACTCCCGCTACTTGGCCTGGCTGTGGGCGACAACCTCAAACTGGGACAGCGTCAATTCCGCATCGGCCGCATCATCACCTACGAACCCGACCGGGCGGCGAATCTGTTCCAACTTGCCCCGCGGGCAATGATCAGTCTGCAGGACCTGGCGGCAACAGCGCTGTTGGGACCCGGCAGCCGTGTCAGACACCGACTGCTGCTCGCCGGTGAAGAAAATGCACTGCTGAACTACCGATCCTGGCTTGAACAGCAGGCGCTGGGAAGCATTCAAATAGAGGATATCCGTGGGGCACGACCGGAGCTCCGCTTGGCGCTCGACCGGGGCGGCCGTTTCCTGCGCCTGACCGCGGCCACCGCCATCCTGCTCTGTGTCGTCGCGGTGGCCCTCTCCTCCCGTCGATTTGTTGAACGCCAGGCGGATACCAGCGCCCTGCTTCGTTGTCTCGGCGCCAGCCGCCGTCAAGTGGCCCGTATATTTTTTCTCAGGCTCATGACCCTCGGCCTGATCGCCAGCCTCGCCGGTACTCTGATCGGACTGGCTGTACAGGCAATCTTGATCAACCTCGTCGGCCACTGGTTCACACAACAGATCCCACCGCCGGGACTTTGGCCGGTCTTTTCCGGGCTGGGTACCGGCATCCTGGTCCTGACCGGCTTCTCCCTGCCGTCGGTACTCAGACTCAGCCGGGTACCACCGCTCCGTGTCTTTCGTCGACACCTGGGCGCCCCCTCCCTGGGATATCAACTCTCAATCGGGGCCGCGATCGCCTCCCTGGCGATTCTGCTGATCTGGCAGATCGGAGACGACCAGCTCGCCACCCGGCTGATCGGCGGCTTGTTGGGCGGGCTCGCCCTGCTGCTGCTGATTTCCCGCCTGCTCGTCACACTGCTCAGGCCTCTGCGCAGCCGTGCCGCCGGCTCCTGGCGCTACGGTCTGGCCAGCCTGTCCCGTAATCCGGCCACGACCAGCGTGCAACTCACCGGGTTCGGTCTCGGCATCACGGTACTGCTGATCCTGACCCTGGTCAGGGTCGACCTGCTCGACAATTGGCGTAATGCCCTGCCGGCCGACAGCCCCAACCAGTTTCTGATCAACATCCAACCCCAAGAAGTGGACGGCGTTAAACAGATGCTCGATGCGGGCGGACTCGATAGTGACGGCCCCTACCCCATGATCCGAGGCCGCCTGATCCGTATCAATGACCAGGCCATCACACCCGATATCTACGAATCACCGCGGGCGCAGCGGTTGGCTAACCGGGATTTCAACCTCAGCCTGGCAACCGAGATGCAAAGCGATAACAAGATCGTTGCAGGCCGTTGGTGGAACGGTGAGGAGTGGGATAAACCCTGGTTCTCTGTTGAGGAGGGGATCGCCCGGGACCTCGGTATCCCGATGGATGCCATATTGGTATTTGAAGTGGCCGGCCAGGAGATAGAGGGCCGAGTCACCAGTCTGCGCACGGTGCAGTGGGACTCGTTCAACGTTAACTTTTTCGTGGTAGGGACACCGGGGTTGATGGCCGAACAGCCAGCCAGCTATATCACCAGCTTCCATCTGCCGAAGGAGCAGCGACCGCTGCTACACCGTCTGATCCAACAATACCCGAGCATCACCGCCCTGGATGTCAGCGCGCTGATACAACAGGTGCGCGCCATCATGGATCGCGGGGTGATGGCGGTTGAATCGGTCTTTCTCTTTACCCTGATCGCAGGCATCATCGTGCTCTATGCTGGTATTCAGGCAAGCCGCGAGCTGCGGATTCAGGAGGCGGCTATCCTGCGTACCCTCGGCCTGAGCCGTAGACGGCTGCTGACCTCAGTGGCACTGGAGTTCACTTTGCTCGGCGGGTTAGCCGGTATCATCTCCGCCGCACTGGCCAGTGTGATCAGTTATACGCTGGCGACGGCGGTATTCGAACTCACATGGCAGCCCAATGCCTGGCTATGGGTCGTTGCAATTGCCGGTGGCGCCCTGGGAGTCGGACTATCAGGTGTGATCGCCAGCTGGACCCTGTTGAACAGGCCGCCTCTTGTGGTACTGAGGCAGGACTGATCGGATCACCCTACATCAAATATTGTGTCATAAGACTCACTAGCGACGATATTATGACACCATTACCCTGCAGTTCTGTAGGTTATTGATTTTACAAAATTAATAAAAAAGAAAACGCCATATAAACCGTTTTTACTCCACTCTTGTCGTATAAACCCTAACAAGAACTCCCACCCCACTTACTTAAGGTAGGGTTAAGGAGTAGTTAATTTTGGGTATTGCATCCCATTTTATGTGTGATTTGACACACATAGAATGCACTCGAACGTAAAAATGTGAGTTGCACTATTTGCAGGATGCAGAGATCTGTTTTTGCAAAAGGTCAAAAGGTTGGCAAATGACCTTACTAACAACAAAGAGAACAGACAGTCAGACGACTCCCAGTTTTTCGTTCATCGTAGGGGAAGCTTTGCCACACTCGGGGAAATTTCCACTGCTGCATTCCGAATCGGTCATTCTCGCATGAGGGTGAAGCGTTTAGGGACGGAATGCGAACGTGAATCAATTCATAGTTTGAAGGCAGACGTTAACGCCTAAGGGAAGCGGCAAATTATGGGTGGTTTCATTTAACAGTACTTATTGATTCGTTAACTGAATACCTTCTTAAAAAAAACGGGGGAAGGATAATGCATAATTTGAAGCTCAAGCGACTTACCATGGCGGTAGTCCTGGGTGCCTTTACCGCAACAAGCGCTCATGCCGTGCCTGTCCCTGGCGGCACTCTCGACCCACTGACCATACCTAAATACGTTACACCGCTGGTTATTCCACCGGTCATGAATACCACTGGTGTCGATGACGATTACGACATCGGCATGCGCCAGTTCAAACAGCAGATTCTACCGGGCGGTATCTGGAATACCGTGAATGGCCGCAACGACTCCTTCCCGCCCACTACGGTATGGAGTTACGGACCCGCAACCGATCCTCGTCCCGACTCCCGGGCATTGGGTGGCGGACTCAACGTAGCGCCGGCCCCCAACTCCCAGTTCAACTACCCCGCCTACACCATAGAGGCGGTCAAAGACAGCAACATCACTATCGACTGGATCAACCAGTTAGTTCGGCGTGCCGACCGCTGCCGTGCCGTCGGTGGCAACATCGGTAGTGAGCGTGCCAACGACTGTAAGTTCATCAAACACATCCTGCCGGTCGACCAGACCCTGCACTGGGCCAACCCGAGAGCCCGTTGCGACAAGGGTGAGCTGCGTACCGACTGCCACGGCCAGAGCCAGCAACCCTATAAAGGCCCTGTGCCCATCGTGACCCACGTACACGGTGCCCACACCGGTGCCAGCAGTGACGGCTATACCGAGGGTTGGTGGTTGCCGAATGCCTCCAACGTCAGCTGTGTACCCCGTGACGCCAACGGCGATCCCAGCTGGAAGCCTGGTCCTGGCGAATATGTCTGCGAAGGCACCATCGCCAACCTACTGACTGACCGTGATGGCATTGTGGATCAAAACATCGGTAATGGTCAGGGCCATTTCGAGTATTTGAATGACCAGCCTTCCGCCACTCTCTGGTACCACGACCATGCTCTGGGCATGACCCGACTCAACGTCTATGCGGGTCCCGCTGGCTTCTGGCTGATTCGTGATCCGGCTGGTTTGAACAGTGAAACCGGCCTGCAGGGCGGTAGCCTTCCTGGCCCGGCACCAGTTGCTGGCGAAGATCTGGCCACTACCAACTTCCCGGCCGATCTGGGTGGCTCCCGCGAGAAGTATCGTGAGATTCCGATCGTTATCCAGGACCGCTCGTTCAATGCAGACGGTTCGCTCTACTATCCCGACAACCGGGCCTTCTTTGAAGGACTGAATGTGCAGGGTACTGGCGGTAACGGAAATGAGCAGTTCCCTGGTGAGCCCGAGCTCCACATCAAGTTCGCCGGTAATAATGCTCAGGACAAGGTCTCAGACATTGCCCCGATCTGGAACCCGGAAGCCTTCTTCAACACCATGGTGGTCAACGGTACGACCTGGCCGCAGTTGGAAGTGGCGCCTTCGCTCTACCGCTTCCGTCTGTTGAACGGCACAAACGCCCGCTGGGTCAACGTCTCGCTACCGATCATCGATCCTGCGACCGGTCTGCAGAAGACCGTGGTGAAAAACATTCACTACCGCGAGATCAACAGCAACAAAGGCGGTTACAAAGGCCCCTGGATGCAGGATCAGCAGCCGATCAACGAGCTCTACATGTACCAGATCGGTACCGAGCAGGCCCTGCTGCCCAAGATCACGGCGGTCAGAACCGGTTTTGCGACCCAGCTGAACTATAATCCCCAGGCTTGGGCCTTCCAGCAGGTACCCTATATGGAGGTCAACAACCGCCTGATCGTCGGTGAAACTGCTCAGTCCTTCCCGGACCAGGCCCTGCTGATGGGTCCCGCCGAGCGTGCCGACGTGATCGTCGACTTTCGCGGCCTGCCGGATGGCACCGTGATCCGCATGATCAACACGGCGCCTGACTCACCCTTCGGTGGCACCGAGGCCGGCGATCCTCCAGCCGATCCGGACACCACCGGCCAGGTGATGCAGTTCGTCGTCAACCATGCACTCATGGGTACCAGCCCAAGTGATGAAAAACGCAGTCGTAGAGGCAAGCTATTGAACCCGGACACAGCAGCCACCTCACCTTGGGATCTGATGCTCGGTCCGATTGAGGGCAACACTCTGCCCCCAGCCACACTGACTCGTGAGCTGCTGTTGATCGAGGAAGAGTCTCCGATCGTTTGTGCGGACGTGGATTTAGCCGGTAATGTCATCCAGCTGCCTGAAACTCCGGTGGCCGGTGTCTGTCCGACGGCGACTGCGGCTCCCTTCGGTCCCAAGGCTGCGGTACTGGGCAGAATTGATGCTGCCGGTCAGGATGACGTTACCCTGTGGTCCGATCCGATTGTTACCGATCCGGATCTAGGTGCAACAGAGCTGTGGAACATGACCAATATCTCGGCCGATGCACACCCAATCCACGTGCATTTGGTCAAGCATAAGGTCGTCGGTCGTACCGCTATCGGTGGTGGACCCAGCGTCAAGGTCACCACACCGAACGGTATGGAAGCCTGGGAGTATGGTTGGAAGGATACGGTCAACGCCTATCCCGGTGATGTCACGACCATCCAGGCCGAGTTCGACCTGCCCGGTCTCTATGTCTGGCACTGTCATATCGTTGAGCATGAAGACAACGAGATGATGGTCCCCTTCTGTGTCGGTGGATCCGAATCACAGGGCGGTGTCTGTCCGGACAAGCTGTTCTAACAATAACAATATTTGTTAAGAAAAAATTGGGCCGCCTTGTGCGGCCTTTTTTTTCAACACTGACGGGCTTATTGTTAATATCAATATTATGAACATTCAGTGATCGGGGGATTCTCTTCCATGCATCTTTTTCCAGCAGTCGTTTTAGTACCATGCCTGTTCATCACTTCTGTCGCTGCCGACGAAAAGGCATCGCTTAGTAATGAAGATGACCGAATCAGCTACGCCATCGGACACCAGATCGGCGCCGACTTTAAAAAACAAAATGTTGATCTCGACAATCAGGCCATCACTCAGGGGATGGTGGATGGCCATATGGGAACAAGACCCATGATGGACCCCAAGGAGATGAGCCAGCGGCTGGTCAATCTGAAACGAAATATCACCGATGATACGAAAGCCAAGGCGCTCGAACGAATGAAAAAACGTCAGGCCGAGATGAAACACAAGCGCGAAACCGGCAGGGAATTTCTCGCCGCCAATAAAGAGAAACCCAATGTCATCACTTCAGAGAACGGCATGCAATACAAGGTCATCACACCCGGCACTGGCACCTCTCCGCAACACACCGAAAGGGTCAAGATTCACTACAAGTCCAGCCGGCTGAATGGTCAGGTGATCAACAGCTCGCACTTGAAGGGAGAACCAGGCGTTTTTCCTGTTAACGGATTGATACCTGGCGCCACCGAAGCACTTAAAATGATGCAACCGGGGGCTAAATGGGAACTCTATCTCCCATCAAAGCTCGCCTATGGCCGCAAAGGGCCCTTTGCGCATGAAACCATTATCGTAGAAATGGAGTTGCTGGAGATTCTTCCACCGGATACCGCAGAAGCAACCCAATCGCAAAATGATGAGCCTGTGGAGATGGATGATAGGGATGAGCACGCATCCCACTAAGGTGATGGATTAGCTTACAAGGTAATCTGGTAGTGATTGATCAGCCGATAGCGACTGCTCATCTCCTCATTCTGAGCTGTTTCGGGAGGGACGAGTAGACTACTCAGAGTGCTTATGTTTCTGCTGTTTCACTCGAATCTGCTTGAATTCATCCGGTATCTTGATGCGGTTGTCCGGGATGGGTTTATGCACTGCAGAAACAAATTTCAGGCTTTCTCCGTTTTCAAGACTTTGACTGTTGATTGAAACCTGACGCTCATCCGGAGTGGTTGCAGCACCCCAATCCAGATCCATGCGCCGTGAGACCAGAAAGAGACGGGAGAGGGTTTTGGTCTTACGTTGGTTCAACCCAACGTCCTGACCCGGTACCATACAGTGAGTGGCTGCCGGTTTATCAGCATCCACTTCTTGAATCATATTACAGCGCACACCGGCTACGGCACCCTTTTCACGCATGGGTGTCAGCTTCGGGACCACATCCTTGGGCCAATAGTACTTACCCATATGCGTCTGTCTGAAACTCTTATTCTTGTCATCGATCTCAAACATGATCATGCGCCCCGTGTCCATCAACGTGTAGTCGGGACCACCCTCGGCATCGCTATCGATTCTCAGCCAACGCCCCGTTATCGAAACAGTTCTTATCTCCTTCTTGCCACCGGCACCCATTTTTTCAAAGGTCAGAATGGAATCGGCATGCGCAGCGCCCATGAGGCAGCAACTCAGTAGAACGGCAGCTTTATTGATATAACCGGACATCTTTAATCTCCAATGATCAAGCCTTGATCGTGAATGGGTAATCCCAATTCCCTTCAATACATCATGTTTTTTTCATGGAATCAATCTTAATACCGATTGATTCCGACACACAGAGCCTAATTACATACTTGTCTATCTCTGGATACTCAATAGTACCCATATCTGTAAGTCACAAAGCATTGACCATAACAGCGTGACTCGTTAAACAATCTGCGCTTCTTGGGTAATTTATTCGTAAGATCAATTCGGTTTTTCTTTCAGCCACGAATCCCTGTTAGAATGATGTGATTGTTTGACATAAGACTCAGATACAGAAAAGAATTTTTTTCAAAATTACAATAAAACGTCCGATATAAAATCAGCATCAGATCACCAGGAAAATAGATCTATGAAGACGCGTACCTTATTCTTTCTATTTCTCCCTCTTGCCTCTCTTACAGCGATGGCAGAAGAACAAGTCACTCTCCCCGACGATACCGCCAAGATTAACTATAGCGTCGGTTATCAGATTGGAAGCGACTTTAAATATCAGGACATTGAGATCAGGCCTGAGGCTGTCATCCAAGGTATACGGGATGCCCTAAGCGAAAACGAAAGCCAGATGACACCCTCTGAAATGAAACAGGTGATGGTGGATCTCGGTAAACGCCTGGCCGAGAAAAAGCGGGAACTCAGAAAGGCACGCTTGAATGAACTTCTGGAGAAGAGTAAAGCCTTCCATCATGAGAACAAGGACAACCCTGACATCACCACAACGGAGAGCGGATTGCAGTACCGCATCATCGAACAGGGACGGGGAACACCTCCGGGTAAAAACGACAAAGTACTGGTTCACTATAGCGGCAAGCTGCTCGACGGCTCGGTTTTTGACAGTTCCATCAATCGTGGCAAGCCAGCCAGTTTCCGTGTCGATGGTGTCATCAAGGGCTGGACTGAAGCGCTGCAACTGATGAAACAGGGTGATCGCTGGCAGCTGTTCATCCCGCCTGACCTGGCGTATAGAGAGAAAGGGGCGCCACCAAGGATCCCACCCCACAGTACGCTGATTTTCGATGTGGAATTGATCTCCATCGAGAGAAGCAAATAAAACAAATGAAGATGGATGGCAAAGGAAGGCCGTTAACAACCAAACATAGACGACCGAAACACTCACGATTTTGCAGGACTAGCGCATGGAAATCTTGACATTACCCACTCCTAAAAACAGGGCCATGATCACGATCCTTGCCGGCTGGTTATGTTTAGTTTGTTCGCATGCAGTGGGTGACACACTTTCGACAACAGAATCGCTTTCCGGACATCAACACGATCACATGACCGGTGTTGACGACCATAGTAATCACAATGGCAAAACCTACAGTTGCCCTATGCATCCCGGGGAGACCAGCCACGAACCCGGCAAGTGCAGTATTTGCGGCATGTTCCTGGTTGAACAATCAAATCCAGTAGAGACATCACTCGATCATTCCATGCCAGCGATGCCGGTCATGCATGATCAGACCGATCACCAGACACTGTATGTCTGTCCCATGCATCCACAAGAAACCAGTCACGAACCCGGCAGATGCGGTATCTGCGGGATGTTCCTGGTCAAACAGGAACCATCAACCGATCATCCTGCTTCGATGTCAAACAATGAATCCCGCTCGCAGATGAAAACGATGGATTCGATGACACATTCAAACAGCGCGCCACACCAAATGGAGATGTCGGGGGCAGCGCATAAAACCAAGCGCTTTTGGGATAGCGAGCAGACTCCCGAATTGTTGCGCGTTGGAGATAATCTCGAGGAAACGAAAGAACAGAGTCAGCTTGTCCGGGCCAAACGCATGAGCGCCGATGATGCCGCGAGCGCGAAGCCTCGGGCCATGGAAGATGATCATGCAGGTCACAACCATGACCACACAGGCACTACCTATGTTTGTCCAATGCATCCACAGATCGTCAGTGAGGACCCCGATGCCGCCTGTCCGATTTGCGGTATGGATCTGGTTGAGAAAATCATACCGACTGCCGCCGCTGAGATCAGTGAACCGAAGGATGAGACCTACATCTGCCCGATGCATCCTCAAATCATCACTCACGATGCAGATTCCAGTTGCCCTATCTGCGGCATGGATCTGGTACCCGTGGCAGCAGCACTTGAATCACAGGGAAACGAACAACCCCAGGTCTTTCTCGAAAGTGCCGTCATACAAAACATGGGGATTCGTACGGTGACTGTGGAACGGGGAAATCTTCAAAAGTCGATAAAAACCCAGGGCAAAGTGGCGCCAGACGATGAACGAACCCACTATATTCACCCAAGAGCCGGGGGCTGGGTTGAACGAGTCTATCCCATCGCCGAGGGAGACCGCATAGAGCGCAAAGAGGAGTTGGCCGATTTCTACTCACCCTGGATCAACCGGGCGCAACTCGATTTCATTACCGCACTCGAGGAGTTCAATCTGGTCTCCTTTGAACCCACCCGGCGCGCAGAACTCGACGCCAAAATCGATTCTCACCGGAATACATTGAGATCCCTCAAAGTCCCGCCTATGGACCTGATGCGGATTGAAAAGAGCCGTAAAGTGCTCAACACGATACAGATTACCGCGCCCGCCGGTGGCTGGATCACCGAGTTGAATGTGAGTGACGGAACCTATGTGGAGCCCTATCAGTCGATGTTCACCATCGTCGATCTGAGTCAGGTTTGGGTGATGGTCGATATCTTTGAGCACCAGGCGCCCTGGATCAGAAAGGGGCAACAGGTCACTATCACGACCCCGGCGATTCCGGGCAGGGAGTGGACCGGAGCGGTGGAATTCATCTATCCGGAAGTCAATCCGGTGACCCGTACGCTACGCGCACGAATAGAAGTACCCAATCCGGGCGATGCACTGCTGTTGAATATGTTCGTGCAGGTGGATCTCTCTGAAGGCGCGGCAAAAAAGGATGTAGTGACCGTACCCCGCGAGTCGATCATTCTGACCGGTGAGCGCGAGATTATCGTCAAGTTCATGGGCAAGGGACATTTCCAGCCGGTAGAGGTAAGGACCGGTCTTTGGGGTGACAGCCAGGTGGAGATTCTCGAGGGTATCAATGATGGAGACGAGATCGTTGTCTCCGGTCAGTTCCTAATCGATTCGGAATCGAATATCCAGAGCAGCTTACTGCGCATGTCGGAGTAGTATTGATGCCTGCGCAGTTAATACGCTGGTCGATTGAAAACCGGGTACTGGTCCTGCTGGCCAGTCTCGTTATCGGCATCTGGGGATGGAACTCACTGCGCCAGGTGCCGCTTGATGCCATTCCAGACCTTTCCGACGTTCAGATCATAATCCGGGCGAATTATGCCGGCCAGTCACCACAGGTGGTTGAAGATCAGGTCACTTATCCCATCACCACTACCATGCTCTCTGTACCGAAAGCGAAAGCGGTACGCGGTTACTCCTTTTTCGGGGATGCCTATATCTATGTGATCTTCGAGGATGGGACGGACATATACTGGGCACGCAGCCGGGTACTTGAATATCTCAATCAGGTCAGCTCAGATCTGCCACAAGGCGTACAACCAAAACTGGGACCTGATGCTTCCGGTGTCGGTTGGATATATAGCTATGCGCTCATCGATACCGGTAACCAACACGATCTCGCACAACTTCGAACGCTCCAAGACTGGTTTCTGAAGTTTGAACTACAGAGCGTTCCCGGCGTTTCCGAAGTCGCCAGCGTGGGCGGCATGGTCAAGCAATATCAGATCATTCTCAGCCCGGAAAAGATGCGTGCGCTGGGTATCCCCCTCTCTCAGGTAATTACTGCCGTGCAACGGGCAAACCGCGAAGTCGGTGGCTCCGTTATTGAGCAGGGTGAAGCAGAACTGATGCTGAGGACACGCGGCTATTTAAAATCGCTGGAGGATATCCGTCATATCCCCATCGACATTGCTGACGAGAGCATCCCCATTCTGTTGCAGGATATCGCCCATATCCAGATCGGTCCCGAAATGAGACGAGTCGTTGCCGACCTTGATGGCATGGGTGAGGTGACTGGCGGTATTGTGGTAATGCGCCACGGTGAAAATGCACTGTCAACCATTCGGAAGGTCAAGTCCAAGCTTGAACAACTCAAAGCCGGTCTGCCGGAAGGGGTAGAAATCGTCGAGACCTATGACCGGTCCACACTGATCGAGGAGAGTGTCGACAACCTCAACAATAAGCTGGTACAGGAGTTCCTGGTTGTTGCGGCCGTCTGCCTGCTTTTCCTCTTCCATATCCGCTCGGCATTCGTGGCGGTTGTAACGCTGCCTTTGGGCATACTCATCGCATTCATCATCATGCGTCACCAAGGCATCAATGCGAACATCATGTCCCTCGGCGGTATCGCGATTGCGATCGGCACCATGGTCGATGCCGCCATCGTGATGATCGAAAACACTCACCGCCGGCTTGAACAGGCAGGCAGACACATTTCACGGGATGAACACTGGTCGGTTGTCCTGCAAGCGGCGCAACAGGTTGGGCCCGCTCTCTTTTATTCTCTATTGATCATCACCCTGAGCTTTCTCCCGGTACTCGCCCTGGAGGGGCAGGAAGGCAGGTTATTCGGCCCGTTGGTATATACCAAGACTTATGCAATGGCTGCATCCGCTGGTCTGGCAATCACACTGGTGCCGGTACTTATGGGTTATCTGCTGAAAGGTCGTATCCCGGCCGAAAACACCAATCCATTGACTTGGTTTCTGGTTGGCATCTATCGACCGATGCTCAAGTTTGTATTGCTGTTACCCAAAACATCACTGCTTGTCGCTCTGATGACAGTTATCACTCTACTCATACCTCTGTATGGCATAGGTGGTGTCTTGGAGCCTTTGAAGTGGCCTCTACAACTCACTGCAACGGGTGGTATCAGCAGTAGCGAAACCCTCATTGAAAAAATTGAGGATACTCAAAATAGTCTCAGACGTAACTGGAGCCGTTTATTTTCAGAGTCAGACACGATGCGACGTGTAGGCAGAGGCCTCGGCTCCGAGTTTATGCCGGACCTCTTTGAGGGGGATCTGATGTACATGCCGACCACCCTACCGGGACTCTCCATCGGTAAGGCACAGGAGCTATTGCAACAGACCGACCGCTTGATTAAAACGATCCCGGAAGTCGAACGCGTTTTTGGTAAAATTGGCCGGGCCGACACGGCTACCGATCCCGCGCCATTGACCATGATCGAGACCATTATTCAACTGAAACCAAAGTCTGTATGGCGCGAAGGTATTGCCTTGCAGGACATCATCGATGACTTGGATCGTACGGTGAAATTCCCCGGCCTGACAAATGCCTGGCTGATGCCGATCAAAACCAGAATCGACATGCTTTCGACGGGTATCAAAACCCCCATCGGGATAAAAGTATCCGGCCCCGACCTACACACAATTGAACGAATCGGGAGAGAGATCGAAAAGGCGTTGGCAACACTGCCGGAGACGCGATCCGCCTTCTCCGACAGGGTTGTTGCCGGCCGCTACATCGAGATTCACCCGGACCGGCTCCAAGCTGCGCGTCTCGGTATCAATATCGATGACATCAATCTGACAGTCAGTGCTGCCGTTGGCGGTATCAATATCAGCGAGACTGTCGAGGGCCTCGAACGCTACCCCATCAATATTCGCTTTCCACGAGAACAGCGAGACGACATTAGGAAACTGAGTGAGTTACCGATGGTGACACCATCAGGCGCTCAAGTTCCCCTGTCACAGGTTGCCAGCGTGAAGGTTGTCGACGGTCCACCGCTTATAAAGACGGAAAATGCACGCCTCAACGGCTGGACCTTCATCGACATCGCCGACAACGATATCGGCAGCTATATCGCCAAGGGGCGGGAAGTGCTGAATGAAAGAATTCAGCTACCAACCGGTTACGCCATCACCTGGACCGGACAATACGAATATATGCTGCGTGCAGAAGCCAAACTAAAACAGCTGATACCCATGCTGTTGATTATTATCTTTGGTCTGCTCTATCTGATTTTCAAGCGTTTCTCCGAAACGGTCATTGTGATGCTGAGCATACCCTTCGCCTTACTCGGCGGTTTCTGGTTTGTCCTCTTTTTGGGCTACAACCTGTCGGTTGCGGTAGCCGTCGGCTTCATTGCGCTGGCCGGTATCGCTACCGAATTCGGTGTTGTCATGCTGATCTATCTGAACAACGCCATCAGTCAGTACAAAAGCGAAGGCAACCTAAACAGGCGACAGGATCTTAAGCGCGCTATCATTGACGGTGCGGTACTCCGGGTACGCCCGAAGGCCATGACCGTACTGGTTGTCGTACTCGGCCTGATGCCGATTATGCTGAGTGATGGCGCCGGCTCAGAGGTGATGCAGAGAATCGCCGCACCGGTCATCGGCGGTATGATTACAGCACCGCTCCTTTCGATGTTTATCATACCGGCGATCGTCCTGTTGATGCGGCGACATGAACTACCGTCGAAATAGTGTCGGGATTCATTAAGGATGATTGCAAAATCCAACTATTTAGAAGAGACAACCAAGTTAAGTAAAATAAAAAATTTACATCGAATCAGGAACTGAGAAATGAAACATAACTTCTTAGGGTTTGCCCTTTACGTTTACATTCTTTTTGGACTTATAGCCGGATTTGCAGTGGCTGCCGAGCATGAGCAGCAGCCCAATGAGTCTATGAAAGGAAAGGCCAATCAATCACACAGCCATATGCACTCTATGGGAGCCCGAACCGCCGGCAAATTACAGGCCTCACTTGAGGTCATGCCCTATGACGCAAAATCTCAAGCCGCCTTGAAAAAATTCGGCATCATTGCAACACACCACATAATGATGACGCTTGTCGATACCGAGGCAAACGCATTGATAACCAATGCCAAGGTCATGGCATGGACGGAAAATCCCGAAACAGGAAATAAATCCCCCAAGGCCAGACTGATATCGATGAAGATGTCACGCATTGTAGGATATGGAGGCGATGTAAAGCTTTCCTCGGAAAAAGGGACGGAGATCGTGATCGAAAGCATTGCAGCAGACGGCCAAAAGCACCTCTTTCGCTTTTGAAAACAAGTGGGATATGGATGGCCGGATTATTTTAGTACGTCCATTGTTGCATACGGCCAGCTTGATTGATTCACGCAACTACGAATCCGATCCTTCATCCGAAACATTGGATACGAAACGGCCATTCCAAATAGTTTTTTTAGAGACAGACCGAAGGACAATTGAAGAGTGCGGATTCATCAGACACAGAGATGCGACCACTCTCTTTATTCAACTTTGATATAACCTCAGGATGGCAGCGCCCATGCTGCATGAGTGTCTGAATAACATATTGATATACATTGAACTTCAACGGTGATTCCTGCCCCGCATAGAGTAATTCCATCTCTATCTCATCCACAATATCGCCGTATTCCGGGTCAATTTCGATGAGCTTGGTCGGACCCAGCAGCGAGTAGATGGTCGCCCAAGCGGCCTCACCCACAATATTCTTTGACACCAGGGCGATCGGTTTTTGAAACTGCTTAGATATCCGTTGCGAGTTCTTAAAAACCTCTGACAGAATCGCTCGTGATGCGGATTCCCCCAAGTCTTCAAAAGTGAGACAAAACCTCATCAAATAGCTGAAAAACAATCGCTTCTCACCCTGTTTCTCTAGGTATCCAAACATCCTGATTAACTCCGAACAGATGGTGCCGTCGTAATACACAGACACTGAAAATCACTCGTGCTAATCACCGAAAATCGGCAATTATCAAAGAGATCCTAGCAAAGCTTGCTTAAATGGAAATTAAATTCCAGAGAAGATATCGATTGCTGTAAAAACGGCAGGTGTGTCGGTTGTACGAGGCGAGTCGACCTAGGGCCTGTTAACACTAATCCGATAGGTTCTGTTGTGCCTGAAATTGCGCCAATCAAGGCGCACCCCAAGGGCACTTCCTTCGGGGCGCGAGGAGCGATGTTTGGTCACTCCAAATGAGCGACGAGCAACACCGAGTGGCACAATTTCAGGCGCAACCCGAAGGGCTGGGGCTGTTTTTGCCTCCAGCGGCGTTATCATTTGCTCATGTAGCCGGGCTACACCACGCTCATTCTGCCTTGCTGGAGGCAAAAACAGCCCCAGCAGAGCCTATTGGATTAGTGTTAACAGGCCCTAGATCGAGAAAGGACGGATACCGGCTTCAAACTGAATATCACCGGATGTCTCGTGCATGCACGCCCTGAGCAGGACAGCCACATCCGGATGGCACAGCCCATTCTCGAAAAGGATGGAAAAAATCTGGCTGTAGATGCTGCACTCACCTTCCTCTTTATCACAGGAGGTCATCAGCTCCCACTCCACCTCGTCCACGATATCACGATACCCCGGTTCCATTTCAAGCATCCGTTCAGAACCCAGAAGGCAGTAGATGGAACCCCAGGCTGCAGCACTAATGATATTTCCGGATACGGAGGCAAGCGGCTCCCGGAACTTGCGGGAGGTCTGGTGAGCCTGCTCATGTATGGCATTGAGCAGAAGACGGGAGACTCTTGGCCCCAGGTGTTCCTGGGTCAGTTCAAACCGATGCAGATAACTAAAGAAGATCCGTTTCTCGCTCATTTTTTCGAAATAGTTGAACATTGTTGGATTCTCTTAGTTTATCTATCATCTGCACACGACGGTTTGAATCCCAAACTCACCGGTATGCCGGCTTACTCCCCTGTACCTCTCATCGGGTAGCTGGATCAAGCGCCTCGGCTCAGATTCCCTCAATCAGGCCTGGCTCCAAACTTTGACAAAACAGCTTTTCAAATCAGGCACTAAGATCTGATTCTGAAAGCCATCACTCCCTCTATGTTTATATATTGAAATACATTGCGAACAAGAATAAAAGTCCTAGATGACGAAACCATAATATTCCACATCCAAATGAGTAGTCACCCTACCCTTAAGAGGTAGGGTTATAGGGATTTCCAGTAGAAAAGAGACCCATTGACGCTATATGCAACCTGGGCATCGACTGTCACGGGCCGGAAAACCTCTGTGATCTATTCCGGCATATTAGGCGGATCCAGGTCTTCCTGAGGCTGTTCGTCCTGCATGCTCGCCTGCCACTCTCGCAGCATCTCCACATGCCAGTTCTCCTCTTCCACCATTTCAAGCGCCAGCTTTTTCACCGCCTCACTGGGTGAATTGTCTGCAACCTGTTGATAGAAATCCCTTCCGCGAATCTCGTTGAACAGCGCAATCTCCATCGCCTTGGCGCTGCTCATCATGTAATCCGCCTCATCCATGCAGAAGGCTTCCGGTGTAGAAGGACATTTCCACTTGAAATCCCATGGCGTGATCTTGGGTAAGTCGAGGTTCGCAGCACGTTGATGCACCTCTTCCGCATGCAATCGGCTGTAGTTGGCCAGTTTACGAAAGAGCTCGGCCACCTGCAGATTGTTGTGGACCTCCATGGTATCGGCCAATTCGTCATAGTGCTCATAGGAGGCTTCTTCGAGCTCCATGGCATGAACAAGGAACTCCTCTACGCTCTCAATCCGCACGATATCGTCTTTACTCATAGCAGGAACTCCTTCTCGATCTCATTGATCTCAGCATCCGTTCTGTTCTCCGGTTGCCAGACAGGAAAACGCTTGGCATAGATAATTCCCGTCGCCTTGCCGTCTCCCGCCTGGATCATCTGGGCCGCCTTGACCGGGTCATCCGTCGGCAGATCGCTGTCGGCGGAGTGAACCTCCTCCTTCCACTGCTTCTGATCGGGCCGGTAGGTCACACAACCGCTCAATACCTGCAAAAAAGCGAATCCGGGATGTTCTATCGCCTCCACCAGCAGGCGGGTCAGTTCGGAAGGCTCGCCCGAATAACCGCGGGCGATGAAGCCCGCCCCGGCTGCCAGCGCGATGGCGGCCGGATTGAAACTGGGAATCCCCGTACCATGGGGTGTCATTTTGCTATTGCTCCAGTCGGGCAGCGTGGTTGGTGAGGCCTGTCCTTTGGTCATGCCGTAAACCTCGTTATCCATGACGATATAGGCCATATTCATGTTGCGCCGGCAGGCATGCAGGAAATGGTTGCCGCCGATGGAGAAGCCATCGCCGTCTCCACCCGCCACGATCACTGTAAGGTCGGGCCGGGCCGCCTTGAGGCCGGACGCCGCCGCCAGCGCCCGTCCGTGAATGCCGTGAAAGCCGTAGGTGTCGATATAGGCCGGCAGGCGGGATGAGCAGCCGATACCCGATACCACCGCCACCTGCTCCTTCACAAGACCGAGATGAGCCATCGCCTTGGTCAGTGCGGAGAGTACTGCAAAATGGCCACATCCCGGGCACCAGACTGCTTTGATACCCGATTTATAGTCTTTCGCTTTGAGTGCGGGAACTGTCATGATCTCTCCTGCTCAATTGCCACCGCTCAGGGCGCGAATAATCCGGCCAGGCCTGAGAGGCAGTGGTCCGGGCTGTGCCAGAGACTCGGCATTTGCTGGTAGCACACCTTGAGAATGCAGATAGTGAAATAGCTGACCGTCATGATTCTGTTCAACGACCAAAACCTTGTCCGAATCCGACAACAGATCCATCAGCCGATCTCTCTGGAGGGGCGCCAGCAGACGTAGGGAGATGATACGGATTGCACTTCCCTGCGCCTGGAGCCATGTGGCCACCTCATTGACCACACCGGCGGTCGACCCCCAAGTGACGATGCAACGACGCCCCTCACCCTGGACCTCCGCCCAGTCATCACCGAAATCGAAATCCTCCAGCTTTTGCAGACGTTTGGTCAGTTGGCTGCGGTGGTCTACCGCCATACTGGAGGGCGTTCCATGCGGGTTGTGTTCCAGCCCATCTGCGGTATACATGCCGGCGGCAGTACCCGGCAGAGTCATGGGGGAGACATTGTCGGACGTTATGGCATAACGCTGGTAATCACCGCCTGGCTCGGATTCCACTTTACGCGCAAGTGGCAATTCCCTTGCAGGCGGTGCCTCAATGATTGCCTGGGACTGCCCCAGGGACTGATCCGAGAGGACAATCGCCACGGTCTGTAGATGTTCGGCGAGTTGTACCGCCCATTGGGTGGTGAAGACGCAGTCCCGAATCGAGAGCGGCGCGAACACCAGATGCGGGGCATCGCCATGCAGGCCATAGAGTGCGATATTGAGATCGGACTGTTCCGATTTGGTGGGAATGCCTGTCGAAGGCCCCCCTCTCATGACGTTGACGACAGTCACCGGCGTTTCACTGACCAATGCTAGACCCAATCCCTCGACCATCAGACTCAACCCGGGGCCGGAGGTCGCGGTCAGTGATGGAACGCCGCCAAAGGAGGCCCCGATAATCATATTGATCGATGCCAGTTCATCCTCAGCCTGCAACAGGGAACCGCCCAACTTCTCCAGCTTGGGCGCCATCCACTCAAGCATCTCACTGGCCGGTGTGATGGGATAGGCGGCAACGAAGCGGGTGCCTCCTCTCAGGGCGCCCACGCCACAAGCCTGATTTCCTGTAATGCTCCAATGGTCATCAGATTTGCCCGGTGCATTCAGGGTAATCCGGGGACGGTGATCATGGTTGAATCCCAGTCTCACTGCCTGTATCGCTGTCTCGACAACCTCCTCTCCCTTGCCACCCAGCACCGCGCGGATACCGGCCTCCATCGCCTCAAGGGTGAATCCGCATATTCGAGTTGCCGCCCCCAGCGCAACCATGTTCAGGCGACCTCCCGGCAGCCCGGAGGCAAACTTCTTGAACTGCACCTCAAGAATTTCAGCACCGTTACTGCGTAGGACGGCGGGCACCTCTCCGGCGGCGGGATCGCTAAGGATCAGACTCTTATCGGATAGCGGCAGCTCATCGGCAAAACGTTCCACGTTTCTCCAGTCGAGCCCGACCAGCAGATCGTATTCGTCCCCCATACACTCAACGGGATCAGGACTGAAGCGCACCATGGCCGCAGACTCTCCACCGCGTATCTGTGGACCTGCAGATCGTGTCATCAGCCCTTGGAATCCGCACTGGGCCGCCGCCTCAAGTAAAATGCGTCCGGTGGTCACCGCACCGCTACCACCTGAACCGGTGATGGCTACGGAGTAACTCTTGCTGATCGCCTCACTGGGTCGGTCACTCATATGCGTCTCTGATTTACTGTCATTCGAGACTAATCATAGGACAGAGTGAGGGAATGTCGTTTGTCCGGGATCAAACCCGTGGAAAGAATTCTCTAATCATCCAGCCCAGGGTTAAATAGAAGAATGCTTCTTCATTCACTCGTTGATGATGAGGACTTCTATACGACGATTGGTATTTCTGCCGATTGCCGTCTCATTGCTGGCTACCGGACGCGACTCTCCGTACCCAATCGCTGTCAACCGGGTCTTATCGAACCCACCCACCTTCTCGAGAAAGGAGGCCACGGTTTCGGCCCTACGTTGTGAGAGGTTTTGATTGACCGCAGTCCCCCCGACCGAATCGGTATGTCCGGAGACCACCACGCTGGGACTGGGAAAGATCTGAATGGCCGTCACTATCTTATCCAGCAGGGCAAAGTTCTCCGATTGAATTTCACTCTGACCACTGTGGAAATTAAAGGCATGCAACTCAAGCAGCACATTGTGCCCCTGTCGGTAGACATTAGCCTCGGAAGGACCGAAGAGATTCTGGATTCTGTCGTATCGGGACTGTGCCTCGCGGTTGGCCCGTTCCACCTGTTCCAGACGGCTTTGCAGATCCATCCGGGTCGCCAACTCCGATAGTTGCATCTCAGCATAGGTAGAGAGTTTATTGCGCAGTGTCGTGACCACTTCGTGATTTGGCAGATGGAGGGGCAGATCCTCGCCTGATGGCTCGTTGATCTGACTGAGTTGATTCTGATACCAGAGGATGATCTCCTCCATGGTGAAATCGCGGCGCTCAAAATCCTTGATCAGATCGGTGATTTCCACGCTCTGTAAGGCGAGGTGGCTGGAACGGAGAGCATGATCCCGCGCTTTCTTGCGTTGGGTCCGGTTCGTCTCCAGCACCGCCACGGCTAGGGCAAGTTCCTCTCGGGCCAGCTTGAGGGTTTTTGGGGCAAAGTCGTCAGCCTCTTTTTCGATAGCATCGGCAATATCCTGGTGTGCCTGCTCCGTCGCGTCCTGCTTGAGTGCTTCCAGCTCCACGGCCGCATAGCCCTGGATCATCTCCGGGCGCCATTTCTTCGCACCTTCCAAATCACCCTCTTCAACCTTCATGGCCGCCTTGCGCAGCTTGTTGTCCAGTGCTTCGAACTCCGTGGGATACATGGTTTCCGCACCGGCTTCAATAGCCAACCCTCGAGCAGAGAGCACCTCTCTCATCAGTTCTTTTGTAGTAGCTGCATCGGTCTCCGCCTTATCGGTGATGGCGAGTGCTTGGGTCACCAGCGCATCCACCCTGTCATCACGTTTTGTGCGACCCAGCGAGATAGCCTCTTTGAGTTTTTCATCCGCCGCGGTGAACCCGCTGGGTGCCAAATCATAGAGACCGTTGGCATAGTCCTCTTTGAGTCGCAGATCGAGCTTGGCGACACGATCATACTCGGTAATCACCTGCTGCTCGGAGAGCATAGGGGCGGTCGTACACCCGGGGATCAGTGCAATCAGCACCACCAGAAGGAAAAAACCGTGCGCTTTCTTCACTCTTCTCATCTCCATGAAGTTACCCGCGGGTGATCGATCAAAATGTTACATGGCCACAGCGGCTGGAAAGATTATTGGCAATAATGCTTCCATGCTGTGTCAGGGTCAACTCACTATGGGAAGAACTGGCAGATAGTACTGATCCAGGTCCGGCTTCAGTATCAGATAATCTTTGTGAAAACTGGAAACTACTTGGGGTAAAGCCAGCGCGAGAAAATCCGTGTCAGGAACGGGAGCAACAGATAGGTCAATGTGGGTACGACGATGACCGTCAGGGTAAATGTCCTGGCGATAAGCGGGAGGTTTTCGATCAATGGGCCTATCATGTAACTCAACAGAGTAACCAATGAGAAAACCCCCAACCAAACAAGAATCGCCATCTTGTATTTGGGAGGGTGCACATTGATGGCGCAATCGGGCAGGGTAAACCAAGCCTCGAGTCCTGTAATGGTCTGGATCTCTCTCGGCTGACTGACGTTCTCCGCGATCTCCCGCCACTCGGCACGCTCGGCGGAGCTCTCCCACTTTTCCAGATTGCTGCGACGATCGAACTTGAAGACGATACGATAGGCACCGTCCGGCTTGGTGGGGCGGAAGACGTTGGTGCCCATATGTCCCGACTGCTGCATGGCGGCATGAGTAATGCCGGTAAGATACGCCTCGAACTCAGGTTCCTTGCCGGGTATCGGTTTGCGAGTCACCATCACCGTGACTGGCGGATCACCTTCACCGTTCATCCCTGTTTGTGATTTGGTGTCACTGCTCATGACATCCAGCCGCGTTCCAGTTTCCCTATGACGACTTCGGGTGCAGTCTGCAAAAACTCGGGGCGATCAACCATTCTCTCAAACCACCCGCTCAAACCCGGTAATCGCGGAGACGGCATGCCATAGGCCAGCGCAAGACCGAAGCGGCTTGCCAGGACAAAATCAGTGATTCCCGCATTTGCGACAAAGAAACTGTCGCCACCCAGCCTCTCCTCGAGATAGGGCAAGGCTTCGTGCCACTGCTGCATGGCGCTGGCGATCACCGCTTCATCCCAGTCGGCAGGTATGCGGTCCCTGCGTTGAAAAACCAAATCCCTGACGGACCTGCCGACGGCACCGTCCGCATAGAGGGCATCACTCCGGGCATGGGCGCATCGATCCGGTTCCATGGGCCAGAGCCCACCATGAAGGTCATTGAGATATTCCAGCATCACCGATGAGTCGTGCATGATCACGCCAGACATCGACAGTACGGGTACTGTGTTACCAGGCGTTAACAGTGACCATTCGTGTGCAAACTCATCGTGCGATCGCCGCATGTAATCGACTCCACACCGATGGAGCGCCATCCGCACGCGCCAGCAAAAGGGGCATTCCGGCTTGTCATAGAGAATGGCGGTGGGTTTCATAACCGGGAGAGTCTCATCTCCTTCAGATGTTCAAGGACAAAGTCGATTCTATCCTGTCCCCAGAAGATCTCCTCGCCGATGATAAATGTCGGCACACCGATAGCACCCTTTTCATCAGCCTCGTGCCAGTTGGTCTCTAATTGAGCCTGCCGCTCCGGATCATTCGCTGCAGCAGCCAGTTCATCTCGGTCGATCCCGACACGCGTTCCGACTTCCAGCAAGATATCCAGCTGTCCGATATCGGCGCCTTCCGCCCACTCCTTGCGCATCACCTCGACGATATAGGGACGCAGCAGACCCTTCTCTTCCGCCAGCAGCGAACCGGCTCCGGCAAGAGTGGGATCTGTGGTTTTCGGCGGTGGATTAACGGGAATGCCAAGGCGCCTGGCAAAACGCGCCATGTCCTGCCGAGCAATAGGCAGTTTCTTCAATGCCACCTCGGGTGGTGATCTCCCATCCCAGCCACCCAACGGACGCCAGACCAGTCGAGTATGGTAATCATCGAAGATGGGCCATAGGGTCTTTGTGGCGAGGTAGCAGTAGGGACTGCGAAAGTTGAAATAGAGATAGACGTCAACCGGCTCAACCATCTTTCATGTCCTTGCGTTTATGCCAAGAAATACGGGAAAGCTGTGGCAATCAGTTAAGCGGCAACTTTCCGATACTCCCAAAAAGTGTCTGGCGGCGACAGGCCGCCAGACGAGGGCACGGTATCAACGACCGGATGCTCTGAGATTCTGCACCGTAAACTTACGCGCGGGATTGAGTGAGGGATCGACCTGCCCTTTGAATTGTCCCGTTGTACAGTGCATCGCCTGTACATCGATCATAGTAAAGGAGTCGTCGATCGCCACGCCGGTTCCCTTGTTCTTCGACAGGTGGTGATCGGGATGCGCCTGACCGATCTGCCAGCTTTTCCACAGATCGCCCTTGCGATCGTAGGTCAGCGTACGGGGAATCGTGAAGGTCTGCGCATCAATGTAGTGAACACGCTTGCTGATCGGATGGTTCGGATCCTTCGGCTTGTTCTCCAGCTCATAGACCTTGCGCAACTGCCAGGTGATCTGCGGAAAACAGTTACCCTTGTCGCCCATCTCCACAAACTGATAACCGTCAGACTCCTTATGCTCTTCGGAGAGTTTCAGGTCGTTGTGATTGTAGAACGGCACAAGAATGTTCTTGGCCCCTTTGAAGGTCCACTCCATGTCATTGATACGGCCGTTATAACCTTCGAAGTCCTCGATCATGACATCCGAGCCGAGAAAGGCATCGGTTACCTGACCGGAAGCCAGACGACGCACTCGCCGCTGGAAGCCGAGATAGAGCCAGGCGCTGTCACGCTTGAGGTCGTTCTCATAGCGATGGATCAACAGCTGGGTATCTTTGACGTCGAAGGGTTCCAGTGCCTGCACGTAGATCGCGCGGAACATTTGAGACGGGTTCGGCATGATCTCGGGCAGTGGCTCCTGATTGACACGATGCATGTAGTTAAGGAAATGGAAATTGAACTTGATCGTTCTCTCCAGCTTCCCGGAGTTCATATCCTTATACTTCCAGTAGAAGGGATAGATGGCGGCATTGTCGCCCCAGTTGTAGCCGTACTTATAATTCCATGCGAGCTTCTCACCCGCACGCGGATCGTCCATTGACGGCTCTTCGGGAAAGGGACGGCCCGCAACGAAGCCCTCGATCTCACCTGACTTCTCGCCCAGTTTCACCTTACCCAGACCGTCTCTGGTGGCCTGTACATAGTTGGGATGCAGGTCGAACGAGGTGGTCTCCCCCACCGTGATCTTTGTCCAGCCCTGACTGATGAACTCATGCATTGCAGGATCGAGGACATCCTTGAATCTATCCGCGTTCGATTGATCGATCACCAGACCAGCGCTCAACCCTTCGTAGGTAGGCACACCGGTTTTGTAGGGATAAAAGCTCTTTTCCACATCTTCGTTGGTCGCCGCGTGAGCGGGCAGTGTAGCGGCAACTATCAGGCCTGCCGCCAGCGTTGTTTTAAGCAAACGCATTGTTGAAACCTCCATAAAAACTTAGAAGCGATAACGCAGGGTGACCTGGAACTCATCCTCGGCCTGGGCCATACCGATTGGCCCGGAACGGAAACGGCCAAGGGGCTCGAATCCCGCCAGATTGCGCAGTGACAAGTCACCCGGAGCGCCAGCGCCGGTAAACGGGGGAAAGGGGTTACAGGCGCGGCAGTCGTCGAACTCCTGGGCACCGTCGCCCACCTTGATGTTGGCGCCGACAGTAAGACGCAGGTTGTCACTGATCAGCCAGTCGACAGAAGGCGCGATGACACTGGCGTGTGCCCTGAAGTCATGCGCCATGATGACCTGGGGACTCACCCGGTCGTTCTTGTACCAACCCTTGATGAGAAAGGTACCGATATGGTTAATCTCCCAGTTGGGGATACCCACCTCGATGCCGTTGACCGACTGCCGCTCGTGATCGACCAGGTATTCACCGAACAGCTGGGCGGAGAGCAGAAACGCGCGTCGCTCGTTGAGGAAGGGGATGAAAGTCGGGCGATCCCAACCCACGACATAGCGGAACACATCGGATTCGGAGTAGAGTTCCGGGCGCAAGGTATTGGCAAACTCCTCACCTTGGGTATAGGCCGTCTCCACGCGGAACACCGACTTGATGTCATCCACATAGAAGTCGAGTGAACCGCCGATCAGGTTAACCCGTGGAAAGTGCATGTCGAAAGCGATCAGATAATCAAAAGCCTCTGACTCGATTGCAGTGGTGAAGGGATTGTCCGCCGTATCCACCACACCCCGCAGGGAGGGCAGTTGAGAACGGAAGGTCAGGGCATTCAGCGAGAAACCCAGTCCCTGATAGTCACCCTCCAGCTTGACGCCGAACTGGGAGTTGCTGAGCGACCAGTCTGGCAGATGGACATCGCGAATACCGATGACATGGGCCGGGAAATCGGTCGACAGTGCGCCGCCGGCGAAGTTGGCCACCGAACAGCCGTTGTCCCAGCAGTTCTTCATGGCGCGGAAGAAGCTGCCTGCATCGAGAATCGCATAGGGGGTACCGCCCTGCCCCAGATTGCTGGGCCGGAACTTGTCGAAGTTCCACACGAACTGCATGTTCAGATCGTCGAACGTCTCGGTGGCACCCATGCGGTACTCACCGGTCGCCATCCACATGGGGATACGGATATCCTCCAGCTCGTCGTAGATATTGTGGCGTGAATAGTCGACCGGATTGATCACGTCGAGCACGCGGAAAAGATCGGTACGCCCCCACACCACCTGCTGACGACCGAGACGGAAGTTCCAGGTGGCGCCGCTCTCCGTCGGCATGGTGGCGTCGAGATAAGCCTCACGCAGGAAATCGAGCCGGTCGTTAAACTCGGGATACTTCAGCTCATTCTCGTCAAAATCGAGATAGTCATCGATACAGCCACGAGAGTCTTTATCACAGGGACGCACCGGCACCCCCATGCCGACACCGCCCTCGGTCTCATGCAGCGCGCTGCCGAGACTGATCAGACCCTCATTGGGATTTTTTGTGGTATCGAAACCGAAACCCAGGACGCCGGTTGAGATATCAGAGGCGCCCCAAGGTGTGGTGCCGGAACCACCGACTGATTCCATACCGATGGAACCGCCCGCCTTGTTGCCGAACTGATCATCGTTGAGGTCGTAAACCGCATCGTAGGTTGCACGAAATGTACCGACGAAACTGACATTGGAAAACGGCCCCTTTGACCCGTAGTCTTTGGAACCCTCTATCTGCACCGTATTGCGCATTTTGCTCAGGCCCACATGACGGCGCGCATAGGTGGCGTTTTCAACAAATCCGTTGACCTGCACACTGCCGTCTTCAGAGGTATAGGCCACTGCCTGACCGCCACTGAGACAAGCCGCGATGACCGCAGGCAAGAGTGCTGCATGAATGACCGGATGCTTCCTCCCCGGTTGTTTTTTCTTACTGTCTAGGAACATCCTAGCCTCCTCCACATGCGAAAAAATGGTTGCAAACCTCTATATGCAGCTGCCATGCCAACTTTTAACTTATTGTTTTTTATAAAAATTACTTGAATGTCCTATCAAATAATTACCCATATCATGAAAATATCGATATTTTATTTAATCAAATGATCATTTGTATTTATTTCGATAATTAATCCGAACAAAAAAAGACCGGAACTGAGTTCCGGTCGATAGGGAGGGATCAATCAGATACCCGAAATACAAGAGGTGATTCCATCTCGCAATTCCGCAAGGAGAGACGACTCCGCTAAACCGCTTCAGCCTTCTCCGCGTAGAGCACACCATCCTCATCGTAGCGGGCGCTGCCGATAAAGCTCGGACGGAAAATCATCACCCAGGAGGGCACCAGGAACATCGCCGCCAGGGCATTGAGAATCAACATCACCACCAGCAGCAGCGCCGCATCCGCCTGGAAACGAAGATCGGAGATAAAGACCCACATGATCACTCCACCGATCAAACAGGCGGCGGTAAATCCGATCGCCTTACCGGTGGTGGCGATGGCGCGCAGCACGGCATGCTGCAGATCGCCGGAGGCCTTGGCCGTCTCTTCGCGTATCCGATCCATGATGTAGATGGAGTAGTCGATACCGACACCGATACCTACTGCGATGATCGGCACCGTATTCACATTAATGCCGATCGCCGCCAGCCCCATATAGGCGTATGTTGAGACGGTACAGAACATCATCGCCAGGAACATGATGAATCCCGCGTGGAGCGACATATAGAACCAGGTGACAAAGACGAAGATCAAGGCCAGCACCAGGGGGATGATCAGCATATTGCTCTCATAGGCCGACTCGTTCATGGCGGCGGTCACACCCACCAGTCCGCCGGCAAGTTCGATATGCAGTCCCTGCACCTGATTGTCCGGGTTATGGATCCACTCTTTTGCACGATGAATCGCTCGGCGGATGGTCTTCGCCTGGTGGTCCTTGTAGAAGAAGACGATATTAGCCACCCGGTCGTCGGTATCGACAAACTCCTTGAGTGCGCCGGGTACCGGACTGGAGGCCATATAGGCAAACATCAGACCGCCCACGTACGCTTCGGTATCGGGAATGATCGCCCAGCGGGGATCGTCGGAGTGGAAAATCCGGTTCACCTGTTTCACCAGATCGGGGACCGCTTTCGCGCCACCCAATTCCGGGTCCAACAGCATATGGTTTTGAAAGGCCTCGATGGCCTGGAGCACATCCGGGCGCTTCATACCGCCCTTCTCGTCAGTCCTGGCTACGATGTAGAGCTCTTCCGAACCGGGAAAACGCTCGTTGATCACCTTGGATGAAACGTTGTAGTCGTGATCCAGATAGAGGATAGGCGAGCCGGGTTCCGACTCACCGATCTGCACCCGGCTGCTGAGCTGTGCACCCACCAGCAGTATCACACCGGCGGTCCCCAGAACGATCAAACCGCCCTGTTTGTTGGCAACCAGCGCCGCCACCTTGCCGAAAAGCGCATCCTCCGCCGCAGGTCGCTTGGCCGCCGGCTTCGGCTTGGGTAACAGAGAGAGCATCAGCGGTACTGCGATAAGGACAGTGAAGACTACGCAGACCGCCCAGAGTGAGGCGTAGATCCCCAGTTTCACATTGATCGGCACGGAACCCAGGGCAATCAGCAACAGGCCGATGGCATCCGATACGATACCCAGACTGCCGGGACGAAAGAGGGAGTCGAAGGTCCGGTGGGCCGCCTCGCGTGAATCGCCCACCTCCTCCAACTCGCCATAAAAGCGCTGCACCAATTGGATGGCATGGGACATGGCCCTGGCGGAGATGAGGAATGGAATCACCAGGGTCAACGGATCCAGATTGTAGTCGAGCAAAGAAAGGATTCCGAGACCCCAGATCGCCGAGATGGCGATACCGAACATGGGCAGCAGAATACCGTAGGCCCGACGGAAGTAGATGATCAGCAGAAAGAGCATGATCCCCACCGTGGTGGTGAAGATCAGAAAGAGTTGATCGAGGTAGCTGTAGACCCAGCCCCAGAGCATGGGCTGGCCGGTGGCGTAGATCTCCACGCCGGCCGCTTTCTCCGCCTCCCGGATCTGCTGCAGCTGATTGAATATCTCCCCGTAGTTCAACTGTCCCTCGTTGAACTGGGCCTTGATCAGTGCCGCCTTGAGATCAGGAGAGACAAGCAGACCGAAAACCCGGGGATTGCTCATCACGTCATCGCGCAGCTTGTTGAGTTCCTCGCCGGTCCAATCATCCTTGAGTGGATCGTAGTAAGGCTGGGAGTTGACGTCGCCGGTCTCGGTCAGCCAGACCTTGCGCGAGGTACGGTGGGTCAGACTGGCCAGTAGATTGTGGTTGACCCCGCTGACGTTATCCACCGCTTGGGTGATACGGTGAATGCGGGCCAGGGTCTCCTGGCTGAAGATATCGCCCTCATCCACCACCACTGCCATCACCACGTTGTTGGCGCCGCCGAAGGTGTCGCGGATGGAGTTGTGCAGTTGGATGTACTCGTGCTCCTGAGGCAGCAGATCGGCGAAGTCCGAATACATCTGCACCTTAGGCACCTGAATGGCGAAGAAAACAGTCAGTGCCGCAATGACGGCGAGAAAAATCTTTGGAAACTTAAAGACCAGATCATCGATGTTCTTCAACCAGTGTGAGAAGGCGTGCATGCTCATTGGGCAGCTCCTTCGGATGCTGTATCGATCGGGCTGATGGTTCCCCGTCCCCCCATCACGAGAAGTCGGTCGTCACCCTGGGGGATGGCGGTGATCAGGTAAGAGAAGAGACGGGGCGCTTCAGGCACCCCCTCCCAGCGGTCGCCGTTCAGCTGCAGCAGAGTACCGTTATCGCCGGTTGCGTAGAGCCGGTCACCCTGGGGAATCAGACTGTAGATGGGTGCTTTGCTGGCCGAAGCCTGACGTTGCCAGGTTTCCCCCCGGTCTTGGGTATGGAGAATGGTACCGCTGAGTCCTGCAACCCAACCCTCATCCAGGGTGCGGAACCAGGCCGCCATGGGATAAAACTCATTGGGAATATCGTTGCCCCGCTCCCAGTATGCTCCCCCATCCTGGGTGAAGTAGAGGGAACCGAACTCACCGGCAACCACGGCATTGTCCCTGTCGAGCCACTGGATCGAGGTGAACTGCATGTCCTCCTGCTGAGATATCTCCTGCCAGTTGGTGCGGGTCTCGTCACTGTAAATCAGGGTACTGAAGCTGGCAGTCACCCAGAGCCGGCCCCTGGGGTCGCAGCTGATCGCCATGGGACTCTCCAGGGTCTCCAGTTGAACTGTTTTCCAGTCGACGCCCAGGGCATCGGAGAGCCACACCTTGCGCACTGTATCGATAGCGGCAAAACTGCCGTCTACGCAACTGGCCACGGAGATCAGCGACGATTTTGTGGGTAACTGGGTACGTTGCCAGGTCTCACCTTTATCGAGGCTGGTCAGCACCGTACCGTAATCCCCCACCGCGATGATCCGGCGATGATTGGTAGCTGCCGCTTTCAGCTGATCAAAACGGTAGATCGGCTTCTCTATCTCCCGCTCAACCAGGGTCAGATCGAGGGGTGCCTCGCAGGCGCTAACCAATACGCCCAATACCAGCCAGGCGATAGACCTCCATCGCTTGCCGGCTGCCAATCGATGATCGTTGTTCATCTTTTCATCCTCTCGTTTCCATCCCCTCTCGATGACATAGGGATGGTTTTCGTTATCTTGCGGATGCGGTGCGGCCCTGCCGCACCGATGCCATTACAAGTTGGCGAGCTATCATCTTGTCGCTCAAACAAACCGCATACCCACACTACCCAACCCCTGGTAACGCACATTGAGGCAATCCCCCTTCTCCATCGCCACCGCGGCGGTGATGCCGCCGGTGAGGATCAGGGTACCGGCGGGAATCTCCTCGCCGCGCTCTCCCAGCATGTTGGCCAACAGCGCCACACTGGCGGCCGGGTGGCCCAGCACCGCCGCACCTGCGCCCAGTTCCACCACCAGGCCATTCTTCTCCATCACCACGCCGAGGGTGCGCATGTCCACATCAGCCGGATCGGCCATCTGTCCCCCCAGCACAAAGCGGGAGGAGGAGGCGTTATCGGCAATCACACTGATCAGATCGAAGCGGAAGTTTTCGTAACGGGAGTCGATAACCTCCACCGCCGGAATGACGAAGTCGGTAGCGGCCAACACATTGCCGATATGACAACCGGGTCCGCGCAGGGAGGCCTTGGTGACGAAGGCGAGTTCCGCCTCCACCTTGGGATGAATCAATTGATCGGTTTCGATCTCACCACCGTCGGGACGGTCGAAGTAGTCGGCAAGAAAACCGTAGACGGGCGTTTCCACACCCATCTGCTTCATCTTGGCGCGGGAGGTGAGTCCCACCTTGAGACCGATGATCTTGTTGCCTCTCTCCTCCTTGCGCCGGCGAATCTCGAACTGGATGTCGTAGGCATCCTCGAAATCCATCTCCGGATAACGATCGGTAATCTTGGTGGCGTCCTTCGCCTGCAGCTCGCTGGACTCTAAGTATTCGGCCAGCTCCTCAATCTGCGCCTGCGTCAATGTGCCCATCAGTTCGCTCCCTGCGCCTTGGCCATCTCCATGGCCACGTCCTCGATCATGTCCTCCTGACCGCCAATCATGCCGCGTTTGCCCAGCTCCACCAGCACGTCGCGGGAGGAGACGCCGTAGCGCTCCTGCGCCCGCTTGGCGAACAGTAGAAAGGAGGAGTAGACCCCGGCGTAGCCCAGGGTCAGGGCATCCCGGTCGACCCGGATGGGTCGATCCAGCATCGGCACGACCAGATCCTCCGCCACGTCCATCAACTTGAACAGATCGACACCGGTCTCCACCCCCATGCGCTCGGCCACGGCAACGAAAACCTCGAGTGGTGTATTGCCGGCACCCGCGCCCATACCCGCTGCGGAACCGTCGATACGGTTGGCGCCGGCCTCGACGGCAGCCAATGAGTTGATCACACCTAGGGAGAGGTTGTGGTGGCCGTGGAAACCCAGCTCGGTCTCAGGCTGTAGGGCGTCGCGCACGGCACCCAGCCGTTCGGTCACATCTTCCGGCAGCATATAGCCGGCGGAGTCGGTGATGTAGATGCAGTTGGCGCCGTAGCCCTCCATCAATTTAGCCTGCTCGATCAGCTTCTCGGGACCGACCATGTGGGCCATCATGAGGAAACCGACGGTATCGAGCCCCAGTTCACAGGACTTCTTGATGTGCTGCTCCGAGACATCCGCCTCGGTGCAGTGGGTGGCTACGCGGATGGTATCGACACCGCAGTCCGCGGCCATCTCCAGTTCCGGTACGGTACCGATACCCGGCAGCAGTAAGGCGGAGATTTTGGCGTTCTTCACATGGGGCCGCACCGCCCGCAGATACTCCTCGTCGGTGTGTGCGGGAAAGCCGTAATTGACCGACGCGCCCGCCAGGCCATCGCCATGGGTGATCTCGATCATCGGCACGCCGGCCGCGTCCAGGCCGGAAGCAACGGCAACCATCTGATCCAGAGTGATCTGGTGGCGCTTGGCGTGCATTCCGTCGCGAAGGCTCATGTCGTGGATGGTGATCTTCTTACCGGATAGATTCATGATTCGCTCCTCAGGCCGATGCCGCTTGTAATACCAGACTGCCGTTGAGAATCTCTTCCGCGAACATCTCCGCAGTACGCAGACCGGCGGCGGTCATGATGTCCAGATTGCCGGCGTACTTGGGCAGGTAGTCACCCAGCCCTTCCACTTCCATGAAGACGGAGACGCGATTGCCGTCGAAGACCGGGCCGTTCTTCAGGCGGTAGCCGGGGACATACTTCTGTACCTCCCGGATCATCTCTTCGATCGAATCGGTGATCGCCTTCTGGTCCGGCTCATCCTCGGTGATGCAGTGGACCGTATCGCGCATGATCAGCGGCGGTTCCGCCGGGTTGAGGATGATGATCGCCTTGCCCTTTTTGGCGCCGCCCACCTTCTCCACCGCACCGGCGGTAGTCTGGGTGAACTCGTCGATATTCTTGCGCGTGCCGGGGCCGGCGGATTTGGATGAGACGGTGGCGACGATCTCGCCATAGGTCACCGTCTGTACACGGCTGACGGCAGCTACCATGGGGATGGTCGCCTGACCGCCGCAGGTGACCATGTTGACGTTCAGCTCACGCTTGCCCACATGGTCCTTGAGATTGACCGGCGGCACGCAGAAGGGGCCGACTGCCGCGGGAGTCAGATCGATCATTATGGAGCCCTGCTCCTGCACCTTGCTGTTGTTCTCCCCGTGGACATAGGCGGAGGTGGCGTCGAAACAGATCTGGACATTGTCGTCCCGCATATGGGACACCAGGCCGTCGACCCCCTCATGGGTAGTCTTCAGACCCAGCGTGCGGGCCCGTGCCAGGCCCTCGGAATCGGGATCGATACCGACCATCCAGACCGGATTGATCCAGTCGCTGCGCAGTGCCTTGTAGAGCAGATCGGTGCCGATGTTGCCGGAGCCGATCAGGGCTGCGTTGATTTTGTTCATTGCTCCTATCCTCGTCGATTTAACAGGGCTGTCGGTTGATCCGCCCTAGCTCAAATGTTTGCCGGCTTGCCAGCCGCCTTGGGTAAGATGTGCCTGCGCCGTCTCCAACGGCTCCGCCTCCAGCGGTGTGGCCAGACTGTCGTTCCAGCGATTGAAGAAACCGAACAGGCCGATCACCGACAGCATCTCCACCACTGCCTCTTCGCTCCAGTGGCGGCGCAGTTCGTTGAAGAGTTCGTCGGTGACATCGTTGGGTTGAGAAGCCGCCGCCAGAGCAAAGTCGAGGGCGACCCGCTCCGCTTCCGCGTAGTGTTCGCTGTTGCGGTAGTTCCAGATATCCTCGAGTTTCTCTGCCGAAATACCGTGACGCTTGGCACTCACCGCCGTATGCGCCTTGCAGTACTGGCACCCGGCGGCACTGCTGGCGACATGGGCCACCAGGCGTTTGAAACCCAGGTCGACCTCTCCGTCCGGGTCGTAGACCGCGGCGCTGAACTGGATGAAGGCATCCACCAGTTTCGGTTTCCGCTGCATGGTGAGCAGGCTGTTGGGGACGAAACCCAGGGTCTTCTCGAAGAAGGCGAAGCGTTCCGCCAGCTCGGCGTGCTGATCGATGGGCAATGGGCTTAAGCGGCTCATTTCGAAACCTCGTTATTGGATCAGGTGAAGCGGACCGAGGCAGAGCCGATACCGCCGATCTCCACCCGCATGAAGTCCCCCGCTACCACCGGCTCCAATGGGACCAGGGAGCCGGAGAGGATCACCTCACCCGCCTTCAGGGGAATGCCGAAGCTGCCCAGGGTGTTGGCCAGCCAGGCGACACAGTTGACCGGTGATCCCAGTGCGGCGGCACCGGCGCCGGTGGAGAGCAGCTCACCGTTCTTCTCCACCACCATACCGGCGGTGGCCAGATCGACCTTGCGCGGATCGACCGCCTTGTCGCCCAGCACGAAGAGGCCGCAGGAGGCGTTGTCTGCCACCGTGTCCTGGATCTTGATCTGCCAGTCGCGGATACGGGAGTCGACAATCTCAAAGCAGGGGATCACCGCCTCGGTGGCGCGCAGTACATCGGCATTGCTGACCCCGGGGCCGATCAGGTCCCGCTTCAGCATGAAGGCGATCTCCCCCTCGGCCCTTGGCTGGATCAGCTGCTCGCTGATCGGCATCTCGTCTCCGTTGCCGTAGACCATGCGGTCGGTGAGATAGCCGAAATCGGGCTGGTGCACGTTGAGCATGTTCTGCACCGCTTTGGAGGTGACGCCGATCTTCTTGCCGATGATCGATTCACCACTCTCCACCCGCCGGTTCACCATGCGCAGGGAGACATGGTAGGCGTCCTCTATGGTGATCTCCGGTTCCCGTTCCGTCAGCGGATCGATCATGCGGCGCTGGCTGAGGGCATCGAAGAGTTCGTCGCCCAGTTCGTGGATGCGTTGTTCGTTCAGCATCGATGACTCCTCAAAGCTTGATACAGACGTTCTTGAGTTCGGTGTAGAACTCGAGGGAGTGGACGCCTCCCTCGCGGCCGATACCCGACTGCTTGGCGCCGCCAAATGGAGTGCGCAGGTCGCGCAGGAACCAGGAGTTGACCCAGGCGATACCCGCATCCACCTGAGCCGCGACCCGGTGAGCGCGGGAACTGTTTTCGGTCCAGATCGCCGTCGCAAGGCCGTAGTCTGTGTTGTTGGCCAGGGCGATCGCCTCCTCTTCGCTGTCGAAAGGTCGGATGTGGCAGCAGGGACCGAAGATCTCCTCACGGACACAGGAGGCATCATCCGGCAGGTCGGTCCAGATGGTGGGTTGCACCCAGGCGCCGCCGGCCAGGGCTTCGGGCATATTGGGAGTGCTGCCGCCGGTAACGACGGTGGCACCCTCCTCTTCCGCCAAGCGGTAGTAAGAGAGCACCTTGTCACGATGTTCATGGCTGATCAGCGGGCCCATGTCGGTCTCGGGATCGTCCCATTTTCCCAGCTTCATCGCCTCGGCACCTGCCTTGAGTCGCTTCACGAACTCCTCGTAGATCGGGCGTTCCACATAGACCCTCTCGGTACCCAGACAGACCTGCCCGCAGTTTGCGAAGGCGGATCGCAGGGTGCCCTCGACAGCCTTGTCCATGTCGCAGTCAGCGAACACCAGTGCCGGGTTCTTACCGCCGAGCTCGAATGAGATATCGGTGATATCGTCGGCGGCCGCCTTCATGATGGCTGCGCCGGTACCGGTTTCACCGGTGAAGGTGATGCCGTCGACCCCTTTGTGACGGGTGAGAAACTCCCCCGCCGAGTTGGGGCCGAAGCCGTGCACCACGTTGTAGACACCTTTGGGGATCCCCACCTGATTCATCACCTCGCCCAGCAGCGCAGTGGTGAAGGGGGTCTCTTCGGAAGGTTTGACCACGACTGTGTTGCCACAGGCGAGTGCGGGACCGACCTTCCAAGTCATCAGCAACAGAGGCAGATTCCATGGACTGATCACGGCAATCACACCCTTAGGCTTGCGCACCGAGTAGTTAAGCGCGCCATTCCCGTCAGGCGTATCCAACATGAAGCTCTCTGTCGGTACGTTCTTCACTACATCAGCGAAGATTTTGAAGTTGGCCGCGCCGCGGGGGATATCGATATGACAGGCCAGCTTCTGCGGCTTGCCCGTGTCGAGGCACTCGGCCTCGAGGAACTCATCGAAGCGGGCGGTGATACCGTCGGCGAGTTTGTGCAGCAGGTTGGTACGCTCCGCCAGAGGCATGCGTCCCCACTCCCCCTGCAGCGCCGCCCGCGCCGCAGTGACCGCCGCATCCACCTCCGGCGCTCCTGCCTCATGTACGATACCGATCTTCTGTCCGGTCGCCGGGCTGATATTGTCGAACAGCTTGCCCGACGCGGAGCCGACAAATTCTCCATTGATGAAGTGCTTGACCTCTTTCATTCTGTTCACCGTCATTACGCCAAAGTCCTAGGATTCCCCGTGCATCGCATCGGGGGTTTCGATCAATTCACCGGCAAGTCCGATCGCTTCAAGACCGGCCCGCGCACAGGCTTCGTCCTCTCTCTCCGATGCGCCTGAAACACCGATGGCACCGACCAGTTCTTCACCGATCCGGATAGGCAGACCGCCGCCGAAAATCACCAGACGAGCCCGCTGCACCAACCCTTCCCGCAGGGCCGGCTGGTCACCGATCACCGACATCCACTCCGAAGTGGGAAAACCGAAGCTCACCGCGGTATAGGCCTTGTCGATGGCAATCGAGATGGAGTGCAAAGGCGCGCTGTTCAGACGCTGAAAGGCGAGCAGATTGCCACCGCGATCAACCACCGCCGCATTCACTGCCACACCGATCCCTTCGGCATGCCGGTTGGCGGCGGTCACTGCCTGCATGGCGCATTGCCAGTGCAGACTGTTCGCGTTGACGGTCATCTCTTGCATCTTCAGCTCTTCTCTTCGGGCGTACGCCAATTGCCGCAACTGCCTTCGAATTCATTCCAGCTCTTCATAAAGTGCCTGGCATCGTCTTCATGCTCGGTCTCGGTAAAACCATCGATACAGACTTGATCTCTGGAGATACCCACCTCACCCAAGGTGATCTGGATAAACCTGACCGAACCATCGTCGCTTGCTACTGCCATGAACTCCTCCTACCGGGATCACTCCCGTCTTCGTTGATGTTGTGCCTTCGGTTGTTGTATTCAGGGAGCGCTATGCTGCGCTCTCGGATGTTTCCTTCGGCCGGGGTGCCAACCGAAGGGAGAGGTTGCTCTTTGGGGTGACACGGCAAGAGAGTACGATGCCATGACGTTCATCCTCTTCCGTGACATGTGTGCGGCTCATTTTTCGGGTCTCGTATTCACCTTGAGTGATCTGAATTCGGCAGATACCGCAACCACCGCCTTTGCAACCGACCGGAATCGAGCCGAGCCCTTGTGCCTGCATGGCATGCAACAGACGCTGCTCTTCACTGCAATGAAAGCGGGCGTCCTTGTCTTCCACATAGATTTCGAATTTGACAGACATCATCAGAGTCTCTTGAACACCGGACTGCGCTTGCGGTTCTCTTCGTCCTTGGTGAGAAAGCGCTCGGTAAAGATGTCGTTTTCGAACAGGCGGCCCTGCATGAGGGCGCGTATCGCGGCCTCGATCATGATTGGCGGACCACACAGATAGGCGGTGTTGCCGTTGAAAGTATTGTCGTACTGGCGTTGTGCCGCTTCGTGGACAAAACCAGTCTCACCGCTCCACTCGTCACCGTCTTCCATCTGGGAGAGCACAGGGATATAAGTGAAGTTCTGGTGTTGATCCGCCAAGGTGCCGAACAATTCGTTATCGTAGAGATCCCGCTTTGCCCTAACGCCATGAAAAAGGGTGATTGGCGACGTACAGCCCGACTCCAACAGATCGAGCACCATCGACTTGGGACTCGAAAGTCCGGTACCGCCGGCAATGAAGATCATCGGTTCGGTGCGGGACTTGCGCACGAAGAAACGACCATAGGGTCCAGTGAAATTAAGCCTGTCACCCACCTTCAGATCATTGTGGATTATCGGTGTCGCTTCGCCGTCGGCCACCAGGCGGATCTGCAGTTCGATCAGGTTGTTCTCGGACGGCTTGTTTGCCAATGAAAAGGCACGAGGCACCTCAACACCAGGGATATGCAGGTTGATATATTGACCCGCCTGGAAGTCGATGCCCTCACCTTCCACCTGTAACCAGACACCCTTCACATCATGAGTCAGGTTCTCCAATCTGACGATCTCGGCCTCGAAGTCCTTCACGGGGATAATCCGTGCATCGGGATCCTCATCGATATCCGCCTCAATCACGGTATCCGACTCAAGGGTGGCGCAGCAGGCCAGCACCTTGCCCTCATCGCGCTCCATATCCATCAGGGCAAAGCTGGAGGCGTCGCCCACATCCACATCGCCCTCCATCACCTCGACCTTGCAGGTACCGCAAAGTCCGTGGCAGCAGGCATGAGGCATCCAGATTCCGGCCCGCAGACAGGCGTCGAGGATGTTCTGACCCTCTTCGACTTCCACCTCGTCCCCGGTGGGCTCGATGGTGAGTTGGTAGGACATAGTGGCCGCTCCATAATATCGATAAACGAAAGAATAGCGATATTTTATCGATTTGCAAGTTTTTTATCGATATTTTTTGTAAATCTATTACGACCGACTAGAATATTGATAAAGATCACTGTTGAACTGATAAATAACAGGTAGGGTTAGGATCCGCTTCTTTCTAAGTTATCAACCGGAAAACGCAGCTATGGCAAGAACTTACAATGATCAGACTGAACAGAACGGGGCCAAGACATTGTCCGACCAGGCCTATCTGCAACTCAGGTCCGATATCATTCACGGTGCACTGCAACCGGACGAGAAACTTCGTATAGAGCATTTGCGAGGAGAGTACGGTGTTGGCGCAAGCCCCTTGCGTGAGGCTCTGAGCCGTCTCACCGCAGACGGTTTCGTCACCGCCGAGGGGCAGCGGGGATTCCGTGTGGCCCCCATGTCGGAGGAGGATCTGGCCGATATCACCCGACTGCGCATCCTGCTGGAGAAGCAGGCCCTCAGTCAGAGCATCGAACATGGCGATGACGCCTGGGAGTCACGAATTGTGGCAACCTTCTATCAATTGGAAAAGGTGGAAGAGTCCGAAGAGCGGGATCCTGCGGAATGGGAACTGCGCAATCACGATTTTCATGAGGCGTTGATTGCCGGCTGCACCTCAAAGTGGCTGCGACGCTTTTACGGTATCCTCTATGATCAGCACAAGCGCTACAGAAACATCGCCCTGAGCACCGAGATTCCCCGCGATCTGCATCAGGAGCATGAAGAACTGCGAAATGCGGCTCTGGCAAGGGATACCAAACGGGCCTGCGATGCCATTGAGCAACACATCATGAGGACGGCGGAGATCACGCTGAAAGTGCTGCGTGAAGAGGCACACAAAGAGCAGGAGATTGCCTAGCCGGCTGCCTAGAACATACGGCTGCACGATAACAGGTACCGCAAGATTATTTTGCAGCGCGTTCTGCCTCTTTTTCCTGTATGTACCGTCCCAGCTTCATATCAATGTCCTGGGTATGATTGGCGATCCACGACTGAAGAAACTCCAATATCGGAATTATCTCCTGTTGAGCACCGGAATTCATCGTCTTTCTCGCAGCAACGACTTTCGCTGAGAAATCCCTGTGTTCCTTGATATGAATCCCTGCTTCATCGGGCCGTTCTCTGTTGTAGCCATACTCATTCATCAGCGACTCTTCCGTTTGAAAATGGTAAATCGCATAACTCAACAGCTCTTTTGTAATACGTTGAAATGTCACCTTGCTGGTGGTTTCGGAAAGACTGCCATAGGCATCGTTCACCATATTGAGGAGATTCTGGTGCTGTGCATCGATCACCTCCACACCCGTCGACATCCGGTCATCCCAGACAAAAGGTGTATATGTGTTTTTCGTGACTGTCATTCGAATGTCCTCTACATAGTGGCAAAGCGCTTCAACCAATCCGGCGAATCGATGGTCGATGCAAGCCATTGCGAAAACTCTTCCGACGGCATCGCTTCGGAGAAGAGATAGCCTTGCATCCTGCTGCACCCCAGCGAGAGCAGCGTAGCCATCTGTCGCTCCTCTTCGACCCCTTGAATGATCACCATACGGTTGAATGCTTTAGCCATACTTAAAATGCTATGAATCAATGCATATTTCCGTTCATCCGAGAGCATCGCCTGCGTCAGAGCACGGTCTATTTTGATAGTCCTGACAGGTAACTGAGACAATTTTTGTATGGAGGTGTCACCAACACCGAAATCGTCCAACACACAGTCAATGCCCATCTCCAGACACGCATTGATAAACTTTTCCGTCTGACTGAAATGGGTTGCCGTGACCCGTTCGGAGATTTCAATTTGCAACAGCAACTTTCGACGCTGACTGAGCTGCGCAACATATTGACTCAACATGTTTAGAAAGCTGGGATCGTAGCTCTGTTCCGGGAATAGATTGATACCGACATATAGGGAAGCACCCATCCTATGTATATGGTCGATCAATACCACTGCCTGATCTATCACCTGCCTACTAATAGACAACATGATGTCGCTCTTGTTGATAAGCGGTAGAAATTCCGCAGGCTCCAGCAGACCGAGGATCGGGTGGTCCCAGCGAATCAGCGCCTCGGCAGCTATCACCTTTCCCTCCCTGCAATCGATGACCGGCTGGTAGTAGACAATCAACTGGTCACTGTCCATCGCCCTGATAATCTCAGACAAGGTCTCCTCCTGAGCCCTGATCCGTTGCTCGAAGTCACGACTGAAGAATTGGTAGCAGTTTTTTCCCGACTCCTTGGCCATATACATCGCCTGATCACCGTGCCGGACCAATTGATCGGGTTCTGAATTGTCATTAGGAAACAGGGTGACACCAAGGCTTGCAGTCACTGTCGCCTGCACGGTACCGGAGATTTCATAAGGCTTAGCGGTCAACTCGAGAATACGCTCGAGAATGAGTCTGGCCTCCTGTTGATCCCGCAGATCTCCCAACAGGATCAAAAATTCATCACCACCCAGACGCGCCACCGTATCGCCGTTGCGTACACAGAGGGTGAGCCGATTGGCCGTCTCTTTCAGCAGTTGGTCACCCGCTTCATGCCCCTGGGTGTCATTGACCTCCTTAAAACCGTCAAGGTCGAGATAACAGACCGCCATCAGTTCACCGCTACGCTTTGCGCGAGCAATCATCTGTCTCAATCTGTCGATGGCCAACAGCCGATTGGGCAACCCCGTCAAACCGTCAAAATGGGCCAACTGCTCAAGTTGTTGCTCATGACTCTTCTGTTCCGTAATGTCGGAAATGGTTGAAACCGCTCCTGTAATTCCACTGTTCGTGCCGTCATACAGGGCATGTATTGTCATTCTGATCCAGACGATCTCATCATTCCCACGATCTATCTGTAACTGAAGATTTTCTACCGACTCTCCCGTATCCAACATTTGGTAAAGTGTCTGTTCGATATCCTTGGCGATTTCCTTGTTAGGCACCAGTTCGGTAAGTGTTCTGCCGATACCTGCCTCTCTTTCCCATAACGTGACCGGGATGTGCATCAGCGTGTAAAACACGGGATTGGCGTAACGCAATCGCGCTTGCTCATCCCACAATGCAACCGCCTCGGTGACTGTATCCAGAATCGTACTCAGCTGTTTACGACTCTGTACCAATTGAGCTTCGATCTGCTTGTTTTCGACGATATCCCAAACCAGATCGGCAATCCTGCTTACCATATCCACATCGGCTTCGTTGTAGTTCTGCAGGCTGCGGTTGCCGACGCCCATAACGCCAACGATTCGCTGCCCCCGGAAAACAGGCACACAGAGCTCGCAACTTAATTCGGCATGCCCGGGCGGTAATCCCTGCCGATTGGGGAGTGTAATATAGTCGTTGTGGATGACCGGCTGTCGCTCTCTGACGGCATCTGCCCAAACACCTGCCTCGTCCACGTCGTAGTGCAAACCCTCTCCCGGCATCTGACAATACTCATCGGTAGTACGGGTTGACCAAGCCTGTAACGACAAAGTCCTCTGGTCTTCGTCGATAAAATGATAAAAACCGATCTTACTTCCCGTCTTTTCGCAGGCTTCATCCAGTGCATAAACCAACAACTCATGGACATCGTGACCCGGTGCATAATCGAGTAACTTGATCCTCGACTCCATTACCTGTTCAGTGAATTTACGTTGTGTAATATCGATAAAGGTGACTACCGCTCCCCTCTCATTGATCAGAGGATACGACCAGTACTCTACGGGAAAGCTGGTTCCATCCTTTCTCCAGAAAACCTCATCATCCCTATGGATCTGCTCATTCAAATGGAAGGCTTTAAAGATGGGGCACTCCGCTGCAGGATAGGGAGAGCCGTCGGCATGAGAGTGATGAATGATTCGATGCATGGGCCTACCCACCAGTTCAGATTCATCTTCATACCCCAATTGCCTCAGTCCTGCCCGGTTGACGCTGGTACAAATACCTCGATCGTCAAGTCCATAGATCGACTCTGCCGTCGAATTCATGATCAACTGCAGATTCTCCTCACTCATCTGCAACGCTTTCTCGATATGCTTTCTCTCGGTAATATCGGAGATAAAGCCCTCAATCAGGCATGGAGATGTTGACGACTCCACCATTGCCCCCTTCTCCAATACCCAATGCTCCCGCCGCCAGCGATCGAACAACCGATATTCGATCTCAAAAGGACGCTTCCGGGAGATCGCATCCGCCACTTGATCAGCAACCTGAGACCTATCAGTCGGGTGAACAAGGTCGGCATAACTAAGCAGGCGGTTATCAACCAATTCATCGGGTTCATAACTGGTAATATGTTTAATACCATCACTTAGGAAAAGCATGCTCCACTGTTCATTACTGAGGCAGCGGTAAGCCGCACCCGGCAGATTATCCAGTAGTGTTTTTGTGGCACGCCGTGATTCTCGCAACGCCGCCTCGATCCCGTGACGCTTGATGGCACTGGCTATCACACCAGAGAAGGTCTGCAGAAGGAGAACATCCTCCTGTTGCCAAATGGATGTTTGCGAAACGGCATCGAACCCAATAAAACCGACGATGTTCCTGTCGATCTTCAACGGTACCGCCAATACAGACTTGATCTGTTGTGCCATCAGGTGTTTCCTGAAGTGATCAGCTTCCGGAGGCAACTCGGTCAGAGATCCGATGAACAGTGGCTTATCCATTGAAAAAAGCCCAAGCATGTACCCAAATTCGGACAGATCAAGCTTCTGCAGGCTCTCCTTTTTCGATTCAACACCGGATCCGCACCACTCGTGGGTGTTGGACATTGTGTCGTTCATCTCATCGAACTGAAACAGATATGCACGGTCACTGCCGGAAAACTCCCCAATCAATTCCAGCAAGGCATTGAGTCGATGATCGAGCTCTCCTGCACTTGCCCCCAACAGTGCAGCCGCCTGATTGGCGATCAGCTTTTCCAGTTCAAGACGGTGATTGAGCTTGAACTCATTAGACTTTCTTCGAGTGATGTCCTCTGCAATACCAGCCACACGATAGAGTTCACCCGATTCATCGTAGATAGCGAATGCCTTGGCATCGACCCAGGACACCTCACCATCCGGCCTGATAACGCGATACTCCGGAAAGTGCAACTCGTCCCATGGCTTCTGTAAGTGCTCAGCGAGAAAGGATTCAACCTGCACCAGATCCTCTCGAGGCAATGCCTCTATCCAACTGGTCGCCTTGTTGTAAAGACTTTGGCAACTCCTTCCCCACACCATCTCATATGCAGGACTGACATAGTACACTTGTTGTAAATCGGGTGAGCCAATCCAGAAAACCTCACGGATGGCCTGAGTCAACTGATTGAATTTCTCTTCACTCTGTTTCAGCCGCAAGCTCTCTTCACGGGATTCAGTGATGTCGTTCACCAATGCCAGGGCACCTATAAACCGTCCCTGATCATCATTGATTGAACTGGTGTTCATGCGTGTCCAGATATCGTGACCTTCCTTGTGTAGAAACCTGAACTCATGGGATTCACTGATACCGCTGCGTCTGCGATCCAGGTTTTTCTGTGCAATCTGCTTCGCCTCATCGTCCATAAAATCATAGAAAGATCGACCCAGCATCTCATCGACGGCATATCCGAACATTTCAGCCATAGTGTGATTGACAAAAGTTGTGACACCCTCGTCATCGATCTGCCAGATTCCATCATGGCTGTTCTCAACAATAGTACGGTACTGCTCCTCACTCTTTGCAACAGCCCGGTTAAGCTGCCTGTACTTGCTCAACAATGGGATCAGAATCAATACAACAATGAATAGTGATGCCAATCCCAACAGCGTGTAGAGAAAATAAGTCTTATATTGATTTGTCGATTGTTCGGGAAGGTTGATCCACTGAGTTTCTTCAGGCAGTAGAGTTGGATCTACACCATATGATGTAGCTAACGAAAAATCTAAGGTCGGAACATTCGGACTGTTGCGAATAACAGGTAGAGAAGAGACGGATATACCGCTCAGTATTTTTTCAGCCAACAGCGCAGCCTGTCGCCCCTGTTCATAGTGATTGATAATGACACCGCCAAGCACGCCATTCCTCATCCCGTGCCGCCAAAAATGGAATATCGGGGCTTCAGTTTCATTGCGAATGAGTTGCAGGCTTTTCTCGAAGGAGAGAGCTTTCTCATCACTGTCACGATAGGCCGAAATCAGAAAGATCAACGCATCCGATCCGTGCGCGCGGAGTTTCGTTGAAAACTCATCCCATGTCAGTTCCGCCAGAGAGAGAATCTTGAAATCAAGATCTTTCTCCTTAGCAATCACTTCCCTGAATGTTGCTAAATCAGCCTGTCCGCTGGCGGTGCCATCCACCAAGATATAGGCAGAGTCTCTTAGCGGAAATATTCTTTTCGCCAACGATAACGTGTCACTGAATGACGGTGCTTCGACAACACCTGTTACATCCATACGAGACGCCATGGAGTGCGCCAACTTGAGATTATTCACACCCAAAAAAACCTTGGGTATCTCACCGAACAACGCATCACCCTGACCTACAACAAAGTCAAGTGCATTATCGTCAGCTGTGACAATCAGATCATAAGGTTCCCGGTGCGCTAATTTATAGGAAAACTGACGGTAAAAATTATCACGACTTTGTCGAGTATCAAGCCGCTTTGAATCCATATACTCGATATCAATCAGAGGCTCCCCCGATTGAAAAACAGAACGGATACCCGCAAGAGTCTGTGGTGAAGTCGGGAATCCAGGATGATAGGAGTAGAGCAGCAATACTCGTGTACCGGAGAGGGAAATCTCTCCCGATACGGCGATACATGTGAGCATCAGCAAAATACTGAGAATGATTTGACCTAAGACCTTTAAGTACATTTAAGAATCGACGGGCAGTGAACAGGCCAGTTAATCATTGGATCCTTGCTGACTATAAGACCTTGTTTATAAGAATAAAACTCCTATCCTGAAAAAGCTTTTCCTCCTCTTCCACTGATAGTAGATCAGGATATGAAAATTTTCAGGATCAGCCTGAACGCAAAATATTGCAGCAGATGCACGAATCCAGTGTGAATATGTCACTATCCAGCAGTAAACCACCTCATAGGAAGTAGATTCGACCCGTGAAACACTCAGCCTACGGAATCCGGCACAACCGGTGGATTCAGGAGCGTTTCAATGAAGCGGGTCATCATGACGGCAGCACGCTATCCCTGGCTGGTATTCACGATCCTGAGTGTCGTCACGCTTGTCGCAGCTATCCAGCTGACAGAATTACGGATCGAAATCTCGGCGGAAGGCATGATGATCAATCATGCTGAAGCAGTCGCGGATTACAGGAACAGTTTACTGACCTTTGGTAGTGAAGCCATTACGGTGGTCTATCTGGAAGACGACGATCTCATGGCCCCCCGCAAACTGACGGCAATCCGGGAAGCACTGCGTAGAATAGAGGCTCTACCTCATGTTTCGCATGCAGTCAGCCTCTTTTCAATAAGGTACCTACGCACCCAAAACGGTTATATCTACAGCAGTCCGTACCTTGAAACCATTCCGAATTCAAAGGATTCAGCACGGCAGATTACAGATGCCGCACTGCTCAACCCGCTGATCGAGAGAAATCTTCTCTCCCGGGATGGTACGGTGATGGCAATCAATCTCTACCTGGACATGACCGATTATCATCACGGTTTCGATGAATCGTTTACCAAATCCCTGGATAACGCCATTACACCGCTGCAGGTACAACTGCGCCGTGTCTTCCACCTGGGCAATCCCTCTATCCGAACCGGCATCAGCGATCAGATCCGCAACGACCTAAGATTCACTCTTCCTCTGTCCATCATTGTTCTCATACTGACGCTCTGGCTGATTCTTAAACGACCGAGCCTGACTCTGATCCCTCTAATAACCGCCGGTTTGAGCGTGATCTGGACGCTGGGAGCCATGGCGTTTTTATCGATCCCTGTCAATGTAATGACATCCATCATCCCGGTACTGCTTATCATCATCGGTTCTACGGAAGATATTCATCTCATTTCGGAGTACCAGTCCGGCATTCGAAATGGTCTCAAGCAACTGGATGCCACATACGTCATGGCCAGCCATAAGGGTACAGCCATACTTCTGACATTCAGTACGACCTGTCTGGGATTTCTCTCCATATCGCTCAACAGGATCGACCTATTGCAGCAGTTCGGCCTTATAACAGCGATCGGTTTAACGCTTAATTTCATCATCACTGTGACACTGGTCCCAGCCTGTCTGCAACTGATCTCGCCACACTATGGCAGAAACTTCACAGCCGAATGGAGTGTACTCATCAGACTTGTAGAAACAACATTCTCCTGGATAGAGCGCTATCCACGAAAATTTGTCCTGAGCCTGATATTACTCATCGCTTTCAATATTTATTGGGCCACTCGAATCGAGATCAATAACAACGTCATGGCATATCTACCCTATTCCTCTCCACTACCGGAGCAGGCCGGATTAATAAGAGACAATCTCTCAGGCATAGAATCGCTTGCCATCCTGGTAAGTGGGAGTGACGAAGCCTTCTTGAAGACCTCCAATCTCCAACAACTCCGGCAGCTCCAACGACACCTCGAGAAGTTGGGACATTTTGACAAGAGTTTCTCCTTTGCCGATTTCATCAGCGTCGTCCACAGCGGTATAGATGGAGAGGAAACGGACAAAATCCATCTGCCGGAAAGCGACGAACTCGTCAGTAGTTATATGTCGCTACTCGGTCATTCAAGCGCCAAGGCTTTTGTCTCGCCGGACTTCAATCAAGCCCGTATTATCGTCAGACATGCTATCGACGGTTCCAGGCAGCTCAACAGGGAGGTTGAGGAAATCATCAGATTTGCCGACGAATTCCTCGACCCTTCTCTCGAGGTCAAAGTCACCGGAAGCAGCTGTCTCAACAGCCAGGCGGTTGACTACATGGCTGACGGGCAGACCCGATCACTGCTGTTGCTGCTGGGAGTGATTTTTCTTCTCATCACCCTGCTACTTGCCAATGCCAAGATAGGCTTTGTTGCGGTGGCCTCCAATCTTTTCCCGATCATCACCCTGTTCGGTGTGATGGGTTGTTTCGGCATCGTGCTGGATACCGGAACCGTCATGGTCGCCGCTATCGCATTGGGTCTTTCCGTCGATCACACCATGCACTTCGTAGTACACTATCAGCGTCTCCTTAGAGAAGGAACACCACACCTGATATCCCTGTTGCAAACCATCCGGGGGGAGTCCACCCCGATTTTCACCACAGCACTCGCACTCATAATGGGATTTTCAATATTGGCGTTTTCCGCATTTCCACCGGTTGCACTTTTCGGACTGTTGAGCGCGTTGGTAATGCTGACGGCATTGATCGGCACATTCGTCGTCACCCCACTGTTACTTAACCTTACCGAGCCGACGGCGCGGACATCAATGATCAACCGGCCTAAACGGCAGGTCTATATCGCAAAGGCACATTCACGCAGCTGATTCCGCTGTTACTTACATGACGCACAGGTATAAAAAAGCCCCGTTTCCGGGGCTTTCAGTACAGATCGTTGAATAATCTTTATGTCACCACAGTGAGAAAACGCTCATTCAGTTTCTGATCGTGGTAGAAGATTGCACCACCCAGCTCATCCGCTGTCCAGGTTATTGGCTCGTGATCCGGGTACCAGTCGTAGGAACCGTGGAAGACCTCATTGCGATTACCTGAAGGATCGAAAAAGTAGATGGTTCTGCCCCGGGTGATGCCGTGACGTGTGGGTCCGATATCGATCGATATCTTATGCTTGCCGATGATATCGGCGGCACGCAGAACCTCTTCCCATGAGCCAAGCAGAAAGGAGGCATGATGGAGTTTGCCCTTCTCTTCATGACGGATCAGTGCCAGATCGTGTGCCTTCATGCCGCAGGTCAGAAAGGAGGCCAATTGCAGATCACCATCCACTACCTTCTCCGACTCACTGAATCCCAGCACCTCTTTGAACATCTTGATACTGCCGTCCAGGTCGTCACCGTAAAGCAGGCAGTGATCAAAGCGCTGTACCTGCATACCTTTGAGATTATCCGGCCAGGGTTCCGGGTTGACCCGCCCCATATCGGTGCCTTTCACATCCTTATCGGCATAGAGTTCGAACATGTGGCCGGTCGGGGAGTCAAAACGAACCCGCTCGCCACAGTGATTCAGCTCATTGGCCGGAATGCGTTCGACGTTGCAACCGAAGGCCTTGAGTTTGCCCTCAAGCTCATTCATCGTCTCTGCACTGTCGACCTTGAAGCCCATGAAATCCATCCCGGTCGAATCCGATTCACGCAATACGACGGAGAACCAATCCTGTTCATCCCATCCTTTTAGATAGACCCGACCCTGATCGTCCCGGTCGGTCTCGATCAATCCCAGCCGGTCCTTGTAATGCACAAGGGCCTCATCCAGGTCCAGCACACGCAAAGAGATATGTCCCGGACGTAAAACGCCTTTTATTGCCATCAGTCAATCCTCCTATGGGCACCGTTTGTCGTGACGGTGACGAATTGCATAGTGATGACCCGCATCTATCAGTCGCGGGTCTTATGTGTGTTAAGAACAGGACCCTTTGTAACCATTAAGGCCTGGAGTGCGAAAAGCGATAAGCGTTTTATGGTCGACACCGTTCTCCGCCAAGCTCTTGCTCATGTCAGGTGTTGCCGGTTTACCATTGATCTTCCACTCGACCTGGTTCCAGTCGAGTGACGCAAAATCGGGGTGCATACCGTAATATTGCGGAATCAGTTGCTCGGTGAGTGCACCGAAGGGCATATCGGGCGGCAACGGGAATGCCGTGGCGGCACAAAAACTGAGATGCTCCTCCCAGTGCAGATACACCACCTGATTACCGTGAAAATTCTCTCTTCTGTCGCGGATCTCTACGGCATCCGCGTAACCGGGTTTTAGGGCAACGACTGCCATCACAACCTCCTAATTCAAAATGCTTATCGATTGCTCATCTGCAATCATCTGAATCAACCCGCCACTCTTTTCCGGGCCGACTGCCAGGCATCCCACTGCTTCTGATCCGGTGAGCCTGTGTAGTCCATGTTGTCGATCCCGTTATCCATGTGGTACCACTTGAGGACATCGCCCAGATCGGCGCCGCCGCAGTTACCCTGAAAGATCTGATGCACCGGCAGCCAGGCCTGGGAGAACTTCTCCGGCTCGTTTTCGAAGATGTCCTTACAGCCGTCGGAACAGAAATGGTAGCGCTCTCCGGCATACTCCGTACTGCGAAAGCCGATCTTGGTGGGATCACCCGGCTCCGTATAACCCATGGGTATCTGACAGGTCTGGCAGAGCTGGGGCAGTGCGTTGTTGTAGAAACGCTCGCCCTTGGCTTCCATCTCCCGCCACATCTCGAAGCGCGGCCGATAGTATTTGTCAAAGGTGTTGGGATACTTCTCCGATAGCCAGGCCATCTCCTCATCGCTGGGCAGCCAGGTGTGGAAACCCGCCGCCTGGGTGTATTGATAGAAGATCGCCCAGTTCTGGTGGGAGATATGCTCCGCCTCATCCGTGGCGATGTCGGCATACTTGGGCACACGAAGACCGTAACGTGAAAGATCTTCGAACAGTGCGCCACCCGCCTCGGTGAAGTAGATCTCCCACGCTTCTTTCCACGACATGATGCGCTTGGGCAGCATGTAGTCCATCATCATCGCCACCAGACCCAGCATCTTGTGACCGCGCCAGAACCACTTATCCACCCACTTCTGCACGATAGGCAGATTGTCCGGGTGCTGCTCCAGCATGAACTTGATCACCTCGATACCCAGGGTCATGTGGCGCGCTTCGTCCGACTGCGCGGAAAAGCCGAAGGTCACCGTGGCCAGATCGCCGTTATAGGCTGCACCCGACATGAAGGGCACGAACAGCAGATTGGTCAGCACATACTCGAAGGCAAAGGAGATCGCAGTAAAGAACTCGAAAGGACCGGCGCTGCAAGCATCGTCAAAGAACGACTTGGGTACGGAGAGATACCAGACCCGATCGTGCATATGGGGGAACTCGGAGAATCCGTCGAAGTACTTGTTGTAGTGGCTGATGGTATGGATCTGCGTCTGCGCATGACGCAGCTCATCCAGGGACTGCATCTGCGCCGCGACCCGGGGACCGACGCCGCGGATATGCCGACCCAGATGGGCGAAGTGGCGATGGGCCTGATACTCAAGCGGTGTCACGCCGGTCAGAAACAGCTTGATCGCATTCACATAGCGGGCGTCGGAGATGCCCAACTGGCCGTTGTTCTGGGCGAAAGAGTCGAGTACCGCATAGAGCTTGCGCTCCTTCTCACCCTGGTACTTCCAGTAGGCGTCCATGGTCAGGCGGAAGGGATCCTCCCACTTCGACCAGTCGGTGATCTTGATTCCCTCGAAGGTATCGTAGGGAAAGACATCGTCCATTTTCTGGTAACTGGTCTCCCAGTCCAGGCCACGGGTCATCAACTCGTAGCGTTTTTTCAGGTTCAACTTCTTTTTGCGTGGGGGTGTCATAAGGTTTGCTCCTCCAGTGTTACGCGCCCCAGGAGAGGACCAGTTCCTCATCGTCCTCATCCAGGCTGCCGCCCATGGAGACGATGGTGAGGTGGATCTCCTGCGGGTCCCAGTCACGGCCGATACGCTCGGATACCGATTCGGCCTTCACCACCAGCCGCTCCGGGCAGTCGATCTTGACCGCGCCGGGCATGTAGTTGGCTCTGGCACTGGGGTTGTCGTGCAGAATGGACTCGATCACGGGACGAGCCTCGTCGTTGTTTTGCAAGGTGATGGATACGATTCCAGCCATCTCGGCCTCCTCTTATACGGTCAGACCGAGCTTGCCGGCCCGGACATCCAGTTGTTCACGGACATCGGCGATTGCCGATTCGGCGCCCTCGGTCAACACCATCGATGCCAGAGGCGAAAGAGCCTCGACCATGGTGTCACGCCAGTCTCTGTACCATTGGGAGAGCAGAGCCTGATTCTCATCCGACTCCTTGACTGCGACCTTCACGACCGCATCCACCCAGCGATTGTGTTCGGTGCTCCAGTCGACCATGAACTCGCACAGCATGGAGAGGGCTGCCGCACCGTGTTTCTGACCTTGCGTGTCGAAGTGGTTGTAGACCAGGGGATAGACCAGTCCGTCCATGACCAGGAACTGGGCCAGTAGCGCCTCGAACCAGTCCTTCAGTACCAGGCTGTCCTCCACCGTCTTGCGTATGCCCTGCCAGGTGTCCGCCTCCATCCACTGCTTTTTGGCCTCATCGAGCAGTTCGCCGTCACCGCTGCCGAGGACGATGCCGATGCGGGAGAGAATCTGCGCGATACCCAGCCGGTCCCCTGCGGTAAAGATTGCCGCTGATGTGATGGCGGTACCGTAACCGGCATCGCTGATGGAGCAGGCGTTCATGTTTGCGCCCCACTCAAAGTGACGCAGCGGAATCAGATAGTTGACGATCATCTCCCGCCAGGCGGGATCGATATTGGCCAGCATGTCGCGCTTCTCTTCGAAGGCGAAATTACGTTCCGTGGTCTGGTGCATGTTGGCGCGAGCAATCGTATAGGTCCCGTAGTAATACTGGCGGGGATCTTTGAAGAGATACCAATCCTCCATCTTGATGGCGGTACGCCCCTCGTCGAAGTGCCAGAGCTCCGGTCCCCAGAGGGGGCGGTAGTGAAAATGGGTGGTGGCCTGCACGTCGTAGACCCCCTCCTCATAACGGGATGCGGGGGCATCCGAACCCAAACGCCTCGCCACATGGGCGAAGGTGTGGCGCTTGGGCTCCACGTTCATGGTTTTGATATCGATACTCATTGCTGTCTCATTCCTCCTGGGATAACTGCGCTTCCGCTACTGAACAGGCACATGCCGATAGAGACCGGGACGACCGTCGCCATAGGACTCATGTCCGATCTCGTCGCTACGCTGGATCAGCCTGGCTTGATGCTTGTCGCAGAAGATCTTGAATGCTTCATGGGGGAGGATCAGCTCGACGGTCAGGTCCTCATCGTCGATGGAGAATTCGAACTCAATGAATTTCCCCAGTCGTTCACCGGTAACCCTGATGTAGGCCTGACCAATTTTTGGGACATATTCCCGCATGACATCCTCCTGCTCTCTGAATGGAGTCTCTGGATGGACTCCTCCGCCTTTAAGGTCTCAATCAGATTGCAGAAGCCATGCCAAAAACGATAACAAGCTGTTTTATAGATATTTTTTTAAAATGACGGGATTCGTAGCCAGGGAAAGGATTGATGAAACAATCAAAACGATTTCACCAAATGGAAAAATTAATCAAATAATCATCAAAATCTATTCGAATTTGCTGCGCCTGCACAATTTTTCTGAACCCACACGTTCCAATTGCCAAATCGGGTTGACCTGGGTCAAATGAATTTATTATTTGATAAAAAAATGCATTCGCACTATAAAAATATAAGCGTCTGCATGAAGGATCCCGGATCCGACTACAAAATCACCAACTCATGCAGCCCATTCATGGATGATTTCTCTACCGAATAAACATTTCCCCGGATAGCAGGAGTACCGGAGTGGAGGATAGATGTCGTCTCAATTGAGTATCTCCGGTCTCCCAACGGAAGACCGGAATCTGCACCTGACTTTCGATGCAGGCAAGATCCTGCTCAACGACCACCGAATGGTCTTGCTACACACCCATGCCATGGGCGCCCTGCGTAAGGAGCTGATGGACACCCTCGGACACGACCGGGCACGGGGCGTTCTGACCCGCATGGGCTATGCCTCCGGCGCCAAAGATGCGGAGCTCGCCCGCAAGCTGCTGCCGGAATCCAGCGACGAAGACCTGCTGATGATGGGCCCTCGCCTGCATACGCTCGAGGGTGTGGTGCACGTTAAACCGATCAAGGTCGATATCGATATCCGCCAACGCCACTTCTATGGTGAATTCCTGTGGGAGAACTCCCACGAGGCCTCCGAACATCTGAAGCTGTTCGGCATTCACCCGGAACCGGTCTGCTGGACCCAGATCGGGTACGCATCTGGCTATACCAGTGAGATCATGGGCCGCTTCATCGCCTACCGGGAGGTGGAGTGCAACGCCAAGGGCGATCGTCACTGCCGCATCATCGGCAAGCCTATCGAAGAGTGGGACGATGCGGACGAGGAGCGTCGCCACTACCGGCCCGATCCGATGGCAGAACAGCTGCTGGCCCTGCAGGACGAGGTGAGCCATCTGCGCGACTCCCTGCAGGAGCAGACCGGCATCGGAGATATGGTCGGCGCTTCGCAGGCCTTCAAGGATGCCTGCGACATGTTGCGCAAGGTGGCGGAGAGCCATGTCACCGTTCTTCTGCTGGGGGAGACCGGTGTCGGCAAGGAGATGTTCGCCCGCGCCCTGCACAGCATCAGCCCACAGGTGAAGAGCCCCTTCGTCGCCATCAACTGCACCACCATCCCGGAAGAGCTGATCGAATCGGAGCTCTTCGGCGTGGAAAAGGGTGCCTATACCGGCGCCCTGCAATCCCGCCCCGGCCGTTTCGAACGGGCTCACGGCGGCACTCTCTTTCTCGACGAGGTCGGCGACCTCTCCATGAATGCGCAGGCAAAATTGCTGCGTGTCCTGCAGGAGGGGGAGATCGAGCGGGTCGGCGATACGAGAACCCGCAAGGTCGACGTACGCGTCATCGCCGCCACCAACGTGGATCTGCAGGAGGCGGTCGCCGCCGGACGTTTCCGTTCAGACCTCTACTATCGGCTGAACATCTACCCCGTCATCATCCCGCCGCTGAGAGAGCGCAAGGACGACATTCCCCTGCTGGTGGAACGCTTCCTGGAAAAGTACACGGCAAGACACGGCAAGCGGGTCAACAGCATCACCGAACGCGCCCTGCAATCGCTACTCGATTACAACTGGCCCGGCAATATCCGTGAACTGGAGAACATGATCGAGCGCGGGGTCATCATCGTTGCCAGCGGCGCCGCCATCGATCTGAAGGATCTCTTCCCCTGCCTGAACATGAGTAAGGACGCCCCGTCTGTATTGCCGTCAACAACGCAAGAAGCCGTGCCACTGGACTCTCTGGTGGAGAAAGTACTGGACCAGTCCGGCAGCCTGGAGGCGGTGGAGACACTGATGCTGGAATCCGCCGTCGACAAGGCCAACGGCAATCTCAGCCAGGCCGCCCGCCTGCTCGGCATGACCCGGCCTCAGCTGGCCTACCGACTCAAGAAGCGCGACAGCGAATAGACTGATCTAACCGCTGTATCACTATCACAGACACATAATAATAGAACCGCACTCCCAGCATGTTTAGCCAGATACTCGAAATTACGTTGCCGGTATTCGGCATCGCAATGCTGGGCTATCTCTACGGTCGCCTCAACGGCAGCGATATGGACTCCGCCAACCGTATCAATATGAATCTCTTCGTACCGGCACTGCTGTTTTACGTGTTGTCAGAGAAGATCCCCGATTCACCCGAGTGGCAGTCGATCGCCTGGGGTACGGCCATCATCGTACTGGGATCAGGTCTTCTGGCCTGGCCGCTGGCAAAATTACTGCAGTTCCCGTCGCGCGTCATTCTGCCGCCGATGATGTTCAACAACTCAGGCAACCTGGGCCTCCCCTTGGCGGCACTGGCCTTCGGCGAGGAGATGCTGCCCTTCGCAGTGGTCGCCTTCGTGGTCTCCACCACACTCCATTTCAGCCTGGGGATCTGGGTAGTCAGCGGCCATCTCGATCCCATGAGGTTACTGAAGAATCCGGTTTTCCTCTCCACCATGGCCGGCATCGCCGCCCACATCACCGATTGGCATACGCCGGCACTGCTGCTGCCGGGGCTTGAAATGCTCTCCCAGGTCGCCATACCACTGATGCTGGTGGCACTGGGTGTGCGCCTGATCCATGTGGATATGGGCCACTGGAAGGCAGGATTGGCCGGTGCGCTGCTCTGTCCGGCCACCGGCGTCATCAGTGCCGGTGTGGCCATACTCCTACTGCAACCATCGACAGAGATGGCGAAGATTCTGTTGCTTTTCTCCGTATTGCCGCCGGCGGTGATGAACTTTCTCCTGGCGGAGCGCTTCCATCGCACATCGGATGAAGTCGCCGCTATGGTCGCTTTCGGCAATCTCGCCAGTCTGGCCGTCATTCCCCTCGCCCTGGCCTTCATTCTGTGAGCCGACGGACGCTCGCCGGCTGGTTGCTTTCGGCTGCGATCGGGGCTGCCGTAATCCACAGTCTGCAGCCCGATTTTCCAAAGGTGTCGATCGGCATCCTGACCTGGACTGCGGGCCTATTGCTGATACCCGACATCTCATCTCAGACACGGCGCCAGGTACTCATCCTGATCGCCATCGGTCTCATCGGCATCCTATGGGGTTTCTTACGGCAGGTACCGATCGATTGGCAGATGATCCTGTCGGGCAACTCACTGTTACTGGCCATGCTGGCGGCCGTCAGCTTTCTGCGGCTGATCACGAGACCGGACACTGAGGCGGATGAGCGATTGCCGTCAGGACGCCGTGCCGTCTGGTCGACCCTGTTCGGCGTTCATCTGTTCGGTGCCGTCATCAACCTCTCGTCGGTCTTTATCATGGGAGACAGGATAGGCCGCCGCGGGCGACTGAATCGCGCACAGACGGTGATCCTGACAAGGGGATTTACCGCTGCCGCCTTCTGGTCTCCGTTCTTTGCCGCCATGGCCGCTGCCTTGTCCTATGCGCCAGGCGCTACACTGCCGCAGATCTGGTTGATGGGTATGCCGCTAGCCGCAGCCGCACTATTGGTCACCGCACTGGGATACCAGCGTGACAGTGCGTTTACCGGCTATCCTATGCACTTTGCGGCACTCTTTCTCCCCGGCTGCCTTGCCCTGGGTGTCTTGATACTCCATCAACGGAAGCCTGACTGGCATATCCTGGGCATCATCTCGCTACTCGCACCCACCCTTTCGCTGCTTGTGCTGACGTTCCGCCACCCGAGTCCGATCTCCCACACCCAAAACCATATCGAGACTGACCTGCCCGGTATGCGGAATGAGTTATCACTATTTCTCGCCGCCGGGGTCATGGCTGCAGGGCTGAATGCGGTATTCGCTGCATTCGGAGGCTGGCTGCCCTTCAACACGTTCGGCGGGGTCGAAGCATCCATGGTCCTGATCTTTATGGTTGTCACCGCAATCCTGGGTGTTCATCCAGTCATCAACATCGCCGCCTTGGGCACACTGCTGACACCGTTGAACCCGAACGGTTCGCTGTTGGCCATGACCTTTATTTCTGCCTGGGCCATCGGTACGGCAACCAGCCCATACTCGGGCATCAATCTCGCCATGCAGGGAAGGTATGTTCAACAGAGCATGGACAGCCTGAGATGGAACGGCTTTTATAGCCTGATGATGCTGTCCCTTTCCATTGTCACACTGAACCTCTTTGCTACATGGGTTTTACACTTGTGACACGAACGAAACCTCTGCACACATTGAGATGGTTTTCCACAATCGGAGAGAACAATGAGCAAAACCATCAAGAGCAAAGGGAGGCTTATGGGTCTCCTTTTTTCACATGAAGTGGGCACACCGCCCCGGTCTGTGTAAACTGCTCAGGTTCAAAAAATAATCAACATCTGAGGAGACTGGGATGAAGACACCATTCTGGGATTTCACAAGATTTTTTCCTGCAGCTCTGGCATTGATCACCTGCGCCGACCTGGCCTACGCCGCATGCTCTCGCAGCGACGTGGAATATTATTTGAGCAAAGGCTTCACACCCGACCAGGTTACAGCCATCTGCACGTCATCATCGACTCCTGCCTTAAAGGAAATGCCGGATGAGCAAGCCTCACCGGCAGTAATCCCCCCGGCAGCGAAGCCTGGAGACAATGCGCCGCGCCAGACGCCACAAAACCTCGAGCAACATACTGATAGCGGGACCGCCCGGGATAACGAGCAGTTTCTCAAGATAGCCATTAAAGGACGTGACATCCAGCTAACCCGCGACACACTGCGCTATACAAGAAAGATGTGCGTTCAGATTGGCGAGGAAGACCTCTACGGATTCGCGCCTAAAGCATGCCCGGACGTGAAGTTTGTAATTGCACTTGAAGGTCTCGAAGTCCTGAAAACCGGGAAAAAATATCTTTTATATGGAAGCGGTGAAGCTTGGGTAAGGGGTTCCATCCAACGAGAGATTATCGGTCAGCTTGCAGACCAGAAACCACGTGACCGAAAATTGATTCTCGAAAAAATGGAAACGGGCGATCAGACCACCATTCCGATAAGGGAGGACATCTCCCTTGAGCGTGTCGAGGCGGCATTACGGGAGCTCTCGATCTGAGTGCCGAACGAAAAAAGGCCGGCGGGATGAACCGCCGGCCTTGATCTGCAGTCAGAAACTAAACGTCTTTAGGCTTAACTGCCACCAAAACTGAACTTATGCCGTGCGCCGATCGCAAATACTGAAGGATCTTTTTCCGCTCCGACGCTAGGAGCAGGTTCGATACTCGCCGTGCTGTAGGTCGCATAGATCTCGGTTTTCGGTGCGATGGTGTGGAACACGCCGCCGATAAAGCCTGTGCCTTCCGCCGGACCGTCATCCACTGACCCGATGGATCCAATCAGCTCAGTTTTGGGCGTCAGTTTGATCCTACCTGTGATGTAGAGATAACCGACATCCTCAAATGTTGTGCTGAGGTCGACCGACTCATAGGAGACACCAACGCTCCATTTGTCAGCCTTATAGCCGCCATACACGCGTACCGCATCGCCGTCTGCTGCCACATTGGGTACCGTGCTATTTTTCCCGTTCGACGCGAACTGTACACCGACATTGAAGTCGTCAGCCGTCCAGTGACCACCTGCGTTAAAACCGTGTTCATCGTCGTTGCCATCATCAATATAGACACTGGCGTTCAACTTGAAGTTACCGCCCAGAGATGGACTGGTGTACTGCAGGGCGTTGTCGGTGAAACCGTTGGTGGCGGGTGACAGACCGTAGGTAGCACCGCCAAAAGCGACTGAGCCACCGGCGTTGACATGCGAGAGGTTATAGAAAGGGTCCATTGCAAAGCCGGCAAATTTATAGGCATTGGTCATGCGTCCATAGGCGACCTTGCCGAAGCTGCCGCTCAGTCCGCCGAAATAGAAACGCTGATTGAATGCGCGACCACCGTTGGCATCGGACGGTGCACCGGTCTGAAGGTGGTAGAAAGCCTTGATGTCATCCCCGATTGAGCCTTTGATGCCGAGCAGTGAAACATTGTCTTCACCACTCAGGCCATCCTGGCCGGTGGCCGTATCCTGATCAACACTGTTGACAGAGTAACTGAGCGATCCATATACAGTGTTACCCGCCATGGCCGCCATCGGTGCCGCACATACAGCTGCAATCGCTGTGACAAGTACGAGTTGTTTCATGAGTGTAAATCCTCCGCTTTTAAAACTATTTATTGTGTAAAAAATGCAACATTATGTTGCGCAAATACACTATGGGATGTGCTGGAAGTAGAAATACAGCATATCTCTATATTAACTATTCAAACTGTTAATACTCATCTTAATCTACTGATTAATTGAGGATTATCACTTAACCAATAACAACATTACAGAAAAATGACATAGGTCAAATGACACACAATGTTGTATATTTACAACACGGTGTTGCATTTATTTATTTCATTTGGGGTAGTTATGACTAACTATTAAGTGGTATTCAGGCAAAAAAAGAGCAGTGGAGCATGTCCTCACTCTTCACACTACTCCGTTGCCTGCCCGTTATTCCTGCAACTGATCACATGCTCCATCATCCGACCTGATACGGAAGCGATTGAATAAAACCCGTCTAGAAGGTGCCCGACCTAGCCTCTCCTCTGGTAAGTAAAGATCTTCAGTGCAGTCATTAATTTCTCCTTTATCTTCACCATGGAGAAACGATTCAGTCGCCGCAAGCGGGTGATTCATGTACAGACAGTTACCCAGACTCCGTGACTTTTTGCGGCGGCCCTCCGGTCATCAATGTGGCCGTTTTGGGTAGACTGTTCGCCCCTCTAAATCCAAACGGTTCGCTACTTGTCATGACCTTGTTGTCACGCGGATCATCGGCACATCAACCAATCCAGCCGGGAAGATATACACGGCAAGTTACGGGCAGCTTTAAATGAAACGGGCTTTAAGCCTGTGGATGCTGTCTATTTCCGCCATGACTCAGAACCTCTTTACCATATGGATTTAGATATCTGAGGCTAGCGCAACAGTGATACGCCTATAATTCGACAAGAGATAACCACATGAGCGGAGAGATCAATGACCAAGGCCATCATGGTGAGACGACATGGAGGCAACGACGAATTAGGATATGAAGATATATCCCTTTCCGATCCCGGTCCGGGTGAAGTACGCATCCGCCATCATGCAATCGGCCTTAACTTTATCGATGTCTACTACCGTACCGGTCTCTATCCGCCGGCATCTCTACCTTTCGTGCCCGGTTTGGAAGCGGCCGGTATCGTTGAAGCACTCGGTGACGGAGTCAGCGATTTCTCGGTCGGCGACCGGGTAGCCTATGCCGGCGGTCCGTTGGGCGCCTATTCGGAAGCACGTAACTTCCCCGCTGAGAGATTGGTCAAGATACCTGAGGGCATTAGCGAAAAAACGGCTGCCGCCATGATGCTGAAAGGCATGACGGCCGAGTATCTGGCATGCAGAACCTATCGGGTAAAAGCCGGAGAGACGATCCTGGTCCATGCCGCATCGGGCGGAGTCGGCCAGATCCTCTGCCAATGGGCATCCGCGATCGGTGCAACCGTCATCGGCACAGTGGGCAGTGACGAGAAGGCGGCCATTGCGAAACAACTGGGCTGCAACCACACCATCAACTACAGAGAGGAGAGCATCCCGGAACAGGTAATGGAATTTACAGGAGGAAAAGGGGTACCGGTTGTCTATGATTCCGTGGGCCGCGACACCTTTGAGTCGTCCCTGGCATGCCTGTCACCGCGAGGGTTGCTGGTTTCGTTCGGGCAGTCGTCGGGAAAGGTCCCGCCATTCGATATCACGGAGCTGAGTCAGAAGGGCTCACTCTATATCACACGTCCAACACTGCTCGATTATGTAAAAAGTACCGATCAATTGAGGAGAAGCTCTCAGTCACTTTTCGAAATGTTCACCAGTGGGAAACTTGAGATAAACATCAGTAATACGTATAGCCTGAGCGAAGCAAGGCGGGCACACGACGACCTGGAAAACCGGCGCACTAGCGGAAGTTCTATATTGATACCCTGACTCGATAGGGCTTTATCCGGATGCTCTCCGCTGGATTGAAATCCTGTTGCAGAGAAAATTAAGTCTAACCCATTCGGATATGAATTGATTACACATCATCGGTTCTTTGAGCCATGTTATGGGCAAATCATGCCAACGCTCCTCAACTCAATAGCGCATCACAGAAAAAACTGGCGATACTATAAATCTCATGCCTCGACTACGACTGCATCCTCCCCGCTCAACAGGAGATAGAGACAGGGAATGATAAACAAGGCGATTAATGTAGCCACCAGCAAACCGGAGATAATCGCCAGGCAGAGCGGCATCCAGAAAGGATCACTCAACGCCAAGGGAATCAGTCCGATAATCGTAGTCGCCGTGGTAGCGAGTATCGGGCGAAGACGTTCAGCTGCTCCTATAGCTGCAGACTCTTGTCTTCCCTTCCCTGCCTTGAAGTGAACGTTCATGTTATCAATCATAACAATCGCATTGTTGACCACGATACCGATTAGGGCAATCACGCCCACCATTGCCGGAAAAGAGATGGGCACGCCAGCCAAATAGAACACACTAAAGACGCCAATAAAGGCCAACGGTACAGAGGTCAAGATAATGATGGGCTGCCGAAAGGAATCAAACTGCACCACCAACAGCGCAAAGACAAGGAATAGTGCCACACCCATCATAGCGACCGAATCTCCGAACGTCTCTGCGGTATCCTCAGCCTCTCCACCAAAACGGTAGCTGTATCCGTCACCCCACGCTTTTTGCATTTCCTCAAGCTGCGGACGGAGTTCTTGTAAAATTTCCCCAGCCGTTCGTCCATCGCTCTTCGACTTGACGGTGATTGCCCGCTCACCTGAGGTATGCCCGATGACTAATGAAGCATCGTTCACTTCAAGATCCACCAATGAGAAAAAGGGTATAAACCGGCCGTCATCCAAGCTGATCTGCAGCTGGGCCAATTCGGCAACAGTCGTTGGGCCACCGGGTTCACCTTCCCGACTTTCCCAGAGAATACCCATGCGGATATCGAGATCCTCTTCAGTACCACCCAGGACGTAGCTGCCGATGACATCATCGGTCATGGCCATGCGAACCTGCGTACCCAGATCGGACACGCTAATCCGATAGAAATCGAGTGCCTCTCTTCGCGGGTGTGCCTTGACATCGATACGCACCGGCCCCATGGAATCCCGCACATCGGCAGCACCGGAAATCTGACGCAGCGCCTCCTGAATCTCCACCGAGATGCGGCGTAGCTGATCGAGATCATCACCCTCGACGATAATCTGAATCGGATCTTCGCTACTTGCTCCCGAGAGTTGCGGTGTCAAAGTCAATTGCCCTCCGGGACAGGCTCGCAAGTCAGCGGAGAGCTCTGTGCGCAATGCATCCAGATACTCAAACGAGAACAGTTCCCGCTCTTCAGCGGGAGTGAAATAGGCAGAAAAGCCGACCAGGTAACTGTCCTTGGCAGGATTGAGAGCCTCAGCAGGGGAATTCAAAGCCATCGGGCTCTTTGCCCCGGCAAATTTCACCACGCTCTGAAACCAATCCTTCTCTTTCAGCGTTTCGCCCAGAGCATCCGCGCAAGCCTGAGACTGATCGAGCGTGGTATCGGGCGGCATCTCGACAGTCACCCCCAGATTGCGGCCATCCGCCATGGGATACATGGTGAGGGCGAGTTGACCGGCAAGGAAAAGGCTACCGGACAGCATACCTACGCTTGCCGCCACCCATACGGTAGCAATCCTTCGACTTCGCAGACTGTGCTTTAGACTCCATGAGTGAAGCCACTGCTCACCGCGCTTCGTCAGACGATCGATACGTGAGGGCGCGGCATCGCGCTTTACCCGGTCCAATAAGAATCGAGACAGTGGCACTGCCACCAGTAATGCAATAATGAAGCTCATCACCAACGCCACGATAGTGGTAATCGGTATAATGCGTATGAATTTTCCGGAGACACCGCCGATCGCCAGCAGGGGCGCCAAAGCGAGAATGGTGGTCATCTGGCCGGCAAATGCCGGTCCCGCATAACTTCGAATAGTCTTGAGTGCCGCCTGATTGAAAGATAAGCGCCGGCTGAAGATCCCCTCATGCATCCCTTCCATCATGAGGATAAAAATATCCACCAGGAGCCCCAGCGCCAGCACCAAGCCGACGATAACCAACTTATTGAATGTATTGCCTGTGATCCAAAGAAAGGCCAGCGTTGCCAGGAACGTCAGAGGAATAGCCAGCCCCGCAACCATCGCTTCCCGCCAGGTCAGCACGACCAACAACACCAGAAAGACACCCAGCATTGCCTGCCAGCCGTTGTTGAGTACGTTCGATAGATCACCCAGAATCTGTTCCGACTGATCGGATGTCACAGCATACGAAACACCGTGCGGCCATCGTGCTTTAGCATGCTCTTCAGCAACAACCCGCTGTACTTCCTCAATCAGCTTGAGTGAGTCGAAACCAGGGAGCTTCTTCACCGAAACATCAACCGTGGGCTGGTAGGGACCGCTCTTCCAACTGAGCGCCGCCCGGCTGCTCTCTCGCTCCAGATCACGACGCACTTCGGCGATCTCAGACAGGTAAACCACACGCCCGTTTTCCATGCGCATAACCGGTGTGCGTTCCAGATCTTCGACCTCACGGAATCTGCCGTAAAGTCTCATGGTGCCTGAGATATGCTCGCTATCAAGCCGATCCCATGGCATATCCTGGTTGGCCTGTTGGATGGCATCACGTACCTGCACAGGAGAGAGACCCAGCGCCGCCAAATGGCGTATATCCAGGTTGATGCGGACAATCTCCTCCCGCTCTCCACTCAGTTCGACTTCACTGACCCCAGCCACCTTCTCAAGGCGGTCCTGCAGAAAACTTGCCACACGCCCAAGGGTCGTCGGACCCACTTCCCCGTAGAGCGCATAGGTGATAACCGGGGTATCCGTCACACTCTTTTGCGTCACCAGAGGCCTCTCGACATCCGTAGGCAAATCAGGAAGAGCAACATCTACAGCGGCCCTGAGACGATTCATTGCATCGGTAGTATCCGCATCTGCATCGAATTCCACAGAGATCAGGGAAAAAGAATTAAACGAACCACTCCGTAGGTCGGTGAGACCATCTAGTGATTTCAACTCCCGCTCTAACGGTGAGGTTACAGATTGCTCCACGGTTTCCGGATCAGCACCGACCCACTCGGTCTCGACCATGGCCATGGGGATATCCAGATCGGGATTGGACTCCTTGACCATCCCCTTCCATGCCAAATATCCACTGAAAATAAATAGCAGGCTTAGCAGAATACCGAGCGTGGGCCGTAAGAAGAAGAAACCCCAAAGCCCGGTCTCGGGGAATGCCGTGTGATTCCCCCTGTCTTGCACCGAGTCTGATTGGCTCATTGAGGCGTAGTCTCACGTTTAGACACAACTTCGACCCTGGTCCCCGTAGTCAAGCGATTGCGACCCCGGCCGATCACCTGCTCGCCGGGAGAGACACCATTGAGAATTTCCACCCGGTCAAGCCCATTGATACCGATTTCCACCTCTCTCCGCTCTACCGTATCCATATCCGGACTGAGAACAAAAACAAAAGTCTTCTGCCCCTCAAACAGCAGTGTGTTTCGTGGCAGGGTGGTAGCACCCTCTTTCTCTTCCACGACCAACCAACAAGTCACAAACATGCCGTCCTTTAGTTCGTCAGCACCTTCTGTAGTGCGGATGGTGGCACGAATGGATCGTCCGCCCGGGTTGATCGCGGGGCTGACGGAAAAAACAGACCCGTGCACACCTGTTGCCACTGCCGCTTCATACGCAGTGGGTGAACGGTCTCCCCGCTGCGATGGTCCGGATGTCTCTCCGGTATAGATGAAGGCACTCTGATTTGGCGCTACCCGGCTGCCCTGGAAGCTCGGCAATTCGACTGTAATCTCATAGGTACCCGGATCGATGACAACGACAGGTACGGTACGTAGAGCGTTCGCTTCAGATTGCGTATCGATTCGTTGCTGGGAGAAGTACTGCCCCTCTCGGATGTTAAGATAGGCAATGATGCCGTCAATCGGGGCGAAGATACTGGTCCTCTCCACGTTCAACTGCGCCTGCTGAAGTTGAGCAAGGGCGGAGGAGACCGTCGACTCAGTCGCTCTGATGCCAGCTTGTGCGGCAACCACAGCAGCACGGGCCTGCTTTGCATCGGCAGCTGCATTGTCGTAATCAGCTTTTGCAATGACACCTGATTGGACCAGGGTTTCCATGCGTTTCAGCTGAGTCAAAGCGACTTCCTGCTCAGCCTGGGCTCTTGCGAGATCCGCCTTCGATGCAACAAGCTCTTGCTTGGCTTGCGCCACGGCAGCCTCTGCCACCTCAAGTTGTGCGAGACTGTCCCTGGAATCGAGGCTGGCGATCAGCTCTCCATTGAGTTCTCCGTTCTCCGGGCCGTGCACCCGGTCGCCTTCAGACAGCTCACGACCGTCAACGCCAGGTTTTATGTAGGTGATCTGCCCCTCGGCCTCAAAAGTCAGGAATTCCCGTTTCAGTGCACGTGCGGTTCCCTGTCCGTACACCATGGCACGGATGTTGCCCTGCTCTACTGCTACCGCCTCCACAGGGATCCCGGTTAACGGCATTTTTTCCGGGTCCACCTCCTCCGCTGCGACGATGACAGGAAGGTGGATAGTAAGAGCCACAAAAAAAACTGGCACGATATTTCGCAGTGTTATTATTAGCATTAGTGATCCCTCGCCAGTCAATCGAGACTGTCTGAAAGCGCTATATTTTTTTAGGCCTGCAGAGAGATTCTACTGTAGGTAGGTGCGTAAATTCCATGTGGATGGTGCAGCTTAATAACACCTTATCGGCACACCCGATTTTGCGAATATTCCAATTGTTGCTGATCCTGCATTTATCACAGAAAATTTTGTAAAACCTCATTTTCAGCCGTACAGGATCTTTCTGTTGATGCTATCTTGATTACATCTGCCAGGAACATTGAGGTATGGAAATGAGAATAAATAGAAGCTCTCCACGGAACGCACTCAAATTTTTCAGTTCCATCCTTCTCACGTTTACAGTTATCGGCTGTACCTCACTCGAACTGTCACCTGTAACCGAACCGGCCACTTACACGCATCAGCCGGGCAAGATCGTCTGGCATGACCTGCTGACTCATGATGTGGAGAGCGCGAAAAAATTCTACGGCGAACTGCTTGGCTGGACATTTCGCGAGAACGGGGATTACCACATTATTCAATTGAACGGTCGGCCCATAGGCGGAATCGTGGAGATAAAGCCAAAATCTCAACGTTCGATTGCACGCTGGATTACCTCTCTGTCCGTGGATGATGTGGATAAATCGGCAGAGTATACGCTCAAGCAAGGCGGTAAAATTCACGAAGGTCCGGTTGATATGCGGCTTCGTGGACGGGGGGCCTTGGTGAGTGACCCATTGGGTGCCAAAATATTGCTCCTGCATTCGAGCAGCGGTGATCCAGAAGATCGACCTGCCACCATGAATGATTGGCTCTGGGATGAGCTCTGGTCAAGCAATCCCGATAACTCTCTCAAATTCTACAGCACATTAGTTGGATACACCTCACAGGAAATGCGTGAGGGCTATTGGATCCTGAAGTCACAAGACAAGTGGCGATCCGGTATTCGCTCTCTGTTCGATAAAGAACTGGAACAACGCTGGGTACCCGTGATTAGAGTGGAAAACCCGCAACAGTTATCCGTGAATATCGAAAAACTCGGCGGCAGCGTTCTGATTGCTACCGGGGAATCAGCAACGGATAGTCAGACCGCCTTACTGGCTGATCCTGCAGGCGCTCTCTTCATGATACAGCACTGGTCAGGTCTGTCGGTGGAGGAAGGGAAGTGATTATGAATTTTATGACACAAAAAATAGCGGGTGCTGCGCTGCTCGTAAGTATTCTTCTGGCAACAGGTTGTTCAAGTACCGGCTCCGCATCGTACGGCGCCTCCTACTACAGGGGATATTACGATCCCTATCCCTGTTGGGGCTGTCGTGGCAATACAATTATCGTAAATCCTAAACCGCCGGAGAGGCCTCAACCACCTCAACCACCTCAACCACCCATTGTCAGACCGCCCGTTGTCAGACCACCAATCGCAAATCCACCTGGGGGAATCGGGCGGCCGCAACAGATGCCACGCCCCGCGCCTAGAGCAGGCGCCCGAGGAAGATAATCGATCTGTTTCGTTAACTTCCCGTGACTGGGAAACATTCGGGCAGTAAAGGGGCCGGTGACAAATCCGTATCATTCTTAAAGCCAATACAAGACTTCACCCGTCTTATCACCCGACCTCCTGCGTTAGGCTGCCTGACCGGGAAGACGCTGGTGTGATTGAATCGCTCGGTGATGGCGTTAACGTCTTCTCAGTTAGCGATCGGGTAGCATATGCTGGCAGCTCATTTGGCGCCTATGGGCAAGACCGCAACTGCCCTCCCAAGCTAGGGGATGCATTGAATACGACGAAGGTTAATGATGGAATCGAAAATCGCCCAGCAACTCGAATGGCAATAAAAAAGGGCTTACGGATAACGTAAGCCCTTTTTTATATTGGCGTCCCCAAGGGAAAGCGATGGATGGGCTATTTCAATCGAGTCAGAACCAATAAAAATATATGCTTAATTTTCAATAGATTACACATAACAAATTGGCGCTTTTTCATAATCGATCATGCAAATCCCTGTCACCGGGTCGAGGGAAGCGGTCAAGGACTCATCAGGCAGGCGGCCTGATATGATCTTTTGAGTATCCGCGACCAACCCATAGACCCCCATATATGCATGATTATCTACGGTCAGTGTCCCATCCCCCAAACGGAAGCCGAAAATCCGGTTTGCATACCCGACTATCCCCATCGAACCGGTAGCAAATAACGAATTGTAGGTCTCGCCCGGCAGACCATTTTGCTGGCCATCAAACGAACTCGTGTTGTCCTCTGCCCTAGTGGTGGTTTCGTTAACGTTTTCGGCTGCCACGGGGGAACCCACACTCAGAGATATGAGACTGCTCACACGATCAGCGACAGGATCTGCCGGAGGGGTTTCATTCTCTGCCCAGTTTTGAGTGACATTTCCCGACTCATCAGCCGATAGTGAGTATGTGTCGACAATCGTACGTGATGCTGTGAACGTGACCAGTTGAACACCGTTCACCTGTAGACTGGTAGTCGTAACTCTGCTTGATGATGACGTGCCATTAACATTATGCGTCGCGCTGATCACCGATGTTTTAGTGTGCGACGCAAGCGCCGAGCATCCGCCCCCCTCCTCAGCGACCGATGTCACGCCTGAGTAATTAGCGTTGAGGCTATGGGAGCAATCGTAACTAACTACAGTGTTCTGTTGATCGCGAATATTGAGCGTGAGAGTGACCTTCTGGTTATCGTGGCCATAGAAAACCTTGATGTAACGGATGGTCGTATTGGTGTGTCCATAGTTTCGATATGAACTGTTGTTGTTCGGTCCGGCCGACACCTGAGCATCAAATGGCCATACCCCGATCTCATATCCCCCAGGTCCGCAGCTCGAACTGCCTGCTTGCATCGAATTAACGGTCCTACTATCGATGGAGATAGGGCAAGCAGCGATATTTTGATCGCCGCTATCGTATGGATCACTGGTCGAGATTACCTGCGAGAGATATGCAACCTCCTGGCGAAAAGAGAAAGTGGCCCCAGCTCCCGCCGTATTTGTCACAGCCCCCGATAACTGTAGCTCAACCACGCGCATAAGATTCGGCAGCGCGACATCGGACGCCTGGATGATCGCGTTCCGAAAGTTACACATGATCGATGTCCCGTCCCAGTTGGGACAGAAGTCACTCGTGTTTAGATGCTCGGTGATATCTTCCCCGAGGTTGCCCTCATACAACACCACATCAGATAGGCCGGATAGGGCGTCTTCGCCAAACAGGCCGAACCGGCTTTTCAGGGTAAGCCTGAATCCACCGGCAATTTCTGATAAGCCTACCAGCCAAGCACGATCGCTATCGTCGACCCAGATGGTGTTGAAAGCACCGATATTCTGTTCAGCGAGCTGGCGATTTTCGCCAGCCAGGATCAAGAATGTCAGCCAGGAATAGCCCTGTGCGGCATCATATTGCGCCAATGGTCGAGGGTTCGCGGGCAGGGCGGCACGTCTGGGGTTTTTAACGATCCAAGTATGTCCGCCGACCGGCTGGGTGTAGGCGATATTGGAGCCGTTCGGCAGGGCAAGCTGCCCATTGGTACAGAGGCCGTGTTTGGTGATTCCCCAATATTTGATCCGGCCTGGCGGTACCGGGAACCCTTTAGGCGTCAGGATCGGCATAATTGAATTTCACCTCACGGCCCACCGCATCAGTAAACGCTGCCTGCAGTACCGGCTGGTGGGCGATCGCAAAGACGCCATCCGTTGAAAACACGTAGCGTTCAACGTAATTCGTGCGCGTACCGGGCTGCTCTGTCAGCGGTGAAGCAATCCCGCCAGCGTCTGATGCTGACGAGGTCGACGACGCAAGCCCGCGCCCCTTACCGGCCGGTATCTCCTCTCTGACATCGGCGGGGGTAAGCCCGATATTGATCCGCGCCCGCTCCCTGAGCGACCGCTTGAGGTCTTCAACGAGCTTGCGCGTCTTGCTTTGTGCCATTAGATCACTGATTCAACTAGGTCGTTGGTTTCCAGACGCACGTCGGCATAGGGATCACCGGCAGGATGCACACCTTGATCAATGCGCATCCATACCGAAACGCCAGTGCCACCGTTGATCGTTGTGCCAACATTGATGGCAGCGCCTGGTGTGGCGGCATCCAGCCCGGCCTGAGAGGTGGCCAGACGAAACTCACTGGCGGCGTGGATCTCATCGATACACTCCCAGGTGATACCGTTATCGTCGACGGTTTCACCGATCACGGTGGGCCAGGTGGGTTCTACGGTGGCATGCGTAGTTCCTGCACCCTGTGCTTGATACTTGTATCCATTCGGTGTCGACGGCTGCACGATATCACTTAAGGCAATCGTCGCCCCAGCAGACCAGCCAACCACATTAGAGACAATGTTGATCTGGATCTGATCCACCCCTGGATTCGACAGCGCCTCGACCTTCTTGGCGGCGTTAGCCAGACCGAAATAGGCTACCCGATCCGCTGGGTTCGGATAAGCCGGGCTGCTCGAATCGTCCTCCAGCTGCTTGGAGGCCAACGAGACAATGGGTGTGGTAAGCGCTGCGTCAGAATGAAAACTGGACTCTAAGGCCATATCAAACTCCTCATGTATAGATCAGCCGATCCACCGGTACGGTCAGATTGATGATTTCCGGGTCGGCCGACACTTCCACCACCTGCCTCAACTCGCTCTCTATAGCCGGGGTTGGCACATCAAACCTGACGGGATACATTTCAGCCGTTGGGGCGTCCGGGTTGAATGGTTGATCGTTGAATTCGTCGAAACCGTAGTTGGTGGTATAGCCATCCCACGTATCGTCATAGGGCGGACTGATTACCGAACCGCCGATGTGCATCGTGGCGCTACCCTGGAAAAACCCACCATGTGCATCCGGATCGGCCGTGCCCAGATCACTATCTGGTTGTTGCGGTGGCTGAATGGCCGGGATTGTCCCAACGCCTTCTGCCGCTGTGGCACCGATGCGTGACAGATCCACCGTGATGTTGGTGCGGGCGCCGCCGGTCTGTATGTTGAAATGATGCACCACCTGGTAGACCTGTCCGCTCACATCGATGCCGTCAGCCACCAGGGCGGCCATGTGGTGGCGCTCCACCGTCGGGTCCAGCATCACGTCCCAGCTCACATAGTTCTGGCGATGAGACTCCAGCATCTCGCCTATCGTCACCGCCTTGATCGTTTTCAGGGCGTGCTCCATCTCTGTGCGGTCCACCACGGTCTCATCATCCACATCACGGATCAGATCCCCGGTGTTCGACAGCTGAGCAGTCGAGAGGTGGCGGTCTTCATCTTCCGCGAGCTCCCAGGCATCCCCGTCAAACTCTGTTTCGACACCACTGGAGATATCCCGCGAGATCTCACCCAGCAGCGCGACGGATTCCGCTGAGCGGACCGTGACCTCATACTGCTCGGTTACCGTCTGCACCCAGCGCTTGGAGAATTTTGCGTGAAAGCCCTGGCATAGCAATGGCAGGTCAGGATCATCGACAGCAATACCGCCTATCATTTCCGATCCAAAGGGAAAATAGTGGATCTGTCCATCGATCATGCACTCGAAGGGCTGTGGTTCCGGCAGATCGATAAACTTCAAGGATTCCAACTTCCAGCCCGTTGATTCGCACGCGGACTGAATCATTGACCGCTGGGGCAGCTGAAAGGGATTGGTCAGAAACTCACAGCCGACAGTTGGCTGCATCTCCCAGGAATAGGTGTAGTTGCGGTATCGTTTACGGGTAAATCGATAATCGAACTTGATGGTGGTTACATTGTGTATCTCACCCGCGTTGGCCTGATCAAATTCTACGGACCCGGCAACGTATTGGCTGCTGTTGAAGCTATGAGTGACCGCACCCTGGCCCCACTGATAAAACTGGCCCGTGCCGTCTCTGTCGAGGTCATAGCTACCCACCTGCGAAAGGGTCATGATTTGGGCACGATCCCACCCGGTCAACGCAGGATCATAGATCGCCTCTGAGAAGTAACCCCCTATCTCTGTATCCAGCCGCGCCTGGTCCATGGCATCGAGGCGCTCCTGCAGCATATCGGAACAGATAAACGTCAGCAGGCGCGCATCCACATCATAGCCAGGCTCCAAAATTCGCCCACTGAACAAGCGATCATAGATCGATTGGCCGCTGGCAGAGTGATAAACAAAGTCGATGGAAACCGACTTGCGATAATACTCCAGAGTATCGACCTGGCCGGGTAAAGGTACCAGCTTAAACTCGGCCACGCGGGACATGCCACGCTCGGCATCCACCCGGCCATCGCCGACCAACCGGGCAGAGACATCCCCTTTACCCTCAATCTCTACCTTCACACTCCATCCAACGATATCCGACCGGGTGATATTGGCGGGGAGACTTTGCTGCACGATCTCCAGCGAGGCACGACCATAGGCAACCGACTCCTGGATAATTTCCAGCTGGGCGCGCTTGCTAGCCACCATACTCTGCTGGACGATATCGAGCGAAACGCGGCCATAAGCAACCGACTCCTGAACAATGAGCAAAGCTGCCTTACCGGACTCCCTGACCGATTGCTGAACGATTTCCAGGGTAACTTTGGTGGGGTCAGCTGGTCCTGCCGTTCCGTTGAAAACAACTGCATTGAACGGTGACTGGTTAAACATCAGGTTGCGCCGTCGACCCGTACCGCACCCACCCACTCACCTGTGGAGAGCTGCCAGAACTCAAGAATAGAAATGGAGTTTGCAGCAGTCGACAGCGCAGGCGCTGAACCACCCGTCCACTTGATATTGGAATCCCAAGTGATCGTGTGCCCGCCAGTCGCGTCCTGATGAATTACCACCGTGTGCCTCACCGTTCTGGTATAGATCGGCGTAGTTACTGTTGAGGTGGTAAAGTTGATCGTCAGTGCTTGAGAGATATTGACATGCGTCACCCGTCGCCCGATCCGCTTTGGCCATAGCAACAGACTAGAGGTGGGACTGACGACATACTCTGTTTCAAATTGGTTGTTGTTGTCTCGACCCATCATGGCTGGCGGGCGACATTCAATCAGTGTATTGGCGGGCCATGCTGCAGGCTCATACCCCTGTCCATAGATATCTCGCTCTACCGTTACATCATTGGCACCCTTTTGGTGAGCTAGTACAAATTCAGTATTACCGGCCTCATCGTCCAAAACCAACACGACTCCAAAATCACCATCTGCAGACAGATCAGGTAGTGCCGACAATGCTTCTGCGGGCAAGTTGATAGTGGTGCCAGACGATATAGCGTCTGTTCTAAATGACCACTTATCGAGAAAAAATGGCAAAAACATTCACATCTCCTCGGCTTCAATCGACCAGCTGTAAGCGCTGCCGCGCCGCTCCTTTCTTTCGATCGGCGCTTTCACATTGGCCAAAAATTCAGGGTAATACTCAACTTGGTATTGTTTAGCCCACGCCACGACATCAAGGGTTGCCTCATCGCCATTAAACGTCACGTTCACCGACTGCCACCCTGCATCGTTCAGTACGAAACCGATGGGTTCAGCACCGGCATCGGATCTACGATTGGCCGGGAGCACAATGACATTACTGTCTGAGGTGATGGCGCGACGCTTTGTGCAGCTAATCGTCAGGTTTTTCTGTGGCAAATTCAGCGATAACAGACCGACTGGTATCTGACCACGACCTGTAATGATGGTCTTTAATTTCCGGTTACCCGCCCAAGCGGTCTGCGATTCAAATGAACCATCACCCATTCGATATTCAGTCGTTGCCGTGAGTGTGTTGTATTCCTGATTCAGTTCAACAGACGCCAACAGAGGTATATGCACCCCACCAATAATCACATCCAACATTAGCGCCCACCGCCTTTTAATCGAGTTAAATGCACAATACGATGCAGCTCTACGGTTTGATCAGGCGACGCTGTCAACCTGACCTGATCATCCCCGATAGACAGATAGACCGTGTCGCCACCCGCAGCGCTTCCGGCAAGCGCGGCAGTAGAATCAAGCGACGGCAATGAAGGTGGCTGCAGACGCACAAAGCCACCAGCCCTATAACCTGGCAGCGCGCCGGAGAGCAGTCTTCTCAGTCTGTCGACCTGCTGGCTGGAGCCGTTATTGATCAGGTTTAAAAGGCTGGCAAAGGAGCTTGCTCTCTCCTTTCGGGTGATATGTTCGCCGTCCTCTGCCAGTATCAGGCGTCGATCACCGCCTCCATATCCAGGCAAAAAACCGCCTGGCCAACCGCCGCGATTAAACCCTTCAACGCCCAACTCTTTGTTAGCGTCTTTCTGAAATTCCTTCAGGACTGGCGTAACATTGACTGTAAGCTCTGCATTTGCGAGCTGCTCACGAATCAGCGCAACAACATTCCCCGCCTCCTCTTTGGCCTTCTCCATGTTGAAGCCAATATCCAGGGTTTTCAGCGCTTCAGCCTCGGCCTTCAATCGCTCAATATTCGCCCTGGCCTCATTCGCTTGGTCTTGCGCCTTCCCTTCACGACCCTTGGCCGCCTCATCCGCGAGTTCTGCTACCAGTTTCGCTTGAGTGGCCAAGTAGCTATTGGTGGCTTTCTCTTCAGCGGCCAGCGCCTCGATAATGGCCTTTGCGCGTTTGGCGTTGGTCAACGCCGACTCGAAGTCACCTGACTCAATATTGGTGCGTATGCGGTCTCTTAGTCGGTTCAGATCGAGAACCGTGGCATCTTCGACGGGCTTTTGTGCGGGGCTGGTAAGCTGAGTGATGAGCTGCTGAAATTCTTTTTGGATCTGCAGGCGGCCCGCTTGAGCTTTTGCCAGATCCTTGGTGGCCTTTTCCTCCAGCCTTAACTGCTCGGCAAGCTCATCTCTGATCTCTTCTGTGACGACACGCTTGATTGCAGCGATCTTTTTGCCATGCAGCTCTTCCTGTTTCTCCCGCAACTGCATCGCGGGTTCAATGGTCTGAATTGCATCCCAATAACTCTGCGCGGTCGCTTTGTTACGAACAATCAGCTCGGTAAGGCTGCCGTCTTTGTTTAACAGGATGTCCTGCCTGGCAAGGCCTAGGTAATAGTTTCTCGCAGCCTCAAGCCTCTCACGGTAACTCTGCAGCTCTGTCCTGCTCAGGCGTCCAACAGCGTCTGCAGCCAGGATCTGAGTGTCTGCATACTCCCGGTTTGCTTTGACCAAACCACTCGCTTCTCTATTAGCCTGGTCGCGGAACTCGCGATATCGCCGAAGCCGGTCAGTCGCATCTTCGAGATCACTCCTTATCTTGATTGCGATAGCGATAGCAATACCCGCAGCACCCAACGCCGACAGCGCACGCAGATTGGTCAGTAAACCGACCACTTGCTGTGTCGCCACCCCGGCATTCTTGCCGATCGCGTCGAAGATCCGTCCCAGCAAGGGAAGCTTCGCGGAGAGCACCACCGTATCCGCCAGCAACCCACCAAAGATCACCCTCACCAACTTCAGCGCCAGGCCAATGGTTCTGATAGCCACCGCCCCGGCAAAGAAGGCTGCGAATACAGCAACAATCTCAGGATGCGCCTCGACGAGGCCGGAAATACTGTTCAGCATAGAGATCAATGGCGGGATGATGGCATTGATCGCAGGCAGCAGCGCATTGCTGAAGTTGATCCGTATCAGTGTCGCGGCATCATTGAGTAGCTGCAGCTTTTCCTCTGTCGCCTCAATGCGTTTATTGAATTCCTCCTGTACGCCACCGAGGTATTCGTTCTCATCCGCCACCAGGCCAAGCGCCTTTTCATACTCCTGCAGCGAACCTACCAGGATCGCGATATCGTCTGCGTATTCCTGGCCGAACAGATTGGTCAGCACCAAGGAACGTGTCCGCTTATCCAGCTTCTCCAGCGTCTTAAGGAAGTTACCGAGGGCGCGTTGAGGATCTGACTCGATAGCATCAGCTAGTGACCCGGCATCCGTCTCCAGCATCGCCAATCCTTCATGAAACTTCTTCGATTGCCCCTCTGCCGCCTGCAACCTGACCAGTAACGCATTGATCGCAGTACCGGCGATCTGAGGCGTCCGCCCAAGCGCCAACATGGCATCAGCCAGCGCGGCGGTTTGTTCTGCTGTCAAACCAAACTGCTTGGCAGAGCCGCCGACCCTGAGTAACACCTCGACGATGTCTTTCTCTTTTGCAGCGGTATTGTTGGCAAGCTGGTTGACCGCATCGCCCAAGCGCTCAATATCCTGTATTGGGATATCAAAGATATTGCTCAGTTTGGCGACCGCCTCACCGGCCTCCTCGGGCAGAAGGTCAAAGGCCACCGCCATCTTCGCTACCTGCTCAACAAAATCCGGCAGCTGATCGATCGCAAGTCCAAGACGACCGCCTTCGGCGGCAATCTGCGCAAGCTCACCAGCCGTCAACGGGATCTGTGTGGAGAGAGATTTGAGACGCGACTCCAATCTGGCCAAGGCGGCGTCATCAGCATCGACCACCTTCTCGACATCCTTCATCGCTGACTCAAAGTTGATTGCCGGTCTCAGTACCGCTCGCAGCGCCAACACTAAAGCAGCGGTCTCTGCGGCCTGGCCTAGTAATTGGCGCTGCTGGCCGCGCACCTCCTGTCGACGCGCAAGCGCTTGATTGAGGCGGTCTTGTGCAAGACGGGTCTGCTGAATGGACGCCCGCAGTTTTTGATTGTGAGTCACCAGCTTACGGGTATCGATACCTGATGACTTTAATTCCCCGCGCAATCGATGGAGTGATTCTTTCTGTTGCTTCAGCTGTCCGGTGAGCTTTTGGGCGGAGGACTTTGCCTTCTCGAATTGCCTATTAAGGTCAGCCGAAGGGGTTTTTGTCTTCCTCATCTCCTTAAGGAGCTCACCCATTTCCCCCTTGGTCGACTTGAGATTTTTCTCTGTTTCTCTAATACTGGTTTTCAGGGACCGGAAAAGATCGAGGTTTTTCTGGTTCCGCTCCAGCGTCTTCAGCTCGCTATCGATATCCTTAAGGGACTGAGTAGCCTGACCGAAAGCACGACGGAATGTGGCATCGAGGGTGCCGCCAATCAACAGGGAAATGGCAAGGGACTTTTCCATGAGTGACTATCTAATACCGAAATATCGTTATGGTTGGTTTGTTTTTGCCTGGCTCTGGATAGCCTGCGTCGCTGTCACCGGCATCATTGGCCCCATCATCAACAACAGCGTGATTGATCACTTCATCGGTAACCTGTTTCTGGCTGCTGTCGGCTGGTATCCAGTGAACTGGCTGGTCAAATACGTCTACTACGCCTACCACAATCACCAACAAGAAAAGGCAGCCGAGAGCAAAAGCTCACGACTGCCCTGATGCCTCTTCGATTGCGCTGAGGTAAGCGCTCCACGGATACTGATAAACGTTTACGTGCCCCACCCTGATCAGGGTGCTACAGTCCCGTTCTAGCTTTTCAGCAGGGGACCCAGCACTTGATCCAGTGTTTTCAGCAGGCGGGCACGCATCGCGAAAAAATGGGGATTGACCTCCTCGCAGACCTCGCGCAAGTGCTGCAACTGAGAAGGGGTAAAGAGTTCGAGCTGACTTTCATCCATGTCGGTCATCCTGGCCATGTCTTTCAGGGTGAAATCCTCAAAGAGATAGTTACCCAGCAGATCCGCGTCATCCACCTTCGCTGCCCCCTCAAACCCTTTGAACCAGACTCGTACCTCAGCAACCGTCATCTCGATAACGGTGACCTCCTTGTCACCAATCGTCACACGTTTTTCAACGCGATCCATTAGGCGGCCTCGCCATCGATGTAGAGCTGCTCGTAACCCGTCCGGGTTTCGAACTCAACCGTAAAAGAGACGGCCTGCGGGTTATCGCGATCCTTCAGGTTAAAGTCACCATCAGGAATCAGCTTGACCTTGGGTGCATCGACGGTCTGGTTCTCGCCGTTGGCATTGTCGCCTTCGAAGATCATCCAGGCCGTCTTAGCTCCAAGACTGCCACTGGTGACGCGCGACCGGGTTTCAGCTGCAGGCGTGTAATCCACCAAGCCAGCGGAGTCATCGACGATGGTCGAAGTCAGCGGGATAAAGGCTCGCCCTTTGTCGGCTTCGAGGATGTAGTCATTACCAACACCCTCGGTGTAGGTAGTGGTGCCTGTACCATCTGTGATGGTCACAGCGGTGACATTCTTTGCTCCTGCCGGATTGGAAGCGTCTTTACCGAAGTAGATATATGCGCCCTTCTTGAAAGTACACGCCTCATCAACGACCGGCGTGGCCGCCTGTATATAAGTGCCATATGTACCAAGCGAGAAGGCCGCGAGAATCTCATCCGTGATATTTTTGATGGTTAGTTTGGCACTCCGGGAAACTGACTTCGAGATGGTGATCAGGTCCTCAGCGGTCGGCGTATCCTCTCCCTGGATCTTGGTTGTTTCCGGGGAAACATTCAACTGAAGGGATGACTCTGCCTGATAGTTGAAGTTAGGCACGTTTCCGTTGGCGTCTTCAAAGCCAAGCATGACGTAACCAGCACCGAGTACCAGATTCAGCGCTTTTGCGAGTTGCGGTTTACCCATTGTTCACCCCCTTCGACTCCTCGGCTTTCGCGGCCTCATCCGTCTCGACCTCATAAGCCTTCATCCGCTCGATCTGATGCGGAAACAGATGAACCGTCTCACCGGCATCAACCAGCTCCCCGGCTTGCTTGATCGGATACTTCAGCTTGTAAGGCTTCCGCTCGGGTGGTTTCACCTCAGTCATTTTTCGCTCCTCAGGTCCCGGTGATGATGAGGCCGGTTTCAAACAGCGCCGGGAATTCGCCGTATCCGGGTTGGTAAATTGGATCAGGGCGTCCGCGATAGGCGAACGTCAGATAGCCTTTTGCGGGCCGCCAGCCGACCAAGGCACCCGCGGTCGCTTTCAGAATTGCGCTTGCGCGCTGTGCGGCCGTATCGACGATCTGTTTAGGCTCCGCCTGGTCCTTGATCTGCTGATAAGCCACCAGGACTGAGGTTTGCCAATACTCCTTTTCAATCTGGAAGTCACCGCCGTTCGGATCGTCCACCACCTCACTCCAAGCCGCCATCAGAAAGACTCCTGGAATATACGGCCCAAGATCTGTTGCGCCTGCCACCTCATCCGCAGACTCAACTATCTTGAGTCCAAACGGCGTTAACAGACGCTCGCGAAGACGTATGAGTGTTGGTTGTTCAACTTCAAGCATCAGTTACCCTTGACATTAAATTCATAATTGATTTCTTGGAGCAGCACGTCACTCAGCCTCGATTGGATTCGTGACGTCTCCTGCTGGACCAGCACAGGCGCAACACTCATCGAGACGTCCTTCTCTTCAATGGGGAGACGTGATTTCTGTGTCCTCTGAAAGATACTCTGGTGGCCGCTTCGCATCGTCGCGACAAATCCACCCGGATAAGTGTGTCGGCCCGCACGCGCACCTCTGACCTGCTGAGTCAACCTACCGACGTAAGCCGCCTTGACCGGGTTGTAACCGACCCAAACAAAGCCATCCATCCCGTCGCGGGAAAAATACTGATGAACACGTTTACCCCTCCTTGCGCCGCCACCTTGGGTTAATGTCCGGACGGGAAGGCGCGTTGCCTTGGCGATACGACTGGCCACTGATTTCGATGATGACTTAGTGACTTTACGAACTGTCCTGACAACACCGCGCTTTACAGACGGCTCCATCGACTCCAGGCCGGTGATTGCCTCAAATAACCCTTCGCCCTTGATATGCATCACTGTCATGAATCTCTCCTTAGGTCATAGTGATTCATTCCTTTGATATCGGCATCAACCGAGACCACGGTGAAGTGCATACCGTCTGCCTCTAAACAGGTGTTCGACTTGATGCAGATCTCGCCGAACCTCACCAACTCAGACTGTGGAATGTCCAGCGTCCAAGTCACCACCATCGTCTTGACGTTACCCACCTCACGCTGTTCACGCTGTTGGCCCAAAATGCACCAGGGCTCGAAGATCTCATTGCCTATCTTGATCGGCCTGATCTTCCCGCGCTTTTTTATCAAAGCGCGATTATGTTTCTCAAAGGGATCGGTCATGCGGTTTCTTTTTTAACGTAATAGTCAAAGACACCCTTGAAAGGCTCACCAGCCGTGGTCGTTGTAACCACAACACGGCGCTTTTCGCGTTCGTTACCCACGGGGTCGAGGATGGCGTTTAAGCTGCCCGCTATGGTTAGCTCCATCTGCGCGGAAGGCACGCCTGCGTCAGCATCTGCCTGAACTTCCAAACCCGTCGTAAGACACAACACTTTATAACTTACCGACTCAGGAGTTGCTGAAACGCCATCCCTATCCGTGAAGCTAAGGTCCAGGGTAAAAGCATTACCCTCAACCATTGACGGAACACAGTTCATATCTTTTATGACAGGGTAATCTGAAGATCGAGTGTCCAGGAGCCTGAAGCCTTGGTCCCAAGGTTCCCAGGAACACGACGATTCAGGTTAACCGCTGCGTCACCAGTTGCACCATTAGCGAGAGAGACTTCATTCCATGCCCAGTTAGCCTCTGCGTCAGCAAAGACCGCTCTCCATGTGATCTGTCCACCTGTTCGCTGCGGATAACTCGCCTCCATGCCCTTATAAAGCTTGTTGGTTGCGGCCTGCAGTCCGGTTTGTGCTGCATCCTCAGCGGTGGAGCTATCACCAACACCGAGGTAGGCATTCGTGTTATCGAAAACTGTTCCGGCCTCGCCGATCAGGAAACCAGCCCAGAGAGCCGCTCCTTCATTGAGAAGGACGTTCTCCTCGAACTTAACAACCTCATAAGGCTCTGCACCGGAGAGTCGCTCGGCTTCTGAGCGGAACTTCCGGACAGTCCAGAGTTTATGAATGTTTGGTTTTTCGACGGCTTTGCTCATTGCCTACCTCCGGTTAATTCAATTTGAAAGCGATTCCGCGTGACTTGAGCGCGGCCTCGATGCTTCGAGTTTTTAGGTTGAAAGAAATCGATGCGATCTTTGTTGTCCCTGGGATATACCGAATGACGACATCACTGGCGCTCGCGCTATCCAGGACTGCGAAGATCCCTGATAGAACAGTCGAATCGACGGCTACGGCAGAGTCCGTATCAGCTAACTGAACAGAGACAGAAAGTCCTTCAGTTACAGAAGCAACATCGGTCACTGATTTGATTAGCTGCTCGAGCTTTGAGACTGAATCAACGACAGATGCACTATCGGCAATTTGTAGAACTACCGCGACAGACGGTTGATCGGTTACCGAGGCAATGTCAGATACCTGAAGGAAGGACGAGAGACCGACTTGATCGACGACGCTCGCAACCTCTGAGACGCTCTTCAAGGTGTCAGTGATCAGATTCAGCTGCTCAGCAGCGGATACTGAATCCGCAGCCGAAACCGTCACCGTCACTACCGATTGATCATTCGCGGCAACGGAGTCAACTGCTGTTACATTGACAGAGACTGAAGTTGTATCGCTTGCCGATGCTGAATCAGTTACTAGCTTGATCGACTCAGTGATGAGAGACGTTAGATCTGAAGCGTTACCAACATCCGATGCCACAATCGAAACAGAAAGGCCGAGAGCCTCAACAATACCTGCGGAATCGCTCGCCAGCATGCCTGCCACGGGCGCGACGGAATCGCTCCCCTGTGCGCTCTCTCCCACTGTAATAACAGCAGAAAGCCCAGGTATCAGGTCGACAACAGAAGCCGCTTCCACAATCTGCTGAAGGACAGAAACCCCAGGAGGATCATCGGTCGCGACTGCAGAGTCTGTCAGTGCGAGCCCGGCCGCGAGATCGAACGTCTCGTTGGCAAGCGCCGTCTCAGTAGAAAGCATCAGGGTTGAGAGGTCTGCTGAATCAACAACAGTCGCGCTATCGGTTACAGTCTTGGTAACGCCACCCGAAGCCGGCGTGTAGGTGGCGTATATCGCCATGTGGTAACCGGAGTTAAACACGCCATCAGGAACTGCAATAGTCCCTGATGTGTACCCATTGAACCGGCGATAAACCTCATAGACGCCCTCGAAAGTGTAATGAAACACGATCCCCGCCACGTTTTCACCGTGAACGCATAGATAATAATCACCGGCCAATAGGTCGAGTGGAGAATCAAGCGTAAAGGTGTACCACCCCGGGCCGTTTATGATCACTTCGTCAGTATCACCGAGCAGCGTTCCCGGAGCGCCATCAGTACCATCATCGCCGACTAACCCCGCTGTGGCTCCTCCGTCAACCGGCGAATCAAGATAAACAGTGATCGACGTGACCTGACCGTCTTCTGGTAAAGGTACTTTTATGCCGTAAACGTACGCTGCCAGGTCTTTTGTTGACCCTCCGCCCGAATAGCCTGTATATCCAAATGTTGCCACTTCAGGCGGTCCTGTGCTGGGTGGTAAACCTGGGTCTGGCTCAGGGGGTGACGACGGAACACTGCACACGAAACGGTGCCGGAGAAACCGGCACCCCCCCGAGGCGAAAAGCCCCGCTTGCATATGCAAGTTCAATCTCATTGGCATAGGCTGACTCTGTGGTTGCTGTTTTCGCGGTCAGCGTTGCGTAGTACATCCCATCAACGGCCGGGAGAACAGTATCGATCGGAACGGTCAGCACATTTCCGACATCAGCGGGCACACCGTATACGCCTGGAGATGTTCCGAAATAGATTGAATAACCAGTTATGTCTGCGGAGATGTCGTTACCGATGGTGTCGGTGGTTACCGCATCCCAAACAAAGTTCTGACACTGATCAGGCGTTGGCTCTGCCACTGAGAAAGGGGCATAAAATAACGCAATCAACACGAACAACACTTGAATGAACTTCACTTTAAGTTCTCCTTTCAATAGGTTTAATAGTCACACTCGATTTCTCTTCAACCTCGAACGGTTGTTGAGGACAAAGATCCTGTAAGCTTTTTATCTCTCCGGTAGGCTTCCCGCTGATAAGCTTGTAGTTTTTATAAATTTCTTTACTGTACTGATTCCCTTTAGCGAACACTCATCACCCTCCGTCGCAATCGCTGAATTGACATAAGCCAGCCCTAAAAATATCGCCAGAAGGATGATGGCGACCCACCATGTCACCTGATGCGGGCTCATACGAACCCCGCCTCTTTGCCTCCTCTTCGAGGCGCTGACATTTGTAGTTAACGAGCTGGCACTCATAATCAATTCTCCTCATTTCATTGCGAATCACGCCCATATCGGTCGTGGTCTGATTGCGAAACTCATTGAATTCTGACCGGACTTTTTCCCTGTCCTGTCTTGCGCCGTCCTCTACCAGATCGATCCTCGCGTTAAGCCTATCGGCCTCTGAGGGCTGTACATCACGATTACCGAGAGTGGTGAAAGAACCGAGCCCGGCCGTTCCGCCACCCAATAGAGATATCAGTAAAAACACCCACCACGGGGGCGAGCTCTTGTTTGCATCAGCGGAAGGCGGCATTTACAGATACTCCTCGCCATCGACAGAGACGTATTGACGGGCCTTATCAATGCTCTCCTTTGTGTGACGTTTCCACACGCCACCGCCGCCCATACGAACGGCCCAGAACATGATTGAGGCTTTCCACGCCGGAACATTGAGGGAGAGCATTGCCGCTTTAAAGATGTTGTCGGCAACTTCGCGAGGCAAGAGCTCAGAGGCATAGAGGCCATCGTGTATCAGCGCAGCGCCGACATATCGTCCGGTAAAAGGACCGCCGATCAATCGCCAGAATAGGCGTGGGATAGATGCGCCATCGGTTTCCATGCCAGGCAGTACGGTAATCCTGACCAGCTCCTGATAGAGATAGGAGATTTCAGAATCAACCCGCCAGAGTTCCTTTCCCTGGACAGGTCTGGAGATTTTGATTTCACCCAACCAACACATCACTCACCTCACAACGCCACAGGCGCAATAGCTGAGGTAATAGTGGCGACATCGGAAAGCACCTGCGTCCAATTAAGCGCCTCTGGTGATGCGTCAATGGCGTCGTCAATTATGTCGATCAGCTTACCGAGGCGGGTAAGGTCGGCGCGGTAGGATCGGAGCTCGATCTGTTTGGCAAGTGACAGCTGTGTAATTACCGGTGAGATAATCAGATCTGCTTGCGAAACAAGATCCCTGCCCACAGCAACCATCGGGCGAGCCTGCACACCAAGCATCACCAGATCTGCGGTCTCGCTTGATGCAGTCATCATACGAACCTGCGCGGCCAGCAGTTCAGCATCGAGCAATAACTTATCGAGTTTGGCCTGGTCTTCACCCACCATCAGCGGGCGCACCTCATTGACCAGCGTGTTTTTCACCAGCGGTGTCTGGGTATCGAGACGCTTGAGCGATGCAGCAATAGAAAGGCCGGTCGTCGCCTGGGTGGTAGTGCAGCCATAGAACAAGACACTGATGGCCAGCACAGCGATCATAATTAAGAACATCCGCTTAAACATGGTTCACTCTCCTGAGTAGGATTTACGCGTTAATAATTCCTGTCTCCTTGCACCAGGCGGAGACATCAAAATTAGGGCAGGTCTTTTTCGGGTCGAGATCCCGATGACCGACAACTTTTGCTGATGGGTACAGATCAAGCCACTCTTGCAACAGCAGCTCCAGAGAACGCAGCTGCTCATCAGTGAATTCATCTTTACCAATCAAACAGACACCGAGCGACACGCGGTTATAGCGCCTGACATGCGCCCCATGCCAATAGAGCGGGCGGCCCTTCTCTATGGTCCCGTCGCGACGGATGACGGCGTGATAGCCGATACCGTCAAACTTCTTTTCCTGGTGCCAACGATGAATCTCTGCCGCTGCGACTTCCCGGTTATTGGGAGAGTCGGAACAGTGAACAGTGAGATATTTAATGGCCATCATCGGCTCCAATAAAAATGGCCGCAGTCGTGAAACTGCGGCCATTACTTTACGAGACTAATTACTGGCTTTGATCAGTCAGCCTGACCACCGCCCTCCTCTGCCTCTTCGGGTTCGGGTTTGATGATCACCCCGGCACCGGCTTTGACAATACGATCAATATCTTCATCTTTGAGACCGTAGGTTTTGTCGGGCAGCTCGATCTCTTTGACTTTCGTACCCGGACCCAAAGCTACCGGCTGTTTGTTTTTTGTCGCCATAACGCGACCTGTGAGTTTCAGCGTATCCGCCATGATTGACTCCTTAGCAACTAAAAGGGGATGCCCAGCCTAACGGCCAGGCCACTCTGACTAGCCCACGGTTACCGCGACAGATGCATTCACTCTGGCGGGGATCATCAGTGGTGCAGACTGAGTCATTACTTGTTCTACCGCAGGGTTATCGTTGACCCAGTCCTTAGGAAACTCAGCCATTGCCTGATATCCTGCCTTCGGGTCTAGAATCGCGCCATGAGCACGAACTCCGTCCACTGCAGCAGATGCAGCGATCACCGTGTTCGTCGGGATGAAGTTATGCTTAACGTCAGCATCATCCTTGTAGTAACCCTTGTACACCCATACACGATATGAACCGAGAATGCCCTTGTATTGGACCCATTTCTCATTGTCAGGGCCGAGCTCAAGCTTGCTCTCAGACCCCCGGCGACTCTCCAGCAGATCTTTAACGCCCTGGAAGGCATACAGCAGCGTCCACGCACCAGAATCCATAATCAGATCGGTGATTGGTGCCTCCGCCTGATCATTCCATGCCTCAATCTGGGCGAGCGGCTTATTCGGATCGGTCGTGTCAGTCCACACGTTGCCACCGGCAAGCACAATGGTATTACCGGCATCACGTTGAAAGTCGACCTCTTGCTCAGGATAGTCCTCTCCAGACACAACAACCTTACCAGTCAACAATGCTTGTGCTGCCATCCACTCCCTACGGCGCTGAATCTGTTTCCGGTGACTGTCCAGAATGTCCGCAATAATAGCTCGGCGGCGTTGCTCAGGACTCTGAGTGCCACCAATGGGCTCGCCTGGCCTACGGAGCAGCACACGATCAGGATCAACGACATCAAGTGGTTTCAGATACGCAGGCTCAAAAGTCCTGGTTTCACCACCTTTCGATCTCATCGCCTTGCCAGCCACCATCGGAGAGACGAATGGCGCGAGGCGCGCGTCTTCAGCCACCAGATCGAAGTCCAGTTTCTTCTTATTGGAATTATGCTCTTTCGTGAAGAACATATTGAGCAGAAAAGGCTCGAACGGGTCGAGCCCTTGGACTACCTGCAGGAGGTCATGGGTATCATAGATCTGCATTTTAATTCATCCCCTTTGTGACAGTTAGCGAACAACAATCGCGCTACCGTCAAAGGCTGCGCGCTTCTCGGCGTCTGTGGTGTACCCGGCGTGCCAGACCATTTCACTAGAGCGGAACTCGCCACCAACATAGAACTGGCAAGCCTTCGCGGCGGCACTGGCGTCCTGAGCATGGACAAGGATACCAACAGGCACCTCGCTACCATCGACGGCACCAGGGTCACTCAGCACCATCTCGCCGCTGGCGGTGATTCGACCCAACACGGCACCGCGCGCAAGGTTCTGGCCAGAAGCCAGTGTGCCGTCATTGGTAACGATCGGCGCGCTACCGGCAATGAGGTTGTCGGGGCTATGAGTCTCGACAGAACTGGATGCAATCGGTGGCATGATTAGGCTCCTTTACGGCCTGTGGCCGCTGCGTGGTCTTTGAGAATCAACTGACTGGCCGACATCTCGCCGCCGTCAACGGTATCGCTACCGAGACTCGGGTTGTCTTCGGTCCGCATCAGCTTATCCAGGCGAGAGGTTGACTCGGCCTCAACAGGCATTTTTTCGAGTGCGGCAATGGCAGCCTCGGCTGGCATCTCGGTATCCGTGGCAAGCGAGATCGCAGCAGTCATACGACCCTCAGCCGCCTCGGATGTCAGGATTGTGTTGCAGCGGACACGCTCTTCCTGTCGCGCATTCGCTTCGATCAGGCGGGTATCAACAGCGGCCGCTTCCTGTTCGGCGGCCGCTGCGGCTTCTGTCCCCGCACCGGATTCTGCCGCAGGTTGCGGCGCAGCTGTTTCGCTCATGGTGGTTTTCTCCATAGCAGTTGATGAATGAGCGCGGGAGAACCCCGCGCTGTACTTTGACTTCATCCGCTCAATCAGCGCTTCGCCGGTTGTTACGTCATCAGCCAAATCGATTGCCACGCTTGCATCACCAAGGAAGATATCCGCCTTGGTGTCTATGATCGCCTGGCGGCTTAAGCCACGATTGCGTTCTTCAACCGCAGCAAACATGTCATAGATAGTGTCGATTTTTTCCTGAAATCGCCCCTTAACTTCCTTGCTCAAAGGCTGATCCATGTTGCCTTCGACCTTGCGCTCTCCCGCGTAGATATAGGTTGGACTTAATCCGGTCTTGTTGTTCCATTTGGAAATATCGAGGTGCTTCATAACCACGCCGATCGAGCCGACCTGCGCGGTTTGTGTGACGTTGATACGCTCTGCGCTAGAACCGATCAAATAACCTGCGGATGCCATACGATCGGCGGCCAATGCCTCTACCGGCTTAACACCGCGCGCCTGGTATATCTTGTCTGCCAGATCAAACGCGCCGTTAACAGCGCCACCAGGCGTATCCATGTTGAGCAGGATGGCGCGGACAGCCGGGTCATTCATTGCGCGGGTAAATTTTCGGCTCAGGGCGTCATAACTGGTAATGCCGGAAAGCGCCTGCATGCCAACCGCTTTGTGGACCATGGTGCCATTGATATCAATGATGCCGATACCACCGTCCACCCAATAACCATTATCAGACCAGATAGCGCCATCTGCGGCAGCGAAGGCCATTGGCTCAGGCTGGTCCGGCACTTCGATATCCCACCCGGCTTGTGATAACAGGAATGAAGATAATGCGTCCAAGCGATCCGCTGTCACGAGATGCGGTTGATTAAAAGCCAGATCGATTAAGAGGTTGTACATAGTTGAGCTCTTCAACGGGACAGTTGGCCCCGGTTTGCTTGATTCCCCCTCTCCTAAAAAGAAACGCCCTGAACACGTTCAGGGCGATAAAGGGAGGAAATCGACATAAAAATGTCGCGTATCGCCCCAGCCGAAGGAGAGACCAAAAATGAAAAAATACAAACGCGCGCGCTGCGCAATCACTGGACGCTTCGTCACACTGCAAGAAGCCGCCCAGCGACCCGAAACCACAGTGGTCGAGACGGTCTCGATTAAGAGTCCGTCAAGACGCAAACCAATAGACGATTAATCAGTCACCCAAGCAGGCAGATCGGGCAGCGGGACTTTTTGTCCCGCCAGCGCGTGAGTGGAGTCAGGAAGAAATTCCCACACGCCATCTCTTAAAAAACTATGACAGATCTGGCTGCCAATCTTGATCACCATCGACGGCGAGAAGGTAGGCTTCTCGGTATCATTGTTCCATTGCCACTGTGCGCCTGTACTGACATTCGGGCTGAAAACGTTAAACCGATGCAGCTGCTCACAACCAGGACACCAAACCAGCGGCTCATCTGGCAAGCCGATTGCCAACTTGCTACTGAGCCGCTCCATGTCTACTGCGCCGGAACTTCTGGCGCATTATAGCCACGCTGGGATTCAGGACGCGGGACCAAGCCAGACTGTTCCCGATACCGCTGCTCTCTTGCGAGCTGATCAATATTCTCTTGCCAGTCCATCCCACGCCTGGCGCATAGTTCTTCGAAGGTCAATGAGCCCATGTCCATCTCAAGCTCATCAGCCTTGGCCTCTTTGAGTGGGTCAATCTGCGGCCGTGGCGGCCCAATCCAGCGTCCGCGCGTATACGCTGCTTTAGCCTCATAAAAGCCTGGCGCGCGCCTTGGAAGCTTGATCTGTTTCTTATCGATCCCCTCCTCGATAAGCAGCGAAATAATCCATGACCCAAACCTACCACCGACCAAATCCTTGCGGCCGGTAAAAAAGCTCCACGCTTGATGAAGCCCGGCACGATGACCGCTGTAGTTGGTCTCAGAGTAGTCCCGCGTGTACATCTCAACAGGCAGATTCTGCCCGGCGGCCATATGGCGGTTATACGCTTTCTCAAAATCTGCGAAATTTGGCCCAGGATGATTAGGCGTGGTGAAGGTGAACTTCTCGCCAGGAAAGAGATGGGGGATTTTAACCCCGTCCATCTTGACCGCTTCAGCGCCCTTGTAGAATTGATTGATATCGCCCGCCAAGCCAGCAGCAGCAGTAGACAGCTTTTGAGCATCGATCGCTGCGGCCGCCTGTGCGTAATTGAACTCAGTCTCGATCACTGCCGCATACATCGAGTTGATGATGGCCGATTCCAGGGCGTGATTATGGAACTTATCCAACCCGTAACCCTTGGCGATCACCGACGCCAATCCGGTCTTGCCGCGAGACTGTCCTGGGCGCTCTTGTTCGAAGTGATGGAATACCTTTCCTCTCCCCCACTTTGTTTCTCGGGAAACACGCTTCCATGTGTAAGTCTCAGCCCCAAAAAAACGACTGTCACTATCCAGCGCTTTTCGAAACCAATACGCGACTGGCGCGGTCATTCCATCCAATACCACGCCAGCCCTCAAGCGCGCCGAATCGGACTGACCGTCAGGGTTTGAGAGCCGGGCCGGATCGATCATCTGGATAGCTGTTGAAAGCGGCGAATTGCGTCTTGGCAGCCACTCAGCGACCGCGCATATCTCGCCGGTAGTCAAAAACTGCCGATAGGCGATCCCCAGCATCGCCCCAAAGGTCAGGCGGCGTGACGCATCAATCCAGCAATCCGGATCTTCCAGGTAGTTCCTGAGAAATACCTCGACCTCTCTTGACCACTCCGCCGCCCAGTCCGCATCTAACCCTAGATACTGATAATCAGGCTTTGACGAAAAACGAAGGCCAGACCCGATGGTATTGTCCAGATGAATCTGGAGCGCGCCTGAGATCATGGGATAGTTACGGCCCTGATCCAGAGCACGACCCACCATGGTCTTCATGTCAGGCAAGAGATCCGCATCCGCCGACCGAAGCGGCGGGGCGTACATCAGCATGTCATGGTCAAAACGAGCACCACGATAAGCGCCACTACTCATGCTGACCATAGGGTCACCATTAACATCCACAATCTGCGGCTGTTCTGAGATTTTGACAGGTATATTCATTTCAACCGACAAATTTGATGGAGCCGCGCCGACTTGGGTTTAAGCCGTCAGCGTCTGTTTCACCGCACTCAGCTTCGAGCTCGCGGATATATTTACGAAGCTGATTAACAGTCGCCTGGGTATAACTTGTTTCTGTGCCATTGTGAGAGACCGAGACAACCGCCTCACCGATCATCAGATCATGCAGCGCCTGACGGGCTTCTGTAAGTTTTGTAATACAGTCTGTCATTACCCGTTTAGCTCTCTTCCGATTGCGGCCAAGTCGATCTCTTTCTCTTCCTGATTCACCACTGAACCAACATCCTGCTCGATGTCATCGAACATGTCGGATTGCATGAGGCCATGAATTACCTCATCCCATCGCTGCTGACCCCAAATGTGGAGTTTGAGCGAGTATGCTGCGTGTGTTGAGTAAACGGCTGTATCGAGCCCCTCTTGCCTCACGCCAGCTTTTGGTTGCCAGATCAGCTTTCCCTGATGCTTCCGGCTGGGTGCTTTGACCTCACCAAGCAGTTGCTCGAAGAACTCGCGACCCACTCCCTTGTACCAGTGCATCCTGCCAGGGCCTGACCCAGTCAGGGTAATCCTGCCGTTCGGACCAATAAGCAAATCCTTGGCCTTATGCGTGCCGATCATATAGACCCGCAAGCCATGCTTCGCGGCCTGTGTCTTGCTCTTGTGATCCACCTTCCTGGGTAGAGTGAAAATCTCTTTATTGCCGTAATCTTGACTATGACCCTTGCCAGCCATAACCCCAAGATGCTGGCGCTTTCTGACCCAGGCATAGACCTCCTCAGAAGTCTGGCCATCTGATGCGTCAATTGTGACTGCGCTCATTTTTACGGCGAAGCCTAGAGCATGGCGGCGCGGAGTGAAAAGCAGCTTATCCAGCTCATCCCATACGGGGTCTTTCGGATCTGTCACCTTGCTCTTGGCGTAGATCTCACCCCAATAGACCAACCACGATTCGTTGCCAGGGCCGTGAGCCCAGATCTCACAGGCAAAACGGTTATGCTGAACATCGACGCCAGCCGTTAGAATCCACGCCCGCTCTGGAACGGTGAGCTCTTCATAGCCCTCACCGCGCTCAATCAGTGTGTCTATTTCAGGCGCATCAGATGCATACTCGTATGTACGCCCAAGCTTCTGATTGACGAACTCAATTCGTCCTGACTCATCGCCCTGCTCGAAATCATGCTCAGCTTCGAGGTAGTCACGTACCACATCAGACAAGCTGGTCCCTGGCAAACAGGTATAAAGCTCGCTGAGCTCAGTAAAGCCTGCAATACCATGAAACGGTTTCGTAGGCTTCCACCCTGCGTTAGGGTCACCGGCCTCTACAGCACTGAATACTGTATCCCTGATGTTCCGCTGCCGCCTGTCATCATCCCAGTCAGACCGGCAATAAGGGCACCGATAAACTGCACTATCGGGGTCCGAGTATCCGTAGACCTCATGCCGCTCCCGTGTTATCTCGCCCGTTCCGCTATCAAAATCCGGCTCATCATCCTTGCCATCCCAGTAGACGTTCGCCCAGTCAAGAACATGGCTTTGGCCACAATCGTGGCACACAATCGGGAGTTCGCGCGCATCACTGCGGCTGATGCGCTTTTCGATTTTTGAAATACTTTTCAGGGTTGGCGTGCCGCCAACAATCATGATCGAGCCCGGATAGCGTTTTAAACGCTCATCCAACAGCCCCATCGCTGTACCCTGAGCTTTTACATCATCGCTGGTATCGTCAGGCTCCTCTACGACCCCGACACCCACCGATGAGGTGGACTTTACGTTACCGGGCGAGTTGGACCCGACCAGCTTAAGATAGCCCTGCGGGAATGACTTGAAGTCCCAGCGGTTCCCACTCTTGCGGGAAACAGAAACATCTATGAGCTCATTGAGCTTTGGCGTCGTCTCAATGGTCGGCACCAGCTTCTCATCATGAAAGGCCTTACCGTCCTTCTCCTTCGCGAAAAGGATAATGATTGGGCACGGGTCAGTATCGGCACGCTTCCCGATGTAACCCACCAGAAAATAGGTCCACCCGATCTGCGCCGCCTTCTGCAGGTCGACCTCATGAACAACAGGGTCATCAAGCGCTGCCGCTACGCCGAGAAAATATGGCGTGTACCAAAAATCATATAACCCAGACAGATGAGCTCCCGCCTCAGGGAGATGGAACTCAGAGGTCAACCATTCAACCGTAGAGACAGGAACCTTAGGCTTGAACTTCTCCGCAGCCCACAACAAGAGCGCCGCTAAGTTTCTCCGCGTGGCGCTGAATTCCTCCGGCTGTAGCTCTAACACTCTTCTCCACCATGGCCCTATCTATCGAGATCCCGTGTTCCTGCTCAATCTCAATCACGAGTTTCTCAGCGCCAGACGAATACTCTCGATTTGCGAGACCAGCCCATTCAGTCAAAGCACGCTCAGCATCTTTCGCCTCGATGATCTGACCAAGCCGCTCCTGATAATCGAGCCGTCCCAGCGCAGCTTTTACACGCGCCTCCTGCGTTCTCGCATCTGTCAAATCCTCTTGTCTGTCACCACCTCTACCACCCGCCACAGAGCGAAGGTGACGGATGTACGCGACCCGCAGGGTTTCCAGCGACGGTTTATCCTTCCATTCCAACTTGAGAGCCTTCAGCACCTCGCGAAGGTTGCGCTCCGACATGTCCAAATGTGCCGCCGCCTCTCGCTGTGTCAGCTGGGAGTCTGGCGTGTCATTCATATCGGCTACCATGGATAGGAAGCGGAACCCCCTATAGCGTGAGATATCTGTGAAAAGATCGCGCGCCTTTCGACCCGTGTAGAACCCCTCCCCTGGGAAGGACCCAAAAATATCGGGCTGCTGCTGGGGGTGGCTGGCTTTAGGTTCATTGCATTGATCAGGCAATAAAAAACCCGCCAACCGTTGCCGGTGCGGGTTCATCTTGAAGTCACTTTTGTGAAGTTAGCAGGAATTTAGTAGATATTGGTCAACCAGTCAAGCGCAAATAGTGACCGAGAACAAAAAACATACTGCCTATCATTATCACGGTCAGCCGCCAGCAATGATTCTCGGCCAGCGATCATGTATCGCATTGTCCAATTCAGGAGTAATAGTGACCACGTAGACTCGTCGTTCCTGTTCCCACGTAGCCACCAAGCCCTGAATAAATTTTCCATGAGTCACATCGGACCAGTGACTGACTCCCTCCATGTCCTTTTCCATGAATTGCAGGATATCTAACTTGACTGAGATCTTTTGCCATTTATCCCAGCGACCCTCAAGGATTGACTCATGTCTGGCCCAGCCGCCAAGCGGTAACCTCCCAGGCTGATTTTGACGCCGACCCCATGGCAACAGCTCAACCCTACCACCCCGCATCTTGACAGGCAGGCGAGCATGAGGATTCGGGAAGTAGGTACGAACCTCCTCGCCATCGATCTGATAAAAGACACCACCACACATGTACTAATTCTAGCGCCTGACCGTACTGATGTGTCCACTAAGATTGTATCGTTTCATCTTGATTGATTATCGTGGCCACCATGACCTCACCTGTTAACCTCATATCGCGACACTTTGCCCGGCTCTGCTGCAGGGTTTCGCTGATACTTCTCTCAGAGTGTTCGAGATAGTAGTACAGCTTCAGGACGGCAAACACATCACTATTCATCATCTTCACCTTACAGAGCACACGATCAACCTTATCAGCCAACTCATCCTCAGGGATGATCTGCTGTACCCCGTGTTCTACAAGATGGGAGGCCTTGGACGAATAACCAAGCCCCTCGCCATTGATAGACCTTAAGTGCTCCCCCCACTGAAGCAGTAGATCCCGCGTCGGGTTAAGCCATTCGTCATGCTGCTGAATTGATGCCATCTAGCTTTTTCCTCAAATGATCTTCACAACACCGTTTTGCTAAATCGATATCGTCGTATGTCCCCAGGCTTACCCGTTTGGTGGGCAGCGCCTGACCTATCTGGTATGTCACTCTCACCTCAACGCCTTTCGGCGGTACTGTTCCATTACCTCGAACCCACTTGATATAGTCACTCCAGTAATCGAGCTCAGGCCCCCAAGCTGTAAACTTCCACCCACCACATCGACTGGCCGATATCTGATACCCTTGATCTGAGACAAGGTAATAGTTATCTGGTCGCCTCCACTCCATTTGCTAACCTTGCCAACCTCGACTGCTTAGGTTGGCAATATCTAAGCGCCTGAATTTAAAACTGTTAACTAACGTTGCTAACGTTGCTAACCCCTTATACGCCTGTAGAGATCCCCGAGAGTTTTCTATGTCGTGTATCACTGGCATCCCATTACGTGCGTATATACCCGTTGGCAACGTTAGCAACGTTAGCAACGGCCTTGTGTAGCGCGGGTTTCCCGGTTGCTAACCTCAATGACCAAGGTTGGCAAGGTTGGCAAATTTCAAGGCGTTTCATGCTATTTCACCTGGAAACGGATCATCGTCATCATCAGCCTTCGGCCTAACGTAGATCCATTGCTGCCTTTTTTTGTCGATCTTCATTGGGTCAGGCAAAAGCTTTCTGTTTTTCACCCACCCCAGCGACTTCATAATGGGCGCCAGGCGATTCTGGTGAGCTCTCTGAATGTGAGCTGCGTCCAAGGCGATGGCCTCAGTCAGCAAAATGTATGATGAGAAATACTGCGCGGTGTTGGTCGAGAGAAACTCCATGAGCCGGTCCTCCCAAGGGTCACGCTGCAACCTGCTGTCTTGTTGTTCCTCGACAAGCTTGCGCTGAGCGTCATCAAACACCCACCAGGTCTGGCCATCGTTAAAGCGAACCATCGCTTCCGCCCACAACTGATCACGATGCTCAGTGAGCCACTCGGTATCGACATCACGACACTTCACCGGCCAATACCGCCGGTTTCCTGAGTAATCCTTGAGATACTCATCCTGATTGGTGGTGCCGATGAAAATCGTTTGCCTCGGGAAGTCCTGAGCATTGTGCCCATAACTCGGCCTGTATCTATCGCGACGCTGAGAGAAGAACGCTTTCGCTGCCGTGGTCTCGGCTTTGTTGAAGCTATCCAGCTCAGCGAGCTCAGCGCCCCAGACGCCCTGGATCATCTGATAGCCATCCTTGTCACCAATCGGCAATGGGGCATCAGAAAACCAGTCTCCGAACAGTATGGCTACCGCCGTCGACTTACCCCTGCCCTGCTCACCCTCCAGGATGAGGACATTGTCCATCTTGCAGCCAGGACGCATCACGCGAGCCACAGCGCCAATGAGAAACTTCTCACCAACTACAGCGAGGTAATCCCTGTTATCAGCCGCATCAAAGGCCGACCTCAACCAGCCCAGCAGCCTAGGCTTTTTGTCCCAGCGAAGCTTTTCAAGATATTCGCGCACCGGATGAAAGCGGTGACGTTGTGACGCTATCAGAATGGCGTCGACGATTTCAGTCCTCGGTGGTGGCTGCATCCGGTAGCTACGGTGAAACCAAGCCCTAAGTCGTGCCGCATCAGCATCGGTCCATTCCCCCGCCTGCGACTGTAGCGGTGGATCTTGCCTCATGATGATGCGATATGAGAAATCACAGTATGCGAGCACACCATTCCAGCGAAAATCATTCAGCAGAATCGTTTCAAGGTTTGCTAAGTGTTGCTTAATCACACCACCCTCAGTCCTGTCTAGACCGCGAAACCACGGCTGCTTCTTGAGGTCTTTCGCGCCCTCACCCTCATAGACTTCAAGCGGCGGCTGCTCATGTTCCTCGGGAAACAATTCACTGTCATTTTCTTCTGGAGGGTCTTCTACCCCTTTAAAACTGCGTTGCGCCTGCTCTATGGCGGCGTTGATTTGTTGATTAACAGCATCGAGCCCCGCAAGCTGGTGGAGATCATTGAAATCTGTGGGAGCCTTACCCGTCATACGGCGGCCCCTTCTGCGATGCCTGAGAAATCCGGGAAGACGGCAACACCTTGCGTAATCTTTGCCGCCTCCTCTGCCTTCTTCCGCCCTGCGTTCTTCTTGTTCTCTTGATCATCATCACCGCAGAAGATGAGCTCAGAGTCTGGATATACCCCTCTAAAAGCTGCCGCTACCGTCGGCATATTGCCTGAATCAAAAGTCACAACAACCGGGCGCTTCGTTGCCTGCAGAATCGAGGACGATGTTGCGTATCCCTCGGCAAACTGTATTCGTGATGGATCAGAGGCTATAAGGGGTCCGTCTGTCGACGGACGTTGTTCTGATGGTGTGCCGTCTGGTGGCTCGCAAATATGAAACAGCCCCTGCTTACGCCCGAATTTTGGAAATGTCTTTTTACCGCTGGAGAATATGAACTGAAAATTGTGCAGATTGCCGTCCAGGTCCCGCATAGGGATCGCTATCGTGTCGCGCTTGATGTACCTGAATGAGATCTGCTCGATGTCTATCTGGTCGTTTTTCTTCCTATCAAAGAAGTCACTGATTTCACCCCGATCTGTGACCAGGTCTATCTGTTCGTTTTGTATGTCAGTGATCCAGAGAAAGGCCCTTGGGGTGAAGTAGATCCCATATGCCATTACCTTCTTAGTCTGTAGATATTGAGAGACGCCGGAGTCATCAAGAATGCGTTCATCCAGTAAACGCTGCGCTGCCAGCGCAACCCTTTCGTGCCAAGCTGCCAACTCCCTCTCATCACGCTCGATCGCTTCAGCCCTGGCCTTACGTCTCGCTTCAGCCTCTTTCTTGCGAGCTAGGCGTTCCTCCTTTGATAGTTCACCGAACTTGAACTCATAACCAGCATTGCGGGCTTCGTTGATCAGACTACCAATGCCAAAACCAGATTTATTAAATGACTTCCAGACCGAGCGCGCGTCTTTCATGTTGTACTTATCTGATCGGCTACTCCAGTCATCCCATACGCTGAAACCGTCCTCTCCGAACTCATCCTTGATCGCCATACCCATCTGAATCCAGATCTCACGATCATCATAATCAACAACCGACAAAGCGCCTTCTACATCGTCGAGTGTTAGTTGTTCTCTTTCTTGCATACTTACTGCTATCGCCCGTCGTTATTGAATCAATCAATTTCAAACAAATTTTGAATTGTCCGGCCAAGTAATTAATTAGAGACCTCTCACCCCCTCTCTTTGCTGCCCTTCAAAAAAGCCTAGCATTTCAATAACCCTCAAACTTTGGCTGCTCTAGTACGCTGTTGCACAGTCTCGACACATCATCAAACTCCCCGGCAATCGCATATATTTCCCTGATCACCCCGACCAGCTGGCGTATATCCTCGCGCTTATCATCCAGCAACCATTCATAGTCAGCCGAGCCCACCTCAACTCCAGTGGCTAAATCAATCGACCTAATGGGTGCAGATTGACCGTGGTTCCCTATCTGGCAAGCCTCAACACCCGCCAGGTCAGCGTATGATTTACCGCAATCACAAATATGATTCACCGCTCACTTCCTCCTGTGCCGCTAGGTCGCCAACAGACCGGAGTGCCAGCAATCCCTTTCCATACCCAACCGCCGCCATTGAAGTCTGTCCAGTACGCCTTGCACACCTGTTGCCATTTATCCTTTTCCCCGTCACCTGCGAAGTAGTAATTTAAATGCCTAAATAGAATCTCTATCTCAGACCCGTCCGTTGGGGCGTTATGCATTAACTGAAAACCCTCAGGCATGGTTAATACAGGACAGCCTTTATAGTGCTGACCTATACATCCGCATCGAGGACACGTTTTAGGTATTTCTTTAGCTGTCGCGCCCATATTCACAGACGAACACCAGGACACTCAGGATCGAGGTCGGCAAGTTTGTCCATCAACTCATTAAAGCGGCGCTTGTGATGCGCCATCTTTGGCGACACCTCTTCAGCCAGAGAGTGGCCGCAGTCATAGGCGTCTTTCTCTCTGTGATATGCCTGATAGTGATCCGAGGCAGCCAACTTAAGCGCGGGAATCGTTAAGGTTTTATCCACGAATTCACCAAGCCCCCCGCTCTCCTTTTTCTCTTCCGGGTAGCACAACGGACAATCAACGATCGGACCTTTATTGTCTGTCTCAACACGACCATCACCCTTACAAAGTTCGCAGTTACCCTCTGGCATCAAGACCTCCATTCATGCGCTTAGAATGACTTGCGGCGATATCTTCACCGCCCTTGACCGAGCTAACAGACTTTGCGGACCGTATCCATTCATCACCAGCCCAAACGAAAGTCATATTTCTCAACCCGATCTTGTAATAGCTGCCATTAAGAAAATATCTGGCGTCTTTCGGTAATTGCGTGGTCATCCCTCATCAAACCCCTTACACCAGTTCTTTCCAGGCTGCAGACGTAGGCGACAGGGAATCGATTCCCCCATGTCCCAGTTCTTGCACGCCAAGCAAGCCCGCTCTCTGTATATTTCACCGCGCTGCAATCGCTCGATAACCCGCAACGGATCTCCATAAAAATATTGAGGCAACACCTCAGACACGATTTACCTCCCTATCAAGTACCAGATCATGAGGGCTCGCAAATTGGTTAATCTGCCCATCAGGCCCCCAAGTACAAGCCCGCCACCAACCATCACCACCCAGCCAGGCCCCGATAATCTCCTTGTCAGACTGTTCCCATATATGCACCGGCAGACCATTACGAGTCTGCGCGTATTCAGGAGCCGCCATACTCAAAGCTGCTCTTGCCTTGCCTTCTCGATGGCCGACTTAAACGTGACTGCCGCACCAATCAGATCATCCAGCTCCATCTGCGCCTTTAAGAGCTTCTCAGGTGTATCAGCGCTGTCGATAACACCGTCCCTCAGCAAATCACCCACCGCCTCAACCGCTTCCGCGAACTCGCGCGCAAAGCGTCCGAGGTCGTGAGCGGTGCCGGTGGTAGTGTTGGAAGGGATTGAAGCCGCAAGCAGACCCGCGCGGGCATTCAATAGACGATAGAGCTCCATACGTTGCGGGAGTGGGAGCGCCTCAATAATCGACTCCTCAATATCGCTTTCAAACTTGATTTCTCCGCGAAGCCTTCTCATAACGATCTGACGGTTTTCGCGCAAATCGATAAGGGTATCGCCAGTGGACTTAAACTTGATTCGCCGGTCAGCGGGATCTGGATAGTGAGCGTGGTAGATGCTTCTGACATCGTCGGCATAGGCAGATTGCTTATCAACCGTGCCATTGAGCCAGTTTTCGACATACCGGCCGATGAGGCGTGATCGCGGCTCCCTTGCCTGATGATTTTTATTCATAACTACTTCCGTTTTTTTGATACCCGCGCGTCATTTCCCCTACGGAACCATCGCGCTAGTCTGTAAACACAAAACAGGAGATCCACCGTGCTACACTCCCCATCGAAAACATCCACCCACCACAACGACGGCTCCTCCCATGGATCAAAAAACATTAGATACCCTGATCTCCCTGGATCTGGGTTTTTCCGTCCTGCTCGATGCAATCAAGCAGGACTCCCCGGAACTCAGTCAGCGCCTCGCTTCAGGCTTCGCCACACTGGCCGCAGAAACCCCGCCAGAAATGCGTGGAGTCTCCGCCAAGCTCGCCGCCTGGTCCGATCGGCTGAAAGCGACTGTTGCCACTCACTGAGCAGCGCCCGGCTGGGATTAAGCCAAGCGTCCGCGCTCATGCCACGTCGGCCTCATCTGGCCGCTCACCAAAAACATCGGACCTAAGATCATGCTCGGTCACGTCAACCCCGTTCTCCCTCGCGACTCCGGCGACCTCCAGGCAGTACTCAGGCGGCGTTTTCTTATCCCGGTAAAGCCAGTTCCAGACGTGGCCCTGCTTGATTTTAGGAGGCAACCGATCCGCCAACCCCGTCTGACCCACCACAGAAACCACAGCAAAAAGTGCGGCCTGCATCGGCGTCATCTGCTCGTCGGTGGGTCGCTGTGGGTGTGCTGTGCTGCATTCCATTTTCATAACAACAAAAATACAACATGTGCGGTATTGCAGTCAACAACATATGCGGTTTGTTTAACTACAACAATCGTTGTACCTTTCGGGCCATGGCACTAGGTCAGCGAACAAAAGCAGAGCGCGACGCGCAAGGGTTGACTCAGGAGGAGTTAGCCGAAAAAGCAGGCATCAAACAGCAGACCCTGCAGGCGCTGGAAAAAAGAAACTCCAGGAGGAGCGAGCACGCCGCCGCTTTAGCGGTAGCGCTCGGCGTAAACCTTGAATGGCTAATCGATGGAAAAGGCAAGAAACGCGGGGGGAGTCACGCTATCGCTGAACCGCCCCCCAAAAGATATGGTGAGACCACCAAAAAACTGGTCGGCCTAATCGAAACCCTCAGCCTCCCTCAGCAAAAGGCCCTAATTACCCTCCTGGAGCCACAAATAACCCCCAAGGTACAAGACCCAGGATTAATTCCGATCAGGAAAGTCGGGGCTAAAAAGCGGAAATCATCAACCTAAGACCGCCACCTGCTGCCTAAGGTATCCACACACCGCCGCCAACTGGTCAGCTACACTTTTTGTGTCCGGATTATCCGTAGTCATTAAATATTCGCGCTCCGCCTCCAACACATCGGCAACGTGCGCCATCGCGAGATCCACATCAACCGTGGCCACCGTCCGATTAGCCCACCTGAGCTGCTCACGGCGGATTCTCGCTTTGAGGTCACTGGTCGTTTGTTTTAATAGATAGAGGTTCCCCTTATCTCCTGCTCTTTCTTCCACTTCCTTACTCCTTATACTTCTTGAGCAAGATCACGATATCATCAATTCATTGTCAAATTCTGGCAAAAACGGCCGATAAAGTGACAGAATCTGGCCGGATAGTAATTAAATGATTGAACTCAGCCTTATCGCTGAGCGAATCAGAAAAGCAAGGGAGTTAAGGGAGCTCAGCCTGGATGAGGCAGCGAAAAAATCGGGGATATCCGTAAGGTCGCTTTGACGCTACGAGGAGAAAGGAGTAAGGGACCTGATAAAGCTCGACAAACTCTGCGATACCTACCACATCAGCATTACTGACGTTATAGGCGGCAAGAATGACCTGGCATTACTGGCCAGTGCCATTAACAGACTCGGATCTAACGTCTGCGACGTTCTCAAAGCGTTATGCGATGCTCTAACAAAGCCGTGACTAGTATGGCTTATACTCAGGTAACTGAACACCCGCATCTTCGGCGTTTTTTATCAACCTGCCATTGAAATCATAGAAGCTATCAGCCGAATCGACACTGAAAAATTCAGACCTCAACAAGAAATATTTCTCCTCACCGATATACGGTCTTACTATCTCCATTGACCTAACCGAGTAGACGCTTGTCTTGTCCATCGCTGCACTCTGCGACGTAATAAGCAGTGATATAACCCCCATCGCCAAAGTGAACAGCGTAAGCATTAAAACATTAATTTTTGCAAACGGACCGTTGGCCCTTAAATCAAAAATACCCGATAAGTGTATTAACGATGCAGAATAAATCCCCAACAGCAACACCGTTACTAGCACCAACAATGACATCGATAACGGGCTAGTTAGCCCCAATGCAACATCCGCCGCCTGTGAATAAATAGCATCTCTATATCCAGCCGAGAAAGATCCATATGCATCAGCAACAAATCGCATAACACCATCAATTGCAGGAGATAGAACACGATCCCAAATACCGCTGCCTATAGCACCCACAATAACGGCACCAACAACAACCCCAATACTCCTCAACCGCGACCTTGATTCCATACGATATCTCCCTGCAGATTACCTAAACACCCTTATCTTCCAACGCCACCACACCAGCATACAACAACATCAAACGCCAGGCCGCATAGGGTATCTCTCGATGCTCTTTCTTTTCCCGGCTAGTCTTCCATTTCCGAACTGTAGTCGAGCCCTTTTTCGGGTCGTAATTAACCCCAACCAGGCGCGCTGTCACACTCTGCGACCAACCCATCAACTCCGTCAGCGCAGCCACCTCCTCAGGGTCTGGTGGGCGATAATCGGGATTTCCAAAAGGCAATGTACATGCACGAGTTTTAAAAGCGTCCAATGATCTTGGTTTAATATCACGATCACCGTAAACAAGGCTATTCTCGCTCATATCTGTCTCCTGGAGGGCGCTGAAGCCCTCCGAATTTCATAGTGTTACAACAAACCGTTTTCACTAAATGAGTATGTGGCGTCATGGCTGACAACGATATGATCCAATACTCGGATATCCAACAACCTCAGCGCATTAACCAACTGCGAAGTAATACTCTTATCTGCTGCGGAGGGCTCTGTAACCCCACTGGGGTGATTATGAGTAAAGATCACTGCTGCAGCGTTTGTGTAAAGAGCAGCCTTAGCAACCTCGCGAGGATAGACACTCGCGCCGTCAATGGTTCCCCGGAACATCTCGACAAAAGAGATAAGCCGGTGCCTGTTATCCAAGAACAGGACACCGAAAACCTCATGTTCTAAGTGAGCGAGATGCAACTGACAAAATTGTTTAACCGAATCAGGGCCAGTAGCAGTGAGTGACCCTCTTTTTAAGCAACCAGACAAAATTGAAAGGGCCTGATCGATTACTTGCTTTTGTTCTTCATTTAAGTTCATGGATTTCTCCCGTTTACTGGTCATGGCACCATGCCCGACCATGCAATAACTATACGCCCCATTGGGGCGGTTTTCAACTACAGATTTATGCTTTTAAATCACAAGTTAACCAGTGATTCCAGCGGTAGAGGGTATTACAGAGTTGTAGAAACTTAGACAAGATCTGGTATCTATCAACATGGAATAAGAGTTCATCTGACTGTGGAAATATTATCTGCCGAGGGCCTATTTTCCTCAGAGCAGACACTATGCATGGCTTATTATACCGGTAGAAAACGGCCAGAATCAGACAGACCAATATGTGAATTCATTAATACTTCAATGCCGCTAGCACCACTGTCACGACTACCTGTGAATGCATAACGAGACAACGGGAAGCTAACTCATTGATTATGTGTCTATTATAGTGTTACATAGTGGTCTCACTATAAATGTATAACGAGACAAAGAGTCTCGTTATTAAAGCTGTTATGTGTAAAAAGTATGATCTGCAAAGGGTGCAATCAAGACAAAAAGCTTGTTAAAGCACATATAATTCCTGAATCGTTTTTCAGGGATTTAAGGGCGGATGAAAAGACTCTTAAATTAATATCGAACGTCGAGGGGGTACATACTAAGAATGCTCCGATTGGTGTTTATGATAAAGAAATTTTGTGTAGAGACTGTGAGGGCAAGTTCCAAGTTTTAGATGACTATGCAGCTAAAGTCCTCATTGATAATGCAGCAATAGAAGAGCTTAAGCAGCATGGCTCTCTAGTTGGATATAAGATTCCGGATGTTGATTATGAACTACTTAAACGATTTGTAATTAGCCTACTATGGAGGGCATCAATAAGTAAGCAGGGGTTCTATGGAAAAGTAAGTTTAGGGGCTTTGGAAGGGCATGCTAAAAAGTTGATTTGGGATGAATCACCTGGCGAAAAAGATGAGTTCTCATTCGTTCTTGCAAAATTCGATGACGAAGGAACAATATCAAAGGCAATGTTAGATCCTCATCAAGAAAGGTGGTTTGGAAAGCGATACTATCGTTTTTACATAGGAGGTTTCGTCCTCTACGTTAAAGCTGACTCTCAAGCAACCCCTGAGCAATGGGCAGAGTTTATTCCCAATGATAACAACTTGTTTGTTGTTTCTAGAGGGGAAATTGAAAAATCAAAAGAGTTTTCAGTGTTGCTAAGTGGTTTTAGAACAAACACATAACAAGGTCAGCCAGCATCGCTCCCGATGGTCGCTGGACCTCGTTTCACTCGACCGCTGCTGGCGGCGTTAGGTGTTATCAAAAAGAGATTAATCATGCCGAAAGATACTGATAAAACAGCGGAAGTAGTTGAAAAAATTGCCAACAGTAAAGGGCTTGGTGAATTTGGTACTGGAATTGGTATAGGAATAGCTGGCGTAGCATTCTTTATGATGATGCCACTTGTGTTCTTCGCTCAAAAATGGGATGGCCATCTTCATGAGCAAAAAGAATGCTACGAGTTCAAAGAAATTGATAAAAAACTATTTAAGTTAAACACTTGTACTGGAGAAATCGCGGAAGTGGAAATTAATAATGGTGAGAAAAAGTAGATCACACCTAACAAATCGCTCAAGTACATGCTTCGCACGGGACCGCGCTAGTCGCGCGACCCCTTAGCTATCACGTAAGTATTATTGGTAATTTACTATGAGTGAAGAAAATACTTCAAGGCCAGAGAGAGTTGGAATCTGGATAGCAACTAGATTTGAAAATATCACGCTGAAGCAGATTCGAATCGGTGTATTTTTATTCATGTTGTTTACTCATAGCTTATATTGGCTAACTGCGTGGTGGTCCCCTTGGGTATACATAGTATTCACAGCTTTAGGCGTTTGGTTTGGCCAAGGAATATTTAAGCCTTGGGCCACAATTATTAGTCAAGCTATGCGGCCTCAATGGGATTCAGCAATGCTAAAAATTGCCGTTCCATTCATAGTTCTCAATAACGTAGCAGTTTTTGCATGTATCTATATGCTGGGTACTGTTGTAGATGGTAATGGAAACCCTATTAGTGGCATGTGGCAGCATTTTTATTTTAGTGCGGTGACTTTAACGACTCTCGGCTATGGCAACCTCACGCCTAGCGGCACTTTCTCCGAGGCGATCGCCACTATTGAAGCAATAATTGGTTTCATGGGTTTTGCCGTTTTGGCTGGTATTGTTGCTTCTATTATCTTGAAACGGGCAGAAATAAATGAAAAAGCCTAACAAATCAAGCAAGCAGGACGCCGCAAATCAGCACCTCTTCTTGAGGCGTTAGACGCCAACACACTTATGCCGAGAATCAAGCGAAAACGCCCACCTAAACATGTCTTGATACCAGACACCAGTATTCTTTGGTATCAGGAAAAAGACCTCTGCGTATGCCCTGAGTTTACGGCGTTCTGGGATGAGTACGGTGTTAAGTATGAGATTGACCTGATTATTCCCGAAGTGGTGAGAGGAGAACTTCTTTACCAGCATACAACTACTGCCCTAAAGACATTGGAGCGTATTAATAAGCAATTTGACAATCTCTCTGGTGTTGCAAACAAGAGATACGGTCATAGAGTAAATCCCAATCGCGTACGGAATGATGTGGGTGTTAAATTCGATACGTGGATTTCATCAGTGTCCGCAACTATCTTTGATACTCCAATCGCAGATATTGACTGGAGGCAGCTCATTCAAAACGCAATATGGAGACATCTCCCATTTATTGAGGATAAAGACAAGAGGAACGAGAAAGGGTTTAGGGATGCGCTAATACTAGAAACCGTAATATCTATAGTAAGTAGCAACCCTCATACGGATATTGCTTTTATATCAAATGATACTGACCTTTTATCTGCGACAAAAAAACGGTTAAAGCCGGAAAATAAATGCTCTTTCTACGAAACTTTAGACGAGTTCTCGTCTTTCTTGCGGTTGTTGGATGAGCAACTAACAAATGAGTTTGTTCAGGCAATCCAAAAAAGAGCAAGAGAAAAATTCCACTCGGAAAAAGACTCAAGCTGCATCATATATAGAGATAACATCGTCTCGAAAATTCGGGAGCAGTTTGAGTCTGAATTCGCTCCTCCGATACCCTCGCGTTCGCTAGGCTTGGCCCTTGCAAGCTCACCATCACCTATAACCGAGCGGTGGGATAAATATAGTAGCGAAGGCATATGGATAAGAGCCCCTAGTTTCGTAGAACTACACGGGGAGTCGGAGTTCGTCTGGGACAGTCGCGTGACATTTGTGCAATTATTCAAATACAGTGGACCTGGAGGCGGTGGGCTTATTCTTGGCATGACAGTGCCGGGACAGGAAAACCTACGAAAACTGGAATTTCGAGTGACTTGGAAAGCGCATGTTGGAAAGGATGCTCGGTTTCGGAAGATGGAGACGCTTGATATCCAACTTTCCGATAGGAAGTTCGAGCCTGCAACTGATCAAGAGAAAGATCGTTATGGCGTTCAGCCAATTTCTGAATAGACGGCACATAATCATGCGGCCCAGAGCGACGCGGAAGTACCGCGCGGCTGGCCTTAACCGTTCAGTCAACAAGACCGCCACACACGTCAAGCATCATCATTGCCATGTTGGCTACATCTGCTGCGTGCTCACGGACTAACTCGATATCTCCATCTTTCACAGCCTTTTGTAGCTTTGCCGTGTGATAGTAAATCTCCAACATCCCTTGATCTTTTGTCATGGACAGCCAGCCAGGACGATCACCTTTCCCGGCGTTTGCGTGAAGCTCTGTTTCCATACGCTGAATAAACGGGCGTAGTACGTCACCATATTTTCCTGTCAGAGCATTAAGGCCAGAGATTGAACCGGTCTCTATACCTGACCGATCTTCGCAATCACAGCCATCACTTATGGGACAATGACAAACAGTACACATGTGCCTAAATTCTGGATTGCTTTCTAACACTTCATCGATCATTTTCTATGTCCTCGCCTCAGATGAGCTTTTCGTTACAAACCAGCCATCAGGTATAGATCTCATCATCCGGATTAACGGGCCCACTCCACTGGCCGCCAATAGACTCACAGGTGACCGTCTGCCCACCAACCTTGACGCACATTAGCCCGCTCTCCTCGAACACATTGCGGGCAATAGGCTGTTTCTGTGGATCTCCCTGCCACCAGTACAGTCCAGGGGTTGTGGGTGTTTTGTCTGTCATCTCTAACATTGACTGATCCCTCTTTATTTCATTGACAACAACATTCAAACGAATTACCGCACTTGTTGTTGACAACATTACAACTGTTGTTGTATTTTTTGTCAATACGAAATACAACAGGTGCAGTCATGCGGAAACACACAGAGCTCTATTCTGACGACTTTCCCTACAGTCAGGAGCCCAGCCGGGGTGAGTACATCGATCTCTATGACACGGTCGACGAGGTCTTCGCCGAGGCAGGCGATGCCCTTTTCAATGTACTGACACCCCAAACCCCTGACGAGGACGCGGATACGATCCACTGGATGATTCGCGGCGTCAGCATTATGGCAAGGCCAGGTTCAGCTAATCGCGCATTCCTGGAATTTCTGAGCGAATCCGCACTTGCCCATGCCGCTTAGTGGCTTGGTTGGCCGACGCCGACTCTCTGTCATGGCGTCTAGCGTGGTCGGCGCTTAATCCGGCCCCCGATTTCTTTAGGAGATAGAAGCAATGGAAATACAGATCAATCACGCCGCACTGGAAAGCAGAGAAGAGATACCCTACATCCACAGGCCAGGGTATGCGCACAATTTACTGTATTGCCTGCATTTAGCAGCCAGCCAACCGAGCAATGTCGCGCTGATTGCAGCCAAAGCGCTTCTCTCCTCCTATGACGGCGAGCGCTACCCATTCAATGCGGTCGAGCTAGCGCAGCTAGACAGCACCACACTAGAAGCCGTTCTCACAGTCTTCAGGCTACGAGCATTAGGCACCCCCACACACAAGCTGATCCTTAACGGCGATGCGGTCTATATCCAGATCGCCGAGCGGTGGCAGCTGTGAAGTTTCCCGAGAAACAACAAAGGAGGAAATCCATGGATACAGTGTCGCTGCACCCAAGCATCACCCACCAGCACCTGATCACCCTATTAAAAGCCTGCGGCTGCGAGATGAAGCGTATCCGTTGCGGCAAATTCATGATTTTGCCGCGCGAAAACATCTCACGAACCACGCAAAGCAACGTCAATTTCGTGAAGTTCCCGCACAGCAAAACCCAGTTTGCCGGTACCACTCTCCCGACGGAACCCGACGAGGCGACCCCATGAGAAGATCAGAATCAAAGCCAAAAACCCTCAAGGGAGTCCTGCAGATAGCCATCCTTGGTGTCTCATTTCTGATTCTGCTGGCGCTGATCCTCGATAGTCTCCTCAAGGCGGTGCCCCATGGATAGCAACGACGCATTCCTCGACACCTGGAAACGCGGCATCGTGGCCAGCGGCGCGCCTGGTCTTTTCTATGGCGCTGGTCTCCACGATCAGATCAGTGAGCGGGACAGGCTTGCGCCCAAGACGCCAGAGATCAACAAAAAGATCACCAGTTTTCCAAAGTCCCGCGCTGCATTCATCGCGGCCCTGGTTAGTTTCCACAACTCAGAAGAAGGCGCAAAGCTGGCAAAAAAGGTCGGCTGCAACGGCTTTGGTGATCTAGCCCTGTCACTCGACAGTACCCAGCGATCAATCATCGCTGATCTGCTGATTTTTTATAAAGGATGGTAACCATGACTACCAACAGACCACAACCGATCAACCTCGTAACCAAAGCTATCGACTTGGTGGGCATATCAAAACTCACGAAAGCCTGCGGTCTCGCCTCCCGCAATGCCATTAAGACCTGGGAGAAGAACAATGGCCGCGTGCCGATCGATGGTGAGACAGACTATGCAGGCATTATCGAGGCCGAGACCGATGGCCAGGTCACTCGCGTCGACATCTGGCGCCAGCAGATCTCGGATCTCAAGCCCGGCATCGTCTACCGTGTGCCTATCGCCCTGCTCAAGCGTGACAAGGACCAACCAAGAAGACACTTCGATCAGGAAAAACTGAAAGACCTGGCAAACGCCATGCTCGCAGACGGCCAGGAGACGCCTATCAAGTTCACAGCTGGCGCGCCCAAGCAGGCAACCCCTCTCACAATAAAACACGGCGAGAGGCGGTGGAGATCCGCCCAGATCGGTGAATTCGATTACCTGGAAGGCATCCTCGATGACAATAAGGAAGAGACCTCCATCGAGCGGACATTCCGCCAGATCACCGATAACATGGGCGAGCCCCTCACTGCCTGGGACTGGGCCTGTACCTTCAAGCGGCTGCATGAAGAAGGGCACACCGACCAGCATGTAGCCGACGAACTCCTAAAGCGCGGCATCAACGGATTCTCCCGCTCGGTGATCACCAACTACCGGCGTCTGTTCAAGCTACCTAAGCAGTTGCAGAGCATGATAGAAGCTGACTGGCTTAAACCGTCACACGGCAAAATCATCCTGTTGCAGGCAAAACACCAGGAAGTCATCGACGGCCTGATCAGGAAGCTGCGTGCAAACCAGAAAGATGGCCCATGCCCGTCGGTCAGCATGATGGACCTCACCATCAGGGACATCTACGCCAGCAAGTTCCCCTTTGTCGATGGAGGCATGAACGCCGATAACGACTTCCCATATGCCATCAACTTCGACTATGAGACCGAGTGCCAAGGTTGCGAGCACAAGCACACCACTAAACTCAGTAACGGCCATGAAGATTCGTTCTGTACTCAGCCGAGCTGTTACCTACAGCTGACCGAAGCCACCAACCAAGCCCTCCGAGAAAAAGCGCAGCCAAAGAACAGCGATCCAGGCGAGCCGGAAGATGATGAAGACAGCGAGATCATAGAGCCTCAGCCTTCCACCGTCCCACAACTCAGCACCCAACCGGAAACATCCCAACCGATAGAGGCTGCGCCGGAAGAGCCAACTGAGAATCAAAAGCGCATTCGAGAAATGGCAGAAGACCAACGCGAACTCGATCGATACAAAGCGCTTGTGATGCAAGCGATCGACCAGGCTACCGACGGCATGATCGATGTGATCCTGGTCTACCAGGCGTACGTCGACGAAAAAATCGACGGTGAAGACGCGACCCTGAAAAAAATCGCCGAGCGCATGGAGCTCGACATACAAACCATGAAGAAAGCGGCCGCGAAATGTGCGGTTGATTACATGATGAAAAATTACATCAAAGAAGTCGGCAACTACCTCGGAGTAAACGCCGAGGAGCCCCAGAACAATGAGCAGCAAAGCCTGCTGAGTGAGGCGAGATGATGAGCGCTAAAGATATCTCGAACTACCTAACCAATCTTCAGTGGGACGGCAAAAGCAGGATTGATTCGTGGCTGACGATAGCGCTTGGCGCTGAAGAGAAAAGCGTCAACACATCCGACATTGGAAGGAAATTTCTGATCGGCTGTGTTGCGAGAGCGCTCAACCCAGGCTGCAAATTCGACAACATCTTACTGCTCGAAGGCGAACAGGGTACAGGCAAATCTGCGGCCATTCAGATCCTATTTGGACACTGGTTCACAAGCGCCACAAGCGACTTCAAAACCAATGAATGGGTGAAGCAAATCATTGATTACTGGTGCTGCGAGCTCTGCGAGCTTGAGACTATAACGCTGGATGAGCAGCTCAAACTTAAGTCGTTTCTATCCAGGCAATCAGATATGTACAGGCCTGCATTCTCTCGGTTCCCGCGCGAGGAGAAGAGGTTAACTGTTTTTGTTGCCACCACCAATCAGGTTGAATTCTTGGCTGACAAACACGGTAACAGGCGGTTTTGGCCTGTTCGCTGCTCTCAAGCTGATCTGCAGTGGCTGCAAGCGAACAGAGATCAGCTGTGGGCTGAAGCCCATCATCTTTACAACAATGGCGAGGCCTGGTGGTAATGGACTGCGGATCTGGATTGGCCTGGTTTGGGTTCTGGATCTTTGCGGCAGCACTGATCATCTGCGATCACTGGATACACCAACAAGGCTACGACTCATTATTTCAAAGCCACAAAACACCAGAAGAGAAAGCGCTTCAACGTCTAAAAATCGAAAAGCTGAGAGCTGAAGTAGAGAATGCCAAAGGCAATTAAAATCACCGCCCTCCCCTCCGTCGGACTGGACGACAGGCTGGCAGCTGATGTAATTTCTTTGCTCCTGGAGGACAGGAAGGATAACGATGGAACCAGCAGCGGTATATTACAGGAGCAGCAAAGACAGGTCGGACGTATCGATCAGCGCCCAGCGTCGACAGTTGTCTCAATTGGCGGGGCAAAGAAATCTATTCATCACCCATGAATATATTGATGTCGTAGAATCTGCCAAAACTGAACACCGCCCAGATTTTCAGCGGCTGCTAGCTGACCTCAAATCACCTTCCAGGACATGGAAGTATCTCCTTATGACCGACCACACAAGGCTGAGTCGGGATACCTATGTTGCAGTTGTATTCAAGCGAGATGCCAAAAAGTTAGGTGTCAAAATAATCTACGCCATAGCACCGGACCTCGACCCTATTGCTAAAGTCTACATCGACTCTGGCATGGAGGCTAATGCTGAAGTTCACTCAATGATGAGCAAACAAAAAGGCCTCGCCGGTATGGCGGAGAATGTCCGGAGAGGCTTTCGCGCTGGCGGTAGAGCGCCAAAAGGCTACAAACTGAACCATATCGATACCGGCGTAAGACGTGAGGGATCGCCTGTGATGAAGTCCAGCCTTGAGCCTAACGAGGACGCCCCGCTGGTCGCTCGCTACATGAAGGCGCGAGCAGCCGGGATTCCCCGAGCCAAGATCAAGCGAGATCTCAATTTAGCCTGGCCCGCCTCCACTCTCATCGGCATGGAGTGGCGCGCCCTGACCTATGCAGGGCACACCGTTTGGAATCAATCAAACCCACAAGAGCAAGGCCGATATGTTGGCGGGACTAAATACCGACCACGGGCAGAATGGGTTATCCAGAAAGACACGCACCACGCCATGATCAGCGAGAATGAGGCTGAGGCGATCCTAGCAAATCTCCAGCAAAGCTCTATCGGCGCTGCGGTTTCTAAAGCAAAACGCGGCCTCTCAAAATACCTGCTGACCGGCGTCCTTAAGTCTCCTGACGGCCGCGCCTGGACAGCAATGAAGGACAAGTACCGGCTCAAGCCAGGTAACGGCAGAAAGGGAAAGTACCTACCCATTGAAGCGATCGACGAAGCGGTATCAAAGAAAGTGATTGACGACATGCGATCACCGCGCTTCATTGACGCACTTCTCAAGTCAGCTCACAGGCAAGAGGAAAAACCGGAAGACCCAGCCAAGGGCATGAGAAAAGAACTGATCGGCCTGAATGAGCAAATCAGCAAAACGATGGACCTGGCCGTTCAGCTGGCCGACCCAGCCCCAGCACTCAGAAAGGTTAACGAGCTGGAAGCCAGGCGAAAATCCCTTTCAGAAGAAATCGAGCGGTTAGAACGAGACTATGCGGTTCAGATTGCTATGCAGAGCATCACCAGAGACGACATCAAGCGGCTGGTAAGCAATCTAATCGAGGACCTGCAGGATATTGAAAAACCTAAATTGAAAGGGGTATTCCAGGCGATGGTCGATCACATCAGCCTGGACCCAGAACGCCTGGAATTTACCGTCAACTACCGATTACCTATTATCGATAGCCTATCTATGGCGTCCCCAAGGGGAGTCGAACCCCTGTTACCGGCGTGAAAGGCCAGTGTCCTAGGCCTCTAGACGATGGGGACAGTACTCTGAAAATGTGACTGTTTGGGACACACAAGCAAAGTGGAGCGCGAAATCTAAGGTACTTTGCACCCTGTGTCAAGGTTTCGGGCAGCATCGCGGTACCAATATGGCCTACAAGCACCTGATCACCGGTTCCACCCGATCATCCAAAAGCCGACAGACAAGTTTACTCTCAGCTTGAGCAGGTATCACTATCCGAATAAGGGCATCAACTGCTTGAGTTCAAACCTATGCTCAGCGTGGTTAGGGGTACCGATGAGATATCCCTGTATATAGTCACAATCCAAGCGTTGCAGAAAGGTCAATTGAGACTCATTTTCCACACCTTCAGCGATCACCTTGATACCAAATGCATGCGCAAGCTGTACCATGGCCAGGACAACACTGGCATCGTTGGCATCTGCATCGGCATGGCGTATGAACTCGCGGTCGATCTTCAGATAATCGAAGGGAAACTGACGAAGATGGCTCAGTGAGGCCTGTCCTGTACCGAAATCATCCAGCGCGATGCGAGCACCCAATGCCCTCGCCTGCTGCAGAAAGACCTCCGCATCCACCAGATCCTGCATCAGAATATCTTCCGTAATCTCCAGAATCAGACTGTCTGAAAAAAAATCGTGTGCGATTAATCTCTCCAGAAGTTGCCGTCTGAAAACCTGGTCATTGAGTAATCTGACTGAGAGATTGATCGCTATGGCGACCTTCTCACCCGTCTGCCGATAGTGGTTATGTTGAAAGGTGTATGCCTGCCGCATAAGCGATTCGATTACCGAAGCGATGACACCGGTATCGTCGAGTACGGAGAGAAATTCCGCAGGATGGAGAGTACCCCGCTCCGGGTGCCGCCAACGCATCAACGCTTCGAAACAGAAGAGCTCACCACTGTTACAGTCGACAATTGGTTGAAAATGAAATATGAATTCATCCCGCTCCGCCGCCTGACGCACCTGGGTCTCACGTTGGAGCCCTTCTGAAGCTCTTGAAGTCAATTCCCCGCTAAAGAAACAGTAGGCGGCCCTGCCTTGCCGTTTCGCCTCATACATCGCAGCGTCCGCGTCTCTTATCAGGTATTCGGCGGAAACATCATCATGTGGCGCAGTTGATATGCCCACGGAGACCGATATACGTAGTTCATGATCCGCCAACTTCATCGGTTGTTCTATAGTTCGCAGAATCTTTCTTGCCAGCAGGGACATGTCATCCCGGCTGTTAATGCCCTCCACGAGTATCGCGAACTCATCACCACCCAGACGGGCCACGGTATCGGAACTACGGACCAGGGACGTCAATCTCTCCGCTACCGTCTGTAGTAATTCGTCACCCACCAAATGGCCCAGGCTGTCATTCACCTGCTTGAACTGGTCAAGATCAAGGAACATCAGTCCAATCTGCGTCTCCCCCCTAAGCGCAATTGCCAAGGCATGCTCCAGGCGATCACGGAACAGGACACGATTGGGTAGTTGGGTCAATGCGTCATGATGTGCGATATGATCCAGATAGCGCTGGCGCTGATGTACCTGTCTGCGCATCTCATCGAATGCATCCACCAGATCCCGTGTTTCCCTGAGCTCTGCCGGCGGTGGTTTTATATCAATTTCACCCCTTGCTTCCTCCTTTAATGCATACGCTGTTTCGGCAATTGGTTGAAGCAGATTTCTATTGATATAGAGATAGGCTGCGAGAATCATCAGAATACCCATAACAGCAATGCTCAATATCGAGTCAGACAGTTGTTTGGCTGTCTGGGTCAACTGTGTTATGTCCGTTGCAGAGTCATTGTCCAGGCGCAGATCAATCATGGAAAAGCGCTCGCGCATACGGGCCATTATCGGGGTAATCGATTCGCGCATCAGTTGTAAATCTTGTCGCCAGACCTCTTTCTCCATGGCAATAAAGACCTGATTGCTGGCGCCGATCCAGGTATTGGCGTGTACCATCAGCTGGTCGATAGGACCAACTTCCACAGATCCCAGCAAAGCCTTGTCGTGCAGATCTCTCAAGGCATCGATATGGGTCAGTACCAGTTGTGCAAAAATTTCAACTTTTTCCTGCGAATCAGGTGCGTCAGATTGAAAACCGCCGGTAATGACTCCGAATCGATAGGATACGAAATGGTGCATCTCCTCGACCATACCTCGCCAGGCCCAAGTCAAGGCGGAGAGCGCTTCCAGAGCCTTGACGTTGCCTTCTACAGAGAGGCCTTTCTCAAGTTCCTTAATCTCCACCAGGAAAAACTGGTTACTCGGGAACATCTCATCCTGCAGTAGCCGTACAGCGGGGAACCAACGCTGGGCTTCTGTCCGGACTTCTATCAGACGTTCCGTTTCCCGCTGCAACTCATTGAAGTCGACCAGGAGGGCGGATGCCAAACCATCCTGTTTGGATGACCCTGTGCGCAAGGTATCGGAGAGTGTTTCCAGACTCCCATCCATCTTTGTGAGGACGGCTTTTATCGGGTCGGCATCACTTGTCCCGGGCTCAAGCAGAATGCGATGGAGGTGATTCTCCAAGCGATTCAGTTGAGTCTGGATATCCACGAGCAGCCCGGCCGTATGAGAGCGCTGGGAGATGGCTTGGATCTGGGCCTGACTGGTACCCCTGACATGACTCCAGCCTAAATAGGCAATAGCCATCAGTGTGATCGCCGAGAGCAACGACAAGTAGGCGTATCGTCCCCGGTAGGAATCCAGTCCGGGAATCATCTCCAAGAGTTTTCGCACTGGCAAGCTCGCAATCAGTAATCGCTTAGGCCGGAATGCCCAGCCTCAAGCGAAGGGGCTTACCCACCGAATCAAACTTCGGGGGAACCGTGGAACAGGACTGGAAAGCTGGAGAAACGCCAAAACCACACGCAAGGCTACAGCTATCCTCTTATCCCGCGGGCGATAGCTGTCTGCCGCGGTTAAAATCCGTCGGCAGCAGTATACTCTATCCTTCCCCTAGGGAATTGACTCTGGACAAGATTTTATCAATTTACCAGAAAATCGAAAAATCAGATTTCTGTCAACCGACCTTCGAAAACGATCTCCTGACTCGGGGTATTCGAAGGCATATCGGCCTCTTCCTCGATGGAAACCATGAATAACTGGCGACTGGGGGCTTGCTTCACAGGCATCGGCATTTCCCTGCTGCCACTATGGGGGAGAATACCCAAGGGGTGCATATTGCCGCTTCCATCCTTCATCCAAAGGTGGCAGACCTTGCCTTGCGGTAAATTCGAGGGTTCGACTGCCCTGACATTCAGATAACCCTGTCCCTGCTGGGCCGCGACTATCCAACCCGCAGTGGACTTATCGTTCAGCACAACCATCATGCTGTCCATCCCCAGACCACCTTCATGCGAGGTGAAAAGGGTCAGGGCCATACCCAACACCAATGCTGCCGCAGCCATCCCGAGTCCACGCCAGAACTGAAGACTGGCCCAAAGTCCGGAGGAAGGGTTGGATGACCTGTCTTTGGGTGATGTGCGTCTTTCCAGCTCTTGCCAAACCGAGGCAGGCGGAGACACCGGCTCCACAGTATTGAGCAGCGGCCCGAACCGCCGTTCCCAGGCATCGACTTCCGCCTGCAGTTGTAGATCTTCTTCCAGGCGCCGCTCAAATTCCGCACGATCTGCGTCATCCATCGTCCCCAGTACATATTCACCAGCAAGGACGCTGTTGTCTTGGATCTCACTCTCTTTCATCATGGCTCCAGACACCTCCTCAGTTGCGCCAGGCCACGACGGATCCATGTCTTGACGGTTCCCAAAGGCGCATCTGTTTGATTCGCAAGTTCATCATGCGTGAGGCCTTTAAAATAGGCCAAGGCGATCATTTGCCGCTGGTTCTCGTTCAACAGTTCCAAACAGGCTTTGAGGCGTAATCCCTCATCACTCTGTGTCAGGTTATCCAGCGGTAGTGGGTCTGTATCAGCCTCCTCCAAAAAGGTATGCCCATCAGACTCCATCACCTCGCGTCGCCGTCGGCGGAGTTGGTCCAGCGCTTGGTTACGCGCGATCGTCATCATCCAGGTCATCGGCGCTGCCAGATAGGGACGGTAGCTTTCCGCATTGTTCCAGATTTTGACAAAAGCCTCCTGTAGGCAATCTTCCGCCCACGCTTCTCTGTTGAGTATACGCAGTACAACGCCATACAGATTCGCCGACGTCATTTGATAAAGACGCGCAAAAGCTTTCTGGTCATTTAGGGCACAGGCAGCAAGCAGCTCAGTTAGCTCTTGATTTCTCTGGTTTTTTTCTTCTATTTTTCGATCGTTCCCGCTCGACATGCCTCCCCTCCCAGGGAATATTCTTATGCCTAGTGTAGAGCGTAGAGCGCAAATATCGGTCTGGCGTCACGCTTTTATAACAATTTGGATCGCAGCACTAGATTACTGATGGTAACAGCTATCGGCAAGCTGAAACCTGAACAGTTCCCTGCATTCTGGGTTGAACGCCATATCGATCGACCGGAGCAGTGAACCCAATAGGGAGTTGAAACATGAGTACGCCCAGTTTTTTCTGCGGCTTTTCTCAAGAATCCTTATCGAGCAGGACATCTGATATGGGTTGACCAGACGTCCTCAGATAGAAGCATGAGCGTGTCTGAGTCGATAACCCGGTAGAGTGGATCATCGATGATATTGGTATTGGGTCGATAACTACCCATTTCGAAGCAGCCACCCGGACCGCAGAATGAGACATAGTAGAGATCTTCCCTGGCGGGCCCGATGGCCCATCCCCATGGATCTTCACAATTGTCTTCTTTCCAAAAGCCAGCCAGAGGGTGCGTGTCGGATGCCACAGCAAGCCTTTCTATATGCCAGTTGGGCTCATGATTGAAAGAGGCAAAGGCCATAAAGAGACATAGGGAGACAACACTCAGAGTGAGACTGGAGAGAACGACCTTGTTCAGACTATTCATATTTTCGCTTCCTTGCTAAAAGTGACTAATCCATTCCAATCGATCAGACAAATGGTTGAGTGCTATAGCAGTCTCAATACGTCACACCGTTACTAGGGACATCACTCTGACTGTCTCTCATCGACGTGCGTCAAACAGACCTTTCACCACAGACACCCACATCTGCAACGCATCAGCGATATACAGATACCGGCACTTAGCAAAGCCTAACAGATTCCGCTAAACTGAGTCACTATCGCTTTCCATGCTTTGTTTGCCAGAAAAAAAGGGGCTAAAAGCCCCTTTTTTATTCCTGGTCAGGCACTTAATCAGGCCTCTTCAACGGCTTTCATACTGAGTCGTATGCGTCCCTGTTTGTCGACTTCCAGCACTTTAACCTTGATAGTGTCACCTTCAGATAGCTTGTCACTGACTTTTTCCACTCGCTCGTTGGAAATCTGGGAAATGTGCACCAGACCGTCCTTACCCGGTAGAATGGTGACGAAAGCACCAAAATCCATCAGCTTCGCGACCTTACCTTCGTAGATGGTACCGACCTCCACGTCTGCGGTAATCAGCTCGACACGTTTGCGTGCCTCTTCACCGGCAGATTTGTCGACCGAGAAAATTTTCACCACACCGTCATCGGTTATATCGACGGTAGCACCTGTCTCTTCGGTGATGGAACGGATGGTGACACCACCCTTACCGATGACGTCACGGATCTTATCCGGGTGGATCTTGAACTCGATGATACGCGGTGCGTGCTCGGACATATCCTCACGGTGTGAATCGATAACCTTATTCATCTCACCGAGGATATGCATGCGTCCCTCTTTCGCCTGCGCCAGGGCGATCTCCATGATCTCTTTGGTGATACCGTTGATCTTGATATCCATCTGCAGGGCATTGATACCGTCAGCGGTACCGGCCACCTTGAAGTCCATATCACCCAGGTGGTCCTCGTCGCCCATGATATCGGTCAGGACAGCGAACTTGTCACCCTCTTTGATCAAACCCATGGCAACACCGGCCACGGGCGACTTGACCGGTACACCGGCATCCATCAACGCCAGGCTGGTGCCACAGACAGAGGCCATGGACGAAGAGCCGTTGGATTCAGTGATCTCGGAGACCACACGGATGGCATATGGGAACTCACCAATGGTGGGCATACAGGCCAGCACACCGCGTTTGGCCAGGCGTCCATGACCGATTTCCCGACGCTTGGGACTGCCCACTCGACCGGTCTCACCCACACAGAAGGGAGGAAAGTTGTAGTGCAACATAAAGTGCTCGCGGCGCGAGCCTTCCAGTGCGTCGATAATCTGTGAATCACGCTCGGTACCCAGCGTGGTGACAACCAGAGCCTGGGTCTCACCACGGGTAAACAACGCAGAACCATGGGTACGCGGCAACACGCCGGTACGCACACTGATGGGGCGAACGGTGCGGGTATCACGACCGTCGATACGCGGCTCGCCATCCAATATGCGCCCACGTACAGTACGCTTTTTCAGTTTCTCCAACGCACCCTTGACCTGATCGGCACTCCAGCGGGGCTCGCCGCCCTCTTCCGCAGTACACAGCTTTTCGACCGTTGCTGCGGCCACAGCGTCTGCCGCCGCATAGCGATCCAGTTTATCTGCAATAGAATAGGCATCACCTATACCTTGAGCGGCTTCCGCCTCCACTGCAGCCGTCAGTTCTTGATCTTCCTCCGGTGCTGCAAACTCAGCAGGTGCTTTGTTTACTTCTGCTGCCAGCTCCTTGATGGCCTGGATGGTAACTTTGGACTGCTCATGACCAAACAGAACCGCACCTAACATAATCTCTTCTGAGAGCTGATTAGCCTCAGACTCTACCATCAATACGGCTTCTTCGGTGCCGGAAACAATCAGATCCAAATCGGAATCGGGATTGAGACCGGTGGTGGCAGCATTGAGAATGTATTCGCCATCCTTGTAGCCGACTCGAGCCGCGCCGACAGGTCCCTGAAAAGGCAGGCCTGATATGGCCAGTGCTGCAGAGGTGCCGATGAGCGATGGAATCTCAGGATCTACCGCAGGATTCAAGGACATCACGGTGATGATCACCTGAACCTCGCTGGTGAAACCTTTCGGGAATAGCGGGCGAATAGGCCGGTCGATCAGACGGGCAGTGAGTATCTCCTTCTCACTGGGACGACCCTCACGACGAAAAAAACCGCCCGGGATCATGCCGGCGGCGTAGGTCTTTTCCTGGTAGTCCACGGTCAATGGGAAAAAATCGCGCTCAATACTGCTCTTGGCCTCAACCACGGTCACCTGAACCACGGTATCATCCATATTTACCATCACGGCGCCATCCGCCTGTCTTGCGATCTCACCTGTTTCGATGGAGACCTTATTGTCTCCCCACTGGAATTCTTTCTTTATCAAAGTCACTGTTTAATCCTTGGGATTCTGGTGTTTGACGGACTGACTAGCGGCGCAGGCCGAGGCGGGCGATGAGATCGCGATAGCGCTGCTGATCTTTCTTTTTCAGGTAGTCGAGCAGTTTACGGCGAGAGTTGACCAAGCGTACCAGACCCTGACGGGAATGGTGGTCCTGCTTGTGCTCCTTGAAGTGTTCGGTCAGCTGGGTGATGCGGCTGGTCATCAGTGCCACCTGAACTTCAGGTGAACCGGTATCGCCAGGCGCACGCTGGTACTCTTCAACGACGGATTTCTTTTCTGCTGCACTCATTGTCATGACGTTCTCCTCTGGGTTGCGTCTTAATTACAGGCCACTTCTTATAGGCCGACCCGACAATGAGTTCAGGCCGACCGGACCCCAAAAAAATAGGTTCTACTTCGGGTACTACCCGAAAGACCGCGTAGTATGCGCGTTATGTTCGATCTCAGCAACCAAAAAATCATCCAAATCAGGAGGAATTCACCTGAAATTCAACTCCTTACCTGCATCAGGCGCTTTGGCGCCACGCGTCCGTCTTCGAGAATCTGTCCGACTCCGAGAAAATCGCTCTGATTGGCATAGAGTCGTACCCAACCGCTGGTCGGGGCATTCGGCACCAGGATCGGTTGTCCCTGCTGCATATAGAAGGCGGCATCGGGGGTCAGTTTCACCTCCGGCCACTCCGCCAATGCGCTCTCCAGCGGCAACATCCAGTTGTCCATCTCCTCGAAACGCTTGTCGGCAAAAGCCGACTGCACCTGCTCAAGCGTCACCATGGACTGATCGTCATAGGGGCCGACACCGGTACGTCGCAAACCGATAACATGGGCGCCACAACCCAGGCGCTTACCGATATCCTCCGCCAGGGTGCGTACGTAGGTGCCCTTGGAGCAGTGCACATCGAGTACACACTCGGGCAAGTCAAAACTGAGCAGATTCAGGGCATGAATGTGAATGGTTCTCGGCTCCCGCTCTACTTCCAGTCCCTGCCTTGCCAGCTTGTAGAGTCGTTCACCCTGGTGCTTGATTGCAGAATACATGGGGGGCAGCTGCTGCTGCTCGCCCTGGAACTCCCCAAGCACCTGCATCAGATCGCTCTCGGTGACACCACTGGGATCCACGGACTCCAACAGTTCGCCTTCCGCATCAGCAGTGGTGGTGGTCTCACCCAGCTTCACCCGAACGCGATAGTGTTTGTCGGCATCGAGCAGGAAGGCCGACAGCTTGGTCGCCTCCCCAAAGCAGATGGGGAGCAGGCCCGTCGCCAATGGGTCAAGGCTGCCGGTATGCCCGGCCTTGGCTGCCTTGTAAAGAAACTTGACCTCCTGCAAGGCTTTGTTGGAGGTCATGCCTATCGGCTTGTCGAGCAGCAATACACCACTGATATTGCGCCCTCTGTTTCGACGACGTCCCATGCTCAGTCTCTAGCTATTAATTTTGAATGTTGAATTGAAGAAGACACTTCTTGCGCAACATAAATAAAGTCGCACAACAAAATCCACGACCGAGGAGAGTTCATTAATTCAAAATTCATCGTTCAAATTAACAACAAGCTAATCGGAATCGCTCTTATGGTCGCCTACGGCCTGGTCGATCAGGGACGATAGGTGCTCACCCTGCTCAACAGAAGTGTCATAGACAAAAATCAGCTTCGGCACGCTACGCAGTTTCACTCGCTGACCCAACAGCCAGCGCAGATGCCCCGCCACCTGGTTCAGGTGTGCGGCAACCTCTTTATGAGTCACCTGCCCGGCCATGGCTGTGAAATAGACCTTGGCCTGGGAAAAGTCCCGCACAACCCGGACCTCCTGCAGAGTAATCATACCGAGCGCCGGATCCTTGATCTCTTCACGGATCAGCTCGGCCAACTCCCGCTGAAGTTCGGCCCCGACCCGGTCGGTTCTCTTGAAATCTCTCGACATATCTTGTGGCTACGGGTAAACAATCAAACCGTTCTGGCCACTTCCGACCGTTCGAAGACCTCAATCTGATCGCCCGGCTGCACATCGTTGTAGTTCTTTACCCCGATACCGCACTCAGTGCCGTTTTTCACTTCGTTGACATCATCTTTAAAACGACGCAGTGATTCCAGGGTGCCTTCGTAGATCACCACATTGTCACGCAGCACGCGAATCGGGTTGTTGCGCTTGACCGTACCCTCGATGACCATGCAGCCCGCGATGGAGCCCAGCTTGGAGTTGCGGAAGACATCGCGCACTTCGGCCAGACCGATGATCTCTTCGCGTATCTCCGGTGAGAGCATGCCGGAAATCGCCATTTTCACATCATCGATGACTTCGTAGATGATGCTGTAATAGCGCATATCGATGCCCTGCTCTTCGACCACACGACGAGCACCGGCATCGCCACGAACGTTGAAACCGATGATGATGGCATTGGATGTCACCGCCAGATTGGCGTCAGATTCGTTGATACCGCCGACACCCGAGGCTACCACACGTACTTTCACCTCATCGGTCGAAGTCTTCACCAACGACTCTTTCAAAGCCTCGACACTACCCTGCACATCTGCCTTGACGATGACATTGAGGTTCTGCACTTCACCTTCCGCCATCTGGGTAAACATCTCATCGAGCTTGGCGGCCTTCTGGGCGGCCAGACGCGTATCGCGCTGTTTGTCCCGACGCAGCTCAGCAACTTCACGGGCCCGGCGTTCGTCGCTTACGGCGCGCACGTCGTCACCCGCTTCCGGCGTACCGGACAGACCAAGCACAACAACAGGAATGGAGGGACCGGCACTCTTGATGGATCGACCGTTCTCATCGAACATGGCACGCACACGGCCAAACTCCTGGCCGGAGACAATCACATCACCTCGATTGAGTGTGCCGGACTGTACCAATACTGTAGCGACGGGACCCCGTCCCTTATCCAGTGAAGACTCCACGATGGATCCGGTAGCCGGCCCTTCTTCGACAGCTTTGAGTTCCAACACTTCCGCCTGCAGGAGGATAGCGTCGAGCAGATTATCGATACCCTCACCGGTTTTGGCGGAGACATGGACAAACATGGTATCGCCGCCCCAGTCTTCGGGTATCACCTCCTCCTGGGAGAGCTCCTGCGTCACCCGATCAGGATTGGCATCCTCTTTATCGATCTTATTGATCGCAATGATCAAAGGCACGCCGCTCGCCTTGGCGTGCTGAATCGCCTCTTTTGTCTGCGGCATGACACCGTCGTCAGCCGCAACCACGAGGATGACGATGTCGGTCACCTTGGCACCGCGAGCACGCATGGCGGTAAAGGCCGCATGTCCCGGAGTATCGAGGAAAGAGACGGTCCCCTTGTCGGTATCCACATGGTAGGCACCGATATGCTGAGTAATACCGCCGGCCTCACCGGCCGCCACCCGGCTGGCCCGGATATAGTCGAGAAGCGAGGTCTTGCCGTGATCGACGTGACCCATGATGGTCACCACTGGCGGGCGAGTAACCAGTTCGCCTTCAGCCTGCGCCTGATCCTCTGTGCTCAGCAGATCCGATTCGGCATCTTCGCTCTTATAGTCCACGGGTACATGCCCCATCTCTTCCACCACAAGTACTGCGGTGTCGTGATCCAGGGGCTGGTTGATGGTCACCATCATGCCCATCTTCATCAGTACCTTGATCACCTCTGCGGCCTTGATGCTCATACGCTGAGCCAGATCGGCTACCGAGATACTGTCGGGCACCTTCACTTCATGCACAACAGGGGCGGTAGGTTTCTGGAATCCGTGCTGGGCATCGCTGGGTGTTTGCGCGGCGGCTCTTCGTTTCGAAGGTTTTTTCTTTCGACGTCCACGAAGTGCTTCAGAGACGTGCAGTTCTTTGCGCTCAAAGCGATCCTGACCGGCTTCCTTCTCTTCCCGTTTCTCTTTACGCTTGCGGCCACGACCCGCCTCCGGCTTGGGTGCGGGCTTTTCTGTGGGTGCCTCTGTCTGCTGCACCTTGGCCGCCGCTTCCTCTTCGGCTTTGCGTTTGGCCTCCTCTTCAGCCTGGCGTTTCGCCTCTTCCTCAGCCGCTATTCTGGCGGCCTCCTCTTCGGCCCGCTTTGCCTCCGCAGCCTTGCGTGCTTCAACTTCAGCCTCGAACTCGGCTTTCTTTTTCGCCTGCTCATCCAGCGCTTTGCGTGCGTCTTCTGCGTCCTTGACCTTCGTCTCGTCAGCCTCTACCGAAGTACGCTTGACATAAGTACGTTTTTTACGCACCTCAACACTAACGGTCTTCGAAGCTGCCGGTGCGGATCTGTTGAGTGTACTGCGGCCAGTTGCAGTGGGCTGACGAAGTTCGCTGACGGTCTTGCGTCGCAGGGTCACCTTACTCGGCGACGAGATGCTGGCAGTCTTTTTCTTGCCGTGGCTCTCACGTAGAAACTGCAGCAGCTTGCTCTTCTCTTCGTCAGAGATCTTATCCTCGGGGTCTTTAGCCTGGATCCCGGCATCAGCCAACTGTTCCATCAACCGATCAGCGGGAATGCCGACGACTTTTGCAAGTTGTGCAACCGTTACTTCACTCATACATCAGGCCTCTCGAGTTTGCCTTATCCACCGTTTCTTATTCCTGGTTGGCAAGTTGCCGGATTATCCGTCGCAACTGCTACTCCGTCTCTTCGAACCAGGGCGCACGGGCTGTCATGATCAGCTTGCCCGCTCGTTCTTCATCCATATCATCTATTTCCATCAGATCGTCGATGGACTGTTCTGCAAGATCTTCCATGGTTACCACTCCCTTACCGGCCAGAATAAAGGCCAGGTCCTTGTCCATGCCTTCCATTGTCAGCAGATCTTCAGCCGGCTCACAGAACGCCTCCTCATTGGCGATCGCTCGGGTCAGCAGAAAATCCTTGGCGCGGTTTCGCAACTCATCCACCAAGTCCTGATCGAACTCTTCGATCGCAACCAGTTCTTCAAGGGGCACATAGGCTACTTCGTCCACCGTAGTAAAGCCCTCCTGGACCAGGATGGCAGCAATATCTTCATCCACATCCAGTTGCTCCATGAAAGACTGCATGAAACCCCGCGCCTCGCTTTCGTTCTTCTCAGAGGCCTGAGCTTCATCCATCACGTTGAGTTCCCAACCGGTAAGCTGGCTGGCGAGACGGACATTCTGACCGCCCCGGCCTATAGCCTGGGAAAGATTCTCCTCGCTGACGGCTACATCCATGGTATGGCTGTCTTCGTCCACCACGATCGAGACCACATCTGCCGGCGACATGGCGTTGATCACATACTGGGCCGGGTTGTCATTCCAGAGAATGATGTCGACGCGTTCGCCGTTCAATTCATTGGAGACTGCCTGTACACGCGAACCGCGCATGCCGACACAGGCGCCTACAGGATCGATGCGCTGATCCAACGCCTTGACGGCAATCTTCGCGCGCAGACCCGGATCGCGGGCTGCCCCTCGGATATCGATAAGTCCTTCACCCACTTCTGGCACTTCCAGCTTGAACAGCTCGATCAGCAGTTCAGGCATGGCGCGGCTGATGAACAGTTGCGGGCCACGGGGTTCGGAACGGACCTCATAGAGATATCCGCGTAAACGATCACCGACTCGTACCGATTCCTTGGGTATCATGTGCTCACGACCGATGAAGGCCTCGGCGTTGCCCCCCAGATCGAGGAACACGTTACCGCGATCGATCCGTTTGACCACACCGGTCACCAGTTCGCCTTCGCGTCCACTGAAGGCCTCGACCACCTTGGCCCGCTCCGCTTCGCGGACTTTCTGCACGATAACCTGTTTGGCTGCCTGTGCCGCAATACGGCCGAATTCAATGGATTCGATCGGCTCTTCGACAAAATCGCCAACCTGGATGTCGGGGTTATCTTCACGGGCCGCCTCCAGGATGACCTGACGCAGCGGGGCATCCGGCTCATCCTCCGCGTATGCCTCGACCACCTCCCAACGGCGGAAGGTATCGTAGTCTCCCGTAGTGCGATCAATGGCGACGCGCACCAGGATGTCGTCTCCGTTGCGTTTGCGCGTGGCCGATGCCAACGCAGCCTCAATCGCCTCGAAGATAATTGTCTTACCTACGTCTTTCTCGTTGGAGACCGCATCTACGACCAGCAGTATCTCTTTACTCATCAGTTATTTCCCAATTCAAAATTCAGGTACTACTCGCGCCGAATCGATCAGTTCGATCGGAATTCGATAGAGCGTCCCGTCTTCTTCAATTAAAACCTGATTCTTCTCCACACCACCCAGTTCACCGCTAAAACGATGACGATTGTCGATCTTCGTCTGTGTCTTGATCTTCACTTTGCTGCCTTTGTAGCGTTCAAAGTGCTCAAGTTCGAACAGCGGCCTGTCCAGTCCCGGTGATGACACTTCAAGTCGATAATTCTCTTTTATCGGATCTTCCACATCGAGCACACCACTTACCTGGTGACTGACTTCGACACAATCGTCCAACGTGATGCCGTCTGCATGGTCGATATAGATACGCAGAAGGCTTCCGCCCTTACCCTGCGACAGCAGCTGTACACCCACCAGCTCGTAGCCCAGCAGTTCCACCTCTTGCCTGACAAGCAAGTTCAGTTTTTCCGGCACAGACCGCATGCAATCACCCAATAAAAAATGGGCTCATGGCCCATCGTGTGTCCTCGAAGCCACATCTGCCAACGTCCCGACGGCGATTGCCGTGAGTAAATCGACGCATGGCAGGTGCTGATTCCGAAAACAAAAAAACCCCGCTATCGGGGTTTTATTATAATTCGCCGCAGGAGCTCAGCCTGGTTACCGGTTGCCTCAACCGCGGAACGGCGCGAAGAATAGCACAACAACCCCACTCGCGCAATTGGCATGCCCATCTCGGAAGTCGATTAGCCCCCTGGGCACAGAGTATCGAGGTGTAGGGCTGTGGGGGAATCCTTCAATTGGGCATTTTAGGGCAACCAACCGCCGGCAGCTTGTATCGGAGCAGGATTGTCATCTCGGCTAAGCCAAGCCACCACGGCATAGCGTGAGGCGGTATTCGATTTCAGCTCAGGCCAGGCTACCCGCCAGGTGTTCTGTGAGATCTCTTTTGATGTCACTGTGTGTCCAAGCACAATAAAATCTTCCACCAGGGATCGCCCTCGATTCTCACCTGCACCGATATTGCTCTTGATACCACTGCCGAGTACAGCCAGATTGGCCTTGAAACCTGCTGACGATTGACCGTTTTCGGGTGAAAACACGATCACGGCGTATCGATCCGGTTCAACACGCAGGCTCAGACGACCTATTTTTTCCGATTCGGCCCTAGGCAGGGGACGCCCCCGGTACCAACCACGCCACTCCTCTCCATTGACCAACATGCCAGGCGTGTAGACGGAACTGAGACCACCCGAACGGCGGTATTCTCTTTGACGCTGGCTGAATGACGAAGAGGCGAAACGGTCCTGCCAACCGAGATAGTCCCAATAGTCCACGTGAAAGGCCAGCGGTATCACTCCATGCCAAAGATCTGTACGCTCATCGAGTTGACTCAGCCATGCATCGGCGGGCGGACAGCTGCTGCACCCGTGAGATGTGAAAAGTTCCACCACGTCGACCCGTGTCGCCGGACTTTCATAGCTGAGCGGCTCCGCAGCAAGCACAGAAGACGCCAGGCACATGACCCCGCAACCGAGCCAAAACCTTTTGAAACCGATCATGTCTCGACAGGCACAAACTTCAGTGCGATACCGTTGTTACAGTAACGTAATCCGGTTGGCTTGGGGCCATCTTCAAAGACATGGCCATGGTGGCCACCGCATCTTGCGCAGTGATACTCGGTACGAGGCCAGATCAGCTTGAAATCACGCTTGGTCTCGAAGGCACCCGAAAGGGTCTCAAAAAAACTGGGCCAACCAGTACCACTGTCATATTTCATACTCGAATCGAACAGCGGGTGATCGCAGGCCACACAGACATAGGTGCCCTTGCGCTTTTCACCGAGCAGCGGGCTGGTACCGGGACGCTCGGTCCCCTCCTCCCGCAGAATATTGAATTCCTCAGGTGTAAGACGCTCACGCCACTCCACTTCACTTAAATCGAGCTTCTCAAGCTGCATCATCTTACTATCCTGTCTGGCAAAAACCGTTTGTCCGAGAACGGGCGCCAGTGCAGCGGCGCCCAATAACTTAATCATGCTTCTTCGTTTCATTGGATTCTCCACGCTTCAACTCAGTGAGACAGAAATTCAGGCCTGATATTCACCCTGCGATTTCTACAGTTATTCCGCTGATACCCACTCCCTATCTCACGCTATTGGTTGTCAGCTTAAACAGGGCTGATCCCTATTTGATCACCGAAATATCACAATGCGATCACGAGCTAACGAGTGGAAGAGTGAAGCTGAACATTGCACCACCGGATGGGCTGTTGTCAGCACTGATGCTGCCGCCCTGCAACTCAACCATACGACGCGCAATGGCAAGTCCGAGACCCGCATGCCCACGGTGGCTGCCTGAAGCCTGGCTGCGATAGAAAGGATCGAAGATATGGGGTAGATCGTCTACCGGTATACCCTTGCCGTCATCACTGACGATAACCAGGGCATTTGACGCCTCCTGCTTGATTTCGATGCGGATCCTGCCTTCGGCCTGGCTATGATCCAGGGCGTTCGATATCAGGTTGTTGAGCACGCGCTCCGTCAATGCGAAATCCGCCTGCACAAACAACTGAACCTCGGGTTGATCCCACTCCAGCTCAACGCCGGCCCGTTGAGCTGGCAGCTGAAATTTCTGCATCACATCCTGTACCAGCTCCGCAATGACCATCGGTTCACAGACCGGTTGGGTCTCCCTCGCCTCCAGCTGAGCCAATTCGAACAGGTCCTCCACCATCTGCTTGAGACGGTCGCTCTGCCGTAAGGCGATAGCCAGATACTCCTGCTGCCGCTCCGGATTCAGATCCGTCTCCTCCATATTGAGGGTCTCCAGGTATCCGTGCAAAACGGCCAGGGGCGTGCGCAGATCATGGGATACCTGTGCCACCAGTTCCCGACGCAACTGGTCCTGCTCCTTCAACTGCCCCCACTGATCAATGATGCGAAGCGCCATCTCGTCGAACGCGCTACCCAGCCGATCCACCTCATCTTCCTGTGAGGGTTTACGGCTGAAAGGCTGATGACTTGTGAAATCGCTCTGCTGGAAATCCGACATGACACTGGAAAGTCGTTGCAGGCGGCGCGTCAGCCAATGAAACAGCAAAAGACCGGTCAACAGACCGAAGCCCAGGCTAAAGGCCACTGCGCTGGCACTGAGATTGAGTACGTAACTCTCTTGTACCGCCTGTTCGGCTGTGTCGTATTCTTCACCCCGCAGGACCACATAGAGATAGCCGTCGGACATATCCCCGGCGGGTACGGGGGTGACGGAAAAAGCCTTGCGCCGTTCATGTGAACGAGGATCGTCACCCAACAGGGGGAATCCCTCGCCGTGAAGAAAGGCCTTGATCGGTGCCAGATCCACATGCTGCCGCTTGACCTTTCCCGGATCCGCTGAAAAAGCGAGTATCTTCCCCGTTCTATCCAGCAGATAGATCTCGATACTGGGATTGATATCCATATAGGCACTGAAGGTGGATTTCAGTGCCTGTTCGTTCATCTCCCCGTCGATGATCAATTGACGATCGGCGACGATACGCTGGGCCAGGTCGCGATTGAAGTGCTGGGTAATCTCCTGCAGGTGCCGCTCGGTCATTGAGTTGGTGATCAGGGTGTAGACGATTCCGGTCACCAAAAAGAGTCCAACCAGGGCGAGGGAGAGTCTTGCGTAGAGTGTGTGCAGCATTCAGCTCTCCTCGCTGAATTTATATCCGACACCCCATACGGTGAGAACATAGCGGGGATCCGCCGGGTCTCTTTCAATCTTTGCCCGCAAGCGGTTTATATGTGAATTGACGGTATGCTCGTAACCGTCGTGGTTGTAGCCCCATACCTGGTCGAGCAACTGTATCCTGCTGAATACGCGACCGGGATGACGTACGAAAAAGAGCAATAGATCAAACTCACGTGCCGTCAGTTCAATTGGCTTGCCATCGATCTGTACACTTCGCCGGGCCACATCAATGACAAGCCCGTTAAACTCGATGACCTCTTCGACGACAGGCTTCTCGGCGCTGCTTTTCAAGGCCTCCATACGTCTGAAAAGCGCCTTAATCCGTGCCAGCAGTTCAGGCACACTGAAGGGTTTGGTGAGGTAGTCGTCAGCCCCCATCTCCAATCCCAGCACACGGTCCAGCTCGGTGGACTTGGCGGTCAGCATCAGTATCGCCACATAATCTGCCGCCTCACGCATCTGGCGACACAGACTCAGGCCGTCCGTGTCGGGCAGCATCAGATCGAGCACCACCAACCGATAACCACCCTGTTTAAACAAGCGCATGGCGGACGCCCCATTGCTGGCGGTATCCGCTTCATAGCCGTTATCCACCAGGTGCGTCTGGACCAACCGGGCGATATCGGGTTCATCTTCGACAACCAGGATTTTCCGTCGCATTTTTTACCTTTTAATCGAAAACCGACATAGTGAGAATGATAGACAGGACAACTGCTAAGAGAAAGCAGGAACCTATCGCCCAAGCCTCACTTGAAAGATGCTCTGAGCAGAAATGAAACCATCTCTGGATGGCAGAGAGATCACCTGTTTATCACAAAACCCTCACGGACCATACCCAAATGGTTTATCGATCGAACCCAACATCCGGTCTCTGATCGGTCAGCCAATAGAAATGATAGGGCGGCACGACCAATTGGTCTTTGAACAGTCTGGGTGACTCGCCTGAATAGAGATCGTGCAGATTACCGTAACCGAACATGCCGCGGTTACCCAGTGCACTCAACTCCATGTATTGAGGGGAATCGTCGAAGTTAGCCACAACGAGGACGGAACCGTTCGGCAGAATGGGATTGCTACGCCAGAAAACAAACAGGTGGGGATTTTCCACGTCGATCAGCTCACGATTATTGAAATCGGCAAAGGCGGAAATCCCTTTGCGAACACCGATCATCTTCTTCAGACCGTCGAAAATCCGTTGTTCCGGTGTGCCATGCTTGTGTCTGAGCTCGGCTTTCTCCCAATCGATGGTAGGTCGATGCATCCAGCGGTTGTCACCGGCCTTGTTTTCGTCCTGCATAAACTGACAGTCGTTCACTGTACCGATCTCATCCCCGTAATAGAGCAACGGAATACCGCCGAACGAGCAGATCATGCTGTGCATCAGCAGTATCAGTTTCACTGAGCGATCGATCTCCCCCTCATCACCACCATCGAGTGCGGACTCAAGCCCGACCAGGGATGCCAGCGAGCCGGAGATACGGGCATCCCCGGTTTTCGAGTTGACACCGAAGGGCTGCCCTCTGGCATGGGAATCGTCATACTGCCCTGTGAAGTAGTCCACCAGAAAGCGGCGATGGGCAACCGGCTGATAACCGGCGGCAATGATGTCGGCATCGTCGAAACCCAGTCCGATATCATCATGGCAGCGTACATAGTTGAGCCAGGTGGCCCGATCCAGTTTGGTCGGCAGGCTCTGAATCCCCTGACGCAGGAGCTGAGTATTTTTGGTAGCGACCGCGTCCCACATCAAGGCCATATAGGTCGCGTTGTAGGCGATCTCGCACTCCTTGGCGATGACCGCGTCCTCTCCGAAATATTTGATAATCTCGACTGGCGCGACAATCGCTTCAGCGATAAACAGCACACCGGGAGCCGTCACCTGACAGCAGTCCTTCATCATCTGCAGAATCAGGTGGGACTCGCGAAGATTCTGACAGTTGGTGCCTATCTTCTTCCAGAGAAAGGCTACCGCATCGAGTCGGATGATATCCGCGCCCTGATTGGCCCAGAAGAGGATATTGTCGATCATCTCGATGAAGACCGCCGGATTGCCGTAGTTGAGATCCCATTGGTAGGCGTTGAAGACGGTCATCACCCACTTTTGCATCTCCTCGTCCCAAGTGAAATTTCCGGGTGAAGTCTCGGGAAAGATCTCCGGCATGCTCTCCTCGAACATATCGGGCACATCCCGATTGCCGAAGATATAGAAATAGTCCTGGTACTTCTGCTCACCGGAACGGGCCCGCTGCGCCCATTCATGCTCATCGGAGGTATGATTGACCACCATATCCAGGGTCAGCAGCATGCTGCGCTTATGGGTCGCATTGGCCAATTCATTGATATCGTCCAGCGTACCGACCCTGGGATCCACATTGCGAAAATCGCTGACGGCATAACCGCCGTCGCTGGCGCCCTCGGGGCAGACCAGCACCGGCATCACATGCAGCAGGTTGACGCCCAGCTCCTGCAGATAGGGGAGCCTGGATTTTAAGCCTTCCAGATTATCGGCAAAACCGTCGGCATAGAGTGCCATCCCGACCCACTCCTGGCTGAGAAACCAGTTGTGATGGTTCTCCCTTTCCTCATCGAGGTGCCTCAACTTGGCATGGCGCTGTACATATCGGGTCGCCATCACTTCGACAAGGTTGACGATCTGCTCGTTGAAATCCTCTCGTGCACCATAGAGAAGGTGGAACAGGGAATAGATCGCGTAGAAATTGGCACCGAGACGGGTATAAAAATGGCGCAGATCCCGATGCTGAAGATCGGGTTTCAGTTCATCGAGGATTCGATTCAGTAATGAATGTGAGACCTGTTCATACATCTTCTTTACGCCCGACTACCCATTAGCGTGATAAGTGAAAAAAATTTTTCATATAAGCCCATGATTTAAGACATCATTTAGGGAAGCCCTGATCAAGCCATGAGCGCCAATCACCGCGAAATGAATCCGAATGGATTGTCAGCGCGCGCTCCCTATCCTAAGGGTTATTCAATCGTATCGATTGCATTGTCGGCAAGCTGGGCGTTCAGCTTTAACCTCTAGGCAAGATATCTGCCGGCACTATACGGTGACTGGTGCCCAATAGCGGCCTTATCACTCACATTCCTGTTTCAGTCAAGGTCACCAAGCAGATTGGGCGCACGGTGCGACATCCGCTCAAAGCTTCCAGGCATCGATCATCGCTTGGTAAAAGTCAGGATCGTCCACCGTGGCGCCGCGCCGGCCCACTAATGCCGAGGCGAATTGCTGTGCCCGTTCCAGCGTCTGCCCCACTGGCCAGCCCTGATTCAGCCCCAGCAGCAGCACCGATGAAAAAGCGTCTCCCGCCCCTACGGTATCCACCAGATCGGGCACTTTAACGGGGGCCACTTGGTAAGCGGGCTGATCCGGAGTCACCGCCACCGCACCCCGCTCACCTAGAGTCACTACCAGCCCCTGCAGATTGTGTCTCTGCAGAAAGCTAGTCATAGCGGTAGGCCGATCCGATCCTTCACCGTGCAGGAGTGAAAACTCTGACTCATTCAATTTGACCCAATCCGCCTCGCCCACCCAGGTCAGTAATCGGTCACGCTGCCACCAGGGATCCCGAAGATTCACATCCATGAAGACGACAGAAGGGCGCTGGGACTTTAGCTTTTGCAGCGCCTGCAGGGAGGGCTCATGCCTGAGTGCCAGAGAGCCGTGATAGAGTATCCCGGCAGACAGATCAGTGAGCTGTTCGGCGTTGATGAAATCGTAGGCCACCCGGTCAACGATGTCATAGCTCGGCTCACCGTCCTGCAGCGTGATTTGAACCTCTCCCGTAGGGTGTGAATCGTCCGCCTGTAAATGACTGCAATCCATACCCCAGCGTTGCATGGATCTGCGAATGGTCTCGCCTCCTGCATCCGTACCGACCCTGCTGACAAAATGTGGCTGTTGTCGGAAAGCTTGCAGATGCCAGGCCACATTGAAAGGAGCTCCCCCAAGGATTCTCTCATTGGAGGGAAAGCAGTCGAAAAGAACCTCGCCGAATATGCTCACACCCACCATCATTCCGGCTCCGTCATTGGCTTGTTCCGTAATAATGACTCAATCATGTCCGGATGATAATGGGCGATACCCTCAATGATGCCGGCGCTGTAGTTGCCATTCATCGACATGAAGCCACCCTGTGCGAAATAGAGTGTCTCAATTGTCGAATGCCTGGTTGCCTCGTCCGAGGCTTCCTCTCTTACCTCCGGTTGAGCGTTGCTCACCAGTACTGCGGGTATCTCACTAACCAATACCGGCATATCGTTACCGCTGTCACCCGAGAAAACCGTATTCATGGTGGAAAATCCCAGAGACTGCATCAGAAACTCTACCGCATGTAGCTTTGTCGCCCTGGCAGGCAGCACGTCCAGTAACCCGATACCGTCTGACTCATCCACACTCCATATCAGTGTGGCATTGACATCCTCTGCTTCCAGGCGTTGTCGCATAACAGCATCAACCTGTTCTCTGTCGGCATCCAGGGAGATGTAATAGCTCAACTTATAGCGATTCTGTTTGGCTTCCTCCTGTTGTCTCAGTGGACTCAAGTCGGTAAACATCCGGCTAAGGTCGCTATGACTATTTCCTTTCCAGTCCCGACCTATCTGATCCTCCCATTCAGTCAGGTGGCGCCACTCCTCAGCACCGTCCACACGATAGATGGTGGTGCCCACGTCTCCCACTACATAGTCAGGCAGCGGCAGGTCGTATTGGGAGATCGCATCTTCCACCAGTTCCCTGTGACGCCCGCTGACGTAGGCCAGCGTCAGGCTTTCCGATGCACACATCTGATGAAATATTTGCCGTGCCTCGGGCGACTCGGGTTGAGGGCCATTGGGTATCAATGTCCTGTCAAGATCAGTACAGAGGAGTAGTTTGTTATTCGTCATGTTGCGGTACTTCGCAGGTGTTAAAGAAATCGTAGTGGTCGATGGCTTCAAGAATGCCCAATGCATGTGCCTGATTGGCAAAATAGATTCGATCGACATCCACCATATGGGAAAGCTCTTCATGATGCCGGTTGGCCACCACCACCGCCAGGGTATTGCCCCGCATCATATCTTCGTCTGCACCGGAGCCCCCGGCTACCAGGATATTTTCCAGTGGGATCTCCCAACGTTGCGCCACATAGCGAAGCGCCTGCCCCTTGGATGCCCTTGACGGCAGTATATCGAGATATTGTCCGAAGGCATGGATTACATTGCAGGTGAGATCCTCTTTATGCAACAGCGTATTGATCTCATCTACCGATGGCGCTTTATTGGGATCGTAGTGATACGCGATCTTGAAAAAACTCTGCTCCTTCTTTTCTTGAGGGGTGATACCGGGCAGCTCAGACAACACCCGTCTGACCCGTTTGGGTTGCCATAGATGGTCAATGTGTTCGCTCCAGAAATCGTCTTCTGTCAGCTCCTGAGAGTAATGTACTTTGGTTCCCAGACTGCTGATCAGTACATCGGGCAATGGAATACCATATTTCTTGAGGATGGTGAGCGCGGCATCCAGGCGCCTGCCGGTGGCGATGCCGAAGGTCGCACATTTCCGGTTCTTTCTCACCACTTCGATAAACTGTTTTAGCCCCTTCGGGTTACCCAGTAGATTCTGATCCAGGTCGGTAAAGATGGCCCGGTCCCTGGAGCGGTGTTTGACATGCATTGGCATCTGCATGGGAGTCTTATCGTGCCCGGCAGGCAGTGGCAGTACGCTCTCCATATACTTCGCGGCGTGCGCTTCCCAGGAGTAATGCTTCCTCACGCCTACCAATCCGTTCCTCGAGTATGCAGTCCAGTGATCGTTGTCGTGCAGGATATTCAAGAGACTTTGAGTAATCGCCTCCTTATCCAGGGGATCAACCAACAGTCCATTTTTACAATTGCCGATAATATCAACAGGGCCGCCATTCTCCGTCGCGACAAGTGGCAATCCGCTGGCGGCAGCTTCGAGCAGCGTCAAGCCGAAAGGCTCCGTTAGCGCAGGATTGATGAACACCCCCTTCGACTGAGCGGCAATCCGGTAGATCTCAGACACCTCATCCGCCAGGTGGCGCTTGGGAATGGCGACATGTCCATAGAGATCATAGAGGTCGATCAGCATCAGCAGTTCGGTCATCACCCCTTGTGGCCCACTCTCCATTTCCCGAATATCATCGCGGTTACCGGCAATGATGACCAGATTCGCGGCCTTCTGCAGCTGGCTGGACTCCCCGTAAGCCTCCACCAGTGTCTGGATATTTTTGCGTTCATCAGCCCGAGACAAAGACAGTATCATCGGTTTGTTCGGATTATTGAGAAATCTCTCGATGGCTTTACGGAACTTGAACTGCTCTGATGCGTCGTTCGGAGGATGAAACTGAGTCAGATCAGTGCCCGGCGGAATGACGGCCATTCGGTCCGGCTGGTAGTAGTTATAGAGACCATACTGCTCTTCGATCTCATTGTGAGTACTGGTAATCACCAGATCGGCATTGGCCAGCACTTCTTCCTCGGCATCGATACGGCGCTCTATGTTATACCGAAGATTGATCTCCTTGCGACTCAAGCCTTTAGCGATCAGCCTCTTCCGCTTGTCGCGTCCCAGTGAGTGCCCTGTATGCACCAGCGGAAGGCCCAGCAGATGCGACAACCTGACACCCACATAACCGGCATCGGCATAGTGGCTATGGATGATATCAGGCATCCGCGGTTGCTCATTCAACCAGGCCAGGAGATTATCCATGAAACTATCGAGATGATCCCACAGCTCCTCTTTCTGAAGATAGCCATCGGGACCCGCATCGACCCTGACCACCCTGGCATTTCCGGACAACATTTCCACAGGCGCGGCATAGTCGTCACTGATGTTGGGATCGATCACACGTCTCGTGACGAGATCAACCTGCGATACGTCTTCACGCTCTGCCAGTGCACGGGCAAGGTCAGCGACATACTTGGTCTGCCCACCGGTATCGGCATCCCTACCCAACTCCAGGTCGTGACCCCGAATCAGTCCATGGACACTTATCAGGCAGATATACATAGCAAGATCCTCAGTTCGATCCCTTTGAAGTCTCTCCAGATCTCCCCTGTCTGTACAGATACGAACCCGTCCGATTGATAAACAGCCCGCAATACTGAACAGAGATCTCAACAGAGGCGCCATCGTCATAAAGATGACAATTAGTGGCGGAGGCATTCGCCTCCCTCACAACATGTTATCAAAAAAACAAGATAAGCGTTGAGGGGGTAAAATCGCGGGCAGGAATGAACTATCTCGGTATTCGCGGTTAGCTTGATGTAAAGCAATTCCTGGAAAATTCAGACATCTGTCAGTTTTGATTCACTGATCTCATCCGACTTTTTGAGTCAGTCAATCTCAACGATTTCACCTACTGGCTTGAAAGCGACTCTGCGGGCCATTTTTATTCGACCATTATCTATTGCCGTCACTTTTTTCGGGATCACTGAGTATTAAACACCAATAGAGATGGTATTCCCGGAATCAATTGTCCATATTTCCTGCAGCAACACTTCTGATTTCTGTGTTTCGGTTCAGTATCCAGGTCACGTCATCAGAGTAGTCTGAATAACCCAACCCATACATCTGTGTCATATTCAGATTGGTCCTACAATAGAAAACAATTACCTGAGGCCATTAGCCCTAATCCCTTTTGCGATAACCAATACGCCGATATGTGAGGGGTGACTCAGCTGCCGATTGTCAAGATTTCGCGTTTTTCCTCCCTCTGCTACCATCGCCGACTGCTTTCAACCAGACCCGAGGATGAGATGTCCACTGCCCAGCGTATCGCCGATGAACTCCAGGTTAATGTCAGACAGGTAGAGTCCGCCATAGGACTCCTCGATGAGGGTGCATCTGTACCCTTCATCGCCCGTTATCGCAAGGAGGCCACTGGCGGCCTCGATGATACCCAGCTGCGCCACCTCGATGAGCGACTGATCTATCTTCGTGAGCTGGAGGAGAGGCGCGAGACCGTGCTGAAATCGATCGAGGACCAGGGCAAACTGACGCCGGAGTTAAAGGGTGCCCTGCTGGCGGCGGAGAACAAAACCCGCCTGGAGGACCTCTACCTCCCCTACAAGCCGAAAAGACGCACAAAAGCGCAGATCGCTCGTGAGGCCGGTCTGGAGCCCCTCGCAATCTCTTTACTGGAAAACCCAAACCTCACACCCAAGGACGAGGCCACGGGCTACATAGACGAAGACAAGGGTGTGACAGATGTAACAGCAGCTCTCGATGGTGCCAAACAGATCCTGATTGAGCATTTTGCCGAGGACGCAGAGCTGGTCGGAAACCTGCGTGAACACCTGTGGGAGAACGGCAACCTGGCTTCCAAAGTGATCGACGGTAAAGAGCAGGAAGGATCCAAATTCAGTGACTACTTCGAATTTGCCGAGCGGCTGAACAAGATACCTTCTCATCGCGCCCTGGCCCTTTTTCGCGGGCGAAATGACGGTGTGCTGCAGCTGGATCTGGTCCTGCCAGAGGATGCGGATCTGGCCTACGGAGAAGCGGGTGTCGCTGAGCGTATGATCGCATCTCACCTGGGTATACGTGATGAAGGACGTCCCGGCGATGCCTGGCTCAAAGAAGTGGTTCGCTGGACCTGGCGCATCAAGGTCATGACCCATCTCGATACCAATTTGAAGTCACGCCTGCGGGAGGCGGCAGAGGATGAAGCGATACGGGTCTTTGCCCGTAATCTGCACGACCTGTTGTTGGCCGCACCAGCCGGTCCCCGCGCCACCCTTGGGCTCGACCCAGGACTTCGCACAGGTGTAAAGGTAGCGGTTGTGGACGCCACAGGTAAATTACTGGAGACAGCAACCATCTATCCCCATGCACCCAAGCGTCACTGGGATCAATCGATCCATCAACTGGCCGATCTGGCCCGCAAGCATAACGTCGAGCTGATCAGCATCGGCAACGGCACCGCCTCCCGGGAGACCGACAAGCTGGCAGGTGAGCTGATCAGCCGCCACCCAGACCTTCGTCTCAGAAAAGTCATGGTCAGCGAGGCAGGAGCATCGGTCTACTCAGCCTCCGAGTTTGCCGCCAATGAGTTTCCCGATCTGGATGTCTCCCTGCGCGGCGCGGTATCCATCGCACGCCGGTTGCAAGACCCGCTGGCCGAACTTGTGAAGATCGAACCCAAGTCGATCGGCGTCGGGCAATATCAGCACGACGTCTCCCAGATCAGTCTTGCGCGCCAGCTCAACGCGGTGGTGGAGGACTGCGTCAACGCCGTCGGAGTCGATATCAACACTGCCTCTGCACCGCTTCTGAGCCGGGTCTCCGGTCTCTCTGAATCTCTGGCTACCAACGTGGTCAGTTACCGGGACATCCACGGTGCCTTTACAGATCGCCGACAGATCCTCAAGGTCACTCGCCTGGGTAAGAAGGCCTTTGAGCAGTGCGCCGGTTTCCTGCGTATACGAAATGGAGATAATCCGTTAGATGCTTCAGCCGTTCACCCGGAGGCCTATCCGGTGGTGGAGCGCATTCTATCCGCAACAGGAAAGGATATCGCTTCATTGATCGGTGATAGCAACTTTCTGAAAACGCTGGCCGCCAACGACTTCACCGACGATCGCTTCGGCGAACCCACAGTACGCGATATTATCCACGAACTGGACAAGCCCGGCCGGGATCCGCGCCCCGAATTCAAGACCGCCAGCTTCCAGGAGGGTGTCGAGGAGCTGAAAGATCTTAAGGTGAACATGATACTCGAAGGGGTCGTCACCAACGTCACCAACTTTGGCGCCTTCGTCGATATCGGTGTACACCAGGACGGCCTGATCCACATCTCCGCCCTATCAGATAAATTCGTCAAGGATCCGCACACCGTGGTAAAGGCGGGTGACGTGGTCAAAGTCAAAGTAATGTCGGTGGACATTCCACGCAAGCGTATTGGTCTATCTATGCGTCTGACCGACGACCCACGGGAGCACCCGGCCGACAGACGTCGTTCAGAAAAACCGTCGACACCGCATCAGACCAGGAGAAAACCTCGACAGGCAGAAAAGCCGTCCGGGGCGATGGCACAGGCTTTTGCCAAATTAAGAAAACAGCAATAGCGACTGCCAAACGGCAACATCTGATAGCATGCTAATAGATCAATCGTTCAACAAGTCCTTAATACAAGTCGTTTCGCCAAACAAACTGACCTAAGGCATCATTCCGCTGTATTATGAAACTATATTGATGAAAATAAACTGAGATATGACAAGCATCCCGCCTCGGATGCTCTCTGACAGCTGAGCATGGATATTCAGATATGATGCGGACTCACTGGTCAGTTATGCTGGTAAGCCCATTCCAGGCTTCAACACGGCTCAACACACCAACCTCATTGAGGTGATCGCGATCCAGTACACTCTCCAAGGAGATCTCCGTCTCATCAACGTGCACCAACGCATTGGCAACATGTAACACGTAAAGCGTACCGCGCACCCTTTACCATTTCAACGTGGTATTTCTATTTGTTTTGGAGACGGTAAAGGCACTCTTGATCATTTCATTAATGTTGATCAACTCCATTGAATAACTGTCGTGACGTAAGAACGCCTTCAGTGTGTAAATGATTATCTTAACCCACTCAATACCCTCATCCAGGATATTCTACGACACAGATAAAAAGCAGTTATTCTATTTTCTGTAAGCCAAGGTTTCATTAATCAACTGTTGTAACCACTGCATATAGGGAGTACCCCCTGTTCCCCTTGGGTCGTCGGTTCTTTTATTGATATATTCTTCCGCCCAACCAAAATGCACCTTACGGAAAACAGCGATAGCTTCCAGCACTCTGTTAAATGCCTCCGGCGATGCCAGGGACCTGAAATCCGGCAGGGATTCAACCCAATTTAAAAAGATGACATGTTTACGAGGCATATATTGCCACATATCTTTAAGGTGACGGGTCAACAGTGATTCTTCATGTGGAATTTTCATTAGCGCAACCAGCATGGGCATGATGCTGCTCTGTGCCCCGGTCTCTCCACGAAAATCGACTGTCTCCATCTTGACGCCTTCATAATGTACATTCTCAAACAAGCGTATGTAGAGTCTGAAGGTCTTGTAGTAGAGCGCCGGGTCCATTTTTTCAGGTATCCTTTTGAGTATCTGAACCTGATGTTGAATGGTATCTGCAATTCTGTTCAGGCTCTGATCAATGTCGTGGCGGCTTTCCCGTTTCAACCACTCGGGGAGCTGGATGATTTCCTTAATGATGTGTGAAGCTAGTGCTTCAATTTCCACATGCACCAGGATAAACCAGTGTTCATCATAGAGTCTGACAAAATTCTGGAAAGTATCCAGATTACCCAATGTAACCGGTCCATTTGGATCAATACGATACCAATTAAACAGAGCATAACCATCGTAGCTCAGGATGGGTGGCCGCTGGAGTTGTCGACAAATTTCGCATAAGGGAACCGCGATATTACTGGGCAGAAGGGTCGCCCTCTCCTGTTTTATCTGATTAATATATCCAGACGCCAGAAAACCCATTCTCACATAATACAGATGCATGTACGGAATTGGGTCATCAGCAACACTTTCGATGACAGACCAATCCTTTGGACATGCCGGGATTTCATAATCTCTGGCTTTTGTCCTGAAGTCTGTTTCTTCAAGACGTCGCGGTAGTTCATTCCCTATTTCATCAAGTACGCACCATTCTGTATCTTTGGGAAAATGCGTTACTGGGTCTCTCTCAGGCAGGAATCCACGTTGAAATATGGCAGTATTACTGAAAAGCTGCCCGATCATAATGCTCCACCATTTGATAACCTATATTTAATCAATATAGCCGACATTCTTACCCGTCAACGATTGGCAGACTCTACACCACCCGGAATTCAGGTATGAGCGATTATTGGGGACATTTCATTGTCTCTGAACTAACTCTTGAAACCTGATGCCAAAATGATATGAAGACAACAGTTGAAAACCGCAAATTCACCGTCTATTACGACGGCGCTTGTCCGGCATGTGTCAGAGATAGAAAGAATTATGAAAAGCTGGCGGGAAAAACTGCAGCTGATGTTCACTGGTTTGACATAACCGGTAAGGATGAGGAACTGCATGCACTGGGCATCGATCCGCATAAAGCCTTGACTGAGCTGCATGTTAGAGATGATCGGAATCAGATCCACGTTGAGCTCGATGCCTACATCCTGCTAATGAATAAAGTACTTTATCTGAAGCCACTGGCATGGTTGATCTCTCAACCTGTTATTAGACCTATAATCAGTCACCTATATCATTGGAAGGTAAATCGCCGTTTGATAGAGGATGGACGAATATAAGCTATCATCTTCAGCGGAGTCGACAATGTGGAAAATGATTAACTCTCTATCAATTAAGTTGGTAACCCCTTGAGGTAAAGGTCGCAGGAAATAAAGAGGCTGCCCGATAAATACGAAAAGCCTCAATTCTTCAATCACTTAGTAGCAACCTAATCAAATATTCGACCTTCGGGCTCATGAAAACCAGGAAGGATAAAATCGTATGGGCACGCGGGTACAGTATTTTCGATAACTGCCACATCGATATAAACACATGCTGCACCCGAGATCATGAGACCTCGCATTAGTCCCGCGTCTCCCGGGTTTTTTATTCTACGGCCGTGAAGCTGCAAAATCCTGTTTCGAGCAGCTCACGACAAGGGTCTGAACTGCACCCGCCGATTGACCGGATTGCGAGGATTAGCACGGTCGTATGGCTCACTCTCCCCCTTACCAATTGTAACCAGGCGGCCGGGTTCGATGTTGAACCGGCTGGTGAGATAACGTTTGATCGCGCGTGCCCGCCGCTCCGAAAGGTATTGGTTATAGACTAACCTGCCGACGGTGTCGGCATGGCCCTCGATAACGATGCGTTTACCGGCTGAGCGATCCAGGCGCATCATTCGGCCGACGGCATCTAACATCGGCAGAGAATCCGGCAATATCTTGACCGAATCAAATTCAAAATTGATCATCATGCCGAACATGTTCTGTACCGGTTGCCGGTCAGGTTTATCGTTAAACACAATGCCACGATAACGCGGCTGAAACAGGATATCGGCGATTTCTTCCGGTTGTGGTGCTTCATAGTAGATAATGTTAGGTGAATCTGCTTGTGCCGTACCGGTCATCATCAGGACGTAAAGCAAACATTTTCTCATGAATAATCGCTGATATGAACGACTCAGATAGTGACAGAAAAAGTGTGCAGTTTGTGTGAAATACCGGTTCATGACATTTTCCTCCTTTACTGTATTTCAAACTTTATCTGGCGTCTGAGCGGCACGATATCGGTCGACGATTTGTATATGTTGTACAGATCAACAAGCGAATCAACTTTGCGTCGATAAATCTTCTCAAGCCGGGCCAAGGATAGCGGCTGTAGACTTTTCTCTTTCAATTCATGTGGCATGCGTTCCTCAATATCTTTATAGGACGCCATGCACAGCACCTTCTCCGTCACCTGTCTCTGTTCCAGTCGAATGGTAAATGGATCGTTGCCTGGAATCCGTATCCTGCTCCCGGCGTCGATTCGGCTGGAAGGCCGGTACCGGTTGGGAAAGATTTTTACGATTTCACCAGACCCTGGCTGATAGAAACAGTAGAGATGACCGTTAACGGATATCTCCGCCTGCAGCGTTACCGACTCACCCAGTCGATAGACTGGTCGTGTGCCATGTTCCGTATTCAGACTCAGCTCAAGTGGTGTTATCTGTCCGGCTTCAAGTCCGGTGTTCTGGTGTATAGTCTTGGTTTTGGGGCGGCCATCTTCATAGATGGCATAGATGTCATCGACCTGTACGGTTTTTGTCAGCAGGTTGCGGTGCCGGTTGTCGATGGGTGTCGGATCGGTGATCAGGCTGTAGTAGAGCATAAAATCAAGTCTGCTGTCGGCAATATGCCCTTGCTCTTTTTTGTAAAGAGCGATCGCCGTTCGCAACGGATTGCTGTTTTTAGCATCAACCGGACCTGCGTAGAGGCCCATGGCGTAGAGCTTGGCCTGAACAAATTTTGTCAGGCCCTCCCGGCTCAGGGACTTGTACCAGTCCTGGACCTGACTCTGCACCAGGGTACTGGTGGTTTCGATATCCAGACATTCCCAATAGGGCACCTGGGTCAGCCTGCCCATCAATTCGATCGCGCCCAATTCGACCAGGGTACGCACGGCGTGGTGGAGGCCTTCGCTTTCTGTGAAATCGACCTGGAAGACGGCACCGAGCTTTTTTATCGTTCCGCTCAGATCCAACCCCTTGCCCTTGCGGGCGACGGCGATGGAATTGCTGGACGTGATGCCGGGCAATATCTGCAGGTTTGAGACCAGGCCCATATTCATGTCCAGGGTAATGATCGAGGCGATATTGTCTTTGCTGGCGCTGAAGCTGAATGCCTCGGCGACCGCCAGCCCCCCGCTGACCTGTGTCTCTATCACGCCGCGGTCAACCTGCGTGATTCCACCGCGAATAAAAAAATCGGGTGAGGTAAAGTTTTTCAACCGGTGCAGGCTGTGGAAGCGTGTAATGTCTTCCAGGTCCTTTCCAAGCGCGACAAACTTTACCGCGCGGCTTTCAATGGACATCTGCGACAGCGCGCTGATCAGCATATCCTTGGTGCCGGCCAGTACCACTTCCGTACGGTCCGGAATATCTTGCGTGCCGATCTTAAGATCGCTGATCCGGTAACGCAGGAAAAGCTTATCCATGCAACGCAATGATTCACTGAAGTTGGTGATGGCACGTTGCGGTGCGGCATTCGGTGTCGCGACGATCCGGACCTCATTGGTTGCCTGTGTTTCCCGAATTTTCCGCTTCTCCTCCAGGTTGGCGCAGGACGATAGCAGACCTGTTACGGTGATAAGCACAACGCAGGCGAGGCGCTTGACGGGGTTTTGCTTTTTGTCGTTATCAAACATACTGGGAATTCCCTCAGCTACTGCTCGCAGTAATTGATGACATCGCCAGTGATAATGACATCCCGGTCTCCAGACAGGTTACCGCTGGATACAATCGTGTTGCCAAGATTCAGATTGCATCCCAACTGCTCGATGCGGCCAATACCGATGTTCTGGAATTCACGTGATACTGCATTCTCGTTCTCAATCCGGGCGGTCAATCCCTTGAGGCGTACCTGGTTGATCTTATTCATCGCGTTGTTCGGCAAATGGGTCGGTTGGTTGATATCGCCGGCATACACTACCTGTAACGGACAAAGCAGGAGTAACAAGACCAAGGCTAATATTTGTGGTGTGCGTTTCATGACTAACATCCTCTCGATATTCAGTTGCCGACATTACCGATATTGACTTCATTGCGAACACTGAACGGACCTGCACCGATGGCAAATGCAGCCAGATCGCCGGTACTGACATTGATGCGAGCGCTACCGCCGACCGAGGTATTGATCACATTACCCACGTGCAATTTTGAATACTGACCCACGCCGATTGCAGCGGATGCCAGGTTGCCCGTATTGACATTGATGCTGGCATCGCCACCGACACTGCTGTTCTTTATCGAACCTACGGCCACATCGGAATAGACACCGGCACCTATAGCCGCGCTGATGACGTTTTCGGTGGCAACATTGATATCTGCGTTACCGCCGATACGGCTGTTCTTGACGGCTCCTATGTCGGTTTCACTCAGCGCTCCGGCACCGATTGCGGCACTGACCACATTACCGGTAGTCACGCGGATCTCGACATCACCGCCAACATCGGCATCACGCAACGCACCGATATTGATATCGCTGGCGGCACCCGCGCCGATCGCCGCACTGACGATATTCGCCGTGTTGACTTTGATATCCACATCGCCACCGACACCACTATCGACCACCGAGCCAGCATTCACCCGACTGACGGTTCCAGCCCCGATCGCAGCACTGACAATATTGTCCGCCTGGATACTGATTTCCGTATCACCGCCGATATCAGCATCCTTCACTGCACCGACATTGATTTCGCTATTGGCCAATGAGCCGATCGCCGCACTGACCACGTTACGGGTACTCACATCGATCTGTACGCCACCTTCCACATCGCTGTCGATCACCGCGCCCAGTGCGACTTCACTACTGGTTCTGCTGCCGATTGCTGCGCTGATGACATTTTCGGTTTGTACGTTGATCTCGGCATCCCCCTCTATCCGGCTGTCAGCGTGCAGGTTGAACGACGCCATAGCCCAGAGCAGACCGATTGAGGTCAGAAATCTGTCGCTAGCATTCATGGTTGTCTCTCCTGTTGCCAGTCACCGATAGTCAGACGACCGTTTCGGTGTACGCGTGTAGATTCACGACGGTCTGCGGATGCCACGAACAGACGGGCATTGTCAGAAACCGACAGATTCACATTGACAGCGTGGCCGCCAAACTTAACCTTGCTGTTGCCCGTGACATCAGCGCGCAAAGTCCGCACGTCGCCGGATTTAAGATCGACTTTACTGTTGCCGGAAGCATTGATGTCGATGTCCCGGCTTACATGATCAATATTGATCCGTGCATTTTTGCCGACATCAAGACGGGCTGAAGAGATAGAGCCAGCCTCTATTCTTCCACCACCCTGCACATGCAATGAAGCCATGGTGTCTTCGATAATGGCCCTGCCACGGAAATCAATCAGTTCCACGGGCGTCCCAGTCGGTACGGTAATATTCAGGACCTGTGTCTGTTGTGGCTGGTTGTGCATCACCACCAGGCTGTTGCCGTCTATGACTGTGGTGCGACCGTTGATTGACAGGATGCTTCGGTTGTCACCTCCCCTGCCCGAGGTGATCACGGAGATATCGCCGTAGCCGGCTTGGGCCTTTTGTCGGATCAGCAGACTGTCTTCATGCTGTCTGATATCCAGCCTATCGGAAAGCGAACCGGTGCCGGTGTTGACAGAAATACCCGGCACGTCTGCAACAACGACATCCACCCGGGCCGAAAGATTTTCCAGCCGCAGCTTTTGCGCCTTGTATTGTTCACCGCCATAGGCCATCAACATGGTGGTCTCGAACAATCCAATAGATAACACGGCCAGGTAAAAGATCATGCCCTGTCTGGTAAGCGTGTAGACGTTAAACATGCGTGTATCCTCCTGAGATAGCGATTCCGCCCGCAGGGCGGAATCCTCACAGGTTCATTCAATACTGCCGATACTGACCTTGCTGGTGTTATCGCTGCCGATGGCGGCGCTGATGACATTGCCGGCCGTGACGTTGATATTGAGGTCCCCACCCACTTCGGAATCCTTCACACTGCCGACCGATACTTCGCTGGTATTGCCATCGCCGATAGCGGCACTGATCACATTACCGGTATCCACGCTGATGCTTGCATCACCACCGAGTTCGCTGCCAACGATAGAACCGATATTGACTTCGCTGGTGTTATCGGAACCTATGGCGGCACTGATGACATTTTCCGTGTTGACGTCGATCTGTACGTCACCTTCAACCTCGCTATCCTTGACTGATCCGATGTTCACGGTGCTTTTGTTGTCTTCACCGATGGAAGCGCTGATCACGTTACCAGTGGTCACATCGATACTGACATCACCGCCAATTTCACTTTCGGAAATCGAACCGATCGACACTTCACTGGTGTTGCCGTCACCAATGGATGCACTGATGACATTTTCGGTCTGCACGTTGATATCCACGTCGCCGCCGACAGTGGAGTCGGCATGTCCGGTTCCGGCGCCCAGAATGAACAGCGAGAGCGCGGTGTAGATGGGGGTTAACTTCAGTTTCATTCTTTATCTCCTGTTGCGAATTGACAAACTGACATGCAATAGCGATGTCTCGCTAAATGAGTGCCTTGCTTATCGAAAAAGGTTTAAAGAAAACGAAGAAAAAAATGTTTTTATATAATTCGTCTCTGATACGGAAAAAATGATGCAGGTGTTTAATGTCCGGTTTCTTTAATGCCTATTGCCATGACACTGACAACAACGGATTGGTCTTGAATGGCACTTAGTTAAAGAGATTGGTTTCGCAATAGGAGGATACGTGTGGGTTGCAAATCTATATTGGTGGGGCGGAGCCCTGCCTCACCATTGCGATGTAGGTATGAAGAGAAATTTCTCATATGACCCTACGATGTCTGCTTAAATCAGTACCACCATTCGGATCGGATCTATTTCATGGCATTCCCGTTTCGACGCAGGAAAACAAAATCACCACCCTCGTGACCGGCCTTGCGAATGTCCGCGTATTCAGGCGTTTGATCAGCGGTCAGAATAACTTTCCTGCGCAGTTCAGAAAACAGTTGTGCACCTTCGAGCACACCTGTGTTCTCCCTGAGTACTGTAAGAAAGGCATTGGCAAAAACGGAGTGCCCCCCGGAACCTGAGTCGAGTACAGGTTCGAGACCACCCGAAGTCAACGCAGTCCTGGAACGCTTGTGCGCAAGCCGCTTGAGTAACAGGGCCTGCTCCTGACCAAGAATAACGCCGCGGAAAGTCACCGATCTCGACAAGGTACCGGAGAAGCAAGAATCCGCAACCACAAGCACACGTGTGGCAGCCATACCGTTGAGCATGTCGGTAATATCGGCGGTTGAAAGCCAATTGGCGTAATTGTCTTTTTCGGCATCAACAGGCAGCCAGTATCCACGCTGTGTCGACTCATCCAGATAGCCATGCCCCGCGTAGTAGATCAATAGATTGTCTTCCCTTTTCAGTTTTTTTCGCAATTGGGACAAGGCCTGAAAGATTTTGTAACGGCTTGCATTGGTGAGTCGTGTCACCTGAAATCCGTACTCGGACTCAAGCAGGTTTGATACCGCCTTCGCATCGCGCACGGCGCTCTTCAGTCTGTCGAAATCCTTGTATCGGTTGTTGCCGATCACCAGAGCATGAAAATCCCCCAGATCCAGTGAAGCAAGGGCCGGCTGTCGCGTCTCCTCCCAGTGCCCCGTGTCATAGCCGGACACCATGGCGGTCCGTTCGGAGGGCTGATGCCGGTTACTCAAAACCCGCCTGCAGGCTGAAAGGGCGTCATCTCCAGAAAGGGATGTACATTTAATGCGGTCAAGCTCATGCGTTACAGCAATCCTGTGCTCTCTTTTCGGCGTCTGTCGACGTAAACCAAGGAATCGCTCCTCTTCCCAGTCGCTTTTGGCCATCAGCCTTGCGCGCACCAGCCGGGAATTATCCTGATTGAAACGTAAACCGATATCGAACAGGATCATGGCCTGCTCATATCTGTGCTGCCGGATCAGCCGTTCGGATGCATCGAGCAGCATTTGCACCTGATGGCGATGGGTATACGCATACGCCTCGCAGGCCTGTCGTCCTGACTCTGTCGTTGAAGAGAGGCAGTCACGAAGCAGCTGCTGGTTTGCCGCGTAGGCGGTTGCCATGCAACAAAACCAAACCGCGAGGCAGAGCAGTGTTGCCACGCCTTTGGTTTCAATAGCCGTAACCATAGCCATCCCAGGGACGCGGCGCATTTTTATCTGTCAGATCAAAACGGTAGGCCCAGCTACCGCCGGGCAACCGTACCAGCCCCAGCAAGTACTTTTTACCCGCCGGCTGGTATGGAGGCTTTTCTTTATGCAGGCTGCGGGAGATATCGTTACGCAACTGAAGCAGGCCATACTCGTCAAACCGGTTGTCGACCCTGCCATCGTCATTGAGGTCCGCACCTTCAAGGGCGTGGTTGAGTACCTGTTCAAGTTGCTTCAACAACCGGCCCGATTCCTCATCTGTTGCGTTCTCGGCCAGCATTGCAATCTCGCCTGCCAGCCGCAGGCGATCCGAGACGCGGGACGCGCCTTCAGCGAAACGTGCCGACATACGAATCAGGTTATCGCTGGCATCTTCGGATTCCGCGGCGAACACCATATGATCGACCGAGCCATCGAGCGCCCGTATGGCGCCATAACCCAGTCCATCACCGCTTTCCCGATGGTCCGGATTCAATGCATGGACTACATTGGACAAATGACGCAAGCGACGCGGGGCATTCGCCTGGTTGTCGATTGCGGCTTTGGCGTTTTCCAGCGCAATACCGGTCTCCTTCTCGGCCACAACGAACAGGCCTTCCTGGCCGGGTGTATCCCGCCAGGCAGTCAATGAATGGCCGACGTGGGCGTGCGAAATCAGGGGCATCGCACGTGTACAACCCGTTACTGCAACAATGCATAAGAGGCAACAGATAGTTATTGATTTCATCGAGATAAACTCCTCCTTTAGATTCGCAACGCCGGACCATGTCAGGTATTTGCTCAAGACCTGCATAGCAACTTCACTGGTTTCGGTCGTGAGTGCCCCGGTAATAAAAAAAGGTTCAATGGGGCGATAGCACCCGGCCTTTTGCACATTGATTGAACCTTTTCACAGCTTCCGGGTACACAGGGAGCAGGCATGGTGAGGAAATGAATCAAGGGTGTTATGTTAGCGACTCAGCAAATACTCTTTTCAGGAGGCGATTCGGTGGAGTCCCACATGGATCCTGACCTGACGTTGATCGAACGTGTGGCGCGGCAGGATAAAGCTGCTTTCAAAGTACTGTATAAAGCGTATTACCAACCGCTTTTCCATTTCCTGATTCGCATGCTGAAACATCAGGATATCGTCGAGGAAGTTGTCGATGATGTCATGTTCACCGTATGGAAAAAGGCCGGCGACTTCCGCGGCAGGTCAAAAGTCTCCACCTGGATCATCGGTATCGCCTACCGCAAAGGACTGAAATCCTATAACCGAAAGCGAAGAGAGCCGGCAATGGATGATCTGGCGCAGCATACCGAGCGAATGCCGGGAGCGACGGATCAGATGCCAGACCACTTCCTGGAACAGCAGCAACTGACGGAGCAGGTGCAGAGCGGTCTGGATAGTTTGAGCGGCAACCACCGATGCGTCATGGAACTCACCATGCTGGGCTACTCCTGTACCGAGATCGCCGATATCGTCGACTGCCCTGTCAATACGGTCAAGACACGTATGTTTCACGCCCGTCGCCAGCTGAAGGACCATTTCGGACGATCGGAATCCTTTAACACACAGGCCAGAGGTGAAACGTGATGACAAGCCGAGAGTTGGATTCCTCACATCATGAGCAGTTTCTGAATCTGCCGTGGTACGTCAACGGTACCTTGTCGCCGGACCTCCGCGAACAGGTGCGTGCTCACATTGAAGCATGCCCTGTCTGTCAGAAGGAGGTCGAGACGTTAACGCGTATGCAAACAACCATGAATCGAAATCTGCACCCGGTCGATATCGATGAAGAGCGTCTGGAGCACCTGATGGCGCACATCGATCAAACCGGCAGGAAAACCGTCGGACCGGAAAGATCACATTTCTCCTTCAGTGCGTTGCAGTCGTTTTTCGCCGCCCTCTTTTCGCACAGATTGGCCTGGGTTGCAGTCGCCCCGGTTGTGCTGGTGGCGCTGTTGCTGTTACGTTCGCCGATGCTGGAGCATGGGACGGTGCCGTATGAAACCCTCTCTTCCGGCGAACCGGTTGGCGAGCAGGCCATCAAGCTCGGTATTCGAGCCGATGAAGCATTGAACAGGGAGGAGATGTTACAGATTGTGACTGCCGATTTGCAGGGTATTACGCTGGCACCTGAAGCAAACGGGCACACAGTCTTGGTCTTGCCCGGCGATGTGTCACCGGAACAGGTAATCCGGGTCATGGATACACTGCGACAACATCCCTCCATCCGTGACGTGGAGCGTGTCGTTGAGTGATCGACTGTGAAGAACCTAGAAAGCAGTTGATCTACATTTGTAGTGATCGGTATTTGAATGGAGACGCCACGTATGTCCAGTAAACTCGTCATGAAGACCCTGTGGCCAATGATTCTGTTTCTTGCAGGCTGCAGCATGACACCGGCCAGAATGCCAGCCGATCCCGCAATGATGGCAGACATGAGGAACCCGGCGGACAGTCGAATTTCCGAACAGAGCGGTGCGCGCATGTTTATCGCCACCATGACCGATGCCTCGCACAGGGAACTGACTGGCGGCCGTCCCATCAATGCGATGAACATGCAGGGCTCGGTCGCTGCGCCTGCCGGCTATAGAAAATTTATCGACGAGATTCAGCAGCAATACGGCATCAGACAGGTCGCGGATTGGCCACTGACATCGATTGGAGTTCGCTGTCTGGTGTTCGAGGTCTCCGACACACAGGACAGGGAGAGTGTGATCAGGGAGGTGGCGAAGCATGCACGTATCGAAACGGTCCAACCCATGCGGCACTTCGGGACACTGGGTAAAACCTACAACGATCCTTATTTTGAGCTGCAGCATAGTTACCAGAAAATGTCCGTTGCCTCCTCCCATCGTTGGGCCACGGGCAAGGGGGTCCAGGTCGCCATTATCGATACTGGCGTCGATGTGTCGCATGAAGATCTCAAGGGGCAGTTCAGCGGCCATATGAACTTTGTCGATTCAAACGAGGAGGACTTTAGCCGGGATGTACATGGAACGGCAATCGCCGGGGTGATTGCGGCGACTACCGGTAACGGCAAGGGCATGACCGGCATTGCACCCGACGCGCGCTTGTGGTCGATAAAGGCCTGCTGGTCAGCACGACCCGGAGATCTGTCCGCCCAATGCAGCACCTTCACACTGGCGAAAGCGATCAATTTCGCCGTTACCGGCGAGGTCGATATCATCAATCTGAGCCTGGCCGGCCCAGGGGATGCCTTGCTGGAGCGTCTGCTGCAGCAGGCCATCAAACGCGATATTACAGTCGTCGCGGCCGTGGGGTCTGATCCCGGCCATAGCTTTCCCGCTTCGGTAAAAGGCGTGATTGCCGTCGATCAAAGCGAAAGCAAGAACAACGAAAAGGAGCATGTGCAAATCATGGGGAGTAATATTTTGAGCACACGTCCCGGCAATCAGTATGATTTTTTCTCGGGCAGTTCCTTTTCGACCGCTCAGGTGTCCGGTCTGGCTGCGTTGATCAGGGAACGCAAGCCGCATCTCTCCGCCGACACGATGAAAGCGCTGCTTGCCCCAGACAGTACGCGTTACCGAGGAACTGTGACTGACAAGTCACAAAGCGTCAATGCCTGCCGCTTACTGGCCAGGCTGGCAGGATCGCAGTGCGGGGATGGTGACTGAGTCAGTCAATGTCCCGGCATGCCTAGACCGGCCAGTTTCAATCATACGCCTTGACCTCTCTCAGCTCATTCCTGGTTCACGCGTAGTAGATACTCTTGTATACCGTTTCGCAGCAGCATCGAATGATCGATGTGTAAGCCATCCGCATGCTTTTCCAGGTCCCCGAAGCTGTAACGCGGCGTCTTACGCGCATCGGGATCGCGATCCAATCGCAGCACAAGACCATCCTCCTGCGGGGAATATCGCTGTGGATATTGCGGCATGGTGGCATATGCCGAATGAATGTAGGCATGCACCACGCCACCGGGGGCCATGATGGCAGCCAGACGCGAGGTGAAGGTCTTTATGAGTGGCAGACTAAAATAGTTGAGCAGGTCCCAGCACAGTACCGTGTCGACCTTCTCCGTACCGGCATCGAAAATCAGCGACGCCACCTCTTGCGAGAGGGATGCCGTATCCTGGGATTTTTCGCTGAGGGCACTCAACGCCAGGGTCGCGTTGGCCACCAGGAGACGACAACGTTTGCCCTGTAACAATGCCAAACTACCCGAGCTGGTGGAACCCGGCTCGAGGATCACATGGCGCGTGGTGTCGTCAAACTGTGCAACCACCTCGCGAAACAATGGAGAAGAGAACGGTTCGTCGCAAGCGTGCGAAGTTGATTGCTTGAAAGAGGCCGATGAGACGAGTGTCATTACATTATTATCGGAATACAACCGACACGAGCCTTATCCCAATGGCTCGCAGAAACCCTATCTCCACGCAATACTCTTCGTTCAACCCGTAGAGCCACTCTTGACCTCGTCATTGCCCGCCGCCAGTTTTTCAGACTTGGTCTGCTTACCGGTCTCTGCCGCCTTGGGTTTCGTGGACGCGTGCTCGGGATTGCTGGCTGAAGAAGATGCTCCCGATTTGCCGAATGCCTTGTTGATCACCTCTCGATCCATGTCGATGCTACCCTTGAAGCTGCAGCCCTCTTCAAGGCTCACTTTGGGAGAGACGATGTTGCCATGGACATTGCCTGTCTTGCGAATGGAGACGCGTTCCGAACCGTAGAGATCGCCGTTCACCTTACCCTCGACGATGACGCTATATGCGAGTACGTTCGCGTCCACCTGACCCTGAGCACCGACAGTCAGGCTCTTCTCGCTGAGCTGTATCGTGCCATTTACCTTACCCTGGATGATCAGGTCTTCTTCCCCGCTCAGATCGCCGTTGATCTGGATGGATGGACCGATGACCGCCGCCTCTCGCGCTCGGGTTTGGGTTTTATGTTTTTCAATGGGTTCTCTCGCTTCGAAGGTGGGTGAAGCGCCGGTTTCGTCATTAGTGTCTCGTTTGTTTCGATCGAACATCGTTGATCTCCTCCTTGACCGTCAAGTCTGGGACTGTCGATAGTGTGCCCATGGGGGACACGGTGAACATTAAAGGCTACCGCAGAATGGGGATAGGAAAAGGGGAGTAGGTCTCATTGGACAGGAGATTTTTCGGACTTTGATAGACGCCGGATGTCGGATGGTAGAGAGCAACGGCCCACCTTTGAGGGTTTGCACAACCGCGGTTCACCCCTGCCACCCACCAGCTTTTTGTAAATGAAACCACCTCCTGTCTGCTCCAATATCTCGCCAGGATCGCTGTCCTTTGACGCCCGATACCACTCGAGAATATCCCTCGATTTTTTGTGCGTATTACACAGCGACACCACTTACACCATGCATTCCCTCCTCACGGTACTACACTCAACATCATGCCATGCAAACTGCTTGAAACACTTACCGTGTTTAAGAACAAAGCCAAGGCCATTGCAGTACCCCTATAACATCTGTGGGAAAACCTGTATCAGCAGTTCGAGGATGCACCCTATGCAATACGTTTAGCGAAGGAGCAGAATCATGCAACAAGCCTTACTTATCGATCCTGAAAAATGCACCGGATGCCTGCAGTGCGAGATGGCGTGCTCGTACGAAAATTATCAAGTCTTCAACATCGCAAAGTCACGCATCAAGGTTTTCAACTTCGAGGAGGCCGGGCGCAAGGTCCCATACACCTGTACCCAATGTGCTGAGGCTTGGTGTATGCACGCCTGCCCCGTGGAAGCCATCGTGTTGGATGGCGCCACCGGAGCCAAGATTGTGCTCGACGACGTCTGCGTGGGATGTAAGGTCTGCACCATTGCCTGCCCCTTCGGTACGATCAATTATGTGCAGGATAGCGGCAAGGTACAGAAGTGCGATCTCTGTGGCGGCGACCCCGCCTGCGCAGCGGCATGTCCCACCGAAGCCATCACCTACGTGGATGCGAACTGGACCGGACTCGACAAGATGCGAGCCTGGGCCGGTCGAACCGACACCGCATCACAAGCCAACGCTTGAGAGGAGGAATAGCACATGTCATGGGCAAAGAGAGTGCTGCGAGTCGATCTCAGCAGCGGTAGATGTAAAGAAGAACCCCTCAACATGGAGTGGGCCCAGGAGTATCTCGGTCAGCGCGGCTTGGCCACAAAATACTTTGTGGAGGAGGTGGACCCCAAAGTGGATCCCCTCTCTCCAGACAATAAACTCATCTTCACCACCGGTCCCCTGACCGGCACCATGGCCTCCACCGGCGGCCGCTACTCGGTGGTCACCAAGGGGCCTCTCACAGGCGTTATTGCCTGTTCCAACTCGGGCGGCTATATCGGCGCCGAGATCAAGATGGCCGGTTGGGACATGATCATTTGCGAAGGGCGCGCCGAGAAGCCGGTCTACCTATGGATCCAGGACGACAAAGCCGAACTACGCGACGCCTCCCATCTCTGGGGCAAAACCACCTGGGATACCGAGGAAATCATCAAGAACTCTCACCAGGACCCACAAATCCGAGTCTCTTCCATCGGGCGCGCCGGTGAGAACGGGGTCCTCTATGCATGCGTTGTCAACGACCTGCACCGGGCCGCCGGACGCTCCGGCGTGGGTGCGGTGATGGGTTCCAAGAACCTCAAGGCACTGGCGGTGCGCGGCACTAAGGGTGTAGGCAACATCAAAGATTTCAAGACCTTCATGCAGGTTACCAAAGAGAAGAAGCAGATCTTGGCTGACAACGCCGTGACCGGCCAGGGCCTGCCAACCTACGGCACCCAGGTACTGATGAATGTGATCAACGAGATCGGCGCCCTACCCACCCGCAACTCCCAGGATGTGCAGTTCGAGGGGGCGGGCAAGATCTCCGGCGAGGCGATGCACGAGAAGCGTCCCACTGACGGCAAGGCCAACCTGGTCACCAACAATGCCTGCTTCGGCTGCACCATCGCCTGCGGGCGTATCTCCCAAGTCGACAAGAGCCACTGGAGCGTGGAGAACAGTCCCAAGTACTGGGGCGCCACCGGCGGACTGGAGTATGAGAACGCCTGGTCCCTCGGTGCCGCCAACGGTGTGGATGATCTGGAGGCACTGACCGTCGCCAACATGATCTGCAACGAGGACGGCATGGACCCCATCTCCTTCGGGGCCACCATCGGTGCGGTCATGGAGCTCTACACCATGGGCGTGATCAGCAAGAAGCAGCTCGGTATGGACGCCCCCTTCGGCTCCGCCCAGGCGCTGGTGGATCTGGCACATATGACCGCCGAGGGACGCGGCTTCGGTCCCGAGATCGCTCAGGGCTCGGCCCGCCTGTGCGAAAAATATGGCCATCCCGAGCTCTCCATGACAGTGAAAAAGCAGGAGTTCCCGGCCTACGATCCCCGCGGCATCCAGGGCATGGGCCTGACTTATGCCACCTCCAACCGGGGCGCCTGTCACCTGCGCTCCTACACCGTGGCCTCCGAGGTACTAGGCATCCCGGTCAAGACCGACCCGCTTGAGACCGATGGCAAGGCGGAGCTGGTGAAGGCGTTCCAGGACGCCACCGCCGTTTTCGACTCCTCCGGACTCTGTCTTTTCACCTCATTCGCCTGGAGCGTGGAGGACGTCCAACCCCAGATAGATGCCGCCTGCGAGGGTGACTGGACCATGGACAAACTGATGACCGTCGGCGAGCGCATCTGGAATTTGGAGCGTCAGTTCAACCTGGCGGCCGGCATGACGGCTGCTGACGACGACCTGCCCAAACGCCTGAAAACCGAGGCGGCCAAGAGTGGCCCCGCCAAGGGTCTGACCAGCGGCATCGACAAGATGAAGCCGGAGTACTATCAGATTCGCGGCTGGGATACGAATGGGGTACCCACAGCGGAGACCCTCTCCCGCCTGGGCCTCTGAGCTATCGCTTTCACCCCCGTATCTGCGGGGGTGAAACTCCGAATTCACGCCGTATACTCAGTCATAGGGCGATATCATGTTGAGGATTCTCCCATGAAACACCTGATTCTAGGCAATGGCCCGGCTGGCGTGGTCGCCGCAGAAACCCTGCGTCACAGCGACACCCAATGCGAGATCCTGATGGCCGGCAGCGAGGATGAGCCCCCCTACTCCCGCATGGCCATTCCCTATCTGCTGGAAGAGAATATCGACGAAAGCGGTACCTATCTGCGTAAATCTCCGGACCACTTCGACAGCCTGGGTATCAGCCAACTACGCGGCCGCGCCGTCTCACTCGATATCAACGAACATCAAGTGCTGTTCCAGGACGGGCACAGTGAAACCTACGACCGACTCTTGATCGCCACCGGCTCCCACCCGGTGCGGCCTCCCATTCCCGGTATCGATCTGCCCAACGTACACACCTGTTGGACGCTGGACGACGCCCGTGCCATCGCATCTCTGACAAAACCGGGCACCCGCGTACTGCAGCTGGGCGCCGGTTTCATCGGCTGTATCATCCTGGAAGCGTTGGCCAATCGAGGCGTCAAGCTGACCGTAGTGGAGATGGGTGACCGTATGGTGCCTCGCATGATGACCCCCAAGGCAGGCGGCATGATCAAGCGATGGGTGGAGAACAAGGGCATCCAGGTGCGGACATCAGCCGGGGTCGAGCGAATCGACGAGACGGAAAAGGGAGGACCACTCCGCGTCTCTCTCAATACCGGCGAAACGCTGGAATGCGATGTCGTCATTGTCTCTGCGGGCGTGGTACCAAACATTGGCTTCCTGGAGGGTACTCCGCTGCATGTTGCAAAAGGCATACTGGTGAATGACGCCATGCAGACCTCAGTACCGGAAATATACGCCGCCGGTGATGTGGCCGAGGCCCCGGATCTTTTCACTGGCGCCCACCTGGTGTCAGCGATACAACCCAACGCCGCCGACCAGGCGCGGGTGGCAGCAATCAACATGGCCGGCGGTCAGACCCATCTGAAAGGAGTACTGGCTATCAACGTGCTCGATACCCTGGGCCTCATCTCCACCTCCTTCGGCCAATGGGAGGGCGTCAATGAGCGCGAGGGCGGCAGCGGAGCAGAACTAATCGACGAAGAAGCCTTCCGCTATCTCTCCTTACAGTTCAAGGATGATGTCATGATCGGTGCTACATCCATCGGCTGGACGGAGCACGTGGGCGTGTTGCGCGGACTGATCCAGGGCCAAGTCCGGCTGGGTGAGCGAAAACAACAGCTGATGCACGATCCCACCCGCTTCATGGCCGCCTATCTGGGAGCAGCTCAGGCAATAGCATGAAAATCATTTTTAAACTCTTCGCCAGTCTTTCGGATCTGCTACCGCCTGAGGCGCGCGGTAATGCACTCGAGCTGGAAATCACATCCCAAACCACAATCGGCGAAATCCTCGAGGCACAGCGGATACCCGAAGAGAGCGCCCATCTGGTGATGGTCAACGGCATCTTTGTCGCCCCCAGCGAGCGGGCCAGCAAGACCCTGCAGGAAGCAGATGAACTGGCAATCTGGCCTCCCGTCGCGGGGGGATGATGTACGAATCCGGTCAGGAGGGAGAAGTTTTAGAACGTTTCGAACGTGAGCTGGGTGCCAACATCAGTGAGTTTGAACACGGCCTGAATCTGGGTGTCCCTGGCAAATGGGATTCACCTAGTGCCTGCCTTTACCGTATTCAATATGAAGGGGTGGAGCTCGAAATCGAGATCCTATCGCAGGGTGAACGATCTATCGCTTCCCTGACCCTCCCACTGCTTAAGGTGGCTTACACCTTCAGGTCCGGCTCGAAGGAGCAGCGCCTGGCACTACTCTCCCGTATGGATCTGGCCATGCAGCGGGGCGGCGGCTGATTACCCAACATCACATCCGCCATGGAGATTACTTTGGTGTAGATCAGCAGACAGGCGCACCATAGGCGCGTGAGAAAGGTACGGGGCCCGAGAAGGCCAGGCGTTCACCCTCCTCGAGCGACTTATGGTCATCCACCTCACCGCCGAAGCTGTCCATGATATTGCGACCATTACGCCAGGCCGCGAAGATCTCGTCCACCGGTATTGCCAACTGCTGAACGATATCGGCCGGCACGGTGCCTTCAGGGACTTCCAAGAGGAACCCCAGATTACCAGGACCATATTTAAGCAGGCTGTTGTAGAGCAGAATTTCTATTTTCATGGGGAATGCGTTCAATAGAAAGGTTGGCATTCAGTATCCGTACCCAATCCGCACTGGGTTTGATGAAAATCAAGCACACCTAGAGACTGATAAATGGGATCAGCTCAACTGGATTTAGCTTCGTTCACTTACATCCAGCAAGAGGACAACGCAAAATACGATGTTAACAAACGAACAGATTGTAGCTCTCCTCCTAGTAGATAGGCCGAGAAATACTGATTTTTATAAGCGTAAAAAGACTGTTATATACAAAGAGCAATCAGTTTAGATTCTGTGCCAAGCAATCCGATGTAGATGATTCAGTCCGACATCCCACATGGGTCGATCAATTTGATTAAGGGTATTCTGTACTGAGAATGACACCCCTATCCCCTACTACAACAATTCTTCCATCAAGATAGGCTATATCATTGATATTTTCAGAGGTAGGAATCGAATAGAGGAACACGTCCCAGTTTTCACCGTCCTTACTGCTAAAAAAACCCTGCTGTCCAGCCGCGAATAATTGATCATCTGCCAGGACAATAGAGGTGGGCGATGACACCGGGAGCGGAGGCCAGCTGTGTGTTTCCCACTGTATCCCGTCAGCGCTGGTGGCCAGAGTGCCTGACGAACCGACAAGCACAAACTGATCACCGGTCCAGACCAGCCCTTCGCAACCCCAGACCTGGGGTAGATTTTGCTGATGCTGCCAATTGATACCGTCTGTACTGGTAAAGACTACGCCAAAATGCCCAACTGCCACGAACTTATCACTTCCCCAAGCGACAGACTGCAGATCAGACGCTGGTGAAACGACCTGACTTGACCATGAAACACCATCCGTGCTCGTTAGGATTCTCCCGCTATCTCCCACAGCGACTAGTTCACTGCCATTCCAGGCAATACTGTGTAGCCGGTAGATCCCGGTACTCGGATCGTACCTAGACCATGTCCTTCCATCACCACTGGTGAAAACAAATCCAAAGAAATCAATCGCCACCCATTGGCTCCCGGTCCAAACCATATCAACTACCGAGGCGCCAACATCAATGTAGAAAGCTTCCCAATCAGTGCCATTCATGCTGATGAAGGCTTTTTTGTTAAAACCCATCACCAACCAATATTGACCGTTATACTCAACCGCATTAAATGCTTCCAACGAGTATCTGTTTCCCGTGGAAACCCAGTTCCATATCCGGGCATCCTGACTGGTCAGGATCGCACCCTGACTCCCGACCAGGACATACTGACTACCGTTCCAAGCAAGATCTGAGGGGGAGATTAACTCATCGGGTACGGATAGATTTGGAAGATAGAAGCTTGTCCACGAAGAGCCATCATCACTCAGATAGACATAGGAATGACCAGTACCTACAAATCTCGATCCATCCCAGGTTAGGGACGTCAGTCTTCCTAGTAGAGCGTCAGGTTGTTGTTGCCATCTAGCTCCATCGCTGCTAGTCAACACAGTTCCGTCTATACCGACTGTCACATAGTGTGACCCTGACCAAGCTATCACCGAAAGATCACTATTCGAATTGGAGGCTTCCTGCTTCCAAACACGTCCTTCGTTACTAGTGAGGATGGTACCACCCCCACCAACTGCAACCAATTGAGAGCCATTCCAGGCCAGGTCAAACAACCATGTCATGACCGGTGCACTTCTCTGAGTCCAATTGACTCCATCGGGGCTTGTTATGATAGGAGTTTCGGGAAAACCCACTCCAATAGCAACAAACTGTGATCCCGCCCACACCACGCTAGTTAGCGTGCAGTTGTTCTCCGTAAGTCCTGTCTGGGTCTGAGACCATATCTCAGCATCCTGGCTAATATAGGCAACACAACCCGCACCAACAGCCACATAAACACCATTGCCATTGGCTATTGAATTAAGGGCGTAAGGACTAGAGATTCCTGTCGATTCCATACTCCAGGTGATTCCGTCAGCGCTACGCATCACAGTTGAATCGTAGCCCACAGCGACATATCTGGAACCATCCCAAAGGATTGAGCTCAATCCGTTACCTTGGGGCTTAGGGTTATTCCATTGCCAGGCGAAAGCAGTTGGTTGGGTGCTTGGTGGTCCCTCTGCTGTATTACCGCTACCACATGAAGTGAGAAAGAGAAAGATTAGGCCCAGCATAAAAAAACTGAGAAAACTCTGTATCCTACAAAACATAGACAACTTCCACTATTGCTAGATCGTTCACTCAGTACCGCAGTATAAACCCAAGCCACTTGATAAGTCGCCTAGGATGAGAATTAACTTCGTTTTTATAGCTTCAAATAACCCGATGCGATTCACAATCTCTACACTGTCGGATAACCCTCAGTCCATACGAAATTGGACCACTGCCACGCAAAATCGAATTGAATATTTCGCATAGAAAGTCCAGCTTTAATGGCTGCAATTTTTATAGTGGTAAACAAAAAAGCCAACCACCGCTAAGTGACTGGCTTTTTTATTTTATGATTGGTAGCGGGGACGGGATGGTTATAAGTCAGAATATTTAGAAATGTACAGTTTGTTTTAATGACATATGTTTTGGCTTTATTTATTTATATACAGCCAGTAATTAACTATCCCGAATCCTAAAGGAGCCCATCAGACAACACTTAACACCAAATTCATGATCTCATGGTCCAAAATCAGCAGTATGGAGATATGACCTTAGAACTACCAGAGACCTGGAATGATGACCTCGCTCGGGCTCATAAGCATGATACTGTCAACGAGCTGATCCTCATTATTGACACCTGTCACCTACTCGACCACGAAACCCCTGGCCTGTGCAGGATCCTGCAACACATCGTCTCAACTTGAGCCAGCAGGCAGCTGTCAGTATAGGCTGATTACCATCCATCTTGCGCTGGTCTCTTTCGCCTAGCCGAAACCTATAACGCAAGAGTGACTGGGCACCCGAAGAGACTACGACGGAATGGCTGAGACCAATGGCGGGCGCAAGATTCTGGTCTGGCCTGATACGGTTGCTCATGCTCACCCGGCTCCTGATGTGACCCATTACACTTGTCACCGCCAACGAGTAAAGCAGCGAACCACCCTTCTCACAATGCTGACAGATGAACACAGAACCGTTAAATCCACATCCTCTCTAACGATATACGGCATCAATGCTTGGATAGATTATATATCACTCCTTTTTTATATCGGTCGTTGTCTATGAGACTCCTCAATAACAGATAGCTCAAAAAAATAATATTTTTGGGAATATTTTCCCGATTTATCTGTTTATCAAATTGAGGAAGCCCAACTATGTCCGTGAACAGACCATCGGCCTTGGGCGTAATTCGATACTAATACCACCTGGGAGCAACACTATGTTATCCATATACAAGCTGGGTTTTTTGCTCATCTCAATGGCCTTTATTTTAGCGTTATCCGCCTGCGGAGGCGGTGGCGGCGGGACTGCCGGTACAACGAGTACCAATATTACCGCCCGTGGCATCATCACCGGCTTCGGTAGTATCTATGTCAACGGTGTTCGCTATCACACGAACTCGAGCAACATCACCGTAGACGACAACCCTGGCGTGGAGAGCGATTTGCAATTGGGTATGGTCGTCACCGTATCCGGTACACGCAACGATGACAATACGGGCAACGCCAGCAGTATTGTATTCGACAATGAGTTGCAGGGACCGGTGACCAATCTGGTTGCTGATCTGGATGGTGTCACAAAAACCTTCACTGTACTTGGTATCAGCGTCGTGGTTGACAGAGTCAGCACCAGCTTCAACGACATTACCTTTGACACACTGGCAGAGGGTGATCTTGTCGAAGTGAGCGGTTTTTATGACGGCTCTCTGGTTCTCAATGCTACTTTCCTGGAGCGAAAAAGCACTTTTGTACCCAACGTCAGCGAAGTAGAGCTGAAAGGCACCGTTACCAACAGCGCAACAGGGACTTTCCAAATCAACGGTATCAGCGTGAACTACGATCCGAACGGCGTCTCCACCGATCTCAGCCGCGCCCCAGGAACAATTTCAGATGGGCAATTTCTTGAAGTTAAGGGTACCCTTGACAACGTTGGTGTAATCAATGCAACACGCATTGCTCTCGAGGACAACGGATTCGATGACAATATTGCTAAGGTCAGCGTGGAAGGAATCATTACCGACTATATCGACGACAGTGATTTTAAGGTCGCCGGCATTCCCGTGGATGCCTCTTCCGCCGTCCGTACGCCAGCCAGTCTGACATTGGGCAACGGCATCAAAGTGGAAGCCGAGGGCCCGATGGTGAACGGTGTTCTGGAAGCCTTGAAAGTCGGAATCCGAGGCGGTGACGACGTTGTCATCGATGCTCAGGTCACCAGTATTTCAACAGCGGACAACTCTGTGACTCTCGATCTGATCAATGGAAGCATCACTGTCTTTATCGATTCACGTACCAGAATGGAGGACAAGACCCAGAATATCAGCCCATTCTCACTCAGTGATCTGGGAACTGGAGACTTTCTGGAAGTCCGCGGTACAATCGATGGCAGCGACAGAGTCATCGCCTCTGAACTTCGCCGGGACGACCCCGATGACGTGATCCTTCAGGGTCAAGTGGAGAGTTTCGTTGCCAACAGCTCCATCACTATCCTTGGTATAACCTTCTTCACATCAGGTATAACCCAGTTCGAGGATGTCAACGACTCACCCATTACTGCGGGGACCTTTTATGGAAACGTAGCGGTTGGATCTCTGGTTAAGATAAAGGATGAACAGCCCGGAGATGGCACGGCCGACGAAGCCGAGTTCGAAGACTGAGAGTAAAGGGGGCGTTAACAACGCCCCCTCTTTACTCAGGGAATAAAATAACATCACTGGGTGTTTGTATGGTTAAAGCTATAGGTAATCCTTTGACTGACAATCGGTTAAAGAGTTAGGAGAGGCTATGAGAATACTTGGCATACAGTAATCGTCCCACCCTGGATACACTATAGATGGCGAAGGCTTTTTCTGACTTATTGATCGAGAACATACCGCATCTGCGTCGCTACGCTCGATCACTGACCCGGGATGTCCACCAGAGCGATGATCTTGTTCAGGACTGCCTGGATCGCGCGTGGAGCCGCATGTCACAGTGGCAAAGCGATAGCAATCTGCGTGCTTGGCTCTTCACCATTATGCACAACCTCTATGTCAACAACCTTCGTAGCCGATATCAGACCACGACAGTTGAGATGACAGATCATCACGAGACCGCAGATCACCGACAACCGGGACAAGAGGGAATGCTGCAAATGCGTGACCTTGAACTTGCCTTGAGATGCCTTAACGACGAGCAACGTGAAGTGCTTATGCTTGTCTGTGTCGAAGGCATGCGTTACGAGGAGGTAGCGCAAGTGCTCTCTGTCCCCACAGGAACAGTGATGTCAAGACTGCACCGTGCTCGAGAGACACTGCGCAAGACGTTGCGAGGTGAAGAGCCTCCAAAACTGAGGCGTGTCAAATGAACAACTCCGCCACAACTGATCAAGCCCGACTGCACGCATACGTGGATGGCCAGCTGAGTGCCGATGCCAGGCGGGAGGTGGAAATCGAATTGGCCAACAATCCGGAAGGCCTGGAACAGGTCAGAGACTATCAGCAGATAAACGACCTGCTGAGGCAGTTTTATGATCCGATTCTGGAAGAGCCCGTTCCTTCAAACATGCTTGTCCCGAAGCGGATCAAAAATCTTCGCTGGCTTTATACACAGGTGGCCGCAGCGGTTCTACTGTTGTCTATCGGACTGTTCGGGGGATTTTATCTCGGATTAAACCAGGAGCTGATTTCAGTTCTGGCGGATGGCGAAAGTGACCATGTAGTGGCCGAAGCAGTCATGGCTTACACCGTCTACACACCAGAAGTTCGTCACCCGGTGGAAGTGTCCGGTGATCAGCGGGAATATCTGGTCGGATGGCTAAGCAAACGGATGGGTAGAAAAATGATTGCTCCCCATCTTGAGCCTCTCAATATGCAGCTATTGGGTGGTCGCCTGATCTCATCTGAGGATGGACCGGGCGCGCTTCTGATGTACGAAGACCCCAATGGCCATCGGATTGTAATCTACGCCTGCTATTCCGATGAGAAAAGCAGTGCCTTCCACTATGCGGAACAACAGGGAGTTTCGGTTTTTTATTGGGTTGACAGCGATATCTCCTATGCAATTGCCGGCGAGATGGAGAGAGAAAAGCTCCAACCTTTGGCAGAATCAGTATATGACCAACTGATTTTGTAATTCACTAAACAATAACAAGCTGCCGATCTATTCAATGGAAGCAAGCTCCTCCAATATTTTGGGGGAGCCTTAAGCAGATAGTCTCAAGTAGAAACCAACTGTCTTACATTGCCTCTGCGCAAACCAAGAGCTACGAGACCCATCACCATAAGCGCGAGAGGAGCCGGCTCCGGGACAGATACCGGTACGGTTGAATCGGCGCTGCCACTGGCGATCAGATCCATGGAAAGCGTGCTGAATCCATAGGGATCGAGATCGAACGAGAACAGGTCGAGCCCTCCCCCAAAACCACTGCCCACAGGTGCGGCAAAGGTCGAAACGTCTACCAGGGTGGTGAATAAACCGTCAACTTCGACTTCGAGAAAGAGGTCGAGACCCGCAAATTCAAACACCTCGGAGTCAACGCTGAGGCTCCAATCCCACAAGTAATCGACAAAGAAATCCACTGTAATCGCATCGAATCCCGAGTTGAAGAATTCCACATCCATGAAGGCAAAGGCCTCACCAAAAGATTCCACCACCGTAGTGTCGCCACCTGAGCCGCTGGGAACGGCGATACCGTCAGCATGGGCAAACGCTGAGAACCCATTGGGGTTGCTGAAAAAGTCCGCATCGCCAAAAGCATCGCTGCCTGGACTGGCCGGCGTTACATCCGAAAAGAAATCGGTGAAGCCAAACGCTGGTGTAATGATGAGATCGGGGTCGATCGTCGTCACCACCAGATCCGCCTCGATGGTTGCATCATAGAGCGCAACGCTCTGCGCTGTAGATGAAAATAACAAGCCCGACGTGAGTGTAAGCATCATCATACCCGGGGCCAGGATTCGATTAATCAATGATCTGTTCATTTTGCACTTCCTAATATTCGCTATAGTGTTTCGTCGGTTTTTTTATAACCAATCTGATACTGCCTGTCTTTTACTTTGCTGAGTTTCACCTTCCCCCCATTACTTGCACTGTGATCACGTCGACGGGAACTTTGTTACAGCTCCTGCCATTCTCGGATGCGATAAAAATTTCTGGATTCCGGATCTATGGCGACAATGGTTCCACCACGTAAACCGGTTCTGCGGTTTTCATTGAAAGTGAGAGGCGGCATCACACCGGTCTCAAACTTCCACAACCGATTAAGACCCGCCACCAATCCGTTACGGGTCGGTCTTCTTCCGAGTCCTTCGAGCCCCGCTTGCAAGAGACGGGCTGCCGAATAGGCGGATTGATGTATCCTCCAATGCCGACCAACCACTCCCGTCTGCTCCAAGAGATTGGAAAAGCGCGCCAAATTTCCAGAAACTGCATCAGGTAGTGAAAAAGGGGTCAGCATCGTCACACGTTTGGACTGCTCGGGAGATATGGTGGTTGACACAGCACCGCTGAGATCAGCCAGCCCAAAGACTTGAGGGAACCAGTCGATCTGATCGGTCCTATCAAGCAACTGCTGCAACTGGCTGCCGTTCCCCAGAAACAGGATATTGTCCGTGACCGCGTACCGAAGCTTCCGCACCAGGTTTACTACATCAAAGTCATTGGCTTGGTAGGAGAATACCCCTGTCGGATCGATCCCTTGCTCAGTCATCCTTTTTTGTATGCCATGAACTCCCTGTCGGGAGTGATCATCGTCGACATAGACCAAAGCGACGCCCGGCACTTCATTCGCACTCACACTTAGCAGATGATCCACCAACATTACCCCCTGATCAGGCAGGCTGGCATAGAGGTAAAAAATATGGCTGTCCCGATTCCGATCATCCTCCAGCGTCTGTCTCAAAGGGGCCAACTCCGGTACTCCCTGCACCATGAGACTCAGCACGGCCTCTCCTTTCGGACTCAATCCCAGATTGGCCAAGGTGCAAAACACACCCTGCCCACTCAGAAGCGCTTCTACCGCGCTAATCTGGCTAGTGTTCAGATCAGGATCAAATTCGCTCACGACCAGTTCAAGCCGTCTGCCGTAGATGCCACCCCGTGAATTGATCTGCTGCATGAATCCCTGCAATAACCGGCGCACATCCAGGCTGGCCTGCAGTAGAGGACCGGTGGATGGCTGCAGGGTGCCGATACGGATCAGTTCGTCACCGACTCCGGATGCTGTGAATGCATCCAGTCGTTTCAGATAATCGATCAGCGCCTGCATGTCCTGCTTTGAGAAACGATATCTCGGCATGGCCGCATGCAGCAGGTTTCCTGCCGGGTCTATCCCTTGTTGGATAGCGCGAGCCAGGCTATTTTCGTCATAAGCGGAATGGCGACGACCGGTGGCGCGAACGCCGGCATAGGGCTGAGCAAGATGCTGGAAACGTATGTCAGGTGCCGACACCCCGCCCTCACGATTACCGCTTCCATCTTCCCGATGGCACTGCACACAGGCAAAACGGGTCGATTTGACGTCAATTCCAGGGCCGGACAGATAGGCGGTCGCTGCCTCCGTACCCTTGCCTAGGTGATAGATAGACTGACCGACCAGACCGGACTCGACTGCAGACACCGGCAGTCCCGTCAGAAAAGCCGTGCAACACAGAGCAGCAGTGATCAACTCATAGCGATGTAAAATATCAGCTCTCATGGTTGTCTCGTATCTACTTTCAGCCTCATCTCACCGGGCCATAGCGTAAAAACTGGTGGCTACTGCCGGCCCGGACAGCAGCCACCAAAAGTGGAGATCAGTTTCTGATTTCCAGTGGTACAGCCAGTAAGACACCACCCAGGTTCGACTCGAAACTCAAGGTCGTCTCCGTACCGGGAGCGGTAGCGGAGTTACGCTCGATAAAGCGCCAGGTGGAGTCGATCTCATTCACCGGAACCGTGGCCAACACTGCACCGCTGAGATCCGGGCCCAGATAAACAGTCACCATATTGCTGGGACCCGCCAGGGAGGTCAGGCCACGCACGATCCATTGATCACGACTGGCACGGAATATGGCTCGTGTTACCGTCACCTCGTCAGCGGCACCATTCACGGTGACCGTCACATCTGTCGTGGCTTCGCCCAAATTGCCGTCATTGACGGTATAGGTGAAGCTGTCCACGCCATCGAAACCGGCGTTCGGCGTATAGGTCAGTTGAGAACCGTTATTGGCGACCGATCCATTCGCACCTTGGGTAACGGCAATCACGGTCAATGGATCGCCATCGACATCACTATCGTTATCCAGCACAGGAATCACCACTGCCTGGTTGGCACTGGTAAACGCCGTATCGTTGGCAGCGACGGGCGCATCGTTGACGGCATTCACCGTGACGCCGACATTGGCCTGATTGGAAAAGGCACCGAGACTGTCACGCACGGTATAGGTAAAGCTGTCCACACCGCTGAAGTTGACAGGCGGTGTATAGGTCACCGTACCGTCCAGATGGTTCACCAGGTTGCCGGCGGGAGCCAGACCGATCTGCACCGTACCGGGCACGATGACATTCGCCGGGTCATCCGGATCGAAATCCACGCCACTGCCGTTGTCCGCCAACAGGTCGATGGTGATCGATGTGTCCTCATCGGTGGTAACGCTGTCATCCTGCGCCACCGGTTCCGTATTGCCGGGGATCGCGGCAGCGACCACCATAACCGGCTCGGTATCGGAACCGCCCGCACTTGAGGTCACGGTAACTTCTGGGGGAGGCACGGCGATCGAAACAGCCAGACCACCCGCCACCAGATCACCGAAACCGACGGCATTCAACACCGGGGGAGTGAACTCATCACTCGAACCGGCCTCAATCACCAGCTCACCGCTGGTCGTGTCATACTCAGCCCGGGTGATGGTCACCTCATCCAACAGCACACTGCTGATCAAACTGTCATCATTTCCCGGATTACTGGCGACCACGCTGACTGTAGCCGGCAAAACAGTGGCGTCCGCCAAAACAACATCTGCAAAAAAGGCCCCGTTACCGTCTGTAGTGAGGGGCAGGTCTGCGGGGGGAAGGTTTGCATCACCATGGAAAGAGAGTGTTGCACTGGATGCCGAGGTGGCAAAAACATCCACCTGGCCTTCGCCATCCGGGTTACGCGCATAAGTGGTGCGGCTGACGGCCAATGGCGTCTGCACAAGGCCGTCGAACAACTGCCCGGTGACGATAAACAGATCGTTCTCGACAACATTGTCTCCTGCACCATCCAGATCGATGGGGGTCGTGCCGTCCAGCCCGACACCGGATACACGGAGGAAGTTGGTTTCGCAGGGACTGCCGGTAACCGTATGCTCCGTCAAGCCATCGCCCAGATAACCTGGAGGTGGTGCGGGAGGTGTCGCATCCCACTGCAGCAGAGGTCCGACACGCCCCTGGTGGAGGGTGTCTGCCGCGAACTCGATGTCGAAACTCTCACGCACCTCATCGCCGGGGCCAACCACATCGACCACATAGTGCTCCTCACCATAGGGATGAGTCACCGTATAGAGACCGGGTTCCGGCACATCGATTCGTATACGCAAGCGAGTAAATGGGAACTGTTCACCGTCGATCGGCACCTCTGCCACAAAGGCAGCCTCGACAGCTTGTACCAACAGTGCCGACATCCGAGGGGTATCGATGCTGGTCTCAGCCAACCACCAGAAAGCTTCGGCGCCGAATCCGATCTGAGCCGAGAAGCTGTTTGGATCGGGATCGGGAAGATCGAATAGACAGGAGACCGGCGTCCCGTCACCGGCGACCTCATCCAGGCAGATCTGTAGCGCTGTGCCTTCCGAATCGACTACATACTCCGGAAACCCGCTAACCGGGTTGGTCGGCCCGATGTTGATGGGTGTTGCACCATCTTCAGGACAAGCAGCGTAGGCCCCATGGACAAAGCCTGCGAGTATGACCGCTAACAAGGTTCGTTTGGCATTCACTATCATCCCCTCAAGTTTTCTCGTTGTTATGCTGTTATCCGATGGATCACAATGACCCATGCATATCTTCACTTTGAGCAGCATCCATGCCATTTCCATATCCCATTGTTTTTCAAAGATTATTATTGGATAAATCGTTTATTTCCGGCAGAAAACTCGCACAAGTGAAAGCTACTCAGATGTCATTCACGCATATTTGCGAAAGCTGAAGGGCCGCTTTGTGTGTGCTTTGCAGTAGCCAACGGAGGGCAAACACCCGATAGCTCGATTAATGACCAGTCTGGTTTCCTTGACTCACCTGGTCGATGCGGCTCGCGGAATCACGATCGATGGCTCGGGTATCGCGGGGGTGACATTCGAAATTGATTTGTCGGGGGAAGGGAGCTGTTCCTAGTGGCGTTTAGCTTCAGTAAAACGGCTCTCTTTGCTCTCGAAACAAGGCACCAGGGTCCGGCGCCTTCCGGTGCGGCAAGCCGCACCCTACGCCTCGATTCCCTATAGGGTGCGGCTTGCCGCACCGTATAACTTCAATTTATCAAGCGATACTAGGCAAAGATGCGCATAACAAACTCGCTTCTAATAATTAAATATGTGCCATTCGGGTTTCTGCTTTCTACCGAGTCAACTTTCAGACACCAGCTCCTGCAACTGAGCGACGATCTGCTCTACAGGCGTAAATCCCAACATTTTGACCCAGCGGCCGGTCTTGAGATTGCCCAGCAGATAGAGGGTCTGATGGTCCTCCGGCTTGGGTGTCGACTGACCCAGGCGCCCCAAGACAAAGTCCACATCCTGTTTCTCACCGGTGAGAAACAGCCAGTCAGGTCCTGCGCCGTAGCGCTCGGCAAACTCCTGCATGCGTTGCGGCGTATCCTGCTGGGGATCGACACTGATGGAGACCAATCTGACAGATTCCACGGATCGCTCCCGTAGCTGCTGCTGTACCTGCTGGAGCTTTTGGGTTGACAGGGGACAGGCGCCGTCACAGTGGGTGAACATGAAATTGATCAACACCACCTGATCTTTCAGGACATCCGAATAGAACGCCAGTGTCTCCCCATTCCGGGTCACCAGAGGGCGGTCACTGAACCAGTTCCTGGCGGCAGAAGTGGGATGCTCGTCCTCTGCCTGGGTAAGACTACTCATGAAAAGCAGCGTCAAAAGCACAATACCGGATAATAAAGAACGCAACGTCATGATATTTCCTCTTTAAATCAGCTCCGGCTTTCGGCCAGGGCGTGATGAATCTCTTCCGGCTTGGGAAAGCCGTTGAACCGGGTCCAGGTACCCTTTCCTGCATGACCAACCAGTACGCTGGGCGGGTGTTCCGTGAGTTCAAAGGCGTAGGTACCAAGAGCAGCGAGCAGCTGATCGATCTCCTGCCGCCCACCGGTCAGAAAGGTCCAACCGGGTCTGGCCGAATAGCTTTCCGCATAAGCCTTGAGACGAGCCGGCCTGTCGGTGCCGGGGTCGACACTGATGGAGACGAGAAACACCTCCTGCCCCAGGGCATCACCCAGGTCCTCCTGTAGCTGTTCGAACACCGAGGAGAGAATCGGACAGACCGTGGTGCAACTGGTGTAGATAAAATCGATCACCACCAGGCGGTCCTGGATCACGTCACTGCGAAAGTTCACCTTGCGCCCATCCTGGTCGAGCAGCTCCAGGTCCGGCAGTTTGATCTGAGCGGCGCTGACCGAGACCGGACTCGGTTTCTGCAGCATCGCCTTATGCGCGGCATGGGGGTCTACCCCTTGCGACTGCATGGCGTGATGATCATGCATCGAATGGTCATGATGCTGTTGGGACGCCGCACCTGCCAGACCGGCTCCAAGTGTCAATGCCAATGCCATCAACCCAGCGGCTCTTTTTCCATTGTCTTTCGTTAGTTTCATTGATGTTCAACCTTCTCAATAGTGACCGCTGAGAGATAAGCGCTGTCAGCCAGCCCAATTTGAACCTTGAGGTGCTCCACCTCACCAAACTCCACACCCAAAGAGGGTGACCTGAACAACAGGTAATATTCGCCGGCGGATGGATAGCGGATAACTGCCTGATAGACCCCCTCGCCCAGCGCCTCTACCCGGGTGCGCTGCTGCCAGTGGGATCTGCGTTTGAAGGTCATCAGCATGCCGTCGCCTATCCCTTCGATGGGTGATCCGCTTGCGCCGCTGGTGATTTTGAAGCGCAGTTCCACTGGTTCTCCCGCCTTGTATCCAAGGTCGTCAAAAAGGCTCTGCATGCGCGGCGACCGAACCTGGCTGAGTTGACCAGACGCACCATCAGCACCTCCCACCTCCACTTCGAAACAGAGGATCATCTGCGGCGAGGGTAGATAGAAGGGCACGTCGTAGACCCCCGGCTTTTCCAGATTCAGGGTCGTGGCATAGCTTCCCTGCTCGCTCTGCTCCTGCAGACTCCGGTCGTAGAGCCAGATCGACAGGGGTGGTGCCGTGTAGGTCTTCAGGGTGTTGCTGGGGGCGAGCATGCCCTCCATGTAGTAGTAGATAGTACGGTCCGCCGGGTTGGATATCATCGCCCCGCCGCCCTCCGGCAGGCTGGCCACTGCACCCAGATCAGGGCCGGCCCTGTCGGCGCCCGGGCCTTCGCTGCCGATGGCGATCTGCACCACCGGCAGCGTGCCCTCATCCTCCAGCCCGGCCAACTGCAATAGGGTGACATCGGAGCTGTCCCGATTGCGCACATACGCATAGGACTGGTTGAACGTGATCTGATCCGGGTGGTGTCCGGTGGGCAGGCGGCGGATGCGACGGTTGTTGGCGGTATCCACTACCGAGAGGCTGTTGCTTGTCGGGTGGAGCACCAGCAGATGACGGCCGTCCGGGGAGATACGGGCCAGGCTGACCGTCTCACCCAGATCGATCTCGGCCGCTACCGTCAGGTTGCCCGGACGCACCACCAACAGCTTGCCTGCGTCTCTCTCCACCAGATAGACGGCATCTGCCAGGTTGGAGTAGTCGAGCAACCAGTCACCGTCACCGATCTTCAGCCGATCCAGTGCCTGTATGCGCTGGGCATCCACCCGCTGCAGCTGGCCGCCGGCCGCGACGAAGGCATAGCGGCTGCGTCCGTCGAAGGCCAGCGCAATTGGGCCCGGTCCTACGGTAAGTTCGGTCAACACCTCGTGTCTGACGCTATCGACCACACTGAGGGTACCGCTTGCCTGGTTGCCGACCCACAAGTAACGTCCGTCCGGTTGTTGCGCCAGGGTATGGGGCTGGTCACCTACCGGGATACGGTTGGACAGCTTCCGGGTCTCCAGGTCCACCACCGCCAGCTCGTCCCGCTCCGGCAAAGTCAGGAAGGCATTGCCTGACGCCTCGTCGATGTGCCACTGGGCCACCGGGGAGTCCAGTGGGACGATCGCCATCAGGTTGGCGGAGTTGAGGTTCACCTGGGGATTGATGAAACCGATACTGTGATCCGCGTTCAGGGTGAGGATCTGAAAGCTGTTCAGATCCGCATCCACCGGTTGGCTCAGGCTACCCCTGGCCTGTTTTCTCACCAGCCTTTCGCAAGCCGCGGCATCCGGAGGCCCGGCCCCTTCGTCACGGCGAAGCATCCAGCCCGCCGGGTGTAGATCCGGGATCCCCTTGCCGCTACGCCGGTCCGAGATACGAAAGCCGGCGCTCAGCTCTACCCCGGACTGCAGTTCGATTCCCGAATCCAGGGGTTCGGCAAAAAACTCCACGTTGAAACCATGGTCGATGTCGACCCCCTCCTGCCCGCTAACCAGCAGCGGCAGTGCAGCGAGCCCCATCAAGATCGTTGTTGAGATTATTTTCAAGTGCATGACCCTTCCCTAAAAGATGCCGAGAGCAAGTTGAATCTCCAGATAGCAATATGGGCCGGTCCCACGACCGGCCCTGGCGGTCAGAGTTCACTCTCCACCTTCAGACGACCCCATGCGCCACCACCAAAGTGGAAGGTTGGGCCGGGACGCATCACCCAGGTCCCCTCCTGCGCACCGTCATAGGGCACCGCGGAGGTCGCCACGCCAGGAGCGATCAAGCTGACACCGCTGGCGAAGGCGTTGGGCTGTCCCTGATCCGGGTAGTCGTGGCCATAGACCGAGAAGGTGCTCTGGCGCGCCGGTCCCGATGGGAAGCCGACCCGGAAGCGTATCTCGTCACCCGGTTCCGCCCGGAACTCCGGTGTCTCTATGGCCGACATCAGGAAGTCGTTGGGATAGACATTGGCATTGGTATCGCAGTCTGCCGTCTGTCCGAGTCGAGCACAGAAGGGCTCGGTGCGATAATTAATGCCCCGCTCGCCCTCATCTTCCGGATCGTCGGCGATGAAGTTGTCAGGCATATCCGCACCGAATTCGAGCAGGTTCATGCCGCCCTGATAAAGCACGATGAACTCCTTGAACTCCGCCGGCAGGCCATCCTTCTGGTAGCGGATGGTGGCCGAGGTGCCGCTGTTGACCAGTGCGTCCGTCTCGGAATCGTGATAGGTCGCCCCTTCCGGTTCGATCACCAGCATACCCACCAGGCCCTGCACACCCTGTTTGATCACGTCGCCGAAGGGTGCCAGATTGATGGCGCCGAACTCCTGGGGCGTGGCGATCTTGGTGCGCTTGTCGGCGCCCGGATAGGCGGGATCGGGTACCACCTCGATGGTGCCGGCGTACCAGGTATAGGCCACGACACGGCCGGGGGCGGCGGTCTGCACCCTGCCGTTCAGGCCCACGTTGGCGCCGTCGCTGGTGCGGATGTCGTAGGAGACCAGCTGCGGATTGAGCCCGACACTATTGCCCGGCCGGAAGTCATCCGTCTGCATGGCCGTGATGGGCGGCACCCTGGCATCACCCAGATGATCGGGCACGGCCACTGGCAGGCGATTGCGTAGTACCACCCGGATGCAATCACCGGCATTGGCACGCAGCACCAAGGGCTCGGGCTGCTTGGTTCCCGCCATCAGTGCACTCCGGTCGGCGGTGTTGATCAACAGCAACCCGCTGGGATCGGCAATGCCTTCCCGGGCGTTGTAGACCAGTTCACCACCCGGCAGCAGGTCCTGGGCGGCCCAGGCCTCGACGCTGAAGCTCTTGCGCGGGGCGCTGCTCGGACAGCCGTCGCTGCGGAATCCCATGGAGCGGGGTGAGCGCTGAATACGCCCCGGACTGCCGGGCAGTTCGGCCAGGCTGTCACCAACCGGCAGGCCGCTGGCGGGATCGATGGTCTCGCTGTCCTTGAAGGTGCGGATCAGCCCCCAGGTGCCGTTCCACAGATTGTCGGTGGCGGCAAAGCTGTAGAGATAGTCAGCAGTGGATGCGCCACGCCTGACCTCCGGCAGATCCGGCACATCGGCCTCGAAATGCTCCGAGATACCGATGGGTTGGGCATTCACAAAGGCTGATTCCGGGTTGTTCTGCTCCCGCTTCCAGCGCATGCCGTTGATACGGAACACATGTTGCTCCTCTTGCGCGCCCTGAATCAGGCGCACGGTGACATTGTCGCCCTCGTAGGCCTTGAACATCTCGGTAAAGGGGTCACCATGCACCGTCGAATCGAACACCCGGGCCATATCGCCTTCCAGTCCAGGTTTGAGCCCGAGGAAACTGCCGTCATTGTCGAACTGGCCGACTCGTAACGGGATCGGCTCATGCTTGTAGTTGACCAGGAAGGTGCCCGGATCCTCTGCGGAGATGGACTCAGGGGCCTCGGGGCCATTGACCGGACAGCCGCTACCGACCAGGGGACCGATGGCGTCCGGACAACGACTTTCAGGCAGTGTGGGATCATAGACCACCGCGAAGTCGGCCACCGCCAGCATGAACTCACGATGATCGGGATGGGTGTCGTCATCGTCGGCGCCAATGATCATCATGTTGGTACCCACACCCCGAGCGGGATCGAGGGGTAGCGAGAGGTCGTCGCTGCCGTCCGCGGTCAACCACTCGGAGCCCGCCGGCTCGATCACCAGGGCGTTGTAGAAGCCATAGTGCTGAATGGTTGACGGGGCGAAGTGGTCATGGGTGAACACCGTACGAACGGTGCGGTCGTCCCCCTGCTTGTTGAGCAAGGGATCGGCCCACCAGCGCTGGGTGGTGGTCTGGAAGCCGCCGACCTGGGGCAGCACGACCGGTTGACCGTCGATATCCACGGCGGAGCCACCCGGGGAATGCACCGCCTCCAGACGTTCATCGATTGCACCGCGTGCGAAGGTGCCGTCCTCGTAGTTCCAACCGTTACCGGAACCGTCCGAAGCCGTGACATCGAACTTCACCAGATGGATATGCTGACCGATGGTATCGGTCGGTGTCTGCACCTGAAAGTCGTCCACCTCCAACTCCTTCGGCGTGCGGTTGGTGTGGTTGAAGACGATGCACTCACCGGAGTTGGCGCGGAAGAAGAAAGGATCGGCGGTAGTGGTCTTGCCCTCGAAGCGCTCCACATCGGAATCGAGTACATTGATGCGCCCCTGGGGGTTGTGCCAACCGGCTGCATTCACCTCCAGATCCAGTTGAATAGCAGAGACGTGATAGGTGCGGGTACCGGTGATCTGATCCGGTGGGCAGGGATCGGCGTAGGGTGCACCCGGGGCCGGCGGCAGGCCGTTGACCACGAAGCTGGCCGGTTCGCCGAGTTGATTGAGCGTCGGATAGCCGCTGAAACCATCACTGCCATGGAAGGCCATGGCGGCCTTTTCCAACGGCGTACCGTCATGCGGCAGGATCTCCAGATCGAGGCTGTGCAGCTCAATAGAGAAATCACCAGTGGTGAGATCCTCATGGGTGGTGCGGGTACCGTCCAGCACCACATTGCGCGGCAGTCCTCCATCATTGGCCAGATCAAGCGGAGCCTGCGGGGGACGGTGACCTGCGCGACCGGGTATATAGAAGGGATAGCCCGGCATGGGCACCTCGCCGACATCGATGGTCTCATCCTGATTGCCCAGAGAGACCACGTAGGTCGGCAGAGGCGGCAGGGCTTCTCTCGGCAACGGCACAACCCCGGGAATCGGTGTGCCGCCGCTGGTCATACCGGTGACCGGGTCGGTGCCCGCCCCCTCTTCACCATCAGCCAGGCGTCGGCTGCCGTCCTCGAAGACATCGTGCACCCGCCATAGCTCCCACATGCCGGAAGCAAAGTGGGGATAGAGATGGCAATGAAAGATGGAGTCTCCAGCAGTCATGTTGCGGTTACCACTGCCGCCGTACTGAATTTCGTAGTTGAAGGCCTGCATCGGCGCCAGGGTCTGAGAATCGAGATAGGTTGAATTGTCACTTTCCTGGTCACCCAACCATTGATGGGCGTGCAGATGAAAGATATGGGTCTCTTTCGGACCTGCATGCAGATTGCGAAACACCACCCGGTCGTTCAGGTAACTGTGATGGACATTGCTGGGGTCATCCTCATATTGTGTCAACAGGGCTGGATCCCCATTGGCCCAGGAGGTCAGGAAAAACTCCTCATAGGCGCACTCAGGACAATCTTTCGCAGGCCCCTCGCCCAGGCGGTTGGCCACCAGCATCGCACCCAGACCCGCGGAGCCGTAGTTGATGCCGAAACCATCCCGTACCCCCTTCATCTGCTCGTTGTTCAGAAAGGGGTAGGCCTGGACCGTTTTCAACTCGTCGTGAAAGATGACGGTGAACTCACGAAAATCTCCCTCGGAGGTACTTTCCACCATGTCATCCTCATGCCATCCTGGAACCGGACCGGAAATTACCGCATTCAAATCACCGTAGATCAACTCATTGTCATCGGTGAGCATGTTCAGGATAGGCAAGCCATCTGCGCCTACTGCGGCGTAGTTGATTTTCGGATGGCCGGTGGAGAGAAAGACAGGGTTGCCTTCCGAATCCCGCTCCTGGGCCGCGGCAAGTTGAGCCTGGGTCAGTTGACTGCGATACCAGACGGTCTCCGCCGGTTCCACGTTGATGGAACCGAACAGACCCAGCACCGTGCTGCCACCATCCCCTTCGCCACCGGCCGGGGCCGACAGGCTGGTAAAGAGATAGGCGCCCTCGCGCTGCAGGGTCCAGGAATAACTGGTTGAACTGCCGGGGGGTATGCCGCACTGGCCGTTATTAAGACAATTATGGTTATCGCCATTCGGGATCAGACCCGTTGCAGTGATGGAGGCCTCCCGGGTGTTCGGTGCATCACCCCCGGCAGCCGGTTCCTCACCCTCTTCACCCGCCTCGGGTTCCGGAGGACCGGACGGCGGATCGATGCTCAACAGATTGGTGAAATTGACCTGCAATGTGTCACCTACGTTGGCACGCAACACCAAAGGACGCGGACGCCTCTCCTCCCGCAGCATCACATTGCCTGGCGTGAGACCGATACATTGCGGATCCGAATGGCCAGTGGTTTTATCCACCAGATCGCGGCATAGCGCATACATCATGCCAACCGGATTGAATGCGCCGAATCGATTATAGACATACTGTTGATCGATCGCAGCGACATGTGCGGTAACTGCCCTGGTTTCCGAGCCCCCTGCATAGAGTGAAGCACTCAACAGTGGCAACAGAAGCAGTGCCCCGGATTGTTTTAGTATTTTTGCCATAACGGATATCCCCTCGGCAGTCTGAATGCGTGAGGCCTGCGACTGAATGACGCAAGCTTGCACCTTCGAACTAGCAGCGATCGTGCCGATCGACTTAACTTTTTGTTTATTGTGGTTTTTTGTGCTTTATCCTGGATATAACCAGGACCCGGAGGTTGCACAACTAAGAGTATTGCGGGACTGATTTTGCAAAATTGATAGATAGGTTGTTACCCAGTATGCAGTTCCGGCGACTATCCCGGGCTCTTGATGGATTTATCGTTATTGGCTTTGTAGATTTTGCAGGGGGGAGGTAATCAGGGTTGAGTTACAGATGCCATTCAACCTGCGACTGTCATAATTGGCTGCATAAGAACAGATTTCTCTCAGTGAAGAAGAGACCCACCTGTCGCTACCAGTTGTGATTTCTGCAAATAGACAGGAAGATCAAGCAAACCGATATGCTTCGTCTTGCACGACTTGACACCCTGCTCCAAAGCCAAACTCAGTTCTTCGATGTTTCCGGGCCATGAATGTGCCAGCAGACAGTGCATGGCATCCGTTTCCAGTCCCAGTACAGGTTTAAAGTAGGTATAGCGGGACTGTGCAAGCAGATAGTCCGCAATGGATGGCAAGTCCTCCATCCTTTCACGCAACGGTTTCAGGTGAATCATTGAGATTTTATTTGAGTTGTGAAATCGAGCTTCGCTCTGATCCATATATTTCCCGTGCTGCATCGTCGTAATGATGACCCTGGCCCAGCAACCGGGACGCTTGTCGCACCGGTTAGCATCTTCGTCTCGTGTGAGTTGACTGAGCAACCGCTCTAGTTCTTCAGGAAAAATCTGCAGGTTTTCCAACAGGAGGGTTGTCTGGTGCGACACTGGTAAGCATGTTCCATTTGCGTGATCAACAGCTAATTTCTCCAGATTAGTCTGTAACTGATCATAGGTGAGACCTGCGGCATTCAATCTAACCAATTTAGCGTGCGCGCTTTCATATGACATATGCAGAAAATGCGCAAGCATCCGCTTTCCACTTCCCTCTTCCCCACAGATCAATACACACTTATTAGCCCTGTGTATCTCTTCGAGAGTAGGGAATGAATCAGTGAGATACTTTCTATTGATTAACAGGTCATATCCATCATGTTCTCGCTGATACTCCAACCTTTCCCCTATTTGACGAAACAACCTGTATCGTGAGTTGAGAGCATGGCGAATCCGATGCTCCAGGACAGAGAATTGAAAAGGTTTTGCCAAATATCCACATACACCATTGCGTAATAATCCTAATATCTCAAGCAGTTCCACACTTTTCGAAATAGCCATAATCAAAGTTGTTGGTGCGATACAACGAATATGACTGGCCAGGACTGCGCCATCCATATCGGGCAAATGAAAATCTACGACAACCATATCGAATGGTTTTGCATCAAGAAGACGAACCGCCTTACCACCCTCAGATGCCGTTGAGACATCATAGCCGCGAGTCGATAGATAGCGGCATAGATGAGACCGCAATAGATGCTCATGCACGACCACGAGTAACCGTTTTCGCATCCGACTTTCTCTCCTCAATGTTGATACACTGCCATCAATAGGCAGAGATCATGCCATAGTGGAGAATGGTCGATGCGCTGAGAGTATCCAGTGTCAGTTACCGCTGCAAGACGGCTGAGACTGTCCACTTAAATAAACATAAAAATCACCTTATGAGCGCAATACGACATAACCAAACACAAAGGAGCTTTAATTGATCAACTTGTTGTTTAGGTTGTTTTTTTAACGGCAAAGTATCTATAAATACTGCAATTCAGGGACATATGTTCAATCATCATCCACTTTCATCCAGGAACTATTCAGACATCGATATCACTCGTTTTAAAAGCGGTTATCTGAAATCTTGCAACGCAATGGCTGATTTATAGCATTTCTAGAGATTGCGGCATTTCCTCTCTCACTTATGAGAGTTCCGTCATTCGCTACGCGCCAATGAGGGCAAAACAAAGACACAAAGGCCTGGGGAGAGTACAACTACCATGGGGTACCGTTTGACCTTCTGCAGTTATCTCTATTTAGACGAAACTTGAAAAAGGCTTGGCGGGCGATACCGGGGCGTCGAAACCGTTAGGCCAATAAAAATCTCTCGCGGGAGAAGTTTGCGTGCATACTGAACAGATACATAGGGACGCCTCACCTGACTCAACCCTGGACCGTCCAGCGATTTCACCGCCACTACCTAATGCAGGAGCAGAGTGCGGTAACTCCACCTGTACGGATCTGCGCAGAAGGGTTCCTCGCGAGGGACATTCCTACCGCAGCTGGCATTGAAAATCGAGCGTGCTTTAAGGACTTGAATGTCCTAAAACGCACCAAAACACATAACGAAATTAAAGACCGGCCTGTTTAATGCCTGCCATCAAATCCTTTCAGACCTAACTTGTCCATCTGCCGGTAAAGCGTAGCCGGAGACATACCCAACAACTTAGCCGCTTTATCACGTTTGTAATCAACTGTTTCCAATACCGAGATAATATGCTGATACTTAAAACGCTCGACTGCAGTGGAGAGTATTTGTGCATCACTTTCTGGCGCAGCAGCGAATTCCTCGGAAAGATCCGAGATGTCAAGACTATCCCCATCACAAAGCAGTATTGCCCGCTCTAATACATTGGCCAATTCACGTACGTTACCCTTCCATGGATAACCCATAAATGCTTGAATGACGGTTTGATCGACACACTCAACGACCTTTCCATGCTTACTACTGAATCGCAGAACCAAATGCTCAACCAATGCGGGGATGTCTTCAAAACGTTCACGCAGTGGGGGAATATGGATTTCCAGCACATTCAGTCGATATAAGAGATCCTGACGGAATTTTCCCTCTTCCACCATTTTGGATAAATCCCGGTTCGTGGCCGCAAGCACTCGTACGTCCGTCTTAATGGACTTATCGCTTCCTACGGGTTGTACCATCTGTTCTTCCAATACACGCAAGAGCTTTGCCTGGGTTTTCAAGGACAACTCCCCGATTTCATCCAGAAACAGCGTGCCACCACTCGCAGTCCGAAATGCGCCTTCACGCGCCTGCTCTGCCCCGGTGAAAGCACCACGAACATGACCGAAGAGCTGACTCTCCACCAATTCCTCCGGCAATGCCGCCATGTTAAGCGCAATGAAGGCCTGATCCTTTCTGTTCGAATGACTGTGTAACGACCTGGCGACCAAATCCTTTCCGGTACCACTTTCACCTGTAATGAGTACCGTGCTGGAGGCAGGCCCCAACTTGTAAACCATCGACATTACCTTTTGCAACGCCTGGCTGTTTCCAACCAGTAAATTTTCCGTATCGAGGCAGCGTTGCACGGATTCCCTCAGAATACGGTTTTGCCGCTCCAAATTGCGATATTGCGAGATATTCTTCAACTTGAGAGACAAAGACTGAAACGAGAACGGTTTGATCAGGTAGTCGCATGCACCCGAGTGAAATGCATCGAGTGCCGAATCTATGCTCTCATTACCAGTCATCATGATAAACACACTATCGGGTGACAGTTGGTTGCCTTCCGTGAGTAATTGACTGCCATCGCCATCGGGAAGACAACGGTCGGTCAACACAATATCAAACGAGTCTGACTTCAACCATTGCCGGGCCTGTACCAGACAATTCGCTGTTTCAGTCTGATAACCTTGATTCTCGAGAAAACGTTGTAAATTCTTTAACAACGTCTCCTCATCATCCACGATCAAAATTCTCATATCCATTTTTATCCACCAAGGTAAGTAAATGGAGCTTTTTTCATTGAAATAATCATTATGTGTAATTGATATATATAATTAGGCAAATGACTTCTTGTCTGCGTGGAAATGCAGGTTCCAGTAGCTTTTAAATCTCTCAACCAGGCAAGATTAGTTAAATGGCCTTTCACGCAACACGAAACTCATCTTGGTCATCAAAACAAGCCACTCTATGATTTGGAAATATAATCTTTACTGTCGTACCTTTACCCAATTCACTCGTTAAGAGTAGTCGCCCTCCTACCGACCTGATCAATTCCTGACTGACTGTCAAGCCCAGGCCCAACCCATCAGGTTTTGTCGTATAAAGCGTCCCGAGAGACAGTTGGATATCTTCTGCTTTCATACCCAATCCATCGTCTCGGACAATTATCTGTAAATCACCTGAATCCAGCTCCTCAGCTCTCATAAAAATAACACCACCATTGGGCATAGCTTGGATGGCATTGGTTGCCAAATTGTATAACACCATGATGAGGTGATCATGAGCGATAGGTGCCGGTCTGAGGGATGATGGGAATTCCGTCTCGATGGTTACTCCGTTGATAGCTGCTTCATGTCTCACCCGATGGAGTGTCGCGTTTATTGCTTCGGGAATTGACGTTGAGGAGTTCTCCACTTGGGTTCTGCGAAAAGAATCTCTCATACCTGTCACTATACGGCTGATTCGCTGTAATAGATAACGCTGAGTATCGAGTGATTCTTCGATCTCCCGAGATGAAGCATTTGGATCCATGAGTTCCAGCTCGCTGCTCAGCGAGGCGATTGGATTGACTAGATCATGGGCATAACCAGCGGCCAGCGCACCCAAACCAATAAGCTTATCCTCATGACAGGCACGAATTTGCCGGTTTCGCTCATCGGTGATATCACGCAGATAGAGAATTATCTGTTCCGTGCAGTCATCGGGACCCACAACAGGATAGGTATCGAGTGAAAGCGCCCTATTTTTATCCTGCCAGTCCATTGTCAAGACCCCACGTTGCGGAACCGATTCATTGAAGGTCTTCTTGATTGCCTGCAAGGCATTGCTTAGTTCCATGTCTGAGACCTCATCGTTGAACAGATCCACAACATTATTACCGGTAAGGTCCACAGAACTGGTTTGCCTTGCAAAACGGTTGACACGAAGGATCTTTCCATCCTTTGAGGCAAGCAGAATCTTCTCCTGAATCGAGTCGAACAGAGAGCTGGCGAGCGATTCAGAATACTTGAGTGCACGACTCTTTTTGTCGATCGATGCACTTTGGCGATTAATGATCCCTTGAGCCTTCTGAGATAACCAAAAATGGACGAGAAATAAAAAAAGGAGTGCTGCAAGAATAGCTACTATAACCTGAAATCTGGTGGATTCGAGTTGTTTCACCAGTAGACTGACATCCGTGTACAACTCAAAAACACCCAAGTCTGCAGGATACCCGTTTGCCTGTGATACAGGCGTATAAGTCTGTATCAGGTCTTTATCTTCGATTACCCCATCCATGCCATTGAAGGTATTCCGATACACGAGAGAACTTGTGATTGCACCCATCAAAGCACTTTGAAAACCGTGATTATTCTGTTGATCCTCACCAATCTGGCTATGTTCTGTAGAGTAGATCGTCAAACCTGATCGATTGTATATCTTTATTTTTGCCACCCCAGTCTTAGCCATCACTCGACGAACCTGCCTGTCAAGCTCAGTCCAACGGAATGAGTCCATTGAGTCATACTCATTGGCCCCAGCTTGCCTTAAGAAATTCAGAAGCTGAGTATCGAGAGAATTTAAAAAAGTATGAGTAATTGTGAGGCCTGCTCTTTCGCCTGAGGCCGTGATGATCGCCAGCGTATGTTGGTAGTAAAACAGACTTACTGTAAGCGCAGTGACGATGATAGTTGGTAAATAGATAAGGGCAGATCTATGCTTCATATTTCTCACGTCATTATCGATATCGCTTTTTCAATGACAATTCTCAATAGTGACTGATTAAGCATTTTTTTTGCCAAAAATACTAACAACAGCATACAGCCATGCTAACCAATTGATTATTTTGATCAAAAAAAACAAATTCAAAAGCAGTCTCTCAAATCAATTTGTAAACTATTCCGACACAATTTTTTCAGGTAAACATTTCTTAATGTCAGCTTAAGATCCTTTTTTACGATAAATTTCTATGTAACCGGCGATTCATTTGTCCAAATGATGTAATTCTTTACGCTGTAAAGAACTTTAATTCCTTATTTTCTGTAATTTATTCCGACACACTTAGATCTCCAAATACGACCGAACGCCTACTACTCCATATAAATGAAATTCAGCCTGACATGAGTCAGCTCATCAATAAAAAACAATAACTCCAGTGTTAAATTGAAAATTGCACTACTTGGTATTTGTAATCTGGAATATTTGAAATTGCTTAATGACACTCTGCCTTAAGGTCTGGGTAATAGCTGGCTATCAGGTCAAAGGCCCAAAGGTTTATTTAGGCACAGATACCGAAGGTCAAATCTGAATAAATTTCCGATCTCTGAGCCAATCGTGGACACAGGATGGAGACAATTTGGGCACGGAATGGGCACAGAGGTTTTTTTGCTGGCGGCAATAAAAAAGCCAACCACCGCTAAGTGATTGGCTTCTTTATTTTTGATTGGTAGCGGGGGCTGGATTTGAACCAACGACCTTCGGGTTATGAGCCCGACGAGCTACCAGACTGCTCCACCCCGCATCAAGGAGGGGGCATACTACCCGTGTTACAGTCAGATGGCAACCCCGGATTAAAGTTCAGATTATCAGGTTCCTATGGCACTGCTGCAGAGTGAAAGTAGACCCGCCGGGAAGAGGCCGAAAAACAGCATCGCCAGGCCGTTCAGGGAGAGCGCTACCTGGGTGTCCACACCTATTGTCAACGGTGTTTCATCGCTGGGCTGATCGAAGTACATCAGCTTCACGATACGGATATAGTAGAAGGCGCCAATGATCGAGAAGAAGACACCAACCAGTGCCAGCCAGGTGAGATCGACCGAAACCACCGCATCGAGCACGAACAGCTTGGCGAAAAAGCCCACCGTGGGTGGTACACCCGCCATGGAGAACATCAGCAACAGCATCATACCGGCGAACCAGGGATTGCGTTGGTTGAGGCCCTTGTAATCCTCCAGATTCTCAGCCTCAAATCCCTTGCGGCTCAATGCGATGACGATACCGAAGCCACCGGCAGACATCAGTGCATAGACCAGGGTATAAAACATGGCCGCCGTATAACCTTCCTGCGTGCCCGCCAGGATACCCAACAGAATAAAGCCGACATGGGAGATCGTGGAGTAGCCCAGCATACGTTTGATATTGGCTTGTGCGATGGCAATCAGGTTACCGATACCCATCGAGAGCACCGCCAGAATAATCAGCATACCCTGCCAGCCTTCCCAGCCGCCGTGCAGTTCAGAGAGTCCATCCACCAGAATCCGCATGGTGAGCGCAAAAGCCGCAATCTTCGGTGCACTACCGATGAGCAGCGTAACGGGAGTGGGTGCGCCATGGTAGATGTCGGGCACCCACATATGGAAGGGAACCGCACCCAACTTGAAAGCCAGGCCGATGACCAGGAAGACCACACCGAAAATCATCACCAGTTGGTTCAGATCGCCCTTTTTTACCACCGCGGCTAATTCATCAAATTGAAGAGTACCGGCAGCACCGTAGATCATTGAGATACCGTAGAGCAGCATACCGGACGCCAGAGCGCCCAGCACAAAGTACTTCATCGCCGCCTCCGCCCCCCTCGGCGACTCCCGGTCGAAGGCGACCAGTGCGTAGAGGCAGAGCGCCAAAAGTTCTAGCCCCAAATAGATGGTCAGAAAGCTGTTTGCGGAGGTCATCACCATCATGCCCAATACCGCGAACAACCCCAGCGTATAGAACTCCCCTTTGAACAGTCCCCGATCGCGCAGATAGTCTTTGGCATAGAGAAACGCCAAAAAGCTGATGACGAGAATCGCCATCTTGAGGAGGTCACTCATCGGATCACGGATGTAGGAACCGTCAAAGAGTATCTGCTCGGCAGGCATGGAGACTGCGATGGTCACACCCAGCGTGAGGATCAGCCCGATCTGGGTGATCGCGTAGGTCAGAATACGCTGTTCTTCGCGAATATAGAGGTCGACCACCAAAACCACACAGGCCAGGGTCAGGAGGGAGATTTCCGGCAGAACCGGTATCAGTTGTGTTGAATCGAATTGCATTTGAACGCTACCGAGTCGGACTCCGTCAGTTAAAGTTTCGATACTGCAATATGCTGCAGCAGGTTGTTGACGGAGGCATCCATTACCTCAACCAAGGGTGCAGGCCACAGGCCCAGCAGCAGCACCGCTGCCGCCAGGGTGCCCAGCACAATATATTCGCGATGGTTCATATCCTCTAATGCAGCCACGCCTTCATTGGTGACTTCGCCGAAGATGACCCGCTTGACCATCCACAGGGTATAGGCAGCACCGATGATTAGCGTGGTAGCAGCGAGGAAGGCGTACCAGAAATCGGCCCGGAAACTGGCCAGTATCACCATGAATTCGCCGACGAAACCTGAGGTGCCCGGCAAACCTGCATTGGCCATGGCGAAAAAGACCATAAAGGCGCCGAAGACCGGCATGGTGTTCACCACCCCGCCGTAGTCCTTGATCTCGCGGCTATGGAGCCGGTCATAGAGCACGCCGACACAGAGGAAGAGAGCCGCCGAGATGAAACCGTGGGAGACCATCTGCACCATACCGCCCTGTACTCCGAGCGCAGCACCACTACCCGCATTGTTCTGGCTGATGATAAAGACGATGAAGAAGCCGAGGGTCACGAAACCCATGTGAGCGATCGAGGAGTAGGCGATCAACTTCTTCATATCCTGCTGAATCAGAGCGACAAAGCCGATGTAGACCACCGCAATCAGCGACATGCCGATGATCAGCCAATCGAGGGTGTGGCTGGCGTCAGGCGTGATCGGCAGGCTGAAACGGAGGAAACCGTATCCACCGATCTTCAGCATGATCGCTGCCAGGATCACTGAACCACCGGTGGGTGCTTCCACATGGGCATCGGGCAACCAGGTGTGGACCGGCCACATGGGCACCTTGACCGCAAAAGCCAGGAGAAATGCGATGAAAATCAGAATCTGCTCGGTCAGGCCCAGCTTGAGGGTATGGAAACCGAGGATATCGAAGTTGCCCGACTGGAAGTACATGTAGATCAGCGCGACCAGCATGAATACAGAGCCGAGGAAGGTATAGAGGAAGAACTTGATCGTAGCGTAGACCCGGTTTGCACCGCCCCAGATACCGATGATCAGGAACATCGGAATCAGCATCGCCTCCCAATAGACATAGAAGAGCATGGCGTCCAGGGCCGAGAAGACACCCACCATCACACCTTCCATGATGAGAAAGGAGGCCATGTACTGTGAGGGACGATACTTGATCACCTCCCAACCAGCGATAACCACCAGCGGAGTGATGAATGTGGTGAGAATGATCAACGGCATGGAGATGCCGTCCACACCCATGTAGTACTCCACGTCGAAGGCCGGGACCCAAGGCACCCGCTCCACGAACTGCATCGCCGAGGTCGAACTGTCGAAGGCGAACCAGAGCGGCAGGCTGACGATGAAAGTCAGAATGGAGATGATCAGAGCGGTCCACTTGGTGGCATTTGCTTCACGGTCGCCACTGGCGAGCACCATGAAGCCACCGATAATCGGAATCCAGACCGTAAGACTTAAGATGGGCCAATCGGCAATCATGCTCAACGTCCTTTAAACAAATACAAACCAGGTCAGCAACAGCAACAGACCCAGAATCATGGCAATAGCGTAGTGGTAGAGGTAGCCGGTCTGCAGGTGGCGCACTATGGAAGCAAGCCAGCCTACCGAGTAGGCGGAACCGTTCACTGCCAGACCGTCGATCACACCGCGGTCACCTACCAGCCAGAGAAACTTGCCGATACCACGGCTACCGGCGGCGAAAACAGCCTGGTAGGCCTCGTCGAACCAGTACTTCTTGTCCAGTAGGGTGTAGACCGGTGACAGGGTCGACTTGACCTTGTCGGCGATGGCAGGGTTTTTCACATAGATGTACCAGGCCACGCCCAGGCCGGCCATGGCCAGATAGAACGCAGGACTCGCATAAGTATGCGCCAGCATGCCATTGCCACTGTGAACCACTGCCTGTACGGCCGCCAGGGTATCGTGCTCAGGTAAGACATAGAGCACATCCTTGAACCAGTCGCCGAAGAGCATCGGGCCGATGGTCAGGTAACCGATAATCACAGAGGGGATGGCCAACAGGATCAAGGGCACGGTCACTACCTTGGGTGATTCGTGCAGATGCTCCTTAGCGTGCTCATCCCGTGGTCCTTCACCGTGAAAGACCAGGAAGAACATGCGGAAACTGTAGAGCGCGGTGACGAAGACCCCGGCCAATACCAACACATAGGCGTAACCTGAACCGGCAATCGACGAGTGGTGCACTGCCTCGATGATGGCATCCTTGGAGAAGAAGCCGGAGAAGCCCGGAAAACCGATCAGGGCCAATGAGCCGAGCAACGAGGTCCAGTAGGTGATCGGCATGTACTTGCGCACGCCACCCATGTTGCGGATGTCCTGATCGTGATGCATACCGATGATGACCGAACCTGCGGCGAGGAAGAGCAACGCCTTGAAGAAGGCGTGGGTCATCAGATGGAATATGCCGGCGGCATAGGCCGAGGCACCCAGAGCGACCATCATGTACCCCAGCTGCGACAGGGTCGAGTAGGCAACCACCCTTTTGATGTCGTTCTGCACGATACCGATCAGGCCAGTGAAGAAAGCGGTGGTGGCACCAATTACCAGGACAAAGCTCAGCGCTGTCTCCGAAAACTCATAGAGAGGCGACATCCGAGCTACCATGAAGACACCGGCGGTGACCATGGTTGCCGCATGGATCAAGGCGGAGATGGGTGTCGGGCCCTCCATGGAGTCGGGCAGCCAGACATGCAGCGGTACCTGCGCCGATTTACCCATGGCACCAATAAACAGCAGAATGCCGATCACCGACATCAGCGACCAGCTGCTGTCGCCCCAGATCTGAATCTGAGTGTCGGCCAGCCCCGGCGCCATGGAGAACACCTCGGCATAGTCGAGGCTGTTGGTGTACATCGCGATGGCGGCAATGCCGAGAATGAAGCCGAAATCGCCCACCCTGTTGACGATGAACGCCTTCAGATTGGCGAAGATCGCCGTTGGGCGCACTGACCAGAAACCGATCAGCAGATAGGAGACCAGACCCACCGCCTCCCAGCCGAAAAAGAGCTGGAGGAAATTGTTGGACATCACCAGCATCAGCATGGAGAAGGTGAAAAGCGAGATATAGCTGAAAAAGCGCTGATAGCTATTGCGTCCCGCCAGACTGGTCTTGGGCCAGTTGTGCTCGTCGTCGGCCATATAGCCGATGGTGTAGATATGGATACAGAAGGAGACGAAGGTGACCACGCTGATCATCACCGCGGTCAGCTTGTCCACCAGGAAGCCAACCTCCATATGGATGCCGTCGCTCACCATCCACGTATAGACGGAGCCGTTAAAGGTTTCAGCCTTACCTAAGATAAAGTCACTCAGGACATAGAGTGAGAGCAGCGTCGAGATCCCCACCCCTGTGCTTGTCACCCAATGGGATCCCTTGCGGCCGATAGTGCCGCCGAAGAACCCGGCGATAATGGCCCCGATCAGCGGAGCCAATACGATTGTCAGATAGATATTTTCCATATCTCTCGCTTCTTGATGATCTCAGTCCGCAACGGATCGCGGCACAACGACTGCTATCAGTCGGTTATAAAAACCTAACCCTTCAGTACATCCATATCCTCGACATTGATGCTCCGTTTACTTCGGAACAACACCACCAGTATGGCCAAGCCAATGGCAGCCTCCGCGGCAGCGACGGTGAGGATAAAGAAGACAAAAACCTGTCCCGCCGTATCTCCCAGAAAGTGGGAGAAGGCGATGAAATTCATATTGACCGCCAACAGCATCAACTCCACGCACATGAGCAGGATGATGACGTTCTTCCTGTTGATGAAGATCCCCGCCACACTGATGGCGAAGAGGATGGCACCGAGGATAAGGTAATCGGATAGGGCAATCATATCGGCATCAACCTCTCTCGGCATCCATGGAGACCATGCGCACCCGGTCCTTGCGTTTCACCACCACCTGGGTGGCAGGATCGAGATACTTGGTATCCGACCGCTTGCGCATGGTCAGACCGATAGCGGCGATGATCGCCACCAGCAGGATCACGGCGGCGATCTCAAAGGGGTACATATAGACGGTATAGAGGACGCTGCCGATCTCCTCCGTATTGCTGTAGTCGGCGGCGTGCCGGGCCGGTGCCGCATATTTATCGATGCCGAAGTTCTCAGGGCCGACCACCAGAATCAGTTCCGCGGCCATGGCAATGGCCATGATGATTCCCAGGGGGAGCAGTTTGATGAACCCGGCCCTGAGCACAGCTAGATCGATATCGAGCATCATCAACACGAACAGGAACAGCACCATGACGGCGCCCACGTAGACCAGCACCAGCACGATGGCGAGAAACTCCGCTTCGGCCAACAGCCAGATACCGCTGCTGGCAAAGAAAGCCAGGATCAGAAACAACGCGGAATGGACCGGATTGCGCCGGGTCACGACCATCGTCGCCGCCATTATCACCACAGCGGCCAACACGTAGAAGATCAACTTTTCAAGTGTCATCAGTATTCCTGTTTCTCTCTATACTTGACGTTTCAACGGTATTTGGCCTGTGCCTCGATATCGGCGGCAATCTGCGCCTCGTGCTTCTCGCCAACCGCCAACAGGTCCTCTTTGGTCATCACACTATTACTCCGATTTTCGAAGTGATATTCATAGACCCGGGTTTCGACGATGGCATCCACCGGACACGCCTCCTCGCAGTAGCCGCAGTAGATGCATTTGAACAGATCGATATCGTATCGGGTGGTACGGCGGGAACCGTCCTCCCTGGGCTCGGCCTCGATAGTGATGGCGAGCGCGGGGCAGGTCGCCTCACACAACTTACACGCGATACAGCGTTCCTCGCCGTTCGGATAGCGGCGGAGTGCATGCAGTCCCCGGAATCGCGGTGAGACCGGCGCCTTCTCCTCCGGATACATGACGGTGAACTTCCGCTTGAACAGATAGCGGCCGGTCAGGTTGAGGCCACGAAACAGTTCCAGCAGGAAAAGGCTCTTGAAATAGTTGGATAACGCTTTCATCAGTGACCTCCTCAGTCGAACCACCAAGGCACTTGATAGACCACTGCAAGACCGACGACAGCAATCCAGACGATCGTGATCGGTATGAAGACCTTCCAGCCCAGACGCATGATCTGGTCATAGCGGTAACGGGGGAAGGTGGCGCGCAGCCAGACGATCAGGAACATGAAGAAACCAGTCTTGAGCACCAGCCAGAAGAAACCGGGCACCCAGTCGAACAGCGGTCCGAGCACCGGCCAACCCTGGAAGGGAGAGAGCCAGCCGCCCATGAACATCACTGCACAGAGAGCAGAGATCAAGATCATGTTGGCGTACTCAGCCAGGAAGAAGACGGCGAAGGTCATGCCGGAGTATTCCACATGAAAACCGGCCACGATCTCCGATTCACCCTCCGCTACGTCGAAGGGGGCGCGGTTGGTCTCAGCTACGCCAGAGATCACGTAGATCACGAACAGGGGCATCAACGGCAGCCAGAACCAGGAGAAGAACCCGCCCTCCTGCGCCTTGATAATCTCACCCAGGTTGAGGCTGCCGGCAGCCACCAGCACACCCACCAGGGCAAAGCCCATGGCGATCTCATAGGCCACGATCTGCGCTGCGGATCGCATGGCGCCGAGAAAGGCATATTTGGAGTTGGAGGCCCAACCGGCGATGATCACACCGTAAACGCCCACTGAAGTCAGGGCCAGGATATAGAGCAGTCCGGCATTGATGTCTGCCAGCACCAGCTTTTCATCGAAGGGAAATACCGCCCAGGCCGCCAGCGCGGGACCCAGGGTGATGGCCGGTGCCATCAGAAACAGCAGTTTGTTGGCGTTGGTCGGGATGACGATCTCTTTGAACATCAACTTGAGCGCATCCGCAATGGGCTGTAGCCAACCCTTGGGGCCAACCCGGTTGGGCCCGATGCGCACATGCATGTAGCCGATGATCTTGCGTTCGAAGTAGGTGTAGTAGGCCACCGCGATCATCATAGGCCCGACGATGACGATGATCTTGATCAGGGTCCAGATCAGGTATTGAAGTTCGGAAGGCAGGCTTCCCCAGAGGCTGTTGAATAGTTCCATCGGTTATGCCTTCTCCACGGTGACTTCGCCAAAGGGCTGCCCCAGCGAAGCAGTCTCCGCCAGCCCGGTCGAGATCCAGGCACAGCCTTCGGGCAGGCTTTCATCGAGCTGCAGGGGGAGATTGGCCTGGTAGCCGTTCTGTTTCACCAGCGCCAAATCGCTTCCGTTCAGGCCCAGTTTCTCGGCCTCGGCTGGATGCAGTCGAACTGCCGGATTGCCGGCATCGAGAGTCTGTTGCAGGGCTGCTGCCCGACGCACAAGTGGATCGATAGAATAGAGCGGTGTATCGCCTCCCCTCAGCAATCCCTCACCGATCAGCTGTCGGGCAGGTTTGCCTGAGAGATTACCCCCCTGGTTTGGTGGCAGGTCATCGTTACAGAGGGCTCGGAGTTCCTCTTTAACCTGGTCTGCATCGATATATTCGAACCCTTCCACATCAAGAAGATTGCCTAATACACGTAGAATCTTCCACCCCGGACGGGCTTGCCCCTGGGGCTTGACCACGCCACGACTGCTCTGCCAGCCCCCCTCCCCATTCACATAGGTGCCGGCGGTTTCGGCAAAAACACCCATTGGCAGCAGAATATCGGCGCAGGATTCGAGTTGAGGACTGCGATAAGCGGTTAGCGCCACCACAGTATCGGCACTCTGCAGTGCATTGACGGAAAGCGCACCATCCCAGAAATCGAGACCGGGCTCAACGCCCATCAGAAGGTAACCTTTACGGGGCATCTTCAACAGCTTCATCATGTCCAAACCGCTGTTCGCCGCCGCTTTACCACCCGCTTCCAGGGTAGGTACGGCACCCGCCAACTGTGCGCCCACACTATTTGACGCGACAGGTACGATCGAAAGGATCGCGCCGGTGGCCTCTGCAGCGGCAGAAGCCAGTCCAACCAGCAGTGCGTAATCAGGATGGGACTGAGCCATCGCGCCGAGTATCACTGCCGCCTTACCGCCCTTCTTCAATGCTTCAGCCACAGCCTTGGCATCGTCGTCGGCACTGGCTGATTGGATCAGTTCAGCCGTAGCACCCTCGCCTTTTGCACCACTTGCTTTAGCCACTGCCGCGAGAGCGTCCACTATCTCGGCGGGTCCGACCACCTTCTGCTTGGCGCTATAGTTAAGTTCGATACTGCAGGGATTGAGAAAATTGACCCCGGCCCCGGCCAGAGCCGCCTTACGTAAACGGTGGCCGAGAATCGGCTGCTCCTTGCGCAGGTTACCGCCCACCACCAACACGCTATTCAAAGTCTCGAGGTCGGCGACCTTCATGCCGAGCCAGCTGATCCCGGATCCGGCATCGTCCTGGCGGAAATCACCCTGACGCAGGCGGCTGTCGATGTGGTTGCTGCCGAGCCCGCGCATCAGTTTCTGCGCTAAATAGAGCTCTTCCAGAGTCGACGAAGGAGAGACCAGGGCGCCTATCTGATCGGCCTCGATCTCCCGCAGACCTGCGGCGGCCATCTCCAGCGCCATCTCCCAACTGGTCTCCTGCCACTCGCCATCCTTCTTGATCATGGGCGCCGTCAGCCGGTCATCGGCATAGAGGCCCTCATAGCTGTAGCGGTCCCGGTCAGAGATCCAGCTCTCATTGAGTGACTCGTTGTCCCGGGGATGCACGCGCATCACTTTGTTACCGCGCAGATGCAGGTTGATGTTGGAACCGACGCTGTCGTGAGGCGCGATGCCCTCAACCTGGGTCAGTTCCCATGCCCGAGCGCTGAAGCGGAAAGGCTTGGAGGTCAGGGCACCCACCGGGCAGAGGTCGATGATATTTCCCGAGAGTTCCGAATCGATACTCCTTTCGATATAGGTGCCGATGGTCATATGTTCACCGCGACCGGTGGCCCCCATCTCCCGAATGCCGGCAATCTCCTGACCAAACCGGACACAACGGGTGCAGTGGATGCAACGGGTCATATCGGTGGCGATCAGCGGGCCGATATTCTTGTCGGCCACCACGCGCTTGCCTTCGGCGTAGCGGGAGACGTCGCTGCCGTAGCCCATGGCCACGTCCTGCAGTTCGCACTCACCGCCCTGATCGCAGATCGGGCAGTCCAATGGATGATTGATGAGCAGAAATTCCATGGTCCCCTTCTGCGCCGCCAGCGCACGCGGGGAGCGGGTAAAGACCTTCATGCCGTCAGTCACCGGCGTGGCGCAGGCCGGCAAGGGCTTGGGCACCTTCTCCACCTCCACCAGGCACATGCGGCAGTTGGCGGAAATGGAGAGCTTCTTGTGGTAGCAGAAACGGGGAACAGTGATTCCCGCTGCATCGGTAACCTCGATCAGCATGGTACCGGGCTTCGCCTGCAGTTCGCGGCCGTCTACTTCAATGGTGACTGTGGAATCTGTCATCGTCGTCTTCTGTCTCTCCTAACCTCAGCCGGCCCCGACCATACAGCGCTTGTGGTCGATGTGATACTGAAATTCATCGCGGAAGTGGCGCAGCATGCCCTGGACCGGCATGGCGGCCGCATCACCCAGCGCACAGATAGTCTTGCCGCTGATCTTGCCCGCAACATCATCCAGCAGGTCCAGGTCCTCCTGCCGGCCCTGCCCTGTCTCGATACGGTGCACTACCCGGTAGAGCCAGCCCGTACCTTCCCGACAGGGTGTACACTGGCCGCATGACTCCTCGTGGTAGAAGTAGGACATACGATCCAGGACCTTGACCATGCAGTTGGTATCGTCAAGCACCACTACCGCGCCTGATCCGAGCATGGAACCCGCTCCCGCGATGGCGTCATAGTCCATGGTCAGTTCCATCATCTGGTCACCCGGAATCACCGGGGCGGAAGAACCGCCGGGAATAACCGCTTTGATCTGACGCCCATCCTTCATACCACCGGCCATCTCCAACAACTGGGAGAAAGGGGTACCCATGGGAATCTCGAATACGCCTGGATTATTGATATTGCCGGAGATGGAGAAGAGCTTGGAGCCGCCGCTGTTCTTCACCCCGATATCGGAGAACCACTCGCCGCCCTTCTCCAATATCATGGGAATGGAGGCCAGGGATTCGGTATTGTTGATGATCGTCGGGCAGCCGTAGAGACCGAAGTGGGCGGGAAATGGTGGCTTATACCTTGGTTGTCCCTTTTTGCCCTCGATCGACTCCAGTAGCGCCGTCTCTTCACCGCAGATGTAAGCGCCTGCTCCCAAGTGAGCGTGTAGTTCGAAATCGAAACCTGAACCCAGCAGATTCTCACCCAGATAGCCTGCCTCTCGCGCCTCTTCCAGTGCCTGTTCGAATCGCTCGTAGGGTTCCCAGAACTCGCCACGGATATAGTTGTAACCCCGGGTGGCGCCGATGGCGTAACCCGCCAGTACCATCCCCTCGATCAGTTGGTGGGGGTTATAGCGTAGAATGTCCCTGTCCTTGAAGGTACCCGGCTCCCCTTCATCGGAGTTACAGACCACATACTTCTGTCCAGGTGCATTGCGGGTGATAAAACTCCACTTGAGACCGGTGGGAAATCCAGCCCCGCCTCGTCCGCGCAGGCCCGACTTCTTCACCTCTTCAATAATCTGATCCGGCGGCGTCTTCTCCGTCAGGACCTTCTTCAGCATCTCGTAACCGCCACGGCTCTGATACTGCTCCAGCAGCCAGGGGCGCTCCAGATCGAGGGTTCGCAGACAGACTTCGTTAGCCATGGAATCTACTCCAGCCCTTCGAGGATCGCATCAACGATCTCGGGGGTCAGGTTTTCGTAATACTGTTGACCGATCTGCATCATCGGGGCACCGCCGCAGGCACCGAGACACTCCACCTCTTTGAGGGAGTAGCGCCCATCTTCGGTGACTTCACCAAAAGAGATGCCTAGCCGCTTCTCGAGATGCTCGACGATATTATCGGCCTTGCTGATCATGCAGGAGACGTTGGTGCAGACACAGATCTTGTGTTTGCCCACGGGCTTCAGCTCGTACATAGAGTAGAAGGTCGCCACTTCATAGACCGCGATCGCCGGCATATCAAGATAGGCCGCCACATCATTCATCAACTCCGTGGTCAGCCAGCCACCGTTGTCATCCTGCACGATTCTCAACGCAGCCATCACGGCGGACTGTTTCCACTCCGGCGGATATTTGGCGATCCAGCGGTCGATCTCAGACCTGACTTCCGGGTTGAAGAGTTCGTTGACGTCTTTAGCTACTGTTGTACTCATTCAATCACTGTCCTAACGGTCGATCTCGCCGAATACCACATCCATGGTGCCGATCACCGCCACCACGTCGGCCAGCATGTGACCTTTGACCATCTCGTCCATAGCGGCAAGGTGGGCAAATCCCGGCGCGCGGATCTTGAGCCGGTATGGCTTGTTGGCACCGTCGGAGATGATATAGCAGCCGAACTCCCCTTTCGGTGCCTCCACGGCAGCATAGGCTTCGCCCTTGGGTGGGCAATAACCTTCTGTAAAGAGTTTGAAGTGGTGGATCAGGCTCTCCATGTCGTCCTTCATATCGCCGCGGGAGGGCACGGCGACCTTGTAGTCGTCCAGTACCACGGGACCCGGATTATTACGCAACCAATCGATACACTGCTTGATAATCCGGTTTGACTGGCGAAACTCTTCGATGCGCACCAGATAACGATCGTAACAGTCGCCGTTGACGCCTACCGGGATGTCGAACTCCACCTTGTCGTAAGCCGCATAGGATTGTTTCTTGCGCAGGTCCCACGCAATGCCAGAACCCCGCAGCATGGGGCCGGTGAAGCCGAGTTGCATCGCCCTTTCCGGTGAAACTACGCCGATACCCACGGTCCGCTGTTTCCAGATGCGGTTGTCGGTGAGCAGCGTTTCGTACTCATCCACCAGGGTAGGAAATCGGTTGGTGAAATCCTCAATGAAATCGAGCAGGGAGCCTTGACGTGCCTCGTTGCGCACCTCCACATCGCGGCCCGTGACCCACTGGCTGGCCTGATATTGTGGCATCTGCTCCGGCAGATCGCGATAGACACCGCCTGGCCGGTAGTAGGCCGCGTGCATGCGCGCACCCGAGACCGCTTCATAGCAGTCCAACAGATCCTCGCGCTCACGGAAAGCGTAGAGAAAGACTGCCATGGCGCCGATATCCAAGGCATGGGTACCGATCCACATAAGATGGTTTAGGATGCGGGTAATCTCGTCGAACATGGTACGGATGTACTGGGCACGAATCGGCGCTTCGATCCCCAGCAGCTTTTCTATAGCCAGTACATAGCCATGTTCATTGCACATCATCGACACATAGTCGAGACGGTCCATATAGGGGATGCTTTGGTTATAGGGCTTGCTCTCGGCCAACTTCTCTGTGGCCCGGTGCAGCAGGCCGATATGAGGGTCGGCGCGTTCGATCACCTCGCCATCCATCTCCAGTACCAGGCGAAGCACGCCATGGGCGGCCGGGTGTTGCGGACCGAAGTTCATTGTGTAGTTACGGATTTCAGGCATCGCCGGCGTCCTGGGTTTCGCTATCTTCTCCCAGATAACGGTTGTCTTCACGGATCACCCGCGGCACCAGGGTGCGCGGATCGATACTTACCGGTTCGTAGACGACTCTGGCAAGCTGCGGATCGTATCGCATCTCCACTTGGCCTATCAGTGGAAAGTCCTTACGGAAGGGATGTCCGATAAAACCGTAGTCGGTCAGAATCCGGCGTAGATCCGGGTGTCCTCCGAACATGATTCCGTAGAGATCGAACGCCTCCCGCTCGAACCAGTTAGCACTTTCCCAAACGGGAACGACCGAGGCGACTATCGGGGCAGTCGTGTCAACGAACACCCGAAGGCGCAGACGGACGTTATGGCGAATAGAGAGCAGGTGGTAGACCGCGGCAAAGCGGTTTTCTTCATCGGCCTCCATCGGAACCATTGACTCGACGCCCCTGCCAAAACCGGTATCGGGCGCCGTATCGGTCTGCCATTCGGAATTTCCATAGTCGGCATAGTCGACACCGCACACGTCTATCAGCTCTTCGAAGCTGAACTGCTCATCATCACGCAAGCGGAGTGCCACGGTCATGAGATGCTCCCGCGGCACCACAAGTGTGACTTCACCGCAAGTCTGCTCCAACGTACAGCCGCTTTCCGAAAAACTGGATGCCAGCGCTTCAGCCAGTTGCTCAAGCCTTGCCTGCATACCCTCATGCGAACCGTTGCTCATGAACTCTCCAATCTAGCGAGCGATAGTACTGGTGCGGCGTATTTTGTCCTGCAGTTGCAGTACACCATAGAGAAGCGCCTCCGCTGTCGGCGGACAGCCAGGCACATAAATATCGACGGGAACGATTCTGTCGCACCCTCTGACCACGGAATAGGAGTAGTGATAGTAACCACCGCCATTGGCACAGGAACCCATTGATATCACCCAACGAGGCTCCGCCATCTGGTCGTAAACTTTTCGTAGTGCAGGCGCCATCTTATTGACCAGGGTTCCGGCAACGATCATGACATCGGATTGCCTCGGGCTGGGACGGAAGATAATGCCGAAGCGATCCAGGTCGTAACGTGCTGCCGCTGCGTGCATCATCTCCACTGCACAGCAGGCGAGACCGAAGGACATCGGCCACATGGAGCCGGTACGCGCCCAGTTGATCAGCTTGTCGGCAGAGGTGGTGATAAAACCCTGCTCCATAATGCCTTCAATGCCCACAGGCTACCTCCTCAGGCACTCTCATGCGGAATTGTTTTTGAGGCTGACGAATAACTGCCAGTAATACAGTGCCTACAGATGTCGCTCTCACGGTCACTCCCACTCCAATGCTCCCTTTTTCCACTCGTAGATAAAGCCGATGACCAGAATACCGAGAAATACCATCATGGCGATAAAGCCCACCATGCCGATCTCGTCCAGGACGACGGCCCAGGGAAATAGAAAAGCGATTTCCAGATCAAAGATGATGAAGAGAATGGCAACCAGATAGTAGCGGACATCGAACTTCATACGAGAATTTTCGAAGGCTTCGAAACCGCACTCATAGGGCGAGAGCTTTTCATCGTCAGGCTTGCGGGTACCGAGTAGAAAGCCGAGACCGATAACAACGCCTCCCAATACAAAGGCTACCGCCAGAAAGATCAGGATGGGCAAATAGTTTTCGAGCATCAGTGTGCTGCCCCCTTGCGTCGTCAGTCGTTATGTTTTTAAAGCGAATCTTCAGGGAAGGCACGCAGTCTATCCTTTGGCGACTGATTGTGTCAAGTAGGAGATAAAGTAATATCTATATAAAATTCAATCGGTTATATAACTTTTACGGACATAAAAAAACGGCATCGCCTCAGAAGGAAGCGATACCGTTTCGTGTTGGTGCCGATGGCCGGATTTGAACCGGCACGGCTTACGCCACTACCCCCTCAAGATAGCGTGTCTACCAATTCCACCACATCGGCAATTTATTCTGTTCGTGCTACTCCTTAGCTTCTGCCGGCGCAACGTCATCTGCCTGAGTAGCCTCCTGCGGTACAGCCGGCAGATCAGCAGGTGCGGCTGGTACCTCATTCACAGCCTCCTCGACGACCGGCGGCATATCCGTCGTACCCGCCGTTGGTACCGGCGGAATGTCGCTTTGAGGCTGCGCTTCCACCTCGATCGCCGGTGGCTGCTGAAGTCCACCCAGCACATCGACACCATCATCCCGCTGTGAGGCAAAATAGGCCATCACCATACTCGTAATGAAGAAGAGCGTGGCCAGACCCGCAGTGAGACGGGTTAAGAATGAGGCGGAACCCTTGGCCCCGAAAACCGTACCGGAGGCACCGCTGCCAAAGGCGGCACCCATATCGGCACCCTTACCGTGCTGTATCAGAATCAAACCTACCAGACCAACGGCCAGGAAGATGTGAAATACGATTAAAATAGTCTGCATAAAGCGTTTGCCTGTCAGATTCAGTTGGCTGCAGTACAGATCCCGAGAAAATCTTCAGCCTTGAGTGAAGCGCCACCGATCAAGCCGCCATCGATGTCGGGTTTACCGATCAGCTCTCCAGCGTTATCCGGTTTCATGGATCCACCGTAGAGGATACGTAGGCCTTCGGCCACTTCAGCACTCTTCTGTGCTACACGACCCCGAATGAAGGCGTGTACGTCCTGTGCCTGCTCCGGTGTTGCGGTTTTACCGGTACCGATCGCCCAGACCGGTTCGTAGGCGATGACTCCATCCGCCAATGCATCGACCCCTTCGAGATCGATCACTGCATCCAATTGGCGGGCCACCACCTGCTCCGTGATACCGGCTTCACGCTCTTCCAGCGTCTCACCGATACAAAGGATCGGTTTGAGTCCTGCAGCCCTGGCCACAGCATATTTCTTAGCCACCAGCTCGTCGCTCTCCACGTGATAGGTACGACGTTCAGAATGGCCGACGATCACATACTGACAGCCGAAATCATTCAGCATGGAGGCTGCCACTTCACCCGTAAAGGCACCAGCACCCTCGGTAGACAGATCCTGCCCACCCCAGCCAATCACGCTGCCTGCCAGCAGCTTTTCCGTCTCTGGGAGGAAGACATAGGTCGGGCAGACGGCCACTTCAGCCACCCTGACCTCATCGATACCACGCTTGATACCGTCCAAAAGATCGCGGACGCTCTCAAGAGAACCGTTCATTTTCCAGTTGCCGGCCACCAGTGGTCTGCGCATGCCATCACTCCTGCAATCGAAGAAAGCGCGGTAGCTTAACGGCCAATGCGTCTGAAATCAATCTTCACGGCAATGAAATACGGTGTCAGGCACAAGTTAGAAAGTGGTATTTATAGCCAAAACGGCCTAGCCTGCCGCCACAATTTCCTTTACGACTGAGGCAATGCCATCCGAGAAATGCTCCACCTGGGATTGGTCGCTGCCTTCTACCATGACGCGAATCAAGGGCTCGGTACCCGATGGCCGCAGCAGTACCCGCCCTGCACTGCCCATCTCGACTTCCGCTTCACGAACTGCCTTTCTCACGGATTCATCCTGCATGATGTCGGTAGCCGCCCGGCTGCCCAGATGGACGTTGGTCAACAGCTGGGGATACTTGCTCATACCGGCACTCAGCTCTCTCAACGACCGACCGGTGGCATGGACCTCGGCCAGCACCTGGAGCGCCGAGACGATGCCGTCACCAGTCGTTGTCCGGTCGAGACAGATGATATGCCCTGACTGCTCGCCGCCGAGCACCCAGCCCTTGCTTGCCAGACGCTCCATGATGTAGCGGTCTCCCACATTGGTCCTTTCAAACACCACACCGTGTTCCCGCAGTGCATTCTCCAGACCGAGATTGCTCATCAATGTGCCCACGACGGCACCCTTCAATTCGCCGACACGCATTCGGGAGCAGGCGATGATGTAGAGGATCTCATCCCCATCCACCATGTTGCCTTGGTCATCTACCATGATCAGCCGGTCGCCGTCGCCATCGAGGGCAACACCCAGATCCGCGCCATGTTCAATGACCGCTGCCTTGAGATGCTCGGGGTAGGTGGAACCGACACCATCGTTAATATTAAAACCGTTTGGGTCGATGCCAATGGCGATTACATCAGCCCCCATCTCGTCAAACACGTGGGGTGCGATGTTGTAGGCTGCACCATTGGAGCAGTCCACTACGATCTTCATTCCGTGAAAGCGTGTTTGAAGTGGAATCGTGCTTTTGCAGAATTCGATATAACGTCCTTCTGCCGCCATCTTCTCCGCACGACCGAGATTGGCCGAATCCACCGTGACCAACGGCTCGTCCATCTCGGCTTCAATAGCGCTTTCCACATCATCCGGGAGTTTCAGCCCATCCGCCGAGAAAAATTTAATGCCGTTGTCCTGATAGGGATTGTGGGATGCGCTGATGACGATGCCAGCCTGCGCATGCAGCGTCCTGGTCAAATAGGCGACACTTGGGGTCGGCATGGGGCCCAACAACGTGATATTGACGCCAGCAGCCGTGAGCCCGGCCTCCAACGCCGACTCCAGAAGATAACCGGAAATCCTGGTGTCTTTGCCGATCAACACCCGGCTTTTCTTTGCCGTTCCCAATACCCTACCTGCCGCCCAGCCCAGCTTGAGGACAAATTCCGGTGTAATCGTACCCTCACCAAAACGGCCGCGTATGCCATCTGTTCCAAAATATTTACGACTCACTGAGCTACCCCTTTATCGTTATCGTTCAACGGCCTTGATTGCGGACACCACTTTTAGTGCGTCTACCGTCGCCTTCACGTCATGTGTCCTGATGATAGCTGCACCGCCGACTACCGCAAGTACCGCTGCAGCGACACTGCCATGAAGTCGCTCATCAACAGGCGCACCACCCAATATCGACCCGACCATCGATTTTCTTGAGATACCCACCAACAGGGGTGCTTCCAAGGATTGGAATGCCTGCAGATTCTTCAGCAGTGTCAGGTTATCTTGGAGGGTTTTACCGAAACCAAAACCGGGATCCAGCAGGATACGACTACGCGGAATACCGGCTGCGATACAGGTGCCAAGACGTTCGGAGAGGAACTCACCCACCTCCGCCACGACGTCTGAGTAATCGGGTGCATCCTGCATAGTGCGGGGTTCACCCTGCATATGCATAAGACAGACAGGCACACCGGCCCGTGCAGCGGCATCGACCGCACCGGGTGCACGCAGAGCATAGACATCGTTCAGTATGCCGGCACCGGCTGAGACCGCTTCTGTCATAACCTCCGCTTTACTGGTATCGATGGAGATAGGCACGGGAATCTCTCCCGCCAAAGCCTCGATGACGGGTATTACCCGCGCCAGCTCCTGTTCCACATTGACTGGTTGGGCGCCTGGCCGGGTGGATTCCCCGCCGATATCGATAATGGCAGCGCCGTCGGCAACCATCTGTCCGGCATGCGCCAACGCCGCATCCCTGGCCAGGAAACGGCCGCCGTCGGAGAATGAGTCAGGGGTCAGATTGAGAATACCCATGACCTGGGGCGAACCCAGGTCAACGGTCTTCCCGCCGCAATCGAGAATCAATGTCGACAGGTCAGGATCAGTGTTGGCCTGCAGGCCCGCCGATGCTGCCAGATACGTCGTCCGAAGCCGGGGATTCACCGGAAGGCTTGGTGCCATCATCCGAGTCGGCGTCTGTGTCAACCCAATCCTTCGGCGCTCTCGGCACCTTACCCTCCATGATATCGTCGATCTGATCCGAGTCGATCGTCTCGTACTTCATCAGTGCATCCGCCATCACGTGTAGCTTCTCGACATTTTCATTGAGAATAGTGTTGGCCCGCTCGTAATTCCGGTCGATGAAGCTGCGAATCTCTTCATCAATGGTATGGGCGGTGTCATCGGATACATTCTTGTGCTGTGTCACCGAGCGACCCAGAAAGACCTCTTCTTCTTCCTCGCTGTACATCAGCGGGCCAAGACGTTCTGACAATCCCCACTTGGTGACCATATTCCGGGCAAGTTCTGTCGCCCGCTTGATGTCGTTGGATGCGCCGGTGGTGACCTTGTCGATGCCAAATATCAGCTCCTCGGCGATTCGTCCGCCGAACAGACTCGATATCTGGCTCTCCAGATGCTCCTTACTGTAGCTGTAGCGATCCGCCTCCGGCAGAAACATGGTCACACCCAGCGCCCTGCCTCGCGGAATGATGCTGACCTTGTAGACAGGATCATGGGAAGGCACCAGACGACCGACAATGGCATGACCCGACTCATGGTATGCGGTCAGCTTCTTCTCGTCTTCGCTCATCACCATGGTACGGCGCTCCGTACCCATCATGATCTTGTCCTTGGCCTTCTCCATCTCCTCCATGCCTACCAGGGCCTTGTTGGCACGGGCGGCAAAGAGCGCTGCTTCATTGACCAGATTGGCCAGATCGGCACCGGAAAAGCCGGGGGTACCGCGGGCGATGATGGCGGGTTTGACGTCCTCTGAAGCTGCCACTTTACGCAGATGGACTTTGAGTATCTGCTCGCGTCCGCGCACATCGGGAAGCGGGACAACAACCTGACGGTCAAACCGTCCGGGTCGCAACAGCGCGGGATCGAGCACATCCGGCCGGTTGGTGGCGGCAATGACGATAACGCCTTCATTACCTTCGAAACCGTCCATCTCGACCAGGAGCTGGTTAAGGGTCTGCTCACGCTCATCGTGTCCGCCACCCAGGCCGGCGCCACGATGGCGCCCTACGGCATCGATCTCGTCAATAAAAATGATACAAGGCGCGTGTTTCTTCGCCTGCTCGAACATATCCCGTACACGCGAGGCGCCGACACCGACAAACATCTCGACAAAATCCGAACCGGAAATGGTAAAGAAAGGCACCTTGGCCTCACCAGCGATTGCCTTGGCCAACAGGGTCTTACCGGTTCCGGGAGAACCGACCATCAGCACACCTTTGGGAATTTTTCCGCCGAGCTTCTGGAACTTGGAGGGATCACGCAGGAAATCGACCATCTCCGAGACCTCCTCCTTGGCCTCTTCGACACCGGCCACATCGCTGAAAGTAACCTTGACTTGATCTTCACTCAGCATGCGCGCCTTGCTCTTGCCGAACGACATGGCGCCACGGCCGGCACCACCGCCCTGCATCTGGCGCATGAAGAATATCCACAATCCGATCAAGACGAACAATGGGAACCAGTTGATGAGTATGTTCATCAGCAGGGAGGGCTTCTCAGGCGGTGTCGCCACAATATCCACATTGTTTTCGAGCAGATCGTTCACCAACTCGTCATCACCAGGACTGTAAGTGGAGAATCGCTGACCGTTGCTCAGGGTACCGTCGATGTCGTGCCCATTGCCGCCGATGTTCACCTCTTTTACCTGTCCCGACTTCACATCACTGATGAATTCGGAATAGGGTTTCATCTGCGCTTTCGGCTGGGTGGATGAGAAATTATTGAAGACCGTCATCAAAACGATGGCGATCACCACCCAGAGAATCAGATTTTTTGCCATATCGTTCAAAGCCTAAACCTCATAATTTTCCGGCATATAACGGTACCTTGTACCCTATCAGTGTAGCCGCTCTCGTCATTCAGGTGACGATACCGAGTCGCAATGGGTCAGCCAGAAAAGCCGGACATCTGGTGGTGACATTTCTACAACTTACTGATTTACAGGATTAACTGATTGGTAAAGTACTATATCTTAAAGTTCCCTGCTACCAGATAGATCTCGCGGCTTTTCGGTCGCGATGATGCCGGTTTTCGACTCACCACCCTTCCGAAAGACTGCCTGACGGATTTGATATACTCGTCAAATCCCGCACCCTGAAAGACCTTGATGACAAATCCACCACCCGGTTTCAAGCACTCACGGGCGAAATCCAGCGCCAGTTCACAGAGATACATGGCGCGGGGCTGATCCACGCTTGCCATACCGGTTACATTGGGTGCCATATCGGAAATTACAAGGTCTACAGGTTTATCGCCAAGGAGATTACGCAATAAATCCAAGGGCTCATCCTCACGAAAGTCACCCTGGATGAATTCCACACCGGCAATAGGATCCATTGGCAGTATGTCCAGGGCAATCACCTGTCCTTTTTCCCCCGCCAGGTCACGGGCGATCTGGCTCCACCCACCCGGTGCCGCACCCAGATCGACAACCCGCATACCGGGTTTAATTACCTTGTCTTTTTCCTGAATTTCCAGCAACTTAAATGCCGCACGCGAGCGAAAGCCAGCCTGCTGGGCCTTTTTCACATATTCATCCTTGAAATGACGATCGAGCCATTGGCGGCTGCTCTTGCTGCGTTTCACGAAAACCTCAGGAATTACTCGAATGGTGAATTGCGGGTTTGAACTGTTTTGTTTGCTATTAAGTAATTTGTTTTTTCATGGTCAAAAGCCCCTCATGTCAGAGTAAATAACTCATCTCTAAGTAGCTTACAGATCGATGATCAGTTCAAAACTTGAAAAACAACAATTCAAAATAAAACACATACCGTTCCATCATAACCGGAAAAGGGCTAGAATCCCGCCTCCAATCACAAACCCGCATCAGTCATGTCCCTGACCTCCGCACAAATCCGCGAGCTGAAGAAGCTGGCACATTCGCTCAAACCCGTTGTCATCGTTGGTCAGCACGGCCTGAGTGATAACGTTCTTGCCGAAATCGATTCGACCCTCGATATCCATGAGTTGATCAAAGTAAAACTGGCCGGTGCTGACAAGGCAGACAGGGAAGCGATGAGCGGAGAGATCGTAGCAAAGCTTTCCGCATCGCTAGTGCAGATCATCGGCCGCGTCGCAATATTCTACCGGCCCAATCCCAAGAAGAAGAAAAACCGAATTGTTGTTTAGTATTGAATGGTCCTAGGTATCGGCCCAGTTCTAACTCAAATATTTTAAAAAATTATTCGTAGCGCACTTCCAGGATCTCGAACTCACGGGCACCACCTGGCGTTTGCAGAAATACATCATCTCCCTCCTGCTTGCCGATCAAAACCCTCGCAATGGGTGAGCTGATGGAGATCAGATTGTTTTTGATATCCGCCTCATCGTCACCCACGATCTGATAGGTGAACTCCGCATCGTTATCCAGCTCCAGAACCACGACAGTGGCGCCAAATACTACCTTGCCATTGGCTTCCAGCTTAGTCACATCGATAACCTGCGCATGGGAGAGCTTGCCTTCGATATCCTTGATCCGTCCCTCGATAAAGCTCTGCTGCTCGCGGGCGGCATGATACTCCGCATTCTCTTTCAGATCGCCATGTTCACGCGCCTCGGCAATCGCTTTGATCACCTTGGGACGCTCGACACTCTTCAGCTGCTTAAGCTCATCATGCAGCTTCGTCGCGCCTCTGGCCGTCAGCGGTACCTTACTCATCAATCATTCCTCTCGTACGACTGATCAATCGTGCAGATCCTGCAGTCGATTGACACTCAGTTTGTCCAGTTGCTTCAGCGCCAGACAGGTCGCTTCAGCACCCGAGATGGTGGTTGTATAACTCACTTTGTGCTGCAAAGCCGCACGCCGGATTTCAGCTGAATCGGCAATCGCCTGAGCACCCTCTGTCGTGTTGATGATGAAGTTGACCTCATTATTCTTGATCGAGTCAACAATATGGGGCCTACCCTCCATCACCTTATTGATGCGCTCACACTCAATACCCGCATCCCGGATTGCCCGGCAAGTACCGCCAGTGGCACTCAGGCTGAAACCGAGATCGATCAGGTCCTGTGCTACCTGAACCGCCCGCACCTTGTCCTCATGGCGGACACTGAGCAGGGCGCGTCCGCTCTGAGGTAGCTGTGAACCGGCCCCCATGATCGACTTGTTATAGGCCTCGCCGAAGGTACGCCCCACACCCATCACCTCGCCGGTGGACTTCATCTCTGGACCCAGTACGGTATCCACACCGGGAAACTTGACGAAGGGGAAGACAGCTTCTTTGACAAAATAGTTCTCGGGAATCACCTCTTTTGTGATGCCCTGCGCTTTGAGTGTGGTACCGGCCATACAACGCGCCGCCACCTTGGCAAGCTGTACGCCTGTGGCCTTTGAGACAAATGGTACAGTACGGGAGGCACGCGGATTGACCTCAAGCAGGTAGATCTGGTTGTCCTTGATCGCAAACTGGGTGTTCATCAATCCGACCACCTTGAGTTCCAGCGCCATCTTGCGGATCTGCTCACGCATACGGTCCTGCACCGAAGCAGACAGGGTATAAGGGGGTAGTGAGCAGGCAGAATCGCCGGAATGGACACCAGCCTGTTCGATATGCTCCATGATACCGCCGATGAGCACATCCTCACCGTCGCAGATCGCATCCACATCCACCTCAATGGCATCATCCAAAAAGCGATCGAGCAGTACCGGAGAATCGTTGGAGACACTCACAGCCTCACGCATGTAGCGACGCAGGTCAGCTTCGTTGTAGACGATCTCCATAGCCCGTCCACCGAGTACATAGGAGGGACGCACTACCAGCGGATAGCCGATCTCCTCCGCCAACGCGACTGCCTGCTCGGATTCGGTGGCGGTACGGTTGGGGGGTTGCTTCAATCCCAACTTCTCCACTAACTGCTGAAAACGTTCCCGGTCCTCTGCCAGATCGATAGAGTCGGGACTGGTACCGATAATCGGTGCTCCCGCCTTCTCCAGATCTTCAGCCAGCTTCAGTGGCGTCTGCCCACCGTACTGGACAATAACGCCTGCGGGTGACTCCTTGTGGATGATCTCCAGCACATCCTCAAGTGTCAGGGGCTCGAAATAGAGTCTGTCCGAGGTATCGTAGTCAGTGGAGACCGTCTCCGGGTTGCAGTTGACCATGATGGTCTCGTAACCATCATCGCGCATGGCGAAGGCGGCATGAACGCAGCAGTAGTCGAACTCGATACCCTGACCGATGCGGTTGGGACCGCCACCAAGCACCATGATCTTCTTGCGATCGCTCGGCTGGGATTCACACTCCTCATCATAGGTGGAGTACATATACGCAGTGCTGGTGGCGAACTCCGCGGCACAGGTATCGACACGTTTGTAGACTGGACGGATGCCGGCATCATGGCGCAGTTTGCGGACATTCGATTCACTCGCGTCCACCAGCTCTGCGATACGACGATCGGCAAAACCCTTGCGTTTGAGAAATCTGAGACGATCCTGATCGAGTCCTTCAATCCCCTGACCGGATATCTCACGCTCGATATTGATCAGCTCTTCGATCTGTACCAGGAACCAGGGGTCGATGGCGCAAATCTCATGGACCTCTTCGAGACTCATGCCGAAACGAAAACACTCCGCCACATACCAGAGTCGTTCTGGACCCGGCAGACGGATCTCCCGCACCAGGGTGTCACGAACGTCTTCTTCAGTCAGATCCAAGATCTCGTTGAGACCGTCCTTACCTGTCTCGAGGCCACGCAGTGCCTTCTGCAGCGACTCCTGGAAGGTGCGGCCGATGGCCATCACCTCGCCCACCGATTTCATCTGGGTGGTCAGGCGATCGTCAGCCAGGGGGAACTTCTCAAAAGCAAAACGCGGCACCTTGGTGACTACATAATCGATACTGGGTTCGAACGAAGCCGGGGTGGCGCCACCGGTGATCTCGTTCTGCAGCTCGTCAAGGGTATAGCCGACTGCCAGTTTTGCCGCCACCTTGGCGATGGGAAAGCCGGTGGCCTTGGAGGCCAGCGCAGAAGAACGGGAGACGCGGGGATTCATCTCGATGATGATCATGCGCCCGTCTTCCGGATTGATCGCGAACTGCACATTGGAACCGCCGGTCTCGACACCGATCTCACGCAGCACTGCCAAAGAGGCGTTACGCATGATCTGATACTCTTTGTCGGTCAGCGTCTGCGCTGGCGCGACGGTGATGGAGTCACCGGTATGCACGCCCATGGGGTCCAAATTCTCGATGGAACAGATGATGATGCAGTTATCATTGCAGTCCCGCACCACCTCCATCTCATACTCTTTCCAACCAAGGATCGACTCCTCGATCAAAAGCTCGTTGGTAGGCGATAGGTCCAGCCCACGCTCGCAGATCTCAGCGAACTCCTCCGGATTGTAGGCGATACCGCCGCCGCTACCACCCATGGTGAACGAGGGGCGGATAATGGTGGGAAAGCCGATCTGCGCCTGAACCTGCTGCGCTTCCTCCATGCTGTGAGCGATGGCGGAACGGGGCATGTCGAGACCGATCTTGCGCATCGCCTGGCGGAAAAGATCACGGTCCTCCGCCTTGTCGATCGCCTCTCGAGAGGCACCGATCATCTCCACACCGTACTTCTCCAACACCCCCTCGCGTACCAGATCGAGAGCCGAGTTGAGCGCAGTCTGCCCGCCCATGGTGGGCAGCAAGACGTCAGGACGCTCTTTCTCTATGATCCGCTCCAGGGTCTGCCAGGTGATGGGCTCGATGTAGATCGCATCAGCCATATCCGGGTCAGTCATGATGGTGGCCGGATTGGAATTGACCAAAATGACCCGGAAACCCTCCTCCCGCAGCGCCTTACAGGCCTGAGCTCCGGAGTAGTCGAATTCACACGCCTGACCGATTACAATCGGGCCGGCGCCAATGATCATGATGCTTTGTATGTCTGTACGTTTGGGCATTTAAGAACCGTTCTAAATATCAAGTAGCCGCGAATGGAGGCGAAACCCCGTAAATTTTCACTAAGTCTGACGGGCAGGCACTATCAATCACCCTCATCCGAAATCCATGCCTTACCATTTATATCCATTTGTGGTGATTGCTGCTTAAGCTCAGCTCGTCACTTCTCTTTCATTAAATCAATGAAATGATCAAAGACCGGCGCCACATCATGCGGTCCCGGGCTTGCCTCGGGGTGACCCTGAAAGCTGAAAGCGGGTTTGTCGGTACGATGAATACCCTGCAGTGTCCCATCAAATAGCGAACGATGGGTCGCTGTCAGTGTATCTGGGAGGCTCTCTTCATCCACCGCGAATCCATGATTCTGGCTGCTGATCATCACAGTACCCTTTTCCAGATCCTGTACCGGGTGGTTGGCGCCGTGATGACCGAATTTCATTTTCGCTGTCTTGGCCCCAGAGGCCAGGGCCAGCAGCTGATGACCCAGGCAGATTCCAAAAACGGGAAGCCCGGTTTCAACCACCTGACCTATCGCCTCGATGGCGTAATCGCACGGCTCTGGATCACCGGGACCGTTGGAAAGAAAGACTCCATCCGGTTGCATGGCCAGTACATCTTCAGCTGGTGTCTGCGCCGGCACCACGGTGATACGACATCCCCGGTCGGTCAGCATACGCAGGATGTTGCGCTTCACACCATAATCGTAGGCCACCACATGGTAGGGCAGCGACTTCTCATCGGCAGGCAGGGATTCCGGCAGCCCTGTTTCGAGAGACCAGGTTCCCTGGGACCATTCATAAGCTGTACCGGTGGTCACCACCTTTGCCAGATCCATCCCTTTGAGCCCGGGAAAATTCTTAGCCAGCGTTAAGGCATGCGCCTCGTCAATCTCATCGCCCACCATGATACAGCCGTTCTGTGCCCCTTTTTCCCGCAGGATCCGGGTCAGGCGACGGGTATCGATACCGGCAATGGCGACGATGCCGTTGCGCTCGAGGTAGGCATCAAGTGACTCCTCGGATCGCCAGTTGCTGGTAATCAGGGGCAGGTCTTTGATGACTAGCCCTGCCGCATGAATCTGACCCGATTCCTCATCTTCGGAAGTGATACCGGTGTTGCCGATATGCGGATAGGTCAGGGTGACGATCTGTTGGTTGTAGGAGGGATCGGTCAATATTTCCTGGTAGCCGGTCATGGCGGTGTTGAACACCACCTCACCGACAGTTTGCCCCTCTGCACCGATGGATTCACCTTTGAATTGGCTGCCATCTTCCAGGACCAGAACTGCGGATTTTCTCAAGAATCTCTCCGTTACGGGCGTGCAAAAAGGGGCAGACCACGAACAGCCTGCCCCGAATAGTTCGTAAGTAGGTCAGTGTCGAATACGAGGCACTCGACACTGCCGTTGTAACGGGCCCATATTCTACTGATGGCCGAGCGGCCTGTCTATGTCATCTGAGGAGTTTGATGCTGCAAAAACTGGTTCCGACCGATCCGGGTTCAGAGCTGACTCCGAGTCCAGTGAACAATACCGGAAGCATCCATCGCACCGGCCTGCCTGGCGACTTCCCGCCCATCCCTCATTAACATCAGTGTAGGAATACTACGAATCCCGAATCTTGCGCCCAACTGCTGGGCTTCTTCCGTATTGACCTTGACCAATCGCACCTCGGGTTCCAACTGACCTGCCGCCTGTTCGAAAGCGGGTGCCATCATACGGCAGGGTCCACACCATGGTGCCCAGAAGTCAATCAGCAATGGCAGGTCACTCTTTTCTGCATGCTTTGAAAAGCGCATTTCGCTTAATGCAACAGGTTGCGCGGTAAATAACGATTGATGGCACTTACCACATTTTGCCCCGTCCCTCAGGCGCTGAGCCGGTACCCGATTGATACCGTCGCAGTGAGGACAGACGATATGTATTGCGTTACTCATGAATCTTTCCCATCTACAACTTCACTTCCAGATGGGGTGTGAAAGACTGGATTTCAAGCCCTCTCTCAAGCGCAAGTTCCAGTATAATGGCGGCCGGATTCACCAGCATACACAGGAGCATCTACGATGACCGCCTCGCCCTATATCATTGACGTCACAGCAGAGAATTTTCAGCAGGCGGTACTAGAGACCTCAATGAGCCGACCGGTTCTGGTCGATTTTTGGGCGGAGTGGTGTAACCCCTGTAAAGCGCTGATGCCCGCACTGGCCAAATTGGCCGAGGGGTATCAGGGCAAGTTCATCCTCGCCAAGGTCAATACCGAGGAGCAGCAGCCGCTCGCCAACCATTTCGGCATACGCAGCATTCCCTGCGTCAAACTCTTTCTCAACGGGCAGATGGTCGATGAATTCCTCGGCGCTCTGCCTGAACCGGAAATCCGCAACTTTATCGACAAACACATTCCCCGCGAATCCGACGGCCTGCTGGCCCAGGCGGAACAGTTACTGCTTCAAGGCGATACCGAAACGGCGGGCAACCTGATCCAGCAGGCAGCTCAACTCGACCCGGGGAGCCCGAGGGTGATGCTTGCCAATGCCCGTTACCTGACCACCACCGGCAAGCTCGAGGAGGCGGAGCAACAGCTGCTGGCCCTGCCCAAGGAGGAACAGGAATCACCGGAGGCTGCCTCTATGCTGGCCCGCATCCAGTTCGACCGTTCCAATGCCGACAATCCCCCACCGGAGGTGCTGGAGCAACGCCTGCAGGAAAACCCTGCCGATAGCGAGGCACTGCATCAGCTTGCCTCCTACAAGATCATGGAAAACGATTACGAAACGGCACTGGAGCTGTTGCTGACCTTGATGCAGAAAGACCGTGAATATGGTGACGATGCGGCACGCAAAGATATGCTGCGTATCTTTGAGCTACTGGGCGGTCAGGGTGAACTGGTTAAACGCTACCGTAATCGTATGTTCAATGCACTGCATTGAGGTAATAGGGTTAATGGCAGTCGATCAGACAGATCGGGTTAATAGCGCAACGGCAGCCTTTTATTGATAACAGTCTGATTCTGCTGGGACGTGATATAGCCGCCTTTAACCAGATCTTTGAAGATTCGGCAAACCATCTCCCGGGAGGCACCGATTCGATTGGCCAACTCCTGTTGGGTAAACGACTCCTGGATCACCATGCTGCCGTCCTCCTGCTCGATCGCCATACCTTGCAGTGTCTTGCTCAAACGCCCATAGACATCGTAAAGCGCCAAGCTCTTGACCTCGTCGGTCAACCGTCTGATCCGATGCACAAGATCCTTGAGAAGATGGATAGCGATATCGGGATTCTCTTTCAACACCCTGTGGAAAGACTGTTTCGACATCACGGCCATAACAGACTTCTCCACCGTCATAATCGACGCGGAACGCTCTGAGTCATCGATCAGCGAGAGCTCGCCGAAATATTCGCCTTCGCCCTGGTAGTTGATAATGGCCTCCTTGCCGTTTTCGTCATTGAGAAAAACCTTCACCTTGCCTTCAAGAATCAAATAGAGGGAGTCGCTGTTGTCCCCTTCTGAAAGGATGATGGTGTTCCTCGGATAGGTCCTGCGAACCATGAACTGTTCTATCAGCGCAAGGTCTGCGGCATCCATAGCGGTAAAGATGGAAATATTCTCAAGCATAAACTTATTATATACAATCATTTAGAAAAAACTGCCTAGCATGGCTGTAAAAAAAACATGGCAGACAAATCCGAATCGATCTGTTAGTTCAAAATTAAAGATCTTTTCTATCCTTTATTCATCGCAATCAAGCACGAGGAATCAAATTTGTTCAGCCAATCCAGAGTCGACTCATGCCGTGTGCCACTGATAGATACCCGATTTGCTTCCCCCCGGTAGGGTCAACAAGCTTCGGATCATCCGAAGGACAAAACCATGGCGATAAATAGAGGGGTACGTTCCCTCGGTTTGGGATTGCTGATCGGCATCCTGGGTATCATCGTCAGTTTTATGCCCGGCACCTCGGAGTGGGAGGAAGCGATCGGGTTGGGTCTGCTGTTCAAACTGAGAGGTCAACACTCACCGCCACAAGAGTTGGTGATCGTCTCTATCAATGGGGAAACCAGCGAACAGCTCGGTCTTGGTGAGGAGATTCCCGACTGGCCCCGTTCCCTCCATGCTGACCTGATCGACCGACTCACTGAAGCAGGTGCCGATGTGATCGCAATGGATATCTTCTTTAAGAAACCCACCAGGCCGGAGATGGATCGGCGACTGGCAGAAGCCATCAAAAACGCCGGCAACGTCATACTGGTCGCCTATCTCCAACAGCGGGCAGTGGACTCCGGGGTAGAGACCTTACATATCGAAAACCTGCTTCCGCCCTTGGAGATCCTAAAACAGAACGCAGTGGGGATAGCGCCCTTTGTACTCCCCAAAATCCCAGTAAGAGTCAGTCGATTCTGGACATTCAACGGCAATGATGAACTGCCTTCGCTTCCCTCGATGGCTCTGCAACAGTGGGTCGACCCGGAGGGAAAGATAATCCGGCAACTGCTTGCACATGACGATCATAACGATATCGACGCCCCCACTAATAAGCTGTTCAAACAGCTACGATCTGAAAAAGCATTAAGCGAGCAACTGCTTCAAAGCGTGAAGAAAGATCCACCGCCAGATCTTACACCGGCCAAGATCACGGCACTCCAATCCCTCTTAAGGCTCTATCGTGGCGAGCGCTATCCTTACCTGAACTTCTACGGACCTCCCGGCAGTATTGTCACCATCCCCTATCAGTCTGCACTGTCAGGAGATACCGATATACAGATGCAGTTTCGGGAAAAGGTGGTTTTTATCGGCTATGCGGGCGACTACCAACCGAAGCAAAAGGACGGTTTCTATACCGTCTTCACCCAGAAAACAGGTCTCGATCTTAGCGGTGTGGAAATCGCCGCAACCGCCTTTGCCAATCTGTTGCGCAATGAGACGCTGACTCCCCTGTCACCGGTCGGTCTGATGTTGCTTCTCCTCCTCTATGGTGTCGGCATCGTTCTGTTGTTCCGCTATCTACCCGGTTTCACGGGGCTCCTGCTCGGACTCTGTATCGCGGCATTCTATCTGTTGTTGGTGTTTCGCCTGTTCGAGCAGTACCACCTGTGGTTGCCCTGGTTTGTCCCGCTGGCCCTGCAGACCCCCCTTGCTCTGATCCTTACCCTCACCTGGCACTATCGCCAGATGCGTATCAGCCGTGAAAGGTTACGGGAATTGTTCGGTTACTATCTGCCGAACGATGTCATCGACCGCCTTGCGCAGAACCAGGAGAAGGCGATGCAGCAGAGAGACACCGCCTTCGGTGTCTGCCTGGCCTCCGACGCCCAGCAATATACAAAGCTGGCTGAAACCCTGGAACCCGAACAGCTACAGACCTTTCTCAACCGTTACTACGAGGTCCTTTTCACACCGGTCAGATCGCGGGGAGGCGTAGTTTCCGATGTGGTTGGGGATGCCATGCTGGCTATCTGGCCATCCACGACGCCGGATCAGGCCCTGGCGCAAAAAGCTTGTGAGGCTGCCCTCGACATCAATCTGGCATTGCAGCATGCCGATTTCGAGCCGAAGCTCTTCACCCGGATCGGCCTCCATGCAGGCAAGCTGGTCATGGGCCACGTGGGCGCTATCGACCACTTCGAATACCGGGCGGTGGGGGATATGGTCAACACAGCATCCCGTATCGAGAATCTGAATAAACTCCTCGGTACAGCCATACTCGCTTCGAGAGACCTAGTCGTCGGTTTGCGGGGTATTGTCACCCGGGAATTGGGGGAGTTTCCCGTCCCGGGTCGACAGCAGCCGATCACGTTGTTTGAAGTAGCCGCCAGCGATATCACGGTTACACCAGAAATGAGGGCGCTGCATGTCGCTTTTGCCGAAGCGCTTGCATTGTGGCGCCAGAGCGATAAAACGACCGCCTGCGAAAAATTCGAGCGTATCCTACAGGATCACCCCGACGATGGCCCCAGCGCTTACTACATCCAGCAGTACCGGGAACGAAGAAGCAGTCGTAAAAACCCCATTGGATAATCCGTCGAACAGGCCACGTTAACGTCAGCAACCACTTGTGAGTAAAGAAAAAATATGCTACTCGTTACCCAAAAGGCGAAATAAATGCCTAAACTCCACTAATAACAACCTAGGGGCATAAATCCGGGTCGGGCTTGTGCCGGGGCTACATAAGGCTATGTTTTTTAGATCGCCCGTTGATACCAAGTCATCCATCTTGATTATTCTGTTCCTGCTCTTTTGGGGACCTGCCACGGCAACGGCTGATTGCAACGTGGCCCAAGCCGTTTCCGTACAGGGTCGGGTGGAAGTCCAATCCGACAACACCCAAGCTTGGAAAACTGTCTCCCTGGGGGACCGGTTCTGCCCGGGAGACCGAATCAGACTGGGTGCCAATAGCCGTGCGGGCCTGACACTCCATAACGAGACCCTGCTCCGTCTTGACGAACACACCAGCGTCACCATCAATGCGCCTGCAGATGATGGTTCCTCCTGGCTCGACCTGCTAAAAGGCGCTGCTCACTTCATCAGCCGGGTCAGGCAGTCATTCCAGGTCAATACACCTTATGTCAACGCATCGATAGAGGGCACTGAGTTCACCGTTGAGACGCAACAACAACGCTCAACAGTCTCAGTCATTGAGGGCAGGGTTCGCGCACATAACAGCCGTGGTGAAATTATTCTGAACGGTGGTCAGGTCGCTGTATCCCAACAGGATCAGGCACCTGCTATTGAGACCAACATCAACCCACAAGACGCTGTTCAGTGGACGCTCTATTATCCTCCGGTCATCGATATTCGCGGGGTCAACAACCAACAGGATCTAAGTAGATCTCTCAACGCCTATCATCAGGGTGATCTGGCTGGTGCTTTTAACGCACTACCGGATGAAGCCTCTGTATCCCAGTCCCCAACCCTGTTGATCTACCGCGCCTCTCTCAGCCTGACAGTTGGACAAGTCGAATCTGCCCGTAAAGATCTCGTCGCAGCCATTGAGTTACAGCCCGATAACAGCGATTCCCTGGCCCTTGCCTCAATCATCGAAACTGCGCAAAACAACAAACAGGCAGCAGTGGAACTGGCAAAACAAGCGGTGGAAAACAACCCGAAGGCAGCGTCAGGTCATCTCGCCCTCTCTTATGCTCATCAGGCAGGTTTCCAGCTTGAAGAAGCCCTGGACACGGCAAAACAAGCTGTCACTGCCGAAGCGGACAATCCATTGGCTTGGTCACGACTGGCCCAGGTACATTTGATGTTCCGCCAGACACGAGAATCCTCCGAGGCAGCCCAAAGAGCAGTCACACTGTCTCCCGATCTATCGCTGACCCAGAGCACCTTTGGCTTTGCCCAGCTTCTCCGTCTCGACCTGACTGCCGCCCTACGCGCCTTTGAGCAGGCCATAAGTCTGGATCAGGCCGCTCCGATGCCTCGACTTGGTCTGGGATTAGTCATGATCCGTCAGGGTGATCTGGAGCAGGGACGACAACAGCTTGAGACAGCCGCCAGCCTCGATCCGGGCAACGCCCTCATCCGCAGCTATCTTGGCAAGGCCTACTTCGAAGAGAAGCGAGCAGAGGATGCAGCAACCCAATTCCAACTGGCCAAACAATTCGACAGCCAGGACCCCACCGCCTGGTTCTACGACGCCATTCTGAAACAGACGGAAAACCGCCCTCTGGAGTCACTCGAAGACCTGCAAACAGCCATCAACCTGAACGACAACCGTGCCGTCTATCGTTCACGACTGCTGCTTGATGAAGATCAGGCAGCCCGGAATGCCAGTCTGGCACGTATCTATGATGATGTAGGTTTTCGCCGTCTCGCACTCAAGGAGAGCTGGAAATCCCTGGCAGCAGATCCTGCAAACGCCTCTGCACATAGGTTTTTGTCCGATAGCTATGCAGATGAGCCACGTCATGAAATTGCCCGTGTCAGTGAACTGCTTCAGTCACAGCTACTACAACCAAAAATTGTCTCCCCAGTCAGCCCCAGCGCCAGTGAAACAGACCTACTCGCATTCCAAGGAAGTGGCCCCTCGATTGCGGGTTTCAATGAGTACAACCCTCTTTTCAATCGCCCACGCCTTGCTTTTCTTGCCAGCGGTCTCATTGGTAACAACAACACCCGGGGCAGTGAAGTAACTGCCGGGGCTTTTGCCAAGCGTGGCATGATAAGCGCCGGTTACTTCACAGAGAGCAGCGACGGATTCCGCGAAAACAATGACAGTGACCAGACAATAAAAAACCTCTTCGGACAATATCAAATAAACGCAAGTCTCAGCATACAAGGCGAAATCAAACGCAAAGAGGGAGAGTTTGGGGATTTGAGGCAACGGTTCGACCCCACTCTTTTTTCTACGATAAGCCGAAGGGATATAGAGTCAGACAGTTCCAGGTTAGGAGTCAACTATTCGCCTAATCTTAATAACACTTTTCTAGTCTCAGTGATTAAGCAGGAGTTGATGGACTTTGCTGACCAAGGTACGACATCGGTAGATCTCGAAACAGATGAATCACAACATGAGGCGCAATACATTTATCGAGGGAATTCTGTCAGCATACTTACAGGACTAGGAAAAGCAGAATCGGATGAAGCGTCTGTAGTAAAAGTCACCATCAGCAGCCCCTTTCCCGGGTTTCCAGATATTGAACAGATAATCCCTGGTAGTCAGGAATTTGATCAGAAGTCCGCTTACGGATATGCCAACCTCTCCTGGTCTAAGGGAACAAGCATTTTGGGACTGGACTATGTGGATTTAGAAGATGGAATGACAATCGATAGGGAACAGTTTAATCCAAAACTGGGCCTCTTGTGGGACGTAACAAAAACCTCAAGAGTTCGGTTCGCTGCTTTCAGAACCCTGCGAGGTTTAGCAGTCAATAGCAAAACCCTAGCACCGACACAAGTTGCTGGCTTTAACCAGCTACTCGACGATGTGATAGGAACCAAAGCCTGGCGCTACGGTGCAGCAGTCGACAGTCAATTACTGGAAAACCTGTTCGGCGGTATAGAGCTTACCCGGAGAACCGCCACCGCCTTTGTTTCATCCAGTTCTACACCGGAAGAAGATCGCGAGGAACTGCATCACGAAGCCTACCTTAGTTGGTCCTACACAAATCATTTTGCACTAACAGGGCGTTACGTCTACGAAGACTTCGAACGTGAATACACGGATGGTGAAGCAAATTTCGATAGGCCTGCAGGACTGAACACTCGATCCTTCTCGCTACAAGCGAACTATCACCACCCAGCAGGCATATTCGGAAGTCTCGAAACCACTCATGTCTCACAAGAAATATCCAACGTTCTACCAACGACCGGCACCTCAGTAGAAGACGACGCTTTCTGGATCAGCAATTTGGCTATAGGCATGAGACTTCCGAAAAGAACCGGCATCGTTGAAATTAAAGTACACAACATCTTCGACAGAGACTTTAAATACCAAAGCATTCACCCAGGAACCGGCACCCCTCAAACATCGCCGTACTATCCTGAAAGGTCTGTATTTACAAATTTGCAGCTCTGGTTTTAATAGTCAGGATTTCTGCAAACAAATGGAAAAATGGGGAATAGGCAATGGAGAATCACATATTGTTGTTTAAGTACCAATAGATTCGCCTGAATCAATGACCTGACAACAACTGGTGAAGAATGCTTGGATTATGCCCCCGAAATGGCAATCATAATATCTGAGGATAATTATCATGAAATCGTGGAAACTACTCTTGATGACCATCGGAATTGCATCGTTACTGCTATCCGGTTGCGCCCAGTACAAGACCTCTCGCATAATCTCGCAAGACCAAGCTCAGGTCGCCATCACCTTGAACAAGGATTATGCCGCATCAATCATTGCTTTGAATGATGGTAAACGCATCGAGCCTTGTATAGACCCCGATGTAAGAAAGCAGAAAAATGTTGCATCAGAATCTATAAAAACATGTGTGCCTTTAAAAGACGGCACATTACTCCATGAAGAAACCTATAGAGTTAGGGTAACTGAAGGATCAGTCTGCATTAGTATCTGGGTAGGAAATCATCGTTATGATTTCTGCGATCCTCCTTATAAACTGACCTTCTAATTCAGCCGATCGCTAATTCACCAAGGCGGTGTCAGGCTTAATGCTCTGACACCGCCCTTCCCTCACCTACCTCGCCCCACGCCCCGTCAAAACAACCGGAATCGTCTGCAAGAGTATGGCCAGGTCGAGTCTTAAACAACCCTTTCTGATGTAGTTCAGGTCATAAAAGAGTTTAATTACCGCATCTTCAAGCGTCTCCCCATAACCACAGCTCACTTGCGCCCAGCCGGTAATACCTGGTTTGACCGAATGCCTGAGTGTATAACCCTCAATCTGCCGATCATACCGCATGACAAACTCCGGCCTCTCCGGTCGTGGTCCAACCAGACTCATCTCACCTCGCAGGACATTGAACAACTGAGGCAGTTCGTCGATTCTGCTCTTTCGTATGAATCTGCCAATACGGGTGACTCTTCGGTCATGCAAGGCAGCCGTCCTTACTCCTCCTGCCTCTGCATCGACCCGCATACTGCGGAATTTGATCATATCGATAGATGCACCATTCAGCCCGACTCGCTGCTGACGGTAGAAGACTGGCTCTCTTCCAAAGGTACTCAACCAGATTGCCATCATAACCAGTAACATCACAGGGAGCGCAGGAAGGAGGATCAACAGACTCATTATGATGTCGAAGCGACGCTTTGCGCCACCTCGTAGAAAATTATTCCAGCCGTGAAGAAGCCCACAGAAAGAACGACCACCTTTCTGTTGGGACTCCGATATGTCTGAACCGGCATTCAATATCGAGAAAAAATAATTCAGCACACGATTGCCTGAATCATAATCACGTTTTTTTATCAGATGATCTGTAAACATATCTCCCAATCCCCGCATCTCTCACCACATTCATGCATCCCTGTGGTCATTGAGACCATTACCTGTCATGGATATATGTTTTCATTCCTGAGAAATTATCGGCATCGAATACGCCACTATGAATCTGTGACTTTTTTCACTTGTCACATTTAAATCAAGGAAGCACTGGATGGGGTGATCCTTGTGGGATCGTGAAGACTTCACACCCAACAGCCCTTCCCTGGCAAAGCATCTAATCCCTTCGAGTTGGAGTAGATCCGAACCACGCCATCCTTGGCATGGCTCAGAACCGGTTGACAGGGAGGCTGTGGCACCTCCCTCTACTATCGAAAGTTTCACTAGAAATGGGTGGCACATCCCTGTGCCGATGGCTGGCCTGAATTTGTTAGACCAAACCAAAATAAAACATTTACTAAAATCGTTTTATTTCAGGTAATGAAACCGCTCCAGGAATGTACTTTGCCTGACCAAATCGACTACCTGATGACTCCCCACCATCTCCAACGGCTTGCCCGAACAACAGTTTCATCTCCTCCTCCGACTTCACACGGATTCGGGACTCCACTACATTTCCGAACAGTGGAGCAAAAGCAGGGTTTATCTCCGGTACCTGATTCCACGAAAGCACAACTCGTATTTTCGGCTGTATACCGTCCAGTACACACCCCCAATAGCGGTTCCCGTCGAATCTGACGGATACGGTTTGACGAATGGGAATCCCGTCCTCTTCCGCACCGGATGGCGGGTCGCTGACTCTGAAGTGGGTGAGACTCACCGACTGATACCCCTCACCTCTGCCCCAATCGATGAAAAATCTCACATACTCGATGGAACCGTGACGGCGCAATGCACCGCTGTACCCATCCGGTTGATGAATATCCACTACGGCCATCAGACGGCCAGCATCAGGATTGATCACGGCACAGAGCAGCTCCTCCCAGTAGGTAACTTCCGAATGGCCTGCTGAATTTTTCAGGATCTCACCTGGTGTAACCTGCCCAACCAGAAGATGATCCAGAAACACGCCGCGAGTCTGTATCAATTTCTCAAGTACCGGAGCCTCTACCGACATTTCTGATGTTTGTGTATCCATGATTCTGTCCGCCGCTCTCTTCACTCAATGCATGGACACAGCATGTCACTGCACCTCGCACAGCCGGTATGAAAGGGAGCATTATCGATCTGTGACTTTTTTCACTTGACGACATCAAGCAAATTGGGACAGGCGCACTACCCGATGTTCGAACTGACGATTAAGCGACCCAGCGTATTCTGACGCCGTTTTCTCCGGGCAGCGCGGCAAAAGGTTGGCAGACCATACGTTCGGGGATTGCCGCCAGCTCACCATCCAGATAGATCAACGGCAGACGGGATCTCTCCCAGGGAGGGATGCCCCACTCTTGGAACAGCTTCTTCAACTGACGGCGATGGGCTTGGCCTGCTGGCAGACAGCGCTCTCCGCCCACACGGAAGCGGACCTCGACCCGGGCCTCTGCCCAACGACCCGCACTTATTCCGTCACTACCCGGTTCGGTATATAGCTTACCCAGTTCTCCGGGAAGTAAGAGCTGCCGCTTGTCTTCCCAGATCATAGTGGAGGGGGGAACGATATCCGCCGGCAAACGGGAAAGCAGCAATCTGTCGCGGTAGCGCCGCACCTGCCATTCACCCCACACGACCTGTGGCTTGGCATCAGGTCGTCCATTGACCACTTCCTGCTCGATCCGCGTCAGTTTTTTGGAGTGAGGCATAGATGCCCCCTGCTGATTGAGCCAGTATCTTAGAAGATTACGCAGACGTACGCTGCTCAGGCACCGCAGAGCCTGAATGGAGAGGCCCGAGCGATCCTGCAGGAGAACGGAGGCCAGATCCGACTGAGCCTCCTCTTTCGCCAGACTCTGCAGCTCACCACTGAATCCGGCGGCACGGGAGAGGGTCACGGGCGCCGATGGCCAGCGCGACTTCAACAACGGCATCACTTCGCGGCGGATAAAATTGCGATCGAAACGAAGATCCCGGTTGGATGGATCCTCCAGCCATTGCAGCTGATGTTCCTCCGCATAGTCCTCCAGCGATCCTCTGGAGTAGTCCAGCAGCGGTCTGGCCAGCCATCCCGGATCGAAGCGACTGACTACGGGCATGCCGGCAATGCCCGCAGGCCCGCTACCTCGAAGCAATTGAAGCAGAAGTGTTTCGGCCTGATCATCCTGGTGCTGGGCAGTCAAAACCAGAGCCCCTGCTCCCATCACACCGGCAATGGCCTTGTAGCGAGCCTCCCTGGCAACCGCCTCCAGGCTCTCTCCCGGCTTTGGACGCAAGCCCAAACTGACTGTTTGCACAGGTACCTGATACTCGGCACAGAGCGATTCACAGAACTCCTGCCATCTGTCGGCCTCCTCCTGCAGGCCATGGTTCACATGGATCGCCTGAAATGACCAGGGTAAGACCTGTCTTATCGAGACCAGCAGATGAATAAGAACGCAGGAGTCGACGCCGCCACTCAAAGCGACATAGGCGAGATCGGCGGAGGGCAACCCCTTGAGTGTCTCAAGCAGCCGGTTGGCAGAGAGATTCATGGATGTTCCCGGTAAGCAGGAACCGGATCAGTCCCCTGAGAACTGTCCGTACTGCATGAGACGCTGATACCGGGAATCCAGCAACTTATCGATGGCCATACTGGTGACATTATCCAATCCCTCAAGCAGCGCATGCTTGAGATTGGTCGCCATTGCCTCGATATCCCGATGGGCGCCACCCAGGGGTTCGGGTACGACTTCATCGATTAGATTCAGCTCTTTCAGGCGATCCGACGTGATCGCCATCGCCTCGGCGGCCAACGGCGCTTTCTCTGCGCTCTTCCAGAGAATCGAGGCACAACCTTCAGGAGAGATCACCGAATAAGTACTGTATTCCAGCATCATGACACGGTCACCTACTCCGATCGCCAAGGCGCCCCCGGATCCACCCTCGCCAATGACAGTGCAGATGATCGGGGTACGGAGACCAGACATCTCCTTCAGATTGCGCGCGATGGCTTCGCTCTGACCCCGCTCCTCGGCACCCACACCCGGATAGGCGCCCGGGGTATCGATAAAAGTGAGAATGGGTAATTTAAAGCGCTCAGCCATCTCCATCAGTCGAAGGGCCTTGCGGTACCCTTCCGGACGGGGCATACCGAAGTTGCGATACAGTTTATCCTTGGTGTCACGCCCCTTCTGATGGCCGATCACCATCACCGGGCGCCCCTCCAGCCGCGCCATTCCGCCAATGATGGCGTGGTCATCGGCAAAGGCCCGATCCCCATGCAGCTCATGAAACTCGTCAAATACACGGTTGATGTAGTCGAGCAGATAGGGCCGTTGGGGATGGCGCGAGAGCTGAGAGATATCCCAGGGTTTCAGATTGGAGAAGATCGACTCAGTCAGCGTCTGGCACTTGTTCTCCAGCCGTGCGATCTCATCCTGAATATTGATTTCATTATCGCTACCGACAAGCCGCAGCTCCTCGATTTTCGCTTCGAGCTCGGCAATCGGTTGTTCAAATTCTAGAAAGTTCAGATCCATGCGCGAAATATACCCGAATCAAAATCGTTAGGACAGTCTGGGGTATGTTATTGGCCAGGTAAATAACTCTATAGATCCATAGTATAGGCAGTGAATCGCATCCACAGAGTCATCTCGACTTGCTGGATCGGCGGCATACCCTGACCGGGGACGCCCGCCACCCTGTACTTAGCACTATCCCTGTTCCTGTGTAAGTGCGGGAGTGACTGCGGGGACCGTACACGGGTTCGTTATATCAGGTAAAACGGCCCCCTGGCTAAAGCACCGCCACTGCCAAAAGGCTCAGTCCAGTTGATATACCCGATCGAAGGGGCTGTTGATGAATATGCTATCCAGGGCGGGAGACGAAGTTCATTACATTTGGTACCACGCCAGTCGAGTCCGCTACCGGGCCCCTGCCACCGGAAACAAAGGTCAAATTTTGTATGTCCTCTGAATCGCTTTACGCACCGGACAGCCACAAACCAGCGAATCACCGAATGGGATCTGATACCCGCAGTTGCGGCACTGATCAGATGAGACAAACAACACCTCTCCCCCTGCGGCAACGTAATCGATCCGGCAAAGCTTAAAGGCGGCGTCCTTTAAACAACGATGACATGACTGACAGCGGTCAGCTTCAGCCACCACTGTGGCTTTAATCTGATATTTGGTTTCTCATCCATGACAATCTCATCACTTACCTACCACAATGCATCCTGCAATTGTTCCTGCAATTATGATCTCTCCACTGAAACAGAACTTCATTAACATTTGGCAATTGAAGCCCATTTTTTTCAAGTTTCTTGTGCCAAACATCGACACCCACCCTGTCCCTACAGAGCAGAGCATCTGGTTGAATGGTCTACAATCAATGGATTGATGAAGCGAGGTTCAGTGCCAGTAAATAATAATACGTCTCATTAGACTCCCCAAAGGGAGCATTAGAATCAAGCAGCATTATCATGGGAGGATGATTATGATCACCTGGACACAGCAGTCCCTATCGGCCTTTGTAACCCTCTTTTCACTATTTCTTCTGGCCGCCTGCGGCGGTGGTGGCGGTGGTGGCACAGCCGGCACGACTACAGCGACGGGCGTTTTCAAAGATGCCAATGTCTCCGGCGTCACCTATGCATCCGGCGCGCAAAGCGGGACCACAGGCACCGATGGCGGCTTCACATACGAGGTGGGACAACCGGTCAGCTTCAACCTTGGTGGCGTGACCATAGGCAGTGCGACAGGCAAATCGGTCATCACACCTATCGACCTGGTTCCCGGCGGTGCCAGCAACACGCCGGAGGTGGTCAATATCGTCCGCTTTCTGCTGATGCTGGACTCAGACGGCGATCCCAGCAACGGCATCACGATCTCATCCGGGGTACAGACCATCGCCGACAGCTGGTCTGCGGTGGATTTTTCATCCGTAACCCTGGCTGCGGACCTGACATCGATAATCTCTGATGCGGTGTCGGCGGATGGCGGCAGCCACACGTTACCGGACAGCACCACGGCACAAACCCACTTGGAATCGACTCTGCTTTGTGTCCGTGCAGGTGGCTACACAGGCACTTTTTCCGGGGATGATACCGGACCTTTCGGGGTACTGGTGGATGCCTCCACGGGACTTCTCTCGGGATTTGCCTTTAGCACCTCTGATAATGAATTACTCAGTCTTAGCGGCACTGCTGCGGTCAGTCTCGATCAGAATGCCACTTTCATCACCGGTGACGTCTCCTCAGGCGCCACATTCAGTGGACAGTTCACGGGGTCCGATCAGATCAGTGGCAGCTGGAACCTCTCATCCACGAATGAATCTGGTACCTTCTCCGGCAACCGGGTGGGTGGAGCCGCCGCTGCCACGCATCGCTTTACCGGCAGCTTCAATACCAATGTAGGCTCTCCCGTGATCTCCTACGGGCTCTTCACCTTCGATGTCGACGCCTCCGACAATGTCACCGGAGTGGCCTATACGGTCTATGCCACAGATGGCACCTTGGGTGAATCTGCACCGTTCACCGGTACTCTCACCGGTTCCGCACTGTCTGCACAAATCATGGACGGCAGCGTGGTGGATGCCACCATTACCGGTACGCTGAATAAAGCTGCAGGAACAGTCGTCGGCACCTGGAGCGATATGGACGGGAATACCGGTACCTTCTCAGGCACGGGTTGCAGACTGAATTGATCTCATGACCGGGCCGGAGTAATTAAACTCCGGCCTTCACAATTCAGAGAATCGACACGGGAAGTGGAGAACACTTTTGGCGGCGGTTTGCGCTACGAAAGATGCACAAGAGCCGCCCCACCATCAATTGAATGACTTGTAGAGAGCGGCCACGCTGCACCTTAAGCCATTAACCGTCTGAAGGTACAGACTTCTGACTCAGCAACGGCAATGGCAATGGCAATGGCACATGTAAAGCGGCCCCAATCGCCCGCAGGAGTTCCAACTCCTGAGTGATAACCTGCGCATCGGTGAGAATCGTCTCCACCAGCGCTCTGATGAGCCGCTCCTTCTCCCGTATCCTCAACCTGTCGAGCCGCTCGAGCGCCTTATCCAATGCATTCGGCCAGTTGGACGGTATCTGTATTGGAGACGCATCCAGACCGGCGCTTTTGATGCCGACAGCGTAGCTTCGCGACACCATCCCCTGGTCGGCATGTCCATGACTGGCCAGGATGGCGATCACATTCCGCACCGCCTGTGCCTGATTCATGAGGGTGTCACTGCCCCCGGTACGGCTTTGGGCAGGGTTCATCGCATCGGTCAGATGCAGTGTGATCACTTTCGCCAGCAGAAATTCAAAGACCTCGATCTTACCGTCCAGATGGACAATTTCGGTGACAGTCTCGAGCATGCGGTGGATAAATGCCTCAGGCCTTCTCTTCAAGGCGGGAAACGCAATTTCCAGCAGGGGAAGGCGATGCGAGGGCTGAATCGGCATGGCGGATGCCATTAGATAACGCACCTGCGCCTCGCTCTCCGCGCCAAGCTTTTCAGCAATGGTAAAGAGTTGTCGATCACGCAGAGAGGCATCCTGATCGAGCAGAACGCAGAGTAACAATTCGGGCGCCCATTCTGTGGAGCGGGCCGCAGAGACCAGGCTGGCAGGCAGAGTTGCAGCCAAAGCCGCCGCAGTGACGATTCGCTCCCAGTCCGGTCGACCTATGCCCTCGATGATCGTGCGCGGATCGAACGGCGCACGCTTCGAGGAGGCTTTCGATGCAACCGCTTCTTGATCCGCCTCCTTGCGGGATCGTCGTTGCAGGCGTTTTGCAATTTCAGCCAGCTCACTCTCCCGAAAGCCGGGGTCGATACGTTGGATACGCTCGATGATAGGCGGATGGGTGGCAAACATGGCGGCACTGACACCCTGGCCGAAGAGCATGTGGGCGATCTCCTCGCTGTCCCGTGCCAGCACAGCTCCCTGACTATGTACCGCAATCTTCTTCAATGCCCCGGCGATGCCTTGGGGACTACGGGTAAACTGCACCGCAGAGGCATCGGCCAGATACTCCCGCTGGCGGGAGACAGCGGACTTGATCCAGCGGGCGAAGAAGAGGCCGATGTAGCCGATTGCCATGAGAGCGATGGCAAACAGGATGATGGCATTGCCACCGTTGTTTTTCGACCGTGATGAGACTCGAACACCGGAGAGAATTCGCCGGCCGGCAATGGCCAGGATCAGAATACCGAACAGTGCCCCCATGAGCCGGATATTGAGACGCATGTCCCCATTGAAGATATGGCTGAACTCATGGGCGATGACGCCCTGCAGCTCCTCCCTGTTGAGACTCTCCAGGGTACCGCGGGTGACTGCTACCGCTGCATCGCTGGGGGAGTAACCTGCAGCGAAGGCATTGATGCCGGACTCTTGCTCCATGACATAGATCTCGGGCACCGGCACACCCGAGGCGATAGCGATCTCTTCCACTACATTGCGTAATCGCCGGCGAAGCGGGTCCTTCGAATCAGCCTCTACCGGGACACCCCCCATCTGTCTGGCCACCACAGCACCTCCCTCTTTCAGACTGGCACTTCGGTAGATGCTGGCCAGAGCAATCGCAGCACCTGTGCCACCCGTGCCGACCAGGAGAATGGGGCTATGAGTAGAGAGAAAGCGACCAAAGGTATTGGGGGCTGTCACCATGGGTTCATTGAGTGTGCTGCCAAAAAGAAATAACAGCACGATATCGATAGCGATGATGATGACAATAACCGCAAGGATAAACAGCAAGACCAGACGGCGAGTGTTACGTCTAGCCTCGTCCTGACGTTCGAAGAAATTCACAGTCTATCGTTGCCGTTGAAACAAAGTAGTGCCTATATCGCCGATCAACATCAGCCGAATGAAACCTTAGGCACTTCCCGTTTTACCTCATCCTCAATCTCAAGCAATGGTGCGGCCTGGAAACGAAACCAGCCGGAGATCAGATTACTCGGGAACGACTCCCGATCGATGTTGTATTGCATCACTGAGTCGTTATAGGCCTGACGGGCAAACGCCACCTTGTTTTCTGTGCTGACCAGCTCTTCCGAAAGCTGCATCATATTCTCATTCGCCTTCAGATCGGGGTAGGCCTCGGCAAGTGCGAAAAGACGACCCAGGGCACCACTTAGCCCCTGTTCCGCTTCACCCAATTGCTTCATCGCATCGGGATCGGAGGGATCCCTAGCCGCCTGCTGCAAGCCGTTGACTGCCCGGTTTCGTGCCTCGATAACGGCCTCAAGTGTCTCTTTCTCATGCTTCATATAGCCTTTGGCAGTCTCCACCAGGTTCGGAATCAGGTCGTGGCGGCGAGTCAGTTGCACATCGATCTGGGCAAAGGCATTCTGGTATCTGTTTCGCCCCGTGATAAGCCTGTTATACATGCCGACGCCAAACACGACGACTCCCAGAACAATGAGCAGTAGTACAATCAGCGTTGTCATGGCTTGAATCCCTCTTTTAGGTTTATCCATGGAGCATTGTCACAGGATTTTAATCTTCCAGGTGACAAATTGCAGTAATCGCCTGACGACTAACAAGGAGATGTCACGGATGTTTACAGCAATCGGTAGGGAAAGCTAATCAAAAATCTCATTCTTGATTAAAAAAACGGGGGCCTGAAAGTGATTTTCAACCGGGCTCCTGCTCACGAACACTCAATGTAGCGCGAACACCCCTGAGTCTCTTAAGCGTACCAACAACCCAATCAATAAGTAGTACAACGGCGCAGCGAGGACTTTTTCGATAGATCTCATAGCTCTTCAACGGACGACTGGCATTGGACAAGTGTGCATGCCAGGAAAGATCTGTATTGAGATTCACAGTCCCGACCTTCCTTTCGCAAGCGAATTTTACCGTCTCAAGTAACAGCAGCTCTCCCGGACTGTATTTTGCGTACGCTTCATCGAAAGATGTTTTGCAGACAAATAGAGTATCTTTTGACTGTATAGCTATCTCGCTGGCAACAACAACGGTATCGGCCACCAGTAAAAAGACAACAGTCTCATCAAGTTTCGCAATTTCACGGTAAAATCTGGTTTGGCTCTCGGTATTGAGAATGGCATTACCCCGACTTCCCTTCCATGACTTCTTTTCGAGATTCAAATATTGCTCGAGATAATGACTTCTGCTTTCGGAATCGGAGATCAGTGTTTGAAGCTTGCCCAAACGTTCAAGACGACGGTATTTTTTTCCAAGCCCCTGACGCCTGTTTTTACTCAGCTTTTGGAAGTAGTCATCAAATCCTTTCGAACAATCAATGATATTTGATTTTTGCTCGTTGACACGGATAAAAAGTGATCTATTCAGATGCAACAGATTATCTACCTCACCACCATAGACACGCTTAAACTTAAAAAAATCGTATTGGACGCCCGCCGAATTCAGGACCCGCCGGACATCATTGATCTGAAATTTTGTCGAGATGATTTTTTTGCCAATGATGCCATGCAAAAAAAGGTGGTCTGGTTCGCAAAAACCAAGATACGTACAGCGAACACCATATCGTTTCTCATCTGATTTAGATAACGGAAGTATGGCGTAAAGCTCACCGCTACGATAAAAACAGATAAAGATCAGTTCGCCCGATTTCCTGCAATCCGCTGCGATCCTGTTCCATTCGTAGTCATGAAAGAAGTAGTCGCCATCAAGCTGATCCCAATGCTCCTTGAGAAAACGAAAACCTTCGGTTTCCTTTTTGATCACTATCTCTTCAGCAGGTGAATCCATTGCTTATCTCGATGCTTTTAATATTATATTTTATTGCCTGAAACTATGGCTCTTCAAACTATGTAAATATAGCTTTTAGATCAAGGACGATTTCGATTCTAGTGTCAACTAATAGGATGCTTTCCTCATAAAAATCTACGTTTTCATAATCCCATGTAATTAAGATATTTTTTTATCATCCAGATACTCCGGCCTGGCTTCAAAAAATCAGCTCACGGTAAACAATCAAGCAGAAAAAGGATAACTCATGCAGCAGATACCCGCAAAAACAGGACATTTCGGGTTGGGAATTAAAAGCAAGTTAACACATGAAGGTCACTAATACTGCAGTGAATACTCTGCTGTCTTCATGACTTGTATCTATCCCGGGTTTTATTTAGCATTTCCCCATGTTGAAAATATGGAAACTTGCATACCGATGGATAGGATTCTGGCTGCTGGCCGGATTATTCATTTCTCCCATCACCCAGGCCACCACCTGCGCTGACGGGCCGATCAACTTTCAGAGCGAAAACCCGGCTAAACAACTCTCCCAATCCCTCAGGCAATATCAACCTTTGGTAGAGAAGAGCATTGCCTACCGCCAAGCTTCACTGGAATTGGTCGAAGCGCTGAATCGGTCCCTGGAAGCGGGACGCCCGCTCTCCGGACGACAGCTGGAACTGCTAAAAATCGGTACTCGTGCCCACCTGGATCTAAGACAATCTCTCTACAACATCGCTTATGAGTATGAGTGCTGGCTTGAAGAAAGTGCGCAAAGCCAGAGTCACATCTCGTCCAGTCAACGACTGCAGGGAGTCATGATATCCCTCTCAGCCGCCCTTGTGCTCTACGATAACTACCTCCTGGCCGTCTCTATCTTTCAGGACGACAGTAAGTTAAGACGCGCAATCAATGCCAGCGATAGCGGTTATCAGGTCGAAAGATATGAGTTGGAGGCGGTAGGCAGGGCTTATCACAAGCTAGAAAACTATCTAAGGGTACAGCGGGCGATTAATTTCTATCAACGAGAGATCGGCAATCATCATCGTGCAATTGCAGAGAATGAGGATTTCGCCTATCTACACCAGCTCATCGAGCAGAGCCCTTCCTACAGCGCGACTTTTAACGGCACTCCACTCCGGCATGTGGATAACAAGGTCAATTTTCTCGTTGCCTCGATTGGTGATCGGATCAATGGTCTAAGAGATGAGGGGATTAATCTGCTAAGCGGTCTTTTCGGCAATACGGTGGGACTGGTAGAGATGCGCAAAGGCAAACTCTATGGAAAACCCCATGTAGAGCGTGCGGTGATCTCCCGCTTAACGGCAGGAGATATCCTGTTGGAGAAGACCCCCTTTCGGCTCACCGATAAGTTGATTCCCGGTCACTGGGGGCATGTGGCCATATGGGTTGGCAACGAAAGCGAACTTAAGTCCCTCGAAATCTGGGAGCATCCACTGATTCAGCCCTGGCAGACGAAGATCCGTGAGAATCACGGTGTCATCGAGGCATTGAGAACGGGTGTAACGATCAACCCCCTCTCCCAGTTTCTGAACGTGGATGACCTGGCCGTGATACGGGCAGCCGACCTTAGCCGGGAACAGCGTCGTGAGGTATTGCTCCGCGCTTTCCGCCAGATCGGTAAAAAGTACGATTTCAATTTTGACCTCGAAACCACTGACCGGATTGTCTGTTCGGAACTGGTCTATACCGTCTTCGTTGACCGGGAATGGCCTGTAAAGAAGATGTTGGGACGCTATACCATCAGCCCGGACCATGTCGCTGATATGGCCATCACCAGCAAATCCATGCAGCTGGTTGCGCTCTACCACAACGGTGAAATAATCAGCACCGATCCGGAAGCGAAGATGCAACAGTTAATGGCCTCCACACAACCGGCCAACATCCCGGCTTATCTACAACCATGATTGATGCCGTTACCGTTTTCCCATACCCATTAATAAAAAAACATCCCTACTGAAACCCATCAAACCATATAATCGATCTGGGTTTTATCACTGGGATTATTGAAGTTACGGCAATAGATATTGTCAAAAAAGTGGACACCTACAGACTATAGGGTTCACTGTATGGGTACTCGATGCACGAGAAGATTTTTACTGCTACCACTGCTACTGTACCTATCGGCTCAGACCTTAGCAGACACCAGGTCTGAACTGAACCAGCTGAAAACTACAGGTGTATGTAACGGCTGTAACCTGGAGCATGCGGATTTAAGCGGTGCCGATCTCAGTGGAAACCAGCTGCGTTGGGCAAGACTCAGCCATTCCAATCTGGCAGGAGCAAATCTAAAAGGTGCAGACCTGACAGGCGCAGATCTGAGTCATGCCCAGCTGACAAACACCCAGCTCGAGGGGGCGGTTCTACAGGGATCGCGCTTGAGCGGTGTCGATCTCAGCGAGACAAGACTCATGGGGGCGGACCTCCGTTGGGCAGACATGACCCATCTGGATGTGGACCTGGCGCTTGAACACATCGACCTGATCGGTGTTTTGCTTGAAGGCGCCAGATTCAAACACGGTGTGCGTTGTGGGGCCTTTCCCGCCAAGGGTGGCTTCGGTTGTACTGCCGTCCAGACAAGCCGCTGATAATATCCCGATGCTCAAGCAATCCGGTCATCCGCCACACGATAGGTGGGATCCTCCATCATATTGACCTCCACCAAATTTCCCGCCTTGACCAGGAGATTCTGGCAGTCCTGACTGAGGTGCCGAATATGCAGCGCCCTCTGTGCGCGCATATACCGATCCGCCAAGGCATCGATAGCCTCCAGGCCGGAATGGTCGTAGACCCGGGCATCGGCGAAGTCGACAATGACCTCATGGGGATCATTCTTCGGATCGAATAGATCGGCGAAATTTTTGGCAGAACCGAAAAAGAGTGGTCCTCTGAGCTTGTAGTACTTGATGCCGTATTTGTCGATATGGGTTTCCGCATAGATCTGCTTGGCGTGTTCCCAGGCGAAAACCAGGGCAGAGACGATCACGCCGACGATAACGGCGATCGCCAGGTCGGTCAGCACCGTCACCACCGCTACAAGTATACCGACGAAGGTATCCGCCAGGGGGATACGACCGATGAGCCGGAAGCTGGCCCACTCAAATGTACCCAGCACCACGATGAACATCACACCCACCAGCGCAGCCACCGGGATCATCTCGATGAGCCCGGCTGCAAACAGAATGAAAATCAGCAGGAACAGGGCTGCAGATATGCCGGATAGGCGGCCCCTACCGCCGGAATTGATATTGATCATGCTCTGGCCGATCATCGCACAGCCTCCCATACCACCGAACAGACCATTCACCGTATTCCCCACACCCTGACCGATGCACTCCTTATTTCCGCGTCCGCGGGTCTCGGTCAGTTCATCGATCAGACTCATGGTCAACAGTGATTCGATCAGCCCCACCCCCGCAAGGATAATGGCGTAGGGCAGAATAATCTGCAGGGTCTCCATGTTGAACGGCACCATCGGCAGGTGAAACTCCGGCAGGCCACCCGCGATGGTAGCTGTAGGATTACCAGAAAGATCCCGCAGTACATCCTGTACCAGACGGGTATCCAGATCGAGAATAATCACTGCCAGCGTGACTGAGACGATAGCTACCAGGGATGCTGGTACAGCAGTGGTGAGCCTCGGAAAATAGTGGATGATCGCCATCGTGGCAGCAACCAGTCCGAGCATAATCCAGAGCTGCGCCCCACCGAGCCAGACAAGCTCACCCGCTTCACCCGGCACCTGAAACTGTTTTAGCTGCGCCAGGAATATCACGATCGCCAGTCCGTTGACGAAACCGAGCATCACCGGATGAGGTACCAGGCGGATAAATTTCCCTAAACGTAACAAGCCGGCACCGATCTGTATCAACCCCGCCAGCAGAACCGCTGCAAAGAGATACTCCACCCCATGCTCCGCAACCAAAGCAACCATGACCACTGCCATCGCGCCTGTGGCACCGGAAATCATGCCGGGACGGCCGCCGATAACCGAGGTGATCAGGCCCATCATAAACGCTGCATAGAGCCCCACCAGCGGTTCCACTCCCGCAACAAATGCGAAAGCAACCGCTTCGGGTACCAGGGCCAGGGCAACCGTCAGGCCTGACAGAACGTCGTTTTTGATGCACTGTCTTCCCGGACAGGTCAGTTGGAACATGGACCACCTCATTGGCGTGATGCAAAAAAGCGGCGGAGTATATCAGAGGTTATTAATATAATTAAGCGTCACGATGTAAATTGCTCCAGCCCCTGATCGATGCGGTTGAAAGCGGTCGTTTCATCAATCTTGGGTTAAATGTGAAGTAAACGTGAATTTCACAAATCTTTTCAAGTAAAGGGTGTACTGTCTGAAAGGCAGGCCATAGACTCTACGCCATCGCCAGGAAGGCATGAAACAAGATGTAAAAAAGATGGCAACGAAAAAACGTTCTTCGAAAAGCGCCACCGTGAGATCACAGCTCTATTTGGACGCAATTACCAACTTCATTCATGCGGAAACGCCGGATCCCAAGACACAAGCCGAGGACCGACGCATCCTACAACGCCTGAGAGACCGCGCCGAACGCTGGCAAAAGTCAGCTGACTGAGTCCATTGTGGCAATCCATCCCATTTATTCCTGCAATTGAGAAGAATAATCAGAATCTACTGACCTGTAGCACTTTTCTCCGCTACGATTGTTACCTATCATCTGCGTTTATTCGAGCGGTAGCAATGCATCAGCCATCTTCATCTCTCTCAATTTCTTATCGCATAAGGGAAGCGTTGATCCGGGGGGCCATCTGGGCCTTTATCGGTTTATTGTACGCCATGCTCTTCATCTTCTTCGTTGCACTGGCAGATTACTGGCAACTGCCAGCCAATCCTGTCTTTCTCGCCGGCATTCTGGCCGGCACCTTTGGCGCCTTAATCTACAGTAGCATGCGGTTGGCAGTCCTGATGACTGCCATCATCTCGCCCGTCTCCATTTTCTATTTCATCCTCGCGAGCTGGCCGATCAACCTCTTGTTTCTCTTATTGACGGTTTCGGTCGTCGGCGCCGTCATTGGTGCCTTGTACGGAGTCTTCTCCTTAGGCTCTCGGGTTCACAGAGCCGACGCCAAGACCTTGGCAGGATTCAGCGCCGGCTGGCTGGCTTCACTCGGGTATCTTCTGATCTCCACCCTGATCGAGGATGTCTCCTTGAGCACCATAGTGGCATTTATGTGCCCGATGACCGGGATACTCTATGTCTGGATGGTTCCCAGTTTCGTAAAACACTATGACGACCTGCTGCCACCGATAGGGGATGGCCTGATGGTCGGTGTGGGAGTTGCCGGTTTCGTAGCCCTCACCTTTTTTGTCATGATCAGTAGTGTTGACAGCCAAGTGGCAGGACCCTTGATCAGCGTCCTCGAACAGGTACAGCAGACACTGCCGAAGGCAGTTATCGGTGGTATTTTGGGTGGTGGTCTCGCCGGTGTCGCATCGGGTCTTCTGCTGACTGGCTGGCAGGATCTTTAGGACCCCGCGAAGCGGGGTCGTTGTTGACCGTGGCATCAAAGTCCGTGTGAATGGTCTCTCTGTCCGTATCGCTCATGCATGCGGACATAGCGATTAAGGTCATTGTGTTTCATGCGTTTAATCAGCTGACTGCTTCTGTCCAGGCGTCTATTGAGATAACGCCGCTCCACTTTCGAAAGCCTGCCGTCATCGCGGAAAAGACGTACCAATTGTCTGATATCCCTTTGGTCCCGCTTCAGCAGCTTAGCCTCCTTTCGTGTCAACTCATCACTCTTGATACCTTTGGCGATTCGTCGCTGTTGCCGATCAAGCCGCTCCATGATTCTGTCCGACTTGCTGTATCCCCCATCTCCGTGGTGTGCAAAAGCGGGAACCACGGCAAATAGAGAGAGCGAAGCGATCAACAGTGTCTGTGTGAGGGTTTTCATTCGAGTCCTCCTTTCGAGTCAATTCGTTAGCCTCGAACACAGAATATGCCACCGAAACTGAACAGCGACTGAACCTCCCCAGGACCGGCTAAAGCGTATGAGATCAATACTTCCGGTCGGAAATGTGTTGAATCGCATAGTATCATTGACATCTATTGGATATGCTCCGTTTATCGTCAAATTCAACAATAATCTCGTTCCACGCACGGACCATGACAATCTCAAACTTACGGCCTGAAAAGACCTTATGCTCGATTTTCACCTTACTCCTCTGCAGTCACAGCGCCACACTGTTTGCTGAAACCCGTTATGTGACGGATGAGCTACAACTCTCCATGTATGAAGAGATCAACTCCCAGGGGAAATTGTTGCAACGACTCAATAGCGGCACCGAACTCGAACTCCTGGAGTCTAAAGGCCTATATGCCAAGGTCCGCACACAAGAGGGTGTGGAAGGCTGGACCAAGGCCGGCTTCCTGATCTCGGAAAAACCGGCACGAGCGCAACTGATCGATGCCCAGGAGAGAATCGAGGACCTGGAGGGGAAGCTCGATCAAAGTCAGCAACAGCTGACGGCAACGCAGACAGACCTGAAGAAGATACAAAACAATCAGGGTGAGGCCTACGCGGAATTGACCCAAAGATTGGAATCTGCAGAAAAGATTGCCGCCACCGTCGATCATGTGAAACAGGAGAACGAAACCTATCGTGCACGATTGAATAGCGACGAGGGACGGATTCCCTTGAAATGGGGATTGATAGGGGCCGCCATCTCACTCTTGATGGGTATCGCTGGAGGAATCGCTCTGTTCGATTACCGCAGCCGCAGACGCCATGGCGGCTACCGCATCTACTAACAAACAATCTGTTTTTCTCATGGGCACTCTGCCCATGAGTAGAACTAGGCGATAGCGTACTTCTTCATGCGATAGAGCAGCGTGTCCCTGGACAGTCCCAGGAGGCGTGCGGCACGACTCCGATTACCGGCAGTTTTGTAGAGTGCCTGCTCGATCAGGTTGGCTTCAAGTTCATCCATCCGGATGCCCTGTTCAGGCAACTCAAAACCACCGTCACCGACAGCCGCCTTGGGCGCCACAGCGCGCTGAAACTCGGATGGAAGGTTGGTCGGTTCAATGGTCCGCCCGGAAAACAGGATCAACATACGCTCACAGAAGTTCTTCAGCTCACGCACATTCCCCGGCCAACCATAGCTATTGAGAATTTTAACGCTTCCTTTACTGTAATTCGGTGGCACCAGATTATATTGATCTGCCAACAACCCTGTCAGGCCCTTCATGAGCAGAGGAATATCCCCGGGCCGATCACGCAGTGGCGGTAGTTCCAGCGGTACCACATAGAGCCGATAGTAAAGGTCAGCGCGAAAAGTACCCTGTTCGACTGCCTCAGAGAGATCACGGTTGGTTGCCGCAATCACGCGTACATCCACCCGCTGACTTCGTGCCTGCCCCACCGGCTGGCATTCACCGGTCTCCAGAAAACGCAGCAGCTTGGCCTGAACCGACATCGGCAGCTCTCCGATCTCGTCAAGAAACAGCGTACCGCCATGGGCTGCCTGCATCTTACCGATACCGTCGGATGTGGCGCCTGTGTATGCCCCTTTGCGATGACCGAAGAGTTCGCTTTCCGCCAGCTGAACCGGAAGTGCGGCGCAGTTGACGGTAATGTACGGTTTTTCCCGGCGACGGCTGCTCTCAACCAGCGCCTTAGCCAGAAGTTCCTTACCGGTTCCGCTCTCACCCGTTACCAGAACGGTAGCATCAGTGGCTGAGACGATTCGCATGGCGCGAAGTACACTCTGAAATTCCGGGGCTTGGCCTAACATAATCAATCTCCGTTTACGCTGCGAGTGTATTCTAAAACACTTTTTCTTTGAGGTTAAATGGGGTGTTTACCCGATATTACAGCGCGTTTGGGAAGTAATCGACTCTACGAGATGCCGAATTTCATCCACACGCCCAAAATCAATCACGGTTGGTGTATCGGTGACATAAGACTTTTATACATCAGGCGAAAACATGCCCATCACTGACACTCAGCTTATTAGTATCAGCGACTAGCAGAGATGATAATGATTTACCTCAAGTCAGCTGAAGACTTCCTGCATCACCTGCAAAAAGCGCTTCGCCTGGGGGGAGAGGAATTTTCCACGCCTTTGCACGATGCCGTAACTTCGCTTGGGAAAAAATTCATCCAGCGGGATGGTTTCCACCTCCTCCTCGCCAGTCAGACAAACATCGGTAACGATAGAGATGCCCAATCCGATCTCTACATATTTCTTGATGACCTCCCAACCACCGGCCTCCAGCGTAACGTTATAACTGGCATTGTGTTGCTTGAACACCAGATCAACCATACGCCAGGTACTCAAATGGTGAGGTGGCAGGATCAAACCATAGGGGCTGATATCGTGCAGGCGAATATGCTCTTTCTTGGATAGTGGATGGTTCAGTGGTGTAATCAGCATAGGCGCATAATTCACCACCGGTTTGTAGGTGACATCATCGGGGATATCGATCATGGAACCGACCGCCAGATCGGTCTCATCAGCTCTCAACATCGCCATCCCGTCACGACCGGTCACATTATGCAGCTTGACGCGGATACCCGGATAACGTTCGGCAAAAATTCGAACCGGCTCAGGCAGAATATAGAGCAGTGTCGATTCGCCGGCGGCAATATTCAGCTCACCGCTCTCCAACTTGCCACAGGTGGCAGCGAAGGTCTCTTGCAGTTTGTCCATACCTTCGACCAGGGGCTGTGACAGCTTATAGAGGGTCTCCCCTTCCGGCGTCAACTTGATCTTGGGGCCCCGCCTTTCGAATAGAACGGTTTCCAGTTCGCGTTCAAGGGCCTGGATCTGCAACGAGACTGTCGGCTGGCTCAGATAGAGCCGTTCAGCTGCCTCGCTGATCGAACCCGTTTGAGCGGCATGACAGAAGGCGCGCAGCTGTTTGAGACGGTTCTGCTTGTAGTGTATCTGTGGTGTATTGGCCATGACTGGCATCCTCTATCATTGGTGTTTTCAATGCTAGATGCGTTTATCGATAAATTCAATAATAAATAGGGTCACCTATAGATTTTCCATTGAAAGTCTCGATGAAGAGGGACGAAACAACAAACTTACACGCCACTATCCCTCTATCTCTTAAGCAGTGGCATCAAAAACAGAGTTTAGACATGCTTCAGAGGGAAATTGAGTCAGGTCAGACTGTCGATATGAAGCATCGAACAATCAGTCGGGATTTAGCTATTCTTCTATCAGGAGAAAGTATCAACCCGCACTGTTTGGACACAATTACAATGCTGAAACCAGAAGTAAAGACCGACCCGATGTATCAATTGCTCAAAGATGGGAACACCGATGAGTTCAATCGCCGTCGTGAGGAGGGGGAATCGTTCGATCTGCACGGCGCCGACCTCAGGGGTGCGGATCTGAGAGGTTTGAATGCCGGAGACCTGGATCTGGCCAATGCCTACCTTCGTCATGCGGATCTGCGCGGTGTCGACCTGAGCCATACCAATCTGGAGGGGGCCAGTATCAACAGTGCCAAGATATCCGGCACCTACTTCCCCGCTGCCTTGTCGGCGGAGGAGATCACACTATCTCTGGTTCACGGTACCCGCTTGCGCTATCGCTGATTTGGGCCTGTTAATCGTCTGAATCGAGCTGGCTGAGAATATTCCTGGCCACGTTACGCTGATCCGCGTTACCCGACTCCAGGACCTCATAGAGAAGATCCCGCGCTTCGCTGACCTTGCCTGCCTTCCTCAATAGCTGAACAGCTTCGAGTTTGGCCTGAATCACATCAGTTTCCGAATCATCGTCCGCATCTTCCTCCGCGAACTCTTCGTCATCGTCATCCTCAGCCTCGATGGCGTCCAGCTCCGCTTCCATCTCGTCATCAGTGAGAGGAACGAACCGATCCGGATCCACATAGTCCTTGGCTGGATCGATGTCACTGCCGACCATCTCTCCTAAGTCCTCAGGTGTGGTGGCAGTGGCGCTCGAAGCGGCTGCCGCAGGGGCCGGTGTCGGTTCATCGACCGATTCGGAATCGGCCTCCTGCCGCTCTTCCCGGCTTCTGACAAAACCCTTGGAGAAGATGATCCCCAGCTCAAACAAAACCCACATGGGCAGGGCCAGCAGGGTCTGAGAGATAATATCCGGTGGGGTCAGAAACATCCCCACGACAAAGGCGCCGACGATCACATAAGGTCGCTTCTGGCGCAGTTTTTCCGGTGTGGTAATACCCATCCAGACCAGAATAATCGTGGCGATCGGCACCTCGAAAGCCACGCCGAAAGCGAAAAAGAGCGTCATCACAAAATCGAGGTAGCTGCCCATATCGGTAGCTACTTCGACCCCTTCCGGTGCGGTACTGGCGAGAAAGGTGAAGACCAATGGAAAAACCACGAAATAGGCGAAGGCCATGCCCAGATAGAAGAGCAAGGTACTGGAGATGAGAAGCGGTATCACCAGCTTCTTTTCGTGCTTGTAGAGACCCGGCGCCACAAAGGCCCAGAATTGATAGAGAATGAACGGTACTGCGATAAAAATCGCCAGCTGCAGACTCAGCTTGAACGGAATCAGAAACGGATCGATCGGCTTGGTGGAGATCATGGTGCTGCCAACAGGCAGCGCTTCACGCATGGGGCCGGCTATCGCCGTGTAGAGATCATTGGCAAACGGAAACAGAACCAAAAAGATCGCCAACACCACCAGGACCATGCGTAATACACGATCACGCAGCTCGATCAGGTGTGAAACCAGGGGCTGTTCCTGAGTCGTATTTTCGGGAGAGGCGTTAACCGACATCGGTCAATAAGGTTACCGGTTATGGTTGTTTGTTCTCTACGGTATCTTTGCTGTCGAGCGCTTCTTTGCCCGCCTGCAGATGTTGTTCCGCATCCTGTTTGATCTGATTCAGATCCTGTCGGGTATCTTCCAGAACCTCATGCACCGGATTGGCCTGTTTGACCTGTTTCTCCAGAATCTCCTTGAGCTCCTCCGCCTTGATCTCCTTATCGATATCGGCCTTGACGCTGGCCACGAACCGACGTCCCCGGCCCAGCCAGAGACCTGCGGTTCTCGCCACCTTTGGCAGGCGTTCCGGTCCGATCACGACCAGCGCCACCAAGGCGATGATTCCCAGCTCCCAGAAACCGACATCAAACATAGAATGCTCTCGGCATGAAGTTGGTTGGCAGATACCCTATCAGGTCTTGTCCTTCTCTTTAGAGGTCACTTCACCATCCACCACGGTGCCCGATTCCGATTTCTCAATCTGTTCCTGGGTCTGATTCTCCTCTGTCTTTTCGCCATCCTTCATGGCGCCCTTGAAGCCTTTGATGGCACCACCCAGATCGGAACCGATGTTTTTCAGCCGTTTGGTGCCGAACAACAGCAGCACGATGGCCAAAACAATCAACAACTGCCAGATACTGATTCCGCCAAAACCCATAATCTTCTCCACACTCCGGCCAGTGGCCGGTTTATCGTTTGAATCGTGTTCAACCCTGTTGTACCAGGGCATTAAGCTCCAATGATTGGAGGCGTAGTCGGGGGATGATAACCCAGTTGACGCCTCACCGTAAGTTCGGTCTGTCGGCCACTCCTATGATTGGCCCCGCTGCGCCTTCTCTTCCAGGCCGGAAAGCCCAAAACGGCGTTGCAGCTCCTGCAGCACATCTGCCGGCCCCAGGCCCTGATGGGCGAGCAACACCAGCGTGTGAAACCAGAGATCGGCAGTCTCATATACGATCTTGTCCGCCTCACCGTCCTTTGCCGCCATCACGGTCTCGGTAGCCTCCTCGCCGATCTTCTTTAGGATACCGTCAAGCCCCTTCGCGTAGAGCTTGGCCACGTAGGAGCTGTCAGGATCCGACTGTTTACGATCTTCCAACACTTGAGCCAGTTGTTGCAGGACATCACTCATATTGAATCCTTAGACCAGAAAAATAGAGGTTCGACATTTCATTCCCGGACGTATGCCCATGCAGAACCGGAAATGCCGGTTATTTGTAGATATCATCAGGATCCTTGAGAACGGGCAGGATCTCCACCCAGTGATCCCCTTCGAGTTCCCGAAAAAAGCAGTTATGGCGTCCGGTATGACAGGCGATACCGCCCTTCTGCTCCACCTCGAGCAGCACCACATCCCCGTCGCAATCGAGGCGAATGGATCTTACAACTTGCTGATGGCCCGACTCTTCACCTTTGTGCCACAGTTTGCTTCTCGAGCGGGACCAATAGACCGCATGGCCGCTCTCCGCGGTCAATTGCAACGCCTCCCGGTTCATCCAGGCCATCATCAGAATCTTGCCGCTACCTGACTCCTGGGCGATCGCGGGCACCAGCCCCTGTTCATCCCACTTGATACTCTCCAGCCAGCTCACAGGCGTACCTCGACACCCTTATCCTGCATGAAGGTCTTAGCCTCGCCGATGGAGTATTCGGCGAAGTGGAAGATACTCGCGGCCAGTACCGCATCGGCACCGCCCTGTTTCACTCCGTCCACCATATGATCGAGATTGCCGACACCGCCGGATGCGATCACGGGAATCGGCACCGCCTCAACGATGGCGCGGGTCAGTTTGTTGTCGAAGCCGATCTTGGTGCCGTCCCGGTCCATACTGGTGAGCAGGATCTCTCCGGCGCCGTAGTCGCTCATGCGCTTGGCCCATTCGATGGCATCCAGTCCCGTCGGCTTGCGTCCGCCGTGGGTAAAGATCTCCCATTTCAGGGGCTCACCCTCGGCGCTGACCTGCTTGGCGTCGATCGCCACCACAATACATTGAGAGCCAAACCTTTCGGTGGCTTCCTTGACGAACTCCGGATTGAAGACTGCAGCGGTATTGATCGCCACTTTGTCCGCACCGGCATTCAACATGCGTCTGATATCGTCCGCCGTGCGGATACCACCGCCTACGGTGAGCGGGATGAACACCTCACTGGCCACCTGCTCTACCACGTGCACGATGGTCTCCCGGTCGTCGGAACTGGCAGTGATATCGAGGAAGGTGATCTCGTCGGCCCCCTCCTCGTTATAACGTCGCGCCACTTCCACCGGGTCACCGGCATCGCGGATATCGACGAATTTGACGCCCTTGACCACACGGCCGGCGTCAACGTCGAGACAGGGAATGATGCGTTTGGCTAACATGGCTTCTCTTTAATTTTGAATGTTGAATTATGAATTTCGGTGCTCGCTGTCGCTCGTGGCCTGTTTCTGAAATGGATTGTGCGCAAAGCGTACGCTTCCATTTCATCATTCAAAATTAATTTGACAGTTCATCCGCCAGCTTTTGACCGGCAGCAAGGTCCAGAGTGCCCTCATAGATGGCACGGCCGGTAATCGCACCGGAAATGTTCCTTGTCTCGGCCCGGCACAATGCCTCGATATCGCCTATATCGGTAATGCCCCCGGAGGCGATCACCGGTATGGAGATCGCATTGGCCAGAGCGGCCGTAGCCTCCACATTGGGTCCGCTGAGCATGCCATCCCGTCCGATGTCGGTATAGACGATGGCGGAAACCCCGTCATCCTCAAACCTTTTGGCCAGCTCCGTCACCTCCTGGTCGGTCACCTCGGCCCAGCCGTTGATGGCGACCATCCCCTCTTTGGCGTCGAGCCCGACGATCACATGCCCGGGAAAGGTCTTGCAGGCACGGCTCACGAATTCAGGCTCCTTCACCGCCTGGGTGCCGATGATGCAGTAGCTGACACCGGCCTTCAGATAGGCCTCGATGGTGGCCTCATCCCGAATTCCGCCGCCCACCTGGATCGGCACTGCCGGATAGGCGCTGGCAATGGCGCGTATCACTTCACCGTTGACCGGCTCGCCGGCAAATGCGCCATTGAGATCCACCAGATGCAGACGCCGACCGCCGGCCTCGACCCAACGGGTCGCCATCTCCACTGGGTTGTTCGAAAAGACCGTGTCGTCTTCCATGCGGCCCTGACGCAGACGGACACACTGACCGTCCTTGAGATCGATAGCGGGTATCAGTAGCACGGGTATTTATACCTTCCAGTTGACGAAATTTTGTAATAACTGCAGTCCTGCATCGGCACTCTTCTCCGGATGGAACTGCACCGCAAAGAGATTCTCCTCCGCGATGGCGCTGGCGAAATTGACGCCGTAGTCTGTGCTCGCCGCCGCCAGATCGTCCCGCTCCGGATCGATATAGTAGCTGTGGACGAAATAGAAACGGCTGTCCTGCGGAATCCCGTACCACAGGGGATGATCGGACAACTGATGCACCCGGTTCCAGCCCATGTGCGGAATTTTCATCGCCTCACCGTCAGGCGCGGTGCCGCCGGGAAAGTGGCGCACCCGCCCTTTATAGAGACCCAGCAGCGGTGTGCCGCCGTTCTCCTCGCTAAAGTCGAGCAACACCTGCTGTCCCATGCAAATGCCCAGAAAGGGTTTGCTGTGTGCCGCATCCAGCACCGCCTGGTTGAGATGGTGATCGGAGATGGCGGCCATACAATCCCGTGCCGCACCCTGACCGGGAAACACCACGCGGTCGGAGGAGAGGATCAACTCAGGATCGTCCGAGACGTGGACCTTATCGCCTTTACCCGCCACATGCTCAACCGCCTTGGCGACAGACCGCAAATTCCCCATACCGTAATCGATCACGGTGATACGTTGTGTCATCGTGCTACTACCCGTGAAACTATCAATTAGGGCCTGTTAACACTCATCCAATCTGCTCTGCTGGGGCTTTTTTTTGCCCAGCAAGGCAGAATGAGCGTAGTGTAGCCCGGCTACATGAGCGAATGATAACGCCGCTGGGCGGGAAAACAGCCCCAGCCCTTCGGGTTGCGCCCCGAAGGAAGTGCCTTTGGGGTGCGCCCGAAAACGCACCACTCGGCGTTGCTTGTCGTTCGTTTGGAATCACCAAACTTCTCTCCTCGCGCCTTGATTGGCGCGTTTTCAGGCTCAACAGAGCCGATTGGATGAGTGCTAACAGGCCCTACAGAGAGCCCTTGGTCGAGGGCACCTGATCCGACATGCGCGGATCCGGCTCCAGCGCCATGCGCAAGGCGCGACCCAAGGCCTTGAAGACGGTCTCCGCCTGATGGTGGGCATTGGTACCCCGCAGGTTATCGATGTGCAGGGTGATACCGGCATGGTTGACCAGGCCTTGAAAGAACTCCTGAAACAGGTCGACATCGAAATCCCCGATCCGGGCTCGGGTGAAATCGACACCGTATGCCAGACCGGGACGACCGGAAAAATCGACCACTACCCGGGACAGGGCCTCATCCAGGGGCACATAGGCATGTCCGTAGCGACGGATACCTTTTTTGTCACCGACCGCCTGCGCCAGCGCCTGACCCAGGGTGATACCGATATCCTCCACCGTGTGGTGCGCATCGATGTGCAGGTCGCCGTCTGCGGTCACCTCAATATCGATCAGCCCGTGGCGGGCGATCTGATCCATCATGTGATCGAGAAAAGACACCCCCGTCTTGAATCCGCTTTTCCCGGTGCCGTCCAGATTCAAACGGACCGATATCTGGGTCTCAAGGGTATTACGCTCGACCGCCGCGGTACGCTGCATGGTGGTGGCTCCAATCTAATTCATCTCAGGGGGGCCGTGGCCCGAAAGGAGCCATTCTAATAGAAATCGGTAGAAATGGCAGCTTGTCGGGGATCTTATTCCACTGGTGGGGATAGCACTGTAGCTCCCATATTGAGCACCGGGCTTGAAGCACCCTTTGGGGCTGGTGGCAACGTAATGAAAGCATGATCGTTCTGCACGTGACAGTGCATACAGGCAATTGAAAGTTGCCCAAACCCAAATTTGAAGCTATTCCACTGCCGACTCTCAACTGCGCGCTTGATAGGTGGAATGGCACTATCGAGAAATTCCTGGGCAGTCGCGGCTCTTTTCGGACGGGTCAATTGTACCAGTTGAACCAGCTTTTCGATCTCCTCCACCTGATATTCAGCAAACTCCCACTTGCCCTGTTTCGCAGCCCAGTAGAGGTTGTTATAGCGTTCACCGACTTCGAACATCCAATGGGAAGTACCGGGTAGTGCATCGATAAGATTCTGCAGCTTTTGATCCGCTGAATCACTGTGACGCCAATCCGAAGCCATCGTGTACGACCCTATCATCAAACCGAGCAGCACAATAAAGTATCTTTGGGCCTGCATATTCATGATCTCTCCACTGACATAAAACAAACAACTAAAGGGATCACGGATGTTCAGAACATTGCCGCCTCGACTTCCAGATATGCAAGATTGATATGTCTGCCGATGTTTTGTTCAAAGTCGACCCATTGCTGAAACTGAGCCAGAGACTCGACGATTTTCGGCTTCATTTCAAAATCGCTGAGCCCCTCATCGAAGTACTTCTCCACTTCCGATCGGATGGTAGACAGGTATTTCCGATAGGCCTCAGGCACTTCCCGACCACCGGTGTGACCGTGTCCGGGTACGAAGATCTCCGCATCGGTCGCAAGCGCCATGTCGATGGCCGCGATATTACCGCTGAAGGTACCGCTGTCCATCCGGCCGAAACGATCACGCATGACGTTGTCTCCCAGGAAAACAACTTTGTGTTTCGGGAGTTCGATCATGATATCGCTGTGACTGTGGGCCTTGGGTTCGTAGAGAATGCGAAAGGCGATACCACCCAGCTTCAGCTCGTCACCGTGGGCAGCCGTCTCTGCCGGCGGTACCTCGACCGTACCCTTGACGGCGCCGTCGGTCATACGCATCAGGGTTTCCAGAAAGGCCTCACCCTCTCCCTGCTTGACCATTTTCATCATCTCTTCATGACCGAAAATGGGCACATTGGCATAAAGTTCTTTGAAGGCCTGGTTGGCGAACCAGTGATCACCATGGATGTGAGTATTGAAGACTGCGACCACCGGCAGGTCGCTGACCTGGCGAATCTGGCGTAACACCATCTCGCCGATCTGAATGCTGGAACCGGGATCGATGACGACAATGCCGGTCTCCCCCACGACAAAGGCCGGATTATTGATAAAGCCCAGGTTCTCTACCGAAGGAACGCCCAGCGGACCATGAATCACATAGACCCCCGGAGCCACCTCCTCAGCAGGGTAGTCAGGGACATCGGGACCGCGCTCTCCCATAGCTGGCGTTATCGAACACAGCAGGAGGAGCGACATCAGCAAGCGTACCCGCAGGTTGCGCAGTTTCATCGTGAGAATTCCTCATTGTTTTTTTACAGACGAGATTCTAAGACTATTCTGCCGAGACACCTTGGCCAATAAAACCTTAAAATATATATGGCATGTCAAAAAGCGATCAATAGACTAATGGTTAGCGCCTTTTCGCAGTTGTGATTTAACTGGCTCTGGCCGCCAACAAGCCTCAACTCTCAAGCCAGAATGTCACCGGCCCATCGTTCACCAGCGCGACTTGCATGTCAGCACCGAACTCGCCACATGCAACATCCTGATAGGTCTTTTTGGCATGCGTCACCAGATGGCCGAACAGTCGCTCACCCAAGCCGGGATCGGCGGCAGTGGAGAAGCCCGCCCTTGTCCCCTTACGGGTATCTGCAGCCAGGGTGAATTGAGGTACCAGGAGGAGACCGCCACCGACAGTCTGCAGACTGAGATTCATGCGGCCTGTCTCGTCGGGAAAGACGCGATATCCCAACAGCCGATCCAACAGGCGCTCGGCTGTGGCTTCATTATCCGTCTTCTGCACACCGACCAGCACCACCAATCCCCGCCCGATCCCACCGACGGACCGGCCGTCGATCGTCACGCATCCTTCAGTGACCCGCTGCAGCAACCCAATCATCCCAGCTCCCGTGCGAACCTGTCGGTAGTCTCGATCAGTGCCTTTCGGATGCCGGGCTCCGTAGCCGAATGTCCGGCATCGGGAATCACCATCAGTTCGCTCCCCGGCCATGCCTGATGCAGTTGCCAGGCGGAATCCATGGGACAGATCAGGTCATAGCGTCCCTGCACAAGTACACCGGGGATCCCATTGAGTTTATGCGCATCCTCCAGCAACTGGTTGGGACGCAGAAAAGCGTGATTGACGAAGTAGTGGCTCTCGATGCGGGCCAGGCTCATCGCGGTTCGAGGCTGGGAAAAGAAGTCAACGACGGAGCTGTTGGTGTGAAGGCTGGAGGTTCTCCCCTCCCAGATCGACCAGGCTTTGGCCGCGGCCATTCGCTTCAACTCATTATCTCCAGTCAGTCGACGGTGGTAGGCTTCAAGCAGATTGCCCCTCTCACTCGCTGGAATTGGTGCAAGGTACGCATCCCAATAGTCGGGAAAGACCCTGCTGGCGCCAGACTGATAGAACCAGTCAATTTCGGTATCTCGGCAGAGAAAGATCCCGCGCAGTACCATCCCGATCACCCGATCGGGGTGTCGTTGGGCATAGGCCAGCGCCAATGTGGATCCCCAGGAACCGCCAAACAGCAACCAGCGATCGATGCCGAGTGTCTGACGAATCGCCTCGATATCGTTGACCAGATCCCAGGTGGTGTTGTTCTCAAGACTGGCATGAGGTGTTGAGCGACCACAGCCTCGCTGATCGAACAACACCACACGGTAGGCGTCAGGATCGAAAAACCGGCGATGATAGGGCTCACAACCGGCACCCGGGCCCCCGTGCAAAAAAAGGATTGGGATTCCTTCCGGGTTTCCCACCTGCTCGATATAGAGCTGATGCCCACCATCCACACTCAGTTTCTGGGTGGTGTATGCCTCGATTGGAGGGTATAAATCTTTCATTTTCAGTCACATATACCGTGTAGGAAAATTCCTACATTGATAGGTGAAAATTCTCACACCCGAGTTGTGAATTTTTGTGTAATCATTAAATCGTCGTCATCAAGGACGTACCCCCAGGATCACATACGCACAGGAGGGCATCAGGGAAGATAAGCTTTGCCAACCAAGCCGACGACCATAAGCCCGACTGCATGGAATGCCGTCGGGCTTTTTCTTTTTGTATCTAAATTTGTCGGCTGTATCAGCTTCGTGCGGCACGCTTGCGTTCGTGCTCCTTCAAGTACTTCTTTCGGATTCGGATCGCGCTCGGGGTCACCTCCACCAGTTCATCATCCTCGATAAACTCCAATGCCTGCTCCAGACTATAGCGCAGGGGCGGCGTCAACATGATGGCGTCATCCTTACCTGCTGCGCGGATATTGGTCAGCTGTTTTCCTTTCAGCGGGTTGACCACCAGATCATTTTCACGTGCATGGATACCGACAATCTGTCCCTCGTAGACCTCGTCGCCCGGTTGCGAGAAGAGTCTGCCACGCTCCTGCAGATTGAACAGGGCGAAACCCAGCACCTTGCCCTGACCGTTGGAGATCAGCACGCCATTCTTTCGCGGCGCAATACCACCATGGGAGGCCGGTCCATAGTGGTCGAAAACATGATAGATCAGACCCGTACCCGAAGTGCTGGTCATGAATTCGGTCTGAAAACCGATCAGACCCCTGGACGGAATGATGTAATCGAGCCTTACTCGCCCCTTACCGTCGGGCACCATATCCTTCAGATCCCCTTTTCTCTCACCCAGCGCCTCCATAATGGATCCCTGATGATTCTCCTCCACATCCACGGTCAACTGCTCGTAGGGCTCGCAGACCTCTCCATCGATCTCACGAAAGATCACCTCCGGCCGGGAAACCGCCAGCTCGAATCCCTCGCGACGCATCGACTCGATCAGCACCGAGAGATGCAGTTCACCGCGGCCGGAAACCTTGAACTTCTCCGGATCGGTGCCCTCCTCCACCCGTAGGGCCACATTGTGGATGAGCTCCCGCTCCAGGCGCTCCTTGAGCTGGCGGGAGGTGAGATACTTCCCCTCACGCCCGGCAAAGGGCGAGGTGTTGACTTGAAAGGTCATGGAGACGGTGGGCTCGTCCACACTCAGTGGCGGCATCGCCTCCACGTGTTCCGGATCACAAAGGGTATCCGACACATTAGGGGCCTCCAGGCCGGTAACGGCGATGATATCCCCTGCAGAGGCCTCCTCGACCTCAAAGCGCTCCAGTCCGAGATAGCCGTAGACCAGACCCACCTTCGCCCGCTGCTGTTCACCGTCATATTTGACGACAGTGATTTGTTGGTTGGGGCGGATCTTGCCACGGGTTACGCGACCGACTGCGATGGCACCCACATAGCTGTTGTAGTCCAGATTCGACACCTGCATCTGAAATGGTGCCCCGGGATCCACCTCGGGCGCCGGACAGTGTTCAACGATGGTTTCGAACAGAGGCGTCATGTCACCAGCGCTGACATCGCTGTCGAGTCCGGCAAAGCCATTGATTGCCGATGCATATACGATAGGAAAATCGAGCTGCTCATCGGTGGCGCCCAACTGATCAAACAGCTCGAACACCTGGTCCACCACCCAATCGGGACGGGCCCCCGGCTTGTCGATCTTATTCACAACCACAATGGGACGCAGCCCGTGTTTGAAGGCCTTCTGGGTCACAAAGCGGGTTTGCGGCATCGGTCCCTCCTGGGCGTCTACCAGCAACAGTACCGAGTCGACCATGGACAGCACTCGCTCCACCTCTCCACCGAAATCGGCATGACCGGGAGTATCCACCACGTTGATGCGGTAATCCTTCCACCGGATAGCTGTGTTCTTTGACAGGATGGTGATGCCGCGCTCTTTCTCCTGATCGTTGGAGTCCATCACCCGCTCCACCACACCAAAACGCTCACCCAGGGTGCCGGATTGCTTTAACAACTCATCCACCAATGTGGTCTTACCATGGTCGACGTGAGCAATGATTGCGATATTTCTGAGAGACTGGATCACGGGGATATCCTGCAAATTAAGGAGCGCGGATTATACCTAGTTGGGGATAATTGTCCGTTATATTTTAAAATCATAGTTTCAACATAGAGTTAGCAAGGTTTCGTAGAATCATTAAGACAAATTATCGACAAGCCCTTTTCATTAAAAATAATTATTGCTTACCCACAATTACTGTGGATAACTCTGTTGAAAACCCTGTGAAACCGGTGCCTGGACCGCATGTTCCTTGTATTTTCATTAAATTGTAAAAAAAATGGCCAATTTGTATTTTTTCTAAAAAAACATAATGTTAGGTACCATACAAAGGAATAGCAGAGGGGAGATTATTGAACCAATGGCGGTTTCCATTGAGGCAAAAACCGGCTGTGCATAGGATCATCTGAAATCACACTCACTTAAGCCATACCGGTAACCGATGTCAGAGGGAAAAGCCCCATAAGTTTATAGCTTTTCCCTAATAGTCAAATACACCGGTCTACTTCTACTGCTTGCACTCACCAGCAATTAGCGACAGGATAGATGGTTATTGGCGGTATATGCACCCGATAAAGCCGGGGCTCTCCCTACGGGGGAACACCCGAGTACCGCAACAATCAACAGTCACCTTGAAGAAGTGAAGCAGTATATGAATCCCTCCGTTCTCGATTCCCTGCGCGCGCACCTGGCATCCCGGGTTATCGGTCAGACCAGCTTTATCGACAGCATGCTGATCTGCTTGCTGAGTGATGGCCACCTCCTCATCGAGGGTCTGCCCGGTCTGGCGAAAACCACAGCGGTCAAGGCCCTGGCGGAGGCCATAGAAGGCGATTTCCACCGCATTCAGTTCACACCGGACCTGCTGCCCTCTGACCTCATCGGCACAGACATCTATCGCCACGAAAAAGGCGATTTTGAATTTCGTGCCGGCCCCCTCTTCCATAACATCCTGCTGGCGGACGAAGTCAACCGCGCCCCCGCCAAGGTCCAGTCGGCCCTGCTGGAGTCGATGGGTGAGCAACAGATCACCGTGGGCCAGACCACCTATCCACTGCCTGCGTTTTTCATGGTACTGGCGACCCAAAACCCGGTAGAGCAGGAGGGTACCTACCATCTCCCGGAGGCCCAGCTTGACCGTTTTCTAATGCAGGCCAATGTGGACTACCCGAATCGCAGTGAGGAGTTGCAGATACTGGAGCTGGACAGCGCTCTACAGAAAGAGAAGCCTACGCCACCGAAGAAACCGCTGACACAGAAGCAGCTCTTCTCCATCCGCAAGGACGTGGCGGAACTCTATCTGGACCCCAAACTCAACAGCTATATCGTTGACCTGGTGCAGGCGAGCCGAAATCCTCAGGCCTATGACAAGGATCTGGCCCGCTGGTGTCGCTTCGGGGCCTCACCCCGGGCCAGTATCGCATTGGCCCGATGCGCCCGCGCCCGCGCCTGGCTTGATGGTGAAGAGTTTGTCGCCCCACACCATATCCAGGCAGTCGCACCCGCAATCCTGCGACATCGCATCCTGTTGACTTTCGAGGCAGAGGCTGAGGGCATCACCACCGACAACTTTCTTTCTCGCCTTTTGGATCTGGTCGCAATTCCATAGGCCCGTTAACGCTATGCGGAAACCCATCGGCGAAGAAGATTTATTGTGCGGTACAACGTACGGTGAACATCATGCACTTAATCGTGCAGGATGAATGTGATACAGAGTCATGAGCCTCTTTCCCCACATTGATGATCTACTGGAGCTACGGCATCAGGCCCATACCCTGGGCCTCGCTTCCCACCATCTGGTCAACTCCAGTTTCAGCGGCCTCTATGCCTCCGTATTCCGCGGCACCGGCCTCGATTTCGAAGAGGTCCGCGAATACCGTGAAGGGGACGATATCCGCAATATGGAGTGGAACGTCACTGCACGCACCAATGTCCCTCACCTGAAGATCTTTCGCGAGGAGCGGGAGCGCAGTGTCGTGCTCTGCGTGGACCGGGGCCCCCACATGAGTTTTGGCACCCAGGGTACATTTAAATCCGTGCAGGCGGCTAAGGCGGCGGCACTACTGGGTTGGGCCGCTTCACGTCTACATGACCGGGTTGGCGGCATGCTGTTTGGGGATACCGAACAGGGGATGCAGTATTTCCGCCCTACCAAAGACCGTCGCGCACTCTGGCGATTGCTCCACGCCTTGACCCAGGAAGGAAATACACGACAACCCTCTGTCGACTGCCTCTCTGAGGCACTGCAGCGGGCCGACCGGGGTACCGCCACCGGCGCATTGATTTTCGTCATCGCAGATATGAACAGGGAGATATTGGGGCTCGAACAGACCCTGGGCCGCCTCTGCCAACACCACACCCTGGTCCTGGTGCCGGTGGATGACCCCGCTGATCAGACACTGCCGGAGATGGGCCGGGTTACCTTTGTCGGTCCCGATGGCGAGGCTATGGAGATCGATACTGATAACCGGCAGGCGAGGGAAAGCTACACACTGGCATGGAGAGAGCGCCGAAAGCTCCTGACAGGCCTCTCCAGCCGTTTGGGTATTCCACTGATGCCGGTATCGACCAATGAAGAGATCCATATGGCGCTGACCCACGGTCTGGCCCGACATTTCGGCAGGCGTTAACGGTTATGGATGGGATACGAGATATCCGTGGTATCGATCCTGCCCCTTGGTGGCCGCCAGCTCCCGGCTGGTGGCTGATTCTCGTCGCCCTGCTGTTGATGGCGTTAATGATTTGGTGGTTGATCAGGCGGCGGCGCCTCTATCCCCTGGGGCGATGGCAACGTGACGCAAGGCAACAATTACTGAAACTGCGCAAAAGGGTCAGTCAGGAGCCAGCCAAACGGATCGCAGGCGAACTCTCCGAACTGCTCAGACGAATCGCTATCGCTCGATGCGGGCGTGAACAGACAGCAGCCCTGACCGGTGAAATGTGGCTTGACTGGCTGCAGACGAATGACTCCACCGGCTTTCCGTGGCGCAACAAGGGGCAACTGTTACTGGAACTCCCCTACGCGCCCCCCGGGCATGACACCGATTCGACCCTACTGGCTGAATTAATCGATGCCGCCGTGCATTGGGTCAGTGAAGAGGCCTGTCATGTTTGAGTTTCACTGGCCGTGGATGGCACTACTACTGGTTCTGCCCCTCCTGATCAGGCTTTTCTGGTCACGGCCTGCCGGTGAGCAACACAGGTCTGTCGAGGGTATGCAGACCACCCTCCTGCATCCGTCGCTTTCTCATCTCAGCGAAGCATTCGAGACCCGCAGTCCCAAAAAACCTTTCAGCAGGCGTCTGCATACCTGGCTGCTCTATCTCCTTTGGGCTCTGCTGGTAACGGGATTGATGCGTCCCCAGTGGCTCGAACCTCATACCGAGAACCGTACAGCGGGTTATGACCTGATGTTGGCGGTCGACACATCACGCTCCATGACAGCACTCGACTTCACCTTAGACGACAAGCAGGTGAGCCGTATGCAGGTCGTTAAAGGTGTCGTAAGCAAGTTCATTCAGGCACGCCGCGGCGACCGTGTGGGACTGGTCATCTTCGGCAGCAAGGCCTTCGTTCTCTCACCGCTCACCTTCGATATCAATGCAGTCGACAAACTGCTGAATGAGCTGGTCCCAGCCATTGCCGGACCGGCTACCGCCATGGGTGATGCCATGGGTCTCGGAGTGAAAAAACTCAGAGAACGTCCTGAAGGTTCCCGCGTACTCATCCTGGTGACCGACGGTAAAAATGAAGGTGGCGTCATCCCCCCGCTCAAGGCGGCGGAACTTGCCGATCGTGAAGGAATCAGGATCTATACGATCGGTGTTGGCAGTAACGAAAAGCGGGTCAAAATACTCGATCCCGAGATGCGGCACTACATCTGGGCAGAGGGCCTGGGATTTGACGAAGAGACCTTGAAGGAAATTGCACAAACCACTGGAGGTGCCTACTTCCGCGCCACTGACACCGAGGCCTTGGAAAAAATCTACCAGCGTATCGATGAACTGGAAAAGACTGAAGCGGAGGCACGCACCGTATTCATCCCCCGCCCGCTCTACCAGTGGCCCCTCTCGCTCGCTCTACTCTGCCTGCTGGTGCTCGGCCTCTACCCGGAGGGCCGTCAACGCAGCCTAAGGGGGGGCGGCTATGCCTGATACCGGCTTTCACTTTGCCCGCCCTGAATGGCTTTTGGCATTGCTGGGACTGATTCCTGTCCTGGCCTGGTTGATTTTCAGTGTGGTGAGGCCGCGCAAGGGACCCATTCACCGCTATGCCGATGAGCATCTGTTGCCCCATCTTACCGGGGTCAGAGAGTTGGACGTCAACGAACGCTGGAACCGCTACTCCCGCTGGTCGTTTTTATGGATCCTGTTGGTTCTGGCCATTGCCGGGCCACGCTGGGATTTCACCGACATCGAAGCCTTTGCACCGGCTAACGACCTGGTGATCCTGATGGATATCTCACGATCCATGAATGTGTCCGATGTAGCGCCTTCGCGATTGGCCCGCGCCAGACAGGAGGTACAGGACCTGGTGCAACTCAACCGGGAATTACGCATCGGGATGATCGCCTTTGCCTCCGTTCCCCTGGTGATATCACCGATCACAGAGGACAGCCAAAGCCTGCTCAATGCCCTGCCGGCGGTAACAACCGATCTGGCCAATCTCAAAGGCAGTCGATTAAAGGCCGCACTGGAGAGGGCAGGCCAACTGCTCGGAAGCGGGGATGACGAAACCGGGCGAACGATCCTCCTGATCAGCGATGGGGACTTCGATGAACCCGGACTGACCGGTGTCATCAGGCAGTTGGCTGAACAGGGTATCAAATTACACACACTCGGCATCGGCACGACGGGAGGGGGACCTGTCCCTGCGCAAGCGGGCCAGAGTGGCCTGATGCGCGAACCCAATGGCAAAATCATAGAGTCGCGGCTCAACGAGACCATTCTGAAGCAGTTGGCGGAGGCAGGTGGTGGACGTTATCTGCTGGCCGATTTTCGTGACCAGGACAGCCGCGCCATCCTTAAACTGGCTGCGGGAGACATTGGCAGACCCACAGCCACCCAGGAGAAAACACGGGTCTGGAATGAGCGTTTCTATTGGTTACTGCTACCGCTTCTGCTCCTTCTCCTGCCTCGCTTCCGACAGTACCGAGGGGCATCACAAGGATGAGAAACCTTTTACTCACCCTTCCCGCTCTGCTCACATCCTTCTCGGCTCAGGCGGACTGGTTCCTGAACCAGGAACAGCAGGCGGCCGATGCTTATGTGCAGGGACACTACGAGGAGGCCGCCGAAGGATTCAATGATCCCTATCGCAGAGGTGTGGCCCGCTACCGTACCGGCGATTATCAAGCAGCGATAGAGGACTTCAGCCAAGTGGAGCGTGAAGCCGTCAAACTTGATGCTCTATACAACCTGGGTAACAGCCGTTACAGACTGGATGACTACGAGGGCGCCATTGAGGCCTATGAGTCCGTCCTGAACAGCGATCCTGACCATGAGGATGCCCGCTACAATCTGGCGCTTGCAAAGGAAAAGCTTGCCCAACAACAAGCCGCTACTGAAGAGCAGGAAGAGGCGGAGGAAGAGGAGCAATCAGAACAGGAGGAAGATAAAAAAGATAAGGAGAGCCAGGAGGAACAACAGGAGCAGTCTGAATCGGGGGATCAAGAGCAGGAAGAGGAACAACAATCCGGCGATTCAGACTCCGAGCAACAACAAAGCTCGGGGGAACAGGAGCAGCAGGAGCAATCTCAATCGGGGGATCAAGAGCAGGAAGAGGAACAACAATCCGGCGATTCAGACTCCGAGCAGCAACAGAGCTCGGGGGAACAGGAGCAGCAGGAGCAATCTCAATCGGGGGACCAACAACAAGAGCAACAGAGCGATTCGGGAGAGCAGCAACAAGACCAGGAAAGCGAATCCGGAGATCAACAGCAAGACCAGGAACAGCAAGGCGACGGTGACGGCACGGACGACTCGCAACAGGGACAGGAGGCGCAGGAGGAGAACCAACAAGGCGATACCAGCGACCCATCCCAAGCGGACCAAACAAGCAGCGATCCGTCTACGGGAGAGACACAGGAAGATGGCAAAGAGCAACAGGACCAGGAACAGACATCCGATGCCGGGAATGAAAAAGAGACCCCTCAGGATGAGCAGTTGGGCGACGATGAAAACCAGCAGGCTCTGAGCGGAGACAAGCAGTCGCCTGAGCAGCAGGAATCCGGCGCATCAGACAAGAAGGAAATTCCCAAACAGGGAGATGAAGAACAAGAAGACGAGATGTCTGCTAACCTCGAAAGACCCGAAAAACAAAAAGAGGATGCCCAAACGGCCATGCAAGGCAGGGAGAAACCGGGTCGCGAAGACGGCGAAAGCAAGTTGCCGCCGCCTGAAGAGTCCCGCTCCGAAGCGGTTGAGCAGGTCGACCAGAGCGGTGAATCCCCATCTCCCGAGAGCGACACGGCTAAGGCCGGCGGTGACGAAGAGAGGTTGCCTCTCAGCGGCGGACACGCTCTGATGGAACAGTGGCTGGAGCAGATAGAGGGAGATCCGGCACAGCTGATGCAGCAGCAATTCAGGCTGGAAGAGTATCGGTATTTACGCAGCCAGGGCGGCAGCGACAGGGAGACAAGACCCTGGTAACTCCCATTGATGGGAATTAAATAATAAAAACCGGTTGCCTGGCTCAGTTAGCATTCAGGCAACCTAATGACACATAGTCCTGGAGGCGGAATGGAGATTGGCAGGCGTTCTGTATGGCTCAGCCTGATTGGGTTCTACCTACTGGCGCTCGCACTGCCGGCAGCGGCAAACCCATATGCCGGTCGCGACCTCTGGCAGACCCTGCCTCCCGGCCAATGGAGCTATGCTCCGCCCACGCAGCGAAATCCCACTCAACCAGCGCAGCAACAGACAGTTCCCGCCTATAACGGCTGGCCGGGAATGCAACGGCCCGGCTACGGCCAACAAGCCTATCGACCTGCTCAATATGAGGCGCCGTATATCGAATCTGAGCTCTCATTGCACGACCCTTATGTGCAGCAAGGCGTGGTACTGACACTGAGTGTGGTGAGTCATCATAATCTGCTGACGGCAACCCCCCGCATCCCAGACAACGATCACTACATGGTGCAGCTCCTGGAGGGACCGGACACCTACTCGAGAACCCGAAAAGGCAAACGGGAGATCGTCAACGATTTCTTCTACCAGCTGACACCCTTGAGACCCGGCGTGCTGGAGCTTTCGGACATACGTGTCACCGGCGAATCTGAACAGGTATCGGGATACAACCGCATTAAGATCCCTTTCGATATCACCAGCAAGCAACCCCTTAAACTACAGATTCGCGAGCCCAACCCAAACTCCGCCCCATGGTTGCCACTGGAACACCTGAATCTCGTGGTGACGCTACCGACCTCTTATCAGGCCGCAGCGGGCAAACCCCTGCCGGTCAGGGTCGAACTCACAGCACTGGGACAGGGAGGAAACCAGCTGCCCAGTCTCGAGCAGCAACTCAAGAGTGACGCCTTCCGTGTCTATCGTGAGCAGAGCGAAATCACCACGACCATCAATAAGGCCAATCAAAAAATTACGGGACAGCGCAATGAGACTTTCATCCTGGTGCCTCAATATGGCGGCGACCTGAATCTGCCGGAACTGCAGATCAATTGGTGGAGTACTCGCAGTGATATGCCACAACGCACATCCTTTCCCCTGCAGCCGATTGCGGTCAGCGGCACACGACAACCCAGCGGTTTTTTTGCAATCGACGAGGAGAGATCCCTCTTTCCCGCCGGCACCTCTTCGGCCTTCTGGATCCCCCTCGGCATCGTTTTCGGGGTTATCTTCGGCTACTGGATGGCCGTCTGGGTCTCGCACCGGCGGAAAGGTGGTGCACAGGCCTCACCACTCGAGCCGCTGGTCGCTTTTCTCCAACGCCCCATGCATCAGATGGCGCCTGCCTTCTCTCCCCTGAAACAGAAACTGGCCTCTGTTGGACGAACTATTAACCCAATTGACCGCTGGCACCGCTGGCGCCGGTACCTGGTCGGCATGTTGCCGCTGTCGGTCCGGTTCTGGTTCTGCGTAAGGTTCGTCGATGATGAACGTGATCCCGAAGTCTGGGGCTTTACATTGAGATTCCTCGCCAACAAACATATGGGGCTGCCGGTCAATGCACCGTTCAGTGTCATCGGCAAACATATATTGGCGTTTCACCCCAAGGCGAAGCCTGAAGTGATTCATGAATTGATCCATCAGTTGGAAGAGTCTGTATACGGCCATCACGACCTTGACTTCGAACAATGGAAAGCGGCCTTCAAACACGAAATCAGACCCAGTCTGAGATTCTGGCCTCACAAGACGTCGAAAGAGAAGACCCATCACCAAACCACTATCCTTCCCGGGCTCAACCCCTAAAATTCAGTAGGCATCTTAATCAGAAGCAAGGAATGCAAGCTTCAGACAGCCATTAACCAGTGAACGACATCAGCCTCCCGGAAGTGACGATGCGCAGCAATTTTCACACTGCATAAGGAACACCTGCCAGTTCAGAGTATACGGACTCTGAATCAGGATATGTCATGAGTCACGAAATGATACAAAGATAGTTGTATCTACTGCGTTACGTTATTAGGATTCCATCTTGTGTGCACTAAGATGTGTAGTCACTATATAAAAGCGCAAAAGGAATGCGAAATTCGAAACAGGGATGCCTCCGTGAATATTACTTGCTCAAAATCTCGTTTGTATAAGAGTGACAAGCGTTGTGACACTCTGTTTGTTCATCTATCACCCACCCCACAACCATCTTTTCCATCCTTAAGGCTATGCATTCAAGAGAGGGCAGCATGAAAACCTGCTTTACTTATGCCATCTTGCTGATCTCTCTGTTATGGGTCGGCAATATCTTCGGTGTCAGCGATAAAGCCCAAGCGATTTTGACTTGCGATAGCCCATCCTGTGAGCGCGTTGCCGAAAAGATCGAATACCAATATAAAGAATCGACAAATTCGATCACATTGAAAACCGATAATTTTTCAATTGAAGTACCAGACAAACCAATCAGGAAGATCATCTCCTCCAATAAGGATCTCATGATTCTTTATACGGACGATCAACTGCTGTATGTCAGCGAAAGCTCGGGACCCGGGATAGAAGACATATCGTCCGAAAAACCATATCGGTTCCCGGAAATCCTCTTCACGAAAACAATAAAAGATACTCCTGCGGAAACGGGTAATGAAAAACTATTCTGGAATATCGCCCTGGCGTCGAAACCGTTCTATTTTCAGGGGGCCACCGAAGTTACGTATACAAAAAACAACGATCTCACGTACTACCTCTCCAATACCCACGAATTGGGATTCTCCGCCAGGAGTATGGTGGCCAACTCGCAATTCAAACAGCTATTTCTAGTTATCGAAGCCAAGCAGATGGACCTCAGTACTTTCAAACAGGTCGTTTATTCAGTGAAATAGGGGTTAATAGTTCATGGAAATCACGGATCGTGACGTCATGGATGCACGACAGGTCCTGGTCTTTTTCTAGGGCAGGGAAGCGGACAGGTAGCAAGTGAAACTGGACTGTGACTAAAATACAGGCGGGGTAACCTTAATGGATCACTATTAAGCGTACTCGTCGGCGTCCTAATAAGTCAGGCAGTGTATAAATAGGCAGATCCGTATCGGGTCATCAATGACACGTCATCCCGGCGCGGACCAGTTAACGATATAGGTCACAGATAGAGCTCAGAACACTGACACTCCCGGTGCAATTTACACTTCATAGCCCTCATTGCGTTTAAACAACCACTTTTCGCAATGCTTCCTCCCAGCGAACGCACTCCAAATCAGGGTATAATCACCTCCCATGTCCCAATCCGTCCCCCTCTTCTCCCATCGTCCCTACTGGGCCGCCCGATTCGGCGTTGCCCCGGTACTTCCCATGAGCCGGGAAGAGATGGACCAACTTGGCTGGGACAGTTGCGACATCATTATCGTTACCGGCGACGCCTACGTTGACCACCCCAGTTTCGGCATGGCGCTAATCGGACGGCTGCTGGAGGCACAGGGTTTCCGGGTGGGGATCATCGCCCAACCCGACTGGCAGGACCCGGAATCCTTCCGTCAGTTGGGTCAACCCAACCTGTTCTTCGGTATCACTGCTGGAAATATGGACTCCATGGTCAACCGCTACACCGCCGACCGGCGCATCCGTAGTGACGACGCCTATACCCCGGACGGCGCGGCCGGCAAGCGGCCCGACCGGTCGGTGATCGTCTATGCGCAACGGGCGCGTGAAGCCTATAAGGGCGTCCCTATTATTATCGGTGGCATTGAGGCCAGCCTGCGTCGCATCGCCCACTTCGACTACTGGTCCGACAAAGTGAGACGCTCCGTTCTGCCCGACGCCAAGGCGGATCTGCTGATCTACGGCAACGCGGAGCGAGCGGTGGTAGAGGTGGCCCATCGGCTTGCCGCCGGAGAAAAAATCTCCAATATCCGGGATATCAGAGGGACGGCATTCATGCGCCAGGAGATGCCGGAGGGATGGAGTGAGCTCGACTCCACTCATCTGGATCAGCCCGGTCCCCGGACAGCCCATCCCAACCCTTATCAGTCGGATCCCGGCTGTGAAAAGGCTGTCACTTTCACCCCACACCAGCGGCCCAGGGAATTGAATCGCTCTCAAACCGTTGTCCGGTTACCCTCATACGATCAGGTGGTGGAAGACGATGTGCTCTATGCCCATGCCTCCCGGGTCTTCCATCTGGAGACGAACCCAGGGAATGCCCGCGCGCTGGTTCAACGACACGGGAAACGGGATGTCTGGCTCAACCCCCCTCCGATCCCCCTGAGCACAGAAGAGCTCGACCAGGTTTACGAACTTCCCTATACGCGCGCGCCCCATCCCGCCTACGGCGAGGCACGTAACCCGGCCTGGGAAATGATCCGTTTTTCGGTCAACATCATGCGGGGCTGTTTCGGCGGATGTACCTTCTGTTCCATCACCGAGCATGAGGGACGCATCATTCAGAGCCGCTCGGAGGACTCCATCGTCCGCGAGGTGGAGACCATACGTGACCAGGTCCCAGGCTTTACCGGCAACATATCCGACCTGGGTGGCCCAACCGCCAACATGTACCGGCTGGCTTGCAAGGACAAGAAAATTGAAAGCGCCTGCCGGCGCCTCTCCTGTGTCTATCCCGGTATCTGCACCAATCTCGGTACCGATCATCGTCCTCTGCTCAAACTCTACCGTCGTACCCGCGCCCTACCCGGCATCAAGCGGGTCTTCATTGCCTCCGGGCTGCGCTATGATCTGGCGTTGCGTTCTCCAGACTATATCCGGGAGTTGGTCACTCACCATGTCGGGGGTTATCTGAAGATCGCACCGGAACATACGGAATCGGACCCACTGAGCAAAATGATGAAGCCGGGCATTGAAATCTACGACCGGTTCAAAAAGCTGTTCGACAAATACTCCAATGAGGCGGGCAAAGAGCAGTACCTGATCCCCTATTTTATCGCGGCACACCCGGGTACCAGCGACCGGGATATGCTCAATCTGGCACTGTGGCTGAAGCAGAACGGTTTCCGCCCCGATCAGGTCCAGGCCTTCCTGCCGACACCGCTCGCCATAGCGTCAGCCATGTACCACACTGGAAGGGACCCTTTGAAAAAGGTGGCCAGAGAGAGCCGCCGGATAAACGTTGTCAGAGGACTGAAGCAGCGGCGACTGCATAAAGCGTTTCTCCGCTATCACGACCCGAAAAACTGGCCGTTGCTGCGGGAAACTCTTGCCGCAATGGGTCGAAGCGACCTTATCGGCAATGGCAAAAAGCACCTGGTACCGACCTGGCAACCGGGACGATCCGGGGATGCATCAAGCCCCCCAAAAAGCCGTAGAAGCAACCATTCCCAAAGCTCATTCTCGGCTGTGAAAAAGCAAAGTAAGAATCGCAGAAAAAACATCCCGTCTGCTCGCCGAAGAAAAAAATAATTTTCTTTAATTTCAATTCAATACATACCCCCTTATCAACAAAACAAAGGTTGTTGAAAAGTTGAAAAACAGCCATTCCGGAACCATATTTATAGTAGGGACGGGTAGTTGTTTAAGGAGGTAAAAAATGAACATCACACGTTACGATCCCTGGCGCATGATGGACGATTGGCGGCAGGAAATGGACCGTGTATTTCACCCGCTCCTGCAACGGGAAGATGATACATCCCACGTCGTAGGAGGTGAGTGGGTACCAGCGGTCGACATCAAGGATGAAGAGAACAGATATGTCATCAGAGCCGATATTCCGGGTGTCAAACCCGAAGATATCGATATCACCATGGAGAACGGTGTGTTGACAATCCGTGGTGAGCGAAAGTTTGAAGAGACTGAGGAAAAAGAGAACTTCAAACGCATCGAGCGCAGCCACGGTGTCTTCTATCGTCGTTTCTCACTGCCTGAGAATACCGATGCTGACGCAGTAGAGGCTAAAGGCAAGGATGGCGTGCTAGAAGTGACGATTCCCAAAACAGAGGAAAAACAGACGAAAAGGATAGCAGTGGCTCATTGATCCTCTGGATCAATGATTTATCACCCCTTTCACCGGCGGGTGAGAGGGGGTGTTTTGACAAGGGTGGGGGTTGCAACAATCAGCACCCCAGAGAATCTGGCAACAATATTAAAAACTGAAAATCAGCCCGAGGTTGGTTTCGAACTGAGGAAACAGGTCGCTGCTCAGCTGAAGATCACAACCGCTATCGCAAAATAGCGATCCATTGGTATCCATCAGTGTGCCGTAACCCCGCATCTCAAACCGGATACCCAAACGATCAGTCGGGTACCACTTCAAGCCACCACCAAAACTCAGAGAGAGTCGGGTCTCATTGTTGAAACCGGAGCGACCGGGGCTCATATGAGTCATACCGATGCCGCCGCTGAAGAAGGGTATAACCCGGTCGTGGCTCATATCCACCGTACCGCCAAGATGGAGGTAGTGGACATCGAGATCGAAGGCGTCATCCGGGTTGGTCCTGTCGGTCAACCGGGTGTCCTGATGTGAGTAGAGGAATTCGTATCGGGTATCCCGAGAGGCCAACTTGCTGATGGTGAATCCCCAACTGCCCGTCTCATCCAGATCCAGGGACTGGCCAGTATTCGCATCATCGAAGCTGCCGCCGAAACGATAGCCGACGAATGGCACGAACTCCAAACCGTCATCCGCAAGTACACCAAGCGGCATTCCGGTACACAGTATCGAAATTGTCAAAATCAGGTTTCTGAGCATCAGACAGATATGAGATAGCGTTGACTCATTGGGAATTATCGAACAAATTGCCGAAAACTTCCTGGAAACACATCACATACCCGACTCCTTGATGATAAGCGCCTGATTATAGAGATAATTTTTTTTAACCCCAGTAATCTCTGACGCCAAGGCGGCGGCCTTCTTCAAGGGTAACTCTTTGATTAACAAGGAGAGCAAGTGATCTACCTGAACTTCAACCACCTCTTTGGTGCCGCTTGGGGCACCCGCCACCAGCACCACGAACTCACCTTTACGTTGATTCTCATCCTGCTCCAGTTGCGCCAATAGATCATCCAGGCTACCGCGTAGAAATGTCTCATGCAGTTTGGTCACCTCCCTGGCAACCACACCTTCACGATTACCGCCGAACACATCAGCCATCTCCCTGACAGAATCCTGAATGCGGTGACTTGACTCATAGAAGACCAGCGTCGCCTGCTCTGTATCCAGATCTTCGAACCACTGCCGCCGCTGACCCCTGCTCCTTGGCGGAAAACCGACAAACAGAAACCGATCCGTAGGCAACCCGGCAGCCGAAAGTGCACTGGTCAATGCGCTGGGGCCGGGAATCGGTACAACGGATATCCCTCTGCCTGCAACATGACGAACCAGTGGAAACCCCGGGTCGCTGATCAAGGGAGTACCCGCATCCGCTACCAGCGCAAGCGAACGTCCCGATAACAACATGTCAGTCAGCCTGTCCAGCTGTGATTTTTCATTATGTTCGTGATAAGACTGCATCGGCGTATCGATTGCATAGTGCCGCAGCAGCGGTCGCGTATGCCGAGTATCTTCAGCAGCGATGAGATCCACCTTGCGGAGGGTCTCAACCGCACGCGTGGAAAAATCGTCAAGATTGCCGATCGGTGTCGCAACAACGTAAAGTACGCCCTTTGTCACAGCGCTTCCTGATGTAGAATAAGTAGGTTGAACATCCTGCCACAGAACCCAAACCATGCAAATCAAACGCCGTCCCGTCGCCATACTGATACTGCTGATTCTGATCCTTCAGGGTTGTGCAACGCTAAAACCTGATCGACAGGCAGATACACAGCTCTCCACAGAGGCGAGAGAGAGCGTCGATCTGCTACTTGATAATGAATCGTTTGAGGCTGCCGCATCACTTCTACAGACACTTGCCCAACAGAGTGAATCCCCATTGCGGGAACATCTCTATCTGGAGGCTGCCGAAACCTGGTTAAAAGCCAGAGACGTCGAGAAGAGCCTTTTACTTATGGGCAGGCTTGAGCCAGTTTCTGGTGATGATCCCGATTTCGCCTTCAGGCTGCGTATGTTGAAAACGGAGATTGCCATTCTCAGAGGCGATATTGATCAGGCCCTCGATCTGATGGAACCGGCTCCTGGAGAAGAGACGCCGATTCCGCTTCGTCTTCGCTATCACGCAAACATGGCTGAAATTTTCCGTCTCTCCGGCAACCTTCTTGAGAGTGCGAGGGAACTCAATGTGATGGATATGCTGTTGGAGGGTGATGAAGCAGAGCGCCTGAAAACACAAGAACTACTGGTGCAGACCCTCGCCTCCATGACGGATTCCGCCCTGATGTTACTGCAACCACCGCCACCCTCCAACCTGAGCGGATGGATGGAATTGGCACGACTGACCAAACAACAGATCGCCCAACCCGCCGACCTGGCTGTTGCTCTGGCGGACTGGCGCGAGCGTTTTCCCGACCACCCGGCGCTGCAGGACTTCCTTGCTGGCTTGCTGGAGCAACGAGGACTCACCAGCAGCGACCATATCGCAATCCTGCTGCCTCGTAGCGGACCCTATAAGAATGTAGCGGCAGCGGTTCGTGACGGGTTTATGGCTGCCTGGTATCAGCAGCCGCTGGAATATCGTCCGCATCTTCGTTTCTACGACAGCTCAAACCCGGAAGAGACCTTGCGAACCTATCAGCAGGCACTGTTGCAGGGTGCACAAATGGTCGTCGGCCCTTTAAACAAACGCGCCGTCTCCATGTTGTTACAACTTGAAACATTGCAACAGCCGGTATTGGCACTCAACCAGGTGGATGAGAATACGACAAACCACCACCCTAATCTGTTTCAATTCGGGCTGGCACCGGAGGACGAAGCTGAGCAGATTGCCGAGCGGGCCTGGCTCGAAGGTCATCAGCACGCATTGCTCCTGACACCGAGTGGAAATTGGGGCGATCGCATCGCGGAACGGTTTCGCCAACGCTGGATCGCACTGGGAGGTATCGTGCTCGAGCAGCAGCAATACAATGCTTCCGAGAACGACTTCTCCTATCCCATCCGGCAGCTGCTCAATGTGGATGAGAGCCAGGCACGCATCAGGGCACTGCAGCAACTGCTCGGTACAAAGCTGGAATCCGAGTTCCGCCGCCGAATGGATGCAGACTTCATTTTTCTCGCCGCCCGACCGCAGAAGGGTCGTCAGATACGGCCCCAGCTCAGATTTCACCATGCAGGAAATCTGCCCATATACACCACATCACATATCTACAGCGGCATTGCCAATGATGAGAAGGACCGAGACCTGGGGCGTATCAGTTTCATAGACACGCCATGGCTGCTGGAAAACGAAACCCAGAACGCCCTGTCGAGAGAGAATCTGCAACGACTGATGCCCGGCATCAAAGGACAGTATGCCCGCCTCTACGCCATGGGGATCGATAGCTATAATCTGCTGGCATTGCTGCAACAGTTACAGACGCAACCCGGCCGTACTCTCAGCGGAAAGACCGGCACGCTCTACCTGGATGAGAATAACCGTTTGCACCGTCTCCTCGCATGGGCCGACATGGAACAGGGTTCTGCGAAAATTACCGGGTATGCCCCCCGTATGCAGACACCGGCATACGACCAGTCACCCCTGGATAATTCCGCTATACCGACCTCACAGATCTTGCCGCAACCCTCGAGTCCGGATCAACCTGTCGCACCTTAGATAATGACGGAACACCTGAAGCAAGGCCATAACGCTGAGTCGAAGGCGCTGCGCTATCTGGAACGCAGGGGCCTGCGCCTGCTGACTCGAAACTATCGAACAAGAAGCGGTGAGATCGATCTCATTATGCGGCAGGGGGAAATCCTGGTCTTTATCGAAGTCAGGTACCGGCAGTCATCAAAATTCGGATCTGCCGCTGAAAGTGTCACACCCGCAAAACAACACAAGTTGCTACTGACCGCCAACCAGTTTCTGCAACAGAATGGGGCGGAAACACCCTGTCGCTTCGATGTGGTGGGGATCAGTGGGAGAGATCAAACCGAGATCGAATGGATACAGGACGCCTTTCAGGCCAACTGATCTGAAGGTAAGATCTAACCCCTATGCACAACAGCGAACGCATCAAGGTACTCTTTAATCAGAGCATACAGACCAAGGTCGAGTCCCTGTCACAGCTCAGCCAGCCGATCAGTGATGCTGCGGACCTGGTCGTGTCCAGAATACTCAACGGCAACAAAATACTCAGCTGCGGTAGCGGAGGCGCTGCCGGTGATGCCCAGCACTTTTCAGCGGAAATGCTCAACCGCTTCGAGCGGGAGCGACCCGGGTTGCCGGCTATCGCCCTGACCGCCGACAGCTCCGTCCTGACTGCGATTGCCAACGACTATGATTATTCGCTGATCTTCTCACGACAGCTGGAAGCATTGGGACAGCCCAATGACGTACTGCTGGTGATATCCACCAACGGCAACGCCAGTAACGTGAATTTTGCGGTGCAGTCGGCACACGAGCGGGAGATGACGGTGATAGCACTGACCGGTCAAGACGGTGGAGAGCTTGGGAAACTCCTGGAGCATGACGATGTCGAAATTCGCGTTCCGTCCGATGTCACCGCAAGAATTCAAGAGACGCATCTATTGATTATTCATTGCCTATGTGACCTTGTAGACCAACATCTCCTTGGAAGCTGAATAACTGAAACATTGAGGGAAAACATGCTGAAACCTGCCGGGATCTCACTCACCTTACTGACTCTCATACTGCTCTTGCAGGGTTGTGCCGCCTTTGTGGTGGGAGGGGCTGCAACAACTGCCGTTGTTGCCCACGACCGCCGCACAACGGGGATCATGGTGGAAGACCAATCAATCGAGCTCAAATCCTATGATCGCCTTTCCAAGGACACACTGGTTAAACAGGACAGTAAAATCAATGTCACAAGCTATAACAAAGTCGTTTTGTTGACGGGCCAGGCGCCAAGTGAAAACGTTCGACGCAAGGCGGAGCAGATTGTCAGTGAAGTGGAACAGGTCAGGCGAGTAGTGAATGAAGTGGAGATCGGCAGCACAGCCTCATTCGGCGAGCACAGCAGGGATGTGGCTCTCACTGCGGAAGTTAAACTACGCCTGACCAAAATCGATCTGCCCGATTTCGATTCCCTGAGGGTTAAAGTAGTCACTGAAAGAGGCGCGGTTTTTCTTATGGGACTGCTTACCAAAGAGGAAGCCCACGCAGTGACCGAGGTTGTACGCTACGTTAGTGGTGTACGCCGCGTGGTCAAAGTATTTGAATACATCTGACGTTGAAAAGCTCGCCCCTCAATCGCACCCTGGTCCGTCAATTCATCGACATCGTTGGCGCTGACGGCATATTCACAGATGCGGGCGACTGCCTGCCGTACGGCTACGACAACAGCCGTCTGCAGGCTACCCCTCAGGCAGTGCTGTTCGCCACCCAACCTCAGCAGGTCAGTGCAGTCGCAACACTGTGCCACGAGCAGGCCCTGCCGCTGATCACACGCGGCAAGGGGACAGGCACCACCGGTGCCACTGTTCCTCAGCAAGGCGGTATCGTGCTCTCGCTGGAACGCATGAACCGCATCCTTGAGATCGATGTCGATAATCGTCTCGCCAGAGTCGAGCCCGGCGTCACCAACAAAGCGTTGCAGACAGCAGTGGCTAAGGAAGGGTTTTTCTGGCCACCCGACCCCACCAGTGCAGCGGTCTGCACCATTGGCGGCAACCTGGCTTACAATTCTGCCGGCCCCAGGGCGGTAAAGTACGGCACTCCCCGTGAAAATACCCTGGGGCTGTCCGCCGTCACCGGTACGGGTGAGATAATCCGCACAGGCGTGAAGACGACAAAGGGAGTGGTAGGCTACGACCTGACCCGACTCTTGATCGGCTCTGAAGGGACCCTGGCCATCATCACTGAAGCAACCTTGAAACTGACACCGCTGCCCGAGACAAAATGCACCCTGCAGGCCAGCTTCCGCAACATGCATGCGGCTGCAGAGGCCGTCTCCGCCATCATGCGACAGCCGATAACACCCTGTGCCTTGGAGTTCATGGATGGGGCGGCACTGAACATGGTCCGCAACTTTTCCGACCTGAAGCTGAACAGCGAAGTGGGGGCTCTGTTGATGATCGAAGTGGATGGCGCCTCTCACACGATCGAAGCAGAAGCGGCGCAAGTCGCCCAAGCAGCCAGTGTAGAAGGTCTTTTGGAGATCCATATTGCCCGCACCAAAGAGGAGGTCGCGAAACTCTGGAAGACCCGCAAGGCGCTCTCCCCGGCGCTGCGTAACATAGCACCGAAGAAGATCAACGAGGATGTAGTGGTGCCCGTCTCCCGCATACCCGACCTGATCGACGGACTGGAGCTACTCTCCGCCGAACATGGCATCACCATCGTCAACTTTGGACACGCCGGCAACGGTAATATCCACGTCAACCTGCTGCTCGATCCTGACGACCCCGTACAACTCAAGGCGGGGGAAGCCTGCCTGAATTCAGTCTTCGACCTGGTCCTGCGTCTCGAAGGCACATTGTCGGGTGAACACGGCATCGGCGTGGTAAAACGCGACTTCGTCCCGCGGGAGATAGACCCTGTGTCCCTCAGACTGATGCAGGCCATCAAGCACCAATTCGACCCCCATAATATCCTCAACCCGGGAATCGTCTTCCCAACCCAATAGTGATCCTGTGAACCCGGTTGCGCTTCCAGGCCTAACAGCCTAGCGACTGTGCGCCAAGTCCGTTTTTGCTCTCCAGTCAAACCTAGTCTTGCCACCATAGATAGTGTAATCCCGTTAGGTGTATGACCAGGAAGCACATACAGGAATGAAAAAGACCCACCTCAATCCGCTTATTTTGATCGCCATACTGCTGGGTTGCCTATGCCACAGTGCGTATGCGGACGGGCAGAAACGCTTCATCCATCAGGACAGTGAAGGATTCTGCACCAGTCTACGGGATATCTCCGACATCACCATCACGCATCATCTTAAAGAAGTGCAGTTGGAGTTACAGACTCAGGTGAGTCAACTCAAGCAGCAAGTGCAGAAGAAAAGCTTCAAGACCATCGATACTCTGATCACGATCGTCATGCCGGGCGGCCTGGTCTATGCCAAGTTGCGTCATGACTCATTTAAAAAGAGCGAACGGGCACTGGCAGAGGTGAGTGAAGAGTTGGAGCTGATTTCAGGTGACCTGATCGCATTCCAGGCGGCAAATGGGGAGTTCATGGTCGCCAGGGTCGAGTAACCTCCTATCGATGACCGTCTAGAATAGTGAAACCCCGGTCCCAGCCGGGGTTTTTTATATCCAACCAATCTGGCTCAGTGATTAAATTTCCCTCTCCACTCTAAAGTGCAAACAGCCAGCGGCTGACAACGCACTCGTTTCAATAGTCATGATAGGTTGACCCGAATGCCGCCTTCCCTGAAAATCCCTGCAGCCGATAATCAATAACCCGGGGTAGTCCGTTGTGAGAATCTTTTTTGTTTTGTTACTTTGCCTGCTTGTCCCCTCAGCCGCGTTTGCTTCCGGCGCAAGTGGAGACCGGTTGGATCTGACCAACCACTGGGTCGGCTTTACCGCCATCGCGATCTTTGCCGTCGCCTACCTCCTGGTGATGGCAGAGGAATTCACTCATCTACGCAAATCGAAGCCCGTGATTCTCGCAGCGGGCCTGATCTGGGGACTGGTGGCGTGGTATTACCATACTCACGGTTTACCCCATGCAGCTGAGCAGATGGTTCGCCACAACCTGCTTGAATATGCCGAACTGATGCTGTTCCTGCTGGTGGCGATGACCTACATCAACGCCATGGACGAGCGAAACGTCTTCGAGAAGCTGCGCTCCTGGCTGGTGGCCAAGGGCTTCAGTTTCCGCCAACTCTTCTGGATTACCGGTGTACTCGCCTTTTTCATCTCCCCCGTCGCCGACAATTTGACCACCGCCCTCCTCATGTGCGCGGTGGTGTTGGCAGTGGGTGGCAGCAATACCAAATTCGTGCTGATCGGTTGTGTCAACATCGTGGTCGCCGCCAACGCGGGGGGCGCCTTCAGCCCCTTTGGCGACATCACCACCCTGATGGTCTGGCAGAAAGGGGTTGTCACTGCACAGGGACCGGTCGATTTCTGGGCCTTCTTCGCCCTCTTCATCCCCTCTCTGGTCAACTGGGTGATACCGGCCTCGATCATGCATTTCGCCGTACCCAATGAAAATCCGCAGGGTGGTGGAGAGAAAGTGGAAATGAAGCGTGGCGCCAAGCGCATCATCGTCCTGTTCCTGCTGACCATCGCCACTGCCGTCAGTTTCCATAACTTCCTGGAGATGCCGCCGGTTATCGGTATGCTCACGGGTCTCTCCTACCTTCAGTTCTTCGGTTTCTATCTGAAGAAGACCTATGCCAAAGACCATATACACCCCTCAGCCAAGGACCAGACCGAGATGGAGCATGACGGACAGATGGGCGATATGGTCTCATTCGACGTCTTCAACAAAGTGGCACGGGCAGAGTGGGACACCCTGCTCTTCTTCTACGGCGTGGTGCTCTGTGTCGGCGGTCTCGGCTTCATCGGCTATCTCGCCCTCACCTCGGAGATCATGTATACCCAGTGGGGCGCGGCCATGGGGCTGTCACCCAGCATGAATGCCACACCGGCCAACATCATGGTCGGCATCCTCTCCGCCATCGTCGATAACATCCCCGTGATGTTCGCGGTACTCACCATGATGCCCGATATGTCCATGGGACAGTGGCTGCTGGTCACCCTCACCGCGGGTGTCGGCGGCTCCATGCTCTCCATCGGATCGGCTGCCGGTGTTGCCCTGATGGGACAGGCAAGAGGGAAGTACACCTTCTTCGGGCATCTGAAGTGGGCCCCGGTGATCGCACTGGGCTATGCGGCCAGTATTGTGGTCCATCTTTGGGTCAATGCGGGTAGTTTCTAGAACCTAGGGGGTGGCCAATCGCCACCCCATCGATTTCTGCCGTAGACCATGACAGTTCAGTGCCCAAATGAAATAAAATGAACAAAAGGCTCCTCCCAGCAGCCCTTTTTTTTCTGACCCTCCCAGGATTAGCCCTGGCGTCACATATGACCGGTAGCGGCTACAGTATGAGCACCCATTGGGTTGGCATACTGAGCCTCACCGCCTTCGCGTTGGCCATGATTGTGGTCTTCATCGAAGAGTTCATCGATCTGCGCAAGTCCAAACCGGTGCTGCTCGCCGCCGGCATCATCTGGGGACTGATCGGCTGGTATGCACACCACTCGAATTCAGGGCACTTCGCCGAGGAGGCGGTTCGCCACAGCCTGCTCCAATATGCTGAGCTGATGCTCTTCTTTCTCGTCGTGATGACCTATATCAACGCCCTGTCCGAGCGCCAGGTCTTTCTCGCCCTGCGCAGCTGGGTCGGACAGCAGCAGTACAGCTACCGCCGGATCTTCTGGATTACCGGGTTGGCCACTTTCATTCTCTCTCCGTTCCTGGACAATCTCTCCACTGCCCTGGTGATGGGCGCGATCATCCTCAATCTCGAGCGTGAGAATAAAAAATTTATCGCCATGGCCTGTACCAATGTGGTTGTCGCCTCCAATGCCGGCGGTGCCTTCAGCCCCTTCGGCGACCTCACCACGCTGATGGTCTGGCAACAGGACATCATGAGCACCAACGGCCGGGTCGACTTCTTCTCTTTCTTCAACCTTTTCGCTCCCTCATTGGTCAACTATCTGGTACCGGCAACGATCATGCATTTTGCCCTGCCCGCCGGGAGACTCTCCGAAATTCAGGAGAGAATCTATATGCGGCGCGGGTCGAAGCGCATCGTGTTGCTCTTTCTGCTCACCATTGCCACATCAGTCTTTTTTCAATGGCAACTCTTCCTGCCTGCCGCCATCGGAATGATGACCGGACTCTCCTATCTGCAGTTCTTCGGTTACTATCTGAAAAAGACCCATATGCCCGGTCCCACCCAGATCACCACCTCGGAGACGCCGGACTTCTCCATCGTGGTCGAGAGCCGGCAGCCTTTCGATGTCTTTCTACGGGTAGCCAGATCGGAGTGGGACACCCTGCTTTTTCTCTGCGGCGTCATTCTCTCGGTGGGAGGCCTCGGATACCTAGGCTATCTGACTTTGGCGTCAGAACTGCTCTATATCCAGTGGGGCGCCACCACCGCCAACGTTTCCATCGGCCTGGCGTCCGCGATACTGGAGAATATCCCCACCATGTCGATGGTCCTGACCATGCAACCGGAAATGTCGCTCGGTCAATGGCTGCTGGTCACCCTGACCGCCGGCGTCGGCGGCAGTCTGCTCTCCATCGGCTCGGCGGCGGGTGTTGCGTTGATGGGACACGCTAAAGGAAAGTACACTTTTTTCAGTCACTTACGATGGACTCCGGCCATTGCACTCGGCTTCGCCGCCAGTGTCGCCTGCCACCTCTGGCTGAACAGCACACTGCTCTGATCCATCGCAGTCACCTCACCGCTTCGCTGGATTTGCGGAATCTCCGTGGTATAGTTGGCTCCAATTTTACCTCACGCCCGGTATCTACAAGGAAAATAACCGCCCTTCAGGCGAACCGCCGGACGATAACATTAGAACGATTCGAGTAAGGGAGAAGTCCATGTCAAAAAAGCATCCTGTGGTTGCCGTAACCGGCTCGTCCGGAGCAGGCACAACAACCGTCAAGCGCGCCTTCGAACACATTTTCTATCGTGACGGCATCAAGCCTGCGGTGGTAGAGGGCGACAGTTTTCATCGCTACACCCGTGTGGAGATGCGCCAGAAGATGGCCGAGGGACTCAGCCATTTCGGACCCGAAGCCAACCACTTCGACAAGATTGCCGAACTGTTCAAGACCTATGGCGAGACCGGCAGCGGCGACAAACGTTACTATCTGCACAGCCCCGAAGAGGCCGCCGAACACAATGCCCGTCTGGGATGCGACCAGCAGCCGGGCGAATTCACACCCTGGGAAAAAATCGACCAAGGAACCGACCTGCTCTTCTACGAAGGCCTGCACGGCATGGTGGTTGACGGCGAAGTCGATGTCGCCAAGCACGTCGATCTGGGAGTGGGTGTAGTGCCTATCGTCAACCTGGAGTGGATTCAGAAGATCTTCCGCGACAACGCGGAACGTGGCTATAGCGAAGAGGCAATCGTCGACACCATCATGCGACGCATGCCCGACTACATCAACCACATCACACCCCAGTTCTCGCGCACCGACATCAACTTCCAGCGCGTACCGACAGTGGATACATCGAACCCCTTCATTGCCCGCGATATCCCAACGCCGGACGAGAGTTTCGTCGTCATCCGTTTCAGCGATCCGAAGAAGTTCGATATCGACTTCCCCTATCTGCTGTCGATGATCGAAAACTCCTTCATGTCACGCCGCAACTCCATCGTGGTGCCCGGCGGCAAGATGGGATTCTCCATGGAGATCGTCTTGCAGCCCATCATTGAGCGCATGATGGACGCCCGCAACGTCTGATCGCTCTCTGGGCCATGCCCTGAAAAAAGCCGCAACGTCCCGGTGACGTTGCGGCTTTTTTCTTTCCTGGACGACGATGAGACTGACTCAAAGCGAACGGACAGGTCGCCTTTTTGAGATTTTTCAATGTCATGAGCCAGACAAATAACTTACTATTCTGCTCAAGCATTACCCAGGATTTCCCGCCGTTTGGAGCAGACGATGAAACAAACCTCGCGCCTCGCCTACTTTCCCATCTCCTTTTTTGCCGTTGTGATGGGATTGGCCGGGCTCTGCATCGCCTGGGAATTCGCCGAGACAATATTCACGTTGCCGATCAGGGTTGAAGGCGCACTCATCCCCTTTACCGCACTGGTATTCCTGCTCCTGCTGACCCTCTATCTGATGAAACTGGTGCGTCACCCGGCGGCGGTGGTGCAGGAACTCAATCACCCGGTTAAGTTGAACTTCTTTCCCGCTGTCTCCATCAGCCTGATCCTGCTCTCGGTGACCTTGCTCGAATCTCTGCCTTCAATCTCCCATGGGCTGTGGGTCCTGGGCACTGGCCTGCATCTGCTCTTCACGCTCTACGTCATGAACGTCTGGATTCACCACGATAAGTTCGAGATCCACCACATCAATCCTGCCTGGTTCATCCCGGTTGTCGGAAATGTGCTGGTACCCATTGCCGGCACAACCCATGGACATCTCGAGATATCCTGGTTCTTCTTCAGTATCGGCATCGTTTTCTGGCTGGTGCTCTTCACCATCATAATTTATCGGGTGCTGTTCCATCATCCCCTGCCCGACAAGCTGATGCCTACGTTTTTTATCCTGATCGCACCGCCTGCCGTCGGTTTCATCTCCTACCTGAAACTCTCAGGCGGTATGGATAATTTCGCCCATGTCCTCTACTACAGCGGTCTCTTCCTGACCCTGCTATTGCTGACACAGGCACCCCGCTTTACCCGCCTGCAGTTCTCTCTCACCTGGTGGGCCTACTCTTTTCCCATGGCGGCCATCACCATCGCCACCCTGCAGATGTACCAGATCACCGCAGTCATGGGCTTTGCTGTGATCGCCTGGGTGCTGCTCGCTCTACTGACGTTGGTCGTGACTTATCTTCTCTACCGGACGTTGCGGGCAGTGGGGGGGAACCGCATCTGTCTGCCGGAAGAGTAACCGGTGATTTCTAGAGGTATGTTCCTCAGTCGTATTCCCTGTCTTTCCATTGACGCAAGGCGGTAAAAACCGCCGTTTGCGTCATCAACGCTTGACCGGCGGCCTGCTCAGCCACCGATTTCACATGCTCGACAGCAGTCCTGAGAAAGGGGTTGGTCGCCAGCTCCACCTCGAGTAAAGCGGGCAGCGTCGGGACACCGGATTCTCGCTTGCGCTCTTCGTCAGAGATGCGTGACAGTAGAGATGGACTCTCCGGTTCCACCCAAACGGCAAAACCGAGATTGTCCAGAGTATATTCATGGGCACAGTAGATACGGGTCTGTCCGGGTAGGCCGGCGATTCGCTGTAGGGAATGGCTGAGCTGCTCGAATGTCCCGTCGAAGACACGCCCGCAACCCGCAGCAAAAAGCGTATCACCACAAAACAGCGCATCTTCACCATAGTAGGCAATATGCCCGGCGGTATGGCCCGGTACTTCAAGAACTTGCAGGTCGGCTTCCAGCCCATCAATGGCAACCCCGTCTCCCTCCCCGACCGGATGAGAAACACCCCGGATCGACTCCCTGGCGGGACCATAGACAGGAATACCGGGAAAGGCCTCCAGCAGCTCAGGCACACCGCCCACATGATCATAGTGGTGGTGGGTAATCAGGATCCCACACAGGCTGGCACCGTGTTGACTCAACCACCTCAGCACCGGTGTCTCATCGCCCGGGTCTACCGCCACCAGACGCTTTGATCCGGGATTGCCCAACAGCCAAATGTAGTTGTCATCGAATGCTGAAACGGGGGTAACTTCAAGCACGACTCTCTCTGCCTCTCTCAGTCAGCTGGCATCGTCGACGATCTGCAGTGCCGCTTCCCTCGTCGCACGATTGACCGACTGGAGCAATCCATTGAGGTCGAGCCCCGCTTCACTGAGCTGCTCTTCATGGCTGGCATGATGCTGGTAGGTGTCCGGCAGTCCCAGATTGAGCACCCTGACGCCGTGCCCCTCCCGATTGAGATATTCGTTGACAGCCGAACCGGCGCCACCTGCCACCGAATTTTCTTCGATGGTTACAAGTAGGCTATGCCGGTTAGCCAGGTCGAGTACGAGCGCTTCATCCAGCGGCTTGATGAAGCGCATATTGGCCAACGTGGCATCGAGCTTCTCAGCTGCCTGCATGGCGGTCTCCAGCAGGCTGCCGAAAACCAGCAGCGCCACCCGCTGTCCTTCACGGCGTACCTCACCGCGACCGAACGGCAAAGGTGAGAGCGCCTCGTCCACAGCCACACCGGGCCCCGCACCCCGCGGATATCTGACCATGGCGGGGCCGGGGTGTTCATATGCCGTCTGCAGCAGACGCGCACACTCATTTTCGTCTCCTGGCGCCATCACCGCCATGTTGGGAATCGCCCGTACATAGCTGAGATCATAACTGCCCGCATGGGTGGCGCCGTCAGCACCCACCAGACCCGCACGATCGACAGCCAGGGTGACATCCAGATTCTGTATTGCCACATCATGGATCAGCTGATCATAGGCTCTCTGCAGAAAGGTGGAGTAGATTGCCACCACCGGCTTGACCCCTTCGCAGGCGAGGCCCGCCGCAAACGTGAGGGCGTGCTGTTCGGCAATGCCTACATCGAAGTAGCGACGGGGAAAGCGCTGTGAAAAGGCCACCAGACCGGAGCCTTCACACATTGCCGGAGTGATAGCCACCAGTCGTTCATCATTTTCCGCGGCACTGCACAGCCATTCACCAAACACTTGCGTATAGGTCTTCTTCTTGAGCGCCTTCTCCATCTTACCCGTGGTGGGATCGAAGGGCGTGACACCGTGATAACCGCAGGGATCCTCCTCTGCCGGCTCGAAGCCACGACCTTTCTTTGTCACCACATGCAGGAGGCGGGGACCGTGCATCCCGGACATGTTGCGTAGCGTTCGAATCAGGGTATCGAAATCGTGCCCGTCCACCGGGCCGATGTAGTTGAAGCCCATCTCCTCGAACAGTGTGCCCGGCATCACCATGCCCTTCATGTGCTCCTCCCACTTACCCACAATGTCGCTGAACTGATGGGGCAGATGGCTGAGGGCTGACTTGCCCCCCTCGCGTACGCTAGTGTAGAGCTTGCCGGAGAGGAGACGGGCCAAATGGTTGCTGAAACCTCCCACCGGTTTGGAAATCGACATGTCGTTGTCGTTGAGGATGACCAGCAGGTCCTGATCCAGTGAACCCGCCTGATTGAGTGCCTCGAAGGCCATACCCGCACCCATAGCGCCATCACCGATCACAGCTACTGCCTTACGGTGTTCCCCTTTCTGCTTGGAGGCCACAGCCATCCCGAGCGCGGCACCGATGGAGGTACTGGAGTGGCCAGTGCCGAAGGTGTCGTACTCGCTTTCACTACGCTTGGGGAAACCGGAAAGACCATCCTTCTGGCGCAAAGTGTCCATCTGATTGCGCCGACCGGTCAGGATTTTATGGGGATAGGCCTGATGCCCCACGTCCCAGACCAGTCGATCGTAGGGGGTATTGAAGACATAGTGCAGCGCAATCGTCAGTTCCACCACGCCCAACCCAGCCGCCAGATGGCCGCCGGTCTGAGAGACACTCTCGATCAGGAACCGGCGCAGCTCATTGGCCAGGGTTCGAAGCTGATGCTGTTCAAGCTGCCGCAGGTCACCCGGTTGGTCGATCCGCTTGAGCAGAGGATAGTGATCCAGCAAATTGGGGCTTTGGTCTGAACCGCCCGGGTCTGACATAGTGTGAACCGCTCCGATAGGGTATCTGGGGGAGAGATCGATCTATTCGACAACCTCTGTGCAGAATGGTTGATTTTAGCGCATTCGAACAATCGACGCATTCAGACGGGCGCATCTTTTATCTGTTGAGATTCCGCGAGAACAAAGTCGTGAAAGGCCCTTGCCGGTGGCGAGAGCCTTTTCCCCTTTCGATACACCATGTACCAGTGGCGCTGCAGTGGAAAGCCCACCACATCCAATACCACCAGACGGCCGGTCTCCAACTCCAACTCGATGGTGTGACTGGAGACCACACCCAGCCCCATACCGGCACGTACCGCCTGTTTGATCGCCTCATTTCGGGTCATTTGCATACCGGTGCTGAGAGGAATCGACTGCTCGGAAAAAAAGCGCTCCATTGCCAGCCGGGTACCCGAACCCTCCTCTCGCATGATGAACACCTCTTCAGCCAAGCGTTGTGCCGGGATCCCCTGTTCGTGTTGCAGCGGATGCCCAGGGGGCGCTATCACCACCAACGGATTCTCCATGAAGGGTTCATAGACAAGTTCGATATCCTCCGGCGGCAGGCCCATGAGGACGATATCGGTCTCGTTATTCTTGAGCAGACCCATCAGCCGTTCCCGGTTGGTAACATCGAGGCTCAGATCGATACCCGGATATTGACGACTGAACGCTGCGAGTAATCTCGGTGCAAAATAGTTGACCGTACTCGCCACGGCGATATCGATATGGCCGGTATCCAGCCCTTTCATGGCATCCAGGACCTCCTCCATCTCCTCAAAGGTCTGGAAGATAGTCCGCACATACTGGAACATCTCCCTGCCGGCCTCGGTGAGCTGGATCTTTTTTCCGGCATGCTCAAACAGGGGCAGACCGACCGACTCCTCGAGTTGCTTCACCTGCATCGACACCGCCGGCTGGCTGAGATGGAGTTCCTGTGCCGCCCGGGTATAGTTCAGGTGCCTGGCCACGGTGGTGAAGACTCTCATCTGCCGTAGGGTTGTATGCATGGATACGCTCTCTTATTTGTCAGTCGGTCAGCGCCAGGCCCCAGCATAGAGATCACTTTCCATGACGATTTTTATCGAGGAGCCAATTATCAGCAAATATACCACATATCTCATATGGTATAAGTATTTTATTATGATTTTGATTAAAAGATCTGACTTCACTTAAGCGTCCGCCTACCTATACTAGCTCCACCTTCATTGAGGTTATTACAGAGAGATTTGTTACTGCCAGCACGGAAGATTTTTTCCGGAAGCTGCATTTCAAGGCAACGCAATCCTAAATCAGGAGGAATCGCTAAAATGGCCAAGAAATATGATGCGGGCGTAAAAGAGTACCGCGAAACATACTGGATGCCCGATTACACGCCGAAGGAAACAGACATCCTGGCGTGCTTCAAAGTCACCCCTCAGCCGGGCGTACCGCGCGAAGAGGTTGCAGCCGCTGTTGCCGCTGAATCCTCCACCGGTACCTGGACCACTGTATGGACCGACCTGCTGACCGATCTGGATTACTACAAGGGCCGCGCCTACGCCATCGAAGACGTGCCTGGCGACGACTCCTGCTTCTACGCCTTCGTTGCCTACCCGATCGACCTTTTCGAGGAAGGTTCCGTGGTTAACGTGATGACCTCCCTGGTCGGTAACGTATTCGGCTTCAAGGCCCTGCGTGCACTGCGTCTGGAAGACATCCGCTTCCCGCTGGCCTACGTCATGACCTGTAATGGCCCGCCCCAGGGTATCCAGGTCGAGCGCGACATGCTGAACAAATACGGTCGTCCGCTGCTGGGTTGTACCATTAAGCCCAAGCTGGGTCTGTCTGCTAAGAACTACGGTCGTGCCTGCTACGAAGGCCTGCGCGGTGGTCTGGACTTCACCAAGGACGACGAGAACGTCAACTCCCAGCCCTTCATGCGCTGGAAGCATCGTTTCGATTTCGTCATGGAAGCCATCCATAAGGCCGAAGCCGAAACTGGTGAGCGTAAAGGTCACTACCTGAACGTAACTGCGCCTACTGCTGACGAGATGATGAAGCGTGCCGAGTACGCCAAAGAGATCGGTGCTCCCATCATCATGCACGACTACCTGACCGGTGGTTGGTCCGCCAACACCCAACTGGCACAATGGTGTCAGGACAACGGTATGCTGCTGCACATCCACCGCGCCATGCACGCCGTGCTCGATCGCAACCCGCACCACGGTATCCACTTTCGCGTACTGACCAAGATCCTGCGTCTGTCCGGTGGTGACCACCTGCACTCCGGTACCGTTGTCGGCAAGCTGGAAGGCGACCGTGACGCGACCCTGGGTTGGATCGACATCATGCGCGATTCCTACGTCAAGGAAGACCGCTCACGCGGTATCTTCTTCGATCAGGACTGGGGCGCCATGCCTGGCGTTCTGCCGGTAGCTTCCGGTGGTATCCACGTATGGCACATGCCGGCACTGGTCAGCATCTTCGGTGATGACTCCGTACTGCAGTTCGGCGGCGGCACCCTGGGTCACCCCTGGGGCAACGCTGCTGGCGCGGCTGCCAACCGTGTTGCGGTTGAGGCCTGTGTCGAGGCTCGTAACCAGGGCCGTGAGCTGGAGAAGGAAGGTAAGGACATCCTCACCAACGCAGCTGCTTCAAGCCCCGAGCTGAAGGCCGCCATGGAGACCTGGAAAGAGATCAAGTTCGAATTCGACACCGTCGACAAGCTGGACGTTTCTCACAAGTAATGACCAGTTCACCGGTGGCCGATACCCGGCCACCGGATGAACGACTCAATCAAATTCGAACAGTTAGAGGTATATACAATGAGTGATATGCAAGACTACAAGTCAAGCCTTGGCAACGCAGAAAGCCGCAAGTTCGAGACTTTCTCCTACCTGCCTTCTATGGATGCAGACCAGATCCGCACACAGATCGAGTTCATCGTATCCAAGGGCTGGAACCCATCTATAGAGCACACCGAGCCAGAGAACGCCAGCGGTAGTTACTGGTACATGTGGAAGCTGCCAATGTTCGGTGAAACCGACGTCGACGCTATCCTGGCTGAGTGTGAAGCTTGCCACAAGGCTCACCCGAAAAACCACGTACGCCTGCTGGGCCTGGACAACTATGCCCAGTGCGCAGGTGCATCAATGGTTATCTACCGTGGTGAAACTGTCTAAGTTCTGATTTCAGGACCTTGGACGAAGGGCCCCGCCCCCCATACCTGGGCGGCGGGGCTTTTTCTTTAAACAGCCGATCAAAGTCAGCTGGTTTTCCAAAACCCCGCGTTAGGGTTTCGGAAAACCTGCTTTCAACTATTACCCCGTGGTGCCTTCGGCATCCTGGTGGTTAACAACCTGATTACAATAAGGTAGGAAATCATGAGCGATATCAACGCAGACCAGTATCTGATCCAAGAAGAGCCTTACTACCGCTCCGTAGGTAACGAGGTCGAGATGTACCAAGCGGCCTACGATGCACGCATGCCGGTGATGCTCAAGGGCCCTACCGGTTGCGGCAAATCGCGATTCGTCGAGTATATGGCGCATAAGCTGAACAAGCCGTTGATCACCGTCGCCTGTAACGAGGACATGACCGCCTCCGATCTGGTCGGTCGCTTCCTGCTCGACATCAACGGTACCAAGTGGCAGGACGGCCCGCTGACCGTTGCCGCGCGCATCGGCGCCATCTGTTACCTGGACGAAGTCGTCGAGGCCCGTCAGGACACCACTGTGGTCATTCACCCGCTGACCGACCACCGTCGTGAACTGCCGCTGGAAAAGAAGGGCGAACTGGTCAAGGCACATTCGGATTTCCAGATTGTGATCTCCTACAATCCAGGCTACCAGTCGCTGATGAAGGACCTCAAACAGTCCACCAAGCAACGCTTCGGCGGCATGGACTTCGATTATCCTGAAACCAATATCGAGACCGAGATCGTACAGCATGAAGGCGGCGTAGACGCCGAGACTGCCGGTAAGCTTGTACAAATCGCACAGCGTTCCCGCAACCTCAAGGGCCATGGTCTGGATGAAGGCATGTCTACACGACTGCTGGTGTACGCGGCACAGCTGGTTTCCAAGGGCATCGACCCGATGTCGGCGTGCCAAATGGCCCTGGTCACCCCGCTTACCGATGATCCGGATATGCGCGACACCCTGAGTGCTGCGGTCAATACCTATTTCTGATGCGCGTGGGACGCAGAGAGCGTAAAGGAGCACAGACTACGCAGAGGGTTCAATCAATGGCTCGTGTTGCACACCGATTTGTAAGAGCGCCTTTCCAGGGCATTAGCACATGGGCGGAAGGCCCCTTACAGTCAGCACACACTGATCGACGCCCATCCGCAGCATCTGCCTGTTCAGCGACCTCTGCGCTCCTCCGCGGACTCTGCGTCCGGAGAGAACCATGAGCGTCGATTTTTCTGAATATATAAACTGTCTCGATGAGGGCGACCACGAGCACCTCGAAGCACTTGAGTCGTCCTACCATGAGGCGCAACGGGTCATGTCTCCACGTGGCCTGCAAAACTACCTGGAAGGCATGCGCGCCTTCTGTACTCTGGGTCGCGGCCAGGACTTGGTACTGACCTACGTGCAGGAAATGCCCGGTGTCGCCAAAGAGGTTGGTGAGGACATCATCCCCGATATCGTCGAAGCGATGATGAAGCTGGCCTCGCACACATCCGGCAGTGTCATCACCCTCATTGTGGCCAACCTGCCGCTTGCAGCCTCCCGCCTCGGCGACGCTGAGGTCATGCGCGGCTTCCTCAAGCTGTTGCACCAGATGACCGGCAAGGCCCCGCGGGGCCTGCGCCCGATGATGGAGAACCTGGACGAACTCCTCTCCAAGCTGACCCTGGGCGGGCTTCGCCGTTGGGTCATGTGGGGCGCACAGGCACACCAACGCGACCTTGACGGCCAGCTGGCCTACTTTGGCCTACAGACCGAGTCGGCCCGCTCCATCCTCCAGTCAGAGAGACGTGGCACCCTGTTCATCGACAATCAGCGCAAGCTCAACTTCTACTTGCGCGCACTCTGGGCACGGGCCTTTTTCATGCGCCCCACTGCAGGCGACTTCGAGTCCCGCCAGGGTATCCGTCCCTATATCGAGAGTTTTCAGATCCACGTGCCGGATGCCTTCGATCCATTCCGCGGTATCGATGGCATGGAGGTCTACCGGGCAGCCGCAGCTCATGCTGCCGCGCACATGGTCTACACCCGTGAACCGATCTCTGCTGAGCAACTCTCACAGGCACAAATGCGTATGATCGAGCTGTTCGAAGATGCCCGTGTCGAGTACCTCGCCTACAGCAAATTCCCCGGCCTGCGCAAACTCTGGCTGCAGTTCTTCACGTCCGAGCCGGGCGAGAACGACGATTTCGGCAAGCCGCATGAGACCATGGACCTGATGATGCGCACCACCCGCGCCATCATGGATCGCGATTATCGCGATGAGATTGATGCCATCAATCAGGTGGCCGATGATTTCGTGACCAAACTGGAAGAGGATCCTTACAACCCACGCTTGTCCTGGATGGCTGGTATCGATTTCTACAACAAGATCGTCGATTTCGCCAAGATCCCCAGTGTGCGAATCCTCTCTGAGTGGCCGATCCCCTATCGCGACGATAACCGCTATTTCTGGGATTTCTCAGAGAACATGTTCGAGTCTCAGGGTATCGACTACCTGCCAACATCGCAGAAGACGGTCCGCCGTTATGTCAGTCTGATGGAATTCGTCAACGACCTCGACTCGGAGATGACCCACGACAACCCGGACGAGATCCTGGTGCTGTCCACCGAGCTGTTCCCCTACGAAGACATGGGGGTCAGTTACAATGAGATGGAAGGCGTGGAGCCGGTCTCCGACCCCTACCACTATAACGAGTGGGATTACCATGTGCAGCTGGCGCGTCCCGACTGGGCCACTGTCATCGAGCGCAAACAGGGCATTGGCGATCCTGAAATGATGGACGAGATTCTCACCAAGCATAAGCCGATCGCCTCGCGTATCCGCCATCTGATCGACGCGCTTCAGCCCCAGGGTATCGTGCGCCGTCGCGGCTACGAAGAGGGCGAGGAACTGGATCTCAACGCGGCGGTACGGGCGATGATCGATATCCGTCGCGGTGTCATGCCCGATCCGCGGATCAATATCCGCATCACCCGCCATATCCGCGACCTGTCGATTGTGTTGCTGCTCGACCTTTCCGAGTCAACCAACGAGAAGATCGGCGATCTTGCCGAGGGTGAAGAGGGTTACGAGGATCAGGACAGCATCCTGGACCTGACCCGCGAATCGGCCGGCCTGCTCTCATGGGCCATCGACTCCATCGGCGACAACTTCGCGGTACACGGATTCGCCTCCGACGGCCGTCACGATGTGCAGTACTACCGCTTCAAGGATTTCGAGCAGTCCTATGATGATGAGGCCAAATCCCGGATGGCCGGCATGAAGGGCGGCCTCTCCACCCGCATGGGCGCAGCACTGCGTCACGCCGGCTGGCACCTGACCCAGCAGAACGCACAGAAACGTCTTGTGTTGCTGGTCACTGACGGCGAACCGGCAGACATCGATGAGCGGGACCCGCAGTATTTACGTCACGACGCCAAGAAGGCGGTAGAAGACCTGGCCATGCAAGGCGTCTATACCTACTGCCTGACCCTGGATCCGAATGCGGACCGCTACGTAGCGAGAATCTTCGGTGAGAACGGCTACTCAATCGTGGACAATGTAGAGCGTCTGCCGGAGAGATTGCCGAGTGTTTTTGCTGCGCTGACCGGTTAAAAATAGATTTTTAGCCGGACTCCCCAGAAACCAAACACTGCAAGTATCGGCAGAGAATGGTGGGGCCATGCCCCACCAAAACCGCACTTTCGCGGTCAAGACGCCTGTTTCGGAAACGGCAGTACCCGCTTCATCCTCGCTTCACAGCCATTCTCTTTAAAACGCTCCTCCATGATATCAAGGGCATTTTTGAAATCGCCGATCAATCGAGTGTGTAGATCTCTGGCGTTATCATCGTAGTAGATCAAATCGATGGGGGCAGGTTCAGTCAGGCTCTCCCTCTCCTGGTCTCGACGGAATTTCCAGGCCAGCCGGATCAGCTTACCCCCCTCACCATCGCGGACGGCGTAGGCCTGGTTATCGACAAAAATCACCTCATCCTCATCGATCACCGCCTGGATTTGCATCGACCGGACCGGGATGAAGACATGTTCGTACTGACAGCGTGACAACATCAACCGACACTGGTTGTAGAGCGGCGAAGGGATGGTCAGACGTTCACAGGCAACTTCGTCAGGACGAAAGAAGATCTCACTCAGACTTTCACTCATACCCCGACTCAGTCATTTTCACCCAGTTCAGGGTCCCACCCTTTGGCCTTGGCTTCCACAATCGCCTGTTGGTAGATGCGATTGTGTTTCTCCGCCAGTTCCGGCGGGAGATTCGACACCAGGTGTCCGTATTTATCCCACTCTTTGGTGACTTTGTCATAGAGGGAGTCTATCCCTTGTACTGCCCACCCTTCACAGGTCTCTGTCTCAGGAATCAAGCCAAACACCCAGGCGTCACGAATGACGTTGCCTGTGGGATTCATGGCGCCGGTGGGATCGTTATCTATACCCTGGTATCGCTTTTCTGCCATTTTTTAAAACGTGCTCTTGTTGGTGGTTTCTGAGAATTATCGCTGAATTCAGGCTGGACTTGTTCTATTCCATATTATTATACCGGTTTAATTTCAACGCTATAAAAACCCGCGTTGTTACCGGTAATCAACCTCACAGCTTGGTTACTGACCCCATTGTGTTAGGCAGGTTATCGCATCGACGACCTTATTGAGCTGATTCTAACGCCGCAAAGTCGCTGGGCTGATACTCAAACCCTTATCATAATTAATTACTTATTATACATATAAGTTCATCTTAGGTTTACTTATAAACACAATGTCTGTAAGGTTTGCCCCCAATTCCACATATGAAGTGTGGTTTAAAGAGGTAAATCCTCTCTAATTGACAGATTCAAAAATTGGAGTAAACAAATGGCATTAGACCAATCATCCCGTTATTCGGACCTCAGCCTGAAGGAAGAAGATCTGATTGCAGGCGGTAAGCACGTACTTGTTGCTTACAAGATGAAGCCCGCAGCTGGCTACGGATTTCTGGAAGTGGCTGCCCATGTTGCTGCTGAATCTTCTACTGGAACCAACGTTGAGGTTTGCACCACTGATGACTTCACCAAAGGTGTTGACGCCCTGGTTTACCACATCGACGAAGCGACCGAAGAGGTGCGCATTGCCTATCCTAACGATCTGTTCGACCGCAACATCATCGACGGTCGTGCCATGCTGGTCTCATTCCTGACCCTTTGTATAGGTAACAACCAGGGTATGGGTGACTGCGCTTACCTCAAGATGTACGACTTCTACATGCCTGAGCGCATGATCCAGCTGTTCGACGGTCCCGCCAAAGACATCAGTGACATGTGGCGCATTCTCGGTCGTCCGATCGAGAACGGCGGTTACATCGCCGGTACCATTATCAAGCCGAAGCTGGGCCTGCGTCCCGAGCCGTTTGCCGAAGCCGCCTACCAGTTCTGGCTGGGTGGCGATTTCATCAAGAACGACGAACCCCAGGGCAATCAGGTCTTCTGCCCCGCCAAGAAAGTTTATCCTCTCGTATACGACGCCATGAAGCGTGCCCAGGATGAGACCGGTGAGGCCAAGCTGTTCTCCGCCAACATCACCGCCGACGACCACTACGAGATGTGCGCCCGTGCGGACTTCATCCTGGAGACCTTCGGCCCTGACGCTGACAAGGTTGCCTTCCTGGTAGACGGTTACGTCGGCGGCCCCGGTATGGTGACCACCGCACGTCGCCAGTACCCCAACCAGTATCTGCACTACCATCGTGCCGGTCACGGTGCCGTGACCTCTCCATCATCCAACCGCGGCTACACTGCGTTTGTTCTGGCCAAGATGTCCCGTCTGCAGGGTGCATCCGGTATCCATGTAGGTACCATGGGCTACGGCAAGATGGAGGGCGATGCCTCCGATAGGATCATCGCCTATATGATCGAACGCGATGAGTGTCAGGGTCCGGTGTACAACCAGAAATGGTATGGCATGAAACCGACCACACCGATCATCTCCGGCGGCATGAACGCCCTGCGTCTGCCAGGCTTCTTCGAGAACCTGGGCCACGGCAACGTGATCAATACTTCCGGTGGCGGCTCCTACGGCCACGTCGACAGCCCGGCTGCCGGCGCTATCTCTCTGCGTCAGGCCTACGAGTGCTGGAAAGAGGGTGCCGATCCGATCGAGTACGCCAAAGAGCATAAAGAATTCGCACGTGCTTTCGAGTCCTTCCCGCACGATGCAGATGCGATCTTCCCAGGCTGGCGCGAAAAACTGGGTGTGCACAAATAAGCACTATCCGGTGAGTCAACTGGCATTTCAAAGCCCCCGTAAGGGGGCTTTTTTTCGCTGGCGGTTTGATTGGCAGCGGATAAACACAAATAGGTAGGGTGGGGCCCAGCCCCACCAATCATATCGGGTTGAACGTAGAAACGGTGAGGCTGGGCCCCACCCTACGCTTTTAGTGATCTATGGGAGCACATCGGGTATGGCAAGCCTGACCATTTGATCCAACACAGGAATAACCCTAAACAATTAAGTAGAATAGCGCAGAGATTATCTGCCCTATTTTTACGAATCTGGAGTCACCATGAGTGCCGACATCGAGCAATACCTCGTCAAACAGGAACCCTACTACCAACCTCAGGAAGATGAGATCGAGCTTTATGAAGCCGCTTATGCCGAAAGGCTCCCGGTGATGATCAAGGGACCGACCGGCTGTGGTAAATCGCGCTTCGTCGAGCATATGGCCTGGCGGCTCGGTAAGCCGTTGATCACAGTTGCCTGTAATGAGGACATGACCGCGTCGGATCTGGTCGGCCGCTACCTACTCGATACCGAAGGTACGCGTTGGTTGGACGGACCATTAACCGTCGCGGCCCGGATTGGTGCCATCTGTTATCTCGATGAAGTCGTGGAAGCCCGTCAGGACACCACTGTCGTCATCCACCCCCTCACCGATCATCGGCGCACGCTGCCCCTCGATAAAAAAGGGGAAGTGGTAAACGCCCATGAGGACTTTCAACTGGTGATCTCCTATAACCCGGGTTACCAAAGCCTGATGAAAGACCTTAAGCAGTCAACCAAGCAGCGCTTCTCCGCCCTGGATTTTGACTATGCACCGACTGCCCTGGAGGCCTCGATTATTGCCAAGGAGACCGGCATCGATGAAGAAAATGCCACTAAGCTGGTCAAAATCGGAGAGACTGCCCGCAACCTTAAGGGGCACGGTCTCGACGAGGGCATCTCAACCCGCCTGCTGGTCTATGCAGCGAGACTGATCAATCGCGGCATCACACCCAGGGCTGCCTGCCGGATGGCCCTCGTAAGACCCATCACGGACGACAAGGACATTGTCGCCACACTGGATCATGCCATTGAGGCGGTATTTGATTGATCATGAACGAGACGGCACTCACCGCCTACCGGGAAAAACTCAGCTGCGGCTTCGAACAGATCGACCCGATTTTTCCCGATTGCATGGCTCAGGCAGAAAAGGTCCTGAGCCCTAAGGGTGTTGATGAGTTACTGGAAGGTGCCTCGTTGACCTGCAAGATCGGCCGGGGGGTGGAACCGGTCATCGTGTTTCTACAGGAGATGCCTGAAATTGCCGATAGAGTCGGTGAGGCAGTGATACCGCTGATCTCCCAGACCGTATGGAAGATATCGCGCAGTCCCAACGGTAAAGCAATTCTTCCATTCCTGCAGATGCTACCCGAGGCGAGCCGCAGACTGGGCAGCTCTGAGCTGATGGAGAGATTCATCACACTGCTGCTCGATATGATGGAGCAGACCTCCGGTTCCATTCACGGATTCCACACCACGATACCCAGCCCCTCCCTGCCGGATCTGCTGAAAAAAATGCCCTACCTGCTGAGTCAACTCTCATTGGAAGGCGTGGGTAATTGGATCGAATATGGGATCCGCAACTATCGCACCCATCCGCAACGACAGATCGACTACTTCAGCCTGCAATCGGCAGACAGTCGCGCCATATTGCAGAGAGAACGGCATGGCACCCTGTTTGCGGATAATGAACGAAAACTGGATCTCTATCTGAAATCCTTGTGGCGCAGCAAAGCCCATTTTGTCCCCTACTCCGAGGGTTTTGACGAGCTGCGTAAACCCATGCCCTACTTCGACTCACTGGGCATCCGCATTCCCGACGTCTACGATGACAAGCATGGCGTCTCCGGTATCGATCGTTACCGGACGCTGCTGGCACATATCGCGGCTCACAAGAAGTGGACCACCCATGTGGTGGCGGATAATTTCAGTCCCTTTCAGCGCGTTGCCATCGAAACCTTTGAAGATGCGAGGGTCGATCTGCTTGCAACCCGTGAATATCCCGGTCTGCGCCGTCAATTGCTCGCACTTCACCCGGTACCGGGTGAGCATGATTGTGATCCGGAAAAACAATCCTGCATCAAACACCGACTGGCCATGTTCTCCTATGCCGCCCTGAATCCTGATCACGGCTATACCAATGCCGATCTTCTGGAGTTCATTGAGCGCTTTCGTGCGGCTCTGGCCAATGGCCCGTCGACGACACAGGAAATGGTCTCTCTCGCGATCTCCTATATCGCCCGAACACGCCGTCAGGCGGATCTGTCCGCCAACGTCTACTTTACCGATACGGAGGTCAGCTACCGGGATGACAACCGCCACATGTGGATCTTCATCGAAGAGGGCGACGAAGAGGAGATGTTCGATGCGGAGCAGAAACGCAAAATCTCTGATGAGGAGATACAAGGCCTGCCGCCCCGCCACTACCCGGAATGGGATTACAAAAGCAAGATCTACAATCCCGACTGGGTGAGCCTGTATGAAAGCCTTCACCCATCCGGCAACCCCGACCGGATTGATGAATTGCTAAACAAACACCAGGCGCTTGCCAAACAGCTGAAACGCATGCTTGATCTGTTGAAACCACAGCAGTATGTTCGCATTCGTTACCAGGAAGAGGGTAGTGAACTCGACCTGGATGTCGCCATCCGCTCACTCATTGAGTATAAAAGCGGCACCAACCCCGACCCCCGCATCAACATGAGTCATCGCAATGACGGACGGGATATCGCCGTCATGCTGCTGATCGATCTCTCCGAATCGGTAGACCAGATCCCCGAAGGGTGCCAACAGTCGATCCTGGAACTCAGCCAGGAAGCTGTTTCCCTACTGAGTTGGGCAATCGAGCAGCTGGGCGACAGCTTTGCGATTGCAGGGTTTTCTTCCAATACCCGCCATGAAGTCCGTTACCAGCACATCAAGGGGTATGGCGAACACTGGAACGATGAGGTCAAGGGGCGTCTGTCCGCGATGCAGGCAGGCTGGTCCACCCGCATGGGAGCCGCCATCCGCCACTCCACCCACTATCTCAGCGCCAGAGAGACGGATAAAAAACTGCTGTTGATTCTTACGGACGGAGAGCCCTCCGATATCGACGTCAACGATGACCGGCTGCTCATTGAGGACACCCGAAAAGCCGTACAGGAGGCAGACCAGGAGGGCATCTATACCTACTGCATCAACCTGGACCCCCACGCAGACGAATATGTCAGAGACATCTTCGGTAACCAGTTCACCGTTATCGACCGTGTCGAGCGTCTACCGGAACAACTGCCGAAACTCTTTATGGCATTGACCAAGTAACTGAACAGCCACCTGACCTTTTTGTACCGGTCTTCTGCTCACAGCACGTCTCAGCCGAAACGCCCTATTCGTTCATTCCCCAGTAAGAAAGATCTTGAGATCAGCTCAATCACAGCATAGGCGAGAATTAGACACAAAATTACTAGGGTTTGCATTACGTCCAAATATCAACCCAAAGATTTTCGCTGTATCTTTTTATATATGTATAATCGGTTGTTTTTCAGACACTAGCAGCTTCGCCGCATGAAACAGACTGACGATCTCCGCATCAAGGCCATTAAAGAGCTGAGCCCACCCGCTCAGATTCACCAGGAACTCCCTATTTCCGAAGAAGCTGCCAACACGGTCTGCGAAGCCAGAAATGCGATTCATCGCATTCTCCACGGAGAGGATGATCGCCTCTTGATCATCATCGGCCCATGTTCGGTTCACGACCCGGATGCAGCCCTGGACTATGCCAGGCGCCTGCAACCCGTACGCGAGGCGTTGAAAGACGATCTTGAAATCGTCATGCGCGTCTATTTTGAAAAACCGCGTACGACTGTCGGCTGGAAGGGATTGATCAATGACCCCACTCTGGATGATCAATTCGAAATCAACAAAGGGCTCAGACTGGCGAGAAAACTGCTGCTGGATATCAATAATCTCGGCTTGCCGGCAGGGACTGAATACCTCGACCTGATCAGCCCCCAATATATTGCCGACCTGATCAGCTGGGGCGCAATCGGTGCGCGAACCACCGAGAGTCAGGCTCACAGAGAGTTGGCATCCGGTCTCTCCTGTCCGGTGGGTTTCAAGAACGCCACCAACGGCAGCATGCGGGTAGCCCTCGACGCCATCCGTTCTTCTTCCCGACCACACCATTTTCTTTCGGTGACCAAGGAGGGTCGATCGGCCATCTTCTCCACCCACGGCAATCAGGACTGTCATGTCATTCTAAGGGGCGGTAGCAGACCCAACTACGACTCTGAGAGTATCAACATCGCAGCCGAAGAGATGGAGAGCAATGGCCTCAAGCCGCGTCTGATGGTCGATTTCAGTCACGCCAACAGTCGTAAGCAGCACGCCCGACAACTCCTGGTAGGGAGTGACGTAGCCAGTCAAATTGCCCGTGGCGACCAACGCATCATCGGCGCCATGATAGAGAGTTTCATAACCGCAGGACGACAGGACAGGGTCGAGGGCCAATCACTTACATACGGCCAGAGCATCACGGATGCATGTATCAGTTGGGATGACAGCGAGCCACTGCTGAAAGATCTGGCAGAAGCTGTAAAGAAACGGAGAGAGACCAGCTAGTGTCCGCGTGTATCACGATTTTGCAGTAACCCGCAGAAAGTATATTCGCTTTACACTATCATGAAAGAGATACCAGCAAGACATGCTGCGTAAATACCTCTTGCAGATTTTAACTCCCATGAATCTGCGGTCAGAATCTATAGGATGATACTGAATGTCTGATGAAGCCATTGAGTTACTGGTTATAGGCAACACTACACCGGAAATAGAAGCCTATCTGGATCACATTCGAAACTCCGGTTTCGCAGCACACGCTACACAGATTTCCCACGATGCCGATCTGCTGGGTGAGACACTGAAGAAACACAGAGATCTCGACATCCTGCTCTATACGATCGAAGCCGACGATGAACTGAGCCCGAATCAACTGTTTGCCGTCCTGAGTGCCATCAGCCCCTCACTACCGGTGATTGCGATAGCGGAGACGGTCGACGAAACGCAACGGAATGAATTGATGAGCTCCGGAGCGGCTGACCTGATTCCCAGACAAGCCTACTCTCACCTGACACTGGCCATACTGCGAGAACACAGGCACTTGCGAAATGTACGGCGCCTGCAACAGGTTGAACGACAATTCCTGGAAGCGGAAGAACGTTGCAATGCCCTGACTGAAAATTCCCGCGATGCCATTGCCTATGTTCATGAAGGCATGCATGTCACAGCTAATCGCGCCTATCTGGAACTTTTCGGATTGGCGGGAGAAGATGAAATAGACGGTCTTCCTATCATGGATATGATTGCGCCGTCGGAACATAAACCATTTAAAAAGCTCCTTCGGCAAATTAGTGCCGACGCAGGACACAATGCTGAGCTGAAAACAAAATGCCTCCGCAATGATGGTAAAGAGTTCAGTGCCGAACTCCATTTCACCCCAGCAAGCATAGAGGGCGAGCCTTGCACCCAGGTATTGATTCACGATCAATCAGTCTCCAGAGAGGTGGAAGAGAAGCTTAGGCTACTGAGTACCCAGGACGTTCAAACCGGGCTCTATAATCGACAATACTTCCTCAGTATTCTTGATGAGGAGACGAGAGATCAATCTAACAAGGGCAGGAATCACCAAACCCTCTTCTACATCACTCTGGACAACTTCAGCGAGATACGTAACAAGGCCGGCATCAAAACCAGCGACACCTTGTTGATAGAAATCGCACGTTTACTGAAGGGAAGCATTAACAGCGAAGACCTGCTCGCCCGATTCGGAGATCATACCTTCACATGTCTCCTATCAGGAAGTGACGCCAACACAGCGAAGAAAAAAGCGAAGAAAATCTGCAAGATTATTGCAAAACACCCATATGCAGAAGTGGATGATTCCCTGAAACCCACTTGTAGTATCGGCATCGCTTTTACCTCCAGTGACATTAACAGCGGGCATGAGTTTGTCACCCACGCTTACCATGCTTGCGAGAGCGCACGTAATGAAGGCAACAACCAATTTGCTCTATCAACGGACAAATCAACAACCGAAGATACCGAATCAGCGTCTGAGGTGGATTTGAGTCACCTGATTCGATACGCACTGGATAACGACCAGTTCCAGCTGGTGTTTCAGCCGATTGTCAGTTTGCATGGAGACACCCGTGAAAACTATGCCGTCACGGTACGCCTGATGGATGAAAAGCAGGAGGAGATACAGCCGGAGCATTTCATGAATCAGGCAGCCATGATGGGTAAAACGCAGGAGCTTGACCGCTGGGTCATTCGTCATGCGATTGCCGAGCTGTCGAATCAGCGCAAGCAGGGACAAAAGATCAACTTCTTTATCACCATTTCAGGTGCATCACTGGAAGATGACACACTGCTGCTATTTATCTGTGACTGCTTGCGAGACTATGAGGCTAAAGGCCCATGGGTCACTTTCCAGTGCACCGACAGTGATGCAAGAAGCCATATGCAGAAGTTGGAGACACTCTCAGACGGCCTGAAGAAGATTAAATGCAAACTCTGTATCGATCACTTTGGTATGGCTAAAAAACCTGAAGCCATCCTTTCGGGTAGTCTGCCGCTCGACTATATTCAGTTCGCCCCCTCATTCCTCGACGGGCTATCTGAAAATCAGGACAAGCAGGACACCTTGAATCAACTCAATGAACTCATTCAGGGCAAGAATATCAAAACCATCGCTTCCGGTGTTGAAGAGGCCGGCAGTTTGGCCATCCTCTGGACTATCGGTGTCAACTATATCCGGGGCTATTTTATTCAGGAGCCCACACAGACTATCAACTACGATTTTGCAGGTGAGTGAAGTAGAACATCCCTCTAGTAGAAAGTCACCAGGGGATAAAGCTGTTCCACATTGACATAGGACGTGAAACATCACGTATATTGTGATTCATCCCACGCATATCCCGTTGAATAAAGTGCGTGGACACTGTCATTGCCTTCATCGACTCTTCCATAGAATCCATACTGGTCAACATAGGCTCCAGCGTACGTACATCCTGCGCCATGGAGTCAACGCTCACGGCCATCGTGCGGACATTTGCCGATAGCTGACCGACACTGTCAGTCATACTCATGATGTTGCTCGACATGACGCTCATGTTTGAGTCGACACTCTTAGCAAGAAAGTGGACATCTTTGGCAAGACTGAAGATAAGGTAGAAACCGTAAGCGGCCAGGAGAATAAAGGCAAACAGAGAAGGATAGACAATCAGTTCCCAGCGTCTGGCGCTGGTCTCAAAGGCCATCGACAACCGATCCATGGAATACTGGCCGTCTCTGACTTCACTACCTTCTTGATTTTCTGCGTTTTGGTCGTTTTGTTTAGTTATATCTTTTGTTTCTGTCATGTCTGAGATGACCTGGGTTTCGCCTGACAACTACAGGTAACATTAAATTCTAGCATAACGAGCGATCACCACAATCAGGCTTTTTTCCATCGCTGATGAAAAGGGATTGTTTGTGCATCGCAATAAAAAAGCCGGGCAACTCTCCCGGCTTTTTTATGAATGAAAACAACTAATTAACTTAGACTTATGGAGAACTAGAATTCTCCTGTCGCACCACGGTTCATGATGTCCAGTATGTACTCTTTGACCTGGATCGCCTCTTCCTTAAGCTCGGGTGGCAGAGGCTCCCCGCCGTAGATCATCATGTCCATGTTCAGCGTGATCAGCCACAATTTTCCTTCCTCATCCTCCAACAGGGTGATTCTGCAGGGCAAGTAGGCTGAGTAGGCATCGGAATAGTCCAGCATTCTAGCCGCGATCAGGGAGTTGCAGAAAAGATAAATCTTGACGAATCTGTACGACTCTCCCGATTTTGCCTCGATATCCTTATACAGGGGCAACTCCCCCACATTGGACATATTGTGTTCGTTGGCGACAAACTTCATTGTCTCCTCAACCTCTTCAGGCGAGAGATCCTCCGCCACCTGGACCTTCCATATACTGGCCTCTGCTGCGCTCTTTGTTTCAACCAGAGACTGCGCAAACTCTTTGAAAACCGGTCCGGCACCAGGATCAAAGCCATTGAGAGACTGATTGAATTTAAAGTAAAAACCGGCGATGGCTATCAACGCCACCAGCCCGATAAGTGCGAATATATTCTTGATAAACCCCATCTCTCTCTCCAACGAATGTAGTGTCTATTTTAACAAGGTGTTTATTATCGTTTTTCTATCTGCCCGAAACCCAAACACCTAATGACTAATGTAGTCTGGATAAAGTGCGGCTGTTAGGGCATAGAACTCTTTACTGCCCTTACCTCTCGGGTCTAGCTCGTAAACTGCCAATCCCTCACTAAACGAGCGACGAAATACCGTCCTTTGGCAAAGCCGGTGCTTAATAAACCGAATACCCGGTAGGGAAACAAGCGCTGCCGCAGCTTCATCCGACTCCCGAATGGCATGATGCGTATCGGCCCGATTAATAAATGCCAGGAGTTCAGGTCGTTGCTGTCCATCCAGCGCGTCATCCAGAAATTGCAGGAAGCGTTGTGTGGACCAGATATCTGCCTGTGAAGGCGGGACAGGAATCACAACCCGATCGGCAAGCGTAAGCGCCAATTTCATCGATTCGATATCCGATGTACCTACATCGATGAGAACCTCGTCATACCCTTTGAGCTTTTTACGGGACAAGGTTGAGATATCCTTCAGCGTCAAAAACGGTTCATAGCCCTCTTCAGTTCTGACCTCAGCCACATCGCTCAATGTTGCCTGAGGATCGGCATCCACCACCAATACTTCAGCCTCCGCCATCTCCAACCACACGGCCAGATTGAAAGTTACCGTGCTTTTACCCGAGCCTCCTTTCAAACTACCGATTACCGTAATCATACACTCCCCTATCTATTTTTATCTTTTTGTTGAAATCGTTTCCGAAAGACTCATCAAAGCCCCAGATCAATATCCCCCTGCAAATTCCGTATCTGCATCTGACCAGCGCTGTGTCACGACAGGCATTGAACGACTCGTCAGCTGATACCAGGCACCTTCGCCATCACCCCGTCCATCATACCAATCTGTGCGTTGCTGTGCGGTAACTGGAGGCTGCCATTGCGGCCTGTAACCCATAGGCGCAGGAGGCCACTGGCGAGCCACCGTTGTCGGAGCCGGATAGGGGTACAAGTGATACCCACGCGGCCGATTCTTTGACCAGTTGGGTGGTTGCGTGAATCGACGTTGAGCAAAGCGGGGAAGCCTACCGGGCTGGAAGGCGGTGTTCCTGGGGGTCGGCTGGGGCCGAAAACGTACTTGGGACGAATCTCTCCGAGCATATCCTGACATCACTGATTGAGCAGGTGCCATGTGTTGCTGCCAGGGTTCTCTCCGTGGATTGAAACCAGGCCAATGCCTTCCAGCGGGATAGCTGTAGACATAACGCCCTGTTGGTGCAGGTTGTGGATAGATGTCGTACCGGGGCCAGTAACCTGCTGTGCTGTATGGTCTGGGCAAATCACGTCGATACTGGGCGGTACGCACGGGATATGGCTTGGTTCGCGCGACGGGATTGAGTGGACGAAATCTGGCCTGATCCGGTATGTGCACCTGCATGGGACGATACTTCAGCCTGCCATGGCTCTCCGGTGCTTTCACCCTGTGCAAGGGACGAAACCGATACTGTCCGGGCGAATAGCCGGACACATCAGGCTGATGATACGTTGATCGAATTCTCGATTGCTGTACATCCCGGTACTGAGTTGACTCCTGTTCCCGTTTCACAGACACAACCGGACGCACCCGGTTCACAGGAATCCCTCCCCAATATGAGACCGACTTGTCAGGTGCCATCCTGGGCATTCGATTGTTACCGCTCTGTGGACTCATCCTCCCCCTGTCCCACGCTCTAAAGCGATAGTTCTCGTGAGATGGCGACGGGTATAGATAATCTGCGCGGGATTGATACCCTCTTACAGGGGCATGTCGATTGATGGGTGCGGGTGACCGATAAGAATCGAAGGCATACCGCCCCTTGCTGTCATCGGTGTAGATCGATTGATTTGCCCAGCCGTCCACTGACAATGCCGTTTGGGGCAAACCCAGGATTGTGACGGCAAAGACTAGCAAATTTCTATATCTCATCAGAATCTCCCAAAACCTCGTGGTCAGGATGCATGCGGATAGTGATCGTGTAGTCAGGATGTTTTCTTAATCAACCACAGTTTAACGGCAAACGCCTTTAGGCAAAACCATTTGAAATCATGTTTCTCATTTAGAGACCCTTAATACGCGTCACCTGACAACGCCATACTCACAACTTGAGGCTGAGAAAACACTGCCTCGGAAACATATTTCAGATCACTCCGGACGAAACACAGGTGAACCGGAGCCACGGGGGTAAGAATATCTGCTGGGAGCACTCCCGGGCTTTTTATCAAAACGAGAGTCAGGACGAAATCGTGGCTTTGGCGGTTGCTTCTCTATGTAATAACCGCCGTTTCCCCACCCGTTGATCTGTGATGGCGGTGTTTCCGTTACATGTTGCTTACGCCGATGCTCTATGTTGCGATCCTTCACACGTTCCTGCTCGCTGGGTTCAATCGGCCGAAAACGAAACCCATCCTGGTGCGGAGTAATCGTGTGCCGTTCATCAATGCGCCGGTAGGTACCTGGAGGCAGTCCAAGCGGCTCATCGACATAGTCAGTGGCTGGAGTGTAGACATCATCTCGCTGGTTCCACCCACTCCCCCTCGAGCTTGATGATTCCTGAACAGGTTCTGTTTCATCGGGACGCCATCGAAACTGATTGTCGTCCTGCAGCATCCAAGCGGGATTGCTTCCACTCGAACCATATACAGGATTTGGATACTCATAGGGTTGCTGCGCCAAACAGTGACCGGCACCCCCCAAAAAGGCAAACAGCAGTGACCGGAAAAGGTTCGCATACGTGGGCAAGTACACCACTCCCATGAGATAAACTACGCTAACTATAGATCATATGCGACCGTTGACGGATAAGCCCCCACCACCATATTTGACAGAAGCCAGGTTCATGAGGGGGTGCTCACGGAGCCCCTCCCATTATCAACGACAGAGACACTGCTAACGGGTACCTGTTTAGCGCTCACTATCTACTTGAGCCGAATCCCACGACGCGCCGCCTTCTTACGCACAGGAAAGGCCGCAACATTGGAAGCCGACTTACTTTTGGCAGACGGTTTTGTTTGTGCTTTTTTCTCTCCACTTCCGTTTGATCGAGATTTCGTACGTGCAACAGCGGCAACCGCCTTTTTCTTTGCTGTCTGTTTTTTGAGTGTTGACGGTCTCTTTTTTGGCTTCGGTGCCGCTGGTTGAGCCGGTTCGCTCTCAGCAACTTCAACTTCTTGATCCTGCTGTGAGCTATGGGAAGGTACATCGGCCTGTGCCTGTACAGACTCCGCCTTCACCTCTTCTGTTTTCTCATTCACCTCAGGTTCATTGGCCAACGCCGCCACTGGCGCTTGAGGCGGCTCAGCCACCGGAGTAGGCTCGACTACCTGACTCTCTCCTGCTGCCTGGGATTCCACAGGTGCAGCAGCTATGGATTCAGAATCACTGCCCGGATTGCTACTGATTTTTGATTCGCCAGTGCCGGCACTACCGGCACCACCACCTTCTCCGCCTGACGGCTCCGTCTCCCCTGCCGCCTGGCCGTCCTCTCTCTTCTTTTTGCGTTTAAACAACTGCAGGAAGAGCAGAACAAGTCCTCGCAACAGATAGAAGATCATACTGAACAGCGTGACCACTTTAAGCCAGACACCATGAATGAATGACCCTCCCGCTTCCACTTGCTGGTCTGCTTTTTTCGCAGCCGGCTTGGTTATCTGGGGTTCTTCTTCCTGAGCGACAGGCAGTTGGGCGCCCGCAGGTGCTGTGGCAGCAGCCACTTCCAGCAGATCTTTGCTGGCAGCGATACAACCCAAGGGAATCACGATCAGGGTGAGTACGGTTGATACCAGAACACCGGATGCCAGTGAGATGGCCATTCCCTGGAAAATCGGATCAAAAAAGATAACCGAGGAGCCGCAAACCAAAGCAAATGCGGTAATCATTATCGGTCGTGTTCTGGTCTTACAGGCCATGATGACCGATTCAACCACAGACGTCCCCTGCTGCACCTGGTGGATGGAAAAATCGACCAGCAGTATGGAGTTACGGACGATAATGCCAGCCAAGGCAATCCAACCGATCATCGAGGTTGCCGTAAACTCACCGCCCCAACCCATCTGGAAGAAGATGAAGTGGGCCGGAATGATACCAAGCAACGTCAGGGGAATCGGCGCCATGATCAATGCCGGAATACGGAAGTTACCGAACTCCCAGACCACGAGAATGTAGATCAGCACAAGAGCGACGGCAAAGGCGGCCCCCATATCGCGGAAGGTTTCGTAAGTAACGGTCCACTCACCCGCCCATTCGATAGCAGTCGTCGAATCGTTGCCTGGAGCACCCAGCCAATGGGGTTCGATGGCAACGCCATCCGGGGCCACATAACCGGTCTCCTTCAGCAGGTTCTGTACCTGCAGCATGCCGTAAACAGGTGCCGCCAATTTTCCGCCCACCTCTGCAACGACATATTCCACGTCACGCAGATCCTTGTGATAGATAATCGGGTCCTCCCAGACCTGCTCGAAACGACCCAACTCACGCAGGGGAACGATAATGCCGGTATTAGACTGAATCGGTAAATCACCCAGACGAGTGATTTCAGAGCGCTCAGCCAAAGGGACCTGCATCAGGATATTGACCGGCTCATGCCCCGCACGCTGTTTCACATCGCCCAACGGTGAAGCACCAAGTGCCATGCCTAGATTACGATTGATGGTATCCACCGAAATCCCACGACTGACCGATTTCTCCGTATCGACGGTGAAACGCCAGTATTTATAGGGGTCCCGCATGTAGCTATCCACATCGCGCAGGGATTCGGTCTCTTTGAACAGATTCGTCAGATCCTGCGCAACCTGCCTACGTACTTCGGGACTTGGACCGTGCACTTCCGCAACGACCGACTGCAGGACCGGAGGCCCCGGCGGCATTTCGACTACTGAATAGACGGCACCGGTACCCTCTACGAGTTCAGCCAACATCCGTCTCGTCGCCACCGCAATCTCGTGACTGGAGCGGTCTCGTTCTCCCTTATCCAACAGTTGGACCTGTACCTCCGCATGCCAGGGATCGGAGCGAAGATAGTAGTGACGCACCATACCGTTGAAATCGAATGGGCGTGCGGTACCAGCGTAGACCTGGACTGCCGTCACCTCCGGCATAACGCGAATCTTCTCGGCCATCTGATGGACAAGATTCGCGGTTACCGGTAGGGCCGTGCCCTCCGGCATGTCGACAACCACAGCAAACTCCGGCTTGTTGTCCAGGGGCAGCATCTTGACCGCTACCCACTTGAAGTAGAAGAAGGAGCACATGATCAGGAAGGTTCCCCACATCACCAGCTTGAACAGCTTGGCCTTGGCCGGAGTTTCGATCATGGGTATCAGGATTTTCCTAAAGAGGCTCTCAAGCTTCTCCGACTCCTTATGCTCCCGCTCACCGGCCACCTCGAGGTAGCGCATGGAAGGACGCAACCAATGGGAGACCGTGAGATAGGGCGTAAACACGAATGCGGCAAAAAGAGAAATCAGCATTGCGACTGAACCCAGCGCGGGGATGGGTTCCATGTAGGGTCCCATCATGCCGGTTACAAACCCCATGGGCAGCAGTGCGGCAATAACAGTAAAGGTCGCAAGTATGGTCGGGTTGCCCACTTCGCGCACCGCATCCACGGCGGTGGCCACATCTGTGGAATTCTCCTCCAGCCAGCGGCGATAAATATTCTCCACCACCACAATGGCATCATCCACCAGAATACCGATGGAGAAGATCAGGGCGAAGAGACTGACCCTGTCGATGGTATAGCCCATCAGCCAGGCACTGAAGATCGTCATCAGCAACACGACGGGGATTACGAGCACCACGACAAAGGCGGGACGGAAGGCACGAAAGGCCGCCAGCACCAGCAGAAAGACGAAACCGGTAGCGACGAAGAGCTTGAAGATTAGCTCGCTGACCTTGTCATCGGCGGTCTTACCGTAGTTACGGGTAACGCTCACCTCCACATTGTCCGGGATCAGCGTGCCTTTGATATGTTCCACCCGCTCCTTGATGGCATTGGCTACGGTAACGCCGTTCGAACCCTCTTTCTTGGCAATGGCCAGAGTGACGGCCGGTACGCCGTCTGCCTTAATATCCAGATCACTGGCAGCACCGGTATAGTAGCCGACCAACTGTTTTGCATCTTCCGGGCCCTGTTTTACTCGGGCGATATCGTGCATATAGACCTTGACGTCATTATGCGTGCCCACCACAAGGCGGTTGATATCGTCCACTGACGTGAGGAATGCACCGGAGACTACGCTGGAAAAAGCACTTCCCGCCTCCACGCCACCAGCCTGCTGTTCACTGTTGGATTCCTGAATGCGCCCTGCCACCTGATCCAAACTGATACCAAAACCGGCCAGTCGTTCGGGAAAAACCTCGACCGTGACCTGTTCCCTGCGTCCTCCAACGACAAAACCGTTGCCGGTGTTCGGCAGCTCTTTAAGCGACTGCAACACATCATGAGCCAGCATACGCAGCTGGCCGTCATCCACATCGGGTGCGCCGTCCCTGTCTATATCCTTGGACCAGAGGGTCAGGGTCACGACGGGCACATCGTCGATTCCCTTCGCCTTTACCAAAGGTGGCATGACCCCTGGCGGGATCAGGTCCATATTGGAGTCGATTTTATCGTTAACCTTGACCAGCGAGGGCCCCATACTCTCGCCAACCTCGAACTCGATGGTGACCACGCCACCGCCACGTTGGGAAGCAGAGTAGACATGCTTCATGCCGGGAATCTCCGACATAATGCGTTGCAGCGGCTCAATGGCCAGCGATGAGACCTGATCCGCCGCAGCACCCGGATACTGGACGAAGATATCCACCATCGGCACGGAGATCTGCGGGTCTTCCTGGCGTGGCGTGATGACCAGGCCCAACAGCCCCATCAACATCATGGCCATGAAGAAGAGAGGTGAAAGAGGTGACTGGATGAAGAACCTGGCGGTTCTGCCGGCGATCCCAAGGTGCGCCTCGTGGCTGGGATCCATGGAGTGGAGCTGATCGAGTTTATTATCGTCCTGGCTCATAGCTGATCTCGAAGCCTCGCTAAGAGGCAGGCATACACACCTTTGCCTCGTAAAAAATTCAACTCAGGGCGTGACACCCCACAATACCCGGCTCAAACTGCGAGCATATTGGAAAAGCGCTTCAGCGCTGTGGGGACGTCCATCCGGCACTGATCCCCAGGGGAGGATTGCGCAACACACGCTCACCGGCTTGTAAGCCGGAAAGTACGGTACTGTAGCCACCGGGAAGTGTCTCTCCGACCCGGATCAACCGCAGCATTGGCTTACCCTCTTCATCAACCACATAGACCCCCGGAAGACTACCGTTATAACGGATGGCGCTGGATGGAATGACGGGATTTGCCCGGGTCGGCGCATTGAAATCGGGGACCAGCACCTTGGCATACATACCGGGGGCGGACTCGCCCTGAGGAAGGTCGAATTTGATCGTGACAGTATGCCTTTGTGCGTCGGCCATGGGAAAGATCTGGGCGACCCTGACCGGTATCTCGCGATCACCAACGTCGAGCTCCGCACGGAGCATCATACCTTCACTGAGACCCGGGCGCAGACGACCGGGGACATCGACCACGATCTGCAGATACTCCACGTCGGCATATTTCAAAAGCGGTTGACCCGGTTGCACCGTATCGCCCACCTCGACGAACTTCTTCATGATAACCCCGTCGAAGGGGGCCACACTCTTTGCATCTCGCAGCTTGGCGTCAATAGCGCGAATCTCCGCCTGCACACGAATCATGGTGTTCTGTGCCTGCTGGATATTGGTCCGGGAGGAGTAGATATCCGCCTGCCTCTCCGCGTCTCTGTCCCTCTCACCCATGACATCTTCCATCGGACGGGTAAACATCTGATCGAAGAGATTGGGCATCCCCATACCGCCCATCGCGGATTTGGATTTGGGTGACCAGAGCTCCCGATTGAACTGAACCCCGGCATTTCGCAGCTGTGCATCGGCATTGGCCAGTTGAGCCAGCGCAGCCTGACGCTTGGCCATCAGCTCACTGTCATCCAGTTCAACCAGTTGATCGCCCTCTCTGAAGATATCGCCTTCGATACCCGCAAGGAACTTTACCCGTCCGGGCAACTGTGCGGAGAGCGTCACCTCTTTGTAGGGCACAACCGTGCCCCCAAGAGAGACATGCGGGACGCCCTGTGTCTGCTGTACGACAAAGTGGTCACCGGCGGACTGCTGGCCCGGCTGTGCCTGGATCCCTGAAGTCGCCAACACCAGAGTCGATACACCAGCAGCCAAAAACATCGCCTTGAATTTCAAACTCATAATTCCACACTACCTGGTGTCAGATTCTTGATTCTGGTTGTTCAGCAACCGTGAAAGTAAAGATAATTATCTGATTTTAGGATCAAACTCTGCCCATGACGGCAAAGCTTTTGATGAAGGGGCCCGCCATACGCGGATCCTTGATCATCGAGGAGTAGTCACCCACGACAAACTTCATTTTCCGCGAGGTAAACGCCATACCCAATCCCATCATGCCTGGAGGTTTTGACATCCATTTCCGCCACTGTTCGTCAGAAGCACGAATATCCCAGTTTAACTCCTGACCCGTATAGGCTTCACCTGTCACGGCTTTGCCATTCTCTACTGTCAGAACACCGATGGGCTTGTCGTCGCCATCAAATCCGTAACCGATAACACTATTGAAGCCAATCTGGGCCAGTGCATCAGAAAGCTCAGGTTCTGCGTTCCAGTGGGTTGCGAAACCCTGCATCCACTCTTCGGTAAACAGCTCTGCCATGTCGATCTCCTAGATAGATTCTTTGAGTTATTATCAATGCATAGGGGAGATATCTTTCCCCATTTAGAGGATTTCCCAGTATCTATGAAGCATAGTGCCAATGCAACCGGGTAAACCCCTAAAAACCGTGCGCCGAAGCACATATATCAGAATGTATAGATATACTGATACGCATTCTACGATACTTTTTATCGAAGGCAAAGCCGGGATGAGAAATAGTCTCCTAAACGGCACCCTGCAATCCCACCCTATCCACCAAAATCCACGGATTCGACGGCGCCTATTCACTGGTTTTCATGAGATTGTCTGAATGATCCGATTTACGGCATGCAGGAAGGCTTCCCATAGGGTAAAGTCGCACCCATACCCTCTTTTTCGAAGATGCATCAGGGCTCAGCGTAAAAATTTACTTTTAGTTTGGGATGCATCCAGCAAGACAATCTAAAATTAAGCAAAACAACAACGCCAACCAGGAGTGAGTACCCATGCATCCCGCAGGACAGGTCATCGAAGCGCGCCTACAACACCTTGAATCTCACCTGGAGCAGGAAAATCCCATACTCTTAAGTACGGTACAGAGTTTTCGCGTACTGGACGATGTGGCGTTTCGCCTGGGTTTGTTGTCTGGGGACAACTCATTCGCCACCCAGATACCCTGGTGGCCACTAATCTCCGTGCTGGGCACCTTCTCTGCCGGCAAATCCACCTTTATCAACCACTACATCGGCGACGACCTGCAGCGTTCGGGTAACCAGGCAGTGGACGATAAGTTCACCGTTATTTGCTACAGCAAAGAGGCTACTGCACACGCACTGCCAGGTGTGGCGCTCGATTCAGATCCCAGATTTCCCTTCTATCAGATGTCTGACGAGATCGAAAAGGTCGCTAAGGGTGAAGGAGACCGTATCGATGCCTATCTGCAACTGAAGACGTGCCCCAGCGAGAAGTTGCGCGGCAAGATTCTGATCGACTCCCCCGGATTCGATGCCGATGCACAACGCACATCTACCCTGCGTATCACCGACCACATCATCGATCTATCGGACCTTGTCCTGGTCTTTTTCGATGCACGACACCCTGAACCCGGCGCGATGCAGGATACATTGAGCCACCTGATCGAGCGCACGATCAACAGAAACGATACCGGCAAGTTCCTCTATATCCTGAACCAGATCGATACCACGGCCCGTGAGAACAACCCGGAGGATGTCATAGCCGCCTGGCAGCGAGCCCTCGGCGAGCGGGGGCTGACCGCCGGTCGCTTCTATGCCATCTACAATCCGGAAGCCGCCGTGCCGATCGATGATGAGGCACTGCGAAACCGTTACGAGACCAAACGCGACATCGATCTCAAGGAGATCCACAGCCGTATGGAAGAGGTTGAGATTGAAAGGGCCTACCGTATCGTGGGCGCACTCGAAAAGACCGCACGGGATATTGAAGAACGGAGCGTCCCATTGATAACAGCCACCCTACAACGCTGGCGCAAACGAGTCCTTTGGGGTGACGGTGTGATAATGGGGATTCTAGTACTGGTTCTGCTGGGATTTTCGATCAACGCAGGCTATTGGCAGGGACTCACCTTTACACCGCCCTGGCAAGGGCAAGAGGGTAATGCCAACAGCCTCCTCTCCTGGGTTTTGCTTGGCTTTTTTGTTGTCGCGTTAACCGCCATTCACTTCGGCGTAAGAGCTGTAGCCGCACGCAGCCTCCTGGGCGCAATCCGCAGACAGGCCAGTAAAGCCGACCTGAAAGGCAACCCCGCTACCGCTTTCCTGCGCAGCACCAAGCCATGGCGATCGATTTTCAGGAAGAATCCGGCTGGTTGGGGACGTAAATCCCGACGCCAGTTACGCGAGGTGCTCCAATCCACCGACACCTATATTCAGACCCTGAACGATCAGTTCACCAACCCCTCAGGGTCGGAAAAACTATTGGAGTCCGAGCCGCAACGAAACAACACCGAAACGGAAGTTGAATTGGAAGAGAGAGATTCTGCCTAAGACGCTATAGCGCCCTCTCTGAGGGTGGCTAGTTGGATATTTATTCTGTAAACAGTTGCCGGCTGTTTCGACCTTGCCGCTTGCCTTCGTACATGGCTCGGTCGGCCTGAGAGTAGAGTTGGTCGACCAATACGTTCACGGGTTTTTGATCATCTGCCTCATGATCATACACAGTCATTCCGATACTCACCGTTAATCCGAGATTACCCACATTGCGTCCGAATTCCAGCCGGGCCAGTCTTTCCTGAACCCTTTGTGCCATGAGATCCGCACCGTCCAGACCGGTTTCGGGCAACATGACGACAAACTCCTCACCCCCCACGCGGGCGACCAGATCACCACCGCGCGCCTCCTGCTGAATGACGTCTGCAATGGCGCATAGCACCTTGTCACCCAGCAAATGCCCCCATTGATCATTGATCAGCTTGAAATAATCCACATCCAACAGCATCAGACTGCAAACCTGCTGATGCCGCTGCGCCCTTGCCAACATCGATTCCGCTTCCGAAAAGAAATAGCGGCGATTGTTCAACCCGGTCAGTTCATCAACGGTGGAGAGCTGCAGGTATCGCTTTTGCAAGCTCTCTGCTTCATGTAGTGCCGTACGTAGCTCCTTGGTACGCTGATCAACTGCAAATTCAAGGTCGTGCAGCATTCGATGATTGTGCAGCATTTGTCCCAGACTGCTGCAGAAAAGGCTGAGAGTATGCTGTTGCCATGGCTCAAAATACTCGGGTAAAGGGTGCGCTGCATTCAGTACCGCCAATACCTGGTCACCCATTTTGATCGGCGAACTGACGAGTGAACCCGGCTGGTCGGCGCCAGGCCGTGGATTACTGATGAAGTCAGGACTCTGAGCACAATCCCGGCAGTATTGTAACTGCCCGGTCTGCAAGGCCATTCCGGCAATCCCTTCACCCGGCGCAAACGAGATGCTGGGTTTAACCCCTTCAGCAACCACCTGACCTGTGATCACGCTATGGGATTCCGTCATACAGGTTCCGGTCACACAGTTAAGGACACCATCCTCAACGCGATAAATTGAACAGCTATCCACATTCTGATATCGAATCAGTTCGTTCAGTGCGCGCGAAAGCAGCTCATCTTCACTAATACCTTCCAGATTGATCTGCGACAACGCCCGCAAGGCGGACAGGGAGTCGAGCAGGCTGAAAAATCGCTCTCTGAGATCCATCGATGTCTGATTGAATGACAGATCCACGAATAACCCCACTAATAGGCCAGTAGATTGGCCACAGCACGGATCCCATCATCCTGCCGCAGGAATTCCGCTTGAATGATTTCGATCTTGTCGCTTGGTATCGCCCGAAAACCCTGCACCGGATCCGACCCCTTTTTGACATCGTGACTCACCCAGGCGGCAGCCGTGTCGACAAGGTCAGATTCGACCACCTCATCCTGACCGCTCTGCTGTACGACTTGGACGATCCTGGGAGGCAGGTGCCATCGATCCAGCAACCACCCTCCCGCTTCACGACTGCTGATACCTATGATCTCCTCCTCGAATCGGGCTAAGTCCTGTCGATCCCCTTCTTCAGACTTGTCCAAAACGGTGGCATAACTTTCGGGAAAGAGATGGATAAGAACCAGCGCACCGATATCGAACAAGAGTCCCGCCAGGTAGACACCATCCGGATCGGGACGCTCATCCATCACTATGTGACTGCATATCAATCTCGACAGGGCCGCCGTCGCCAATGCCCTGTACCAGTAGGCTTCCAGATCAAAACTACCACAGCGTGACGTATCGAAGCTGCCACTGATGGCGAGACTGAAGGATAGGCTGCGAACCATGTTCAGACCCAGGACCCGTATCACCGCATCCTCAACGGAATGGATGGGGGTGGTCTGACCGAAATAGGCCGAGTTGGCCACACCCAGAATACGGGCTGAAATCCCTGGATCCTGGCTGATCACTCCTGACAACTGCTCAAGCGAAAGATCCTCGTCCGACAGCATCTCAAGCAGACGGGCCGCCGTTGTTGAGAGCGGCGGCAAGTGCTTCAGTGTCAGGACCTGATGTTTGGCAGTGCTGGCGATCTGCATGATCCGATAACGATAAAGTGTATGTGTTGCCAATCATTTATCGGCCTATTGTGATTGATCTTTAACCTACAGTTGTGAATCGTCGGTAAAATTTGCCAACTGTCGCAACCTGTTCTCAGTTTCACTAAAAGCGAGAGATGTCTATGGCATCAAAATGTGGCATCCATCCTGGTAAAGAACCGGTTTTTTTGTGTTGGTGTATTTGCTACACTAACCAATATGTCACCGATGTCGGTTATCGATCGAAATCCTTAAAGCTAACGTGCCCGTCAATCAGCCCTACTGTTATACCCACCCTCATCCGGCAGTGACGACGGATATCGTGCTCTTCACCATTCGTGAAGAGTCACTGCAAGTATTGCTGATACAACGAACCAATCCTCCGTTTCGTCAGATGTGGGCTCTGCCCGGCGGATTTCTCAATATGGACGAGAACCTGGAGCAGTGTGCGAATCGAGAACTGCTGGAGGAGACGGGAATCGACGGTCTCTACCTTGAGCAACTCTATACCTTCAGCGCACCTGACAGAGATCCACGCGAGCGGGTCATCAGCGCCACCTATTTTGCCCTGACACAATCCGACACGCTGCACCCGAAGGCGGGCAGTGACGCACAGGAGGCTGCCTGGTTTCCCATTAGCGGCTTGCCCGACCTCGCCTTCGACCATGCCGAGATCGTCGAACTCGCCAGACAACGTCTGGCAGCCAAACTCAACTATTCGACCATCGCCTTTCAGTTGCTGCCCGAGACTTTCACCCTCAGCCAACTGCAGGCGGTCTATGAGACAATACTCGATGAAAAGCTGGATAAAAGGAACTTTCGCAAGGGCGTACTCGCCCGCAATATCCTCATGGAGACCGGCGATTACTCCCGTACCGGTAACCATCGTCCCGCCAAAACCTACCGGGTGATCAATCCCACCCGGGTTGAAATCATTAAATAAAGCAACGAGATACCAGATGAGCGTTCAATCATTGCAGCTGCCCAAAATACTGATTCCCGATCACCCCCACTGGCCAGATCTCTCAGACCGGGAAAGGGATGAGCTGAAACAGCGTATTGCAGAGAAATTAAAGGCTCAAAACGCCGTACTGGTAGCACACTACTATACGGACGCCGACCTGCAGGCATTAGCGGAAGAGACGGGTGGCTGTGTCGCCGATTCGCTGGAAATGGCCCGCTTCGGCGCCGCCCAGGAGGCGGAGACCCTGGTGGTCTGCGGGGTCCGCTTCATGGGCGAGACCGCGAAGATCCTCAATCCGGAGAAGCGTGTCATCATGCCAGACCTGGGGGCTACCTGCTCATTGGATGAGGGCTGTCCGGCAGATCAGTTCACCCGCTTCTGCGATGAACACCCGGATCACACGGTTGTCGTCTACGCCAATACCAGCGCTGAAGTGAAGGCGAGATCGGACTGGGTCGTAACCTCCGGTATTGCATTGCAGATCGTGGAACACCTTGCCAGTGAGGGTAAAAAGATCCTCTGGGGCCCTGACAGGCATCTCGGCAGTTATGTGCAGCGACTGACCGGTGCGGATATGCTGCTCTGGCCGGGTTCCTGCGTCGTACACGAGGAGTTTAAATCGGTAGCGCTGGAACGCATTCGGCGCCTGCATCCGGACGCAGCCGTACTCGTACACCCTGAATCCCCGGAGCATGTCATCGATCAGGCGGATGTTGTGGGGTCCACCACCGCACTCATCAAAGCGGTGGCGGAGCTGAACAACAAGGAGTTCATTGTCGCTACCGACGGGGGCATCTTTTACAAGATGCAGCAGATGGCACCCGACAAAGTGTTGATCGAGGCACCCACGGCCGGGGAAGGTGCTACCTGCGTCAGCTGCGCCCACTGTCCCTGGATGGGCATGAACGCCCTACACAATCTGGACAAGGTACTGGAAAGTGGCGAAAACGAGATCCACATCGACCCCATGACCAGGGAGAAGGCGGTCGTCCCGATTCAGCGCATGCTCGATTTTGCTGCCGGACAGGGTATCGGAATGAAGGGTAAGGGTAACGCCTGAGGCGACAGGCATGCCGGTTCCAACAGGTTAACAGCCTCGATCAGAAGCGCTACCAGGGTGTAAAGCTGTTCATGAAGTCCATTGGCCGGCCCATCTGATTGATATCCCGACTCATGATGCCGGTGTTGGCGGTCATCGCCCGCATCGCCTGATTCATCTCGGCCACATTACCGGTCATGATGCCGATATTCTGTTTCATATTGCCCACATCGACCGCTAGCGCACCTATGTTGCCATCCATCGTTGCGATGTGTGACTCCATACTGTCGACCCTATCCACCAGCACTGTGATCTGTTTGGTCATGATGGATATGTTCTCCGACAGCTTGCCCATATGTGTGGACATTGTCTGAAGATTCACCTCCATTCTGGGATCAACCTGTTCGGTCAGCGTATGCATATCCCGGGTTACGTTATAAATCAGGTAGAACCCGGAGAGCCCGAGTACGCCGACTACCACTAACATGGGGTAGATCATCCGCTCCCAGCGGGACATGCTCTTATCGAAGTTCTTGAAGAAATTGGTCAGCGTGATCTCAAGCTTGACCATCGCCTTCTGTTCCGGCGAGAGATTCTTGTACTCAGGGGAGAAAGTGCGGGGATCTTTTTCGAACATAGGCCTTAGATTCTCCGACTGCTTCCTGTCTGCACCATCCGGTGACGGGTATCTGGATCCGCGACAGGATTTTTCATTATGTTTGTTGTCTTATAATCGTGCTACTTGTGCGGTTAGTATAGCCCGCGACCCATCGACTAATACAGTAAATCTACCAATCAAAGCTTGTCGTCTACCCGCTTGTTCAGTAAAAACACCGGTTTATAATGGCAGGTATTGTCCCCAGACTTACACAAAATGACAGATTTCATCCTTAATCATGAGCAGGCCATCCGCCTGAGCGCCTTTTTTGGCATTTTCGCCATCATGGCGCTATGGGAGGTCTATGCACCTCGTCGCCAACGGCTCTTCACCCGCCTGCAGAGATGGAGCAGCAACCTGGGCATCGTCGTTCTCAATACGCTGGTGCTGAGACTGCTTTTTCCTACCGCAGCCGTCGGTATGGCGGCCTATGCCGATACTCAGGAGTGGGGACTGCTACCCAATATCGACATCCCGATCTGGCTGAAAATTCTCATCGCCGTCACCCTGCTGGATCTGATCATCTATCTTCAACATGTCATGGTGCATGCCGTACCGGCTCTCTGGCGCCTGCACCGGGTCCACCACGCCGACCCGGATTACGATCTCACCACCGGCGCACGCTTCCATCCTATCGAAATCATCCTCTCCATGGTTATCAAAGTCGCCACTATCGCCGCACTCGGACCTCCGGTGGTGGCCGTGATCATTTTCGAGGTCGTCCTCAACGGCATGGCCATGTTCAACCACGGCAATGTCAAACTCCCACAGCGGCTCGATAGCGTCTTGCGCCGGCTGGTGGTCACACCCGATATGCACAGGGTGCATCACTCCATCGAACCGGAGGAGGCCAATAGCAATTTCGGTTTCAATCTCTCGGTGTGGGACCGTCTGATGGGCACCTATCGTGAGCAACCGCGCTTGGGTCAAACCGGCATGACCATAGGCATCTCGACGCTTCAGGACCCGAAACTGACAACACGTTTGGGTGGTATGCTCTTGATTCCCTTCCTACAATTCAAGGATATCTACGCCATCAACCAACGCACATGGGGCGACAAGAAGCGTGAAGGAGACGCCAAGTCATGAGCATTGAAACCTACGATGTCTACTTCTCCGGGGCGTGCCTGAAGACAGCCGATCCGACAGAGGTAAAGCGCAAGGTCGGAGCCATGTTCAAGCTTGAAGGCGAGAAGCTGGAGCGTTTGTTCAGCGGCAAGCCCATCCCAATCAAGCGGGGTGTGGATATGGACCAGGCGGTGAAGTTCCGTGTCGCCTTCCGGGATGCGGGGGGCCTGGTGGATATCGTACCCGAAGGCCAGCCTGCGCCGAGTCCGTCACCCACCCCTGCCGCCAGATCCAGCCCCGCTCCGAACACTGCACCATCAGAAACAACGACCGATCCCGCCCCAAAAGCCTCACCTGATAGTTCAGACCTGACCCTGGCGGAGGGCCCGCTACCGGTAGAGGAAACGGTGGTATCACCCGTGGTGGCACCTGACTACGGACTGTCTGCCCCTCAGGATTTCAATTTGAGTGACTGTGCTCCTGAGGTAGAAGCTGCCACCATACCCGATATCAGTGAACTGGATCTGGATAAACCCGGCGTCACTCTTGATGAGACACCCGCCTATGAACCGCTGGAGATCGACACTGAGGCACTCGAACTGGACGAATCCGGTACTGTGCTGACCGAAGAGATGCCTGTTGATGAACCGGATATCAACATCGACGCCCTGAGCATGAGTGAACCGAAACAGGGCAGCCTGGAGGATTGCCAGCAGCCGGTCGAACCGGCACCACTACCCAATATCGACCACCTGCATCTGGATGAAGAAGCTCGGGAAAAGAGACCCCAAGGTAAGGCAAAGTTCGAGATCGCGGAGGACTAAAAGCCGAGATAGGCCTCAAGTGAACGCTGGGTCGACTCGGAAAGATCATCGTGTCGACCGTTTTCAGGGCGCCCCGTCTCCAACAGCCCCTCCAGTGCGCCGACTGTCCGTTCGGCATAGAAACGTAACATCCGCCGTTGCCCATCGTCACTGAGCCAGATATTGACCTCGTCTTTCAATCTATCCTTTTTTGTGTCGTACTCGTACAGCTTCAAACGATAGGCTGGCAGATCCCAACCGCCACGCTTAAGGCGTTCTTTCCCCACCTCAACCCGATAGTGCTGGATTTTCTTTCCGGAGAAAACGGAAAACTCATACCACTCACCAGGTGTTAAGTTTTTCTGGCGCAACTGATGCAGCAGTCCCATATAGTCAAGAATCTCCTGGCCATTCAACTCGATCCGCTTGGTCTGTAACAGGTCCGACCAGGCCGGGTCATCCATCGTCGCAAACTGCCGCAGATGATCTGGAGGTGACTCGGTGGTTTCTGGCTTATTCTTCACGGGCGTCTGATAGTGGTAACCCGTTCCCGCCGGCCGGTCGAACCAGAAAAGTTCCTGTTTCGATTCCCGGGTCTGTAATGCCTTGCTCGCCACCAGGGGTTGCAGTCTCTGCGCATCCAACCAGCTCCGATAGTCGAGCCGTAACGGGTAGATCATCTCAGCCTTGGCATAGGGCTCGGTGGTCATTTGCATACGGGTGGCATAAGCCTGATTACCCTCTACCTGCGCCATCTCAGGCGCAACACTGAGTGTCAATTTGGCGATATCGAGTTTCACGAAGCCGGTCAGGATACCTCTAAAGTTCAACGTATACTCCAGCTCCTCACCCAGTTTCGTCGTTACACTGGCTGCCATCACCGGCATCGTCTGGAGTAGAAAAAGCAGTAACAGGGCTTGGATTCGCAAGATCGGCACAATGGCTCCTTGTGTGCAATGGCTTTGGCTATACTTTTTGGTGCCAATATTGGCACGTTTTTCGCAGCATAATGGAAAAATGCTGAATCGTTGCTGAATCAGTCAATTTTCCGACAGTGCCAGGAGCCGCTATCATGGTCAATTCAATCAACGGTGACAAACCTATTACAACAACGACCACCCGTTCGGATGAGTCAAGCAAGCGCACTGAGCCCAACCAAGTCACCGCCCAGACTGATAGGCCGGAGCATAAGGCAGCAGAACCCGTCAACGCCACCGTGGAGGTCGAAAAGGCACGCCAGCTCTATGAGATGGAGAGCCAGAAGAACGCCCCCTCGGGCCCTGCCATCGAGACTCCGGAACAGGCCCGGTCCGTGTTGAATCAGATTCTCGACCAGATCGGCCAAGCGCCTGACCAAGCCATGAAGACCCAGGGATCCGCCAACGCTTCACCGCTCGCCAATCTACTTGAAGCCGCTCCCGCCTGATCTTCGACAACCGTTGCCGTTGGATGACTCCGTTATATCTTTAATGGCGACACACATTTCTCAATCTTTCTTTATGATGCAAGCCTACCTGGCTTGCATGCTCGCCCGATAATCCCTCGTAACCAACACGATTGCTTCCCCACAACTCATCGAGCACTTCAGGGCCAATGGCAAGCATTTCACCCTCGAGGAGAGTTAACGGTATCTCAGTTTCCATCCATTAGGGGTTGCATTCAAAGTAAAAATCACATTAGATTCGGCTTCATTTTAAGCGCACAAGGAAGCTGCCATGGAGATCCTCGCCAATCGGGCGCGTATCGAATTTGCCCTGGAAGGCATCCCCTACCCTGTCATCGCCGTCACCGGCGAAGAGCGCCTTAATCAAGGCTTCTATTTTCAGATCGACATCCAGGCCGCACTGCACCAACAGGTGGAGGATTTCGTCGGCCGCCGCGGCCATCTGCACCTGAGCGGTATCGATGGCGATATCCGTAACATCGCCGGCTTCGTGGAGAGCGTGGAGGAGTCGGGCTTCGACCCCGACAAGGGCGCCAAGCGCATGGCGTTCGGCTTCATGCCCCGCTGCCGCACCCTGGAGCAGGTGCGTGGCCCCGCCCTCTGGCTAGGCCTCGACTTCCGCGGCCTAATCAAGACCCTGCTCGACGAGGCCGGTCTGCGCCCTATTGGCGATCTAACCTTCGATCTCAGCCGCGAGCCGACCATCCGCCCCTGGACCCTGCGCGCCCCCGGAGAGACCAGCGCCGAGCTGATCCAGCGCCGCATGGCCCACGAGGGGATCTTCTTCCGCATCGACCAACGCAACGGCAACGAGCACCTCATCTTCACCGACCACAACGCCCACTGCCCCTACGTCAGCGGTGGTGCGGTGCGCCAACTGGCCGAGGCGGGCATGACCGACAGCGACAACGGCCGCCCCCAGACCGGCGTCTTCCGCATCAGCCAGCACAGCGTCGCCCAGCCCGGCGCCACCCGGGGCTACGTCCTGCCCGACACGCGTCCGGTGCGGCCCCTGGCCAGCGAGCCCCGGGCCAGCCGGCGGCCCGGCATCGAGAGCCACTTCGGAAGCGCCTGCACCGATCTGCCCGGCGCCGAGGCCTGGGCCGAACTGCGCGACCGCTACAACGACCAGCAGGCAGAGACCCTCACACTGCTCGCCAACCGGGTCGATCTCGCCGCCGGTCACTGCATCACCCTGGAGGCCGGTCCCGTTCCCGGTGACTACCTGATCATGGCGGTCAAACACCACAGCGCCCAGGCAGCCGGCCTCAACGTGGCCGGTCCTACCGTTCCCTATACCTGTGAAGCCACCCTGATCCCCCGTGCCCGGCCGTACGTCACCGCCTTTCCGCCCAAGCGCCAGCTGCCGCCCCTGATCGGCGCCCGCATCGAGTCCGAGAGCGCCTACGCCACCCTGGACGAGTTGGGCCGCTACCGTCTGCGTACCCTCTTCGATCCTGGCATCAATCCCCATGCCCGGGCTTCCATCCCCCTGCGCAAGCAGAGCCCCTACGGCAGTCCGCCCAGTTCCAACGGTAAGCCCGTCGGCTGGCACGCCCCACTGCAGGACGGAACGGAGGTGCTGCTCTCCTGCCTCAACCACGATCCGGAGCAGCTCATGATCGCTGGTGGGCTCTACCACCCCGGCACCATGTCTCCGGTGCTGGCCGAGAGCCTGACCCGCAACATCTACCGCAGCGCCGGGGCTAACGCCCTAATCATGGACGATGCCCAGACCAAGGAGCTGATCCAACTCCACGCCCGCGACGGTCTGCTCTGTCTTGAGCTCAACGCCGACGCCGCCGGCCACTGGGTGGGGCTGAGTACCGTGGAGGGAGCCGCTGAACTCAGTGCCAAGAAGACCCAGCAATTCAAGAGCGGCGACACGCTGACCGAGCGCACGGAGAACGACCGCATCCAGCAGGTGGAGAACAGTCACCTCACCAAAACCCGCCAGGGCGAGATCCATCACCAGGCCGCCCGCGATGCGGCCATCCGGGCCGGGGAGTATGTCCAGATCATCTCCGGCAAGGACACGCGGCTCATCGCCGGGAAAAACTTCCGCCTCAACGTCAGGGAGAACGCCAAATTCACCATCGAGCAGGGCGATGCCCTGGTGCATGTGAACAATGGCGAGGTCCACTTCCAGGGGGCCAGGTCGATGCGCATCCGCGGCAAAGGGGGCGGGCCCATCACCTTCGAGCAGGGCGGCGCGGGGCTTCGGATCCGGGAAGATGGTACTGTGGATCTCTTCGGCAAGACCGTCTCGCTGGGCGGGCCCAATGGGGTCGACATCAGCGGGCAGGTCAACTACGAGGTGCCGGGCTCGGCCAAGGCGCCGAAGCCTGAAGTCTGCGCACCCATTCAATGTGGGCCGGTCGTCCCGCTGGAGGACAACCAGCTCAGTCTCGACCCTATCACCGATCTGATCTATGTCGCCCAGTGCGACGATCCAACCGTCGGCGACGGCGCCTTGTTGCTGCTCGACCCGGCACAGTCCCGCGAACTAGCCAAGGAGGAGTTGCACTGGGGCAAGCTGATGCAGCAGCTTCAGCAAGCCGTTGCCGACAACGACGCCAAACGTATCGAACGGGCCAAGGAAGAGATCGCGAAGGAATTAACTGATGCCGTAAAAGTCGGCAAGAAATCGCACTCCTTTACCGAGGTGCGGAGACTCGCGGGCAAGAAGTTTACCTATGTGCGCTCGGACAAGCTGAAGAATCACGTTCGCAGCTACAGCCTGCGCGTTGATGACCGGGAGCGCAGTCTGTTCAAGACCAATCAGCGCAGCGACGGCAGCACCTATCGCACCCTCAACAAAAAGGCCCTGAAAGAGCGCTTTGAAGCCAGCATCATTCCCAGCGTGAGCGGTGAGATGGAGCTTTTCGAAACTCAGAAAGGCAGCTTGCTGAAAATCATTAATGAAGGCTGGGATGAGTACATTGAGGAAGTGAACCAGAGTCTCCAGGGTTCTGCGCAGCAGCAAGGCGTGCCGGCCGATCAGATACAGTGGCACCGGGGCTGGGATGCCCAGCTCTTTCGCTACTATGCGGGGGGCAACGCGAAGTGGAAAATCGATCCGGCAAAAGGCGATCTTAGCATCGGCGCCACCGTCCAAGGTCAGGCCACACTTGCCCAGGCAAGAGGAGTCTATACCGTCTATTGGCCATATCTAAGCGGTCACGCGCTCATCATCGACATGCCGCTGAAACAGGGCGGAACCCAACGGGTCAACATGGGCGCCATACGCGGAAAACTTAAATGCGAGGCGACAGGGTTTGTCGGGGCCAGTGCATTGGGAAGTCTCTCAATTAACATCGAATTGGATGAAGCCAGGAAGCGGCTGATATTCAAGGGTGCAGACAAAGCCAAGGACAAGAAACAAAAGCATGCGCCGGATGGCGCCACGCTTTCAGGACGGCTCTTTGCCGGAGCTGAGGCCGGTGGCAATATCAAGGGGGATATCGAATGGCAAAATCCGGAAGTAAAGTTTGAGTGGAAGAGTTTTTTAAGTGTGGGAACTGGAATAAGCGGATCGGCTGGCATCGGAGGGGAATTGGATTTCTTCATAACATTTGAAGATGGAAAGTTCAGGTTTCGCGGAAAAGCAGGGCTAGCTCTTGGTCTCGGTGCAAGCGGACAAGTAGGTGGCGAAATAGACGCCATGTATATGGTGGAATTTGTTCAGTTTGTCTACCATCAGCTTAACAATCATAACTTTGATTACTTGGGTTTCATTGAGCGAAAATCCTTCGGAATGCTGAATCGATATTTGATTTATCACATTGAGACAGGCATTGAATTAAAAGAAGCTATTGAAGGTGGATTTGAAAAATTCAAACTATGGTGGAGTAGTCGAGAGACAGACATCAGTGATTCTGAGGTACTTGCTAGAAGAATACTCACCAACCCTGGGATGCTGCCTTTCAGTCCACCTGAGACTAAAGGTGCTTTACTCTACAAGTTAACGAAAGATTACTGGTTCTACATGGAGGAGCTTCAAGAAGATTCCGTTTTGGTCATTCTTTCCTGGATTCAGACTCAGAGAGAATTTCAGGAAGTTTGTGAACACATGACGGAGGACGGTAAGAAAAGCGTGAGAGACGATCCGTATAAAGCAGGTTTCGATCGTCTCGTATCCCTATTGGACGGCAGACAATGGGAAGAGTTTTACGAACAACGCAGGGCATGGAAAAGAAAAGCATTTAACGAAATAAGGGATGATGCTAAAACTCATAGAGATAAGTTTCAAGAAACTCTTAAACAGAAGATAGCGCTCTATCCCATTGAGCCAAAAAAATGGCAACCAATCAATCAAACTTTCGAGCCAGGTCGGCTAACATGAAACAAATAATAAGTATAAGCTCACTTGCCTTTGCGAGTTGCCTTATAGCAGGGTGTGGGCGCCTGCCAAATACACCAATAACGCCGGACGGTTATCGGCCACCCAAACCTACAAAAGAAAACATCATTTCCATGGTACGCAATGCATTAAAGAATATGATCTTCGTTGAAGGTGGTAGCTACATAATGGGTAACACTGTGTGCTTTACAGAAAAAAAAGACGAATTAGTAAAAAGATATGAGATTTTTAATATCCTTTGTGCTGACGACGAATTTCCACCTCACGAGGTCTCTTTAGATGGCTACCATCTCAGTAAATACGAGATTTCGTACTATGAATACGATTTATTCACCCAGGCTGTTAATCGTCCCTTCATCCAATATGATTATCTCAATCCACAGTGGTGGAAAAATAGAGGTGAATCAAAAGAGGATATCATAAGGAAATTTACTGGCGTCAGGACCAGCAATGCACCTGCAGCCATAGACTGGTTTCAAGCAACTGACTATTGCCGATGGCTGGGTGCCGTTACATACTTGCCCATCGACCTACCGACTGAAGCCGAATGGGAGTACGCCGCAAGGAGCCAAGGACAAGATATACCTTATGCAACAGATAATGGCAAACAGGAATTTGGGAGAAATTATCCAACAACTGACGATCGTGATATACAACCAGTCAACAGTTTTCCACCCAATCCTTTAGGTTTACACCACATGTCTGGAAACGTAGCCGAGTGGGTCTCTGACTGGTATGCCGAAGATTACTACTCACGATCTGAACATTACAACCCCGAAGGGCCTAACACCGGCACAAACAAAGTAAAGAGAGGCGGAAACTTTGATAATTCCCCAAGTGGCAATCATGTATTCCAGCGGAGCGGTACATATATAGATTACACACACAATATAAAATCGATTGGAGCACTCAATATTGCTGAAGGAACAGCCATAACCAATCACGGCGCCCGCTGTGCCATCCACCTATCAGAACCCATCGACATCAACAATCTCAAAATAGATCTCACACGACCTGCACCCGACAGCCGAGCAGAGTGGCTGGCAGCACAAAGCCAATCAAAAGCGACAGACAAATAACTATCATTCACCTCTTCTCATGGAAGATAACTCATAGCAAAGGAAATGTCTTATGAAAGCAATCTCAATCATCAAGTACCTGTTTACGATTGTCGGTGGTGTTCTACTGGTAATTGCATTCATCAATTTTCAGAATACCCGAGTATTTTTAGAATCTGCTATAACAGCTGAAGGTGTTGTAACAGGTCTCGATACGGCAGTCAGTTCATCCGGCAGCACAACAAACAGCTCAAGAACCTATGCACCCATCGTCAATTTCAGAGCAGGGGGAGGTGAAAATATCACTTTCATATCGTCAATCTATCGAAACCCGACAGGTCATTCGGTCGGTGACAAGGTAGGAGTCCTGTATCTTCCCGACATCCCAGCAGAGGCAAGAATAAAGAGCATGCCCGATCTATGGGGCAGCGTTTTCCTGCTTTCGGCTCTGGGTATTCCGTTCTTTCTCATAGGGTTTTCGATCATCATTTTTGGAATGATGAAACGCAGAAAGTCGAAATACTTACAGACAAATGGTGTAAAAGTAGAGACAAAACTTCACAGTATTGAGAGAAACGGGGGGATTGAGGTCAACGGAACAAATCCCTATCAGATCCTCACGCAATGGAAAAATCCCAGTACCTCAAAGATACATATCTTCAAAAGCGACAATATCAGGCTTGACCCCTCTGAATTCGTACCGGAAAAAGTATTTGTGTTTATTGATGGTAATAATCCGAAGCGGTATTACGTGGATATCTCTTTTTTACCAGAGGCGGCGTAGTTATCTGAAGGCTACATGCTTTCTAGCATGTCATGACCGCATCGAACCTGGTGCTACGGAAGTAGATTGAGCAAAGGAGGATCTTCGCTGTTCAATTGATAGCAATAGAAGCGTCTACAGTCGATCACACTCCAAGCGGTCCTGCACCACATCCTCCCGCAGTCGAGCAATTTCTTCACTCGGACCGATCACCACCAACAGGTCACCACAGTCAAGGCTGTGGTTGACACCCCTGCTGCTGAATATCAGATCCCGTCCCAGTTCCAAATCCACGACACCCATAACGATCAGGTTGTAGCGTTTCGACAACTTCAAATCATCCATCGGCGTGCCGGATAACGAAGAGGTTTGGGGTATCTCAATCTCGGCGATATCGATGTGTTTACCGAACACGGTGTTCTCGAGCATCTCCACCAGATAGGGACGGGCGATCAACTCATGCACCCGGTGTCCGCTGATCTCATAGGGATCGATGACCTTGGTGGCACCTGCGGTCATCAGTTTTTTACCGGAAGAGACCGACTCACAGACACAGATGATTTTCAGATTTGGGTCGAGGGCGCGAGCCGAAAGCGTGACAAAGAGATTCTGCGGCTCTTCGGAAAAGAGACAAAAGATCGTTTTCACCCATTTACCGATACCGATGTGGCGCAGCTTATCGTCATCGGTATGGTCTATCACACCAGCCTGGAGGCCTTTTGCCAGCACGGCGCCCACCTCATCGGGATCATTACTGTAGAGGTAGGCCTCGATACCCCGCTCTGCCAGCTGTACGGCAACCTCTTGACCCATGGCGCTGCAGCCGAAAATGAGCGTCTCTCTCCTGGCCATCAGAGGGTGCCCCCTTCCAGGCAGTCGCGAAAATGGACCACGCTGTATTCGTGACCGAACAGCACCAGAAGATCATCCGCCTTGAAGATAAAAGACTCAGAGGGGTTGAAGAAAAAGCTCCGGTCCTGCAGCCGATAGTGGGTTGCGCCTTCCGTATCACCGGTCTCCTCTTCTCGGATGACACCAAAGGGAATCAGCCGACGCTGGCGGAAGTCCACATCGCCCACACGGCGTCCATCCATCACTGAATCCCGCTTGATCCGCACCGCCTCCATGCCTTCGCTGGCCTGGCCGGTAAGCAGACCATAGACCGCCTCGAAGGCAACCGGTTGTCCCGCATACTCCGCGGCGATCAACCCCACCACCTCATTGGGGGCCACACAGTGGCTCGCACCTGCACGATAGAGTTTGGTAACGTTTTCACGCTGATTGGCGCGGGAGATAATCTCCACGTCGGGATTGAAGTGGCGAGCGGTGAGGGTGATATAGACGTTCACCACATCATCCCCCGTCAGGCAGAGCAGCCGCTGGATACATGTCTCCATACCCAGACTGGAGAGCAACTCATTGTCTTCACCATCACCGACGACGGCCAGATAGCCCCGCTGTTTGGCCAGACGGATATTTTCCTCCAGGGGATCGACTACCACGAAGCTCCGCTTGTCTCTTGCCAGACGTTCCGCCACTACCTGTCCGACCCGGCCAAAACCGCAGACGAGAGTATCGACATGTTTCCGCTCCACCTCCGAAAAGATCCGATGGGCGCGTATCTCATCGATCTTCTCACCGAAGGCGGAGACGATGATGGAGGTGAAAAAGGAGATAACACCCAGACCGGCGATGATCAGTACCAGGGCAATCAAACGGCCCTCGGTGGACAGCGGTGTGATATCCCCATAACCGACAGTGGACATGGTCACCAGTGCCCAGTAGATACTGTCGAAAAAATTGTTGAGCTGATGCCCCCGCTGATCCGCCTCGAAGAAAAACATCGCCGTGGCGCCGGTGAAGGTAAGGAAGGCCATGAAGATAAAGAGGGTCAGCAGCTCGATCCGCTTTTCGGAGAGCACCTTCACAAACTCACTGATGCTGCGGGTATAGCGGAACAGCTTGAAGATCCGAAACAGCAGGAAGATACGCAGGAACCTGAGGGGCCGATAGCTGGGTATGATGGCGAGCAGATCGATGATCGCCAGCGGCTGAATCATATAGCGCAGCTTTTCGATCAAAGCCCGCCACAACGCCGAGCGAAGTTTGAAAGGTTCGCTGACGAATTCCGCCCGCTCATAGCGCTCGATGATCACCTTGTGGCTGTCGTTGTAGATCCAGAACCTCATCAGGTATTCGATGATGAAGATGGTCACAGCCGTACGCTCGAAAACATCGCCGAAGAGTCCCAGATCGTGCTTCACCTCATAGATGAGCACCCAGACACTGGAGAGCACCAGAGCGATCATGAAAATATCGAAATAGGGGCGAATCGGTGCCTTGGGATTTTCCAGCAGGTCTCTGACGGCGCGCTTCCAGCCGGAGTACCGCTCGGAAGCGGCCATGAAGTAGCACTGCTTGATGACTTTGTGGGTGAATGACATATCAACGGCAGAATCAGATTGCGCTGCTCACAAGTGACCGATTATGCCACTATATCGGCCGAAAGGATGCAGTCTGCAGTCGTCCGGCCGGTTGACGGAGTCAAGCAGCGAACTATGTCAGCGCGGATCCCCGGTCCTGGCGGACTCCAGCTCGATCCGTTCGGTATCCGCCACGGTCACTTCCCTTCCATCCAGGGTGGTAAAACCCCGCTCGCCCACATCCATACGCCGCGCCTTGTAGTAGACGCTTTTACCGGTCTGGCTGTCGATCACCTGCACAGTCACCACCCGATATCTGTCCTGCCACTCCATGTAGAGAAACACACCGCTACCGAGAATCATCGCGATGGCGAATATATAACCACCCCACTTCCACTGCACACCTCTTTTCTGCTCAGTGGCGGAGAGGCGCGGCTGTTGGGCCACCTCAGCGATACGGCGTTGGCGATTGCTGATCACCAGCCAGGCGACGATGATGACGAAAAGTGTCAGAAGGATCTTACCAATCATGGCGATGCACCCTATCACGAGAAACTGCCAAGGCCAATCGCGGTCTTATCGGGTTAGATCGCAATAACATGACAAACTCAGGTTGCTACCTTGGCTACTGTCGATTTACTATCACCACATGTCTTTTAACAGAAGCCTTGTTGTTCTCTTATCCTGCCTTTGGCTGGTATTGGGTTGTTCCCAGCCGGATCAGCCAACCATCAATCTCCACCGTGCGGTAAAAATCGGCGATATCGATCAACTGGAAAGGAATCTGATTTGGGATGCCGATGTCAGTGAGCCGGGGCCAGACGGGTTAACCCCGCTCCATGTGGCTGCCCAGAAGGGCAGCCTGGTGATGAGCAAGATATTGTTGAAACACGGCGCCGACCTGCAAGCGCTCGACCCCCAGGGACATACACCGGTGGTCAAATCCCTGATGTCACGCAACACTCTGGTGGCGGACTATCTGGTTAAAAACGGTGCCCGCATTGACGCCAACAGCGTATTGCACGAAACTGCCCGCCTCGGCAGTGCGGACAGGGACGTGATCGATTTCCTGGTCAAACAAGGGGCCTCTATCGATCATAAGGACAGCACAGGTAATACACCTCTTCACACTGCCATTCAGCACGACCAGCGGGTCGTTGTGAAATACCTGGTCATACGGGGCGCCAACCTCAACCTGGTCAATGCGGAGGGGCAGACTCCCCTGGCCCTGACTATCTCCCTGGAGAGATCGGACATTGCACGTATGCTGAGACAGTTCGGCGCTGCGGAAAGCCTTCAGCAATAACACCATTTTTCATACTTAATACAGAACGGATCATCAATGGCATCGACACCAGAAGAACTCACCATCAGCTACTCGGAAGACGGCGTAGAGGTCGTCAAAGAGCTGGATAAGGTCATCCTTTCGAAAGGGGCCTGGACCACCATCATCTTCCGCTATCAGGACTGGAACCGGAGCAAAGAAGAATACGGTCCCGACAAGTATTCTATCCGCCGCTACCAGAAACGTAGCGGGGAGTATCTGCCGAAGAGCAAATTCAATATCTCCAGCCGGGATCAGGCCAAGGCGATCATCGACGCCCTGCAGGGCTGGACTGCAGACTAGTCCGCGATCCGTTCCGGGCCCTGGTCGCTCTCAGACCGGGGCCACCTGCTCTGCCCAGGCCAGTAAGTGTGGGATCAAAGCCCGCTTCTCACTGGGCAGTTGCGGATCGGCCTCGAGTCGATCCAGTGTCATCAGATACTCATCCAGGGTGATACTGCCGCCTCCGTCCGGCTCCAACAACCGGGCATGACGATACTCTTCCCAGCGTTCCTGCTCGTCGGACTGCAGTGATGCGGGCCAGTTTCTCGCCCGATAGCGGAACAGCATCTCAGGTAATCGTCTGTCGTCGAAGACCTGGGGAAATGCCTGTAACTCGACAGGATCGCTTTTCAGGATCTGGTCCATCCGCTGACGATCATCCCTGGAGAAGAAACCGCCGCTGTAGATGGCCAGGTCCGGATCGCTGATCGGTTCAAATTGCCTCATCCTGTGAACGGCATCAATCTTCTCCACCACTCCCTTGTCAGCAAGCAGTTGTTGCCGATGACGTTCACCGGCCTCCATATCGATTTGCCAACGCTCGACTGCCTCCGCCGTCAGCGTGTTCATGGGCACCACCACCGGACATTTGTTGACATGCACAGTCTTCAGGGGAATACGCTCCACGCCCGGCGGAAGGTCTGCTGTTGGCGTAAACAGTCTTTGGTGAATCTCATCCGCCGTCATGGTCAGCAGTGGTGTCGGATCCTCCCGCAGATCGTAGACGATAATCCCATTCGGGTTTTCAGGATGTCTCGCCAGAGGCATCACCATGGCGATACAACCGCGCTCGGCGGGATACATGGAGGAGACGTGCAACACTGCCTGCCGCTGCTGCAGGTTGAGGCGCTCTGATATCTGCCGCTTGTTGCGACTCTCCAGGATATAGCTGAAGAGTTTAGGCTGGTGATTTCGGATCAGCTTTGCAAGACCAATGGTCGCGTAGACATCCGATAGTGCATCATGGGCGGATTCATGGGAAATCCCGTTCGCCTCGCTCAGCATCTCCAGGCGAAAGCTGACGACCCCCTCGTCATTCTTCGGCCACTCGATACCCTCGGGTCGCAATGCGTGAGTCAGTCTCACCATATCGATAATGTCCCATCGGGAACAGCCGTTCTGCCACTCTCTGGCATAGGGATCGTAAAAATTCCGATAGAGAAGATTACGGGTGACCTCGTCATCGAAACGGACGGTATTGTAGCCAACGCCGCAAGTATCCGGCGCTGCAAGTTCCCGGTGAATCCGCTGAACGAACTCCGCTTCGTTCACCCCTTCCTGTAAGGCCTTTTGCGGTGTCAGGCCGGTCACCATGCAGGCTTCCGGTTGCGGCAACATATCGTCTGTGGGTTTACAAAAAAGAACCAGCGGGTCTCCCACTGGATTCAAATCCTGGTCGGTTCGAATCCCGGCAAATTGCGAGGGCCTGTCCCGGCGCGGATCGGCACCCCAAGTTTCGTAGTCGTGCCAGTAGAAGCTGAAAGTCATCGATCCCTATCGTCCTCGTTGATGAGTGAAGTACATATATGAGCACAAATTAATCATTTGATCCGTTAGTACGTAGAGTGCGGCCCTGCCGCACCAATGACCGCCTCTACACCATCAACGATCCCAATCCCAACTGTCCCGAAACCAGTTACCTTAATTTGACGACCGATTTGCAACCCTCAGTGAAGATCCATCAAGACACGAATATGTGTCTCCACACTGCGCGCCAATGCCTGAGGCTCATAGCCACCTTCAAGGACCGAGACCACCCTGCCTTCGGCATAGCGGTTGGCGATCTCCTGAATCTGTTCCGTGACCCAGCGGTAGTCCTGCTCTGTGAGGCTCACGCCAGACATGTCATCCTCTATATGGGCATCGAAGCCGGCGGAGACGAAAATCATCTGCGGCTTGAAGTGATTCAGTGCCGGCAGCCAGTGTGACGTTACCGCTTCGCGGAACTCAGGGCCCTTGGCCGTGGCCTCCAACGGTGCGCAGATGATGTGATCCGGACTCTCCTCGATCTCCGTATAGGGATAGAAGGGATGTTGAAAGGTTGAGCAGACGATCACCCGCTTGTCTTCACGGAAGATGTCCTCACTGCCGTTCCCGTGATGCACATCGAAATCGAGAATGGCGACCCGTTCCAATCCATACGCCTCCATGGCATGAGCGGCACCCACTGCCGCATTCCCATAGATACAAAAACCCATCGTACGCATACGTTCCGCATGATGGCCTGGAGGGCGAACTGCGCAGAAGGCATTCTGTAAATCTTCCTGCATTATCAGATCAACCGCTTTGATCACGGCACCCGCCGCCCGCTTGGCAGCCTGCAGACTCTCCGGACTGACCACGGTATCGGGATCGAGATGGGAGTAGCCATCCTTCGGCATCAACTTCTCCACCTGATCCAGATAGGCCACATCGTGACAGCGTAATAGTTGTTCACGTGTCACCTCAGGCGCATCGTAGTGCCGCAGAAAATCGTAGACCTGCGCCGCCATGAGACGATCGTCGATAGCCTGCAGTCGAGAGGCGTTTTCCGGGTGCCCGATCCCGGTATCGTGCTCCAGGCAATCGGGGTGGGTGATATAGGCCGTTCTCAAAAGTAACTCCTCATTTCCGCTGTTTTTATTAACCGCTCAAATACTCATTATTAATCTTTAAAAACCGATACTTAGATAAAGAAATTGTCACAATATAGGCGTAAACTTCCAACAGGTTTTGCCGATAACCTGAGTGACTCGGGCGACCTGTTTTTCACAGTCGGTTCCAGCCAACCAAATTCTCGTTTTTTGAGTATCTTTTGACATCATACTCCATAATCAATATCTGAAGTTCAATAGGCGTGCGATCATGCAATCACATTATTTAACCCCCCTCTTCTCTCCCAACAGCATCGCCATGTTCGGCGCCAGTGAGCGGGAAAACTCTGTCGGTGAGGTGGTATTCAGAAACCTCCTCTCTTCCGGTTTCAAGGGGGGTATCTATCCGGTCAATCCGAAACACGCCAAAGTCCAGGGACAGAAGGCCTACAAGACGATCGAAGCCATCGGCAAACCGATCGATCTGGCTGTGGTCGCCACCCCGGCGAAAACCATCCCGGCCATTGTCGAGGCCTGCGGTCAACACGGTGTCAAAACCATGATCATCCTCTCTGCCGGATTCCGTGAATCGGGTCCTGCGGGACGCCGACTCGAAGACCGGGTGACCGAAGTTGCCAAAGAGTTCGGTATCCGTTTTATCGGACCCAACTGCCTCGGCCTGATACGCCCCGACAAGGGCGTCAATGTCACATTCGGCAACAACAATGCGAAACCGGGTAACCTTGCACTGGTTTCACAATCCGGTGCCATCTGTACCGCAATACTGGACTGGGCCGAGATCAACGATATCGGTTTCTCCACCGTTATCTCCACCGGTATCGCAGCCGATCTCGATTTCGGCGACTACCTGGATTTCCTGGTCTCCGATCCCAAGACAGAGAGCATTCTGATGTATGTGGAGGGCATCAAGGATGCCCGCCGCTTCATGAGCGGACTGCGTGCCGCATCACGCATCAAACCTGTCATCGTTCTCAAGGTCGGGCGCCATGCCGCTGGCGCTGAGGCTTCAATGTCCCATACCGGTGCCCTGGTGGGTAGCGACGAGACCTTTTCCGCAGCGCTCTCCCGCTCCGGTGTCTTGCGGGTCGAAACCATCTCCCAACTCTTCTCCGCCGCCAAGGCCCTTTCAGCCAGATCCCGTGTCTACGGCGACCGTCTCGCCATCATCACCAACGGTGGCGGCCCGGGTGTCATGGCGGCCGATCGGGCATCGGATCTCAATATCGAACTGGCGGAGTTCAGCAAAGAGACCGTAACAGCCCTCAATAAGGTATTACCGGATGTCTGGTCTCACGGCAACCCGGTGGATGTGATCGGTGATGCACCGCCGGAGCGCTATCGCGAAGCGGTGGACATCTGTCTCAACGCACCGGAAGTGGATGGTGCCATTGTCATACTCACACCCCAGGCGATGACCGAACCGGATGAGGTGGCCAAGGTTCTGATCGATCTGGCGGATCAGCACAAAAAACCGATTCTGACCAGTTGGATGGGTGGCAAACAGATCAGGGATGCGCGCAAACTCTTTAATAACGCGAAACTGCCTAGTTTTCGCACGCTGGAGAATGCAGTCGACGCCTTTCACTACCTCTCCTCCTACCAGAAAAATCAGCGGCTACTGCTGCAGACACCTGCCAAGACATCGCGCCGGCATGTTCAGCCCGATGTGGAAGGTGCCCGCTTAATTATCGAAAGCGCACTCTCCGAACAACGTAAGGTATTGACCGAGCCTGAATCCTTCGCCCTGCTCGGCGCTTTCCGTATCAATGCGGTGCGCAACGGTATTGCCAGATCGGCCAATGAGGCGCTGATCCTTGCCGAGTCAATCGGCTTTCCTGTGGCGATGAAGATCTATTCGCCCGATATCTCGCATAAATCAGATGCAGGTGGTATTCGGCTCAACATCAACAATGCTCAGGCAGTCCGCAGTACCTATAAAGAGCTGATCGACCAGGTTAAAGAGACCCGGCCCGAGGCACGCATCGACGGTGTCACCGTGGAGCAGATGTATCAGAGCCCGAATGGCCGTGAGCTGCTGATCGGCATCACCCGAGACCCTGTCTTCGGCCCTGTAATCAGTTTCGGCAGCGGCGGCACCACAGTGGAGGTCATGGGCGATTCAGCTATTGCACTGCCGCCCCTTAACAGGCGGTTAGCCGCAGACCTTGTAAACCGTACCAAGGCTGCCAAGATGCTGACCCAGTTCCGTCATATGCCGGCTGCGAACTGCGAGGCCCTCATTGATGTTTTGTTAAGGGTGTCGACTATGGCCTGTGAGTTACCCTGGATCCAGGAGATGGACATCAATCCCCTGATTCTCGATGAGGAGGGCGCCATTGCCGTGGATGCACGGATCCGAGTCGATTTCCCGCGTCCATCCACAGACCCCTACCACCATCTGGCGATTCATCCCTACCCGGTCAATCTGGTCAATCACCTGCAATTGCCTAACGGCACTAACATCGTCATACGACCGATTCGTCCCGAAGATGTGGACCTGGAGCAAAACTTCACTCGGGAGCTCTCCGATGAAGCCAAATATTTCCGCTTCATGAGTTCTGTCCAGGAGTTGACTCCCGAGATGTTGATGCGATTCACCCAGATCGACTACCACTATGAGATGGCGCTGATCGCGGTAATGGAATCGGGCACTCACGAAGTTGAGTTGGGCGTTGCCCGTTATGTCACCAACCCGGACAAGAAGAGCTGCGAATTTGCCCTGGTGGTATCCGACCAATGGCAACGTCAGGGCATCGGACACAAACTGATGCACCAGTTGATGGAGATAGCCCGGGACCGCGGACTGGAAAAGATGGAGGGCGAGGTACTCAGCAACAACTTCAAGATGCTGGACCTGATGAAGTCACTCAACTTCCGCGTTACTACTTCTCCGGATGACAATGGCATCAAACAGGTCGTGATCGATCTTTGAATGGGTAGTTTGAGGAGTCCGCTAATAAAAGCTAATGACCTGCGTAGGGTGCGGCCCTGCCGCACCAACTCAGTTTCGGTTCGCATATGCCCCTAGTGCTGGCACCCAGATTATCCGTACTGAGCCAATAGCTATATTCGCAGACAAAAAAAGCCGCCCTGTCATATGACAGGGCGGCTTTTTTTCGCTGATAAAGGAGAGGGTTAAACCTTCTCTTTAATACGAGCAGCCTTGCCAGTGCGTCCACGCAGATAGTAAAGCTTGGCGCGACGCACGTCACCCCGACGGGTAACTTTGATTTCGGCGACACTCGGGCTGTAGGTCTGGAAGACACGCTCGACACCTTCGCCATGGGAAATCTTCCGCACGGTGAACGCCGAGTTGAGGCCACGATTGCGCTTGGCGATGACGACACCCTCAAACGCCTGCAGACGCTCACGCTGTCCCTCTTTTACCCTAACCTGAACAACAACGGTATCACCTGGGCCAAAATCGGGAACCTCCCGGGCCATCTGCTCGGCTTCGAGTTCTTCGATGATATTGCTCATGGTCTATTGCTCCTGTACTTGCTCCGCGTCTCCCGACGCAGCACTGATTTCAGCTAAAAACTTCTCTTCTTCGGCCGTCAACTGACGACCCGCTAACAGATCCGGCCGACGGGCCAGGGTCCTCGACAGCGCCTGCTGTAACCGCCAACGCCGGATGGCGTCGTGATTGCCGCTCTGCAGCACTGCCGGCACCTTCATGCCGTCGATCTCATCCGGACGGGTATAGTGCGGACAATCCAGCAACCCGTCCATGAATGAATCCTGTTCCGCAGAGTCCGCATCGCCCAGTACACCGGGCAGCAGTCGGATCACTGCATCCAATACCGCCATGGCGGCCAATTCGCCACCACTTAAAACATAGTCGCCGATGGACCACTCTTCATCCACGTAACGTGTTATCACGCGTTCGTCGATGCCTTCGTAGCGACCCGCAATCAGCAACAAGGGCTCGTTTCCGGCCGCTACTTCCCTGGCGACCCGCTGATCGAAGCGGCGCCCCTGTGGACTCAGGTAGATCACCCTGGCTGCCGGACTCTCAGCCCGGGCCGATTGGATCGCCTGTTGCAGCGGCTCGTACTTCATTACCATACCGGGACCGCCACCATAGGGCCGGTCATCCACGGTACGATGCACATCGAAGGTGTAGTCCCTGGGGTTCCAGAGCTTCAGCTCCGCCAGTCCCCGTTCGATGGCTCTGCCCACCACGCCTTCGCCGGTCAGGGCGCCGAACATGGACGGCATCAGTGTAATGACATCAAAGCGCATATCTTCAGAAGTCAGGATCCCAGTCCACGACCATGCGTCCCAGTTGCAGATCCACTTCCAGAACCGCCTCTCCCGTGGTGTAGGGAATCAGCCGTTCCCGGTCACCCTTGACCACCAATACATCATTGGCGCCTGTCTCGAAGAGGTGGGAGACCACCCCCAGATCGACGCCCTCTGTATTCTCGACCCGTAGTCCCTCCAGGTCGGTCCAGTAATATTCGCCAGGCTCGAGCTTGGGCAATTGTTCGCGGGTTATCGCGATATCGACCCCGATCAGCTCAGCCGCCCTGTCCCGGTCATCACAGCCTTCAAGGTGCGCGACAACCCCTTTTCCCTGTGCCTGCCCGGCAGCCAGCTTTCGCTTCTGCCAACCCTCGGCCTGCTTCAGGTACCAGGTCTTGTACCTGAGTATCCCCTCCCTCGGCGAGGTATGGGAGAAGATCTTGACCCAGCCCCTGACACCAAATAGGCCAGATACCCGGCCTATGATGATCATCTCGTCTTTCGACATTTCCTTCACTCTGCCGTATCAGGATCGGTTATCCGATACGGCAAGACGGACTGTCTAAATCACGCGGCTTGCTTGGCTGCCTGTTTCAACAGAGCCGAGACGCGCTCGCTGGGTTGAGCTCCCTTGGAGACCCAGTGATCCACTCTCTCTTGATCTACCTGCAGTCCCACTTCTCCACCGGTCGCGATGGGGTTAAAGAAGCCCAGACGCTCAATATAGCGGCCGTCGCGCGCATTCCGGCTATCCGTCACCACAATGTGGTAGAAAGGCCGCTTTTTCGCACCAGTTCTGGAAAGGCGAATGGTTACCATAACGTATCCTTAAAAAATTCATTGACGCACCGGCGGAAACCGCTCGGCGGGAAACCGCGCATTATAGCCAACTTTCAGGCAAAGTGAAGGGGATTCTAATGTTGAATTTTGAATTGTGAATGTTGAATTGGGGAATTCGCTGCGCTCATACCTTATTCGCAAATCAGATGTGTACGAAGCACACACCACAAATTCATAATTAAAAATTCATAATTCATAATTATTTCAAACGCTTGCGTTAGAATGGGAAGCCACCCCCACCCGGCGGCATACCCCCTCCGGGAAAGCGTCCGGCCATACCACGCATCATCTTCTTCATGCCGCCGCCCTTCATCTTTTTCATCATCTTCTGCATCTGAGTGAACTGCTTGAGCAATTTATTCACATCCTGCACCTGTGTGCCTGAGCCGCTGGCGATGCGCCGCTTGCGGGAACCCTTGATGACCGCGGGAAATGCCCGCTCGTGGGGAGTCATGGAGTTGATGATGGCGATCAGGCGCCCGATCTCCTTATCGTTGACCTGGTTTTTGACATGATCGGGCAGGTTACCCATACCCGGCAGCTTGTCCAGCATGCCGCCAATGCCCCCCATATTGGCCATCTGCAGCATCTGTTCCTTGAAATCCTCCAAATTGAAGCTCTTGCCCTTCTGCAGCTTCTTCGCCAGCTTGGCCGCCTTGTCTTGGTCCACCTTGCGGCTGACCTCCTCGACCAGGCTGAGCACATCACCCATGCCGAGAATCCGGGAGGCGATACGGTCAGGATGAAAGGCCTCGAGGGCATCGATCTTCTCGCCGACACCGATGAACTTGATCGGCTTGCCGGTGATCTGCCGAATCGAGAGCGCGGCACCGCCTCGGGCATCACCGTCCGCCTTGGTGAGAATCACACCAGTCAGGGGCAAGGCGTCGTTGAAGGCCTTGGCCGTATTCGCCGCATCCTGACCGGTCATGCTGTCGACCACAAAGAGGGTCTCAATCGGCTCAATCACCTGATGGAGCTGTTTGATCTCCTCCATCATCTGTTCGTCCACGTGGAGACGGCCCGCGGTATCGACGATCAACACCTCGGTGAAATTACGCTTCGCTTCACTGAGGGCATGGCGAGCGATATCCACCGGTTTCTGATCGCCTGTACTGGGGATGAACTCGGCATTGACCTCCTTCGCCAGGGTCTGCAGCTGATCGATAGCCGCCGGGCGGTAGACGTCGCAACTGACCACAGCAATCTTCTTCTTGCCCTGCTGCTGCAACCAGCGCGAGAGTTTCGCCACGCTGGTGGTCTTACCGGAGCCCTGCAGACCGGCCATCAGGATCACAGCGGGAGGCTGGGTGGTAAGGTCGAGTGACTCATTAGCCTCGCCCATCACCTTGACCATTTCGTCGTTGACGATCTTGATCAGGGTCTGGCCGGGGGTGAGGCTCTTCATAACCTCTTCACCCATCGCCTTCTGCTTCACCTGATCGACGAACTCCCGCACCACCGGCAAAGCAACGTCAGCCTCAAGCAAAGCCATGCGGACCTCCCGCATGGTGTCTTTGATATTCTCTTCAGAGAGGCGGCCCTGGCCTCTCAGATTGGTGAGAACCTTTCCCAGTCGTTCTGTCAGATTGTCAAACATAGGTTTTGATGATCGATCGTTGTGGTATGCCGGAAACAGCAAAGAAGCGATTATATAACAGCACGCAACAAATCACCGCAGGCAGCGCACTTTCTTAAAAAACATAGGAGTAGTACTCATCAGTTTGGGGTATCCCTTTCCTACCCCCCGCCAAATATGCGAATATCGCGTCAGACTCTCACTGTTGATTCAAGGAATCGAAGGAACTTGATCGCCCTATTCGCCATTCTCGCCTATCTTGCTGCGGGCATTTTGATTGCGCTGAGACTGTTTCGCAATGCAACCCACTCCAGCCCACCACGTGCACTTGCACTCGTCATTGGCTTTGTCGGGGTAGCGATGCATGCGTTACCGCTCTATCAGAATATGGTCTCTACAAGCGGACTCAACATGGGTGTCTTCAATGCCCTCTCTCTGATAGCCTGGACGATCACCCTCCTGCTGCTGATCTCCAGCCTCAGCAAGCCAGTGGAGAATCTGGCGATTGTCGTCATGCCGATCGCCGCAATAGCCGTTTTTCTGGACAGCCGGTATCAAACAGTCCACTTCCTTACCGACAGGGTTTCAACGGGACTGACGACACACATCCTGGTCTCCATGCTGGCATACAGCCTCTTCACCTTGGCAAGTGTCCAAGCGATACTGCTGGCGATACAGGATCATCATCTGCGCCAGCGTCATCCCGGGGGATTTATCCGTGCCCTGCCGCCGTTGCAGACCATGGAGAGCCTGCTGTTCGAAATGATCGGTGTGGGTTTCGTCCTTTTGAGTCTGGCTCTGCTTTCCGGTTTTACCTTTCTGGAAAACATGTTCGAGCAGCACCTGGCTCATAAAACGGTGCTATCGATTATTGCATGGCTTGTCTTCGGCGCTTTGCTCTGGGGCCGCTACCGTTTTGGCTGGCGGGGTCAGAAAGCGCTGATCTGGACATTGACGGGATTTGTGGTTTTGATGCTGGCCTATTTCGGCAGCAAGGTGGTTATAGAACTGATTCTGGCCTGAATCAGCCTCGATAGGCCTTCCCCGCCTTACGACCCTGATGGATCTGACGCAGGTTATCCGCCACCTCTTCCCTACCCTGGCGGCCGAGAGACTCAATCTCCTTGTCGAGGGCCTGTATCTCCTGCAGGACACCGACATGCTGTTGGATGCTGTCAGCGTCAGCTGTATCGCCCCACTGACGCAACACTTGCAGACGCTCCGCACCGAGCACGGCCACCTCTTCCCAAGCGCCAGACTTCACCAGTTCCAGCATCCGCCGAGTCATTTCCAAGCCCTGTTTGAGCTGGCTGTCCATCAGGCGGCGGAGGGTTTCCCTGCGCTTGAGGCAGGCTGTTTCACCTCATCGGGAATGGCATCCCAGGCAGATTTGATTTCGAGTAGCAGAGAGCTGACTTCATCGAGAATTGCAATATCGTTGCTGACGTTGGACTCCGCCAACCGGCGCACCATGTAGGCATAGAGGCTGTCGAGATTGTTCGCCATCTCCCCGCCCTCATCCATATTGAGACTGCCGCGCAGACCGTCGATGATGGAGATCGCCCAATTGATGTGGTTACCTTTCGCCTCGTACTCCTTGCGGCTCATATGACCTTTGGCCGTGGCGACTTTTTCCAATGCCCCCTCCATCAACATCTGGACCAGTCGATGCGGGCTGGCGAAAGCGACTTCGGAACCGACAGCGACTTTGCCGTACTGCTGCGCACCGCGTTTTTGATTCAAGGTCATAGGTACATACTCGCTCTTAATCTATAAATATAGCGCATTCCGAATGGATACCGCTTCACTTTGTATAACAGTAAGCATCAATTATTGCTGCTGCCTGGTGTCAGTCCACTCAGCACGTCCAACTGTCCCGTCAGCCACTGACTGGTTGATTGGAGCTGGCCCATCAGGGTATCGAGCGCCGTGTATTGAGCCCGATAACGCTTTTCAACCAGTTCCAGCCGGTACTCCATTCTATCGATCTGGTCATTGGTCGAATCGACCCGGCTGTTCAGGCCATCCTCTTTGGCGTCAATCAGGCCGGAGGTACTCAGCATACTCTCAACCAATGAATCGAGACGTGCGGCCAGACCATTATCCTCATTGGAAAAAAGGTCTACCAGCGCTCCCCGATCAGTCTCTAGTGCAGCAGTCAACTCAGCACTGTCGAATGATAGCGTACCATCCTTTTCGAAGGTGATACCGGCCTGCGAGGCATATTTGAAGATGCCATCCACACCGGCGCTACCGCCCATAATCGAGCGTATCTGATTCTCGATCAACCTCAGGGTACCATCACCATTGAGCTCGCCATTACGCAATTCTGCAATGGACGACATCAATGAATTGTAACTCTCCACCAGGCCGCTCACCGCACCGGAAATCGAGTCGGCATCCCGGCTCACCGTCAACTGCGAGGCAGCCGTTGTCTCGGCTAGCAACTCGATTGAGACGCCTTCGATGGCATCATCAATGGTATTGCCACTGCGGGAGATCACATAGGTATTGTCGATGGTGATCTGCGCATCTTCTGCCGCCTGTATCTGCGCCATCCCCAAAGGGTCGGCTATCGCTCCACCGAGGTCGTCGGTAAAGGAGACAGTGATCTGATTATCCAGGCCGGTATTCTCGCTGGTCAGTACCAGATGAAAACTGGTATCGCTCTCCTGCACGATACCGGCGGAGACACCCACATTGTCCGTCGCATCGTTGATCAGATCCTGTATCGAGGAGAGACTGCGTGCACCGATATCGACGGTAAAGCTCTCGGTTCCAATGGTGATGGTCATCTGATCACCGGCATTGCCGATCAGGGTACTGCTGCTGGCGATGGCGGTTGTGGAACCCAGCTTATGGGCAGCCGCCAGATTATCGACACTGATGGAATAGCTGCCAACAGCGGCATCGTTGTCGGCCGTGACGGTAAAGGCTTCCTCATTGCCACTGGCGGCAGTGAAGAAATTGAAACTATCTGTGGAACTCAGCGCACTGGCTGAATCCTGAAAGGTGGCGAGGGCGCTACGCAGGGTACCGTAGGCGCTGACCTGTGTCAGCAGATCACCCGCTTTGACCTGAAGATTTTGCAGCGGAATCTGCTCGACTTCCATCAAAGATGTGATGATCGACTCGATGTCGAGGCCGGAGCCGATACCCGCAGCCGAGATTGTCGCCATCGTTATCTCCAGATCATATGGTCCGCCTGGCGGCAAGGACCGGATGGATGTTGCCGGAAAGCAGCAGCCGTTTGGTCGACCCTCGACCGTTCAAGCTACTGTTTCCGACGCTCCATTATCAATAAGCAAAACCCGGGCCTAAAATCCGCTTAGACCTGAGTCTCCATTAACAGACCAACCGGCTGATCCTGCATGCCCTTCCCTGCAACTTTAGCACTCTCCGCCTCCATCAGCTCCTTCATGTGTCTTGCCAGGGCAAGCACCTCTTCTGATGGAATCTGGCGGATGACATCGCCGGATTCTTTATCGAGGACGCGGACAACCGTTCTGCCCGAATCGTCGTCGACATCGAACTGCAGTTGACGGCTCATCACCTGAGCAAAATCTTTCATCTGCTCGACTGCCGCCTGCACATCCTCTTTCTCTACCGTGGATGTGGGTTGGACAGCCTGTGCTGAGCTGGAGGCATGAGCCGGACGGATAGTCGAGACCTGTGCCACACCCTGTTGGGGCGCGACAGACCGGCTCGAATCGACCCGACGGCTCTCCCTGCCAAGATCCTTAGCCGCTTGAGTTTGCAATGTGATCGTCATGTCTGTAGTCATGGCCGTTCACCTCTCACGTGTCTCATAGGGCCCGGGCGAACCCGGGCGCTATCTGGTGGCTAGGACCAATTACTGCAGGAGTGACAGGACCAGCTGAGGCTGTGCATTCGCCTGACTCAACATGGCCACGCCGGCCTGCTGCAGGATCTGCGTACGCGTCAGGTTGGATGTCTCAGCCGCAAAGTCGGCATCCTGTACCCGTGAACGGGCCGCGGAGACATTCTCACTGATACTGGACAGATTGGCGATGGTGGATTCCAGACGGTTCTGGATGGCACCGAGATCGGCACGTGCGTCTGAGATTGACCGCAGGGCCTGGTCCAAAACGTCAAGTGCGTTATTGGAACCGCTCTGGGTACCGATATCCACGTCTGCCACAGAGCTCAGAGCACTACTGGTGCTGGCCGCACCCATCACAGTCGTACCGGTATCGGTAGCAACCACGAAGGATTTAGCTGAACTGAAGCTCAATGTACCGCCGACAACGATACTGTCGACTGCACCACCCTCAGTAATAGTCACACCACCCACATCAAGGGTTTCAGTTGCGGTGGAGTGAGCCAGGTCAACGACGTTGATGTCATGGCCTGTGGTGTTTTCCAGTGTAATGGATGCGCTATCCGATGCCAGAACAGCCGAGACGCCAGTAGAAGCAGAAACCGCGTTAATGGCATCCGCCAATGCTGAGTAGTCAGTGGTGGTGATTGCTGCGGAAACAGCGATGGCTGAGCCAACTGTACCTGCTGCATTGGAGCTGGAGAGTGTGAAGCCTACCGTACCTGCAACGGCCAAGCCGTCAACAACCACAGAGTTGGAAGCAGTGGCGGTTACGCCAGTGGTGCCCGATGCACCGTTAATCAATGTAGCAATATCGCTGGCTGCATCATCAGCAGTGACAGCTAACGCACCAGACGATGCCGTGCCATTTACTGTCAGGTTTTGTCCAGCTACGTTGTTACCACCAGTCGCATCGGCAACAGCAGTCAGAGCGCCGCCTACATGGGTATTGGCAGAGATAGCCTGGTTACCGAGGCTGGTTGCGCGAATGCTGGTCACGGTGACAGAAATAGTCTCGTTGGCATTGGCACCCACGTGAAATTTCTGTGCCGAGAATGAACCGTCAAGGATATTCTTACCGTTGAAGGTAGAAGTATCGGCGATACGATTCAATTCCTGCTGCAGCTGAGAGACCTCTTTCTGCAGGTTGGCGCGGTCAGCCGAGCTGTTGGAATCATTTGCAGACTGAATGGACAGTTCACGCATACGTTGCAGGATGTTGGTCGCTTCCTGCATGGACCCTTCAGCGGTCTGCGACAGGGAGATGGCATCGCCCGCGTTACGGATCGCCTGGTTAAGACCGCGAACCTGGGAGGTCATACGGTCGGTGATACCCAGACCGGCAGCGTCATCTTTCGCGCTGTTGATGCGAAGGCCGGTTGAGAGGCGTTCCATGGAGGTTGAGAGGGAGGTTTGGGTATTGTTGAGGGAACGCTGTGACGTCAACGCCATCACGTTGGTATTGATTACCATTGCCATGATTTTTTCTCCTAGAGCACCCGGCGATGTCTTGCATCTAGCCTGAGTGTAGGTTGATAACTAGCGGATATACTGTCCGAAATGACTGTATTTACCGCTTCCGCTATGTGTAACGGCCGCGACTAAGAGATCTTTAATAAAACCGGGAGCCGGGTCTCATATCGCGGAAGCTTATTCCTACAACAGACAACTCATTGAATTGATATTGTTATTTTACTTCAAACTGCTTGGTCGAACCCAACTCAGGATGAACTCCATTCCCAAATCATGTCTCTAGGATTTCAACCAGCAACAAGTATTGGGAGCGACACGCCACACTCATTTTTAACCAGGTACTTGATCTGCACAGGGAGGTTTGTATTGGCAAGTGTAAACGGTGGGGCAGGGCCCCACCCTACCGTTGATTCAGGCGCAAGGGTGAGCCAAGACCTAATCCGACCGTTGATTCAGATGTTAGGGTGGGGCCCTGCCCCACCAATTCGCGGTGTAGGAGATACCCTCTCTGTTGGAGCACTGCGGTTTGGATCAGCGCATAACAATGGCTAGAGGAATTTGAACAGGGAGAGCCCCTGCACCATATTGAAGGTCTGTTGTGCCGCCTGCAGCGCCACCAGCTCCTGCTCGAAGCGGCTGATCGCCTCTGCTAGATCGAGATCCTCGGTCTCCGAGAGCGCAGTCTGCATGGTCAGAATGAACTGGTCATTGACGCTTTTCTGTTCATCGATGGAATTGAGTCGAGCCCCTCCCCGGGTTCTCGTATCGGCAATATGCTCCTGGATCAGATTCATATCATCCAGAAGCACGTCGTTCGGTGCATCCGCTTCTAGACCGGCGATGATGCCATGCACAGTCTCGAATAGATTTCTTTTGCCTCCTGTACTGGTTTCGATGTCCATAAAGGTGTCGAAACCATTCTCACGATCCTGGATCTGGCGGGTGGCTGAGATCTGAAGGGTCCGCGTACCCGCATCACCCGAATAGGTAAAGACTCCGTCAGCCGGATTGGCGAAAGGGATGCCATCGGCATCATAGCCGGCGAAGATATACTCGCCATTACTGTCCTTGGTATTGGCCAGGGCCATCATTTCGTCGTTGATCTGCCTCAGCTCCTGAGCGATGGCACGCCGGTCGCTAGCGGAGTTGCTGTCGTTCAAACCCTGTACCGTCAGTTCGATGACCCGGGGGATCAGGTCATCCACACCCTTGAGTGAAGCCTCCTGTAACTCAAGCCGGGCCCGTGCACGATCCGCATTGGACTGATACTGCTCCGTCAGGCTGATGGCGGCACGCAGATCCAGGGCATAGGCGGCACCCACCGGATCGTCCTTGGGCGAGAGAATGCGTTTGCCGCTGGCCACCTGCATCTGGGTCTGGCTCAGCTTCGCCTGCTGGGTCAACATGCTGTTGACGCCCCGTTCGAATAGCATTGCGGTAGATATACGACTCATGGCTACCTCCTGACCGCGTTGATCAGCGTATCGAACAGGGTACTCGCCGCAGAAATAATCTGCGCGGAGGCCTGATAGGCCTGCTGGTACTGGATCAGCTTGGCCGCCTCTTCATCGAGATTGACGCCTGATATCTCCTGCATCGCATCCCGGGTACGGTCGAGCAGACTCTCCTGGGCCGCCAGGTTGAGTTCTGCATGGTGGGTCTTCGAACCCACGTCAGAGACCATCTGAGCATAGATCTCGTCATAGGTAGCGGTACCGCCGAGCAGCCCGTCCATGGTCTGCAGATCCACCAGGCTCAGGGCATTGCGGTTGTCGCTGCTGCCGCTGGTGTTGTTGCCGATAAGGAAAGTATCACCGTCGGCCGGTACACCGGAGATGGAGAAACTGATGCCACCAAAAGTGTCGAACTGAGTCGGATTGGCGGTGGTGGGATAGTTAACCCCGATGATGACCGTGGGATCCGTCGCATCATAGGGGATAAAGTCGTCTGGTGCAGCCGGACCGTTGACGATGTCGAATCCGCCCGCCGCCGCGTTATAGACCAGTTGCATATCAGCCGCCAGCGGCAGGCCTGTGATATTGCTGTTGGCCGGTTGTGTGATGGTAGCGTCACCGGTATTCAGGGCATTACCCGCCGCGTCCATTGCCGGTCGCACCTGCAGTGGACTGGCGGCCGCCAGCCGTCGCCCATCGCTGACCAGGAGATCGAGGCTGGCCGCGGCATTGCGTGTGGGCTGGATCAGGAAGGTATCGCCGGCAGTGGCGCCTGCCGGATTGATGGAGATATCGAGTCCGTCCACCGTATTGAGGCCTGCCGCCAGCGTCTGGGTCGAACCATCCGCAAGATTCTCCAGGATGAAATCGGTACCATCATAGAGCAGCTGATAGTCATTCCCGGTAAGATTGTCGATATCGTTATATGCCACCGTGATGGAGCTGCCGTTGCCTGGAGGCTCCAGTACACTGACGGAACCCGAGGCAAAGAGTGCCGTTCCTGCCAGTCCGTCCAGATCGAGCCCCAACTGATGCTGGGCATTGAGATCGTTTGCCATGCCCAAGGCCACCAATCCTATCCGGTTTTGAGCGGGATCGAGTATCTCCTCACGATACCTGAGCATACCGCCGATCGAGCCGCCGCTGATCTGATCGGTAACGATCTGCGTACCGAAGGAGAAATTGAAGGCGATCTCAAGATGGGAGGGATCGACCGCGGAAGCCTGGGTCGTCAGGGTAGCGGCGTCATAGGCCATCACCAGGGGCTGGCCTTTGCCGATGAACACATTGTAGGCCCCGTCGTTCTGTTGCAGAACCTGGATGTCCACCAGCTCCGAGAGGTCGTTGACCAACTGGTCCCGTTTATCCAGCAGATCGTTAGGGGCACTGCCGTAGGCGTTCTTGATATCGTTGTTGATGGTGGCGATATCCTCCGCCAAGCGGTTGATCTCAGTGACGGAGAAGTTGATCTGCTCGTTGAGGGTGTTTCTGGCCGAATCGAACTGGTTGTCGAAATAGTGGAAACGATCGACCATCGACTCCGCTTCCGCCAGCACTAACTGCCGGGCGGGTACCGAGGCGGGATCATCCGCCAGCGCCTGCATGGCGTTGAAGAAATTCTGCATGGTGGGCTGGATACCCACATCCGGATCGGCTACAAGATTGTTTAACTGGCGGGCACCGTTATAGTAGGCCTGCAACTCTGAAGTCACCGACTGACTGGCACGGACCTGGGAGGAGATAAACTGATCGTATTGGCGGACCACATTCGAGGTCTCCACCCCGTTTCCCAGATAGCCCAGTGCACTGAAGCTGGGTTCGCGGGTGACAAAATCGACCCGCTGACGGCTGAAACCCTCAGTGTTGACGTTGGCAATGTTGTGTCCGGTGGTATCCAGCGCATGCCGGTTGGCATTGAGGGCCGAGACACCGATGGATAATATGCTCACTTGTTTTGCCTCTCTCTATTCCTTCTTTTATCGGCCATCAGGTAGACGCCTTGAACGAAGCCAGCGCCGCCTGCATCTCCGGCCCCTGCATCACTCTGAGTATTTTGTCCGCGTAGGCCGGGTCGGTGGCGTAGCCCGCTTCCTGCAGCGACTTGAAATAGGCAGCGGGATCTTCCGCGTTCTCCAGCGCCTCTGCATAGCGGGGACTGCTTCTCAAAAAGTCCACATAGTCCTGAAAGCTCTGCTCGAAGGAGGCATAGGTACGAAAACGTTCCCGCTTGCGCACGGCGACGCCTTCCTCATACTCCAGGGTCTCCCGTTTCACCTGACCGCCATCCCAGCGCTGATCCGCCTTGATACCGAAGAGGTTGTGGCTGCACTCACCCTTGGTCGACTGCATGACATGGCTGCCCCAACCGGTCTCCAGCGCAGCCTGAGCCAACAGCGCCTCGGGAGGAAGGCCGAGAGTGAATGCGGCATCTTCAGCTGCGGACCAGAGTGCCTGGACGAATTGATCGGGAGAATCGAGAGAGACTGCGTTGGCGGACTCAGGTACCGAAGACTGAGGCGCTATGGCCTCAGCTTCACCACCGACCTCCATGGTGGTTTGCCGGCTAAGGTGCGATTGGATCACCGGATGGCGCCAGTAGGCATCGAGACCGTTCAACGACTGCGCTGTCGATTCATCACTACCACCAAGCTGGCGGCGCAATACCTCGCCAATGCCCATTCCCCCCTGTTCGGAAAGATGCAGGGAGAGTTGCTGGTCATACATATCCTGGTAGAAACGGGTACGGTCGCTGTCGAAGATACCGCCGCCGAAGCTGGCTTGCCGCATCTGCTTGACCATCATCTGCACAAACAGAGATTCAAACTGTTTTGCCACCTTTTCCGTGGCACCGGACTGATCCTCACGCGCCTCATGCTTGAGAGCGGCGAGACCGGAAAAGTCGTGGTAGAGCGATGGGGAAGCGCTGTGCATTCAGATCACCAACAGTTCTGCACGCAATGCGCCCGCCTCTTTCAGGGCTTCCAAAATGGCCACCAGGTCGCTGGGGGCGGCACCGACTTCATTCACGGCCCGGACCACCTCATCCAGTGAGACACCAGGATTGAAAAGAAACATTCTGTCTTTGCCCTCTTCCGTGATCGCCACTTCACTCTGGGGGACCACTGCCGTCTGTCCACCACGAGAGAAGGGACCGGGCTGGGAGACGGCGGTCTGCTCGCTGATGCTGACCACCAGACTGCCGTGGGAGACAGCGGCCGGGTAGACTCGCACCTGACTGTTGATTACCACCGTACCGGTACGGGAATTGATGATCACCTTGGCCGAGCTTGCCGCCGGCTTCACATCCAACTCCTCCAGCATTGAGATAAAAGTGACCTTTTGCCCCGGATCCTTCGGCGCGTTGACACGAATGGAAGTCGCATCCATCGCCTTGGCGGTACCGGGCCCGATAGTCAGGTTGATCGATTCCGCCACCCGCATAGCAGTGGTGAAATCGCCGTCGTGTAGATTGAGTGTGATCAACGGCGCCTTATTGAAACTGTTGGGGACTTCCCGTTCCACTGAAGCGCCATTGGGGATGCGGCCGGCGCTGGGAATGTTGACGGTGATCTTGGAGCCGTCCTGACCCTCACCGCTCAATCCGCCCACCACAAGATTGCCTTGAGCCAGCGCGTAGTTGTTACCGTCGGCACCTTTCAGCGGCGTCATCAACAGAGTACCGCCACGCAGGCTTTTCGCATTGCCGAGAGAGGAGACAGTGATATCGAACTGCTGGCCCACCTTACTGAAGGGAGGCAGGTCACCATGCACAATCACCGCCGCCGCATTTTTCGGTTTGATGTTCACCCCCTCAGGGATCTGCACACCCAACTGGGAGAGCATGTTCTTCAGGCTGTTGATGGTATAGGGCGAATCAGTATCTTTATCGCCGGTACCGTTGAGACCGACCACCAGGCCGTAACCGATCAACTGGTTGCTACGCACGCCCTGGATGGAGGCGAGATCCTTGATGCGCTCGGCGAATGCGGGCTGGCCTGCAAACAGAAGTGTAAGCAAGAAGGTGATCAGGATATTTGAGAGTCGTGTGCGTTTCATCTCGACAAACCTCAGAAAGGAAACAGTGCGCTGTTGAAAAAGCGGGTCAACCAGCCCTGTGAATTGGCATCCGCCAGGGCGCCCTCACCCACATAGCTGATCGTGGGATCGGCGATACGGGTAGACTCCACCGTATTCTGCGGCGTGATGTCCTGCGGCCGTACGATGCCGGCAAGGCGAACATACTCGTAACCCTGGTTGATACCGATACGCTTCTCACCCCGTACGTAGAGATTCCGGTTGGGCAGCACCTCGACCACAGTAACCGTGATATTGCCGCTCAATGCGTTACTCTGGCTCGCGCTGCCGTCGCCGCTGAAATCGCTCGAGGACGAGAGATCAAAGGAGAGATTGTTACCCGTGTTGTTGGCAAGGGGAATGATCCCGGGGGTATTGAACTCCGGTGTCGAACCAAACAGCGTGGGGTTGGCGATATCAATCTCACCGCTCTTGGCCGTTGAAGTGGTTGCCGATTTGTTGGCCTGGGTATTCTCCACCAAAGTCACGGTCAACAGGTCACCCACACGGCGGGCCACGATATCCTCAAACCAGACCATCTCGTAACCGGCCTGGTAGATATTGCCGTTGCCGCGTGGTGCAGGCGGCGGCATCACCGGCCGCATGGGTGCATACTCGGCGTCGCGCTTCGGACCGGTGCTCTGACACCCGCTTAAGACGAAAGCCAGCACCAGTAAAAGAAGAAGAGAGAACAGACGCTTCATCACACTATCTCCGGTCAGAGCTGTTGATTCACGTAGGAGAGCATTTCGTCCGTGGTGGAGATGGCTTTGGAGTTCATCTCGTAGGCACGCTGGGTCTCGATCATGTTGACTAGTTCCTCGACCACATTCACATTGGAACTCTCCAATGCCCCCTGGATCAGCGTACCCGTACTGTCGCTGCCGGGTATCGCGGTATTGACCCCGCCGCTGGCGTTGGTCTCACGAAACAGGTTGTCACCAATCGGTTCCAGACCCTGAGGATTGACGAAGTAGGCCAATTCAATCTGGCCGATCTGGGTCGGGGTGGTGGAGCCCGACTGTAAAACAGAGATCACGCCATCCGAGCCGATAGTCATGCTGGTGGCGTCAGTCGGCACGGTCATAGCCGGTTGCAGCTCATAGCCGTTGGGGGTCACGATGATACCGTCAGCGGTGAGACTGAAGGTACCGTCGCGGCTGTAGACGATATTGCCGTCCGGGTGTAGCACCTGGAAGTAACCCTTACCCTGGATGGCCACATCCAGCGAGTTGCCGGTCTGAACGATATTCCCCTGGCTATGTTCCTTCTGTGTCGCCACCACTTTGACGCCAGTGCCGAGCATCAGCCCCGAGGGAAGTTCGGTATTTTCGGAAGACTGGGCACCGACCTGACGCAGGTTTTGATAGATCAGGTCATTGAAAACGGCTCGGTCTCGCTTGAAGCCGGTGGTATTGACGTTAGCCAGGTTGTTTGCAATCACGGACATATTGGTCTGCTGGGCATCGAGTCCGGTTTTGGCGATCCAGAGTGCGGGGTACATACGCGCTTCCTCTTCTTACATGTCTGTTTAATTTAAGTTCTGCAATTAGCCTGCCAACATCAACGCATCCGCATCAGCGAGGCTGAAGCGCTGTCGAGTTCCTCGGAGGTTTTCATCATCTTCACCTGCATCTCGAATTTGCGCGACAGCTCAATCATGTTGACCAGAGCATCGGCCACATTCACATTGCTGCTCTCCAGAGAGCCCGAGGCCAGTGAGACAAAGGCGTCAGCCCCTGCTTCCTCACCGTCATTCATGCGCATCAGGCCATCATCCCCCTTGGTCATCCGGTCGATTTCAGGATTTACCATCTTGATACGATCGATAATGGCCAGGGCATCCGGGGTGGCACCCTCCGGCAGGATGGTGATGGTGCCGTCCGGCGCGATCTCGATCTTTTCGAAAGGCGGCAATGCGATCGGCCCGCTATTGCCGATCAGCGGCAAACCTTCGCCGTTGGTTACCAGACCATTGGCATCGATCTTCAGGTCACCCCTGCGGGTGTAGGCCTCCCTGCCATCCGGTGCCTGTACCGCAAAGAAACCCTCTCCTTTGACGGCAATATCTAGGGGATTACCGGTGGCCTGCTCGGAGCCCTTCTCGAAGTTGATATCAGGCCGCTCATCCAGGGCATAGACACGGGTTGGGTAACCCTGCCCGAATACAGGCATACTGCGGAACTGGTTGAGATCCTCCATGAATCCGGGTGTATTCACATTGGCCAGATTGTTGGAGTTGTTCGCCTGAGCGATCAGGGTCTCTTTGGCACCGCTCATGGCGACATAAATCATGCGATCCATGGATTGGCTCCCGTCTCTTGTTTATGATTTACATTCCGGCCCGTCCGAGCGGTCGTCTACCGTTCTGGATACTGACCTTTATTATCGCAACTGCAATAATCGGGCCGTTTTTATAGGCAGTTTTCAAAAAAAGATAACCGGACGGCTTATGGCAAGAAACAACAAGCGGGAGAGACCTTCAGATGAAACGATTGCTGAGGCAATGCGGATTGCCAAGTCCAACCAGAGACCAGGACAGACGAAGGAGCAGACCAAATTGATCGCCCAGGGCATCCAGAAAGGGATTGATCAATACAAGAAACAGCAGAAGATGAAGGCAAGGGAGAGGGATAAACGACGCAAGAAAGAGATCAGCGGCGATACATCCATGCTGCATCATGGCAACCAAAAGGAAATAACAGCAAGCCGGGATACTCAACGTAAGCACAGTCTGCTCCCCTGGGTACTGCTAGCAGTGTCTTGGGCAGCTTTTTCTGGTTACATATTATTGTTCGACCACTAACTTGGTCGGCAACGTCTCCTATATACATGGAAAGCGGGAGATCATGCAGGACGCTGGCATCGGTTTAAGCATTGATTTTGTAGACGTACAAAATCCATTCGCATATACGAATGTTTCATTGCTGGGAATCGTCGCATACCTACCTGCAGAGGTTCTCTAGCGGATGAAATATGAAATTACCATCAAAGGGCTCAAAACTGCTGGATGCTGGATTTCATACGAGTGTCATTCACTTGGCCTGAGTGTACGTTTTCCTGCATATTTATTTTTTCTCTCGTATAACACACATTATTCAATGCCATATCGAAACAGCCTTAAGAGAATTTATGACACAGACACCTGATCACCACACTTCAAGAGTTCATTCATTGACAAGGTCGTTCTATAGACAACTCAGGTGGCACTATCTGTATCTCCGCTCTCGCGGGAGAATAGACCAAACAATGCGTATAAATCCAGCCGATATCACTTTTGGTCAGAAGCCGGAAAGCCAATTTCCACCTAAACGATTTTATGGCGGTTATAGGGAAGGAGATTGGGATCTAGAGACAATTCCTGTGGAGTCCCATCTTCTGTATCAGTCTTACGTCCAGCACTTCATTGATGGTGACGCATGGGAGCATACACCTTTTTTTCAGTTTGCCATGCAATCGATTGAAAATGGTGTACCGTTTCGAGACGAATATGACAGCATGAATGGGCTTAAACTGCGCTTCCAAAAGTGCGATAGACTCTATGAGTCGGTAAAAAAAGATGGCTATAAGAGCAATCACCAGCTCTACGCAGCTGGAATAATCCAGAATAAACTCGAATTACTTGATGAAGTAACAGTTAATATCGCCCGCGACAAAACTATCATTTTAAATGATGGATGGCATAGATTTGCAACCACCAGAATACTTGAAATTCCTGAAATCACTGTCAGAGTGTGTGCACGACATAGCAGTCTAGAAAGATAAAATTCTGATCAAAAACCTGGAGAGTATATCGAATATCATTCGTATATTTTACGACTGCTCATTGCGTGCAAGACGCCTGTCACCGCAAACAAGCCCTTCAACGCACCATCCGAAGTTGGAAAGGTGTATCTTTTTAGAGAAAACAGATCATCTCCTACTTTATTGCTTCCCTCATCTGTTGTAACGGCACTTTTATAACCCGCTTCCATTACAAGCTCTATTGTATGATTGTCCCAATCCCCATTTGGATAACAAAAATGGTCGCAAGACAATCCCATCTCTTTCTCGAGCGCTATCTTAGAGTCCTGCAATTCCTCTCTAATTACGGAATCAGAGGCAAATGGTAACCGGATATGGCTGACAGTATGGCCACCAACAGCCACATCGTCAGATTTAGCGCATTTAATAATATCACTCCAGGACATCGGAGCTGACCAGGGATCACCTGGAGCTAAATCGTGTATGCTATGTCCACTTATCTGCTCAAAAGTATCGCATATATCACTGACTTCATTATGAAACTCTTCATCACTCTGATCTTTTTTCTTTAATGAACGAATAAGTTTTGAGAGCGAATCAGCCAAAGCCTCACGGCTCGATTGGTCGATCAATATTTCCATATCTCCGACTCTGACAATCTGCTTGTCTAGTCCCGGTTGCTGAATTGCATAGTCAAGGCGATCAAACCAGTATGGCGTGCCCTTATTTAGTACCAGTGTCGTAGGATAAAAGGTTGCGGGTATCCCGTGTTTTCTTAGGATAGGCAAGGCAATTGTGAAATTGTTAAGTTGGCCGTCGTCAAATGTTATGACGCAACTATTCGGGATGATAGGCGTTGTGCCATTTATCATATCAACCGCTTGATCAATTGAAACGAAATTTAAATATTTTTTAGCTAGTTTCAGTATCTCATCGAAGAGCTGTCTTGAGGTTCTTATTCGCAGTGGAACCCATTCGGACTCAACGCCTTCGTCCATTACGCCATGTAGGGTCAAAATCGTGACTTTGTTCTTACGGAGATTACACCATAGCCTGATGAAGCCAAGGTGATAAAGTAATTTTAGTATAAATAACTTCATAGCTATCTAAGCCATTGACAAACACTGTTTTTTTACAAGAGACCATGTGCTTGCCAAGTAGTTTATGTATACCATTATCTTACATAAACCACCCAGGTATTTAGACCAGCCATGACCAACTTTCTATATTTTATAATGCCACTTTGTGGGCAAGATGTACTACGGATCATATATTACAACTCGTAGCTTCACGCAACCTATACGATCAAATCACACCACAGTTGTCTATTAGCAATACCATATCACAACCGATCTTATTATTTTAATTCACCCAACATCACGCTATGAGGCTAAACTACAAAAAACTTGAAAAATCACAGCTTCTTTAAATCTTAATATCTTTAATATTGCTCATAGTGTAAGAAATACCGACATCTCACTTATCCTCCAATCAAACAATAATGTTCGACAAAAAAACTGTGTATGCAATTAAAAAGCTATTCCAGGCACAAAACCATATATCAATCGCCAATTACATTCTCAGCGTATAGATGAAGTAGAATCCCCGCTACACAGGTAAAAAAAAACCCCGATTACTCGGGGTTTTGTTTTTTTTATTCTGCACTGAGAATAGGTGGCGAAGGTGGAGCCTGGCCGGAGACAATATCCCCGGTTATTTCATAAGCACCAATTTCAGGATTGCTGTCCATTACCCTCGGAGCGCCGGTAATGTCCTTCGATATATCGATTCCGTACCGATTATAAAAAATCTGATAGACATCGACATTACTGGTTCCATTTTCAGCCGCCGCCGATGTCAATGAAGGGATAAATGATCCATTGGCAGAACTTACGAAGGCCAAGCTATCTACTGCATAAGAATTGTAACCCTTACCATGAATACTCTGTAATCCAGCCAAATCTATTTGAGAACTGCTCCCTAACCTCAATGTTACAGTGTTCAGAAAAACGTTGTAGTCGACAGGAGATGAGTTGATTAAATTTTCATAGAAGAAAATCTGATTAGCTCCTGAAGCAGAAGGAGCATCAAAGATATTGTTGATTATCTCGATTTTACCTCTTGCCCTGGGTGAATTAATACCCGCATCCACGTCCCAGAAAGTGTTTCCGACAACATAGGTATTCGTGGAGCCCCATACTGCAACAGACGCCACCTCCCAACTGTTACTGGAATCATATGATCCACTTTTATGTATATTGTAGAATTCGTTGCCGACAATAAAGTGTTCAGTGCCCGTACCCCCACTATCACTGGCCAGCCTGATGCCACTTTCATTGTCATGAATGCTGTTGAATATAAACCATACATAGTCCGGTGCATATTGCATCCCGAGTCCTTCACCCATAGAGGAACCACTCGAGACATGTCCATAGACTTCATTTTCAGAAAAAATCACATCACGTGCTTGTTTTGTCCATAAACCAGTCTGCTTGTTGTGATGAGCCTTGTTTCTGCCCAGATAAATATGGTGGATGGAGTCGTTACCTGAACTACCTGCATTTATCTGGACGCCATCACCGCTGTTATAGCTATACTCATTTTCGAGGATCCAAAGATTGTTTACATTCGGACTAACTCGCGTCCCGTGACAATCCTGGTCAGTCGATGCATTTACATCACCTGCATGATGTATGTTGTTTTGATACAGAACAGTATATGAAGCTCCACTATCGATGTGCACCCCACCTACACAACCATTGGTATCACCCCTGAAGTCGCCATATCGAACAACCCCGTGATCACCTGTCAAATGCAATTTTCCGTTATATGAGCTGTTATCCCATTGTCCATCAATATATTCGATAACGTAGTAGCTGCCCTCAACGACAACCTTCTGCTTTAACACGGCTCGATTTGTATCGTTTGTACCCCTGATATATACAGGGGAACTCGCTGTTCCGTTTACTGTGAGTTTATTTGTTTCATGTTTTGTCGTATATGTTCCCTCGACGATAACCACTGAGCCTGCCGCCAGTGGATCCGGTATCGTAGAACGAGGATTGCCAGGGTAGCCATTACCGCTGTTTGAGCCACCTGACCTGACATAGTAGAAACCTGCGACGTCAGAATTCCAGTTTGCGGGAGTGTCAGGAGCAACATTGTCAATTCCAAAGCTTGGTGCGGGAACACCAATCGGTGGCTGATAGGCTGAATAGGCATTCAGACTTCCAATCATCAACCCCATAAACGTAATAGCCAATACCTTACTTTTATTCATAACCAGGCCGCTAGTATTCATCTCAGTTACCATAATCTAAAATTCAACCTATCTTTACATACCTTACTGTCTGCACCACAGTAAAAATGCGATGTTTTGTAACTCATTGACAAAGGTACCTTTTTTAGGAGTCACATCAACTGCAATATCCTAAAAAACAAGATCCAATAGTATTAACGACTAAAGTATAATATGCCTTTAAGAATTTATTGTGCGCTCCGTAGACTTTTCATTCTCAATAGGGTGCTCCACCTCACACAAACACGCTGCAAACAAGATTAATCATAGAATTTTTCTATATCTATATAATATAATTATATTATTTCTATGACTGTAACGAGGATGGCTTTATTACTAAGTTTATGCAGACAATCTGTTTATCTCGATAATATCTTCTCAACATGATAGTGCTCACGCCATTTCTTGATAACAATAGTGTTGTAACTTAGTAATTAAACTCTTGTAATAATACTGAACAAGTAGACTTTTGTGTCGTTTTTATTGGTTTAACGATTAATCAATCTTGGAATCAAACTCAATTCTATATTGATCTGTTTATTGGTTGAAAGCAGCTATACACTCTTTGTAAACAGCCATTGTTCTATGTGCAATTTTATCCGGATGAAACCTCTCTTTTGCAATTTCTCTGGATTTTTCTGCCATTTGGTTTCTTAAATCACTTTCAGTCAATATCTGCTCAATTCTCTCAGCCACCTGTAGAGAGTCGTTTGGATTAACTAGATATCCACTTTCATTGTGTTTAACCATATAGGGCATTCCACATAAATTTGAGGTGACAACTGGAACACCGACGGCCATAGCCTCTTCTATTCCCATTGGAGAATTCTCTTCTAATGAAAGTAATGCAAATATAGATGCACTCTCAAGCTCTTTTATCACTTGATGCTTATCAATATTTCCTAGCAGCTTTACTTTTTTTTCTAGTTTATGTTTTTTAATATATTTCCTTACATCTTCTCCGTAAGCTTTATCCGTGATAGTTCCAGCAAGCCTTAATTGTACCGGAATGTTTTTAGAATTAACTTCCTTCACTGCTTTAATTAGGGCCAATGTGTTTTTTCTAGGACAAATCGCAGCTGCACTGAATATTATATCGTTTGCCAAATTACTTCTTGTTCGAAAATAGATATCCGAGATTGGATTATCTATGTCGTGAATGGTTGTCTCCTTAACAAATCGCGATACTCTCTCGCGTACATATGGACTAATAGATATTATATATGGTTGTTTTCTCCAACCCTGTATTTCGAAGTATTTCCAGATTTCAGATCTTAAATATGGAAATTTTTTTCCCGAGACCATCGTATCACCATAAATAAATCCATGTATTGTAAAGACGCGTGGAAGTTTAATTTCTTTGACCATGAGTCCATATGTATCGTGCGCGTGAATCAGGTCTGGTTTAATTCCTCTTATGCAACCCTCTATTTCTTTCCTACCCGTTACCAAGGCGTTTGCCAACTCACTGTTATTCTGTCGTGGTAACCTGTGAATACAATATCCATTTTTTTCAACAATTTTTTTATTTTTTACCTCATTGTTTAGAGTTACTACATGTATTTCGTTACCATCTATTTTTGACAGGCTCTCGACTAAATTGACACTAACGGCCTCAACCCCCCCCTCTGGCGTAGAGGTATTCATTGGATACTGCGTAACGATTGCTATTTTCATTTTTATCCTTATTTTTAGTTAATCATCTTCTTAGTGTATCAATGAATAAGTCTTCAAATTTTTCCATAGCTCCGTTTAATGAATGCTGTTTTATATAATATTCTCTTGCTCGACCCGATAATTTTCCCAGAGCTTCCTTATCACTTAGGAGAGCCTCTATTTTTTTTGGCATTTCCTCAATTGATTCACAATACACCCCGATACGGTTTATCGTCAGAATATTGTCTGGATCTACCGTAGAAATCACTGGAATGCCATACGACCATGCTTCAAGAAATGTATTTGGCAATCCCTCATACTCAGAAGTACAGCATAATATGCATGATTTTTTGTATAGTGTATCCAATACTTCATGGCTCACGCTTCCCATCATTTTTACATTAGTTGTTTTTTTTGCCTCTCGAAATATTTCTTGTGCATACTTTTCTTCCTTATCTGCACCGCCTGCCACAATAAAGTCTCTATCCATAAGAACTTCTGCAATTTTCAGCAGTCGATCAGGTCGTTTGACTTTTGCTATCCTACCCACCCATATGACACTTTTTCTCTTTATTTTATCTATTGCCGTATACTCTATATCGCTTACGCCTTTACAAGGCATATTGAGAACTTTTGACTTTCTTTTAAATCCATATTTAATCATTTGTTGTTGCTTTTTATTTTGAACAATAACTTCATCACTCCTTGTAAGACCATATTTATATAACTCTCTATCTCGTAATTTGTGCATTGCAGGTAAGTCTGGGTCACAATCCGGTTCACTCGCAACTGAGTATATAAATTTTTTATTATTAATTTTACACCAGAGAGCTACCTGCCCGGTAACGTATTCTGCGCAGTTTTGATAGTAAACATCTGCATTCACATGCCTTAATGCACTCAAAAGACTTGTCCATCTTGGGTGAAAAAATCTTAAACCTGGCAGTCCCTCGTCTTTTTTACATAGCTTTATGAGTTTTACACCATCAATTATTGTATTGTCTTTATATCCCTCGTCCCATGTTATCAGTGAGACATCGTGCCCTCTAGATGCAAACCATCTGCAAAGCATTGTGACTTGTCGTTCAACACCCCCAACATGCAGACTCGGGTCTGAAGTCATAGCACCATATGCAAAATTCGCAACCACGCCTAACTTCATACTTCTTCGTGTCCTATTAGCTGCTGGTATAGCTTCGCGTTTCGCTCAGCATACTGCGGCGAATCAAGTATAAAATCTGGGACTACAGCATTTTTTGAAAATTCACCTCTTAATTCTTTTGAATTTACAAGCTGCAATATTTTTTCACTCATATTTTTTTTATTATTAACATTTACGATATAACCGTTCTTTCCTTCTTTAATAACTTGAGAGGCTATTCCAACATCTGTTGAAATACATGGAAGTTTTTCGGATAACGCCTCCAGTATCACATTACCAAATCCTTCTGCCCTTGAGGATAATACGAAAATGTCAGCAGCTTTTAGGGGCAGCTGTATATCGTACATATATCCGATAAATTTTACGTTTTCAGATATACCGCTTTTATCAATTATTTTTTTTAATTCTATGTATGTTTCTTTTTCATGATCATCGGTAAAACTCCCAACAAATAAAAGTTTTAATGATTTATTTTTTTTATGTGCTGCTGAAAATGCCTCCAGCAATACATCCCACCCCTTAACGTGGACTGTGTGTCCAATTGACACGAGTACAATATCACTATCTTTGTACCCGTACTTTTCACGCGATCCCTCTCTTGTGTGCGGGTTCTCTCTTCCTCTAGTAAACGGATTGCAGTAAACCAATACCTTTTTATCGGGCACGCTTAAACTCAACAGCTCTTCTTTAACTTTGTTCGAAACAGCAAGTATTTTTGTAGATAAGAATGCAGACAGTCGAGTTGAAACAGCGACTTTATCCCTTAGAGTGGGCTTGCGCCCCAACTCTGTAGCGAGATTCATACTTCTTTTTGTCCATAATCGCACTTTGGTACGCGCAAAAAATGCCCCTATTAGGGGACTTGTATGCATATTTTCACAATGGATCACATCAGTTCTATATTTTCTGCACAACTTAAATACTTTATATGCCAATAATAAGTCAAAATTACGCTTTGGCCTTGGCATGTATTCAATTTCAACGCCTAGTTCTTTTATTCTGTCGAGCCATTCCTTATTCTCTGGCGGGCGCTCAAGTACCATGCATACCTTCCAATTGAGCGCAATGATTGGTTTATAAAATATAATATTCTGCTCTACCATCCTTGGGGATTTTAAGTATGAGCCGAAATATCTAATAACAGTAGGCATATTTAATTCTTTTCTCACATATTGTTATGCTTAAATTAATACTGTTTTTTTCAATAATCATCTTGATTCACAGCATTATCTTTCATACAAACCTTCTTGTCAGCTTGTGTTTTATATTCTCTGGAAATATCCATTTCCAATATGCTGCCAATATCACAAGTCCACTTACTAGCGCAGCAATTAGCAAAGATAGCACTGTGTTATCTATAGTCGATGATATTACGAGTATCATTGCCACAAACATATTAATTATTATTGGCAATTTCCATGTTTTGTTCACATATTTAAGAAATTTTACATCTAACTTCCTCAAAACAATATATGGGAGGACCAATCCATCTGTTATAGATAATGGTACTGATATAGCAATCGCAACACCGATGATTCCTAAATCTGTATACTTAAGATATATATACGAAAGCAATACAGAAGACACGGCTGCAATTATATTTGCCAACGCTATCTTCCCATGCTCGTTGAGTGCTACAAGACAATTAACCAGTGGCAAATGGGCGATAGTCAGTAAATGCCCAAGAGGCAATAATACTAATATTGCATTTACAACATAGTCCGCTCCCATCCATATTTCCATAAGAGGTTCACCCATAATCACCAAAAAAAGAACCCCGGGGAGTGCTATTGATATAGTATATTTTGTCGAATTTAAAACCAGGCTTACAAGTTCTTGTTTGTTTTCTTTTACATGGATCTCGGTAATTACTGGCGTTAAAGTATTTCCGAGTTTTCCAACAAAGACTTTTAAATGCTGTACTAATGCGAGTGGCCGCATGAATATGGCTAGCAGTTGCGGTCCCAGCAATGAAACTATCAAAATACCATTTGTCTGATATAAAAATAATTGTGATACTGATGTGAGGAAATTTTTACCACCAAAACGTATCATTTCTAAAGCACTTCTAATTTTGAAGTAGTGAATTCTAATATCTAAATGCCTGCATACTTTATTTGCAATTATTATTCTTATCAGTATTGTTGCAATAGAGCCCAATAAGTAAATATACGACATGGTTACTAGATCGCCACCTTTATAAAGCGCTATAACCATAATTGTAATTGTCAGAATATGAGTAAGGGAGTTGTTTATATTATATAGATCCCAACGATGCATACCTGTAATTACACCATCATATGCACCAAACGCGGTTCTTAAAGCTGTCGAGAATCCAAGAATTATAATAATAGTCTGAGCTTCATCTAAGTGCTCACCCAGCTTTTCCTCCCATACTATTGGCACAATATAATACAGAATAAATGTCAAGATTATGATTACAGCACCAAGCAACATCTGAATAACAAATACCGAAATAACTGATGTATTTAATCCTTTGAAGTCATTCAATGCTGCATATTTTGCCACATATCTATTGACAGATGTTCCAATCCCCATCTGTACAAGAGTTAAATAATTAACAATTGACCAGGCAAAATCCCATATACCAAGTAGCACTTGCCCAACGTTGTCATTTATTGCTCTAGGCAGAATAAAGCCAGCTATAATAAAGGCCAGATGGCCTAGCCAGCTCCATATGACATTTTTAAATAGCCTTTCCTTCCCACTCATGACTCATTAACTCTTTTTTCATCCTGCAAGAGAAATCCGTCTTTGATTGGGATGTTATACACCTGAGCAATATGTTTATTAACGTAAAACCTTAGCATAAGCGCTATTGCACACCACATTCCAACACTACCCTCTCTTGGATAGAAAGTCTGGCTACCAAATGATGCCACCAAGAATGCCAATATAAGAGAAAGTGAAACACCTCCCGCTACTATATAAGTAGTAGTTTGCTTATCACGAAAGAGTCTAAATGAGTAAAGAAGAAAGAAAAGAAAAAGAAGCATGACTGGAAATGCACCAATGATTCCATTATCTAGTATCAATTCAAGGTACGCATTATGAGGATGTGGAAAACTCTCTCTCAAATTCTCCCAAAGAAAAGCTGTTGTTCCGGTATTAACCATTGCCATTCTTCCATACCCGAAGAGAAGACCATCGCTAATTTTTTCTAAGACGAATGGCCAGGCAAGACTTCTACCGGAGGTCACCGCATAGAGATTGACACCAGAATCATCATCTAAACTCCCTATTACATCCTCATACTCATAGGCTCTTTCATTGATCTCCATTTCAACGCTTTCACCTTCTATTCCGTGAGTTAACCTCTCATAAACTCCTGGCACAGAGAAGATGACCAAAGCTGCAATAAATGGGGTGATAAATACAATTTTCCGCCATTTTATAGCACCTAGCGTCAAACCAACTACCGCCCATGTAGCATAGCCTGTCCTTCCACCAGTGAGCATCTGACCTAGTAGCACTGTAAATGATAATAAATAAAACAGTACTATGTATTTTTTTTCTTTAAGTAATTTTACTGATGAAATTACTGCCCAAAATGCACCAGCCAGCATCATTGACAGGTTTACGCGATGATATCCTATTTCATTGACCAGTATTTTAAGGCTTCTCTCCGATAAATCATGACCACCTGTTATTGTGCCGAATGGCATCCATTTTATCACTTGCAGACCTAATATTATGTAAATACCAAGAATAGAAAAGACTGCAAGCTTGAACCTCTCCTTTGTGTCACAACCTTTATATAAAAGGAAAGCCGGTACAAGCCATTTAACAGAGTTAATAATCTGTTCACTAAAAAGTGATTTTACAGACTCTGGTTCACTACCCCTTATGATTGACCATTCTATAAGTCCGTCCATATCAGCTATGAGCCTGATATGACTAATAAATATCACAAAAACAAACCAATATATAAGCACTTTTATGTGCGTCGGGAAATATCCGGCATATCTTTCTTCTTTTTTATTACGCATCCATCCAATTAGTACCGATAACATCAACAAGTTCCATGGATTAAATCCCTGTATGCCAAAAATACTCTTTGGGATATCAGGATGTTCGAGAATTCCCATAAAGACAATCAGAACGCAAAGGCTCCTAAACCAATCCCGCTGTGCATACACGACGAAATAGCTAATAAACAACCAAAGAAGTGTCAGTCTGATCATATTAATATATATATGCGGTTAATCGTTATTCTCAGATTGCACCTAGGATGTTGTCCCATAGCTTTGTAGTATTTTCTATCTTATATCGATCAGCAGTTTTTTTTGCCTCATTACTATATTTTTTGTAAAGATTGCTATCTGTAAGTAATAATTCCATTTTTTGCATAAATTGCCTTGGTTCCCTCGAGTCGACTAAAAAACCATTACTTCCGTCGACCACAATATCACTAAGATCGCCAACATCTGATACAACTGCCGGTAGACCGCTCATCATTGCCTCTATCAGCGCCAGAGAAAGCCCTTCGCTATCTGACGTAAGAACAAATACTTTTGAAATACTGTGCCAATACTCTATATCCGCTTTTGCTCCAACAAATTCAACACAATCACTTATATCTAGCGTTCTTGACAGCATTTCTAATTCATCTTTTAACTCACCATCACCCACTATCACTGCGCTAGGTTTATGACCAGCTTCTACCAGCAATTTGATCGCTTGGAGATAGATATCGATTCGTTTTATCTTTGCGAGTCTGCCTATAAATATAAAATCGTACTTAGGATCCACTTTTGAAACATTGAATTTACTATCGTTTATGCCTCCACTAACAATGTTTATCGTTGCATTGACATTCTTATCTTTAAAATATTGTTTGGCACTCGAGCCCATTGTAATAACGTGATCAAACCCCCTTACAACCCTGATCAATTTTTCTTCAATATTAAAATCTGGTTTATCTTGCTTACCGAAAAGTTTATTTTCACTATCAATTCCACCACCTATTACTTCCGCCGGCCCTCCAACACAAAAATAAAGCGATTGTGCGTTTGCAATTTTTGCAACCAGTTGAGCGATCATTCCATTAAATAATAAATGAAATCCACCAACGATATCTGGCTTCACCTTAACCACAATATACATAAAGTAGAAAAGTCTTGACGGCACATTACCGATAATCTTTTCTAGAGTTACTGGTGGGCAAACTATGCTAATTCCATCTATATTAGTGAACTGTTTTGATGAAACTAGAAATAATTTTTTGCAATTTTTAGATTTTGCTAGCGGGACTACATGAGACTCTATCCAGTTGGATGAATAAAATGTACCTGTCAGCACAACCGTTTTTTCTTTTTTTTCAGCGGGTTTCTCTTTATTTGTTACTTTTCCTATCACCCATAGCGCCATGTTGTACAAATACAAAAAAATGCTAATGACTTTTTTTCTAAATAGCGCTTTCATCATGTCGCTCGTAGAATCAAAGGGGATAGTTTAGTCTTTTCCATCGAACACTTACGCTTTTGTCACCAGATTCATCGACATCGTTCAAGGAAATATCATCTATTCTCTCATCATTAAAAAACATTTTACATTTCCTTGTTTTTGCAGGCACATATATAGTCAGTCCATCCAGCTGATCAATCGTATAATCTCCACTAACATAAATATTTAAATTATCCTCATTGTGATCCATATTGACCTGAACATTATTGGACATCATGTAATAATCCAAAAGCCTCTTAGTAGTTGCGACCAGAATATCTCCATTTTGATAGTATTCTGACAATACATCCAAGCTCTCTCTGGTTTCCTTATCAAATGGCTCACTTTTATCTTTAATTTTTCCTAAATGCGTATATAAAATCGAGTATGCATTTTTTGATATTAATCGCTCAATGTACTTTTTTGTCAGTACATACTTAAGGCCGTAAGCTGTTTCTGCTTGACTGACCCCACCCCAATAGGGATTAGACCGTACAAATTCCATTGCAGATAATCCATTTCTTAACTGGGCACTTACTGCAAGGTCATTATTCTTGTGTAACCTATATTTTTTTGAGCCCAGCCTCCCCAATGCAACTTTAGTTATTTCCTTGAACATTGTTATCAGTGATACTACAGGGTGTGCGGTTTCAAAAATATCTGTGTATTTTCTAGCTGTCTCCTGCCCGGTTATACTCGTTACTCTACCCATCCATAGGTATTTAATACCCAGGGACATTGTTAAATCTGCGTGATAGACAGGTGAATCTTCAAGATCTCCCTGCCCACACATAATATCTGCACCAAAATTGCTGGGTGCGACCGCATGATCCACCCAAACCGCAGGGGCACATCCGGCTTTTTCAAACTCATTATGTATTTCTATCACTTTATCCCGCGAATCGACATAGTCACCGTAGGAGTGTATGCAGTCTATATGCCCGCTCTTTATAAGTTGTAATATATTTTTTCTTCCTTCATCATCAGTATTCCAATACGAGAATTGATCTTTGGGCATCTCGAAATATATCGTATTACCTATTTCGAGACCCACTCCCCTTCCCATAACTGTCTTATCTTTTGTGTTTAAATACTTACTAATAGCAAAATAAGTTTCTTTATCGGGCGTCTCATCCAAATCACTACACAGCGCAAACATCGCTTTAAAAGGGTAAGGGAATTTTCTTATCATCCCTGAACTTTTGTTACTATTTTGATATTTCATCTTGCGTGTGTCATATACATAAGAAGATTAATAATATTTATCACCCATGTATTTTCGTAATTATCGGATCATTTTTATCAGAGTAATTCCTAATCGTTCCTCTTAATGTATACGCCGGTACTTTTTTATCTAGCTTATCTGAAAACCACCCAGCTCTAACCTCGCTAGCTCCTTTGTAAAGCTTCCATTGTAGTTTTTCATCCACAATGAAATTTAAACAGTCACCTGTTTCTCTATTTTCTAAATAGAAATTTCCTTTTTCCTCATTCCAACTAATATCAATATCCGGATGAAAATGAAAATTTAACTCTGCCGTCTTTGCTACACCAAGAACTTCGTCCTTAATGACTACTGAGCATTGCTCAGTATTAACTTCGATTAACCTTTGATGAACCGCATCTGTGTTGTAACCTTTAACCTGACCTACCATACTCACGCAATCACTTTTTTCAGAACTGTTCACGAACTGTACTTTTGATTTTCTCAACCAGAGAAATGCGCCGCCAATTTCACACTGGTCAGCGTTATCTATAAGCATAGTATTGTGGCAGCTTGTTCCTCTAAAATAATTTCTCCATTCCTCTTGTGTGTGGTAACAATATGTTCCTGGATCGACGAGCCACCACCTGCCCTTGTATGCTAGTATAAAACTTAGCGCATCAGCATGGCCGTGCGCTGCTATTGAAGGATACCCCAATGGCCCTGTATCAAATACAAGTCGAAATTGACTGGATTTTGATATGCAATAACCTCCTTGTCGATACACTACGAATTTCTTATCTACCCCCTCTTCCTCTGAGGTCCAAGATTGAGGTGGTTGTTTTTCTCCATAAATCGCTTTATACCAAAATGATTTTTGAAGGATAATATTTTCTGTTGTTAGGTTTCCTTCCTTTATTGATTCCATGGCACCAAACAGCCCTGAGTATGGATCATTAGTATTATCTATATGGAAATCTACTACATACCCATCATCAGAGTCACCGATTTGTGGAATCTCCCCACCTTCCGGTTTAAGGTCGCATAGATAGCGATACATTCTATATATTCGCAATGAAAACTCTGAACCAAACTCGTCTGAGTACCGTATACCAATAAGCCAATTGAGAAGAAGATATTCATTTACCCACAGATGATAGTAGGTTGCCTGCTCCTTCGACACTCCGTCATTGAATACCTGCTTATTTGCTTCTTTAATAAGTTGTTTTTTTGCATAGTCTGCCCACTTAGAGCCAGCATCCCCCAAATCAAATGCCTTACAACCCACCCAAACACCTGTCAGCTCACCAATCAAGTGATTATTAGCTGATGAGAATCGTGATAAATAATTAATGATAAAATAGACATGTTGGTAAATTGATTCTTCAAGCCTGTCTGCGTTTTCAACTATTGCAAGTAAACCACCCTGCTGGCGCAAACCGACTAAATGATGCGTAAAACACCAGGCTATCAATCTCAGCGCGACCTCTAAAGAACTACACCAGTTAACACCCAGTCCGTAAGGATTTTGCTCTATCCATCCATCGACTTGTTGGGTAATGGCTTTGATATACTTATCTTGACCGGTAACAGCGTAACCCAGAGCAAGGGGCACCAAGTGTTTATGTCTGGAGACCTCCCATAGTGTTTTGCAATTCCCCACCAGTTCGTTATCACGATAATCGATATCTTTACCGAAGATCATTGGTGCTCTGATGCCTGTATCTGGGTCCCTATGCCAATCAATATTTTTTGAGGTATCAATCTTATATTGAGAAAATACAGGGATTTCTTCTGTTAATGATTCGATAAGCTGGAAATTTATACCACCAAAACGTTCTTTCCATTCCGATAGAATCTCGTTTCGATCAGCAGAGAATAATGAAGGCCCACTCTTCACAGACGCTGAAGGCTTCGGGCTCCATCCCATAAGTACCTTTCTTTTTTCTACTTTAGTATTTAGCGTTCTCCAAATGCGAAACAGAATCTCCCATGGGCTCATTGCCTTAATACGATTTATCTTCCAGACGAGTGACTTCATTCTGAAAGCCCATATTCCCTTTGCCATATCTCTAAGTTCAGAATGGTCCAGAGTAGCTTTTCGTGGTTCTGTTTGTGTTGAATATGCTCGTTAAGATATCTCTCAAGGGCATCTCTTTTGAAAAACCCTGCAGACATAGAATCACTACCCAGAAGATGATCGCAGAGATAATCCTTCATCGGCCCACGAAACCAATCACTTACCGGCACTCTGAATCCCACTTTCTTTCTATCGATAATCTCGACAGGTAGTAATTTTTTCATTCCCTCACGCAACAACCACTTTGATCGGTTTTTGTTGATCCTGCATTCGTCCGGCAGAGATGAAATGTATTCAGCAAGCTGATGATCCATAAATGGCATCCTTGCCTCTAGCGAGGCCGCCATGGTCATCCTATCCCCTCGCTCAAGGAGGTTGTCATGCAACCAGCTTGTCTGGTCGAAATAGAGGATTTTCCTGAGATAACTGTTCTCTTGAAGCACATCATAGGGAGGTGAATCAGATCGGACTTCCCCATTGGCTTTGAAGGCAAGCAGTCTCTCTCTATCCTGAGGCGTAAAAGAACCAAACCAGGAAGGCATTCGCTCCGACCAATCTCCTAAATTCAGGCAATTAATAGCTGTCTTATGTCGCCAGAATCGATATGGAAGCTGGCCAATAAGTCCTTTAATCGGTTTTCTGACAATTTGTGGCAGAAGATTGTAATAGTCAGCATACCTGTCATATTTATGCTTCGGATATCCACCAAGAAATTCATCACTACCCTCCCCCGTCAGCACCATTTTTACTTTTTTCCTAGCCTCCAACGATAAAAGATATATGGGTATGTCGGATGGTTCCGATACTGGCGCATCACGGAATCGAATAAGCTTGGGCAGCTCATCCATAAGATGGTTTTGAGATATCGTCAGTTCATGATGGTCAGTATTAAACTGATCCGCAATCACTTTCGCATAGGCTAGTTCACTATATTGAGTTTCAGTAAAGCCTACAGAAAATGTTTTAATTGGCTCACTACTATGCCGAGACATGAGTCCAACAACTGCCGAGGAATCTATACCACCAGATAAAAAAGCACCGAATGGCACATCAGCGACCATTCTGCTCTCCACCGCATGATCTAATACAGTCATAAAACCATCAACTGGATCAGGCACTGTCTCACGTATATCACTCGGATACTTATCTGGTGGTGTATAGTAGCGATTGATCTTCAGATTGCCATTTCTCCAAATGGCATATGAAGCAGGGGGCAATTTACGAATACCCTGAAAAAGGGTTTTTGGCCATGGAACATACCGATATAGCAAGTAATCCCAAATAGCATTCTTATCTATCCTGCGCTCAACCATCGGCAGAGTTAGAAGACTTTTAATCTCTGAACCAAATATCAGCTCACCGTTTTCAGACCAGTAATACAACGGCTTTTTACCGAACCTGTCACGTGCAAGAAACAACTCTTCCTTAAAGTCGTCCCATATGGCGAATGAAAACATGCCATGTAATTTTGTTACACAGTCTTTTCCCCATTCATCATAGGCAGCTATAATAGTTTCGGTATCTGACGAACTCGAGAAACGGTAGCCACGAGTTTCTAACTCGCGTCTCAATATTTTGTAATTGTAAATCTCCCCATTAAACACAATATGAGTTGTGTTTTTTGCGTTATGCATGGGTTGATGACCGCCACCCAGATCGATAATTGAAAGTCGTCTGTGAGCCAGCCCGATTGATAGAGATCCATTCTTCGTTCGCGCGGAGAAGTAGCCTTCGTCGTCCGGACCCCGGTAGACGATCCGGTCAGCCATATTCTTCAGTATGGCGGTCGTTGATTCAGGTGTTTTTTTTAGGCAGAAACCCGCAATTCCACACATTACTTATTCACACCATTAATTTTAACTGAGAGCACCGTAGATTCAGCGCGCGATCACGTTTCTACAGCGGCCATTTATCTTTGGTTATGTTCGCAGGATCCAGTTTAACCGCGCTTATAAGAAATCTCATGATCTCCTGCAGTTTATAGTAACCAGCCCCATCTTCTCAGATGTAGATTAGGCGTTTTAGCCGTCGTTTTCTGTAAACATTCTTTGCCAACACATACTGAACTGCCATGCCATCTATGACGGAATATCACATAACAGTGCACCCACCTGACATACAACCTCTAGATCACATATTCTGCAGTATTGTCTGTTTCACAGATGCCAATTCAGCATTAATGGTTACAACGGGTGATGTTGATTGACGAATTGCAGTATCAGGATCTTTCAAACCATTACCGGTTAGCGTACATACAATGCTCGAACCCTCAGGAATCTTGCCTGACCTGACATCCCTCATGGCACCTGCCAGAGAAGCTGCCGATGCCGGCTCACAGAATACACCTTCCTGTTCAGCCAAAAGCTTCTGCGCGGCAAGTATCTCTTCATCAGTGCACTCATCGAACCAACCTCCCGACTCTTCCTGGACCTTCCAAGCCTGATTCCACGACTGCGGATTACCGATCCGGATAGCTGTCGCCACGGTTTCAGGGTTTTCAACAGGACCACCCCGCATGAAAGGCGCCGAACCTGCCGCCTGATAACCCACCATCTTCGGCCGTTTACCCGTTATAGCACCGCCGGCAAACTTACACTTACCCCCACAATAGGCGCATGCTTCGGTAACATGGTCCGCTGAGGAACAAGAGTATTCACAGTACCCAATCCAATGAGCAGTGATGTTACCTGCGTTACCAACCGGCAGGCAGTGGTAGTCAGGCGCATGACCCAACTCCTCGACGATCTCAAATGCCGCTGTCTTTTGGCCTTGCAGACGATAGGGATTAATGGAGTTGACGATCGTCACAGGGGCATGCTCAGCTACATCCTTGACCAATTGCATTCCATCATCGAAATTCCCTTTTATCTGGATGGTGATTGCACCATACATCATGGCCTGAGCCAGCTTACCCATTGCAATCTTGCCATCGGGAATCAGCACAAAAGCCTTTATACCCGCCCGTGCAGCATAAGCAGCCGCGGCAGCTGACGTATTACCGGTAGAGGCACAGATGATAGCCTTACTCCCCTCTTCCACCGCCTTGGTCACCGCCATGGTCATTCCCCGATCCTTGAACGAGCCAGTGGGGTTCAAACCCTCGTATTTGACGTAGATATCTACATCCTTACCCAACTCTCGTGGAATATTCTGCAGCCGTATCAACGGCGTATTTCCTTCACCAAGGCTGATGATGCGTGTATCGTCGTGTACCGGCAGGCGGTCGCGGTATTTATCGATCAATCCAGTATAGCGGGGGCGAAACGTCATGTTATTAACCTCTGATAACCTTCTCTTTGCGAACCGCTACACTTAATCACTAGCAGGAATTAGCGGCAGCCGTTCGAAATCATTTAATTCGTAGTATGCTATTCGCTATCCGTCGAGCTGCTCGACACGGATCATCATCACCTGACCCGTGACGCTCTGAAGCCGTTCTATCTCAACGATGGCCTGATCAAGTTGTTTCTCCAGTACGCGCTGGGTCAACATCACCAACGGGACGGTGGTTTCACCCTCAGAAGGCTCTTTCTGTTGAATTGCCTCGATACTGATACCCGATTCGGCCAGAATGCCTGCGATTTGCGCCACTACACCCGGCTTGTCCTCGACCTGCATACGCAGATAGAAGGCGGTTTCAACCTCGTCAATGGGTAAAATGGGCAGATCGACCAACTCTCCCGGCTGAAAAGCAAGATGCGGTACACGATTTTCCGGATCGGAGGTAAGTGCCCGAACCACATCCACCACATCAGCCACCACAGCTGATGCTGTGGGATCAGAGCCAGCACCCGCACCATAGTAGAGTGTCGGACCTACTGCATCACCTTTGATCAGAACAGCATTCATGACCCCATCCACATTGGCAATCAGTCGTCGATGGGGAATCATGGTCGGGTGCACCCTCAACTCGATGCCTCTCTCGGTCTTTCTTGTGATGCCAAGATGTTTGATGCGATAACCGAACTGAGCGGCGTACTCCACGTCTTGCTGCTCGATCTTGGTGATACCTTCCGTGTAGGTCTTATCAAACTGCAATGGAATACCGAATGCGATCGAGGCCAGAATTGTCAGCTTATGAGCAGCATCGATACCCTCGACATCGAAGGTCGGATCGGCCTCCGCATAGCCCAACGCCTGGGCCTCCTTCAAAACATCGGCAAAGTCTCGCCCCTTATCACGCATTTCAGTCAATATGAAATTACCGGTTCCGTTGATAATACCGGCGATCCACTCGATATGATTGGCAGCCAAACCCTCTCGCACCGCTTTGATGATAGGGATGCCGCCCGCCACTGCAGCCTCAAACGCCACGGTCACTCCCTTCTCCTGGGCAGCGGCAAAGATCTCATTGCCATGCAGGGCAATCAGCGCCTTGTTGGCTGTCACCACGTGTTTTCCGTTCTCAATGGCTTTCATGACTAATTCGCGAGCGGGGGAGTAGCCGCCGATCAGCTCAATAACGATCTCTATATCGGGATTTTCCACCACAGCAAAGGCATCATCACCGACTTCGATGCCTTCAATCCCTCGCAATAGCTCCGGATCGTAGTTCTTTGCGGCCGCATGGCTAATCTGGATGCCTCTTCCTGCCCGCCGGGCGATCTCATCGGCATTTCGGGTTAAAACCTTCAAGGTGCCGCCGCCCACGGTACCCAGTCCCAACAGGCCCACTTTGACTGGATTCAAGGTATTCTCTCCTGCTCTTGTATTTGTCATTAGTTACTGATCAGTCCATCACGGCGAAACATGTCGCGGATACCGCGAACCGCCTGACGGGTTCGATGTTCATTCTCGATCAGTCCGAAGCGGACATGATCGTCCCCATGTTCGCCAAAACCGATGCCAGGCGAGACTGCCACCTTTGCCTCCTGCAGCAGCTTTTTGGAAAACTCGAGGGACCCCATGGATTGATAGGCCTCGGGTATCGGTGCCCAGACAAACATGGTTGCTTTAGGACGCTCCACCTTCCAGCCGATATTGTTCAATCCATCGCACAGAACATCCCGTCGGCTCTGGTACATATCTCTGATTTCATGCACCACATCCTGTGGTCCCTCCAAGGCGGCAATAGCCGCGACCTGAATCGGCGTAAAGGTCCCGTAATCGAGGTAGGATTTAATTCTTGCCAGGGCAGCAACCAGGGTCTTGTTGCCCGTCATAAAACCAACACGCCAGCCGGGCATATTGTAGCTTTTGGACAGGGAGAAGAATTCAACGGCGATCTCGTCAGCACCCGGTACTTGCAGTATTGATGGCGCCACATAACCGTCGAATACAATATCGGCATAGGCCAGATCGTGCACGACCCAAACATTGTATTCCTTGGCGATTTCCACCACTTTCTCGAAGAAATCGAGCTCGACACACTGAGTTGTCGGATTGCCAGGGAAATTCAGCACCAGCATCTTGGGCCTGGGCCAGGAGTCTTTTATCGCCTTGACCAGCTCATCAAAAAAGTCTATCCCCGGGACCATCGGTACATGCCGCACATCGGCTCCCGAGATAATGAATCCATAAGGGTGTATGGGATAGGCCGGGTTCGGGACCAAGACCGAATCCCCCGGTCCCATGCAGGCAAGCGCCAGGTGTGCCAGTCCCTCTTTTGAACCGATAGTGGCAATGACCTGAGACTCAGGATCGAGATCCACGTCATACCGGGTTTTATACCAATTGCTCATCGCCCGTCGCAGGCGAGGAATTCCCTTGGACATGGAATAGCGATGGGTATCCTTACGATTGGCCACCTCGCACAGCTTGTCGACGATGTGTTGGGGTGTCGGTTGATCCGGATTCCCCATACCGAAATCGATGATATCCTCGCCACGCGCTCGCGCCGCCGCCTTAAGCTCATTGACTATGGCGAAAACGTAAGGTGGTAACCGCTTGATTCTGCGGAATTCTTCCATCTCTGGCGTGGACACGGGAACCTCGACTGTTTATTGGACCCAAAGGATCTAAAGTTAACTGACCGTCTGCTAAAGATCAATTAAATCAGCTATACACGGACTTTTTTCACAAACACGATTAGGGTAAGGTCAGAGCATGAAATTCGTACTCGATAACATCGGTGAAGGACAGGCCATCCAGCGCTACGAGCCAGGAGAGATTATTGTCAATCAGGTAAGCTACCGGAAAAGCCTGATCGTAATGCCGGAACGGGTCATCAGCGACTGGGCACCTTCCTGTCTGTCAGAAATGACACTGGAGGATTTTCACATGATAGCTGAACTGAAACCGGAGATCGTTCTACTCGGAACGGGTAGAGAGCAAAAATTTCCCCACCCTTCCCTGATGCAGCCACTGATGGAGCAACGCATAGGTCTGGAGGTCATGGACACCGCCGCTGCCTGCCGAACCTACAACATATTAATGGTTGAGGGCCGCAGGGTCACCGCTGCACTGTTTATGATTTAACCTCGGCTTCAGGCGAATCCGTCTGTTGCTCCACCGATTCATCCTCCAGGATCACCACATCCTCAGGCACAGGATATTTATCCACAATCCGTTGGCTCAGCTTGTGCAAAGTTGCCTGGTGCAGGGCATCCGATTCCATCAGAATGAGCACCAGTACCGTCACCATGATGGGAAGGATACCAATACCGCCGATCAGGGCCATGACCGCCACCTTCATCATGCCCAGGTATGAGTAGGCTATCCAGCCGAACAGGCAAACCACCAACACTGCCAGTAACATGTAGACAAAGAATCGACTCCTCTCTGCGGCAATCTGCCAATGCACCATAACATACCAGTGATCCCGCTGTCTGGACTGCCTGGCCCGCCAGAGGGTATAGATGAGCAAAGCGAGAGAGACGATGGGCACCAGCGCCAGAGGTTGCCAATAGGAGCGAACCAATCCAAGTGCGGCAACAAACCAGAGAATATGGTTACCGATCAGATTGGTCAGAAAAATATCATGAGGAATCTTGGCCTTGTGTGTCAGCTCATCGGAAATCTCAAATTTCATCTGTGCAGCCCGCCCTGCCTGTCATAAAAGAGTCACAGCGGAGGAGGCTACCATCGGTGAACGAGAAATGCATCCCTGTACCAGTTAAAACCTTCTGCACAAATCAGATGCCGACCATGCCGGCCTTCACAATCCAACACCGGTTTCATGATTACATGGACAACTGAGATTACCAATAAGCAGGGATCGGTGACTAAATTCAAACCCACTGCCGATCCTTGAGAAATGTTATGAGCCCGGAAGCCTATCCCGTTGTAGAATAGTCACCGCACACGCTGTTTCGTAAAGGGATGGCCAGGTTAGTTGTCAACGATCCAACCGAATAGAAAATACCGATGGAAAAAAAGATTATATTTTGGGTCCTCTCCCTCTCTCTGGTGGCCGTAGCCCTTGCTATCCTGCTGCCTGGCGGCCGTAAGGTTGATAGTGATCCGAAATTGCCATGGGAGGTCCATCTCAACACGCAGGGAGCGCCGGAAGTCTTTGATCTGACCCTGGGAACCAGCTCTCTTAACGACGCCAGACAGGTTTTTCAGATGCAGGGTGAGCTCAACCTCTTCATCGATCATACAGGTTCGCCAGCGCTTGAAGCCTATTTTGAGCGAGTGTTCCTGAGTGGGCTCAGGGCAGACTTCATCCTGGTGCTCGATGCGGACAGCAACCTGCTTAATCAACTCTACGACCGCGGCAGTCGCATCAGTCGTACCAGTGAATCAACCCATAAGGTGGAGCTCAGTGGAGAGGATCAGACTCTCGCCTCCGGATTTTCGATTAAACTCATCAACTATGTCCCATACGCCAATCTGGATGATCAACTGGTCACAAGTCGTTTCGGCGAACCAACCCGGAAAATCACTGAGACGGAAACCGCCATCACTCACTGGATCTATCGTGACAAAGGCATCAGTATCGGGCTCAATCCCGATGGAAAGGAGTTGATTCAGTATATGCCTCTAAGCGAGCTCAGCCCGCTAATCGAGCGTATCGAGGAGAATAACAGGCGCTACCGGGAGGCGATAAAGCAGCAGGGTTAGGCCGGATCTCTTATCGTTCAAGAGTGAGAAAATAAGATGAGATCGCCAGCCCGGCTACTCTTGATCTTCCGCATCGGGCATCCGTTGTTTAGGTGCCTTCTTTTTAGCGGGCGGTAGGTCATCATCCATGAGGATGCGGTGCGCCTCTCCCTCAAGATCATCGAATTGACCGCTTCTGGCAGCCCAAAAGAGCACACCAACCGCAACCAGGCCCAGCAGGATCATTCCGGGTATCAAGCCATAGATGACATCCATCACACCACTCCGTCGTAACCGTTCATGACCGTATTTTAACACCTTTAAACAGGGTACGGATCCTGGCCGAATTTCCGATGACTGCCAGCGAGCTCATAGGCATGGAGATGGCGGCCACAAGCGGAGTGACAATCGCAGACATTGCCAACGGCACCATAATGATATTATAAGTGATTGAAATACCTATATTTTGACGAATCGTCTTCAGGGTTCGGCGAGATAGGCCGACGGCAAGTCGGACCTTTTCGAGTTCACCACTCATCAGTACGATATCGGCGCTGGCAATAGAGACATCCGTTCCCGATCCCATGGCGATACCTACATCGGCCCGCACCAGAGCCGGCGCGTCATTCACCCCATCACCCACCATGGCCACGCGCTCACCTTTCGCCTGTAACTGACGCACGACCTGATCCTTCTCCTCCGGCAACACTTCAGCAATAACATTCATTCCTCCCAGCCGGCTGGCAATAGCCTCAGCGGCGTCCTGCCTGTCGCCACTGAGCAGGGTCAGGTTCAGACCCTCAGCCTTCAAGGCATCAATCAATATCTTTGCGTCTGGACGGAGCTGGTCCTCCATAGCGATCAGGGCAACTTCCTCCCCCTCTACCGCTACACGAATGGAACCGATCCCCCTGCTGTCCAGCGAAATCGCCAACTGTTCGAACGCCTCGTTGCAGACAATCCCCCTCTCTCTCATCAGTGCCGGGTTGCCCGCCATTACAACTTCGCCGTTCACCGTCGCACTGACTCCCTGTCCCGGGGTATAGACGAAGTTGTCTACTTTCAACCGCCGATGGTCGAGTGAGTCAGAGTCAAGCCAATTCACGACAGCCTGAGCTGTCGGGTGCTCAGAGAATCGCTCCATCGCACCCAGCTTCAGCATCAGTGACAAGATTTCATCAGCTGGATCCTCGCCGGTGGAACATGCCCAATCATGGGTCTTTGTATGGATCTCTACCACCGACATTCCCCCTTCGGTCAGGGTACCTGTCTTGTCAAAGATGACGTGATTGATGGAAGAGAGGGTCTCCAACACCTCGCCATTCTTGACCAGGATGCCGTATTTGGCCCCAAGGCCTGAGGCGACCGCTATTGACATGGGTGTGGCCAAACCAAAGGCGCAGGGACAGGTAATGATCAGGACAGACGTGGCAGCCAAGAGCGCCACCTCAAAAGAGCTGCCATACCAGTAGAGAAAGGTCACAGTCGCCAGGCTCAGGGTAGCGGCTACGAACCATGGTACGATCTGATCTGCCAGACACTGTATCGGTGCTTTGGATCCTTGAGCCTCCTCCACCAGACTGATAATCCGGCCAAGAGCAGTATTTTTTAGAGAACCTTTCACCTCTATCTGCAGTGCCCCATGACCATTGATGGTACCAGCGGAGACTGCGCTGCCCGTTTCCTTCATCACTGCCAGGGATTCGCCGGTCAACATCGACTCATCGATACTGCTTCGACCCTCGAGGATCACACCATCGACGGGAATCCGTTCACCCGGCTTGACCAATACCGTATCACCCATGCTGACCGCCCGAATTGGGACGATCTTTTCATTACCATCGACAAAGAGAGTGGCAACCCGGGGTTGAAGATCGAGTAGTCGTTGGGTTGCGGCAACAGCCTGACGTTTTGACATCGCCTCCAGGTAGCGACCGACCAGAATGACGAAGAGAAAATTGACTACCGTATCGTAGTAGACCTCCCCCACCAGACTGCCGGTGACAGTCACATAGACGGAATAGAGATAGGTGATGGAAGCCCCGATCGCGATGGGCAGATCCATTCCCAGATGCAGGTTTTTCAGCCCGGACCAGGCGCCTTTATAGAATGGGTAACCGGAATATATCAGTACGGGTGTGGCAAGCGTGAATCCGACCCAATGGAACAGACTGCGAAACTCGCCTTCATTCGCCCCGGCATAGAGCGCAATCGAGATCCACATCAAGTTCATCATACCGAAGGCGGCGAATGCCATACGGTAGAGCATATTGCGATTCTGACGTTTCAGCGCCCCTTCGGCCACTTCAGGGTCATAGGGTACTGCGGCGTATCCAATCTGTCCCAGTCTCTGGATGATCTTCGAGAGGGAAAGACTTTCGTTATGCCACTTGACGTGGAGCCTCTTGCCGGAAAGATTCACCTGGGCCGAAACGATTCCGGGCAAGGCATTCAATGTATGCTCGATTAACCAGACACAGGCGGCGCAGTGGATGCCCTCGATAAGCAGATGGATATCCCGCTCCTCACCCAGCGCGCCGACAAACTCCTCCTGTACCTCGTCAAGATCATACAGGGCGAGTTCATTGGGGATTTCCGGCGGTGGCGCAAGATTGGTTCCCTCAGGTGTGCGCTGATAGAAACCCTCAAGGCCGGCATCGTAGATCGCCTGGCAGACAGCCTTGCAGCCAGTACAACAGAATTGCTGGGATTCACCTTCGATCTCCGCTTCGATAACCTCATGAGGCGGAACCGGCAGGCTACAGTGATAACAGGTCAGTGCCGGGCTCTGGTCAGACACGGCCGTACTCAGGGAATCCAATCGATGCCCACACCCAGCCGTTTTGGCGTGTTGTACTCATCCTCACCATTCTTGGCACTGACAAGGAGGTCCCAGGCACCAAGCATTGGGAAGCTGACCTCGGCCTGGTAAAGACCAGGTCCTATTTTTTCCATCGGCTTCGAAAAGTCCTTTTTGGCATCCGAAGGACGATAGGCATAGAAGGTGACACTGTCCGGTTCAACCGGATTACCTGCCTTATCGAGGACGGTAAAGCGGCAGATCACCGGCTCGTCAACATCGATCTTCTTCGGCAGTTCAATTTTCATCTGCCAGCCGGGATTTCTCGCCTGGCGTTTGAGCATGTTCTTCTCATAATCCTGACCACGGTCATAAAAGTCTTCCACCACCAGACCAGGATTTTTGTCCTGCGCCAGGTAGATCATGATCATATTCATGGTGAAAAAAATAACCACCATTAGAACCCAGCCAATCACCCACGGGCTCCGCCAAGCTGATTTTTTGTCTGTCATAATTGTCGGTATAAAAAACTTTAACGAAGAAGGGCGGACATCGCTGTCCACCCTCCAGACGAGCTGACTATTTTACAATAGATAGCTATATACGTGGACCGATAAATACACTCTGACGGTCGCTTTTTAGTATTTTCCCATTATATTCACCCTGGATGGTGAACACGATAGGCGTGGTCTCAGTTTCGAGATTCGGTTTCGGTACCTTCACGAATACCGTACGAGGTGTCACTTTGCCATGGCGGGCATTGGTTTCAACTTCCTCATCGACCAGAATTAATCCTTTTGGACCCACGGCACTGACAGTGACTTTAATATCCTCTCCCATCTTATTGAGCAGTTTAAGAGTGTACTTATTCTGAATCGTTCCATCACTCTGCAACACGAACAGCGGCTGGCGGGCATGAATCACTTTTAATTCCAGCGGTGCCAGTGAAGTGAGGCCGTAGGCAATACCAACCAGAGCGAGGGCCATGATAACTGAATAGATCCAAACGCGCGGACGCCTGTAGAGCGGCATCGGTTTACGGTTAGCTTCCATGGACTCATAAGACTCGAAGCGTATCAGTCCCGTGGGTCGCCCGACCTTCTCCATCACGTCGTCACAGGCATCGATACAGAGCGCGCACATGATGCACCCTTCCTGCTGTCCATGCCTGATATCAACACCCGTCGGACAGACCGCGATACACTGCTTACAATCCACGCAGTCGCCGGTTGTTCTCTCTTCCTCGGGTTCACCCTTCTTGATCCGGCCACGAGGCTCACCACGATGATAATCGTAAGTGGGAACAACCGTGGTCTGATCGATCATCACGCCCTGGATTCGTGCATAGGGGCAAAGCCAGAAACAGGCCTGCTCACGCATGTAGCCGGCAAGGACATAGGTACCCGCAGTAAAAAGGCCGATAAAGCCGTAGGCAACAGGACTGGCCTGCAAGGTAAAAAAATCACGCCAGATGTCGGTCGCACCGTAGAACCATGCCACAAAACTGATACCAGTCAGGACAGAGATGACAAGCCAGAGCAGATGCTTGGTTGTCTTTACTCTGATCTTGGTCAGACTCAACGGCGCCTTCTCGAGCTTACGCCGCTTTTGCGGAGTACCTTCAAGTTTGTCTTCCAGCCAGGTAAAGACATCGGTCCAGATAGTCTGAAAGCAGAAAAAACCACAATAGACACGACCCGCCAAAGCAGTTGCCACAGCCAGCAGAAGTGCTAAAAACAGCAGGACGAGAGAGAGCATCCAGAAATCCTGAGGCAGGATCGTCACACCGAAAATATGGAATTGGCGATTGGGGATATCGAAAAGAACAGCCTGCCTGCCATCCCATTGAAAGTAAGGACCGATAAAGAAGATGAGCCATGCAGAGGCGGCCAACCATTTAATGTTTCGCCAGTACCCACCCACACGTTTGGCATGAATGGTTTCATCACCCGTGTTCAGATGCCAATGTACCGACTCTTCATAGAGGTCATCCACAGCCTTCTGTCGGGATGCCACTTTCTTTGTCTCACTCAATGGTCTCTCTCCTGCTATATCAGGGGGTCGTTGATCAGGATAATCATATATACTTAACCACTCCCTGGCCAATGCGTTTTATCAATAACTTTAAGCCCTTAGCGTGCTTGAGGGATTATTGTTTATTCATCACAAAAGCCATATCAGCCACCGGTCGCGCATAAAAAAAGGGGGGTTGTATACCCCCCTTTCCTTGTGACAGAAAAAACGGTTATTGGTTGCCGTGCTTTTCCGCGTCACTTTTAATGAGATTTTTTACTTTGAAGCCAAGAAACACAATGATCACGACACTTATCGCTACTGTGATTATTGAGCCCCAGAATACTGCATCTCCGTTCATAGCAATCCCCTTATGTTCATGCTGTGTGAGACCATTCCGGTCTCACACAGTTTAATGGAAAAAATGCTCGTTCGATCAAATCTCGGATGGTTATTGGCCACCACCGAACTTATGAACATAGACCGCAAGCTTCTTGATATCGTCTTTTGAGAGTCTCTCTCCAAAGGCCGGCATCACAGCTTCGCGACTCTTCGGCTCAGTTACATCATTCACACCATATTTGATAGTGTATTTGATGCTGTCGAGCAGCGATTCGCCCTCAGCAGGCATGAACCGATAGATACCATCGGTCAAGTTGGCAGAACCAAGCACCGCCATACCCTTACCGTCCATACCGTGACAGGCAATACAGCCTTTCTGGGTGAAGTTCGGATCAGAGGTCGGGTTACCGGCTTCGATAGCTTTCGACATAGTGTCGATCTCACCATCGGACAGGATCTTGCCATGTGCCGTCATGATGCCTTTACGACCCATGCTGATGGTCTGCTCAATATTTTCGATAGTACCGCCATAGAGCCAGTCATCATCCGCAAGCACCGGAAAGCCGGCATTACCCTGACCACCGCTACCATGACAAGCCGCACAGTTATCACCGAACAGCACCTTGGCAGATGCCACGGTATATTCAGACAATCCGGGATTTGCCAGAACCTCAGCAGCACTCATGCCCTCGATTTGGGTCTCGAACTGGGCGCGTACGCTTTCGACTTCCGCAACACCCTTCTCATACTCCTGCATCTGACTCCAACCCATGACACCCTTGGTGTTGCCACTGAGGGTAGGCCACATCGGGTAGAGCACACCATAAGCCACCCACCAAAGGACTGAAGCCCAGAAAGCTATCATCCACCAGCGAGGGGGCGGGTTGCTCAGCTCCCGGAGGTTATCGTCCCATATATGTCCGGTATTGTTTTCACCCGGAAATGGATTATTTTCCGCCATTTTTATCTCCGCTATCAATTGCATCATCGTCCATCGGGATAAAGCGGTTCTTCTCCAGCTTATCCTTGTTCTTCGGACGTAGTGCGTAGAAATACACGACTATCATGAGAAGGAAGGCGACCACCGTCATGGTCAGACCGATCCAATCATTGGTGGTCATCGCCTCCCAATCAGTATGAAAGTACTCTTTCAGACTATTCACGATAGACCTTGTTTTCGTCGAGCTTGGCCATGGTACCCAGAACCTGCAGGTAAGCTACCATTGCATCTTCTTCGGTCTTGCCCGCCAGCTCTGAATTCGCACTGGCGATATCCTCATCGGTGTAAGGTACACCCATGAGTCTCATGACCTCAAAGCGCCGTGCCATATCCACACCCTCGATGGAATTGTCTTTCAGCCAGGGATAGTTGGGCATAACAGACTCAGGCACAACAGCGCGTGGTGCACGAAGATGCTTGCGATGCCAGTCGTCGGAGTACTTGCCACCTAAGCGGGCAAAATCGGGACCGGTACGCTTGGAACCCCACTGGAAGGGGTGGTCATACATGGACTCGGAAGCCAGAGAGTAGTGACCGTAACGCTCCTTCTCATCACGGAAAGGACGGACCATCTGGGAATGGCAGGTATAGCAACCCTCCTTCTGATAGACATCACGACCCGCCAGTTCCAGAGCGGTATAGGGACGCATGCCATCACCAGGCTTATGGTCATGTAAAGTCTGACCAGACTGACGCTGCCAGACCAGTTCAGGTGCGGCATTGTGTTCCATGGTGCTCTTCTGTGTGAACAGCGGTACGATCTCGACCAGACCGCCCACAGAAAGCGCCAATGCCAGGATTACCAGGAGCAACCAGATGTTTTTCTCCATCTTCTCCTGGAGGTTTTTAGATTGGTTTTCATTCGCCATTTTGCGAAACCCCCTTTGAATTATGCACTGGCCGCAGCGGTGCGGGCCTGCTGAAGACTACCTTCACCTGCTGCCTTCTTGACAGTCATCAATACGTTGATGAGCATCAGGACTGCGCCGAGCAGGAAGATGGCACCACCCACGGTACGCATGGCGTAGTAGGGATGCATGGCTTCAACAGACTCTGCGAAGGTGTAGGCCAGGGTGCCGTACTCGTCATATGCACGCCACATCAGGCCCTGCATAATGCCGGATACCCACATGGCAACCACGTAAATAACGGCGCCGATGGTAGCGGTCCAGAAGTGAGCATTGATCAGCTTGGCGGACCACATCTCAGTATGGAATGTACGAGTCATCATGTGGTAAATGGCACCGATAGCCACCATGGCCACCCAACCCAACGCACCTGAATGCACATGACCAACCGTCCAGTCGGTGTAGTGAGAGAGGGCGTTAACGGTCTTCAGTGACATGACCGGACCCTCGAAGGTGGACATGGCATAGAAGGCCAGTGACATAATCATGAAACGCAGGACATAGTCGGTACGCAGCTTATCCCAGGCACCGGAGAGGGTCATCATACCGTTCACGGCACCACCCCAGGAGGGGATGATCATGGCCAGGGAGACTGCAGCACCCAGAGAACCAGTCCAATCCGGCAGCGCGGTGTACTGGAGGTGATGCGCACCCAGCCAGACATAACCGAACATCAGCGCCCAGAAGTGGATGACCGACAGACGATAGGAGTAGACCGGACGACCTGCCTGCTTAGGTACGAAGTAGTACATGATGCCGAGGAAGCCTGCAGTCAGGTAGAAACCTACCGCGTTGTGACCCCACCACCACTGAATCATGGCGTCCTGTACGCCGGAGAAGAGGGAGTAGGACTTGAAGAGATCCACCGGGATCGCCAGGCTGTTGACCACGTGCAGGTAGGTAATCATCACCATCATGCCGAGGAAGAACCAGTTCGACACATAGATGTGTGAGGACTTACGGGTTGCCAGGGTCATGATGAAGTTGAAGGAGTAAACAAGCCAGACAACCGCGATCAACAGATCGATCGGCCACTCAAGCTCAGCGTACTCTTTGGCCTGGGTGATGCCGAGCGGATAGCTGACAACGGCCAGGACAATGATCAGGTTCCAACCCCAGAAGACAAACCAAGCGAGTTTGTCACTCCATATCCGTACGCCACAGGTACGCTGTACGCTGTAGTAGGAGGTTGCCATCAATGCACACCCGCCAAAGGCGAAAATAACTGCATTGGTGTGGAGCGGACGTAGACGCCCGAAAGAGATATACGGAAGATCGAAGTTTAGAAACGGCCATGCCAGTTCAGCGGCAATGTATACACCCACTAGTGCGCCTACGACTAAGTAGACTGTGGCCATGACGGTAAACCAGCGTACAACATCGAAGTTGTATTTCTGCTCGGCTGCGGCGTCCATGAACCCCCCTTTATTTAACAGATTATTGAAAAACGCGAAATTTCTTGCTTGGCAAACGGCCTCGCAATACCCCCTGCGTCATATGACACATTTGAGCGTGACATATATCACTCTTTCTCGATGAAGATGTCAATATGAACTTAAAGGAAAATGAAGCAGTAAAGGTACATATAAGACACTGAAACATAATGAATTTTATGGGCTCATTAAGACAATTGACATAGATCAATTAAATGCTGAAAAAAGGCCTAAATTCACAAGAAAAGCGGCTTAAATGCGCCAATGCGTTAACCATGTAAAACAGTCAAGAAACTGGGATGATAATCATTAGCAGATAGCTGAAGAACATCCACTGGAATCGATCTTATGGCGATCCATGCTTCGCTTTACAAAAACGGTCAGAAGATCATCGAATTCCACCGGAGAAAGCCATATCACTCAGTCCAGAACGATTCACCAAATATATTTGATTTTTACGTATCCGGATCAAACCTTCGTTCTGAAATTTCGTCAGAATTCGGCTCACGGTCTCCCGGGCAACCCCCAAATAGCTTCCAATATCGCTGCGGGACATTCGTAGCCTGATGGTTGCCGGCGAGAATCCCCGTTTGTTCAGTCTTTCGGAAAGAGACAAAAGAAATGCGGCCAACCGCTGCTCGGCACTCTGCCGGACCAGAGACGAGGTCACCAAATGGTTCAGCGCAACTTCACTCCCCAGCATCTCGATCAGGGCGCGTTGTATTCGCTCTTCCGAGCGACCAGACTCCGAAAGACGCCCCAATTCCAATTGACAGACCTGACTCAGCTCCAATGCGCGTACACTAGAGGAGTATTGTTGTTCAGCCATGCCGTCAGCGCCGATCAATTCACCGGCAAAATAGAACCCCACCACTCTCTCTCGGCCATCGGGTTCCTCGATGACTGATTTGAAAGAGCCTGACTTGACTGCATAGATGTGATCGCAGGTTTGGCCCGCTTCAAACAACCTCTCTCCAGACGCCACGGGTTGCCGCCTGAGCAGAAGGCCCTCAGGCAGCCCACTGCCGACTTGGGCATAATCGAGAACCTGACACATGGGATCGAGACCGCAATCACAACATTCAACCTCCTCGGTCAGCACCGGATCGGTGTCATTGCAGATTCGACAGAGGTTTCCTTTGCTCATTTGAAAATCGATTCAACGGAAAAACCGTCTCTCTCCAGAATATCTCTCAAACGTCTCAGGGCGTCCATCTGAATTTGACGCACCCGCTCCCGGGTCACACCCAGTTCGTTAGCGACCTGCTCCAGGGTTGAGTTTTCGTAGCCATGCAGGCCAAAGCGCCTTTCAACCACTTCCCGCTGTTTATCATTCAATTTACTCAGCCAGCGATCCAGATTGGCGTTCAGGCCATCGTTCTGAATGTCCACGGTGGGATCCTGACTCTTCTCATCCGCAATGGTATCCAGCAGCGGCTTGTCCGCATCCTTGCCGAAAGGTGTATCCACCGAAGTTACGCGCTCATTTAAACCGAGCATGCGTTTCACCTCATCAATCGGCTTGTCGAGCAGGTCTGCAATCTCTTCGGAACTGGGTTCATGATCGAGGGATTGAGCCAGCTTTCGCGCCGCGCGAAGATAGACATTGATCTCTTTGACCACATGAATCGGCAGCCGGATGGTTCGGGTCTGATTCATTATCGCCCGTTCGATGGTCTGCCGGATCCACCATGTTGCATAGGTAGAGAAGCGAAAACCCCGCTCAGGGTCGAACTTCTCCACCGCCCGGATCAATCCGAGATTGCCCTCTTCGATCAGATCCAGCAGAGCCAGACCACGATTCATGTAGCGACGGGCAATCTTCACAACCAGGCGAAGATTACTTTCTATCATACGCTGCCTGGCCGCCTGGTCACCCTTTTGAGCAAGACGGGAGAAATAAACCTCCTCTTCGGCAGTCAGGAGTTTCGAGATACCGATCTCATTCAGATAGAGCCTAGTGGCATCCATCTGTGCATCAGCTGGTTCGGGAGATTTGAATGTCAGCGTTTCATCAGTGGTTTCAGGCGCATCTGTTACGACGTCGACAACATCGCTCTCTTCACTTTTGCTGTCGAGGACGGTGTCATCATCAATCACAGCATTATCAACAGTGTCATCCGCTTTGACGGAACGCTTACTCATTTCACTCCACTCCCAAGTTGGACAGGCGCCTTCTACCGACACGCATCCTGATAACCTCACTCCACCAGGTGGTCTCTTATTTTTTATCTGCGAGGTAACAACGGCAGAGGATTCACCGGTTTACCTTGCTTTCTTATCTCAAAATGGAGCAACGGCTGGCTACCACTGTTCGGTGTGCCCATTCGTGCCACCGCTTCCCCTTTTTTCACCGTATCACCCTCTCTGACCAGTAACTTACTGTTGTAACCGTAGGCACTCAAGTAGGACCGATCATGTTTGATGATGACAAGGTTGCCATACCCCACCAGTCCATTGCCAGCATAAACCACCTTACCGGGTGCGGATGCTGTGACAGACTGCCCCATCGTACCTGCAATCCAGACGCCTTTGCGGGTGGAATCGGCGCGGGAAAAGGTCTGAACCACTTTTCCTTTGGTCGGCCAGCCCCAGGTTAACTTAAGCGGTCTTTTAGGCTTTTCCTGAGCGTTAGGCCGGGCCTGTTTTACAGGGGGCTTTTGCTGTGGGCGAGGCTTGCTGATGGAAGGTGTGCGCTGGGTCGGGGGCGATGCTCCTACCGTGGGCATGGGTGCCTTATCAACTCGTTTGGGTACTCTGTAACCAGGCTCTGGCGGTTTCAACCGCAACCTTTGGCCGGGGAATATCTGATATGCAGGTGGCCGTATACCGTTCCATGAAGCCAGTTGCTGGTACGGCAGGTTTTGCCGCCAGGCAATCGAATAGAGGGTATCCCCTTTCTGGACCAGGTAGTAACTGCGGGAATAGACGGGTGAACGGGGAGGCTTTGCCGGCTTGGCCGTTACCGGTTTATCTGATGCTGAACGTGAATAGACGGGCGCGCTTCCCGTCGAACTGCAACCGAGGACAGACAGCATTACGCCAACCAGTAACAACACCTCCAACTGCCTGACTATCGGCCCCAAACTTTCGCCACAAAAAACGATAGCCCGTCTCCTACGTCGACTTGAGAAATAAGACCGCCAATGCAAATACTGCCACCAGTAACCAGCCCAGGAGGTCCACATAGCGATGTAATGCCTTTTCCATGCGCTCGCCACCCCAGGCCATCAGTCCTGCCACCAGAAAAAAACGGGCGCCCCGTCCTATGGCCGATGCCAGCACGAAGGGCATGAGCGCCATAGAGATTACACCCGCAGTAATCGTAAAAATCTTATAGGGTATCGGGGAAAAGCCTGCCAGAAAAATCGCCCAGAATCCCCAGGATTCAAACCAACCCTGCGCCTTGAGATAGGCTGGCCAATAGCCCCAATCATGCAGGTAGGGTTCAATAAGATCAAATGCAAAGAGACCGATCAGATAACCCAAGAGGCCACCAAGCACGGAAGCCAATGTGGTGAGTCCGGCGAAGTGCCAGGCACGATTGGGGCTGGCCAGGCTCATAGGGGCCAGCATCACATCTGGCGGGATAGGAAAAAAAGAGGATTCGGCAAAACTCAAACCCGCAAGATAGCGCGGCGCATGGGGGTGACGGGACCAAAGCATAGTGCGGCTGTAGAGAGACGAGAAGAGCCGCATCAGATGATACCTCCCTGCAGCGGTACGAAGTTTGCGGATTCCAGCTGCTCTTGCTGGTAACCCTCCGCTGTTCGTGTAATTCTCAACATCACCTGCCCCTGTCTCTTCTGTAGCGGCAATATCAGTCTGCCACCGACCGCCAGTTGCTCTAATAACTGTTGCGGCAACCCTGAAGGTGCCGCTGTCACCAATATACCCTCAAACGGACCGTACTCCGGCCAACCAATCCCACCGTCGCTGTGTTTGAGACGGATATTCCGTATACCAAGTTCCCGGAACCGGCTACGGGCCAGATCGAGCAGTGCCTGAATTCTCTCAACGCTGTAGACCCGCCTTACCAACTTGGCCAGAATCGCACACTGGAAACCAGAGCCCGTGCCTATCTCCAAAACCGTCTCAGGCACTCCCCCCTGGATAAGCGCCTCGGTCATTCGTGCCACCGTATAGGGCTGAGAAATGGTCTGACCGTGTCCGATAGGGAGGGCGGTGTCCTCGTAGGCGCGACTGGCCAGGGCTTCATCGACAAAGATATGCCTCGGCATATTGCGCATGGCTTCGAGAACGGCAAGATCCCGAATACCCTTTTCCCTCAACCGCTGTATCAACCGCTCCCGTGTCCGCTGGGAAGTCATGCCGATACCCAGATGTTCAGGTCGCATCATCATCGGGTCAGCCACTCTTCCAGCGCATTGAGCGCACTATGCCGGGTCAGGTCGACCTGGAGTGGGGTGATGGAGACAAAACCCTCTCTCACGGCATGGAAATCCGTACCCGGACCCGCATCCTGCTCAGCACCTGCCGGGCCAACCCAATAGATTGTCTTACCTCTGGGGTCTGTCGTCTTGACGACCGGCTCCGCCTTATGGCGATGCCCAAGCCGGGTGGAACGAACACCTCGAAGCGCCTCGTATGGAAGATCCGGTACATTGACATTGAGAATGACATTCTCCGTCAAGGGGGCACGATCGAGGCGCTGTACCAGGTCGAGCGCCACCCGAGCGCCGGTCTCAATATGCTTTGGATCATGGGAGTTCATTGAAACGGCTATGGCCGGCAAGCCGAGAAAGCGCCCTTCGGTAGCCGCCGCGACAGTACCTGAATAGAGGACATCGTCACCCATGTTGGGGCCAGCGTTGATACCCGAGACGACAAGATCGGGATCCCCGTCAAGCAATCCGGTTATGGCCAGATGGACACAATCGGTCGGGGTTCCGTCCACACGGATAAACCCGTTTTCCATGGTTCGCGCACGCAGGGGATTGACCAATGTGAGCGAGTTGCTGGCACCGCTGCGGTCCTGGTCCGGCGCCACCACGACGATCTCAGCGACTGTCGAAAGGGCATCCGCCAGGGCCTGGAGACCGGGTGCCTGGTAGCCATCGTCATTACTAAGGAGGATTCTCATACGGAGGCACAATATACTGGAATTGTCTGGCCTTCACACCATCGAGATGCCACTCCGCCGCACTTGACGATTGAGATTCTGTCACACAGCTCATAACATGCGATTCTGCTCTTTCATCAGACGTGCCCGACATGAGTCGAAAAAAGGAACATAACGAGGAAGATGATCTTTTTCGCGAAGCGTTAAAGGATGTCCGACCGCTGGAAAGAAGTCGCGCCGAACCCTACCGGCGGCGACTGGCGCCCCGGCCGTTGAATCTTCCGGTGGGCGATGAAGATGATGAGCAACAAGACCTCTACTCGGAACATGAGATCGAAACCGGCGAGGAGCTCTATTTCGCCCGTCCCGGCATTCAGAAGCGTCTCATGCACGATCTGCGCAGAGGCTATCTGGAAATCGGCGCCGAACTCGACTTGCACGGACTGACCGTTCGATATGCCCGGGAGGACCTGAACCGCTTTCTCGCCGCATGCCACCAACGCGGCATCCGTTGCGCCCGCATCATACACGGTAAGGGGTACGGCTCCGAGGGCCGGCAGCCGATACTCAAACAGAAACTTAATCTCTGGTTGAGACAACGGGAGGACGTACTCGCCTTCACCTCCGCGCCCCGGCATGATGGCGGTACCGGTGCCGCCTACGTGTTGTTGCGCAATCCGGAAAAAAACCGACGAAAATGAAACAATCGCTACTCTTTCTTGCCGTACTGACGAGTCCTGTGTTCGGTCTGACATTTGAACCGGTGAGTCTGCCAGACTCGATAGCTGAAGGTTCCAGCATTAGAGGCAGTCAGGCGTATCAACACAATGGGAAACAATACACGCTGGATTATCGTACGCTGATCCGAAGCGGGGATCGCCGGGAGGATCAGATATTCGGCCTATTGCATGACCGTCAGGGCAACCTGATCCATCGCGCTGACGGCGGCGCCCGCGTTTCCAATAAAAACGACTACTCCTCCCTGCTGCAGGTAGAGAGCGATCTCTTCATGCTGACGCAATTCGAAGAGATCCCAGGCGCAGTCTATCTCTCTCAGTTGAATCAAAATCCGAAAACCGGCCTTCTCAAAGTAGAACGAACCCGGCCTCTTGACCTCTCGTCAATCAACGGAGGATGGAATCACTGTGCAGGCAGCACAACGCCATGGCAGACACACCTCGGTACCGAGGAGTACGAACCCAACGCGGCCGTCCGCAATGAGAACGGTGCCATCGATCGCTATTATCAGGCAATGGCGTCCTACACCGGCGGTGACCCAAAGTCGCTCTATCCCTACGATTACGGCTGGCAGATTGAGATCCGTGTAGATAATTTCAATAAGACCCGGATCGACAGACGTTACGCCATGGGGCGTCTCTCTCATGAGGTAGGCCTGGTAATGCCGGACGAGCGCACTGTCTATATCACTGACGACGCCCACAATACCGCCTTTTTCCGATTCATTGCCGATCGCCCGGGCGATTTGAGCAGCGGCACACTTTACGCCGCGCGTTGGCATCAGACCGGAGATCAGCATGGCGGCCAGGCTCGAATCGAGTGGATCTCCCTTGGGCATACCGATGAGGAAGAGATTCGTACGGCTATGGCAAAAAAGCCTCTGTTCAATGACATTTTCGAACACATCGCTCCCGGAGAGGATGGCAACTGTCCCAACGAATTCTCCAGCATCAACACCCGCTTCGGCCTCGAATGCCTGAAGCTGATTCCGGGCATGGAGCGAACCGCCTCCCGACTGGAAAGCCGTCGTTTCGCTGCCTTGAAGGGGGCTACAACCGAATTCCGAAAAATGGAGGGACTCGCTTTCAACCCCGCCAAGCAGGAACTCTACGTCGCCATCACCACAATCGACAAGGGAATGGAAGACCGGAAACAAGGAGGGTTAGCCAATACCGAATTCGACCGGGGTGGACCCAACCACATCCGCCTGCCGTTCACTCCCTGTGGTGGCATCTACGCGCTTTCACTGGATAAGAACTATGTGGCGACAGACATGAGAGCGATACTCCTCGGAGAAACAGCAGAAGACGACCCGGAAAATTTCTGCGAACCGACACAAATCGCAAACCCGGACAATCTGACCTTTCTCACCGGCCATGACACACTGATCATTGCCGAGGATTCCAGCCAGGGACATATCAACAACATGCTCTGGGCCTTCAATCTCAATCGTCAACAATTGACCCGCCTGCTGACTGCACCACTGGGAGCCGAAGTCACCGGCAGTTATTACTATCCGGATATCAACGGCTGGGGTTATCTCATGTGTACGATCCAACACCCGGCCAATGGCCCCGCCACCACGGGATATTTGGGACCCTTCGAGTTAAAGTAGGCAAACACTCGGGTATGTAAAAAAGGATCATTGAAATCCCCCTTAAACCAAGTAAAATACTAGGTTATTACCAACGCAGTAACGAACCCTTTCATAGCTGACAGCAACAATCTTCACAGTGGTAATAGACCGCATCCCCCGGAGTGTATCGGTTCAGCGGACAGTGTAAGGGTCGTGAGGAAAGAGAGACATGGCAATCAGAATCAAGAGCCAATGGCATGATGACGAATCCGAGCGCGCCCCGGAGGAGATCGGTGGCGCTATTGCTTTCATCGCCTGGCGCATTGCGATGGACAAGGCCATCACGCTACACGGAGAAAATTTCGTCTACCGGGATGACAGCCAACGTCTGGCGGTGATAGCGGAATACCTGGCCTTCGAATCACAAATCACGGACCGGTTGATTCATGACATGCTGGACAACGAGACCCGTGTCGCAGTCATCACCGCACTGGTGATGAAGCTGGCTGACCACTATCGGGAAAATGCCACGGACCTGCTCGGCCCCGGTGATCACGCCAATGATTTCATCGCCCTTTTCAACCAGCGCTCAGGTGAATACGCTGAATTCAACTTCAGCAAAGAGGGACCCAGCTACCCCTTCCTACGACATCTCGGATATGAGATCCAACAGGTCATGGGGCAGGAGGAGCACGAAAACCGCTGGGTCATCGACCAGGTGATGGACGTGGATGGTCCCGAGGTCTACAAACAGCTGGCCCGCGCGGTCAGAAATCTCTTCGATTAAGGCAGTATTTTTATGCGTCCAGTTCAGTTGCTCACCATCCTGGAACAGGAGTTTATCAGTACCCGTGCCGGCCACCACACACCGGTCATGCTCTGGGGACCGCCCGGTGTCGGTAAGTCCGATATGGTACGCGAGGTCGCCGAACAACACGGTGCACCGGTGATCGATATCCGGCTCTCGCAGATGGAACCCAGCGATCTCCGGGGCATCCCCTTCCGAACCAATGGGACAGTAGAGTGGGCCATCCCTTCTCTCCTGCCCGACAGTGATCGACATGGCGATGAAGGCATCCTCTTTCTCGATGAGATCACTTCGGCGCCGCCGACCGTGTCTGCCGCTGCCTACCAGCTAATCCTCGACCGCCGTCTGGGCGAATACCAGGTACCCGACGGTTGGGCCATCTTCGCCGCCGGCAACCGTCAGGGCGACCGGGGCGTCACCTACAGCATGCCGGCCCCGCTTGCCAACCGCTTTTCCCACTTCGAGGTGGAGACAAACCTGGACGACTGGGTGGCCTGGGCCTATCGGAATAACATCGATGAGCGCATCATTGCTTTTCTACGTTTCCGCCCGGAACTCCTGTTCGATTTCGATCCGGCACACAATCCGGTGGCCTTCCCCTCTCCACGTTCCTGGGAGTTCGCCCACCGGGCACTGCAGAAATTCGACGGCCATCCTCAGCTTCTGCAGGGCACCCTGCAGGCTTGTGTGGGTCCAGCCGCCGGTGTGGAGTTGAACGCCTTTGTCAACAGCCTCGACAAGATGCCCGACCTGGATGCCATCCTCGCCGGCGAAGAGGTTCCAACACCTGAGGAGATCGACCTGCAGTATGCGGTGGCGGCAGCCCTGGTAGGCCGTGCCATCCGTGCCCATGAAGCCGGCGACGGTACTCAGGTACATGGACGCATCCTGGAATATGCCCGACAGTTCCCACAACGTGAGATGGGCGTGATGCTGGTCTCCGACATGCACCGGGCTATCGGAGAAGCGATCTTCAACGTACCCCAGTTCAGCGACTGGGCTCAGGCAATCTCCGACGTGATGCTGTATGAGTGAACATCAGTCCGCTAATGGCTACAAAAATATCTCCGCAGTGCACTATGAGCTATGCATAGGGTGGGGCCCTGCCCCACCGATTCAGTCCAGTTTCAAGGACATTGGTAGGGCAGGGCCCCACCCTACTCACACACCAGATTACTGGTGTTCATTCCCGTCCATTTACGGATATAAGTAGAAAATGGACCAGGAACAGATTGAAACCAAACTGGCCGCTGCCCGCACCAAGCTGATCCTCGACAAGCCCTTCCTCGGCGCCCTGGTGATGCGACTACCCATGGAGGTGGGCAACCCGGACTGGTGTCCCGCCACGGCGACGGATGCGAGGAAGTTCTACTACAACCCGGAATTCATTGATCAACTGAGCCTGGACGAAACTCAGTTCATGCTGGCGCATGAGGCACTGCACTGCGCCCTCTCTCACTTTGCCCGCCGTCAACACCGCACCAAACTCCACTGGGATATGGCATGTGATTATGCGATCAATCCGCTCTTGATCGGTGACGGCCTGAAACCACCGCCCGGTTCACTCTACCTGCCCCAATTCGAGGGTATGACTGCGGAGGAGATCTACCCCTGCCTCGACCAGAAGGACGATGAGGAACCCCTGGACAATCATGTCTACGACCAGGAGAACACCAAGGGATCCGGCAGCGGCAAAACCGAGAAGGAGATGTCACCGAAAGATCAACCCGACGAGACGGAAAACGAAGGGGATGAGAGTGAGACTCAGGAAAGCGGCGCGGGCTCCGCTGCCTCGCAACCGCCTCCCCTCTCACCGGACGAAGTCGAAACCCTCAATATCCAGTGGCAGCAACGCATGGCCGGCGCGGCCCAGCAGGCGATGCAGGTCGGCAAGCTGGACGGCGCCATGGCGCGAATGGTCGATCATTTGCTGCAGCCCCAACTTCCCTGGCGCCTGCTGCTCGCCCGTTACATGACAGCAGTTGCCCGTGACGACTTCAGCTATATGCGCCCTTCCCGCCGGGAAGGCGAGTTCATCCTGCCGAGCCTGCGCAGCAACCAGGTGGAACTGGTGGTGGCACTGGACACCAGCGGCTCGATCCAGGATCACGAGATGGGAGAATTTCTGGCGGAAATCAACGCCCTGAAGGGGCAAATGCGGGCACGAGTAACCCTGCTTGCCTGCGATTCCGCCATTGCCGATGGCGCACCCTGGATCTATGAAGCCTGGGAGGAGTTCGAGCTGCCGACAAAGATCACCGGTGGTGGTGGTACCAGTTTTGAGCCGGTATTCGAATGGGTTTCAGAGCACGGTACAGAACCCGACCTGCTGGTCTATTTCACCGATGCAGAAGGGGCCTTCCCCAAACAACCGCCTCACTATCCGGTGATCTGGCTGGTAAAAGGCAAAGAAAAGACACCTTGGGGACAAAGAATTCAGCTCAATTGATCAGCTGTACCAGCATCTTCTGCCAGGTGCGGCAGAGCCGCACCCTTCACTAAACTGGAGATTACAAAGGCTTCTTCAAAGTGAATGCGCCGCGTAGGTCGCCCACCTTATAGCCTCTCGCCTGATCATTGGGATAGAGTTCATCCAGCTTGGCCGTAACCGGTTGCGCGATGTCGCTACCGTGACACTTGGTGCAGACCTCAGCCGTCGGTATCGCCTTCATCATACGAAAAACCTTACGACCCTTCTCCTCAACGACCTCGGCCTTGACGATCTTCATTGGATCCTCGCCCGCAGCCTTACGCGCCTCGAACTCATTCAATACGGCCGTCTCCCAGGCATCCGGTGCGTTATCTGCATTTCGGACCTTTAGGCTTGTTCTACCAACCTGCCAGCCACTCATCTGAGAGTGAGCCTCAGCCAGACTTGGCGCAACGGTATTGCACGTAGCGATAGTCTTTACCGGACCATGCTGTTTCATGCCCTTGACCAGTTCCCCTTTAAGATCGCCAAAAAAGGCTTTGATAACCCCCTTGCCTTCATTCACATGGGCTTTTACAGCCTCATCCGCCAGTGCGGACCCGGTAGCAAGACAAGCGAGAAAAACTGCATTACGTACTTTCATTAAAACTTCTCCATGCAAGATCGTATTCATTCGATTAAGAAAAAAACCAGCGTAGATTAATGCAAAGCTATAGACTACACCATGCCTTACACGTTCCCCCTCGACCTGGAGGATATGCCGGCCTGGAACTAACAGGTTGAAATATGATCATTTAGAAGCATGAGATTTCCGTCAATCAGTAAAATCGCATACCTCTCACTGCTATTCGCCTCTCTGTGCATAGCGGGTATGAACAATGCCATAGCGGAGGAGATCAATCTTCCCGAACTCGGTTCGCCATCGGATCAATATCTGACCCCTACCGATGAAAAGCGCCTCGGCCGGGCATTCATGCTCAGCGTTAAAAACAAGACGACGGTATTGGATGACCCACTCATCGAGGAGTACATCCAGAACCTCGGTGCTGCTCTGCTCAAACAGAGTGACGCCTCAGGACAGGACTACACTTTCTTTGTGCTCGAGGATCCCAGCATCAACGCTTTTGCCGGCCCCGGAGGGTATATCGGCATCTACAGCGGCCTGATCCTGGCAACCCAGACCGAGAGCGAACTCGCCTCAGTCGTGGCGCACGAAATCGCCCATGTCACCCAAAAGCACCTGCTGCGCGCCTTCGATGCCGCCAACCGCATGAGCGGTAAGACGGCAGCATTGATCCTGGCCTCCATCCTTGTCGGTGTGGCCGGCTCACCCGACGCGGGTATCGCCATGGCCACCGGCGCCCAGGCCAGTGCCATACAGGAACAGATCAATTTCACCCGAAGCAACGAAGAGGAAGCCGATACCGTCGGCATACAGATTCTTGCCGATGCTGAGTTCGACCCCAGGGCCATGCCAGTCTTCTTCGAGCGTCTGACCCACGCCAGCCGACTCTATGAATCGGGGATCCCGGAGATACTCCGCACCCACCCGGTCACCACCAATCGCGTGGCCGACGCCCTTGGGCGCGCCGAAACCTATGACTATCGCCAGTACCCCGGCAGTCTGCGCTATTATCTAACCCGCGAAACCCTGAGGGTAAATCAGTTCAAAGAGCCCAAAGATGCCATCCAGCATTTTTCCAGCGGACTCGATGAGGGGCGACATCTCAATGAAGAGGCACATCGATACGGTTACGCCCTCGCTCTCATGGCGGACAGCCAATTTAAGACTGCCGAACAGACAATAGAAGCACTCCTCAAGCAACGACCCCAGCAGCTGGAATATATTCTTGCCTCGGCAAAGATCGCCAGGCAACTCGGCAAGCCCAAGGATGAACTGAAGATACTGGATACATATTACCAACTGATGCCTGAAAACTACCCGCTTTCAGTGGCTTACATCGAAGCGCTGACGACAGCCAAACGCTATAGGCAGGCACGCTCAGCAGCGGCCCATGCGCTCAGCCTGAGAGCCAACGATACAAGACTCTATCGACTCGTCGGTAAGGTGGAAGAGTTGGCTGGCAATCAGGCGGAATCCCATCGCCTGTTGGCCGAAGCCTATGTCACGGAGGGTCGTCTGCGTGCCGCTATTCAACAATTGGAGACAGCCCTGAAAATGGTCGATGGAAAGGACTTCCATCAAACTTCACGTATTGAGTCCAGGCTGATAAAAATCAAGCAGGCCGCCAAGCAGGAAGAGAGGAAAGAGAAGGGATAAGGCAGGCCGGGATCGGAAGTTGTGAAATATCGGACACATAAGACGAAAAGAGCGAATCCATTGCATTCCGGTAAACCCCAAGTTATCACACAACTAACCCAAGCCGGCTTTGCGGGTGGCATGCAAATAAATCACAAATTACTAATAAATAGACAATTTTTTACTTGCTATCGCTGACTGTTTCGGTATTCTTACGACCTACCTGTATAGGTACAATAGCGTGCCCACATAGGAAGACGATAATAAAATAGAGATCAGCTTCAGCTGAACGGAAAAAATCATAGGAGGATAAACCGAAATAACCGCAACTTTTTCGGTTAGGTGTTGTTCTAACTCAGCATCGCTCCAGGACCGGGTCCTGAAGCTGCGTGTGAATTCAATGCCGTTGATATCGGTCACATAATTATGATTGCACGCTACCCCGTTTATTTGGCAATGCGCTCTCGCGGACAATCCGCACAAAACGGCGGCTGCCAACCTGCGGGGAATGAAATTGACCAACCGGCTCAGTTTCATTTACAAACCTCAATTGTCACTAACCTTTCTCAGTTTGGAGAGAATGAATGAGCACTGAAATGAAACGCAGGATCTTCCTCAAAAGATCACTCGCCGCAGGCGCGGTCGGTGTAGCAGCCGGCGCTGGTCTGCTCACACCTCAGGAAATACTGGCTGCCTGGAACAAGGCTGCCTTCGAGGCCAAGGAACTGCCAAGCGCATTGAATGAATTGCTGGGCGTATCCGATCATGAAGCCTCAGCCGATATCAATGTGAAAGCCCCCGATATCGCAGAGAACGGTGCCGTGGTACCGGTCACCATCAGTACCTCGATCGCGGGCGCGGAGTCGATCACACTCATCGCATCCAACAACCCTGTACCTCTGGTCGCCAACTTCAAGTTGGGCCAAGGCGCTTCCGGATTTGCCTCTACCCGTATCAAAATGGGTAAGACAGGCGACGTGGTTGCTGTCGTGAAGGCAGGCGGCAAGCTCTATAGCGCCAAGAAAGAGGTTAAGGTCACCATCGGCGGCTGTGGCGGTTAATCCGTTAATCCGATAACCGATCACATATATCACAGATTTAATGAGGTAAACGCAATGGCTAACACGATCAAGATCCGCGCCAAAGAGAAAGGTGGTGAAACCACTGTCAAAGCGCTGATTTCCCACCCCATGGAGACCGGCGGCCGTACAGACAAGAAAACCGGTAAAAAGATTCCCGCCCACTTTATCCAGGAAGTCGTCTGCAAGCACAAGGGTGCGACAGTCATGACTGCCGAATGGAGTGGTGGTGTCTCAAAGAACCCCTATATCTCCTTCAAATTCTCCGGCGGCGCCAAAGGTGACGACATCGAGTTGTCCTGGACCGATAACAAAGGCGAAGGCGACAGCAAGACCGGCAAAATCAAGTAATCCCTAAACCTGTCAAGGCAGGTATTACTTGTATAAGAGGACGCCTTCTGGGCGTCCTTTTTTTTGCCACCCATTATGATGTTCAGCGATATCAAATGAAGCCCTCATTTTGATCAAGTTGCCGGAATAACACTCCACAGGCCGCCTGTGACTCCCTGCCAGCCTTTCACTACCTGTATGTTCACCTGATTATCAGCTGATACTTTTCATAGTACTTGAGACACGAAGCTCTCTCAGAAACAGTAAACACTTGACTTGACCGACCGGTCTAATATACTTGTGCCATGAGTATTTCACCGGACACCAAAGACCGCATCCTGTCCACAGCCCGCGAACTCTTCCATAGTCGCAGCTACGCAGATGTTGGCATCAAGGAGATCTGTACACTGGCCAGGGTGCAGAAAGGGAGCTTCTATCATTTCTTCCCTTCCAAACAGGACCTGGCGATGGCAGTCATTGATGATATGTCTGACGACTGGGCTCACGGCTTTGTTGCTGAAGCCTTCGACGAGGCACTGCCCCCTACAGAGCGACTCGACTATATGGTGGATGCAGTCTACTACTGGCAGAAGGCCGCCAAGAACGTCGAGGGTCGCATGCCCGGTTGCCTGTTCGGCAATCTCGCGCTTGAAGTCAGTACCCGTGACGAGGTCATCCGGGCCAGGCTCAATGCGGTATTCGCAAAAGCCAGTGCCCGCTTCCATGAAACCCTTGATCAGGCCGTCGAGAACGGATCAATTCCCCCTCTCGATACTGAAGCCACCGCCACTGCGATGTTGGCCTACCTCGAAGGCGTTATTCTTCTCGCCAAGACACGCAATGATCCAGAGGTGGTAAGAATACTGGGTCCAGGTATCAAAACAATTCGCATAGAGCTGAAGCCGACAAATTAAGGACTTTTTTTAGATTCAGAATTGACCGACCGGTCATCTTGAAGCGTAAACCGCTTAACCGATAGACACAGGAGAAATCCCATGAGCGAAACCGTACACACACTCGATGCAAGAGGCCTGAATTGCCCTCTACCCATCCTGAGAACCCGAAAAGCCATCACGGCACTGGCGTCCGGTGACATTCTTGAGGTCACGGCAACAGATCCGGGATCGGTAAAAGATCTGGACTCATTCTGCAGCCAGACCGGCCACGAAATGGTATCCAGTAAACAAGTCGAGGATGGATTCTTTTTCAGAATCCGTAAGGCATGAGCAACAGCAGAGGAGCGTATCATGAGCAGTACTGCACCAGTCTACGATATCCCGAAGAAAGACCTGGACCGCTGGTTTGACCAACGATTCGCCGAAAAAATGGCGGAACGTGAGGCCACCCACATCCCATCAATGACGATTATCGCCACCAAGGGAACCCTGGATATGGCCTACCCCCCATTCATCCTCGCATCTACGGCTGCGGCGCTGGGATGGGATGTCTCTATATTTTTCACCTTCTATGGACTGAACCTGCTGAAACAGGACCTGGATCTTAAGGTAAGCCCGCTGGGTAATCCCGCCATGCCGATGAAACTGCCGGAAGGCCCCACCTGGATCAAAGGCAGGGAGATACCGATGCCAACCTCCGTCATGACTTTAGTACCAGGCTTTGAAAGCATGGCGACGGGCATGATGAAAAAGACCATGGACAATAAAGGCATTGCCCGTATCGAGCAGTTGCGTGAGCTGTGCGTTGAGGCAGATGTGAAACTTATCGCCTGCCAGATGACAGTAGACCTATTCGATTACGGTAAAGAAGATTTCATTCCGGAGATCGAGGAGTGGGTAGGAGCTGCAAGCTTTCTTCCCAGGGCGCAGAAGGCAGACGTTAACCTATTTGTCTGAGACCGGAACTGGCCATCTTTGATAGACATCACTCAGAAGGCAAGCGCTCGAGAAAGCGGCAACTGAAGTAACAGTTGCCGCTTTTTTCGTCACTACTCTTCGGTGGATTACGGAGTAGATAGAGACAAGCCGAGCATTTACTGATCCTTTTTCTCTTCCTCGGACGCAGCGTCCTCCTCCAGGAGTTTGGCCCACTCTTCTTCGAGCGAAGCAGCCTCACTCTCCTGCGACTCAACCGGGACGCTCTCCATATCCGGTATTTCGATATCTACCTGTTGAACCTCATCCATCAATGACTCTACGGTTTCGGTCTGAGTTGCACTCTCATCAGCAGCCGTCTCGTCCTCATCCTGGGTTGTGATTTCATCGGCTATGTCCATAACTTCATCGATAATCTCCGATACTTCCTCTTCCATCGCAGCGGATGAAGCCTCTTCCATATCTTTTGAAACCTGCTCACTGAGGTCGCTGCTTTCCATGAGGCCATCACCAGCCTGGAAGTCTGGAATATCGATTTCAATCCCATCTTCTTGTTGCTGCATGTCATCAGGCGCCGGTTCCGACAAACCATCAGACTCCACTGATACATCATCAGGCTCTTCGGCGGAAACCTCAATCGCTTCTGCAGCATCTGACTCGTCTTCTATTGGGGCTGAAGCGGGTGCTTCAGCAACAGGCGCTTTTTCAAAGGTTTCCGCAGCGCCCCCGGCAAACATGGTCGAATATTCATTCAGCATTCTGCCCATGGTATCCATGGTGACTTTCAGCTCATCCGAGAGGCGCTCATTCTCCTCTCTCAGATGCTGTATCTCCTCATCAAGCTCGCTCTCATCTCGATCTTGAGCGGCACCGGCTGATGTCGCTTCCGGTAAATTCAACGTCTGATAAGAAAGCACCAGATTTTCCACATCCACATCGACTTGCTGCAGAAATACCTGATCATCTTTAAGAAAGCCGTTAATGATATTCTGGTAGAGGCGCATTTCATTCTGAGTGATGTTGTGGAGTATCTGCTCCAGCTCGCTGCCCTCATAGCCGTACTTTTCCACCAGCAGCTTCTTTAGTCGTTCCGTTCGCTGAGGTTTATCACTTTGAACTCGTTCTGCCAGATGATGAGCCGCTTTTCGATTACGCCCTTTTCGCAGTAGCGCAAAGAGTACCAGCACCCCGCTGAGTATCAGCAGTCCAACTAGAACCTCAGCAGCGACCAGAACCGTCAGCTGGTTGAGCTCAATCATTTCCACTCTCCGTTTGGACAGCCGTTTCCGGCTCCACAGGTTCCTCCACGAGGCTAACCACATTGCGCTGATTTCGCATGCGGAACCACCAGAATGCACCGCCACCGCCCAGGATAATCAATAAATTGATTACACCAAACCAGATAGCTGCACCAGCCCAACTACTCTCTTCCTCCTCCACTACTTCAGGTTCAGGAGCAGAATCAGGCACCGGAGGTGGGGTTGGCTCTGGGGTCGGTTCAGGCAATGGTTCCGGTTCAATATCAGGCTTGGGTGGAACAACCGCACCTATGCCTTCAACTTCCATCGGCGCATCGAGATAGGTCAGCATCTCCCCTGACAGGGTATTTGCCACAGCCTTAAGACTGATCTTGCGAGGACCATTGAAATCCATCAAATTGACCTCAGTCCGGTATTCACCGGGTCCCGCTGCCTGCAGAGGCATTTCGACCCGCTCTCCACTACTCTCTTCCAACCAAGCCTCTATCTGCAGACTCTGGGGGTCAATGAGTGTCGCATCCGCTTTCAGATTGAGGGTCAATTGCTTGCCACTCTCGTCGGGAGATGCCTCCAACGTTAGCGGCGGAACGACCTCATAGGTCATCCGTTTTTCGCGCACAAAGGTACGGCCTTTGGCATGGATCACCAACTCACCAAGGCCGGTATTGAGTGACTCGCCTCCAAATCGCATCGAGAATTGACCATCACTGGCGGAAGCGTCCTCATCGCCCCCATCATCCAGTAACGGACGGGGCTCATGCTCACCCATCAGATCACTCTGGATTGAAGAGACTTCAACGACATTGAGAAATGCCTGCTTCCGGATCAGTTTTCCATGATCGGTAAAACTCACCTCAAATGGCAAAACCTGACCATGGATCAGTCGATTGGGCAGATCTGTCGTCTTCATTTTCAGATCGGTCACCACCATGACCCGGTTGTCCGGGTCAGTCTCTGCACGAATACGCCACTCACCGGAAGCCGGATTCGAGATGGTCAGCATGTCGTAACCCTGATCCCGGTGCCACTCCACATTGGATGGCGGGTTGTCTGCACTGAATTTTGTGGCGTCAGGTTTAATGACCTCGGTGGGCTCGGCATCGGGTTTGTGGAAGACAAGCACAGTCGCTTCGGTAATGGAGTCATCGATGGTGAATTTATTATCTTTCAGCGGTACCGCATCAGGCTTTCCCACCTTTTCAAAGATGCGAAGAAAGACTTTTTGCAACTGATCGGCATTTTCAACCTGCTCGTACCACCCTCCCGTGGTTTCCGCCAGTTCACGCATCAATTCATGGTCGGCATTTTTCGACAGGGCAATGGTATGAATCACAGCATTTCGCACCTGGAGTTTGGGTAGAATCTTTTGCAGGATTCGATTGCGAGATGCGGCATTCCTGCTTTTGTCCTTAGAGATGTCCACCATGCCGTCTGTCAGCAAGATCACGCTGCGCCGGTATCCATGGGGCGGCCCCTCCCAATCCTCCGTGGAGCGTTTGAGCGCATCTTCGATATTGGTATATTGACCCGGTGAGCCGATCGATTTGGAACTCTTACGGGCCTTCGATTTCCAGGATTGATCAACCTGACCCAGGGGAATCTGCATATTCACATATTGCCCGAAGGTCCAGACCCCCGCACGGGTAGATGGCGGCAGTAGTCCAACCAGCAGACGTAATGCGGGGCGCCGCAGATTTTTAGGATCGTTTTTTTTCATGCTGCCTGAGACATCGATAAGGATGCGCACGTCCGCCCGCTCCTCTGCTGCCACAACAGGCCTGAGAGCAAACGGCACCAGGAGAAATATCACTACGATCAGTGACAGACGCTTTGCTTCCAACATCCTCAATACATCCCATAAAGATACGGCGGTCACCGAACGGACCGTCACTAACCTATAGCGGCGAGGAGGTTTAGCACTTTAATTCCGGTCGTACATGCCGGACAGCCATCCCCTGACAGAAATATCAATGATAGGGAGAATCGCTCCCCTCGGGTTGTTCGTTGTAACGCCTATAGGACCACTGATACTGCTCAGGATGTTGCAGAATGACCTTCTCCAGCCCCCGATTCAACGCGGTCGCCGCTACCTGCGGATCTGCATCACTGACACCGTCCGGCGCGGGATTGAAATGAATATGATATCCCCGTCCACTCGGGAGTCGCTCGGCGTGAGCATAGATCACTTTGGCACCGGTCTTCCTTGCCAAGCGATTCACCAGCAGCATGGTCAGGGCCGGTGTGCCGAAAAAAGGGGCGAATAGAGATGCCCGTGAATGTTTCGGTTCCTGATCGGGCAGGATACAGGTGACACTACCGGCCCGTAGAGCCTGGTAGATCTGCTTAACGCCTTGGGTATCTGTCGGCACCAAAGTGGCGCCGTTGCGCTCACGGGCCCCTTTGACTAAATCCTCGAATAGCGGCTCTCTTGGAGGACGATAGAGTGAAGTGACTTTCTCATCCGAAGGCAGTGTCAGGCCCAGGATCTCCCAACAGCCCAGGTGCGGCAACAACAGAATCAAACCCTGGCCGGGCTCTCTCTGCATCAACGACGCATCACTGACTTCCTGCACCAATCCGGATACCTGGTCCATGGGACGGAACCAGACATAGGGCAGTTCCATCAAGCTGCAACCAATCTGCTGCAGTACTCGACGGCGCATAGTCTTCCTCTCCTGCCAGGTGAGTTCAGGAAAACAGAGTTCCAGATTCACCTGGGCGACATGCCGCTCCCGGTTGGGAATCCAGTCATATAAAAGACCCAGCATACGGCCGATGGTGTGCAGCCATGAGAGCGGCAGATAACCCGTGCGACGCCAGAGTGATATAAGAGCACGTAACAACATGGCGTGATTCTACCCTCTCAGCGTCTGCGTAAGAAGCGCGCCCTATGGACAAAACCACTCCTGGATACTTTAGAGGAGACTCATACCCTCAATACGCTGTTGATCGGATTTCTTTGTAATCGTCACTAGACCATCTAACATGAAGAAACAGATTGTAGAAAGAACCGAGCATAACTGATGAGTGATGATAACCACCCCCTCAGCCTGACCCCCCAGCAGGCGATGAACATGATGGATGACGACCCGCGTACCGTATTGGTCGATATCCGCTCCAGCATGGAGTTCCTCTTTGTCGGACACCCCAAAGGTGCCGTGCATATCCCATGGATCGATGAACCGGACTGGACCGTCAATCCACATTTTGTTACCGATATCCGAAAACTCCTGCTTGGCGGTACCGTTTGCACCATCGATGAAGGATGCGCACCTGTGGTTCTGATCTGTCGCAGCGGTAAGCGCTCGTTGGAAGCAGGTAAGGCGTTGCTGGAGTCCGGTTTTATTCGCGTTTATCACATCGATGAAGGCTTCGAGGGTGAATTGGACGATAACCATCAGCGCAGTACGACAGGCGGTTGGCGATTTCACGGTCTGCCTTGGGAGCAGTGCTGAATGGGAAAATCAAAATCATAGCCGATACTGTGAAATATAGGATCATTTATATGGCAGGGAACGGCTAATGGAGCGATTCATTGCTGTTTTTCTGCTGGCTGTCGGCATCATCTATACCGATCTCGACTCGGATAACCTTTTCTACCGCCTGTTGCTGCCTGCGGTTCTTGTCGGCAGTCTGCTCTATCTCTTTTGGTACAAGGCGTTTCTGGCCCTCGTCGGCGCAGCGCTTGCTTACTATTTTATGGACCTGGAGAGTCAGTCACTCATACGCGGCGCCTTGATGCCTATCCTTTTGGGTGTCTGCCTGGTCTGTTTCCTCATCTGGTCCGGACTACTCAACATCATCGGCGGCGGTGATACGGGTGGTAGTGACTTCGGTGGCTTCGACGGCGGCGGAGATGGTGGTGGTTAAGGAATATTTTTTTAATCTTTTAAGTTGCTGTTGGTAATAACCAACCCAGCCAGGTGACAATCATTAACGATAATTCGCTTTATCTACAGACTTATATCAGTTCTTTATCCCCACACCTCTGGCCAGTAGCATTAAACTGAAAAGAGTCAGCAATCCAATAAAGCCAAGTATGATTCCCAACGCTACGGCAATCTCAATATCTGAGACACCGAGAATACCGAAACGAAAAGCATTGACCATATAGAGTACCGGGTTGATCAGTGAAACATCCTGCCAAAATGAGGGTAAAAGGTTAATGGAGTAGAAGACCCCGCCTAGATAGGTGAGTGGCGTCAGAACAAAAGTCGGCACGATGGAGATATCATCGAATGTCGTGGCATAGACCGCATTGATGAATCCCGCCAATGCAAAGAGAACCGATGTCAACACAAAGACCAGTAACGTTAAACTGTAGCTGTTTATCTGCAGATCGGTGAAAAACAGAGAAATGACTGTCACCACCACACCCACCAAAGTACCGCGGGCAACTCCGCCCACCACATAGCCACCGAGTATCACCCAGTTCGGCACAGGGGAGATCAACAACTCCTCGATATAGTGCTGAAGTTTTGTACTGAAGAAAGACGAAACCACATTGGCATATGAGTTCTGGATTACTGACATCAGGATCAGACCCGGCACGATGAAATCGATATAACTGTAGCCCTCCATTTCACCGATCCGCTCACCGATCAACTTACCGAATATCACGAAATAGAGGGTGGTGGTAATCGCAGGCGGCAGAATCGTCTGCACCCAGATACGCATGAAGCGCAGGATCTCTTTAGTGACGATGGTACGCAACGCAATAGCATACAACCCCCAAGGCTTCATGGTGCCTCCCTTTTCGATCGATCCACAAGATCGATGAACAACTGCTCGAGGCGGTTCTGCTTATTGCGCATGCTAGTGACTGTAATTCCCAGCTGTGAGAGGCGATCAAAGAGGTCGTTCATGGATTGTTCGCGCGTAATCTCGACTTCGAGCGTCTCGGTATCCTGCAGCTTTACCCGATACGAGGCAAGATCCGGTACTGCCTCAAGTGGATTGCCAAGATTGAGCACGAAAGTTTCCGTATTCAACTGACTCAGCAATCTCGGCATACTGGTCTGCTCGATAATCTTTCCATGATCAATGATGGCGATATTGCGGCAGAGGCTCTCCGCCTCCTCCAGATAGTGGGTTGTCAGAATGATGGTTGTTCCCTTTGCATTGATCTCCTGCAAAAAGCGCCACATGGAGCGACGAATCTCTATGTCCACCCCCGCGGTCGGCTCATCCAGAATCAGCAGGCGCGGCTGATGCACCAAGGCTCGCGCAATCATCAGTCGCCGTTTCATGCCACCGGACAGCCAACGGGCCTGAGTCCCCCGCTTCTCCCAAAGATCGAGCTGCTTGAGGTAGATCTCTGCCCGTTCAAACGCGAGTTTACGCGGTATGCCGTAGTAACCCGCCTGATTGACAAGGATCTCAACCACCGGCTCCCACATATTGAAGTTGAACTCCTGCGGTACCAGGCCGATCAAGCGCTTCGCCGCCTCTCTGTCTTCAGAGAGATCATGACCGTAGATGGAGATGGAACCTGAGCTCTTGTTGACCAAGGAAGCGATGATACTGATCGCAGTCGACTTACCCGCCCCATTCGGCCCCAGTAATGCAAAGAAATCACCGGCTTGCACCTTCAGGCTAATGCCTTTGAGGGCTTCGAAACCATTACGGTACGTCTTATGAAGATTATCTATTGTCAGTGCTGTCACGGCGATGTATGCAGAATTTCAACCAGGGGCGCATTGTATCGCTTGCTCCCCTTATATTGCACGTCGCTTCGGGCAATAGCGCCCTGCTCGGAATATGATCCCAACCCCATATATAAATTGAGGGTTTTGGGATCAATCGAAGATCATTATCCAACGAACGAATGAGTCGCCGGCACGGCTCTATCGGTTTCGCACAGACGGGAAGATCAATCAGATGAGAATGCAGATATGGACAAACCGGTGAATATTCCGACTAAGATTGTACAGCAACACTGTCGGCTGCAAAGGCATTGAGTCAACTCATCGAGAGTTCTCACTCGTATGTCATTACAGAGGTATTTTCGCCTTGTTTATGCTCAATGGTAAAACTGAAGTCCCGCAGGTCTGCTCGCAACGTCGCAACACAAAGTCCGTTGTGCCAGGTTAAAACAAGAGTGTCTGTATCCGAATCGGCAACTGTCAACCTGCCTGAGAATGCCGGAGAGGTATTGCGTAGACGTATCAGCTCGATCTGATCCTTTACAACAGCTTGCTGCAAGCCATTTTCAATTTCTTCTTGGCTTAGATTTGTGCGATTAATCTCCTTGTGCCCCGCAGCCCCCCCTTCGTCGGCTGCTTCGTAATCATTCTTGCCGGCAAACAGATCGAGATACCATACCTGTGGAATGCCGGGCATAAATAACTGTATTGCACGGGCGAGCAGCAACTTTTGCTCATTCTCACCCAATGCACTGAAAAATGTGGCATTTACCTGGTAGTAGGCAATTTTTTTCCCGTCCGGACCGTAGAGATTCTTGACTCGTCCACCCCGTTCAATTATCCGGTCCACGACAACTTCAATCTGATCGTCATTCAGTAAACCTTGATTGAAAATACCGTCAACCTCCGCACCTTTGAGATCCAGCACAGGTATACCGTCATGGCAACCCAGCATATTGATAGTCTGCAATCCTTTCTCAGTAATCTCCCGGATCCACGCAAGCAGATGCTGGTTAGTACCGCGCTCCAGTGCGTCGATAACCAAGCCGGGAAAGAAAAAATCGTAGATAGGATAGCCCTTACCTGCTACCTCTTCATGAATCCGTGTGCCGTATTCTGAATGGATTTCGGGAAAGATTGTGAGGTCATACTGTTTTGCGATCTGTTTCAGCCGCTCAAGATAGACCCATGTGCCGGGTTTGTTAAAGAAGTTGCATTCTCCAGGCTCTTTGTGCAGATAAGCAAAGGCATCCAACCGAATGATCTTTGCCCCGTACTGCTTCAATTTTTTCAGCGTCTCTTCATAGAACGCCCACACCTTCTCCGACTTGGGGTTCAGATCCATCTGGCCCAGATACTGGCGTTTTTTCTCTACGACAGAGAGAATCTCGCTTCGATAGTGAGCGTAACCATCAAGATCCATAATACGCAGATCGGCCTCTGACTCGATGTTTTCATTGACCATGGCCGCGATAGCAGTTGCTCCCTCACGGGTCACGCCTTGAATCCCTGAAAAATCCTCAGGGGCGAGATAACTGTAGTCAACCTGTTGGTAGAAGGTATTCCAATAGGGCCGCTGGGTGCCATCGGGAAATCCCACTTTCAGAATGGGTAGGCCGGGTTTGCGCATAAACAGCTTATCCAGGAACTCAGCCTTAGGAATGATATGTCCGTCATCGCCCATTTCGCCGTGGGTATGCCAGAATTTATTCCAATCGACAAAAAAGTGTTTATATTCAGACACATCCCCCTTCTCAAGGAGATCTTTGAACTGCGGGGATGCGACCGAGAGATGGTTCAGTATCAGATCGAACTTAAAAGTAATTCCGAGATCGTGCAGCGCCTCCAGATCCTTTTCCGAGACAAGCGCCTTGTTCAGATCATAGTCGACAATGGAGAAACCACGATCCAAATCACTATTGAAAAAGGTAGGGAGAATGTAAAAAAGAGAGAAGGTGTCCTTCAGCTCAGGGCGTTCGAGCAATGAGACAATATCGGACAACTTTCCACCAATGCTGTCAGGATAAGCATTCAGCATGACGCCGCTGGGGGCATCCTGATCCTGCTGGATCGTGTCTTTTTCTTTCTTTGCCATTACCAACCTTTATTGTGTTTCTTATGTCGCTGTTTCTACTGCGAAATGCGTGCATAGGATTATATCGATTCAGAGGCTGGACACAACGGCTCAGTGGAAAGAGGGTCGATTCAAGCCTCCTATATCATTCAATCGGCAGGAACTTACCTTGTTTAAGCAAAATTTTTTTATCTGTGATCGAGGTTTGATCGGGCAGTACCACTGCTCGACAGAGAGTCGTAAATGAATGAAATCAACTCACCGATACTGATTTCCCGAGAGATACGATTTGTCTTATCTCAGCCCAATCTGGCGTGGGAATTCAATTCAGATCGGGATGCCCAGTCAAGGCCCTCACTTGAGCCAGCACTGAAGGTTCATCCCAATCCAGACCACCAACAACCCGGGCAACAACCAGTCCCTGTGCATTCACGATATAGGAGGTGGGGAGTGCCAACACACGCCATTGTTCCAGCATGGTTGATTTCTCATCCAACAGGATAGGAAGCGAGAGGGAACGTTTTGAGAGAAACTGCTCAATCACATCCTTGCTTTGACCGCTGTTGACTGTAAGGACAGTTACGTCCTCCTGAGCCAGGATCTCTGCCGCTCGTTGGAGATCTGGGAACTCTTTGATGCAAGGTGTGCACCATGTGGCCCAAAAGCTGACGATATATGCCTTGTCTCTATAGTCGGCCCGCTCATGGACTCTTCCCGTGAGATCCGGCAGTGAAAAATCGGTTGCCGCTTTGGGTTCGGTATAGGCTCTTATCCCCAACCCCGCAGACAAGGACGCTGCCGTTGCACAAAAGAAAAAGACCGCAATTACAGTCGTTACCGAACTTCTCATGCAAACCACCTCAGGGCTTGTCAACGCCAAGAGACCATAGTTGGGTCCAGTATAATACTGAACCCAACACCAATCGAACTACACTATTACTTCATAGGTTCCACTTGCTGCCCTGGCCAGGCCAAACCATCTCTGTAGAGGGACTGATATTCAAAATCTGCCTGTTTCTGAGTCCATACAGTGACATACTTTCCACCCTTCTTTACACGCAACGCGTCAACATTGATTGCGTTGAATCTCGGATGCTTTTTACCCTCGATCTGAACTGTATCCAGAACATACCTGACTTTGATATCCCGAGACAGGTTCGGCATAAAAAGATAATCTCCCTCGCCAACCATCAAGACAAAATCCGACTCAAGAGCGATATGCGGATCCAGTCTCTCTGCAGGACATGAGACACCATGATGAGCACATTCATGGCCGTTAATAGTGCCGGTAATTGTCTCTGCATTGGCCCACATCGGATAGGCAAGGAGAGCTGTCAGTGGCAGTGTCAGTTTGATCCATCGAAAAGATAGGGGTTTCATTTGGTACCCTCCTCCGTTTATTTCATGTTGTAAAATATTGACTTCAACCGGGAGAACGCTACTGATACTGAACCCATTGCTCCCGACACTGATATATACGCAGGAGATCGAATATGAGATTCCTTTGAATAGATAATCTCAAGTCAATAGTTCAGGGATGCCAAATGATTAAATTTCTTATTTCTTTATACCCATACCATGCAGAAGGTAAAACACCCGACGGTCTTGTTAAGTGATTATTTGTCACGTTTCGGTATACCAGAATATAGATACCTAACGCTTACTCACCTTGACAATGAACACGGGAACAGCAGGACTTTTTAACCGAAAGAAGAATACTTAAAGACGTTTCGACAGACAAAGTTAACAAGCCAGCGTTGTTATCGCGGCTATTCACTCTGTTTAGTGACTTGAATTACAAAGCCGAGGCCCAAGTCAACCCAAGGATCCAGAGCCACTTCAGCCTTACTTAGACAGGTTGGCACCCGTGACGACCGCATTGATATTGACCAGCTGAGATTGGGTCAGGCTGGAAAATCCAAGATCCACAACGCGTTTCTTTCCCGCCATCAGCTCCCCCCTGTAGGCGCGTTTCACACTCCTTATTACGCCACTACTATCACGGTATCTCACTGTCACAACGACATTCTTAACATCACCCGGCGTGGGGTTGGTTAATTCCGCTTTAAGCCTGCCGTTGTTATCCAGGCCAGTGCGGATTTTGATATATTTCTGTGGATTATCCTGAAGATCGATCTCCATTAAAGATCGATAGGCGAGTTTTCCCTGCTTTGTTTTATTAGAGGCAGCTTTTGAATAGTAGGATTTTGCACTTGTGATATCACCCTCACGTTTAGCAATATTTCCAAGAAGGGTGTAGGCATTTGCGGTGGGAAGCAGTTGAATACTTTTCTCCAGATCCCGCTTGGCTGCCGTTGATACGTTTAACCGATCGTTGACCTGACCTCGCTTCAGATAGTAGTAGAAGAAGCCATTATTCAGCCGAACCGCCTTGCTATAGTGGCGCTTTGCCTTTCCGTACTCCTCCTTCTTCTCTTCTATATCCCCCAATAAAGCATGAAAATGCCCCTCCTTTGGTTCCAGGTCAATTGCCTTCTTTGCCAAGCGGAGGGCCTTGCTCAAATCGTCTTCCTCCAAAGCCTTACGTCCTTCATCATAGGCCTCATAAGCGGGTTGTGTTCGTTTAAGGTGGGCCGTCATGGAGTGATACCTCTGTTCGCCGCGCTCTCCGCCGCCAGGAAGTATGGTAAGGGTTTGTATATTATTCTCGACCCGTTCCCGGGACGGTGGATGACTGGCAAACAGACCACTCAACCAATCCTGGTTCTTGCTTTCAGACAGTCGGACGAAAGTACGCTGCAGATCGACCGCGCCCTGCGGATCATAGCCGGCCTTCGACATATACTTCATACCATAGAAGTCAGATTCCCGTTCTGCATCCCTTCCGTATTTCTGTGTCACCAATTGTGCGCCAATCCCTGCACCCAAAGCGGCTAACTGTGCATACTCTTTGTCCTGTGTACCGACAACCGTGGCCAAAACAGCACCCTGGATCAGCATCCCACGAGACATACTGCTCACTGTGTGTTTTGCAGCTGCATGAGTGATCTCATGCCCCAAAACCGCAGCCAGCTCCGCTTCGCTCTCCAACTCTACCAGTAGCCCCCTGTTTAAGGAGATCTTGCCACCGGGCAGAGCCCAGGCATTGGGAACTGAGCTATTCAAGACTTTAAACTCATAGGGAAGCCTGCGATCGCTCACAGCCGCGAGTTTCTGCCCCACCTCACTGACATAGGCAGTCAATTTTTTATCCACAACATAATCTCCTCCCTGAGCCTGACGTAGCGGGGCGTAGTTTTTCCTTCCGATCTCAAGCTCTTGGGCTTCTGAGACAAGACTTAACTGGTTTTCGCCGGTAACCGGGTTAACCGCACAACCGGTCAGGCAGGCTATTAGCATGAACGCTGATAACAGAATTTTATGCATCACGTGATCCAGTTTTAAAAAATTCAATACACGGGCATCGGCTTCCCGAGAAGATACTCCTTCCCACAACCAACGTCGATATCCGATCCTTCCTTTTTCAATTAATTTTATAAAGCCGTTCAACCGCTTAACTATATTTTGCGCAGAAATACGGGCCTGAGAGGTGACGTTCGAATTCAATCGTGGTTTTATCAATTATAATAATCACGAGCCATCCAATTGTCCTGTAGCTGACTGCGGATTAACATTGTTTGACATCTTGATTATTACTCAATATGTGAGGATTTACTGACACCCAGATACTGAACAACAGGTGGGAAGCGGGGTCTGACTTTATCTATAGCTACTAACCATTTAGAGACACTATGCATCAGCAGATCAACAAGGCACGCCGAAGTCTTCTGCTCGCAGGCGGATTTGGAATATGTTCACTCCCGGCCTTTGGAGTTGATCGCCTATTCACACCGCCTCAGACAGCAGGCCCTTTCTATCCGAATCTTCCCATGCTTGACAATGACAGTGACCTGACAAGAATCTCAGGAAAGACAGGGATTGCAGATGGTGTCATAACTGATCTCTCAGGCCGAATTATCGCCTCCGACGGTAAAGCATTAGGCGGTATTCGGATTGAGATCTGGCAATGCGATGCCAATGGCCGCTATCGCCACACAAGAGAGAGGCGATCCATTCCCATGGATCCTCACTTTCAGGGATTCGGGCAGAGTATGACTGATAAACTGGGACGCTACCGCTTCCGTACAATACGACCAGTTCCCTATCCAGGCAGAACCCCCCACATTCATGCTGCAATTTTTCGCCCCGGGATGAAACCTTTTGTCACGCAGATTTATGTGGCAGGCGATCCTGGAAATATAGAAGACACTCTCTTTCGCAAAATACCCGTGGAGCAAAGACCTTTAGCTGTCGCTGATTTCACCCCCTCACGTAGAGAGGGTGTGGACATGGATGCTGAATTCGACTTTATTCTCAGCACGTAAAGCCACTGTGCTCCATCAGCCCCAATACACACCCGATACAGCGTCGTTGCCAAATCTCTGGCGTACAGCCTAATCAGATATTAATCAACACAGAATAATCGATTAAACCTGAACCAGGTTTGTCACGACGATGCTCATCTAGTTCTCGATCGCCCATCCCATGAATGATTTCCTGGTCTCCCTGTCCGCCTTCATCCACCAATACCTCAGTCTCTCGCCGGGATACGCAGTTTGGGATTCACTCTGTGTTTGCACGTGAGTCGAGGGCGCTTTTTCGACGATTACAGAACCTTTTTGATGTACAACCTTAGTAGACGGTATATCTCGGTGATGTTCAGTAGTGGCATGACCAAGATTCTCTGCATATATGAGCTCACCGCTCTGCGACCTGATAACCACAACCGGTTTTTCTGCAAAGGCCTGCTTGTTCTCAAACGCTTTTTTCTCCGGTTCCAGGTAGTAACTCTCACCCTGCTTCATATTGATTGATATCCGAAAGGGCTTTGACGAAATGACACTTTCATATCCGAGATCAGGGTCTGGGATAACATCCTTATAGCGAAGCGTTATGAAATGATCACCTGCGCTTAGGGTAAAGGTTCCCTTGTGACTCAATAAGGGACGCTCCACCTTAGTACCGTCTATCATATGAACAATCAGAGTGTCAGCAACATGAAGCTGAACAGCTTGTACCTGCAATGCAATCATGCTCAAAAGTAGTACATATAAGAATGAGCGCATATCCACCCCTCTTCTGTTAGGTTTGCGTGGCGTTGTCAACTCATTGATGCCAGGCACAGGGTAGCATCCGGCATCACAATTCAGAGATAACAAACCATCATTATCCATACTAAAAACCGGCTCAAATTATTTTCACTTAGGGCCTGTCACCAGGCCCCAAGCAAGATCAAAAGATCTCAGAATGAATACTTAGCAGCAAACTGGATTCTATCAAGCTGTCCATCATCGCCATTCTCCTTCTCCAGCTCACCCGTCAGATACATCACACCCAGCGTAAGTGGTTTAACCGGTGTGTACATCAGATTGACTTGTATACTATTGGCGCTTTCGTTAAAACTACCAGGCGCTGATGATGGATTATCAACATCTACCATGCTATAGATCAGATTTGATCGCCATTTACTGTTCCACATATGACGATAAGCAGCGAACCCTGCCACCGACTCGACGCTATCGAGCCCGCCACTCGCATTGACAACCGCATCACGAACTACGCCCAAACTTGTATAACGCCCCATCCCGTCACCATAATTGAGGGCAAACCTGATATCGTCCTTCTGCATCACCTTTACCTTACCGCTGATGCCCAAACCCCAACCGCCGGTGGAGTCGCTCTGAGTTCCATCGTCATATTTCAGTTCACGTAACAGCCCGTTAAACCTCAGGTGACCCCAACCCCGCTTCATGGTGTAGTTTGCGGCAATATCCGGTACCGAGTTGACATCGTTCAATCCGGCGTCGGTAAACGTCTCCGGATTTTCCAACGCAACCTGGAATCCATTCCTGCTGTAGCGAACCATTGGCTGGCGGATGAAGACCGTTCCCTCAGGCGCACCCAGAAAATCGAGCGCATCAGGCAGCGCCGCCGTATCCATGAAGGTTGACCAAGTCTGTCCGAACAGCCAGTTGTCATAGGTTAGGAAATAGTGCCTTAGGCGCGGGGAGAAGCTATTGCTGACAATCTCGTTACCAAACCCCGTGGTCAGAAAATCCATCTCCAGTACCACGCCCAACGTATGCGAGTCACTCTTAGTCTTCGCCTTGAAATTGATGCGTGACTCTCTGGCAGTCATATCGAATACCTGATCCCCACCGCTGCCTCCGGTGGGAATGGAAGATGGCAGGTAGAATGTCCGACCGGTACTGCCGGCACCACCGGCCAGTGCTCCACTATCGGTATCGGTCCACATCGCGCTCAGCTTGGCGTAGCCGCCAAGGCTGAATTCCACGTCGCCGCCGATGACATCACTAAAATTAAATGCCGATGCACTGGATGGTAGCATCGACAGCATGCCGAATATACCCAGAATCGATACCGCTTTTCTCATCACTTTCATTGTTCCAGTCTCCTCGTATGCAGATCATTAATATTTAGTGTCGGATCTGCGTGATATTTTCAAAGCCAACGCCAATTCGGCATCAGCTCTTTCCGGACCGTGGCGAAAAAAAATATTCGAGTCTCAATACCTCTAAGACACTGGATGCTTCTATAAAGAAATACCCGGTCATATTTACCGGGCATTATCATCTGGCATGTTCTCCACCTCCTCTTCCGGCCAATAGGTTATGAAACGTTGACTGACAAGCATTTTGCCGTTGAACCATATCTGGAACGTCCATTCACCTTCGACTAACTCGTACTCCTCACTCAGGGCGTAGAGGTCGAGCGCCGTAACAATTCCGTGTGTAGCTTTTCTTTTAATGCGTCTTTCTGACTCTGTGACACGGGTACCATCAGGCATCAACATCTCGGGATGAGTCAGGCGTCGGGTAAGCATAGGGCGATGCTGATCGGGAGAGAGTTTCAGCCAATATCGATAGCCGAAGTAGACCCCTTTGCGTAATGGAATTCGGGTTGATGTCTCAGCAAATTCAACTGTTACATTACGGATAATCTTGCCGGTGCCACTCAGTTTGCTCTCGACTGTCTGACCTTTATCCAGTCCATTAAACAGACCGAATTCAGTGACTTTACCCCATGAATCAAATTGATCATTCGAATGGATGCGAGTCGCACCCTCTATCGCCTCCTGGCCTGCAAGGCTTGATTGCAACACAGTCAATGCGCTTATCAGGACAATCAATAGCGGCAACGTTTTCATATCAGAATTGTCATTGACTCAATGTTCGACCGGCCATATCACCTTGGTTAGCGAAAACCCTGTAAAGAAACCAGGGCTGTCCGACATCAGGTCGGCCCCATCATTCACCCGTAAAAACTGATCGGCGCTACTGTACGAAGGCCTCGTGAATAACCATCAACATCCGAGGATCCACACCGATTTCAGGACCGTCATCCGGATTCCGGTAAGGAAAATTTGCAATCGGTCGCGCGCAGCCCTGATTACCTTCCCGATCATTGGGATCACCGCTACAGCCGCCTCCACCCCACCCGGGGCCACCATCAGTCCAGTTGGGATGGATCAAATACTCCACCACTCCGCCGCCCGGCTTGAAGCAAGCATTAGCGGGGTGTCCGCCTGAACATCCTGCAGGGTTGTGAATCTCATCGGGATTCATGGCAGATGCGGCCACCAGCACCGTCTCAACATCACACAGATCTTCCTCGGCTTCATAACCGTAGAAGTTGTATTCCGTTGCAAACAGATCCGCATTGGCTTTTACATAGTCGCACCCAGGACCCGACATCCGGTTAGTTCGAATCCCGGCTATCACATTGACACCGGGATCAAGCGCGACACTGCGACGAAGGTCGGGGTCGCTGTAGTCGTCGAAGGAGACAATATTCACTCGCTGACGAAATACACTGGGATTGCAGCCGTTTGGCGTGCCGGGAATTTCACCGCGCAAACAGTCGCGTGAGCGCTGCCGGTCGGTGGCGTATATATTGCCGCTCTCATCGAACGAGATAGCCCGCAGTGAGTCACGCCGTGACGGATCGTCGGCCTCTCGACCCAGACGAAAGTCGATGACGTCAATCACTTTGGCGCGATTTTTTCCCTTATTGAGCTTAAAATCCTCACGATCCTCATACCTCGATCGCTTGCCGCCGTTGGAGCCCACACCCCGACTCTGTTTGTCGATACCCGCCTTCCAATCGATGACCAATACAGCCCCTCCGTGAAAGGTACTGACATACATTCCGCGATCGTCAAACATAATCCCTGCAAAGCATCCCCAGAGATCGTGTCCCGGTTTTCCACGCCCAGGACGGCTGTACTCATCAACGATTTCCAATGTCTCCTGATCGATCACCAGAAGACGACTGTTACCGGCACGCTCATAGGTACTGCTAACGGGAGGGAAGTACATGTCGGCTTCAAGGCCTGTCGATGCATCCACCGCTGTATCGGAATTTGCGGCATTGAAGAAATTGGCATCACAAACCGCCTGGATAATATTGCCGTTAGGCATCATCTGGCTTCCCAGGGGACGCGGCACCGAGCCATACCCTTCCGGTCCATCCGGATTACCCAACAACGCTTTGTAGGAGACTGAACGTATCGGCGTACCGTCACGATGCAGTTCCGTCAGGCCCTGTTGACCTGCGCTGGTGATAAAGGCATGTCCGTTAAGGCCTCCCGAAAGAACGCCTGTGGGTTTCCAAGGCCCGGGGCAGTCAAAGTCATCAGGACAGATATCCGTTTCATCATTCAACGCACTGAACGGATTGTTTACAGTAAGTCCCGGGGTACCGGTAAATATATTCATTTCAATGACTTGCCCCGGCCCATTAACGTCTGAGAACGGAGCATTCATAGCATTAGCCATCATGTAATTGCCTTCAATACAGACATGGGTGCCCGCTTCGCCGATATCATGAGCGGCAAGCCCCATAGTGAGGAGTGTCAAACCGGCAGCGACACCGGTCCTGATGAGTTTCTGATTGAATCTCTTCATCGTGTCCTCTGGGAATGCTTGTTCTTGTTTAAGACAATACGCAGTATTCACCCAGATGGATTCGACTTCGGATGAGACACGGTACAAAAGGCCGCCCCCGCGTCTGGAACAGGTCGATCCTATGACTTCCCGTTATTGTATTTAGCCAGGATCAAGATTGACTCAGACCGGCAATACAGCATTCAAGAATGACATTCGTCAGCTACAGACTGCCCCTTGTATACAAAGCCTGTCTTCCGTGGGGTTGTCCAAGTCATTGTGACACGCTCAGCAAACCGAACAGAGATCAGATCAGCCAGCCGGCGTTTTATACTCTGTCAGCCACGAAAAAAATGAGGGTGAATCGTGTAGAGATCACACTTGCAGTCGCAGCAGTAACCCTATCGGTTAGCGCTTGTTAGGCGTAATGATGAGATGTTTGCCAATGGCCCTGTACGGAAGGCATCTATGCAAGTCGCAACGCTCGTTTCGCAGATACGATCCTTACGCCATATCCTGTATGTCTTCCTCTGCCAGATCGATTGCCTGTTTGACAAAGGATCTGTAACGCTGATTGAATCGATCGAGGAAATCATACAGTGACTGTCGGTCATCCCTATCCTGCAGATGATCGGAAAGCTTGAAAGCCGGAAATACAATGGCAGCGGTACAGACATGAGTCAGGCGCTTATCGAAGTTCGCTACCGCAATAGGTACTATCAGTGGTTCCGGGGCCACATTAAGCGCCAGACGAAAAGCACCGCCTTTGAATGGACCCGGTGACTCTTCAGTGTAGAAACATCGACCCTCGGGACAGATAATGATGTTTTCACCCTGTCTCAGCCTCTCTCCCGCCTGATCTATAAACCGCCGGTTACGCTCTTCCCGTGTCAGATGTCGATCCCGATCCTCATCATCCACCTCTCCAGGATAGACGTAAAGGTAATCGAGCCTGTCAAAATACTGTTGGAATCCATACCAGTCCAAATCGGGTTTACGTACCACCCGTGTAGGCGCCTCCCCATATTTCGGAAAGATCACCATACTGGAGACAAAATGGGTGTCCAGCGTCAGGCGAAAATCGTTTGGCAACAGATTATCCGTGTGATTCTCCAGATGATTCATGATAAAGATCTGGCCAGACTCCGCGGGCAGATTCTCCTCTCCGGCAATTCTGAACGCCGTCTGCCGAAACAGTGACTGAAACTTTTCCATGCAGTGGCGTCTTACGAGTTGCGGGGATTCTTCATGCGGTGCATTGGCAACACTTTCGTAGATCCGCTGCAAGCCCTGATAAAAATGGAGTTCGACATGCACCTTCTCAAGGATATCGAGCGCCAGGGCTGCCAGATTTTTCTCCGTCTCATCTTCACCATGATTACGGATCAGTTCCAGCGTACCGAAGGCATCGGACAACGTAAGGCGATTCTCAAGAAGGTAGGGGATCTTATGCAGGGGTGATGTCACATGCAGTACATCTGCATTCTGCTCCAGCAAGGCACATACCGCGAGAGTCTCCTTCTGGTATCGCTTGGCAATCATCTGTGTGCGAGCGACTCGTAACCGATTCCCAATGAGCCATATGATCCGCTCCATCAACTCCCGGCCCAAAACAGGATCTTCAGTACACAAGGTCTTAAGCGACTCCCCTGGGAAGTACCAGGCACAGACAGGGCCGATAGCGATTGCGGAAACCTGATATTGATAAGGCTTGACAATTGCAGACCAACCAAAAGCCTGTCCCGGATTCTCCAGGCTGTTAAGAAAAAAACAGACCCTATTATCACTGCCGCAATACCAGAGCTCGATGCGGCCACTGACCAGCAGATAGAAACCCTCAGCAGAATCCCCTTGCTGAAACAGACTGGTACCACTTTCAACCCTGACCATCCTTCCGATTCCCAACAGAACATTCAAATGTTTATCAGGCAACTCCTCAAAAAAAGTCGCATGTCGCAGAAATCTGAACGTTGTCTCCAGATCACTACCTAATGTTTCGGCATCAAAATTTATACCATGGGCAAATGAAATCGGGGCTTTTGCAGACTCTACCAGGGGATCGCCTTCAGTCCCGCTCGATGCGATCAGCCGGTCTCTGTTATAGACCAGCCGCTTAGCAAGTACTTCCGCAACTCTGCGAAGGATCTCAACACCCACTACCGGCTCTTTTTCAAACAAATGCATAAAAGCCGTGCGAGGTAGTCGAAGCAGGCGGCAGCTTGTCTCACAACGGACAGTTAAGGTATGTCGATAGGGTGCGCGAAACACTGACCAACCGATAAGCGTACCCACCTCGCCATCTGTGCCGACCAGCAGATCGTCCATGCCGGCCACATGGATCAGAAACTGCACTCTTCCGCTCAAGAGAAAGAACAACGCAATGGCGCGATCATGCTGGTGCAACAAAATATCACCTTGGGCCAACTCGCGTATTTCCGCCTCTTCGGCCAGATGCGCCATTGCCTCGGTGTGAATGCCGTGAAAAAAATCTAATGCCAATAATTCTGCTGTTTCGACCATTTCAAACGCCTTTCTTCATGAAGACTTACCGGATAATATTTTAGCTAATGAAGAGACATCGCTATCCGATAGAATTGTCCAGCCAGTCAGGATCAATATTTCATGTTCCCGCTTTCCTGACCCTTTGACTGGACACCCCTAACCAACTCGCCATCTATCGACGACAGTCTGCTGTTAACACTCCCCTCCATTATCTATAGTAGAAATATGCGGCGACTGTTCAAACCCGACCACACCAAGCCAAGAGACTTCGATGATTTTTGGCGGGAAACACTGACTCTAGTGGGTGAGGTCGATCCCGACCCTCAGGTCGTTATGCAGGAAAAGATGCCGGACCTCCCCAACCTGTTGATGGAAACCATCTCATTTCGGTCACTGGGTGGTGTACGGATCACAGGGTTATTGACCCGTAGCCTGGACGGGCTTCAGCGCCCGTTGATCGTCTACAGCCACGGCTACGGCAGCCAATGCCAGCCAGGCTGGCCCTGGGCGAAGAGAGGCGCCAACTGCATGGGGGTGGATATCCGGGGATTCGGCCGGTCACAAGAAGCTCTGGAGGCCCCATCCCGCTGGGGCTGGGTCTTGTCAGGCATTCAATCGCCGGAAACCTCAGTCATCCGGGCTGCGGTATGTGACTATATACAGGGCGCCAGGGTAGCCGAGCAGCTTTTAGGTCACTGTACCAGCCACCGTACATTTCAGGGTGTCAGCTTTGCCGGCGCGCTGGCCCTGAAATCCGCATCCGTACTGGATTCCCCTGATCTGCTGGCTGTCGGCGTACCCACTTTCGGCTGGACCGAAGGCCGCTATCTCTTTGTAAAATCGGGTTCCGGCGCGGAGATCAACAACTATCTTGCTCACCACACCGATCGACTGGACGATGTGATGCTGGTCATGCGCTATTTCGACCCGGTAAATTTTGCCGACGAGGTCCACTGCCCGACCGTTGTCGGTATTGGCCTTAAAGATGAGGTCGTACCCGCAAAAACCGTCTATGCCATTGCCAATCACCTGACCGGCCCATACGAGATAATGGAGTTCCCGGTCAGCCACACCGATTTGCCGGAAGAAAGGCTTTGGGCTCGATTTGAGCACCATTGGCTATCCTTGACCCTCAAGGGCGTACCTGTGGATTTTGGAAAGATGACAGAACGCTCTCAAGGATAACCTAGGTATCACTGATTTTACTCAACCCAGATGAGAAATAAACGATGAACTGGAAGCAGGCCTATCGCTCGTTTTATTATCAAGGCGCACCGGAACCGCCCGATCCGGATCTGCTTGTGGGCGAAACCGCCCTTCTGACTATCGATATTCAGAATACCTATCTGAAAACTGCGGATGATCCAGAGGAACGGGCCCGCTGGGCACCATTCCAGCAACGTATGCGGGAAACTGTGATACCCACCACGAGAGACCTGCAGGCGCGTTTCCGCGCAAAGGGCATGGATGTGCTCCACGCCCGGATTGCCTGTCAGCTCGAGGATGGCCGGGATCGTTCGCTCAGCCAGAAAAAGCCGGGATGGAACTATCTGCTTCTGCCAAAAGATCAGGAGGATTCACAGATCGTGCCTGAGCTGACACCCAAGCCGGGTGAGATCGTGGTCACCAAAACCACAGACAGCGCTCTGACCGGGACCAATCTCAGACTCACCCTGCAGAATATGGGTATCAGGAATGTCATCATGTGCGGTATCTTCACCGATCAGTGTGTCTCATCCACCGTGCGGAGCCTTGCCGACGAGAGTTTTAATGTCATCGTGGTGGAGGATTGCTGTGCCGCGGGTACCGAGGAGCTGCATCTGCGAGAGTTGGAAATCATCAATATGATCTACTGCCATGTACTCTCCAGCAGGGAGCTGATTCAGATCATGGCACTTTAAACTCGACTCGCCACGATCAAGGGGGTCGAAGATCCTTTCATATGGCCATCACGACATTGACACTTCACAGTAATCCAGAGGCCGAATAGACTTTCCGTAAAAGACAAACCGACATCATTATCATCTCTTCAGAATCTTATAAAAAAATACACGGAGGTTACTGTGCCGAAAAATATCGTGATCTGTTGCGACGGTACCGGAAATGAGATCGAAGCCGACTCTTCCAACGTCTTAAAACTCTATCGTTTGCTGGATAAAAATCCACAGCAGCTTGTATTCTACGATCCGGGCATCGGTACAATCGGCACTCAGAATGCCTGGTTCCGCCACACCCAGAAGATCAGACAGCTTTTCAGTCTCGCCACAGGTGCCGGGCTGGATAAGAATGTGCTCGATGCCTATCAATTTCTCGTACAGCACTATCGCGCAAACGATAAAATCTATCTCTTCGGCTTCAGCCGCGGCGCCTATACTGTCCGAGTGCTGGCCGGCCTGATACATCTCATGGGCCTGCTAAAGCCTCACCAGATCAATCTGTGCAGCTACGCCTATAAGGCATACAAGCAATCAAGCCGATACAACGACTTCAAAATAGGCTGGGGATTCCGTCAGGTGACTCGTGCGCAAAATGTGCCGATCAAATACCTGGGCGTCTGGGACACCGTCAGCTCAGTGCTGATTCCGCGTCCGGACCTGCTGGTCGGAATACGGCAACAGACACTACCTTACACGAAGACAAATCCCAGTATTGAGGTCGTGCGCCATGCATTAGCCTTAGACGAAAGGAGAAGAATGTTCCGCGCCAACCACTGGTCGGAGCCCCAGGCATACAAGCCAAACCCTTTCGACGATACCCAACACGATGAACAGGATATCAAGCAGGTCTGGTTTGCCGGCAGCCATGCAGACATCGGTGGAGGTTACCCGGAGGGAAGAAGCGCCCCTGCCAAGTCTTCACTGAAATGGATGCTTCGGGAAGCTGAACCCCATGGATTGCGTTTCAACCAGGCACTCTTCAACCACATAGTGCTCGGTATGCCGAGAAAAGGCAGCAAACGCAGCTACAGCGCACCCGACAGCACCGCAAGCCTGAATGATTCCATGAACTGGGCCTGGCGACTTCTGGAGTATCTGCCAAAACAGGCAAGGTATCGGGATTGGCCCGACAGAAAGACACTGATGAAGCTCTACCTGCCGAGATGTGAGCCCCGCAAAGTCCCCCTAAATGCTCTCATCCACCACTCCGTACTTGAGAGAGTGGAGAGAGATATCAGCTATCGTCCGGTCAATCTTTCGACCGAGTATCAGATTGTTTATGACCCGGATGAGACACCGTCCATTGAAAAACCATAGGCAGAATATCATATCTAGGATTTTCACCTCGACCGTGTAAACCTGGCAGATCCATCCCGGTTCTTGATGCGCCCATCAACTACCGAGCTGATGCCATCGGTTTTTTTGACAATGAATCCAAAAGTGTCATCCGGGCGTATTGGTAGTGAGATGCGTCCAGACTGGCAGGTAGGTTCGTGCCCATCCGGCGGATTGAGATCATCACATCGTTTTCTGCCTGCAACCGAATAAAACGAATGAAAGTTAGACACTTAACCTCCTAAATGACAACTCTATAAATGAGAGAAGCCATGAAAATATCCGACCTTTCCCGAAGAGTTTTCTTGCACAAGTCCTCTTTAGCAACAATATCTTTTCTCCCGCTTACCGGTTTAACTCCCACTCTGTTTGCCGCAAGTAGTGACAAATACGGGATCAAAGGGAAGCAGGCGCCGCCACTACAGGTAGACTATTGGATAGATGCGAATGGTCAGCCTACAGTGTTCAATCAGCAACAGCTTGAAGGCAAATGGGTTTACCTCAAATGTTTTCAGAACTGGTGTCCCGGTTGTCATAAGCATGGCTTCCCCGCACTGAAGAAGGTCGCGGATGCCTTCCATGACGACGATAGGGTCGAAGTACTCGCCATCCAAACCGTATTCGAGGGATTTAGCAGCAACACCAAAGAGAGTGTTCGCGAACTGCAGCTACGTTATGAGCTGCCGATCATGATGGGACATGATCCGGGTGACCCCAAGGTCGATCCCCATCCCCGTACTATGCGGGACTATCGGACCGGTGGAACACCATGGGCCATTATCATCGATCCGTCCGGTAAAGTGGTTTTCAACGGCTTCCATATCGATCCTGATAAATTTATCCCCCACCTGCAAAAGCTGCTGGCGTGAGACCTCTTCGAATCAGAGGCATGAAACGGCAGGATAGAAAACAGCCGGTTATCAATTTGTGATATTTGCGTGACCGCTGCCGGACCTTTCTCCGATTAAATTGATACTGAGCCAGCTATGGTGCCGGCTCTGTGTAATGCACTGATAAAATTCGGGAGAATCGGAGATGAAATCAACCGTTTCAAAGCTGACGAGAACAGCACTGCTTTCAGCCTTCTGTCTCATGTGGGGCATGGCCAACGCTGATAGCCACTCCATGATGGGTGACCATAAAATGATGGATAAATCGGACAAAACCATGGAGATGAAGAAGTCTGACGCCATGATGAAGGAGGAGAAGATGAAAATGGAAATGGGGGACAAGATGGATCAGATGAAAATGGAGAAAGAAGAGAGCATGATGAAAAAGGGGATGTAGTTCCCGACCATCTTGCACTTCAGTTTATCCCATGACGTTGATAAGGACACTGTGCCGATCATCTGTGTGAACGAGGATAAGCTCTCCTTGTTTGTCGAAATACAGAGGCAACCATCAGGTTGCCTCATGCCGTTTGCAATCGATTGAAGGTCAGCACCCTTCGAAGCCGACTATAATCAGGTAACATCATCGCTCTCCAACAAGCGAGGTCTCCGATGAAAGCTATCTGGCAAGGCCAGGTCATCGCTGAAAGTGATCAGACTATCGTCGTTGAGGGTAACCACTACTTCCCCCCCTCTGCCGTTGACAGAACACTCTTAGTTGATAGTGAAACCACCTCGGTCTGTCCTTGGAAGGGGACGGCAAACTATTACACGCTTCATGTGGGAGGTGAGGTGAATCGGGATGCGGCCTGGTACTACCCGACACCGAAGAAAGCCGCTGCTGAAATCGAGGGGTATATCGCCTTCTGGCGTGGCGTCGAAGTTGTTGAATAGCTACCCTATCAATGAGATAGGTCAGGATTCTCCGGTCAGGCATCCAATAGAATACCTGACCGGATATTGGCTTACGTAGCTGACAAAATGGTTTTATGTCGCTGAAGGACTCGTTACTGCCTAACCGCTTTGATGGCTTTCACCGTGGTCTGGGTATCCCAGACCGCATTGGCCATATAACGGAAATTGATCATTGCCGCTTCATAGCCGTCGCCCTCTTCCAATTGAGCGGCGGCTGTCGCATCTGAGACCACAGCAACCTCAAATCCCTGTTCCAGCAGCTCACGTAGATGGGACTCTGTGCACAGGTTGGCCGACATACCCGCCAACAACACTTTGTCGATGCCTCGTTTACGCAGCTGCAGCACCAGATCATTCGTCTCAGGACCGTACATCTTGTGCGGTGATGTCACTATCGTCGCCCCATCCTCGATATAGGGTTTGTATCGCTCCAACCAATCCGCACCGGACCCCTCAAATGATTTGGTATCCAGCGGGTGTTCCCGGTCGAACATGCCGATTTTGTGCATCAATTTCTCTAATGCACCCTCAAAACGCCAACCGTGATCGTGTGGATAGTAGTAGTGAGGTGAGATAAAAAGCGGAAGATCACTCCGCTTGGCCGCTTTCATCAGCATCTCAATGTTTTTCACCGTATTGTTACTGGTGACGCTCTTCCCCACGACACCCCAGGTGACCCCCTCAGGACTGAGAAAGTCATTCTGAGGATCGGTTATGACCACCGCGGTGCGTTGTGGATCGATCTTGAAACCCGGTACCGGCAGCGCTGCTACAGACAGACTGGAAAATGCCGCATTCAGGCCAAGCACAATGATCAATCCCAGTAGTGTGTTTCGTCTCATATTCATCTCCTGATATTCATTGCAACGATGGTCCAGCTTCAAGCAGAGCAGATAACTGTCCTTCACTATCCAGCCGGCTGAGGTCATCGAATCCACCAATGGCCTTGTCATTAATAACGATTTGGGGAAGAGTCCGCCCTCCGGTACGACCCACCATTTCGATAAGCGCGTCCTGGTCAACGGCGACGTTGTACTCCTGGAAGACAATCTCTCTCGCCTCCAATAACGCCTTGGCGTGGTGACAGTAGGGGCATTGGGGTTGGGTATAGATCTCGACTTTTCGCATGACGTTCTCCGTTGTGCGTTGAACTTGGATGTCATTATTGCCGAGAGAAATTAGACGAACTATGACTGTATATCCTTTTTTTATGTTCATTCATCCATTATTGATCTATATTCTATAAATGGATGTCCTGAGCGAAATACTCCGCACACTGCATCTCAAAGCGAGCGTATTTCTGCATGCCTGCTTTCGTGGCGACTGGGCGGTGGATACTTCGGGTGAGCGACGCGCCACATTTCATATGGTGGCGAGGGGCGGCTGCTGGCTACACATGCCTGACGAGGCGGAACCGGTCGCATTGTCTGGCGGAGACCTGATCGTCTTCCCCCATGACGCGCAACATACGATCTCCAACAGTCTGCAAGTGCCTGATGAGAAGTTTCCCCTGAATCAGGTGCCCGACCAGAATCAAACCGGACCGGGCGTCACATTGATCTGCGGCTATTTCGATTTCGATCGCCACAACTGGAACCCCCTCATCGAGTCCCTGCCCGAGTACATGATCGTACGCGAGGAGGGCAGCAGCAGCGTGCCCTTGTCCGATACACTAGGTCACTTTTTGGTCTACGAGGTAGAAGCGGCCCAGATGGGTAGCGATCTGGTAATCGATAAGCTATCGGAGATACTTTTCATTCATGTCATCAGAAATCATCTGGCAAAAAACCAAGATCAAGGCTTCATTGCAGCCCTTGCAGATACCAGGCTCGGTAAGGCGTTGAGCAAAATGCATGAAAATCCTGCCGGCAACTGGACTGTGGAAAAGCTGGCAACAATTGCAGGCATGTCGCGATCCGCTTTCTCTGCACAATTCAGCCAAAGCGTAACTATCTCGCCCATGCAGTACCTCACCCGCTGGCGAATGACCCTTGCGAATGAACGTTTCCGCACAACAGGCGATTCCGTCTCCCAGGTTGCCGCCCAATCCGGATACGAATCAGAGGCGGCATTCGCCAAGGTCTTCAAGAGGCATTTCGGCTACGGGCCCGGCGAGGCGAGAAGGAAGAAGAAAATCGTTGATCCGACCGTTATTTAGCCCTCGATCGCCCGGCTTACCCGCTCCAACCGCTGTTTAACCTCTTGTGCCAAGTCAGCAATACCGGGTTGGTCGACCAGTTGCAGTACTGCTTCCGGATCCATAAAGGCGACCGTAATGCTCCCGTCCTGCTCCTCCCTCACGACGACATTACAAGGTAACAGCAGGCCGATATCAGGCTCCGCATCGATAGCCTGATTGGCCAATGGCGGATTACAGGCACCAAGGATCTTATAAGGGCGCTTTTCCACACCGAGCTTCGCCTTCAATGTTGCTTGCACATCGATCTCGGTCAGCACGCCAAAACCCTCGGCCTTCAAGGCCTCCACCACTCGCGCCTCAATAGCGCCAACTTCACCCTGCAGACGAACTGAAAAACCGTACATAGTCTAACCCTCTGGCTGGATACTGAAAAAAACCATGATTATTTGAGCTGTTTTGTCTATAAATAGCTGCATGGCATACTTGCTGACATTGATCAGCGGCGACAGGCGGCCATGAATAGACACCATTACCACACACCAGGAATATCTGTGCAGTCATGAATAGCGATCTTCGACGATACCTCTCTCTGCTCCCATGGACAGGATTGATGATACTTCTTTTCTGTGAACCGGCATTGGCCAATAAGTTTGAAACCATCGGTGGCGGCGTACAGGGTTCGACCAAGGTCAAAGTGGAATACCTTCAAGTTATCGCTTATGTGGCCGGCGGTATATTTCTGGTTGCCGGCGTGTTGGCCATTCTGCTGCACAACAAAAACGCACAGACACTTAACTACACCATGTGGAAGTCTTCTGCCACACTCTTTTTCCTTCTCAGTATCGCCTCAATTACCGCAGCGTTTTTCATGAAATAGTCAGTCGCCTTTATGCCGAAGCGGGAGGCAGCACATAAAAAAAGACAGAGAAGAAGTGCAGTACACTGCCCCCCAACACAAAAAGATGCCAGACCGCATGGTGATAGGCCAACCGTTTCCAGACATAGAAGATCACACCCAGGGTGTAGCAGAGCCCGCCGGCTAAAAGCAGGATAATTCCGCCGGTCGCCACCGAATCAAGCAGCGGTTTGATTGCGATCAACACCAGCCAGCCCAATCCCAGATAGAGCGTAATGGACAACCATTTGATGCGCTTCTTGATCGCAAGCTCCAACACCATGCCGAGGAGTGCCAGTCCCCATACAAGACCGAATAGTGTCCAGCCCCAACCGCCTCTCAGATTGACCAGGGTAAAGGGTGTGTAGGTGCCGGCGATCAAGAGAAAGATAGCCGCATGATCCAGACGCCTGAGCACCTGCTTCCCCCTGGACTGCGGGATGCCGTGATAGAGGGTTGAGGCGGTATAGAGCAGAATCAGTGTAACACCGTAGATACTGCTACTGGTGATGTGCCAGGCATCCCCATAGAGGGAGGCAAATACCACCAGAACGATGAGCCCGGCAATGCTGAGCAGAATACCGATACCATGCGAGACGGTATGGGCGATCTCCTCCCCCAGGGTATAGTGTTTTTTCATCAAATCAGTGCGCATGGGTAATTCCGAAAATTGGCTCACTCTGCAAACTCCAGACGCTCTTGAAATTGATCCAGTGCTTTTCTGGCACAGGCTTCGTCCCGCTCTCCACCCGGTGCGCCGCTGACCCCGATGGCGCCCAATTGATAACCGCCAGCAGTAATTGGCAGGCCACCCTGTAAAACCAGCACGCCATCAACATGGTTCATCTCCTGTTGAATATCCCGCCGATTATCCCGAAACTGCCCTGAAGAGACGGCCGACAGGATCACCGCATTTGCCTTCTCCCGTGCAATCTGGATTGTAAAACGGCTGGCATATACGTCGCGCATCAGTGCTATCTCAGCACCATCACCAGACACCACCACGGCGGTAACCTGGTAACCGTCAGCACGACAGGCCGCTACCGCTGACTTGACCATTTCCAGCGCAAGATCGGGGCTCAACCGTTTCACCGTTACGAGATCCCCTGCCATGGCGGTCAACGAGAAAAGAAGCAGACCGAAGACCAGGAAATCCATCTGGACGATAGCCAACCGTTTTATCCTATTTATCAAGTGATAACATCTCTCGTTGCAGCGATCGTGAAAAAGCCGCCTGTCAAAAAAACATATTGCCCAAATCTTACGCCGCCGGTACGAATCGGGTCGTGTGCCCCTACAACCCTGGCCGGTTAGAAACCTGGGTGGAAAAATCGTTCGATTCAATCCGGGAAGCTTCCGGCAAATTTCTCGATCCACTCCAATGCGGCCTCTTCACCGTTCAGCTCGCGCCCCTCGCTCTCTTTCACTGTCTGCCTGTAGTGTTCGATATAGCAGAGCTGTTCCACCATGCGCACCGCATATGCCGTCTCTTCTTCAGTAAACTTTACACCAACCTGGTAGGCATCGCCCTCCTGCCTGCACCAGACTACCACGCCGGTCGCATGAAATTGGGGCGGCGTGATGGGGATGGCGAAATGGATCTCCAATCCGGGTTCGACCCACTGACTGGCGACGAAACAGAGCCCACCTTCACTGTAGTTGCTCAACAATTCCCGCCTGGTATCCGCTCGACCACCCAACTGGTAGTCGATGGGAACTTCCGATGGGTGTCTGATGTAGAGACGCATACAATCTGGTCCGTAGTCCGGAAAAACCCCCTAAGGTGTCTTAAACAAAGCAAAGACGCTGGTTTTTTGCAAGCACAAGACGCTCAAGTAAAGGTTGAATGGCCGACTGGATTCCGCATAAATGATCCCTCTCATGTCATTCCATGAAAAACTCACTTGATAAGAAAGTCGAGCCATCACAGAATCATCCCATGAAAACTCCCCCCTTCCTCGACATGCTAAGTGCGCTGGTTGCCGCCCCTTCGGTCAGTAGCGTCAATCCCGCCTGGGACATGAGCAACACCAGCGTGATCGAACTTCTCGACGACTGGCTCTCAAATCTGGGGTTCCGTACCGAGACGCTCGAAATCCCGGGCCATCCCGGAAAGACAAACCTTATCGCTTCTGCGGGCAGCGGAGATCAGGGCCTGGTACTCTCCGGCCATACCGACACAGTCCCTTTCGACGCCGATAAGTGGAGCAGCGACCCGCTCCGGGTCACTGAAAGGAACGGCCGTCTCCACGGTATCGGCACGGCGGATATGAAGGGGTTTTTCGCCGTGGTCATCGAAGCCATACGCGAACTCCCGCTGGATCAGCTCAAACAGCCGCTTGTCATACTCGCCACGGCAGATGAAGAGAGCAATATGTGCGGAGCCAAATCGCTGCGCGACCTGCATCGCCACCTGGGACGTCACGCCATGATCGGTGAGCCGACCAGTCTCAAGCCGATCCATATGCACAAAGGCATTTCCATGGAATCGGTCCGACTCACCGGTCAGTCGGGTCACTCCAGCAACCCCGATCTGGGCGTCAACGCACTCGAGGGGATGTACCGGGTGCTGGGGGAAGTCATCCGTTGGCGAGAGGATTTACAGCGACGATATCAGAATCCTGCATTCGCGATTGCAGTACCGACACTTAATCTGGGGCATATCCACGGGGGCGACAATCCCAACCGTATCTGCGGTCATTGCGAGCTGCAATTCGACCTGCGTCCGTTACCGGGCATGCGACTTGGCGACCTCCGGAACGAACTGAACGGGCGGCTCGATAGCCTGCTGTCCGACAGCGGCCTGCAGTGGGAACTGGTACCGGTTTTCGACGGCATACCCGCGATGGAGACTCCGCGCGACGCCGCCATCGTGCAGGCGGTCGAGCAACTCACCGGAGAGCCGGCTGGGGCAGTCGCATTTGGTACTGAAGGGCCCTACCTCAACTATTTGGGTATGCAGACGGCAATCTGCGGGCCGGGAAACATCGATCAGGCCCACCAACCCGATGAATACATACCCCTGGAACATATCCAACCGGCGATCAACCTGATACAGTCATTAGTCAGGCAATTCTGTTTAGAACCAGACAGTTAGTATATTCGTATGAGCAAGCGCGCCAGTAGAATCCCGGACAGTTTCGTCGACTGGTTCCGCGGTTCGTCACCCTACATCCATGCGCATCGGGGACGCACCTTCGTTATCGCTTTCGGCGGTGAAGCCGTTGCGGATGATCAGTTTGCCAATCTGATTCACGACATCGCCCTGCTGCACGGTATCGGTATTCGGCTGGTACTGGTGCATGGTGCCCGCCCCCAGGTTGAGGAGCGGCTGAAAACACGTGGTGTGGAGATGCAGTACATCAACGGCCTGAGGGTCACAGACGATGCCGCTCTCACCTGCGTGAAGGAGGCAGCCGGCGCCGTCAGGGTGGAGATAGAAGCGCTCCTCTCCATGGGTCTGGCCAACTCCCCCATGGCTGGGGCGAGGATTCGGGTCGCCTCGGGCAACTTCGTGACTGCACGTCCGATCGGTGTGCGGGATGGTACGGACTACTGCCACACCGGAGAGGTTCGGCGGGTGGATGCACCTGCCATCGAGTCGCGCCTGTCCAGCGGTGCCATCGCGCTGGTACCCCCTCTGGGCTACTCCCCCACGGGTGAAGTGTTCAATCTGAGCGCTGCCGATGCCGCCGCCTCAATCGCCATTGCGCTGGGTGCCGATAAGTTGATCAACCTGGTTGAGGCCAAGGGGGCGACTGATTCCCGCAACCGGTTGATAACCAATATGGTACCACGGCAGGTGGATGACCTATTGTCCCGTCGCAAACAGATGCCGGAAGACCTCACGCAATATCTCAATGCAGCCCTGGACGCCTGCCGAAGCGGTGTCAAACGGGTGCATCTGATCGACCGCCGGCAGGATGGCGCCCTGTTAAAAGAACTCTTCACCCGGGATGGTATCGGCACACTGATCACCGCCGAGCCCTATGAAGAGACCCGTACTGCCAGCATTGACGACGTGGGCGGCTTGCTTGAACTGATCGAGCCCCTTGAAACGAAAGGTGTGCTGGTGCGCCGTTCGCGGGAACTGTTGGAGACGGAGATCGGCTGCTTCACCCTGATGGAGCGGGATGGGATGGCCATCGCCTGTGCGGCGCTCTACCCATATCCCCAGGAGTCGATGGCGGAGCTGGCCTGTGTTGTAGTCCACCCGGATTACCGGGGTGGAGACCGGGGCGAACGGCTGCTCGAACACATGGAGCATTCCGCCAAGCAACAAGGCATTGAGAAACTCTTCATCCTTACCACGCAGACGGCCCACTGGTTTCGTGAACACGGATTCTCACAGGGTGACTTGAAGGATCTGCCGATGCTGAAACGTGAGCTCTACAACTACCGGCGTAACGCCAAGGTCTTTATCAAGGACCTTTGAACCCCTTCTGTCAGGGAGTTGAATCAAACACCTGAGAAGAAGCCATGGGATATCCATGGCGCCTAGGTGGGTAACTCCCTATTTCCTCACTAAAACACTCTGTTATTTCTTCCGGATCCTGCTATTCATTTCATATTCGTTTAATTCGCATTCACTCACGCTAGAGGACCCGCTGATGTCGGACGTCTCTTTAGATCTTGAAAGAATTGCCGGTTACACCCTGATCGCCGTGGGCTTTCTGCTCCTAGTGATCAACCATATCACCGTCGTGGCCGGAGACCCCTGGCTGATCCCCAGTTTCCTGAGACTGTACTGAATACCGGCCACTTTCACCCACGGTCAGAATCCCCGCCTACACGCGCCACTTCTGCTTGCCGAATAACAAGACGTCTTGGCAACGACGATCGAATGCGTGTCAACGTGCCCTGGATAAGGGTCTCTTCATGTGGCAGTCAACTGCCTTAGTGCAGGCACCTCTCTGAGCAAATAACCCCCTCACCCCACTGTCGAAACGGTTATTTATCGTTTGGCGAAAGAATTGCGTAACATAGCCCTTATATCAATTGTCATACATCGATACTGGATATGGTTTACAACAAACGAATGAGCTTTCGGCAATAACGCAATCCACAGCACGGAATCCCACTATCAAGACGACCAAGACAATCATCCTGTCTACGCTTCTCGGACTCACCCTGCCCGTCACCCAAGCGGCGGCCGAAGAGGTCATGCTCGCAGTAGCGGCCAATTTCACCGAAGTCGCTCGCGAAATAGCGCCCCTGTTCGAAAAGGTCACCGGACATCGCACCAAAACCAGCTACGGCTCCACCGGCAAACTCTATTCGCAGATCAAACACGGTGCACCTTTTGAAGTGTATTTGGCTGCCGATACCCAACGGCCGATCCTGGCCGAAAAAGAGGGTCTGGCGATAGCCGGCAGCCGTTTCGTCTATGCCAAGGGTAAGCTGGTATTGTGGAGTGTAAAGCCTGACCTGTTTGAAGACGGCATGGCCTTCCTCAGGACCGGTGCCATCGATCGCATCGCCATAGCCAATCCCAAGACCGCACCTTACGGTCTGGCAGCCGAACAGGTCTTGCAAAAGATGGGGGAGCTGAAACCACTCACTCCCAAACTGGTGAAAGGGGAATCCATTGCCCAAACCTTCCAGTTTGTTGCGACCGGCAATACAGATGTAGGCTTTGTCGCCTTGGCACAGATCAAGTCCTGGAAAGGAGAGAAAGGTACACTGTGGATAATTCCAAACGACTACTACGCCCCCATCGACCAATCTGCTGTACTGTTGAAAAAGGGCGAGCCGAACCCTGCGGCGACAGCCTATCTTGAATTCCTCAAGAGCGATGAGGCCCGCGAGGTTATCGAACGGCATGGTTACGGGTTGGAGTAGACTGCGTCCCAATACGATAGCAGTATTATCTCAGCGTGGCTTGGTGGGGCAGGGCCCCACCACTCCCGGTTATTGGATTAAATTTTTCATTCATGACACAACGCACAACCCAGTGACGCACAAACACTCGAAACATTGCGAGCGCAACGCCTACCGCCAACTACGGAGCAGAATATGGCATTCGACTGGCAACCCGTCTGGCTGACCCTGAAGCTGGCAGGAGTAACCACCCTGCTGCTACTGATCATCGGTACGCCCATCGCCTGGTGGCTTGCACACACACGAACCTGGTACAAGCAGGCGGTGGCTGCCGTAGTTGCCCTGCCCCTGGTATTGCCACCCACCGTGCTTGGATTTTATCTGTTGATCATGCTCGCTCCCGACGGGCCGGTGGGCCGCCTGACACAGACCCTCGGTCTCGGCACCCTGCCCTTCACCTTCGAGGGACTGGTATTCGCCTCGATGCTCTACTCCCTCCCTTTTGTTGTACAACCACTACAGAACGCCTTTGAGGCTCTGGGTCCCCGCCCCGTTGAGGTTGCCGCCACCCTGCGCGCATCACCCTGGGACAGATTCATGACAGTTGTGATACCTCTGGCGAGGCCAGGCTTCCTCACCGCAGCCGTACTCTCCTTCGCCCACACCGTGGGCGAGTTCGGCGTAGTTCTGATGATCGGCGGCAACATACCCGGAGAGACCAGAGTACTCTCGGTGGCGATCTACGATCTCGTGGAAACCCTGGAATATGGTCAGGCCCACCTGCTCGCCGCCGGCATGCTCGCTTTCTCCTTCCTTGTGCTGATGAGTGTCTATCTGGTCAATGGCCGACTCACTCGGAGCCATCAGCCATGAGCGAGATCGAGGTCCGACTGCAGAGCCAGCTCGGTGACTTTGAATTAAACGTGGACTTCACCGCACCGGCGCAGGGGGTTACAGCCCTGTTCGGTCGTTCCGGTTCAGGCAAGACCAGCGTCCTGCGGGCAGTAGCCGGCCTGGTGCGCACGCCACAAGGACTGGTTCGCATTAATGATGAGGTGTGGCAGGACGAAAAACGCTTCGTGCCGACTCATCGCCGTCCCCTCGGATATGTGTTCCAGGAAGCAAGCCTCTTCCCCCACCTCTCAGTGCAGCGGAATCTCGAATACGGCATGAGTCGTGTCCCGGAACAGGAGCGACAGATCCCCTATCACGATGTGGTCGAGCTACTCGGTCTCTCAGAACTGCAGAGGCGTGCAGCCAATAGCCTCTCCGGCGGTGAGCGCCAGCGGGTCGCTATAGCCCGGGCACTGTTGACCAGCCCCAGGCTTCTTTTGATGGATGAACCCTTGTCTGCTTTGGACCACGGCGCCAAACAGATTATTCTGCCCTACCTGGAAAGCCTTCACGATGAATTCGCCATCCCTTCGCTCTATGTCTCCCACGACCCCAATGAAGTGGCACGGCTTGCAGACCGGATGGTGTTGATGGATAACGGCAAGGCAATCGCACAAGGAGATGCCGCCAACCTACTGACCCGGCTCGATCTTCCCCTTGCCAGTTATGACGATGCCGCCTCCCTGTTGGTGGGAACCGTTTCTTCCCATGATCATACCTACCATCTGACCTGGGTCTCCATGCATGGAGGACGGGTTGCGATACCCCGCGAGGACCTCCCCGTGGGCAGACGCGCCAGGGTACAGGTTCAGGCACGCGATGTGAGCCTCTCGATAAGAGCTCATTCTGACACCAGTATCATCAACATCCTGCCCGCCAGAGTGATAGACACGCAGGATATCAGCCAAACTCAAGTGTTGGTCCGGCTCGAACTGGAAGATGGACAGACACTCCTGTCCCGTATCACCAGAAGATCGGCTATGGGCATGGGGATTCGTGAAGGCATACCGATCTATGCGCAGGTAAAGAGCGTAGCACTCTTGTCGTAATCAAAAGAATAAGACGGACGCTTCACTAAGATGCCATCGATGTAAATGGACAATTCAGCCAGCCAGCTGAAAATATGATCGGGCACAAATAGACTCATCCAGCGTAACGGCATTTTTTCCTTTATCGAACAAACAAGAAAATTCGTAATTTTTATGCCTGAAAATATTGATCTATCTCGTCAATCTCAGGTATCAATCGATTAGCATAATAGGATCGCCTCCTCTATCTTTAACAAGAGAGTGTCGTGAAGTTGATACCACCATTCAGCTCCTGACAGGGACTTATATCAAAGGTTGCATTGCCGATCATTCGCATGACCAAAGACAGAAGTTCGACAGTACAACCCGGTAAGGTATCAGCGCCGCCTGACACCACCGATGAACAGGCACGCCTACTCTACATGCAGGCACCTGTATCGAATACCACCGTATTCGTCATCGCCGCTATCTTCTATCTGATTATCAGTCAAAAAACCGACTCCAGCCTGGTAGGCATCTGGGTCCTGGCACTCTATCTATCCGCGACTTACCGACTCACGCTCTGGTACCGGAGAAACAGATCCCCGCTCACCATGTCCCCCTCCAGGTGGATGCAGCACTACATTTTCGGTTCTGCATTGGTAGGTGTTTCATGGAGCATCATCTACCCATTGATCTATTTAGCGAGTGATATGATCATCTCAATATCACTCTCCATGCTTGCATTTGGCATAATTGGGGCAGCGGTAGCCATCTTATCTGTTTCAATGCCTGCATTTTATGTCTACACATACCCTCAAGCTCTCATGTTGGGCATCACATTTCTCCTGCATCAGAACAGCACATACAACTGGTTGACAATCGCATTGATCATCTATCTTTTGATGATTACGTTATTTACACGGAATTCTAACCGGCGCGTACTCAATGCCATCAGGCTTCAGAAACAGAACCAGACGTTGATCGGCAAACTCAGCCATGAGGTTGATCAACGGGAAGACATGATCAAACAGCGTACTGAAGAGCTAGAAGACAAAAACAGCGCGTTAATCGAAGAGGTAGTGATCAGAAAACGTGCGGAACAGCTCCAGTCCGAACAGAAAAACATACTGGAGCTCATTTCACTCGGTGTAGCACCACTGAGGGATATTCTTTCAAAAATTATTCAGCTTGCAGAACATCAGTCAAAGGACATGAAGGGATCGATTCTACTCCTGGACGGCGAAACGCTTCAGATTGGTGCGGCACCCAATCTTCCAGATGCCTATAACGAGCAGATCGACGGCCTGCCGATCGGCCCTGCGAATTGCTCTTGCGGTAGCGCGGCTTACTATGGAAAAAGAATCATTTCAACCGATGTCCAATCTGACCCGATATGGAAGGAGCACCGCGCACTGGGTAAATCCTTCGACTTTTCCTCCTGTTGGTCCGAACCGATTTTTGACTCCAAGGAAAAGGTCTTGGGAACCTTTGCTCTCTACCACCAGGAGCCAGTTTCACCTACACCAGATGAGATCCACCTCATAGAGAACATGGCGCAAATTGCCAGTATCGCTATCGAACGGAGCATCACTGAAAAACAACTACAACAATCTGCCACCGTTTTTGAAAGCACCTGGGAAGGCGTCATGATAACTGATGCTGACAACCGTATTCTCGACGTTAACAAGGCATTTGAAGAGATAACCGGATTTAGCAGAGAGGAGGTCATCGGTCAGACACCCAGTCTTCTTCGTTCCGGCAGGCACGACAGGGATTTTTATCAGGAGATGTGGGAAGCATTGCGTACTGACGGCCAGTGGCGGGGAGAGGTCTGGAACCGTAGAAAAAACGGCGTGGTCTATCCTGAGTGGCTCAACATCAGCACCATTCAGAATAAACGCGGGGAGGTTGTAAACTACGTGGCAGTCTTCTCTGACATCACATCAATCAAGCGATCGGAAGAGGAGCTCGATCACCTGGCCCATCACGATCCCTTGACAGACCTTCCCAACCGCTTGCTCTTCAACTCAAGGTTGGAGCAGGCGATAAAGCACGCCAAGCGCAACCAATCCATATTTTCCATTCTCTTTATCGATCTCGATCGTTTTAAAAACATCAATGACAGCCTTGGGCATAAAGCCGGTGATGATTTACTGCAGCAATTGGCCAAACGCATCCAAGAGAGTATTCGTCTGGACGATACGGTGGCAAGAATCAGCGGCGATGAATTCGTCGTTCTGCTGGAGGATATTGGCAGCGCTGAAAATACGGCTGTAACCGTGGAAAAGATTATGGCCGTATTCAATACGCCATTTCTCCTTGACGGCCACGAGATCCACATTACTGCCAGTATCGGAATCAGTCTATTTCCCGTAAACGGTGAAAATGTCACTACCCTCCTGCGTAATGCCGATACTGCCATGTATCGCGCCAAAAGTGATGGCAGGAACACTTATCAATTCTACACGCAGGAGATGACCAACAACGCCTTCGAGAGAGTGGTTATAGAGAATGCGTTGAGAATGGCTCTGTCACGTAATGAGTTCCACTTGGTCTTCCAGCCACAGTTTCAATTGGAAAGCGGTAAACTCATCGGCATTGAAACGCTTATCCGCTGGCAGCACCCGGAATTGGGAGAGGTTTCACCGACAAAATTCATTCCCCTGGCGGAAGAGAATGGGCTGATACATGACATCGGTACTTGGGTACTGGAACATGCCTGTCAACAGGGCAGGACATGGCTGGACAAGGGCTTTGATTTCGGTCGCATTGCGGTCAACGTGGCACGACCCCAACTTCAACACAGCGATTTCAACGAAAAAGTGAAACATATCCTGGAGAGGTGCGCACTCCCTGCAGACAGACTTGAGCTGGAAGTCACGGAAAGCTACATCATGCAGAATACAAGCAGTGCCATATCACAACTCGATGCATTACGCAGTCTTGGCCTGCATCTATCGATCGACGATTTCGGTACCGGATATTCATCCATGAGCTACCTGAAATTACTGCCGATTCAGAAATTGAAGATCGATCGCTCATTCGTACACGACATACCAACCGACAGTAACGACATGGCAATCTGTGAAGCGGTGATTGCATTGAGCAAGGCACTTGGATTATCCGTTATCGCCGAGGGTGTGGAAACCAACTCCCAGGCGGAATTCCTCATCCAAAAGGGGTGTCATGAGGCACAAGGTTACCTCTACTGCAAACCCTTATCCGCAAATGAACTAATTCAGCGATTCACTAAAATCCACTAAGTGAATAAGGCAAGATTGAGATATGCAGAATAGAAAACACCCATAATTCATGGCCTTACTTATTTTCTTAAGCAGTCCATAAGAAACGTGATTCGATACCACAATTACCAACTACCTACCTGATTCCGGCTGCAGCTTGGGCTATAATCGCTGCAAAAATAGAGACTGTACACTTAACCTTATCGATCTCTGCACAGATATTGTCACTGCCTAGCCAGGAAGGCATGAGGGATCCACAGGATTTACGGCACCCAAGTGTCTATTTCCAACCATTTTTTCAGCCAATAAACCGCGAATATGTTTTGGATGACATGATGCACAACCAGATGAAAAGACCCGTTACGAAATTACGACACGCCATGACCTTATTGCCTCTACTGGCACTCTCTCTAACCGGATGCGGTGGTGGCAGTGGCGGCGGAGGCGGAACACCGCCGCCCACATCACCCCCAGTAGCACGTTTCGCCTATGTGGCAAACAGCGCGGACGACACCATCTCGGTTTTCATCGCCAACAATACCACCGGCCAGCTGAGGCATCACGGTTACGCCTTGACAGGGGATGGACCGAACTCATTGACCATAGATCCCAGCGGTGAGTTTGCCTATACCACCAATACCAACTCGACAGATATTTCTCTGTTCACAATCAATAGCCTGTCGGGAGAATTGACGCCATCACTCTGTGATCGCGTCAACACGAACCTGACATGTGGCACTGGAGGCGGTACGCCGGTATCTCTTGCGTTTAATCCGAATGGACTCCTTGCCTATGTTGCAAATCAGGTTTCCGACACACTTACAGTGCACTCGATGGATCTCTCTGACGGTTCACTCAGCTCTGCTGTCGCTGTTCAGAACCCCATCGATACTAATCCCAGTACCGGCCCCCGCAAGATTCTCTTGCACCCGGACGGAGACGTCCTCTATGTGGTGCATGATGGCAGTGATGATATCGGCATATACGACATCAGCGCCACCGATGGCACACTGCTGGAAAAGGCCGTTGGCTCCCCTGTTTCTTCCGGCGGAACGCTTGCCATGGACATGGTAATCACCCCCGATGGCCAGAATGCCTATGTCGTCAACCGGACTTCGGGCCACCTGGGCGTATTCACTGTCGATGGTTCCGGTCTGCTCGCGGCGAACGGCTCACCAGTCGATACCGGACTGTCACCCCACGCGCTCGCCGTGGACAGCACAGGTCAGTGGCTCTATATGATCAGTCGCGAGGCCTCAGGCACAGTGTCGGTATTCGAGATTCAAACCGACGGCACTCTCCTTCAGATTAACTGTAACGGCACCACCCAGAGATGTCCGGTCGGCGACACGCCAGAATCGATCACGGTCGATACCACCGGCCAGTTCATCAGTGTCACTAACGGAGTGGATAACACAGCCAGTCTCTTCACCATCAATCAGACAACCGGCGAACTGACCGATTCACGTACCCTCTCTGCTCGTTCAGCACCTGGTGCACTCGCATACCTCGCCGATCCGGCGGAGGCCACGATCACACCCAGGTTTGCCTACGTTGCAAACCGTAACGGCAACAGCATCTCGTCATTCACTATAGATAGCAGCGACGGTACACTCACCGGCATCGGCCCCTCTCCCGTTACTGCAGGATTGACGCCCAGCTCCGTGACGGCTGACCCCAGCGGGCGATTCGTTTACGCAACCAACAGTGCGAGCAACGACGTTTCAGGTTATACCATTGACACAAACAACGGCAGTCTCACCCAGATGGGTGCTTCACCGTTCTCACTGATACCGAGTTTCGGTCCGCAATCGATCTCCGTCGAGCCTTCGGGGCGATTCGCCTATACCGCGAATGCCTCGGATTCCATCTCAGCGTTCTCGATAAACCAAAACAACGGGGCGTTGACTCTCGAGAGCGGATTATCCACCGCATCGACAGACCCTATAGCCATCTCCGTCGATCCGACCGGACGATTCGCCTATGTCGCAAATACCTCTCCCACCGACAGTGTTTCTGCCTTTTCGATTGCGGCTGACACTGGCGCGTTAACGTCCATTGGCACTATTGCCGCGGGCAGCGCACCAAACGACGTGGCTATCGATCCATCGGGTCGATTCGTTTATGTGGCTAACGTCGGCATCGCCTCATACAATATTTCGGCTTATAGCATTGACAGCACCACCGGTGCACTTACTGAGATCCCGGGTTCACCCTTTCCGGCGGGCAGCGCTCCCTTCTCCATCACCGTCGATCCGCTGGGGCAGTTCGTCTATGTCGCCAATCAGAGCTCCCAGTCGGTGACGCGTTACATAATCGATCCTATCAGCGGCGAACTGACCGCCGGCTCAACGACAGTATCGACCGGACTCAACAACCCCCAATCCATCACCGCTGAACCCTCGGGAGGCTATGTCTATGTGGCAAACGGAGGAGCCAACAGTATTTCCGGTTACACCATCGATGCCACTACTGGAGATTTGAGTTCCATAGGAACTGCTGCCACAACAGGAAGCTTTCCTCAATCTATCGTAACTACCGCTACGGTGCAGTAGTGGTTTCCGATAGCTCTTTCAACCACGGAATGATGGGGCAGGGTTCCACGCTATACATGTCAGAATCGTAGGGTGGGGCCTTGCCCCACCAATTGTTAATGAGCTCCCGCTCAACTCAGGGAACGGATCGAGCGATAGGTTCCAGGATAACTCCGCTTGGTAAGCACCAGTTGCCAAAGCTGCCCCTGACGGCTGCGGAAAAAGCCGGCACAGGTGTGCAGGTAATATTTCCACATCCGGTAGAAGCGCTTTCCGTACCGGCTCTCCAGCCTGGGCCAAGCCTGATCGAAATTTCGCCACCAGGCCATCAGAGTGTGATCGTAGTCGGGACCGAAATTGTGCCAGTCCTCGATCAGGAAGCAACCTTCTACCGCTTGAGTGATCTCTCTGGCCGACGGGAGCTTTCCGTTAGGAAAAATGTACTTATCGATCCACGGATCCAGACCCTTGTTTGTCTTATGGTTGCCAATGGTATGCAACAGAAAGATACCGTCATCAGCCAATAGACGCCTCACGGCCTCGAAATAGGTACGGTAGTTTTTCTGTCCCACGTGCTCGAACATGCCAACAGAGACCGCCTTATCGTATTCACCGGTTATATCCCGATAGTCCTTGAGTTCTACACTGACCGGTAACCCTTCACAGCGTGCCTGCGCCAGTTTCTGCTGCTCTTTGGAGACCGTGATACCCACCACTTCAACACCATATCTTTCAACCGCGTGGCGCATCAGGCCACCCCAGCCACAACCGATCTCCAGCAGCCTCTCACCCGGCTTCAGTTTTAGCTTACGGCAGATCAGATCGAGTTTATGCCGCTGCGCCTCTTCCAGATCCCTGGCATGCTCCCAATAGCCGCAGGAGTAGCTCATCGTGCTGTCCAACATGGCCTCAAAGATGTCGTTGCCGATATCGTAGTGGTGTTCACCCACCTTAAAAGCATGCCGGCTCGACTGTAGATTGAAGAGCGATTGACGAATCAGTTCACCGAAAAGCCGCAGTTTGAACCAGCCGGCAAGCTTTTTATCCGTTTCCACCCGCATGAACCGATAGAAGAGCACATCCAGTTGATCGCTATCCCAGAATCCATCCACGTAGGCCTCTCCCAGACCCAGGGATCCCGAGCTCAGCACCCGCTGGTAAAGTGCTTCATCATGGACCTGAATATCCCAGGGGCGGTGTCCATTGAAACGCACATCCGCCGGTGCAATCAGGTCAACCAGCGCCTTGGGCGGATTGAAATGCCCGCGCGCATGATGTAGTCCTCTGCTGTCCACAAAGGCCATGGTCTCCTCCTATGCGTCTAATCGCGCGTTTTTTAATTTCTCCTCAATTAATACGTTAGTAACAGTGAAGAGAGATTCAACCCTGTATTTGACCTACTAGATAGCACCCCATGCCATTTCTTATAAAAACCAATAAATTCAAAAATAAGTTTGCGATAGTCGAAGTCAATCCATTCGATTATTTTGCTCTATCCCGATTCCGTCTATCCCCTAATTAAGCCAGTAAGTTGCATTACAAGGCTCTATAAACATCTTGGTTATTTGTATGGATAATACTGAACTCGTAATCCGATCTATGCTCTGAGATTTAAAACATCAACAACTGAATCAGACACGAACGGATCAGGACTGTTGTTATGGGACAGCCGGATTACTATTCACTCATGGTACATGGTGGCGCAGGGGCCTTTGAGTACATCAAAGACCAGAAAACCGCTGCTCGTTATCTTGAGAGCATCAACCACGCGCTGGAACACGGCCGTGCAGTACTCACACAGGGAGGCTCTGCCCTGGTGGCCGTTGAGACCTGCGCCTCACTACTCGAGGACGACCCCCTGTTCAACGCCGGTTGCGGATCGGTCCTGAACGAAAACGGTAAGGTGGAGATGGATGCCGCCATCATGGACGGTCGCGATCTCTCGGCCGGAGCTGTGGCGGCTGTGCAGAATATCGCCAATCCGATTCAACTCGCCCGCTGTGTGATGATCGAGAGCGAACACGTCATGCTCATCGCGGAGGGAGCCAAGCGTTTTGCCGACCACTACGGCATTGCACAGAAACCCGACAAATACTTCTTCACACCGGAGCGGATGGAGCAGCTCAAGCGGGCACGTCTGAAACGCAAGATCATGCTCGATCACGACGACGCAGAGGAAAGCGAGGATCAGAAATACGGTACCATCGGCGCAGTGGCGCGTGATCGCGAGGGCAACCTGGCGGCCGCCACCTCCACCGGCGGTATCGTCAACAAACGCATGGGCAGGGTGGGCGACTCCCCCATCATCGGCGCCGGCCTCTATGCCGACAATGAGACCTGTGCCGTATCAGCCACCGGTTTCGGCGAAGACCTCATGCGCACCCTGATCGGCAAGACCGTCTCAGACTTCATGCTTATGCAGCGTATGGATGGCGAGCGGGCGACTGTGGCTTGCATCGAATTTCTCAAGCGAAAAGTGAACGGCAGAGGCGGCATCATCGTCATCGACCGGGACGGCAACTGTAACAGTGGTCTGACAACGAAAAAGATGATTCACGGATGGATTGAAAAGAGCGGGGAGACGGTGGTTAGATTTTAGTGGTCACGAATGATCGCTTATCCCCGCGAAACCCAGACCATAGAAATGGTTACATAAGATCGATAATCGAGCGTGTCATGCGCTTGGTACTGATTGGTGCGGCGCTTCCGCACCCTACATAGACAAGCGAATTTTTGCAGGTTATTGAGATTGAATTCTTATAAGTCGAGAGTTCACTAAGACACTTTCTTGCCTACCCGCACTGGTAGGGTGCGGCTTTGCCGCACCACTAAAATCACAAGGTCGTGCGGCAGCTTCTCATCAGATGAAAAAAAGATAAGTGTAAATTCACCGTGATTCGCAACCATTCCGGTCATAAAAAAGATGCATCAAAGTCATGCCGGCGACAGCCGCACAGCCACCACTTTGTACTCCGGCGTCATGCTCTCCTGATCAAAGATGCCGCTGGTGAGATGGTTGATGGCGATTTCAGGAAAATGGAAGGTGGTGAAGAGGATACCCGGTTTCACCTCGTCGCTAATCTTCACATTCAAATGAGTAGTGCCATTCTGCGATGATATCTCAACTTTGCCGCCCTCCCCGATCCCTTCACGACTGGCGTCTTCAGGATTGATCAGAAGAACGTCGTGATCGACCAGTTCCACATTGGGTGTACGCCTGGTCATGCTGCCGCAATTGTAGTGCTCCAAGCGACGGCTGGTAGTAAGGATATAGGGGTACGCCTCTCCGTTGCCGACGATCTCAGGGGTCTCCTGGAACGCATAGAAGTGGAAACGGCCCTTGGGTAACTTGAAGCCCTCCTGGTGCAGTATCTGGGTATCGGTGCCGTCCGGCGCCACCGGCCACTGCTTGCCGTTACCCGTCAGGTTCTCCCAGGTAACACCGGCGAAAAAGGGGACCACCTGTGCAATCTCCTTGAGCAGTTCCGCCGGATCGTAGTGACCCTGCGGATAACCCATCCTCTCCATGATGTTACAGACAATCTCACCGTCTGGCCTTGTACCATGCAGGGGATCGATGGCCGCATTGACCCGCTGGACGCGCCGTTCACCGTTGGTGAAGGTGCCGCTCTTCTCCAGGAAGGAGGCGGCTGGCAGGACCACATCGGCCATGGTGCAGGTCTCCGTCATGAATAACTCCTGCACAATCAGCAGATCGAGCAGACTGAGGGAGTACTTCACCTCGCAGGAGTTGGGATCGGTCTGCAGGATATCCTCTCCCATGATCCAGAGCGCCTTCAGCTTTCCCTCACGGGCCGCGCCGAACATCTGCGGGATCTTCAGCCCGGGCTGGGTGGGTATTTCAGTACCGTAGATGCGCTCGAAATGGGCCTTGATCTCCGGCTGTTTGTAGTCCAGATAGCCGGCGCCCAGATCAGGCTGAACCCCCATGTCCACCGCACCCTGCACATTGTTCTGTCCGCGCAGGGGGTTCATGCCGGTGCCGGGGCGACCGATATTGCCGGTCATCATGATCATCCCGGCCAACTGCATTATTGCCCGGCTGCCCTGATAATGCTCGGTGATGCCGAGACCGTGGAAGGCCATGGCCCGCTGGGCACGGCCGTAGACATGTGCCGCCTGCTCCACCTCGCCACGATCAATGCCCGTGATCTGCTCGAGGTGGTCAAGGTCCTGCGCCAATACCTCCGCCTTGAACTCATCGAAGCCCTCGGTACGACTATCGACGAACGACTGGTCCACGTACCCCAACTCGATCAGGTACCTGCAGAGCATATTCAGCAATGCCACATTGCTGCCGGGACGCGGTTGCAGATGACAGGTAGCATATTTGGACAACTCGGAGCGTCGCGGGTCGACGATGATCAGTTTCGCCCCCTTGATGGCAGCCTGCTTCAGACGGGCACCGGTAACCGGATGCGCCTCGGTGGGATTGGCACCGAAAACCAGAAGACAGTCGGCCAGGGGGATCTCGTCGATGGAGTTGGTGGCGGCGCCTGTCCCATAGACCTGGCGCATACCGAAGGCAGTAGGCGAGTGACACACGCGGGCACAGCCGTCGATATTGTTGTTGCCGATCACCGAGCGCATGAACTTCTGCATCAGATAGTTCTCTTCGTTGGTGCAGCGTGCGGAAGAGATACCGGCGATGGCGTCTGGTCCATGCGTCTCCTTGATGACCGTCAGCCGTTCCGCGATGAAGTCGAGAGCCTCCTCCCAACCCACCTCTACCAGCTCCCCATCGCGGCGGATCATGGGGCTGGTCAGCCGCTCCGGATGGTGGGCGTATTCAAAGGCGTAGCGTCCCTTGAGGCATGTGTGCCCATTGTTCACCTCAGCGCCCTCGATACCACTGAGTGCCGCCACCCGGCCATCTTTCACCTTTACCTCCAGGTTGCAGCCCACGCCGCAGTAGGTACAAACCGTAGGCACGGTTTTATCCGCCTGCAGTGTCTTCGCCCGGTAGCGATCATTGAGGGCATTGGTGGGACAGGTCTGCACGCAACGACCGCAGGAGACGCATCCCGCCTCACCGAAATCCCCCGCCGCGCCCTGGATGATGTGGCTCTTGATACCCCGATTGGCCATAGAGAGGACAAACTGCCCCTGTATCTCATCGCAGGCGCGAATGCAGCGATAGCAGTGGATGCACTCGACGGGATCGAAGCGGAGATAGGGATGGGGCTTGGCGGTCTCGCCCGCCTCTTCCATCTGCGGGTAACGACTTTGTTCGACACCATACTCCTGCAACAGATGCTGGAACGGTGTGGGTTTCTCATCGGGCAGGGGGGTCAACCGGTCTGCAGGCATATTACTCGCCAGCAACTCCAGGATGCCCTTGCGGATACTGCGCAGCCTTTCGCTACGGGTGGTTATGTGTAGATCTGCCGTTGCCGGAGTATGACAGGAGGCCATCAGCCTGCCCTGCTCTCCCGCACCACGGGCAACCTCCACCAGGCAAAGCCGGCAGGCGCCGAAAGGCTCGAGCGCCGGGTCGTGGCAGAGTACCGGTATCTCACCCGGCCCGATGTGGCGGCTGACCGTCTCATAGAGCGTTTCACCCTCGGCGACCGAATAGGCGGTGCCATTGATCATGATCTGACTCATTGCACTGCCTCCGTCTGGCTGAAGTAAGGGGCAAGCTCTTCCCGGAAGTGGGTCATCGCATTGCGCATCGGCAGGGGCAGACCGCCCCCCAGGGCACAGAGCGAGCCTGTCTCCAACAACTCAAGCAGCTCCTCGAAGATCCCTCTGTCCACGGGCGCCTTGACAGTGGCCTGTTCCAACATGCGACTGCCTTTGGCTGTACCGAGACGGCAGGGGACGCACTTACCGCAGGACTCGTCCGCCATGTATTCGAAGATGTGGCGCATGAAGTCGAGCATGGGAAAGTCATCGGGGATGGCAATGATTCCGGCGTGACCCAAGGCGAAACCCGCCTGCTGGAAGGATTCGAAATCAATCGTCTGCGATTCGATGGCAGAGAGCGGCAGGATTGAACCTAAGGGCCCGCCTACCTGCAGGGCTTTAACCGCCCGCTTGAATCCCCCCGCGTCCCTGTGGATCAGGTCGGCAAAGGGGTAGCCGAAGTCCACTTCGTAAAGACCGGGCCGATGGAACCGGCTGTCGAGAGAGATCAGTTTGGTCCCCTTGCTCTCACCGCTGCCGATGGCCGCATAGGCCTCGCCGCCATGTTCGAGTATCCAGGGAACGTTGGCGAAGGTCTCCACGTTGGAGAGCAGGGTCGGCTTGCCCCAGAGACCCTCTGTGGCCGGATAGGGCGGTCTTACCCGCACCTCCGGTCGCTGCCCCTCGATGGAGCTGAGAAGCGCCGTCTCCTCACCGCAGACATAGGAACCGGCACCCTCGATCACATGAAAAGTGAAGTCGCGGTTGATCTCTGAGGACAAAGATTCAAATTCAACGATAGCCTTCTTGACCCGCCGAATCGCTTCGGGATATTCAAAACGGATATAGAGCACCCCCGTCCTGGCGCCTGCGGCCAGACCGGCTGCGTACATGCCCGCCATCACCTTGTGCGGCTGCTGTTCCAGCAGATAGCGATCCGAAAAGGCCCCCGGATCCCCCTCGTCTCCGTTGCAGACGATGTATTTTTCGTCACCGTCAGCCTCAGCGGTGGCTTTGCACTTGAAGGCAAAACCGAAACCGGCGCCACCGCGACCGCGCAGATGGGACAAGTTCAACTCGTGCAGTATCTCCGCCTGCAGGTCGACTGCCAGGCGGTAGAGCTTCTCAATCTTATCGACGGGATGGGTCAGAATCGCCGATGACGAGAGGTTATAGACAGGCATCTCCGGCTGACTCAGACCGCCTTCATCCTGATGGTAAGCGTGCAGGCTGCCATCGGCTTCCCGTTTCAACAGAGCCGATCCCCGATAGCAGAGTCCACAGCACATCGCCTTGCCCGCATCCGGATGGCGAGCAGCCGTCTCTGCGGCGGATCCGTTCATCAGACAGGCGGTACCCTGGCAGACATGCGTCTCCTGTTGTCGGCTGCGCACGTTGAGAAAGTCGTAGAAACTCGCGGTTCCCTTCACCACCGAGTTTGTCAGCTTGACTTGGTGCGCCAGCGTCTCCATCGCCGTCTCTGTGGTACCGGGCTCCTCCGTCACCGCTCGGCCAACCCCGTGAAACAGATTCTCCCAGAGTCCCAACTGCCGACTCAAGATACGAATATTCTTGGACATACCCTCATCCTGTTGCCTTTGGTTAAGCTTATCTGATCTCGGATAGCCTGGATCCAATTCCCCAAACCGAACGTATACATGTTTGGGGTGACTGCATCACGGAATCTATACCCGAGTGCCTTGTCTGTTTTTATAGTCTGCTCAGCGCCGGTTTTCCTGTCGGCAAGATCGATAATGGGTGGATCATCGATCGATCCCCGTCAGGAGACGACTTGAATATAATGAACATTCATTCTATTATCAACAACAAATAGAATAAGGGCTTACCAGGCATCAGAGAGTCACAGGCACGATCGCTTTTACTGACTGTTTTTTATAGTTATTTCGGCTTTCTTGAATCTGTGTATCAAATGACCAACCGGAGCAAGAGGATGAAGACAACGGACACGATCACCCGCCGAATCCCTACCGAAGCTATCATCGGCGCCAAGACCGGACTGGAAAAAGAGGGATTGCGGGTGCGACGGGACGGCCAGCTCTCCGACAAAATCCACCCGACCGTGCTGGGCTCAGCCCTGACCCATCCAAGCATCACCACCGATTTTTCCGAATCCCTGCTCGAGCTGATCACTCCCCCCAGCCATCGGGGTGAGGACGCACTCGCCTATCTGGCCGAAACCGAAGCCTTTGTCCATCAACATCTCGCAGACGAGTTGGTATGGTCCGCCAGCATGCCCTGCCACATCGATGACGCCGATGATATTCCCATCGCTCACTACGGGCATTCGGATACGGGCATGTCGAAGCACATCTATCGTCGCGGTCTCGCACATCGCTACGGCAAGATGATGCAGGTCATCGCGGGGGTCCATTTCAATTTCTCATTCTCGGAAGACCTGTGGCCCGAACTGCAAAGCATCTCCGGTGATAGAGGCGCACTTCGTTCGTTCACAGATGACAGCTATATGCGCACGCTGCGCAATGTCCAACGCTACGACTGGCTGCTGCTCTACCTCTTTGGCGCATCACCTGCCGTCGACCGCAGCTTTGTCGGTGCCGTCGACAGACTGAAGCCTTTCGACAGGGAGACATACCATGCACCCTACGCCACCTCCCTGCGTATGGGTGATATGGGCTACACCAACAGTGTTCAGGCCGGTAACCATATCCGAATCGACTACAACTCACTCGACGGCTATCTCGCCGCCTTGCGAAAAATACTCGACACTTCCCACCCGGCTTACGAGGAGATCGGTCTGATCGTCGATGGTGCCCACCGGCAACTCAATACCCACCTGCTTCAGATAGAGAATGAGTTTTACTCCAGTGTGCGCCCCAAGCAGATTGCTCGCGATGGTGAGTCTCCACACGAGGCTTTGGGGCAGCGCGGCATCAGATATTTGGAACTGCGCTCCATCGATATCAATCCGTTCGTCCCCTCCGGTGTTGAAGTGACACAGCTTCACTTTCTCGAAACATTCATCCACTTCTGTCTGTTCAGCGATAGCCCGCTTTACGAAACAGACAGCAGTGACATTAACAGGAAGAATCTGAATCTTACCGCTTACCTCGGCCGCTCGCCCGATCTCAAACTCAGCAGAGACGGAGAAAAGGTCCGCATGCAGGTCTGGGCAGATCAGCTGTTCGATCAGATGCAACCGGTGGCGGAACTATTGGACAACACTCACGACACCGATCGATACACCATTGCCTTGAAGCACTACTGGCGCTATCTACAGGAGCCCGAGCTCACCCCTTCCGCGACACTCCTGAGAGAAATGCGGGAACAGGGTTCAGGATTCACTGATTACATCCTGCAACAGTCGGTCGCTCATCACAGCCGCTTCCTCTCAAACTGCCTGAACCCCGCAAGGCTCGAATACTATGAAGCACTCTCCCGCCAGTCGCTTCGACAGCAGTGCCATATGGAGTGCCGCAGTCAGGGCGTGTTTGACGAGGATGATGCTAAACACGCAGACAACTCACCCTGCGTTGTGACGCCTTGCGTTTGCGCCTCAAGTTACTGCTGATAAAAAACCCGGAGCCAGTGCCTGCGATGCACCTGACAACTGGCATCCGGTCTAGACTGCAGTTTTAACCGGTCAATGCAAAGTCTAATCTCTAATTCCATCGAGGATGGGCGTTAGCATGAAACATCGACCGAATATCCATTACACTGAACAAAAATATGCGACATTGAGGGGCCGTTGGCAGAAACGCTGATCCTAGGGCCCGATTGCTTGGTTTTTTTACCGGCACCACCCATCGGTCAAACGTATCTTTAAAAGGCGTGTTGGGGGATGATTACCTATTGACGTGATCTTCAAATACCGCCCGAAGTTTCAGATTTACTAATCGTTGTTGATGAAGATATTGGACAGATTGCAGGCATGTCGACACTACAGTGTAGTAATCCCAACCGCTGAAGGCTGCACTTTATTTACATGTTTCTGATCGATATGGAAAAACAGCTTCCTTTCCCCGGCTGGCTATAGATAGATAGTTCGTAACCGGATTTCTCACACAATATCTTTACAATGTACAATCCCAAACCGAATCCTTGCATCTCGATTTCCGCTTGTCCACTTTGCTCGAAGGGTTGTAATAAGCGCTCTATAATGGACGGGTCCATACCTCTCCCTGTATCCCATATTTGTATATCTATGTGATTGGATTTTTGACGTGCGCCTAGGAATACTCGCCCCCTGTCTGTATAGCGAATGGCATTGGCAAGGAGGTTATCGAGGATACGGAGCAGGCTTTGTGGCGATGCAAGGATACTGAGACGACTTGGAAAGTAACTTAAATATATTCCTTTGACACTGGCTTGAAGCTCGTGGTGTGCGATAGCCTGCTCAAAAATATCGCTTAGTTTTGTATCCACCTTTCTCCCCAATACATCGGCTTTCGCATCATGAATAATACTGCGTAATAGCTGCTCAGCGTAGGAAATAGTCTTATCTATATGTTGCTTGATCTCTTTACCTGTCTCCTCGGGTATCGCCTCTATCGCCATGCGAACTGATGAAAGGGGTTGAGCTAAATCGTGTGTTGTCGATGCAAATTGCAAAATCTTATTTTGAGTTTCTGCCATAAGCTCATTTTTATCTTTTTCAACCAAAGCGAGTGTTTCTGCTTCCTTCAAGCGACTTTTTAGCATACTGGTATAGTCTATTCGTAACTGCCGGTTTTGAACGGCTAATGCAACAGAGAAAAAAAGCACTTCGAGCGCATAACCAATCTTCGCGTATGTGGTGGGATGGGCATCGATAAAGTTTATCAGCCCTATTACTGCAGAAATAAACATTATATTAACGAAAAAAACATGGCTAAAAATGCTTATTGAAAATACTTTGGCGGATGCCAGTTGCTGCCTGTGAACCCAGAAAGAAGTAAAAACAAGAAGCGGGATAAGAAGAATGCCGAATATTACTAAAGGCTCAATCGTATTGAGCAACAGAGTGAAAATGAATATTGGGATAATGAGTATAGTACCACCCGTATAAACTTGATAAAGACGGCTGTTTTTTGCTTTTAGGAAGAGAAATTCACGAATAAATAATAGGTAGAAAATGTAAGTAAAGGTCAATATTAGCGGTGGTGCCTGTAGTGACCACGCTCCTTGCTCCGGCCATAAATATTTAAAGTTGTAACCGCTCATGTCGCTGACAACCAGCGTCATACAGAGAACTAAAGCGGTATATAGCAAGTACGTAGCATTACGATTAAGTAACCAGTGCACACTAATCGTGCAAAAAAATGCTAACATGAAGCCAATTAACAAACTGTTGGTACTGGCTTCCAGATGACGAAAGTGAGTAAAGTTTAATGGCGAATATAGTTTCAGTTCCAACGGAACATCGCCCATTGATCTGTAATTTATGTATAGCGTCTTTCTCTCATGAGCGGCCATAGATAGAGGTATGAAGAGTATCGGCTCATCGATGGCACGTTCTGCGAATGTAGATTCGGCTGTTGATTCAATGATCGTGCTGATCTTGCTACCTTGCTTCCAATAGGCGTGTAAATAGTGCAGGGAAGGGTATCCCAACTCCAGATACCAGTTATGGGGCTGATTGTGCGGGTTTTGCAATTCGATTTTGAGCCAGTGGCGGGCTTTGGTCATGCCTAATGGTTTATCAGCTAACGGAACAAAGCCTATGTTATCGGAGAGTAGTGAAGACAAGGTGGTGTATCGACTGTCAGTATCAGTGAACAACAGGGTGCTTTCCCTTAGGCTGACTCCATTGGCATCAATAGGAATGTCGGTGACTGCCACGACATAGGGTGTTGATAGCAGAAATAGCAACAAGCCTATAATGAGGCGTGCGATATGCATTATTTATCTCTTTGTTAACCAGAAGTTACTTCAGAATTTTTGATATCTTAAGATCGATGAATGTAGTTTTAGCCGATGATCATGCAATCTTCCGTGAAGGCCTGAAGCTTTTACTGGGGACTCGTCCCGATTTCAATGTGGTAGCTGAGTTTGATAATGTTCAAGCGCTTAAGGAATACGTACAAAACCAGCCTCCCGAGCTTGTAATATTAGATTACCACATGCCGAACGAGGATACGCTCGCCTGCATAGATTACTTGAAAACCCGTTTCGCAGCGATGAAAGTGATGGTTCTCACCGGTAGTCAGTCCGCTACCATTCTACAACAACTGGTGAAATCTAAAGCAGATGCGGTACTGCTTAAGGAGGGTTCCGGCAAGCAGATGTTGAGTGCTATACAGCAAGTACAGCACGGGAAGCGCTTGATTGCCGAACAGGTACAGGCCTTGCTTGATCACCTCCCTGCCGAATTAACGACACGGGAGTTTCAGATACTCACTCAACTCGTTCGCGGTCTGAGCAGCAAGGAAATTGCCGATATGTTGAGCATCGCCCCCAAAACTGTTGATAAACATCGAGAGAACTTGATGAAAAAACTACAGGTCAGCAATGTGGCACAGCTGCTGAACGTTGCACATCAGCTTCACCTGCTCGATTAGTTGTGCAGTTATCACCTAGACAATCGGTAAGCCTCTCATAAGCACTTCTTGAAATGCCTTTGGTCGCAATTGAATCCCAGGGTTAGGTTCCCACCCCTCGTTAACACTCCCCATATCAGGCTCCGCGTGAAATACATAGTGTAGGAGTTTACTTCTCTCAACCGACCGGGAAGGACCAAATCAGAAAAAATACGGAAATCTACGTATACGGATCCGGTTAGTCATTGTCGATACATTATTTAGGATTCGTTACGGCAATGGATGTATAACATCATGATTATCAAGCAGATATTTCTGGGAATCTTCAGCGACGCACACCACGGTCCACTTTCTGCAATGGGCATATTGGTTCTCCTCTTGAGTAACCTTGCCCTGGTAGGGTGTGGCGGAGGGGGGACTGATTCAGAGCCAGTCTCGACTAATGCCCGCTCCATCAACGGAGTTGCTTCAAAAGGCATCATACATGGCGGTCTGGTACGTGCTTATGCTGTCAATAGTGACGGTACTCAAGGTCTAGAGCTTGATTCAGCCCAAACAGACCTACAGGGCCAATACAGTTTGGAGATCACGGGTCATACAGGCCCTGTAATTCTTGAGGTAACAGGCGGGTCTTACACTGATGAGGCGACGGGGTCGATCCTTGACAACACCAGGCTCCGTGCCGTCATACCTCCTGTTAGCGGAAATAGAAAAGTGGCTATCACACCACTGACGGAGATTGCGGTTCAGATTGCCGGTGAATCACTCACTCTTAGCAAAATCAACAATGCCAATGCTGCCGTATCTGTCCTTATAGGAGGGGCGGATATAACCGAAGTCCAGCCACAGGATATCAACGGAGATCTGAGCGGCGCCACTCAGGCAGAGAAGGACTATACCATGGTTCTTGCCGCAGTCTCCCAGATGGTTGAAGACGGCAGCGCCGTTGATGTTTCTGCTGTCACGACCATGTTAAGCAGCGATCTTGAAGATGATGGCCGGTTGACGATTGGCGATTCGGGCGTGGGCGATCTTCTACAGGGTGCACTGATGAACTTTATCGCCTCAGACGAAAACAATACCGGCCTTATCGAGGACGATCTGACTCTGGACGAAGCCCTTGTAAAAGTCACCAGACATTTCGTTTTGACGAAAATTGCGTACGAACACGACGGCGATAGTACGACTGACGAAGTTACCGTCTATGGTTATAACATCAGAGGAAAACAGATCATGACCGCGCATGATGGTGATTGGGCGGATGGTATTGTGCCTGACGGTGTGGCTGACCAACGCACATTTTCCACATATGACATAAACGGCAAGGAAATTCATAAGGAGGTGGACTCAAATGGAGACGGTGTGATTGACAGCTTTACGGGCTATACCTACAACATAAATAACCAGATGACACTGGAGGAGGTCGACACCAACAATGACGGCATAGTGAACAAGCGTATCACCTGGACTCACACTCAAATTACTGAAGGCACTAGAGTCGTAAAAGAGTGGGATAATGACTTAGACGACGTCGCTGACCTGCGCTTTACCTATGAATACGACGTTAATGGCAATAAGACCCTGGAAGACAGGGATTATAATGCTGATGGCGTGAATAATCACTATACCTGGACCTACGATGAAAATGGCTACTTGGTCATGTTTGAGTCCGATGGAACTTACCAAACCTCTCCTGATGGTAATGTCGATGCCCGCTATATCTGGACCAATAACGCCGATGGCAAAAGGGTGTTACAGGAGAGCGATAGTGACGCCAACGGAACAATCGACTCTATCCAAACATGGGCTTATAACGCTTCCGGGCAAGTAACCCGGTATGATTTTGACTACGACCTTGATGGTGTCAGTGATGAGTACACGATCTACACCTATGATGAGTATGGCAATCTGATCAAGGAGGAAGGGACAGAGCCACTACGTACCAATGTCACATATACATGGCGTAGTATCACAGAGGCACCAAATCTCTTCTCAGGCAGTAACGGTGTCAGTGGCTCTGAGCTATGGACTACGGATGCTACCGAGTCTGGAACCAATATGGTCAAGGATATCGACCAGAGCGCATATGGCTCTTTCCCCGAGGGATACACCTCCCTTGGCAACATCTCCCTTTTCTGGGCATATGAGAGCACCACTGGCTATGAACTCTGGGCAAGCAACGGCACCGAATTAGGCACCTATTTGGTCAAAGACTTGTGGCTGGGCAGCGGATCTTCAAATCCCTATTACATGATAGCTTTCAAAAGCAAACTCTACTTCAGCGCCATTGACTATGCCAATAGCCGATATCTTTTGCATGTCACCGACGGCACACCGGCAGGAACGAAGTTGTTGCTTGACCGGGATTCAAACCTGATAGGCTCACCATCTGGATTCATCATAGTGGGCGACAATCTCATGTTCACTGCATCGGACGGCGTGCACGGCCATGAGCTTTGGTTAAGCGATGGCACCGAAGCCGGTACATACATGCTGAAAGACATCAATCCGGGTGCTGACAATTCAAGTCCCGGCTGGCAGCATGTTATCGATGGCAAGCTCTATTTCGCGGCTAACGATGGCGTGCATGCAAGCGAACTCTGGGGCAGCGATGGCACCGAGGACGGCACGCACATGGTCAAGGATATCAACCCCGGCTATGTAAGCTCAGGTCCAAGCCAAATGGCTGAAATTGGGGGAGGAAAATTCATCTTCAGGGCCGACGGTGATGACGCCGGTACGAGGAAGGATGAAATCTGGGTATCTGACGGCACGGAGGCCGGAACAGAACTGATCCTCGATCCAGAGACTGATGCATTCCACGGCTGGTTGCTGGCATCTATTGACGGTAAGGCGATATTTTCATCCAACAACCTGGAAAACGGTACTGAACTCTGGATCAGCGACGGCACAGCGGATGGCACAAGGATACTCAAGGACATCAACCCCGGCGTGGGCAGTGCGAGCCCTAACAGTTACTTTTTGCACGGCGGCAAGGTCTATTTTAGTGCCGATGACGGCACAAACGGAATCGAGCTTTGGGTGACAGACGGTACCGCAAGCGGCACCTATATGGTCAAGGACATCAATCCCGGCGTAAGCGGTTCAAGTCTATGGGATATAAGGAGTTCAGGCAGTCAACTCTATTTCGCAGCCGATGATGGTACCCACGGCAACGAGCTATGGATTTCAGACGGGACCGAGGCCGGTACTAAAATGGTTAAGGATATCAACCCAGGATTAAATGATGGCTACATCGGCGTGGACCCTGATTTTTAACCTATGGAAACGAGGTCAGAGTATATTAACTCTGACCCTGCCAGATACAAAAGGGCCTGGTCATGAGTGAACTTCACAGAGGCAAAGATATGGGTAAGTCGCTTATGAATTGCCGGTTCATCGGAAAAGAACAACAAGTAGACTGCAACTATCGGCTGGTCAGGATAACCAGCCACTACAGGATTTCTACCAAAAGCAAGTTTAGCCAATGATCGGTAGTGGATCAGTTTGAAATTTCCTGATTCCGTTTTTTGTATGAATCAATAGATGGGGTCAGAGTAAATTTACTCTGACATCAAAATTGGCACAAGAAGCCTAGCGTACTCACTATTAAATGAGTATCGGGCTACTTCGAGTGTACTTTTTCAGACCAACCTATGGGCCAGGATCATCTTATCGTTAAGCGACGTTACAATCACTTATGTAGTCCTGCTACAGGTTCACCATTCCGACTAAAAATGATCTCGACTATGAGGATCAAATTAGTTAATAGGCCCTAGACAGATCTCGTCCAGGGATCCTTAATCTTAACTCTTCGGGAGCTGCGGCTGACCGCCTTGCGCTTTAGCTATTTCAACGATAGTCTCCAGCCGAACCAGACGTTTATCAACGTCGAGCATGACCGATTCGACCCGTTCGATATCCTTGTTCATTCGCTTGACTTCATCTGTCAGTTTCAACACATCCAACAGCATGTCTTTAAATCCGGACATTATTTGATTCCTTTCAACTCCAGGGCTTTCAGCGCCTTGTTCAACCGCTTCCGGGTTTTAGCCGTCTCCTTGATCGCCTCCTGGAGCCTCTCGGTGACCAATTCCAGCAATTCACTTTCTTCAATATCCATGGAGTCCGGATCATAGGAATCGATCGACAGCCGCACGATCTCTGCAGCGGATGTCCCACGGTCCTTCGAAAGCTGATCCAGCTTTTCGATATTATCCGCCGAGAGCATGATCTGTTTTCGAATCAGGTTTTCCGCTGACGCCGCCATGTACAAAAACTCCAATCAATGTATTGGAGTATTATACACATACACATTGATATACACAACTTTGCGTTCCCATTGTATTTATTTCAGAGAACGGTTTTGCCCCCCTAAAAGATCGGTACCAGTTTATGACCTTGCGTCTGCCATCCGATCAGGGAGATAAAGCCATCGCCCACGACGTCCATCTCGGGTAGCACTGTACTGTTCTCCACCTCGAACACTTTGGTCGCGACAGCGCAGACCTCCATTCGGACCCCGTTTGCTTTCAATGCCTTTGCCGATTCCGCGATCGATTTCAGCTCCTCCTCATACTCCATGGCCAACAGCTCCTCCGGCTCTGTGCTGAGATATTTGACCGTTTGACCGATGAAGACCAATACCATATTCGGCGTCACACCCTGTCTGACCAGGCCATCGTGCGTTCCACGGATAATATCCATGTAGAAGGCTGTTTTTTTCGGATTGGTAAAATCGATGAGGAAGACACTCTTCGTCGCCTCGACCCCAATCAACGCCGCAGCATCATTGATCGCCTCCTCCGCCGACAAGGGCGAAGCCACCCAAAATCCCATAAACAACACCGCAAACACACCGATCCTATTAATGAATTTCATAATCAAACCTCTTACAACATTTCATGACAAACAATGAATACAACTATCAAGTACTGAACAAAAAGCCATAGATCCACTTAAAAAAAAGATCCTCAGCGGCCGGAGGAAAGCCGGCATGAGGACCTGAGGGGGAGCGAATATCAATCCGACAGCGCTTTGGCATGATAGGCCAGATGCTCTCCGATAAAGGTAGCGATGAAGTGGTAGCTGTGATCGTATCCCTCCTGCCGACGCAGGGTGACGGGAAATCCCCGTGCTTCACAGGCCGCTTCCAGATCCTCGGGATAGAGCTGTTCGGCCAGAAACTCATCATTGGTACCCTGGTCGACAAAGAGGGGAATCTCTGCCGCGCCCGCCTTGATCAGTTCAGTGGCATCGTAGGACTTCCAGGATGCCTTGTCGTCGCCCAGATAGGTGCCGAAGCAACCTTCTCCCCACCCGCAAACTGTCGGATGACAGATAGGGGAAAAGGCGGAGACTGAGCGATAGGCACCGGTCTCCCTGAGGGCACAAACCAGTGCACCATGCCCCCCCATGGAATGGCCGGTGATCGACTTCAGGCCGGGAATTACCGGCAATGTCGCCTCCACCAACGCAGGCAGCTCCCGGGTGACATAGTCATACATCTGGTAGTGGGCGGCCCAGGGACCCTGAGTGGCATTGACATAGAATCCCGCCCCCTTGCCCAGGTCGTATCGTTCGGGTTCATCCACGACCTCGTCACCCCGCGGACTGGTATCGGGCATCACCAGGGCGATGCCCAGCTCGGAGGCATAGCGTTGGGCGCCGGCCTTGGTGCGTACATTGTCGTCGGTACAGGTCAGGCCGGAGAGCCAATAGACCACCGGCACCCGCTCCGTCTCCGCTTTGGGCGGTAAGTAGACGGAGAATGTCATGATGCAGTGGCAGACCGCCGAACTGTGCTCATAGCGATTGAGCCAACCACCGAACTCCTTGATGCTCTCTATCTGTTTCATCGGCAATACTCAGAAGATGATCACGGAGCGGATACTCTCGCCGCTGTGCATCAGATCGAACGCCCGGTTGATGTCTTCCAGCGGCATGGTGTGAGTGACCATAGAATCGAGTTCGATCTCACCGCTCAGATAGCGATCCACATAACCCGGCAGCTCGGTGCGCCCTTTTACGCCGCCAAAAGCAGTGCCCTTCCATGTGCGGCCTGTGACAAGTTGGAAGGGACGGGTGCTGATCTCCTGTCCTGCGCCGGCAACGCCAATAATGGTGGAGACGCCCCAGCCCATGTGACAACACTCGAGCGCCTCGCGCATCACATGAACATTGCCGATGCACTCGAAGGAGTAGTCGACACCGCCGTTGGTCATCTCGACGATTGCCTCGGTAACACTGCCGGGAAGTGCCTTGGGATTGACGAAATCAGTGGCACCCAGCGCCTTGGCAATCTCCCATTTATCGGGATTGATATCGACCGCGATGATACGCGAGGCCTTGGCCATCACAGCCCCCTGGATACAGGAGAGGCCGATACCGCCCAAGCCAAATACCGCCACGGTCGATCCGGGTTCAACCTGGGCTGTGTTGAGTACCGCACCGATACCGGTGGTGACACCGCAACCGAGCAGGCAGACTTTGTCCAGCGGCGCGGCCTTGTTCACCTTGGCCAGGGCGATCTCCGGCACCACGGTATATTCCGAGAAGGTGGAACAGCCCATGTAGTGGAAGATCGGCTTGCCGTTCATGGAGAAACGGCGGGTACGGTCCGGCATATAGCCGGTCCAGACAGTACCGGCGATCGACTGGCAGAGATTGGTCTTGGTTGAGTGACAATACTCGCACTCGCCGCATTCCGGAATATAGAGCGGTATGACATGATCTCCCGGTTTCAGATCTTTCACCCCGGGGCCGCACTCGACCACTTCACAACCGCCCTCGTGTCCCAGCACACAGGGGAAAGCGCCTTCCGGATCGTCTCCGGAAAGAGTAAATGCATCAGTGTGGCAGACACCCGAGGCGATGACCTTGAGCAGGACTTCGCCCTCCTTGGGGCCTTCCACGTCAATGGTCTCGATAGAGAGGGGCTTCTTCGGCTCCCAGGCTACGGCGGCTTTTGCCTTCATGGAGTGTTCTCCTTTGGTTTATTGTGTGCCGGCCCTGCCGCCGTATTCTCTTCGGCGGTAAACCGGTGGTCGTTTAAACTGTTATTTCCGGCGGATGACATGATCCGCGATACAACTGCCGTTATTTAGCGGCGGGTGGCAGACCCTGCAGGATGTTTCCCCTAATCGGCGCAGCCAGGAAGGTTCGTAACACCAATCCCCAACTCAGCGGCTCCCTCCTGTTCCGGGGGAACAGCGAAACCAATCTGGCCATGGTGCAGTAACCGAAGATCAGTTGCGCCCAGGTACCTATGGTCGGAATCCAGAAGATCCACTGCAGCGGCTGCGGCAGTGCCAGCAGGAGCAACATCAGATACCAGAAACGAACCTGCACAGGAAAGGCGTTCGGACCTCCCTCGCGAATAGCGAAGTGAACGAGCTGCACCAACGTCAGGCCGATCGCCCAGAGAAACGCCTCAGCAAAGCCGGCCACGCCGAAAGTGAGAAGAATGGCGGTTACCAGCCAGTACCACCAGCCCAGGTCTCTATACTCGATCATCAACATTGTGTCTTACTGCTCATTCAGTTCTGAAAAATGATTCGGCGTTATCGTTTCGCCATTCTTTTCGCTCACGACCGTTCACTTGGATTTGAGAGAAGTGCTAAACGGGCGGTCATGCAGGCGCTCTTGTACGTTCAGATCACGTATCTGCTGCATTATCGCCTCATCGTCCCATTGTCGTTCGCCGACGATTTCATACACGGATTCACCCCGGGTGTTGAGAACAAAGGTTGTCGGCAATCCCCTCACGCGCCATCGCTGGCTGATGTTCCCGTAACTGTCGAGCAGTACCGGGAAGTCGATAGGAAAATCCTCCAGAAAGGCGGTCACCGCTTCCCGATCTTCCCCCACATTGATCGCCAGCATGACGATCTTTTCATCCTGCAACTGCGACCAGGCCCGGTTCATCGAGGGCAGCTCCTGGCGACAGGGGCTGCACCAGCTGGCCCAGAAGTTGACCACCACCACCCTGCCCCGAAAATCGGAGAGGTGACGGAAATCGCCGGCCAGGTCGCGCAGATGAAACGGCGGCGCGGGTGCCGGCCAGGGGATGGGGCGCATTGCGGACTCCGCCAGGACACTGCCCGCCATCATGAGCCAGAAGACAATCAGCCATCCGGCGAGACCTCTGCGCAGACCCGCTCTTCTGTTCTGCCTCATCGCGCTCCACTGGGTCGATCCGATAACTCTCTTGCAGGAAGAAGAATAGAATGAATGTTCATTTTTGTCAAACCCTGGATATGCTCTGCTGGTAGCGAGCCAGCGGCCCCTGTTTGCAGTAACAACGGGTCTCCTGTTTGATTTGGATCCTCGGACTGGCACCGGGCGGAAACCGAAACCAGCACCCTGCGTCCCTCTCTTTATCATCAAGGGTCAGGGCTCCCTCCATGAGAAAGATCTCCAACCCGCCTGTAAAAAGCGCATGAGGCAGCACAGCCCCCGGTTGGAGATGCAACAGTGAAACCGCTTCATCGCCATGGTGATGCAGTGGCAGATGATCCATACCCTGAACAGCGCTTTGCCATAGCCCCCTTTCGCTTTGACGGGTAGCCACAGAAAACTGTCGGGTATCTTCCTCTTGAAACTGGCGCAGTTTGACCAGGATGGTGCAGCCGTCATCCGTGTAGGGTCGATGACTTGTACCGGGCGGGTTCCGCACATAACTGCCCGGCCCGTAGTCCCCGCTGCCATCGGAGAAGGTCCCGTCCAGCACGATGAACTCCTCTCCGCCGTCGTGGGTATGTTCGGCGAAGTGGCTGCCGGGTTTAAACCGTACCAGCGTCGTCAGCTGGGGGGCCTCTATGCCGATCAGTTCGAGACGCTTTCGCTCGACGCCTTCTGCGGGTGACCCGCTCCACGTCATAGACCGGGTATCCACCACTGACACACGACTCATGTCGACATGGATCTCGTCCTCCCGGTCATCCTCCTTGAACGCAGGCCTGAAGATAGCGGGATTACCCTTCATGAGATTGTCTCAGCTCCCACTCGCCAGCAGATCGCGAACCACTTGTAGCACATGCTCAGGCGGCAGGCCGTATGGCACGACTGTGGTGAGACGTCCCTCCTTGTCGACCACATAGAGATTGGCGGAGTGATCCAGGGTATAACGGCCATCCGCTTTCTCATGTCTGCGGTACTTCACCTGGTACTTGGCAGCCACGCTGTCGATGTCACCTTGCTCGCCTGTCAATCCCAACAGATTGTCGCTGAAGTAACCGGTGTAATCCCTCAGCACATCCGGCGTATCTCGTTTGGGATCGAGAGAGATAAAAAGGCCACTCACCTCCGCTCCCCGGTCTTCCAAGGCATTAAAAACCGCAGCGATGTTTGAAAGCTCCGTGGGACAGATATCGGGGCAGTAAGTGTAGCCGAAGAAGAGCAGGACCACCTTGCCGCGCAACTGCATCAAGTTAAAAGTCTCTCCGTTATGGTCGGTGAGTGTGAAATCGCCTCCAAGCTCCGTCGCTCGGGCCTGGCAGGCACCCTGCCAAAAGAAGACCAAGAGCAGCAACATAAGCAGTAGCCGGCACTTCACCATTCAACGCACCTCGACATCGGTGCCATGTACCCAGCTCGGATCGCCCTTACCGATATCGCCAACCGGCGCGGCAAAAGCGTCGGAGACCAGTGTATCGACGTTACTGCCGGTCAAGGACTTCAGGAAGGCGACCAGATCCGCCTTCTCTCCCTCGCTTAGATGCAGGGGCTGAATGAGCGGATCGAGCAACTCGTTGGGGACGCCGCCCTTATCGTAGAAGTCGACCACATCCCGCAATGTACTGAGGGAACCGTTGTGCATAAAAGGGGCGGTCAGGGCCACGTTGCGCAGACTCGGAGTCTTGTATTTCCAGCGGTCGTGGGGATTTTGCGTCACCTCATAACGTCCCACATCGGTGGGCGGTCTCTCCCCCACCCGCTCGATGATGGATCGGTCGATATCGACGGTGACACCCGGTGCGATCGTCACCGTCTCCTTCTCCGGAAAGAGTCCCATCGACTCACGATATCCGGTACCGGTATTGTGCAGCCGGTTATCGAAAAAGAGCGCTGTCTTCTCCCCTACTGTATGGCAGGCCACACAACCCGCTTTACCGGTAAAGAGTTCAAAGCCACGCTTTGCTGAGTCCGATAAGGCCACTTGCTCGCCACCGTAGTACCAGCGATCGAAAGCAGAATCCCCGGACACCAGGGTCCGCTGATAGCTGGCCAGAGCCATGCCCAGGGTCTCCATGCTGACGCCCTTGCCTTCGAAGGCGGCCTCGAACAGACCCTGATAGTCATCGATCTGTCGAATCTTGTTCAGGACATAGCCCACTGAGGGATTGGCCATCTCATTGGCGGCCAGTAAGGGTCCCCAGACCTGTTGCTCAAGGTTCTCCTCGCGCCCGTCGTGGAACAGCAGTTCCGCATAGGCCGTGTTGTAGACGGTCGGTGAGTTGCGCCTGACACTGCGCCCCTCAATCCCCACCGCCATGGCAAGCTCATTGCTGGTAAAGCCCTGCTCCGGCACATGGCACATGGCGCAAGAGAAGGTGTCGTTGAGGGAGAGCCTGCGGTCGTAGAAAAGCTTCCTGCCGAGCTCGACTTTCTCCCGGCTGATCGGGTTGCTCTCCGGCACGGGTACCGGCGGCAAACCCAAAGGCGGATTGCGGACGAACGAGATCAGGTCCGCCGCTTCACCCTGTCTCAGTTCCAAATCGAGTGAACGGGTGACATAGCTCTCCTCTTCATAGCCTTGCTTATCGTCACCCGGTTTAGAGAGTTGTGAGGGGATAGTAACGTTTGTGGCAGCCTTCAGCAGACTACCCTCGTTCTCTTCCTGAACGAAAAGGGTCTTCACATCGTTGATGATCAGATCGTGATGCAGAAAATCGACGCTGTAGATGTTGCGTATCTTTTTCTCGGGATCGATGAGGAAAACCCGCAATACATGGCTGTATCCCACACTGGCTTTTCCGTTGCTGTCGAACTCACGCTGGATCTCCTGGTTGTAGGATTTCAGAATCGGAGTCAGCTGTTGCTGGGAGGCGGTAGTGATGAACTGCCACTCACCCACATTGCCCGCATAGCGGAAGTTGTTGCCGTAGAGTTCCATCACCGCCGGGGTGTCGACATCGGGATCGAAACTCAAACTGATCAGTTTCAGCCGATCGGCCAAGGAGGCGTCCCGCTTCATGGCGGATTTGATCTTGTAGAAGACGTGAGAGGTCAACGGACAACCGTTGACGTCGCTGCAGGTGCTGTAGATAAAGGCAAGCAGGACATAGCGGTCCGCAAAGAGATCGAACAGGTTCTGCCGCTGCCCACGGGTGTCGAGCACCTCCCCGTTGGATGCCGCACCCAGAGGCGGCAGACGATAACTGCCGATCTCCGGTAGCGTGTAGCCCAGCTCGCCATAGCCCGGTGCCGTATCGGACAACCGGCTGACGGAATCGGCTGACGCTGTCGAAATCAGGCAGGCAGCAAGCCAAAGAGAACGTACAAGCAAATGACGCATAGGCACTCCCGGGCAATAGCAATCCCCGCAACTACGCTGCCGGGATTGCCTTCCGGATGTCAGTTAGACATCCGGAAGTGCCGTCTATTACTTATCAGCGGATTCCAGACTGGCGACCGAGACATTGCTATCCTCAGGCCTGACCTGTCCATAGAGCGAGTAGGCACCGAAGCGCATCTGATGCGCCCGGCCCAGCTTCTCTTTGTTGAAGTCGATGGCGAATTTCTCCACCAGCTTCTCTCCGTCCCACACATAGCTCTTGAAGTACTGCTCGTTGTCCTCGCCCTTCTTATCCCAGTTGGCCAGCAGGGAGGAAGTGTAGTAGATGCGGGTGCTGTCCCAGCTCGATGAGGCCATGTTGACCTGACGTCCGATCTTCTTCTCGTAGACCTGCTTGGGATTGTGCGGATCGGTCATGTCGAAGAGCCGGGTCTTACCGTCCATGAAGGTGTTGACCCAAAGCCGGCTGTCATCGGAACTGATGGAGATATCCACCGGCAGCGGCACTTTCGAAGCATCACCGATATCCGCCACGGCCTTGGCCTGCCACTCACCGTTCTCATCTTCGTAGATCAGATGCAGCTTGGAAGTGAGCGCAGTGGAGGTGATGCACCAGTTGTGGTTCGGCTGCCAGGCGCAACGGATTTCCAACGGTGCACCGGGGACATCGAAGACCTTTTTCGGCTTCTTGCTGTGCAGATCCCACAACACAACGGTATTACCGAAACGCTTCATCGCCTCCTTGTCCTGCAGCATCTTGCCGAAGTCCATCATGTAGTTGGACCAGCCTGTAAAAGAGGAAGTCAGCATAATGTTCCGGCGCGGCAGCACTCGCACATCGTAGTTGTAGCCGTCGGCGTACTTGCCGGTCTTCTCCGCACCGCGCAGGTTCTGATCGGTAGGCATCCAGTGGGTGGCGACATACTCACCCTCGTTGGTGTACTCCACCAGCGCCGTGCGACCGCCGTGATCCTTGTTGTTGGACAGACCGGTGATCATGATCCTGCCGGGCAGGGCATAAGTCGTGTGGGGACCGACCACGCCGCCGCTCTTCTCCACAAAGTCAGTGACCACTTTATGCAGTTTCGGCTTGGCGGGATCCGAGTAGACATCGAAGATGAACAGCTTGTTGGTGTCCAGGCCGCCCGCCCAGAGATACCTTCTGTCATCGGTAAAGCCGGAGTGGTGTGCCTCGTTACGACCGCCCACGGAGAGGGAATGGACCACCTTGCCGTAGTTGCTCGAGTTGGGATTGACGTCGACCGTGACCAGTTTGTCCTGTCCATCACCCAGTCCCTCTACGCCCAGGGTCCAGACATAGACGAAGTCCTCCTGTCCGACAATTTTGGCCATATAGGGCGACTGGCAAGTCTCATCCGCCTGTACGGGCAGTACAGCACCGAACAGGGTCATGCTTAATGCGATGGCGGATGCCATCACAGTGAATTTTGCGGGCCTTTTTTTGAATAGCCTCATCGTTATCTCCTCCAAGTGGTGAATGTGACACTGGTAGAAAAAAAGTAGAACGAATGTTCATTCTTGTCAAATTTTTGTCTATGCTATGTATAATCATTTGCTAACCAAGCCTTAATTTGGGGGCCTGAATGCCATACTTGAAGAAGAGCACGCCGGATAAGGAACCGGTGGACTGCCGCATCCTGACTGCGGCCCTCGACCTGTTCGTGGAGCGGGGGTTCCACAATGTTTCGGTGCACGACGTACAGAAGATGGCCAACGTCAGTATCGGCTCTATCTACAATCACTTCGGCGGCAAGGAGGGTATCGCCAAGGCTCTCTACTACCACCTCATGCACGAATTCGAGGAGATGATCGATGAGATCATCGAGGAGGACCTCACCAACCGGGAGCGCTGCAACAAGATCATCGCCCTGCTCTTCGAATACACGGAAACACGGCGCAATATCATCTCCTATATGCTGCACGCGAAGCACCGGGAGTTCCTGCCCGACGAGCCGCCGATCTGCAGCTCCACCCCCTTCAAGGCGATGCGGAATATCGTTCAGCAGGGTATGGATGCGGGTGAGATTCGACAGGGCGAGCCCTGGATTGCGGCGGCAACCGTCTTCGGCGGGGCGATACGCATGATTCACCTGCGACTCGACGGTGTGATCAAGGAGCCTCTGACAAACTACTACGATGAATTGATCGACTGTATGTGGGGGGGGATGGACCCTGAAGCGCTGCCTGAAGTGGTAGCCAAACGATCTGCCGTATAAGTCCACTCAATATTTGTGGTCAACCACATGATGAGGGAATCTGCTATCGACTACCCTTCACACGCAATGGGATATTGATGCTCCCGACAGATCCGCTCGGTATCGGGTTTTGACAGGGATTCGCCCGTCAGGCCACATCGATAACCCGACCCGGCTGACTCATTGAAACGGCAGGTCTTGCAGGCGCCGAAGGTTTTCATTTGCCGGGCTGCCTGAGCATCCCTCAGTAGAGACCTAAGCAGATCCGCAAGCTGATCAACCTCACCGGTCTGTTTACCGTCCAACGCCTCCACCAGAAACCGTGCGGGGACTACATTCGTCAACAACCTGCGCCCTTTTCGGGTAATCTTGAGATGTACCAGCCGCCGATCCTTCATGTCCGGTTTTTTCTCTAACAGCTCCCGGCTCTGCAACACCTTCAGGGTTTGCGACACCGTACCCTTGGTCTGGCCCAGGTACTCGCTGACACCCTGAACCGTGTCCGAGTAGCGGTTACACTGAAACAGATAGTGCAGTGCTTCCAGCTGCACCGGCAACAGTCCCTCATGTGCACCCTGCTCACGAGCCTCCACCCGCAACAGATTGCTCAGTCTCTCCAACGTGGCATGGACCTGTTGAACACTCATTTGGAATTCCATTCTCTATCAATACTTTCAACCTTAGCAGCAGACTAGTTTCGTGTCGATACTTTATTGACACGATGAACAACAACTGCTTTACTCATTTTAGTATCGAGTCGATACTTTATATACTGGAGGCATAATGATGAAAAAAACATTAACCCTGATCTTCTCGGCCATAACACTCACCCTCTCCAGCGTCGTCTCGGCAGCCGACCTCATCGACTATCCGGACGGATACAGGTTCTGGGCACACGTAAAGTCAATGACCATTCATGAGGGGCATCCTCTGGCGAATCCGTTCCTCGGCATCCACCACGTCTATGCCAACCGGCTGGCGCTGGATGGGCTAAAAAGCGGCAGCTATCGAGACGGCGCCATCTTTGTCTTCGACCAATTCAAGAGCAATGCGTCCGGCAATGCTTCTGCCGAGGGAGATCGCGTACTGATCGGCGTGATGGTCAAGGACAGCCAACGCTTCACAAAGACCAACGGCTGGGGTTATGAGGGTTGGGCTGGCAACAGCAGGAGCAATCGCTTGGTCAATGACGGTGGAGTTTCCTGCCACAGTTGTCATACCCAGCAGAAGCAAAATGATTATGTATTCAGCCAGTGGAGGGAATAGTTTATCGATAGTGTGGAGCGCCGGTAACCTCGGTTAACCGGCCTCCAAACACTAGGGCCTGTTAACACTAATCCGATAGGCCCTGTTGTGCCTGAAACTGCGCCAATCAAGGCGCGAGGAGCGAAGTTTGGTTACGCCAAATGAACGACGAGCAACGCGGAGTGGTGCAGTTTCAGGCGCAACCCGAAGGGCTGGGGCTGTTTTTGCGTCCAGCGGCGTTATCATTCGCTCATGTAGCCAGGCTACACCACGCTCATTCTGCCTTGCTGGACGCAAAATCAGCCCCAGCAGAGCCTATCGGATTAGTGTTAACAGGCCCTAGGTCCATGCAGGTTCCATGAGCTAAAAAAACAGGTTGAGCCCGGTAACGAGCACATGCCGGTTTCGCCAATCACCCCCCACACGAAACCGATTCCAGCGATAACCCAGTTTAAGTTTGACCCCCTTTGCCGGACGCCAGGCCAGTCCCCCGCCAAGCCAATTGGCCTCGAAGCGGTCCGCCTTCGTACTGTAGAAGAACTCCTCCTCGAAATAGGGCTTCAGGCTCTCACCCAAAAGCCCTGCCGGTCCCTCAATGACGATTTCGTTTCTCAACCGGACATCATCCTCCCGGTAGTCGAAAGTGCGTCGTTCAATGCGGGCGCGGTTCGTCAATCGGTACGCATCCCAGCGGGTGGCATAAAACCCTTCCAGATAGAAACGGTTTTCAGGCAACCAGTCACCCTGCAGTTGAATCCAGGCGCGGCGATAGCCGCCGCGCAGGCTCCAGCTATCGGTCAGCTGATAGCCCAGCCCCCCACCGGTGTAACGAAAAAAAGTATCAGTAAAATCATCACGCGAAGCGAGGTTCGAGCGGGAGATGATAAACCAGTCATCATCCAGCCCGATCTTGATCAGCAGGTTGTAACTGCCTCCACTATCCGACTCAGCAAACAGAGGCGAACCTGTCAACAGGATGAGAATGAAAAACAGCAATCGAGGTCGCATGGTTAAGCGGATCGTCATCGGACACATCGGTAGATGGCAGGTTCTCACCCTTCCTGCGACTTTTCCATAGATTTGTGGCAAACCGATCGAAACAGTGAAGCTCTGTTCCTTAGCCTGACATCAACTCAGAACGGTTACGATACTGCTGCAGCGCCTCCGGATTGAGCAGCGCTTCACTGTTCCCGATATCCCTGCCTTCGATGGTGTCTCGTACCGCCAGCTCCGATATCTTGTTGTTACGGGTTCGCGGTATATCGGTCACCTGCAGAATCTTCGCCGGCACATGCCGTGGACTGGCATTGTTGCGTAGCCGGGTACGGATCGTCTCGCACAACGTTTCATCAAGCACCATCCCATCGGCCAACACGACAAATAACACCACGCGCACATCGTCCTCCCAGCGCTGCCCGACACAGATGCTCTCCATCACCTGCGGCAGTTGATCCACCTGCCGATAGATCTCCGCCGTACCGATTCGCACCCCACCCGGATTGAGCACGGCATCCGATCTCCCGGCGATGATCAGTCCCCCTTCACGGGTCAGTTCAGTCCAGTCTCCATGGGTCCAGACTCCAGGGTAACGTTCGAAGTAGGCCGCATGATATCGCTCACCCCTTTCATCATTCCAAAAGCCCACAGGCATACAGGGAAATGGACGGGTACAGACCAATTCGCCAGGCGCATCGCGCAAGGATTCGCCCACCGGACTGAAAACGTCCACCGCCATGCCCAGTCCGCGACACTGCAACTGTCCGCGACGTACCGGCAGCAGAGGATTGCCCAAGGCAAAACAGGAGACAATATCGGTGCCGCCGGAAATAGAGCTGATCTGCACACCGGGTTTGATCTCCCGATGGATATAGTCAAACGACTCCGGCATCAACGGGGAACCAGTGGAAAGTATGGTCCTCAAGTCAGACAGGGGATACTGATTGACAACACCCACACCCGCTTTCTCCTGAGCGGATAGATACTTCGCGCTGGTGCCGAAAACCGTGATCCCCAGTTGATCGGCCATTCTCCACAGACTGTCCACCTGCGGGTAGAGCGGATTACCGTCGAACAAGACCAGCGTGGCACCCGATGCAAGTCCCGAAACCAACCAGTTCCACATCATCCAGCCGCAGGTGGTGAAATAGAAGAGTCGGTCACTCCGCCGAAGATCGGTATGCAGCCGATGCTCCTTCAGATGCTGCAACAAGGTCCCCCCTACCCCGTGAATAATACATTTTGGTTTGCCGGTGGTGCCGGAGGAGAAGAGGATGTAGAGAGGATGATCAAACGGCTGTTGTGAGAATGGGGGAACGGGTAAATTGTTATCCGACAACCGGTCCCAATCCAGGCTCCCTGTTATCTCACCCGTACCCTGCCAGGGAATGGTAATGAGAGCATCACAACCGGCAAGTCCGTCACGAACCTGTTCTACCTTTTCCCGAATATCGATCACACGGCCTTTGAACCGATAGCCGTCCACTGCAATCAGCAGCCTGGGTTCAATCTGACCAAAGCGATCCAATATGCCCTCGACACCGAAATCCGGTGAACAGGCGGACCAGACAGCACCCAGCCAGCTACAGGCAAGCATGGCGACAATCGCCTGGGGTATGTTCGGCACAATCGCCGCCACCCGATCTCCCGGACCTATCCCCTGCCGCGCGAATGCCGCGGCCATTCGTGAGGTTTGAAGGAAAAGCGTTTCGTAAGTGAGTCTGACTACTTCTCCATCCTCACCCTGGAACAGGATAGCCGGATGATCGTCCCGGTAGCGCAACAGGTTTTGCGCAAAGTTGAGCCGGGCACCTTTAAACCAGACAGCACCCGGCATCGCGTTTTCATTGAGTAAGACCCGCTCCCACTCCCGGCTGGCAATCACTTCCATGTAACGCCACAGGTAGCCCCAGAACTGATCCGGATGGTCAACAGACCAGCGCCAGAGATCATTGTAATCACTGAACTCCCTGCCACGCGCTTTACCTGCCATTCGCATGAACGCAGCCATCTGAGAGTTGGCCTTCTCTTGATCAGTAGCCTCCCATATTACGGGGTAGGTTTTCATTTCGCGTTCATCCTTCATGGCATGTAGTTCCCTAAAAACCGTCACCTAACACTAAGGAACCTCTGAAAACAGTAAAGGTTCCTGCCGCAGCCAAATAGATTACCTCCGCGATAAAGAAGCACGGTGGTCGTAGCGTCACCTAAATACCAATTGTCCCTCAGGGAGAGAACCGGGATGAAGGGATTAAACAACCAACAAAGGAAAAAACGCTCCTCTCCTGCATCACATTCCCAACAACAAACGTAACTTAAAGAGATGCTGCATAAAACGAACAAGGCTATCCGACATAACCGTTGACATTAAGGAACCATCCATGCCGACCAATCAACCCAGCTCCCCTGAGGTCTACCTCAACCTGAATGTGCGAGGCATGGGGCAATCCGCCACACTGGCCATCAATGAACGCTCCCGACAACTGATGGCTGAGGGAAAAGAGATCTACCGTTTGGGCTTGGGCCAGTCACCCTTCCCGGTGCCGGACCATGTGCGTGAAGCATTGGCACGCAATGCCCACCAGAAAGACTACTTGCCGGTCAAAGGTCTCCTCGCACTACGGGAAGCGATAACAGCCTGGATCCAAAGAACCGAAGACCTGAACTACCACCCAGACAACATTGTCGTCGGACCGGGCACCAAGGAGTTGATGTTTCTGGTACAACTGGTCTACTACGGCGATCTTGTGATTCCCTCCCCCTCCTGGGTCTCCTACGCGCCCCAGGCACGGATTATCGGACGGCAAATCCACTGGCTGCCAACCCGGCCGGAAACCGGTCTGGGCGTGGAACCCGAAGTATTGGAAGCGCTTTGCAGAAAGGACCCCAATCGGCCGCGCCTGATGATACTCAACTCTCCCAGCAACCCCACCGGCCTCTGCTATCGTGAGGACCGATTAAGCGCTCTCTCTGAGGTTCTGCGCAAATATCGGGTCTTGGCCATCTCCGACGAGATCTACAGTGGCACCCACTTTGACAACCGGCACCTCTCGCTCGCCCGCTTCTACCCGGAGGGTACCATCATCAGCAACGGCCTGAGCAAATGGTGCGGTGCGGGCGGGTGGCGGCTGGGTTTCTTCGCCTTTCCCGAAGGCCTGAGTTGGTTGGCGGATGCTGTTGCCGCCGTGGCCAGCGAAACCTTCACATCAACCAGTGCTCCCATCCAATATGCCGCAGTCTCGGCATTCGATGATAACGCCGATATGCGATTCTATCTGAAACACTGCCGGAAGATACTCGCCGTCCTCTCCCACCATGCCTATGAGACACTTTCTACAGCTGGTGCCACCATGAACCGCTCGGCAGGAGGTTTCTATCTCTTCCCCAGCTTTGAAGCCATGGGCAATCAACTGAGGGCAAGAGAGATGAAGACCGGCCAGGCACTCTGTGAGCATCTGCTGGATGAAAGCGGTGTCGCCATCCTCCCCGGTCATTGCTTCGGTCGCCCCGCAGCGGAACTCTCTGCACGGATCGCCGTCGTCGACTTCGACGGCGTACACGCTTTGTCTCAGGCGCAAACAGAAATAGTGAACGAGGCTTTCATCAAGCGACACTGCAGCCGTGTGACTGATGCGGTTGAACGTCTCTCGGAATGGGTCAAGGACTAACCGGCCCAAAGATATCAATATAACCAACACCTTACATTGCCGCATCGATAAAACAGGGTAGAATAAAGACCTTAACAGCGTGAGCGACACGCAAAAGCAGCTCTCAAGACTTCCACCCCTGTCATTCCGGTACAAGCCGGAATCCAGTAAACCAACTATGCCATCCCCGCAGCCCCAACAATCCACCGCCATCGACCGCAGGATATGCATCGCCCCCATGCTCGATTGGACCGACCGGTACTGCCGCTACTTTCTGCGTCTCATCTCCCAACATGTGGTGCTCTACACCGAAATGGTTACCACAGGCGCCATCCTTCACGGCAACCGTAACCGGTTTCTCGATTTCGATCCCAGCGAGCATCCAGTGGCCCTGCAACTGGGCGGCAGCGAGCCGGCGGATCTTGCCCAGTGCGCCAAACTTGGAGAGGAATGGGGATACGACGAGATCAACCTCAATGTGGGTTGTCCCTCTGACCGGGTCCAATCAGGCCGCTTCGGTGCCTGCCTGATGATCACGCCGCAGCTCGTCGCCGATTGCGTCAAGGCGATGAGAGACAGCGTGGAAATCGACATCACTGTCAAACACCGCATCGGCGTCGACGACAGAGACAGCTATACCGAACTCTGCGATTTCATCGGCACCGTCTCCGAGGAGGGCTGCAACACCTTTATTGTCCACGCACGCAAGGCATGGTTGCAGGGACTCAGCCCGAAGGAGAACCGTGAAATCCCCCCCCTCTCATACGAAACCGTCCATCGGCTCAAACAAGACCACCCCCATCTCGAATTCATCATCAACGGCGGCATCACCGACCTTGAGCAGGCAAAACAGCAACTCGAACAGGTGGATGGCGTCATGATCGGCCGTGAGGCCTACCACAACCCTTGGATACTGTCGGATGCCGATCATTTGATTTTCGGTGATACACGGACTGCGATGACCCGGCACCAGATCGTCGATGCACTGATTCCCTATGTACAAAATGAGCTGTCACTGGGAACCCCTATCAACCGCATCACACGCCATATACTGGGGCTGTTTCAGGGGAGACCAGGGGCGAGAAAATGGCGCAGAATGATTAGTGAGGAATCACATAAGACAGGGGTTGATTATCAACTGTTATTGCGAGCTGCCGCGCTGGTTGAAAGAGAGTTGTAGTCGCTCGATATCTATTGGGTTTCTACCCAATTGATAAACGTTTATTCACTGCTACGCGATATCCCTCTTGAATTGTTCCATTGGAAACAACTTTCCCGGGCATTTGGTTTGCTCGCCTTCGATATGCCCGTGCCCAGTCACGTTATGCACACTGATATTATATTCTGACATTAAGGATTTCGTCAGAGAAACAAGGGAGTTGTACTGCAGCTCCGGCACGGGATACATTTCATAGTTTCCAATCAGGCAAATACCAATACCCCACATATTCCTAGCCGTGTTACGCCCTGAGACATGAGCCCCCCAAATACCCAACTCCTGTCTCCAGTCGCTCGCAACTTCTCCTTCCCTTAGCCCATTACCATTACCGATTATGTAGTGATATGGAATAGCATCTATCGGATCGTTCGCTTGCCGTTCTCTATGAACCTTTTGTAAAAATTCTATTGTCCCAAAGGATCCACCGCTGTGATGGATCACGATGTATTTCCACCGCTTTTGCCAATACAGACCTCCAACCCCCAATACAGCAAGAGAAGCGAGTGACGACACTAAGAATTTCCGTCTATTCATAACCTATATCATCAACGCCTTGAAAACATTAGGGGTCTGGTCCAATTTTCTACGGAGCGTCCATACTTAGCAAAGTATTTCTAACCTTTTGCTTTTGAAGTTTCTATACTACCAAGCGTAGATGCTATAGGATCAGATAAACGGAACCTTAATAGCAGAAGGGCTGTATCTGAAGAAACCGTTTGTGCTGGGTCGTTTTTACAATAAATTGAGAAAAAACAAACCACTCTGACCATATTACTGCAAGTCTTATGGAGACCTATAGAGCCTACCTCCAGTCGATAAAGGATCGACAGCATAGCCTGGAAGAGCGCATTCACGGCACTTCCACATCACGCGTGATTGCGGAATTTGTCGGGACTAGCGCACTGTTTCCTGTACTGGATGCCATTCGCTCCATCACTATGTACGGGGCCGTTGAATACCTCACCGAACCCGCTCACTACATGCTTTTTATCGCGGCATTTATACAGGCGTGGTATCTCGGCACCTCCCAATCCAAGTCATGGAAAACCGTATTCACAGGCAGCCTGCTGGGCTTTGGGCTCTATGCACCGGTTGACATACTGCAAGAAGGCATGGAGTTTTTCTACGAGCCCTACCATATGCTCTTTGGCGCCTATAGCTTGTTGATTGCACTACTTCGCGCATTGCAGACAGTCACCCGCGGCGTGGAATTCCTCCAGACCGCAACGACTTTGTTGCTGAACATCGGCAAGCTGCTGCTGTTTCCGGCTATGTACATCATTATCGACCAAAACCTGGAAAACCTGCGCCAGCTGGACAGTCAAGTCTGGCCACGCTTCATGGACAGCGACACGCATGTCTACTTTTTTTATGGTGCAGTGTTTATCGGCATCCTGCTCGGTTTTGCAGAATCTCAGCGAATTCATTACGCCCAGTACCTGCGATACCTGGCTCAGCGATTGAAGCAATACACTGAATGGAGCCTCAGTAAAGACCTAGTTAACAATGCTATCGACAACCCGAACTCCCTGGAACTCCACCGGGTGGAGCGGACCATTCTCTTTCTGGATATTCGCGAGTTTACCGCATGGTCTGAAAGAGCCGATCCGCAGAAAGTGGTTGATATGCTAAACCGATATTACAGTGTCGCCGAATCCATCATCAGCAATCACCACGGACATAAACCGAATTTCACCGCAGATGAAGTAATGACTCACTTTGTTACAGCAGATGTGGCAGTGCAAACCGCGCTTGAACTACAGATCCGATTGCATGAAATATTACAGGAACATAACCTCTCTGTAGGCATTGGACTCCATACAGGCGAAGTGATCGAAGGCATGGTGGGATCCGAAGATACACGAAAATATGACATTATCGGCGATGCGGTAAACACAGCAAAGAGGCTTGAGTCGTCGGCCGACAAAGGTCAAATTGTGATCTCAGAAAACACCCATAAGGCACTATCGATTACACCTGATACCGCTTCTCACAAGCTGCTTCAAGTCAAGGGTAAGACCGAGACATTGCCGGTCTACGTGTTGAGCAGAAAGCTTGATTCTGAGCAGCACGCTTAGTCGGGCTTTGCGACCTTCACTGTACCGTTGCAAGAAATCAGGCATATCACACTCAATATCGCCTCTGTAATTACCAGCAAGTATCTACTGAATCGCACAGCCTAATCTATCATCGACGTATAGATGTGTTGTCTAGCTTGCCTCAGCGGCTGCCTGCTCCGATGTAGCTAAATCGCTACCCCGATCGATCTGTTCATTGATTTTGTATTGCAGATAGATAACCTGGAAAAAGAAAGTAAGAATGGGACCGATGCGATTCTCCGGTGAACCGTTCTCCTCTGCTAACTCCTGTAGCCGGTTACGTACCCCAAATAACCACCAAACAAAAAAGAAGATACTACCGACTGCCGATAACAACACAACAATTATCAAACTGGCAACCATCTCATCCGGTAAGAAAGAGAGTCCGGTATTGAGCACATAAAAAATAAGTGCAGCCCAGATCAAAAATTCCGGAATTTTCCTATGATGAATCTGATTGATGATCCGGCTGCGGGTATAGAGCCAGTAGACATTATAGATACCGAGTGTCACCACGGAAAGCAGTAATACCCACCAGGCTGAAAAACGCGAAAAGTTATTCAGATAGTTCGATCTGTTGATTGCATCGACGTTTGATTTTGGCGGTTCATAGGGATTGTCCATGATTGATCTCCTACTGATACTTTTACCTGACTTATACCGACTGCAGTGTTACTCAAACAGACGATTACTCGACACCAGCCGACTTTCGTTTGAAGAATTTTCCAAATAACACACCTAAGCCGATAACGATAAACACACCGAATTTTTTCAGAAAGATCAGTGCTGCCGCCAACAGTCCGGTCTTTGCCGCGACTTTGCCGGCAACCAGTGCACCGATACCGTAGGCAGCCACCTTGTCGAGTTCCGGGTTGAAGTCTTCGTAGCGGGAGCCCTGACTAAACTCTGCCATAGCAAGCACTGTATCGATCTCTGCGTCTATCATCTCCTTCTGATCCATTCCTGCTATGAAATTCATTAGCAGCACACCCTTTCTGCCGAGCACTCGAATGTTGTAGTTGAGGGTATGTACCGGGTCGTCACCAAAGCGAATCTCTTTTGCCCAATGGAGCTTGTGGGATGCCTTGTCGTAAAAGGGCGTAGATGCCCATCCAACCAGATCAATGGGCTCATAGCCCAGATCAACGCGCTGCTTACTCGCCTCCAGGGTGCTCTCCTGCATATCTACAAGCAGATCTTCATAGTCGATTGCATCAGCATCCTCATCGGAGACATAACCGTCCTCTTCGTATTCGATAGTGACGCCCCAGGAGCCATCGTCAAATGGCGTCGAATCGGCTGGCATCAGCATCCCCATTGTCTCTATACCGGCACCTGGAGGATTTCCCCAGATCTCAACCAAGACGGTTTCGGTATCTTGCGGCTTGAGGTAATAAAACGACTCAGGCACCTGCAGGGTGGCTACGCCATTCGGCAGCTTAATCTCTCCCTTCTGTCGATCCAGTGAATTCCAGATCTTCTCAGCAGCAACCAGATAAGCAGCCTCCTCTGGCGTCAGTTCGGGATCGTTGCTAAAAACAGGTTGACTGAAAACCAATAAAATCGACAAACACAGGGGGAAGAGGTATCTCATTCTCTATTTTCCTTAAATAGTGCGCAGTGTCCCAATAGGATCTGATCTGTTAGTTGGGAAATCCATGACCGGCTCAAAATGGACTCGCAATAATGGCGAGTAAATAACATCGCGGGTGTGACTTGGATGACGGGCCGACCATCTGAGATGATCGATACGTACTTGATCCGGGTTCGAGACAGTGGACGGCAAGATGGTCATTTCCTTTGACATAGTGGCAGGGCGTTCCATCAAAGAAATATTCTAGTACTTTATTTATGGTAATTACCAGTCACTGACATGGATTAAGCACGCTTTTAAGGCCTTTCATTATTGTTAAGTCGTTTTCTTCCTTGCAGCCGCTCGTTTCTGGTGTGATTTCTTGTTACAGCCATCTTCAATCCTGATCGGATTGAAGAGTCGACCCCAACCACACCTTATTTTGAACGCTCCATGGCATGACGAATAACCTGTCTCAAGGCCTTGGCAGGCAAAGCATCCCCGGGTTTAAAGTTGATGCAGCCCTTACCCGTTTTGATTTTCGGGTACAGCGCTTTGAACTCTACTAAATGATGTGCACCACAGGTATAGAGAGAGACGTAGTGCTTCTGATTTGCCAGGGCCACCCAGCCATCGTCAGATTTATAGGTGGGCATTTTGTAGCTCATGTCCACTTCTGCATCCGGGCAGATCTCAATGATCAGCTGGTGGAGTTGGTTCACCAAGGCCTGCCGTTCACTCGGCACAGCAGCCAGATACTCTTCAACTGTCGCGTTCATCTCTTGATTGGCCCTATTTTCGAGTTCATGTGAGTGTGCAACGCACAATGCATCTGGTGTCTTTTCACAATAGTTAGCACAGACTCCATTCCTGTGAATGCCGGAATCCTGTAGCCAGAACTTCAGAATAGCCATTAATTCAGATATGTTTTATGTCTTGATTTTTTTCATTGTTTTACCGGAATAGTTTCAGCAGTATCAGTTCATGGATACTTGCTCAACTATTCGGCACAGCAGATCTTCAACATGGTTTCGTACACCAGGCTCCCTGTCGCTTGTCTTTATCCTCTGTCTCATCAGCTTTTCTACAAGTGTGGCGGCAGACACTCAGGAAACCGGTTTTTGGAGTATCCAGCTTGAAAACGACCTATGGGGCAGCGGCGATGATCGATTTTACACCCACGGTACCGAGATCAGTTATGCCTCTGTCGACACTCCACCCAAGTTTCTCACCTCTCTTTCAGACAGTCTGCCTTTCTATCGCAAGGGCGGTTTCGAGATCCACGGTTACAGCCTCGGCCAGACCATCTTCACCCCGGAGGATATCGAACAGGAGACCCTGGTCGAGGATGATCGTCCCTATGCCGGCTGGCTCTTTCTCGATATGGGCATTGCCCACCTATACGAAGACCAGGGCGACAGAGAAAAGATCAATGGCCTGATTCTGACCTTGGGGGTGGTCGGTCCTATTTCTCTGGCAGAGCAGGTACAGAGAGGCATTCATAGACTGACAGGCAGCGATAACCCCCGAGGCTGGGATAACCAACTAGAGAATGAGTTGGGAATCAACCTCACCTACCTGCGTAAATGGCGGCGGCTGTTTCCGTTGCAGTCGTCCCGTTCTTTTGAACTGAGCCACCACGGCGGTTTGACCCTGGGTAATGTCTACACCTACGCCTCTCTCGGCGTCATGGCACGCTGGGGCACGCGCCTGAAGAACGATATCGGTCCACCGACTATCAGCCCTGGTTTCCCCGGTATTCCCGCCTTCCGCCCCGACCCGACATTCAACTGGTATCTCTTTGCAGGTGTGGAAGCGCGCGCCATGGCGCGTAACATCTTTCTCGACGGCAACACCTTTCGCGACAGCCACAGCGTTGACAAAAAGCCCCTGGTGGGAGACCTTCAGTTCGGCTTCGCATTCCACTTCAACGACACGCGCATCGCATTCAGTCACATGATTCGCAGCCGTGAGTTTGAAGGTCAGTCTGATCCCGCCCAATACGGCGCGATCAATATCACAGTCTATAGCCGCCCTTGATCAGGACTGAAAAGGGAGTGATTGCCTTAACGCCGACAACAGATCCATATTGCGATGCGTGGCGCCGATGGTCTGGTTCATCGTTGCCTTTCCCAGATCCATCTGCATGTCAACCGACTGGATGGTCCATGCCCGTAGCAGGGTATAGAGATTGAACAGGGTCTCCTGGGTCTGCAGGTTGGTCGTGGAGCGGCTCCCTGGCAGATCTGTCTCTGCAATCAGCACTTCGCCGTCATGCCGAGTATCGATAATCCGGCAGACCTTGCTGATCAGGCCCTGCATCTCCTGATTGTGCGCAAGACATTCGAAACGGAATCGAGCGATACCGCGTTCAAGTGCTGCATCCACCAAGCGTTCAAGTAACAAATGGCCAATACCCTGACCCTGCATGCGATCGATAACGGTGATGGCAACTTCCGCACACGCCACATCGCCCGGTAGACGGATCGAACGGGCGATACCCAGCCCCTTGCCCTCCTTACCCGACTCATCGAGTTCAACGGCGACAATAGCAAAGTGATCATAACCGTCCGTCTCAGTGAAATAGCGCAGGTCCGCCTCTGAGAGAGAAGCTTTTGCGGCGAAAAACCGCTTGTGGCGGGACGAAGCCGAGAGCTCAGTAAAGGCCCGTTGCATACTCCGCTTATCGGATGGTAGAACCAGTCGCAGACGAATCTGTTGTCCGTCAGACAGATTGACCGATTCGGCGTAGTGCTCTGAAAAAATGAGACTTTCTCGCATATTCATAACCTCCTGATCGCATGTAACAACCTGCGACCAGCCTAAATTGTGCACCGCAACATAAGGATAAGCAAGAGAAGAACGGAAGGGCGTTGAAGTTATTTGGAGTGGATCACGAAACGGATATTCATTATCAAATCAATGGAATAGTTCAGATTCAAAACTGTCTGACACGAATCCAATGAAAATATGGTTCGAGCGCCTAGGTCGCTTATTAATTTGTCACGAAAACCGTGTCTGTCAGCACAACGATGATAACCGAAATGAAACAGTAATCGCCTATGCGCTCACAGTAAGAGGCTGATTCCATTTATAACTAATAATGGTGGGGCAGGGCCCCACCCTACGCGTTGTCCTGTTGGGTAGGGTGGGGCCCTGCCCCACCAACACTTATTATCCTTTAGCTATCAACAGCAGACAAAACCCCGGCATATAAGACCCTATCGCGAAGACGAATCAACCCGGTCTTACAGACCCTTGCGGTAATCCCCCCGTGCCCCCTCATGGCGTTATACCCGCCCGGGCCCAACTGCCGCTCCATTTTGCTGCAGGGATGACAAAGTCCGCTAAACGACAGCATCGCATCGCCGATCTGAAAGGTCTTATCTTTAAGCGCCAAAAGGTTAATACCTGACACCACGATATTCCGACGCAATAGCGAGGGTGAGATCGACTCTCTGCCTAGACATGAGGCGATCACATCCAGATGCTCATATTGAATCAGAGTCACCTGCCTTGGACTGTCGGCACTCCCGCTGAATCGGTCGCCCTCCACCCCTTTGCCCTGAATAAGCTGAACAGCATCCAGCAAAACCACAGGTTCTCCACGCGAAGGCCTGATCCCGATCCATTCCACTCGTCCGACCTGGGGAAGTGTTTCCAACAAATTATGAAGAGGCTTTGATTCGGTCAAGTACCGTCTCCAATAGAAGGCTTGAGTCATTGACCACCAAATGAGGCAGAGATTCAAGCCATATCAAACCATGAAAGGCAGAGTGAAAGCGATAATGCTGCGAAATGGATTTTAAAGCTAACTCAGCTTCTTAAGAAAGCAGACGACTCGTTCCGTCTCTATGAATCCTAACTGTTTGTGGATGGCGATACTTTTCGTATTCTCAATCTCAGTATCGCTGGCAAGCTCCTGGTATCCTCTCTCAATCGCCCACTTTTCCGCATGCCGCATGAGCGCTTTTCCATATCCCCTGCCGCGATAGTCCGCTCGCACAAACCATGCCTCCACATAGGGCAGCCTTGGTGAGCGGCTCCCTTCCGCAAAGTTTCTGATATTCAGCTCCATAAAGCCCGATAAAGCGCCCTCCTCATCCTCGACCACAAATGCTTCAACGATATCGATAGATTTTCCCGAGAAATATTCCTTGATCTCGGCGACGTGTCCGTCAGCCGAATCTGGCCAAAGCAGTGAACGCATCTCCGCCCATTCTTTCCGGTCACACGCTTTGGCTGTTCGTATCTTCACAGGACATGTAGTGTAAGACAGTATGACTCAGACTAGAGTAATTGAGACCGTCTCTGTTAATGATAAATAATGAACTTCAAACGAGCCTTCTATGCCACTAATAGAGAGGGTATCAGTTGGCGAGATTTCTGATTTCGCTTAGCTCACCTTTACCTATACTCTGGATAAATATTGCCTTAGGTTCTGGTGGAGTCGTTGAATATAGCACTACGTTCGTTTCCGTGATTTGAATACCATATTTTCCTGATACCACATACACACCACCGGGATAACGACCGGAAGTTTGATACCAACCCGTTCCATGCGTTTCTAACCACTCATTGAGTATATTATATTCCTTATCTGTTGAAGTCAGTCTTAACTGTTGATCAGCGTTGTTGCTCAAAAAGACATTGACCTCAGGTTCAAGCTCAATATCGAGTGATCGACTGCAGCCCACTAATACCAACAGTGACAATATAACTAAGATACGGCTCATTTTCTTACTCATGACGAAAAGATTAAATACCTCTTTAGCGGTCTATTTAGCGCGCCTTGCTAAGAGCGCTAATCCCCAACGTGGATTTTTATATCATTAGGATACGGTCTTCCCTTACCTGTTTCAACGAAATCCCGAAGACTTAGCAAATAGCAGGGCCATTTAGTGCTGAAGTACAGGAAATCCTCCTCTTTAGCAATATCGTTTTGGTGAGTTAATGTCACAAACACTTGATCAACCGCTTGCTCCAGCTCAAACAGAAGCATAGAACCCTGCCAAGGCCCCGGTCCCTCCACGCATTGGATAGCGACCTTTTTATTGTCTTGGATATCTCTGTACTTGAATCTTAAAACAGCGAGATCATCGAATGTCAGGTCAACGTTTCCTCCAATATCGTGACTAATATCTGCTGAGGATGCCCACCAACCGGCGAAGCCATCACTAGATGTAATAGCTGCGAATATTTGATCTATAGTTCCATTAATACCAACTCTATGTTTGACTTTTGCCATATCAATCTCTTCTATTGATTTTGACTTTCTAGTTAACTGTGCTGAATACGTTCATATCAAGCCGGAGCACGCAATATGGAGATACAGCCAGCGTTACTGGCACTGGCAAATAACCTATCTAGACGTTCTACTTGATAGCGTATTCGAGTTGAACCATACCTGACGCATATGATTTCTCTCTCACTTTATTGAGCATCACGTCAGATGGCAGATTGCCAAATAGTTTAATACCGCTACCTAGCAATACCGGCATCAGTGACAAGTAAATATTCGTTAGTAATTTAGCCTCCATGAATGATGAAGCCAATTCGCCACCGCCCACACACCATAAATGCTTTATGTTCATTTCAGTAGCTGTTTTGTATACATCTTCCGGTGTGCTGCCTTCTTGTAGGTTACAGCCTTCCATTGGAAGGATTTTCCTACTAGAACACACCCATACGGGTTTATCACCGTAAGGCCACTGACCATAGTTGACAACAAATTCGTAGGTTTTGCGTCCCATGACCAGCGCATCCACTGTTGAATAGAATCCTTCGTAACCGGTATCTGACATAGAAACACCTAACTCATCCAGCCAAGATACGTCACCGCCCTCTTTTGCGATAAATCCGTCTAAACTTGAAGCTACGTAGTAGGTGATCTTCATAGATATTCTCTGATAGTGTGCCAATAGGTCGATGACGCTTGATAATAGAAATATTTACCATTCGCCATCAACTCTCTTTTTAAACAATAATCAGCTTATGCTGTTACCACAGGTCTTGTTTTGTATTAACAGCATTGTATATATACTCCTACCAATACTCAGGCTTATTGAGCGCTTCAACGCATTTAGGCTTATCTGTAATGGGTCCGATTTGAGCTCCCTCTAATGATTGGCACAACAACCCTCTGGCTGGGTCAAATAATGCGGCGCCTTTACTACATCTTCGTCAATGCTACTGAAACCCACTTTTGAATAATAATGTGGATCTCCATACGTAAAGGCCAATTGCACTCCATTCTTCTTAAGCACCCCAAGACCATAATTAATTAATTTCTGGCCAATGCCTTTCCTCTGATATTTCGTATCGACAGCCACAGGCGATAAAATGAAGGCTTCAATTGGAGTGTTGAAACTCAATCTTGTGAAAAAGATACAGCCTATTATTTTGTCTTTATCTCTAGCAACAAATCCAAAAATATCCTGATCCTTCGTAGTATTCATCAAATCAATAACCAAGCCAGCGATCAAAATACCTTCTCCCAGCGCTTCTGATTCTGAAAATACGCTTTCAAATAGCTTCTTGATTTGTTGTTTATCTGATTGATTATATGCTGAGAATTTCATTGTTACACTTTATAGACGAATCAGACTTTTGGCTGCAGATCTCTGTTTTTATCATTTATACGCTACTTGCTAGCTAATTACCGTGGTCTGTCCCCTATTATTCCTTTATTTCACTATGTCAACAACCGGATTCCGGAGGGCCGCTCACCTTACTGATACATGGTTCTCCAGAAGCTGGACCACGCGGTTATGGCCATGACGACGGGCATCCCCAATGGGTGTTCCACCCCATCGATCGCGGGGGGACAGATTGATACCCTGGTCAATAAAATACTGAACAATGTGTTCATGGCCTTCCGCTGCCGCCAGGTGTAGCGGCGTACGGAGATCATAATCTCCCTGTTCCAGACTGGCTCCCTGCGCCACGAGCCGCCTGATCGCCGTCAAATCGCCCTCGCTGGCGGCATAGATCAGTTCCACAACCAAACCCGACTCCCTCTCCGGCGGTAGACGGGTGCCATCTACACCTGCATCGCCCATGTGATCCTCATCCCTGATTGAGTCACTTCGTACCCCGCCGTGGGATTCCAGGAAATCGGCAACTGCCCTGTGGCCATGCCGGTGCGCATCATCCAGGGGGGTTCCGTTCCATCGGTCCCTGGGGTTTACCTCGGCACCATTTTCAACCAGGTATTCGACCACCTGCTCTCTTCCTTCCGCAGCCGCAAGATGCAGCGGCGTGCGTTTATCGTAGTCTCCTCCATCCTGATCGAACCCCCGTACGATGAGACGGTGAGTGGCGCCGTGATCTCCCTTGCTGGCCGTCCATATGAGTTCACCCACCTTGGCTTTTTCCTGTACACGGCTGATCCTCGGATCCACCTTCTCGGAAACGCCGGTAAGGCTGTCATAGTTGTGAAAGTTAAAACGCTTTACCAATTCCCTGCAGAACTCGATTCCACGCACGGTATTACCCCGGCTGTCGAGGCGTGGTGACCACAGACACAAACCCATGACATTGGGAATAACCACGATGAGCGCACCGCTTACTCCGCTCTTGGCGGGAAGACCGATTGTGAACGCGAATTCACCGGAGAAGTCGTACATCCCGCAGGAAACCATCAGCGAGAGACAGTGCTGAACGTTCTTCGTGCGCAGGATCCGTTCCCCCGTCACCGGGCAAACGCCGCCATTGGCCAGGGTCGCTGCAAGGACTGCCATCATCTCCACGTTGACCTCGATGGAGCAGGACTGGAAATAGAACTCCAGCGTCTGAATCATGTCCGTGCCTTCCGGGAAGGCATGGTTTTCTCGCATGTAGTAGCCCAGTGCATAATTCCGATCGGCAGTATTCCGCTCGGACTGATAAATCGAGTTGTTGAAGTGCGCCCTCCGGTCTCCGCAAAGTGCAGTCCAGCGATTCAACAGATAGTCGAACCGGCTGGCAGGATCAAGTCCAGGCTGAATCATAGATGAGCACATGATTGCGCCGGCGTTGATCATCGGGTTATGCGGCTTGCCCTCCTTGCTGAGTGCAAGCTCGTTAAAGTTCCGGCCGCTTGGTTCCTGTCCCACGTAACGGTGTATGTACTCCGCACCATGGTCCTCGAGGGCAAGACAGTACGTGATCGGTTTGCAACAGGACTGAACACAGAATTCGGCAGTCGCATCTCCAATGGAAAAGCGCTGGCCGTCGATAGTGCACAAGCCGACACCATATAGTTCCGGGTCGACCTTCGCCAGTTGTGGGATGTAGTCGGCAACCTCGCCGTCACGATTTGCCCTGGTAAACTCGTAGATACTGCTGACCTCGGTACAAAGGTCGAGAAAGTCGGGTATTACCACCTTACCCTGTAACGCCTGTTCGACAAGCAGTATATTCGGGCGTATGACATCGCAGAATATTTCAACCGATAGCCTGTCTCGCAGGCCGAACTGCCCCAGACGGGACATGGTTTCCTGCAAGCGAGTATCATCCGTGCTCAGCCCTACCTGCCGGAAGGAGTCAAGCAGATCTGAGACAAGTATCTCTCCCTCATTATGGATATCCAGAGATCTGAATAGTCGATATTCCAGTGCGTCGACCTCAGATACCTGAGACAGTTTGCGGGTGCTAACGCTGTGTGTCTCATACGTCTTGCCTTCGGTCGGTCCGGGCATCCGGGTACTATTTAAGACAGGGATAGCCATATTCTGGATATGCATGATGCGTCTCACTCTGATTTCGTCCGGGTAGTGCGGGGATAGTCTAGGGGGTGAACGCTTCAGTTTGATTTCGTAACAATAGTTTTTTGTTTCTATTGTTTCAGAATGCTGTCTATGCTGTAGCGTGCAGGCATACCTCAATGTATCGAAATTGAGAGGATTGCGAGAGTGTGTCGTATGTTACCAATGTGCATCCAGTTACTAAATGGCAACATTCAGTGCATTGAGCCGATCACTGTGTTTAGACGAACGGTAACTATGGGTTATGGGTCGTTTCCGAACATTAGCCCTCGCTTACAGCAACATACCAACATTATTAGACGCAGATCTGGAATCATTGTTTCTGAAACACTGGTCCTACCCACAAAAAGTAGACATCCTAACTAAGCAGCAACTGCTGCCATCCTCTCAAACTCAGCTGGACTGACATAGCCGATTGCTGA